>NZ_CP154858.1:2500-860000 GCF_041153465.1 Thermohahella caldifontis
CCCGGGGAACTGAAACATCTAAGTACCCGGAGGAAAAGAAATCAACCGAGATTCCCTAAGTAGCGGCGAGCGAACGGGGACCAGCCCTTAAGCATGGGTGAGGCTAGTGGAACGGTCTGGAAAGTCCGGCCATAGTGGGTGATAGCCCCGTACACAAAAGCCGATCCTGTGTGAAATCGAGTAGGTCGGGACACGTGGTATCTTGACTGAAGATGGGGGGACCATCCTCCAAGGCTAAATACTCCCAGTTGACCGATAGTGAACCAGTACCGTGAGGGAAAGGCGAAAAGAACCCCGGAGAGGGGAGTGAAATAGAACCTGAAACCGTATGCGTACAAGCAGTGGGAGCACCTTCGGGTGTGACTGCGTACCTTTTGTATAATGGGTCAGCGACTTACGTTTGGTGGCGAGGTTAACCGCATAGGGGAGCCGTAGGGAAACCGAGTCTTAACAGGGCGCCATAGTCGCCAGGCGTAGACCCGAAACCGGGCGATCTATCCATGAGCAGGGTGAAGGTTGAGTAACATCAACTGGAGGCCCGAACCCACTCCCGTTGAAAAGGTAGGGGATGACTTGTGGATAGGAGTGAAAGGCTAATCAAGCCCGGAGATAGCTGGTTCTCCCCGAAAGCTATTTAGGTAGCGCCTCGGATGGACACCTGCGGGGGTAGAGCACTGTTTGGGCTAGGGGGCCATCTCGGCTTACCAACCCCATGCAAACTCCGAATACCGTAGAGTGATATCCGGGAGACACACGGCGGGTGCTAACGTCCGTCGTGAAGAGGGAAACAACCCAGACCGCCAGCTAAGGTCCCCAAGTTCCAGTTAAGTGGGAAACGATGTGGGAAGGCTAAGACAGCTAGGAGGTTGGCTTAGAAGCAGCCACCCTTTAAAGAAAGCGTAATAGCTCACTAGTCGAGTCGGCCTGCGCGGAAGATGTAACGGGGCTCAAACTGGACACCGAAGCTGCGGCTGCATACGCAAGTATGCGGGGTAGGGGAGCGTTCTGTAAGCCGTTGAAGGTGTGTCGGAAGGCATGCTGGAGGTATCAGAAGTGCGAATGCTGACATGAGTAACGATAAAGGGGGTGAAAAACCTCCTCGCCGGAAGACCAAGGGTTCCTGCGCAACGCTAATCGGCGCAGGGTGAGTCGGCCCCTAAGGCGAGACCGAAAGGTGTAGTCGATGGGAAATCGGTTAAAATTCCGATACCACGCATAACTGCGATGGGGGGACGGAGAAGGCTAGGCTGGCCGGGTGTTGGTTGTCCCGGTATAAGCGTGTAGGGAGTGGACTTAGGCAAATCCGGGTCCACAATCCTGAGGCGTGATGTCGAAGTACTCTTCGGAGTGCGAAGCAGTTGATGCCAAGCTTCCAGGAAAAGCCTCTAAGCTTCAGGTTATGAGTGACCGTACCCTAAACCGACACAGGTGGTCGGGTAGAGAATACCAAGGCGCTTGAGAGAACTCGGGTGAAGGAACTAGGCAAAATGGTGCCGTAACTTCGGGAGAAGGCACGCCGGTGTGTACGTGAAGCCCCTGCGGGTGGAGCGGAAGCCGGTCGAAGATACCAGGCCCCTGCGACTGTTTATTAAAAACACAGCACTCTGCAAACACGAAAGTGGACGTATAGGGTGTGACGCCTGCCCGGTGCCGGAAGGTTAATTGATGGGGTTAGCCCTCGGGCGAAGCTCTTGATCGAAGCCCCGGTAAACGGCGGCCGTAACTATAACGGTCCTAAGGTAGCGAAATTCCTTGTCGGGTAAGTTCCGACCTGCACGAATGGCGTAACGATGGGGGCGCTGTCTCCACCCGAGACTCAGTGAAATTGAAATCGCTGTGAAGATGCAGTGTATCCGCGGCTAGACGGAAAGACCCCGTGAACCTTTACTACAGCTTCACAGTGGACTTTGACATGACTTGTGTAGGATAGGTGGGAGGCTTTGAAGCCGGGACGCCAGTTCCGGTGGAGCCGACCTTGAAATACCACCCTGGTCATGTTGAGGTTCTAACTCTGTCCTGTTATCCAGGACGAGGACACTGTGTGGTGGGTAGTTTGACTGGGGCGGTCTCCTCCAAAAGAGTAACGGAGGAGCACGAAGGTGCGCTAAGTACGGTCGGACATCGTACGGTTAGTGTAAAGGCACAAGCGCGCTTGACTGCGAGACAGACAAGTCGAGCAGGTGCGAAAGCAGGTCTTAGTGATCCGGTGGTTCTGTATGGAAGGGCCAT
Organism: Thermohahella caldifontis; assembly: GCF_041153465.1. NCBI lineage: Bacteria > Pseudomonadati > Pseudomonadota > Gammaproteobacteria > Oceanospirillales > Hahellaceae > Thermohahella > Thermohahella caldifontis. Next base: position 4,730 of record NZ_CP154858.1, read on the forward strand.
CGCTCAACGGATAAAAGGTACTCCGGGGATAACAGGCTGATACCGCCCAAGAGTTCACATCGACGGCGGTGTTTGGCACCTCGATGTCGGCTCATCACATCCTGGGGCTGAAGCCGGTCCCAAGGGTATGGCTGTTCGCCATTTAAAGTGGTACGCGAGCTGGGTTTAGAACGTCGTGAGACAGTTCGGTCCCTATCTGCCGTGGACGTTGGAGACTTGAGAAGAGCTGCTCCTAGTACGAGAGGACCGGAGTGGACGAACCTCTGGTGTTCCGGTTGTCACGCCAGTGGCACTGCCGGGTAGCTATGTTCGGACGGGATAACCGCTGAAAGCATCTAAGCGGGAAGCCCCCTTCAAGATGAGGTCTCCCTGAGGACTTGATCCTCCTGAAGGGCCCTTGAAGACCACAAGGTTGATAGGCTGGGCGTGTAAGCGCTGTGAGGCGTTGAGCTAACCAGTACTAATTGCCCGTGAGGCTTGACCATATAACACCGAAGCGGTTTTTTGGATTGCGAGTGTAGCGCAGCTTTCGTTCAGCAGTTTGTGAGAGCAACAGGTTTTTGCCTGATGATCATAGCGGACTGGAACCACCTGACCCCATACCGAACTCAGAAGTGAAACAGTCCAGCGCCGATGGTAGTGTGGCATTGCCCATGCGAGAGTAGGTCATCGTCAGGCATCTTATCCCAGGCCCCGGTAGCAATACCGGGGCCTTCTTGCGTTTGGGGTATGCCGAATTGGTCCACACGCCTTTCCCGTACCTGATCAGATGGACATGAGCATGAGATCAGAAGCGCCTCTGGGAAGCAGAACGATAGGGGAAAGCGATTATGTCTGCAGCGTTAACACTCGGCCGTGTGCCACTCATCCGGGCATGCGGCCGGCTCCCGAAGATGAGCCCGGTGTTAGCAACAAATAGAACTGTCCGGTTTTGTAGCACATAAACTGTCCGCTTTGGGTCCACTGATGATCAGACTTGGCAGCGGACGTTGGCCGGTGCCTGATCAATAGGTTCGAGGGGGTCGAAGGGCAGGCCTTCTGGGGTGTAACTGGCCAGTCTTCTGGGGCCGTGGAAGATCGCCAGGGAGCGATCAGGATAACGGTGTACCCGAACCTTGGCCTTGACGTAATGGCGCCGATAGCGGTCGGCAGGGATCTGCAGCTTGAGTCCCTCGAACGAGACGCAGTTGTCCTTGTTCACGGTGCGTTCGTACTGCTCACACAGGATGTCGTCCAGTCCAGGGCCGATGAAAGGCACGAAGGCGCTGCCCTCGACGGCGGGTTTGACGCAGAACTCCCGGTTGAAGGCCGGCAGGTAGTGCTCCCGAAGGTAGCGGTTGGCCGCCGCCATGGTGGTAATGCCCTGGGCTGCAAGTTCCTTGGGCAGGCGTCCCTGATGGGTGGCGAACTGGCGCTCACAGCGGCCCCGGGCCTCGGGGGAATAGGCGGGGATCATCTCGACCCCGAGCTGGGCCATGGCCCTGCCGAACTGGGTGAGGTTGGACTTGTCGACCTTGCCGCCGGCCTTGGGGGTGTGCCAGTAGTGACTGCCCCGGTCGGTATAGAGGCTCGAGGGAAGGCCGTGATCGGTGATGACCTCTCGCATGGCCTGGAAGCTCGAAGCCGTGCCTTCCTCCTCGACGAAGAACATGGAGTAGTGCTCAGAGGTGGCGTCATCGAAGGTGATGATCAGATCCCAGTGGTGGCCGGGAACCCATTCGTGGGTGGAGCCATCCTGGTGGAGCATCATGCCGACCATGGGCGCCCGCTCGCGGCGTCGACGATGCTTACCCCGAGCCGGTGCCTTCTTGACCAGGCCTGCCTTCTGCAAGGTGTTCCGTACCCAGGTATAGCTGCGTGTGCCGCCGTGACGGTCGCGGTAGAAGCTGTAGAAGTGTTTGATGTTCCAGCCGTCGTAGCGCTCCTTGTAGAGCGCCTCGAGGCGTAGAACCTCATCCACCGGGGCCTTGCGGTGGGAAACCTGACTCAGGCGCTTGTCGATCAGGCCGTCGAGGCCCTCCTCCTCGTAGCGGTCGATATAGCGCCGGAAGGTCCGCTCACAGACCCCCAGCAGCCGCGCCGCCTCTTCCTGGGTCAGCCGTTTCTCGGTCCATCCCGTATAGGCTTCTTCGAATCGCATTTTCCGGATCTCCTGTAGCAGTTCTGTCCGTCTCATGGCTCACCTCCTTGGTGATCATGAAACCGGACAAATCACGTGCTACAAGTCCGGACAGTTTATTTGCTCCCAACACCCGAAGATGAGCCCGGTTGCATTCGGGAGAATGAAGCGAGTATATTAAGGGTTCCATAAAAACATCACACTGGTAAGAGCATCATGACGAACCGAACACCGGCGATTGGAAAGGGATCGTATCATCCCCGCGGATCAGGTATACATTCCGTTGCCTTCCTGTTGCTTCGTCGTCTCTGCCTCCCGCGACTTCTGCCGTAAGGCAGAATATTCCTTTTCTTCGATCTTTGATTTGCAAATAACAGAAGACTCATCCGTTTTGAGAGGACAGCCCTGTGAGCAGAGAACGCCTGATTATCTTTGATACGACCTTGCGCGACGGAGAACAGAGCCCCGGCGCAACCATGAATAAAAGCGAAAAGCTGCGCATTGCCAAAGCACTTGAGCGGATGCGTGTCGATGTGATTGAGGCGGGGTTTGCCATCGCCAGCCCTGGCGACTTTGAAGCGGTTCATGCCATTGCTTCAGCCGTCACGGAATCAAGAGTCTGCAGTCTGGCGAGGGCTCTGGAGAAGGATATTGATCGCGCAGCAGAAGCGCTCAAGCCCGCCCGGATGTCCCGTATTCATACGTTTATTGCCACATCACCGATTCACATGAAATACAAGCTCCAGATGGAGCCCGATCAGGTGATCGAAAATGCCGTCAAGGCAGTACGCTACGCTCGCAACTACACCGATGACGTCGAGTTCTCCTGTGAGGACGCCGGGCGATCGGAAATAGACTTTCTGTGCCGTATTATTGAGGCGGCAATAGATGCCGGTGCCAGCACCATCAATATCCCGGATACGGTCGGTTACGCAATCCCTCGTCAGTTTGGAGAAACCATCCGAACACTCATTGAGCGCATCCCCAATTCCGACAAGGCTGTCTTCTCAGTGCATTGTCATAATGACCTTGGGCTGGCCGTGGCCAATTCACTGGAGGCGGTTCTCAATGGCGCCCGTCAGGTAGAGTGTACGATTAACGGTCTGGGAGAGCGTGCGGGAAATGCCGCGCTCGAGGAAATTGTGATGGCGGTCCGGACCAGAAAGGATCTGTTTCCGGTGGAAACCAACATCGAAACCCGTCATATTGTGCCCACTTCACGCCTGGTCTCGACAATCACAGGCTTTCCGGTGCAGCCCAACAAGGCGATTGTGGGGGCGAATGCGTTTGCGCACGAGTCAGGCATCCATCAGGATGGCATTCTCAAGCATCGTGAAACATACGAAATCATGCGCGCGGAGGATGTGGGCTGGCATACCAACAGTATCGTGCTTGGCAAGCACTCCGGGCGCAATGCTTTCCGTACCCGCTTGCAGGAGCTGGGTATCGTGCTGGAGACGGAAACTCAGCTCAACGAGGCCTTCGCACGCTTCAAGGAACTGGCCGACAAGAAGCAGGAAATCTTTGATGAAGATATCCAGGCACTGGTCAGCAGCACCACCGAGAACAGTCTCAAGGAAAAATATCGTCTGGTCTGCCTGTCTGTCTGCTCAGAGACCGGGGTGACGCCCGTTGCCCGTGTCACTCTGGCCATCAATGATCATGAGGTCACCGAAACCAGCGAAGGTAGCGGACCTGTGGACGCAGCATTCAAGGCCATTGAAAAAATTGTCGACTCAGGGGCTTCCCTGCAGCTGTATTCGGTCAACAACATCACCTCTGGCACGGACTCTCAGGGCGAGGTGACGGTGCGTCTGGAAAGAGGCGGGCGTATCGTAAACGGTTTGGGCGCCGATACGGATATCGTTATTGCATCCGCCAAGGCATACGTTCACGCACTGAATATTCTGGACTCCAATCAGGTCAGGCAGCACCCGCAAAGCGATGTCTGATCTCAGGGTTCGGCACGACTTTCTCGCACAGCTGGGTATCACAGTGTGGTACCCTCGAGAGCCGCTGGAAGGTAGCGCCCACAAGGTCCGGTATGCATGGGGCGGGGAGTCTGAAGAAAGGAAAGGCCAGCCTTCCGTGGAGGCCGTAGCCGGCGTACGCCAGGAAGCCACCGTCCCGGTAAAGTCCATTGTGGCGGGACTGAAGCCGGCGCTTGAGCGCGCGGAGAAGGTTGCACCTGAACCAGAGCGGGTCAGCGATGTGCCGCAGTCCCGAAAGAGCGAGACTGCTGATGCACAGGCATCGTGTTGTCTGGGGGTGATCCGTGCCGGTGAGTGGCTCTTCGTTGCCGAGTCGGATTCGGAGACAGCGCTTGCCATGGATCTGGCAGCAATGAGGCGCGTTGTCGAGGGCATTGCGGGGTTTCCGGGTTGGGCAGCGCCTGAAGAGCTGACGCTTGTCTGGCCACCGTTGGCCGTCAGGTGGGAAAAAACGGGGCTGGAAAGATTGCTTCCAAGGTTTCTGAAGCGTCTGGAAGGCCCTTGTCGCTGTCTGGTCTTTTTTTCCGTATCCAAGGCTCGCGTACAGCTATTTGTAAAAAGCCTTGGCGTGGATGCAACGGTGTTCGCGGAATTTGAGTCGGCATCAGAGCTGATTCAGCAGCAATCCGGAAAAAAAGCGTTGTGGCAGCACCTCAAGGCACACCGGATGTAGACATGCATGAGTCCTTTGTGTTGCGCCGGATGACTGAAGACGACTTGCCCGTCGTGCTTCATAATGAAAGGGCGGCCTACTCACACCCCTGGTCCGAAAAACATTTCCGGGATTGCCTCAGAGCACCCAACGAAAGCTGGGTGCTTGTTAATGACGACCGAGTGATCGGCCACGGTATAATCAGCGTGGTGCTGGATGAAGGCCATGTCCTGAATCTGTGCATCGCTCCGGCCAGACAGGGTGAAGGACTGGGACGGTACCTGCTGGATCGGCTCATGGCCCGATTGTGGGAAAAAGGTGCGTCAACGATTTTTCTCGAGGTGCGTGCCAGCCAGGTTGTCGCTCAGTCGCTTTATGCCAGTGCCGGTTTCGTTGAGATCGGGGTGCGCCACGGCTACTATCCCGCCACAGAGGGTCGGGAGGATGCCATTATCATGGCGTGTCAGAAGGTGGATTGAGGGTGGTCTTTCACCAGTCGCCAATCAGCGAGTGGCCATACGCCCTGGCCTTCCTGATCTGGATGCTCATCGGAGCCGTAAGCCTCCGGACGATTCTCCGTTACCAGCTTTACACGGTGGAAAAAGGGCAGCATCTGTTCTTTGGTAATGTTGTTGGTCTCGCATTATTGTGGAAGCTGGCTGCACCCTTCGGCGACGGCGCGATCAGCATTCACTTTCTTGGGTTGGGCGCTGCCTGGCTGATGCTGGGTGAGGCCATGGCGTTTATTGCACTTAACGCTGCGCTTGCCGTCCACGCCTTGATGGGGATGTTGAGCTGGAGCGCGATACCTGTCGATGGTCTTCTCCTGTCCCTGGCCTTGCTGCCACCGGTTTTTCTGCGGGGCTGGCTTGCGGGGCGTTCATGGAGCAATCCATTGGTGTTTATCTGGTTGAACGGGTTTCTGGGAAGCATTCTTGGCATATTGCTGGTGATGGGTTGTGGCTCTTTATTGGCCTGGATCAGCTGGCCTCACATTCAGGACAATCTTGGGTTGTTATTGCCCTATGCCATTTTGCTGGGCTTTGGCGAAGGGTTTCTCAACGGTACATTGGCTTCGGCACTTGTCATCTTCGTCCCCGGCTGGTTATACAGCATGCGAGGGCTAAGAGAGCTGTAGCGCTGCAGGGCCCCGTGGAAGATCGCAATTGAGTCGCGCCCGGGAATCGGGGAGAATACAGGGCTTCCTTCCATTTGCGCTTACAAAACAGCCTCAGGCTCTGAAGACATGTCAAACGATACGATTGCAAACGAAATTGCCCGTCGGCGTACTTTCGCCATCATTTCTCACCCGGACGCGGGCAAGACCACAATTACTGAAAAAGTGCTTCTGCATGGGCATGCCATTCAGAAGGCCGGCACAGTCAAGGGAAAAAAGTCAGGGCAGTTTGCCAAATCCGACTGGATGGAGATGGAAAAGGAGCGGGGCATTTCGGTGACCACTTCCGTCATGCAGTTCCCTTACGGTGATTGCCTGGTCAACCTGCTGGACACGCCGGGGCACGAAGACTTCTCCGAGGACACCTATCGGACCCTGACGGCTGTGGATGCCTGCCTCATGGTAATTGACGCAGCGAAAGGCGTCGAGGAACGCACCATCAAGCTCATGGAAGTCACCCGGCTGCGTGATACGCCGATCATCACCTTCATGAACAAGCTTGACCGGGATATCCGTGATCCCATTGAGCTGCTTGACGAAGTGGAAGACATCCTGCAGATCCACTGTGCACCCATCACCTGGCCCATAGGCATGGGAAAGCAGTTCAAGGGTGTTTACCACCTGATGCGGGACGAGATCATCCTCTATCAGGGTGGGCAGGGGCATCGGGTTCAGGATAGCCGTGTGATCCGTGGTCTGAACAGTCCCGAGGCGGATGAGGTGCTGGGTGACCATGCTGAGGAGCTCAGAGAGCAAGTGGAGCTGGTTCAGGCCGCCTCACATGAGTTCGATCTGGAGCTTTTCCGCAAGGGGCTGCTGACACCGGTCTATTTCGGTACTGCCTTGGGCAATTTTGGTGTGGACCACATGCTGGATGGGCTGACCCAGTGGGCGCCGGCTCCGTTGCCGCGCCAGGCGGAAACCCGTGTTGTCGAGGCAACAGAACCGACGTTCTCGGGGTTTGTCTTCAAGATTCAGGCAAACATGGATCCCATGCACCGGGATCGCGTGGCCTTCCTGCGCATTGTGTCAGGCTGCTATCGGCAGGGCATGAAGATCCGCCATTGCCGGCTGGGGAAGGACGTGCGCATAGCCGATGCACTGACATTCATGGCCGGAGATCGTTCCAGAGTGGAAGAGGCCTATGCGGGTGACATCATCGGCCTGCACAATCACGGCACCATTCAGATTGGTGACACCTTTACCGAAGGCGAAGATCTGAAGTTTACGGGCATCCCCAACTTTGCGCCGGAGCTCTTCCGCCGGATACGGTTGAAGGATCCGCTGAAGATGAAACAGCTTCAGAAGGGACTGATCCAGTTGTCGGAAGAGGGCGCCGTACAGGTCTTCCGGCCCTTGAATACCAATGACCTGATCGTCGGTGCGGTGGGAACGCTGCAGTTTGACGTGGTGGTTCACCGCCTCAAGTCCGAGTATAAGGTGGAGGCCATTTACGAGCCGGTGAATGTGGTGGCTGCACGATGGGTGAGTTGCAAGGATGAAAGAAAGCTGGATGAGTTCCGTCGCAAGGTTTCCGATAATCTGGCGCTTGATGGCGGAGATAATCTGACCTATCTCGCGCCCACCAACGTCAACCTGTCGCTCGCGCAGGAACGGTATCCTGATATCGAGTTCCGCAAGACACGTGAACACTGACGGCTGGATCGACACTCACTGTCATCTGGATGCCTTTCTGAGGGCCGGTGATCTGGAGCGGGTGATATCGGATGCGCACGCGCAGGGCATCCGGGGCTGGATTGTGCCGGGGGTGGAACCTGGAAACTGGTCTCGGGTGCGGGCTGTTTGTGCAAGCACTCGGGGCGCTGCATTTGCGCTCGGCATACACCCCTGGTGGAGTCATGTTTGCCGGGGTGAGGCGCTTGAGGCGTTGGAAAATGCAGTGGGTGAAGCCATCAGGCGACATGAACCCATTGTGGCAATAGGCGAATGTGGACTGGATCGCCTTCGTGGAGCCAGTCGTGCCCAGGAGGAGGGCTTGCTGGCACAGATCAGTCTGGCCAACCAGTTCGGCTTGCCGGTGATACTGCATTGTGTGCGTCGGCACGGGCGTCTTCTGGAGCTGTTGTCACGGTGTCCGCCTGAATATGGGTTTGTTGTCCATGCCTTTTCAGGTTCGGCCGAGGTGGCGCTGGGTTACGTGTCGCTGGGAGGATATATCGGGCTGGGCGGGCTGCTTGAGGACCGCAAAGCTGAGAAATGGCTGGCTGTACTGAGATCGGTGCCGAAGGAACGCATTCTGGTGGAAACGGATGCGCCGGACATGAAGGCAGCAGCATGGCCCGGGCGGCGCAACGAGCCGGCCAATCTGGCGCGTGTGGTGGAAAGGCTGGAAGCGTTGGAGAGTCAGACAACGGGTGAGCCTGATTTAGATTGGAAATGTATCCTGTCTTCAAACACTTGCCATCTGTTTTCCCGTTACGGGGCGATACAGGTGGAAAAGAGGTGACTCGGGGCTGGATTTTTCAGATGCAGGCCCTTATAATTGCGCGCCCGGATTTGCATAAGATAATGTAAATGCCCCGTTGCGTTGTCGAGTGTGGAACCGAACCAAATCGAATTGAGTGGCTTCTGTGAGAGGCCGAAATCAAGGCGGGATATAGATGAAAACGATTAGCGCAAAACCTGAGACAGTCAAGCGTGACTGGTACGTCGTGGATGCGACAGATAAAACGCTCGGACGTCTGTCCACCGAGATTGCCCGTCGCCTGAGGGGCAAGCACAAGCCGGAATACACGCCGCACGTGGATACCGGTGATTACATTGTCGTGATCAATGCAGAGAAGGTGCGCGTCACCGGTCGCAAGGCTCAGGACAAGAAATACTACCGTCATACCGGTTACCCTGGTGGTCTGCGTGAAATCAGCTTCGAGAAGCTGATTGCGCACAAGCCCGAGCGTGTGATCGAGTTGGCTGTAAAAGGCATGATGCCCCGCAATCCGCTGGGTCGCGCCATGCTGCGCAAACTGAAGGTGTATGCAGGCAGTGAGCATCCGCATACCGCACAGCAACCGATCGAACTGAAACTGTAAGAGGAAGGTTAAGCTATGGCTGTTACTCAATACTATGGAACTGGTCGCCGCAAGACTTCCTCTGCTCGTGTATTCATGAAGCCGGGCAGCGGTCAGATCACGATTAACCGCAAGCCGCTGGATCAGTATTTTGGTCGTGAAACGTCTCGCATGATTGTGCGTCAGCCGCTCGAGCTGGTTCAGATGACTGACAAGTTTGACGTGGTGGTGACGGTCAAGGGCGGTGGTCCTTCCGGTCAGGCCGGCGCGATTCGCCACGGTATCACGCGTGCGCTGATGAACTATGACGAAACGCTGCGTCCGGCGCTGCGTCAGGCCGGCTTCGTGACTCGTGATGCCCGTGAGGTCGAGCGGAAGAAAGTGGGTCTGCGCAAGGCACGTCGCCGCCCGCAGTTCTCCAAGCGTTAATTTCGCGCTGGCGCTCAGAAACAATACCCGGCCCTGCCGGGTATTTTTTTGTCTGCAGTGACTATAGTGTTCTTGATGTAAGGCAATTCCGGCATCTTGCTGAAGTGGTATCGTGCTGGAGTTTCCTGTCAACCCAATTCTAAAATGTCCCCTTTTTACCAAAGCTAAAGTGTCCCCTTTGGGTATCCTGTTTCAGGAGGTTACCGACTGCCTGCCGGAGGCCGCTTTACCAACCGGAGAACGTCGCCATGGATGGTCCGGCGCGGGCTTTCTGCCTGAGGATGCCTTTTGTCTGGCTCTCGCCTTGTCGACACGTTGGTGGAGGCTTTTCTCGTCATCCAAAGGGACCGGGGGCTCGCCTTCGCTCAGGATTTGCCAATCCAGTTGATGCCCTTTGTGGAGCACCGTCACATGGCCATCCTGTGCTTCACAGATGGTGATCCGGGCGCCCCGGAGCCGATAGCCCTTTCCATAGCCGGTGAGCTGGTATTCCCGGTTCCTGAACTGAAAGGTCAGGTTCTTTGAGAGCTTTCGGTGGTTGTGCAGGCACAGGATGAGCGCCAGCTCCTCTGGTGTGTGCAGAACGGGGCGGTGAGCATCCGTGGCGTTCTGGGCGGGTTTGGCAAAGCGTGCGTTGAAATCGCGCATAAAGCCCGGCAGCCAGGCATTGGCGGTCTCAATGTCCGAGATGCCCGCAAGACGCAACTCCTTGACGAGGCGGTCCTGAAGCGTCTGGTTGGCACGCTCGACACGCCCCTTGGCCTGAGGGGTATTGGCATGAATGGGCTCGATATCCAGCGTTTTGAGAGCCCGGGTGAACTGGGTCAGCTCACCTTCGCGCTCGGGTTGGTTTACCCGGAAGATGCTGTGCTTGTCGGAATACAAAGCAGCGGGGCGGCCGTGCTCGGCCAGATAGCCTTGCAGTGTCTGCAGGTAAGCCCAGGTGGTCTCGGCCGGGGCGAAGCGTAATGCCATCAGTTCACTGGTGGCGTCATCAATGAACACGATCAGGGTGCAGCGCGGGCCGCGCCCTTCAAACCAGTCATGTGGTGAGCCGTCAATCTGAATCAGCTCGCCGCGACAGGGCCGTCTGGGACGTCGCTGGTGAATCCGGGCGGCCTTGCGTTTTCCGGGTTTCCAGAGTCCGTCAGCGATCATCCACTGTCGGAGGGTCTCGGCTGACAGCTTGTATCCATGCAGTGCGGTGAGTTTTTCACAGGCAAGCGTTGGTCCGAAATCAGGGTAGCGTGTGCGAACCAGAGAGAGTACTTCCTTGCGCACGGCCCCGGGAATTGCATTGCCCGGGCGTTTACCGAGATGGCCGGAAACCAGTCCTGACGGCCCCTTCTGACGAAAGCGGGCGACCAGACGCTTAACTTGCCGGACACTCAGCCCAAGCTGCCGGGCAGCTTCCTGTTGCCGAAGCTGTTTTGCGGTCACCTGCTGAATGATTGCCAGCCGATCGATCGCTTTTTGCGTCATTGCAATGGTCTCCTCTGCCATTGCCCCCTCCTGTATCCCAAAAGGGGACATTTTAGAATTGCGAGAAGGGGACATTACAGCTTTGGGCTAACACGTGCTGGAGTTTCCTTGTATCGCAAGGGTAATTTCATTACTATGTGTGCCGTTTTTGATAGCGTGCTCTTGATAGAACTGGCGGCCTTCCGGTCGCCATATAATGTGCCTGATGGGAGAAAGCCGGTATGACACATGACGACGTAAATAAAAGTCGCCGTCGTTTCTTGGTAGGCGCAACCTCCGTTGTCGGTGGAGTGGGTGTCGTGGGTGCCGCGGTACCGTTTGTTGCGTCCTGGAATCCGAGCGCCAAGGCCAAGTCTGCAGGTGCACCTGTGAAGGTGAACATCAGCAAGCTTGAGCCGGGGCAGCAGATGATTGTTGAGTGGCGGGGCAAGCCCGTCTGGGTGGTGCGGCGCACACAGGAGATGCTGCAGAACATTGACAAGCTGATTGAGCAAGGGATCCTTGCCGACCCTCAGTCAGAGCGGGAGCAGCAGCCTCCGTATGCCAAGAACAAGTATCGGTCAATCAAGGATGAATATCTGATTGCGGTCGGCCTCTGTACTCATCTGGGTTGTTCTCCCAAGTACCGTCCGGAAGTCGGGCCGGAAGATCTGGGCGAGGAGTGGCTTGGGGGATTCTTCTGCCCGTGTCATGGCTCGCGGTTCGATCTGGCGGGGCACGTATACAAGAGTGTGCCGGCGCCGACCAACCTGGTCATTCCTCCTCATCGCTACCTTGATGAGATAACGGTCGAAGTTGGTGTGGACCAGGAGGCTGCGTAATGGAAAAGCTGATTAACTGGATTGATGCGCGCTTGCCGGTGGTGGCTGCTTTTGAACGCCACATGAGCAAGTACTATGCGCCGAAAAACTTCAATTTCTGGTATTTCTTCGGATCCCTGTCACTGGTTGTGCTGATCAACCAGCTCGTTACGGGTATCTGGCTTACCATGAGCTACAACCCGTCAGCGGAAGGTGCCTTTGCATCCGTTGAATACATCATGCGTGATGTGGAGTACGGCTGGCTGTTGCGCTACCTGCATTCGACAGGAGCATCGGCCTTCTTCGTGGTTGTTTATCTGCACATGTTCCGGGGTCTGATGTACGGCTCCTACAAGAAGCCCCGCGAGCTGGTGTGGATCTTCGGTATGGCCATTTATCTGGCGCTGATGGCGGAAGCCTTCATGGGCTATCTGCTGCCCTGGGGACAGATGTCGTACTGGGGGGCCCAGGTTATTGTCAGTCTGTTTGGCGCTATCCCGGTTGTGGGTGAGGATCTGGCTCAGTGGATCCGTGGTGACTATCTGATTTCAGGGATTACCCTGAACCGCTTCTTCGCGCTGCACGTTATCGCAATTCCGCTCGTACTTGTGGGGCTGGTCGTGCTGCACCTGCTTGCTCTGCATGAAGTCGGTTCCAACAACCCTGATGGCGTGGAAATCAAGAAGCACAAGGACGAGAACGGTGTGCCTCTGGACGGCATTCCCTTCCATCCCTACTACACGGTTCACGATATCGTTGCGCTGGTTGTTTTCCTGTTCGTGTTCTGTACCGTGGTGTTCTATTTCCCGGAAATGGGCGGCTACTTCCTGGAGAAGCCCAACTTTGAGGAGGCCAACCCCCTCAAGACACCTGAGCACATTGCACCCGTCTGGTACTTCACGCCGTTCTACGCCATGCTGCGTGCAGTGACCTATCCGCTTTTCGGAATGGATGCGAAATTCTGGGGTGTGGTGGTCATGGGAGCGGCCATTGCCATTCTGTTTGTCCTGCCTTGGCTGGATCGGAGCCCGGTCAAGTCCATTCGTTACAAGGGCGTGCTCAGCCGTATTTTCCTGTTTGCATTTGCGATTGCCTTCGTGGTGCTGGGATATCTTGGGGCGTTGCCCGCAACGCCAGGCCGTACGACTGTAGCTCAGATCATGACCGTGGTGTACTTCCTGTTCTTTATCCTGATGCCTTGGTACACCCGCGCTGAGAAGACCAAGCCAGAGCCGGAGAGGGTGACATGCAAATGAAACAGTTGATCAAAGTTCTGGCCGTCGTGCTGTGGATGCCCATGGCATGGGCCTCGGTAGGCAATGTGCACCTCGACAAGGTGTCAGTGGATATTCGTGATCAGGCGTCTCTTCAGCGTGGCGTGAAGCTGTTCACGAACTACTGTCTCGGCTGTCACAGCATGAAGTACAGCCGCTATGAGCGGATTGCCAACGATGCGGGTATCCCGAACGAAGTGTACGAGAAAAACCTGATCTTTGGTGATGACAAGATCGGCTCACTGATGACCATTGCCATGGACAGCAAGGACAGCAAGACCTGGTTCGGTGCCACACCGCCGGATCTCACGCTCGTTGCACGGCTCCGTGGCGCAGACTGGTTGTATTCCTACCTGCGCGGCTTCTACAAGGATGAGTCACGTCCCTGGGGTGTCAACAATGTGGTCTTCAAGGACGTGGGTATGCCCCATGTGCTGGTGGAGTTGCAGGGTCTGTGTGCCAAGCCGCCTCATATTGGTGCGGTCACCGAGATCGACCCGTTGAGTGGTCAGGTCAAGGGCAAGAGCGGCTGCGAAGAGTTTGCCATGAAGGGCAGCATGACTCCTGAGGAATATGATGCCGCCATGCGCGATCTGGTGAACTTCCTGGTTTACGTCGGCGAACCGGCACGCCTTCAGGCAGAAGCCATTGCGCCCTGGGTACTTGGCTTCCTGGTGATACTGTTCATCTTCGCGTACCTCCTGAACAAGGAGTATTGGAAGGACGTACACTGAAGTCTTGGTGTATAATCCGACCGTTTTGACCGGTTCCGGTGTGCTGCGGTGCACCGGAGCCGTTTGCGTTTAAATTTCCTGGACTGATGCCACTGGCGTGAGGTGATTCCATGGCGATCGTGACAAAGCGATCTTCAATGACTTTTTTTTCCGACCCGCTGAGCCACTACAGCCACCGCGTGCGCATTGTGCTCGCGGAAAAGGGCGTGGCAGTGGATATTATAAATGTGAACCCGGATGACCTGCCTCAGGAACTGGCGGACTACAATCCTTACAACACTCTGCCCACTCTGGTGGATCGGGAGCTTTCCCTGTACCAACCGAATATCATCATGGAGTATCTGGATGAGCGGTTTCCGCATCCGCCTCTGTTGCCGGTTTATCCGGTAGAGCGCGCACAGAGTCGTCTGCTGATGTACCGGGTCGACCGGGACTGGAGTCCGCTGGTGGATCGTATCATTGCTCAGCCGGACGGTGCCGATGCCGACGCGGCTCGCAAGGAGCTGGCAGAAAGCCTCACCAGTATTTCGCCGATCTTTGAGGACAAGGAATTCTTCATGCGCGAGGAGTTCTCGCTGATCGACTGTGTCGTTGCGCCGATTCTCTGGCGCCTGGACTACCTGGGCGTCAAGCTGCCCGAAAAGCCCACCCGGCCGCTGCGTCGTTACATGGATCGACTGTTCAAGCGCGAATCTTTCAAGGCAAGCTTGTCTGAACTTGAACAGGAGATGCGTGCCTGATGCCTGACAGGCCGATGACCAGCAGTCGCCCTTACCTGATCAGGGCGCTGAACGAGTGGATCCTCGACAACGGGCTCACGCCTTACCTGGTTGTGGATGCCGGTTGTACCGGGGTGGATGTCCCCTCCGATTACGTCAGCGCGGGTCAGATCGTGCTGAATATCAGCCCCGGAGCTGTTCGGGGGTTGACGCTGGGTAACGAGTGGATCGAGTTCAGTGCCCGTTTTGGCGGTGTGCCGACCGCTGTGAGGGTGCCCGTCCGTGCGGTGCTGGCCGTCTATGCAAGGGAGAATGGTCAGGGGATGGTTTTCGGGGCTGAGCCCGGTTTCCACCCGGATCCGGACGATACGCCGCCCTCGGATGAGCCGCCAAAGGCACCTGGTTCGGGGAAGCCGCATCTGAAAGTGGTCAAGTAAACATGAAGCCCGCCACTAGGCGGGCTTCATCTATCGGGTGTGACTCGCCAAACGCTTTTCCGGTTACTCTGCCGGACCAAAAATCTGATTGTCGATGTAGTCGCAAAGACTATGAATCACTAGCAGGTGAACTTCCTGGATGCGCGCAGTCGAGTCTGCCGGCACGCGAATCTCTACATCTTCGGGGCGAATCAGTGACGCCATGTTGCCGCCATTCTTGCCTGTCAGGGCGACAATCCGCATGTCGCGGTCCTGAGCTGCCTTGATGGCCTGAATCACGTTGGCGGAGTTGCCGCTGGTGGAGATGGCCAGCAGTATGTCGCCACTCTGACCCAAGGCCCTGATCTGTTTCGCGAACACATCATTGTAGTGATAGTCATTGGCGATTGAGGTCAGTGTCGAT
This sequence comes from Thermohahella caldifontis, assembly GCF_041153465.1. Lineage (NCBI taxonomy): Bacteria > Pseudomonadati > Pseudomonadota > Gammaproteobacteria > Oceanospirillales > Hahellaceae > Thermohahella > Thermohahella caldifontis. The sequence goes on from NZ_CP154858.1 coordinate 19,976, forward strand.
GTATCTGTCGTCAGCGCGATCGCCGGCAGACTGGGCCTCTCCCGTTCAAAACGGTTGAGAAGCTCCGAGGAAAAATGCTGCGAGTCGCCGGCCGATCCACCATTGCCACAACACAAAATCTTGTGGTCGGAGAGCAGCGCTTCCACCATGATTTGTCCGGCTTCCGCGATGGATTGGGGTAGGGTGGCCAGAGCCTGCTGTTTGGTCTCAATGCTGGCCATGAACAGGGATTGAATACGGGCTATCGGGTCCATTGTCATTCCTGGTTTGGTGTTGGCTTTAAAACGCGTTCTGTATCCACTCGGGCGTATCGGAGGTAAAGCTTACCACATCAAAGCGGCAGGGCGGTTGGCTTGCCAGCCGCTGAAGATAGAATTCTGCCGTGCGTCTGAGTTTGCGTTGTTTTGCTGGCGTGATCTGTTCGAGTGGTGAGGCAAAAAGGTCCGTACGGCGGTACTTCACCTCAACGAAGACCAGTGTATCGCCGTCCTGCATGATCAGGTCGATTTCGCCGGTCTTGCAGCGAAAGTTGCGCGTGACCGGCTCCAGTCCCTTTGACCTGAGCCAGGCTTCGGCCCGGGCTTCCCACTTGAAACCGGTAATCTGGGTTGGGCTGTGAGTCATGGTGAGCCGGTTTCCGGAAAGACTTGGCCGTTCTCAAAATAGGCCCACTGGAGACGGCGGCCCAACCTTCGGGGCGTGGCTTTGTATATCAGGCCCGTTACACCGTCCAGTTCAAAGGCGTCAAAGGCTTTCAGAAAAGGAAGCCGTCGAATGATTTCCAGCGCATCGGCACCCAGCGCATAAAGTCTCAGGTAGGCGGGCTGAGCACCCTCAACCGTTACGGCAACCTTCACCGGGTTCGAGCGGGTCAGCATCCAGGGCATTTCCGGGAAGCGTACGCCGTTCAGATCCTTGTCCTTTTCGGGGGCGACAATACCACTGTGAATCAAAGAGGTGGCATAAACGGGAATACCGCCCGCGTAGTGAAACGCGAGAAGAGGCTTGATCTGACGGCCGCTTACGGGAGTTGCGATCATGATGATGGCGTCGATATCACTCCGGGCACGAAGTCGGTAGTCCAGCTTCTCTCCCAGAACAGTCTGGAGTGTTCGCCCCCGCTGCCGGCTTTCTGAAGTGCCTACCAGTTTCCCCACCTGGGTGCTCAGATTATCGGTTCTGCCGTAAGTCTGTTCGCTTGTAATCTGCACGCCCAGCAGGCTGGCCTGGCTGCGGAAGCTGTTGACGGCGTCACGCGCCCAGTCGGTGTCGGGGTAAATCACTGCAATACGCCGCCGACCCTCTGCAGAGAGGCGTTCCGCAATCTGGCGAAGTTCATCTTCACCCGAAAGTGCAAAAAAATAGTGGGATATTGCCGCGTCTGGTGTTGTTGAGTCGGGGGTGTTCATGGCCAGCATGGGGGTGGAAAAGCCGGCCTGTATCCACTGCCGGATGCGCGTCTTGTCCAATGGGCCAACGATGGCGTCAATGCTTTCGCGGTCGAGAAGTGAGCCGAGTGACTCAGTGGATAGTTGATTGCTGTCGGCCAGAAGGAGTCTGGGACGTGTGTCGGGATTCAGCTGATACCATGCGGCAATGAGGCCATCACGGATCGCCTGGCCTGCGGCGCCCAGCCGGCCGCTTTGCGGAAGCGCCACAAGAACCGTTTTCGGTGTGACGGACTCAAAGCGAGCGATCAGGGTCAGCTCCTCCGGGGGATAGAGGGCTGCAGGGTGGCCAGGCCACAGGGTCTGCCACTGCTCCAGAGCCTGGCGTTGGAGTTCCAGGCGTCCCAGTGCCTGTTTGATGCTGACCGCAAGTTCCAGCCAGCCGTACCAGTCACCGGTCGTTTCCGGCTCGAGGTTCATGGCATCCTCGAGTTCTCCGGTCGGGACGCCCGACAGATGTGTCCAGATCCGCTGGCTGAAGTCGGGGGCGGATTCCGCCGGTTCCAGCCCGGACAGTCGTGTGAGCCAGTATGCCGCTTTGAGCGACTGGCCGTTGAGTTCGTAGACGTCTGCCAGCTGCGCGAGTGTGGCACGCAGGTCGTCCAGTGGTTGTTGATCCAGAGGCAATGCTGCCAATCGGTCTGCGGGGACAAGCGCATTTTCAGGTTGTCCGCGCTGCAATTCCAGTTCGATGGCCAATCGGTTCAGTGTCATTCGGTCCGGTACCGGCAGACTGGATTCCGTCAGGGCGAGTGTTTGGACAATCAGTCTGGCCTGTTCCAGCTCACCCAGCTCGCGCAACAGTCGGGCAGCATCCAGCAAGAGGCGTTCCCTTTGCGGGGAAAGTGCGGATCTGGCTTGTTCGAGGAGTGCCTGTGGTGTATTAGCTGCCGTCTGACTTGTCGTGGTGGTCGGTGCTTGTTTCGGTGTGCTGGCACAACCTGTAAATAGCAGCGTGATAACACACAGGGATGCCGCTACAATTGCCCTTTTCATGAACGTCCCGATCTGGTTGATATGGCGGCATTGTATCAGAGAAGGGGTGTCAGGCTGAATCACCGGAGGAGCTGTGACGGGAAATTTGAGTGTTGTGGCAACGCCGATCGGAAACCTGGGTGATTTGTCACCGCGTGCGCGTGAGGTATTGGGCTGCGCGGACCGTATTCTGGCGGAAGATACGAGGCATACACGAAAGTTGCTGTCTCTGTGCGGCATATCAGCGCCGCAGCTGGTTTCGTTGCATGAACACAATGAGCGTGGCCGGATAGATCAGGTTCTTGCCTGGCTGGCTTCCGGGGAACAGTTGGCACTGGTTTCGGATGCCGGTACACCGCTGATTTCCGATCCCGGGTACCCGCTGGTACGGGCAGTCAGGGAGGCAGGCTATCGGGTTATACCTGTCCCGGGGGCCTGTGCATTGATCGCTGCGCTGAGTGCGTCGGGGCTGCCGACGGATCGTTTTGTGTTCGAAGGGTTTCTGCCCGCCAGAGCATCGGCCCGGCGGGAAACGCTTGCACGCTTGCGTCATGAGCCGCGTACGCTGGTATTCTATGAGTCGGGTCACCGTATTGAGCAGATGCTTTCAGACGCGATGGAAATCATGGGGCAGGAGCGTGAGGTGGTTGTCGCCCGAGAATTGACCAAGACCTTTGAAACCTTTCTGGGAGGCACGCTGGAAGAAGTGTTGGATGCGGTGCGCTCGGATGACAACCAGCGCAAGGGAGAATTTGTGGTCATGGTCAGGGGTGCGAAAGACGTGCCCGATGCGTTGAGTCTTGATGAAAACCGGCTTCTTGAGGCGCTTGCCGAGGTGTTGCCACCCAAGACAGCGGCAGTGACAGCCGTGCGGCTGCTGGGCGGCCACAAGCGCCAGTGGTACGAGCGTTTGATGGCGCTGAAAAAAACAGGCGAATGAGCGGAGGCAGCCACCGTCTGACTTGAGTCGGCTGTGCAAACCCGTTAAAGTGGCGTCGGGAAGTCTGCCGGACAGTCGCTGCTGTCGCAAGACAGGGGAGGAAAGTCCGGGCTCCGCAGGGCAGGGTGCCAGGTAACGCCTGGGCGGCGAGAGCCGACGGAAAGTGCAACAGAAAGGATACCGCCTGCCTCGGCAGGTAAGGGTGAAAAGGTGCGGTAAGAGCGCACCGCGCGACTGGTAACAGTTTGCGGCGATGGTAAACCCCACCCGGAGCAAGACCAAATAGGAATCCAATGGTGTGGCCCGCACCGGATTCGGGTAGGTTGCTAGAGGTGTCCGGCGACGGACATCCCAGATAAATGACTGTCTTCAACAGAACCCGGCTTACAGGCAGGCTTCCCCTTTTTCTCCACCCGATCCCGTTCTGATTTTTGTTTCTCTAATAGCAAAAAATTCTTTGAATTCACAATCTTTCTAAATTGGCGTCGTAGCCCGCTGATTTGGCTGTCTTTTTTTTCATATTTAGTTGTCCTTTCTCTGATTCTCCGGCCTAACTCGTTGTCTTTTAAGAAGAAAATATAGAAGCGCATACGCCTTTTGTTATTGCAAAGGTTCAAGGTTGTTTCTATAGTGTGTGTCAAGTGGCGAAAAGTGGTTCAAAGTGGCGCAAAATGGAATTTGCAGGCTGAAAGGGGCATAGGGTGTTCAGAGGCATTACGACCATCAATATGGACGCGAAGGGGCGGTTTGCATTACCGACCCGTTATCGCGACCGTGTGGCCGAAATGTGCGCCAATCAGCTAGTCGTGACCATTGATACTCAGGAGCGCTGCCTGCTGATCTATCCGCTGCCCGAATGGGAAGTCATTGAAAAGAAGCTGGATGAACTGCCCGGGCATAACCCGGCCGTGCGTCGTATCCAGCGTATGCTGATCGGCCATGCCACGGACGTGGAGGTGGACGGTCAGGGTCGGGTGTTGCTGTCTCAGGAGTTGCGTGAGTATGCCGGCCTCGAGAAAAAAGTGGTGCTGATGGGGCAGGGGCGCAAGTTCGAACTCTGGGATGAGGCGGCCTGGAAGGCAAAACAGGCCAGTTATCTGGAAGCGGCAGAAGACGCTCAGTTGTCAGAAGAGCTTCTGAACAGTTTGCCGTTGTGAATGATTTGCACAGAGTAAACATGATGCACGCAAGTGTCCTGCTCAACGAATCCATCGACCTGCTGCAACCGGAGCGCGGCGGGATCTTTCTCGATGGTACGTTTGGTCGCGGTGGACACAGTCGTGCCATTCTGAGCCGACTGCCGGCTGACGGCCGGCTCCTGGCGACGGACAAGGATCCCGAAGCCATCGAGGCGGGTCGGTTGCTGGCTGAAGAGGATGGTCGGTTCAGTATATTTCATGCGAGCTTTGCAGATGTGGACGCGGTGCTGGCTTCTGCCGGTGCCGGGGCGCTTGATGGTGTGCTGCTTGATCTGGGCGTGTCGTCTCCCCAGCTCGACCAGGCTGAGCGCGGATTCAGCTTTCTCAAGGATGGCCTCCTGGACATGCGAATGGACTGTACGCGAGGAGAATCGGCAGCGGACTGGATTGCCCGTGCCGAGGAAGACGAGATGGTACGGGTATTCCGTGATTACGGTGAGGAGCGCTACGCAAAACGCATTGCCAGGGCCATTGTGTCAGCACGCGAGGAAGCGCCCATCACCCGCACGACTCAGCTGGCTGAGATCGTTGCTGCGGCGCATCCCCGGTGGGAGAAACACAAGCATCCCGCTACCCGGATCTTTCAGGCCATCCGTATTCATGTCAATGATGAGCTCGGGGATCTCGAGCGCGCCTTGGTCGCCATGTTCGACCGCCTCGCACCGGGCGGACGTTTGGTCGTGATCAGCTTTCATTCGCTGGAGGACCGGATCGTCAAGCGCTTCATGAAAACCTGTGCGCAGCCACCGCACATACCTCGTGACGTGCCTGTCAGGGACAGTGATTTGCCGGCTGCACGGGGACGTCTGCTGGCACGCAAGGTTCGTCCCGGGGAACGGGAGCTGGCCGGCAACCCCCGTGCACGCAGCGCGGTTCTGAGAGCTTTGGAGAAACGATAATGATGATTCGTCATCAGCCCGTGGGCGCGACGCGCAAACAACCCCGGACATCTGCGGTGCAGGCGGTCCGTATTCGTACCGGCGCGGGCGTTGAGACCTTCCGGAACTGGATGCAGGAGACCCGGCAGCTGATTGGCCGGCTTCTGCGCGGAAAGAATCTGGTTACGGCGGGTCTGGCCGCGCTGGTCGTGGTGTCATGTTTCGGGGTGATCTACAGCGCCAGTCTCAACCGGGGGCTTTATCGCACACTCGACAAACTGGAGCAGGAGCGCGCGCGTCTGGACAAGGAGTGGGTACAGTTGCTCCTTGAGGAGAGTAGCTGGGGCGCACCCAGCCGGATTGAGTCCATAGCCGTGAACAAGTTGCACATGGTGCAGCCGGCAGCCCGGGAAATCGTTCTTGTGAGGAAACCCAGGTGAGCGAACGGATTCCGCGTACACGCATAGCAGTAGTCATCGTGGTGATTGCTTCGGCATTCTCCACGCTGATCTGGCGTGTGGTGGATCTGCACATCATGGATCATGCGTTTCTGGCGCGGCAGGGCGACCTGCGCACGATTCGTGAGGAAGTGATTCCTGCACGTCGGGGCATGATTACTGATCGCCGGGGTACGCCTTTGGCGGTGAGTGCGCCGGCGTGGGATATCTGGGTGGATCCCTTGCATGCGCGACCTGACAAGGCCGAGTGGCAGAAGCTGTGCAAAACACTCGGGCTCTCGTGTGCGGACGTGCTGGCCAGAGTGGTCAGAGCCCAGTCAGCAGGCGGCCGGTTCCTCTATCTGGGGCGGGCAGTGCCTCCCTCGACCAAAACGAAGCTTGATGCTCTGGATCTGGACGGTGTTTCGGCTCGTCCGGTATTCAAACGATTCTATCCGGCCGGCGAAGTGGCGGCCCATGTGGTGGGGCTGACTGATATTGATGAAAACGGGCAGGAAGGTATCGAACTGCGTCTGGATGACATCCTGAAAGGGCATGATGGACTGCGCAAGATACTCGTGGACGGACGGGGGCGTCTGGTACGTCCTCTCTCGCGTGTGCGTCCGGCTGAACCGGGGCAGGATGTACGGCTGAGTCTTGACATGCGATTGCAGTACCAGGCCTATCGGGAGCTGAAGGCCGCGGTGGAGGCCCATGCGGCGCGATCCGGCTCGCTGGTCATGCTGGATGTCAGGACCGGGGAGGTACTGGCCATGGTGAACCAGCCCTCCTTCAACCCCAACAATCGGCAAACCATGGATCCTGAAGGTTTGCGTAACCGGGCAGTGGTAGATACCTTCGAGCCCGGCTCCACAGTCAAACCATTTACGATCAGCGCAGCGCTGAACAGCGGGCGCTTCAGCCTGGATTCTGTGGTCAACACCTCGCCCGGGTATCTGCGTCTCAATGGCAATACCATCCGTGATGTTCATGCATACGGCGAGATTGATCTGGCCACTGTCATCATCAAGTCCAGCAATGTGGGGACCAGCAAGGTGGCGCTGGCATTGGGCATTGAGCCGGTCTGGGATATGTTTTACAAGGTCGGATTTGGTCAGGCGACCGGTATAGAGCTGCCGGGCGAGGCGGTGGGCGTTCTGCCCAGTTTCCCCAAGTGGCCCCGTGTCAGGATTGCTGCCTTGTCTTATGGATACGGGCTGTCCGTGACGCCATTACAGTTGGCGCATGCATATCAGGTTCTGGCTAATGATGGTGTTGCCACCCCGGTTTCCATCCTGGCGGGGGGCACAAAAGGCTATTCTTCTCGTCCGGTCATGCCTGCGAACGTCGCGCGGGCCATGCGTGGTGTGCTTGCCCGGGTGGTCGAAAAGGGCGGCACTGGAACCCGGGCGGCACTGGAAGCCTGGCGGGTGGCGGGCAAGACGGGTACGGTACACCGCGTCGGCAGCAATGGCTATATGGATGATAACTACATTTCCGTTTTCGCCGGCTTTGCGCCGGTGGATGCGCCACGAATTGCCACCGTGGTGGTCATCGAAGGGGCCAGCAAGGGGGAATATTACGGTGGTGAAGTCGCCGCGCCCGTATTCCGCCGGGTTGTAGGCAGTGCGCTGCGTATTCTTAATGTGAAGCCGGACGGCGGAACCTGGATGCGGGTTGCTCAGGGAGGCATGCCATGAGGCGATTGGTGGATCTGACAAGCCGCAAGCTCCCGGAGTCCTTGGCTGAGGTGACCATTCGGGACCTCGCGCTGGATAGTCGCAAGATTGAGGGCGGTGAGCTGTTTCTGGCGCTTCAGGGGGCGCGCCTCGATGGTCGTCAGTTCATTGATCAGGCTGTTGCGAATGGTGCAGCCGCAGTGCTCGCCGAGGGTGAGGCCAGCCTGGGACATGTAAATGGCGTGCCGGTGTGGCAGACACCTGATGCACGCGTACTCGCAGGTGAAATGGCGCATGCACTCTACGGCTCGGTCACCACGTCCGGACTCAATGTCATCGGCGTAACGGGAACCAACGGGAAAACGTCCGTGACACATTTTATTGCGCAGTTGCTGCGCAGGGCCGGACGATCTGCAGCAGTCATCGGAACCATTGGTCAGGGCGTGCCCGGTGCGCTTCAGGAAACGCTGAATACGACCCCGGATGTGATTTCCCTGCACAAGGCACTGGCAGATCTCTATCATGGCGGGATGACGGAAGTGGCCATGGAGGTGTCTTCCCATGCGCTGGATCAGCGTCGCGTAGCATCCGTACGGTTTGCAGCGGCAGTCTTCACGAACATTACGCGGGACCATCTCGATTATCACCGGACGTTTGAACGCTATGCGGCCGCCAAGCGGCGCCTGTTTGACCAGTCGCCTCTGGATACTGCAATTATCAATGTCCAGGATCCTGTTGGCGCGGGCTGGTATGCCGAATTGGCCAGCGCTCACCCGGAACAGGTCATTGCCTATGGCAAACCGGGTAGTGATGTGTATGCTGACGCGCTTGAGCTGGAAGCAGAAGGTATCCGCGGGACTTTGGTGATCGGCGGTGAGCGCGCACCTTTCTATCTTCCGCTGATGGGGGATTTCAACGTTCAGAATGCTCTGGCGGCGGCTGCGTACATGGCATCCTGTGGTTACAGCGTCAGAAAAATAGCGGACTGGCTGGGTGCCCTGTCTGCAGTGCCCGGTCGCATGGAGATGCTGCGCCGGGAAGGGTTGCCCGCTGTTGTTGTGGATTATGCCCATACACCGGATGCACTGGAGAAGACGCTCAAAGCCCTTCGCGAGCATTGTCAGGGGCGCTTGTGGGTTCTGTTTGGCTGCGGCGGTCAGCGCGACCGGGGCAAGCGTCCCCAGATGGGGCGGGTGGCAGAAACCTGGGCGGATCGGGTTGTGCTCACGGATGACAACCCCAGAGGAGAGTCCCCCAATCCATTCTCAAGGATATCCTGGCCGGCATGCAAAAACCTCATCGGGCGGCGTGTATTCAGCCACGTGAAATGGCGGTGCAGTACTGTATTGAGCGAGCTGCGCCGGAAGATGTGGTGCTGCTCGCGGGCAAGGGCCATGAAACCTGGCAGGAAATTGCGGGACAGCGCTATGCCTACAGTGATCTGGATGTGGCTCGGCAGGCCCTTTCGGCCAGGCGGGCACGCGAGGTGCGCTCATGATCGGCAAGTGGACACTAGAGCGCGTCGCAGCCTGCACGGAAGGTCGACTGACCGGTGATAACGCAAGCTTTGACCGGGTGGTGACGGATTCGCGCAAGGACTGCCGGAATGCGTTGTTTGTGGCGCTGCAAGGGCCTCGTTTTGATGCTCATGAGCATGTCAATGAAGCCCGCGGAAAGGGTGCCGTGGGCGCACTTGTATCCCGGGATGTGTCTGAAGTGCCTCATGTGCAGGTAGATGACACGCTTCAGGCTCTGCAGAAGCTGGGCCAGGCGAACCGGGGGGCTTTTACCGGGCCGGTGGTTGCCCTGACGGGCAGCATGGGCAAGACCACCGTCAAGGAAATGCTGCGGCGTATTCTGGGAGAGCAGACCTGTGCGACAGAGGGCAATCTCAATAATCATGTCGGCGTGCCGTTGAGCCTGCTTCAGTTGAGCCCTGAGCACCAGTTTGGCGTTTTTGAACTGGGTGCCAATCATGAAGGTGAAATTGCCAGGTCCGTATCCTGGGTGCGGCCGGACGTGGCTCTGGTAACAGTTGTCGGGCGAGCGCATGTCGGGGAGTTTGGCGGGGCCGATGCGGTGTTGCGCGCCAAGTCCGAAATTTTTTCCGGCCTGCAGACCGGTGGCGTGGCGGTCATTCCGGCGGGCCAACCCTATACGCAAACACTGAAAAAACGCGTGCCCGAAGGCTGTCGTGTTCTCACGTTCGGTCTGGATGGCGAGGCAGACGTCAGGCTCGACATCACCGGAACGGATGCAGACGGGTATTGCCGTGCGCAGGTTCTGTGGCATGGCGAAAGTGCCGGTGAGCTCAGCTTGTCCATTCCGGGCGTGCATTCGGTTTACAATGCGGCCGCTGCATTGGCGGTAACGGCAGCGCTGGAGCTGGATGTATCAGAACAGGTTTGCCGGCTGAACGGTTTTGCGGGTGAGGCAGGCCGGCTCGGCATTCGCCGTTTCGGAACCCTCACTGTCATTGATGACAGTTACAACGCCAACCCGGACTCCATGAAAGCAGCACTCTCGGTGCTGGCCAGTCGCCATGAGACAAGAAAGCTGGCTTTGCTTGGCAGCATGGCTGAACTGGGTGCAGAAAGCGACGCCATGCACCGTGAAGTCCTTGATTTCGCCAGTCAGCTGAGTGTGGAAGTTGTGACAGTCGGGCATTGGCCGGTATCAGATCGCTCAGGTGAGCAATTTGAAACGTCCGATGAGGCAGGCCGGTGGCTTTCGGCGGTACTGAAGCAGGAAAGCGAGCCGGTTGTGGTGCTGATCAAGGGGTCACGCAGTGTGCAGATGGAAAAGGTGGTGAACATGTTGCAGAAAACGGGGAGCCCTGACTGATGCTTGTCTGGCTGGCAGATTACCTGTCGCAGTATATAGATGGATTGGGGGTATTCCGTTACCTCACACTGCGCGGCATTCTGGGTGTACTGACGGCGCTTGCCATCAGCCTCATCATGGGCCCCGTCATGATCAGCAAGCTGCGGTACTACCAGATTGGTCAGGCTGTCCGTGATGATGGCCCGGAGAGCCACTTCAGCAAGGCCGGCACGCCCACAATGGGGGGCGCGCTCATACTTGTCTCAATTGCCCTGGCGACCCTGTTGTGGTCAGACCTTGGCAACCGTTATGTCTGGATTGTGCTTCTTACCACGCTGGCATTTGGCGCCATCGGTTGGGTCGATGACTGGCGCAAGGTCGTTGAAAAGAATCCCAAGGGGCTACCGGCCCGGTGGAAGTACTTCTGGCAGTCCATCGCCGGTTTTGCGGCGGCCATGGTTTTGTACAAGACCGCTCAGTCACCGCAGGAGACACAGTTGATCGTCCCCTTTTTCAAGCACGTGGTCATCGATCTTGGTCCCTGGTACATCCTGTTGACCTATTTTGTTATTGTCGGCAGCAGCAATGCAGTCAACCTGACCGACGGGCTGGATGGACTGGCTATCATGCCCACGGTGATGGTGGCCAGCGCACTGGCCATCTTCGCCTATGTGGCGGGGAACGCAAAATTTGCTGACCATCTCCTGATTCCGCATATTGCGGGCGCGGGCGAGCTCATTGTGTTCCTGGGGGCCATGGCGGGTGCCGGTCTCGGATTCCTCTGGTTCAATACCTACCCGGCCCAGGTTTTCATGGGGGACGTGGGGGCGCTGGCTCTGGGGGCCGCGCTGGGCGTGGTGGCCGTGATTGTGCGTCAGGAGATTGTCCTGTTCATTATGGGCGGCGTGTTTGTCATGGAAACCATCTCGGTGATTCTGCAGGTGGGGTCCTACAAGCTGACCGGCCGGCGAATCTTTCGAATGGCGCCGCTTCATCATCATTTTGAACTGAAGGGGTGGCCGGAGCCCAGGGTGATCGTCCGCTTCTGGATCATCACGGTGATTCTTGTGCTGATCGGTCTGGCCACGCTGAAACTGAGATGACTATGGTTACGGCAAGATGTGCACAGATGAACAATCTAATCGTGGGCCTGGGCGCCACCGGGATGTCATGTGTGCGCTATCTGACCCGGCGCGGGCAATCCTGTGTGGTGATGGACAAGGGGCAACCTGCTGCAGACAGGCTGGAGGCGTGCCGGGAGCTGGGTGTGCAGGTTCATGCAGAAACCTGGTCCCGGGACCTGGTCGAATCGGCCGACCGGATCTGGCTCAGCCCGGGCGTCCCGTTGGCAGATCCCATCTGGCAAGGTGTTCGCGATCGGATCACTTCCGACGTGGCAGAGTTTCTGGCTGAGCGTCAGGTACCTGTGATCGGCGTGACGGGCTCCAATGGCAAGAGCACGGTCACGGCATGGATTGAGCATGTCGCATCGTCTGTGGGTATCCGCTGCATGGCCGCCGGTAATATTGGTGTGCCGTGTCTCGAAATGCTGGATGCACCTGCTGATCTGGTTGTGCTTGAGCTTTCCAGCTTTCAGTTGGAAATGCTTGATTGCCCTGGTCTTGACGTGGCCGTACTGCTCAATGTCAGCCAGGATCACATGGATCGCTACGCTGATATGCATGCCTACGCGGAAGCCAAGCGTCGGATATTCAGGGGAGCGCGGGTTGCAGTGTTCAATGCAGATGACCCCGAGACGCGTCCGGATCCCGGACTGCAGGCCAGTCGCCTGCCTTTTGGCCGGGAGGCAGGTACTCAGGGCTGGAAGGTGAATGCTGACAGTGTTCCGGCAACGCTATGCCATGATGGCCTGAGTGTACTGAAAGAGTCGGATATCCAGCTTCCCGGCCTGCACAACCTTTACAATGCCGCAGCGGTTCTGGCTGTCATGAGTGCAAGAGGGGTCACCCCCGAGCGTTGTCTGGGAGCCCTGAAATCATTCAGGGGACTGCCCCATCGTTGCCGCAAGGTGGCCGAAGTGGGCGGGGTCGCCTGGTACAATGATTCCAAGGGCACCAATGTGGGGGCCACCCTGGCAGCAGTGGCTGGCGTGGCACGGCGCAGCAATGCAGTGCATCTGCTCCTGGGCGGGCTGGGCAAGGGACAGGATTTTGCGCCCTTGCGTTCACTGAGTGCTCAGGTCTCTCAGGCCTGGGCTTTCGGCGAAGATGCGCAGCGTATTGCTGAGGCTGTTGGTGATGCATTCCCGGTTCACTGTGTCGAAACCCTGGCACAAGCCGTTGAAGGTGCAGCAAGGGAGGCAAAACCGGGCGAGGCGGTGCTGTTGTCTCCGGCATGTGCGAGCTTCGATCAGTTCAAAAGCTATGCCGATCGGGGTGAAAGCTTTGAGCGGCTTGTTCACATTATGGCGGGGGAGGATGTCGCATGAATAGGGCAGCGGTCATTCCTCATGCAGATCTCTATTTCGCCATCGATCGCTCATTGCTCATGGCTGCGCTGGCGCTTGCTATCATGGGGTTGGTCATGGTGGCATCCGCCTCGGTGGAGATTGCCCAGTCGCTGACCGGTAATGCCCTCTATTTCGCATTCCGACAGGCATTGTATCTGGCCATGGCGCTGGCTCTGGGATTTGCCATGCTGCGCATCCCCATGGATTTCTGGCGGAAGCAGGACTGGTTGCTTCTGGGGTTGACCCTGGCCTTGCTGGTTGCCGTACTGATTCCCGGAATAGGCCGCACGGTTAACGGTAGCAGTCGTTGGCTGTCGCTGGGTTTGTTCAATCTGCAGGCCTCGGAAGTGGCCAAGATCGCAACAGTCTTTTACACCGCGAGTTACCTCGTCCGCAGGGAACAGGAGGTGCGCACCAGCCTGTGGGGCTTTGTCAAACCTCTGCTGGTGGTCTGTGTCTTTGCGGTTCTGCTGCTGATGGAGCCTGATCTGGGGGCGCTGGTAGTCATCCTGACTGCGGTGACGGGCGTGCTGTTCATCGCGGGTGTGCGCTGGCTCCACTTTGGTGCTCTGGTTCTGACTGGTGCTGCAGGTGTCGCCATTCTGGCCATCACATCACCCTATCGCCTGAAGCGACTGACGGCTTATCTCGACCCCTGGGCTGATCAGTTTGATACGGGCTATCAGCTGGTGCAGGCGCTTATTGCATTCGGGCGTGGCGAGCTGGCCGGCGTTGGGCTGGGTAACAGTATTCAGAAGCTGTCGTTCCTCCCGGAAGCCCATACGGATTTCGTGTTTGCCATCATCGGTGAGGAGCTGGGCCTGATGGGGTCGCTCATCATCATTGCCCTCTTTGCAATCGTTGCTTGGAGGGGGCTTTATATCGCGATGGAGGCTCAGCGTGCGGGACAGGCCTACCAGGCCTATGTCGCTTACGGTATCACCTTTGTGCTGACGTTTCAGGCTGTCGTCAACCTGGGGGTTAACACCGGACTTTTGCCTACCAAGGGGCTGACGCTTCCCTTTGTCAGCTACGGTGGCAGCAGTCTGCTGATGAGTGGCGCCTGCATCGGAATCCTGCTGCGGTGTCATGCGGAGGCTGTCCGGGCCCGGGAGGCTGCCACATGAGAGTTCTGATCATGGCCGGTGGTACGGGCGGACATGTCTTCCCCGCGCTTGCCGTTGCGGAAGTACTGGGCCAGCGAGGTGCCGAGGTGCACTGGCTGGGTGCAGAAGGCGGACGCGAGGTACGCTGGGTCGGGCAGGCTGGTTTGCCCATTCACACGGTGCCGGTTGCCGGGCTGCGCGGCAAGTCGCTGGGAGCGCGGCTGAAAGGTGTGCTGTCGATGATGCGGGCACTGATGCGCGCGCTGGGTATCGTACGCCGCCTGAAGCCGGATGTTGTTCTCGGTATGGGTGGCTATGCTGCGGCGCCGGGCGCCCTGGCAAGTCGCGTGTTGCGTTGTCCGCTGGTTATTCATGAGCAGAATGCGCTGCCGGGGATGACCAACCGGGTTCTCGCCCGGTTTGCCACACAGTGCCTCGAAGCATTTCCCGGTGCGATGAGCCGCATCGCAGGGCATGTAGAGCTGGTAGGCAATCCCGTGCGCCGGACGCTGATTGAGCGGAGTGCAGAGGCCGCCGCCGCTGGATCACGCACGCCGCTTACAATACTGGTGCTCGGTGGTAGTCTGGGCGCCCAGGCCCTGAATGAAATCGTACCCCGGGCCTTGGCGGAGATTTCGGTGCCAGTGGACATGAAGGTTATCCATCAGGCAGGAGAGGGGAAAGCCGGGGACTGTCTGGAAGCGTATCGCAAGGCGGGTGTGGAAGCAGACGTGGTGCCCTTTATCGATGACATGGGAGCAGCCTACGCCCAGGCGGATCTGGTCATATGCCGGGCCGGGGCGATGACACTGGCAGAGCTCATGGTCATGGGGCGGCCAGCCATCCTGGTTCCGTTTCCCCATGCAGTAGATGATCATCAGTATTACAATGCGCGCTACCTGGCGGATGCTGGCGCAGCCTGTATTCTGCGTCAGTCCGAGCTGACACCGGCGCGATTGGGAAAAACCGTGCAAGACTTGCTCTCCCGGCCTGAACGGCTGCAGGAGATGGGGCAGAGTGCCCGCTCTCTGGCACGTCCTGAAGCCGCTGAACGTATCGCAGACATACTGGAGACACTGGCCCATGCCTGAGCAGAAGATGCGCAAATTATGGACTCCGCCCGAGATGCGCCGCATCCGGCGAATTCACTTCGTTGGAATCGGCGGTTCAGGTATGTGCGGGATTGCGGAAGTGCTCAGCAACCAGGGTTATGAAGTTTCCGGTTCTGACTTGTCAGACACGCCTGTGACACGTCGCTTGAGAGAAGTGGGGATTGACGTGCGGATTGGCCATGAGGCCGGCCATGTGTCCGGGGTGGATGTACTGGTTGTTTCCTCTGCGGTCAATGAGGCCAACCCGGAAGTCAGGGCGGCAAGGGAGCAGCGCATACCGGTGGTCAGGCGAGCGGAAATGCTGGCGGAGATCATGCGATTCCGTCATGGCATCGCTGTGGCCGGCACGCATGGCAAGACCACCACCACAAGCCTCATTGCCTCACTGCTGGCAGAAGGTGGCATGGATCCCACCTTTGTGATTGGTGGTCGCCTCAATAGTGCCGGCACCAATGCCAAGCTTGGACAATCACCGATTCTGGTGGCGGAAGCGGATGAGAGCGATGCCTCCTTCCTGCACCTGACGCCCATGATTGCGGTTGTGACCAATATCGATGCGGATCACATGCATACCTATGGAGGAGACTTCAATCGCCTGAAAGACACCTTTGTGGACTTTCTTCACAATCTGCCTTTCTACGGACTTGCCGTTATCTGTGCGGATGATCCGGTGGTGCGCGACATTCAGCCGCGCATTGGCCGCCCGGTCATTACCTATGGGGTATCGGACGATGCGGATGTCCGGGCGGTGGATATCCGGCAGCGAGGCATGACCACGGAGTTTACCTGCCTGCGGCAGGGCAAGGCGCCGCTGGAGGTCAGTCTCAACATGCCAGGGCACCATAACGTCCTCAATTCGCTGGCGGCGATTGCCGTGGCGACGGATGAGGGAGTTGGTGACGACAAGATCCGCTCCGCCCTGGCGCGTTTCGAGGGTGTCGGGCGGCGTTTTCAGGTGTTGCTTGATGTCAGTGTGGATGGACAGCCCATTACGCTGGTGGATGACTATGGCCATCATCCCAGAGAAGTCGCGGCAACTCAGGCGGCTATTCGTGCAGGATGGCCGGACAGACGGCTGGTCACTGTTTTTCAGCCGCATCGCTATACCCGTACACGTGATCTGTACGAAGATTTCGTTGATGTGCTCTCGGGGTCAGATCAGTTGTTCCTGCTGGAGGTCTATCCGGCGGGAGAAGAACCGATTCCCGGCGCCGACAGCCGCAGCCTTGCGCGTAGTATCCGTCAGCGTGGCCAGGTGGATCCGGTCTATGTCAGCGGGCCTGATGCACTGCTTCCCTTGCTGCGCAACATGATCCGTCCGGGAGACATCGTGCTGATGCAGGGCGCTGGGAATATCGGCGCACTTGCCCGCGAGATGGCTGATCGCAAGCTGGGTCTGGAGGATCAGGCATGACAGACTTTGGTCGCGTCCTGGTGTTGTTTGGCGGTACCTCCGCGGAGCGTGATGTTTCGCTCAAGAGTGGTCAGGCAGTACTGGATGCCTTGAAGGCTGCCGGTGTGGATGCGGAAGGTTATGACCCCGCTGGTGGTCTGGAGCGGCTGCTGAAAGGCGACTATCAGCGCGCTTTCATTGTTCTGCATGGCCGTGGTGGTGAAGACGGTGCGATTCAGGGCGTGCTCGAGTGGCTGGGCAAGCCCTATACCGGCAGCGGTATTCTGGCCTCCGCACTGTGCATGGACAAAGCACGGACAAAACAGGTCTGGGTGGCTGCAGGTCTGCCGACAGCTGAAAGTCGGGTCATTTCCAGAGGACAGCATGACTGGGCCGGACTGCTTGACGGGCTGGGTGGAGATGTGGCGGTCAAGCCGGTTTGTGAGGGTTCAAGCATCGGTATTCAGCGCGCGCAGGATCCGGAAACACTGGAAGCTGCCTGTGCAGATGCATGGCGATACGATGACCGGGTGCTTCTGGAACGCTGGATTGTCGGAAAGGAGTATACCGTTGCGATTCTGGGAGACCGGGCTTTACCCGTGATTCGCATGGAGACGGATCACGCGTTTTATGACTATGAGGCCAAATACCTGGCCGATGACACGCGCTACTTCATTCCCTGCGGTCTGAGCAAGGCTGAAGAGCGCACCATGCAGAAGCTGGCACTTGATGCAGCCAAGGCCTGTGGTTGCAAGGGCTGGGGTCGCGTGGACATCATGCGCGACAACGCCGGCAACAACTGGCTGCTGGAAGTGAATACCGTGCCCGGCATGACTGATCACAGCCTGGTGCCCATGGCGGCAGCCCATGCGGGCATGGATTTTCAGGCGCTGTGCCTGGCGATTCTGGAAACCTCCCGGTTGAAGGAGGAAAGCTGATGGGTGGAGCGGTGAGAGCGCGTCGTGGCGCGACCTACAAAGAAACCCGGGAGCGTGAATCCGTATGGCGCGTTGCCGGCAAGCTGATGGCTGCCGGCTGGAAGCGGATTCCCTGGAAAACGTGCTGGCATCACGGTCGGGTATTTCTTGTCAGTGTGATCATGGTTGGGTCTCTGACTGCCGCTTTTGACATGCTGGATCATCCGCTGGGGGAGGTTCGTCTGGTAAGTCCGGGACCTCATGTGACGCAGGCGGATCTGGAGCCTGTTCGCCAGATGCTGCAAGGGCGTTCCTTCCTGTTGCTGGACCTTGCAGAAGTGGACGCGCTGATCCGTGCAGAGCTGCCTTGGGTTGCGCGGACGCGTATCGTCCGTCACTGGCCGGACCAACTGCGGGTGGAAATCACGGAGCATACGCCGGTGGCCCGGCTCGCAAACGGTATGTTGCTGTCCGGCAGCGGACAGGTTTTTGAAGGCAAGGCAGATGATGCCGGACTACCCCTTCTCAAGGGGGAAACGGCCAGCCCGGAGGAACTCTGGCAGGCTTATGTCAAATGGAACCGAAAGCTTGGCGCAATCGGGCTGCATATCGTCAGTCTGGAACAGGAGGCCCGCGGTGCCTGGACACTCAAGACCAGCGCAGGCTGGGGTATCCGGCTTGGCCACGAGGATATGGATGACCGGCTGGATCGAAGCCTGGACATTCTGCGTGCAGGATTGCTCGCACGCAGTGCAGACATAGACATGATCGACGCCCGGTATGAACGGGGCGCAGCGGTGAAGTGGCGGGCGCCACAGGTCACTGAACAGCAACCGCTCAGCTGAAGAGGCAGGGTATGACGGCGGCAGACGCAAACATGATTGTAGGACTCGACATCGGCACTTCCAAGGTGGTTGCCATTGTCGGCAAGAAAAATGATGAGGGCGAGATTGAGGTCGTGGGCATCGGCTCGCATCCTTCCCGTGGTCTCAAGCGCGGTGTGGTGGTGAACATCGAATCCACTGTTCAGGCGATTCAGCGGGCGGTTGAAGAAGCCGAGCTGATGGCTGGCTGCCAGATTCACTCTGTTTACGCCGGCATAGCGGGCAATCACATCCGCAGCATGAACTCTCATGGCATCGTTGCCATCCGGGATCGGGAGGTCACAGCTGCTGATCTGGACCGGGTGCTGGATGCAGCCCAGGCGATGGCCATCCCGGCGGATCAGCGGATTCTCCATGTGATCCCCCAGGAATATGTCATCGACAATCAGGAGGGGATCAAGGAGCCGCTGGGCATGTCCGGCGTCCGCCTGGAGGCAAAGGTTCATCTTGTCACCTGTGCGGTCAACGCCTATCAGAACATTGAGAAGTGCGTGCGGCGCTGCGACCTGGAAGTGGATGACATCATCCTCGAGCAGCTGGCCTCCAGCTATGCGGTACTGACCGAAGATGAAAAGGAATTGGGTGTTTGTGTCGTGGATATCGGTGGCGGGACCACGGATATCGCCATCTTTACCGGCGGCGCAATCCGTCACACGGCGGTCATTCCCATTGCAGGGGATCAGGTGACCAATGATATCGCCATGGCATTGCGTACACCCACCCAAAACGCGGAAGAGATCAAGATCAAGTATGCCTGTGCGTTGACTCAGCTCGCCGGCCCGGAGCAGATGATCAAGGTACCCGGGGTGGGGGATCGCCCTCCGCGGGATCTCTCCCGGCACACTCTGGCCGAGGTGGTGGAGCCCCGGTATGAAGAACTGTTTACCCTGATTCAGTCGGAGTTGCGTCGTTCGGGGTACGAGGATCTGGTCGCCGCAGGCATTGTCCTGACTGGTGGCACGGCAAGAATGGAAGGCGTGGTGGAACTGGCGGAAGAAGTCTTCCACATGCCGGTCCGCCTTGCCGCACCGCAGGGAGTTCGGGGACTGACCGATGTGGTCAGCAACCCGATTTATTCAACAGCCGTAGGGCTGCTGATGTACGGCTTCGAGAAGCAGGCGGCGGGCGCTTCGCCTGTTCTCAAACCTGAAGCCACGCCAAGCCTTGTAGACAAGGTCAAGGCGTGGTTCAAGGGCAACTTCTGAAACAGAAACATCATAATAACGTGAAGGAGTAGGGGAATATGTTTGAACTCGTTGACAATCAGCCTCAAAACGCAGTCATCAAGGTCGTTGGTGTAGGTGGTGGCGGCGGTAACGCTGTCCGGCACATGCTCAACAGCTCGATTGAAGGTGTTGAGTTTATCTGTGCAAACACGGATGCTCAGGCCCTCAAGGATCTGGATGCCAAGTACCTGATTCAGCTCGGTAATGGCATTACCAAGGGTCTGGGTGCCGGTGCAAACCCGGATGTGGGCCGTCAGGCGGCCATGGAAGACCGTGACCGGATTGCCGAAGCACTGGAAGGTGCAGACATGGTGTTCATCACAGCAGGCATGGGGGGTGGAACCGGGACCGGCGGTGCACCCGTTGTGGCCAGTGTCGCGCGTGAAATGGGTATCCTCACGGTCGCCGTCGTGACCAAGCCGTTCGTTTTCGAAGGTGGCAAGCGCATGAAGATTGCCGAAGCCGGGCTCAAGGAGCTGGCTCAGCATGTGGATTCGCTGATCACCATCCCGAACGAAAAACTGCTGGCCGTCATGGGCAAGAATGTCAGTCTGCTGGATGCCTTTGCGGCAGCCAACGACGTACTGCTCAACGCGGTCCAGGGCATTGCTGACCTGATCATCCGTCCGGGCATGATCAACGTGGACTTTGCGGACGTGCGTACCGTCATGTCCGAAATGGGCATGGCCATGATGGGCGCCGGTTCAGCGACAGGCGAAAACCGGGCGCGCGAAGCGGCCGAACTGGCGATCCGCAGTCCGCTGCTGGACGATATCAACCTGTCCGGTGCACGGGGCATTCTGGTCAACATTACTGCAGGCCCCGACCTCTCTCTTGGCGAGTTCTCCGAAGTGGGCAACATCGTCGAAGAGATTGCGTCCGATTCGGCCACTGTGGTGGTGGGTACGGCAATCGACCCGGATTGCGGCGACGAACTGCGTGTTACGGTCGTGGCGACCGGCCTCGGACAACTGGCCGGTGCGGAAGGGCCACGCAAGGTTGTGGACAACACCCGCCAGGCAGATGGCAAGGTGGACTACAACCAGCTGGACCGCCCAGCAGTGCTGCGCAAGCGCGCGCCGGTCTCCGCAGGCAATACGGCTGTGGCCCGCGAGAGCGTGGTTTCGGATGAGCGCAATACGGACTACCTGGATATCCCCGCGTTTCTGCGGCGCCAGGCTGACTGATTGCAAAACCCGTAACCAGGTCATGTTTCGCGTGTATTAGGTTGGAGGGCCTAGAGTCTTTCTGGTATGATTTGCGCGAAATTTGCCCTGTGGACAAGGTGGTAAACACAGACATGATCAGACAACGCACCCTCAGGAACACGATCCGCGCGACAGGCGTCGGACTGCACTCGGGCCAGAAGGTCCTCTTGACCCTTCGGCCCGCACCCGTCAATACCGGAATCGTGTTCCGGCGGGTCGATCTGGATCCGGTCAAGGAGATTCCGGCGCGCGCAGAAAACGTGGGGGAGACCGTGTTGTCAACCACGCTCGTCAAGGATGGTGTCAAGGTGGCCACGGTAGAACATCTGCTGTCAGCACTGGCTGGCCTCGGCATCGACAACTGCTTTGTCGAAGTGGATGCGCCCGAAGTGCCAATCATGGATGGCAGTGCCGGGCCTTTTGTGTTTCTGATTCAGTCCGCAGGGATTGCCGAACAGGAATCGGCAAAACAGTTCATTCGCATCAAGCGCGAAGTGACGGTCAGGGATGAGGACAAGTTCGCCACCTTCCTGCCCTTTGACGGGTTCAAGGTCACCTTTACCATCGACTTTGATCACCCCGTCTTCAAGGGGCGCAGTCAGAAGGCTGTGGTGGATTTCTCCAGTACGTCATTTGTCAAGGAAGTCAGCCGGGCACGGACGTTCGGATTCATGAAGGACATTGAAAAGCTTCGTGCCATGAATCTGGCATTGGGCGGCAGTGTGGACAATGCCATTGTTGTGGACGACTACAAGATCCTCAATGAGGATGGCCTGCGTTATGACGACGAGTTTGTCAAACACAAGGTACTGGATGCCATTGGTGACCTCTATCTCCTGGGCAATAGTCTGATTGGTGAGTTCCGTGGACACAAGTCCGGGCATGGGCTGAACAATCAGCTCCTGAGGGAGCTCATCCGTCAGCAGGATGCGTGGGAAGTGGTGACCTTTGAGGATGCAGAGGAAGCGCCCATATCCTACCTCAAACCGCTGCTGGCGCATTAACGCGCTAGACGGGCCAGGTTTTCCAGTACCCGGCTCAACCCCTGATCTTCAGTTTGCCGGGCTTCTTGCAAGAGGAGCCCGGCATTTTCTTTTGAAATCGGCTTGGGTTTGCGCTTGGGCGTCCGGCGCTGCCCGGCCTGGGGCCGAATCCGGATCAGAAAACGGTAGCACCACTGAAAATCCCCGCCAGCAGCCCGCAATCGCTCAAGGATCTGGCTCTGTTCCATTCTCAGACGTGCTGCAACAGTTCCATCCGGGACGGTGACCACCAGCGTATCCTGTTCCAGCCTGACGAAGGTCACGAGTGACCTCAGGTAGGACGGCAGTGCTTCACTCAGTCGCCCGGCCTGGGTCTGGCGCGCTTCCGCTTCCTCAAGCAAGCGGCCCAGGCGAAGGTTTTCGCGGGCGATATCCTGTGGGCGGCGAGGTGAAGACGCGGCCATATACACACCTGACTTAATGGGTTACAGAAATTAGCGGTATTGCATAGGAAATTTGATACAATCCGCGCTAAATTAGTGTACACCACAAACGGGGAATCCGTCTGCACACCATGATGAATCTCATCGTTCTGGGCCGGAACGGCCAGCCTGCAAAGTTGTTAACGGTGCGCCCGACGCACCTGGCGCTGGTTGTTCTGATTGTGCTGGGCCTGATGAGTCTGGCCATGGCGGGCGGATACATGCTTGCAAGGTCTGTTGGCGTGTCCGGGGTAAGTGAGCAGGCCGCGGTCGCTGAGGACGCTGCCGTCTGGCAGAAGCGTTACCATCAGCTTGAACAGGCCTATGAGGATGCCCGGCGCCAGTCCCAGGCTCAGTTGGATGCGCTGACCCTGCGTTTGGGGCAGTTGCAGGCCCGCATGGCGCGCATGGAGGCGGTCGGCGAGCGGATCACCGAATCTGCGGGGCTGGATCCGAAGGAATTCGATTTTGGCGAGCCGCCGGGTGTCGGTGGACCGGAGGCGACAGGCAGCCTGCCACAAGTGACGGGCGATGTGCACTCCCTGCTCAACGACATCGACGCGCTGGAGTCCACACTCAGTCGCCGTGAGGATCAGCTCGAACTCATGGATCATGTCCTGGCCAGTGCCACGCTGGATCACGAGCAGTTTGTTGCCGGGCGCCCGATTCACAAGGGGTGGCTGTCCTCCAAATATGGATACCGCATTGACCCGTTCACGGGCAAGCGTGCCTGGCATGCGGGTGTCGACTTTGCTGGCAAGGAAGGTTCCGGTATTGTGGCATCGGCAGGCGGTGTGGTGACCTGGGCCGGCGAGCGTTACGGTTACGGTCTGATGGTCGAGATCAATCACGGTAACGGTCTCAGTACACGCTACGCCCATGCCAAGGCGCTTCTGGTCAAGAAGGGTGATGTGGTCAGCAAGGGCCAGCGCATTGCGCTCATGGGTAGCACCGGGCGTTCCACCGGCCCTCATGTTCATTATGAGGTGTGGAAGAACGGACGACCGATCAATCCTCATCAGTTTGTCTATCGCGCGGCCCGTTGAGTCGCGCAGTTGCCGTCACTTCAGCCGGAGCCCCTGACCGGGGCGCAAAACTGTGAACCGCATCGGCCTCCCATGGCCGGCTCCGGGTATTGTCCCTTTTATCTTCAGGTGACTTGGGGTTAGAATGCTGCCCCAAGGTTCTCTTCTTTTATGCATATAGACGTTTGAGCTATAAGCAGTTCGACATACAAGGCTGGCCGTACATTCATGTTTGGAAAAATCGCCACAAAGATCTTTGGAAGCAAAAATGCCCGCGAACTCAAGCGCATGGGCAAGATTGTCAAGCAAATCAATGCGCTGGAAGACAGCATCGCCGCACTGGATGATGCCGCCCTGAAAGCTAAAACGGATGAGTTCCGCAAGCGGTACCAGGACGGAGAAACCCTCGATGACCTGTTGCCGGAAGCCTTTGCGGTCGTCAGGGAGGCCGGCAAGCGCGTCCTCAATATGCGTCACTTTGATGTGCAGCTCATCGGTGGTATCACGCTTCACGAGGGCAAGATCGCTGAAATGCGCACCGGTGAGGGCAAGACGCTGGTCGCCACCCTGCCTGTCTACCTGAATGCGCTGGCCGGACGGGGCGTGCATGTGGTGACGGTCAACGACTACCTGGCCCGTCGTGACAGCGAATGGATGGGCAAGATCTACCGGTTCCTGGGCATGGAAGTGGGTGTGATCTACAGCGGGCAGTCTCCGGAGGAAAAGCGCGCGGCCTATCAGGCAGACATTACTTACGGGACCAACAACGAATTTGGTTTTGACTACCTGCGCGACAACATGGCCTTCTCTCTGGCGGAGAAAGTCCAGCGGGATCTCTACTTCGCCATTGTGGACGAAGTGGACTCCATCCTCATCGATGAAGCCCGGACCCCGCTCATCATCTCCGGTCCGGCGGAAGACAGCTCCGAAACCTATCGCAAGGTCAACAGTCTGGTGCCCCATCTGAAGCCGGCGACGCAGGAAGACGGCAGTGATGGTGACTTCATAATTGATGAGAAGGCGAAGAACGTCGAGCTGACCGAGTCCGGGCATGCCAAGGTGGAAGAGTTGCTGGTCAAGGCCGGCCTGCTGGAGGAGGGAGACAGTCTCTATTCCGTGACCAACCTCGGCCTCATGCATCATGTGATTTCGGCGTTGCGTGCACACCACCTTTTTCATCGCGATGTGGATTACATTGTTCAGAACGGTGAAATCGTCATTGTGGATGAGCACACCGGGCGGACCATGCCCGGACGCCGCTGGAGCGAAGGGCTCCACCAGGCCATTGAAGCCAAGGAAAATGTGCGGATCCAGGCCGAAAGCCAGACGCTGGCTTCCACCACCTTCCAGAACTACTTCCGGCTGTATGAAAAGCTGGCCGGCATGACCGGTACGGCCGATACCGAAGCCTACGAATTCAAGCAGATCTACGGGCTGGACGTGGTGGTGATTCCCACCAACAAACCGGTCAAGCGGATTGACTACAACGACCTGGTTTACCTGTCCATTGAGGAGAAGTTCCAGGCAATTATTGACGACATCAAGGACACGGTGGCCCAGAACCGTCCGGTGCTCGTGGGTACGGCTTCCATTGAGGCATCGGAATATCTGTCCCGCATGCTCGACAAGGAAGGGATCCCTCACAATGTCCTGAACGCCAAGCAGCATGACCGCGAAGCTCAGATCATTGCCCAGGCGGGTCGTCCCGGCGCTGTCACCATCGCCACCAACATGGCAGGCCGGGGGACGGACATCGTGCTGGGCGGTAACTGGGAAGCGGAAGTGGCTGAGCTGGAGAATCCCACACCGGAACAGATCGAAGCCATCCGCAAGGATTGGGAAAAGCGCCATGAACAGGTGATTCAGGCAGGGGGGTTGCATGTCATCGGTTCCGAGCGCCACGAATCCCGTCGTATCGACAACCAGCTCCGCGGCCGGGCCGGACGTCAGGGTGACCCGGGCTCCACGCGCTTCTATCTCTCGCTGGAAGACAACCTCATGCGTCTGTTCGCATCGGACCGCGTGAAGCGCATGATGCAGGCCCTGGGCATGGAGAAGGGGGAGGCCATCGAGCACCGGATGGTCAGCAACGCCATCGAAAAGGCCCAGCGCAAGGTGGAAGGGCGCAACTTCGATATCCGGAAGGCCTTGCTCGAATATGATGATGTGGCCAATGACCAGCGCCAGGTGATTTACAGCCAGCGCAACGAGATCATGGCCAGGGATGACATTTCCGACGTCATCAGGGCGGTGCGTGAAGATGTGATCAATACGGCCATCAGCAGTTATATCCCGCCCGGCTCGCTGGAAGAGCAGTGGGATGTGGCCGGACTGGAGAAACATCTGGCTCAGGAATTCAATATCGAGCTGCCGGTTCAGAAATGGCTGGACGAGGATGACAGTCTGCACGAGGAAACCCTGCGCAAGAAGATTGTCGACGAAATCGTGCGGGTCTACGAGGAGAAGGAAGCCATCGTCGGTGCAGAAACCATGCGCAACTTCGAGAAGCAGGTGTTCCTCCAGGTGCTGGATACGCTGTGGAAGGAGCATCTGGCCAACATGGATCATCTGCGCATGGGGATCCATCTGCGTGGATACGCCCAGAAGAATCCGAAGCAGGAATACAAGCGTGAAGCCTTCGAACTGTTCCAGAACCTGCTTGAGAACATCAAGCACGACGTGGTGCGCATTCTTTGCCACGTGCGGGTCCAGACCCCGGAAGAGCTGGAAGAGGTGGAACGTCAGCGTCGTGAGGCGCTTGAGCGCCAGATGGCGGCGGCTCAGGCCTCTCATCCGGGGGCGCCCGAAGAGGCTGCAGACAACACGGGTGGCGGCGGGTCCGGACAGCAGGGCGCAGGTGAGCAGCAACCCTTCGTCCGGGAAGGGCGCAAGGTTGGCCGTAACGAGCCCTGTCCCTGCGGCTCGGGCAAGAAGTACAAGCAGTGTCACGGTAAAGTCAGCTAGGAGTCCCGCATGGCAACAGGGTCTGGGCAGTTACCCGAGTTTTTCCGGTTTCCGGTGTCCGTATCGGTGTGGCGAGTGCCGGCATCAAGAAGCCGGGGCGCAAGGATCTGGTGGTGTTCGAACTGGCAGAAGGTGCGCGGACGGCCGCCGTATTCACCCGAAACGCCTTTTGTGCAGCACCGGTTCAGGTGGCCCGGGCACATCTGGCAGACAGGGCACCAAGATATCTGGTCATCAATACCGGCAATGCCAACGCCGGTACCGGAGCGGTGGGGCTGGCCGACGCCCGCCGCACCTGTCAGGTGCTGGGAGAACTGACGCAAGTACCTGAATCTGCAGTCCTGCCCTTCTCAACCGGCGTGATCGGAGAGAAGCTGCCCGTCGAACGCATCGAAGCGGCACTGCCACAGGCGCTTGCGAGTCTCGGTGATGGCAACTGGCCCCAGGCGGCTGAAGGCATCATGACCACGGATACACGCCCCAAGGGTGCCTCGTGCCGGGTAGCCTGTGCTGGTGGTACCTGGACCATCAGCGGCATTTCCAAAGGGGCGGGCATGATCTGCCCCAACATGGCCACCATGCTCGCCTTTGTGGCAACGGATGCACCATTGGATCAGCAGGCGCTGGATTGGGTGATCCGTGAAGCGACCGATCGTTCCTTCAACCGGATTACCGTGGATGGTGATACGTCCACCAATGACAGCTGTGTATTGGTGGCAACGGGCCAGCCGGCACGGTTTACGCTGGACAATCGTGATACCTGGGCGCCTCTGGCCGAGGCCCTGATTGACGTGTTCAGGCAACTGGCTCAGGCCATCGTGCGCGACGGTGAAGGCGCAACGAAATTTGTCACCATCGATGTTACGGGCGGAGCCAGGGCCTCGGAATGTCTGGATGTGGCCTATACCGTTGCACATTCTCCGCTGGTCAAGACGGCGCTGTATGCCAGTGATCCGAACTGGGGACGCATTCTGGCGGCAGTCGGCCGGGCCGGTATTGAGGGGCTGGATGTGGATCAGGTCAATATCTGGCTGGATGATGTTCAGATCGTTGCTCAGGGAGGGCGGGCGGCCGATTATACCGAAGAGGCTGGCCAGGCCGTGATGAACCGGGAAGAGATCACCATCCGCATTGACCTGGGACGCGGCAATGCCCGGGAATCCTTGTGGACGACCGACCTGTCACACGAATACGTCACCATTAACGCCGAATACCGTACCTGAAATGACCATTGACGTGGCTGTGGGTGTGATCACGCGCGCCCGCAGCGAAGTCCTGCTGGCCTGGCGGGATGCCTCGCGGCATCAGGGGGGCTGCTGGGAGTTCCCCGGCGGCAAGCTGGAACCCGGTGAGACACCTCTGGAGGGGCTGATCCGCGAGCTTGATGAAGAGCTGGGGATCAGGCCGGATCCAGCGTCGGCGTCACCGTTGCTGACCATTCCCTGGTCCTACGGTGACAAGGCGGTTCGCCTGCACGTCTGGCAGGCGGTTCGATTTGAAGGTGTGCCTCACGGCCGGGAGGGTCAGGCCGTGCGCTGGTTCGCCATTTCCGATCTTTCACCTGATCTGTTTCCTGCGGCCAACAGGGGAATCCTGCGCGCACTGCAGTTGCCCCGGCAAGTGTGGGTGACGCCGGATCTGGATGATCTTGAGGAAGCTCTGACGCAACTGACCCATGCGGCTGAAAAGGGCGCGCAGATGGTGGTGCTGCGCAGTCAGGGGCAGTTTCCGGGGTGTGTGGCAGCGCTGGAGACTTTTTCAGGACAGGCCCGGGCGCTGGGGCTGCGCTGTATTCTGCATGAGCGATCACTGAAGTCGCCGGGTATTTCGGCAGACGAAGTGCGGCGAATCCAGGGCGTGGATGGCCTGCATCTTTCCGCTGCCTCGCTCTGTCGTGCGGACCACCGTCCGGGCGATGACGTGCTGCTTGGGGCGTCCTGCCACACGCTGGCAGATATCCGTCAGGCCAACCGGCTGGCGTGCGACTACATATTCCTGTCGCCTGTGCGGCCTACCCGGTCGCATCCGGAGGCCAGACCGCTGGGATGGTCAACCTTCGGCACCTGGATCGCGGAAGCGGCCATGCCCGTTTACGCACTGGGTGGTGTCGGCCCTGAGGATCTGCCGCATGCGCTGCGGGCAGGTGCCCAGGGCATTGCCGGTATTCGTGCCTTTGTCCGGGTTTGACTTAAATCACCTTAGCTTGTCTCGCATCAATTTTCATTCGGGCGTATGATGGTATTCTGCACCCCGTGGAGGAATTATGTCTGAACTGACCCATCTGGATGCGCGCGGTGCCGCGCACATGGTTGATATTTCCGAAAAGCAGGTGACCACGCGTGAAGCCCGGGCCGAGGCTTGGGTGCGCATGCAGCCGGAAACGCTGAAGTTGATTGTGGAAGGCAAGCACAAGAAAGGTGATGTGTTTGCCGTGTGCCGCATTGCCGGTATTCAGGCCGCCAAGCGGACCTGGGAGCTGATTCCGCTGTGCCACCCGCTCTTTCTCAATTCTGTCAAGGTGGACATCGAGCCCGACATGGACGGCAGTCGTGTGCGTATCGAGGCGCGCTGCAGGGTGGATGGCAAGACCGGTGTGGAGATGGAAGCCCTGACCGCTGCCAGCGTGGCCGCATTGACCCTCTATGATATGTGCAAGGCAGTGGACAAGGGGATGGTCGTGGAGTCCGTCGGCCTGCTGGAAAAATCTGGCGGACGCAGTGGTCACTGGAGGCGTGAATGATCGAAGTCCTGTTTTTTGCCCGCTTTCGGGAAACCCTCGGAACAGACCGCATCGCCCTTGAGGCTGATGGTCTGACGACTCTGGCGGATGTTCTGGCCGCCGTGAAGCACAAGCTGGGTGAGAAAGCTGAGGTGCTGGAGCAGGGCACTGTGCTGGCGGCAGTCAATCAGGAAATGAGCCCGTTGACCGCGGCGGTGAAGGCAGGGGATGAGGTGGCTTTCTTTCCCCCGGTAACCGGAGGCTGACATGACGCAGGGCAAACTGGGTGCGCAGGACATGCTGATTGACCGTTTCGGCCGGCAGGTCACCTATGTCCGTTTGTCGATCACCGACCGGTGCGATTTCCGCTGTGTCTATTGCATGGCGGAGGACATGACCTTTCTGCCGCGTCAGCAGGTGCTGACGCTGGAGGAGATGTATGCACTGGGGCAGGCCTTCGTCGAGCTGGGTGTCACCAAGATCCGCCTGACCGGTGGCGAGCCGCTTATCCGCAAGAATGTCCTGAGCCTCATTCAGCGCCTGGGTGCCCTGGATGGGCTGAACGAGCTGGTGCTGACCACCAATGGCAGTCAGTTGCCCAAAATGGCTGAGGATCTGCGTGCTGCCGGCGTCCGGCGGATCAATATCAGTCTCGACAGTCTGAAGCCCGAGCGTTTCCGGGAGCTGACCCGTACGGGAGATCTGAGCCAGGTTCTGCAGGGTATCGAAGCGGCCCGGAAGGCGGGTTTTGAACGCATCAAGCTGAACGCAGTGGTGCTCAAGGGCCGTAATGATGACGAAATTCTGGACCTGGCCGATTTTGCCCTGTCCCGTGGGCTGGATCTGACTTTCATAGAAGAAATGCCGCTCGGCCATATCGAGGAACACAACCGGGCGGAGGCGTTCATGCCGAGCGATGCGATCCGTGAACGGTTGCAGGGCCGCTACAGGCTGAGTCCTTCGACAGCAAGCACGGGCGGCCCGTCGCGCTACTGGCTGGCGGAGGGTTACGAGAGTCGCATCGGATTCATTTCACCTCACAGCCACAACTTCTGCCATCTGTGCAATCGTGTGAGAGTGACAGTGGAGGGGCGGTTGCTGCTGTGCCTCGGTAACGAACATTCCGTCGACCTGCGCGCTGTACTGCGTCGTTATCCGGGTGACATGGTACGGCTGAAACAGGCCATACGGGATGCCATGGCCATCAAGCCCGAGCGCCATGAATTCTCTCTTGATGGCGAACCGCAGATTGTCCGTTTCATGAACATGACCGGTGGCTGACCCGGCGTTGCGGATATGGGCCGTGGCCGGCTTTTCTGCTAGAATGCGCGCTGCCCGAACAAACCACTGAAGAGGTCTCTGGTGTCTGTCCGTTTTATTGCTGACTGCAAGCTGCCCACGCCCTTCGGCGTCTTTACCATGCACGGATTTGAAGAAGTGGAAACCGGCAAGGAGCACATTGCACTGACCATGGGTGATGTGGCGGACGGCACACCGGTTCTCGCTCGCACCCATTCAGAATGCCTGACGGGTGATGCACTGTTCAGCATGCGCTGTGACTGTGGCTATCAGCTTGAGGAAGCACTGAGCAGCATTGCCCGCGAGGGCAGGGGCGTGTTGCTCTATCTGCGTCAGGAAGGGCGAGGCATCGGGCTGCTCAACAAGATTCGCGCCTACCATATTCAGGATCAGGGGGCGGATACGGTCGAGGCCAATGAGCAACTGGGCTTCCCGGCCGACATGCGGGATTACAGCATGTGCGGCCCCATGCTGGCTCATCTTGGAATCAAGGCCATTCGCCTGATGACCAACAATCCCCGCAAGGTGAAAGCGCTCACGGAAATGGGGATTGATGTGGCCGAAAGAGTACCGCTTGAGGTGGGTCGGAACCCTCACAACAAGCGTTATCTGGCGACCAAGGCGGGCAAGCTCGGCCACTGGCTGGCCACGCACCAGGATGATGACATACCTGACCTGCCTTCCGGTTCCTGACTGGCTCACCGGGGGCCTTGGCGAGCGGGGAGAGAGACTCCCTGTCTGAGGCGGCGGAATGAAAGGGCCCGGCTGACCGGGCCCTGCTTCAGGCGGATGCGGCGCTGCGGGTGTTTTCCGAAAGCGCGGCAAACTGGCGGATCCGCCGTTCCAGACTCTCTGTGTCCAGTCCGGCCTCCCGGAGCAGCTCTTCGGGTTTGCCGTGTTCCTGAAATGCATCCGGCAGGCCGAGCTGCAGGACAGGCTTGAGAATACGGTTGGCCTGTAATGCCTCCAGGACCGCGGAGCCCGCACCGCCTGCCACCACATTCTCTTCCGCCGTGACCAGCACGCGGTGGCTGGCGGCCATGCGGCAGACCATGTCCACGTCCAGCGGCTTGATGAAGCGCATGTTCACGACCGTGGCATTGAGGTGTTCGGCCACCTTGCGCGCCGGCTCCACCATGCTGCCGAATGCGAGGATGGCAATGTCCTGCCCTTCGCGCACCACGGTACCCTTGCCGATGGGCAGCGTATCCAGCGTATTGCTCACCGGCACCCCCGGCCCCTTGCCGCGCGGATAGCGCACTGCCGCCGGGCCGTTGTGCAGATAGCCGGTGTGCAGCATCTGGCGGGTTTCATTCTCGTCTGCGGGTGCCATGATGACCAGGTTGGGGATGCAGCGCAGGAAGCTGAGGTCAAAGGCGCCGGCATGGGTGGGGCCGTCCTCGCCCACCAGACCGGCGCGGTCGATGGCGAAAAGAACGTCCAGATTCTGCAGGGCCACATCGTGAATGAGCTGATCATAGGCGCGCTGCAGGAAGGTGGAATAGATGGCAACCACGGGCTTCATGCCTTCGCACGCCAGTCCGGCGGCCAGGGTGACAGCGTGTTGCTCGGCAATGGCCACATCGTGATAGCGTTCCGGAAAGCGCTTCGAGAAGGCGACCAGATCGGACCCTTCGCACATGGCGGGCGTAATGGCGACCAGTCTTGGGTCCTGCGCCGCCGCATCGCAGAGCCACTGTCCGAAGACATTGGAATATTTGGGGCGCGGGCGGCTTTCCACCGGCTTCGCGGGAGGGTCGGGTTCAATCTTGTTGATGGCGTGGTAGCCAATGGGATCGCGCTCTGCCGGTGCGAAGCCCTTGCCCTTCTTGGTGATCACGTGAAGGAACTGGGGGCCCTCGCGCTCCATCAGTCCTTCGAGGGTTTCAACCAGCAGGGGCAGGTCATGGCCATCAATGGGGCCGACATAGTAGAAGCCCAGCTCCTCGAACAGGGTGCCCGGTGCGATCATGCCCTTGACATGTTCTTCCGTGCGCTTGACCAGTTCGCGTATGGGCCCCGGTGCCCCTTCGAGCACTTTCTTGCCACCATCCCGGACGCTGTTGAATGTCCGGCTGGCCAGTATGCGTGAAAGATAGTTGGACAGGCTGCCGACGTTTTCGGAGATGGACATGTCGTTGTCATTGAGAATCACGAGCATGTCGGCACGGGTGTCTCCGGCATGATTGAGAGCCTCGAAGGCCATGCCGGCCGTCAGTGCGCCATCACCGATCACGGCCACGGCCTTGCGGCGCTCGCCCTTCTGCCGTGCCGCCAGTGCCATACCCAGCGCCGCAGAGATGGAGGTGCTGCTGTGGCCCACACCGAAGGTGTCATATTCGCTTTCGTCACGCTTGGGGAACGCAGCCAGGCCATCCTTCCTGCGCATGGTGAGCATCTGCTCGCGACGGCCGGTCAGAATCTTGTGCGGGTAGGCCTGATGTCCCACGTCCCAGACCAGACGGTCGTGTGGCGTGTTCAGGACGTAATGCAGAGCAATGGTCAGTTCGACAACGCCGAGACCCGCGCCGAAGTGTCCCCCGGTCTGGCTGACCGTATACAGGAGGTATGCACGCAGCTCGTCGGCAAGCTGCAGCAGTTCCCACTGATCCAGCAGCCGGAGCTGAGCGGGGCTGTCAATCCTGTCCAGCAGCGGCGTCTGCGGACGCTTGCGGGGAAACTCATGGTACGTTTTGGGTTTGCGCATGATTCTCAGGGTCTCACAGACAACCGCCGCATTATACGTCAAGACGCGGCGGGACACACGCCGGCTCAGTGATTCCTTTGCGCCAGATCATCTATCAGCCGCGCCAGGGGGGTGTCGGCGGCGTTGATTCCGTCAAGAATCCGGCGTGCATCCTTCATCAGGCGGTCGGCTTCCCGTCGTGCGCCGTCAAGCCCCAGCAGGCGCACATAGGTGGATTTGTTCTGCTCGCGGTCATGCCCTGCCGCCTTGCCGAGTGTTTCCGTATCGCTGACTTCGTCCAGGATGTCGTCCTGAATCTGGAACGCCAGGCCCAGGCAGTCACCCAGTTGGGCCATCTGGTCTTGCAGGGGTTGATCCGCATTGGCTGCCAGGGCGCCCATCACCAGACTGGCCTGAATCAGTGCACCGGTCTTGTGCCGGTGAATGCGTTTCAGTGTGTCCAGGTCCACATTCCGGCCCGTGGCCTCCATGTCCCAGGCCTGACCGGCGACCATGCCGGCGGCACCGCTGGCACGGGCCAGCACGGTCACCATCCCGAGATGGCGTGCGGCCGGGCCGGGCTGCCGTCCCAGTACCTCGAAGGCGAGCGTCAGCAGGGCGTCACCGGCCAGAATGGCGGTGGCTTCGTCGAACCGGATATGGCAGGTCGGACGCCCGCGACGGAGCGCATCATCATCCATGGCGGGCAGGTCGTCGTGAACCAGCGAGTAGGTATGGATCATCTCGAGGGCACAGGCCGCGTCCAGTGCGTCCTCCGCCCGGCCATTCAGTACGTCGGCCGTGGCCATGGCCAGCAGGGGGCGGACGCGCTTTCCGGGGCCCGTCAGCGCGTAATGCATGGCGTCCCGGAGCGTGCCGGCCGGAAGTGTTTCCAGGTGCTGTTCCAGTCGCCTGTCAATCTGCTGGCGCCAATGGGCAAGCGTTTCAGAATGGGAGGTCATCTTCGGCATCCGGCGCAGACTCGGGATCGGCGGGGAAGGGGGCAGATCTTCCGGCCCATCGGTCGTGCCGGACGTATCCGGATCATCGGCCAGAAGCTTTTCGACACGAAGCTCCGCTGCCCGGAGCGCATCCTGGCACAACCTGGACAGGTGTACGCCGGTTTCGAAGCGCTCAAGCGCCTCTTCCAGTTTCAGGTCGCCTTGTTCCAGGGCGCGGACGATGCCTTCAAGTTGTGCCAGAGCGGTTTCAAAATCGGGGGTTTCGGCCATGCCTTTGCATCCTGTTTTCAGACAGGTGGATACCCTAGCCGAGCCGGCTTCGGCGGTCAATCCGCTTTCGGTCGTGCATATCCGTTTTGTCGGCTGGCAGATTTTTCATTTTGTGTTTATGCTTACGACAAGCTGGCCCGAGGCCGGTTCCGGCCACCTGAAGTTGCAGCATTCAGTCAATTGAAAAGGGGTATTCTGTGGATCTGGCGACCCTCATAGGCCTGTTGGGCGGATTTGCCATTGTGGCGATGGCGATGGTGCTTGGCGGCGGCCTGGGCATATTTGTGGATGTCCCGTCCGTACTCATCGTGATTGTGGGTTCTGTTTTTGTGGTCCTCATGAAGTTTACGCTGGCCCAGTTCCTGGGCGCAGGCAAAACGGCGGCCAAGGCCTTCATGTTCAAGCTGGATACCCCGGAGGATCTGATCGAGCAGGTGGTGGAGCTGGCCGACGCCGCGCGCAAGGGGGGGCTCCTGTCTCTGGAGGGCAAGGAAATCCCCAACGATTTTCTCAAGAAGGGCATCCAGCTGCTGGTGGACGGGCATGATGCGGATGTGGTCAAGACCCTGCTGGGCAAGGACAAATCCCTGGCAGTAGAGCGCCACAAGCAGGGGGCTGCGGTCTGGGCAGCCTTTGGTGATGTGGCGCCCGCCATGGGCATGATCGGGACACTGGTGGGTCTGGTGGCCATGCTCTCCAACATGGATGACCCCAAGTCCATCGGACCTGCTATGGCGGTGGCTCTGCTGACGACGCTCTATGGGGCGATGTTGTCAAACATGGTTGCCCTGCCCATCAAGGACAAGCTGACCATTCGCATGGGTGAGGAAGAACAGCTCAAATCCATGATCATTGATGCGCTGCTGGCCATTCAGGCAGGTCAGAACCCCAGGGTGATTGAAACCATGCTGCGTACCTATCTGCCTGAAGGCAAACGCGGCGGTGGAAGTGAGTAAGCGCAGATCATGAGTGACGAAGAAGAGAAGCCGTGCGAATGTCCGCCGGGGTTGCCGGGGTACCTGGCCACCTTTGCGGATCTCATGTCGCTGCTGATGTGCTTTTTTGTGCTGCTGCTGTCCTTTTCCGAAATGGATGTGCTCAAGTTCAAGCGGCTGGCCGGTTCCATGCGGGAAGCCTTCGGTGTGCAGAATCAGATTGATGTGAACATGATTCCCAAGGGGACGAGTATCATCGCCCAGGAGTTTTCTCCCGGCAAACCGGAGCCCACGCCGCTGCAGGTGGTCATGCAGCACACCACGGATGCGGATCTGCCCAATGTGGAGCAGCTCTGCAAACAGGCGGTGGAGAAGGCGCTTGAAGAGCAGTGTCCCAAGGTACAGGGGCAGGAGCTCAGCGACATTGTGGTGGAGAAAATCAAGCAGCTGGTGGACAAGACGGAGAGCGATGCCGTTTCCATTGCAGCAGCCATGGAGCAGGAAATCCGCAACAATATGGTCGAGGTGGAAACCCGGGGGCGCAAGATCACGATCCGTGTGCAGGAAAAGGGCTCCTTTGACAGCGGCTCGGCGACTCTGAAATGGGAGTTTTTGCCGGTCATTGAGCGGTTGGCAGAAATCATTGCCGGCATTGAGGGGCATGTGGCCATCGAAGGTCATTCCGACAGCATCCCCATTCACACGGCACGTTTCCGGAGCAACTGGGACCTGTCCGCCGCCCGGGCGCTGGAGGTGCTGCATGCGTTGATCGAAGCCCGGCCGGATCTGGATCAGCAGCGGTTTACCGTCACAGCCTATGCGGACACCAAGCCGCTGGTGCCCAACGACACTCCGGAAAACCGGGCCCGAAATCGCCGGGTGGAGATCATCATTCAGCAACCGCTGGATGAGCAGACGAAGAAGGAACTGGAGACCGCCCGCAAGCAGGCGCCGGAGCTGATCAACGAAACCCAGTTGCCGGGCATTCAGGAACTGTCTCCCGATGAAATATTCTGATTCACAAACGAGGTCAGCATGACCCAGGAAAGACGTCGCTATTTTCGTGTAGCCGATCAGGTGGGACTGGTCTGGCGCCGGCTGGCGGACGGGGAGTCCTGGGAGGCGAGGCAGCCCCTGCAGGCGTCCGACGTCCTGATGCGGCTGGAAAACGAAATCAGCGCCCTGTTTGAATCCCTCAGAAGCACGCAGCCTGCCGTACTGGAAATTCTGGAGCTGTTCAATCGCAAGATCAATCTTGCCCTCTCACTGGATACCCGCAAGGAGCAGGAGCAGCTCATGGCGCGCATCAAGCCGGTGAGTCTGAGTGCCTGCGGCATTGCCTTTACGGCCAGTGAACCTGTCCCGGTCGGCGCACGGCTGGCCATGCAGCTGACGCTTTTCCCCGGCAATATCACCCTGGATCTGATGGGGACCGTGGTGGCTCGCGATCAGCACAGCGGGCGTGAGGATGAGCCCTGGGTCATCCGGGCCGACTTCGGCAATATTGACTCGGAGCGGCAGGAAATCCTCATTCAGCATGTGATCCGGGCTCAGAGCCGGGAGCTGAGAGCACGGCGGGAGGCCCGGGAGGCTGGCAAGTCACCTGATGGGGCATAGGTCCATTCATCCATGTGAAAGACACCCTGTACATCCATTCTGACCAGCGTTGTGCTGCGTGTCCCGTAATGGGGCAAGCGGATAAAGCGTGAGGACAGGGCGTTTTCCATGTCGCGGGGCAGTCCGGTTTCGGGCAGGGCGTGCGCCGGCGCTTTCCGGGTATCCAGCATGATCTGCTGAAACGCTTCCGGTGCCGGGTCATCCTCGCGGGCCAGTAGTGCAGACAGCGCCTGCTTGCCGCTTTCCACCTTGAACCAGGGAGAATCCAGTTCTGCATTGCTCAGCCCGTAAATGCCGGCTTTCCGCAATTGGTGAAAGGCGGGTGTCCGGTTGCTGAGGTAGTGCAGTCTTTCCTTGTCCCAGACGATCAGATTGAAACCCGTCCAGGCATTTTTCTGGCTCTCCAGCCACGCAAACCATGTGCCGAGGTCTGGTGTCAGCAATGCATCGACAACCAGTTCTCCCCGGGAGCGTGTCCCTTCTGGCTGAGGATGCCGGCGCACGTTGGTCACCAGCGCAAAGCGGTCGGCGGTGCAGCCCAGCCAGGTTCCACCCGCCTGTTCATCACGGCCGGCCCGGATGACCGGGCGGGTGGCCCACCGGTGCAGCGGGCGGGTCGGCCGGGCATAAAACTCGTCCCGGTTGGCCAGCGCAATGAAGGGATAGTGTGTGGACTGGCCGATGGCAAAAAACGCAAGACACATGAAGGAAAGGTCATCCCTTTGTGAAGGGTGTCGTGTATTATAGCGCCTTTGAGCGGGAGGGCGATGATGGTTTTTTTGGCCTATATGGTTCTGGGCGCTGTCGCCGGGGTATTGGCCGGATTGTTCGGGATTGGTGGCGGGCTGATTATCGTGCCGGCACTGATCTTTGCGTTCGAACTTCAGGGTGTGGCGCCCGAAATCCAGCCTCATCTGGCGGTGGGCACTTCTCTGGCGACGATTGTGTTCACGGCCATCAGCTCCATTCGCAGTCATCATGCGCATGGCAGCGTGCGCTGGGACCTGGTTCGGTTTCTGGCCATCGGCCTCGTTCTGGGTGCGGCCCTCGGTGCCCAGACAGCGGCCCAGATGAGTGGCGCGCTGCTGAAGCTGGTCATCGGGTTGTTCGCCTGTGCCATGGCGGTCAAGATGTGGCTGGATATCCGGCCGAAACCGGGACGCAGTGTGCCGGGGCCCCTGGGCCTCGTGGTGGCGGGAGGCGGCATTGGCTGGGCGTCTGCCATTTTTGGCATCGGCGGCGGATCCATGATGGTTCCTTACCTGAGCTGGTGCAATGTGCGCATGCAGGAAGCGGTCGGAACCTCCGCGGCCTGTGGCCTGCCCATTGCGGTGGGAGGTGCCCTGGCCAACATGGTCACCGGGCAGGGTGACCCGCTCCTGCCCGAGTACAGTGTAGGCTATGTCTATCTGCCCGCGCTGGCGGGTGTGGTGCTGACCAGCATGTGGACCGCACGCTGGGGGGTGGCGCTGGCCCACAGATGGTCACAGCAGAAACTCAAGCGCGCTTTTGCGGTCTTGCTGGTGATCGTGGGCATTCGTTTTGTGTGGAAATCTCTGGGAGTCTGAAGGATGTGGAAGTATCCGAACATTGATCCGGTGGCGGTGTC
Source organism: Thermohahella caldifontis (assembly GCF_041153465.1). Classification (NCBI taxonomy): domain Bacteria; kingdom Pseudomonadati; phylum Pseudomonadota; class Gammaproteobacteria; order Oceanospirillales; family Hahellaceae; genus Thermohahella; species Thermohahella caldifontis. The sequence goes on from NZ_CP154858.1 coordinate 58,222, forward strand.
ACTGGGACCTCTGAAAGTTCACTGGTACGGGTTGATGTATCTCGTGGGCTTTGCCGGGGCCTGGTGGCTGGCACGCCTGAGGGCGCGGAAGCCGGGCGCACCGTTCAACGAGGAACAGGTGGGGGATCTGATCTTCTACGGCATGCTGGGCGTCATTCTTGGCGGACGTATCGGCTATGTCATTTTCTACAACTTTGACAAGTTTCTGGCTGATCCGCTCTGGCTGTTTCAGGTCTGGACAGGAGGCATGTCCTTCCATGGCGGGCTTCTGGGTGTGATTCTGGCCATGTGGTGGTATGGCCGCAGCCAGGGTGTACGCTTCTTTGACGTGGCCGATTTCGTCGCGCCGCTGGTCCCGGTCGGTCTGGGAGCAGGGCGTATCGGCAACTTCATCAACGGCGAACTCTGGGGGCGGGTCACGGACAGCCCCTGGGGCATGGTCTTCCCGACCGGAGGCCCCCTGCCACGGCATCCGTCCCAGCTTTATGAGTTCGCACTGGAAGGCGTGGTGCTCTTCGTTCTGCTGTGGACGTACTCCAGCAAACCGAGACCGACCATGGCCGTATCCGGCCTGTTTCTCGTCGGCTACGGGACCTTCCGCATTCTGGTCGAGTTCGTTCGTGAGCCGGACCCCCAGCTTGGGTATCTGGCCTGGGGGTGGCTGACCATGGGGCAGGTCCTGTCCGTGCCCATGGTGCTGGCCGGCATGATTCTGATGGTATTGGCCTATCGCCGGGCCGGGACAGAACAGGTGAGCAAGGCATGAAACAGTATCTGGACATGATGCGCCATGTGCGCGACAACGGTTTCCGCAAGTCGGACCGCACCGGAACCGGAACACTCAGCGTATTCGGGTATCAGATGCGCTTTGATCTGCAGGCCGGTTTCCCACTGGTGACGACCAAGAAACTCCATCTGCGCTCCATCATTCATGAGTTGCTCTGGTTTCTCAGCGGGGACACGAACATCCGTTATCTGCATGAAAATGGCGTGACCATCTGGGATGAGTGGGCGGACGAGAACGGGGATCTGGGACCGGTATACGGGTATCAGTGGCGCAGCTGGCCCGCCCCGGATGGACGGCATATTGACCAGATCAGCCAGGTACTGGACCAGCTTCGCAACAATCCGGATTCCCGTCGCCATATCGTGGTGGCCTGGAACCCGGCCTGCGTGGACGACATGGCGCTGCCGCCCTGCCACGCACTGTTTCAGTTCTATGTGGCGGATGGTCGTCTGTCCTGCCAGCTCTATCAGCGCAGTGCGGACATCTTTCTCGGGGTGCCCTTCAACATTGCCAGTTACGCCCTGCTGACCCATATGGTGGCACAGCAATGTGATCTGGAAGCAGGGGAGTTTATCTGGACCGGAGGTGACGTGCACCTGTATCTCAATCATCTGGATCAGGCGGACGAACAGCTGTCCCGGGAGCCCCGACCGTTACCCCGTCTGAAGATCCTGAGAAAGCCGGAATCATTGTTTGATTACCGGTTCGAGGATTTCAGGATTGAGGGTTACGACCCGCATCCCCACATCAAGGCACCGGTTGCAGTCTAGGAGGCAGGTATGCGTGTCGCGATGATTGCCGCCATGGCCAAAAACCGGGTCATCGGCCGCAACAACAAACTGCCCTGGTATCTGCCCGAGGATTTGCGCTACTTCAAGCGCATTACGCTGGGCAAGCCCATGATCATGGGGCGCAAGACCTTTGAGTCCATTGGCAAGCCGCTGCCGGGCCGGGCCACCATTGTGGTGACACGCAACCCCGAGTGGCGGGCGGAAGGTGTGACCGTGGTCCCGGATCTGGAGACAGCGCTGCGCAAGGCCAGGGCCTGGGCCATGACGGCTGCGGTGGATGAGGTGATCGTGGCCGGCGGTGGGCAGATTTATACGGAGGCGCTGGCCCGTGCAGACCGGATGTACCTGACCCTGGTGCATGCCGAGGTGGAGGGTGATGCCCGGTTCCCGGAATGGAATCCGGCTGAATGGCGGGAGGTGTCCAGGGAAGATTTTGATGCCATCCCCCCCAATACGTACCCGTACAGTTTCGTGGTGCTGGATCGTCTGCCCGGCTGAACCGGGCAGATACGGGGTTCAGACCGGGCGGCGGCGACGCAGTCCGGCGAGCAGGAGACCCAGGCCGGCCAGTGTCAGACTTGCCGGTTCACTGACTGGAACTGGTCCCTTGCCCTCGATGACATCATTCCCACCTGTCATGGCCCAGTGAAACGCAATTTCAGGGCCGTCCAGCAGGGCTGTACCGCTCAGATCCATGTCAAACTGAATGTATCCGCCTGCCGCATTCACCTGAAAGGTTCCGGTCTTGCCTGTGTTGAGGGCATAGCTGGATTGTGTGTCAACGGCTACGGCCTGGCCGTTGCGGAATGTCCACCCCGAGGACATGAAATCATCGCTTTCCAGGAGTGTAAATCGGTTGGGGCCAGCAAGTTTGTACAGGGTCACTGAGCCGGAGGTGTTCCACCGGTCGTCCAGGGCCAGACCGTAGATCCAGTGGGTACCGTTCTGCGCATTGTCCGCAGCGAATCCATTGGATGCCAGGCCATAAGGTGACCATTGATCGGACAAGAGCAGATCACCCAGGCCGATTCCGCGTTTCAGCCCTTCACTGTCAGCATCGGGAAAGACGCCGATGTGATTGACAAAATTCGTATAGATGCGCGTGCGGAGTGTGGTGCCCGAGAGGCTGTAGGTGAGGCGGCTGATGTCAAACTTCGATGTGGCGCCGATAACATCGCCATATCCGTGGTCATCGCTGCCGACGTAGGCATCCGTGATGGTATACGCTTGCGCGCTGAGGGCGGCACAGGTCAGTGTGATGGCGGTGCAGAGCTTTTTCATGTGTATCTGGTGTCCTTGTCCCTGAATGCAATTATTTTTTACAGGTGCCTGATCAGCACTGGCAAGATATGAGCACAAAATGGGCCAATATGAATTTTTTGTTTCAGGGCAGAAAGATAGCTGACACCTTTGTATTCGCTTGATTGCGGTGGGTGTTAATAATCTGGACGTATCTGTTTGCGGATGAGAAGTGCGTCAAAATTGTGGTGTAAAAATAATGGGCGGTGCGCCGGGCGGGCCGGCACACCCCTGACAGGGCGTCAGTCTTCCAGCAGGGCCTTGTTGCGGACGGCGCCCTTGTCCGCCGAGGTGGCAAGCAGTGCGTAGGCCTTGAGCGCGGTGCTCACCCGACGCGGCCGCGGCTTTGCCGGCTTCCAGGCTTGGGGTCCCCTGGCCTCCATCGCGGCGCGTCGACGCGCCAGTTCTTCATCCGGGACATCCACATTGATGCTGCGGCGCGGAATGTCGATCAGGATGCGATCACCTTCCTCAACCAGGCCGATGGCGCCACCGGCAGCGGCTTCCGGAGAAACATGACCAATGGACAGCCCTGATGTGCCGCCGGAGAACCGGCCGTCCGTGACCAGGGCGCAGACCTTGCCCAGCCCCTTGGACTTGAGATAGCTGGTGGGGTAGAGCATTTCCTGCATGCCCGGCCCGCCTTTCGGCCCCTCGTAGCGAATGATCACCACATCTGCCGGCTTGATCTCACCGCCGAGAATCTTCTCGACAGCTTCCTCCTGACTCTCGCAGATCCGGGCACGGCCTTCGAAGACCAGAATGCTTTCATCCACACCGGCTGTCTTGACGATGCAGCCGTCTTCAGCAATGTTGCCGTAGAGCACGGCCAGGCCGCCTTCGGTGCTGTAGGCGTGCTCGATGTTGCGGATGCAGCCGTTTTCCCGGTCAAGATCAAGGGAGGGCCAGCGGGTGCTCTGGCTGAAGGCTTCCTGTGTCGGAATGCCTGCCGGCCCGGCCTTGTAGAAGGTGTGTACTGCTTCATCCTGCGTGCGCATCACGTCCCACTTGTCCAGGGCTTCGGCCAGGGTCGTGCTGTGCACCGTGGGCAGGGAGGTGTTCAGGATGCCGGCCCGGTCCAGTTCTCCCAGAATGCCGTAGATGCCACCGGCGCGGTGCACATCCTCAATGTGATATTTCTGCGTGTTGGGCGCCACCTTGCAGAACTGCGGCACCTTGCGGGACAGCCGGTCGATGTCCTGCAGCGTGAAGTCCACTTCGCCTTCCTGGGCGATGGCCAGGAGGTGAAGGATGGTGTTGGTGGATCCGCCCATGGCAATGTCCAGCGCCATGGCATTCTCAAAGGCAGCCTTGCTGGCTATGCTGCGCGGCAGTACCGATTCGTCATCCTGTTCGTAGTAACGGCGGGTGTTTTCCACGATCTGGCGGGCGGCACGCAGGAACAGATCGCGCCGGTCGGCGTGTGTGGCCAGCATGGTACCGTTGCCGGGCAATGCGAGGCCGATGGCTTCCGCCAGGCAGTTCATGGAGTTGGCGGTGAACATGCCGGAGCAGGAACCGCAGGTCGGACAGGCGGAGCGTTCGTATTCGGCCACGGTTTCATCAGACGCCGAGTCATCGGCTGCAATGACCATGGCGTCCACCAGATCCAGGGCGTGTGTCGCCAGCTTGGTCTTGCCCGCTTCCATGGGGCCGCCGGATACGAATATGGCCGGAATGTTCAGGCGCATGGCGGCCATGAGCATCCCCGGGGTGATCTTGTCGCAGTTGGAGATGCAGATCATGGCATCGGCGCAGTGGGCGTTGACCATGTATTCCACCGAGTCCGCAATGATCTCGCGGGACGGCAGGCTGTAGAGCATGCCGTCATGCCCCATGGCAATCCCGTCATCCACCGCAATGGTGTTGAACTCCTTGGCCACCCCCCCTGCGGCTTCAATTTCGCGGGCCACCATCTGTCCCATGTCTTTCAGGTGGACATGACCGGGCACAAACTGGGTAAAGGAGTTGACCACGGCAATGATCGGCTTTCTGAAATCATCGTCCTTCATGCCCGTGGCACGCCACAGGGCCCGTGCACCGGCCATGTGGCGACCGGCTGTTGTGGTTCGAGAGCGATAGGTTGGCATAGTGTTTTGATCCCGTTGTCTATCGTGTTCGGAGCGTAGGTGGCACAAGGATACCAGACTCGCCCGCACTTGGGCAGACACCCGGCTTGACAGGGGTGTCATCCCTCAGTATCGTGCGCCGCAACTGTCAGGTGTCTTCCGCAAGGAAGATGAAACGGGAAGCCGGTGCGCCGCAAGGCAAGTCCGGCACTGCCCCCGCAACGGTAGGTGAGTCAGACTGCGCTTCACGCCACTGTGTCAGAACATGGGAAGGCGCGCAGCCGGCCAGTTGGCCCCTCACGAGTCCGGAGACCGGCCTGACAACACTGCCTGGTGGCGCGGAGGGCGCCGGCCAAGCGCATTTCGTATTTCTCCGTCATGCGCAGCCCTGCCTCCTCCCGCCCCGGCGATTCACGCGGGTGTGCGAAACGGAGGAAGAGTTCAATGCGCAAGTCCTGTCTGGCCCTGAGTGTGGCCATCCTGTCCCTGCCTGTTCAGGCTGAAGTTGATCAAACCCTGGTTGTCACGGCCAATCGTGTGGCCCTGACGCTGGATGACACCCTGGCATCCGTCACGGTGATCAAGCGGGAAGACATCGAGCGCCAGCAGGCGCGTACGCTGCCGGAGCTTCTCCGCGGCATGGCCGGACTGACGGTTACGCAGAGTGGTGGCGTTGGCGCAACCTCTTCCGTGTTTGTCAGGGGAACCAATTCCAGTCACGTGCTTGTGCTTGTGGATGGCGTCAAGGTGGGCAGCGCCACCCTGGGCACGGTAGCCTGGGAATCACTGCCGCTGGAAACGGTGGAGCGGATCGAAATTGTGCGGGGGCCGCGGGCCAGTCTGTACGGGTCCGAGGCCATTGGCGGCGTCATTCAGATCTTTACCCGCAAGGGGAAGGGGGCGCCTGCACCTTCGTTCAGTGTCACGGCCGGCAGTGATCATTTCTGGTCAGCGGATACTTCGGTATCCGGTACGCAGGGAGACTGGGATTATGCGTTGGGCGTTTCCGCCAAGGGGACGGAAGGTTTCAATGCCTGCAATCCGGATTCGGGCACCCTGTTTGTGGCCTGTTATGACAATGAACCCGACGATGACGGATATCGCGAGCAGGCGTGGCGCCTGAATGCCGGCAAGGCACTGGCCAATGGTGGCGAGATCCGGCTCAGTGGTTTTCAGTCTCAGGGCGAGGTGGATTATGACGGGGCCTATCAGAACAGTTCCGAGCCGGTTCAGAAAGTGCTGGGTCTGACGACGCGCCTGCCGGTTTCAGACGACCGAATGGTGGAGCTCCGCTACGGATACAACAACGACCTGGTGGACTCATTCAACGACGGTGTGTTCGTTTCCCGCTTCGAGACCCGGCGCAACACGGTGGGCGCACAGGTGCTGCAGTCCCTGGACAGCGGTACGCTCATTGTAGGGGCGGAATACCAGCGTGACGAAGTGCTGGGTACGACGAGCTATGCGAAAACCAGCCGGGACAACAAGGCGCTGTTTGGTCAGTGGCTGACAGAGCAAGGTGCCGACCGTTACGAGGCGAGCGTCCGCCATGACCGCAACGAGCAGTTTGGCGAGAAGACAACAGGATCGCTGGCTTGGGGGCACCAGTTGTTCCCGGGAGTGAAGTCCTTTGTCAGCTATGGCAGTGCGTTCAAGGCCCCGACTTTCAATGATCTGTACTTTCCCGGCTATGGATCCCCGACGTTGACCCCCGAGACCAGCTGGAGTCTGGAAGCGGGCCTGAAGGGCAGTGATGCGCGCATCGACTGGAGTGCAACCCTTTACCACACTCGCATTCGTGACCTCATTGCAGCGGACCCGTCCAATGGCTGGCTGGCGGCCAATCTGGGGCAGGCACGCATTTCGGGGGTCGAACTGACCGCATCGGGTACGGTTTCACCCGGATTCTGGTGGCGTGGCACCATCACACTGCAGGATCCCGAGAGCCAGGATGCTGCCACGAAGGGGAACACCTTGCCCAATCGTGAGCGCACCAAGCTGACGGTCTCCCTGGACCGGCAGATTGAGCATCTGACTCTCGGTGCCGACTGGATGGCGGTTGGTCGGCGCTACGGTGATCTTTACAACACACAGGAGCTGGACGGATATGGGCGTCTGGACCTGCGGGCCCGGTACAACCTGTCTCATGGCTTCAGCGTTGCGGCAAAGATCGAGAACGTCACCGATCAGACCTATGAAACCGTCTATTATTACAATCAGCCCGGTCGCAGTTTCTACCTGACCCTGAACTGGCAGCCCTGACACGCCCCATGGCCATTCTGGTACTGGGCGGCGTCAAGAGTGGCAAGAGCCGGTACGCTGCGTGGCGTGCCGGCCAGATGGCTGCCACGGGCCGGGAGGTGGTGCTGGTGGCCACGGCCGAAGCACATGATGATGACATGGCGGAGCGGATCGCCCGGCACAAGGCCGAACGCCCGGCAGACTGGCGTACGGTGGAGTGCGGGGCAGGCCTGACGGATGTGCTGCCGGCACTGGATTCGGAACGGGCGGTTGTCATCGTGGACTGCCTGACCCTGTGGCTGACCGCGTTGCTGACCGCCGGACGGGATGACGCGTTCATTCGCAACGCCTGTGACAGACTGGTGAGACAGGTCGGCGCTTTCAGGGCGCCGCTGGTGCTGGTTTCCAACGAGACCAATCTGGGCGTGATCCCCCCGGACAGACTGAGCCGCCGGTTCTGTGATCTGGCGGGTGTGCTGCACCAGAAGCTGGGCAATGTGTGTGATGAGGTCGTGCTCGTGGCGGCCGGTCTGCCTCTTCACCTGAAAGGAGCCATGCCATGAACATGCCGTGGAAAATGCCGGACATCACCCCTGTTGATGGCGCGCTGGATCAGGCACTGCGAGACGCCATTGACCGCAAGACCAAGCCGCCGGGTGCACTGGGGGTTCTGGAGTCGCTTGCCTTTCAGGTCGGCCGGGTTCAGGGTACGCTCAGGCCGTTGCTGAGCCACCCGCACTTGTGGGTCTTTGCCGCGGATCATGGCGTGGCGAAACAGGGCGTCAGTGCCTACCCTCAGGACGTGACTTGGCAGATGGTACTCAATTTTCTTTCCGGAGGTGCGGCCATCAATGTGTTTGCCCGTCATCACGGTATTCGCCTTCAGGTGGTGGACGTGGGCGTGGCGCAAGAGCCGGAAGCCCGCCCCGACCTGATCCGGGCCAGCATCCGGCCCGGGACAAGAGATTTTACCGAGGCGCCCGCGATGACTGCCGGGGAGTGTGATGCGGCGCTGGCCGTGGGCGCAGCGCAGATCCGCCGGGCACGTCAGGACGGGGCCAATGCCTTTCTTTTCGGCGAGATGGGGATTGGCAACACGACACCGGCCACTGCACTGTGCTGCCGTTTGCTCGGGCTCCCTGTCAACGCCCTGACCGGCCGCGGTACGGGGGTGAATGACGAACAGCTTGTACGCAAGCGGGAGGTCATCGGGCTGGGCCTGAGGCTGCACAACGAGGCAGAGACCACGCTGCAGGTACTGGCAGCGCTTGGCGGGCTCGAGATAGCGGCCATGACCGGCGCCATGCTTGAGGCAGCACATGAGCGCTGTATCTTTGTTGTCGATGGCTTCATTGCCACCGCTGCTTACGTGGTCGCCTGGTGTCTGGCCCCGGACATTGCCGACTATGCCATCTTTGCCCATTGCTCCGGTGAGCAGGGGCATCGCCTGGTACTGGATGCGCTCGGAGCGCGACCGCTGCTGGATCTGGGCCTCCGGCTTGGTGAAGGCACGGGTGCCGCACTGGCCTGGCCACTCATCACCTCGGCCGTGGCCTTTCTTAATGAGATGGCCAGTTTCGAGCAGGCGGGCGTGAGCGACCGGCTGTGAATCCTGCCCGGGAATGGCACCTGTTCCGGGTGGCCCTGCAATTCTATACCCGGCTGCCGGTCAGGATAGAGGACTGGCAGGCCCGGGATCTCGGTGAAGCCAGCAAGTATGCGCCACTGGCAGGTGGCTGCGTTGCACTGTTGTCGGGGCTGCCCTGGTCGCTGGGCTGGCTGGCCGGACAACCCCTGTTGGGTGCACTGCTGGCTGTGGTCACCGGCATTCTGGTCACGGGAGCCTTTCACGAAGATGGCCTGGCGGACGCACTGGATGGTCTGGGGGGCGGGCAGAATCCGGATCAGATACTCACCATCATGAAGGACAGTCGTGTCGGAACCTATGGCGTGCTGGCGCTGATCGCTTCCGTCAGCCTGCGGGCGGCGGCACTTTCCGTGATGCCGCTGGCAGCAGGCTGGGCCATGCTGTTGACACAGCACATGGCCGGACGGGCCCTGGCCGTGAGCCTGATCGGTGCCTTGCCCTATGTCCAGGCAGATCAGCTCAGCAAGGTCAAACCGGTTGCCCAGGATCTGGATCCTTCGTCACGGGTCTGCGTAGTCGCCCTGGCGGCACCGACCCTCCTCTGGTGGCCGCCCGCCCTCAGTCTCGTGCTCCTGGGGATGCTCCTTGGCTTGCGAACGCTCTGTGTGCGCGGGTTCAGGCGCCGTCTCGGCGGCTATACCGGGGATCTGCTGGGCGCAGCCGAGCAGTTGACTGAAATTCTCCTCGTGGTCATGATCGCCGTGTTATGGCCCTTTTTCTGATACGGCATACCCCGGTTGATGCGGCACCCGGTGCCATTTACGGGCAGCGGGAGGTGGCGCTGGCCGCGGACTGGCCCGATCGCTTTCGCGCCCTGGCCGAGGCGCTGCCGGACGGTGTCGGGCGGATCTGTACCAGTCCTTTGTCTCGGTGCCGGAAGCTTGCCTACTGGCTTCAGGCCGCCCGTTGGCCGCAGGCAACACTGCAGGTGATTTCCGATCTGGTCGAAATGTCCTTCGGGCGCTGGGAAGGGCAGAGCTGGTCAACCATTCCCCGTGCCGAGCTGGATGTCTGGGCATCGGACTGGGTGAATCATCCGCCGCCGGGAGGCGAAAGCTTTCTGCAGGTGCGCGAACGTTGGCGCAGGGTACTGGCCGGGCTTGATGATGCGGCGGGCCATGTGTTGCTGGTCACCCATGCCGGAATGATCCGGGTTGCACTGACCGACTACCTCGGCCTGCCGCCCGGGGCCGCATTTGCGCTGAAGGTGGGATTTGGTGAAGTGTATCGTCTGCGCTATCCGGCGAACTTTTGAGCGCGGAAACGGTCTGATCTGCCAAGGAGGCCCAAGATGAACGCACGATCCTGGAGTTTTGATCCGCCGGCAGCGCTGCTGCAGAGTCTGTTGACCATGACCATCATGGTGGAAGCCCGCGACCCCTATACCGGGGGGCACATGTGGCGCGTTTCCCGCTACTGCCAATTGCTGGCCGAAGCCGCTGGCCTCAGTGAAGCCCAGGTGGCACGGGTGACGGTGGGCGGTTTTCTGCATGATCTGGGCAAGGTGGGGGTACCGGATGCCATCCTCCGGAAACCTAACCGGCTCACTGATGCGGAATATGCCACCATTCAGACACACCCGGATATCGGCGCGCGCCTTTTGGCGACCCATCCGTTGCGTGCGCTGGTGATGGATGCGGTGCACAGTCACCATGAAATGCCCAATGGCAAGGGCTATCCGAGAGGGCTCGCCGGGCAGGACATCCCCCTTGCTGCAAGAATTACCGGAATCTGTGATGCCTTTGATGCCATGACCAGTCACCGGCCCTATCGGCCCGGCATGCCGGTCGATGTGGCACTGGACATCATTGAACGCCATCTGGGCAGCCAGTTTGATGTGGCGTTGGGGGAACGTTTCATTGAGTTGGGCCGGCAGGGTTGCTTTGAGGGGATTGTGCAGCACAGTGACGAGGGCATGCCGCTGCATGACTGTCCACAGTGCGGACCCACGCTGGTGGTTCAGAGGGATCATGAAGAGGGCCACAAATTGTTCTGCCCCAACTGTGGCGGGGGCGCGGTGGTCCACCGTCAGGATGGTCGCCTGGCTGTCACACCGGTGGACGAGAAAGCCTCACCCCGGGACCTGGTTCCCGAGGTGGATTACGGTCTCATTGACCGGCTGGTGGGGACTGTGCGCCCGGCACTGCTACCGGACACGCAGGCCGTCTGAACCGGTCAGGAAACCGGTTCTTCAGCCACCTTGGGCAGGCGGGAAAGAGCGTCCTCAATGGCCGAGGCCGGATACTCGAAGTCTTCCAGTTCACCACTGAAATACTTGTCATAGGCCGCCATGTCGAAATGACCGTGGCCGGACAGGTTGAAGAACAGCGTCTTGCTGACCCCCTCTTCCCGGCAGCGCAGCGCCTCGTCGATCACGGCCCGGATACCGTGACAGGATTCGGGGGCGGGAATGATGCCCTCGGCACGGGCAAACTGAACGCCCGCCTCGAATGTGGCCAGTTGCGGTACCGCAACCGCCTCGATGAGCTTGTCATGGTACATCTGGGAAACAATGGCCGAGGCGCCGTGGTAGCGCAGACCTCCGGCGTGGATGCCGGGCGGCATGAAATCGTGACCCAGGGTGTACATGCGTGTCAGCGGCGTCAGGCCCACACTGTCTCCGAAGTCCCAGGCAAAGTGACCGCGGGTCAGGGAAGGGCAGGAGGTGGGCTCCACGGCCACCATGCGGACTTCGCGCCCACCTGCGGCCATATCCGCAAAGAAGGGGAAGGCTGCGCCGGCAAAGTTGGAGCCACCACCACAGGGCGCGAAGATCATGTCCGGATAATCGCCGATCTTCTCGAACTGCTTTTTGGCTTCCAGGCCAATCACGGTCTGGTGCAGCAACACATGATTGAGCACCGAGCCCAGGGAGTACTTGACGTCCGGATTCTGTGCGGCCATTTCCACTGCTTCCGAGATGGCGATGCCCAGCGAGCCCTGGCTGTCCGGGTGCTCGGCCAGAATCCTGCGGCCGGTTTCCGTTTCCATTGACGGGCTGGCCGTCACCTTCGCGCCCCAGGTCTGCATCATGGAACGCCGGAACGGCTTCTGTTCATAGCTCACCCTGACCATGAAAATGCGCACATCAATACCGAACATCTGTCCGGCCAGTGCCAGAGACGAGCCCCACTGGCCCGCACCGGTTTCGGTGGTGAGCTGGCGGATGCCGGCCTGCCGGTTGTAAAAGGCCTGGGCAATGGCGGAGTTCAGCTTGTGGGAACCGGCCGGACTGGCACCCTCGTACTTGTAGTAGATACGTGCCGGTGTATTCAGGGCCTCTTCCAGACGGCGGGCACGGAAAAGCGGCGTCGGACGCCATTGGGCATAGATCTGGCGGACCGGTTCCGGTATGGGAATCCAGCGCTCCGTGGCCATCTCCTGTTCAATGATCGGAGCGGCAAAGATGGCGGAGAGTGCCTCGGGGGTCACCGGCTGGCCATCGGGCCCGAGCGGAGGCGGCGGTGGATTGTCCAGATCCGCCATGACGTTGTACCAATGGGTCGGGATGTCCTGTTCATCCAGTGTGATCTTGATGGGTTGCATGGCAATTCCTTGTTGTTCTTGTGGACAAATTCTGTGAGGATCACTCTTACCACGAATCAGGAGAGGATGAAAGTCCCATGGACACTGGCGTCTCCCCATTTTTTACCCCGGCCCCGTGGCGAGAGAACCATTTCGGGCAAACAAGTCATCAATCAGACTTCGTGTTTTTCGTTTGCGCCAAAGTGGCCAGAACAGCACCCGTGCACCTCTGAACAGGTTCTGCCATCCCTTGAGCAGGCTGTAGAACGGGAACTTAAGCGCCTTGTCCGGCTTTTGCCGGCGTGAACTTCTGATCAGACAGCTATCCCGGTCCTGCCAGACGGCAAGCAGTCCCCAGGCCAGACTCGCCAGCGCAACCAGATTCTGAAGTGTGGTGAAGCGCCGTGCCGGTACAGACTCCAGCGCAAAGCCCTGCTTGGTAAAGCGGTAGCCTTCCTCGCAGGCCCAGCGGTCCATGTAGGCATGTATCATGCGCTCTCCCTGTCGCCTTCCGCGCACCGGACGCGTGGTAACCAGCACCAGAGGCTCCGGGCGGTCATGGCGGACGACAATCATCCACAAGGGGCTGTCCGGATGCTCTCGCAGCATCACCCGGGTGATACCAAACCTGACGCGGGGGCCTCCCCGTCTGAGCTGCCCCTGATGCTTCAGCGGCAGTTCACGGGCAATCTGCTGCGCTGTTTTATGGCGGTCCCGCCAGCACCAGTAGCGCTGATTGGCCGCTCTGACCAGCACCTGGCGCTCACACCGGATCCAGGCATCCCACAGGATGCCCCGGTCGCCTCCCCGGTCTATCACCCAGAGCAGATCCTTCCGGATATGCCGGCTCACTTCATCCATCACCGAGAGAATGTCATGGTTCTCGCTTCTGAATGCCGTGCGCCGCGGGGTATTCAGGCGGGTCAGCAACGGCAGCGTCTTCCCGCGCCGGACATCCCGTGCCACCACGGTCATCAGCGGATATCCGCCGACAATTTCTCCGGTATCGCCGTCCCTGACGCGGCCCCGCCATTCACTTTTCGGTGCGCCGTCACGGTTCAGATCGCCCGGATCAATGGCCAGGATCATGTCCTGCGTGACGTGCCGGCTGACGTGCGCAAGCTGCACCTGCTCTGCGGCCCAGGCCACTTCACTGTGTCCGGCCAGCATGCGGGAGATGCGCTTCTGGGTATGGTGCAGTCTGCATGGCTCATTGAGTGTGCGGGCAATCTCTGCCTGCGTGAGGGAACCGGAAGTGAGGATGCCGAAAGTGACCTCTGCCATGAGTTTTCTCACAGGCCGTGTGATCTGTTCAGGTGCCTGGTCAATCAGGCTGCAGAGGCGGGCTTTCCATTTTGTCCGATCTGTGGCATGGTAAGGCATCGGGGTTTTCCTTTGGGTTCAGTGACTTATAGGCAATCACATTGTACCTGGAGGGAAACCCCGATTCCGTTACCACATCACGTTTTTCCCCTTAAAGTCAAAAGGTTGAATGGCACCTTCTGAAAAAATGGGGAGACGTCAGCCATGGACAAAACGCTGTGGCATGGTCTGTTCTGGGGTGTACTGCTCTGGAGCGGCTGGCACCCCAAGGATCAGTTGACCTGGTTTCTGGAGGTGTTTCCGGCGCTGGCGGGTTACGGTGTCATGGTCATGACGGCCGGGCGTTTCCCGCTGACACCGCTGGTCCGCTGGCTGGTGCTGGTGCACATGATCATTCTCATGGTGGGCGGGCATTACACCTACGCGGAAGTGCCATTGGGTGACTGGGTCCGGGACCTGCTGGGCCAGACGCGCAACAACTATGACAAGCTGGGCCATTTTGCCCAGGGATTCGTTCCGGCGCTGATCGCCCGGGAGATCGTCACAAGACTGAAGGTGTTCCGGCGTGAACGCTGGATTCCGTTCTTCGTGATTTGTGTCTGTCTGGCCATTTCCGCCTTTTACGAGCTGATCGAATGGTGGGTGGCCCTGGCATCCGGTGAAGCGGCAGAAGCCTTCCTGGGGATGCAGGGCTATGTGTGGGATACGCAGAGTGACATGTTCCTGGCACTGGTGGGCGCCATCTCGGCGCTGGTACTGCTTTCCCGGGTTCATGATCGCCAGCTGGAGGCGCTGCAAAAGCCGGCGTGACTTGGCATCAGTGTTGACAGTGATTACACTGGCACAAAACCAGAGGAGATACACATGACTGACTTTCAGACCCTGACCGTGAACCAGGACGGCCCTGTTGCCATCGTGAGCCTGAACCGCCCCGAAAAGGCCAACGCCATGAATATGAAAATGTGGGAAGAAATCGGCGAGGCGTTTCGCTGGGCTGATACGGAGCCGACCGTCCGCGTGGTGATTCTCCGGGGTGAAGGCAAGCACTTCTGTGCCGGGATTGACCTGATGGACTTCAGTCAGGTGATGATGTCCCGGGAGAAGTGCGAAGGCCGCAAGCGCGAGCAGTTGCGCCAGGTCATCCTGAAACTTCAGGGCTGCCTGACGGCAATCGAGGACTGTCGCAAGCCGGTTCTGGCTGCGCTGCACGGGGGCGTGATTGGTGGCGGCGTGGACATGGTGACCTGCTGCGATATGCGTTACGCCTCGGCTGATGCCTATTTCGAAATCAAGGAAATCGACATCGGCATGGTGGCGGACGTCGGGACCCTGCAGCGCCTGCCGAAGATCATCCCTGATGGCATCATGCGCGAGCTGGCCTATACCGGACGCAGGGCCGGCGCGGAAGAGGCGGAGCGCATCGGGCTGGTGAACCGGGTGTTCGAAAGCCGGGAGGCTCTTGAGGCGGGCGTACGCGAGATTGCCGACACCATCGCGGCCAAGTCGCCGCTGGCCATCCGCGGCACCAAGGAGATGATCAAGTTCACCCGGGATCACAGTGTGGCGGAAGGCCTGAACTATGTGGCTACCTGGAATGCAGCCATGCTGATCAGTGCCGACATTCAGGAGGCCATGGCTGCCCGCATGCAGAAACGCGAGCCGAAATTTGCCGATTGAATCGGTGTGGGAAAACGTTGAGATGTCAAGGAGCGGCCCGGGGGCCGCTCCGGTTTCGGCAGACAGTTCCTGACGAATTCCGGGCGCTTCAGGCCAGTTTCACGATCACCCGCTTGTTCTGCTTGCCCCGGTTTTCAATCCTGGTGACCGCCACGGCGCCGATTTCTCCGGTACGGCCCACATGGGTACCCCCGCACGGCTGCAGATCCGTGCCTTCGATTTCCACCAGGCGCACCCGCCCCTTGCCCCGGGGAGGCTTGACCGACATGGTCCGCACCAGCTCCGGCTGGGCATCCATCTCCTCGTCGGAAATCCAGGTATAGGTGACCGGTGCATCCAGCCCGATCAGTCGGTTGAGTGCGGCGGTCAGCGCTTCGGGGTCGGGTTTGTCGTCCAGTGCAAAATCCAGCCTGGCCTTGTTTTCATCAATATTGCCGCCGGTGACCGGGGCGTCCACCACACTGCACAGCAGGTGCAGGGTCGTATGGAGTTTCATGAGCGCATAGCGGCGATCCCAGTCGATTTCCAGCGCCAGCGTTTCTCCGATGCTCAGATCGGAGGGGACGTGTTCGAGGTGATGAAGGATCGCGCCACTGTCCTTGCTGTAGGTGGTATCGGTGACGGCAAGGCGCTCACCATTGATGCGGACGATCCAGCCCGTATCGCCGGGCTGTCCGCCGCCCAGGGGGTAGAAAATGGTCTGATCCAGAATCAGGGCACCGTTCTCGATGCCCGAAAGCGTTGCCGTGGTGGTTTTGAGATAGCTGTCATCCCGGAAGAGTTCCCGTGTCATGTGCGGTCCCTGTTATTGTTTTCGATGCCTGTTTTATAACGGATCTTCGCCGGGCGGGGAAGGGGGAGCGTCTTCTTTCTCGCGACGCTGGCGCCGGGCTTCGGCCTGATTGGCCAGGATGGCATAACGGCGCTGGGCCCGGCTGTTGAGGCCGGCATAGCCGGGAGTGCTTGTTTTTCGCGCAGGTTTGCGGGAAACGGGGCGGGGTGTACTGCACATGACCGGGCTCCTGATCGGACAAGAAAAGCAATGGTATTCAGGGTTTCAGACTCTGTGTTGTCCCGGAAGTTCCCGGACAGAGTTTGGGAACATGCCGGGGGTCACGTAGAATGCCCCGGACAGGTTAACCGGGAATGCGGACATGACGGATTGTCTGATGTGTGGTGCGGCGGGCGCGCCCTTTGAGACGCCGGATGGGAAGACCTATCTGCGCTGCGGGCATTGTGCCTTCATATGGCTGGAACCGGGGTTGCGACTGGCTCGTGCCGCGGAGCGGGCCTTCTATCTGACCCATGAAAACCGCGTGGATGATCCCGGGTACCGGGCATTCCTGTCGCGTCTGGCGGATCCCTTGCTGAAGAAGCTCACCCCGGGCATGCGGGGGCTGGACTTTGGCTGCGGGCCGGGGCCTGCGCTGGCCAACATGCTGCTTGACGCGGGTATGGATATGGCTGTTTACGACCCGGCGTTCTGGCCCGATGAACGCTGGCTGGCACAATCCTATGACTTCATTACCTGTACGGAGGTTGCCGAGCATCTGCATGCCCCCAGGGCAGTGCTGGAGCGGCTGTGGGCATGTCTTGAACCGGGTGGATGGCTGGGGATCATGACCGGGCTGCTGGACGATGCGCCGGCCTTCGGGACCTGGCATTACCGGCGCGATCCGACACATGTGTGTTTTTTCAGCCGCCGGACATTTGCGGTCTGGGCTGAGTCCGCAGGCGGTCTGTGTGAATATCCGGGCAGAAATGTGGTGCTGATACAAAAAAGGCGTGTACTGGACACGCCGGAAGACGAAGAAAGCTCTGATAAGCGCGATAAAGCATAACCGGCGAGCCTTAAGGGCAGGTTAAGAGCAAACATCAGGGCCGCAGCTGACCGCTGAAGCCTTTCCAGGCAAAAATGCCGCCCACGCCGAGCAGAATGGCCACCACCAGGACCTTGACCAGAGAGTGCTCCTGCTCTGTACGGGGTTCGATCTGGCTGTTGAGCCAGTCTTCAAGCAGGCGGACGTTGCGCTGATTTGAGCGCCAGAGCACATCGTAAATATCCCCCACGACGGGCACGCTGCCCCCGAACAGGTCCGCGAGGGTATTGGCTGCCATGCGCAGCAACAGTTTCCGGGGTGCCCCGGCCTTGTAGGCCTGGCTGATGATGTAGCCACCCAAAAGCGCCGTCAGGACGTCACCGGCCACCGGAATGACGCCGACGATGCTGTCCCATCCGAAACGGATGCGGGTGCCGGGAATGCGAAACCGGCTGTCCAGCACAGTCGCCAGTTTGTTCAGGCGCTCGCGCAGGCGGACAAGCGTTTCGGGGTCGGGTGTTTTCGGATCTGAGTCTTTGATCATGTGCTGATAATGCAGGGCGTGGGGCCGGAAATCAAGAGGCGGCCGGTCTCGGGAGTGCTCCGGATGGGGGAGGCTGAAAGATGTGAGCGGAGCAGGGCCGTTGACCTGATGTTGCGTGTGGCGCTGCGCACTTGAAAAAAGCTGACGAAAGTCCGACGCTGATGTCCGGAAGATCTGAAAATGGTCTGAGGATGTTTTGATTACGAGCGGAGGGTGACGAGAAGATGGTGCCGAGGAGAGGACTTGAACCTCCACGGGGTTGCCCCCACTAGCACCTGAAGCTAGCGTGTCTACCAATTTCACCACCTCGGCACGTGGTGTGTCATCATGTCAAAAGAGCGTCAAACAGGGATCGGATGGTGCCGAGGAGAGGACTTGAACCTCCACGGGGTTGCCCCCACTAGCACCTGAAGCTAGCGTGTCTACCAATTTCACCACCTCGGCATCTTGTGGTGTGATCACCTGTTTTAAAGAGCGCACTGATTTGGGAATCAGTGTATGGGCGCGTAATTTAATAATCTTTCAGGGGGCTGTCAACACCTGATTGCATTTTTGTTGGGAGCAAATAAACTGTCCGGACTTGTAGCACGTGATTTGTCCGGTTTCATGATCACCAAGGAGGTGAGCCATGAGACGGACAGAACTGCTACAGGAGATCCGGAAAATGCGATTCGAAGAAGCCTATACGGGATGGACCGAGAAACGGCTGACCCAGGAAGAGGCGGCGCGGCTGCTGGGGGTCTGTGAGCGGACCTTCCGGCGCTATATCGACCGCTACGAGGAGGAGGGCCTCGACGGCCTGATCGACAAGCGCCTGAGTCAGGTTTCCCACCGCAAGGCCCCGGTGGATGAGGTTCTACGCCTCGAGGCGCTCTACAAGGAGCGCTACGACGGCTGGAACATCAAACACTTCTACAGCTTCTACCGCGACCGTCACGGCGGCACACGCAGCTATACCTGGGTACGGAACACCTTGCAGAAGGCAGGCCTGGTCAAGAAGGCACCGGCTCGGGGTAAGCATCGTCGACGCCGCGAGCGGGCGCCCATGGTCGGCATGATGCTCCACCAGGATGGCTCCACCCACGAATGGGTTCCCGGCCACCACTGGGATCTGATCATCACCTTCGATGACGCCACCTCTGAGCACTACTCCATGTTCTTCGTCGAGGAGGAAGGCACGGCTTCGAGCTTCCAGGCCATGCGAGAGGTCATCACCGATCACGGCCTTCCCTCGAGCCTCTATACCGACCGGGGCAGTCACTACTGGCACACCCCCAAGGCCGGCGGCAAGGTCGACAAGTCCAACCTCACCCAGTTCGGCAGGGCCATGGCCCAGCTCGGGGTCGAGATGATCCCCGCCTATTCCCCCGAGGCCCGGGGCCGCTGTGAGCGCCAGTTCGCCACCCATCAGGGACGCCTGCCCAAGGAACTTGCAGCCCAGGGCATTACCACCATGGCGGCGGCCAACCGCTACCTTCGGGAGCACTACCTGCCGGCCTTCAACCGGGAGTTCTGCGTCAAACCCGCCGTCGAGGGCAGCGCCTTCGTGCCTTTCATCGGCCCTGGACTGGACGACATCCTGTGTGAGCAGTACGAACGCACCGTGAACAAGGACAACTGCGTCTCGTTCGAGGGACTCAAGCTGCAGATCCCTGCCGACCGCTATCGGCGCCATTACGTCAAGGCCAAGGTTCGGGTACACCGTTATCCTGATCGCTCCCTGGCGATCTTCCACGGCCCCAGAAGACTGGCCAGTTACACCCCAGAAGGCCTGCCCTTCGACCCCCTCGAACCTATTGATCAGGCACCGGCCAACGTCCGCTGCCAAGTCTGATCATCAGTGGACCCAAAGCGGACAGTTTATGTGCTACAAAACCGGACAGTTCTATTTGTTGCTAACACACCTGATTGCATTTTTTGGCCCCCTTCCGATCGGGCTTAGACGTTGAACCGGAAATGGATGACGTCGCCGTCCTGGACAACGTAGTCCTTGCCTTCCAGACGCCACTTGCCGGCATCCTTGGCGCCCTGTTCGCCGTTGTAGCGAACGAAATCTTCGTAGGCAATAACCTCTGCGCGAATGAAACCCCGCTCGAAGTCGGTATGGATGACGCCGGCCGCCTGAGGTGCCGTGGCGCCGACCGGAATGGTCCATGCCCGCACTTCCTTCACGCCTGCCGTGAAGTAGGTCTGGAGACCCAGCAGAGCATATCCGGCGCGGATCACACGGTCCAGTCCGGGCTCTTCCATGCCGAGATCGGCCAGAAACTCGGCCCGCTCCTCATCTTCCAGTTCGGCGATTTCTGCTTCCAGCTTGTTGCAGATGGCCACCACTTCGGCACCCTCGCTGGCGGCGATCTTGCGGACGGTATCCAGGTAGGGGTTGTTGTCGAAGCCGTTTTCGTCCACGTTGGCGATATACATGGTGGGCTTGACCGTCAGCAGGCACAGTTCCCGGATTGCTTTCTGTTCTTCTTCGCTGAGCGCGATGGTGCGGACCGGTTGTGCCTCATTCAGCACCGGAAGCAGCTTGTCTTCCATGATGCTCAGGAGAAATTTTGCATCCTTGTCGCCACCCTTTGCAATGCGGCCTACGCGCTTGATGGCCTTCTCCACGGTCTCAAGGTCGGCCAGCGCCAGTTCGGTATTGATGACTTCAATGTCTGCTGCCGGATCGACTTTGGCGGCGACATGCACAACATTGCTGTCCTCAAAACATCTTACGACATGTGCAATGGCATCTGTCTGACGGATGTTGGCCAGGAACTGGTTTCCGAGGCCTTCGCCCTTGGAAGCCCCTTCCACCAGGCCCGCAATGTCCACGAACTCCATGGTCGTGGGCAGTACACGCTGGGGTTTGACAATCCGGGCCAGCTCATCCAGACGCGGATCCGGCATGGGGACAACGCCGGTGTTCGGTTCAATGGTACAGAACGGAAAATTGGCTGCCTCAATACCTGCCTTGGTCAGCGCATTGAACAGGGTGGACTTGCCAACATTGGGTAGTCCGACAATGCCACATTTGAATCCCATGGAATGATCCTCGTATTTCAGGGACGCAGACTGTGCAGGATGTTCATGGGTTTCGACCAGTCTCCCCGGACAATATCCGGGAGCAGTGGGTCAATGCTATCGAAAACCTGATCCAGTTGCGTTCGTTCAGTTTTACCAAAGGGGTGCAGAACATAGTCGGCAACCCGGTTCTTGTCACCGGGGTGACCGATCCCCAATCGTAGTCGGCCAAATTCACGTTTGTCGCCCAGTGCCTTGATAATATCCCTCAGGCCGTTGTGTCCCCCATGACCGCCGCCGGCTTTCAAACGCACTTCGCCCGGCTGAATATCCAGTTCGTCATGGGCAACAAGCAAGGATTCGGGCGGCAACCGGTAGAAGTTGACCAGTGCCTGGACTGCAAGCCCGCTGCGATTCATGTAGGTTTGCGGGAACAGGAGATGAATATCCCGGCCGCCCACCTGGATGCGCCCATAGAGTCCGTGAAACCGGCGCTCCGGGCGGAGAGTGGCAAAGTGACGTTCTGCAAGGTGCTGAACCCACAACGCGCCAGCATTGTGGCGCGTTGTGGCATACTGGGGGCCGGGATTGCCCAGCCCCACAATAGCTTGTACAGCGGGCATGAATTACTCGCCGGCTTCTTCGCCTTCGGCCTCGCCTTCCGCCTCGGCGGCACCCTTGGGCTTGTGGATGGCAACGACCGGCAGGTCATGATCGGGGCCATGACGCAGCGCAACCAGCTCCACGCCTTCCGGCAGCTTGAGGTCGGACAAGTGGAGAATTTCGTCCATCTTGACTTCGGCCAGATCCACTTCAATGAAGTCGGGCAGGTCTTTGGGCAGACACTCGATTTCCACTTCGTTAAGCAGGTGGTTGGCCTTGCCGCCCTGGTTCTTGATGGCGTCGCACTTGTCTTCGTTGATGAAGTGCAGCGGTACCTGAACGGTGATCTTGTGGCCGGCGACAACGCGCATGAAGTCAATGTGCAGCACGGTCGGCTTGTACGGGTGGCGCTGCAGATCCTTCAGGATGGCGCGTTCCTTGTTGCCGTCAATGTTGAGCTCAATCACGTGAGAGTAGAAGGACTCGGTGTCCAGCACTTTCATCAGCTCATTCTCGGGAATGGCGATGTTCAGCGGGGCCTTGTCGCCACCGTACAGAATGCCGGGGACTTTCATTTCGCGACGCAGGCGGCGGCTCGCACCTTTCCCTTGAACGTCACGAACAGAGACGTTGAACTGGATGTCTGACATGGTTTTTCTCCTGTTTAAATATCAAAACCCTGCCAGCCCGCGACCAGACTGACAGGGCGAGTAATCAGTGCTGCGTCCTTATCGGAACATGGCACTGATGGATTCTTCGTTGCACACCCGGCGGATGGACTCTGCCAGCAGGCCGGCCAGTGTGAGCTGCCGGATTTTAGCACATTTTTTGGCGCTGTCACTCAGCGGAATGGTATCTGTGACCACGAGCTCGTCCAGAACCGAGTTTTCGATGTTCTCGATGGCCGGGCCTGACAGCACCGGGTGCGTGATGTAGGCCAGCACCCGGGTGGCGCCCTGCTCCTTGAGGGCATTGGCAGCCTTGCACAGGGTGCCGGCAGTGTCCACGATATCGTCGATGAGGATGCAGGTCTTGCCTTCCACGTCACCGATGATGTGCATCACCTGCGCGACGTTGGCCTGGGGCCGGCGCTTGTCGATGATGGCCAGATCGGCGTCATTGAGGCGCTTGGCAAAGGCACGGGCACGAACCACGCCGCCCACGTCGGGGGAGACCACCACAAAGTCATCAAGTTGCTTGCGTTCGATGTCATCCAGCATGACCGGTGTGGCATAGGCGTTGTCCACGGGAATGTGGAAGAAGCCCTGAATCTGGTCGGCATGCAGGTCTACGGTCAGAACGCGGTTGATGCCCACGCCGGTGAGAATGTCGGCAACGACCTTGGCGCTGATGGGTACCCGTGAAGAGCGGGGGCGACGATCCTGTCTGGCATAGCCGTAGTAAGGGATGACGGCTGTAATGCGGCCGGCAGAGGCGCGGCGCAGGGCATCAGCCATGACGACCAGTTCCATCAGGTTGTCGTTGGTGGGCTGACAGGTCGGCTGAATGATGAAAACGTCGCGTCCGCGGACGTTCTCGTTGATTTCAACCATGACTTCGCCATCGCTGAACTTGCCGACAGTGGCATCTCCCAGTGGGATGTTCAGGGTATCGGCGACTTTGCGTGCAAGGTCAACGTTGGCGTTACCGGTAAATACCATCAACTTGGACACAGTAGGTACCTTCTCGCGTCTGGAACGGTTCGGCTTGGGCATGAGGATTCAGTCTGAGGATTGGCTGGGGTGGCAGGATTCGAACCTGCGCATGACGGGATCAAAACCCGTTGCCTTACCGCTTGGCGACACCCCAGTATTCATGTTGGCAGCGCTCTGTTTGTCGCTTTCCAGTTGTCCAGCATCTGATGTGCCGGAGACCGATTGACGCCTTGTGCGATGAAGCCGCTCAGATGTTTCGGCAGTTCCATCAGGACGCGTTGTGCATCCTCGGCGTTTTCGTATCGGGCAAAGACGCAGGCCCCGGTTCCGGTGAGTCTCGCGTTGCCCCGCTCAGAGAGCCACTCGTACGCCTTTCTGACTTCAGGGTAGAGTGAGAATACCACGTTTTCGCAATCGTTGCGCCCCGCGGTGTGTCCCTCGAAAGCGGGCGCTATTTTCATCTTTGGGGTGTCCCTTGTCAACAGGGGATGCGAAAAAATTTTCGCGGTGCTGACATGAACGGGTGGCTTGATCACCACATACCACCATTGCGGCAGGATGACGGGAGTCAGGCGCTCGCCCACGCCTTCCGCCCATGCGCTGCGGCCCAGCACAAAGACCGGTACGTCTGCCCCCAGTTGCCGTCCGAGCCTTGCCAGGCTGTTCGGGGGCAGATCGAGCTGCCACAGCGCGTCCAGCGCAAGAAGTGTGCTTGCCGCATCGGAGCTGCCCCCGCCGACGCCACCGCCGCTCGGGAGTCGCTTCTCCAGCCGGATGGCGGCACCGAGCCTGCAGCCGGCATGATGCTGCAGGAGACGGGCCGCGCGGACGATCAGGTTGTCTTCCGGGGGAACCTCGTGCCAGTCGCTCTCGAGAATGATGTCCTGCGTGTCCAGCCGGCGGACATGAAGGGTGTCGCCATGATCCAGAAGCTGGAACAGCGTCTGAAGCTCATGGTAGCCGTCGGGGCGGCGGCCGTTGATATGCAGCAGGAGATTGAGTTTGGCCGGTGCCGGCAGGCTCAGTTCAGTTGCCATGTGGTGATGACCAGTCGGATGCGCAGGTTGTCACGGGACAGGTCCACGCGGGTCGGCAGCGTGATACCGTTGACGGGCGTGAAGCGCGAGGCAACGACTTCCCATCCCAGTTGATTGAATTGCCGGGTCCCGGGGGCTGATTCCGGGGCCTGTGTCCATGGTTGTCCGGGCAGTGGGAGGCCTCTTGCCCACCAGGGGAGTGCAGAGACGGGCAGAGGCAGCTTCAGGGCTTCCCGGACGAGTTTGTCCGGTGCGTCGGAGAGATAGACGTCATCTCCCTGGATAATCCGGATGTGTCCGGGGGTGCCGGTCAGCCGTGCCGCTCCAAGGCCGAACAGTGTTGAGGACAGCCGGATATCAAAATGGTCGCCCGACTGGACCCAGCTGTTAATGGCAGCAAAATGGCGTGTCTTGCCCTGCGTGACACCGATCTTGCCCGTGACCTGCCACCGGGACAGTGCCGCCGCGGCAGCCTGATCCGGTGGTACGGGCGGCGCAGGCGGCGTAGTGGCGCAACCGGCCAGGAAGACGACAAGAAGTACTGGCAGGATTGACCGCAACCGCATCAGAGTGATCCTGCGCCCAGTCGTTCCATGGTTTCCCGGATGATCGGGTGGTCGGGGGCTTTTTCAAGGCCTTCCTTCCAGATGGCTGCGGCCTTGTCCCGCTCTCCCTTCAGCCAGAGCAGTTCGCCCAGGTGCGCCGCAACCTCGGGGTCTTTCATCTTGTCCCAGGCCTTGTGTACCCAGGTCAGTGCCGTTTCGGGATCACCCAGCCGATAGAGTACCCAGCCCATGCTGTCCATGATGGCGGGGTTGTCCGGGTCGAGTTCCAGCGCACGAGCGATGAGGTCCCGGGCTTCGGCAAGTCTGACGTTGCGATTGGCCCAGGAATAGCCCAGCGCATTCATGGCCGTGGCATTGTCGGGTTCCAGTTCGAGGATGTAACGGAGATCCTCCTCCATGGCTTCTGCATTGCCAAGGCGGTCATTGAGCATGGCGCGGGCGTAGCGCAACTGAATGTCGTCCGGGTATTCCGAGATGGCCTGGTCTGCAAGCCTGAGCGCCTCTTCTTCGTGCTTGGCCTGCATCCAGACATTGATCTGGATATCCCACAGTTGCGCGGCCTGATCCGGATACTGGTTGCGCGCGTCGTCAAAGGCGGCCTGCGCTTCGGCATTGCGTCCTTCAGAGAGCAGCAGGTATGCCGCCCTGCCCAGTGCATCGAAGTAGCGTCCACCCTGCCTGACGGCCAGATAATGCTGAATGGCCTCATCAGTCCGGTTTTGGAGGTCTGCCAGACGGCCGAGGAAAAACTGCGCCTCATTCTGGTGCTTGTTGTCCCGGACGAGCGCTTCCAGTTCTGACCTGGCGATATCGTATTTTCTGGCTTCCAGCGCAACGAGGGCATGGGACAGTCTGAGGTGACTGGCTTCCGGCTGCAGTGCCATGAGTCGTTCATATTCACTCATGGCATCCTCCAGTTTTTCGGCCTTGATCAGCATCCGGGCATGCAGGGTGCCCAGTATCAGGCTTTCGGGTTGTTCCCGGGTGGCCTGCTGAAGGAAGGCCAGTCCTTGCTCAAGGTCCTTGTTGGCCAGCATGCGGGCGTGCAAGGCGAGGATGTTTTCATCGTCGCTGTGGCGGATGAGATCGGTGGTGATGGCCAGCGCTGCATCAAGCTGACCATCCATTTCCAGCAGCAGGGCGTAACCATAGGCGATTTCATCCTCATCCGGGTGCCGCGTCATGAGCTGGCGATAGAGTTCGGTGAGCTGATGCCGCTCTTCCTCGTTCAGGTTCTGGGCGTGCAGGGCCAGGCGGTCAAATCGTGAGGCGCCACCGAGTCCCATGACGGCTTCCATCTGGGCAATGGCTTCCTGGTAGCGTTTGGCCTTGATGAGCTGGAATGCGGCAAGTTGATGCGCTTCCACATTGGCCGGTTCGTTCTTTGCCCAGAGCAGCGCCAGTTCGGTCAGGGCTTCCTCGTCCTTGACGAACTGTGCGATGCGTACCGCCCTTTCGATCACGCCCGGATCCTGAGTGTCCACCGCCACTTCCCGATAATTTCGCAGCAAG
Source organism: Thermohahella caldifontis (assembly GCF_041153465.1). Lineage (NCBI taxonomy): Bacteria > Pseudomonadati > Pseudomonadota > Gammaproteobacteria > Oceanospirillales > Hahellaceae > Thermohahella > Thermohahella caldifontis. The sequence continues at coordinate 84,331 of NZ_CP154858.1, forward strand.
GTGGCATAGTCCTCCTGCTGCGCGGCAAATTCGGCAACGAGCAGCCTGGCCAGCACGTCCCGCCTGAAGGCGGTCGGGTGGGGGGACTGCTCCTCGGGTGGCGGTGCCATCTCCTCGGGTGTGAGCAGGCTTTTCATGACCGGTGTGGCCTGCGTGGCACTGTATGGCTGCAGTGTGCTGCACCCCGCGAGCAGCAGTGCGAGGGCGGCTTGAGCTAATGCGAGTCGTGTTTTCATGGGCTTGTTGTTTACCTTCCTGGTCATGGCACAAGCATATACGGAACCCGGCCAAATATCATTAATTGCGCTTCATCAAGCAAAGGTGTGGCGGTTCGGTGTAAGGTTGTGCGGCTGCCGGGTTTGGTATGAACGGGCCGCCCGGTTACAATGTGCGTTTCCTGATGAGACTGATGATCCACACATGACGCTTTTGGCTTTGGGGATAAATCACAAAACGGCTCCGGTCGCCATCCGCGAACGGGTGGCCTTTGCGCCGGACCGGATCGAGTCGGCCTTGCGCGAGGTGGTAGATCAGTCACTGGCCGACGAAGTGGCCATTTTGTCCACCTGTAACCGGACCGAGCTTTACTGTTCGGTGCGGAGTGGCGAGGATGCACCCCGCCTGGTGGACTGGATCAGCCGGTATCACGGTGTGGATCGTGAAGCGCTGGTGTCCTGCGTTTACCTGCACCGGGAGCGGGATGCGGTAATGCACATGATGCGCGTGGCATCGGGGCTGGACTCTCTGGTGCTGGGTGAACCCCAGATTCTCGGACAGGTCAAGGATGCGTATGCGTTTGCGCAGGCTGCCGGTACACTGGGGGGGCGCTGGAGCGGCTGTTTCAGCATACCTTTGGCATGGCCAAACGGGTGCGGACCGAAACAGCCATCGGCGCCAATCCGGTTTCTGTCGCCTATGCCGCGGTATCCATGGCCGGACACATCTTCTCCGATTTCGGGAGCCTGACGGCGCTCCTGATCGGTGCAGGCGAGACCATTGAACTGGTGGCGCGGCACCTGCAACGCGCGGGTGTGAGACGCATGATCATTGCCAACCGGACGCTGGTGAAAGCTCAGGCCCTGGCGACCGAATTTCAGGGTGAGGCCATTGCCCTGCCTGACATCCCCGAACACCTCCACCGGGCAGACCTGATCGTGGCGTCTACCGCCAGTCCGCTGCCCATTCTCGGGAAAGGTGCCATGGAGCAGGCAGTCCGAAAGCGCCGTCACAAGCCGGTGTTCATTGCGGATATTGCCGTGCCGAGGGATGTGGAAGCGGAAGTGGGTGAACTTCCGGACGTTTATCTCTACACGGTGGATGATCTGCAACAGGTGATACAGGACAACATGCGCTCGCGGAAAGAGGCAGCGCGTGAGGCCATGTGTCTGATTGAACAGGGGGCAGATGCCTTCATGTCCGATCTGCGGGTGCGGGCATCGGCGGACGTACTGAAGGCCTTCCGGCATCAGGCCATGCAGATACAGGCAGCGGAGATTGATCGAGCGCTGCGCCGTCTCGCCCAGGGGAATGATCCGGCCGATGTTGTCCGTGCACTGGCCAACAGTCTGACCAACAAATTGCTTCATGCGCCGACCGTCGCCGTTCGCAAGGCGGCTGCCGAGGGGCGTGGTGAAGTGGCCCGGTGGCTGGCCGTCTTGCACGGTCTGCCGCTGGAGAGTGAATCCCGATCTCAGGACACCGATGAAACCATCCATACAGACCAAACTGGAACAGCTTGAATCCCGTTTCGAAGAGCTACAGGCGCTGATGTCATCACCCGAGGTGATTGATGACAACAGTCGTTTCAGAGCATGCTCACAGGAATATGCCGAACTGGAGCCGGTGGTGGAGGCCTGGCGGGCCTACCAGCGCGTGCAGGCCGATCTGGCCGAGGCGGAGGCGCTTCTGGATGATCCGGACCCGGACATGCGCGAAATGGGTCAGGAAGAAGTGCGGCACGCCCGGGCGCGGCTGGAGGAAATGGAGGCAAACCTGAATTTCCTGCTGCTGCCGAAGGATCCCAATGACTCGGCCAATGTGTATCTGGAAATCCGGGCGGGCACGGGTGGCGACGAGGCCGCGCTCTTTGCGGGCGATCTCTACCGCATGTATGTGCGTTATGGTGAACAGAAGGGCTGGCGGTTTGAAGTGATGAGTGAAAACCCGGGTGAGCATGGGGGCTACAAGGAAATCATCGTGCGGGTGGAAGGCCAGAACGTTTACCGTCAGCTGAAATTCGAGTCCGGCGCTCACCGGGTGCAGCGCGTACCGGAGACGGAGTCCCAGGGCCGTATTCACACCTCTGCCTGTACGGTGGCGGTTCTGCCGGAGGTGGAGGAGGTGGATGCCATCGAGATCAACCCTGCGGATCTGCGCATTGATACCTACCGGGCGTCCGGTGCCGGGGGTCAGCATGTGAACAAGACGGATTCGGCCATCCGGATCACGCACCTGCCCACGGGGACGGTGGTGGAGTGTCAGGATGAGCGCTCACAGCACAAGAACAGGGCGCGTGCCATGTCGTTGCTGCAGGCGAAGCTGCTGTCTCAGGTTCAGGAGGCGCAACGCAAGGAGCAGGCACAGACCCGCAAGTCACTGGTGGGCAGTGGTGATCGCTCGGAACGGATCCGGACCTACAACTTCCCGCAAGGGCGGGTGACGGATCACCGCATCAACCTGACACTCTACAAGCTGGACGAGATCCTCCAGGGTGACCTGGATCCGGTCATCGAGCCCCTGTTGCAGGAATATCAGGCCGAGCAGCTTGCCCAGCTGCAGGACGCATGATCGTTCGCGATGCACTGTTGCGGGCTGCGCAACACCTTGAAAGGGCAGGGCTGGATACCCACGAGGCCCGAAGGGAAGCCCGATTGTTGCTGGCCAGAGCCGCCGGCCGCGATCTGAGCTGGGTGCTTGCCTTTGATGACCAGCACCTTGCCGGGGCGGTTCTGGATCGGTTTCAGCACTGGGTGCGCCGTCGTACCGACGGGGAGCCGGTGGCGTATATTCTCGGAGAGCGCGAGTTCTGGGGGTTAACCCTGTCGGTAACTCCCGATACACTTATTCCGCGTCCGGAGACGGAACACCTGGTGGAATGGGCGCTGGAGGCCGGGCCTTCCGGCCCCGCGCGCGTTCTGGATCTGGGGACGGGAACGGGGGCCATTGCCTGTGCACTGGCCAGTGAGCGGCCGATGTGGCAGGTGACGGCCGTGGATGTGTCGCCTGCAGCGCTGGATGTGGCGCGGCAGAATGTGGCGCGTCTGGGGCTGGCCAACGTGCAGTGTCTGCTGTCGGACTGGTTTTCCGGTCTGCAGCCGGAGCAGCGCTGGGATCTGATCGTCAGCAATCCGCCCTATATCGAGGCGGGCGATCGCCATCTTGAACAGGGGGATGTGCGTTTTGAGCCGGCCGGGGCACTGGCTTCCGGAGCGGACGGACTGGATGCCATCCGCCACCTGATTCAGCAAGCACCCGGCTTTCTGGTCCCGGGAGGCCATCTCCTCGTCGAGCACGGCTGGAACCAGGGCGAGGCGGTTCGCCGTCTTTTCGGCGGGGAGTGGACGGATGTGGAAACCCGGCGCGATCTGGCCGGACATGAGCGGCTGACCGGCGCACGCTTGAGAGGAGCTGAAGATGCTGGAACGTGAGGACATGAACGACGCGCAGCTGATGCGCTACCATCGCCAGATCATGCTGCCCGAGTTTGATGTGGCAGGGCAGGAGCGATTGCGTCGCAGTCAGGTTCTGGTGGTTGGCCTGGGCGGTCTGGGATGCCCGGTTGCCCTCTATCTGGCCGCGGCCGGCGTGGGCGAGTTGATTCTGGTGGATCCGGACCGGGTTGAGGTCAGCAACATTCAGCGCCAGATTGCCCATACGGAGCAGAATGTCGGGCAGTTGAAGGTGGAGTCGGCAGCCGAAAGCGTCCGGGCGATCAACCCGGAGGTGAAGGTCACGGTGGTGCCCGAGGCGCTGGACGAGCGCAGTGCAGCAAAGTGGGTTTCCGTGGCGGATGCCGTCGTGGATTGCACCGATAATTTTGCAACCCGCGAGCTGATCAATGCGGAAGTGGTAAAACAGGGCAGGATAGTGGTATCCGGTGCCGCCATACGTTTCGAGGGGCAGCTCAGCGTGTTCGACATGCGCCGGGACGACAGCCCCTGTTATCACTGTTTATATGGTGCCATGGGCGATACAGGGCTGACCTGCAGCGAAGCGGGGGTGATGAGCCCCGTGGTGGGGATCATCGGTGCCGCCCAGGCACTGGAAACCATCAAGGTGCTGACCGGTACCGGCGAGCCGCTGGTCGGGCAATTGCAGGTCTTTGACGGCCTGAGTCACCAGTGGCGCCGGTTCCGCCTGAAGCGGGATCCTGCGTGTCCGGTCTGTGCAGGCCGCCGGCTCCCTGACGCCTGACCGGGAAACCTGCCCCGACACGCGGTGGTCGGGGGGCGGACGGGATGTCCGGCTACAAATGGGCTTCGGCGTATTCCGCGAGAATGGATCGCGGCACACCCTGGAGATGAATCCGCCCGCCGTAGGGAAAGCCCCGGAAACGCTCCGCCAGGTAGGTGAGTCCGCTGCTGGTGGCGTTGAGGTAGGGCGTATCAATCTGTGCCAGATTACCCAGACAGACGACCTTGGAGCCATTGCCCGCGCGGGTGATGATGGTCTTGACCTGGTGCGGGGTCAGGTTCTGGCATTCGTCAATGATGATCAGGCTGTGCTGGAAGCTGCGGCCACGAATGTAGTTCAGTGACTTGAACTGGATGGGCACCTTCTGCAGGATGTAATCCACGCTGGCGTGGCTGTTCTCGTCATCTTCATGCAGGGCTTCCAGGTTGTCGGTGATGGCGCCCAGCCAGGGCTCCATCTTCTCGGATTCGGTGCCGGGCAGAAATCCGATGTCCTCGTCCAGCCCCTTGGTGCTCCGGGTGGCAATGATGCGCTTGTAGCGCTTGCTGGCCACGGTCATTTCGATGGCTGCGGCCAGGGCCAGGATGGTCTTGCCGGAGCCGGCCGCACCGCTGAGCTGCACCAGGTGGACATCCGGGTCCATGAGCAGGTGGAGTGCCAGGGCCTGATAGATGTCTCGTGGGAAGAGGCCCCAGGCCTCCTGATCCATCAGACGGTCGCGGCTCAGGTCCCGGACCCGAAGTTGTGTTTCGCTCACGCCGGTGACCCGGCCCACGAAACCCTGCTTGTCGAGAATGAAGTCGTTGAGGGTGAGCTCATCCAGCGGTGCACTGCGGGGCAGAACATGATAGGCCCGTCCCGCCTCCGTCACCGTTTCCACCTTGGTGATGGTATCCCAGAAGGAGCCTTCAAATTCCAGATACCCCTTGGGCAGCTTTTCAATGTCGTCAATCAGCTGATCCGTCTGGTAGTCCTGGGCTTCGATCCCGCAGGCCCGCGCCTTCAGGCGCATGTTGATGTCCTTGCTGACCAGAATGATCTTGCTGTTGGGACGATATCGCTGCAGAGCCACGGCCAGATTGATGATCTTGTTGTCGTTGAGGTTCTCCGGCAGCTGGATGTCGTGCCCGGTGGCTTCCAGATCCATCAGGATGGAGATCTTCCCCAGAGGCTTGTCACCCTCGTTGCGCACGATCGGGACGCCTTTCTCGATCTGCCGGGGCGTGGCGCTGCCCAGCAGGCGGTCAATCTGGCGGATGGCCTGGCGGCAGTCCGCAGCAATGGCTGACAGGCCGGACTTGAGCTTGTCCAGCTCTTCCAGCACTGTCATGGGGATGATGACATTGTGCTCCTCGAAGTTGAGCACGGCATTGGGGTCGTGGATCAGAACATTGGTATCCAGAACATAATTGATGGGGCGGGCATGGCTGCGGGTTCGGGTGCGCCGGGCACCCGTCTCATTCTGCGTCATCGACTCCTGACCTGTTGTTGAGGTTCCTTCCGCCATTAAAGAGGAAGTTCGCCACCCGGTCAATCGGGTGGCGGCGTTCGGACTCAGAGGAGGGCGTTGAGGAATGCGTAGAAGGGATTGAACGGCTTGTTGTAGTCGGCTGCCTGATCCTGTTCCCAGGACGAGCGCAGCGGGCGATCCGGATTGGTCAGCCGTTCCACGAAATCCTGCAAGCCGGGCTGAACGACGTCTTCCTGTACGTCGCTGTTTTCGAATTCCACAATGGTTGCACAGTGGCTGTCATTCAGGTTGCGGTAGTTGGGAATGTAGTAGGCCCAGTTGGACAGTTCCGGATCGTCCAGCAGTGCCTTGAGACGGGCATTGTCCGCATGCCAGCGCGCCAGGATGCGGGCCTTGCGGGTGGCTTCGTCCGGGGCATTCAGGATGTCATCAAAGAAACGCTCGTAGGAGTAGGCCGAGTAGATGGCATCCTGCTGGAACTGGACGACACCGAGCCGGTCACCCGGCCAGGCCCGGGACAGGGCCCGGTAAATGCTGCCCAGGTTGTCCGGGTCCAGGCCGGGCACTTCGCTACGGAATGTTGCCAGCATGGGGTCCAGACCCCAGACCTGGCGGATGGTCTGGTGCAGCCTCCATGAAGGATCCTGATCGCCCGAGGCTTCGAATACGGGGCCCGAGTCGGAGAGCAGATAACCCCAGTGTGGTGCCAGACGGCTGCGGAAAAAATGATGGTTGACCAGCGCGCCGGTGCCGCCTGCGGAACAGCCGGTGTCGAGCATCTGTCTGGGTTGCGGGAGATTCTGCCGGAGCCATGCGATCACGGCCCGGACATTGTTCAGTCCGTTGTGGTGCCAGGTCAGGGGAGGATTCTGACCGGTCGGGTCTTCATAGACCACGGTCCGGTTGCCCGCATGAATGTCGCCTGTGCAGTAAGGGATGAAGACGGTATTCCAGCGTTGCTGTTCGATATGGTTGACCCAGTGAATGGGGTGATGAAAGGGGTCAACAGGGCAATGTCGAGCTTGTTGATATAGTTGTCGGGGATACCGTTCGGGTTGCGTGCACCGCGAATGCCGGCCTGTCCCGAGCAACTGGCGTAGTCCCAGCAGGCACCGCCGGGCTCGAGATTGATATTGACGTTCAGGTTGTCGGCCGCTCTGCGGATGTAGAACTTGAATGGGGTGCCATTGCCACAGAGTGCCCCCGTTTCCGGAGCCAGCCGGACTTCCTGCCAGATGCCATAGAGGCCGGGCCTGAAACCGTCATCAAAGCCGGGCGGATTGGTCAGCAGCGGGTAGTCGCCCTGCTGTTCGGCAGCGGATACCGGGCGGTTTGCCGCCGGCGGCCGGAAGAGGTTGATGAAGGTTTCCCAGCTGTTGTACCAGCCTTTTGAATTGAGCGCCTGGGTTGAGGGGCTGAGGGTGAGGCACAGAAGTGCCGCAAGGACAACGTGTCGGGGCATGTCGGATCTCCCTGGGGCGGTTGCAGTCAGTCTGCGAACGGCCGCAGGGGAATGCAGAGGGCTGGCCTCTCACCCGCGTCGCAGTGTTATTGTTGTTATCGCGCGATCCTTTCGACTATACGGGGTGGTCAAAAAAACGCCAATACACAAATGTAATATGCTGTCATGTTTTTATAAGTCCCCCATACAGGTGATGGTGAACGCTGTGTCATGTTGTGATAATCGGATTGCGAGGTAAGGCGGACTGTCCATTCCGGACGGTCTGAAGCAGTACCCCTCCAATGACAAGAACAACAACGGAGACATCACAATGAAAATGCGTTCATTCCGGCTGGCCGGCGTGCTGGCACTGCTTTGCTCATCCCTGGCGTTTGGCAGCGGATATACCCAGACCAAGTATCCCATTGTGCTGGTTCATGGCGTCATGGGGTTTGACTCCATTGGCGGCCTGATCGGCTACTTCCATACCATCCCCTACAACCTCAGACGCAGCGGCGCAACGGTCGAAGTGGCCAGCGTATCGTTCGTCAACAGCAGCTGGGAGCGTGGCAAGCAGCTCCGCTCCTGGATCAACGGCCTGCCCTATTCGAAGGTCAACATCATGGCCCATTCCCAGGGGGCACCCACGGCACGGGTAGCCGCTGCGCTGACGCCGTCACGGGTGGCTTCGGTGACTTCCATCAATGGTGTCAACAAGGGCTCAAAGGTGGCGGATGTGGTGCGTGGAATCCTGCCACCGGGTTCCTATGTGGAAGGCGGGGCAAACGCCATTGCCAACGCGCTGGGCGGGCTGGTGAATTTGTTGTCCGGTGGTAATGGCAGCCAGGATGGCGTGGCTGCGCTGGAGACGCTGACCACCCGCGGCACAACCGAGCTGAATGATGCGCTGGGCTGGAAGGGGGTCAACCGCAGCAGCTGTTCCGGCACTTCCGAAGATCAGTGGATCAGCGGCTACAAGATCAAGTTCTTCTCATGGTCCGGTACCAGTGTGTTCACCAATGTGCTGGACGTGTCTGATCCGTTTCTGGGTGTGACTTCCCTGGCATTCAAGAAGGGGGAGGCCAATGACGGTCTGGTGGACAAGTGTTCCATGATGCTGGGCAAGGTGATCAGTTCTTCCTACAGCATGAACCATGTGGATGCCATCAATCACCTGTTTGGTCTGCGCTCGCTCTGGACCAATCCGGTGTCCATCTACCGCAGCCATGCCAATCGCCTGAAGAACAAGGGCCTGTAAGCATGCGTGGCAAGGTGGCCGGACTCGCCCTCGGGGCGGGTCTGATACTGGTGGCGGCCGTATACAGTTTCACACCGGGTCGGGTGTTGAGTACGGAGGGTGCCCTTTCGGACAGTGCTGCGGTATCTGATGCCACAGGGTACAGTGAACAGGCGGAACGGCTGGAGGCGGACCGTGATGCAGCGGATTCGCGTCAGGTGCGCTATAGCACGCCGCCCAGGCCGGACCGGGTATTTGCCCCGTCACTGGAAGGCACCGACGTGGATGGCCGGCTGGCAGCGGATGCATCCGGCCACCTGATCATCGACCGGCATGTCCGCGACTTCTTCGACTATTTCCTCAATACCGCAGGGGAGCGGCCTCCGGAAGAGGTGCTGGCTGAAATCCTGCGTTATGCGCGGACCTATCTGCCGGCCACGGCTGCGGAAGAGGCACGGCAGTTGCTGGACGCCTATCTCGGCTACAAGCAGGCCGCACTGGCCATGATGGCCCGCCCCCTGGATCCGGCGGCAACCGGGTCGCCGGAGGCGCTCAGGTCAACGCTTGAAGACAGTTTTGATGCACTGAAGGCGCTCCGGCGTCAGCATATGCCTGCAGAGGCGGTCGAGGCGTTCTTTGCGGACGAAGAAGCCTATGCATCCTATACCCTAGAACGCATGCGCATCCAGATGGATAGTTCGTTGTCCGAGTCGGAGCGTCTGGCGCAGATGGCTGCCCTGCGCGAGCGGCTGCCGCCCGAAATCAGGGAAACCGAGATACAGGTGACGGAAACTGCGGCCCGGCATGCGGAGATCCAGCGTTTGCGCGAACAGGCAGATTCGGAAGCCGGGTTGCGTCAGGCATTGGCCAGCCGGAGATTGCCCGTGGCACAGATCGAGCAGATCGTGGCAGACTACCGCGCGGATCAGGCATTCGAGGCGGCCTACCAGCGCTACCGGGTGGCTCGGGATCGCGTGGTCGGTCAGGTGGCGGATATGGCCGAAAGATCGTCCCGATTGAAACAGCTGAGAGCGAACTTCTTCACGGAACCGGATCAGATGACTCTGGCACAATTGAGAGATATCGAAGAACTGGAAGCCTATTGATGACCGGACCGGCCGAGCGGGATGAAACCCGGCTGAAGGCACAGATTGCCGAGGGGTTTCACCGGCTGCGTTTTGAGCCCCGTCTGGAGCTGGCCTATCAGCAGTATTACCATGACCTCCTGCGTGACCGGGTTCCCTGGGTTGCGCTGTCGGCGATCGTCTTCTTCATGATCTACGCCGTCATGGACTGGGCGGCCCTGCCGGGAGAGATATCCCGGTACACCATTCCCATTCGCCTGCTGATCGTCTGCCCGGCGGTTGTGCTGACCCTCTACGCCTACTCGCGGAACTGGGCGCGCGAGCATTTCATGGCCCTCTACGCATCAACCTATCTCATTGGCGGGTTGTCTGTCGTGGCCATCCTCTGGATTGCGCATGCCCATGCGTTTGCCATGCCCTATGAGGGGTTGTTCATCGTCGTCATGTTCGGCTTCTTTCTGATGGGCCTGAGTTTCCGTTTGGGCACCCTGCTGTCAATGATCATTGTTTCGGCCTATCTGGCGGTCGAGCTGGGTCTGGGGCGCTCGCCCGAGAAGCTGGCAGCCGAAGGCTTCTTCCTGCTGACCGGTCTCGGGGTTGGCAGCGTGGGTGCCTGGCTTCAGGAGTATGCCCAGCGCAAGGCCTTCCTCCATGAGTCGTTGCTGGAGTGCGCCCGCATCCGGACGGAACGTGACAGCCAGGCCAAATCCCGGTTCATTGCGGCGGCAGGTCATGATCTGCGTCAGCCACTGCACAGTCTGGCGCTGCTGACGTCAGCGCTGAAAGGCTGCGATACGGAAGAGGCACGGGAGGCGCTGGCGGAGCGCATGGATGCTTCGGTCCAGCACCTGAACCGGCTGATCAGCAACCTTCTGGATGTTTCGAGGCTGAGTCTGGGAGTGAGCCAGCCGGACTGGACGGAAGCGGATGCCGTACCGCTGATCCGGCGCGTGCTGAATGAGCTGAAACCCCTGGCGCTGGTTCGCGGTGTGACGCTGGAAGACCGGCTGCCGGAGCAGCTGAACGTGCGGATGGACGCACTCTGGGTGGAACGTATCGTCATGAATCTGGTGGTCAACGCCATCAGTCATGCGCACTGTACGGTGGTCCGGGTCAGCGCGCTGGCGCGCGGTCCGCGCTGGCGTATCGAAGTGCTGGACAATGGCAGGGGGATTCCCACCGCTGTCCAGGGGCAGATCTTCCGTGAATTCTACCGCGGCGAGCGGCAGGAAGGGGAGTTGGCGGGCATGGGGCTGGGGCTGGCCATTGTCCGGCGCATGCTCACGGCCATGAACGCCCCCATGGGTGTGGTTTCGGAAGAGGGCAAGGGCAGCTGCTTCTGGTTTGAGCTGGATCAGGTCTCTGCGAGGTCTCCCGTCATAAATGAGGCAAAGAGCGCCAGCACGGTCTAAACTTGGGTCAGATGGTTGGCCAGAGTACAGGACGTGAGCGAAACGGAGATTGATCCCAGACAACCCGATGCCTACACCGAGAGTCTGATTCGGTTGGGGCAGGCAGAAAACTGCATCGCGCAGGAAGACATCTATAACGAATTTGGTGTGTTGCTGATCAGGAAGGGCGCTGTCATTCATGACAAGGCGGCAGACCAGCTCATGGCACACCGCCTCGACAAGCCCATTGATGACCTGATTGGCCTGCAGAAGCGCCTCAACGGACGGAATCTGTTTGCGGTGTACCAGCGGCTCATGACGCACCAGCCGGATCTGGGCTTTCTGCTATCCGATGAAAATACGGCTGTGCTTGTCCGTCACCTGTGCATGCACCGTGAACTGCATGGTGGCATGGCGCAAAAACTGACCGTGATGATGCGCACCCGGCATGCGCTGTTCGAGCGAACGCTGGCGGGTGCCGCGCTGGCCGTGCTGATCGGTCGGGAGGCCGGGCTGTCACCAGGCGTTCTGACCACACTCTTTGAAGCCGCCATGCTGCGCGATATCGCATTGCTGCATGTCTCCGTGAAAGAGGGCGCCCCCGAATGGCTTCAGCACCAGCAGATCCCTTCCCATGCCCTGAACAGTGCCCGGCTGGTGGGTGACAGTCCGTATTACCCCGAAGATGTCGTGGATTTGATCCGATACCACCATGAAAGACCCGACGGTCTCGGTGAACCTGCAGGTGTGGTGACGGCGGGACGGACGCATCTGATTGCACTGGAACTGGCGGATCGTGCCTGGTCGCATCTGCGGCAGTGGTTTCCCACGGGGCCGGTTCCGCTGATCTCTTTGGTGCCGTGGCTCCGCGCTCAGGTGCGCGGGGCAGGTGCGGATGTGGCACAGGCTTTCATCAGGATATTGACCCGTGAGCCGTTGCCCCAGCCGATGCCGGACATGGGTGACCCTGAAAAACTGCGTGTGCGGCTGCTGCAACGGGCCTTGCTGGTATCGCAGGTGTTTTCCCTGCTGACACTGCTGCATGATGGTCTGGTCAAGGCCCGTTCTCCGATGGCCGAGACGGCGCAGACGCTGATGGGATATGTGACCGAGTCCGGTTTTGGCAACCTGGAATCCATAGAACTGATTACGGAAAAAGGGGACATGGGTATGCCGGCAGAAGAGATGCTGGAGGTGGAGATGGCACAGGCTGTGTATCTGGAGCGCGCATGGCGGCTTGCCCATCGTGTCCGTACTCAGGCCGGCATGCCCGAAGACGTCCTTGAAGTGGTCACGGAACTGACAGGATTGCTGGATGATGCGGATCGTCGTGCATGGTGGTCAGTTGCCGCAACAGAGGAGACGGTATGAGCATCGAGACCCGCCAGGATGGAAATCGCTTTGTCATCGCGCTGTCCGGCACTTTCGATTTCAAGTCGGTCCATGCCTTTCGCGATGCGTACGCCAACCTGCCGGAAGCAGAACACTATGAGGTGGATCTGTCTGCCGTGGAGCATATGGACAGCTCGGCGCTGGGCATGCTGCTGAACTTCCGGCGCAGCGTTGGCGATGACAAGCCCGTGATCTTGCGGGGCGCCAAGCCGGCTGTCCGCAAGATCCTGGAAATCAGTCGCTTTGACAAGATGTTCGGGCTGGAAGACTGATGACCCTGCGTGTGCTGGTGGTAGATGATCAGGTTCACATCCGGGAGGTGATGAAGCTGTTCGTCGAAGACGCCGGCATGACCTGCCTGCTTGCCGCCAGCGGCGAGGAGGCTCTGCAGCGGGTCGCGGAAGACGATCCGGATGTGGTGCTCATGGACGTGGTCATGCCCGGCATGGATGGTCTGGAAACGACCCGTCGGATCAAGGCCATGTCTCCGATTCACCGCCCCGTGATCTTCATGACCGGGTTGTCCGAAGACAAGGCACTCACCGAGTGCCTGGCCTGCGGGGGAGATGACTTTGTCACCAAGGATGTGGATCCGGTCACCCTGACTGCACGCATCCGGGCTCACGGGCGTACGCGGGCGCTGGCCCTGGAGGCGCATGCACAGAAGGAAGAGCTGGCGGATCTGAACCGAGCCATGGAATCCGAAATGGCACTGGCCGGCCACGTGATCGAGCGTGTTTCGGCGCCCAGTGCGACCGATATTCCCGGTGTGACATGCTTTACGCGCTCCATGACCGGGTTCAACGGTGATCTGGTACTGTCCGCGAAGCGACCGCTGGGAGGCTGGTATGTGTTTGTGGGCGATTTTACCGGACATGGATTGCCTGCCTCCGTGGGCGCACTGCCCGCCTCTCAGGTTTTCTTCGCCATGACGGCCAAACAGTTTCCGGCCAGCGATATTGCCCGGGAAATGAACCGGGCGCTTGTGCATGCACTGCCGGACTTCATGTTCTGCGCGGCCGCCGTTGCCGAAATGCTGGAAGACGGGCGCACGATACGGCTCTGGCACGGGGGGCTCCCGGATATTGTGTGGCGCAGGCAGGATGGCAGCCGGACGCTTGTCGAATCCCGTCACATGCCGCTGGGCATCCTGTCGGTGGAACAGTTTGATGCCAGCACGCAGGATCTGGTTCTCGGGATGGGAGATCAGTTGTTGCTCATGACGGACGGATTGATCGAAACATCCGATGCCTCAGGCGAGATGTACGGCATGGAACGGCTGTGTGCCGCCTTGCCGGCGGACAGCTGGACGCTGGACGATGTGCTGGGGCCCTGGCAGGCGTTCGTGGGATCCGAACGCAGACAGGACGACGTCTCCCTTGCCATTGTGACGGCCATGCCCCAGGCACCGGTCATTCCGGAGGCATTGCCCCGGCAGGCTCAGGCCCCCTGGGACATGCAGTATCACTGGACGGCAGACGCATTACGTGAGCATCCGGATCCGGTGACCGCCATGGTGGATCTGATTCCGCTGCCCTGGTGCTTCAGTCAGCACAAGGGCAACATCAAGGTGATTCTGACAGAGCTGTTTTCCAATGCGCTGGAACATGGCCTCTTGGGTCTGGACTCCGCTCTGAAAGCCTCGGAAGAGGGCATGGTTCAGTACTATGAAGCACGGGAAAGGCGGCTGGCCGAACTCCGGCACGGCAAAATCACGGTGCGGCTCACGCTCGCTGAAGACAATGGGCGTCCGGTGCTGATGATCCGTCAGAGCGATACGGGTAGGGGATTTGACACGAACGGGCTGAAGCTCGACGATGCCGCGGCGCGCCTCGATCGTGGAGACGCTTTTGGCCGGGGATTGTTGCTGGTGGCTGCGCTGTGCAGTCAACTGGCCTTTGCCGATGGCGGACGGACGGTCAAGGCGATCTATCCATTGATGTGAGCGGATCAATCAACCCCAGCTGAACCGCCACGGCGACACACTCCGTGCGATTGTGCACGTCCAGCGTCTGAAACAGGGCCTTCAGGTGTGTCTTGACCGTATCTTCCGTGAGGCCCAGTATCTGACAGATTTTCTTGTTGGGATAGCCGCGAGCCAGCAACGCCAGCACATCACGCTGACGGGGCGTGATGGCGGGCAGCCCGCTTTCTGCATTGGCGGCCTCATCAAAGCCGGGAGGTAATGGCCTGCCACCGGCCAGCGCTTCATCGATTTGTCGAAGAACGCGACTGCTGTCCGTGCCTTTGGAAATGAATCCCCTGGCCCCCGATTCCAGTGCGGATTGAATATCGAAAAGGGAATCCGCCGCCGAGAGGACGACCACATTCAGTTCGGGGAACGCACCGGTCAGTGTCCGGACCGCGCGCGGTCCCCGGACATCCGGCAATCCGAGATCCAGCAGGACCAGATCCGGAAACGGGGACGTGTTCAGCCAGCTGAGGGCGGCTTCAAGCGTCCGGACGTGAGACAGCCTGGCATCCGGCCGGCGCTGCTGGAGGGCCAGACGAAGGCCGTCCACGACCAGCGGATGATCATCGACAATCAGAATCTGGCGCACCTGTTGTGCCAGGTCCAGCGGGGCAGTTGTTATCATTGTTGTGTGCCTAAAAACTGTACAAGTGTCTCGTATGGTAAACACTCACACTGTAACAGTCTGTGACACAGGCCAAAAATACAAGCCGGCACCCATCTCCGGGTGCCGGCCAAGCTGGCTCAATCTGTCTCTGCCTGCGTGGTGATGGTCAGAATGCTCTGACGGATGGCCGGATCCAGGACGAAGCGGGCAGCGTCCGCCACTTCCTCGATTTCTTCACTGTATGCCAGCAGCCCCTCCTCGTTCACGCTCAGCAGTCCGCGCGCCTTGAGCAGCGAAATGAAGTTGCGGAACAGGGTCTTGTCGAAGAACTCCGGAGCATTCAGCCCGTAGAGAATGGACATGCGCTCGGCCATCAGCGTACTCAGCTCTTCCAGCCGGCCTGCGGTCAGCGTGCCCGATCCGTGCTTGCGCAGAATGGCGATGGCGATGTAGTACCGCTCCAGAGTGGGAATGATGACCTGTGCCAGCATGCTCAGCAGTACCGCCTCACGGGATCCCACCAGCGGCCTGTAAAGCTGATCGCCCTCGCTGGAGAGCAGGCCATGCTGAATCAGGACATCGATCCACTGTTCGATGGCGGCATCCACTTCCGTATCCGACCAGCGCATGAACAGCTCGGAGCGCACGTAAGGGTAGGTGGCACTCACCAGCCAGACGGCACGCTCCCGGTTCACGGTCGCGTTGTTTTCGAACAGGCACGCCACCATGGCAGGCAACGCCATCAGGTGAAGGACATTATTGCGGTAGTACGTGGTCAGAATGGCATTGAGGTCATCCATGAGGATGATGTCACCCAGTTTCTGCTTTTGCCGGTAGACAATGCCCATGCCTTCGCAGTACTCCACCCAGGTTTCGGGGTCCGAATCCGGGAAAGTCATGTCCTGGCTGTACGGCAGCGACTGCAGCAGATTGGTGAGTGTTTTCAGCTGATCCTTGAGAATGCGTTCGTCCATGGCCTGGTTCGGTGTGGCATGCAGTGCAGTGGCCAGCATGTTGACCGGATTCAGAGCCGCCGCATTGTTGATGCGGGTGGCGATTTCCGTGGCAAGACGATCCACTGCGTGCGGCAGCCATTCCGGGCGGCTGTCGGGTTCCCAGGTTTCCTTTTTCCAGTCGGGGTGGACGTCATCCAGAATGGTGGCAAGCTGGAAGGGTTCTCCGAAATTGAGGCTCACCTGGCCGAAGTTGTTGCGCAGATTCCGGATGGAACGGATCAGCGTCAGAATATTTTCCTTCTCCTTTTTCTTGCCTTTCAGCTCGCCCAGATAGGTGCGGGCTTCCATGACCTTCTCGTAGCCGATGTAAACCGGTACAAAAGTGATGGGCTTGCGGTGGTCGCGCAGATAGCTGCGAACGGTCATGAGCAGCATGCCGGCCCGGGGTGGCAGCGTACGGCCCGTGCGGGAGCGCCCGCCCTCCACGAAGTATTCCATGGGATAGCCACGGGTAAAGATGCTGTGCATGTATTCGTTGAACACCGCTGCGTAGAGTTTGTTGTTCTTGAAACTGCGGCGCATGAAGAAGGCGCCGCCGCGGCGGAGGATACCACCGACAATCGGCATGTTCAGGTTGATGCCGGCGGCGATGTGCGGCACGCTCAGTCCGTTTTCGTAGAGAACGTAGGACAGGAGCAGATAGTCGATATGGCTCCGGTGGCAGGGCACATAGACCACGGCACCCTGTTCGGCAGCGGATTTGACCCGCGCCAGCCCGTTGACCTTTACGCCATTGTAGATCTTGTTCCAGACCCAGGTGAGCAGGATCTCCAGAAAACGTATGGTGGCGATGGAGATGTTCGAGGCTATTTCGTCCGCATATTTGAGTGCGCGGGCTTCCGCCTTGGCCACGGGAATCTTTTCCTTGCTGGCCGTTTCCTGAATGGCCGCCTTGACCGGTGGACTCTTGATCAGCTGGTTGACCAGCGTGCGACGGTGGGAGAGGTCGGGACCGATCACTGCCTGCCGGACGGCCCGGAAGTGAACCCGCAGGATCCGGGCAACCTTGCGCTGGGCCTGCTCGGGGGAGGCGCAGTCTTCGATCAGGCTCTGCAGGGAGACTGGCTTGGAAAACTGCACCAGGGTATTGCGGCCGTGCAGCAGGATGATGAAAAACTTCTTGATGGGCCCGGTGACCGTCCAGGTGTCTGAAAGCAGGAGCTTGAGCAGCGACTTTTCCTTCTCCGGTGCCTGCCCCAGAAGACGGAGACCGGCACGATATCGCAGTCGAAGTCCGGCTCCATGCGCGCCACCCGAACCATGTGCTTGAGATCCTTCGGAATCACCGGTGTCCGCCGCCGTGTGATCCAGCCGCCCAGGCGCTTGAACAGGTAAAAGTAGCTGTGCGGCATGATGAGGCGGCCCTTGTGCATCAGCGGCGCCCAAGAGGAGGGCAGCTGGCTGTCGCGGGTGCTTTGCTCCAGCACCAGCCGTGCCGAGAGCGAGTCATCCTGCAGCACATAGACGACAGGGCGACCTTCGGTGCGCTCCAGGGTGCTCAGGTCCTCGGGCAGAATCCGGGTCCGGACCCAGAGGAAGAGGAGCTTGCGCAGCAGATTCAGTACCAGCAATGCCAGTGATCTCATGAAAGTCTCCGGTTGTTCAGGCCCGGCTAGTTTAGCGGGTCGGGGCCGGGCAGGCAAAGCGGGAAACCGATACATCATGCCGACGTTTGTCGTAGAGGCGCGGAGCCATTAGAGTAGGCATACCGTCAATGCGGAGCACAGTCATGGAATTGGTGTATGCACCCGGCTTTACCGTACCTCCCCACCGGGAAGGGCATCGCTACCTGACCCTGTGTGATGACAAGGTTGTCGTGCGTGAGGACGATCCCTGGGCCATCTGGTATCCCCGACCATTGGCAGAGCCGGACCGGGCATTCTGGGCAGGTACGCTGCCCATGGGGGAGCTGGTGGTTCATCTTGTGGCGCATCCCCCTGCCGGCACCCATCTCATTCCCGGACGTGAAATTCTGATGACAGCACCCACTGCGGCGCAGGCCCCCTTGTCTGCGGCGCTGGGCCTGGCCAACTGGTTCCGCAATGAACGGTTCTGCAGTCGCTGCAGTGCGCCGCTGACGGATTCCCTGAAGGACCGGGCACTGTTTTGCACAGGATGCGACTACCGGGCCTACCCCCGCGTATCCCCCTGCGTCATTGCACTGGTGCATCGTGGTGACGAAGTATTGCTGGGTCGCTCCCGTCGCCACAAGCGCCCCATGTACAGTCTTCTGGCTGGATTTGTCGAAAGCGGCGAGTCACTGGAGTCGGCCGTGGCAAGGGAAGTCTCCGAGGAGTCGGGCGTGCAGGTGGGCAAAGTGTGTTATCGCGGCAGTCAGCCCTGGCCGTTTCCCCACCAGCTCATGGCAGGTTTCTGGGCGGAGTGGGAGGCCGGTGAACTGAAGATGGATGAGGAGGAACTGGTGGATCTGCGCTGGTTTTCCGTTCACGAATTGCCGATAATTCCACCGCCTGCCACCATTGCCTGGCAGCTCATCCATGATTACTGCAAGACACGTGGAGTTCAGATCGCGTGACCGGAACCCGACCGCCTCATGTTGCCGTGCTTGACAGTGGTGCAGGCGGATTGACCATTGTCCGCAGTATTCGCCAGCGTTTGCCTGATGTGATGCTGACTTATGTGGCCGATGCCGCAGGGTGCCCATATGGAGAGCGGGACGCGGACGACGTGATTCGTCGGGTATCGCGGCTGGCCCGGTTGGTGGACCGTGCCCGACAGCCCGATATCCTGGTGATCGCCTGCAATACGGCCAGCACTGTGGTGCTTCCCCTGTTGCGTGCGCGCCTGAAAATCCCCGTGGTGGGCGTCGTGCCGGCCATCAAGACGGCTGCCCGGCTGACGCGCAATCAGTGCATCGGATTGCTCGCGACACCTGCGACCATTGCGCGGCCGTATGTGGATGCACTGCATCAGGAATTCGCGCCGGATTGCCGGCTTGTCCGTGTCGGCTCAAGCGAGCTGGTGGGCATGGCCGAACGCTGGCTCTGGCAGCGTGAATGTCCGGCGACGGACAGGCTGGAGCGTATCCTTGCGCTCTTTGTCGAATCCGGAGTGGACACCGTGGTGTTGGGTTGCACCCACTTCCCTCTGCTGGCCCCGGTCATCGGTGCGGTGCTGGGGGAATCGGTGACACTGGTGGACTCCGGAGACGCGGTGGCCCGCCGTGTGGAAAGCCTGCTGGGGCACATACGCCGTGCCGATTCGCAGGCACCGCATCAATCCGAAGCCTGGGTCACCCAGAGTCAACCCCTGCCGGTCAGCGAGGCACTGTGTCTCGGTTTTGCCCGTGAAGGCTTTCCCGTGACCCGCAGCCTTCTTTTTGGTCCTCAAACGGAAACGACCCGCAATGCGAGCCGTTTTCTGCCTCAGGCCTGACAGGATCTCAGATCAGACGGGTCAGCTTGAACATGGCCAGAAACTCCACCAGAGGCACGGCCTTGCGGTGTGCACAGTAGGTGGGCTGCAGCTCACCCCGGAAGCGGGTCTTGGTAAAGGCCAGTCCCTTGAAATTATAGAGGAAATTGCACTTTTCGTAGATCAGTCGCTCGGTACGCTTGAGCAGCGGTGCCTCGAAGGGCTCGTCATCCGTGATGAAATGGAGCGGGATCAGACCCAGGTCCAGATAGGGCACACCCTCCGCCTTGAAGACTTCCATGGCATGCAGCATGAGCGTATAGAACAGGCCTTGCTTGAAGCTGGCGCAGGCACGTGAAATGTTGGGCACATAGCTGATGATCTCGTTCTTGTAATAGATCGGATCAAAGTAGATGAAGCCCACGGCCTTGCCGTTTTCATAGGCGTAAAAGTGACGTTCGTTTTCCCGGTAGTCCATTTCCATGGGCCGGATCAGAAAGCGGATTTCATTGCTCTTGCACTTGCGCGTGCGGATCCACGCCTGTGAAATTTCCCGGGTGTGATCGTCGCTGAAACGCTCCTTGATCACGATGCCCCGCTTTTCGGCCTGATTGAGCGCGGTACGCAGAACCTGCTTTTTCTTGCCTTTCAGTGACCAGGTCCGCAGGTCAATTCGCGATTCGGAGCCGAACTGAGTCCCGTAGAAACCGAATTCGCGGTGCAGAATTTCGACAACCGGCCGCGAGACCTGAATGAAGTTGGCGTTCGGGTGGGCCTGAACGAACGCTTTCAGGAGGGTTTCAAAATGCTCGGGCGCACAGACCGGGTCAGACAGGACAAAGGTCTTGCCCCAGTGCTTCATGTAGGCGATGTAACCCACACCCTCCAGGTCGAAATAACGCATGTCCGGCTGCAGGGTGGAGAAGGCCTGGGAATGAACGCCCCATTCCTTGAGGTAACGCACGCGCTCCGAAAAATCGAACTGACCGGGGCGTACGTCTCGTATCGCGTCAAGTACCAGTGTCTGCTGAGTCATGATGAACCCTCACACGTTCCGCTTTGTTATTGTTGTGCTGTCCGGCTGAATGACTACTTCCTGGGTTTCTCGCCCAGAATGGACCAGTAGCAATTGATGCCCAGCAGGCTGAAGCGCTTCTTGTCGCGAATGGTCAGCCCCAGATTCTTCATGTGTTCCGGATAGTTGTAGATCTGGTGGAAGGCATTGTTGGCAAACAGCCAGAAAATGCCGACCGCCACATACCAGTAGGCCTTCTTGAAGGCGCGGGCCAGAATGTTGCCGCTCGGCAGCTCGAAGTCACCCACCACAATTTTGGCGCCCGGCTTGCCGAGGCGGATCAGGTGTTCGAGAACCTTCTGCATGTTGTCTTCATCAAACACGTTGAGGAAGAAGTTGGCCACGACCATGTCGTACTGTTCGAATTCCTCAACCTTCAGGATATCGCTGTGCACCTTGCGGATGGAGGCCTTGTTGCCCTTCTTGTCCAGGCCTTCCTGGAACTTGCGCAGCATGGTTTCGGAAAGATCCACCACGGTCACGTCCGCGCCCAGCTCGGCGGCATGCAGTGCATCCTTGCCGTGACCGACGCCGGCAAAGAGAATCTTGTCGCCCGGCTTGATGTTTTCGGGCGTGAGCATGGCGATCTTGCACTCATGGATGGACTTGCCGGCATAGATGGCGCTGAGAAAATCATAGGCCGGCCCGATGATTCTGTACTTGTCCTTGATCTCGACTGCTTCACTGGTCATGGTGTGTGCCTTTATTGTTATCCGTCAGAATGTGATGGCTTGATTCCAAGCATGGCCCTGATGGTATAGGTCGGGGATGATGAAAACTGTGCGCCACCTAACAAAAAAACCTTGCATAAGTTAACGAAAACACACAAAAAACCGGAAATTTGCAAAACCGAAATGCAGATCGTCAGACAATCTGCAAGCCGATTGAGAGCCCTGTCACAAGGGGCGTGCGAGATGTCCGGGGCTGACCCGGGCTGGCGTCTCCCCATTTTTTCAGAAGGCGCCATTCAACCTTTTGACTTTAAAGGGAAAAACGTGATGTGGTAACGGAATCGGGGTTTCCCTCCAGGTACAATGTGATTGCCTATAAGTCACTGAACCCAAAGGAAAACCCCGATGCCTTACCATGCCACAGATCGGACAAAATGGAAAGCCCGCCTCTGCAGCCTGATTGACCAGGCACCTGAACAGATCACACGGCCTGTGAGAAAACTCATGGCAGAGGTCACTTTCGGCATCCTCACTTCCGGTTCCCTCACGCAGGCAGAGATTGCCCGCACACTCAATGAGCCATGCAGACTGCACCATACCCAGAAGCGCATCTCCCGCATGCTGGCCGGACACAGTGAAGTGGCCTGGGCCGCAGAGCAGGTGCAGCTTGCGCACGTCAGCCGGCACGTCACGCAGGACATGATCCTGGCCATTGATCCGGGCGATCTGAACCGTGACGGCGCACCGAAAAGTGAATGGCGGGGCCGCGTCAGGGACGGCGATACCGGAGAAATTGTCGGCGGATATCCGCTGATGACCGTGGTGGCACGGGATGTCCGGCGCGGGAAGACGCTGCCGTTGCTGACCCGCCTGAATACCCCGCGGCGCACGGCATTCAGAAGCGAGAACCATGACATTCTCTCGGTGATGGATGAAGTGAGCCGGCATATCCGGAAGGATCTGCTCTGGGTGATAGACCGGGGAGGCGACCGGGGCATCCTGTGGGATGCCTGGATCCGGTGTGAGCGACAGGTGCTGGTCAGAGCGGCCAATCAGCGCTACTGGTGCTGGCGGGACCGTCATAAAACAGCGCAGCAGATTGCCCGTGAACTGCCGCTGAAGCACCAAGGGCAGCTCAGACGGGGAGGCCCCCGCGTCAGGTTCGGTATCACCCGGGTGATGCTGCGAGAGCATCCGGACAGCCCCTTGTGGATGATTGTCGTCCGCCATGACCGGCCGGAACCTCTGGTGCTGGTTACCACGCGTCCGGTGCGCGGAAGGCGACAGGGAGAACGCATGATCCATGCCTACATGGACCGCTGGGCCTGCGAGGAAGGCTACCGCTTTACCAAGCAGGGCTTTGCGCTGGAGTCTGTGCCGGCACGGCGCTTCACCACACTTCAGAATCTGGTTGCGCTGGCGAGTCTGGCCTGGGGACTGCTTGCCGTCTGGCAGGACCGGGATAGCTGTCTGATCAGAAGTTCACGCCGTCAAAAGCCAGACAAGGCGCTTAAGTTCCCGTTCTACAGCCTGCTCAAGGGATGGCAGAACCTGTTCAGAGGTGCACGGGTGCTGTTCTGGCCACTTTGGCGCAAACGAAAACCACGAAGTCTGATTGATGACTTGTTTGCCCGAAATGGTTCTCTCGCCACGGGGCCGGGGTAAAAAATGGGGAGACGCCAGTGACCCGGGGGGTTGCGCGCAGACCGGGAAAGCGTAGACTGGAAGTATCTCACACGCAGGGAAGGAATCGGACATGCCCGGACAACCTGAAGTCATTGCATTGACCTCCGGCGGGGACCGGCTGGTGGCACACTGGTATGTGCCCGACGGTGATACCCCGGCGACAGGCTGGCCGGCGGTACTGGTTGTCCATGGGGCCATCGATTACAAGGAACATTTCGCGGATCTGGCCCACGCCCTGACCCGGCAAGGGCTGGCCGTGCTGGTGCCGGACATGCGCGGTCACGGGGAAAGTGGCGGGCGGCGCTATCATGTCCGGATCCGGGAGTGGGTCGAAGATGTGGCGGCGGCGCTGGACTGGCTGTCGGCCCGGCCTGACATCAATGCCGACCGGATCGGCGCCTTCGGCTTTTCCTCGGGCGGCACGGCCGTGCTGGAAGCGGCCGCCGCCGGACTGCCACTGCGGACGCTGGTGACCCTGGATGCCACCGTGCGCAGCGTACTGAACTGGCTGGAAACGCCGGCGTTTGCAATCGGAGCCTGGTTTGGTCGCCTCAAGGAGCGCCTGACGGGGAAGCCCTTCCATGTCTCGCTGGAATGGGCGCTGGAATCGGTGCCGGCTGCCGTGGACGAACAGGTGCGCCGCCAGATTGCCGATGATCCCTATGTACGCGCCGGCTACCGGCGGTTTCCCGTCCCCGGTGCGCTCGAAGCGCTGAAGGTGGATACGCTCAGGCGCGTTCACCTTGTGCGCTGCCCCGTCCTGATTCTCCATGGTGAACAGGATCAGGTGGACCCTCCCGCCAGCGCCAGGGCACTGCATGATGCCCTGACCTGCGAACGCGAGCTGGTGCTTATCCCCGGCAGCGGGCACGTCGGACATCTGGATCAGGCCCGTGACCAGATCCGGCAGCTGACCTGCCAGTGGTTCCGGAATCGTTTGTCGGACAATCAGGTACCGGTTGCCAATCAGGTATGAAAGCGGATGTGGCTCAGGTCACGCCGGCGCGGATTGGCCGGCATGGCGGACTGAAGACTGTGCGCTGTGTCACGCCGCTGACCGTAACGGAATGTAACCATCCCGAAACCATCGCCGCATAGCATCTTGACAAGACCAACAATAAATCATGGAGACACTTGTGGACACGTCATCCAGCACTGTGATTCCCGCCCTCACCGGCAAACGCATCCTGCTCACCGGCACCACGGGCTTTGTGGGCAAGGCGGTACTCGAGAAACTGTTGCGCGCCATCCCCGATGTGGGCCGCATCGTCCTGCTGGTTCGCGGCAACCGGAAATACCCGGATGCCCGCGAGCGGTTTGTCAATGAAATTGCCTCGTCATCCATTTTCGACACGCTCCGGGAGCAGCTCGGAGACGGGTTTGATGCCTTCCTGGCAGACAAGGTGGAAGTGGTGGCAGGTGAGCTGACCGCGCCTGCCCTGGGGCTGGACGCCGTCGCATTCGACCGGTTGGGTCAGTCGCTGGACGTGATCATCAACTGTGCTGCCAGCGTCAACTTCAGGGAGGAACTGGATCAGGCCCTGGCAATCAATACCCTGTGCCTCAGATCGCTGCTGGACCTGGCCGAGCGGGGAACCCGAACCGCTTTTGTTCAGATTTCCACCTGTTACGTGCACGGCTATCATCAGGGCCGGATCGAGGAGGTCAATCATCCTCCGGCGAAGGGGGGCATCCCGTTGCATGCGGACGGCTATTATGATGTCGAGCCGGTGATCGAACAATTTCAGGCCGATATCGGCAAGGTGCTGGCACGGCATCCGGGTGACGAAGCCCGCTCACGGGCGCTGATTGACCTGGGGATCCGCCACGCCCATCGGTATGGCTGGAACGATACCTATACCCTGACCAAATGGATGGGCGAACAGTTGCT
Source organism: Thermohahella caldifontis (assembly GCF_041153465.1). NCBI lineage: Bacteria > Pseudomonadati > Pseudomonadota > Gammaproteobacteria > Oceanospirillales > Hahellaceae > Thermohahella > Thermohahella caldifontis. Next base: position 109,054 of record NZ_CP154858.1, read on the forward strand.
GTTCAAGTACCGCCAGGGCAAGTCCCTGACGATTGTACGGCCGGCCATCGTGGAGAGCACCTGGCAGGAACCCGTGCCAGGCTGGGTGGAAGGGGTGAAAGTGGCGGATGCCGTCATTCTGGCCTATGCCCGCGAGAAGGTTTTCCTGTTCCCGGGGCGACGCAGGGGTGTCATCGACGTCATTCCCGTGGATCTGGTGGCCAACAGCATTGTGCTCGCGGCTGCAGAAACCCAGGTGGAACACTCCACGGAACATCGCATTTATCAGTGCTGTTCCGGCGATACCAATCCCATCACGCTGGGAGAGTTCATCGACCATCTTCAGGAAGAGGCCGAGGCGCACTACGACAAGTATGACAAACTGTTCTATCGCAGGCCCCGGCAGAAATTCCACACCATACCCCGATGGCTGTTCAGTCTGCTCATGCGCAGTGGTTATGCCCTCATGAAAGGCGCCTCGGTGGTCAAGGAGAAACTGGGCGGAGAAGTCAACTCCCGGGCCATGGACGTAATCCGGACCACGCTCCATCTGGCACTGGTCTTTGCCTTCTATACGGTTCCCCGGTATCGCTTCAGCAACCTGAAGCTCCGGGATCTGTCAGCACGCATGGGGGAGACGGATACCCGGCTGTTTCCGGTGGATGCGGCTGTCTTCGACTGGTGGACCTATCTGCGCGACATTCACATGGCCGGCCTCAACCGCTACGCCCTCAAACCGAGGAAGGCGGCCAAGCCTTCCCCAAAGGCGCGCAGGAAGGCGGAAAGGAAGGCCGCGCGCAAACGGGAACATGAAGTCGTGTGACGTTCCGGATTGTCGACAAAACGACAAAGGTCTAATACAAAAAAGGGGATAAACGGGAGTATAAGGGTCTTGTAATCTGCTTTGTGTCTACAAAAACAAGAAGCAATGAGGAGTGCAAGACCATGTCCGCGACCGTTTACCCCGTGCCTGAATCCTTCCGCAATCATGCCCGCATGAATGCGGAAGGCTATGAAGCTGCCTGGCGTCAGTCCGTTGAAGATCCTGATGGATTCTGGGGCGAGCAGGCGGCACGTCTGGATTGGTTCAAACCCTTTACCCGCGTCAAGCACACCACCTTCGAAGGGGAAGTGTCCATCCGGTGGTTTGAAGATGGTGAGCTGAACGTGGCCTGGAACTGCCTGGATCGCCACCTGGAAAGCCGTGGAGATCAGGATGCCATCATCTGGGTGGGTGACGAGCCGGGCGAAGAGCGCCGTTACACCTACCGCCAGTTGCATGAGCAGGTCTGTCGACTGGCCAACGGACTGGCGTCTCTCGGGGTCCGGAAGGGGGACGTGGTCACGCTCTATATGCCCATGATTCCCGAAACCGCCATCGCCATGCTGGCCTGTGCGCGCATTGGCGCCGTCCACTCGGTCGTGTTTGCCGGCTTTTCTCCCGAGGCGCTGGCCAGCCGCATTGACAACGGCCGTTCACGAGTGGTCATTACCGCAGACGAGGGGCGCCGGGGCGGACGACGGGTGCCGCTGAAGAAGAATGTGGACGAGGCGATCGCACACCTGCGGGTGGCTGAGGTCGACAAGGTGCTGGTCGTGCGTCATACCGGCGCGGACTGCCCGGTGACCGGGCGAGACGTGGACTGGCAGACCCTGCTGGACAGTCAGCCGGCAGCGCACCAGGCCCCGGCGCTGAATGCGGAAGATCCGCTCTTTATCCTGTACACATCCGGCTCGACCGGCGCGCCCAAAGGGGTGGTGCATACGCAGGCCGGTTATCTGCTCTATACCTCACTGAGTCATGAACTGGTCTTTGATTACCGGGACGGGGACATTTACTGGTGTACCGCAGACTTTGGCTGGATCACGGGGCACAGCTACGTGCTCTATGGCCCGCTGGCCAACGGCGCGACCACGCTGGTGTATGAAGGTCTGCCCAATTACCCGGATTTCAGCCGCTGGTGGCAGATCGTCGAGCAGTACGGGGTCAATCAGATCTACACTGCACCCACAGCCATCCGTTCCCTGATGGCAGCCGGGGACGAACATGTCCGAAAACATGACCGCAGCAGCCTCAGAATTCTGGCAACGGCAGGTGAGCCCATCAACCCTGAAGCCTGGGAGTGGTTCTACCGGGTTGTCGGAGAGTCCCGCTGCCCCATCATGGACACCTGGTGGCAGACGGAGACGGGCGGCATGATGATCACGCCATTGCCCGGTGCCACAGATCTCAAGCCGGGATCGGCAACGCGTCCCTTTTTCGGAGTCCGGCCGGCCCTGGTGGACAGTCAGGGGCAGCTCATCGAGGGGCCGGGCGAGGGTGCGCTGGTCATCCTCGACAGCTGGCCTGCTCAGGCCCGCACGGTTTACGGTGATCATGAGCGTTTCAGACAGACCTATTTTTCCACCTTTCCGGGCAAATATTTCACGGGGGATGGTGCAAGACGGGACGAGGACGGATACTATTGGATTACCGGCCGGGTGGACGACGTGATCAACGTGTCGGGCCACCGGATGGGGACTGCCGAGGTGGAAAGCGCGCTGGTGGCTCATCCCAAAGTGGCCGAGGCGGCGGTGGTGGGGTATCCGCACGCCATCAAGGGGCAGGGCATTTATGTCTATGTCACCCTCAATCTGGGTGAAGTGCCCACCGATGAACTGAAAGAAGAACTCCGGCAATGGGTTCGGCGTGAGATCGGGCCGGTGGCCACTCCGGATATCATCCAGTGGGCACCGGGACTACCGAAAACCCGCTCGGGCAAGATCATGCGGCGTATTCTCAGAAAAATCGCAGCCGATGATCTTGAGACACTCGGAGATGTCTCGACACTGGCTGATCCGTCCGTTGTGGACGAACTGATCACCAACCGGGCCAATCTCGCCTGAGCAAGCGCCATGCTGACACTGTCGAGCCTGCGGCCGGAGCACAGGGGGTTTATGTCCATGACGCAGCATATCATCATTGCTGACGATCATCCTTTGTTCCGTGCCGCGCTCAGACAGGCGGTGTCACAGGCTGTGCCTCAGGCACAGGTTACCGAGGTGGACAGCATCGCCACGCTGCAGTCTGCCGTTGAGCAGCATCCCGATGCAGACCTGGTGCTGCTGGATCTCAACATGCCGGGGGCACATGGCTTTTCCGGGCTGGTCTTTCTCCGGGGCCAGTACCCGGGACTGCCGGTGGTGATTGTCTCCGGCAGCGAGGAGTTGCCGGTGGTGCGCAAGGCCATTGACTACGGGGCTTCCGGCTTCATTCCGAAATCCGCTCCGCTGGAGCAGATTTCCGAAGCCATTCAGGCGGTGCTGGAAGGTGAAGTCTGGCTGGCACCCGGTGTGGAGGAGCGTATCGCCGGACTGCAGGGGGAGGAGTCCGAATTCTCGCGCCGGTTGGCGACGCTGACACCACAGCAGTTCAGAGTGCTCGGCATGCTGACGGAGGGCATGCTGAACAAGCAGATCGCCTATGAACTGGACGTGTCCGAGGCCACGGTCAAGGCTCACATCACGGCACTGTTCCGCAAGCTGGGTGTGCGTAACCGGACGCAGGCGGTGATCGCAGTTCAGCAGATGGAAGTGGATCAGCAGAAAGATCCGCTGGCGTAACGGCCTGGTGAAGGGAGTGCTGGTTTAACGCTTCGGATTGGTAATAACATGGTGATTGAGTGGCAAAAGGGTGTTCGCCATGAAAAACAAAGGCATGGAATAGACCGAATGGCAGATTGAGTGACCCTTGTGTGTTCCGTATAGTGCGCCCCGGCTTATCCAGGACGCACAACACACAAGGAGACGTTGTAATGAAAAAAGCCATCGCCCTTTCCGCCCTGATCGCAACCGGTGCACTGACAGGTTGCAGCTCCCTGAACGTCAGCAGCAACTCCCTGCCCATTCAGGGTGCGGTGTCCACTGACGTGAAGGCTGACATTGAAGTTGGCCAGAAGATCAGTGGCACAGCCAAGGCAACCAAGATCTTCCTCTTCACCCTGATGGATGACAAGGAATTCGCTGATGGCGTGAGCTACGGCGGCGCTTCTGCCTCGTCTTTTAGTCTGGGTGGTCTGGGCCCGGTTGAGGCCGTCAAGTCTGCAGCAGCCTACAATGCCATCCAGGCATCCGGCGCAGACGTGATTGTTGCACCGCGCTACACCATCAAGAAGGAAGACTTCGGCGTGTACGGCACCATCGAAGTCACGGTTGAAGGCTACAAAGGCACAATCAAGAGCGTCAAGTAACTCTGTTGCCTTGCGCGAAAGATCGGAAAACCCGGGCATGTCCCGGGTTTTCTGCATCTGGTTTCAGGCCGGATCACCGTTTCGGGTTGCTTTGCGACGCTGGGTCAGCAGCCGGTTGAGCATGGCGCGCAGGGGGGCCGGCTTGACCGGTTTGTGCAGGATGGGATAGCCGCGGCGTGCCGCTTCTTCGCGCACTTCGTCCGTGTTGAGGGCGGTGACGAGCAGTCCGGGGATCTCCTCGCCCCAGAGAACCCGGAGTTCATCCATGGTATCAAGCCCGTCTTCACCGTCGTCCAGCTGATAATCCACGATCATCAGGTCGGGCGGGCTGTCCTTGTACTGGCGCAGCACATCTTCAATGCCTGTCGCTTTCAGCACCTCGCAGCCCCATCCCCCCAGCACGGCAGCCATACCCTCAAGGATGTGGGGCTCATTGTCGATACAGAGTACGCAGATCCCCTCCAGAGAGCGTCTGGGGGAACGGGACACCATGGGAGACGCCTGTTCGGTGCGGGTCAGGGTATCCGGCTGTGCGACAGGTACCGTCACCGAGAACATGGATCCCTTGCCGAGGACCGAGCATACCTGCACGGGTGTCCCCAGCAACTTGCTGACGCGATCGACAATGGCCAGACCGAGGCCGAGGCCGGTTTTTTCCTTGCCCGTATTGAGGCGCCTGAATTCCTCGAAGATGCTGTGCAACTGATCTTCGGGAATGCCGGGGCCGGTATCCCAGACCTGAATTTCCACCTGCTGACCGCGGCGCCGGCAGCCGATCAGGATCCGACCCTTTTCCGTATAGCGCACGGCATTGGAGAGCAGATTCTGGATGAGGCGACGCAGCAGCTTGCTGTCGGAATGGACCCAGACTCCGGATGGTACGGTGTGCAGTGTCAACCCCTTGTCTGCCGCAATCACCTGAAACTCTGCCGCCAGGTTGGTCAGCAGATCCCTGAGGCAGAAGGTACTGAAATGAGGTTCGAGTGCCCCCGCATCCAGCTTTGAAATGTCCAGCAGCGTCGAGAGGATTTCCTCGGCCGATTGCAGTGAATGATCAATATGATCCACCAGCGCCTTGAGCTGGGGTTGTGCCGGTTGAATCTGCTGCTGGAGTGCGGAAGTGAACAAACGTGCGGCATTCAGGGGTTGCAGAAGGTCATGGCTGGCGGCCGCCAGAAAGCGTGTCTTGCCCTGGTTGGCCTGTTCGGCGGCGGATTTGGCGCGCACGAGCTGCGCGTTCAGCGCCGAGAGCTCCTCCGTCCGCTCACGGACACGCTGCTCCAGATACAGATTGGTTTCGCGCAGGGCTTCCTCGGCCTTGCGCATGGCAGTAATGTCCGAAAAGGTGGTGACAAACCCGCCACCCGGCATGGGGCTGCCCTGGATGTGAATGACGGTACCATCCGGGCGCGTGCGCTCGTACTCGACGGGTTGGCCGTCACGCATGTGACGAAGCTGATTGTCGACGATCTTCTGGGCCTTGCGTGCGGGGACATGGGCCATGAGCAGGTTGTAGCGGATCAGCTCCTCAACCGGCCGGCCGACACGGACAAAGCCCTTGGGATACCTGAACATTTCCACATAACGGCTGTTCCAGGCCACCAGTCTGAGATCCTTGTCCACCACACTGACACCCTGTGTCATGTTCTCGATGGCGGCCTGGAGCAGCTCCCGGTTGAACTGGATGACCTGGGACGCTTCATCCACGATGCTGACCAGCTCTTCCAGTCCCATGCCCTGGTTGCGGATGGCGGAGTTCAGGACAGCCCGTGCCGTGGAAGAACCGATGACGCTGGCCAGCTGGCGCTCGATGTACTTGACGAGCTCTGCGCTGGCCGCCTTGCCGGGCGCAAGCCGGACGCGGTGACGGCGCTCGAACGTTTCCAGTGCCTTGTGTGTGCGTTCCGGGCCGATGAAGCGCTCGGCCAGCGCGGTGAGATCTTCCACCGTGGCGGTGCTGAGCCAGTCAAGATTGTTGCTGCCGGGAGCCCCCGCCACATCAAGGAAGGAGGCAACCTGAATCCGTTCGCTGACCCGCTGGGTGGTCATCAGGGAGACGAGGACGTAGGCGAGGGTGTTCAATCCCAGGCTCCACAAGGCGCCGTGTGTCAGCGGGTCGGGCAGGGCGATGTTGAAGAGGGCTTCCGGGCGCAGCCAGTCCTGTCCGAGCGGTCCGTAGGTGAGCAGGTAGTCGGGCAGGGTGCCCGCCTTGACCAGTGTGGGGACCACCAGGGTATAGATCCACAGGACAAACCCCAGAATGATGCCTGCCAGCGCCCCCTGCCGGTTTCCCCGTCGCCACAACAGGCCGCCGACCAGGGCCGGGGCGAACTGGGCGGCTGCCACAAAGCTCATGAGGCCGATGGAGGAAAGAGAGAAGAGCTCGCCGATGATGCGGTGATAGCCGTAGGCGGCCACGAGCAGGGCGATGATGGTTGTGCGCCGGATGCCCAGCAGCCAGGCTTCGAAGTTGCGTTGCCCGGTGAGGTTGAGCGGGCGGACACGAAACAGCAGCGGCACAATGATCTCGTTGCTGACCATGGTGCTGAGGGTCACCGTGGACACGATCACCATGCCCGTGGCGGCACTGGCCCCTCCGATGAACGCCAGCATGCCGAGCCAGCTCTGGCCGCTGGCCAGGGGAATGCCTAGCACGAACGTATCGCCATCCAGGGTGCCGCTTGAATACATCAGCAGTCCCGCGGCCGCGATGGGAATGACGAAAAACGTCAGCACGACGAGATAGAGCGGCAGGGCCCAGCGCGCGGTGCGCATGTCATTGGGCTGATAGTTTTCCACCACCATGGTGTGAAACTGCCGGGGCAGGCAGAAAATGGCCAGGGCCGCCAGCAGTGTATGGGTAAAGAAACTCCAGGGTTCGACGGCGCTGAATGAAAAGGTGGTCTGCAGATTGGCCTCGTGCAGGCGGGTCACCACATCGCCCACGCCGTCAAACAGCCACCAGGTCACATAGCTGCCCACCGCGACGAAGGCCACCAGTTTGACCACGGATTCGAAGGCAATGGCCTGCATCATGCCCTGATGATGCTCGGTGGCATCAATGTCCCGGGTACCGAACAGGATGGTAAAGGCGGCCATGGAAAGGGCCACGTAAAGGGCCGTGTCCTGGTGAATGGGAATGTTGCTGAAGTCTCCGGGGGGTGAGCCCTCCGTCAGCACGGCGTAGCCCATGGATACGGCTTTCAGCTGCAATGCGATGTACGGCAGGATGCCGACAATGGCCAGCAGGGAAATCACCACGGCCAGGGTGGTTGACTTGCCGTAACGGGTGGCGATGAAATCCGCGATGGATGTGGAGTTGTTGCGCTTGGCAATCAGGATCATGCGATGCAGGAAGGGGCTGAAAAAGACCATCACCAGCACCGGCCCCAGGTAAATGGGCAGGAACTGCATGCCTGACCGGGCGGCTGTACCCACTGCGCCGTAGAATGTCCACGACGTGCAGTAAACGGCGAGCGAGAGGGCATACACCAGTGTGCGCGTGGCATCGCGACGATACAGATTGGAGCGCTTGTCCCCCATGTAGGCAATGGTGAACAACAGCCCGATATAGAATGCGGAAATGGTAAGGATGAGCCAGCCGCTGATCATGGTCTCTGCATGGTTTTCGTGTCTCCGGAAAGAAGGAGTGTGGCCCGGGCAGGCCCGGAAGGCAAGAACTGACGTCCTGTCTGCCCGGCAATACAGTCATACCTTGGTCTGATTGACTCTGCTCCTGTCGCGCGAAAAGTTAATGCGCTTTTGTAATGCATTGAATATAAAGGATAAAACAGTTTCTACCAAAGTCTTAGTTTCGCCGCTGACTTCCTCTGTTAAGGTGAAAGCATCCGGTCATCCCGATCCGGTGTCCCATAAACCGTTATAAGAATAACAACGGAGGAGTTGGTATGAGTGATCATAATGGGTCACGGGCGGCCTACTGGCAGGCCAACCTGAGACTTTTGACCACCTTGCTTGTCATCTGGTTTGCCGTGTCCTACGGGGCAGGCATTCTCTTCGTCGATGTGCTCGACACCATTCACATCGGAGGCTTCCCTCTCGGCTTCTGGTTCGCCCAACAAGGTTCCATCTATACGTTTGTCGTTCTCATATTTGTCTATGTGTGGAAGATGAACCGGCTGGATCGCGAGTTTGACGTACACGAAGACTGACGGAGGCTTAGATGGAAACCCAAACCCTGATCTACCTGGTGGTCGGTGCCACCTTTGCACTCTACATTGGTATTGCGATCTGGTCGCGCGCCGGATCCACCAGTGAGTACTACGTGGCCAGCAAGGGGGTTCACCCCGTGGCCAACGGTATGGCTACTGCTGCAGACTGGATGTCTGCCGCCTCCTTCATCTCCATGGCCGGTATCATTTCCTTCATCGGCCGCGACGGTGCGGTGTACCTGATGGGCTGGACAGGCGGTTACGTGCTGCTGGCCATGTGTCTGGCACCCTACCTCCGCAAGTTCGGCAAGTTCACCGTGCCCGAGTTCGTGGGGGAGCGCTACTACTCCCAGACGGCCCGGATGGTGGCTGTCATCTGCGTCATCTTCATCTCGTTCACCTATGTGGCGGGACAGATGCGTGGTGTGGGCATTGTCTTCTCCCGTTATCTGGAAGTGGACATCAACGCCGGCGTGCTGATTGGTATGGCCATCGTGTTTGTCTATGCGGTACTGGGTGGCATGAAGGGCATTACCTACACCCAGGTGGCACAGTACTGTGTCATGATCCTGGCCTACATGATCCCGGCCATCTTCATCTCCATGATGATCACGGGCAACCCGATTCCGCAACTGGGCTTCGGCAGCACGATTGAAGGCACGGACACCTACCTGCTGGACAAGCTCAACCAGCTGCATACGGATCTGGGATTCAATGCCTATACCTCGGGTACCAAATCCACCATCGACACCTTTGCCATTACGGTTGCGCTCATGGTGGGTACTGCGGGTCTGCCTCATGTGATCGTGCGGTTCTTCACCGTCCCCAAGGTCAGTGATGCGCGCCTGTCTGCTGGCTGGGCACTGCTGTTCATTGCCATTCTTTACACCACCGCACCGGCTGTGGCGTCCTTCGCCCGTGTCAACCTGATTCAGACCGTTTCCAATGCTGAGTATCAGCAATTGCCCGAATGGTTCCAGAAGTGGGAGACAGCCGGTCTGCTGGCCTGGAAAGACAAGAATGGCGACGGCAAGATTCAGTATGTGGCCGGTGCGCCGTTCAAGGGCAAGCCCAAGTTTGCGGATCAGACCGGCCCGAACGGCGAGCGTGTCGTGGCCAATGAGCCGACGAGCAATGCCAACGAGCTCTACGTGGACCGTGACATCATGGTGTTGGCCAACCCGGAAATTGCACAGCTGCCCGGTTGGGTAGTGGCGCTGATTGCCGCAGGTGGTCTGGCCGCTGCACTGTCCACCGCTGCAGGATTGCTGCTGGTCATCTCAACCTCCATCTCCCATGACCTGCTGAAGAGCAATCTGATGCCCAACATCAGTGAAAAGCAGGAGCTGCTGGCTGCACGTCTGGCGGCTGCGGCAGCCATTGCGGTGGCGGGCTACTTCGGTATCAACCCGCCCGGATTCGTGGCTCAGGTGGTGGCCTTTGCTTTCGGTCTTGCGGCAGCGTCCTTCTTCCCGGCCATCATCATGGGCATTTTCAGCAAGCGCATGAACAAGGAAGGGGCCATTGCAGGCATGCTCACCGGCCTGATCTTCACCTTCGGGTACATCGTGTACTTCAAATTCGTCAACCCGGGGGCGAACAACGCAGAGCACTGGCTGTTCGCCATCTCTCCGGAAGGTATCGGAACCATCGGCATGGTGCTCAACTTCATCGTATCCAGCGTGGTTTCCCGCCTGACGGCAGAGCCTCCGGAGCACATCCAGCATCTGGTGGAAGAGATCCGCGTTCCCCGTGGGGCGGTGGCTCCGGTAGCCGGACACTGAACCAGACCGCCGGGGCGTGCCCCGGCACCCAGATGAAGAAGCCCCGGCTCAGTCCGGGGCTTCTTCATTTCAGGGAATGGAGACTTTCGTTCGGTTGTGCGATTACGGGATCTGAATTTTGCCGCTGCCCGGCATGCCGCCGAGACCACCGGCACCTCCCAGTCCGCCGGCACCACCGAGCCCGCCTTCCTGACCGGGCACCACGATGGATGAGGCTGCCTGACGACGCAGTTCCTTGAGCTCTTCCAGCGTGCGTTCCATGGCTTCTTTTGCTGCCGCACCAAACTGCTCGGCCGCTTCCTTCAGCGAGCTGGCCTTGAGCTCGAAGGTCAGGGGCAGGGCACCGGCAGGCGTCAGCATTTGTGCCTGACCAATGTAGACCACCTCACGGGAAGGATCGCGCTGCCCTTCTCCGTCCACCGGCGTCATGCGGCGAATGGTGCCGACCTTGTTGTCCGTGAAGACTTCCTCCAGGTAGAGGTCGTCCACATTCATCTTGATTTCGGGCATTGAATTTGTCATGGCATTTCCGTTGGGTTTCGTCTTGAAGATGAACACAGTATTCTATCGCAAATAAAGACGACAAACTGTAGCTTTTACCTGAGTCAATTTTCAGGCTACGGGTATACCGTACAATGCGGTCACATTGACATAAAAACAAGGAGACAGCTCATGCATGGGGGTGACAAGGTTGCTGAGGTGCTGGTCAGGCAGGGTGTGACGGCACTCTTCACGCTATGCGGAGGGCATATTTCGCCCATACTCTCGGGTGCCAGGTCCCGGGGCATTGAAGTGGTGGACACCCGCCATGAAGCCAATGCGGTCTTTGCAGCCGACGCCTGGGCCCGCCTCAGTGGCCGGCCCGGAGTCGCGGCCGTTACCGCGGGGCCGGGCGTCACCAACGCCGTCACGGCTCTGAAGAATGCGCAACTGGCGCAAAGTCCGCTGGTTCTGCTCGGGGGTGCCAGTGCCACCGTTCTGCGTGGACGGGGATCCCTGCAGGATATTGATCAGCTCAGCCTGATGCGCCCCACCACCAAGTGGGCCGTTTCCGTTGAGCGGGTTGCGGATATCGTCCCTGTACTGAACGAGGCCTTTGCCGTGGCGCAGGAGGGCGTACCCGGCCCGGTTTTCGTCGAGTTGCCCATTGATATCCTGTACCCGGAAAGAATCGTTCGCGAATGGTATGGTGCAAAGGGCGGCGAGCAGGCCCAGGGCGTCATGGGGCGCGCCGTGCAGTGGTATCTCGATCACCATACCCGCCAACTGTTTGAGGCGGAGAATGGGACGACGACCAGGGCGCGTGCCCGGCAGGCCGTTCGGCAGGTTCGCGGTGCACTGGAAACTGGCCTGGACCAGTTCCAGCTGGAAACGCTCGGTCGTCTGGTTGCGGGCGCCCTGCGCAAGGCACGCAGACCGGTCATGGTTCTTGGCAGTCAGGTCGCGCTCAGTCCGGGTCGGATTCCCGCCCTGGTGGGTGCGCTGGAAACGCTGGGGGTACCGGTTTACCTCTCCGGCATGGCGCGAGGCTTGCTCGGTGCCCATCATGCCCTTCAGTATCGTCACCAGCGCCGTCAGGCCCTGCGTGAGGCTGACTTGGTGCTGCTTGCGGGGGTACCGTGTGATTTCCGGCTCGATTACGGCGCACATATCCGGCGCAGTGCCACCCTGGTTTCCGTCAACCGAAGTCTGCATGACCTGAAGCTCAACCGGATTCCGGACATCCCCGTCTGGGCAGATCCGGCAGGCTTTCTGGTACAGCTTGCCGGACTGACCGGACCGCTGGAAACGGACCGGGCATGGCGGGCCACGCTGGATGAGCGGGAACTGGCCCGGGAGCGGTGGATAGACGACAAGGCGGCGGCTCCGGGGGAGCAGGTCAATCCCGTACGCCTGTTCCGTGAGCTGGACAAGCTCCTGGATGACCGGGCGGTACTGGTGGCCGACGGTGGTGACTTCGTGGCCACAGCGGCCTATACCCTGCGCCCTCGCTCGCCTCTGTCCTGGCTGGATCCGGGGGTCTTTGGCACGCTGGGCGTAGGCGGCGGCTTTGCGCTGGGCGCGCGCGCCGTGCGGCCCGACAGCGAGATCTGGATCATCTATGGGGATGGCTCCAGTGCCTACAGTCTCGCGGAAATGGATACCTTCCGGCGCAAGGGCTGGCCCGTGATTGCACTGATTGGTAATGATGCCTGCTGGAACCAGATCTACCGTGATCAGGTCGTGGTGCTTGAGGACGACGTGGCCGTCACGCTGCGGCAAAGTGACTATCACAAGGTCGGGGAAGGCTATGGTGCCAGGGGGCTCGTGATCCGCAATAACGATGAGATTGTTTCGAAGCTCGGGCGGGCACGTACGCTGGCCCGTCAGGGACATCCGGTGGTGGTGAACGTCCTGCTTGAACGCTCGGACTTCCGGGAGGGCTCCATTTCAGTGTGAATCCGGATTCATTTGTATCACTCTGTAAAATGGTGACCGGGTTGTCATTTAAACTGGCGACCCGGCGCAGCAACCCGCTTCAAATCGCGTTATGATGTGCCTGAACATAGGAGGTGAAGCATGTCGGAATGTGTTCCTGCCAGACTGGTCAAAGGGGTGAAGCTGGCAGATGTGCCGGTCAGAGAGTATGCGGAACTGCCCCCCCGCAGGAGCGCAAGCGCAGTGCCGGACTGCTGGCGGCCCTGCTCAGGCGCGGGAAGAGTCCGGAGCCGGAGATGCCGCCCCAGCCGAAGCGCCTGAGCAAGACCCAGATCACCTTCAACAGTGCCGCCTGGCTCAAGTTTCTGCGGCGTCCGGATCAGCCCGTGTCGCTTTATCTGGTTTTCAGGGACGACAGCGGTGAATACGGTGTGCTGGTGGATGAAACCCGCGTTTCCGAGACTTTCAACGCCATGCTCTCAGGTACGGTGACCTTTACGGTGCGGGGCCATCTGCACTACGTGAGCGCGGTTGCCGCCGGCGTCCGGGATGCCTCCGAATTCCACGCCGAAGAAGTGTACGTGCAGCGCAAGCGCAAGGTCATTCAGCACATCACGGCACAATCAGCCTGATTGCCTCGCCCTGAAGGCCACCACCTCCACGGCACTCCCCTTTGCGCCCGGCGTGAAGGGGAGTGTCCCGTTTCGGGTCGCTGTATGCTGATCCGCAGCGTTTTTGTTGACCAGCGATTCCGGCAGACTGTCCCACTCCAGCCCCGTCAGCCGCATGAGGGCTTCCAGTGCCCGTTCAGGATCCACATCCCGAAGGTAGATGACATTCTGCCTGGTGTTCATTGTCTTGGCTCCTACCGCTGCCAGATGGGTTGCTGATCTATAAGCGATAGCCATGCCAGATTGAAAAAATTCAATCAATACAATGCGATAACTTTTTCTGAAGCCTTGGGCAAGGTGACGGAGGTGACGAAATCTGTCACTTTTTGTCACGTTTGTGAGGCTGGACGTAGCGGCGGTGTGGAACAGGCATCACGATGCACGGAAGCCGGAGTCAGCTCAGTGCAGCCTCAACCCAATCCAGCCGGTCCTGACCAAAGAACATCTCGTTCCCTACAAAAAAAGTGGGCGCACCAAAGACACCCCGGGAGATGGCTTCTTCGGTGATTTGCCGGAGCGTGTCCTTGACCTCGGGCTGATTGCTCCGCTGGAGGACTTCGGCCGGGTTGAATCCCGCATCAGTCAGTACCTGTGACACCACGTCGGGGTCATTGAGGTTTTTCCGGTCTGCCCAGAGCGCGTTGAAGATTGCAGTGAGGTAGTCAAGGAACCGGGGCGTGCCCAGATGAGCCGTGGCGCCTCGCATCAGGTGCAGGGTATTGATGGGGAAGTGGGGGTTGAGCTCAAAGGGAACGCCATATTTTCGGGCAAAACGGGAGAGATCCAGGAAAGTGTAACGCCCCTTGGCAGGTATGGTGACAGGCGAATGGTTGCCCGTGGCCTTGAACACGCCTCCGAGCAACATGGGCTTCCAGTGGATTTCGGCGTTGTGGCATTCCGCCAGAGCAGGCAGCTGTGTCCAGGCCAGATAGCTGGCAGGGCTGCCCACGTCAAAGTAAAACTCGATTTTCTTGTTCATGCTTTTTCCTTGTGTGAATCAGGTCATTGCTGCCGGGGCAGTTCATCCGGTAGTCTGGCTGCCGTTGTGGCCGTCAGCGCCACCCCCGGTATCAATGCACATCATCTTATCATGGCCGAAGACTGGACTGGTGACATCGTTTTTTCGGACAGCGTGGCCATCTACCGCGGCCAGGTGGGGGACAACCGGCCGCACGCGCATTGGGCCGTCCAGGTCACCATTGCGCTGGAAGGCGAGCTGGAGTTTGAAACCGAAGCGGGGATATTCCGGTCTGCCGCCGTGTGTTTCGCATCCCGGACCCTTCACCGGCTGGCCCCGGCGCGGGTGTGTTCCGTTTATTTTGATCCGTTGAACCGCACCATCCGCCAAATCCTGCCGGCCGATATGCGCAACGGTTGGCTCGGGCTGGCGTCCGACGAGCTTCCTGCCGAACTGGCGTCAATCAATGAAAAAACCGATCTGAGGGCCTTGCTGAATTCCCCTCTGATCAGCCCCGCTGTCATGGCGTGTGAACAGGATGAACGGTTTGAGGCGGTGATCCGCGAAATCCGGGCCAGACTGGCGCAGGGCGAGGATGTGGATCGCAAGGCGCTGGCGGCCATGGCCCACCTGTCCCCCACGCGCTTCTCGCACTGGTTTGTCGAGCGCGCGGGGATCCCTGTCCGCAGTTACAAAAAATGGCTCAAGCTGAGGATGGCCATGGATGCCCTGCTGGCCGGTGCGCCACCGGACGAGGCGGCCATGAATGCCGGATTCAGTGATCTGGCGCACCTGTGCCGGGCATTCTCGGAATCCTTTGGGCTGACATATCTTGATGCACGTCGCATTCTGGCCAGGTCCAATCTGCTGTAGCTCTTTCGTTCAATACGCGCCGGTGCGCGCGTGCTAGCCTGTAGATCACCTGAGTAGGGCCCCTCCGGACGCCGGGCGGGGGTGATTGCAGTATATGTTGCATGAGGGGACAGGATCATGAATGTGAAGGAAGGGTTTGTCGAAGCCGAAGGCCATCGTCTGGCCTTCCTGGCCGTCAACGCACATCTGGATGACGGCACGGGGCCAGCCATCGTGTTCATTCATGGCGTACTGGCATCGGTCAACTTCTGGCGGGATTGCGTCCCGCCCGACTTCCGGGAAAACCGGGCCTGGTATGCGCTGAGCCTGCCGGCGCATCATCCCTCCGGGGTCCCCGGGGACTTTGCGCCCGGACAGGTGGATGCGCAGTGGTTTTTTCGGGTGATGAACGGCGCATTGCAGGGCTTGCTGGGCCAGCGGAAGGCCATCATCGTGGGGCACTCCACGGGGGGGTTCTGCGGACTGAATCTGGCGGCACACCAGGCGCCGAACGTGGCGGGAGTGGTCAGTATCGGTGGCTTTTACCGTGGCCGATGGGGAGGGGTGGAAGGCTTGCTGCTGAGGATGGCCGGCTGGGGCCCCTGGGCCAGGGTTCTGTTTGTGTCCAGTATTGGCGTGGCCAGGAAGAGCCGTTGGGTTCGGCGTGTCTTTGCCAGTCTGCTGGCAGCGGACCGGAAGGCCTGGCTCGCCAGCCCGCTGAGCGAACGGATGCTGAACAATCTGGAGGCGGATTCGACCCGGCAGGATGCTCAGGCGCTGTACACGTTGTTCCGGGGGATCGGGGGCATCGACATCGCGGACACCCTGCGCCGGATCCGTGTGCCCTGCCATATCCTGGCCGGCACCGATGATCCGGTCATCACCGCGGCCCAGTCTCTGGTACTGGCTGCGGAAATACCGACGGCCAGGCTGACGGTGTTCAGAAACGTGGGGCACATGCCCTTCATGGAGTGTACGGCAACCTTTTTTGATGTTCTGGAAGGCGTATTGGCGGAACTGGAGAGGACAGACCCATGATTTATCCGGAGTACAAGGCGGATCTTCAGCATATTCACGAGTCGGAAGTCTATGGCCTTGCGGTGTTCGAGGCGGCGGCCCGGGTGTCCCGGAACCCGGAGCGCCGGGAAAAGTGGCAGGTGCTCCGGGCGCTGGAAGAACAGACCCTGCGCCGCTATCTGGAATACATGGCGCGGACCGGACAACCGGTTCGGGAACCCCGGATCTGGGCTCTGAAAGGCCGGGTCGAAGGCGTTGCCCTGGGTCTGATGCCCTGGCGCCTGGCCATGAGGATGGTGAGGAATGCCACCCAACCGTTCCAGAAAAGATTCCTCAGGCTGAAATCGCACGCAAGTGGCCCTGACAGGGAATTTTTCGATTACGTCTATGTCCATGAAAAGGCGCTGGAAGCCTTTGCCTCCGCGGAACTGGCGGGCCGTGAGGACAGTCTGAAGGCTGTCAGGGCGCTGCTTGAATAAGGTGATGCGCTTGATCTGCGTCACGGCCATCCCCACCTTGCAGGAGGATACTGGAAGTGTGTCGCTTGACTCGCTAGAGTAATTGCTCTAAGTTTTGCGGTCGGAGCCGTTGCTCTGTTTCAGGAGATTGAACATGATCAAAAAACAACAACTCGCGCTTCAGTATTCGGCCAAGCGGGCCTACGTGGCGACGATGATGGAGGTCGTGGGCAGGGCGCTGGCTGCCCTGACTGCCGAGGACGAGCAAACGCGTGAAACACTGGCCGTGCTGCCGGAAGGCTTCCGCTTCGCCATGAAGGTGATGCCGGATGGGCCGGGACTGATGTTGCGCAAGAATGCAAAGGGCGTCTTTGTCTATGAGGGCGCGCCCCGGCCCGGTCAGCGTGCCGATCTGACCATTCTGATCAAGCATATCGAGCATGCCTTCCGCATGCTGACCTTTCAGGAAAGCACGGCCCAGGCCTTTGCCAACGACAGAATGCTGGTGGATGGTGAAATCGGTTATGCCGTGCGCATGGTGCGTGCGCTGAACCGGCTTGAAACCATCATTCTGCCCAGGCTCATCGCCGAGCGGGCGGTGAAGGAAGTGGAAGATCTGCCGCTGCCTGAAAAGCTGCAGTCTGCAGCACGAGTCTACAGCGGTGTGGTGAAGGATTGGATTCAGACAGGCATCAAAGAACTGAGCAGACAGGTGAGGGTGGCATGAGCAAGGGATTCTACGAGTTTTTCTGTCCGGTCAAGGTCGTGGCCGGTGAAGCGGCACTGGAACACATTCCCTATGAACTGACCAATCTGGGGGCCTCAAGGCCGCTGCTGGTGACGGACAAGGGCGTACGTGGCGCCGGGCTGGTCGATCATGTGGTGGCTGCCTGTGAAGCCGGCGGTATCAAGGTGGACATCGTGTTTGAGGACGTTCCGCCCGATTCGGCCGTGGAAGTGGTACGGGAGATCGCGCAGCTCTATAACCGCGAGGGTTGTGATGCCCTGATTGGGGTGGGCGGGGGTTCCGTGATCGACACTTGCAAGGGCGTGAACATTCTGGTCTCCGAAGGTGGGCTGGATCTGTCCCGTTACGCGGGGGCCGGTGTGCTGAAGCGGCCCCTCAAGCCGTTTGTGGTGGTGCCGACAACGGCCGGCACGGGATCCGAGGTCACATCGGTGGCCGTGATTGCAGACCGGGTCAAGGGCGTCAAGCTGCCGTTCAGTTCGGGCTATCTGCTGCCCAATGCGGCGATACTGGATCCCCGCATGACCCTGACGCTGCCGCCTCACATCACCGCGGCAACCGCCATGGATGCCATGACCCATGCGGTGGAGGCATACACCTGTCTGGCGCGCAATCCGCTGTCCAGCGCCTACGCTTCGGCTGCGGTGAAGAAAATCAGCGAGAACCTGCCCAGGGTGCTGGAAAACGGGGCCGACGTTCAGGCGCGGCTGGAGCTGGCCCAGGCGTCCACCATGGCCGGTATCGCGTTCTCCAACTCCATGGTGGGGCTGGTTCATGCACTGGGACATGCCCTGGGTGCCGTGTGTCACATCCCGCACGGGGTATGCATGAACCTGTTCCTGCCCTATGTGCTGGAGTTCAACCTGGCCAAGGGGACGATCCGCGAGCCGCTGGGCGAGCTGCTGTTGCCGCTGGCCGGCGCCGAAGTCTATGCCCGGACACCTGCCGACCAGCGGGCGGACAAGGCTCTGGAAGTGATCCGCGAAATGCGCGATACGCTCTGGAAGGCGTGCAAGCTGCCACGTACCCTGCGTGAAACCGGCAAGGTGGAGCGTGAGCAGCTGAACCGGATTGCCGAGGTGGCGCTGGATGACGGTTCCATCATGTTCAACCCGGCGGAAGCCTCGCTGAATGAAGTGAAGGCGCTTCTGGACAAAGCCTGGTAAGTGGCCTGTCAGGCGTGCGTGGCCTGCTGCCTGCGCCGCGCCCGCCTGACTTCCGCCATCAGCGCCCCCCAGGTGTCCAGTCCTTCCCGGCGCGCCCGCGCCAGACACATCTGCAGAAGCTGAGCCGTGGCCATGGCATCCTCCAGGGCATTGTGACGCTGTTCCACCGGCACGTTCAGTGCCTGAATCCAGTCATCCAGCCCCATGCGTCGTGACTGGGCATGTTCGGGGAACAGGGCCGGGAGCCACTCTGCAAGATCCCAGGCGCTCAGCCTGCAGCGCTGTCCAAGATGTGCGTGGATGGCCTTTTCCAGCATTTTCTGGTCAAAGGCCGCGTGAAACGCAACCAGTGGTGCCCGCCGAAGAAAGGTCAGGAAGTCTTCCATCACCTGTTCCGGTGGTTCGCCATCAGAAATATCCGTGGGTGTGATCCCGTGGATCAGCACATTTTCCTTGTGAAGGCGGGCGTCCACCTTCAGCGTCCGGTTGAAGGATTCCGAGAGCTTCAGACGGCCTTTCTCCACCGCTACGGCACCGATGGACAGGATCTGATCCCGGCGCAGGTTCAGGCCGGTGGTTTCCACGTCCACAACCACCAGTCTCAGGGCATCCAGGGACTCACCCTCATCCGGCACATGGTTGTAACCTGCACCGGCACCACACAGTGCCAGAAGCCGGTTGAACCATGCTGGTGTACTCATAGCTGATACCTCCTCTCCAGTTTGGCCTGCAGCCGCTGCGCCTGACGACAGGCTTCCTTGAGAATCCTCTGGTCCAGGGGATTGAGCAGATCCGGCTGGATGAAGTTGTTGACCGGCTCGCCACGCTCCTGGCACTGGAGCTGATGCCTCAGGCGGAGCATCTGGATGATGGACCAGGCCTCTTCGAAGGCATCCGCGTCGGGCTGATCCAGTTTGCCGGCCTGCGCCAGCTTGCGAAAGCGATGCAGGGTGCTGACGGCGTCTATGTTGTGGCTCAGTGCGAGGACACGTGCGCCATCGGTGAAGGGCGTCAGGCACTGAACCTTGAGGTCGATGCCCGGCGGGGCATCCTTGCGCTTTTGCAGTGCGAAGGTGCGGAAAACGGTCAGAGGCGGTCGGGTGTTCAGGCTGTTGGCTGCAAGCAGTTTCTGAAAGATGCTGTGCTGGGCAATGTGCTTGCGCACCGATGCGAACATCCGGTTGGCCGCGTCCTCTTCACCCCAGATGGGGCGAAAGTCCAGAAAGATGCTGGAGTTGAGCAGGTTCTGTGGCGTGGCATGGTCCACAAAACGGCGGAACCAGTCCTCCCACTGACGCCGGCTTCGGCAGAGATCGGGATTGCTGGCCATGATGTTGCCCTTGCACAGGGTAAAACCGCAACGGGCGAGGGCCTCATTGATGTGTCGTGCCAGCGGCATCAGGGCCTCCCGTTTCGCTCTGGCTTCCTCCTCTGTCTCCGCCTCGAACAGGATGCCGTTGTCCTGATCCGTGAACAGTGTCTGTTCGCGACGAGCCTCGCTGCCAAAGGACAGCCAGGTGAAGCTGAATCCCGGATCGCCGTGCTGGCGGATCATCAGCCGGATAGTCTGGCGAACCGTGTAGTCGTTCAGCAGCGTGATGATATGAAGGATCTGTTCGGCACTGGCCCCATGCGCAATCATGGTGGTACAGAGCCGGCTGACATCCTGACGCAGGGTGATCAGGGTGTTCATGTCCGGGGCGTTGGCAATGGTTCGGGCCAGATGAACCAGATCCACCCGCTGCAGGGAGAACAGATCCCGTTCGGAGACAATACCGGCCAGCCGGCCGTCATCATCGACCACCACGATGTGGGCAAAGTGATGCTTGGCCATGCGCAGTGCAGCCTCGAAGGCCGTGTGCTCGGGTCGCAAGGTGACGGGATCGGGGGTCATGGTCTCGGCAATGGGCAAGGACAGTCGCCGGGGGTCGTCGGCCACCAGGCGCCTGAGATCATGCAGGGTGAAGATGCCCACCGGGTGCTGATCCGCATCCGTCACGATCATGGATCCCACGCCGGCATCATGCATGTGCCGGACCGCCTCACGGGTCTCCGTATCCGGCAGGCAGTGGACGGGGGTACGGCCAATGAGGGTGGCCAGTTCCACATCCATGGAGATCTGCCCGCCCATGCTGGACTGGGCCTGCGACTGAATCTGCTGGTTGACCTGATCCAGCAGGCTGCTGACACCGCGCAGGCAAAAATCCCTGAAGGACGCACTCTGGGCAAACACTTTGGCAAAATGCGGGTAATCCACGACCAGGCAGAAGCAGTCACTGGCAGCCCGGTGGAGCGTGCGGGTGGGGCGTTCGCCGATCAGTGCCGCCACCGGAAAACATTCTCCGGGGCCGATTTCGAAACAGGTTCTGGGGCCGTCCCCGGCATCCCGCTCGCCACGAACGAGACCCTGCTTGACGATGTACAGTTGGCGTGCCACCCCGTTTTCGGGACCGATGATGGCCTCGCCTTCGCAGAAGAAATCCAGCGTCGCTTTCTCGACCAAAAGGGCGAGAGACGCATCGTCCATTTGCTTGAAGGGGGCGTACTGACGCAGAAACGTCATCAGCGAACGCACATTTTCAGTAGTGGTTGCGGGCATTGTTATTGTCATCTCCCATGGTGAATCAGGCGTGCGCCTGTTCCGGGTTCAGCATGCACAAATGCCACGCCCTGGCCAATAGGGCTTTGGTCTAAGCAATTCCGGGGCTTGCGCGGATAAGACCAAGGTCGCACTGACATTTGTCGTCAGTCTGCTAGAGTAAATCCCGTTCCGGCCGGATCGTTCGACAGCCAGCCGGAACCCCTGTTCCGAAGTGGCTTGCAACATGCGACGTCCTCTTCTCTCTGCCTTGGAATCATGTTGCAGGCTTTTTGGAACGGGGCCAGGCAGCGACCGGAGCTCTGCGGCGACAACCCGCAGCCTCCAGGTGCCGGAAACGGCACGGACCGGCAGGATGCCGGTCAGCCTTTGATGGTGTGTTGAACGCTGAGTGATGAGGACTTTCACCGAGTCCCTTGATGCCCGGGTCTTTTGATCCGGGTTTTTTTGACTCATGAATCCACGAACTTCAGGGCAATGCCTTCATCTTCGATACGGATGACCTCGCTTTCCACAGGCTCTCCGGCGCCCATGGGCAGCCCGATGACACGGATCCGGATGCGCATGTGCAACGTGGGTGAGATGGACTCGTTCAGGATGACAAAGGCTCCGCCTTCGGAAATGTCCCGTGTTCGCGATACCAGCACGCCCAGCTCCGGGTGGCTCAGTTCCACCTTGAAGGTTGCCTTGATCCGCGGAGAGCGCCGGGATTCCTGATCTTTCGATAACGTCATGATTACATCTGTCCGATATCACTCTGTTGAGGCTAGCACTTCACGGGCGCGATTGCGTAGTGATTCGTAGGAAAATCGTTACCACATGGTGAACCGGGTCATGTATTGAAACCGGATTCATATTACAATCTGCGACCGATGCCTGCCGAGGCAGGCCGGATGAACGGAGTGACGAGGTGATCATGACGGTGCGTCGGACATGGATATGGGGCGGCTTGTTCTGTGCCGGGTTTGCTTGGGCAGCCGAGGGCAAGGGACCTGAAAGCGTGAAGCTGGTTTTTGCACCGCAAGCCGGTACGGCCTGCACGATCCGGCAGACAGACGAGCGCATGAGTTACGTGGGTGGCAATGAGGCGCCCGTTTCCTCGGAACGCATGGAGCGTGATCTCACCTGCCATCTCGATCAGGACGGCGACGGATGGCGCATGCAGCTCAAAGCGGGTGAATACAGTCTCATCCGTAATGGTGAGGAAGATGACAATCCGCTGATGGAAGCCATGAAGGCTGCGCCTCTGGTGTTCCGCATTGATGCCTCGGGCCATGTGCGGGCGGTCGAGGGCTATGAAGTCATTGCCGATCAGCTCGCCAGGAGCGGTGTCAGCCTTGAGGGCATCTTCTCCCGCGAAGCCTTTCCGCGCCGGCTGATGAGCGAATGGGAAACCCGGCTGGGTCAGTTCATGGGGCAAACCCTGCCGATGGGGGCCACCGCCGTCCAGAATGTGCCGGGGACCACCGGGTACAGTACCCGTGTGGCCTACGAGTGGGTCAGCGAATGCGGCCGGGCGGGCTGTGTGCGGGTGACCCAGACTTTCAGTGCGGATCTGGGAAGCGTGGTGGATGCCATGAAGCCGGCATTGCAGGCGCTTGTGCAGGACGCCAGCCGTGGCCAGATTGACAGCATGTCCGGGCGTGATGCCGTCATGCAGGGGACCGCGGAGCGTCTGATCGATGCCCGGACAGGATTATTGATGGAAGAGCGCATCGAACGTGAAACCCGGCTGGTGGTGGAAGCGGAAGGCAAGGCACCCACCCCGGTACGGATGGTCGAGATCCAGTCACGGGATTACGATTACACCTATCCTCCCGTTATGCCCGGGGCCACGGCAGGTCATGGCGCCAGCACGGTCCCGGCCGATTCTGCCATGGCAGAATGATGGCTCACTGAAACTGGCATTTTTTCTGGTTTGGTCTATGCTGGGAACAGGACGAAAACCCGGTACGGATCCGTTATGGCCACGTCACTTGAAGAAAAGCTTGCCGCACTGAGTCGGGATTATCTGCGCAATCTGAGCGGACGACTCGATGATCTAAACGAGCACTGGCAGTGCCTGACTCAGGCACGACGTCAGGATGCCTTGCGGGACGCCATGATTGTGGCCCACTCCATTGCCGGCAGTGCACAGACATTCGGCTTTCCCGACGTCTCGGTGGCTGCCCGGGAACTGGAACTGGCATTCCGGGCCATTGAGGAGCAGGGGCTGATTCTGCCCCTGCCTTCCCATCAGGCGGGACAGCTCGAAGCGCTGATCTCCAGATTGGAAGTCACGATCCGTACGGCTCAGAACCCGGAGTCCGCAGGCCGCTGACGGTGTGCCGGTGCCGGGAGATGTTCCATGAAGAAGTACCCAGCAAGGATCCATCATGACAGATGCCTCCCCGGCGTTTGAAAAACTCAAAGTCGATTTCATGAGCCGGTTGCCCCGGCGGCTGGAGCGCATTGATGCGCTCTGGAAAAAACTCATTTACCTGCGCTGGGATGGAGCCCGCCTGGATGTCCTGATCAATGAGGTGCACAAGCTTTCCGGGACTGCCGGCACCTACGGCCTGGTCGGGCTTGGCCTGCGGGCCCGCGCACTGGAAGCCGTACTGGAAAGCGTCAGAGGCACACCGGGGGCACCGACCACGGAGCAGCGGGATCTCATCAGCCGGTTTGTCGCCGAGCTCAGGCACTGGGAAGAGACCCTGGGGCCGGAGGATGATCCGGTGGCCAGCCTGATTCAGGTGCGCGGCAAGGCACCTCATGTTGCATTGATCGAGGATGACGAGCAGCTGGCTCAGATTCTCTGCCTGTGGCTGGAGGATATGGGCATCCGGCCCCACCTTTATGCCAACCCGGAAGCGTTCGATGCGGATGACAGTGTTTATCGCTTCCAGGCCATTCTGCTGGATCTCGCGTTTCCGGATGCGCAGGATGGCGGGCTGAAGTGGCTGGAGACCCGGGGCAGACGCTGGACTGCGAGGTCTCCGGTGATTGTCATGACTTCGCGTACGGATATTGTGTCACGCATCCGTGCCCTGCGATTGGGCGCAACTGGCTACCTCATCAAGCCGGTCAGTCGTGATGCGCTGGAAATGCGTCTGGGGGCTGCGCTCAAGCTCGGCCACCGTGCCCGGGACCGCGTGCTGGTGATTGACGATGATCAGGATATCCTCAGGTATTACAAGCGCCTGCTTGAAGAGTCCGGATTCGAGGTGCACTGTCTGGCCCAGCCACTGGAAACGCTGGAAGTCCTGGAAGCCTGCCAGCCGGACGTCATTCTGATGGACTACCACATGCCGGGCTGCACGGGGCTGGAACTGGCACAACTGCTCAAGCAGGACGAGCGTTATTTCCAGATTCCCATCCTGTTTGTGTCGGGGTCACCGGAAGCACTGGATCAGCGCGAACTGCTTTCGATCGTCGGGAATGATTTTCTCTGCAAGCCGGTGGAGGACGTGGTGCTGATCATGCACCTGCGGCGTCTCGTGGCCCAGGCGCGCCGGCGACTGCAGACCATTGGTTCGGTCAGTCGGCGGCCGCAGCCGAGGGGCCTGATGAACCGGGCGCTGTTTTATCAGGAACTGGAGCAGCACGTTGCCCAGGTCAGGTCGGGCAAGTTGCCCAAGGACGTGGTCGCACTGGTGCTCATCCAGGTGCGTGATGCCGGCGTGTTGCGTGAACAACTGGGTCTGCGGGGCACGGCCGAGCTGGGCATGAAGCTGGAGCGCCTGGTTGCGGAGTGGCGGGATGTCAACGGCATGGGCACCGCAGCCGGCGATACGGCCTGCCTTTGTCTCTTTTCCGTCTCGGATCCGGCGGTGCTCAAGCGTACGCTCAATGATGCCCTGGAAAAGCTCGAGGGACAGCTTTCCGAAAGTACGGGCGCCCAGATATCCCTCGTTGCGGGTGCGGTGTTGCTCGGGGGCAGCATCTGAATGCCGAGTCTGCCGTGGAGGATGTGGAATCTGCCGTGGATGAAGCGCTTTCCGTGGGTGACGCCCGGGTGATGGTCCGGCGGGCTGAAGGCACCGCCTCCGTGGAGACGGAAGCCGGTGAGGATGACATGCAGCAGGCGCTTCTGGCACAACGATACAGGCTGGAGTTTCAGCCGGTTGTGGCCGTGGATGCCGGCGAAGTGCTTCACGAGGCGCTGGTCAGGCTGGAATCCCGTCAGGGGGAACTGTACACGCCGGGACAGTTTCTTGAACGGGCGCGACAACTGGGACTTCAGGATGTACTGGATCGCTGGGTGATCGAGCATGCCATTCGGCAGGTCTGGGCGCGTGCAGAAGACGATGTGGATATTCACCTGATTGTCAAACTGATGCCCCAGGAGCGTCACATCCGCCAGATGGTGGATTATCTGGTGGAAGCCCGGGAAGCCAAAACCTGGCAAAAGCCGGTACGGCTCTATGTCTCTCTTCCGGAGCCCTGGATCGCTACTCACATGGATCGCATGCAGGCGTTGCTGGAAAGCCTCAGTGCCAGCAATATCGGTTGCGTGATGGAGCAGGCGGGCAGCACATCCCAGACGGAACGCATTGTGGATCGTCTGCCGGTGGATTTCATCAAGCTGTCCCACGAGATGACCCAGAAGGCCTTATCTGACCCGAAAGAACAGGCGCGTGTCAGGCGCCTGCTCGAAAAAATGGCGGGCCGTGGTGGCGTAATCGCATCCGGTGTGGAAGATGCCCGCGCGTTCTCGGCGTTGTGGGGGCTGGGTGTCCGGCTGTTCCAGGGCTACTTCATTGAAGCACCCGGGGAAGGTCTGGACCGGGACACCAGTGTCCATGTTGACATGGATTCATCAATGTGACAGCGTGTTACGTTCCGGGAAAATGGAGCGTAACCCATGAAAGCACTTCGTATCTCACGGGTCGGTGACCCTGACGTTCTGCAACTGGACAGCTTGCCGGAACCCGAACCGGGGGCGGGGCAGGTCAGGGTACGGGTGGCATACGCCGGGATCAATTTTGCCGACATCATGGCCAGAAAGGGCATGTATCCCGATGCGCCGCCTCTGCCGGCCTGCATGGGATACGAATTCAGCGGGCACGTGGATGCCGTCGGGGAAGGGGTGGAGGCGTTCCGGCCGGGACAACCCGTGTTCGGGCTGTCACGCTTCAATGCCCAGGCCGAAAAGGTTGTGGTCAATGCCAATCAGCTCTTTCATGTGCCCGATGGTCTGGCACTCCCTGAAGCTGCCGCCATACCGGTGAACTACCTTACCGCTTGGGTGTTGCTGAGGGTGATGGGAAGCCTGGCACCGGAAGATACGGTGCTCATTCATAACGCCGGTGGTGGTGTCGGACTGGCGGTCATTGATATTGCCCGACAGGTGGGTGCCCGCATGATCGGTACTGCCAGCGGCCGCAAGCACGAATTCCTTCGGGAGCGGGGCTGTCACGAGCTGGTCGACTACACCCGGGATGACTGGTTCGACCGGGTCATGGCGCTGACGGACCATCGTGGTGTGGAACTGGTTCTGGACCCCATCGGCGGCGCACACCTGAAAAAGAGTTACCGGGCCCTTCGGGCGACCGGTCGCCTCGGCATGTTCGGTATCTCGACTGCATCGGAAGGCGGAGCTGGCCGCTGGCTGGGCATGGCACGCATGGCCATCGGCATGCCATTCTTTCACCCGGTGGGCCTGATGAACGGCAACCGCGCTGTATTTGGTGTCAACATGGGACATCTGTGGCACGAGCCGGAGAAGGTGCGACGCTGGATGGCGGATCTGCTGACGGGCGTGAAGGAGGGCTGGGTTCGGCCGCATGTGGACAAGGTCTTCACTGCCGAAGAAGGAGCCGAGGCGCATCGATATATCGAGTCGCGGATGAACCGTGGCAAGGTTCTCCTGGATTTCAGCTGATGATTTGATGCAGGTCAGTCCTCTGCACGCAGCATCCTGTTACGCTGGTCACCACACCACACCACACCACACCACACCACACCACACCACATCACATGGGATCACTGATCATGCGTTATGCAACCCCGGTTCCACAGAAGCGGGATCTCGTTCTGGCTGGCGGTGGCTATGGTCATCTGGAGGTCATCCGGCAGCTGGGCCTGTATCCGCTGGCAGACGTGCGGGTCACCTGCATCAGCCTGGAGTCCGTTGTGCCCTTTGGCGGAAGACTCGCCCGGGCGATTCGCGACAACTTGCCGGAAGAGCAGTGGACACTGGATATTCGCAAGGCCTGTGCCTGGGCCGGCGTTCGCTTCGTCAACCGGCGGGTGGTCGGAGTGGATACGGAAGGGCGCCGGGTTCTGCTGGAAGACCACCCGCCCATTCGCTTTGATGTGCTGTCCCTGAATACCGGTGGCGTTCTGCATTGCCCCCCCGGACTCGAACCCGCCGACTGGATCTGGCCGGTCCGGCCTTTCCGGAAGCTGATTGCCCGGTTGCATGGTGACATGGAAAGGCTCTCCCGGGAGACCGGGAAAGCCGTGATCAGCGTGGTGGGCGGCGGTGCCGCGGCCTGCGAGCTCACGCTTGCAATACGGGATGCGCTGGATCGCTGCGGTCGGAACGGGATCCGGATGCGTGTGATCGCCCACGCCTTGCTGCCCGACTTTCATCCGAAGGCAGCCAGACTGATGGCAGACCATTTCCACTCCCGTGGTATCGAACTCATCTCCGGACACCGTGTTGTCAAGGGGGCGGATCACAGGCTGATGCTGGACAATGGTCAATGGCTGGATACGAATGCCGCCATTCTGGCAACGGGTGTCCGGGCACCGGAATGGGTGTCGCAAACCGGGCTGGCTTGCACGCAGGAAGGCTTCCTTAGCGTCAATACCCACCTGCAAACCAGTGATCCGGCCATTTTTGCCCTGGGGGATGTGGCTCAGACGCCTGTACCGGTCCCCCACAATCGCATCACGGCTGTCGAAGAAGGCCGCCTGCTTGCAGATAACCTGCATCGCCATCTGGCCATGCGGCCACTCAAGTCTTTCCATGAGCACGTCTCCGGGCGGGCCATCATCGATCTGGGACAAGGCCGGGCATTGATGATCGGGCGGAGGCTGGTGACAGAAGGCCGTGTTCCGGCCCTGATCAAGGCACAACGTGACGATCTGTATTTTGAACAACTGACACACCTGCCCGAGTTGCCGGAAGATGAAGACCGGAACCGGCCTCGTGTCATCGTGCCGGATGATCTGCCCCTCGAAAGTCTGGCCATGGATCCCCAGGGCGCAGCCTCGAAGATGGGCCGCTCTCAGGTCAATCGCGTCCTCAAGCGACTGGGTGTTGAAACCGTGGCAGGCATTGCTTCCGGTGTGGCGGAGGCAGACGATGCCGCTGTGGTCCGGGTGCCGGCGGGCAAGGATTGGGTGCAGGCCGTCAGCATGCTGCGCTGGGTCTTGTCAGACCCCTGGATGTTTGGTCGCATTGCCACCCTGCACGGCCTGGCCAGCATTTATGCCATGGGGGGCGAAGCGCATTCGGTCATGGCCACGGCGGTGGTACCCTTTGCTGCCGACCCGCTCATGGAAGAAGACCTGTTCCAGCTCATGTCCGGCTGTCTTCATGAACTGAATCGCCATCAGGCTGCCCTGATCGGCGGACACAGTGCGGAAGGCATGGAGATGATGTTCGGCATCACGGTCAACGGAACCGTCGCCGAAGGGTGCTGGCTTCCGAAACGACTGCAGCAAGCGGGGCTGGGGCTGGTTCTGGTCAAGGCCCTGGGAACCGGCTTTGTTCTCACGGCACACCGGCATGCCCGGGCACGTTCGGCCTGGGTGGAAGAAACCCTTGGCAGCATGCTTCAGCCGGTCAGGGAGGCCGTGGACATTGCTCGTCAGTTTGGCGTCCGCCACTGTACCGATGTCACGGGATACGGTTTGGGCGGCAATCTGGCGGAAATGGTGCGTGATACCGCGCTCGACATTCATCTCAGGCTCACGGCACTGCCGTTATTGGCGGGTGTGGATGAGGTACTGCAGCGGAACGTGAAGCCCCCTCTGTATCATCACAACCTTCATGCACGACACCTCATGGATGTGGATGAGGCGCTGACCCGTGAAACAGCCTGGCATGCGCTCTTTGACCCCCAAACCTCCGGTGGCTTGGTCTTTGCCGTGCCGCTGGCGTCCGCGACGGCCCTGGCGGCTGCCCTGTCCGCAGCGGGCTACCGTGCAGCGGTTGTGGGAGAGGTGGTGGAAGGCCGGGGCCGCATCCGGGTGACGGCCGGCTGACAATCCTTCTTTCCCCGCGGCGGATTCGGTACACTATCCGGTTCGGGGAGAGGAGTGGCAATCATGTCCGGTTCAGAAGATGATCACAATCCGTTTCTGCAAGAAATGGCGGACGTGCGGCCGTTGCCCGATGCCAACGTCGCGGATGTCAGAAAACCCCGCCAAGTCACGCCGGGTCAGATTGTGCGTCGTTCACTGGCGGCGACCGATTTCAGGCCGGTACGGAATTTTCTCACCACCGGTTACGTGGAGATGCTCCGCAGCGAGGACGTGCTCAGTTATCGCCGCCCCGGTGTCCAGCATGGCGTGTTCCGCAAGCTCCGGCTCGGCCAGTATGAAATGGAAGCACGTCTGGACCTGCACAAGGTGACGGTGGAAGAGGCGCGCAAGGCCGTGTTCGGATTCATCCGCGACTGTGTCCGTTACGAGTTGCGGACCGTCATGATCCTGCACGGCAAGGGGGACCGCAACCCGGACCGCATTGCGGTGATCAAGAGCCACGTGAACCACTGGCTGCAGGAATTCGAGGATGTCATGGCATTTCACAGTGCCCAACCCCGCCATGGGGGCACGGGTGCCGTCTATGTCATGCTCAGGAAAGGTGAAAAGGCGCGCCAGGCCAACCGGGAGCGCTTTGGTCAACGATAGACCCGCATTGGAGACGAATCTGTGCAACCGATTTTTCAACCCCTGACCTGGGAGGCAGGGCACTTGCGTCTGATTGATCAGCGTGCATTGCCCCGCGAGGAACGCTGGCTGACCAGTATCCACTGGCAGGATACGGCTGCCGCAATACGTGACATGGTCGTGCGGGGTGCGCCCGCAATCGGGATCGCCGCCGCCTGGGGGATTGTACAGGCGGCTCACGAGGCGGCCCCGGTCAACCGGGAAAGCCTCCGGCCAGCATTCGAAGGACTCGCCGCTTCCCGGCCCACGGCAGTCAATCTCTTCTGGGCGCTTGAGCGCATGGAGGCACGTCTGGCAGGCGTTGAGGGGCAGTCCGACGAGGCGATTCGCCAAGTGCTCGAAGCCGAAGCCAGAGCCATTCATGAGGAAGATCTGGCGGCCAACCTGCGCATGGGGGAATTGGGAGCAGACTGGGTCCGGCCGCTGGGGCGTGGCGCTGTGCTGACCCACTGCAATACCGGCTCCCTGGCCACCGGAGGTTATGGTACGGCCTTGGGCGTGATCCGCAGCGCCTGGCAGGCCGGGCTCGTGGAGTACGTGTTCGTGGACGAAACCCGGCCCTGGCTTCAGGGCGCGCGCCTGACCGCCTGGGAGCTGGTACGCGACGGCATTTCGGCGCGTCTGATTGCTGATGTGGCAGCGGCATCGGTCATGCGTGATCAGGGCGTCAAATGGGTGGTTGTGGGGGCGGACCGGATTACCGCCCGCGGCGATGTGGCCAACAAGATCGGCACCTACGGCCTGGCGGTACTGGCACGCTACCATGGTGTGAAGTTTCTGGTGGCGGCGCCGGTCAGCACGATTGACCCGAATCTGGAGCGCGGTGAGGATATTCCCATCGAGGAGCGGGACCCGGCTGAAGTCCGTCAGGTCGGAGGCGTGCAGCTCGCTCCCGACAATGTGGATGCCTTCAATCCGGTGTTTGACGTGACCCCGGCAGAGCTGGTGGATGCAATCATTACCGAAAAGGGTGTGGTCGAACGACCTGATCGCGAAAAGATCCGCACACTCCTGTCATCATCCTGAACCACGGGCTTTCAGGAAGGCCCCTTTCATGCGCACGGGACCGGCCCGGAAGTGCCTGCGGAACCGGTCCCGTGGTATCCCCGGCTTGACAGCGGTCAGCATCTTGACGAATCTGAGATAAGCGTCCCGTTTGGTTACATATTTTCCACACAGGGCGTGACAGGGATATGACAGAATATGGCCAGGAATGAGGCTCAACAATAAGAAAGGGAGGCCCGGAGTCCGTGCGGTAACGCAGCGACGGGGGCGGCATGAACGACATCACGCATGAAAAGCGCCAGTACCAGCGTTTTGCGACCGACAGGTCAGTGGAGCTTGTGCACGGCGAGCTGCAGTGCAGCGGGCGTCTGGTGAATGTGTGTGCCGGCGGCGCCCTGGTGGTGACGGATCCGGCCGGGGCGGATGCCCGGGCGCTGGCCGCCCGTGAAACCCTGCACATGAAAATTCGTCTGGCCCGGACCGGTATTCATGATGTGCCCTGCCGGGTCGTTCGCGGAGAGCCCGGATTGCTGGCTCTGCGCTTTGAAGCCCCGCAGCCCTTTCTGGTGGAAGCGTTGGCCGCCTCGTCCGTGCCGGCCGAAGCCGCATCCGGTAAGGCGACACTGGAAGAAACCGACGCGCTGAACGGTCTCTACAGTCTGTATCGGGCCCAGCTGAGGCCCCTGGTGGACCGGGCGCTCAACGAAATGCGTCAGGGCGTTGCCCAGTCCCGCATTCCCTTCAGCCTGAAGCGTTATGCGGATGCCCTGATTGCCCATCATGCCGATATTGCGGATCGTCTGGTGGCCCACGTCGCCGGACAATGGGAGAGCTGGCAGGGGCAGGGTGGCACAGGCCTGGCAGCACGCCTGTCCCTGCTGGAAGATGCCGATATCGAAGGCTGGCTGGCCGTCAATGTCTCCACCCGCAAGATTGAACAGCATGTGGCAGCCACCTACGAACAGCTCAAACGATTGCTCCGGCAGTTGGAAAAACGGCAGGCCGACTATGACCTGCATCCCCTCTCGCCCCGACAGCTGGCGGAAGGGCTGCGCAGTGCGTTGCTGGCCAGCGGGCTGAACCTGCACGAACTCGCCCAGGTCCTGCCGTTTCTGGCCGACCCCCTCGGATTCCATCTCAAGCAGTTGTACCGGCGTCTGATCCGTTATGCTCAGGAGCAACGCGCCACTCATGGGGAAAGCACCGGAACCGATACCGCCGATGAGCGTGCCGGTGACCATGGACCGAGTCTGCCCCTTGCCGAACAGCGCCGGATGCTGCACGAATTGTACAGTCTTTATGTGGCCATCTGCGGAGATCACCGCCTGGCACGTCAGCACCTGTATGCACTGACCGGCCTGTCTCCCGGAGCGAGAGAAACCGAGGACATGGCCTCGCGACTTGAAGACGGCCTCCTGCGTACCGCACGTGAGCAGGTCCTGAAGCCCCCCTACCGCGACGCCTTACGTGACTGGGTCGAGTCGATCCTGAACAGGGAAGGGATGCGTTCGGGCGCCCTGCTGCCGCCGGAGCTGGACGAGCGGATCGAACTCTACGGCCGCACGCTTGATGCCCTGGCTGCCCTGTCTGACGCCATACCTTGGTTGCGTGATGAACTGGCCGCTCGTGCCGCATGCTTCCTCGCTGACCTGATCCAGTCGGATGACATTTACAGCGTTCCGGATCATCCGTTACGACTGTGGCTCAACGCACTGGGGCGGCTGGCCAACCTGCCGGCCCCCCCGGCCACCCAGCAGGCACGTCTTCTGGAGAAAATTGCACTGCTCAATGGCCGCTGGCCCCATGACCGGCAGATTGTACTGGAGATGACGCGCCTGTTTGATGACCTGTCGCGGCGCCAGGCCCAGCATTTCAAGCGCATTCGTGAACGCAAGGCGCGCACCGAAGCGGCCCGGCAGCAGCGGCTGGCCAGTCAGATTGCCGTGGGTGAAGACCTGCGGACACTGCTGGTGGGCAACCCGGTGCCCGCAACAGTCATCGAACTGCTCTATGATCAGGGTCTGAGGCAGGCGTTGGTCGTGAGCTGGCTCAAGCATCACGGGGGTGAGCGCTACCGGGCCGGCATCGGCGGACTGAGACAGTTGCTCGAGGCCCTGAGGGCACGTGCCGAAGGGGCGGAAGATATTCCCGCAACCATCTGGTGGCCCGAATTCAGGCGCTTCATACAGGACAGTCTGCCACCGCCGGCGGACAGCCTCATGATCAACCGACTGAGCGCAGAGCTGGAAGGCCGGGCAGAGGTGGCACTGCGCAACCTGGATGCGGCGGCATTTGATGCCCTGGAAGCCTCTGCAACGGATGGCATGGCGCTGGCCGGGCTGGATGACACGCTGAGCGAACCGGATGATCCCTGGCAACGCAAGATCTACCAGCTCAACGTGGGGGACTGGGTCATTGACCGGCGTGATCCGCAGCAGCCCGCCTATATGCGGCTGGCCTGGCGCAGCGGGGACCGTTTGCACTTCACCGTCAGCGGCCTGACCAGCCTGACCGAACAGGAATTTGATCTCCACCAGCTTGCCGGATTGCTGGCCGAAGGGCGTATCGAGCTGGCCCTGCAGGACAAGCATCCGCTGATGGACAAGGTCATACAGCAGATCGTCCAGTCCTTCTATTCGGATATCGCCTCGCAGACCCAGCAGGATCCCCTGACCGGCGCGCTGACGCGCTATGAATTCGAACAGTTGCTGGAACGTTATCATCTGCAGGCCACGGCGGAGCGGGTTGCCCATCACCTCTTGCTGCTGGATGTGGATCATTTCCGCCTGCTGAACACCACGCTCGGACATCCCTGGGGAGACCGG
The DNA here is from genome assembly GCF_041153465.1 of Thermohahella caldifontis. Lineage (NCBI taxonomy): Bacteria > Pseudomonadati > Pseudomonadota > Gammaproteobacteria > Oceanospirillales > Hahellaceae > Thermohahella > Thermohahella caldifontis. The sequence goes on from NZ_CP154858.1 coordinate 142,824, forward strand.
GTGCTCCAGACCGTATCCCAGACCCTGCGGGAAATGCTGGGCAGTCGCGCGCTGGTGGGGCGCATGGGCGGGGACGAATTCGCCGTGCTGCTGCTGCGTTGCAATGCCGCGACAGCCGGTCCGCTGGCGGATGAAATCCACCGGCGCTTGTCGGCGCTCACCTTTGGCGATGACGGTCGCTTCAGGGTCACCTTCAGCATGGGGCTCGCGCAGGTGGATGGCCACGTGGAATCGGCGGAAATTGCCCTGCGTCACGCATCGCTGGCCTGCATGCAGGCCAAGGAGCGCGGAGGAGACAGCCTGCGCGTGTTCAAGCGGCGGCAGATCGAGTGGGAACAGCAGCGCGAGCGGCTGGGGTGGCTGCGCCGCCTGGATGATGGCATGGAAAGCTGGATCCAGCTCCGGGCCCAGCCGATACACGATCTCCACGATCCGGATGCGCTGCCGCATTTCGAAATTCTCATGGCCGTGCGCGACAAGACGGACCGCTACGTTAGCCCCGCAGGCCTGATCGAGGTGGCCGAGCGCTATCACCGCATGCCGGATGTGGATCGCTGGGTGTTCCGCCGGGTGATGGACTGGATGGAGCAGCACCCGGAGACGCTGGCGCACCTGCATGGGTTGTCCATCAATCTGTCCGGCAATACCATCAATGATCCGGCCGCACTGGATGACATCCTCAACGAGCTGACACGTCGTCGTGTGCCGCGTCGGCAGGTGACCTTTGAAATCACGGAAACGGCCGCCGTCAGTGATCTGACGACAGCTGTCCAGTTTATCCGCGAGGTGAGGCAACTGGGGTGCAGCGTTTCCCTGGATGACTTCGGTACCGGCATGTCCTCCTATGCCTATCTGCAGGAGTTGCCGGTGGATTATGTGAAGATTGACGGGATTTTTGTCCGCAATCTCAAGGATAATGTGAAAGATCAGGCGCTGGTGCGTTCCATTGCGGAAATGGCCCAGTTGCTGGGCATGAAGACGATCGCCGAATTTGTGGAAGATCCGGGCACCGAAGAGTTTCTGCGGCTGCTTGGGGTCAGGTACGGGCAGGGCTACCTGTATGGCCGCCCGGTAAGGCTTGAAGAGCTGGCGAACCGATGGGTGAGCCAGGAAATGACAGAGGAATGAAAGAACAATGAACGTGGCATGGGGACTGATACTGGGTGTGCTGTTGACGGGCATGGCCACTGCTGTGGAGCTGGCTCCGGAATATGAGGTGGACCGGCTCATGTTGTCGCTGGAAGAGCATCTTGAAGCAAAAGCCTGGACGGAGGCGGAAGCGGACATTCAGGCGCTCGAGGCGCTCAAGCCTGCCAAGCCTGCGGATTTTTATTTCCTGAAAGCCAGGGTGGAAAAGCAGGCTGGCCGCTACGAGCAGGCCAGGGAGGCCCTGATCCGCTACATTAACGAGGCCGGACGGGATGGCAAGCACTACCGGGATGCACTGCGCGAACTCAATGCACTGGATGCCATGCGTCAGCAAACGGCGGCATCCGCGTCCGGCGCGGCAGAGGGCAGCGCCGGTGCCCCGCCGGCATTGCCTGCACCGGAGCAGGCCGAGACCCAGGCCTGGCTGGCACGTATTCAGTCCCTCTATCTGAAATCGGCACCGATTCCGGCTCTTGTGGAGCACGCCAATGCCCTGCTGGCGGCCGCACCGGTGTTGCCGGGACGTCTTCGCCATCTGAACCGCAATGAAGGTGTGGTTTACAGCGTCAGTGTCTCGGAGCGCAAGGGTGAAATACTGATCCGCAAGAGTGACTATACCCGCAATCCGGCGCGCCACGATGTCGAATCCCTGTCGGTCTATGGCGTGAATCCGTACCTGAATGCAGGCTGTAGCGAAGTGAGCCGGACCTGCTGGATCTGGCATCCGGTGCATGCTGACCAGAAATGGGTTGAAATGGGACCGGGCGGGAATATCCGCGAGCTGCAGCGTACGTTAAGCGAACTGATCCGGCAGCTCCAGTCCTGAGCGCGAGGGGATGCAGGGCAGGATCAGGCGGAAGGTGCTGCCTTCGCCCTCCTTGGAGTCCACCTCAACCCGGCCACCGTGACGCTCCGCCACCACGGCCACAAAACGCAGTCCGAGCCCGGCACCGGCCACCCGCTGGGTTGTACTTTGCCGGGTACGCTGAAAACGCTGAAAAAGGCGCGCCTGATCCGCTTCCGGTATGCCCGGGCCCTGGTCACACACCTCGATGACCACGTGATCCGGGCGGCGCAAGGTGCGGATTTCCACTTCCCCCTGATCCGGTGAAAACTTGACGGCGTTACTGATCAGGTTCACAAGTGCACGTTCCAGCAGATCGGCGCTGCATTCCAGCCACAAGGGTTCATCGTCTGCAATGAGGCGCAGTTCTATTCCGCGCTGCCGGGCCTGCGGACTGAGGGCATCCACGGCATTGTCAAGAATGTCACCCAGCTCGCACGGGAATCTGGCCAGCTCGTCCGCGGCTTCCACCCGGGCAAGCTGAAGGAATTCATCGGCAAGACCGAGGCTGCGTCGGGTCAGCTGCTGCAGATGTTCCAGCTGTGGGCGCTGAGAGGCGTCCACGAGGGAGGCGATGGATTCCAGCAGTGCCAGTTGGGAAGCCAGCGGCGCCCGCAGGTCATGGGAAATGAAGTGAATGGTTTCCAGTCGCGCCTGCTGGGCTGCGTGAATGTGGGTGATGTCCGAAAAGTTGATGACCGCTCCGTCCAGATCCAGCGCTGACAGCCGCATGGGCGACATCTGAATCAGCACGGCGCGGTCCCCCAGGATCACTTCCCGCTCTACCGCTTCGCCCAGGATCAGCGTGCGTTGCAGAAGTGCAGCCCAGGCATGTGGCGTCATGCCCGAGCCTTCCGGCAGCGCATGGGCAACGGATGCGCCTGGTGCCACGTCGTCTCTGAGCCATCGGGCACTCTTGGTGTTCATGTACAAAACGCGCCCCAGCGCATCGGTAACGAGAATGCCGTCGGGCATGCCGGCAATCATGTCGCCGATGAACTGCCGCATCTGCTGCATGGCCGTAATGGCATTCCGTACCGCCGTGATCCGGTCTTCGAGCACCTCTCCGGTATGGGGGCTCGCCGGGCCCTGTACGGGGGACAGCACGCGTTCCAGATGGCGAAGCCGGGCAGGCAGGCTGGCCTCATCGTCTTCCGAGAAGGTCAGTTCGAGCAGATGGTCGGGCTGATCGGGCAGACGGACCCGGATATGGCGTGCGTCAGTGCGGCTGGCGTTGGGGGCCGAGGGATCGGCCGGCAACAGACGCCAGTGTCGGGGAGCCAGCAGTTCAATGACGGCCTGTGCCCAGCTGCCCGGGGCATCCGGCTGACGCAGGTGGGTGAATACCGGCTGATGGCTCAGGCGCCTGATTTCCTGTCCGAGGTAGTCATTCAGGCGCATCAGGCGCCGCCAGCTCCAGAGCGGATAAGCCAGGAGCAGGGTGACCAGCGTATTGGCCGGCGGAAACCAGAAGTGTGCACTGTTGATCAGTCCCACCGAGGTGGCCAGCACCCCGCAGATCAGCAGGATTGTCAGAGGAAGATTCCATGCCGGAGGCGTGCGGGGAAAAAGCAGCACCGTCAGCAGTATCCAGCACACCCCCAGTGCCAGTGTCCAGCCCGGCGACAGCGGGCGGACCAGGCGTTCATGCCGTATGGCTTCGTACACCGTGGCCTGTATCTCCACGCCGGGCATGGGTGAGCCCTCGCTGGACACCGGGGTTGGCAAAACGTCTCCGAGACCGGGGGCCGTGGCACCAATAAAAACGGTCTTGTCCCTGAAATAGCCCTCGGGCAGACGCTTGAACAGCACATCCGCCGCCGATACGGTCGGGATGCTTCCCGGTGGGCCGAGAAACGGTATCAGACGGTAATCCTCGGCCGACGCCATCAGGGTGGAGCCGGGCTCTTCCGGTCCAGGCCGTGCCGGTACCCGCAAGCCGCTCACCTGCGCGGCAGCCAGGGCCAGTGCCGGCCACCAGGGCTCGGGCACGCCCTGGTAGAGGGGCAGCCCCCGCGCAATGCCATCGGTATCCGTCTGGATGTGTGCATGCCCCAGCGCCGCAGCGTGGTCGGCAAACTGGCGGATGGGCAGCCACTCGCGCATGGGGGTTGCGCTGTCGGGCGGGGTAATGTGCAGGGGCAGCACCACATCCCGTTGCTCCGATATGGACTGAGCGAGTGCCGTATCCTCTTCAGGCGAGGAAGGCTCGCTGAAGAGTATGTCCAGTACGATCGTGCGTGCACCGGATTCACGCAGGGCGCGGATGAGCCGGGCATGGACCGACCGGGGCCAGGGCCAGCGCCCCACTTCCTCAAGGCTGGCATCGTCCACGGCGACAATGACACTGTCCGAAGCCGGCTGCACATGGATGGCCGGATGAATGACATCCCAGACCAGACCGTTGAGCCGCTGAGTGAGACCTGACCAATGAAGGGCCACAAGTATGGTCAGCAGCAGTCCCAGCAGGACGTATCGCTCTGAAACGGGCAGTTGAGTGGTGGCACCCCGTGACCGCATGGTGGCCTCAGCTGGCTGTCGGTGGCACGCTCAGGACGACCGGGTCACTCACGGCAGGCTGTGTGAACGTGCTGCCTTCGGCCCTGACCCGCGCATAGAAGCGTTCATTGCGTGGCAGACGAATGCTGGCCCAGGGTTGTTTCAGGGTGTCAGCGCGCACGACATGGCGAAAGAGTTCATCCCTCGCCAGTTCCAGAACGTAATGGGTTGCCCCGTCAATGCGCCGCCAGAACAGTTTGACCGTATCATCAAAGTAATTGACGGCAATGATCCGTGGCTGTGGCAAGGCCCGGACAACCTCCAGGTCACGGACTTCGGAGAGGGCCACCTCATCTTCGCCGGCCAGTGTCACCACTCGCCAGTAATAGTGGCCGGCCGGCAGATCCGGCAATTCGGCTTCGTTGTCGAGGGAGAAAGGCGTGGTGGCGACGACTTCCCGGAAATCCGGATCCCGGGCCACTTCCACGGAAGCGAGCAACCCGCTTTCGGGCACCTGCCAGATGAACCGGGGCACACTATCCATCACCCGGCTGCTGGTCTGAGGGGCAACCAGATTGGCCGGCGCGGCCTTGCGCCGGACCTCGAAGACCAAACGCAGGGGCAGGCCTTCAATGTCGCGGGCATCCAGCGCCCGGATCTCGGCGATGTAGCGCCCGTTGGGCAAATCATCGATCCGGGCCTCGGTGACGCGCACCCGGGCGCTGAAGTGAAGGGTGCCCATGTCATCATCTGCCAGCACAATGACCCGGTAGGCGCGGGCACCGGAAACCGCCGCCCATTTGAGGGTGATGGGCAGGCTGTCAAAGACATCCGGTACCTGCCCGGCGGGGGCAGGCAGCAAGGTAAAGGTTGAAGCTTCGCCCTGAGCCACGGACATGCCGTGTCCTGCAGGGACCTGATGCCGTACGCCGCTGGCGGAAAGCTCCACCGTACCCTCTTCCACGGCAAGCCGGGTGGCGTTGCCAGTATAAGCAAGCCGGAAGTCGGTACCGCGTACCGCCGCAATGGCATTGGGGGTGCTGATTTCGTAGCGTCCGCCGGGGAAATGCAAGGGATTGACCTGATTGCGGGTGTGGCCCTTGTTCAGTCGCAGCCGGGTATCCACCATCCCGGTGTTGGCGTAGCGGGTCAGGGCATTGAAAATGACCACGCTGTTGGGGTCCAGTGTCAGCCTGGAGCCGTCCGCAAAGCGAATCTCCGCCCGGCCGGCCCCGACACGCACTTCATCACCCACACCGAGCGCCTGGCCAGGTGCGAGTTTCAGTAGCCGGGCCTGACCATTGGGCCGGATCCAGACCTCACCGGATACCTTGTCTGCATGAGCCGGCGCCGGTTGACGCTGGAGCCAGTCAAGGGGAATGTTCAGCTTCTGGCCCGCCTTCAGCGGCACATTCCGCTGCAGGTTGTTGTAGAGGGCGAGCTTGTGCCAGGGGACGGTGGGTGCGAGAAAGCGTTCCGCCACCTCCGGCAGTGTCTCGCCGGGGCGCGCCACGTATACCCAATCCCTCGGTTGAGCCAGCGACGGGATGGCCCACAGCAGCATCAGGCACAGCAGCCATGTGACCAGATGCCGGTTGTCAGGCCTCATGCACATCCTCCAGGCGATAGCCGTGCTGGTAAATGGTCTTGATCCGGAAGCCGTTCTCCGGCTTGATCCCGAGCTTGCGACGCAGGCGGCTCATGTGTGTATCCACGGTACGGGTGTTGATATTGCTGGTGACCCCCCAGATGCGCTCCAGCAGATACTTGCGAGACAATAACCGGCCCTTGTTCTCGAAGAGGAACAGGGTCAGATCGAAGTCCTTGTCCGTCAGTGTGAGCGATTCGCCATGGAGCAGAATCCGACGCTGTTTGCGGTAAATGGTGAATGGCCCGAAGGTCAGGACTTCCTCGCCTTCATCACCGGATTTGAGGCGACGCGTCAGCGCCCGGATCCGGGCCTTGAGCTCGGCTGCCCGGGGTGGCTTGACCATGTAATCATCCGCACCGGCATCCAGCGCCGTCACGATATCCGCCTCGCTTTCGCGCTGGGTGAGAAAAAGCACCGGGACCGGCCACTCCAGCCGGTGCCGGAGCTCCCTGAGCACACTGACACCATCCTCATCCGGCAGCTGCCAGTCCATGATGAGCAGATCATAGCTGTCATGCGTGACGGCACCCAGAAAACTGCCCCCCGTTTCAAAGCAGTCACAGCGGTGGCCATCCGCCTCCAGAATCTGCTGTACGTGGCCGGCCTGAACCGGGTCATCTTCCAGCAATGCAATGTTCATGAGTGGGTGCCTCAACCAGTCAGATGCTTTTTATCCTTCCGATATTCTGGCACAGCCTGTCAATCTTTACTAATTCAGCCTGTTACAAAACGTCACCTGACGTACCTGTGAGAGGCTTTACAGAAACCGGAGGAAAGGCGATTCCGATGCCTGGCTGTCTGGGTGTCGAAATATTTGACAATCTGTTGGGGCTGTACCGCTGAGGCGGTTTGCAGGTTGCGAATAAGCCGCTCGAAACCAAGGGGTTCGTGAGAAAGGGCCCGCGATTTGCCTTGAAGACCGTGAACCAGATGCCGGCGGGTTTGCATCCGGATAACGCAGCAGTGCTGGTGTCTTCTGGGCGTGGAGAGTCAGTCGGAGTGGGAAGTTGCCGGGTAGACAGAAGCATGAAATGGGTTGATCAGATATAGGAGTTTCGCAATGAACCGGACAATACGTAAAGGCCTGGCGTGCGCCATGACATATGCACTGTGCATGTCAGCAGACGCTGCCCCGTTTTTCATGGGGTTGGGGGATCTGCCGGGGGGCATATTTTATAGCCGGGCATTGGCTGTGTCTGCGGATGGCAGCACTGTTGTCGGCGACAGTAATGGGGTGGGCGGAAATCATGCATTCCGCTGGACGCTGGAAGAGGGTATCCAGTATCTGGTTGATCCCGCGGAAAACCCTCATGGGAGTCTCGGACTGGGTATTTCAGGCGATGGGTCGGTCGCAGCAGGCTACGCCTCACCTATGGGTAATGTTTCTGCATTCCGCTGGACGGCTGCGACAGGAAGTCAGTATCTGCCCAGCCTGCCCGCCGAAAGACTACAAAGTGAGGCGTGGGACGTGTCGGATGATGGCCGGGTAATTGTGGGAGAGTGCGGTTCGGATGGAAATCGGGTTGCGTGCCTCTGGGATGAGCATGGAAACGTGCGCGGAATCGGCGATCTGGCAGGAGGTATGCTGAGTGCCGGAGCAACTGCCGTTTCAGCAGATGGTTCGGTCGTCGTGGGGACGGGATATTCTGAATCGGGTCAGGAAGCTTTCCGTTGGACCGAGGCGACGGGAATGGTGGGCCTGGGTGATCTGCCGGGGGATAATTTTAACAGTTGGGCCTGGAGTGTCTCAGCGGACGGGCGTGTTGTAGTGGGCGTGTCCCGGTCGGAAAAAGGGATGGAGGCGTTCAGGTGGACGGAAAGCGGGGGGATGCAAGGGCTGGGCGTCGACGGGTTGACAGGAAACAGCGTGGCATGGGACGTATCCGGTGATGGCAGTCTTGTCGTTGGGGAGTCGGTGCTCGAAACAGGTTGGGGGGCAGTGATCTGGGATGAAGCAGGAGTCATGCGTCCTCTGAAGGAATACCTGGCCACCGACTATGGTCTGGATCTGACCGGGTGGGCGCTCGGAGAGGCGTACGGTATTTCTGACGACGGCAAGGTCATTGTGGGGTGGGGGAGCAGCCCGAACGGCTGGTCAGAGGCCTGGATTGCCAATCTCAGAACTGATGCGACGTCGCCCGTTCCGGTACCGGAGCCCATGTCGCTGACGCTACTTGGAATCGGTCTGGCAAGTCTCTGGCGCGTCGGGAGGAGTGTCCGCCGGTGGTCTGGCCCGCAGCGGGCTTGAATTTTACATGTTGAAGCCCATATCGCCTGTGTGCCGGATCCCGACAGGTGCGCGTTTCAGTCCGGAGCCGGAAAAGGTACAATACGCCAACGGTCTGACGATTGACGGAAAAAAGCATGCAGATACAGAATGCCGTACGCGATGCTCTCACGCGCAACTTCGAGGTGACCCACCTGGAAGTGATCAATGAAAGCGACCGGCACAATGTGCCCCCGGGGTCGGAGAGTCATTTCAAGGTTGTCCTGGTCTCGCCGGACTTTGAAGGGCTGAGGCGCATCCAGCGGCACCAGGCGGTCTATCGTCAGCTGGGCCATCTCCTTGAGAGCGGTATTCATGCACTGGCGCTGCATACCTACACGCCTGACGAGTGGCGTGACCTGGCGCAGGCACCGGCCTCCCCGGAATGCATGGGAGGCGGCAGCAAAAGGGGGACGGCCTGTGAGCCAGTTTTTCCAGATCCATCCGGAGAATCCCCAGCCTCGCCTGATCAGGCAGGCGGCAGAAATCGTCAGACAGGGCGGAGTGATCGTTTATCCCACGGACTCGGGCTACGCGCTCGGCTGTGCCCTTGGGGAGAAGAAGGCGACGGATCGGATCAAGGCCATCCGTCGTCTGGATGACAAGCACAATTTCACGCTCGTGCTGGACAGCTTTGCTGACATCGCCACCTACGCCAAAATGGAGAACCAGCACTTCCGGCTCATCAAGGCGCATACGCCTGGCCCCTACACATTCATCCTCCGGGCCACCTCCGAAGTGCCCAGACGCCTGCTGCATCCGAAGCGCCGGCAAATCGGCATCCGGGTGCCGGACAATGCCATCGCCAAGGCTCTGGTTGAAGAACTGGGGGAGCCCATCATGAGCACGACGCTGATCCTTCCGGGAGAAGAGTTGCCCATGACCGATCCCTGGGAGATCCGCCAGATGCTTGAACATCAGGTGGATCTCATCATTGACGGCGGTTTCTGTGGCATGGAGCCCACCAGTGTCATCAGTCTGGTGGAAGATGTACCGGTTGTTCTGCGCAAGGGTGCCGGAGACACCTCCGCGTTCGAGGAGTGAACCGGCTACCCGGGATCAGGCTGCCTGACCGCTCAGCTCACGCTGCAGGCGCTGGAACCGGGTTGCCAGATCGGTCAAACCATTGAACTCCTGATGCTGGGACAGCACGGAGGAATAGATCCGGTTCTCCGTCCCGTAGGCCTGCTGCAACCGTACCACGTTCTGCATGATGTCCAGTGCCGGCTTGCTCTGCCAGACAGTCTGCAGGGTGGCCCGGAACTGGGGCATGTTGTTCAGATCCGCCTCGATCATCTTTCTGACCGGCTCCGGCACGGCTGCATCCACAATAATCTGCCCGCCCTCCGGCCGCACGTTGAGATCTGTCCCTTCCGGCAGCTGATATTCGGCAACCTTTTGCCTGAGCACGGTCTGCAGGGATGCAATGGCTTGCCCGATTTCCCGTTGCCAGGTGCGAATGGCCTGCTCCGGTTTCGGGCGGGGTGATGCAGCGGGACCCGCGTTGAAATGTGACAGACTGACCGGGGTATCCGCATCGCCGGATTCCATGGGGCCGGCCGGGTCCGGCGCGGCGGGCTGAACCGGCGACTGCTGTTCACGCAACTGCTGATAAGCGTGATATCCCTTGTTGATCAGGGTCTGAATCAGACTCATGACACACCTCTGTCCATTACGTTGTGATTTTTCAAGCAAAAGGCGTGCCCGCCGGAGGCGACAAGAAACCGACACCGGGCGGGGCATGCGGAGACGACGATGACAGGCTTCGCTGGTGTCTCCCCGGAGCACCTGCCGGCATGTCGCGGGATGAAAGGCGGGCGCGGTTGCGGTAGACTGCCAGCGATCGAACAGGAGAGCTTTTGTGCAGACTATCCTCTGGCATGATTACGAGACCTTTGGCCAGGATCCCCGCCGGGACCGGCCGGCCCAGTTTGCCGCCTTGCGGACCGACCTGGATCTGAATCCGGTAGAGGACCCGCTGGTGCTGTATTGCAAACCGGCGGACGATGTGTTGCCCGCACCCGTCGCCTGCCTGATCACGGGGATCACACCCCAGGAGGCTCAGAGCAAGGGGCTGGTGGAAGATCAGTTCATTGCGCGGATAGACGAAGCCTTCCGGGTGCCGGAGACCTGTGGTGCCGGCTACAACAACATTCGCTTTGATGATGAAGTCACGCGCCACACACTCTATCGCAATCTCTATGATCCCTATGCGCGAGAGTGGCAGAACGGCAACAGCCGCTGGGATTTGCTCGATGTCCTGCGTCTGGCGTGGGCGCTGCGCCCGGAAGGGATCGTCTGGCCCAAGGGGGAGGATGGAAAGCCCAGTTTCAGGCTGGAGTTGCTGACTGCCGCCAACGGCATTGATCATGCCTCAGCCCATGATGCCATGTCCGATGTGGAAGCAACGCTGGCCATGGCCCGTTTGCTGAAGGCGCGTCAGCCGCGCCTTTATCAGTGGGCTTTCGACCACCGCTCCAAGCATGCGCTCAGATCCCTGGTTGACCTGCAGAGCCGCAAGCCGCTGCTCCACGTGTCCGGCATGTATGGCACGGAAAAGGGCTGCTGTGCCCTGGTTGCGCCGCTGATGTGGCATCCGGTCAACGAAAACGGACTCATTGTCTGGGACTTGCGTGAAAGCCCGGCTGAGCTGGTGGACATGGATGCAGAAACGCTCCGATACCGCCTGTTTTCAGATCGCGCCACACTGGAAGAGGACGGCAACACCCGTCTGCCCATCAAGGTCGTGCACCTCAACAAGAGTCCCATACTGGCGCCGTCCGGTGTCGTGAAGGGGACGGATCCTGCGCGTCTGGCCGGGTTTGGTCTGGACGGTGCAACACTGAGAACCCATCTGGCTCAGGTCAGGGAAGTGGCGGACAAGGTACAGGATGTGCTGAAAGCTGTTTTTGAATCGCCGCCGGAGAGCACGGATGATGACGCAGATGTTGCGCTTTATCAGGGATTCTGGCCGGACAGCGACCGGAAGCTTATGCAGGAAGTGCATCGACAGCCGCCGGAACTGCTGGGTGAACTTGATGTGAAGTTTTCGGACGATCGGCTGAAGACGCTGTTTTTCCGGTTCAGAGCACGCAATTATCCCGAGACCCTGAACTCGGAGGAACGCGAGCGCTGGGAACGCTATCGCTATACCAAGCTGACGGATCCGGATTCCCGCTACCTGACCTTTGAACGCTATTTTGCGGAAATCCAGCGTCTCATGGCCCGCCCCGATTGCAGCGCCCGGGATCGGGAAATCCTGGAAAACCTCATCATATACGGCCAGTCCATCCTGCCCGCCCTCTGATCATTGGCGCGGGCAGGACAGACCTCTCTCAGGGCGTGAACCAATCCTGCTGTTGTTGCCACTCCCCCTTGTCGGGCAGTGGCCGTGCATCGGCCGGTCGCCAGGGCGAGTCGTCTTCATGGCGTGAGGTCAGCAACATTGCGGCTGGTTGATCCGCAACCCGCTTGCGGAAGGTCTCGATCACATCGGCCCGGGATAACCCTTCAATTGCCTGAATGAGTTGCTGGCGCGAGTCGAACTGTTCGTGCTGTTGGTCGATCTCCGTCCAGTAACGGTCGGCCCGTTGCTCCAGGGTCTTGTCGCGTTCACTGAGTCGCGTGATCAGCGCCTGCTTGTGCAGTGCGAAGTCCTGTTCGGAGAGTTCATTCAGTCGCCCGGCAAAGGCCTTCAGCGCCTCCTGTGTCTCCTGATGGAGTTCGGCACCGCTTGCTCGGGGTGACTGGACAATGAAGGCCAGACCGGGCACTTCAAGCACAGGGTAGGGCGAGGCAAAGACGATATAGCCCAGTTGCTTTTCCGTGCGCAGGCGCTCGTAGTACCAGGGGCCGATGATCTGGCCGATCAATGCGTAGCGGGCGCGGTCAGTCCAGGACTTGTCCTGCCCCTGAACATAGTAGAGATAGCCGGTGTCGGGATGTGTCACCACCTTCTGGGTGGCAAACACGGCAGCCGGAAGCCTGACGACCCGGGAGCGGGGAACCTCTGCGGTCGCTTCGGCCGTCTTCACGAACCGGGTACGCACCACATCGTTCAGTGCGCGGGCGGTGGCTTCATCCATGTTGCCGAGACCCAGGGTGACGAGATCCACTTTTGCGAAAACCGCCTGAGCGTAGTCGGCCATGTACGCCGGTGTGATGGTTTCCAGCGCAGCAAGCTGCTCCCGGTTGTTCCAGTACGGCTTCATCATCCAGTTGCGGCTGTGGGCCACGAGCTGCTCGAAGGGTTTGTTCAGCTCCTGATTGCGCAGTTGACGGGCCAGGTCCTCCTTGAACTGTGCCAGCCGCTCCGGGCGGATGACCGGGTGCCGCAATGTTGCCGTCACCTTGTCGAGCAATACCGGTTGTTTTTCGCTGTAACCGTCGATACGCAGTGTCATGCCGCGCATGTGCCGGTAGAGACGGAACTCCAGACCGGCAAGATAGGCGGGGTACACGTACTCGTTGAGCTGGTCGCGAACCAGATCCACCAGCAGTTGTGCCGCCACAAAGTGTGCCGGAGAGTCGTTCACCACCGGCGAACGAATGCTCACATAAAAGCTGGCCTTGGGGGTTTTGAAGCTCAGATCATGCGCCCACCAGGCTTCCAGTCCCGGCTCACTGACCAGTTTGACGGGATGAGGCTGATCTTCTCCGGGTGCCCAGTCCACCGAATCGGGAATGAAGGCGTTGGGTGCCGGCAGGTGAAGATCAGCATACTGCGCTGAATCCGTCATTTCGGGCAGGGCACGGATACTGTGCGGCACCTGATACCAAGGCTCCGTCCTGTCCGTTTCCGCATCCGGTGCCACCAGTACCGCCAGCATGTTGTCCGGGCGCAGGGCCTGCGTGTACGCATGCAGCAACTGCTCGTCGTACTGATCCATCATGTAGGGGGCGGCCAGAACATGGGGCAGGGGAAACAGATTCATGCGGCCCGCCACGCTGCTGGCAAAGTGGATGGGCTGGGATCGCTCCTGGAAGCGGAAGGCGATATCCAGCATCTTGCGCTGTTCTTCAAAACGCCAGCGCTCGATACCCTGTTGCCGGATCATGTCCAGCAGGTGTTCCGTGGCCTGGATCACCTCCTGATAGCGGGCCCGGCCCTCCCGGGTGAGCTTGATGGAAATGCTCAGCAGACTCTGATGACCATCATCCATGAAGGTGCCGGCGGACAACCCCTCTGCCAGCCCCTGCCGCTTGAGCCAGGAAAGCAGGCTGCCTTCGCCTTCATGGCCGATGAGATTGGTCAGATAGTACAGGGGCTTGTTGCGATAGTAGGGGCGTGAGGACGGAACCGGGAACAGCAGCGTCAGGGACCGGCGGTCCTGCACCGGCTTCAGCTGTACCAGCCTGCCGGTGTCTTCGGCGCGCAGCAACGGGGGCAGCGGATTGCGCTGTGCCAGCGGCTGCACCGGAACCGGTGTAAATTTCTCGCGTACCCACTGCTCCAGTGTGTCGAGAGACTGGTTGCCATAGACCACGAGGCGCATGTTCTCGGGGCTGTAATGGGTCCGGTAGAATGCCAGCAGGTCGTCGCGGACTGGGTGTCCCGGCCTGTCCGCCAGGGTGTCCAGATTGCCGACTGCAAAACGTGCCACCGGATGTGCCGGATTCAGGGCCTGCTTCAGTACCGCGTACAGGCGGCGTCCGTCATCTTTCAGCTTGCTGGTGTACTCCGAATGGACCGCGTTCTTTTCCCGTTCCACATATTCCGGATTGAACAAGGGCGCCACGAACTGTTGAGCAAAACGATCCAGCGCCGGTTCCAGATAATCGGCATCCACATCAAAGAAATAGTTGGTGTGGTTCGCCGCAGTGAAGGCATTGTGGCTGCCACCGTGCTGGTTGATGAACGCCTGATATTCGCCGGCCTCCGGATACTTTTGCGTTCCCAGAAACAGCATGTGCTCAAGAAAATGTGCCAGCCCCTCGCGCCCCGGCGGATCATCCTGACTGCCCACCGCCACATCCATGGCTGCAGAGGCCTTTTCAGCCTGCGGGTCGGAAACCAGCAGTACCTGAAGGCCGTTGTCCAGCGTCAGCGGACGGTAGGCACGCTCATCGTTGGGGCTTGTAATGATCTGACCATCAGTGGACATAGGGCTCCTGTTGTTGAGCATGGTGCATGACGCAGTCATCATGATCAGAACAAGGCTGATCACCCAGCGCATCCGGTTCATGTCAGGCTCCTGATTGAAGTGTAGTCGCTCCGGACGCAGTGTGCGCTGCCGCATGCAGGCGCGCCAAAGGCTAGTGTGCGGCCTGTCCGCCGCCGAGTTTCTGCAGTGCTTCCTGAGCCAGTGCACGTGCCTGGGCTGCATCCGTGGTGTGCGCAATAGTATTCAGGGTTTGGGTCAGTTCCGCGATTAACTGTTGGTAATCCTTGAACTGGGCCGAGAAGGCATCATCAATGGCACGGTAGGCCGACTCGATGGCTGCAGTCCGGTCCGATTCACCCCGTACGGTGGCATTCAGGGCCCTGAGGCACGCCCTGACAATCTCGATGTAACGTTCGTCGTTATTCATGTGCTCCCTGAGCTCCCGGCGTCCGAGCCGCCGATTGTAACACAGACCCTGCTCCACGCCATTATGCCAAGGTGTACTGTCTGAAAAGTGTTCAAATTGGTACGCTTTGACCCGAATCGTGGAGGGGTTGATGTCGAAAGCATGTCACGATTCAGTCATGCCGCGCATCGACACTGTATGCGTCTCAATATCAAGGCTTCAGGGAGAAAGCCCACATGGAAACATCTCGCAACATTGCACTGGTTACCGGTGGCACCGGTGGTATCGGAACGTCAATCTGTCAGCGTCTGGATGAGGATGGTTATCACGTCATTGCCACTTACAGCTCGCCTGAACGGGAAGCCATCGCCCGTCAGTGGCAGGCCGAGCAGCAGGAGCTGGGGCACAACATCGATATCGTCCAGATGGATGTGGCAAGTTGGGACGACTGCGTTCGCGCCGGTCGCCTCATTCTGGAAACCTTCGGACCGGTCACGGTTCTGGTCAACAACGCCGGTATCACCCGTGACGCAGTCATGAAGAAAATGACGCCACAGCAATGGCACGCAGTCATTCGCACCAATCTGGACAGCCTGTTCAATGTGACTCAGCAATTCCTGCCGGTCATGCTGGACAAGGGATTCGGGCGAATCATCAACATTTCTTCCATCAATGGCGAGAAGGGGCAGTTCGGGCAAGTCAACTATTCTGCGGCCAAGGCCGGGGTGCATGGCTTTACCATGGCACTGGCCCAGGAAACGGCACGCAAGGGCATTACCGTCAACACCATTTCACCGGGGTATATTGCGACGCAGATGGTCATGGCCGTACCCGAAAAGGTGCGGGAAGCCATCATTGCTCAAATCCCCATGGGACGCCTTGGCAAGCCGGAGGAAATTGCGCATGCGGTGTCCTTTGTGGCCTCGCCGCTGGCTGGCTTCATGACCGGCGCAAACCTTTCCGTCAATGGCGGGCAGCACATGCACGCCTGACTTCTCCTGCACATCTCGATGCGGAGCCGCGCCGGAACCGGCGCGGCGACATAAAAGATAATAAATGGCGTTAGTCGCTCTGTCCGGCTCCGAGCCTTTGCTCTAATAAAGTTCATGCGTTTTGTACGTGTTCTGTGTAAACTTTTGTATCGTTCAAATAATGGACGATCACAACAATAGTCAAAGGTAGGTTTGCCATAGCGCTGACTTTGACCTAGAAATAAGTGAATATCATCAACACCAGGAACGGAGCCAACATGAATTATTTTGTCACCGGTGGAACAGGCTTTATCGGTCGCTTTCTTGTCCCCAAGCTGCTTGCCCGGGGGGTACTGTCCATGTGCTGGTCCGCGAAGCCAGCCTCCCCAAGCTCGAGCAGCTGAAAAAGGAACGCTGGAATGCCAGCGACGATCAGGTCAAGGCCGTGATCGGGGATCTGGAACAACCCCTCATGGGGGTTTCCGAAGCGGATCGTGAAGCCCTGCGCGGTAATGTGGATCACTTCTTCCATCTTGCTGCCGTTTACGACCTGTCCGCCGATGCCGAAACTCAGGAAAAGGCCAATGTGGAAGGTACGCGTCAGGCGGTCAGGCTGGCGGAAGACATCCAGGCCAAGCATTTTCAGCACGTCAGCTCCATCGCGGCCGCCGGCCTCTACCGGGGCATTTTCCGCGAGGACATGTTCGAGGAAGCGGAAAAGCTGGACCATCCCTACCTGCGCACCAAGCACGAATCCGAGAAAGTCGTGCGCGAGGAGTGCAGCATTCCCTGGCGCGTCTATCGTCCCGGCATGGTCATCGGTCACTCCAAGACCGGTGAAATGGACAAGATTGACGGGCCGTACTACTTCTTCAAGCTGATCCAGAAGATCCGCAATGCACTGCCCCAGTGGATGCCCACCATCGGTATCGAAGGCGGCCGCCTGAACATCGTGCCCGTGGATTACGTGGTGGATGCCATGGACCATATCGCCCACGTGGAAGGCGAGGATGGCAAGGCATTCCACCTGACAGACCCGGATCCCTACAAGGTGGGCGAAGTCCTGAACATCTTCTGCGAGGCCGGCCATGCACCCAAGATGGCCATGCGTCTTGATTCGCGCATGTTCGGTTTCATTCCACCCATGATTCGCCAGACCCTCACCCGCATGCCGCCGGTGCAGCGTCTCAAGCATGCCGTGCTGACGGATCTGGGCATTCCCGAGTCAGTGTTGTCGTTCATCAACTACCCCACGCGCTTTGATGCACGTGAAACCGAACGCCTGCTCAAGGGGACGGGCATCGAATGCCCGCGCCTGCCTGACTATGCGGGTTTCATCTGGGATTACTGGGAGCGTCACCTCGACCCGGATCTGTTCAAGGATCGTACCCTGCGTGGTGCCGTAGAAGGCAAGGTCTGCGTGGTGACCGGGGCCACGTCGGGCATTGGTCTGGCCACGGCACGCAAGCTGGCCGAGGCCGGTGCCAAAGTGGTGATTGGTGCGCGCACACCCGAAAAGCTCGAAGCCACCAAGAAGGAGCTGGAAGAGCTGGGTGGAGAAGTGTATGCCTATCCGGTGGATCTCTCCAACCTGGAAGATGCGGATCGCTTCGTGCAGGCCGTGCTCAAGGACCATGGCCATGTGGATTACCTGATCAATAACGCCGGCAAGAGCATCCGCCGCTCACTGGTGCTGACCTTTGACCGCTTCCACGATTTCGAGCGCACCATGCAGCTCAACTACTTCGGCTCCGTTCGGCTGATCATGGGCTTTGCGCCGACCATGCTGGCGCGCCGCAAGGGGCATATCGTCAACATTTCATCCATTGGTGTGCTGACCAACGCACCGAGGTTCTCCGCCTACGTGGCGTCCAAGGCAGCGCTGGATGCGTTCTCCCGCTGTGCGGCGGCCGAGTGGTCTGACCGGCATGTGACCTTTACCACCATCAACATGCCGCTCGTTCGTACGCCGATGATCAGTCCCACAAAGATCTATGACTATGTGCCGACGCTGACCCCCGAGGAAGCCGCGGATCTCGTGGCGCAGGCCATCATCAGCAAACCCAAGCGGATTGCCACGCGGCTGGGTATCACCGCGGCCGTGATCCATGCCCTGGCGCCCAAGGTCGGTGAGATCATCATGAACACGGGGTACAAAATGTTCCCGGATTCACCGGCAGCGAAAGGTGCCAAGGACGGAGAACAGAAACCGCAGATGAGTGCAGAGCAGGTGGCATTTGCAGCGCTCATGCGCGGGATACACTGGTAATCGCTTGGTCCCGGAAGGGCCGGCGGACAAATGGGGTGCGGTGCATAGCCGCGCCCTATTTTTTTGATTGAAAATATAAATGGAATGGGGATGGCTGATTGATTCGGATGGCAGTACACTGAATGTCGAGCTGTCTTTTCAACCTCAACTCAGATCAACAAGGAGATCTCGAAGCATGAGCGTTCTGGTAGGAAAAAAAGCACCTGATTTCACCGTTCCGGCTGTACTGGCAGACGGTACGATCGTTGACGCGTTCAACCTTTCTGAAGCCATCAAGGGCAAGTATGCCATTATCTTCTTCTACCCGCTGGACTTCACCTTCGTGTGTCCGTCCGAGCTGATCGCCCTGGATCACCGTATCCCCGAATTCCAGGCGCGCAACGTGGAAGTCATCGGCGTTTCCATCGACTCTCACTTCACCCACAACGCATGGCGCAACACGCCGGTGGACAAGGGCGGCATCGGTCCGGTCAAGTACACGCTGGCGGCTGACATGAAGCATGAAATCGCCCAGGCTTACGACGTCGAATCCGAAGGCGGCGTGGCATTCCGGGGAGCCTTCCTGATCGACAAGGATGGCGTGGTGCGCTCCCAGATCGTCAACGATCTGCCGCTGGGCCGCAACATGGACGAGCTGCTGCGTCTGGTCGATGCCCTGCAGTTCCATGAGGAGCATGGCGAAGTGTGTCCGGCCAACTGGAAGAAAGGTCAGCCCGGCATGCAGGCCTCTCCGGAAGGTGTGGCCAAGTATCTGGCAGAAAACGCCGACAAGCTCTGATTTTATCAGGCTGCTTTGTCACGCAAAACGCCCCGGCTTGCCGGGGCGTTTTGCGTTGTGCGTGACGGCATGACAGGGGACCCGGCGCCGGGGTTTTCAGGCTGCCACGCCGGATCAGCGCCTGAAATCAGTCCGCCTTGCGCATCGTTTCGTCTTCCAGTGACACCAGATGCTTCCAGCGGTTGACGATCCTGCAGAACAGCTCTGCCGTCTTTTCCGCGTCGTACAGCGCCGAGTGTGCTTCCTTGTTGTCAAAATCGATTCCGGCACGCTTGCAGGCCTGTGACAGCACGGTATGTTCGTAGGCTAGGGCGGCCAAGGTAGCCGTATCAAAGGTGGAAAACGGATGAAACGGGTTGCGCTTGATGCCGGCCCGCTCCGCTGCGGCAAAGAGGAAGCTGTGGTCAAAGAAGGCATTGTGCCCGACCAGAACCGCACGGTTGCATCCATAGGCTTTCACCGCCTTGCGGATGGGCTGAAACAGCTGACGCAGGGCATCCCCTTCATCCAGCGCGCCCCTGAGCGGGTTGTGAGGATCAATTCCGGTGAAGTCCAGCGCCGCCTGCTCCAGATTGGCCCCCTCGAAGGGTGCCACGTTGAACGCTTGGCTGTGCTCGGGAAAGACCTCTCCCGCCTCATTCATGCCGATGATCACCGCGGCCACCTCAAGCAGTGCGTCCGTGCGGGGGTTGAAACCCGCCGTCTCCACGTCCACCACCACAGGCAGAAACCCCCGGAAACGGCGCGCCAGGGGTGACTTTTCCACGACTTCAGTGCTGTCGGTTTCCAGCGGCATATCCGTCATGCCAGACTCCAGGGCAGGGTTTCGCCTGCGGCAAAAGGCGTGATGCGGGTTTCACCGAGTGGCAGGCTGTCGGGAACGGTCATGGGGCGTCTGACAAGCGTGATCGTATCGGTATTGCGCGGCAAACCGTAAAAGTCCGGCCCGTGGAAAGCCGCGAAGGCTTCCAGCCTGTCCAGTGCACCGGCCTGCTCGAAGGCCTGCGCGTACAGGGGCAGGGCAGCGGGGGCCGTATAGCATCCGGCACAGCCGCAGGCGGACTCCTTCTTGCTGGTGGGGTGCGGTGCGGAATCTGTTCCGAGGAAGAAACGCGGGCTGCCCGAAGTGGCCGCTTCCAGCAGCGCCTCCTGATGGGTGCGGCGCTTGAGGATCGGCAGACAATAGAAGTGCGGCCGGATACCGCCCACCAGCATGCTGTTGCGGTTGTGGAGCAAATGATGTGCGGTGAGTGTCGCTGCCAGCCGGTCTTCACCCTGCCGGACGAACTCGACTGCCTCACGGGTGGTGATGTGTTCCAGCACCACGCGGAGCCGGGTATGACGTTCCAGCAGTGGCGCGAGTACCCGCTCGATGAATATCCGTTCCCGGTCAAAGATATCCACATCCGGATCGACCACCTCGCCATGTATCAGCAAGGGCATGCCTTCGTCGGCCATGGCTTCCAGTACCGGGTCGAGGCGACGAATGTCCGTGACGCCCGCATCCGAGTTGGTCGTGGCACCGGCAGGGTAGAGCTTGCACGCGTAAACCTGACCGCTGGCCCTGGCCTTGCGGATCTCGTCCGGAGTAGTCTGATTGGTCAGGTAGAGCGTCATCAGGGGCTGAAAGTCCGCACCCTCCGGAATGGCGCGCTCAATCCGGTCCCGGTAGGCCAGTGCCTGCGCCGTGGAGGTGACAGGTGGCACCAGATTGGGCATGATGATGGCGCGGTGAAACCAGAGCGCGGCGCTGGCAACGGTATCCCTGAGCTGGGCGCCGTCGCGCAGATGCAGGTGCCAGTCGTCAGGGCGTGTAAGGGTCAGAGTATCCATGTCAGCCTGTCATGTCTTGCTTTCGGGCCGGCCAGTATACCAAAACTTACAATTCCATCGGTAAAGAATCGGGTCGCATGGCCGATACTGACAGGGAACCAACGGGGAGGCAGTACGGTCACATGAGGCAGTCCGTGAGAATCTTTCTGGCATTGCTGGTCGTCACGTTCGGTGCCCGGGCCGAGGTGCTCTATCATGCACCCATTACCCAGAGCCAGTGGAACCTGTCCGCCTCCATCTTCGGCTGCAAGCTGACACACACGATTCCCGGATTCGGCCAGGCCGTGTTTTTCCGTGAAGCCGGCGAACCCCTGAAATTCTACCTCACGACCCAGCGCAACCCGTTGCAGGCCGGCAAGGCCGCGCTGGTGATTGAAGCGCCGCCCTGGCGACCGGGGCAGAGCGTGGATGACTTGGGGCTCGTGCCGGTCCGCGACACCAATCAGCCCGTGACGGTGGGGCCTGATGCCGCAGAGCGCATGCTGGACAGCCTGTTGCGTGGCATGCAGCCCACGGTGACCCGGCAGGGCAAGTTTGTGCGCGGGGCGGTGCGTGTGGCCGTCAATGCGGTGAATTTCAGCAATTTCTACAATGATTATCTGGATTGTGTCGCCACCCTGCTGCCGGTGAACTTCCGGCAGGTGGAACGGACCAAGGTATTCTTCGATGTGGATTCGTCCGAGCTGACCGATGAAGCCAAAAAACAGCTGGACAAGGTGGTGCTTTACGTCAAGGCCGATCCGACCGTGACCCAGATCTTCGTGGATGGTCACACGGATGCCAGCGGCCGGAGAATTTACAACCTCAGACTCTCCCGTGAACGGGCCGAGAATGTTACCCAGTATCTGGTGAGCCAGGGGCTGGACCAGGACATGATCGTCACCCGATACCACGGCGACCGCTATCCGGTGGTCCCCGATACCACGCCTGCCAACAAGGCACAGAACCGTCGCGCCACCATCCGCCTGGACCGCACGCCCAAGACGGAGCGTCCCCAGGGCGTCAATGCAGCCGATGCCAGCGCCGCATTGGACAGCCTGCCTTCGTCTCAGTAGCCGAGCCACACCTTTACGGGTAGAATAACGGCCTTCTGGGAATTGCAACGGGAGTGCCTCCATGTCCAAAATCAACAAGGTCGTCCTGGCGTATTCGGGCGGTCTCGACACCTCCGTCATCGTCAAGTGGCTGCAGGAAGAGTATCAGTGTGAAGTCGTGACCTTCACGGCCGACATCGGTCAGGGTGAAGAAGTGGAACCGGCGCGTGCCAAGGCACAGGCGCTGGGCGTCAAGGAAATCTATATCGAAGACCTGCGCGAAGAATTCGTGCGCGATTACGTGTATCCCATGTTCCGCGCCAACACCATCTATGAGGGTGAGTATCTGCTGGGTACCTCCATTGCCCGCCCGTTGATTGCGCGCCGCCTGGTGGAAATCGCCAATGAAACCGGCGCGGATGCCATTTCCCACGGTGCCACCGGCAAGGGTAACGATCAGGTGCGCTTCGAACTCGGCGCCTACGCCCTCAAGCCCGGCATCAAGGTGATTGCGCCCTGGCGCGAGTGGGATCTCACCAGCCGTGAAAAGCTCATGGCGTACTGTGAAAAGCACAACATTCCCGTGGAGAAGAAAAAGGGCAAGTCCCCGTACTCCATGGATGCCAACCTGCTGCACATTTCCTATGAAGGCGGCATTCTCGAGGATCCCTGGGCGGAGCCGGAAGAGGACATGTGGCGCTGGACCGTCTCGCCCGAAGCAGCACCGGATCAGCCCACCTACCTTGAGCTGACCTACGAGAAAGGTGACATCGTCGCCATTGACGGCGAGCGCCTCAAGCCTCACGAAGTGCTGGAACGCCTGAACAAGGTGGCCGGTGCCAATGGTGTGGGCCGCCTGGATATTGTCGAGAACCGCTATGTGGGCATGAAGTCCCGCGGCTGCTACGAAACCCCTGGCGGTACTGTCATGCTGCGTGCCCACCGGGCGATTGAATCGCTGACGCTGGACAAGGAAGTGGCTCACCTCAAGGATGCCCTGATGCCCAAGTATGCCGAGATGATCTACAACGGCTACTGGTGGTCACCGGAGCGACTGGCCCTGCAGAAGCTGATCGACGAGACCCAGGCACACGTGAACGGTGTGGTGCGCGTCAAGCTCTACAAGGGTAACGTCACGGTTGTGGGCCGCAAGTCCGAAACGGACAGCCTGTTCGACGACCGCATCGCCACCTTCGAGGACGACGGTGGTGTGTACAATCAGCGCGATGCCGAGGGCTTCATCAAGCTCAACGCATTGCGCCTGCGCATTGCGGCGGACAGGGGCCGCAAGTTTGACTGACAAGCGCTAGCACCTCCTGCCTTCACGGGCAGGGTGCCTGGCCATCGGTCGGAGAAGCCGGAAGCGGGAGACTGCTTCCGGTTTTTTTTGGGGGGAATCGGGTGAACCATAAAAAAGCCCGCACGGGGCGGGCTTTCAGTCTGCTCGTGATTTAGTTGAGCTGTTTCAGATCATCCATGGGTTTGTCGATAATGATGGGCTGCAGCGATGAGGAGAGTGATCCCGTACGCCCGTTGGTCGCATCGACGGGGCCATTCAACTCACCGTTGTAGAGGAAGAACTCAACCATCTGAAGCATGGTCTCTCCGAATGCTGTGCTTTGCCGTGCAAGCTCATCCGCTGCAGCCGTCGGGTCAGGCAGCACGAAGGTGCCGTGCGCGCCATAGCCCAGATTCAGCGCCAGGATATCCGGTGTACCATCGACAGCGACAGTGCTATCCGTCACCAGCTTGGCGCCCAGCTGTTTGGAGAAGGGCAGTGCGCCGGCCAGGTAGTCTCTTGCGGTCGGCGCGTTCGGATTCAGCAGCGTCTTGGCAGCCTCGATCACGTTGGTCTGGTCAGACTTGTACAGTGTGTTTCCGTTGCCATCTTCAGTGCCGACAATGTTGACGGTCATGACGCCTTTGCCACCGGCCTTCAGGTTGTCAGCCCAGTTGATGGGATCCGCGGCGTCGATCGTCGCCTGGATCACACGGAAAAAGGTCTCCAGATTCTCGTCGCCTTGAGTCAGGCCGGCTGCAGCCTGGAGTCCTCCCAGTATGGTCGGAGAGAAGCCCGGTGAGTTTTCCAGCATTTTCGTAATGCCGGAAGCGGGGGCCAGGAGGACTGCCGCATTGATGTCCTGAACAGGGGTGCTGTTGGCAACGGCAACGGCGGCTGAACCCACCACGGTGCCCAGTGAGTGGCCGGCGAAGTAGACCTTGCTTTCATCCACATCATCCTGCCCGTCCCCGTTCACATCCAGTGTCTTGAGTGACTGGAACAGATTGAGCAGATCCAGCTGGGCCTGACGCAGCTTGTCACGCGAGTTGGTGAAGCCCTTCAGGTTGATGAACAGGCTGCCCGAGCTGCCCACTCCGTTGGTGTAATCCATGGGTACCGGATTGAGTGAGGCGTCCGCCGTAAAGTCGAAGTGACGCTCATAGCTGGTGGGTGCTAGACCGGGAATGATGCTGGTGTTGTTCTTCACCGCATTTTCTGCGCCAATGGCAAAGCCCAACCATTGGGATGCTCCGGGTACTGTGCCGTCGCAGGCACCACTCAAAATGGTGTTGACGTCTGACGTGCCGCAAGGTGTCGCCAGCTGGGAGAGAACACCTGTCACATAGGTGCCATCAACTAATGCCTGAATATTGTCCGCTGTGGTGCTGGTGCCAGCAGGGTTGCCGGCAGCACTGTCAAATCCGGCCAGCAATCCCGTGGCCAGGGTCGTCTTGTCCGTGCCTGACGCATCGACACCATGGAGGGGCATGTCAATGGCCACAACAATGAAGCCTTTGCTGGCCAGAACCGAGCCGACGGACAGTGCCGCAGAACGGTCAGTGGTAATGCCATGCTGGAAGACCACGACCGGCAGGTCATCCGTGCCGTTCCAGGTACCGCCCAGGCTGGTCGGCTTGGGATACATGACCAGCATCGGGACCTTCAGGTCGTCGACCTGGGACGTGGAGGGATCCGCATCGGTCTGTTTCGGGAACGGGAAGATATAGTTGACCACCTTGGTCTTGCTGGCATCAGCCTGCGGAATGCTCAGCCCCAGACTGCTGAAGGCGGTATTCATGGCAGTGGCCAGCGTATCATCCGCGACCCAGCTTGAGCTGTTGATGGAGCTTCCGTCCGTTCCGCTGGGAATGCCGAGATAGTAGGGGAGTTCGATGCTGCCCTGAACCACCATGGCGTCAGCGCTGCCCGTAATGCTTCCCACCAGGGCTGAGACCAGCGCAGCAGGTGTTGTCGTGGATGCATCAAGGCTCACACTGGCCGAGCGATCCTTGGGTGTGGGCAACAGGTCGGCAAAGCCGCCCGAGGTGCTGGGTACGGTAGCCAGGACTCCTGCCAGGCAATTGATGGCAGTGCTGCCCGTGTAACCGTTACAAGGCGCTCCGGCACCAAAAATGGTGGGCAGTGCCGCTTGTGTATCGCTGTCTGGAAATGCGCTGACTGCTGCGTCAGCCGTCAGCTTGACGTCGGTATAGTCGACGTCACCATCCGCATCCGCATCAACCTGACCATCTACAACCGCTTTGGCTGCCTTCACCCGCACAAAATTGGTGAGGGAGTCCGCAAACCAGGCTGTGGGGTTGGCAATGTACTCGAGCACCTTCTCGTCGCCGGAGGTGGTGAAGCTGAATGCCAGTGCCACGTTGTCCTTGCTCAGTGCTGTCATGCTGTTCTGTGCGCGGACGCTGTTGTTGATCTGGAAGTAGTTGTTGGCCAGCTCCAGCCACAGTTTGGTCACCAGATCACGCACCGGAGACAGTGATGCGGAGGGCAGGGCCAGCGAAGTGTCGATCAGGTTGGTGAGCATCGGATCCCGGACAATCGGCTGTCCGTTTGCGTCCTTCACCTCGTTTGTTACCACAACAACGTAACGCTTTTTCGGATCCAGGGGCTTGAGCGGATGAATCCGGATAACACTGTGACCGGACTGTTCGACAACGGAAACCTTGTATGACGGATCATTGGCTTCGGCAATGATCGTTCCTGCTGCGGCGGCATCGTTGCTGGTGTCACTGTCAACCAGTGCAGCATAGGCAGCGGCCAGCGGGATGGTCGGCGGTTCGGCGATGGACAGCCCCTGAACCGGGTCGCCGCTGGCATAATCCAGCTCAAGCAGGAAAACATTCTGATTGGGGTTGGCAACGGGGACGCCGCTGTTGGTCACCAAATTGCCGTTGGAATCTTTCAGGAATTGCTCGCCATCTACTGTGCTGGCATCAATGGTACCATTCAGTGCCACGTCAATGGGGGCGACGGTGGATGCACCGCTGATCTCCCTCAGCGCCGTGGTCACGGGCGGCGAAGTATCGTTGACATGGAAAGTCCCGTCCTTGGCAATCTGGTCAAAGATCAGGTCGTTCGGCAGCGGCAGCTTGCCGGTCACGGGATTGAAGAGCGGATACACCCGGCCTTCTGTCGCTTCCACAATGGGGTTGGTGATGTTGGTGGTGGCGCCCGCGTTGTCAGGGTTGCTGCCACCGCATCCTGAGAGCACAACGGCTGAGGCAACGGCCATGCTGAGTAAGGTTTTCTTGAACATAATTGAACCTTCTTTCCTGTTTATTATGGTTAAAGGCTGATGAGTCCGGATTTCCACTCACATAACAATGGAATATAAGCAAGCATAGGTCAAAGTTTTATCGCCCGAAAGTATGAAACACTGTTTTCCGGGCGTTTTCATCATTCTAGTCGAATTTTGAGAAATCGGGAGGCCGCTTCTCGGCGAAGGCGGCAAAGGCCTCCTGAGCCTCGGGAGACGTGAGCCGCCGGATGAACAGCCGGCCCTCCCTCAGTACCACATCTTTCAGCCAGTCCTTCTCGTGTTCGCGCAGCAGGCCCTTGGAGGCCCGGACAGCGGCGGCAGGCAGGCGGTTGAACTGTTCGGCCAGTTCCAGTGTCCGGTCGAGTGTTTCTCCGGGCTCGGATACCGCGTTGATCAGCCCCAGTTTCAGGGCCTCCTCGGCACCAAAGGCTTCGCCCAGAACCAGATAGCGCATGGACTGCAGGTGTCCGGCCAGGCGCGGAAACAGTACCGTGGAGCCCGCCTCGGGGCAGAGTCCAAGGGCGGCGAACGGCATCTGGAAGCGGGCATTGGTGCCGGCCACGGCGCCATCACAGTGCAGCAGCAGGGTGGTGCCGATGCCGATGGCCAGGCCGTTGATGGCGGCCAGCAAGGGCTTGGGGAAATCGATCATGGCGGCGATGAAGCGGCCCACCGGGATCTCGCCGAAATCGCCTTCGAGACCTTTCATGAAATCCTGAAGGTCGTTGCCCGTGGTAAAGAGTTCCTCGTTGCCGTACAGCACCACGCTTCGTATGGCCGGGTTGGTCGCCGCTTCATTGAGCGCATCCGTGAGCGCCGAATACATGGCGTGGGTGAGGGCGTTTTTCTTTTCCGGACGCCGCATGGTGAGCAGCAGCGTGGCGCCGCGCGTTTCAGACAGAATGTGTTCGCTCATGTGTCCTCCTCTTCAGGCCTTCATTGTGGCGTCTTGACGGCATCCGGTCAAAGAATTGATCCGGACCCTGTCGTGCGCGGGCGCGGTGGAGTAGAATTGAGGCACTTTACATGTCCCGGAATAAGAAGAGAGAGTGTGATGACAACCGTAATCCGTCAGGACGATCTGATCGAAAGCGTTTTTGATGCCCTCCAGTTCATCTCCTACTACCATCCCAAGGACTTCATCGACGCGGTCTATGAGGCCTACCAGAAGGAAGAGTCCAAGGCTGCAAAGGATGCACTGGCACAAATCCTCATCAACAGCCGGATGTCTGCCGAAGGGCATCGCCCCATCTGTCAGGATACCGGTATCGTCACCGTCTTTGTGGATGTCGGTATGGATGTCCGTTTCGAGGGTGACATGAGCCTGGAAGACATGATCAATGAAGGCGTGCGCCGTGCCTACACGTATCCGGAAAACAAACTGCGCGCGTCCATTCTGGAAGATCCGGATGGCGCCAGGAAAAATACCGGAGACAATACGCCTGCGGTCATCCATACCCGGCTGGTTCCGGGCAATACCGTCAAGGTGCACGTGGCCGCCAAGGGCGGTGGTTCCGAGGCCAAGTCCAAGTTTGCGATGCTCAACCCCTCCGATTCGGTGGTGGACTGGGTGCTGGAGCAGGTGCCCAAGATGGGGGCGGGCTGGTGTCCTCCCGGCATGCTGGGGCTGGGCATTGGCGGTACGGCCGAGAAAGCCATGCTGCTGGCCAAGGAAGCCCTGCTGGAGCCGGTGAACATTCATGAGCTTCAGGCGCGCGGACCGAAGAACCGGGCGGAAGAATTGCGGCTGGAGCTGTATGAAAAGGTCAATCAGCTTGGTATCGGTGCCCAGGGGCTTGGCGGCCTGACGACGGTTCTGGATGTCAAGGTGCTGGACTACCCGACTCACGCGGCCAACAAGCCCGTGGCACTGATCCCGAACTGTGCTGCCACCCGCCACACCCACTTTGAACTGGATGGCTCCGGGCCCGCCTTCCAGACGCCGCCCAGGCTGGAAGACTGGCCCAAGGTGACCTGGGAAGTGAGTGAGGGCGTCCGGCGTGTCAATCTGGATACGGTGACCCGTGAAGAGGTTCAGACCTGGCGCGCCGGCGACACCCTGCTGCTCAGCGGAAAACTGCTGACCGGCCGGGATGCGGCGCACAAGAAAATGGTGGACATGCTGGCCAAGGGTGAGCCCTTGCCCGTGGACCTCCGGGATCGCTTCATCTACTACGTCGGCCCCGTGGATCCGGTGCGCGACGAGGTGGTCGGGCCTGCCGGTCCGACGACAGCCACGCGGATGGACAAGTTCACCCGCACCATGCTGGAGCAGACCGGCCTGCTGGGCATGATCGGCAAGGCCGAGCGTGGCCCCGAGGCCATTCAGGCCATCAAGGACAACAAGGCGGTCTATCTCATGGCAGTCGGCGGTGCGGCCTATCTGGTATCCAAGGCCATTCGTTCCGCGAAGGTGCTGGCCTTCCCGGAACTGGGCATGGAGGCCGTGTATGAATTCGAGGTTCAGGACATGCCGGTAACCGTGGCGGTGGACAGCACGGGCGATTCGGTCCATCAGAGTGGTCCGGCATACTGGCGTGAGCGCATTGCCGAGCGGGCGGTACGCATTGTGGAGCCCGACAAG
The DNA here is from genome assembly GCF_041153465.1 of Thermohahella caldifontis. NCBI lineage: Bacteria > Pseudomonadati > Pseudomonadota > Gammaproteobacteria > Oceanospirillales > Hahellaceae > Thermohahella > Thermohahella caldifontis. The sequence goes on from NZ_CP154858.1 coordinate 171,774, forward strand.
TAACACGCACTTCGGGTGCGGGATCATGCGGGTGTGCTCTGCGGAGTGCACCCGCGCTGTCTGAATACGATCAATACGAGGCAAACAGCGAATGGAGCGGACATATCGTCTGGTCATCTCCTGCCCGGATCGGGTGGGTATTGTGGCAAAGGTGAGCAACTTTCTGGCAACCTACAACGGCTGGATTACGGAGGCCAATCACCATGCGGACCCGGCCAGTGGCTGGTTCTTCATGCGCCACGAAATCAAGGCCAGCTCTCTGCCCTTTGATCTGGACAGCTTTCGCATTGCCTTCGAGCCCATCGCCCGTGAGTTCGACATGAACTGGCGAATCACCGACTCCGCCGTGCAAAAGCGCGTGGTGCTCATGTGCAGCCGGGAGTCCCACTGCCTGGCGGATCTGCTGCACCGCTGGCACAGCAAGGAGCTGGATGCCAACATCGTTGCGGTCATTTCCAACCATGAGGACCTGCGCAGCATGGTCGAGTGGCACGGAATTCCCTACCATCACGTGCCGGTCACGCCGGAAACCCGTCAGGCGGCCTTCGAGGAGATTGCTGTGCTGCTGGATGGCTATCAGACCGATGTGACGGTGCTGGCCCGCTACATGCAGATTCTGCCGGACTGGCTGTGCACGCAGCGGCCCGCCCAGATCATCAACATTCATCATAGCTTCCTGCCGTCCTTTGCCGGGGCGCGACCCTATCATCAGGCCAGTCAGCGGGGCGTGAAACTGATCGGTGCCACCTGTCATTATGTGACGCCGGATCTGGATGAGGGGCCTATCATTGAACAGGACGTGATTCGCGTCACGCATGGTGATACGATTGAGGACATGGTGAGACTGGGCAAGGACGTGGAAAAGACCGTGCTGGCCCGGGGCCTGCGCTTCCATCTGGAAGACCGGGTCATCGTCCATGAAAACAAGACGGTAGTCTTCGCCTGACGACTGTTCAGCGGCCGCCAGGGAAGAGGGGACCATCAAATAAAAGAAACAGGAGAAGAAACTGATGTTTCGCTCGGTAAAAGTACGCGACTACATGACCACCAAGCTGGTCACCTTTCATCCCGATGACGATCTGGTCGAGGCCATTGAGCGCATGCTCAAGCACAATATTTCCGGCGCGCCCGTGGTCAATGACGACGGTGAAGTGGTGGGCATGATTTCGGAGATGGACTGTCTCAAGAGCATTCTGAGCTGCAGCTATTACGATTATGAGTGCCTCGGGGGCAAGGTGGGTGAATACATGACCCGGGAAGTGGAAACCATTTCCCCGGAGGATGACATCCTGACCGTCACCCAGCAGTACATCGACAAGCGCCGCCGCCGCTTTCCGGTGGTGGAAAACGGCAAGCTGGTAGGCCAGATCAGCCGTCGCGATGTCTTGCGGGCGATCAAGGATTTCACCTCCGCCGAGGAAATCCGCAGCCACCTCAGCCAGAAAAGAGAAGGCTGATCCCGCCGGGCGAGATGCACGATTTTTGCGGTTTTATGCTATTATGGGGCGCTTTGTGAAGGCGCCCTTTTTCGTGTCCGGGCCCGGTAACCGAGATCACCCAAAACAATCAGGAAACCATTCGATATGGCAGAACTTGGCCAGGAAATCCTGCCCGTCAATATTGAAGACGAGTTGAAGCAGTCGTACCTTGACTATGCCATGAGCGTCATTGTCGGGCGTGCCTTGCCCGATGTGCGTGATGGCCTCAAGCCGGTTCACCGGCGCGTGCTCTACGCCATGTACGAGCTCAAGAACGACTGGAACAAGCCATACAAGAAATCGGCACGTGTGGTCGGTGACGTCATCGGTAAATATCACCCCCATGGTGATTCGGCGGTGTACGATACCATCGTGCGCATGGCGCAGCCCTTCTCCTTGCGCTACCCGCTCATTGACGGCCAGGGCAACTTCGGCTCCATTGACGGTGACTCCGCCGCTGCCATGCGTTACACCGAAATCCGCATGGCGAAGATCGCCCACGAGCTGCTGGCAGATCTGGACAAGGAAACGGTCGATTTCGTTCCGAACTACGATGGCTCGGAGATGATTCCGGCCGTCCTGCCGACCCGCGTGCCCAATCTGCTCGTCAACGGCTCATCGGGGATTGCCGTCGGCATGGCCACCAACATTCCGCCTCACAACCTGCGTGAGGTGGTCAATGCAGCGCTGGCCATGCTCGACAATCCGGACATCACCATCGACGAGCTGATGGAGCACATTCCCGGCCCGGATTTTCCCACGGCAGGCATCATCAACGGCCGTGCCGGTATCGTGGAGGCCTACCGCACCGGACGGGGTCGCATCTACATCCGTGCCCGCTACCACATCGAAACCGACGCCAGGAATGGCAAGGACAGCATCATCCTGACGGAGATTCCGTATCAAGTGAACAAGGCCAAGCTGGTGGAAAAGATCGCCGAGCTGGTCAAGGAAAAGAAAATCGAGGGTATTACCGAACTGCGTGACGAGTCCAGCAAGGAAGGCCTGCGTGTGGTCATCGAGTTGCGCCGGGGCGAGAATGCGGAGGTCATCGTCAATAACCTCTTTACCCTGACGCCGATGGAAACCGTCTTCGGCATCAATATCGTCGCACTGGTGAACGGCGAACCCAAGGTGCTCAACCTGCGCGAAGTGCTGGATGCCTTCCTGCTGCACCGCCGGGAAGTGGTGACCCGTCGCAGCATCTATGAACTGCGCAAGGCCCGCGAGCGCGGACACATTCTGGAAGGCCTGGCGGTTGCCCTGTCCAACATCGACCCCATCATTGCGCTGATCAAAGCGTCACCCAGTGGTGCCGAGGCCAAGGAGCGGCTGATGGCGCAAGGCTGGGAGCCGGGCACGGTCATGGCCATGCTGGAGCGTGCCGGTGCCGACGCCTGCCGTCCGGAGGGGCTGGATCCCGCACTGGGTCTGCGTGACGGCAAATACTACCTGTCCGAGGCCCAGGCCCAGGCGATTCTGGATTTGCGTCTGCAGAAGCTGACGGCGCTGGAAAGCGAGAAAATCCTGGACGAGTATCGCCAGATTCTCGACACCATTGCCGACCTGCTCGACATTCTGCGCAATCCGGACCGGCTCATGCAGGTGATTCGCGAAGAACTGGAAGCCGTGCGCGATGAATACGGCGATGAGCGCCGTACGGAAATCGTGGCGTCCAAGCGGGACTTTTCGGTTGAAGACCTGATTGCGCCGGAGGACATGGTCGTAACCCTGTCCCACCGGGGCTATGCCAAGACCCAGCCGCTGGAAGACTACCAGGCCCAGCGACGGGGCGGGCGCGGCAAGTCCGCCACGGCTACAAAGGAAGAAGACTTCATCGAGCATCTGGTGGTGGCCAATACCCACGACACACTGCTGTGCTTCAGTGACCGGGGCAAGGTGTACTGGCTCAAGACCTGGGAAATTCCCCAGGCCAGCCGGGCCTCACGTGGCAAGCCCATCGTCAACCTGCTGCCGCTGGATGAAGGCGAGCGTATCACGACCCTGCTGGTGGTGAACGAGTACAAGGCCGATCACTATGTCTTCATGGCAACGCGGCTCGGCACGGTCAAGAAGACCTCCCTGGAGAGTTTTTCGCGTCCGCGCAGTTCCGGTTTGATTGCCGTGGACCTGGATGAGGGCGATGCCCTGATCGGTGCCGCCATCACCGATGGTCAGCGTGACATCATGCTTGTGGGCTCCCACGGCAAGGCCACGCGGTTCCGGGAAGAAGAAGTCCGGCCCATGGGACGGACGGCGCGCGGCGTACGGGGTATCCGGATGCCGGAAGGGGCGCGCGTGGTGGCGCTCATCATTCCGGAAGATGACAAGTACATTCTTACCGCATCGGAAAACGGTTATGGCAAACGGACACCGGCCAGTGAGTTCCCGATTCGCGGTCGCGGCGCGCAGGGCGTCATTGCCATGCAATGCTCCGAGCGCAACGGCCAGCTGATTGCGGCGGTGCAGGTCGCAGACGGAGAAGAGATCATGCTGATCTCCGATCGCGGCACCCTGGTTCGTACCCGGGTGGACGAAGTGTCGGTCGTCGGGCGCAACACTCAGGGTGTGCGGCTGATCCGCCTCGGCGAGGATGAAAAGCTGGTGGCCGTGGAAACCATTGCCGACAGCGATGATGACGGTAATGCAGAGGAACAGGATGATGACGCGTAAATACAACTTTTGCGCAGGCCCCGCCGCGCTGCCCACGGAAGTGCTGGAGCAGGCGCAGGCGGAAATGACGGACTGGCGCGGACGCGGCCTTTCCGTCATGGAGATGAGCCATCGCAGCGATGAATTTGTGGGCATCGCCAGTGAGGCGGAGCGGGATCTGAGAGATCTGCTGGGCGTGTCGGATGACTATGCTGTCCTGTTCATGCAGGGCGGGGGGCATGCACACTTCTCCGCCGTGCCGCTGAATCTGGCAGCACCGGAAGATACCGCCGACTACATCGTGACCGGAAGCTGGTCCAGGAAGGCGCTGTCCGAGGGCCGTCAGTTTGTTCAGGTGCGCACGGCCGCCACAACCGAGGACAGCCGCTTCACCACCGTACCCGGGCAGGCCGATCTGGTACTGAGCAATCAGGCAGCCTATGTGCATTACTGCCCCAATGAATCTATTCATGGCGTCGCCTTTCCCTATATTCCGGAAACCGAAGCGCCGCTGGTGGCCGATTACTCCAGCGCCATCCTTTCCGAGCCGCTGGATGTCTCGCGCTTTGGGGTGATCTATGCCGGTGCGCAGAAGAATATCGGGCCTGCGGGGCTGACCATTGCCATCGTGCGCCGGGATCTCCTGGAACGTGCCAGCCGGCCCGTTCCCAGCATCATGGATTACACGCTGATGGACAAGCATGACTCCATGTACAACACGCCGCCGACCTACAGCTGGTATCTGGCCGGGCTGGTGTTCAAGTGGCTGAAGCGGCAGGGCGGCCTGGAGGCCATCGGAGAGGTGAACCGGCGTAAGGCTGCCAAGCTCTACGCGACCATTGACGAGAGCGATTTCTACGCCAACCCGGTGGATCCGTCCTGCCGTTCGATCATGAACGTGCCGTTCACGCTGGCCGACAGCGCCCTGGACAAGGTATTCCTGGAAGAGTCGGAGGCGGCCGGCCTGCTGAATCTCAAGGGGCACCGGTCCGTGGGCGGCATGCGCGCATCCATCTACAACGCCGTACCCGAGGTGGCTGTGGATGCCCTGATCGACTTCATGAAAGACTTCGAGAAGCGGCACGGCTGATGGCAGATATGAACGAGCAGGCGGAACTGGGACGGCTGCGGGAACGCATCGACGCCATCGACCAGCAGCTGATCGAGCTGATCAGCGAAAGGGCCCGCTGTGCTCAGGCGGTGGCCGAGGTCAAGATGCGCGCGCAGGGAGAGGGCGCGGTCTTCTACCGGCCGGAGCGGGAAGCACAGGTGATCCGCCGGGTCATGGCCCGCAATCCCGGACCGCTCAGTGACGAAGAAATGGGACGCCTGTTCCGTGAGCTCATGTCAGCCTGCCTGGCACTGGAACGCCCGCTGCACATCGCCTATCTGGGTCCCGAAGGCACCTTTACCCATGCAGCCGCGCTCAAGCATTTTGGCTACTCGGTCGTGACCGTGCCCTTTGACAGCGACAGCGAGATCTTCCGCGAGGTGGAGGCCGGAGAAGCCCATTACGGAGTGGTGCCTGTGGAAACGTCCACCGAGGGCATCATTACCCATACGCTGGATCGCTTTGTCACCTCGCCGCTGAAGATCTGTGGTGAAGTGCAGATCCGGACTCACCTCTATCTGATGGTCGCGCCGGGTACGGAAAGTGGCCAGGTTCGCCGCATCTACTCCCATCCCCAGTCCTTCGTGCACTGCCGGCACTGGCTCGAACTGCATTATCCCAAGGCCAAGTTGGTGGCGGTGTCCAGTCACGGCGAAGCAGCGCTGAAGGCGGCCAGGGAGCCCAACAGTGCTGCCATTGCCGGAGAAATCTGTACCGAACTCTTCGGGCTGAAAGTCCTGCACCGCAATATCGAGGACAGCCCCAACCAGATCACACGGTTTCTGATTGTCGGACGGGAGAAGGTCGGTCCCAGCGGTGAGGACAAGACGGTCATCATGGTCTCCCGGCGCAACCAGCCCGGCGCCCTCTACGAATTGCTGGAGCCCTTCCACCGGCATCGTATCAGCCTGACGCGGATCGAATCGCGCCCGGCATCGGCCAATACCTGGACCTATCACTTCTTTCTGGAGTTTGAGGGCCACTGGGACGACGAGGCCGTTCAGGCGGCCATGCAGGAACTGGAACCCCGTGTCAGCGATCTGAAGCATCTCGGATCGTTTCCCGTGGGTGCGTTATGAGCCAACAGGAGCGCGTGTGCCATGACGAATGAAGGCACTTTTGAATCGGTCATCGAAGCGTTGACTCAGCCGGGCGTGGCGAGGCTGTCACCCTATCAGCCCGGCAAGCCGGAAGACGAAGTCCAGCGTGAGCTGGGGCTGGAGCGCGTGATCAAGCTCGCCAGCAACGAAAGCCCCATCGGTGCAAGCCCCGAAGCCATTGCTGCCGCCCAGCGGGCTGTTGCGGGGATGCACCGTTACCCGGATGGCTCGGGTTATCGGCTAAAGGCGGCTCTGTCCGCGAAATTGGGCGTCGAAGCCCGCCAGATCACTCTGGGCAACGGTTCCAATGACGTGCTGATGCTGGTCGCCCAGGCGTTTGCCGGGCCGGGGTGTGAAATTGTCTTTTCCCGGTATGCGTTTGCCGTCTATCCCATTGCCACGCTGGCCGTCAACGCCACACCCGTCATTGTGCCGGACCGGGACTACGGCCATGATCTGAAGGCCATGCGGGAAGCCATCACACCCCACACCCGTATCCTGTTCATCGCCAATCCCAACAACCCTACCGGTACCTGGCTGCGACATGCGGAACTGCTTGCGTTCCTCGAGCAGGTGCCCCGGAATGTGCTGGTGGTTCTGGACGAAGCCTACGCAGAATATGTGGAAGAACCCGATTACCCCAATGGCGTCGCCTGGGTCGCGGATTTTCCCAATCTGATTGTCACGCGCACCTTCTCCAAAGCGTACGGTCTTGCCGGGCTTCGGGTGGGCTACAGTGTGTCCCATCCTGCCGTGGCGGACCGGCTCAACCGGGTTCGGCAGCCCTTCAACGTCAACATGGCGGCTCTGGCCGCCGCTGAAGCGGCACTGGCGGATACGACGCATCTGGAGGAGGCCGTTGCCGTCAACCGGCGCGGCAAACGACGCCTGGAGCAGGCTTTCAAGGGCATGCGCATTCCGTACATTCCATCGGTGGGCAACTTCATCACCTTCGAGTGTCCGGGTGAGGCCGCACCGGTCAACGATGCGTTGCTGAAAAGAGGGGTTATCGTGCGCCCCCTGGCACCTTACCAGATGCCAAGGCACCTCAGGGTAACCATTGGCACGGAGGAAGAGGTCGGCTTCTTCCTCGATGCGCTCAAGGCGGTACTGAATGGGGAATAAGGCACCCATCCTGGCAGAAAGGCTCTGCGTGATCGGGCTGGGCCTCATTGGCGGATCCTTTGCACTTGCGGTCCGTCAGCGCGGTCTGGCCAGACAGGTTGTGGGCTATGATCTGCGGGAGTCCGAGCGCCGCACTGCGCTGGAACTGGGCCTGGTGGAAGCGGCCCCGGATACGATTGAGGCCGCGGTGGATGGAGCGGATGTGGTCATGCTGGCCGTGCCGGTCAAGGCCATGGAGGACGTGCTCCGGCAGCTGGCACCTCATCTGCCGCCTCAGGCGCTGCTGACCGATGCGGGCAGCGTGAAGGGGGAAGTGGTGGAGGCCGCCCGACGGGTGTTTGGCAGGATACCGTCACGGTTCGTGCCGGGGCACCCCATCGCAGGTTCGGAGAAGAGCGGTGCCGCAGCGGCGAACCCGGAACTTTACGCCCGCCACAAGACCATCCTGACACCTCTGCCGGAAACCGATCCCCTGGCCGTCGAGCGCATCCGCAGGCTGTGGGAGGGGATCGGCGCCGAAGTGATCGAGATGGATGTGGCACACCACGACGAAGTGCTGGCTGCGACCAGTCACGTGCCGCATCTGATTGCCTTTTCACTGGTGGACACACTGGCCGACGCGGAGGACAACCGGGAAATTTTCCGCTACGCAGCAGGCGGATTCCGGGACTTTACGCGCATCGCCTCCAGCGATCCGGTCATGTGGCGGGACATCTTTCTGACAAACCGGGACGCGGTACTGCACGTGCTGGACACCTTTTCCCAGGATCTGGGGCAGCTGCGTGGTGCCATTGAGCGACGTGACGGGGAAGCCTTGATCAGGGTATTCACCCGCGCCAAGGCGGCCCGGGACCATTTTACTCACTTATTGGAAGGCTCAGCCTATCTGGACACTATGACATCACAACAGGTTCATTTTCGCGCTAGACCTGCCGGCCCGGTGCGCGGCGATATCCGGGTACCCGGCGACAAGAGCATTTCACATCGTTCCATCATGTTGGGGGCGCTCGCAGAGGGGGTCACCGAGGTGGAAGGTTTTCTCGAAGGCGAGGACGCACTGGCCACCCTGCAGGCCTTCCGGGACATGGGCGTGGTGATCGAAGGCCCGGACAAGGGCCGGGTGCGTGTCAACGGCGTGGGCCTGCATGGCCTCGGCGCACCGAGGGATGCGCTGTACATGGGTAACTCCGGAACCACCATGCGCCTGATGACCGGCCTGCTCTCGGCGCAGAGTTTTGACAGCGTGCTCACGGGCGATTCCTCACTCTCCAGGCGGCCGATGGAGCGCGTTGCCGTGCCTCTGCGCCTGATGGGTGCGCAGGTCGAGACCGGTGAGGGCGGCCGGCCACCGGTGCGTATCTATGGCGGACACCGATTGACCGGTATTCACTACGACCTGCCGGTGGCCAGCGCACAGATCAAGTCGGCACTCCTGCTGGCCGGCCTTTATGCAGAGGGCGAAACCTCCGTTACCGAACCGGCACCCACACGGGATCACACGGAGCGCATGTTCCGGGGGTTTGGCGTGGAGGTCAGGAAGGACGGCAACCGGATTGCAGTGCGCAGTGGCCAGACACTGAAGGCAACACATATCGATGTCCCTTCGGACATTTCCTCGGCGGCCTTCTTCATCGTGGCGGCGACCATCACGCCCGGTTCGGATCTGGTGTTGCGGCATGTGGGCAGCAACCCCACACGGACGGGCATCATCTCAATTCTCCGCCTCATGGGCGCGGACATCGAAATCTTCAACGAGCGGGAGGCCGGTGGCGAGCCGGTCGCGGATCTGCGTGTCCGTCATGCCCCGCTCAAGGGGATCCGGATCCCGGAAGAACTGGTGCCGCTGGCCATCGACGAATTCCCGGTGATTTTCATTGCCGCCACTCAGGCGGAAGGTGAAACCGTACTCAGTGGTGCCGAGGAGCTGCGCGTCAAGGAGAGCGACCGCATTCAGGCCATGGCGGACGGGCTGCGCAATCTGGGTGTGGACACCGAAGTCCGGCCGGACGGCCTCATCCTGCACAAGGCCCGGATTCGGGGAGGTCGGGTGGAAACATTCGGGGACCACCGTATTGCCATGTCCTTCGCTGTAGCCTCACTGGTGGCGGACGGAGAAATCTTCATTGAGGACTGCGCCCATGTGGCCACCTCATTCCCCGGATTCCGTGAGCTGGCCAACAGCGTCGGGTTCGATATCGGAGTGGAACAATGAACGCGATACCGGTCATCACGCTGGACGGCCCCTCGGGCGCCGGGAAGGGTACCGTGGCGCGGGCGCTGGCCGACGCGCTGGGCTGGCATATCCTCGACAGCGGCGCTCTCTACCGTATCACGGCACTCAAGGCGCTGAACGAAGGGGTGGCTTTGGATGACGAAGCCGTACTGGCGCGGCTGGCCTCGGACCTGGACGTGACCTTCGTGGCCGGGGCACCGGGCGAGCCGGTCAAGGTGCTGCTGGACGGCCGTGATGTGACGCCGGATCTGCGGCTGGAAAGTACGGGGGATGCCGCATCCCGGATCGCCCCATTGCCGGCGGTGCGTCAGGCACTGCTGGACCGGCAGCGTCGCTTTCGCCAGCCTCCGGGATTGGTGGCGGATGGTCGGGACATGGGGACGGTGGTCTTTCCGGACGCGCCGCTGAAGATATTTCTGACCGCCAGTGCAGAAGAAAGAGCCCGGCGAAGATTTGAACAGTTGAAGGCGCAGGGCGTGAGTGTTAAAATCTCGGCCCTTTTAAAAGAGATTCAGGCGCGGGACGATCGAGACATGAACCGGTCCAACGCGCCGCTGAAGCCGGCGGACGATGCCGTGGTGATCGACACCACCTCCATGCCGGCTGACGCCGTTCTGGCGCGCGTACTGGAATTGTGGCAGCAAGTCGGCCAAACCACGCGATGACAGAGGGTGTCCGGTCTGGTCCTGATCCAGTATTGGCCAAACCGGGCGTGAAGCAACTGACCGTGACGGACTGGCGTCACGGAAAGCACATACAAACTTGATTGGGACACACAATGAGCGAAAGCTTTGCCGAACTTTTTGAAGAGAGCCTGAAAGAAATCGACATGCGTCCGGGTGCCATTGTCAAAGGCACGGTTGTGGACATTGACAATGACTGGGTAACCGTAAATGCCGGTCTGAAATCCGAAGGCGTGATTCCTGTCAGCCAGTTCCTGGACGAGAACGGCGAACTGACCATCAAGGTCGGTGACGAAGTCGATGTGGCCCTCGACGCGGTTGAAGACGGTTTCGGCGAAACCCGACTGTCACGCGAGAAAGCCAAGCGCGCTGAAGCCTGGAAAGAGCTGGAAAAGGCTTTCGAGAACGACGAAGTGGTCACGGGGCAGATCAGCGGCAAGGTCAAGGGCGGCTTCACGGTCGACCTCAAGGGCATCCGTGCGTTCCTGCCGGGCTCCCTGGTTGACGTGCGTCCGCTGCGCGATACGGCTCACCTGGAAGGCAAGGACCTGGAATTCAAGGTCATCAAGCTGGACCAGAAGCGCAACAATGTTGTGGTTTCACGTCGTGCCGTGCTCGAAGCCGAGAACAGTGCCGAGCGTGAAGCGCTGCTGGAGAACCTGGCCGAGGGCGTTGAAGTCAAGGGTATCGTCAAGAACCTCACCGACTACGGCGCGTTCGTCGATCTGGGTGGCGTGGACGGCCTGCTGCACATCACGGACATGGCCTGGAAGCGCATCCGTCATCCGAGCGAAATTGTCAACGTGGGTGACGAGATCATGGTCAAGGTGCTTAAGTTCGACCGCGAGCGCAATCGTGTGTCCTTGGGTCTCAAGCAGCTGGGTGAAGATCCCTGGTCTGCCATCAAGGACCGTTATCCCGAAGGCTCACGTGTCAAGGCACGTGTCACCAATCTGACCGACTACGGTTGCTTTGCCGAGCTGGAAGAGGGTGTGGAAGGTCTGGTTCACGTTTCCGAAATGGACTGGACCAACAAGAACATCCATCCGTCCAAGGTTGTGCAGGTGGGCGACGAGATCGAGGTCATGGTGCTGGATATCGACGAAGAGCGTCGTCGTATCTCCCTGGGTATCAAGCAGTGCCAGCCGAACCCGTGGGAAGAGTTCTCTGCCAAGTACAACAAGGGTGACCGGATCAGCGGCAAGATCAAGTCCATCACCGACTTCGGTATCTTCATCGGTCTCGAAGGCGGAATCGACGGTCTGGTGCACCTGTCCGACATCTCCTGGAACGAGTCTGGCGAAGAAGCTGTTCGTCAGTTCAAGAAGGGCGAAGAGGTCGAAACCGTTATCCTGTCCATTGATCCCGAGCGCGAGCGCATCTCTCTGGGCATCAAGCAGCTCGACAGCGATCCGTTCCAGGAGTACGTGGCAGCCAATGACAAGGGCGCCATCGTGACTGGCAAGGTCGTTGCCGTCGACGCCAAGGGCGCAACCATCGAGCTGGCTGAAGGCGTGGAAGGCGAACTGAAGGCTTCCGAAATCAGCCGTGACAAGGTGGAAGACGCGCGTAACGTGCTCAACGAAGGTGACGAGGTGGAAGCCAAGATCATCAGCGTTGATCGCAAGAACCGCAAGATCAGTCTCTCCATCAAGGCCAAGGATGTGGACGAGGAGAAGCAGGCGATCCGTGAAGTCCGTGAGCGTCAGGTTGAAGCTCAGGGACCGACCACGATCGGCGACCTGATCAAGGAGCAGCTGCAGCAGAAGCAGTGATCTCTGCCGCATGCCGCACAAAAAAACGGGCCTCGTGCCCGTTTTTTTGTATTTTTTTTAGCTATTTACTACACTTTGGTCGATGACGTTCAGAAGGATCACCCGATGACCAAATCAGAACTGGTTGAACTGATCGCGTCGCGGCAGCCGCAGCTCTCGGTAAAAGATGTGGAGCTGGCCGTCAAGACGATTCTCGACCACATGTCCGAAGCCCTGTCACAAGGGCAGCGTATTGAAATTCGCGGGTTTGGCAGTTTCTCGCTGCATTATCGTGCGCCGCGGACGGGCCGCAACCCGAAGACCGGCGAGACCGTGCAGCTGCCGGCCAAATACGTACCGCACTTCAAGCCCGGAAAGGACTTGCGTGAGCAGGTCAATGACAGTCTGAAAGCGGGCTACTGAGGCTGGGCGTTGTCCTGTCCTGTGGTATGATAGGGCCACGTGAGACAGGAATGATACGATGAAGAAACTGAAATCGGGGATTCTCGCGCTGCTGGTGCTGGTCATGTTGGTGGCCGGCATCGGCTTTACGCTGCTCAATCCGCAAGCCGTTGAACTGGATCTGTTCGTATTTCGTCTGCCGCCAATCAGCGTGGCCCTCCTGCTGATCGCTGCACTGGCGGGCGGGTTTGTATTGGGGGTTCTGGCTTCAGCCCTGAGCACGGCTGGCCGGAAACTCAGACCTGCACGGAGCCGGGCTGTTGAGGGCCAGCGTTAGCGCATGAGCATGCTGACCCAATGGCTGTTGGTGGCCACGGCCGTGGCGCTGGGCTGGGCGCTGGGCTACTGGCAGAATCGGCGGCCGGCCAGTTCATCCGGGAACGGCAGCAGCACAAGCGGGACGATCCGCTATCCCAAGGCGGTGCATTATCTGTTTGATGCCTATGATGCTCCGACGCTGGACTCCTTTGTCCATTCCCTTCCCGTCAACCGGGATACCATTCCCATTCATCTCTCATTGGCACATCACTATCGTCGTCGGGGAGAGGTCGAAAAAGCCACCATCCTGCATCAGAATCTGCTCGCCCATCCTGAGGTCAGGGTGCATTGTGGCGACCAGGTACAGTTCGAACTGGCCGAGGATTATCTGGCAGCCGGTCTGTATGACCGGGCAGAGAGCATTCTGCTGGAATTGCGCCAGTCCCCCGACTGGAAAGCCCGGGCAACACTCAAGCTGCTGGATATCTACGAACATGAGAAAGACTGGGAAATTGCCCGCGATCTGGCGCTGTCTCTCGACCACCGCAAGGACAGAACCCTGCAGATCCGGCTCGCGCACTACTGCTGCGAGATTGCCGAACGTGCCAACCGGCGGGGAGACTGGAACGAGGCCCGCGAGCAACTGCGGGCAGCGCTGAACTATGACCGTGGTGCGGTCAGGGCCAGTCTGGCGCTTGCCCGACTCTGTATCAGTCGCAAGCTGTACGCCGAGGCAGTCGGAGAGCTCAAGCGTATCGAACAGCAGGATGTGGGGTATCTGGGCGAAGCCATCGGCCTGCTGGATGAGGCGCTCAGCGGCATGGGGCAGCGGGAAAAGATGCAGCACTACTTCGAGCGATACTGGCAGCTTGCTCCCAGCACCGTCATGATGGTCTCCTGGGCGCAGTACAAGGCATCCGTGGAAGGGCGGCAGGCTGCCATTGATTTTCTGCTGGAGCAACTGGATGAGCATCCGAACCTGCGCGGTGTGTCCTCCCTGGTCATGCTCCTTTACCCGATGGCTGACGAAGATCACAAGCACTGGATCCGGATACTCAACGGCGTGGTGGAATCCATCATCGAGCGCACGCCGCATTATGTCTGTGAGCAATGCGGTTTCACCGGTCGCCAGCTCCACTGGCAATGCCCGAGTTGCAAGCACTGGTCAACCGTCAAACCCAAACCCTGGATATGAGTTGTATGCCTGACACGAAAAGCCCCGTCATTCTGGCACTGGATTTTGATACCCGGGAAGCCTGCCTGGCACTATTGGATCAGCTTGACCCGGACACTTGCCGGGTCAAGGTAGGCAAGGAGATGTTCACCCGCTTCGGTCCCGGATGGGTCGAGGCGCTTCAGGCCATGGGATTTGAGGTATTTCTGGATCTCAAGTTTCATGATATTCCCAACACGGTGGCCAAAGCGGTCGCCGCGGCAGCAGATCTCGGAGTCTGGATGGTGAATGTGCATGCCTCGGGTGGGCGACGCATGCTCACCGCTGCGGCGGAAGCCCTCGCACCCTATGCCGAGAGACCGCTGCTGACTGCGGTCACCATTCTGACCAGTCTGAGTGACGCCGAGCTGGCCGAAATCGGTTATCAGGGCAGTGCGGCGGACATGGTGCCGCGTCTCGCTCGGCTGGCGCAGGATTGTGGGCTGGACGGTGTGGTCTGCTCGGCTCAGGAAGCGCCGATTCTGCGTCAGCAGGGGCTGAATTTTGCGCTGGTGACGCCCGGCATCCGTCCGCAATGGGCAACTGCCGGTGATCAGACCCGCATTGTCACACCGGCCACTGCACTCAAGAACGGCAGCGATTATCTGGTTATCGGGCGACCCGTGACACAGGCAGAGCATCCCGCCGAGGCACTGGAGAAGGTGATTGCTGAAATCGGATGGAATCAAGCAGAATGAAAAAGGCCGCTCTGTGAGCGGCCTTCAGGAATTCTGGCTCCCCGAGCTGGACTCGAACCAGCGACCCAATGATTAACAGTCATTTGCTCTACCAACTGAGCTATCGGGGAATCACGTCATCGACGTGGCGCGTATATTACTGATCACCCGGATGGGCGTCAACCCCCTGAAATGCAAAATGTTGGGAGCAAATAAACTGTCCGGACTTGTAGCACGTGATTTGTCCGGTTTCATGATCACCAAGGAGGTGAGCCATGAGACGGACAGAACTGCTACAGGAGATCCGGAAAATGCGATTCGAAGAAGCCTATACGGGATGGACCGAGAAACGGCTGACCCAGGAAGAGGCGGCGCGGCTGCTGGGGGTCTGTGAGCGGACCTTCCGGCGCTATATCGACCGCTACGAGGAGGAGGGCCTCGACGGCCTGATCGACAAGCGCCTGAGTCAGGTTTCCCACCGCAAGGCCCCGGTGGATGAGGTTCTACGCCTCGAGGCGCTCTACAAGGAGCGCTACGACGGCTGGAACATCAAACACTTCTACAGCTTCTACCGCGACCGTCACGGCGGCACACGCAGCTATACCTGGGTACGGAACACCTTGCAGAAGGCAGGCCTGGTCAAGAAGGCACCGGCTCGGGGTAAGCATCGTCGACGCCGCGAGCGGGCGCCCATGGTCGGCATGATGCTCCACCAGGATGGCTCCACCCACGAATGGGTTCCCGGCCACCACTGGGATCTGATCATCACCTTCGATGACGCCACCTCTGAGCACTACTCCATGTTCTTCGTCGAGGAGGAAGGCACGGCTTCGAGCTTCCAGGCCATGCGAGAGGTCATCACCGATCACGGCCTTCCCTCGAGCCTCTATACCGACCGGGGCAGTCACTACTGGCACACCCCCAAGGCCGGCGGCAAGGTCGACAAGTCCAACCTCACCCAGTTCGGCAGGGCCATGGCCCAGCTCGGGGTCGAGATGATCCCCGCCTATTCCCCCGAGGCCCGGGGCCGCTGTGAGCGCCAGTTCGCCACCCATCAGGGACGCCTGCCCAAGGAACTTGCAGCCCAGGGCATTACCACCATGGCGGCGGCCAACCGCTACCTTCGGGAGCACTACCTGCCGGCCTTCAACCGGGAGTTCTGCGTCAAACCCGCCGTCGAGGGCAGCGCCTTCGTGCCTTTCATCGGCCCTGGACTGGACGACATCCTGTGTGAGCAGTACGAACGCACCGTGAACAAGGACAACTGCGTCTCGTTCGAGGGACTCAAGCTGCAGATCCCTGCCGACCGCTATCGGCGCCATTACGTCAAGGCCAAGGTTCGGGTACACCGTTATCCTGATCGCTCCCTGGCGATCTTCCACGGCCCCAGAAGACTGGCCAGTTACACCCCAGAAGGCCTGCCCTTCGACCCCCTCGAACCTATTGATCAGGCACCGGCCAACGTCCGCTGCCAAGTCTGATCATCAGTGGACCCAAAGCGGACAGTTTATGTGCTACAAAACCGGACAGTTCTATTTGTTGCTAACACCCCCTGAAATGCAAAAATGCAGCCGGGGTTGCCAGACCGGCGTGTCCGGCCGGAAAAGGGGGTATACTGTCGGCCCCGGCTACGCCGCGGAAATTCCGACAAGCCCTTGAGAAAGTCTGTTCAGGAGAACACAGCCGCATGACCCAGCGTTTCAAGTTGCATGCCGATTACACCCCTGCCGGTGATCAGCCGGAGGCCATCCGGAAACTCGTGGAAGGTCTGGAAGACGGCCTCATGCACCAGACGCTGCTGGGGGTTACCGGTTCCGGCAAGACGTTCACCATTGCCAACGTGATCGAGCAGGTCCAGCGGCCGACCCTGGTCATGGCTCACAACAAGACCCTGGCGGCCCAGTTGTATGGCGAGTTCAAGGCATTCTTCCCGGAAAACGCGGTGGAGTACTTTGTTTCCTACTACGACTACTACCAGCCGGAGGCCTATGTCCCTGCCTCAGACACCTACATCGAGAAAGACGCCTCCATCAATGAGCACATCGAGCAGATGCGACTCTCGGCCACCAAGGCGCTGCTGGAAAAGCGGGATGTCATCATCGTGGCGACCGTGTCATCCATCTATGGCCTGGGTGATCCGGAGTCCTATTTCCGCATGGTGCTGCACCTGGATCGCGGCGACCGTGTGGATCAGCGTCATATCCTGCGCCGCCTGGCGGAACTTCAGTACACACGCAATGAAGTGGAACTGCACCGGGCGACCTACCGCGTGCGGGGCGACGTCATTGATGTGTTTCCGGCCGAATCCGAAAAGGAAGCCATCCGGATCGAGCTCTTTGATGATGAAATCGAAAACCTGAGCTGGTTTGATCCGCTTACCGGAGAGGTCATTCGTCGTGTGCCGCGGGTCACCATCTATCCCAAGACACATTATGCCACGCCCAGGCAGGTCATCCTAGATGCCGTGGAGCAGATCAAGGTCGAACTGAAGGAGCGACTGGAATGGCTCCGGGCCAATAACAAGCTGGTTGAAGCCCAGCGTCTGGAAGAGCGGACGCGGTTTGATCTGGAAATGATGCTGGAGCTGGGCTACTGCAACGGCGTGGAAAACTACAGCCGCTACCTGAGTGGTCGCAATCCCGGTGAGCCACCGCCGACACTGTTTGACTATCTCCCTGACGATGCCCTGCTGGTGGTGGACGAGTCTCATGTGACCATTCCCCAGATCGGTGCCATGTACAAGGGTGACCGCTCGCGCAAGGAAACGCTGGTGGAATACGGGTTTCGCCTGCCCTCAGCCCTGGACAACCGGCCCATGCGATTCGAGGAATGGGAGCGCATTGCGCCACAGACCATCTTCGTGTCGGCCACGCCCGGCAATTATGAAGCCGAGCACTCCGGGCAGGTGGTGGAGCAGGTGGTCAGGCCCACGGGCCTGGTTGATCCGGTCATTGAAGTGCGACCGGCATCCAACCAGGTGGATGACCTGCTGCATCAGATCCGCGAAACTGTCGGCCGCGGTGAGCGTGTGCTGGTGACCACGCTCACCAAGCGCATGGCCGAGGACCTGACCGAGTTTCTCGCCGAACATCAGGTACGGGTGCGGTATCTCCATTCCGACATTGATACGGTGGAGCGGGTGGAAATCATCCGGGACCTGCGCCTGGGCGAGTTTGATGTGCTGGTGGGCATCAACCTGTTGCGGGAAGGTCTGGACATGCCGGAAGTGTCACTGGTGGCCATACTGGACGCGGACAAGGAAGGCTTCCTGCGTTCGGAGCGTTCGCTGATCCAGACGATGGGGCGGGCGGCGCGTCACCCCAATGGCCGTGCCATTCTGTATGCCGACCAGATCACCGGTTCCATGAAGCGGGCGATTGACGAAACCGAGCGTCGGCGCCAGAAGCAGATCGCTTATAACGAAAAACACGGGATTACGCCTACGGCGCTGAACAAGAAGGTGGCGGACATCATGGAAGGCGCCGTGCCCGGTCGCAGTCGCAGCAAGACGCGCCAGAAAGTGGCGGAGCCGGAGGGCAGCTACGACCTTGATGTGACGCAGCTGACCCCCGAGAATCTGGCGCGTACGCTGAAAGCACTGGAGGAGGCCATGTTTGAAGCTGCGCGCAATCTGGAGTTCGAGAAAGCGGCACAGCTGCGCGATCAGCTCAACACTCTGAAGCACAAGGGGCTGGAGTCCGGGCTCTGAGGCGGCTCGCCGCCTCTGGTGTCAGGTTGTCGCCGTGGGGGCCTGATGCCACACACGCACACTGCCGAACCAGCGGAAAGCGGCCAGATGCTGACGGATAGCCTCCACATCTTCAGGTGAAAGCGTCACACCGGCACGCACCTTCAGTTCCAGGTGAACCCGCTTTTCCAGATAGTGCAGGGTTGCGGAGATGGCCCCGTCAGGCAGTGCGAGTTCCTCATACAGTGCCTCAAGGATGGGCTCGATGTCATGGCGCAGCGGCAGTTCGGGGGCATCCGTCACGTTCAGATTCTGGTCATCCTCGGCATCCACGTGAAAGGTGACGTCGCTGATCTCGGGCATGGCTGCGCGCAGATGCCTGGCGACGGTGAGACCGATCTGATGCCCCTCGGAGACACTGATGCGCGGATCCACCAGCAAATGGATATCCAGCACGATCCGTGGACCCACGTGGCGTGCGCGCAGGTCGTGAATCCCGCGGACTTCCGGCAGGTCTGCCACGGCTGCCCGCAGGCGTGCCAGATCCTCTTCCGGCAGCGAGGTTTCCAGCAATTCCTGAATGCTGTCCCAGATCAGGGAGCCGCCAACCCAGGCCACCATCAGCGCCACCACGACCGCGCCGGCAGCATCCAGCCAGGTCCAGCCAAAGAGTGCACCGATCAGCGCAATCAGCACAATGACGGATGACAGGGCATCGCTGCGATGATGCCAGGCATTGGCAATCAGCATGTCGGAACGGATGGCACGTCCCACCTTGACGGTGTAATGATAGAGCCATTCCTTGCTGGCGATGGAAAGGATGGCCATGACAATGGCTGTACTGCCGGTGACCTCGTGCGGGGCATTGATCCACAGTGTCTGGAGGCTGTCCCAGGCCAGACCGCCGGCCACCGCAATGAGCAGCACTCCGAGAATGACCGTGCCCAGGGTTTCAAACTTGCCGTGACCATAGGGATGATCCTTGTCCGGCGCTTCATGGGCCACCCGGTTGACGGCCAGCACGAGCACATCGGAAGCCAGGTCGGAGAAGGAGTGCAGGCCATCTGCAACCAGTGCATGAGAGCCGCTGGCCAGCCCCACGCCGACCTTGCCCACACCCAGCCCCAGATCCGTCCACAGGCCGACCCAGGTCACACGATCGGCTGCAGACTTGTTGTGCTCAAGGGTGGACATGGCAAACTCCGGTATGCATTGAAGGTGACGCCATTATATCGGCAGGCAGACCTGAAACAACTCTGCTAGACTGAATAAAAAGTGATCACTGCAGAGGTGGAATATGGAAAGGCGTCATTATCAGCGTTGCCCGGGCCATCTGTATCTCCGGCTGGTCTGCCGCGACGGGGACTGTATTCAGGCGGTAGCGCGGGAAGTTTCGGAAGGCGGGCTGTTTGTCGAGGGGCCGGTGCCGCCAGAGCTCGAGCCGGGCACACCGGTACGGGTGCAGGTGCAGGGCATCCTGTCGGATCAGTCGCCTTGGGTGGAAATGAATGTCATACGGGTGACCGGACAGGGGTTGGCACTGGTTTTTCCGGAAGTTTCCGCCTGACGTCAAAATCCTGACCCAAAGCCCTGTCGATCATCCGGCGGCCACTTTGATCAAAGAAAAAACACTCCGTAACCTATTGAATAATAAGAAATAAAATAAAGCGATCAAAAAATGATCAAATCGCTGAGCCCCTGATCCCTCGCGGCGTTAGGCAACATACCCTAGGGATATCCCCAAAGTTATCCACAGATCTCGTGGATAAATGACCGAATTGTCACACGCCTGTGGAAAGCCCGGGACCGGACGCATGAATACTGTCATCCGGGGGTGAAATGGCTATAATGGCCGCCGACACGCCCACAGACTGAGCCCCGGAACCATGGATTACCGTCTCATTCAACCGCTGCTGTTTCGTCTCAACCCTGAAACCGCTCACGATCTGTCTCTGAATGTCCTCGCAACGCTGGCAAGGCTGGGGGTCGCGGAATGGTTCGGTCGGCGGCCTGAGCCCCGGCCGGTCACACTGATGGGGCTGACCTTTCCCAACCCGGTGGGCCTGGCGGCGGGTCTGGACAAGGACGGACGGTGTATTGACGGGCTGGCCGCCATGGGATTCGGTTTTCTCGAAGTGGGAACGGTGACGCCGCGGCCTCAGCCCGGCAATCCCCGCCCGAGATTGTTCCGCTTGCCGGACCAGCAGGCCATCATCAACCGTATGGGATTCAACAACGATGGTGTGGACGCGCTGATCCGTCGTCTGGACAAGACCCGCTATGACGGCATTCTCGGGATCAATGTCGGCAAGAACAAGGATACGCCCCAGGAAGAGGCCAGCAAGGATTACGTGACCTGCATTGAAAAGGTCTATCACCGTGCCAGTTACATCACGGTCAACCTGTCATCCCCGAACACCCCGGGTCTGCGTGCACTGCAATTCGGTGAGGCATTGCGCGAGCTGATCGGTGAGGTACGGGAGGCACAGGAACGTCTGGCGTCTCGCCATGGCCGGCGGGTGCCTGTTGTCGTCAAGATTGCACCGGACATGTCTGACGATGAAATCCGCATGACGGGTGAAACACTGGTACAGGCGGGTGTGGATGGCATCATTGCGACCAATACCACCCTGTCGCGGGAAGGTGTGGAGCGTGCGCCGCACGGCAAGGAAACCGGCGGACTGAGTGGTGCGCCCCTGACGACGCGGGCCACGGAGGTCGTGCGCGTACTGTGCGAGACCGTGGACGGGCGTGTGCCGGTCATTGCGTCCGGTGGCGTGATGGACGGGGAGTCCGCGCTGGCAAAGGTTGAGGCTGGTGCCGCTCTGGTGCAGATCTATACGGGCTTCATCTATCGGGGGCCGGAACTGATCAGGGAGATCGCACACCGGCTGTATCAGGCAGGATGGCCGGACTTGCCCCATATCAGGACGCTGGCCGCGAAATCTGCCGGGACTGAAGGGTAGAAAGCAAATAAAAGGCCCGCTGAGCGGGCCTGAGTACGGGGCTGTATCCCCGTGCGGTGAAGAAAGTTGAAACGTAAAATCAGATAACGGGTTCTTTGTGTAAACCGGATACGCCGACGTATCCGTCCCAGTGATCCGCCCGTCCGTCTCTCCAGCCGTTCATCCATTGCTGGCGCGCGAGGGCATTGTTGGTGGGGCATAAGTCTTTGGACCGGCCTGCGATCCCGGCCCGGTAACCCTTGAGGTAAGCTCTTTCCAAAGTGTTTCGCTTCTGTCTTCTCATTCTTGTTGAACCTCATGACCTTGGGTGATTGGTAAAGATGAAGTGAAAAGTGTCGGCAGGTCGTCTTTCTCCTTGTTGGGTGTGATGATGTTTGGGTTGAACATGCTTTAACCATAAACCACACTTTCGAGCAGAGTGAACGAATAATTTCATCTATGTGACGGTGTTTTTAGATGCGAAAGCTCTTTAAACACTGAAATGGCCGCTGAAACAAGGCTCTGGCCGGGCGGCACCGGAGTGTAACGAAATGTCTGAATTTGTAATCTGGGCAGCTTGCCCGTCTGGACTGGAATACCTGCTTGCGGATGAGCTGAGCGCACTGGGCGTGAAGGACGCCAGTGCCGGACGGTTGGGGGTCCGGGGGCTGGCGGACTGGTCGGTCACCTGCCGGGCACTGCTGGAAACAAGGCTCGCAAGCCGCGTATTCCGTGTTCTGGCAGAAGAGGTGGCGCGCGATGCGGACACCCTGTCCTCGCTGGCCGGTTCGGTGGACTGGCAGGCGTGGCTGGTGCCGGACATGCCTTTCTGGATACACGCCCAGGGTCACGCCGGAGACCTGCGTCATCCGCACTTTGCGGCGCAGGTGGTCAAGGATGTGATTGTGGATCAGTTTCGTGCCGCCGGCCTGACACCCCCCGGATTGATCGGGATCGGGCGAAGGTGCAGATCCAGCTTACCCTGGGCAAGCATGCCGTGCTGGGTCTGGATCTGGCCGGACGCAGTCTGCACAAGCGCGGCTACCGGATACGGGAGGCGGAAGCGCCGATCCGGGAGAATGTGGCCGCGGCGATCCTGATGCGGGCAGGCTGGCCGGGGGCCTGGCGCAACGAGGAGTGCATGACACTGGTGGATCCCATGTGTGGCAGCGGCACCTTTCTCGCGGAAGCCTGGATGATGGCGGCGGACATGGCACCGGGAGTGTTGCGCCAGGACTATGCCATCACAAGAGCACCCTGGCACCCCCGGCATGAGTGGGATGCCGCACTTGACGCCTGCCGTACCCGGTACGAATCAGGCCGGGAGTGGGCGTTGAAGCATGTGCGGCTGTGGGGCTCTGACGTGGATGCTGCGGCCATTCAGGCTGCACGGGCCAACCTGGCGGTCCTGGATGATGCGGTGCCGGCAACACTCATCAGAGCCGATGCCTGCAAGCTCAGCCCCGATGACCTGGCGCTGACATCGCCGGGGCTGATGGTGACCAATCCACCCTATGGCGAGCGACTCGGGGACGAGCAGCGCTTGCGGCCGGTCTATCGGGCCTGGGGCCAGCAGCTGAAGGCATGCTGGGGTGGGTGGACACTGATGATGATCACGTCCAGCCAGACACTGGCGCAGGCGATGCCCCTGGCGGCTGACAAAACCTGGAAAATGAAGAATGGCGGGCTTGATTGTATCCTGGCCCGTTATGGTATCCGTGCGGCGGAAACCACCGGACAGGCTGAGCCGGGTGGCCCTGCCCCGGCACCTTCTGCATTCGCCAACCGCCTGGCCAAGAACTGGAAGAAGCGGCAACGCTGGGCAAGGCGGGAAAATATCAAGGCATTCCGGGTATATGACGCCGATATGCCGGAGTATGCGGTGGCCGTTGACTGGTACGACGGCTGGGTGCATGTGCAGGAATATGCGCCGCCCCCCACGATCCGGGAGGACAAGGCGCGCAGGCGACTCTATCAGGTGCTTGACGATGTGGCGGCGGTGCTCGATGTCCCGCCGGAGCATGTGTTTCTCAAGCAGAGAAAGCCGCAGAAAGGCACCACGCAATATACGCGGCAGGCGGAGCTGCGCTATGAAAAGGTCGTGGAGGAGGGGGCTGCCCGGCTCTGGGTCAATCTCTCCGATTTTCTGGATACCGGACTGTTTCTGGATCACCGGCCTACGCGCTTGTGGATTGCGGATCATGCCCGGGGAAAGCGCTTTCTCAACCTGTTCTGCTATACCGGCGCGGCCACGGTGCATGCGGCACTCGGCGGCGCAGCCCGGACGGTCAGTGTGGATCTGTCCAACACTTATCTGGACTGGGCGCGCAGAAACCTGACGGAGAATGGTCTCGCGGGGGGCAAGCATGCACTGGTTCGGGCAGATGTGCTGAGCTGGCTGAAGTCATGCCGGGAGACCTTTGACCTGATCTTCATGGATCCGCCCACCTTCAGCAACTCGAAGAAGATGCGCGATGTGCTCGACATCCAGCGTGATCATGCGGTTCTGGTGCATGCCGCCATGTCGTGCCTGACAACGGAGGGTTTGCTGATCTTCTCGACCAATTACCGGCGCTTTAAGCTGGATCCGGCACTGGAGGCGGACTACCTGACGGAGGAGGTCTCGGACTGGTCCGTGCCGCCGGATTTCGAACGCAACCGGCGGATTCACCGGTGCTGGCATATTCGCCACCGCTGAATCCGCGCGGATTCGGGGATCAGTAGCGGTATTTGATCCCCAGGTTGAGCTGCATCATGCGGACCTTGGTCTGGCTGTCCTTGTGGATACGACCAAACTCGAATGTTCCCCACACATCCTTGTGGATCTGGATCTCCGTTCCGAGTATGTAGCTCACGCTGAAGGAGCTGCTGTAGAACTTTTCGGGAATATCGGGAAATGCAGTCGGATCGTCGCGCTGGGTTTCGCCCTTGACGAAACTGAACCCGAACAGGCCATAGACAGTCCAGTATTCGGTCGGCGCGTAGGTGGGGCCCATGTACCAGCTCGCCAGATAGTTGGTCTTGACCTTGAGTCCGTCCTGCGGGCTGTCTTCGGTCAGGCCCATGCCGAAGCGGCCTTCCACCTTCACGTAGTCGGTAATGTGGGTGCCCAGTATGAGTGTGGCACCGTCCAGCCGGGCGGATTTTTCTCCGCGAATGGAGCGGAAGTCCCAGTCGGAGTAGGTCAGCCCCACGTAGGACACGTCTTCAAGTTTCTGGGCGGTGTCTGCCACAGCGAGGGGAGCGGCAATCAGGGCCAGCAGGCCCACGGCAGGTAAGCGTCTCATGCGGCGCATTGTCCTTTACATTCTGCAACAAAAAAACAATGTATCCGAAATCCGCCCGCCGGGGGCGGATACGGGTCACAAAACCGGGTGCTGGTTGGCCGGGCAGCAGTCAGCTACCCGCTTTTTCGCACAGCCGAAGCATGACGTACACATTGTGTTCGGCCTGAAAGGCGGTCAGTCCTTCCTCGTCCAGCAGTTCCCGCTTGCGTTCGAACAGATCGGGAATGTCCGCCAGTTCGGGGAACTGGTTCATGGGGGCGATTTCAAACGGCAGTTCACTGCGGGCAGCCTCAAAAAGGCGTTCCAGCCAGAGTTCATCCGGATCCAGACCATCCACATAAACGGTTTCCTCTGCCAGATCCTCCGCCAGCAGACGGGCCACATCCTTGCACGACAGCCCCTGATCGATGAGGTGTTCGCGGGTGAGCCCCATGCCGGACTCGAAGCCGGTGTCCCATTCTGTCCAGTCGTCGTCCGGACAGACCAGCACGTTGCGGATCACGCCATCCCGGGTTGACCAGGCGATCACCACCGGATAGCCCTCCTCATCCGGAGAACTGGCTTCAATATCGAGAAACAGTCGGGGTGTTCTCATGTGCAGGCATTACCTGTTCCGTTGGGCTTGTGATAGATTGGCATTATCGGAGAATTCAAACAGGAAAAAAAGGAAACCCCCATGCATTTCGGCCAACGCCTTTTCAGGGTGCTGTTGCTGTGTCTTGTCATGATGACCCGGGCCGTCGCCGGGCCCCCGATTCCCGATGAACTTCAGCCCTGGACGGATTGGGTGCTGAGAGATGTCCCTGACCGGGGCTGCACGCTCAAGGATGATCAGGACGGGCGCATTTGCGTCTGGCCCGGCACCCTGGAGATGGTCTGGACCGGCGACGTGATCCAGTTCCAGTGGCGTGTGAACATGCTTTCGGAAGCCTGGTTGACATTGCCCGGTGAGGCAGGGCAGTGGCCTTTCGATGTGCGTGCCAACGGACGCGAGATTCCGGTGCTCCTTCGCCACGACAAGCCCGCCGTGCGGCTGGCCGCCGGCCAGTGGACACTGACCGGGCGCCTGCGGCCGGAGACTGAGCGGGGGCAGCTCGGTCTGCCTGTGGAAGCGGCCCGGGTGGTGCTGAAAAATCATCGCGATGTGGTGACCTTTGGTACGGATCAGCGGTTGCACTGGCATCAGTCCAGGGTGGCGGGCCCGTCTGTGACACGCGTCCGGGTTCACCGCTTGCTGACCCTGGGCAGGCCACCCGTACTGGAAACGCACATTCAGGTGGAAAGTGGCACGGATGGTGAGGTGGTGACGCTGGGACCACTTGTGCCTGAAGGCTATGCATTGATGAGCTTCGAGTCTCCGCTACCCGCCAGGCTGGAGCCGGATGGTCAGGTCACCGTCCAGTTGGCATCCGGAACCTGGCAGATCAAGGCGCGATTGAGGGCGCTGGGAGTGGTTCGCAAAGTGTCTCCGGTGCGGAAAGGACCGCTTTGGCCGGAAGAGGAAGTCTGGTCAGTGAATACCGGAGTGCAGACTGGCCGGGTCAGCATCACAGGTCAGGCGCTTGACCCGGCGCTGGCCGAAGTGCCTCAGGCATGGCAGCGATGGGGTGCCTGGAAGGTGACATGGAGCCAGGGACTGGAACTGAGCTACCGTGACGGGCCACTGACCCCTGCGTCCTCGAGCCTCAATGCATCAACCAACCTCTGGTGGGTACGGGATGCCGTGCGTCCGATCTGGATGACCCGTGTAACGGGGACGTCCGGCTTTGAAGGTGGCCTCCGGGTAGCATCGCCCTGGCATGTGTTACGGGCTGAAAGTGAAGGCCGGCCCGTGGGCATTCAGATACTTGAAGACGGGCGTTTTCAGATACCTTTTGAACGCGCCAGGGTTGATCTGCAGTTGACCGGTATGCTGAATGCGCCGGCAGACAACCAACGTCTGAGTCTGCCCATGGGAGAGCTGGCGCCTCCGTTCAAGTCTCAGCAACTGACCGTTCATGCGCCGGTAGGGCAAATGGTCGTGGCCATTTTCGGAGCGGATCATGTGCAGGGGAGCTGGTTGTCCCGCTGGACGCTCTGGGATCTCTTTTTCTCTGCACTGGTGATTCTGGCCATCGGCAGGACCTGGGGGCTGCTCATGGGCGGGATTGCGCTGCCGGTGATTATGCTCTCGTACCATGAGCCATGGGCTCCGGTCTGGATCTGGCTGCTCATGATTGTGGCCTGGGCCTTGCCAGACAACGGTCACCGACCGGGAAAATGGGTGCGCCGTTTTCGATGGCTGGTTTTTGCAGTGCTTGTCATGCAGTGTGTAACCTTCGCGGTGATCCAGGGGCAGCGCATCCTGTACCCGCAACTTGCGGGATTGCAGGATGCCATGCCTGGTGAACCTGTCGGGGCGGAGGTCATGTCGCTTCGGGACACCCCTCGCCAAAGCCTGTCTGTCATGAAGCAGGAACGGGTACGCTCTGGTGACCGTGCGCCTGTACCTGTTGCGCCTGACGTGTTACCGGTTGAGGTGGGGCCGGGATTGCCCGCTGGTCACTATGTCACCGCATCAGCGCGGATTGACGGGCCATTGGGGCAGGCCGGGATGGTGGATATCTGGCGTTTGGGGGATACCGGGTTGAGGCTGGTCAGAGCAGCTGTCCTCGCGGGGCTTGTCATGCTCTTGCTGGGCCTGACTGCCCGCCTGCGCAAGCTGTTGTTGATATGGGGGCTGGTTGCCTTCGGAATGGGTATGCCAGCCGAGCCCGTTCAGGCTCAGACATTTCCCCCGGATAAAATGCTGGAGTCACTACGCGAGGTGCTGCTCAAGCCGCCTGCCTGCATGCCGGACTGTGTGCGGGCCGGGCAGGGCGAACTGGTAGCGGATGCTTACAGCTTGTCCCTCGCACTTGTGGTTTCGGCGGATGTGGATGCTGCCTGGCGGTTGCCGGTACTGCAGTCCCCGGATATGCCCGTGCGCTGGTTCATGGATGGAACTCCTGTCCGCACGTTCATGAGAGACGGCTCCGGTCAAATCTGGATCCGGGTGCCTGCGGGGGTACATGAACTGGTGCTGAATCTGGGGCTTCGGGAATTCAACGCACTGACCCTCAGCTTTCCGGAGCCCCCTCTGGATCTGGCAAGTCAGGTCAGTGACTGGACGGTTGAAGGGCTCAGCGGACGCCAGCTGGCGGCTGATCGGCTGACACTGAAGCGGATTGCATTACCCGAACGGCAGTCTGAGCCGGGCGAAGCGTTTGCGCCACCACCCATTCCGGCTTTTGTTGGGGTGCATCGTCATATCGAACTGGGGCGGGACTGGCGGCTGACAACTCAGGTCACACGCAGGGCGCCTGCCAAGGGGGCACTCTCCGTGTCCATTCCCCTGCTTGCCGGTGAATCACCGCTGGGTGGCGTTCAGGTGGTTGACCGGCATGCCGTGGTCACGTTCAGGGATGGACAGCAACATCTGACCTGGACCTCGACGTTGCCCGCAGCAAGCCGTCTCACCCTGCAGGCGCCGGGCTGGTCAGAGCGCGCCGAGAGTTGGTCGCTTTATGCGGACAGCCGCTGGCGCATCACCTGGTCGGGGCTTCAGCCTGTGCGCTGGCAGGGGCCGGATGGCCGCTGGCAGCCTCAGTGGCAACCGGAGCCGGGGGATCAGGTGGTCATCAGTGTTGAGCCCGCGACGCTGCTGACCGGGCAGAGACTGAATGTGGACCGAGTTTCGCTGACACATGTCTGGCAACCCGAACGCCACCAGTTTGAGGGTGTCTGGCAGATCCGTGCTACGGCGCAGGACAATTTTTCCGTCGGCGGGCTTGCCGGGGTGGAGGCGCTGAAGGCCTGGCTGGATGGGCAGTCACTCCCGGTCACTGTGCGCGAGGGTGTTGCCAACTGGTCAGTCCCTGCCGGCATGCATGAACTCAGGCTGACTTGGGCGTACGATGCCGGAAACAGGCAAACACAAGCTGCTCCGCTCGAATTTGTGGGTACCTGGCAAAATCTGAGCTACACCCTGAGGTTGCCGGAGTCCCGCTGGCTGCTCTGGTTGACCGGTCCCACTGACGGTCCGGCCATTCTGCTGTGGGGAGGCTTGCTTGTGCTGGCCGTGGTCGCGATTGTGCTTGGCCGGCACAAGGGTAATCCGCTGACAGTTCGCGCCTGGCTTTTGCTGGCCGCTGGCGGGGCGCTGGGCTGGATGGGGGCACTTCCTGCAGTGGTGCTCTGGGTATATGCTGTGGCGCTGTCAGGGCCGGAGCTCCACAAGCTGAGCGGTTGGCCCCGCAGACTGGCACTCGCGGGCCTCGTGTTGCTCACTATCATGGTACTGGTCGCAGTATTGGCCAGCATACCGCGGGGGCTGACCGGTCTTCCGCCGGACTACGTGGTGGGAGCAGGTAGCCACGCTACCGAATTGCATTGGCAGGCCGATTGGGTCGAAGGGCGTTTACCGGATATCCGCGTCTGGACACTGCCGCTCTGGGTGTACCGGGCGCTCATGTGGGCCTGGTCCCTTTGGCTGGCATTCGCGATTACCGGATGGCTGAAGTGGGCCTGGCAGCGTATAGTTTCCGCTGCCGAATCAGGCCAGACGGCTGTCCCGTCCGTTGCGGTGCCGGAACACACGCCGGAGAAGGACAGTGCATCAACGACACTTGCTCTGAAACAGGAGAAGAACGACTCTCATGACGCTGAATCCTGAACACATCACGCAATATCTTGCCGCTTCCCCAACACCCTTTCATGCGGTCAAGCAGGCCTGTGAACGACTGGAAGCGGCCGGATTTGTGCGTCTGGATGAATCGGAAGCGTGGGATCTGGATCCCGCAGGACGTTATTTCGTGACCCGGAACGACAGTACGCTCATTGCCTTCTGTCAGCCGGGGCAGATGACAGAAGGCGCCCGGATGATGGGGGCGCATACGGACAGCCCCTGCCTGCGGCTGAAGCCGAATCCGGATCTGACCCGCAACGGCTATCAGCAGTGGGGAGTGCAGGTTTATGGCGGGGCGCTGCTCAGACCCTGGTTTGATCGCGGGCTGGGGCTGGCCGGACGGGTCACCTGGCGGGATGAGTCAGGACATTTGCGCCATACCCTCATCAATACCCGGAAGCCCGTGGCGGCCATTCCCAGTCTTGCCATTCACCTGAACCGGGAGGCCAATGACAGCGGAGGCGTCAATCCGCAGACCGATATGCCGGCCATTACGGCGCTGGCCGGAGAGACGCCCGCCGAGACCCGGCGCTGGCTGGCGCAACAGGTCGCGGAAACTGAAGACATGGCGGCTGATGCTGTCAATGTGCTGGGGTTTGAGCTCAGCCTCTATGACTGTCAGGCGCCGGAAACGGTGGGGCTCAACCAGGAGTTTCTGCTCAGTGCACGGCTGGATAACCTGCTCAGCTGCGCCTTGGGTATGGAAGCCTTGCTGGCTACGGCGATGGACCAGCCCGCACTGCTGGTATTCAACGATCATGAAGAGGTGGGCAGCCAGACTGCCGAAGGTGCGGACGGTCCCATGCTGCGTCAGGTGCTGATGCGCCTGGCGGGAGATTCCGAGACGGCGCTCCAGCGCATGCTGGCGCGGTCGGTGATGTTCTCGGTGGATAATGCCCATGCCATTCATCCCAATTTTGCGGCGAAACATGATGACGACCATGCACCACAGATGGGCAAGGGACCCGTGATCAAGATCAATGCGAATCAACGTTACGCGACCAACAGTGTGACGGAAGGCCTGTTTCGTATGCTTTGTGCGGATGCTGGCGTGCCCTGTCAGACCTTTGTTGTGCGTGCAGACATGGCCTGCGGCAGCACCATTGGACCGATCACGGCATCGGCGCTTGGCGTGCGGACACTGGATATTGGCGTGCCGCAACTGGCCATGCACTCCATTCGGGAAATGGCCGCCTGGGCGGACATTCACGCCATGTTTGAAGCGCTGCAGGCATGGTTCCGGCTTGATCATATTCCGGAATGAAGTCTGCCTGGCCGGGAAAGCCCTGTTTCGCCCGCTCCGAACGGGAGCGGGCTCGCGGCTCCGGCGGGCACTTGTACGGGCTGTGCATGGCATTATTCAGCGTAGTCGTCCAAATGCCCGATACGAAAGGCTCGCCTGTCTGCATGCGAAAGCGTCGAGCATGAATGCGGAGTTCAGCCGGAAGGCAGAGACGTTTACAGGCTGGGGGCGAGGTGATGATTTCTTTTTTTGTGGGGGAATCTGAATAAGAAATTGGTCGGGGTAGAGAGATTCGAACTCCCGACATCCTGCTCCCAAAGCAGGCGCGCTACCAGACT
Source organism: Thermohahella caldifontis (assembly GCF_041153465.1). Lineage (NCBI taxonomy): Bacteria > Pseudomonadati > Pseudomonadota > Gammaproteobacteria > Oceanospirillales > Hahellaceae > Thermohahella > Thermohahella caldifontis. The sequence goes on from NZ_CP154858.1 coordinate 202,726, forward strand.
GCGCTATACCCCGAACCTGAAGATGGCTCCCCGAGCTGGACTCGAACCAGCGACCCAATGATTAACAGTCATTTGCTCTACCAACTGAGCTATCGGGGAACCTTGATCCCGAGGCCGTCTGGCCTACGGGGTGGGAATAATAGAAAGTTGCCCTTGGAAAGTCAAGCAGGTGAATGGGCTGTGTTAGCCCAAAGCTGTAATGTCCCCTTCTCGCAATTCTAAAATGTCCCCTTTTGGGATACAGGAGGGGGCAATGGCAGAGGAGACCATTGCAATGACGCAAAAAGCGATCGATCGGCTGGCAATCATTCAGCAGGTGACCGCAAAACAGCTTCGGCAACAGGAAGCTGCCCGGCAGCTTGGGCTGAGTGTCCGGCAAGTTAAGCGTCTGGTCGCCCGCTTTCGTCAGAAGGGGCCGTCAGGACTGGTTTCCGGCCATCTCGGTAAACGCCCGGGCAATGCAATTCCCGGGGCCGTGCGCAAGGAAGTACTCTCTCTGGTTCGCACACGCTACCCTGATTTCGGACCAACGCTTGCCTGTGAAAAACTCACCGCACTGCATGGATACAAGCTGTCAGCCGAGACCCTCCGACAGTGGATGATCGCTGACGGACTCTGGAAACCCGGAAAACGCAAGGCCGCCCGGATTCACCAGCGACGTCCCAGACGGCCCTGTCGCGGCGAGCTGATTCAGATTGACGGCTCACCACATGACTGGTTTGAAGGGCGCGGCCCGCGCTGCACCCTGATCGTGTTCATTGATGACGCCACCAGTGAACTGATGGCATTACGCTTCGCCCCGGCCGAGACCACCTGGGCTTACCTGCAGACACTGCAAGGCTATCTGGCCGAGCACGGCCGCCCCGCTGCTTTGTATTCCGACAAGCACAGCATCTTCCGGGTAAACCAACCCGAGCGCGAAGGTGAGCTGACCCAGTTCACCCGGGCTCTCAAAACGCTGGATATCGAGCCCATTCATGCCAATACCCCTCAGGCCAAGGGGCGTGTCGAGCGTGCCAACCAGACGCTTCAGGACCGCCTCGTCAAGGAGTTGCGTCTTGCGGGCATCTCGGACATTGAGACCGCCAATGCCTGGCTGCCGGGCTTTATGCGCGATTTCAACGCACGCTTTGCCAAACCCGCCCAGAACGCCACGGATGCTCACCGCCCCGTTCTGCACACACCAGAGGAGCTGGCGCTCATCCTGTGCCTGCACAACCACCGAAAGCTCTCAAAGAACCTGACCTTTCAGTTCAGGAACCGGGAATACCAGCTCACCGGCTATGGAAAGGGCTATCGGCTCCGGGGCGCCCGGATCACCATCTGTGAAGCACAGGATGGCCATGTGACGGTGCTCCACAAAGGGCATCAACTGGATTGGCAAATCCTGAGCGAAGGCGAGCCCCGGTCCCTTTGGATGACGAGAAAAGCCTCCACCAACGTGTCGACAAGGCGAGAGCCAGACAAAAGGCATCCTCAGGCAGAAAGCCCGCGCCGGACCATCCATGGCGACGTTCTCCGGTTGGTAAAGCGGCCTCCGGCAGGCAGTCGGTAACCTCCTGAAACAGGATACCCAAAGGGGACACTTTAGCTTTGGTAAAAAGGGGACATTTTAGAATTGGGTTGACAGCAGGTGAATGGGCTGCATGGTCATGAACCCGCACGACTTGACTCGACTACGACAAGCCCGCACCATGCTTGGCAGCGCCCTGAATCGGGCAGAACATGAAATCGGATTACGGACTGGGTACTCATGTCAGATCAGAAAACCATTCAGAAAGAGCAACTGCTCGTGATTTCTGCGCTGGGCTCCGACCAACCGGGGATAGTCAATGAATTGTCCAGGGTATGTACGGATTATGGCTGCAATATCGTTGACAGCCGGATGGCCGTGCTGGGTGGAGAATTTGCGGTCATCATGCTGGTCTCGGGCAGCTGGGATGTCATCGCGAAGCTGGAGGATGCCATTCCCGCCGCGGCAAGAAAGCTTAATCTCAATACGCTTGTGAAGCGCACCGAAAGGCCGGAGCAGGAACAGCGGATTCCCTACGAGGTCTCTGTTGTGGCGCTGGACCATCCGGGCATTGTTCATGAAATATCACGCTTCTTTGCAGAACGGCGGATCAATATCGAGTCATTGGAAACCAGCACCTACGCCGCACCGCACACCGGTACCACCATGTTCAGTCTGAACATGACCGTCAATATCCCGGCGGATACGTCCATCGGGCGATTGCGGGAAGAGTTTCTCATGTTCTGTGATGATCTGAATCTGGATGCGGTGCTGGAGCCGGCAAGGCCGTACTGAAACGGGTAAATGAAAAGGAGGGATCAATGGAAGTTGGTGACAAGGTACCTCATCTGACCGCGCAGGCCACTTCAGGCGTGACGTTTGACACGGACGCGCTGAAAGGTCGTCCGTGGATCATTTACTTCTATCCGAAGGACAATACGCCGGGGTGCACTCAGGAAGGCCAGGACTTCCGTGACCACTATGGCGAGTTTCAGTCGCTGGGCTATGACATATTCGGTGTGTCGAAGGACAGCCTGAGAACCCACGAGAACTTCAGGGCAAAACATCAGTTTCCGTTCGAGTTGATCAGCGATCCGGAAGAAGTGATCTGCCGGGCCTTCGACGTGATCCGTCTCAAGAAAAACTATGGCCGCGAATACATGGGGATTGAGCGATCCACATTCATCGTTGATGCGGAGGGTGTGGTGCGTCACATCTGGCGCAAGGTCCGGGTCAAGGGGCATGTGGCCGAGGTGCTGGAGGCGGCAAGGGCGCTGGCCCGGGGCGAAGACTGAGATCCGGGTCCGGCCCGAAACCTGCGACTGATCACATTCTCCGCAGTCTGCCGGGGGCTTCGTGATAGCGGTCACATCATGATCAGACCGGCCTCGTTTACAATCCGTAGTAGACCTTAACGGATAATAACAATGGCCTAACTGGTCAAAGGAAGCCCCCCATGAAGACCCGTCTCCTGCAACTCCTGTGCTTTGGTTTCTGCCTGCTTGCATTCAATGTCGGTGCCCGGGAGGTCAGCGATGTGGTGCTCAAGGAGCAGATCCGCATTGCTGACAATGGTCCTGTGCTGGTGCTGAACGGAGCCGGTTTGCGCCGGACCTTCATGATTGTCAAAACCTATGTCGGTGCCCTGTACCTGGAACAGCCGACCCAGGATGCCCGGGAGGCGCTCGACAGCCAGCAGCACAAGCGGATGCTGTTTCACGTGCTGCTCAACCGGGTCAGTGCGCGCAAGGTCGCGCGGGCACTTCGGGATGCGCTGGTGCTTAATGTCACGGAAGAGGCCTATCACTCCCTCAAAGGCAGTGTTGAGCAGTTCCTGAGCATGTTCAATGGCAACCTGCATGAAGGGGATGAGGTCTGGATTGATTATCTGCCCGGTGTGGGCACGCGTGTAACCATTGCCGGGGTGGACAAGGGCATTATTCCGGGTGAGGCGTTCTATCGTGCGATGCTGTCCATCTGGATCGGCGACAGACCCATCAGCCGCACGCTCAAGGCTGAAATCATGGGTGAAACGCCGGTTACCGCTTCAGCTTCCCGGCGCATGCGTGATAACTGATGCCTCGGGGGCCATCACTGATGGCCCTCTGAAGTCGGATTCAATGCTGCCCTTCGGGCGGAGTTCCCTTGACGGGCCAGGCCTTGATAATGGCCTTGATCAGCGTTGCCAGCGGAATGGCAAAGAAAACCCCCCATAGTCCCCAGAGCCCGCCAAACAGCAGAACGGCAATGATGATCACCACCGGATGCAGGTTCACGACCTCGGAAAACAGCAGAGGAACGAGCACGTTGCCATCCAGTCCCTGAATCAGCAGGTGCAGTGCCATCACCCAGAAGAAGTCATGGGTCCAGCCGAACTGGAACGCGCCGATCAATGCCACGGGGACGGTGACGACGGCCGCGCCGATGTAGGGGATGACGACTGAGAGCCCCACGAGAATGGACAACAGGGCGGCATAATTGAGACCCAGGAAGGCGAAGGCAATATAGGTGGCTCCGCCCACAATGAAGATCTCCAGTACCTTGCCGCGAATATAGTTGGCGAACTGCCGGTTGGCATCGGCCCAGACCTGTTTCATCAGGGTGCGTTGTTTGGGCAGCAGGGCAGACAGTGAGCGCACGATGGCCTCCCGGTCCTTCAGGAAGAAGAAGACCAGAATGGGCACCAGAATGGCATAGATGAGAAAACTGATCAGGGCCGGTATGCCGGAAATGATCTTGGCCAGAGAGAAGGACAGCAACTCCTGGGTGGTACTGGTCAGATCGGTGGTGATCTGCCGGATCAGTGCATCAACCAGTTCGGCGGAGACGAACTGCGGGTACGCCTCGGGCAGGGCGCGGATCCAGGTTTTCAGATTGGCCAGCATGGCCGGCAGCTCCTGGACAAGAGCACTGGTCTGTCTGGAAACCAGCGGCAGCAATCCCAGGGTAAAGGTCAGCGTCAGCCCGACAAACACAAGGAAAACCAGCGTGACGCTCACGAGATGCGGCACGTGGAGCCGCTCCAGCTTGGCCACCAGACCCTGAAGGATATAGGCGATCACCACCGCAGCGAAGACGGGCTTGAGGTAAGGCCCGAGCAGCAGTACACCGGCCAGACCGGCAACAAGAAGCAGAAACAGGATGATGGCTTCTTCATCCGAGAAGTACTTGTGTATCCAGGATCTGACAATGTTCAGCATGATTGCTGACGCCCCCCGCAAAGAATCACGAAATGATGCGTATCGCCTTCCGTTTCCTGTCTTTCGAGCAGGTGAGCACTGAGTTTGAGAAATGCAGGAAAGTCCCGCAGCGATCCGGGGTCCGTGGTTTCCACCCAGAGTCGCTCACCGGGTTGCATCCGGTTCAGGGCCTGCTTGGTCCGCAGCAATGGCATGGGGCATTGCAGCCCTTTCAGATCAAGGTGTTGGTGAGCCTCAATGTCCATCTCTATTACCCGTTCTTAATGGCCGGAGAAGTGTATCATGGTTTAGACTGGTGTTCATGGGGTGGCGGCATGCCGGGCGTCATGCGTCGCGTGTAGCGGAGGGGATGAATGGCAAGAATCTGGATCGGGCTCGCGCTGGTACTGGCCGTGCTGGCGGGAGGGGTGCGTGCGGATACCTTGCCGGAACTGAGCGCCACGCAATCCCGGACCTGGGTCACGCCGGAAGAGAAAGCGCTGGGTGCCGCCTGGCTACGCCGTCTGCGCGGGCAGGTCAGCACGGTGGACGATCCCTGGCTGACGGAATATCTGCTGGATCTGATCTATCGCCTCTATCCCCAGACCGGGATGGATGACGGCGAGATCAGTCTGGTGGTGGTGGACAGCCCGGAACTCAATGCCTTTGCCGTGCCCGGCGGGGTGGTGGGCGTCAATGGCGGGCTGCTGCTCCATACCCAGCGCGAAGATGAGCTGGCTGCCGTACTGGCGCATGAACTGGCTCACCTGTCGCAGCGACACTTTGCCCGGCGGCAGGATGAGGCCGGCAAGCAGACCGCCATCAGTCTTGCCGGGTTGCTCGCCAGTGTCGTGGTGGCCGCAGCAGCCGGCAGCGATGCCGGGTTTGCCGCGATGGCTACGACCCAGGCCTACACGCTGCAATCCCAGCTGGCCTATTCCCGTGAAAATGAAACCGAGGCGGACAACGTGGGCATGTCCATCCTCGCCCGTTCCGGTTTCAGCCCGCTGGCCATGACAGACATGTTTCAGCGCATGATCGAAGCCAGTCGCTATCAGGGGCGGGCCCCGGAATATCTGATGACGCACCCGCTGAGTGAAAGTCGCCTGGCTCAGGCACAGGCCCGTGCCCGTCAGGTGTCAGGCAGTTTTGCGCGCAGTTCGGGCATGGCGTTTTATCTTGTTCAGGCGCGGCTCAAGGTCCGTTATGCCAAGCGGCCGGAGGATGCACTGGCCAGCTTCGAGGCACAGCTGAAAGCACCGGAGCTGGGAAGCAAAGAGGCCGGAATGCAGCGACTGGCGGCTCTTTATGGGGCGGCGCTGGCGGCCATGACAGCGGGCCAGGATGAAAAGGCGGGAGAACGGATCCGTATGCTGGCGGACGAATTGGGGGCCGAGCCCATGGTGCAGGCCCTGCAGGCCAGCTGGCTGGCCAGGAACGGACAGCCGGATCAGGCGCTGCATCTGTTGCGTCGGGCGCTGGAACTGAGGCCCGGGCGCTATGCGCTGTTACGGATCTATGCGCGTATCGCCGCGGAAGCCGGTGAACTGTCTTCGGCCATTACCACGCTGCGGGAGCTTGCCCGGGATTACCCGGATGAGCCGGCCATCTGGTCGGAGCTGGCAGACTTGTATGGCAAGAGCGGGGCATTGGCGCAGGTGCACATGGCCCGCGCGGAAGCCCTTCAGCTGAAAGGGGACGTCCAGGGGGCGATCCGGGAATTGCGCGAGGCGCGCAAGAAGGCGGCAGGTGACTACATCGCCGCAACGCGCATCGTCGAACGGCTGAAAACCTTCGAGGCCTGGCAGCGCAACCCGGTGTTCTGAGTCTGCGCTGACCAAGCCGTCCAATCAGCGGGATTTCTGGAAGTTCACCATGCGGTTGAGCGGAATCAGCGCCTTTTTCGCAATCTCCGGATCCACCTGAACCTCCTGGCTGTGCGTTCTGAGAACGTCCAGCACATTCTCCAGGCCATTCATCGCCATCCAGGGGCAATGTGCGCAGCTGCGACAGGTTGCGCCGTTTCCGGCCGTGGGGGCCTTGATCAGCGTCTTGTCCGGCATGGCCTGCTGCATCTTGTAGAAGATGCCTGCGTCGGTCGCGACGATGAAGGTGTCATTGGGCAGGGTCTTGACTGCATTGAGCAGCTGCGACGTTGAGCCCACGACATCGGCCAGTTCCACAACCGGCGCCGGTGATTCGGGGTGCACCAGTACGGCGGCATCCGGATAGACCTTCTTCAGATCCTCCAGCGCCTTAGCCTTGAATTCCTCATGCACAATGCAGCTGCCATCCCAGAGGATCATGTCGGCACCGGTTTCCCGCTGGATGTAGCTGCCCAGATGCTTGTCCGGCGCCCAGATCAGCTTTTCGCCCTGCGCGTGCAGATGGCGCGCCACATCCAGTGCGATGCTCGAAGTGACCACCCAGTCGGCGCGTGCCTTGACTGCAGCGGAGGTGTTGGCATAGACCACGACCGTACGGTCCGGATGCTGATCGCAGAATTCGGCAAACGCGTCTGCCGGGCAGCCGATATCCAGTGAGCAGGTGGCTTCCAGTGTGGGCATCAGAACGGTTTTTTCCGGGCTCAGGATCTTGGCCGTCTCGCCCATGAAGCGCACACCGCATACCACAAGCGTGTTCGCCGGATGGCTGGCGCCGAAACGGGCCATTTCCAGCGAATCGCCCACAAAACCGCCGGTTGCCTCTGCCAGCTCCTGAAGCTCCGGGTGGGTATAGTAGTGCGCGACCATGACGGCATTCTGCCGGGCCAGCTCCTCCCGGATGGCAGCAGTCAGTGCCTCGGTCTTTGCCGGGTCGGGGTGTTCGGCCTGATGTTCCCGGGCCAGGTGTTCCTTGACGAGAATGCGATCTTCAAATGCCGTCATCTGTGCTACCCGTTTATTGAATCGGCTGCTTTCAGCCGCTCATTATATCATGACTGCCGGGGCGCTGGGCAGGGCTCCGGGCCCCGGTGCCTGCGGAAAAAGAAAAGGGACCGCTTGCGCGATCCCTTGTCATGATGGTGGGTCGTGTAGGATTCGAACCTACGACCAATTGGTTAAAAGCCAACTGCTCTACCGACTGAGCTAACGACCCTGAAACAGGGTGCATTCTGTTGCCAGAATGCGGGAATTCGGTGGTGGGTCGTGTAGGATTCGAACCTACGACCAATTGGTTAAAAGCCAACTGCTCTACCGACTGAGCTAACGACCCGTAACGAGGCGCATATGATAGGGGAAAATTTTGAAAAGGCAACCCCTTTGGGGCAAAAAATCTGTCCTGTCGGGGTGGAAGAAAGCCCGGGACGGCAGGTGTGCTGACGATGCGGGCTGTCAGTCACGGGCTCTCCGTGTGGGCCGGCAGGATGCGGCGGAATGTCAGGTTGATACGGGCAGCCGATACCCCGGGCTCCTTGAGCACGGCATGATACCAGTGATGTTGCAGCGAACCACGCATGACCAGCAGTGTATTGTGGTTCAGCGGCAGTTTGAGGCGTTGCCGGGTGCGCCGGTGCCGCAGATGAAAGGTGCGGGTGGCACCCAGAGACAGGCTGGCGATGACCGGATTGCGCCCGAGGCAGGTCTCATTGTCCGCGTGCCAGGACACGCTGTCCTGCCCGTCCCGGTAGAGGTTGCACAGCACGGAGTTGAAACGTGCGTCACTGAGCTGTTCCGCTCTGGTGCGGAGTGCGCTGAGGCTGTCAGTCCAGGGCAGGGGTGTCAGTTGCAGGCCGGAATAGGCATAGTGTGCCTCCGCATCACCATACCAGGCCTGCAATCTGGGTATGGGGCGTTCCGTGGCACCAAACCTTACCGTACCGCCCTGCCAGGCCAGTTCGTCCAGAAGCTGGTCGAAAATCCGGTCCGGGTCGTCCAGCACATCCTGCACGAGCCAGAGCTCACCGTCTTCAAGCGGCAGCACTTCTTTTTGCATCATGACAGACGCACGCCCATTCGCCGGGGGCCCCAGGTGCCGGGGCGGGCTTCAAAGCGGCCCGGAACAGGTGTGCCACAGTGGCTGCAGTGGCCGTTTTCGGTCAGGTGCCAGTCGGTGATGAGATAACCGTCCCGGCCAATGACCGGCTTGCCGCATCCGGAGCACCAGGTGGTCTGACCTTCCGGGTCGTGAACATTGCCGGTGTACACGTAGTGCAGTCCGGTATCCAGGGCAATCTGCCGGGCGCGCCTCAGGGTGGCCGGCGGGGTGGGCGGAACATCCTGCATCTTCCAGTCCGGGTGAAACGCGGTGAAGTGCAGGGGGACATCCGGTCCCAGTTCACGCAGAATCCATTCGCACTCGGCCTTGATTTCCGCATCCGAATCATTGTGTCCCGGAATCAGCAGAGTAGTCAGCTCCAGCCAGGTATCGGTTTCATGGCGGACATACACCAGTGTTTCCAGCACGTCCTTCAGGTGGGCGCCGCAAATCCGGTAATAGAAGTCTTCATTGAAGCCCTTGAGATCGATGTTGGCGGCATCCATGTGAGCAAAAAACTCCTCTCTGGGCGCCGGGCAGATATAGCCCGCGGTGACGGCGACACTTGCGATACCACGTGCTTTGCAGGCTCGGGCCGTATCCAGCGCGTACTCCATGAAAATGACCGGGTCGTTATAGGTATAGGCCACGCTCCTGCAGCCGGTCTGTGCCGCCGCCTCGGCAATCTGTTCGGGGCTGGCCTGATCCATGAGCCGGTCCATTTCACGGGATTTGCTCATGTCCCAGTTCTGGCAGAACTTGCACGCCAGGTTGCAACCTGCGGTCCCGAAGGAGAATACCGGCGTGCCGGGCAGAAAATGGTTCAGCGGCTTTTTCTCGATGGGATCGATGCAGAAGCCGGAGGAACGTCCCCAAGTGGTCAGGACAATTTCATGGTTCTCACAGGCGCGCACGAAACACAGCCCGCGCTGTCCTTCATGCAGCTTGCAGGCGCGCGGACAGAGGTCGCACTGGATGCGGCCGTCTTCAAGCGGATGCCAGTATCGGGTCGGGACGGTGGTCATGGCGTGTTCTCCCGTGGACGCTCGCGGCACAGGCAGCTACCATAGATATGAGCTGTCTGGACACGGGGTCATCAAGCTGGTGTATCGTTTTCTTATCATGGGGTTGCTGTTGCTGGCATTCAAGGCCGGCGCGGTCACGCTGGAACTGGACGGGCCGCTGACGCAGGGGGCGCTGATTCGCGGCAAGACCGATCCGGGGGCAGGGGTCTGGCTGGATGACAAGCCTGTCCGGGTGTCTCCCGAAGGGCACTTTGTGCTGGGCTTCGGGCGTGATGCCGAGCCGGAGCATGTGGTGCGCGTGGTCGGCACGGAGGGGGATGCGGTGGTCCGGCCACTGCGCCTGAAAAAGAGGCAATACGACATCCAGTATGTCAATGGCGTGGAAAAGAAATACGTCTCCCCGCCACCGGAAACGCTGGCTCGTATCCGCGAGGACAACCGCAAGGTGCGTGAAGCGCGCAACCAGTTCCATGCGCTGGATGGCTACCTCGAAACGTTCATGTCCCCGGCGAAGGGACCGATCAGCGGCGTTTACGGCAGTCAGCGCTATTTCAACGGTGAACCGCGGCGACCGCATTACGGGCTGGATGTGGCCGCGCCGGAGGGGGCCCCTGTCGTGGCTGTTGCCAGCGGGATCGTCACCCTGGCCGAGCCGGACATGTACTTTTCCGGCGGCACGGTCATCATTGATCATGGATATGGCGTGAATACGAGCTATCTTCATATGAGCAAGGTGCTGGTTCAGGTGGGGCAGCGGGTCCGGCAGGGTGACCTGATTGGCCGGGTCGGCAAGACCGGGCGCGTGACAGGCCCTCATCTGGATTGGCGTCTGAACTGGTTTCAGGAGCGACTGGATCCTGCCCTTGTGGTTCAGGTGGCGGAACAGTAGACTTCAGTTTTGGGTCGGAATCGGAGAGAACAGGTGGTTTCAGCAGAACAGGTTGTCTATATCGTCGAGGATGATGAGGCGGTCCGCGATTCACTGTCCATGTTGTTGGAGGCAGAAGGCTATGATGTGGAAGCCTTTGCCGACGCGCAGCAGTTTCTGGATCGCTATGATGAAAACATGGCCGGCTGCATTCTGCTGGATATCCGCATGCCGGGCATGACCGGCATGGAACTGCATCGCAAGCTGATCGACATGCAGTGTCCGTTGCCTGTGATCTTCGTGACTGGTCATGGTGATGTTCCCCTGGCTGTTGAGGCCATGAAGCAGGGCGCTGTCGATTTTGTCCAGAAGCCCTATCAGGAAAAGCAGCTCCTGGACAAGATCCGCACGGCCATGGCCCAGGATGCGGAGCAGCGCGACCTGCTCCAGGAAAAGAAGGAAATACTCAAGCGCCTGGAGACCCTGACGCCGCGTGAGCGCGAAATCATGGAGATGATGGTGGAGGGCAATGCCAACAAGGTGATTGCCATCGAGCTGGATATCTCGCAGCGCACCGTTGAGATCCACCGCTCCCGGGTCATGCAGAAGATGGGGACCCATTCTCTCGCGCAGCTGGTGCGTATGGTGCTGGCCGTGGGCGGCGCCAGAAAGGCTGCGTCCGGCGATTAAGTAGTATCACGTATTATATCGTCTCGGGGGGCTGTCTATAGTCGGGCAAGGATTCTGCCCGGAACGTCCATGTCACGCACTTCAGGAAAAAAAGCCAGTTCATCGCCTTCGCAGGAAGCGATTTTGCTGGTGGATGACAATCCCGCAAACCTCAAGATCCTCTACGAAACCCTGGACGGGCGCGGTTATCGCCTGCTGGTGGCAGACAACGGGGATCAGGCACTGCGTATTGCTGCGAAGGAAAGGCCCGACCTGATTCTGCTCGACATCATGATGCCGGGCATGGATGGCTTTGAAGTCTGTCGCCGCCTCAAGGCTGACCCGGAGACCCGGCAGGCGTCAGTCATCTTCCTGTCCGCACTGGATGATACGGATTCCAAGGTCAAGGGCTTTGATCTGGGTGGTGTGGACTATATTGCCAAGCCGTTCCAGATCCGTGAGGTGCTCTCGCGGGTGGAGACGCATCTCAAGATTCATCGCCTCGAGCGCCAGCTTGAAGCGCAGAACCGTCAGCTCACCATCGACAAGAGCCGGATTCTGGCATCGATGAACGAGGGCATCTACGGGCTGAACTCACGCGGCGAGATTCTGTTTGCCAACACGGCAGCCTGTCGCATGAACCGTTGCGAGGAAGGCCGGCTGCTGGGGCAGCACTTCATTTCGCTGCACTTTCAGCAGGCCGATATTCCGGCTGGCGGAAACAACTATGATCTGGACCGGATCACGGAGAGACTGACGCGCGCGCTCGCGCACAAGGAGCCGTTCAAGGTTTCCGAAGCCATTTTCGTGCGACCGGAGGGGTCGGTGTTTCCGGTGTCCTTCAGTGTGGCGCCGGTGGACAGTGACGCCAGTGAAACCTGGGCCGTGGTGGTGTTTCACGACATCTCGGACGAGCTGGCCCGTCGAGAGGAGCTGCGGGAGGCGCGTGAGAGCCTGGAGTCACAGCGTGAGCAACTGGCCACCATTTCCCGGCTCAGCACGATGGGGGAGATGGCTGCAGGCATTGCTCATGAAGTCAACCAGCCCCTGACGGCGGTTTCCAATTACGTGCGTGTTGCCCGGCGTTTGCTGGACAGCGAGCCTCCGAAGCCCGGGAAGCTCCGGGAGGCCTTGGAAAAGATCGAACAGCAGTGTCTGCGGGCCAGCGAGGTGATCCAGCACATCCGGCACTTCGTCAAGCGGCCACTGAACGAGTATTCGGTCGTGGCACCGGCAGATCTGGTGGAAGAGCTGCGCGCACTGGCGGAAATAGACGTCCGGCACCATAGCATGACGCTGGAAATCAAGGTGGAAGCCGGATTACCCCGCATTCGCGGAGACGTGATCCAGATTCAGCAGGTGATTCTCAACCTGATCCGCAACGCCGTGGAGGCTTCTGTCGAGGCCGGTGTTCATGCTGGGGTGACGCTGCATGTTTTCCACCGGGATGACCAGGTGCACTTTGAAGTCTGTGACCGGGGGCCGGGGCTGACGGAAGCCCAGGCCGCGAAACTCTTCACGCCTTTCTTTACCACCAAGGCTCAGGGGATGGGTATCGGGCTGACGCTGTGTCAGAGCATCATTCATTCCCATGGTGGCAAGATCGGCTACCGCCCCAATCCTGAAGGGGGCGCCATCTTCCATTTCTCCCTGCCGGTCTATTCCGGCTGAACAAGCAGGGCGGCCCGCTGTCCCGGCGGCACATCGGGATTGGGAAACACGATGTGCACGGGGGAGGGGGCGTGCCACCGGGTGCGGTGATCCTCCCAGACCAGTTCGCCTTCGGCGTAGCGGGTGAAGTTGGGGGTCTCCGGCGTGACGCAGAGCCGAAAACCTTCTCCGGTATTGAGTACTTCCTCCACCACCCTGAAGCGGGCGGGCAGCGCGCTGTCAGCCGGCGGAGAGACCTGCCCCGACAGGTGGTCGCGCAGCACCCGATCCAGGGCGTTCAGGCGTGACAGATCATTTTCACCGAATGGCCGCACCTTGCCCAGTTCCAGGGTGAAAGCGGGTATTCCCCACCGGCGGCGGCTGTGGGCGCTGAACGTCCGTGCAGGCGCGTGCTGACTGAGCAGTGCCTCAATGCCTGCGGCACCCAGCCACAGCATTTCCTGATCGGGGCAGGGTTCACCCTTGTGCCAGGGCCAGAGGGCGAACTTTTCGATAGCCGAAGGACGGATGGCGGTATGCAGATCATAGTGCACCGCAGGCCTGGTGTTGTGCAAAAAGGCATCCAGATGCTGGGCCAGCTCCGCTGCGCGCCCCGTTTCGTACTCGCTCTCAGGGCGGGTTTGCCAGCCATCCATGAACAAACGGTTGAGGTTGAAGTCGATAAACCGGGCTTGTTGTCTCATCGCCGGTGGATTGCCGAAAATGGCCAGCAGGGGCACATTCCAGTTCTGGCGTCCGCCCAGGATGTCGGAAATCAGGGCATCCAGCAGTTCAATCGGTGCGGTTTCATTGCCGTGGATGCCGGCCGAGAGCACCAGCGCCGGCGACCGGGCATCCCACTGTCGGGGCGCCAGTGACAGGATGCCTTCTCCCCGCCAGGTGGCCTGGCCGCCGGGCACCGGAAATGTTTCCGGTACCGTAAATGTGCCGTCAAGCGTGGCTTGCAGGAAGGACGCAAAGGGTGCTGGCATCAGGCCGGTGCCCTCAGGTGTGCCATGATCCGGTGTTCCACCTTGCGGAAGATCCAGAGAATGGAGAAGGTCAGGCACAGGTAAATCGCCGCGGCAAACAGGAACGCCTCAAACGGCGCGTAGAACTGGGAATAGACATCCCGCGCGGCACCGGTAATGTCCACGATGGTGACCACGCTGGCGATGGCGCTGCCATGCAGCATGAAAATGACTTCGTTGCTGTAGGCGGGCAGGGCACGCCGCAGGGCGCTGGGCAGTATGATCCGTCTCAGAGTCTGCCAGTAGGACATGCCATAAGCCTTGGCAGCTTCGATCTCCCCCTTGGGCGTTTGTTCCACCGCACCCCGGATGATTTCCGTTGTGTACGCGGCAGTATTCAGGGTAAAGGCCAGCAGGCAGGGGAAGAACGGATTCTTCACCAGGGGCCAGAAGATGGATTCCTGAATGCCGTCAATCAGCGTGACGCCGTAATAGATCATGTAGAGCTGAATCAGCAGCGGGGTGCCACGGAAGAAGTAGACGTAGGCCCAGATGGGCTTGTTGATCCAGGGGTTCCGCGAGGTGCGCAGTATGCCCAGAGGCAGGGCAATCATCAGTCCCAGCAGCAGGGAGAGGAACACCAGTTGGATGGTGGTCACTGTACCATCCCAGTACATGCCAAGCGTCCTGGGGGTGAAGATCTCGTTCTGGTTGAGCAGATCAATCAGCCACTGCATGAGTCAGCCCCTTGAAAATCCAGTGTTGTATCGGTTCTGAAGGCGGTTGATCAGCCATTCGGAGCCGGCGGTCAGGGCCAGGAAAATGCCTGCAACCGGAATGAAAAAGATGAAGGGTGCATGCTCGGCCTTGGCGGCCTGGCTGGCAATCAGCACCATATCGGAAAGCCCGATGATGGACACCAGCGCGGTAGTCTTGAGAATGACCATCCAGTTGTTGCCCAGTCCGGGCAGGGCATGACGCATCATCTGAGGGAACATGATGCGGGAGAAAATCTGAAACGGACGCATGCCGTAAGCCTTGCCGGCCTCGATCTGACCGCGCTCCACGGACATGAAGGCGCCGCGGAAGGTTTCGGCCATGTAGGCACCGTAAATGAACCCGATGCTGAAAACGCCGGCCATGAACGGGTCCACGTTGATGAACATGTCTATCGGCTCGGGTGTCTCCAGAATGCGCATGCCGAAGACTTCGAAGAGGTATCCTTTCTCGGTAGCGGTGTATAGCCAGTCCGTGATGGCATTCATGGCAAACTGGCCGCCAAAGAAAATCAGCATCATCAGAACCAGATCCGGCACACCACGAATGATCGTTGTATAAGCCGTACCCAGCGTACGGGCCAGAATGTTCTTGCTGAGCTTTGCCCAGGCGCCCACCAGACCCAATAGAAACGCGAGGGCCAGTGACAGAAAAGCGACTTCGATCGTCAGCCAGGCGCCACTCATGATTGAAGGCATGTATCGGGCGAGCAGGTCAAACATTGGAGTATGCTCCGGGATTGGCAAAGAGAACGGGGCAGCGAGGCTGCCCCGTGATCGACATTACATCTTGACGTCGTACTTGAAGTACTTCTTCATGATGGCGTCGTAGCGGCCATCCGCCTTGATCTTGCGCAGGGCAGCATTGAACTTGGCAGCCAGGTCCTTGTCGCGCTTGCGGAAGGCTGCGCCAACGCCGTTACCAAGCTTGACGGGCTCGCCCTTGGTCTCGAAATCGGCGTTGTTCAGAATGGTCTGCTCGCCCACCGGGTAATCCAGGAAGACCAGGTCAAGGCGGCCGCCCTGAAGATCCAGTACCAGGTCATCAGCAGTGGTATAGCGCTTGATTTCCACTACGTCTTCCAGGTTTTCGGTCACATAGTTGTCCTGCAGCGTGCCGCGCTGAACACCGACAATCTTGCCCTTGAGCTGGGCCTTGTCGTTCACGTCAATGTTCAGGCCCTTCTTGGCAAACCAGGCAGAAGGCGTGTTGTAGTACGGCTCGGAGAACAGAACCTTCTTGGCGCGGTCTTCAGTAATGGACATGGATGAGAAAATCACGTCGTACTTGCGTGCCAGCAGGCCCGGGATGATGCCGTCCCATGCCTGGACGACCCATTCGCACTTGGCCTTGATTTCCTTGCACACTTCGTTGCCGAGATCAATTTCAAACCCGGTCAGGGAACCGTCAGGTGCCTTGTATTCGAAGGGTTCGTAGGGCACGTCCACCGCCAGGCGGATTTCTTTCCACTCTTTGGCCATGGCAGTATTGACACCGATGGCGGCGACACAGCCCAGAGCAATGATCAGTTTTTTCATAGGGATTTCTCCGTCTTCTTCTGTTGTGGTTTTAATACTTGGGCGCAAGAAACTGTTTCATGCGCTCCGAGTCCGGGTTGTCAAAAACTTTCGCAGGCGGGCCTTCTTCTTCAATTTTGCCCTGATGGAGAAAGATGACCTTGGTGGACACATCGCGGGCAAAGGCCATTTCGTGTGTGACCACAACCATGGTCCGGCCTTCTTCTGCCAGGGCGCGCATGACCTTGAGTACTTCACCCACCAGTTCAGGGTCGAGCGCCGAGGTGGGTTCGTCAAACAGAATGACTTCGGGCTCCATGGCCAGCGCCCGCGCAATCGCGGCGCGCTGCTGCTGGCCGCCGGACATCTGCAGGGGGTAGTAGTTGCGCCGTTCCCAGATGCCCACCTTGTGCAGCAAGGCCTCCGCCTTTTCGATGGCCTCCTTTTTGGGGACGCCCAGCACATGAACCGGGGCTTCGATGATGTTTTCGAGCACCGTCATGTGTGACCAGAGGTTGAAGCTCTGAAATACCATGGACAGGCTGGCGCGGATACGCTCCACCTGACGCGGGTCGGCCGGTACGCGCTCCCCCCGCTTTTCCGTAAAACGGATCTGTTCGCCGTGAACAAAGATGTCGCCGGAGGTCGGGATTTCCAGTAGGTTGATGCAGCGCAGGAAGGTACTCTTTCCCGAGCCCGAGGAACCGATGATGGAGACAACGTCGCCTTTTTGTGTTTCAAGGGAAATGCCCTTGAGCACTTCAAGATCATTGAAGCGCTTGTGTATGTCTTTGACAACCAGGGGAGCTGCATCGCCCATGGTGAAACTCCTGTTGCTGATGTCTGTGTGGCACGGTACGGCCGACTACTGCAAGACTACCCTCTGCAACCTGAATGCGGAAGGAACGTGGAGTAGGAACGGGCTGGCTATTCGTCCAGCACTTCACTGAGGGACAGGCGGGTGTTGAGCTGGTCATCCAGATAAGCGAGCGCTTTGGCAAAGGACGGGCGTCCGCACAGCGGGAAACCCGGCCCGCTCTCGTCGTGCAAGTTGGCTGTCCCGGAATACAGTCTGACCGAAAGCATCGTGTACTTATTATTGTGTGTCATGGCTCACTATTCCACCCAAAGGGCCGCATCAAGTCAAGCGAGCAGCATACGGGGATTCACGTACATGATCAGGTTTTTTTGACCTCAATGACACGTGTGCCGGCGTAGCGGTCATGCCAGGTCAGACCGTCACGGTCCCACAGGCTCCAGAAAAAGCCCATCCCAAAGCAGAGGAGGGAAAACAGTGCGGCAAAAAAACGCAGCAGGCACTGTGTCCAGGTGAGTGGCCGGCCATCCTGACTGACTACCTTGATGCGCCAGACCTGCATGCCCAGGGTCTGGCCCAGACGCTTCCAGAAGTAGGCAAAGAAAAAGAAGATGACGAGAAACAGGGCGGTCTTGAGCGTCGGATCGCCCAGTGTGGCACCGGATTCCATCAGCGGCTGAAGGCGGTCGAAGCCGCCGACCCGGGCGGCCATGGCGCCCAGATAGATGAATGTGGTGATCATGCTCAGGGCGACGACCAGAAGGAAATCGTAGAACATGGCGGCAAAGCGCTTCCACAGAGGAGCCGGTCTGAGCGTCTCCGCTGCAGGTATGGCTTGCTGTCCGGATTTTTTGCGATGCTTGCGACGTCCCATGACGACTCCTGTATCAGGCGGGAAAGACAAACCAGAGGCTGTGAGCCAGCCCGAGCGCGAGTACACGCTTGCCCGTTGCCGGCGGCAGGGCCGGACCGGGTTGCTCGCTCAGACGCCACAGACCTGACGCCAGCAGTGCACAGAGCAGCCAGGCGGGTTTCCACCAGGGTCTGAGCAGCGCGAGCGCGGCATAGGCGGCCAGGGTGAGAATGAGCAGTCCCCGGTAGAGCCTGCGTGTGCGTTCCGGCCCCAGACGAACTGCCAGCGTCCGGTCGCCATTGGCCGTATCATAGCGGATGTCCCGGTACTCGTTGCTGATCAGGAGCAGGGCAATGGGCAGTCCAAAGAGCAGGCTGTGCAGCCAGGTGGACGTATCGGGCAGCGTGCCGGTGGCCGCCCAGGCGATGGCCGGCATCATGTAGGGCCCCATCATCATGAAAACCAGCAGAGCACCCAGTCCCCGGCGTTTGAGGGCAACCGGCTCCATGTTATAGGCCAGTGCCATGATCAATCCGCCCAGTGCCACCGGAACCACCATCAACCCGCGCAGACTGGCAATGTAGAGACCCAGTACAGCGGCTGCCACGAGGCAGAGCAGCCCCAGACGGTTGTTGATCCGGATGATGCGGATCTGCTCCGGACTCAGGCGTTCAGCCAGCGCGGGATTCTGCAGGTCGCTGAAGTCATTGAGAAAGTTGGCGGCGGCCTGAACCAGCAGGCTGCCCAGTGCGGCGGCCAGCCCGGCGGCCGGATGGAACTGCGGATGATCCAGTACGCTCAGTAGTGCGATGGTGCCGGCGAACAGGCCAACGGGCAGCGAAAACAGGCGGGCGGCGCCGAGAATGCTGTAAGACTTGGTTCGGGTCGTATCGGTCATCAAACGGTTCCTGAAAGTTGCGGCCATTCTAAAGGTTCTGCGGGTGAGTGCAAAACGGACTTAAAGGTTTGTGAAATCCGGTCGCTAAACTGTTCAACATTTAACCGGATGCACCGCGGGAGAATTGTCATGGAAATTCAGTCCACCGGTTTTGCAGTTTCACTTCGCTATGATTTCAGGGCCTCCGTGCAGGGGCGTGGCGCTCAGGAGCAGGAATCGGGACAGGTCGTGGATCTGCGTGAACGGGCCAGTGTCCGTTACAGTCTCACACGCTTGGCTTCAGAGGGTGACGGCATGCGTGTGGTCTCGGAGCGCGTGAGTGCACATCTGAGCTCAAGGCTGGAGAGAAGATTGCCCGAAAGTACGGGTGAGAGCACCTTTGACGGGCAAGCCATTCAAAGCAAAGTGCTGGGCTTCGTAGCCAACCGGATTGCCGACGAGCGTGAGGCGGGAGCGACGGACGAGAAGGTCAATGCGTTGCTGGACGCTGCCGCCGAGGGTGTCACCAAGGGATTTGAAGAGGCACGGGAAGTCTTGCAGGCCGTCGGTGCACTCAATGACTCGCTTGCGGAACAGGTGAATCAGACCGAAACGGGCATTCAGGAAGGGATCGCTGCCATGCGGCCGGAAGCGACCCCCGCCGTGCCGGCACCGGACAGCGCGCCTCCTCAGCCAGCCAGCACAACGGATAACCGGTCGCCGGTGACGCCTCCCGCATCGGACGATGAGACGGGGGACGTGGGCGTGACAGACTCCCGGTTCCGGTTCGGGCAGAAAAACACCGCTTCCATTACGCTCAAGACCCGTGAAGGGGATACGGTGAAACTGGATCTGGCCGCAGCCGTGAAGCTGATGGGTCGTTCGGTATCGTCCGGCGGTCAGGGTGGGAGCATGCAGGCTCTGGGTCTGGACTATCGCGAGGCGTCCTCACTGGTGGTCAAGGGTGATCTCAACGATGCGGAGATGCAGGCCATCACGGATCTGCTGGCTCAGGTCGCCGATCTTGCCGACACGTTTTTCAACGGGGATCTGGGTGAGGCGTTCGATCAGGCGCTCTCCCTGACCGGTGACATGACCCAACTGGCGAGCTACAGCATCGAGCTGAAACAGAGCACCCGCTTCCGTGCAGCCGAGCACTACCACCCCAGAGAGGGTATTCAGCGGCTTGCGGAAGTCCCCGACCGGGCAGCCGGCCTGCTTGACAAGGCCGGGATATTTGACGAGCCGATCAGAGCGGCCTCTTCACTGATCCGGTCGCTTTTGCCGGAGCTGGCGCCCGAGGCATCGCCGGACACCAGCAAGCGACCGGTTCTGTTTGCGGGTTATGTTCAGCAGGTCATGGAACAGCTTGCATAAAGATACCTCATAAGAGGTATTTTGCGGTCTATCAATGGGATAGTTAGACTGCTGAATTGATCTGAATCAGGGTTGCTCCGCCGGGAGAGACCTACGATACCTCCTGAACCATGAAAAAATATTCATGACAGGAGGTTCACTTGGCCCACTCCGTATCACGCAGGCAGCTTTTCACGCGCCGCAGGGAAGCCGTGGTGCGTCCGCCCTGGGCGGTGGACGAAAGTGCCTTCGTGACCGCCTGTACCCGCTGCAATGACTGTATTGAGGTCTGTGAGCCCGCAGTACTGATGCGCGGCGACGGGGGCTTTCCCGAGTTCTCGCCTGCCCGGGGGGAGTGCACATTCTGCGAGGCCTGCGTTGACGCCTGCAAAACCGGCGCCCTGTCTCTGTCTGTCAGCCCCGTCATGCCCTGGATCGCCCGACTGAGTGACAACTGCGTGGCGATGAAGGGGGTTGAGTGCCGGATCTGCGCCGAGCAGTGCGAACCGGCAGCCATCCGGATCCGCCCGAGGCCGGGTGGCATCTTTGTTCCTGAACTGAATGCTGAGGTCTGTAACGGTTGCGGTGCCTGCGTGCGCCCCTGTCCGGTACAGGCCATTTCGTTTGTGAGACAGTCCGAGGAGATGACACATGCCCGCTAGTGCACAGGAGATTCCTGTCGAAACAGAAAGCGAACCGCTGAACATCTGTGGGCTGGTGGTGCGCTGCAACCCGCGCCGGCTGGACCAGGTCGTTGCCGAACTGGAAGCGCTGCCCGGTGTGGAAATCCATGCCCGCGATGACGTCGGCAAGCTGGTGGTGACCGCCGAGCAGACTGCCGATGCGCCGCCACTGAAAGCCATAGATCTGATTGAACGCATCGAGGGGGTGCTGTCCACCTCCCTGGTGTACCACTTTTGTGATGCCTGACCACCCGGTTTATCAGGAGACATGCCATGAAACTGAACAGACGAGACTTCATCAAGGCCCAGGCCGCCACGGCTGCAGCCGCTGCTGCCGGCGTCAGCCTGCCAGCCGCTGCCACCAACCTGACGACTGCAGGCAAGGGCGGTGCCATCAAGTGGGACAAGGCGCCCTGCCGGTTCTGCGGCACCGGGTGCTCCATTCTGGTGGGGACACAGAACGGTCGCATGGTGGCCAACCAGGGCGACCCGGAAGCGCCTGTCAACAAGGGGCTGAGCTGCATCAAGGGGTATTTCCTCTCCAAGATCATGTACGGTGAGGATCGCCTGACCCAGCCGCTGCTGCGCAAGCGCAACGGTAAGTATGACAAGAACGGCGAATTCGAGCCCGTTTCCTGGGACGAAGCGTTTGATGTCATGGCCGAGCAGTTCAAGAAAGTGCTGAAGGAGAAGGGGCCGACCGCGGTGGGCATGTTCGGTTCAGGACAGTGGACGGTCTGGGAAGGGTATGCAGCCGCCAAGCTCATGAAAGCCGGCTTCCGTTCCAACAATATTGACCCGAACGCTCGTCACTGCATGGCCTCTGCCGTGGGGGGCTTCATGCGCACCTTCGGTATCGACGAGCCCATGGGCTGCTACGATGACCTGGAGCATGCCGACGCCTTTGTCCTCTGGGGCTCCAACATGGCGGAGATGCACCCGATTCTGTGGTCCCGTCTGACGGATCGTCGTCTGAGTGCGGATCACGTCCGCGTGCATGTCCTGTCCACGTTCCGGAACCGCTGTTTTGATCTGGCGGACAACGGCATTGTGTTTACGCCGCAGACTGACCTGGCCATCCTGAACTTCATCGCCAATTACATCATTGAAAATGGTGCGGTGAACAAGGAGTTCGTCAACAAGCACACCCATTTCCGCATGGGCGTAACGGATATCGGCTACGGTCTGCGTCCGGATCATCCGCTGGAGAAAAAAGCGAAGAACCCGGGCAAGGGCGGGTCCAGGGAAATTACTTTTGAAGAGTATGCTGCGTTTGTGAAGCAGTATGACGTCAAGAGCGTTTCCAAGCTGTCCGGCGTGCCTGAAGAACAGCTTATCGAGCTGGCCAAGGTCTACGCCGATCCCAGGACCAAGGTGGTTTCCTACTGGACCATGGGCTTCAATCAGCACACCCGTGGTGTCTGGGCCAACAACCTCGTGTACAACATCCACCTGCTGACCGGCAAGATCTCAGAGCCGGGTAACGGCCCGTTCTCGCTCACCGGACAGCCGTCCGCCTGTGGTACCGCTCGTGAAGTGGGCACTTTCGCGCACCGTCTGCCGGCCGATATGGTGGTGAAGAACCCGAAACACCGGGCACTGGCAGAAAAAATCTGGAAACTGCCCGAGGGCACCATCCCGCCCAAGCCCGGTTATCACGCCGTGTTGCAGAACCGCATGCTCAAGGACGGCAAGCTCAATGCCTACTGGGTCATGTGCAACAACAACATGCAGACCGCGGCCAACATGAATAATGAAACCTATCCGGGATACCGCAATCCGGAGAACTTCATTGTGGTCTCGGATCCGTACCCCACCGTCACGGCACAGGCGGCAGACCTCATTCTGCCCACCGCCATGTGGGTGGAAAAGGAAGGCGCCTATGGAAACGCCGAGCGCCGGACCCAGTTCTGGTATCAGCAGGTCAAGGCTCCGGGCGAGGCCAGGTCCGACCTCTGGCAACTGATGGAATTTGCCAAGCGCTTCAAGGTCGAGGAAGTGTGGCCGGAAGAGTTGCTGGCGAAGAAGCCGGAATACCGCGGCAAGACGTTGTACGACATCCTCTACCGCAACGGTCAGGTGGATCAGTTCGGTCTGGATGAAATTCCCGAAGATCGCCTGAATGATGAAGCACGCCACTTCGGCTTCTATGTTCAGAAAGGCCTGTTTGAAGAATATGCCAGCTTCGGACGTGGCAAGGGGCATGACCTTGCGCCGTTTGAAATGTATCACAAGGCCCGTGGTTTGCGCTGGCCCGTGGTGGACGGCAAGGAAACCCAATGGCGTTTCCGGGAAGGGTACGACCCCTATGTACTCAAGGGCGAGGGCATCCGCTTCTACGGCAAGCCTGACGGCAAGGCCTGGATCTTCGCGCTGCCTTATGAGCCGCCGGCGGAATCCCCGGATGAAGAATATGATCTGTGGCTCAGCACCGGCCGGGTGCTGGAACACTGGCATTCCGGCTCCATGACCCGCCGTGTGCCGGAACTGTACCGTGCTTTCCCGGATGCGGTGGTATTCATGCACCCGGACGATGCCCGCAAGCGCGGCCTGCGCCGGGGTGACGAGGTACGGGTGATCTCCCGCCGGGGCGAAATCCGCAGCCGCGTGGAAACACGTGGTCGTAACCGGCCGCCACAGGGACTGGTCTTCATTCCGTTCTTTGATGCGCGTCAGCTCGTCAACAAGCTGACGCTGGATGCGACCGATCCGCTGTCCAAGGAAACGGATTACAAGAAGTGCGCGGTCAAGGTGGTCAAGGCCTGATACGGGACGGAGTGTGAACCATGGGGCGCAACCAGACATCTTCGGCACCGGCCAATCCGGCACGTCGCAAGGCCATTGCTCAAGGGCTGCAGTATGGCTGCGCGGCGGGGCTGACTGCCCTGTTCATGGGGCTGACCAGCCAGAAGGGTGCTGCGCAGGGCGGCGTGTGGCTGCGGCCGCCCGGCGCCTTGCCGGAAGATGAGTTCCTCGCTGCGTGCGTTCGTTGCGGGCGCTGTGTCGAGGATTGCCCCTGGGACACGCTGGGGCTTGCAGATGTCCTGTCACCTCTGGCCACCGGCACGCCGGTTTTCAAGGCCCGAAAGGTGCCCTGTGAGATGTGTGAGGACATTCCCTGCGTCAAGGCCTGCCCGACGGGCGCGCTGGATCCGTCCCTGACGGATATCAACGATGCCCGAATGGGGGTGGCGGTGCTGACGGACCGGGAGAATGGTCTGAACATGCTCGGTCTGAGGTGTGACGTGTGTTATCGCGTTTGCCCTCTGATTGACGAGGCCATCACGCTCAAGCTGGTGCGAAATGTCCGCACAGGCAAGCATGCCATCTTCGAGCCCACCGTACATGCTGACGTGTGTACCGGCTGCGGCAAGTGTGAGCATGCCTGCGTACTGGAAACGGCTGCGATCCGCGTGTTGCCCCGGGATGAGGCCATGGGTGAGCTGGGCAGGCATTACCGGGTGAGCTGGAAGCGGGAAAGTGAAGGGGTGAAGCCATGAACCCGGGTGTCAGTCACGAAGCGGTTGTTCAGAAAGGCTGGTGGCGTGCTCAGCGCTGGCTGCTCATGCGCCGTATCATGCAGTTGAGTGTGCTGGCCGGGTTTGCGTCAGGCCCCTGGCTGGGCATCTGGATCCTCAAGGGGAACCTGAGCACCAGCCTGTTGCTGAATACCGTGCCGCTCAGTGATCCGCTCACACTCATTCAGTCCATGCTGGCCGGTCATGTGCCGGCCACCATGGCCCTGGTGGGTGGTGCAATCGTGCTGGGTGTATACCTGCTGCTGGGCGGGCGCCTGTTCTGCGGTTGGGTATGCCCCGTCAATCTGGTCACGGATGCGGCCGAGTGGACGCGCCACCGGTTCAACCTGCCGACCCGGCCCGGCAACCCCAAAGGGCGTTATGCCATTCTGGGCGGGGTGCTGGTGGGTGCGGCCGTGACCGGTACCCTGGTCTGGGAGTGGATCAACCCCATTACCCTGGCCATCCGTGTCATCACGCTGGGTGCGGTCGGTGGCCTCTGGGTACTGGCGGGCATTTTCCTTTACGACCTGTTCATCCGCCGGAACGGCTGGTGCGGCACCCTGTGTCCCGTTGGCAGCTTCTATGCGCTGGTCAACCGTTTCGGCTGGCTGAAGATCCGGCTGCCGGCGCGTGACAAGTGTGACGACTGCATGGCCTGCTTCAAGGCCTGTCCCGAACCTCAGGTGATCAAGATACCGCTCAAACAACTGGATGCCGAACCGGTCATCCGCGATCCGGCCTGCACACTGTGTGGTCGCTGCGTGGATGTCTGTCCGGAAAACGTATTTCAATTTGGAAGCCGAAAAGCCTCCGATCAGCTTCAAACTGTGGAGATCAAGCCATGAAAAAAATGCTGCCTGTTGTCTTGCTGACTGCCATGACCAGCCTTTGGAACGGTCCGGCACTGGGTGAATCCGGAGGGGTTGCGTCCCTGAGGGGTATTGATCCGCTGGATGCGCCACGCCCGGCAGACGAGATGAAAAAGTTTCCGAAGGACAGGGCGCCGCTGAAGCGGGACTATCTGCACCAGCCGCCGCTGATTCCGCATAGCATCAGAGGTTATGAAATCAGCCTCAATGCCAACAAGTGTCTGTCATGCCATAGCTGGAAGAACTACAAGCGTTACGGGGCCACCAAGATCAGCCTGACGCACTTTGAAACGCGGGATGGCCAGACCCTGTCGGATGTATCGCCAAGGCGGTATTTCTGCACGCAGTGCCATGTGCCGCAGGCTGACGCACAGCCGCTGGTGGAGAACGAGTTCAAGCCTGTAGACACCTTCAAGCCGGAGTAAGGGGGCCATCATGTCCGATCAATCCGTATTCAGGCGCTACTGGACCATGCTGAAATCCCCTTCCGGGGCAGCACTGGCGCTGATTCTGGTCATCGGCTTTTTCGGCGGGGTGATCTTCTGGGGTGGCTTCAACACCGCCCTGGAAGCCACCAATACGGAAAAGTTCTGCATCAGTTGCCATGAAATGGAAGACAACGTGTATCAGGAGTACAGGGAAACCATCCACTACGCCAACCGGTCCGGCGTCCGGGCAACCTGTCCTGACTGCCATGTGCCCAAGGACTGGACGCACAAGATCGTGCGCAAGATCCAGGCCAGCAAGGAGGTCTGGGGCAAGATTACCGGTTTCATTGATACCCGGGAGAAGTTTCTGGCGCATCGCAAGGAAATGGCCATGCGGGAGTGGCAGCGCATGAAGGAAAGCGATTCCCGTGAGTGCCGGAACTGCCATAACTTTGATTACATGGATTTCAGTGAGCAGGGGCGTCGCGCGGTGAAGCAGCACAGCACCGCACTGGCCTCGGGAGACAAGACCTGTATTGACTGCCACAAGGGCATCGCGCACAAGCTGCCTGACATGAGTGGCGTGGAAGGCTGGGAATAGGAGGCTGGCATGAGTGCACTGGAATCTTTGATCTGGACCATACTGGGCTACGCAGCGATGCCGGCTATATTTCTGTTCGGCTTTATCGCCACGGCAGTCGTGGCCTGCATCCTGCTTGATCTGATGGGGTACACCCCGGAGGAGCGGCGCAAGACCAGGCCGCAGAACCGATAGCACAAGGCGTTGTCCTGATCACGACCTTCTGACCCGGCCACGGCCGGGTTTTTGCGTTGCATCAGACGCCGGACGTCGGAGATTCAGGCCACCACAGGCAACAGCAGACGGGGTTCACAGTAGTTTGGTCACGGCCTGTTACGCCGGCTCGCACTTATGATAAAGTACGCTGTCCGGCAGGCGGGCTGTGTGTACGCGCCCGTGTCCCAGAATCCAGCCGTCCATTCGGCCACACATGACAACGGAAAAGGTATGAAGACAGCTGACATCCGAAGTGCGTTTTTGTCTTTTTTTGAGCGCAACGGCCATACCATTGTGCCCAGCAGCTCGCTGGTCCCGGCGAATGACCCCACCTTGCTGTTCACCAACGCGGGCATGAACCAGTTCAAGGACGTCTTTCTCGGGCGTGAAAAGCGGCCCTACACCCGCGCAACCAGTTCTCAGCGCTGCGTCCGTGCCGGCGGCAAGCATAACGATCTGGACAATGTCGGCTATACGGCCCGCCACCATACCTTTTTTGAAATGCTGGGCAATTTCAGCTTCGGTGATTACTTCAAGGAAGAGGCCATCCGTTTTGCCTGGACCTTCCTGACCGAGGAGCTGGGACTGCCGAAAGAAAAGCTCTGGGTGACAGTTCACCACTCGGACAAGGAAGCCGAAGACATCTGGCTCAACCAGATCGGTGTTGATCCGAACCGGTTCAGCCGGCTGGGAGACAAGGACAATTTCTGGCAGATGGGCGATACCGGCCCCTGTGGTCCCTGTACGGAAATTTTCTATGATCACGGCCCTGAAGTCTGGGGTGGCCCTCCCGGCAGCCCGGATGACGATGGTGACCGGTACATCGAAATCTGGAACCTGGTCTTCATGCAGTTCAACCAGCAGAAGGATGGCACCCGCGAGCCGCTGCCCAAGCCCTCCGTGGATACGGGGATGGGGCTCGAGCGCATTGCGGCCGTCATGCAGGGCGTGCACTCCAACTATGAAATCGACCTGTTTCAGACCATTCTTAGGGCTGCCTCCGATCTTTTGGGTGGGGTGCCCACCACCGAAGCCTCCCTGCGCGTGATTGCGGATCACATCCGCTCCAGTGCTTTCCTGATCACCGATGGCGTGATGCCCTCGAACGAGAGCCGGGGCTATACGCTGCGCCGCATCATTCGTCGCGCCATCCGGCATGGTCACAAGCTGGGTGCACGGGAGCCTTTCTTCCACAAACTGGTCCCGGCACTGTGTGATGCCATGGGGGATGCCTATCCGGAGCTGGTGAAAGCCCGGGACATGGTGGAACAGGTGTTGCTGCAGGAAGAAGAACAGTTTGCACGCACGCTCGACAAGGGCATGAAGCTGCTTGAGGATGAGATTTCCCGGCTTGAGGGAGATGTGATTCCCGGCAAGACCGTGTTCACACTCTATGACACCTACGGCTTCCCGGTTGACCTGACCAATGACATCGCCCGTGAGCGTAACCTGCGCCTGGACGAGGCCGGTTTTGAAGCCGCCATGGCGGAGCAGCGCGAGCGCGCCCGTGCCGCAAGCAAGTTTGACGTGGACTACAACAGCCTGCCGGCCATCGACGGCAAGACGGAGTTCACCGGCTATGAGGCGCTGGCCGGAGAGGGGCAGGTCATTGCCCTGGTGAACGCCGAAAACCGGAAGGTGGATGCGCTGGCCGAAGGCGAGCAGGGGCTGGTCATTCTGGACAAAACACCTTTTTATGGTGAGTCCGGTGGTCAGGTCGGTGATACCGGCCAGCTGAAGTCTGCCAATGCGGTGGTGGATGTGGTGGACACCCAGAAGAACGGGGATCTCATCGTCCATCATGTTCGGGTCGTACAAGGGCGTCTGGGCCAGGGTGATACCGTCACGGCTGAGGTGGATCGTCAGCAGCGCAAGGCCACGGCACTCAATCACTCGGCCACACACCTGCTGCATGCCGCGCTGCGCAAGGTGCTGGGCGAGCATGTCCAGCAGAAGGGTTCGCTGGTGAATGCGCAGCGTCTGCGTTTCGACTTTGCCCATTTCGAGCCGGTCACGCCGGAACAACTGGAGCAGATTCAGGCACTGGTCAATCAGCAGATTCGTGCCAATACCCCGGTCACCACCACGGTGACCGACATGGAAAGTGCCCGCAAGCTGGGAGCCATGGCACTGTTCGGTGAAAAGTACGGCGATACCGTGCGGGTGCTGAGCATGGGTGAGGACAACTTCTCCGTCGAGCTCTGTGGCGGTACCCACGTTTCCCGGACGGGGGATATCGGCATGTTCGTCATCGTGTCCGAATCCGGCATTTCTTCCGGTGTGCGGCGCATTGAAGCCCTCACGGGCGTGGAAGCCGAGAAGTGGGTGACCCGTTCGGAGCGGACCCTGCGGGACCTTGCCGGACTCGTCAAGGGCAGCCGGGAGAACCTGACAGACAAGATCCAGGGGCTGCTGGAGCGTCAGCGGGAACTGGAGAAGGAAATCGAACGTCTGAAGGGCAAACTGGCCAGTGCGGCCGGTGCAGATCTGGCCTCTCAGGCGGAAGAAGTCAACGGCGCCCGGGTGCTGGTAGCTGCTCTGGAAGGGGCAGACCGCAAGGCGCTGATGGACACAGCCGACCAACTCAAGAACAAATTACAACAAGCCGTCGTGCTGCTGGCTGCCACGGAAGACGACAAGGTCGTTCTGGTGGCGGGTGTGACCAAGGATTTGACCGACAGGATAAAGGCCGGCGATCTGATCCGCGAAGTGGCACCCAAGGTGGGAGGAAAGGGCGGTGGCCGTCCGGACATGGCACAGGGTGGCGGGACGGATGTCTCCGCGCTGCCTGCGGCACTGGATGCCGCCCGTGACTGGATCCGGTCACGTTTGTCTTAACAGCATCGAAACAACTGGGTAAAGACCGACTATGGCATTGATCGTACAGAAGTACGGGGGCACTTCGGTTGGCACGGTGGAACGGATTGAAGCAGTGGCCGACAGGGTCGCGCGCTTTCGTCAGGAAGGCCATGATGTGGTTGTGGTCGTTTCTGCCATGTCCGGCGAAACCAACCGTCTGATCGGATTGGCGCATGCAATTACCGATACGCCGTCCCCGAGAGAAATGGATGTGCTGGTCTCCACGGGAGAACAGGTGACCATCGCGCTGCTGGCCATGGCTCTGCACAAGCGGGGTCTGGACGCACGTTCCTACACCGGCGGCCAGGTGAAAATTCTCACCGACAGCGCGCATACCAAGGCCCGCATTCAGCACATTGACGACCACAACATGCGCGAAGATCTCAAGGCCGGCCGGGTTGTGATTGTGGCCGGCTTCCAGGGGGTGGACGAGCAGGGCAACATTACCACGCTGGGCCGTGGGGGTTCCGATACCACAGCCGTGGCCCTGGCTGCGGCCCTGAAGGCCGACGAGTGCCAGATCTATACGGACGTGGACGGGGTTTACACCACCGACCCGCGCGTGGTCGACAACGCACGCCGCCTGGACAAGATCACCTTCGAAGAAATGCTGGAAATGGCCAGTCTGGGCTCGAAGGTCCTGCAGATCCGCTCCGTTGAGTTTGCGGGCAAATACAATGTACCCCTGCGCGTACTTTCCAGCTTTGAGGAGGGTACGGGCACCCTGATTACCCTGGAGGATGATGAGACCATGGAACAGCCGCTTGTTTCAGGTATTGCCTTTAACCGTGACGAGGCCAAGCTGACGCTGGCCGGTGTGCCCGATGTGCCCGGTGTGGCCTCCCGCATCCTCAAGCCGGTGAGTGATGCCAACATTGAAGTGGACATGATCGTTCAGAACGTGGGCAAGGATAACCATACGGACTTCACCTTCACCGTCCACCGGAATGACTTCAAGCGCACGCTGGAGATTCTGGAGAAGGTGAAGGATGACCTGGGCGCCCGGGAAGTCATCGGCGATGACCGGATTGCGAAGGTTTCCATCGTCGGGGTCGGCATGCGCTCCCATGCGGGTGTGGCATCCAGGATGTTTGAAGCCCTGTCTGCCGAGGGCATCAACATCCAGATGATTTCCACATCCGAGATCAAGGTCTCCGTCGTGATTGCGGAAAAGTATCTGGAGCTGGCGGTGCGGACACTTCACAGCACCTTCGAACTGGAAAAGGAGCCGGCCGACCGCTCCTATTGAGCACGACTGGTCCATTTTTACAAGGCCCGGATTTTCCGGGCTTTTTTTGTGCCTGAACAGATTGGACACGGACAGCCTCTCTGGTTCATACTATTGCGCTCTGGTCATATGAAAAAGCTTTTGCATAACAACAAGAAATAAGACAAGGAGCATGGAGATGACGTCAGAAGCGGCCCTGCGGCGTCGGGGCGACACGCTGTCATGGCTTGAGGCTTCCGGATCCCCCGAGTGGTTTCAGGCCCTTCGGCCCGAAGGTATCCCGGATCAGGTGGATGTCATTCTGATTACCCACCCCCGGTTTCCGGAAGACCTGTCGTGCTTTTTCCCCTGGGCGGAGCAACTGACCACGGCGGAACAGGAACGCCTCCTGCGCTGTCTGCGGCCGCTGCTGCTGGAAACGGTGGTCATGCCCGGCCTGACTGCCGGCATGATGTTTCTGCCCGTGCATGCCGGTGATATCCTCAACCCCAGGCGCACCCCCATTGCCCGCCAGATCCTGCTGCAGGATGCCTTTCCCATGGCCGCCCGGTATGGTGCGAAGGTGGTGTGTCTGGGCGGTCTGAATGGTGCGTTGAGCCGTTACGGGCACCGTCTCACCCCACTGGCCCGCGGCCTGGGCATTGATGTCACCATCGGACATTCCATCACGGTGATCTGTGTCTGGGAAACACTGGTTTCCGCTCTTCGGCAGCTTGGGCGAACGCTGGCCGCCCAAACCGTCTCGCTGGTGGGGGTGGGAGGTATCGGCGAAGGGCTGCTCAACCTGATGGCACTTCGCCGGCAGTGGCCGGCACGGCTGATTCTGGTGGATCGCCCGCGCCAGCAGGGGCGCATCAGGCAGGCCCTGTCAGCCCTGAATGTACCGGCACATTGCCGGGTGGAGCTGGTGGATGCCCCGGCGGGACAGGCTTTGCCCGCTGAGCATCGGGCCTACGACGCAGACGCCATTCTGACCGCCACCAGTCAGGCTGACGTGATTGACATGGCCCACGTACGTCCGGGAACGGTGCTGGTTGACGATAGCCAGCCGCACTGCTGGTCCCGGGAGGCCGCCTGGCAGCGCGTTCAATCGCAACAGGATATTGTGCCCTGTGATACCGGGCTGGTGGACTGCACGTCACTTGAGTGGTTCAGCCGTTTCAACTTCGGCTTTGCCGGCGAGCGGGCCCGCAGTACCGCGTGGTCCTGTCTGGTGGAGGGGTTGCTGAAAGGACTGGATCCGACGCTGCCCTGTACGCTGGGTCATCCGGATACACAGACGCTGGCTGCCTGGGATGAGGCCTTCGGACGATTCGGGCTGGCACCGGCGCCCTTGCAGTGCGGCGGGCACGAACTGCCCATGGCGGATCTCAGGCGTCATTTCGCGGCTGCTGATTTCAGGTCCGGAAGCGCCTGACCTGATCGCCGATGGTATCCGCCAGCGTGTGTACCCGGCTGGCGGCCTGGGTTGTCCCATTGACCTGGGTCTGGCTGTGCTGCAGCAGATCATCCAGGGTGTGCATGCGCTCGGCGATATCCTGAGCAGTCAGTGCCTGCTGCTCTGCAGATTCGTGTACCTGGGCGATCAGGTTGGCCGCATCGGTGATGGCCTGATGGGTCTCCCGGAAGATCGCCTCAACCCGCCCAATGGCGTCCAGGGATGCCTGAGCCACCCGGTTGCTGGTGGTGACCTTGTCCTCGGTGGCCGTGGCACCCTGCTGGAGCAGATCCATGATGTTGCGGATCTCACCGGTCGAGTCCTGCGTGCGCATGGCAAGCTGGCGTACCTCGTCCGCCACCACGGCAAAGCCCCTGCCATGTTCGCCGGCCCGCGCCGCCTCGATGGCGGCATTGAGCGCCAGCAGGTTGGTCTGCTCGGCAATGGTGTTGATGACGGTCAGCACATCCGAGACCTTGTGACTGTCACTGGCCAGTTGGGTCATGCTCCGTGCAGCACTTTCCATGTGTTCGGCCATGGTCCTGAGCTGACGGATGGCGTTGTCCAGCTGGTCCTGCCCCTCGGTTGAACCTTCCTCCACCTGCCGCGCGTTGTCGTTGAGGCGGTCGGCGGTTTCCACCACCTGTGCAAAGCTGGCGGAAAGCTCCTCCGTGGCGGCGGTGACGGCCTCAAACTCCGAACGCTGGGCTTCGATGGACGCTTCGCCCGCACGGGCGCCTTCACGCAGCTCGCCTGCCGCCTGTTGCAGCTGAGCCGAAGCCTGATTGATCCTCACGCAGATGTCGCGGATGATATCCACGAAACGGTTGAAGGCACGGGCAAGTCTGCCAAGCTCATCCCGGCTCTGATGATCAAGCCGGCGTGTCAGGTCGCCGCCCCCCTGAGCGATATCCTCGAGTGTCTCCACCACCGTCTGCAGGGGATGGACGATGAGCCGGATCATCAGCAGGGTCAGCAGCACGGCTGCCAGGGCGCTGATGCTCAATGTCCAGGCTGTGGCATTCTGGCTGGCCGCCAGGGAGGCTTCCACCGCATGGCTGGTCTCGGGCAGCAGTTCGAAGACACGGGCCTGTTCCTGTTCCATATGTTTGAGCAGGCTGGCAATGAGAGGCTGGAGATGTCCGGTGACTTCCGCGCGGATAGTGTCCGTTGCCTGCAGCAAGGTGCTGACCTGGGTCTTGAAGGTCTTCATCAGCTTGCCCATTTCCATCATCCATTGCTGGTGGCGCGGCTTGCGCACGCGTCCGGTGAGATCAATCAGGGCATTTTCGGCACCGTAGAGATCCACCCGGAAGGCTTCCAGATCTTCCGGATCGCCGGAGCGGACATAGGCCATCAGGGCAAGCAGTGCGCCCTGCATGTGGTTGCTGGCCACGATGGTCAGGCCGGGCAGTTCACCGGCCGTTGCCGTGTCCAGCGTGGCGCGGATCTGATCCGCCAGTTCCAGGATGCGGGGCAGGGTGGTGCGCTGCAGGTTTCTCAGGATATCTGCACGTTCCCGCAACAAGGGGGCGACGGAATTGACGAAGAGCGCATCCAGCGCCCCGGAGTCTTGCCTGAGTTTCTCCGATTCGGTGAGCGAGGCCAATGCCGGATTGGCAAAATATTGCCGAGATTCGGCCGCCAGTGCTTCATAGGCGGCCAGTCCGGTATCGGTGGGGGTGCGCAGCTGCTGCTCGATCAGGTTGGCGCGTGACTGCAGGTTGCTCAGCAACTGCGCGGACAATCTGGCCACCGGTTCGGCTTCTTTCACCAGCACCTGAGTGGCCTTTCGGCTCTCGGACTGAAACACCCACCCAAGGAGGCCCTGGGCCGCCATGAGTACAACCAGCAATGCCGGCACCACGGCAAGCTTGATGGCCAATGGCCAATCCTTGAAGCGCAGACTCATAGATCCGTACTCCCTGTAAAACTGAGCAGCCGCTGGCGCAGCCGGACCAGCCGCTCGTTCAGATCGGTGAGCGCGGCGCTCGCAACGGGTTGGGGGAAGGCAGTGAGGCAAGGTTCAGCGACTGAAAAGTACGATGCAGATCCGCGGAGAGCATCCGGGCGACATCATAGAGATCCGACAGGGTGACCGGCCCCGTCTTGAGACTGCCCGGACGAATGGGTTCCACATCCAGCTGGCGCTGCAGCCGTCCCGTCAGATGGAGGATCTGGTAGCTGATCAGCAACAGGGTGCGTTCGGACGGCGTGTTGTCCGCCGCCGGGATGGTCCCGGACGCCTCATGGAGGGAGCGGGCCTTGGCCAGGGCATCCAGCGCCGCGGACACCCGGTCCAGCTCCCGTGCCACGTCCTTGGCGTTCGGGGGCGGCACCAGTGCGGCCATGCGCTGGGTGAGGCGCCAGAGCTGTGTGTAGTTGTCGTCCACGGTCTTGCCTAACGGCAGGTCAGGTTCCTCAGGGATCTGGCTGCCCGCGGCAACGAGCAGGTCGAAAACGCCCCGGCAGGCTTTCTCCAGCAGGGCATGGACATGGCGGGGCGCCACCGTCCCCTCCGGCAGGGATTCCGGCGGCAGCGGTGTGGCCCCGCGGGCGGTCTGCAACTGTCTGACCTGATCGTAAAAATCCAGTGTCCTGGCGTACAGGTGAATGGGCAGGGTGTTCTGGAATACCGGTGCGGGAGGGTCCGGCAGAGGCTTGTTGAGGATTCCGGCCATGGCTTCCAGCCCCGCATCACATTGCCGGGTCAGTGCAAACACATGGTTGTTGTTGCGTATGGCTGCAGTGGCTGAAAAGGCCTGCGCCAGCAACCACAGCAACAGCACCGCACCGCCTGATGTTTTCCGGGCCATGGCCTGCCTCCGTCTGCTCATGACCTCAGCATAGACCAGGTGTGCAGAAAATGCTCAGTTTCGGGAAAGGTGCTGCAGCGGTTTCTGAAGATGCTGCCAGACAAAATCCGCGATCAGCGGCTGGGCCTCGGCAACGGGATGCAGTCCGTCGGACTGGAAGAGATCCGGACGACCGGCCAGCGGTTCAAGCAGGAACGGAATCAGGGGCACTTGGTGACGTGCGGCGAGCCTGGGGTACATACCTTCGAAAAGATCAAGATAACGGCGACCATAGGTTTCCGGCAGCCGGATCTGCATGAGGATGGGTTGGGCTCCGGCCTGACGGATCAGTGTCAGCATCTGGTCCAGATTGCGTTCTGTCATGGCGGGTGGAAAACCGCGCAGGCCATCGTTAGCCCCCAGTTCGATCAGCACCAGATCGGGTTGGTGAGTTTCAAGCAGCGCGGGCAGGCGGCGAAGCCCGCCGCCGGTCGTTTCGCCGGAGATGCTGGCGTTGATGATCTCCATGGGTGGCGAATGTTTTTCTGAACGTTTTGTCACCTCCAGAACCCAGGATCGGGATTGCGGTATGCCATGCGCCGCACTTAGACTGTCACCCAGAATCAGTAACCGGGCTGCCATGACAGGTGCCGGAAACAGGCTGCAGACGAGCAGGATCAGGCTCGTTGCCAACCAACGAGGATGCCATCCGTTTTGACAATGTCCCATGAAGCTCCCGTATTGACGGCTGAACAGATCACTTACCACGTTACCACAGGTGAGGGCGATCTGCGTATTCTTGACGATGTTTCACTGTCCATCTACCCGCAGGAGCGCGTCGCCATCGTGGGCCGCTCGGGATCGGGCAAGAGCACGCTGCTCGGGGTGCTGGCCGGACTGGATCAGCCCTCATCAGGCCGGGTGACGCTGCTCGGGCATCCGCTGGATGGGCTGGATGAGGATGAACGGGCACGCCTGAGGCAGCGTCGGGTTGGTTTCGTGTTTCAGTCCTTTCAGTTGCTGGAGGACATGACGGCCCTGATGAATGTGGCCCTGCCGCTCAAGATGGCGGGACAGGACAAGGCGGAATCCCGTGCTGCCGAGTGGCTGGAGCGGGTAGGGCTGGGGGACCGGCTGCATCATTACCCTGCCCAGCTTTCGGGCGGCGAACAGCAACGGGTGGCCATTGCCCGGGCGTTCATCACGTCTCCCACGCTCATCTTCGCCGACGAGCCCACCGGCAATCTGGATGACACCACCGGTCAGCACGTGATTGATCTGCTGTTTGCCCTCAACCGGGATGAAGGGGTCACGCTGGTTCTCGTGACTCATGATCCGGTACTTGCAGACGCCTGCGACCGGCGGCTGACTCTCGAAAAGGGCCGGCTGGTTGAAGGCGGAGGCGCACATTGATGAGCCATCGACGCCTGCTTGAACTGGCGCTGGTCATCGCGGTGGCGTTGGTGACGGCAGTCAGCGTTGCCACGGATGTGATTGATCAGAAGTTCGGCACCCAGACCCGTGAAATGACGGGAGGGGACATGCAGATCCGCAGCAACCAGCCGCTGGATTCCCTGCTGAACACCCTGCCGTTGGCGGACATGGCCCATGCGGAATGGGTCACGCTCAACGTGATGGCCTCTGCCGGCGAACAATTTTCGCTGATCACGCTCAAGGCTGTTTCCGGGAACTACCCGCTGGCCGGCCGGGTCACGATTGAAACCGCGGACGGGAAAAGGGATCTCCGGCAGGGGCCGCCTTCCGGTGAGGTCTGGATACAGCCTGTACTCGGCGAGCGGCTGGGTGTCGGGTTGGGGGATACGCTGTGGCTCGGTGACGTTCAGGCCCGAGTGTCCGCCTGGTTGCTGCGTGAACCGGATGCGACTGGCGGTTGGCGCGCCCTGTTTCCCCGGGCGATGGTCAGCCGCAGCATGGTGGATCAGGGAGCGTTGGTGAGGCCGGGCAGCCGGGCCACCTGGTCACTGGCGCTGGCCGGTCCCGCCGAACGTCTGGATAGCATCGCACAGGCGATTACCGGACAGAACAACCCCGATATCCGGATTCTGCGGCCCGGTGAGGGCCGGGATTCGGTCAGTCGCGCGGTTCAGCGGGCACGCGGATGGCTCATGCTGGTGGTTGCCCTGGGGGTGCTGCTGGCTGCGGTGGCTGCCGGCATTGCACTGGCTGGCGATGTGGAGCGGCTGCGGCCTGCAGTGGCGCTGCACAAGGCGCTGGGGGCGGACCGGCAGCGTGTCCTGCGCCACCTTCTGCTGCCCGCCTGGGGACCGGTGCTGATGCGTGCGGGGCTGGGGGGTGTCGTGCTGGGACTGGCGGTGGCGGGGGTGGCCGTGCTGGCCATGGCCAGCCTTACCGGACAGGCGGAAACCGCCGGCTTCGGCTCGGTGTCGGTGCATCCGGGCTGGATGGTCATGCCTGCACTCACCCTGACGGTACTCATTGTCTGTCTTGTCGGTCCTTCCATGCATCAGGTGTTGCAGGTGCCGCCGCTGAGAGTCCTCAGAGCCATGCCGACGGACGAAGGCCAGCGAATGGCGCGGCGACGTGGTGCCCTCTGGGCCTGGACCGGGCTGACAGCGCTGGTCCTGATCTATACCGGCTCCCTGCGCATGACAGCCATTCTGGCCGCCGGGGTCGTGGTCTGGTGGGGCGTCTGGAATCTGGCCTGGATGCAGGCCCTGAAGGGTGTCCGCGGCCTGGTGCCACGAACCGGTCTGATGGCGAGGGCCCTGGAACGCATCGACCAGATGGGCTGGCGCGCACGCATGATGTCCGGCGCGCTCGGGCTGGTCTGGTGCCTGGTGGTCGTACTGATGCTGTTTCGCAATGAACTGCTGGGGAGCTGGGCGGAAGCGCTGCAGGAGCGGCTGCCCAATCAGTTCCTGATCAATGTGATGCCGGAGGAACGCACCCCGATAGAGACGTTTCTGCGCGAACGCGGCGTGGATCCGGGGCAATTCTATCCCGTATTCAGAGGCCGTCTGACCGCCATCAATGGCGAACCGGCCAGCGCGCGGCAAAAGCCTGACGAGCACGTCGAGGCGCTGCACCGGCCACTCAATCTGACGTGGACGGAAATGCTGCAGGAGGGCAACGAGATTACGGACGGACAATGGGCGGCTCCCGCATCCTCCGGTGTGCCGGCCATCTCCGTCGAAGCCGGGCTGGCCGCCCGTCTCGGACTCAGGCCCGGAGACCGGTTGCAGTTCGATGTGGGCGGGACCCTGCTGGAAGCGGAAATCACCAGCCTGCGGGAGGTGGACTGGGAAAGTTTCCGTCCCAATTTCTATGTGATCTTTCACGCACCGCCCCCGGTCATGAATGCGGTCACCTGGATGACCAGCTTTCACCTGCCGCCCGGGGATGACCGTCTGACCTCGGATCTGCTGTCACAATGGCCCGGTGTCACGGTGCTGGATGTGCGGGATATCCTCGGCCGGGTGCGCACGGTGGTCGGACAGGTGTCCTCCGCCATTGAAATCCTGCTCTGGCTCATGTGCGCCGGTGCGGCGATTGCCGTGGTGGCTCTGGCTCGGGAAGAGGCGCAGCTCCGGTATCGATGGGTGGCGGTCAGCCGTGCGCTGGGCGCGACCCGCGGGCGTCTGATGGGTCAGCTGGTCCGCGAATCCGCACTGGCCGGCATGCTCTCCGGTGCGCTGGCAGTTCTCCTCGGCTGGGCGCAATACGGCGCGCTTGCGCACTGGGTTTTCGAACTGCCGGTCATGGCGCCCGGGCCCGCATGGCTGGCCATCCCGCTGCTGGCCGGGGCGGTTCAGGTGATACTGACCTGGCGCCAGCACCGGTCGCTCATGGAGGTCTCGCCCATGAATCTGCTCCGGGCGTGATGTGAAACGCTTGACCTCTGTGCCGCGCGCCTTAGGATAGGCGGCCAGATTCCCCATAAGGATATTCTGATGGACTGGCAACGCTGGACATTCGAAGCCGAACCGGGCTTTGTGCTGCGCGGCTGGCATACCGCCCCGCGCGGACTGCCCGTCATTCACTTCGTGCATGGCAACGGCTACTGCGGGCGTGTCTACGAACCCTTCCTCAGCCAGCTCGCCGACCGTTTCGACCTGTTTCTGAGCGACGTGCAGGGCCATGGGGACAGTGACCTGGGCCCGCGGTTTTTGGGTTGGGCAGGTAATGCGGAAATCACCGGGCGCATCTGGGCCCATTTCCGGTCGCTGTATCCGGATGTACGCCGTATCGGGATGGGGCACAGCTTTGGCGGCGTGCTGACCCTGTTCATGTCCGCTGCCGAGCCCTCGTTGTTTGACCGGCTGGTTCTGCTGGACCCGGTTCTCTTCCCCCGGCATGCTCCGCGCCATGCGCTTTGCGGAAAGTGTCGGCGTCTATCAGCGCAACCAGATGGCCCAGCGGGCGCGCAAGCGCGGCCGGGAGTGGCAGGACCGGGGTGCGGCCTGGGCATACTTTCACCAGCGCGGGATCTTCAGGGGATGGGATGACCGGGCGCTGGCAGCCTACCTGGATCACGCCCTCAGAACGCACCCGGACGGTCGTCTGACCCTCAAGTGCCCGCCTGAACGTGAGGCCGAGATTTTCTCAAGTTCACCCAAGGGCCTGTGGAAGGCCGTTTCCCGGATCAGTGTCCCGACGGACATTTTCTACGGAGAAGGCACCTATCCTTTCGTGCCCCGGGGCGTGACGCACGCCCGGCGACGCAACCCGCACATTCACGGTCATTGCGTGCCGGGGCATCACTGTTTCATGCAGGAGTTCCCCGAGGCCACTGCCGAAACAGTCAGGGCGCTGCTGTCGGAGATGACCGGGCGCGGCTGAGATCGGCCAGCAGCTTGCGCGCCCGCTCGCCATCTGTCCCCTGAGCCTGGGCAGCCACCTGCAGGTGCGCCACGGCAGTCTGCCGGTCGCCCCCCTGCAATGCCAGTTCCCCCAGGGCCAGATGGGCTACTGAGGTGGGCAGCAGACGATTGGCCTCCTCATAGTCGCGTCGTGCCTCCGCGTTGCGCCCCATGGCCTTGAGCAGTTCGGCACGGCCCAGGTAGAGCGCAAAGTACTCCCGGTTGAGGTCAACGGCCCTGTTATAGGCGGCCAGTGCCTTGTCCGGCTGGTTCAGGCCCCGCAATGCTTCCGCTTCCAGCTGGTAGAACAGCGCTTCCTTCGGTTCGATGACCTGTGCGGCACGCGCCTTGTCCAGCGCTGGCTGCCAGGCCTTCTGGCGCAGCAGTTTCATGCCCGTGTCATAGCGCTCATAGGCCACCCGCGTTGCCTTCAGGCGCTTCATGGCACGTTCATACTCGGCCTTTCCGACAAAGCCGCCCGGATTGCCCAGCTTGTTGACCAGCGCCTGATTCTCCGCGACACGCTCCTCACTGGGCGGGTGGGAGGCGAAGAGGCCATCCAGCCAGCCGCTCTGGCGGGCGGAGGAAAGCCGGACGAAGATTTTCTGCAAGTCCACGGCCGCCTGCGGATCATAGCCCGCTCTGACCATGTAGAGGGTGCCGTAGTGGTCAGACTCCAGTTCGTGCTCACGGCTGTATTTGGCCAGCGCCAGGCTCGCACCCAACCCGGCCCCGCCGACCAGGATATCCCGCATGTCATTGTCCTGCAGGGCGATGCCGAGACCTGCCATGCTGAGGCTGATGAGCATGGATTGCTGCAGGCGCTTGGCGCTGTGGCGTGCCGCCGCATGGACGATTTCGTGCCCCAGTACGGCCGCCAGCTGGGCTTCATTTTCCAGCTCCACCAGCAATCCGCGGTTGACTGCAATCTTGCCCGAGGGCAGGGCCCAGGCGTTGGGCACCGAATTGTTCAGCACCACGAATTCATAGGGCAGGTCGGGGCGGTCGCTCACCCGCGCCAGCTTCATGCCGACCTTTCGCACATACGCCGCCACTCCCGGATCGGCCACATAGGGGCCGCCCTGCGCCTGCTGTGCGGGCACATACTGCTCGCGGCCAATGGCAAATTCCTGTGCTTCGCTGACCAGCAACAGCTCTTCCTTGCCCGTAACCGGATTGACACTGCAACCGGCGAGTGTGGTGACGATCACCAGAACGGTCAGTAATGTTTTCCACATGACGGATTCCCTGTTTCCTGTAGCCATGAATGTTGTCCGGCAGTGTACCCAAAGCATCGGTTCGTCTCCACTGCGCATGTCCTGCCATTTTTCACATGAGGATGAAGGGCAAGGGAGTTGAATGGCTGACTGCAAGCTGGCATGCTGCACGGCATCTCAACTGAAGAAGGAGAGACTCATGATCCGTCGCATGCATACCGCAATGCTGACCCCTTTGCTGGCCCTTTTCCTCCTCATGCTGGGCATGTCCGCTCAGGCGGCATCCAGAGTGGAAATTGATGCCAAGGTACGTGGCGCTGTCGATCTGTTCTACAAGAAGGTACCGGGCGGCAAGGAGCTTGCGCAACGTGCGGCAGGGATGCTGGTCTTCCCCGAGGTACTGAAGGGGGGCATGTTTATCGGTGCCGAGTACGGTGAAGGAGCCTTGCTGGTCAACAACCGGACCAAGGGCTACTACAGTCTGGCGTCTGCCTCTTTTGGCTTCCAGTTCGGCGTGGAAGAAA
Source organism: Thermohahella caldifontis (assembly GCF_041153465.1). Taxonomy (NCBI): domain Bacteria; kingdom Pseudomonadati; phylum Pseudomonadota; class Gammaproteobacteria; order Oceanospirillales; family Hahellaceae; genus Thermohahella; species Thermohahella caldifontis. The sequence goes on from NZ_CP154858.1 coordinate 243,975, forward strand.
AAACCATCGTCCTCCTGTTCATGACCAGGGAGAGCCTGGACAAGTTTCTCAACAGCGAAGGCTGGCAGGTGGGCGTGGATGGCAGTGTCGCCATCGCCGAATTCGGTGCCGGCAAGTCGCTGGACAGCAATACCCTTCAGGAACCCATCATCGGCTTCGTGGTGGCCAACAAGGGGCTGATGGCCGGCATCTCTCTTGAAGGCTCCAAGATCACGCGCATCAACAAGTAAGGGCAGCCATGGATGAACTGGATATTTTGGCGGTCCTCTGGTTTCTGGGCAACTGGGCCGGTTATACCTTGTTGGGAGCAAATAAACTGTCCGGACTTGTAGCACGTGATTTGTCCGGTTTCATGATCACCAAGGAGGTGAGCCATGAGACGGACAGAACTGCTACAGGAGATCCGGAAAATGCGATTCGAAGAAGCCTATACGGGATGGACCGAGAAACGGCTGACCCAGGAAGAGGCGGCGCGGCTGCTGGGGGTCTGTGAGCGGACCTTCCGGCGCTATATCGACCGCTACGAGGAGGAGGGCCTCGACGGCCTGATCGACAAGCGCCTGAGTCAGGTTTCCCACCGCAAGGCCCCGGTGGATGAGGTTCTACGCCTCGAGGCGCTCTACAAGGAGCGCTACGACGGCTGGAACATCAAACACTTCTACAGCTTCTACCGCGACCGTCACGGCGGCACACGCAGCTATACCTGGGTACGGAACACCTTGCAGAAGGCAGGCCTGGTCAAGAAGGCACCGGCTCGGGGTAAGCATCGTCGACGCCGCGAGCGGGCGCCCATGGTCGGCATGATGCTCCACCAGGATGGCTCCACCCACGAATGGGTTCCCGGCCACCACTGGGATCTGATCATCACCTTCGATGACGCCACCTCTGAGCACTACTCCATGTTCTTCGTCGAGGAGGAAGGCACGGCTTCGAGCTTCCAGGCCATGCGAGAGGTCATCACCGATCACGGCCTTCCCTCGAGCCTCTATACCGACCGGGGCAGTCACTACTGGCACACCCCCAAGGCCGGCGGCAAGGTCGACAAGTCCAACCTCACCCAGTTCGGCAGGGCCATGGCCCAGCTCGGGGTCGAGATGATCCCCGCCTATTCCCCCGAGGCCCGGGGCCGCTGTGAGCGCCAGTTCGCCACCCATCAGGGACGCCTGCCCAAGGAACTTGCAGCCCAGGGCATTACCACCATGGCGGCGGCCAACCGCTACCTTCGGGAGCACTACCTGCCGGCCTTCAACCGGGAGTTCTGCGTCAAACCCGCCGTCGAGGGCAGCGCCTTCGTGCCTTTCATCGGCCCTGGACTGGACGACATCCTGTGTGAGCAGTACGAACGCACCGTGAACAAGGACAACTGCGTCTCGTTCGAGGGACTCAAGCTGCAGATCCCTGCCGACCGCTATCGGCGCCATTACGTCAAGGCCAAGGTTCGGGTACACCGTTATCCTGATCGCTCCCTGGCGATCTTCCACGGCCCCAGAAGACTGGCCAGTTACACCCCAGAAGGCCTGCCCTTCGACCCCCTCGAACCTATTGATCAGGCACCGGCCAACGTCCGCTGCCAAGTCTGATCATCAGTGGACCCAAAGCGGACAGTTTATGTGCTACAAAACCGGACAGTTCTATTTGTTGCTAACACTGGGCCGGTTATACCTGGTGGGCCGAATACATGGCCAGCCGGCGGCCCTGTCTGTCCAATGCCCTGGACTGGTACCGGGAAGGCTGGTCGCGCCGCATCCTGATCCGTGACGCGCGGATTCAGGATGCCTCCGTGTTCGGCAACCTGGAACGCAACGGAGCCTTCTTCGCCTCCAGTGCCCTGCTTATTCTTGCCGGTCTGCTCACGGCGCTCGGCTATGCGGACAAGGCCATGACTGTCTTTTCCGATCTGCCGTTCGTGCGCCCGGCCTCCAAGTTTGCCTGGGAAATGAAGCTGGCGCTGCTCTGTGCCGTCTTTGTGTTCGCATTCTTCAAGTTCACCTGGTCCATGCGGCAGTACAACTTCTGTGCCGTCATGGTGGGCAGCGCACCCATGACCTACGAACGGGATGTGACGGAGGAAGAGAAGGCAGCTTTTGTCAGGAGCATGACAGAAATTGCCAATCTGGCCGGAGACAGTTTCAATCTTGGACTGCGGTCCTATTATTACGGCCTCGCCGTTCTGACCTGGTTTGTGCACCCCGTGGTCTTCATGGTGGTCACTTCTCTGGTGGTGGGTGTTCTCTATCACCGGGAGTTCAGATCCAAGGCGCTGACGGCATTGCGGATGGGAAAACTGGAATGACAGAAAGCAAACTGATGACCGGATTCGAATCGGATCCCAGGCTGTTGGGGCAGGCCAGCCGGTTTGTGGGGCAGCTCAATCAGTGCCGGCAACTCGGGATCCGGGTGGAGGCCGCAGCCCATCGCAAGCTGGTTTTGTCCCTGCCCTACAGTGAAGCCATTGTCGGCGACATGGAAACCGGCATCATCCACGGTGGCGCCATCACCACGCTGATGGATACCGCGTCCGGTACCGTGGTGCTGTGCTCCCTGGAGGAACCCGAACTCTGTCCCACGCTGGACCTGCGGGTGGACTACATGCGCGCAGCGCGTCCCAATGAGCCGGTTTACGCTCTGGCGGAATGCTACCGCGTCGCGCATGATATCGTGTTCACGCGCTGTCAGGCCTGGCAGACCGAACCCGAACGCATTGTCGCCCACTGTGTCGCCACCTTCATGCGCATCGGACGCCGTGCCACACCGGACTGGTTCTGGAAGATCATCGAAGGGGAGGGGGAAGCATGATCCTGCAGAAACTGGTGGCCGAAGCTCACGACAGGGGCGAATACGGTGCGTTGCTGGATGCCATTCCCTATGCACGCCACATCGGGCTGGAGGTGCAGCGTTTCGGTAACGAAGTGCTGTTTGTGCTGCCTCCGAAGGAAGAAAACCTGGGCAATCCCGTTCTGCCTGCGCTTCATGGCGGGGTGATCGGTGGCTTTCTGGAGCTGTCCGCCGCCCTGCATCTGGTCCTCTTTCAGGGGGTGACACGCATGCCGAAGATTGTGGATTTTTCCCTGGATTATCTGCGTGCAGCCCGCCTCGTGCATACCTATGCGGAATGTCGCGTCACCCGGCAGGGGCGTCGCGTGGCCAACGTGATGGTATCAGCCTGGCAGAAGACCCGGACCGAGCCCGTCGCCACTGCCAGAGCCCACTTTCTCATCGAGGACTGATTCCTCCACCTTGCAGATCAGATGTCCGGTGGCCAGTCGTGCGCGCACGCGGCTGCCGGGCGTTGCATCGCCCGCATGGCGAATCACAGTGCCGGTGGCGGCATCAGTGACGATGGCATAGCCGCGGCTGAGCGTGTTGAGCGGGCTCGCCATCTGCAGGGCACCCACCACGTTACTGAAGCGTGTTTTCGCATCCCGGAGTCGCACCTGCATGGCCCGTTCCATCCGATGCGCCAGGTTCGCCACCTGATCGCGACCGGCCGCAATCCTCGGTTCGGGGTGGTGCCGCTGCAACCGGGCGGTCAGGGTCTCCAGCCGGTGGTGCGCCACCGAGATGCGCCGCGGCATGGCCTGTACAAGGCGGGTCTGCAGACTGGCGAGCCGTTCCTGTTGCTGCATCAGCCGCCGCCGGGGTGCCTGGGCTTCGAGCCGGCGCTCCAGCATGGCCACCACCGTTTGTTTCTGGGTCAGGTTGCGCCGCATGGCCTGAGCCAGACGCAGGGACAGATCATCCACCCGCAGATTCAGCTCCTGCAGACGGTCACCGGGCTGGCGCAGCCTTTCGCGCAACTGTTCCAGGGCCTGCCTGCGGCGCACCAGGTACCGGGTCATGGCGCTGTGCAGCCGCTGTTCCCATTGGACAAGCTGCCGTTCAAGCACCGCCCGGTCGGGCGTCACCCGTTCTGCCGCCGCGGTGGGTGTGGGCGCACGCTCATCGGCCACGAGGTCGGAAATGGTCACGTCCACCTCATGCCCCACGGCACTGATCACCGGAATCCGGCTGGCGGCAATGGCCCGTGCCACGCGCTCTTCGTTGAAGGGCCAGAGATCTTCCAGCGAACCGCCCCCGCGGCCGACGATCAGCACATCGCAATCGGTCCGGGCGTTGGCACAGCGAATGGCCGCCTCAATCCGGGCGGCGGCGTGCTCGCCCTGAACCGGCGCGGGAATGAGCGTCACCCTCAGTGCCGGCCAGCGTCGCCGGATCACCGTCAGGATGTCGTGAATGGCGGCGCCGGTATCCGAAGTGATCACGCCCACATGACGGATCTTCTGCGGAATGGGGCGCTTGCGCCGCGCATCGAACAAACCCTCTGCACCCAGCCGCGCCTTGAGTGCCTCGAAACGGGCCTGCAGCACTCCCTCGCCACCGATTTCCAGACGCTCGACCACCAATTGAAACTCGCCGCGGCCCTCGTAGAGGCTGACCTTGGCCAGCACGCTCACCTCATCACCATTGGCCGGGCGCTGGCGAACGTGAGCATTGGCCGAACGGAACATGGCGCAGCGCACCTGCGCCCGGTCGTCCTTCAGGGTAAAATACCAATGACCGGATGACGGCACGCTGAAATTGGAGATCTCGCCACAGACCCATACCCGGTCCAGACTGGTCTCGAGCAGTGTGCGTACCTGTCGGTTCAGTTGGGTAACGGTCAGGGCTTGCCTGTTGGGCTGGCTCATGCGGCGCTCCGGTAAAATCCGGGACTCATTTTGCCAGAACCGGCCCGCGGGTGTAAGTCTCGGAGAAAAAGCGCTTGTGTGCCGCCTTGCGGGCAGACTTTCCGGGATATTGCGGGGTATTCGCATTTACCATCTGGCCCCGAAACCCTATAATACGCCGATTCCTTCCTCCCATCCTGAATAAGGCGATTCATATGCTCCGAATTGCTCAAGAAGCCCTTACCTTTGATGACGTACTGCTGGTGCCGGGCTACTCCGAGGTCCTGCCCAAGGACGTCTGCCTCAAGACCCGCATCACCCGCGATATCGAAATCAACATTCCGCTGGTGTCCGCGGCCATGGATACCGTGACCGAAGCTCTCCTGGCCATTGCCCTGGCACAGAGCGGCGGCATCGGCATCATTCACAAGAACATGACGCCCGAGCGGCAGGCTGCCGAGGTGCGCGCCGTCAAGAAATACGAAAGCGGCGTCGTCAAGGATCCCATTACCGTTTCTCCCGAGACTACGGTGGGTGAAGTCAAGGCCATTACCCAGGCCAACCGGATTTCCGGTCTGCCCGTGGTACAGGGTGAGGACCTGGTCGGCATCATCACCGGCCGTGACATCCGTTTCGAGGATGACCTGAACAAGAAGGTCGCCGAGCTCATGACGCCCAAGGAGCGGCTGGTCACTGTCCGCGAAGGCGCGGGCATGGACGAGGTGCGGCAACTGCTGCACCGTCACCGGATCGAAAAGGTCCTGGTGGTGAACGACCGCTTCGAACTGCGCGGCCTGATTACGCTGAAGGACATCCAGAAGGCACAGGACTTCCCGACTGCCGCCAAGGACAGTCAGGGCCAGCTGCGTGTCGGCGCGGCCGTGGGCACCGGTGCCGGCACGGAAGAGCGTGTGGAAGCCCTGGTGGCAGCGGGTGTGGACGTCATCGTGGTGGATACGGCTCACGGACACTCCAAGGGCGTGCTGGACCGGGTGCGCTGGGTCAAGCAGCACTTCCCGGATGTGCAGGTCATCGGCGGCAACATCGCCACGGCCGAAGCTGCACTGGCACTCAAGGAGGCCGGAGCGGATGGTGTGAAGGTCGGTATCGGCCCCGGTTCCATCTGCACCACACGGATTGTCGCCGGTATCGGTGTACCTCAGATCAGCGCAGTGGCCAACGTGGCTGCAGCACTGGAAGGCACCGGCATTCCCCTGATTGCAGACGGTGGCATCCGTTTCTCCGGTGACATCGCCAAGGCCATTGCCGCCGGTGCCAATGCCGTCATGGTCGGCAGCCTGCTGGCCGGTACCGATGAAGCCCCCGGCGAAGTCGAACTGTATCAGGGACGCAGCTACAAGTCCTACCGTGGCATGGGCTCCCTCGGCGCCATGGCGCAGAGCCAGGGCTCCAGTGACCGCTACTTCCAGGAATCCAGCGCGGTGGAAAAACTGGTGCCGGAAGGGATCGAAGGCCGGGTGGCCTGCAAGGGCCCGCTGGCGAACGTGATTCACCAGCTCATGGGCGGCCTGCGTGCCTCCATGGGATATACGGGCTCCGCCACCATCGAAGAGATGCGGACGCGACCGCAATTTGTGCGGATCACCAATGCCGGCATGCGTGAAAGCCACGTGCACGACGTCACCATCACGAAAGAAGCTCCCAATTACCGGATCGGTTGAGGCAGGACACAGCGCATGGCACAAGACATTCATTCTCACCGCATCCTGGTTCTGGACTTCGGCTCCCAGTACACCCAGCTCATTGCGCGGCGTATCCGCGAGATCGGCGTGTACTGCGAAATCCGCCCCTTTGACATCACGGAAGCGGATATCCGCGAATTCGGGCCGAAGGGAGTCATTCTTGCCGGTGGCCCCGAATCGGTTACCGAGGCAGGGTCTCCCAGAGCGCCTGAATGCCTGTTCAACATGGACCTGCCCATTCTGGGCATCTGCTACGGCATGCAGACCATGGCCGAGCAGCTGGGTGGCAAGGTCATGGCCTCGGACAAGCGGGAATTCGGCTACGCTCAGGTGCGTATCCGCCAGCCCGGCCGGCTCTTTGAAGGCATCCGCGACCACGTTCTCGAAAATGGAGACGGCCTGCTTGACGTCTGGATGAGTCATGGTGACAAGGTCATCCGACTGCCGGAAGGCTTTGAGCTCACCGCTTCCACCGAAAGCGCCCCCATTGCGGCCATGAGTCATGTCAGCAAGCCTTGGTTTGGTGTCCAGTTCCACCCGGAAGTGACCCACACCCTCCAGGGCAAGCGCATACTTGAGCGGTTTGTGCTGGAAATCTGTGGCTGTGAAGCCCTCTGGACACCCGGCCGTATCATTGACGATGCGGTGGAGCGTATCCGCAAGCAGGTAGGTTCGGACAAGGTGCTGCTCGGCCTCTCCGGTGGCGTGGATTCCTCCGTGACCGCGGCCCTGCTGCACAAGGCCATCGGCGACCAGCTCACCTGCGTGTTTGTGGACAACGGCCTGCTGCGCCTGCATGAAGGCGACCAGGTCATGGACATGTTTGCCAAGAGCATGGGCGTCAAGGTCATCCGCGCCGACGCACAGGACCTGTTCCTCTCCCGCCTCAAGGGCGTTCAGGATCCGGAAGCAAAGCGCAAGATCATCGGTGCCACCTTCATCGAGGTGTTCGATCAGGAAGCCAGCAAGCTCAAGGACGTACGCTGGCTGGCACAGGGCACCATCTATCCGGACGTGATCGAGTCGGCCGCCTCCAAGACGGGCAAGGCCCACGTCATCAAGTCACACCACAACGTGGGTGGCCTGCCGGAGAACATGCAGTTCGAACTGGTGGAACCCCTGCGCGAACTGTTCAAGGACGAAGTGCGCAAGATCGGCCTGGAACTGGGCCTGCCGTACGACATGGTCTACCGGCATCCGTTCCCCGGCCCCGGACTGGGCGTGCGCATCCTGGGCGAAGTGAAAAAGGAATATGCGGACATCCTGCGTGAAGCGGATGCCATCTTCATCGAGGAACTGCACCGTGCAGACTACTACCACAAGACCTCCCAGGCCTTTGCCGTCTTCCTGCCGGTGAAGTCCGTGGGTGTGGTCGGCGATGCGCGCCGCTACGAGTACGTCATTGCCCTGCGTGCAGTGGAAACCATCGACTTCATGACCGCCCGCTGGGCACACCTGCCGTATGATCTGATCGAGCGGGTCTCCAACCGCATCATCAATGAGATCAGCGGCGTCTCCCGGGTCGTCTACGACGTCTCCTCCAAACCTCCCGCCACCATCGAGTGGGAGTGAGGCGAGCGGTCACCCCGGCCATGCCGGGGTGGTGCTCAAGCCTGATTGCAAAGGAATTGCGGAAGGTATGGCAGGATGCCCGCCTGTCGATCCCTATCTCAGAATTGACGCCTATCCGCCGGATGGGCGACGCTTTTTGACGCGCGTTGGGGTTGCATAAAATCGCTCATGGTGCGAAATTTGACACAGGAGAACGGACTGGCTCGTGGGAGATAGAGGGCAGTCTGTCGTTGAGTAAAATGTTAGCGGATAAGGACAATTCATGGCTAATCTATATCTTTTTCGCATAAAAGTTCAAAAATCGGGGCAAGGAGTTTTATTTGGCGAGGAGATGGAGCCAAGTAAATTCTTAATCAAGGTTATTTCTTCCAAGCCATCTGCTGAACTTAGAGAGGGGTATATATGGCATATTGGAAACGTTGTATTCATAGAAGATGAGGGGCTTTTATTTGCCGCTGGGAGAACGACAAAAAAGAGCAAAGAGCTTTATGATGAAAATGAAAAAAATTTCCTTGAGGTAGAAGATGAAGAATCGCCCTTTACCTACGTGTATTATGATCCGAAGTTTGGATTTCTTGCTATAGAGCCTAAGAGTAAGTTGTCGCCAACCGTGAAAGGTATTGCAAGGAATGTAGAAAAATTATTCAATAGACAAGATGTGGTGGTTAATAGTGGGTATCGGATAGAAATATCAGAAATATGGGACCCGAAAGATTTTTTGAAGCATATACATCAAGCCTATGCAGTTGTCAGCTTTACTGTCAATTTTGGGAAGCCCAATCCATTTGATGTGGAATCCGATTTTCACAAGCCGATGGAAAAATACTTGGAAGAAACAGGGGGAAGAAGAGGAAAAGCAACAGTACAAGGGATAGATCTAAATAGGGATAGAATAGAGGAGGTGGCAAGATCTGTAGCTTCAACAGGTAATAATGCATCAGCCAAGATGAGGATGGGTGAAGGTCAGCGTCCAGTAACCCGGCACCTCGAAGGTGATCCAGTTACCATCCCTATAGAGGAGGAGGATAGAGAAGATAAACTTTCTTTGCTGCAAAAGCTTAGGGAGGCATATAGTCGAGTCAGAAGGCGTCGCGAAGAATGACCACGTTCTGGAAGTGGCTGTTAAAGGGTACTGGAAATGGCCCGGGCCTAATCAAATACTGGGATCGGTGGATTTTACTCCATATCCTCATAGGGATAGTGATGGCTTTTATCTTGCCTGTTACACTAAAAGAAGCGTCAACATCTTTACTGCTACCTGTTGCCGGAATATTGATTGGGTTATCTTTTGCCTGGGGGGGAATGCTCAGGCATTGTTGCAAACTGAAGAAATAGAGGAAATCGCATCTTTCAAAAAAGGTGGTTTTGAGGATTATGTTTATACATTTCAATCTGCAATATTTCTTATATTGGTAACATTGTGTTTCTGGGCGCTGGCAGGTCTTGGGATTTTTGATTCGATATGGCCAACAAGGGATAGTAAGATATGGTATCGATCGGTGGTCGGTTTTATTTTTTTATTATCAAGTATGACGTTGCGAGAGTGTTGGCATGTAGTACTTGGGGCCCAGCAGTTGTTATTAATGCGATTTGAGGCAAGAAAAAATCGCAAATAAACGTAAGCGATCCATAACCCCCATCTAAAATCTGCCCGGCGAATCGGCTAAGGTACGCCTGTCTGTTGCACAGGAGTCCGTCATGTTACTTACCGAGAAGCAGTCCTTCTATCTTTCCCTGATCGAACAGGCCCGGACCGCAGGCAAGCCCCTCAAGCAGGTGGCAACCGAAAACGGCGTCAGCCCCGTCACCCTGTACAATGCCGCCCACCCCCTCAGGCGCAAGGGGTTTGCGGAGGGCAGCGGCCCCTCCCGGGCGGGCTTTGTCCGCCAGCCGCTTGCCGCTGCGGCTGATGAGCGCATCGAGGTGGAAACACGGCTTCCCAATGGTCAGCCTGTCTGGCTGCGGGTGCCGGCCTCACAGCTGTCCGCCGTGCTTGGGGTGCTCGCGTCATGAGAGTCCGGCGCTGGCCGGTTCGGGAGATTTACCTGTACCTGCACCCGGTCGACTTCCGCAAGAGTATTGACGGACTGGCCGCCATTGTCGAGGCCGAACTGGAACGCAACCCCTTTGCGCCCACCCTGTTTGCCTTCACCAACCGGCAACGGGACAAGGTCAAGCTGCTGTACTGGGAGCGCAACGGCTTTGTGCTCTGGTACAAGCGGCTGGAGAAGCAGCGCTCCTGCTGGCCTGCGCCGGGGACGCAACAGGTTCGCTCTCTTTCGCCGGAGCAGTTGTCCTGGTTGCTGGATGGCATTGATCTGGACCGTCTCACGCCTCACAAAACCCTGCATTTTTCTTCTGTTTCCGGCGCTTTTTAGCGCCGGATGTGGTATCATGGGCGCATGTCCGAAAGCGCTCAACCTATTGAAAGTATTGATAAAAGAGAACTGATTGCCCTGCTGGAAAATCAGCGGCGGGCGCTGGCTGAGCGCGAGCGGAAAAACACGTCACTTGAGCAGAAAAATCAGCGTCTGGCACAACGCATTCACTTTCTGGAAGAGCAGCTGCGTCTGGCCCTGTCTCATCGTTACGGGGAACGCAGCGAACGCCGGACAGAGGATCCGCAGGCTGACCTGTTCAATGAAGCGGAAGAACTGGTGGCTGCGGAGCCGGACGAGACGTCCGGCGCCACTGAAGTCAGGGGCCATGTCCGTCGCCCCACCTCCGGCCGGCAGGCGCTGCCCGAAGAGCTGCCCCGCGAAGTGATCGAACATGACCTGGACGAAGCCGACAAGGTCTGTGCCTGCGGATGTCAGCGCCAGCGTATCGGAGAAGAGGTCAGCGAAAATCTGGAATATCTCCCGGCCCGGCTGTACGTGCAGCGGCATGTCCGTTACAAGTACACCTGTCCGCAATGCGAGGACGGCGTCCGGACAGCCCGGAAGCCGGCAGCCCTGATCCCGGGCAGCAATGCCGGCACCCAGCTGCTCGCGTTCATTCTGGTGGCCAAGTATCAGGATGCGCTGCCCCTGTACCGGCTGAGCCGGATCTTCGAACGTCAGGGTATTGATCTGCCCCGCAACACGCTGGCCCGCTGGGTGATTCAGTGCAGCGAGGCGCTGATCCCCCTGCTCGGACGCATGGAAGCCGCAATGCGGGATGTGCCGGTCATCCTGATGGATGAAACCACCCTGCAGGTCAACCGCGAGCCCGGCCGACAGGCCGGCAGCACCTCATACATGTGGATCCGGCGCGGACTGTCTCCGCCGGATGAGTCACATCCCCGGGGTCGGGACGTGACCCTTTACCATTACAGTCCGACGCGTTCTGCAGAGGTGGCTGCCGGCCTGCTGTCGGGTTGCCGTGGCGCGCTGATGACGGACGGCTATGCCGGCTACCGTGCAGCCGTGACCCGCTACGGACTGGTGCATGCCACCTGGAATAGAAGTCGGTGCAGGTCACGCCGAAGAGCAGATTCGGAGAAGCCATCGGCTACACCCTGAAGTACTGGGACACCCTCACCACCTACCTTGAAAACGGCTGCCTGCCGATAGACAACAACGGCGCTGAAAACGGCATCCGGCCGTTCGTCATTGGCCGAAAGAACTGGCTGTTTGCCGATACGGTCAGGGGTGCAGAGGCCAGCGCCCGGATCTACTCGGTGATCGAGACCGCCAAGGCCAATGGTCATGAGCCGTACAGCTACCTGAGCCGTCTCTTTGCCAGGCTGCCGCAGGCAGACAGCGATGACGACCTGGACGCACTTCTGCCCTGGAACATGAAGCCCGCCAACTGAACAGGGTGTTATGGATCGCTTACGGTATAACCAGCCCTGTGGTCATTCGTATTGTTCGCTCGGGACCGGTTGTAGAGTCTGGCGAGGAAATAGTATGGTAGCGGTCGACTGTAGTAACGGGTGAAATTCAAAGGTGAATGAATGAACGAAAACGCAATCCTGTATCCGGCTTTTGCCATGTTCGCGCTGACGCTGTTTTGTGTCTTCAGGCTTGGGTTGATGAGATTCCTGGCTATCCGCCAGGGCAGGGTAAAGATCAGTTTTTACAGAACCTATAACGAAGGAAGTCAGCCTCAGGACCTCCACCTGATGTCCAGGCATGTCCAGAATCACTTTGAAATTCCACCTCTGTTTTACATCGGAGTCATCCTGACTCATATCACCGGAAATGTATCAGTCGCGGCGATCGTACTGGCCTGGCTTTTTGTCGCTGCCAGATTTGTACACACCTTCATACATTTGACCAGCAACAATGTGAGCCGTCGCTTCTTTACGTTTGGCTTCAGCCTGCTTTGCTTGTGCGGTCTGTGGGTGACGGTCTTGCTGGGCCTGCTATAATTCTCGGCATGCACCTTTCCCTGTGGCAGAGGTACAACACGTTTCTGGTATGGGGGCTTTATTCATCTGGATGACGGACAGGAAAGGCTCTGCCACTTTAGTCATGCCATTCTCCATGTGTATATTTCTTGCAAATCTACGCATATGTGCGACCATATTTGGTCCGGATTCAACCTGGCCCGAATCCGGGCCTTTTTTGTGTGACAGGCCCCAAGGTATCCCCGTTTGACGGCAAAAAGCCCTTCCGAAGAGATCAGCCCGGATGCACGCTGGATGCAGGAGGCCCTGCGTCTGGCGCGTCACGCGGCGTCGCAGGATGAAGTGCCGGTGGGGGCCGTGGTGGTCTGCCGGGGTGAGGTCATCGGCCGGGGCTGGAACCGCCCCATCAGCAGTGGCGATCCGACCGCACACGCGGAAATCGTCGCGCTGCGTGATGCCGCACGGTGGCTGAACAATTACCGCATGCCGGAAGCGGATCTCTATGTCACCATTGAGCCCTGTACCATGTGTTACGGTGCCCTGATCCATGCCCGGATTCGCCGGATTGTGTACGGGGCCCCCGAACCGAAGGCCGGTGTCATTCAGAGCCAGCTTCAATTGCCGCAGGCAAGCTGCTATAACTGGTCCCCGGAAATTGTCGGCGGGGTGGAGGCCGAAGCCTGCGCTGAACTCATATCAGGTTTTTTCAGACAAAAACGTCTGCGCAACAAGGAGTCAGGATGAAAGTTTTGGTTACCGGCGGCGCCGGTTACATCGGCAGCCATGTGGTTCGCCAGCTGGGCGATGCCGGGCACGACATCGTCGTATATGACAACCTCTCCACCGGCTACCCCTGGGCCGTGACCCATGGCCGCCTGGTGGTGGGTGATATCGGTCACGTGGAGCGTCTGGAGCAGCTCTTCCGGGACGAGGATTTCGAGGCGGTGCTGCACTTTGCCGCACACATCGTGGTGCCCGAGTCGGTGGCCAATCCGGGCAAGTATTACCGCAACAACACCCGCAACACACTGAATCTGCTCTCTATGATCGAGCGCTATCAGGTGCCCTATCTGGTCTTCTCTTCCACCGCTGCGGTTTACGGCATGCCCGACAACCCGCAGATTGACGAGAACGCCCCCACCGCACCGATCAACCCCTATGGCTGGTCAAAGCTCATGAGCGAACAGATGATCCGCGACCTCAGTGCGGCCACGGATATCAAGCACGTGATCCTGCGCTATTTCAATGTGGCCGGCGCGGATCCTGAAGGGCGCATTGGCCAGGCAACACCGGAAGCCACACACCTGATCAAGGTGGCCTGCGAGTGCGCCACCGGTGCCCGGTCCGGCATGAGCATATTCGGTACCGACTATCCCACGCCCGACGGCACCTGCATCCGGGACTACATCCATGTTGAAGACCTGGCGCGGGCTCATGTCATGGCGCTGGACTATCTGGTCGGGCAACAGACATCCAATCTGTTCAACTGCGGGTACGGGCGCGGATTCAGCGTGCGTGAAGTCATCGAAGCGGTGAAGCGCATTTCCGGCGTGGATTTCCCGGTAGAGGAAACCGGTCGCCGTGCCGGGGATCCCGCTGCGCTGGTGGCCGGGAACGCCCGAATCCGCGACGTGTTGGGGTGGACCCCACAGTATGCTGATCTGGACGTGATCGTGGACACCGCACTCAAATGGGAAAAAATCTGGCAGGAACGCAGGCAAAAGGACGCGTTCCCGCGATAAGTCAGGAGTAATCAATGAAAATCGCGATATTCGGAACAGGATATGTGGGACTGGTGACCGGGGCCTGTCTGGCCGATGCGGGCCATCACGTCATGTGTGTGGATGTGGACGAGGCCAAGATCGAGGGCCTGCGCAATGGCGTCATTCCCATTTACGAGCCCGGGCTGGAAAACATCGTCAAGGCCAATGCGGCCGCCGGGCGTCTGCAGTTCACCACCGATGCCCGTGAAGCCATCGAATTTGGCCTGGTCCAGTTCATAGCCGTGGGTACGCCGCCGGATGAGGATGGCTCTGCCGATCTGCGTTATGTACTGCAGGTGGCGAGCACCATTGGTCAGCACATGACCGACTATCGCGTGGTGGTAGACAAGTCTACGGTGCCTGTCGGCACCGGCGACCGGGTACGCCGCACCATTGCCGAGGCGCTGGCAGAGCGGGGCGAGGCCATTCCCTTCGACGTGGTTTCCAATCCGGAATTTCTCAAGGAAGGGGATGCCGTCAATGACTTCATGAAGCCCGACCGGATCGTGATCGGCGCTGAAAGCGAGCGCGCCGTGGAAGTGTTGCGTGAAGTGTATGAGCCCTTTAACCGCAACCGCGAACGCATCATTGTCATGGACGTGCGTTCCGCCGAGCTGACCAAGTACGCCGCCAACGCCATGCTGGCCACCAAGATCAGCTTCATGAACGAGATCGCCAATCTGGCCGAGCGTCTGGGCGCGGATGTGGAATCGGTGCGCAAGGGGATCGGCTCCGACCCGCGTATCGGCTATCACTTCATCTACCCCGGTTGTGGCTATGGCGGCTCCTGCTTTCCCAAGGATGTGAAGGCACTGGTCTCCACCGCACGGGAAGTGGGTCATCCGGCCCGGCTTCTGGAAGCCGTGGAAGATGTGAACGACCGGCAGAAGAATGTCCTTTTCGAGAAGATCTATGCCGAATTCGGTGAAGATCTGAAGGGCAAGACCTTTGCCGTCTGGGGCCTGGCCTTCAAGCCCAACACCGATGACATGCGTGAAGCCTCCAGCCGTCGCCTCATGGAGCAGCTCTGGGAGGCAGGCGCATCGGTTCAGGCATACGACCCGGAAGCCATGAAGGAAACCCAGCGCATCTATGGGGAGCGCGATGACCTGACCCTGTGCGGCACCAAGGAACAAGCCCTGCGCAATGCAGACGCGCTGGTCATCTGTACCGAATGGAAAGAATTCCGTTCGCCGGACTTCGAGCTCATTGCCCGGACACTGCGTCAGCCATTGATCTTCGATGGCCGCAACCTCTATGACCCCGCCCGCATGGAGCGCTACGGCCTGCGTTACTTCGGCATTGGCCGGGGTCTCAGCGTGAAGCCGGTCCTGTGAGCGCCTGGACACTGCACCCGCGGCTGGCGGCGGATTGCCTGACTCTGGGCGATCTGCCCCTGTGCCGCGTGCTCATCATGAATGACCGGCAGTATCCATGGCTGATTCTGGTGCCGCGCCGCCCGGATATTCGTGAGGCCCATGAGCTGGACGAGGAAGACTATAGCCAGCTCTGGCTCGAAAGCCGGATCACGGGGCAGGTGATGATGGCGGAACTTCAGGGCCACAAGCTCAATATCGCCGCCCTGGGCAATCTGGTGCCGCAGCTGCATCTTCACCATGTTGTACGCTTTGAGAACGACCCGGCCTGGCCCGGTCCCGTCTGGGGTGTGCGCCCGCCCGAACCCTATGCGGACCGGGGGCAGGCGCTGGGCATGCGGCTGTTCAGTCTGATTCAGGTGCGTCTGGGGTAACGGCGCGCCGCCGGCCTTCCTGCTGGGCTCCGCGCAACACGTAACGCAGTTGGCGGGCCAGGCGCTCGCGCACGGCCTGCCTTTCTGCCGGTGTACTGTCCAGCAGATCGGCACCCGCGTTGAACACCAGGGTCACCATGGCTTCCGCCACCAGTCGCGGATCTTCCAGTGGCTGGTTCAGTTCGTTGGCCTTGCGCTCCAGATCCCATGACAGCTCGGTGACGAAGTGATCAATCTCCGCCTTGATTGCCGCCCGGAACTGGCGTGACAGGCCGGATCGCTCGCGCAACAACAAGCGAAACAGGCTGGCATTGGCACTCAGATATTCCAGAAAGGTATCCAGTGAGGTCTGGATGGCGCTGCCCGAACTGGCAATGCGCTTGCGGGCCTGCCGCATCAGCTGTCGCAGGGTCACCCCGCCTTCGTCCACCAGAGCCAGCCCCAGTTCTTCCATGTCACTGAAGTGGCGATAGAAGGAAGTCGGGGCAATGCCTGCCTCGCGCGCTACTTCCCTGAGGCTGAGGCTTGAAAAGCTTTTCTCCGCATCCAGTTGACGGAGCGCCGCATCCAGCAGTGCACGGCGGGTGCGCTGTTTCTGTTCATTCCGGCCGGCCATAAAAAAGCGCCTCCTGTATCAAGGAGGCGCCAGTCTACATCAGGAGCAGGGATCAGGCCACTTCAGCGGCAGCTGATGCCTTTTCCCTGGCCTTGAGCGCGAGCGTGCGGACACGTTCGAAGTCTTCGTCCGTATAAACCCCGTTCACGCCGGAAATGGCAGCCAGCTTCATGCCATGCTTCAGCCCGAGCTTGTAGATCTCGCGGACTTTCTCCCACTCGATCTGACGACCCAGGGTGTAATTCTCGAACCGGCCTTCAAGTGCCAGCACGATGGTTTCCGCCAGACAGGCATAGGCCACCTTTGGCGGCAGACCAATGTCCTTCATGCGCACCTCTCCGGGCAGCTCGATCTCGCCGGACTCGATCACCAGCACATCGGGCCGTTTGGCCACATCCTCGGGCGGAATGTCCAGCGGTCTCGCCACATCCGTGATGACACAACCGGGCTTGACTTTCATGATGTCCAGGATGCGTTTGCCGGCGCCGGAGGTTGCAGTCACGATCATGTCCATTTCGCCCAGCGCGGCCTTGTCCGTGGTCGACGCGATCTCCAGACGGGCATCCGGCGTCTCTTTCAGAATGCTCTCCTTGAGTGCCAGCAGCTTGGCCGGTTCGGGAGCCACCAAATGGACTTCCTCAACGGCCTTGGCCAGCAGGCGGGCGCATACCGAGCCGATGGCACCCGTGGCGCCGACCACCATGGCCTTGCCCTTGATGCGTCCGCGTTCCGTGAACTCCACAAAGCCCAGACGCTTGACGGCTTCATAGGCCGCCCAGAGCGCGCCGGACGCGCTGTAGCTGTTGCCTGTGGTGATGGGCAGCGGCGCACGCTTGGCCACCGTGATGCCCGCATCCCCGACGACTTTGGTGAACGCACCGAGACCCATGATCTGTGCGCCCATCTTCTTGGCCATGTCCGCAGCAGCCAGCAGCCGCCGGTATGTGAATTCCGGATTGTGACGCATGATCTCCTTCGGCGTGCCACCGACGGTGATCAGCCAGCCTTCCGCTTCCGCACCGGTGGGGGAAACGATGCCTTCGACCTTCGAGTAGACAAAGGGCGGAGCCCAGGCCATGGCTTTTTCCACCTGATCCATGACCACCTGAGGTGCCACTCTGGAGAGAAGCGCCAGCGGCTTGGCCTTGTTCAGATACTTCTGGGACAGCGGGTGAATCACGAAGGCGAAGCGGTTCACCCGGCGATGACCGTTGGGGAACAGGACGCGTGGCTCAAGCTTCAGGTCATCAATGATTTCAAGGTAATCATCATGGATCACGTCTTCCGGCCGGCGCCCGGTGGCCGCACAGATCATGGCCTCCAGGGTGGCGATGCCCACGGGCTGCTCGAAGAGGCGTGGTGTGTAGTCAATGACGGTATAGACACCTTTTTCCTTCAGTTTTTCCAGGCGCTCCTCGGTGACGGTCGAGGTGATGAGGGTGCGCTTGGCCAGATATTCACCGTCCAGGTTTTCCAGCGCATCCAGGGGGCCCACCAGCACATGGGCCTTCTTGAGCACGCTTTCCAGTGCCCAGCGGTTGATCATGGCTTTCGGGTTGAGGCGCGGCTGGACAATGTGCGCCGGCGTGTATTTCATCAGCGGGTGTGTGGCCTGGGCATAAAGCTCCAGCTGCTTCAGCGAGGTCAGGCAGGCCGGAGCCGCGACCTGAAGGACCGGATCGGCAAAATACAGGTTGTCCGTGTACTCGTTCAGAACGCTGGCGGCTTTCCAGTCACTCAGGCCGTTGAAGAACAGCGTGACCGCATTGTTGAAAAAATTGCCCTCGGTAATCTGGGTGTGACGGATGGCCCAGTCCATGAGGATGTCACGCAGGGTGGAGCCCGCT
The DNA here is from genome assembly GCF_041153465.1 of Thermohahella caldifontis. Classification (NCBI taxonomy): domain Bacteria; kingdom Pseudomonadati; phylum Pseudomonadota; class Gammaproteobacteria; order Oceanospirillales; family Hahellaceae; genus Thermohahella; species Thermohahella caldifontis. Next base: position 262,226 of record NZ_CP154858.1, read on the forward strand.
GTCACCGGTGTCCCGTCCGCCTCTTCTTCCAGCATGGCCATGAAGGGTTCATGCAGGCATTGCGCCCCCACCCGGCAGTGATCCCGCATGCCGGCCAGTGCAATCATGTCGGCCTTGTCCTTCCACTGTTCCACCAGTGCCTGTGCCTGCTGGGGATTGTGGTCTGTTCCCACGCGAACCAGCCTGAAATCCGTATTCAGAAACCGGGTCTGAAAATCATAGTTGTCATCTGAGCTGCCCAGACTGATGGTCACGATTGTTTTCATGGATTCCCTCTTCGAGACGTCTGATTGTTTTGGTACTGACCAGTCTGACACGTATAAATGTGGGCGGACATTGCCCAGATCAAGATTTGCTCAGTTTCGTTCACATTTCTTTACGGGAACTTCGACCTAGGTGGAATGGTGGGATATGACGCGGCGCCGGTAACATGCGGTTTGCTCGAGAACAAATACAATAGCGAGAGAGAACGATATGATTTTGCGCGTTTTATGTCTGGTCTGTCTGTTTGTTGCGCCACTTGTCTCGGCCGGAACCATCACGCTGGGATTGAACTACCCGCAAACAGGCCGTTATGCGGAGCAGGGGCGGGAGCAGCATTGTGCCGCACAGATGGCAGTGGATGAAATCAACGCCAGCGGCGGTATTCTGGGCCAGACGGTCCGGCTGGCAACCCGGGACTCGCGTTCCAGGCCGGACATTGCCGTGGCCAATGTCCGTGAGTTGATCGTTAAGGAACAGGCCGTCATGCTTTTCGGAGGCGCCTCTTCGGCGGTAGCCATCGCTGCAGGGAAGGAAGCGGCGAGACATGACCGTTTGTATTTCGGCACGCTGACGTATTCAAACGCAACCACCGGTGCGGAAGGGCACCGGTACATGTTCCGCGAAACCTACAATGCCTGGATGGCCGCCCGGGTGCTTGCCAAGACGCTCAACAGCCAGTACGCCGGGCAGCGTTATTTCTATCTGACGGCCGACTATACCTGGGGATGGAGTACCGAGGCGTCCTTGCGCAGATTTACGGGAACGACCGACCTACAGTTGAACCCCGGCGTCAAAACTCCTTTTCCGGGTGCCCGTCTGACCCATTTCCGGGATGCGCTGAAGGCTGCCGAGGCATCGGGTGCTCAGGTGCTGGTTCTGGTGCTTTTCGGGGATGACATGGTCCGGGCGCTGACACTGGCCCACCAGATGGGACTGAAGAACAAGATGGCCGTCGTGGTACCGTGCCTGGAGCTCGGCATGGCTCAGAAGGCCGGAGCTGGCATCATGGAGGGCGTGATTGGCGCGGTTCCCTGGAGCTGGCAGGTGCCTTACCAGTATGACTACCCGGCGGGCCGGAAGTTTGTCGAAGCCTTTTCCGGGCGTTACAAGAAACGCCCCTCATCCTCCGCGGCTTCGGCTTATACCATTGTTTACGAATACAAGGATGCGGTGGAGCGGGCCGGCACCTTTGATACGGCCCGGGTCATTGCCGAACTGGAAGGTCATCGTTACCGCCGGCTCAAGGATGACCAGTACTGGCGCGCCTTTGATCATCAGAGCGTGCAGACCGTCTATGCGGTTTGCGGCAAGCCCTGGCAGCAGGTGTTGCAGGACCCTTACCGGGCAGACTATTTCGAGCTGATTGACAGTCTTGCCGGGGAAGAGGCCGCCGGGACGCAGGAAGAGAGGACAGAAGCCCGGAAAGCGGCAGGAAAACCGTCACGATTGTAACCACATCCCGCTTCCTTTCTCACAGGCATGCTTTTACCGGAAAAATCGGTTTATAATACGGCGCTTTGTTTAAGGTGGTTCGCTGTAGACGAGGTGGCGCATGCCGATTTACGAGTACGTTTGCAAGGCCTGTGGATTCGAGAAGGAATATCTTCAGAAAGTCAGTGACCCGGTACTGGTCACCTGTCCGGAATGCCGGCAGGACACCTTTCACAAGAAAATTTCAGCACCCGGCTTTCGCCTGAAGGGCGGTGGCTGGTACGAAACCGATTTCAAGACCGGCGCGAAGAAGAACCTGGCCACGGGTGACAGCTGCGCACCCACCGGGTGTGGCCAGTGTGCCGGCAGCGCTTCGGCCGACTAAGACAGCAGACATCAGGAATACACAACTATGCGGACACATTACTGCGGCGCTCTGAGCGAAGAACATATTGATCAAACCGTGACCCTGTATGGCTGGGCACACCGTCGCCGTGATCACGGTGGCGTGATCTTCATTGATCTGCGTGACCGTGAAGGACTGGTTCAGGTCGTATTCGACCCGGATGCGGAGGAAAGTTTCGCACTGGCTGATCGCGTGCGCAGCGAATACGTGCTCAAGGTCACCGGTCGCGTGCGCGCCCGGCAGGAAGGTGCCATCAACCCGAAGATGCGCACGGGGCGCATCGAAGTGCTGGGCAAGGAGCTGGAAATTCTCAGTCAGGCCGCCACACCGCCGTTTCCGCTGGATGAATATGTGGAAGTGGGCGAGGATGTCCGCCTGCGCTTCCGCTACATGGATCTGCGCCGTCCGGAAATGCAGGAACGCCTGATTTTCCGGGCAAAAGCCACGTCCTACATCCGCAATTACCTGGACAGCAACGGCTTCCTGGATCTGGAAACCCCCATCCTCACCCGGGCCACACCGGAAGGGGCGCGGGATTATCTGGTGCCGAGCCGGACTCACCCCGGTCGTTTCTTCGCGCTGCCGCAGTCCCCGCAGCTGTTCAAGCAGCTCCTCATGGTCTCCGGCTTTGACCGCTATTACCAGATCGCCAAGTGTTTCCGGGATGAGGATCTGCGTGCAGATCGTCAGCCTGAATTCACGCAGGTGGATATTGAAACGTCCTTCCTGAGTGAAGACGAGATCATGGGGCTGGCCGAAGGCATGATCCGCAACCTGTTCCGGGATCTGCTGAATGTGGAGTTGCCGCCGTTCCCGCGCATGACCTGGCATGAAGCCATGCAGCGCTACGGCAGTGACAAGCCGGATCTGAGGATTCCGCTGGAACTGGTGGACGTGGCGGATCTGCTCACGGATGTGGAATTCAAGGTCTTCAGCGGCCCGGCCAATGATCCCAAGAGCCGGGTTGTGGCCTTGCGGGTCCCTCAGGGCAGCCAGCTCAGTCGCAAGCAGATTGATGACTACACCAAATTCGTGGGTATTTATGGTGCCAAGGGGCTGGCCTATATCAAGGTCAACGATCGCAGCCAGGGCGTGGAAGGCCTGCAGAGCCCGATCGTCAAGTTCCTGCCGGAAGAAGCGGTGCTGGCCATTCTGGATCGCGTGCAGGCGGAAGACGGTGATGTGGTCTTCTTCGGGGCGGATAAGCGGACGACTGTCAACGAGGCCATGGGCGCGCTGCGTGTCCGCATTGGTCACGATCTCAATCTGGCAGAAAAGGAGTGGGCGCCGCTGTGGGTCGTGGACTTCCCCATGTTCGAGGAGGACGGCGAAGGCGGCCTGACTTCCCTGCATCACCCGTTCACGCTGCCGGCGTGTACGCCCGAAGAGCTCGCGGCGCATCCCGAAAGCGCGCTGTCACGCGCCTATGACATGGTGCTCAACGGCACCGAACTGGGTGGCGGATCACTGCGTATCTACGATCCGGAAATGCAGCAGGCCGTTTTCAGGGTGCTGGGGATTGGCGAAGAGGAGGCACGGGAGAAGTTCGGCTTCCTGCTTGATGCACTGAAGTATGGCGCACCGCCTCATGGCGGACTCGCCTTCGGCCTGGACCGCCTGATCATGCTCATGACCGGTGCGTCCTCCATTCGTGATGTCATTGCCTTCCCGAAAACACAGAGTGCCATGTGTCTGCTGACACAGGCACCCGGGGAAGTGGATCCCAAACAATTGCGCGAACTGCACATCCGTGTGCGGTCTGGCGTCGAAAAATCTGCAGAGTAAACGCACTGGAGTATTTCAATGGCAGGTCATAGCAAGTGGGCAAACATCAAACACCGCAAGGCGGCTCAGGACGCCAGGCGGGGCAAGATCTTTACCAAGCTGATCCGGGAAATCAGTGTCGCTGCCAAGGGCGGTGCGGATCCTGCCGATAACCCGCGCCTGCGTGCTGCCGTGGACAAGGCCCTGCAGCACAACATGAAGAAGGACACCATCGACAAGGCCATTGCACGTGGCGCCGGTCTTGACGGGCAGGACAACTATGAGGAACTGACCTACGAAGGTTACGGCGCCGGTGGCGTGGCGGTCTATGTCGAAGCCATGACCGACAACCGTAACCGGACTGTGGCGGAAGTCCGGCATGCGTTCTCCAAGCATGGTGGCAATCTCGGTACGGATGGCTCGGTGGCCTACCTGTTCAGCAAGAAGGGGATCATTTCCTTTGCGCCGGGTGCGGACGAAGATCGCATCATGGAAGTTGCACTGGAGGCGGGTGCCGAAGACGTCGTCACCAATGATGATGGTTCGGTGGAGGTCCGGACGCTGCCCGAGGATTTCGAGGCGGTACGCGAGGCACTCAAGGCCGCGGGACTGGCCTTCGAGGAAGCTGAGGTCACCATGGTGCCGTCCACAACGGTGGAGCTGGACGTGGAAACGGCCAGGACCGTTCTCAAGATGATCGACATGCTTGAGGATCTGGACGACGTACAGAACGTGTACACCAACGCGGACATTCCCGAAGAAGCCTACGAGGGCTGATGCCCGTGCCGGTCATTCTGGGAATAGATCCGGGTTCCATCCGCACGGGATACGGTGTGATCGAGTCCCGTCCGGGTGGGGCAGCGCGGTATCTGGCCAGTGGCTGCATCCGCGTGACCGGGGAAACCCTGGCTGACCGGCTTCAGGTCGTGTTCAACGGCGTTTGTCAGCTGGTGGACATGTATGCGCCGCAGGAAGCGGCCATTGAACAGGTGTTCCTGGCCCGCAATGCGGATTCCGCACTCAAGCTCGGGCAGGCGCGTGGCGCGGCGATTGTCGCGCTGGCCCACAAGGGGCTGCCGGTGGCAGAGTATGCGGCCAAGAAGGCCAAGCAGGCTGTGGTCGGGAATGGCAATGCCGACAAATCTCAGGTTCAGGCCATGGTGCAGGCGCTGTTCAGGCTCGAAAGCACCCCACAGCCCGATGCGGCGGACGCACTGGCCATCGCGCTCTGCCACGCACACACGCTTTCAAGCCTCATCCGCATGGGCAAGGTTTCCCGGGGGACCGCAGGCGGACGCTGGAAGCAGAGGTAACCATGCATGATCGGACGTATACAGGGCACCCTGATTGAAAGTCATCCGCCCACGGTACTGATCGACGTTCACGGCGTCGGTTATGAAGTGGAGGTGCCGCTCTCGCTGCTCGGCCAGATGCCACGGGCCGGGGAGACCATTGTCCTGCATACCCATTTTGTCGTGCGTGAGGATGCCCAGTTGCTCTATGGCTTCATGTCGCGCCAGGAGCGGGATCTCTTTCGCCAGCTGATCAAGGTCAACGGCGTGGGCCCCAAGCTTGCGCTGGCCATATTGTCTCACATGGATGCGGGAACCTTTGTGGCGACAGTCAGTGCCGGTGAAAGTACGCCGCTGACCCGGCTTCCCGGCATTGGCAAGAAAACCGCGGAGCGGCTGATCGTGGAAATGAAGGATCGTCTCCGGGACTGGGCCAGCCCGGCCGGTACGGTCACTCAGAACGATCCGGTTGCCGGCCCGCCCGCGCTCACTGCGCAGGAAGAAGCGGAAGAAGCGCTGGTGGCACTGGGCTACAAGCCCGCCGAGGCGGCGCGTGCCGTGCGCGCAGTCTATGTGCCTGATATGGACAGGGATTCGCTCATTAAATCGGCTTTAAGGAGTATGGTAAAAGCCTGACCAAGCCGCTAAGATGGTCGGTAATTTTTACAGACTCCCCAATCCATGATTGAAGCAGACCGACTGGTTTCCACCGCAGGTTCGCCCCTCGAAGACAGTATCGACCGAGCTGTACGCCCCCGTACGCTTGCCGAGTATATCGGCCAGCCGCAGGTGCGGGAGCAGATGGAAATCTTCATTCAGGCCGCGCGTCAGCGCAACGAAGCGCTGGATCATGCCCTGATTTTCGGGCCTCCGGGTCTCGGCAAGACGACGCTCGCCAACATCATCGCCGAAGAAATGGGGGTGGCCATCAAGTGCACCTCCGGTCCCGTGCTGGAAAAGGCCGGAGATCTGGCGGCGCTGCTGACCAATCTCGAGCCGCGTGACGTGCTGTTCATTGATGAAATTCATCGTCTCAGCCCTGCCGTGGAAGAAGTGCTGTATCCGGCGATGGAAGATTACCAGCTCGACATCATGATCGGGGAGGGGCCGGCTGCGCGTTCCATCAAGCTGGAACTGCCACCGTTCACGCTGGTCGGCGCAACCACCCGTGCCGGTCTGTTGACGTCGCCGTTGAGAGACCGGTTCGGCATCGTGCAGCGGCTGGAGTTCTACTCGGTAGAGGATCTCTGCACCATCGTCGAACGCTCGGCCCGCCTGATGGGCGTGCCGCTGGGTGAGGGCGGTGCACTGGAAATCGCCCGGCGGGCACGGGGCACGCCCCGTATTGCCAACCGCCTGCTGCGCCGCGTGCGGGACTTCGCCGAGGTCAAGGCCGACGGTGTGGTCACCGCCGAGATTGCCGGGCAGGCCCTCAACATGCTCAATGTGGACGATCAGGGCTTCGATCACATGGATCGCCGCCTGCTGCGCGCCGTCATCGAAAAGTTTGACGGTGGCCCCGTGGGCGTGGATTCCCTGTCCGCCGCCATAGGCGAGGAGCGCACCACCATCGAGGACGTGCTTGAGCCTTACCTCATTCAGCAGGGGTATCTCATGCGCACGCCCAGGGGGCGCGTGGCCACGCCGCTGGCCTACCGGCACTTCGGCTGGGAGCCGGACGGAGGCGAAAGGTCATGAGTGAAGCATGTGACTTTTTTCTGCCCGTCCGCGTCTACATAGAAGATACCGATGCAGGTGGCATCGTTTTCTACGCCAACTACCTGAAATTCATGGAGCGGGCGCGGACCGAGCGAATCCGCAGTCTGGGCTTTCCCCGTCTGGAAACCCTGAACCCCGATGTATTGTTTGTGGTACACAGCCTGTCTGTCCGCTATCACGGTCCGGCACGTCTTGACGACCTGCTGCATGTGACTGCCGATATGACAGGATTGGGTCGTACCTGGATGGACTTTGAACAAACCGTTTTACGCCCTGAAGACGGGGCGGTGCTCACCCGCGGTCAGGTGCGTGTCGCCTGTATCGACCGGGAACGGCAGCGGCCGGTCGCCATGCCGGCCACCCTGAGAGCCGCCCTGCAACCCATTATCAAGGAGCCTGTAGCGTGACTGAAGAACTGAGTTTCTGGAGCCTGATTGCCAATGCCAGCTTCATCGTTCAGCTGGTCATGCTGATTCTGCTGGCGGCATCCGTTGTTTCGTGGACCGTCATCTTTCAACGACTGCAGGTCTACCGGAAGGCGCGTCAGGCAATCCGCGACTTTGAAAACCGCTTCTGGTCCGGCATGGATCTTGGCCAACTGTTTCGTGAATGTGCTGGCCAACCGAACCCCGATAGCGGGGAGGAACAGATCTTCAAGGCCGGGTTCAAGGAATACACCCGCCTGCGCCAGAATGCGGGGGTGGATCCCGATGCGGTGATGGATGGGGTTCAGCGCGCCATGCGTGTCGCCTATTCCCGGGAAACGGAGCGCCTGGATCGTCACTTGCCGTTCCTTGCGACCGTCGGTTCCGCCAGCCCCTACATCGGCCTCTTTGGTACGGTCTGGGGCATCATGAACGCCTTCCGCGGTCTGGCGCACATGCAGCAGGCATCCATTGCCACCGTGGCGCCGGGCATTTCCGAAGCCCTGATTGCCACGGCGATGGGCCTCTTTGCCGCCATTCCGGCCGTAATTGCCTATAACCGGTTCGCGACCGTATCGGAACAGCTGGCCAACAGTTACCGGACCTTCGCGGAAGAATTCTCCAGCATTCTCCATCGCAGCGTCCATGCCAGCCATCAGGATGACCAGTAATGGATTGGTATACGCCCAAACGCAAACCCATGTCCGAGATCAACGTCGTACCCTATATCGACGTCATGCTCGTGCTTCTGGTCATTTTCATGGTCACGGCACCGCTGCTGATGCAGGGTGTGGACGTGGACCTGCCGCAGGTGGACTCGCAGCCCCTGCAGGTGGATGAACAGAATCCCCCCCTGATTGTTGCGGTCAGCGCGCTGGGGGGCTACTACACGGAGCTGGGCGACGATCAGTCCCGCCCCATGGAGCTGGCTCAGGTCAGGGAGCAGGTGAAGAAAATCACGACCCAGAAGCCGGGCGTCAAAGTATTGATCCGTGGCGATGAGAACGTGACTTACGGCAAGGTGGTCCAGTTGCTTGCCGTGCTGCAGGACGCCGGGATCGCCAATGTGGGCCTGATTACCGAGAAGCCCAGGTAGGGCCATGAAGCTGAGGTTGAGGGTCACACAGGAAAACCGTTTGCCCCTGATCCTGTCACTGGTGCTGCACCTGGTGATCGGCGGGCTCTTTGCCATGAGCTGGGCACCGAGCCAATCCGTACCCAAGGTGCCGCGTCATATTGGTGTGGTCGCGGTACAGGCTGATACACTACCACCTTCAGCTGAAGAACGCCGGAAACAGGCTCAGGCGGAGCAGGAGCGCAAAGCCAGGGAAGCCCTGCGAAAGAAACTGGAAGCGAAGCGCAAGGCTGAAGCCAAACGCAAGGCGGAAGAGGCCCGACGGCGCAAGGCTGAAGCTGCACGAAAGCAGGAGGAAGCCCGCAAGCAGGCGGAGGCCAAACGCAAAAAGCAGGCAGCGCTGGCGCTGAAGAAAAAGCAGGAAGAAGAAAAGCGACGTCAGGAAGAGGCCCGTCGCAGTCAGGCGGAGGCCGAGAAGGCACGTCGGCAGGCCGAGGCGGAGCGTCGCAAGGCAGAGGAAGCGGCACGGGCGGAAGCTGAGGCCAAACGCCAGGAAATGCTCCGGCGTGAGCGAGAGGCCGAGCTGGCCCGCGAAGCGGCCGAGATGCAGGAGCGTCTGAAACGCGAGGAAGCGGAACGCGCCCGGGCCCGCGAACAGCAAATGCTCGCCGAGCGGGACCGTTATATCGTGCTCATTCGTCAGGCGGTGGAACGGAGCTGGCGCAAGCCGGCGGACTGGAAGCCGGGGCTGGTGGTTGACCTGCGCATCGAGCTGTTGCCCACCGGAGAGCTGAAGTCCGTGAGCATCGAGCGCAGCAGCGGCAATGCCGCCTTCGACCGGTCGGCGCTCAGTGCTGCCAGTTCGGTCAGCCGGTATCCGGTACCGAAGGACAATAGACAACTGTTTGAGCGTGAGTTCCGATCATTGATACTGAGATTCAAACCCGAGGAGTGACCGTGCACAGAACAGGAATCCAGGCTCGTCAGCTGATATTCGGGCTGCTGATGCTGGTGCAGACCATGATGGCACGCGCGGATCTGGTGATCGAGATCACCCAGGGGGTGGACAGTGCATTGCCCATTGCCATCGTGCCATTTCGTGTGCTCAGCGAACAGTCACCCACCGAGGATCTGGCCGGGATCATTTCCGATGACCTGCTGCGCACTGGTGAGTTTGCACCCTTGCCAACCGAGCGGATGCTGAGTCTGCCGGCCGTCGGAAAGGATATCTATTTCAGAGAGTGGCGCCTGCTCGGCCAGCGTTATATTGTCGTGGGCCAGGTGCGCGTGTCACCGGCAGATCAGCAGGTTGAGCTGACCTATGAACTTTATGATGTCTCCAGCCAGCAGCGTGTGCTGGGAGAGCGGATTGCGGCCCCCCTGAACCAGCAGCGACGGCTGGCCCACCGTGTGGCCGATGCCGTCTATGAAGCCCTCACCGGCGTTCGGGGCGTGTTTTCCACCCGGATCGCCTATGTGCTTCTCCGGAACACGTCGAAGGGTGTCCGTTATGTGCTGGAGGTTGCCGATGCGGATGGTCGCAATGCGCGTGTGATTGCCGAGTCAGCACAGCCCATCATTTCACCCTCCTGGTCACCGGATGGTCGCCAGATCGCATATGTCTCCTTTGAGCGCAGACGACGACCGGCAATCTTCATTCAGGATGTCAGAACAGGGGCGCGCAGACAAATCCAGCAGTTTGAAGGCCTGAACAGTGCGCCTGCATGGTCGCCTGATGGCCGCAAGCTGGCTCTGACCCTGTCCAAGGACGGGAATGCGGAAATCTATATTCTGGATCTGACCACCAACCGGCTGCGCCGGCTGACCAATCACTGGGCCATCGACACCGAACCCAGCTGGTCTCCGGATGGTCGTTCACTGGTCTTTACGTCCGACAGGGGAGGTGGTCCGCAGATCTACCAGATCAGCGCGGAAGGCGGGGCACCGGTACGTTTGACCTTTGAAGGACGTTATAATGCACGTCCCCGGTTCAGTGATGACGGCCTCAAGGTGTATTATGTGCACCAACGCGACGGTGCTTTCCATGTCGCAGCGCTGGATCTCGGAACCCGTGAAACCACAGTGCTGTCAGATACGGGCATGGATGAATCACCGAGTGTGGCCCCGAACGGAAAGATGGTCATTTATGCCACCCAGCGCAAGGGCAAAGGAGTACTTGCGGTTGTCTCCGTGGTGACTGGCAGCCGCTACCTGTTGCCGTCGCAGGATGGTGATGTGAGGGAGCCCGCCTGGTCTCCCTGGCTGAAACCCTGAACAGAACAACCTGAAAACTGATGATCCACCAAAAAGGAAACTGAAAAATGATGACACTTAACTTCAAAAATCTTGCCGCACTGGCACTCACAGCATTCGTACTGGCGGGCTGCAGCAGCACTCCGACCCAGGATGAACAGGCCGGAAACACCGAAACCGTGGGTGTGGTGGATCAGCAGGGCGGTGATGCCACCACCTATGGTGCAGGCGATGAAGCCGGCATGACCAGCGAAGAACTGGCTGCCCAGCAGGCCGTACAGGAGAAGGAAGCACAGGATCGTGAAATGGCCGCTCTGCGTGAAGTGCGCACCTTCTACTTTGATTTCGACAAGTCCGTGCTGAAGCCTGAAGCCCACCTGCCTCTGAAGGCGCACGCTGCATTCCTGGCAGCCAACCCGGACAAGAAGGTGGTGCTGAACGGTTATACCGATGAGCGTGGCACCAAGGAATACAACCTGGCGCTGGGTGAGCGTCGCGCCAAGGCGGTGGCGCGCTTCCTGGTTGCCAATGGTGCATCGCCCGCGCAGATCGAAGTGGTGTCCTACGGTGAGGAATTCCCTGCTGTTGCCGGGCACAACGAAGCCGCCTGGGCCAAGAACCGCCGCGTGGTTCTGGAATACAAGTAAGCCTTGCAGAGGAGCCGGCACATGACAAGATCAGGCATACGACTTGTTTCATCGGTAGCCGGTCTCTGGCTGGGCAGTACGACTCTGCTGTGGGCGGCACCACCGCCCACGCAGGTCTTGCAGGTTGTGGAAGAAGCGCCGGCAGCCGGCCAGGCATCACCCTCAGGTACGGATGCCTTGCTGATGGTTCAGCAGCTGCAGGAAGAGGTGCGTACGCTGCGTGGGCAGGTGGAAGCACTGCAGTTCGAGATCCGGAAAATGAAGGATCAGGAACGTCAGCGCTATATCGATCTGGACCAGCGGATTCTCGATCTGTCCAGGCTGGTGGCGGAACGGCTATCCGGGCCCGCAGTGCAGACGCCACCGGTTTCTGCCAAAGATTCTGACGCCGCACAGACTCCACCCCCCGCCAGTACCCCGGGCAACTCTCCGTCTCCGGACAAGACTCAGCCCCCAAGTCCCGAACAGCAGCGCCAGTATCAGGCGGCTTTCGAACTGGTCCGGCAGCAGAAGTTCAAGGAGGCCATTGGTGCTTGGCTGGATTTCATATCGGCCTGGCCCGACAGCGACCTGACAGCCAATGCCTATTACTGGCTGGGAGAAGTCTATCTGGTGGAAGGTGAACTGGAGAAGGCTGAGCAAGCGTTTATAGTCGTGCTCGGTCGCTATCCGGATCATCGCAAGGCCCCGGATGCCCGATTCAAGCTGGGCGTGGTCTATCATCGCCAGGGCAAGGTGAATGAGGCGCGGGAGGCGCTGCGCACGGTGGTGGAGAACTACCCGGACAGCCATGCGGCGGATCTGGCAAAAACCTACCTGAGCAAGCTTGAATAGCCTGTGAAATCCGGCAAAACCTGACTGGCCGGCACTGGTGACAACCGGTGGTGCCGGGTATACTGTTGCCGAATGAGAGGAGGAAGCTGATGTCGGTAGAGCAGTTCGAGCAACTGAGCATGGTCTTGCTCATCGGAGGCCTGATCCTGTTCATGGGATTTATCGTCTGGGATCTGGCAAAGCGCTCCAATGCGGGTCGCTTTGGTACGGCGGTTCTCTTTTTGCCCTGGGCCTCGGGGTTGTCGGATTCCTGATCAAGACGGTTATTGTCGAAGTCATGCATATCTGACCGGAATGGGGCGCATCAGCCTCCTTCCGGAAGCGTGCAAAGCCTTGAGATTCGTGTGGAGCTCAGGGCTTTGTTTTTGAAGTCTCTGTTACCCAGTCTGAAAACCCCCCTTCATGATTGGCGGTATCCAGTAGCGCTTTGTAAAGCGCCCGCATATCGTGCTGCAGCGCGCGTGTTGCAGTGATGTCCGGTCGTTTCTCTGCCGTATGACCATAACAGCGCGCCGCAAGATCATTCAACGCTTGCCGGATACGCTGTGCCAGGTCCTCGTTTCCGCCATGCCGGCGTGCCATGGGCGTCACGCTTTCCAGCCATAATTCGGCCTCCCGAAGAAAACCCGAAACATCCCGCTCCACCTTGGGGGGAGGCGGCAAGGGCTGGCGAGTGAGGGTGTGTCGGGCCCCGGCGCTGGCGGCCTCTCGCCTGTGACGGTACCAGACAAGGCCGGCCGTGAAAGTCCAGCCCAGCGCCAACAAGCCGGCCAGTATTTTCCAGAACCATTGTGCCGGGTCGTCCCCCCGTATCCGTGTTGCCGGAGGTGGTTGCCGGGAGTGCCAGCTGATCTCCGGTCACGTTCAGTGTGCGCGGGGGCAGGGTGACCTGCCCGGCTTTATCCGCAACCGTGTTCCAGTAGCGGATTTCAATGGCCGGGAGTGTGTAGGTGCCCGGGCGGGTGGGAACAATCGCCCAGGCCACCCTGAGCCTTCCGGTCAGGCCATAGGCGGTTTCTCGGGTGTCTCGCTGGGCGGGTTGCGGATAGATGCGTATGCCTTCCAGCAGGGTCGGGACAACAATCTCCGGAAGATCAGCCGCATCCAGCCCCAGTGCTTCAAGGGTGATTTCCCGGGTGAGGCTGTCTCCCACTTTCAGATCGGTGGTGTCGGGTGTCCAGGTTTCGGTCATGGACAGGCGTCGCGCAGGCAGCCAGGGTGAAGATGCACTCTCCGGTACGGGTTTGACCGTCAGTGTCAGCTCCGGCGATGACGCGATGCGTTTGGTGAGCGTCTTGCGGATATCATGGATGAGCAGGCCTTCAAAGGTGACGGGCGGGATCGTCAGTTTTACGGGCTTGCGGGGGAACAGGGCATAGCGTCGGGCCAGTCCGTGATAGGCCTTGCCGTTGATCAGCCGGGTAAACTCGGTCTGCTTGCCCAATTGGCGGATGACCAGGTCCGGGTGGTCCGGGTGTGGCCACTGCCCGCGTGCCATGTCCTCACGGTAGAGCAGGCGCATGTTGAGAATGCGTTGTTCGCCCACATAGGCTTCATCATCATCCAGTTCGGCCTCGATGCGTACCGGGGCATCCGAGGTCGGGGCGGCAGGTGCCTCCCGCACCGTGAGAGAGAGTGCGGGGGTTTTTTCCTTCTGCCAGCGCAGGGGAGGGATCCTGATCTCGCCGGTGCGCTTGGGCACCAAGGTATATTCCCAGAAGATGCGGGTCTCGCTCACATTGTTGGTGAACTGCATGCTGTAGCGCTGATCCTGACCCAGAATTTCGAAATCCTGCTCCAGTACGGATGTGTCCGGTTGCGGCACCTTGAGGGTGTTCAGGTCAAACAGACTGAACGGCGTGTCCTCCAGCAGCGCTGTCACCGTGAGTGTAACCGTTTCGCCCTGCTGAACTTCGTTCCGGTCGATCGATGCGGTAAGCTCGGCCTGAGTGAGGGTGGCCAAGAGGAGCAGCAGGCTCCCGATAAGGTACCGGGCGTACCGGAAGTGCATGGTTACCATATGGGTTCTCCCTTGTCGGGACGTTCGTCCCGCTCCCTGTACTGTTGCATGAACTTGCGTTGAAGCAGTTGTCCGGGGGTATCCGGTATGCGGCGCAGCCAGCGCCTGAGCTCGTCATCGGAGAGGCCGGGCTGGCCGGCGGTTGTCGTGCCATCCGTCGCGGCATCCGTCTCCGGTTTGTCTGGCTTCGGCTGCCCGCTGGTCTCTCCGGCGGCCGATGGATCCCGGCTCTTCCCGGATTTCCGGTTTTCCAGGGCACCTGGTTGCCGCTCATCAGCCCCCGCATCAGCCGGATTGCCGCGCGTGCGCAGCTCGGGAGACGGACCGGATGTCTGATCCTCGTTCTGCTGTCCCGAAGTTGGTGTCCGGCTCGTCTGATCGCCGCTTCCGGATTGTCGGCCCTGCTGATCGCGGGTGCCGGACTGACCCGATCGATCGGAAGCGTTGCCCGGCCCGGTCTGGTCATTCTGGTGGCCCGGATTGCGCTGACCCTCCTGATTTTGCCGGTTGTCCTGTCCCTGCTGACCACCTGATCCGGACTCTCTTTTGAGCCGGTCAAGCAGCTCCAGATTCCGCCTGGCCTGCTCCAGATCGGGGTTCAGTGCCAGCGCCCTGAGCCACGCTTCCTTCGCGCCTTCCAGATCACCGGATTGGGCCAGGGCGTTGCCCCGGTTGTAATGTCCGGTTGCGGTCGGGTCCTTCCCGAAGGCACGGGCAGCTTCACGGTACTTGCCGGCCCGATACAGGGCGGCACCCTTCAGGGCGGGATCACGGGCAAGCCGGGCTGCGGTATCGGCATCCCCCTCCTGCAGGGCTTGCCAGGCGCGCTGATCCGGATTCAGCCAGAGATCCTGCCATTCCAGCGCTCTGGCCGGTGACGGTGCCGCACCCAGCACGAGAACGATGCAGGCGGGCAGTACAAGCCGCGGCATGAGCATCAGCCAGAGCACCAGCAGGGGAATCAGCAGCCAGTGGCCGACGTCCTGACGGCTGAGCCGGGTGCGCAGGGCGTCGGACTTCCGGAGCTGCCCTTCGGCGCTCAGCAGGGCGTTCAGATCCAGATCATCCGGCCGTGAGAATGCCCACTGCAAGAGATTCTCCCGTGCCAGTTGGTCCAGTGAATTAACCTCGGCACGGGCCATGACCAACTGCCCGTTTTCTTCCAGAAAGCCCTGTCCGGGAATGGGAATGGGCGCACCTTCGGGCGTGGCCGTCAGCAGCCAGCTCACCCGGCCGGGCCAGTCTTTCAGTCCTGCTCTGAAGTCGTCCAGATGATCCGGATTCAGTCCGTCGCCCAGTATCAGCATGTCGGCATCCTGACCCGGCTTGAGCATCTCCCGGGCCCGCATCATCAGGCGATCGGGCCGGCTTCCCGGGGCCGGCATGATGGCCGGAGACAGGTCGGGCAGCATGAGCCGGAGGGTGTCATGATCGCGTGTAAAGGGCACGACACGAAAGGCATCACCGGCCCAGGCCATGAGTGCAATGTCGCGGTCCGGCGCGCGCCTCAGCACGTCCTGTATCTCCTGGCGCGCTCTCTCCAGACGGGAGGGTGGCAGATCCTGGGCGAACATGGACAGCGACAGATCCAGCGCCAGCACCAGCGGGCGGGACTGAATGAATCCTTCCGGCACCTGTCTGGGCAGGGTCGGACCGGCGAGTGTGAGAATGGACAGTGCGGCAAACAGCCGAAGCAGGTGCTTTGCGGCGGGCCGCCCCCGGCTGGTGCGGTGCGCCGGAATCAGCAGGTGGCGCAGCAAACCCGGATGAATCACGCCGGCCAGCTTCCCTGGCGCGGCAAATCCGCCCAGCCAGTGTGGCAGCCAGGGGACCAGGAGCAGCGCCAGAAGGACCCAGGGGTGTGTCCACTGCAGGTCAGGCATGCGCGAACCTCCGGTACAACGAGCTGCCGAGCCAGATCAGCCAGGCTGCGAGCAGGGGCCAGTGATGGAGTGGCTGAAGCGGACGGACAATGGGGCCTTCCTCGGTGACAGGTTCCAGCATGTCCAGGGCGGCATAAGCCATTTCCAGTTCGGGTGCGCTGCGCGCATTGAAAAAGGTCCCCCCAGTCACTCGTGCAATCTGCTCGAGGGTATCCAGATCGGCGGCGTCATCGCGTACATCGGGCGTGCCGATGCCGACCGTGTGGATCACGATGCCGGCCTGTGCAGCCTGCCGGGCGGCTTCAAGCGGGTCGACGGTGCCCGCCGTATTGGCACCATCCGTCAGCAGTACCAGCACCCGGCGTTGTGCAGGCAGCGCACTCAGTTTCTTGATGGCCAGTCCGATGGCATCACCGATGGCCGTGCGATCGCCGGCCAGACCGATGCGTGTCTCGAGCAGGAGGGTGCGCAGGGTCTCCAGATCGAAAGTGAGGGGGACGTGGAGATAGGCCTGGCGACCGAACACGATCAGGCCCATGCGGTCTCTCTTCCGACGTTCGATGAACTGCTCGACGACCCGGTGGACGGCCTGCAGCCGGGAAACACGATAACCGTTCACGATCATGTCATCCTCACCCATGCTGGGAGACAGGTCTACTGCAAGCATCATGCTGCGGGCTTGCTGTTGCAGGGGAATCGGTTCGCCTTCCATGACCGGCCGTGCCGCGGCCACCACCAACAGGGTCCAGACGAGGGCAAGGGGCAAGGGCAGCGGCTTCCGCCTTGTCCGGTTTGCCGTCACGGTTTCCGGCTGTGCCAGTGTCAGTTGCGGGTAGTACAGCAATTGTGAGGCCGGCGGTGAAGCCTGAGCGGTCTGGCTGCGCCAGCGCAGTACCAGCCACGGCAGAGGCCAGGCCAGCAGGATCCACCACCACACGAATGTCATGCTTTCACCTTTCGGAGCCAGTGAATCACGGCGCGCTTCAGTTGTTCCGGATCGGGAATGCCATCCGGACGATAGGGGGCCTCGGCTAGCTGCTTCAGGACTTCACGGTCTTCGGGGGCCAGAGCAGGGCCTTGCTGCAGCATCCATTGTACCCAGGCGTCACCCTGAGCGGCCGGGGGAGCGGCCAGCCAGCGTACCGCATAGCCCTTGAGCAGACGATTGATCTCCGCCGCATTGTGCGCCCGGCGGATGGCCCCGAGGGCGCGCCTGCGGGCCCGCCAGCGCGGCCAGACCCGCCACAGGCGGCGAATGATCCGGAGCAGTGCAACCAGCAGAACGAGGGCAAGCAGCCACCAGCCGGGCGCCGGGGGCCAGAAACCGGGCTCCCCGGGCAGGATGATATCCTCGATCGGCAGCGGCATCATGGCCGGACACCCCCCGACAGATGAAGCAGTTGTTCCAGTACCGGCCGTTCCGTGCTCAGGCGCAGGTGGGGAATGCCCTGGTCGCGCAACGCATTGTGCACCGGCGTCATCCAGTCCTTTGGTTTCGGTTGCCAGAGGCCGGTGTGGAGGCCGTCCGTGACCGGGATGGGATCCGGTGGTCCGCTGAGGTCGAGGGGGTCCTGAATGAGGATCACCAGCGGACTGAGCCGGGGACGGAGGCTGGCCAGTGCCAGCAGGACCTCTGCGGTCACCTGGCTTGCGGTGGTGATCAGGGCCAGGCTGCCACGCGCGGCACGGTGTTGCCGGATGGCCTGAAGGGAACGGGCGAGCACTGCGCCGGGCTCACCGGCGGCCAAGCTCTGGCGGTCGGCGGCCGGATTCAGCAGCAGATGATGCCGGAGCAGTTGGTGCAGCCGGGGAAGAAGATGTCGCCGGTGACGAACCGCCCGGATCGGTGTGTTGCGTTCGCCGGGTATCGTCAGTGCAACCGGATCGTGGCAGCCGAACGCCTGCCATGCCAGCAATGCCGCCAGCTCGGCAGCGATGGCCGCGCGTGTCGTGTGTACACTGCCGAAAAACATGGCGGGACTCTGATCCACCAGGATCCAGCGCGGCTGTTCGTGTTCCGCATGCCAGGTCCGGACATGGGGCTTGCCCTGGCGTGCAGTGACTTTCCAGTCGAGATCCCGAAGCGGGTCGCCGTACTGATACAGCCGGTGCTCGGCAAAGGACATGCCCGAACCCGGCCGCCTGGCAACCTGAAAACCGCTCTGTTCACTCAGGGACTTCAGCCGGAGCAGGTCCGGCAGGCGCGTGGCCGGTTGTTCCAGTGCCATCAGTGCGGTCATGTCCGTCCAGGGCGAACCGGTGGTGGTCATGGCGCAGGAACCCGCTCCATCAGCAGCCGGATCACGTCATCGGTGGTGAGGCCTTCGGCCTCGGCGGTGTAGTGCAGGATAAGCCGATGCCGGAGAACATCCGGCAACACGGCCTGAATGTCCGCCGGAGTCACAAACGCCTTGCCCGTCAGCCAGGCATGTGCCCGGGCACAGCGGTCCAGGGCCAGGGTAGCCCGGGGCGACGCACCATAGGCAAGCTTCGAGGTAATGGGTTCCGGGCCGTGACCCGCACGGGTGGCGGTGATCAGTGCCACGATATAGCGCTCCACCTCGTCACTCATGTAAAGATCCAGCAGTGCGCGTCGTGCCTGGCGGATTTCATCCACAGTCAGCGGTGTGAAGGGGTAATCGGGGGCCGACCGGGCTTCTTCCCGGGTCAGACGAAGAATGTCCAGCTCATCCGCCGGAGAGGGGTAATCCACGATCAGGTGCAGCAGGAAGCGATCAAGCTGGGCTTCGGGCAGCGGATAGGTGCCTTCCTGTTCGATGGGGTTCTGGGTGGCCATGACCATGAACAGTTCCGGCAGCCGCAGTTCGCGGCCGTAGGCCGTCACCTGGCGCTCGGCCATGGCTTCCAGCAGGGCACTCTGAACCTTGGCCGGAGCCCGGTTGATTTCGTCGGCCAGAATCAGCGAGTGAAAGATGGGGCCTTCCACAAATTCGAACTCGGCTGTTTCCTGACGGAAGATTTCCGCACCGATGATGTCGGCGGGGAGCAGGTCGGGTGTGAACTGAATCCGTTTGAAGCTGGCCTCGATGGCCCGGGACAGCGCCTGAACCGCCCGGGTCTTGGCCAGTCCGGGAGGTCCTTCCACCAGCAGGTGACCATCTGCCAGCAGGGCAATCAGCAAACGCTGCACCAGCCGGTGCTGGCCAATGATCTGATGTTCGAGGTGGGTGGTCAAGTCGGCAAATCGGGCCTGAATTGTCATGGGTTTCCGCTACGCACAATCACTGAGGACAGGTTGAAAAGCTATTCTGCTATAAAGGGTTAAGTCTAACACTTAAAAATTCTTTATTTCTGCAGAAGTGCGCATTTTTTCGACATTGCACTACGCTTATGAGAAGCGTGGGCTCGACAACAAGACCAATTTGAACAGGGTGTGGTATGAAACTGACAGCACTTGAAGAACGCGACGAATTTTTTGAACTGCTGGACCGAGAGCTGGAGAGTCGGCTGAAGACCGGAGCCTCGGATGATATCAGGCAGTTTGCCCGTTATTTCTATGAGGTGTCGCCCTTGGAAGAGTTGCGTGAAAAGCGTCTCGGTGACGCCTATGGCGCGGTGCTGTCAAGCTGGAAGTTTCTTGAAACCTACAAGCCCGGGAAGGCCAAGGTGGAGGTCTCCAACCCGAATCTTGAGGAAAACGGCTGGCAGTCCACCCATACCGTGATCACGCTGGTGATGCCGAACATGCCGTTCATTGTTGATTCCGTCCGGATGGCATTGACCCGGCTTGAGCTCAATATTTACGCCATGCACAACGCGGTACTGAAAGTCCAGCGCACGGCCGGGGGCAAGCTCAAAAAGCTTCTGGGGCGACATGAAAAGGACAAGGCCACGGGCTGTGAGGCATTCATGTACGTGGAAGTGGATCGCCACAGCAGCGCCAGGGATCTGGAAAACATTCGCGCAGAGCTGGTCACTGTTCTGAACGAGGTGGAGACCGCTGTCGCCGATTACCCGCTGATGAAAGAGAAGGCCATTGAGCTGGCACAGGCTTTCAGCAAGAAAATCAAAGGGGTCGATGACGCAGAGCGTCGGGAAGCTCAGGCCTTTCTCGATTGGTTGTCCAAGGATCACTTCACTTTTCTCGGATATGACGAATATACCTATGAAAAGGCAGGGGATGACCTGGAAATTCGTCAGGTAGCCAAATCGGAACTGGGGATTCTGAAAAGTCATCAGGAGCGACCCCGCAAGTTCATGTTGTCTTCGCTGCCCCGGCAGGCCCGGGAGCGCATCGCCGGGCCCGAGATCTTTATCTTCTCCAAGTCTGCAGAACGTTCACGTGTCCATCGGCCCGCTTATCCGGACTATGTGTCGGTCAAGCGCTATAACGCGAAGGGTGAGGTCGTCGGTGAGGCACGCTTCCTGGGACTGTACACTTTCCGGGTCTATAATGATCTGACAGAGGAAATCCCGCTTGTCCGGCGGAAGATTGCCTACGTCAAGCAGGAGTCAGGATTCGACCCGAATGATTATGCGGGCAAGGAGCTGGATCAGATCCTGGCGGTCTATCCACGTGATGAACTGTTCCAGATCAGCAAGGAGCAGTTGCTCGAAGCTGCGCTGGGAATTCTCTATATTCAGGAACGTCGCAAGATCCGGTTGTTCATGCATGAAGACGTGTACGGTCAGTTCGTGACCGCTCTGGTCTTCGTCCCGCGTGACATTTACAGCACCCGGCTGCGCATGAAGATCGCGGAAATCCTGTCCGGTGAACTGGGTGCAGAGGATCTGGAATTCTTTACCTACTATTCCGAATCGGTGCTCGCCCGGACGCAGTTCATCCTGCGCGTGCCTCCGGCCGAGAACCGTGAACTGCCGGTGGAGGAATTGCAGGCCCGGATCGTTGCAGCCGCACAGTCCTGGCAGGACGGACTGGTCGAGGCCTTGAGCGAGGCCTGCGGTGAAGAGCGGGCGGCACGGCTGATTCAGGAGTTTCAGGATGCATTCCCCAGTGCCTACCAGGAGGATTTCTCACCGCGCAGGGCTGTGATCGATATTGATCACATGGAGAGTCTGTCGTCCGAAATGCCGCTGGCCATGAGCTTCTACAAGGCTCTGGAGGAGGATGACAAGATCCTCCATTTCAAGCTGTACCATGAAGGCACCAGTGTACCCCTTTCGGATGTCTTGCCTGTCTTCGAGAATCTGGGTCTGCGGGTGATTGGGGAGCACCCATACGAGGTGAGGGCGCGCAGCGGCAAGGTCGTCTGGATACATGACTTTGCCCTCCAGAGCCGCGATGAGGCGATCGTCGATATTGCCCGTATCCGCAAGATCTTTGAGGATCTGTTCCTGCGTGTCTGGCTGCGACAGGCAGAAAACGATACCTTCAACCGGTTGGTGCTGGCTGCCCATCTGGACTGGCGCCAGATTTCCATGCTGCGCAGCTACGCCCGCTACATGCGCCAGATCCGCTTCGGATACTCCCAGACCTTCATTGCCAACACGCTCGCCAATCACGTGGGTATCGCCCGCATGTTGCTGGAACTGTTCGAGGCGCGTTTCGACCCGGCACGTTTCAAGTCGGCCGAACAATGCGAGGCGGCTCAGCAGAATATTCTCAACGATATCAATACTGAACTGGATGAGGTGTCCAATCTGAGTGAGGACAAGGTGCTGCGCCGCTATGTGGAGCTGATCAGGGCCACGGTGCGGACAAACTATTACCAGACCGATGCACAGGGCCACCACAAGCCCTATATGTCCTTCAAGATGTTGCCGTCGAAGATACCCGGCGTCCCCAAGCCTGTCCCCATGTATGAAATTTTCGTCTATTCACCCCAGGTGGAAGGGGTGCACCTGCGTGGTGGCAAGGTGGCGCGGGGTGGCTTGCGCTGGTCGGATCGTTATGAAGATTACCGTACCGAGGTGCTTGGCCTGGTGAAGGCACAGCAGGTGAAGAACAGCGTCATCGTGCCGGTTGGAGCCAAGGGCGGCTTCGTGGCCAAGCAACTGCCCGAGGGCGATCGGGAAGCCTGGTTGCGGGAAGGGATTGCCTCCTACAAGACCTTTGTTCGGGGGCTGCTGGATGTGACCGACAACAACCGTGGCGGAGAGGTGATTCCACCGCCGAATGTGGTGCGACATGACGAGGATGACTACTACCTGGTCGTGGCCGCTGACAAGGGAACAGCCACCTTCAGCGATATTGCCAACAGCATCTCCGCAGAGTATGACTTCTGGCTGCGGGATGCGTTTGCGTCCGGTGGCAGCCAGGGCTACGACCACAAGAAAATGGGCATCACGGCCCGCGGGGCATGGGTTTCCGTTCAGCGCCATTTCCGCGAGATGGGGCTCAACACCGATACCGACGAGTTTACTGCTGTGGGCGTGGGTGACATGTCCGGTGATGTGTTCGGCAACGGTATGCTTCTCTCCGACAAGATGAAGTTGGTCGCGGCATTCAATCACATGCATATCTTTGTGGATCCCGATCCGGACCCGGCTGCGGCATTCAGAGAGCGCCAGCGCCTGTTCAATCTTCCCCGCTCCACCTGGGCAGATTATGACGCCAAACTCATTTCAAAGGGTGGCGGGGTATTTTCGCGCAGTGCGAAGTCCATTCCCATTTCCGAGGAAATGAAGGCCCGCTTCGGCATTACCCAGGACAAGCTGCCGCCCAACATGCTCATCAAGGCCATTCTGAAGGCCGAGGTGGATCTGCTCTGGTTCGGCGGCATCGGCACCTACGTGAAGGCGACCTCCGAGTCTCAGGCCGATGCCGGGGACAAGGCCAATGATACCATCCGTATCAATGGTGAGGACCTCCGTGCCAAGGTGGTGGGAGAGGGTGCCAACCTGGGCATGACACAACGTGGCCGTATCGAATATGCCATAAAGGGCGGCCGCCTGAATACGGATTTTGTGGACAACTCCGCGGGCGT
Organism: Thermohahella caldifontis; assembly: GCF_041153465.1. Classification (NCBI taxonomy): domain Bacteria; kingdom Pseudomonadati; phylum Pseudomonadota; class Gammaproteobacteria; order Oceanospirillales; family Hahellaceae; genus Thermohahella; species Thermohahella caldifontis. The sequence continues at coordinate 285,147 of NZ_CP154858.1, forward strand.
GGACTGCTCGGACCATGAGGTCAACATCAAGATTTTGCTGAACGGAATTGTGGACGAGGGCGACATGACCATGAAGCAGCGCAACAAGCTGCTGGAGGACATGACCGATCAGGTCGCCTGGCTGGTGCTGAAGAACAACTACCGGCAGACTCAGGCCCTCAGTATTGCGCAGTTCGAATCGTTCGAGCGGGTCGAGGAGTATCGTCGCCTGATCAATACCCTGGAAGGTCTGGGCAAGCTCGACCGGGCTCTGGAGTATATTCCGGATGACGACACCATCACCGAGCGCAAGAGTCGTGGTGAGGGGCTGGCGCGACCCGAGCTGTGTGTGCTCAACTCCTACGTGCGTGGCTACCTCAAGGAGGTGCTGATCGACAGCGAGCTGGTGGAAGATCCGTACCTGATCCGGGAACTGCACAATGAATTCCCGTCAGTACTGGTGCGCAATTATGGCAACGCGATTGCCAGCCATCGTCTGCGCCGCGAGATCATCGCCACGCAACTCGCCAACGATCTGGTCAACCACATGGGCATTACCTTTGTGGAGCGCATGCGTCAGTCCACCGGGGCGACGATGGAGAATATCGTCAAGGCCTATGTCATCGCCCGTGATGTGTTTGATATGGAAAGCATCTGGGCTGAAATTGAGGCCCTGGACTACCAGGTCAGCGCGGAAACCCAGATCCGCATGATGACAGAGCTGATGCGGCTGGTACGGCGCGCCACCCGCTGGTTCCTGCGCAACCGTCGACGCGAACTCAATATCGAGTTGAGCATGGAGAGCTTCCGGGATCATGTGAGGGCCATTGCAGAAGGCTTGCCTGATCTGCTGGCCAGCAATCAGAAAGCCCAGCATGAAGAAAGGCGGCAGTTCCTGTTGGAGAGGGGGGTGCCGGAATCGCTGGCAAATACCATTGCCGGGACCTTGTTCCTGTATTCCGCTCTGGGCATCATTGAAGCCCATGAGGAAAGCCAGAAGGCGCTGGATTATGTGGCGCGCATGTTCTTTACCGTTGGCGAGGTGCTCGACCTCCAGTGGTTCAATGACCAGCTCAACAAGGCCAAACCGGCAACTCATTGGCAGGCACTGGCTCGGGAGAGCTTCAGGGAGGATCTGGACTGGCAGCAGCGCTCACTGACCGTCGGGCTGTTACAGTTGGGTGATGTGCCTGAAGACATTGATGCCCGGTTGGAAGCCTGGACCGAACGTCACGGTGAACTGATTGCACGCTGGCGTGCCATGCTGACCGAGCTGAAAGCCAGCAAACAGCCGGAGATGGCCATGTATTCCGTGGCGCTACGGGAGTTGCTGGATCTGGCTCAGAGCACGGTACACTGCGCAGAGTGCCCCTGATTGCGCCCATGCCATCACTGTACCTGCGCCTGGATCTGAGTGCCGAACAACTGCAGCGCCTGTACCGGGAGCCGGTACAGGTCGTTCGGGCAGTATCCGAAGATGGGCGACGCATCCAGTTTCCCGTGAACGCCATCCGGCCTTATATCCGGCGGGATGGTGTGCACGGGCGGTTTGAACTGGTCTTTGACGAACGCTACAAGCTGGTGGATTTCAGGCCAGCCTGAACCGCATCGGCAGGATCAGAATCTCAGATAGGCCACCAGTCGTCCGCCATCGATCCCTTCTTTGGTATGGTGTGGAACGAGTTGCCATTGCATCTCGCTGAGCATGGGAGCAACGGTGCGCGGTGTGTAGCTGCGCCAGAACCGTGTCAGTGTGTGGGGGTGTGTGCGCAACCTCAGTTCGTTGACCAGGGCACCGGTTACAAACTGTATGGCGCCGTCTTCGGGACGGCCGTCATCCAGGGCGATAACCAGCCCGGCAGCGAAAGAGACGGCCAGTCCGGCCTTTCGGTGTGTATGCGCATAAAGGGCTTCGGTTCTGCCCGCTTCAATCAGCAGGTTCTCTACCTTGGCCAGATTGCGCTCCTTGGGGTACTTCAGTTTACGGGTGGCTGTCTTGAGTCCCTCGGCATAGATGGACTTTTCCAGAAGCATGCCGGCCAGGCCAAGGGCCGAGGTGGTGGCGGAAACCCGCGCATCGTAGCGTGCAGCCTTGTTGTCCGTTGACTCCGCAAAGGCAATGTTACCGAGCATGGAGGCGCCGTAGATGCCCACCCAGGACCATTTCCAGATGGACTCCTTGTGCTGTGCTTCCTCAAAGGCGGCCTTGATGGCAGTTATGGAGCGCCGGGCTTTATCCTTGCTGATCTCAGCATGGAGGACACCTGTCGTGGCGAGAGCGAGGATCAGGCATAACGCCCGGCTAAATATGTTTGACAAACCAGAATTTCTCCCAGGCATTCATCACCTTTTCCGGATACCAGGTCTTTCCGGCACTCCCGTTATAGCGGGCCAGTGCCCGAATCAGGTTGCCTTTCTCCTTCTGGTAATAATGCTTGAGAATGGTCACGCCGTAACGTAAATTTGTCTCAATTTTGAAAAGATTATCCTGCGGACGGCCGATTTCTTCTTTCCAGAAGGGCATGACCTGCATGAGTCCCTGGGCACCGACCGGGGACAGGGCAAATTCATCAAACCGGCTTTCCACATGAATCACCGCCAGAACCAGCTCGGGTGACAGGCCGGCGCGGGTTGCCTCGGCATGCACCAGCCTGAGCAGACGGATGCGCTTCTCCGGATCCCTGACATAACGCTCCAGCCGGGCGGACATGTCCACCAGCCAGACTTCCGCATCAAAGCGATCATTGAAACTGCTCTGGTCGTTCGCGGCCTCCTTGAGCAGGCGTCGCAGCTCAGGGTCCACATCTGGCGCAGGGCCGCTCCAGGTGGCCCCGGCCAGGCAGAGCAGGCAGCCGAGCAGGACTGCCCGCAACAGATCAGGGCGCAAGCAGACGCTCGCGAAGCTGTGCTTCGGCTTCGGCCAGCGGAATGTCCTGACTGCTTTCATCCGTTCGACCCTTGTACTCCAGAGTGCCGGCTTTCAGGCCACGGTCGCTGATCACCACACGGTGCGGGATGCCAATCAGCTCCATGTCGGCGAATTTCACGCCCGGGCGCTCGTTACGATCATCCAGAAGCACATCATAGCCGGCGGCGCGCAGGCGTGCATAGAGCTCTTCGCCCGCTTCGCGAACTGCGTCAGATTTGTGTGCGTTGAGCGTGACAATCACCAGCTGGAAGGGCGCAATGGCCTCCGGCCAGATAATGCCCCGGTCATCATGGTTCTGCTCGATGGTCGCCGCCACGACGCGGCTGACGCCAATGCCGTAGCACCCCATCTGCATGATGACCGACTTGCCGTTTTCATCCAGCACCGCGGCGTTCATGGCACGGCTGTACTTGTCGCCCAGCTTGAAGACATGGCCGACTTCAATCCCCTTTCTGAGCACGAGCACGCCTTTGCCGTCCGGGCTCGGATCGCCCTCCACCACATTGCGGATGTCGGCCACCTCATTCAGCGGCACATCCCGCTCCCAGTTGACGCCGGTCAGGTGGACACCTTCCTTGTTGGCACCACAGACAAAATCGGCCAGTACGGCCGCACTGCGGTCCACCACTGTCCGGATGCTCAGACCCACCGGCCCCAGTGAGCCGGGCGCGCAACCGGTCGCCGCGCGGACGGACTCATCGTCCATGAATTCGGGCTCGTCATTCAGATCCAGCACCTTCTTCAGCTTGACCAGGTTGAGTTCATGATCGCCGCGCAGCACGACCGCCACGGGCTCCCCGTCACAAGAAAGCACGAGCGTCTTGACGGTGCTTTCGACCGGTACTTTCAGGAAGGCACTGACCTCACTGATGGTCTTCTGATCCGGCGTGGCCACCTCCTGCATGGGCTCGGAGGGTGCCGGACGGGATGCCAGCGTGACCGCTTCTGCCAGCTCGATGTTGGCGGCATAGTCGCTTTCCGTGGAGAAGGCGATGATATCCTCGCCGGAATCCGCCAGTACATGGAACTCGTGCGAGGCATTGCCACCGATGCTGCCGGAGTCTGCCGCCACGGCACGGAAGTCCAGCCCCAGACGGCTGAAGATGCGTGTATAGGTGTCATACATGACCTCGTAGGTCTCGTCCAGTGAGGCACTGTCCAGATGGAAGGAATAGGCGTCCTTCATCAGGAATTCCCGTGCACGCATGATACCGAAGCGGGGGCGGCGCTCGTCCCGGAACTTGGTCTGAATCTGGTAGAAATTGGCCGGAAGCTGCTTGTAGCTGCGGATTTCGTTGCGTACAAGATCGGTGATCACTTCCTCATGTGTCGGGCCCACGCAGAATTCCCGGTCATGGCGGTCACGCACACGCAGCAACTCGGCACCGTATTGATTCCAGCGGCCGGACTCCTGCCAGAGTTCCGCCGGCTGGATGGCGGGCATCAGCAGCTCCTGGGCACCGGAGCGATCCATTTCCTCACGCACGATGCGTTCAACCTTGCGCAGGACGCGCAGCCCCAGGGGCAGCCAGTTGTACAGGCCGGAAGCGAGCTTGCGGATCATGCCCGCGCGCAGCATCAGTTGATGACTGATGACTTCTGCATCAGCCGGGGTTTCTCTCAGGGTGGCAATCAGGTACTGACTGGCTCGCATGGTGGGGTATTCTCCGGTAAATTCAGTGATGAGGGTATTTTAGGGAGCGGGGCAGGCAATCACAACCATTGTCGGCCTTGGCAGGCAAGGGCGGATCAGGCATGATTTGCCCCGGAGGCAACCCGTGAATCTGACAGCACAAGATGTTGAGTACATCATCCGGCAGGGTGTACCCCTGGCCGAAACGATCGACCTGCGCGTCGAGCACGTGTCGGCGGAAGGGGCACGGATCCGGATTCCGTTTCGTCCCGCGGGGACACGACCCGGTGGCAGTTTGTCCGGTCCGGTGATCATGGCCGCCGCCGACGCCGCCATGTATGCGGCGATCCTCGGTGTTCTGGGACGTGTCGAAATGGCCGTGACCAGCAATCTCAATATCAATTTTCTGCAAAGGCCCGCACGCCGCGACCTGCTGGCATCGGCGCGGCTGTTGAAGCTGGGGCGCAGGCTGGCCTTTCTGGAAGTGGAACTCGTGACGGAGGACGACGAGACGCTGGTGGCTCATGCGACTGGCAGCTATGCCTTGCCGTCGGAGGCGGGTGGAACGTGATGGGGTTGGCAAAAAGAAAACGTGACATATTGTCATATTAAGGACAGGCGGAGTACACTGATGAAGAGTACGGAGATGAATGCATCTTCCATGGAGCTGGAACAGCGCCGTCAGCCGGTGCAGGAGCGGAGTCGGGAGCGTGTCGAGCGCATTCTGACAGTTGCCGCGAGGCTGATCAGCGAGAAGGGGGTGGATGCCCTGAAAACGTCCGAGATTGCGCGGGAGGCGGGGATCTCCCTGGCGTCACTGTACCGCTACTTTCCCAACAAGGCAGCGGTCATCAAGGCGCTGGCGGAACAGCATATCCGCAAGCTGGATGCCCATCTCAAGGCCTTTGCGGAATCGCTGGACCTGGACAACGGTTTTGATCAGCTGATCGACACCTATGCCCGCTTCTACCGCTCCGAGCCCGGTTACAAGGAAATCTGGTCAGGCGTGGAAGCCATGCCTGAATTGCAGGCGCTGGACCTCGGTGAGCTGTACGACAACGCCCGGGTGGTGTCGGAGGCGGCTCAGGCCCGGTTTCCGGATGTGGACCCGGACCGGCTCTGGCTGATCTGCGTGATGTTGCCGAGGGCATGCGGCGCCGTTTTGCGGCTGGCGATGACCATGTCGGAAGACCAGGCCGCTGTCATGGTGGATGAGCTCAAGCTCATGGTGAAAAGTTATCTGAGGGTGCGGCTGGCACCGTGATCTGTCGCCCGCCCTCGCACACGGGAGTGCAGGAGGGTGGGTGTGCTGATGTCGGAAAATTCCTGGGAGACCTGGGCAGAGGCGGCCGGGGAAGGCTTGCCCGCTGCCGTCCTGGATCTGGACGCTGCCGAAAAGAACATTGAACTTCTGGCCCGACAGGCAGGCAACAAGCCACTGCGGCTCGTGACCAAATCCCTGCGCTGCCGGCCGCTGATCGCTCATCTGCTGGCGTATCTCGGTGACCGCTGCAGTGGTCTGATGGCGTTTCATCCGGAGGAAGCAGCCTGGCTCTCGGAGCAGTTCCGGAGCTCCATTCTGGTCGCCTATCCCTCCACGCAGGTCCACGCCCTGAGCACGGCCCTGGCAGCGGTGCGTCAGGGGGCGGACATCACCTTCATGGTCGATTCGGCCGATCACCTGACCGCGCTGACTCAGGCCATGCGCGGCAACCCGGTGACCGTTCCGGTCGCCATTGATCTCGACATGTCCTCACGCTGGCCGGGGCTGCACTTCGGCGTGCAGCGCTCGCCCATCAGACGTCAGGAAGACCTTGCTGCACTGCTGGACGAAATCCGCAAACGGCCCGGATTCAGGCTGGCAGGTGTCATGGGATATGAGGCGCAGATTGCGGGGCTGCCGGACCGGCGGCCGGATGACCGGCTGCATTCGCTGGCCGTACCCCGGCTCAAGACGCTTTCCCGGCGCCATGTAGCCCGGTGGCGCGCGGAGGCCGTCAGGGTGATCCGCGATGCCGGCTTCAGCCCGGAGTTTGTCAATGGCGGTGGCACGGGGTCCGTGGCCTTCACGGCAGGCTGCCCGGAGGTGACGGAAATTGCCGTGGGCTCGGGCGTCTTCTGTCCGCATCTTTTCGACCATTACCGGGACCTTCCGCTGCGGCCTGCCGCCGGCTTCGTGTTGCCGGTCGATCGCCGGCCCCAGCCCGGTGTCGTCACCTGTTCCGGCGGGGGGTATGTCGCGTCAGGGGCGTGTGATGCGTCCAGACTGCCGAAACCGGTGTGGCCCGAGGGCGTCAGCCTGTTGCCGCTGGAGGGTGCCGGGGAGGTGCAGACACCCGTTCGCCTGCCGGCGGCAGACCTGAACCCGGATCGTGTCGTGTTTCGTCATGCCAAGGCAGGAGAGCTGTGTGAACGGTTCAATCAGCTGCGGGTGCATCGGTCGGGAAAGGTCGTGGCCGGGTGGCCCACCTATCGCGGGGAAGGCCGCTCATTCATCTAGGAGGCGCGAATGGATAAGTTCTGGGACTACATCATCATTGGCTCGGGCGCCGGCGGCAGCGTGCTGGCGGAGCGCTTGGTCCGTGCGGGCGCGCGTTGCCTGATGCTCGAAGCCGGGCAGCGGTATCGCCCGGAAGACTACCCGGCCAACGAGCTGCACGCCAATACCCGGCTGATGTGGCACGGCGGCATGGACATGTCGGAGGATGCGGGGCTGCTGTTCTTGCGCGGCAAGACGCTCGGCGGTGGCACGGTCATCAACCAGGCTCTGCTGGACCGGTTCGATGAGCTGGCCTGGTCCGACTGGCGGGAGCGCAGTGGTATCGACGACTTTTCCGTGGAGGCCATGGCACCGCACTATGAAGCGGTCGAAAGTGAGCTGAGCCTCCAGACCATTCCGGAACAGCACTGGAATGGCAACGCACGCCTGTATGTGGAGGGGTTCGAGGCCTGTGGTTATCGCTGGGCACCGCTGCGCCGGGGGCAGCGCGGATGTTCGCCGGATAACGACTGCATTCAGTGTCTGGGGGGCTGTCGCAGGGCCTCGAAACAAAGCATGGCGGTGACCTTCCTGCCAAGAGCCGAGGCGGCCGGCCTGGAGATCCTGACGGCGTGCCACGTGGACCGGGTGCATCCGGGTCCGCACTATGCCGTGGTGCAGGGCCGCATGCGCGGGCGCCCGCACACCTGGTACGCCCGCAAGGTGGTGCTGGCGGCCGGTGCGCTGGGCACGACGGAGATCCTGTTGCGATCCGGACTGGCGCGCCACCTTCCGGCACTGGGGCAGCACTTCTGGTGCCATCCTCAGTTCATGACCCTGGCCATGATGCGGGACGTGGTGGACGCTCACAAGGGCGCCTTGCAGGCGGTCAAGTCGGATGATCCCCGGTTCCGCCAGCAAGGCTTCAAGCTGGAAAACGTCTTTGCCGGCCCCATTGCCGTGTCCATGCTCAAGGCGGGGTTCGGTCCGGCCCATCAGCGCTTCATGAAGGACTACCGCCACCTGGCCTGTATCGAAGTGGCCGTGCGGGATGTCACACCCGGTACACTGAGACTGGACAATCAATCCCGCCTGCGCATTCACAAGCCGCTGGGTGATCCGGAATGGGCCCGGGCCAGAGCGGGTCAGCAGGCCATCGAGAACATCTTTGAGGCCGTGGGCGCGGAAACCATCGACCATGCTCGCCTGCGTATCGGGCTGCACCTGATGGGCGGGGCCGTCATGGGAACAGATGACCGGACTTCGGTGGTCGCACCGGATGGTCATGTGCACGGCATGCCGAGCCTGATGGTTGCAGATGGCAGTCTGTTTCCATCCGCTCCCGGCATCAACCCGTCACTGACCATCATGGCCATGGCACAGCGCATTGCCGGTATCGAAACAGGCTCCGTGTCGAGCCGGGAACAGGCAGAGGAGGTCAGTGCATGACACCGGTTTCAAACTATCTTCCGGGCCGGGCGCTCAGGACTCTGGAGCGTCTGGGCAACCTGATGTGTCCGGGGGTGGAGGGGATGCCGGCCTTTTCGGCTACGGGCTGTCTCCATGCACTGGACGAGTTGCTGGCCGCAACCCCCGAAGCGGATCGCCGGGATCTGCGGCACCTGCTGCTTGTACTGTCCGTGTGGCCTGACCGGGGGCTGGCCTGGCTGCTGCGTGTGGCAGGCCGGGCGGAGGACGCCTGGTCCCCGTTGCGGCCGCTGCTGCGCCAGCTGGATCTCGGCTTGCGGGGGATTGTGTACAGCCTGTACTACAGCGACCTGGGATATCTGAACCAGTCATCCGGCGTTCATGCCGCCATGGACTACCACATTCACTGTGAACAGGAGCACTGAACATGACGCTTGCAGAAGCCACACAGGGCCGTCCGGCCCGGACCGGGGAGCCGGCCGGCATTGACAAGGGTATGGCCGAACTGCGTCAGGCCGCAGAGGCGCTGGCGGCCGTGCCGCTGGAAATCCGGGCGCATGAGATCGGTAAGATCATTGAAGCGGTGACACGGCAGCGTGACGCGATTGTGGCACAGATTCAGGCGGAAACCGGCAAATCTGCCACCGATGCACTGGTTTCCGAAGTGCTGGGGGCACTGGATTATCTCCACTGGTTGCAGTACCACGCACCGCGCATACTGAAAGACCGCAAGGTCAGAACTCCGTTGTTGCTGCTCGGCAAGCGCAGTGAAATCTGGCATGAACCGCTGGGTGTGGGGCTGGTGATCACGCCCTGGAACTATCCCTTCCATATTGCACTGACCACCGTGGTGACAGCGCTGGTGGCGGGGAACGCTGTGGCCCTGAAGCCTTCGGAATGGACGCCGCTTCGTGGACTGATGGAGTCGGTGGTCGGGGCCAGCCAGGTTTTTGCGCCTGCATTCAGCGTCTTTTACGGGGACGGCAGGGTCGGACAGGCATTGATAGACCAGAAACCGGACCGGGTCTGTTTCACCGGCAGTATCCCCACCGGGCGGGCGATCATGGCTCAGTGCGCGCGTTATGGCATCCCGGTGGAGCTGGAGCTTGGCGGCAAGGACGCGGCCATTGTCACCGAAGACGTGAATGTCGAACGGACGGTGGAGGGCGTGCTGTGGGGCGCGCTCACCAATTCCGGACAGAGCTGTACATCCATTGAACAGCTATACCTGCATGAGCGTGTTGCAGATGAGGTCGTGAACAGACTGAAGGCGCGACTGGGCGAGCTGGTCGTGAACCGGGACAAGGTGGGTGAGGCCGATATTGGCTGGATGACCACATCCTTCCAGGCGGAAAAGGTCTGGCAGCAGTGGGAGGAGGCGGTTGCCCGCGGCGGGGTGGTGCATGCACCGCTCCGGCGGCTGGATGAGTCCGGACAGGTGATGCTGCCCGGATTGATCGAAGTGACGGACCCCGGATGCGCGCTCTGGCAGGAGGAAACCTTTGGTCCCGTCATTGCCTTCCGGCGCTATCGCCAGGACAGTGACGTCATCCGGGCAGTCAATGATCTGCCCTTTGGTCTGAGTGCCAGTGTCTGGTGCCGCGGTCCGAAGCGGGCGCGGGAGCTGGCCCGTGCGCTGAAAGTGGGCGCGGTTTCCATCAACAACGTCATGCTCACCGAGGGGCATCCCGGACTGCCTTTCGGCGGACGCAAGGCCAGCGGTTTCGGCAAGGTGAAGGGGGAGGATGGCTTGCTGGGCTGGGTGAACCGCAAGGCCGTGATGCAGGATGGTCAGCGTGCGGCCTCCGAGCCCAACTGGTTCCCCTATACGCCGGCCAAGTACAGTGCATTTGACCGGTTGATCCAGGCCCTCTTTGGCGAGCACGGATGGCGCCGCTGGTGGGGACTGATCCGTGCGGGATTGGTGCTGGATGCTGCGGTCAGGCAGGGGCGGGCCCGGGCACCTGACTGATTATTCCGATCGGGCACCGGCCACACGGTTCATGCAGCGCTTGAGCAGTGTGGCCGAGTGGTCCAGTGCCGCCAGAGCACCCTTGCCGGCAACCGTATCAATCAGTTCCCGCGCCAGCTCATGATGGGTTTCGGGCAATTGTGGCAGCACATCGTCTGCCGTGGCCCCCATGCGTGCGGCCATGATGATTTCAGTCCGGATGCGGCTCTCCCCGGCACAGACCTGATAACCGTATTCCGCGCTGCCCTTGGGTGGCAGACCAAAGGTCTGGTACACGCGTCTGGCGCAGCGGGCATAGTCCTGATGAATGCTCAGCAGTACTGATTCCGCCCCCTGAGCCGTCATGCGCGCTTCCAGGGTACGGATCACCTGCGGCGTGGACTTGACCGTTTTCGGAAGCACCTCAATCAGGTCATCCGCCGTGGCCCCCTTCATCATGAGCTGAGCGAGCGTAAAGAGCTCGGCCGTGATGAGTCCGCAGGTCTGGAAACTCTGCTCCGGCTCCGGGGACTCCGCCACGGCCGCCTGTCCTGCAAGCAGCAGGGTGAACGTGACCACGAGACTCGGGATACGTAGCCGGAAAGACATGGATTCAGTGTCCTTCCAGTGGCATGATCGCACCATTTTCAATCAGGCGTTCATAGGCTGCGTCGACGCGCCGCAGGATCTCTTCGGCCAGCGGATTTTTCCGGGATATCAGGAAGGCTGCCGTACGCTCCCGTACCGGCACGGAGCGGAGATTGTCCACCGGTTCCTGCTTCAGGACCTCGTAAACCGGATCCGAGTAGTCCAGCAGGTAGTCACCACGACCGATTTTCAGCATTTTCAGTGCCGAGGCGTGGCTCGTTGTCGTGGTCACATTGTAGCCGTTTTCGGGGGTGAGCTTGTAGGCCAGCCCGCCGTAGGTGAAGCCGGTGATCAGGATCAGGCGCTTGCCCTTGAGATCATTGAGGTTTTCCACCGGCGGGGTGGAATCCAGATGCCAGATCTTCAGATGAATCCTGACGGGCCTTGCACGGCTTTCCAGCACGTACCCCTCCAGTGCCGGCACACCTGTGACCCCGGGCCAGAGATCCACCTGACCTTCCTGCAGATAGAGATAAATGCGGGAGATGGGCAGGGCGATGAATTCCGGCGCATAACCGGCTTCAGCCAGCACCTTGCGCGTGATATCCAGAAAGCTGCCGGCGGGCTGTCCCTGCGCGTTCGTGTACTCGAAGGGCGGAAACTCCACATAGGCAACCCGCAAGGGCTCCAGTGCCCAGGTCATGCAGCTCATCAGTCCGACAACACAGCCCAGAAACCAGCGCAAAAGCATTCCTTCTCCCTGTTCAGTTCAGATAAGGTGAACCCGGATACTCATTATAGTTGAACCTTCGCGTTGCCGGTCAGTTGGGGCAGATGGTGTGTGATGGCCTTCTCAATCCCGGTGAACCGGAAGCGGAAACCGGGCAGCCATTCCATGCGCGATGCACGGACCCTCTGACTGGCCAGAAGCAGCTCTGCCAGTTCGCCCATCAGGGTCCGCAACAACCAGGCGGGAACCGGCAGCATGGCCGGGCGCTTCAGTGTTCGCGCCAGGACACGGGTGAAGTCTTCGTTGGTCACGGGATTGGGCGCAACAGCGTTGAAAATGCCCTCGGCCTCATGCGAATCGGTCAGCGCCAGAATGAGGCGAACCAGATCTCCCCGTTCAATCCAGGACATCCACTGAGTCCCTGGGCCCAGACGACCGCCCAGTCCCAGCCGGAAAGGCAGCAGCAGGCGTTTCAGCATGCCGCCGGGCCCCATGACCAGACCGATCCGGACAATGGCCAGCCGCGTCCCCAGTACCCGCACGGGGCGTGCGGCAGACTCCCATTCGCTGCAAAGCCGGGCTGCGAAATCGTGACCTGCCGGTGAGTTCTCGTCCACCCATTCGTCACCGCAATCACCGTAATAGCCAATGGCCGAACCGCTGACCATGACGCGCGGGGCGGTCTGGCGTGTGGCGCACCAGTCCACCAGCGACCGCGTGACGCCGATCCTGCTTTCCCGGAGCACCTGTTTGCGTGCATCGGTCCAGCGCTTGTCGGCAATGCCTTCACCCGCCAGATTGATGACGACTTCCGGGCAGATGTCTCCGAGTTCGCGCCAGTCCCGGAAAGGCTGTGCCTCCGGGTAACGTTGCCTGGCCGCATCCGGCTTGCGCGTCAGCAGCAGGACACGATAGCCCCGCTGCTGCAGGGCGGGGATCAGGGCTTCGCCGATGAATCCGGTTCCTCCGGTGACCAGTGCGGTGTTCATGAGTCTGCACCTTCCTTTTCGATCAGCTTGCCGACAAGTGTCGCCAGAAACCCTGCGAATTCGGGGTGTTCGCCCACAGGGGGCAGCAGACGCAAGGTACACGGAAAACGGGCTTCCAGGTCGGCTATCTGTGCAGGCAGATCTTCGCGCAGATGTTTTCCCTGTGCAAGAAACAATGGCAGGACGGCAAGGTTTTGCTCCCCGGCCTGAACACACGCTTCCACCACGCTTTCAAGTGAAGGCTCGGTGAGTTCCCAGTATGCCAGCTTCACGTCCTTGCGCACATTGCGGATCTCTTCGAGCAAGGCCTCGAAGGGTGCTTTCCATCTTGGGTCCCGGCTGCCGTGCGCCAGGAGAATGACTGACGTGCCCATGTCTGTATGCTTCCGAGTCGTGTTACCCTGAGTGTACCTGTTTTTGCACAGAGGTGTCTGCCCCATGTGGTCGCCCCACGAAATTGTTCATTTCTGGTTCGGTGAGCCGGGCCCGGATGGTTTGCCCGACCCGGCGTACAAGAAAGCCTGGTTCATGCCCACGCGGGCACGGGATGCCGAAATCCGCAAGCGTTTCATGGGCATGCTGACCCTGCTCGAGGAGGGCGGCTTTGACCACTGGCAGGAAACCCCGGAAGGGACATTGGCAGGCATCCTCCTTCTGGATCAGTTCAGCCGCCAGATCTATCGCGGCACTGCGCTGGCCTTCGGTGGTGACCGGATGGCCAGAATGTGGATGCGTCGGGGCCTGGACAGAGCTCAGGACGTGGATCTGATGCTGGTTCAGCGCGCCTTCTTCTACATGCCGCTGCAGCATTCGGAACGGCTGGCGGACCAGCGCGAGGGCGTGGCCTTGTACGAACAACTGGTTCATCTGGCTGAAGGGCCACTGCGCGTCCTGTTGCAGGGATTTCTGGATTCTGCCCGTGAGCATTGTGCAATCATCGAACGGTTCGGACGCTTCCCGCATCGCAACCGGGTGCTGAAACGTCCTTCAACCGATGCGGAACGTGTCTGGCTGGCGGACACCGGAAAGCGCTTTGGTCAGTAAACTTTCGGAAATTTTCGGACGGATTGGTCGGAATGTGCTTAAAAATGACAACCAGTTCACGTTTTTGTGTGATCTGTTGTTATTTTGACCGCCTTCATCTCCAGCCTTCTGGTCTTTTTGGTACAATGATGCCGGACAAGTCGTTCCGGGAAGAAAAACAAGCCACACGTTAAAAAAGTGGCATTCAAATTACCCTGGCAAGGTCAAGTAGGACACGGAACATGGTGGATTCAGAGACTGTGGCGCTTCCACGCATTGAAGAAGCGCTCAACGAGAGTATTCAGTACAAGGGCCGCAAGGCGGCACGGGCCAAGAGTGAGCACCGGCGTCGTCTGATCCTTGAAGCGGCCTTGCGAATTGTGGCCCGTGAGGGCGTTCGCGGGATCAAGCACAGGGCCGTGGCACGGGAAGCAGGAGTACCGCTGGCTTCCACGACCTATTATTTCAAGGACATTGAAGAGCTCATATCGGATGCCTTCAACCTGTTTGCCGAGAAGAGCAAGGCCAAGCTCGAGTTTTTCTACTCCGAACTTAACCGGACCGTCGCCCGCTACGACCTGGACGAGGTGCGCCAGTCGCCCGAGAAACTGCGCCAGCTGGCGGATGACATGATCGAGATGGGCGTGCGCTACCTGGTCGCGCAGGTCAAGTTCAGGAGCGAGGACCTGCTCAGTGAACAGACATTTCTTCTGGAGTCCGTGCGCGATGATCGTCTGAAGGTGCTGGCGCGCACCTACAAGGAAGTCTGGCTTGCGGGACTGGTGGATTTTCTGCGCAAGCTGGGCTCGGAGTCACCCGAGGCCGATGCGGCCATCATCATGGGGACCGTAGCCAACATGGAGTACGAAGGGGCACTCAACGACGGCAACCTCGATCTCGGAAGAGTGAGAGGCATCTGGCGCCAGCTTGTCGAGATGATGCTGGGGCTGCGCAAGCCGCTGGCTCACTGAATCAGGGCAGCGATCCGTTCCAGGGGCATGGCGGCACCATAAAGGTGGCCTTGCCCCAGGAAGCTCGTCTCATGATCCAGAAGCAGGGTTTCAATGTCCTGTGAATGGATGTGTTCAACCACCACATCCAGATCCAGATGGCGCGCCAGATCCAGGGTCAGAAACACCACCTGGCGGTCGAGCGGATTTTCCACCAGTTGCTCCGAGAGGCTGCCATCCAGTTTCAGCGTGTCCACCAGTCCCGCATTCCGCAAGGCGGTCACGGCCGCGAGTGACGAGTATCCGCTTCCGAAATCATCCAGTGCCACCGAGAGATTGGGGTAGGCCTGATAGAGCGTATTGAGCATGTCAAAGCGGTGGAACAGCTCGTACTCGGTAATTTCCAGAATCAGGTTCAGGCCCCGCTGAGCGAAGGTTTGCAGGCAGCACTCGAGAGCTGCCATGACCGCAGGCTGATCCATGGAGTCCGGGAACAGATTGCAACTCACGGCAGAGAGATGTTGCGCAATGTCGTCGGCCTGCTGATGCAGGCTGTGCAGCACGGCGGCATCCAGTAGGGGGCCGAGACCCTGTTCATGAACCGCGTGGATGAAACGTTCCGCTTCAACGAGCTGGCCATCATGGCGGATCCGGGCGAGTGCTTCACAGTATTTCAGCGAACGTCTTTCAGCAGACACCGCCATCACCGGCTGGAAGTGGAGCTGAATGTCATGCGACTCGATGGCTGCCCGGACGGTATTGAGTATCCTTCCTCCTTCTTCCACTTCACAGCGCAGGTTGCGGGTTTCGTCCTCGCTGAACAGTTTGACCGGCATACCCGGGTGGGCGCGCATCAGCTCTCCTGCAAGCATTCGCAGGGCATCGTGATCCATGCCGCTGAGTTGCCGCGTTTCCAGTGCCCGGATATTGAAGCGCGGCGCAAACAGATCATTGAGGTCGTCGTGAGCCGAGTGGGCCGCCTTGCGCAATTGCGCCAGTACCCGCTTGATGTCTTCCTTGTGGGCGTAGCGGTAGAGGATGTGCAGGGAGGAACCGTTTTCCACGACGCCTGCCACCCGGTTTTGTGTCAAGGGTGTTTTCTTGATGGCGCGGTAGATGTTCAGCAAGGCCTGACGCAACATGCTCGGTGATGCGGGCGATTTCTGAATTTCAATGACCACGGTCATGAAGTAGGACAGCTTGTCATCCTGTGTCATCACGTCGGAAAAGAAGCGGAAAAATTGCCCGATGCGATCACTCTGGAAAGCCACATAGGCATCCTTGAGGCGATTCTCCAGGAGCGCATAGAGTTTCTGAAACTCGGAAAGCCCCAACAGGGCATCCGCCAGCTGCCCCTGGGCAAGCGCGTGCTCGAGATGAATGGCCTGATCATGCAGTGCATGGTGCAGGATCAGCAGACCCGACTTGTCGGAGTGATCCAGATGCTGCGTGAGCAGTTGAAACTCAAGCGAATTGAGCCAATCCGAGAACGGGCAGTGGGCCAGGCTGGTGTCCGGCAATCTGGCCTCGTCTTCACAAAGCGACTTGAGGATGGCCTGATACCAATGGCGATGTCGTGTGACGTCCATCTCCCAGTCAATGGTATCCGTTGGTCTGAACAGTTCTCCGGCCACGCGAGCCTGTACTTTCAGTGCGCCGGCCATCAACCCCCTGCGGGCCTCGGTCAGGCGGGTTGTCAGGTCGTCTTCTTTCCGTTCCACCAGGTGGAGTTGGCTGAGACGGGTCAGGTCATCCTGCATTTCGCGGGTTTCATTGATCAGGAGGGAGACCGAGGGCGCGTAGCGTTTCTGCAGGAATTCCCCCCAGGCCGAGAACTGTGCTGCCAAATCGGATACAGGGCCGTCCAGGGCAAACCGGAGTGCTCTGGCCATTTCCCCGGTGGCCTTGTCCGCTTCTTCCACGCTGTTGAACCAGGCCGGCAGTGCAGGGGAGGCCAGCAAACGGGTCAGATGATCCCGGGCCACCTTCAGGCAGGCTGAATCCGTGGAATGGATGGACATGAGGCAACCCCGGCAGAGTATGTATCTTACAGTTTAGTTCATTTAATGAGCGGCCGGGGTTAATTTCCGGTCAAAATGAGCCCGGAATGAAAATTTTTTGAGAAAGGGGCTTGCCAAGTGATAGGGGCCTTCTTATAATTCGCCACCGTTGAAAGGCAGTGATGCTTTGATTTCAACAGGTTGAGAGCGGGAATAGCTCAGTTGGTAGAGCACAACCTTGCCAAGGTTGGGGTCGCGAGTTCGAGTCTCGTTTCCCGCTCCAATTTTTACCTCCTTATTTTCCTCCCTGATTTCGCATAGCTTCCCTTCTGTGCCTATACTTGACCCATGAAATCATACGGGTCTCTGGCATGGCAGATCTTCTCAGCAGTATCGACGCGCGCACCAAACTGGTCGGGGAAAACCGCCTGGAGCTTCTGCTTTTTCGTCTGGCGGGCAGGCAGCTGTATGCCCTCAACGTTTTCAAGATTCAGGAAGTCCTCAAACTGCCGAATCTGACGGCGGTGCCGCACCGGCATCCCCATGTGCTGGGCGTCACGCACATCCGGGATCTGACGGTTCCGGTGATCAACCTGTCCCAGGCCATCAGGCTGACGCCCCTGGATCCCAAAACCTCCGACACCCTCATCGTTTGTGAGTACAACCGGCAGGTGCAGGCCTTTCTGGTGGGCGGCGTCGAGCGCATCGTCAACATGAACTGGGAACAGATTCTGCCGCCACCGCGTGGCGCGGGCAAATATCACTACGTTACGGCGATCACGCACTATAACGACCAGATTGTCGAGATCATCGATGTGGAAAGAGTGCTGGCAGATATTTCGCCGCCTTCTACCGATGTGCCCGCGGAAATTCTGAAAGATGAGATCAAGGCTCAGACTGAAGGCCGGGAGATTCTGCTGGTGGATGACTCCCCGGTGGCGCTCGCCCAGGCAAAGGGCACCCTGTCCCACCTGGGCATCCGTGCCATTACCGCTTCGAATGGGCAGGAAGCACTTTCGCTGCTCAAATCCTGGGCAGACCAGGGTATTCATGTGCCGGAAAAACTGCTGATGGTGATTACCGACGCAGAGATGCCATCCATGGATGGCTACCGGCTGACCACCGAAATCAGGCAGGATCCGCGGCTGAAGGATCTTTATGTCGTACTGCACACGTCGCTCAGTGGCAGCTTCAACAAGGCCATGGTGAAAAAGGTGGGGTGCGACGATTTCCTCTCCAAGTTCAAGCCCGAAGAACTGGTGCTGGCTGTGGAGCAGCGGCTTCAGGCCCGCCGGGAGGCACACTGAACCCGGTGGTCAACTGCCGGGCGAACGGGTACACTTTCCGCCCTGATCAACGGGTTGGAAAAGGCGCTTCATGCTCAGGATTCATTCTTTGTATCTCTATCCGGTCAAGTCCTGTGCGGGCATCCGGGTTTCCCATGTCTGGGCCGGACCGCAGGGCCTGGCCGGTGACCGCCGCTGGATGGTGACCGATTCCACCGGGGCGATGCTGACGGCACGCAAGCACCCCGAACTGCTTCGCGTCCAGCCATTGCCCGATGAATCCGGACTTTGGCTCACGGCGCCCGGGATGCCATCCCTGCATGTTGAGCGTCCCGTTTCCGGCCCGGTGGTCAGCAGCCAGGTCTGGCAGGACGCTGTGGACAAGGCGTGCCTGTCAGAAGCCGGGAGCGAGTGGTTCGGGCGATACCTGGGGCAGGACGTGAAGCTGGTCTGGATACCCCCTGAAAACCTCCGGCCCGTGGATCCGGCCTGGGCGGGAGATGCCTGGACCGGCTTTGCAGACGGGTTTCCGCTTCTGGTGACTCACCAGGCGTCTCTGGAGGACCTTGCCCGGCGGGTCGGCATGGCGCTGGACATGCGGCGATTCCGGCCCAATGTGGTGATCGGGGGCGGCGAGGCCTGGGCCGAAGATGGCTGGAGCACGCTGAGGGCGGGCGAAGTGACCATAGCCCTGAGCAAGCCGTGCAGCCGCTGCGTGATGACCACGCTGGATCCCGACACTCAGGCGAGGCACCCGGAAGTTCTCAGGACGCTGGCGGGATTCCGCAAAACGGAAGCGGGCGTGATATTTGGCAGGAATGCCCTTGTGCGGGCACCGGGCATGCTTTGCGCCGGCATGAGCCTGCGGGAGGAATAAGTGGCACTGATTACACTTCGTGACGCCTGTCTGGCTTACGGGCATCATCCGCTTCTCGATCATGCGGACATGACACTGGAAGCTGGGGAACGCCTCTGTATCGTTGGCCGCAACGGTGCCGGCAAGTCCACCCTGCTGAAAGTCCTGTTGGGCGATGTGCAGCTTGACGGCGGGGAACTGCAGCGGCAGCGGGATCTGAAGGTGGCCATGCTGCCCCAGGCCCTTCTGGATATCCCTGAAAAAACCGTGTATGACGTGGTGGCTGAAGGGTTGGGCGAGCTTGGCGATGCACTGCAGGACTGGCACCACGAGAGCCAGAAAGGGGAGCAGGTGAATCTGGCTCGCCTGGATGCGCTGCAGAAGCGCATCGAACTGGGGGATGGCTGGCGCGTGCATCAGCGCATAGAAAGTATTCTGGATCGTTTCGGACTGGATCCCGATGTCCGGTACGAGGATCTGTCCGGTGGCTGGAAACGGCGTGTGCTGCTGGCGCGGGCCATTCTGCCGGCTCCCGATGTGCTGCTGCTGGATGAGCCCACCAACCATCTGGACGTGGACGCCATTACTTGGCTGGAGGAATGGATGCCGGGATTTGGCGGTGCCGTCGTCTTCATTTCCCATGACAGGGCCTTCCTGGATCGTACCGCCACCCGTATCGTGGAACTGGATCGCGGCAAGCTCTACAGCTGGCCGGCGCCCTATGACGCCTATCTTGAGAAGAAGGCGGAACAGCTGAATGCCGAGGAAAAGGCCCGCGAGCGGTTTGACAAGAAGCTGGCGCAGGAGGAAGCCTGGATCCGGCAGGGCATCAAGGCCCGGCGCACCCGCAATGAAGGTCGTGTCCGCGCGCTCAAGGCCCTCAGAGAGGCCGCACGCCAGCGTATCCAGCGGCAGGGCTCTGCCTCGCTTCAGATTCAGGAGGCCGAGCGCTCCGGCAAGATTGTGGTGGACATGCAACAGGTGACCTTCGGACATGATCCGGATCACCCCCAGGTGCGGGATCTGAACTGGACGCTGATGCGGGGCGACCGGGTGGGTATTCTCGGGCCCAATGGTATCGGCAAGTCCACGCTGATCAAGCTGGTCACCGGCGAACTGCAGCCACAGAGCGGCCACATTCGCCGGGGAACCAAACTGGAAATTTGTTACTTCGACCAGTCGCGTGATCAGATTGATCTCTCGAAATCCATCTGGGACAACGTGGCAGAAGGCAAGGATCACGTCGAAGTAGGCGGGCGGACCCTTCATGTGGCCGGCTACCTGCAATCCTTCCTGTTTGACAGTCAGCGGTTGCGAACCCCTGCCAGTGCCCTGTCCGGCGGAGAAATCAACCGCCTGCTGCTGGCCCGGCTGTTCACACGGCCTTTCAACCTGCTGATCATGGATGAGCCCACCAACGATCTGGATATCGAAACGCTGGAAGTCCTGGAGGATATGCTTACCGCCTATGATGGCACGCTCCTGCTGGTCTCGCACGACCGCGCCTTCCTCGACAATGTGGTCACCAGCACGCTGGTTGCGGAGGGGGACGGGCGCTGGACGGCATACGCCGGCGGCTATTCCGACTGGCTCCTTCAGCGACCGTCCCCGGCCTCAGTGCCTGACAAGCCGCAACGGGACGCGGGGGCTGCGGAAGCGCCCCCGGAATCCGGTACGTCCGCGCCAGAGCGCAGCAAAGGCCAGGGCAAGCTCAGCTACAAACTCAAGCGCGAACTGGAACAGCTGCCTGCAGAGATTGAACGTCTGGAGCGCGAGATCGAAGCGCTTGAGGCCCGGACCCAGTCCCCCGATTTCTACACGGGCGATCATGTGGAAGTGACCCGTACGCTGGAACAGTTGGCCGAGCGGCAGAAAGCGCTGGAAGCCCTCCTGGAGCGATGGATGGAGCTGGAGGACATGTCCCGGGGATAATTTACAAAATTCCACAGCCGTTATGGTATTCACACGCTAGACTGTAGGGTGTTTCCCAGGAGGATCTCAATCAGATGCTGATCGAATACCGATTCGAATTTGAAAGCCGGGAACCCTATGTGTTTGAGGTGGATACCCAGCGACCTGTGGCTACGGAAGAGCACCGCACCCTGCCGGCCTGGACGAGGCTCGGACATTGCCAGTGTGTGAACTGCCCGCTAGGCAAGCAGGAGGGGGCGCGGTGCCCGGCGGCGGTGGATCTGATTGATCTGGTGGACGTCTTCCATGGAGAGCCGGCTTTTCAGAAGGTCAGAGTTGAGGTGACCACCCCACAGCGCGGCTATTTCAAGCGCACCAGCCTTGAGGAAGGCCTGCGCTCCCTCATGGGGCTGGTCATGGCGACTTCAGGCTGCCCCATTCTCGGTCAGCTGCGTCCGCTGGCGCTCCATCACATGCCCTTTGCGTCCGAAGAAGAGTTTATCCTCCGTTCCGTGTCCATGTACCTGCTCAAACAGTACTTTCAACTGCGCGAAAATGGCACGGCTGACTGGCAGCTCAAGGGGCTGATCGAGCTCAACCGACAGCTCCAGCTGGTCAACCAGGCCATGTGGCAGCGCATCCATTCGGCCTGTGAACAGGACTCCAATCTCAAAGCCCTGCTCAGTTTCTTCTCCCTGGCTTCCAGTGTCACCTTTTCCCTGGAGGCGCAGTTGCTGAAGCTGCGTCAGCACTTCCTGCAGGGCGAGCCGCCGGCCTGAGGATCACTTGTCCCTGATGCGGACAGCCAGTACGTCGCATTTGGCGCCGTGCAGCACGCCATTTGCCGTTGAGCCGAGCAAGAGTTGCAGACCGTGACGGCCGTGGCTGCCGACGACAATGAGGCCGACCTCCTTTTCTTCGGCAACCCGGTGAATTTCAGCCTCTGGCCGGCCTACGGTCACAATCAGCTCAGCCTCAAGCGAAAACTCGCGATTGAGTGCCTCCAGTTGTGCGCGGGCATTGTCCTCGATCTGCTTCTGAATGTCTCCGATATCCAGCGGAATATCCCCGCCATAGGCATACGCAATGGGCTCCACCACATGCAGCAGGGTAATGGCCGCACCGGTCTGCTGCTTGAGGTAGGCGGCCTTGGTGGCAACCTGTTTTGACTCATCTGTTGCGTCCACCGCAACAAGAATTCTGGAATACATGGTGTGGCTCCCTTGGTTTTCCGGTTTTCGTACACATAACAATAGTGGCTGATGGCAATGGATCAAGTGAGGCAGGTCAAAGAATGGCATGGTTATGGATTATTGTGGGCGTCGTGTTTATTGTCGGCACCCTGACATGGCTGCTGCCCAGTCCCTGGGAGCGGAAGGTTCAAAAGGTACGATCCCGGGCCATGAAGCAGGGTGTGCATGTCCGCCGCATGTTTTCCAGGGATTTGCCGGAAACATTGCCGGAGGCGGAAGGGCCCTGGTACCTGTACTGGGTCACCTCGGGCAATGCTGACACGCAGGATACGGAATATATACCACCGCCTCCGGATCTGAGTGCTGCGCTGGGTGAACCATCACGACTGCTGGGTGTGCGGGGACCGGGGTACGTGGGTGTGATCTGGAATGAAGAGCCGCCCGAAGAGGCGGCTCTGGAAAGCGTCGTGAACTGGATAAGGTCGCTCAGGCAGACTCCAGAGACGCCAGCATCTCGTTGAAGAGTTCGACAATGCGCCTGGAATAGCGATTGACCACGTAATACACGTTGTTTTCGTTGTAGTTGATGAATGAGCCGCGGATGAAGGCCCACTGTGCCTGAATCCTGTCCAGAGTCTTCTCCAGGTCCGCAGGCAGCTTCATGTTTGTCAGCTTTTCCAGGTTCTTGTCCAGCAGCCTGGCCTGTTCATCCATGGGCTTTTCCGTGTCCGCGCCCTGGAAGATCTGGGAGGCGCTTGAGGCGCTACGGGCGGCGTATTTGGTGGCCATGGATTCCAGCAAGTAAATGGACTGGCGAATCAGCTCCACATTGGCCGGAGGGTTGTAACCGGACTTTTCCTGCACCTCCCGGTATGCCTTTGCGGCCAGTTCGTTCATGTCCACGTTTCGCTGTGCCATGTCACTGACCAGGCGCAAGTCGGGATAACCTTGCTCCACGACATCGTTTACGTTGGTATTGAGTAGCTCTTTGTACTCATGCCACTTGGCGCTCAGCGCTGTCAGTGCATCCTGGATTTCGGTCACCCCTTCGGTGGATTCCAGAGTGTTCATGGCACTGTTCACGGCATTGATCTCTTCGCGCACTTCGGTCAGTGCGAGCTTGTCACCCGGTGCGAGGCTGAAGTTGTAGAAGGCACGAATTGCCTGGTAGCTGTGAACGCGCACCTGGTGAAGGTTATCCGCGATAGGACGGGCCTGTTCGGGTGTCAGCGCCCAGGCCGAAGATGCTCCGAGTACGCAGACCAACAGAAGCGACAGAAAGGCAGCGATAGAACGGCGCAGATCTAAAGTGATGGTCATGTTTTTCTACTCTCTGGATTTGTTTTTGTTGGCAGCTCGGGCAGATACCCCAAGGGACGCAGTCCATAACTGAAGACTAGGCCATAAGGCTTGTTTCGTCAAAGAACTGACGTGCCGATGCAGGCTCTCTGCCGGAAATCCTGAAATCGGGATGTTATCAGTTTTTCCCGTGGTTTCTAAGTGAATTTTGTAAGTCCCTGTAATTCTGCGCATTTGGCATTTTCCATACGGATGATCACGTAAAAAATATGCGGATCTCATTGACAAATTGCTCGAATTTTTCCATGGTGTGCACACCTAATTCAAACGAGCGTATGAATTTTGGTTCAATCATCACTCGGGTTTGACCATGCTCAGGAAAAGGGTCGCACCGCACACGACAGCCCAGGGCGGCTGATCAGGTGCGTCATTCAGTAAAACATGCTTGGAGAACAGTTGATGATTTACGAAGGTAAAGCCATCACGGTCAAAATGCACGAAGACGGCATTGCTGTGCTGAACTTCGATTTACAGGGCGAGTCTGTCAACAAGTTTAACCGCCTGACACTTTCTGAACTGCGTGAAGCCACTGACAAGCTCAAGGCGAGCAAGGACATCAAGGGTCTGGTTGTCACCAGCTCCAAGGAAAGCTTCATCGTTGGTGCAGACATCACCGAATTCCAGGAACTTTTCTCCGGGCCGGAAGAAGAACTGGTGGCCAACAACCTGCAGGCCAACGCCATTTTCAATGACATTGAAGATCTGCCGTTCCCGACCGTGACCGCAATCAACGGTCTGGCCTTGGGTGGTGGTTTCGAGATGTGTCTTGCCACCGATTACCGTGTCATGTCCACCAAGGCCAAGGTCGGATTGCCGGAAGTGAAGCTGGGTATCTTCCCGGGCTTCGGCGGTACCGTACGCCTGTCTCGTCTGATCGGCGCGGACTATGCCATCGAGTGGATCTGCATGGGCAGCGAGAACAAGCCCGAGAAAGCGCTCAAGGAACATGCCGTTGACGCGGTGGTTGAGCCCGAGAAGCTGTTCGACGCGGCAGTTCAGCTGCTGAAGAACGCCATCGAAGGCAAGCTGGACTACAAGGCGCGCCGCGCCGAGAAGACGGGCAAGCTCAAGCTGAACCCCATGGAAAGCATGATGTGCTTTGAAACCGCCAAGGGCTTTGTGGCCGGCCAGGCAGGTCGTCATTACCCGGCACCGGTTGAAGCCATCAAGACCATGCAGAAGCATGCCGGTCTGGCACGCGACAAGGCGATCGAAGTGGAAGCCAAGGGCTTTGCCAAGATGGCCAAGACACCTGTTGCCGGCAACCTCGTTCGCCTGTTCCTGAACGACCAGATCGTGAAGAAGAAGGCCAAGGCATGGGACGACAAGGCGGGTGAAGTCAACCGCGCTGCTGTGCTAGGTGCCGGTATCATGGGTGGCGGCATTGCCTACCAGTCCGCCTACAAGGGTACCCCGATCCTGATGAAGGATATCAACGAGCAGGGGCTCAAGGCCGGTCTGGACGAAGCGAAAAATCTGCTGGCCAAGCGTGTGGCCAAGCGCAAGATGACGCCCGAGCAGATGGCCGATACCCTGAACAACATCGTGCCGACCCTGAGCTACGGTGATTTCGGCAACGTGGATCTGGTGGTTGAAGCTGTTGTCGAGAACCCGAAGGTGAAGGACATTGTCCTCCGCGAAGTGGAAGATGTGGTGCGTGAAGACACCATCCTCACGTCCAACACCTCCACCATCTCCATCAGCCTGCTGGCGAAGAACCTCAAGCGTCCGGAAAACTTCTGTGGTATGCACTTCTTCAACCCGGTTCCGCTGATGCCGCTCGTGGAAGTTATCCGCGGTGAGAAGACCAGTGACCGCGCCATTGCAACCACGGTGGCCTATGCCAAGAAGATGGGCAAGACGCCGATCGTGGTCAACGACTGCCCGGGATTCCTGGTCAACCGTATCCTGTTCCCGTACTTCGGCGGCTTTATCGGCCTGATCCGTGACGGTGCCGACTTCCAGAAAGTTGACAAGGTCATGGAGAAGTTCGGCTGGCCCATGGGCCCGGCTTATCTGCTTGACGTTGTGGGCATGGATACCGCACACCATGCTGGCGGCGTGATGGCCGAAGGCTTCCCGGATCGCATGAAGCATGAAGGGACAACGATCATCGACGTCATGTTCGAAGAGAAGCGTTTTGGTCAGAAGACTGACAAGGGCTTCTACAAGTACGAACTTGACCGCAAGGGCAAGAAGAAGAAGGTCTCTGACGAGACGGCTTACGAGCTGGTCAAGCGTGTACAGAAAGAACAGCGTGATTTCTCTGAAGAGGAAATCATTGAGCGCATGATGGTGCCGCTGTGCATCGAAACCGTTCGCTGCCTGGAAGATGGTATCGTTGAAACCGCTGCAGAAGCAGATATGGGCCTGATCTACGGTATCGGTTTCCCTCCGTTCCGTGGTGGTGCTCTGCGCTATATCGACGAGATCGGCGTGGCGAAGTTCTGCGAAATTGCAGACAAGTATGCCGACCTGGGGCCGCTGTATCAGCCGACCGAGCGTCTGCGTGAAATGGCGAAGAAGGGCGAGACCTTCCACGGTTAACCGCTAACAGAGAATTCCGAACGGAGAGAAGAATATGAGCCTTAATCCAAGAGACGTTGTCGTTGTCGATTGCGTACGTACCCCGATGGGGCGGGCCAAGAACGGCTGCTTCCGTCACGTTCGTGCGGAAGACCTGTCTGCGGCGCTGATCGAGGCACTGTTTGACCGCAACCAGGCCGCCGATCCCAAAGAAGTGGAAGATGTGATCTGGGGCTGCGTCAACCAGACGCTTGAGCAGGGCTTCAACGTGGCCCGCCAGATTTCGCTGATGACCCGTATCCCGGTTACCTCCGGTGCGCAGACCGTGAACCGTCTGTGCGGTTCGGCCATGACTGCCCTGCACACGGCGGCTCAGGCCATCATGACCAACCAGGGTGACGTGTTTGTGGTCGGTGGCGTCGAGCACATGGGCCATGTGCCCATGACCAAGGGCTTCGACCACAACCCGGCTGCATCCAAGTATTCTGCCAAGGCTTCCAACATGATGGGCCTGACCGCAGAGATGCTGGCCAAGATGCATGGTATCAGCCGCCAGATGCAGGATGAGTTCGGCGCCCGTTCTCATCGCCTGGCCTGGAAAGCCACTCAGGAAGGCAAGTTCAAGAACGAGATTGTGCCGATCGTCGGTCATGACGCCAACGGTGTGCCGACCCTGATCGAGCAGGATGAAACCATTCGTCCGGAGACAACCGTTGAGAGTCTGGCTCAGCTGAAGCCGGCATTCGATCCCAAGAACGGTACCGTTACGGCCGGGACATCCTCTCAGCTCACCGACGGTGCTTCAGCCATGCTGGTCATGTCCTATGAGCGCTGCAAGGCGCTGGGCCTGACACCGATTGCCAAGATCCGTGCCATGGCAGTTGCCGGTGTGGATGCCGCGATCATGGGTTACGGTCCCGTGCCGGCGACCCGCAAGGCCCTCAAGCGTGCCGGCCTTTCCGTTGAAGACATCGACTTCTGGGAGCTGAACGAAGCCTTTGCCGCGCAGTCTCTGCCGGTACTGAAGGACCTCAAGCTGCTGGATGTGATGGACGAGAAGGTCAACCTGCACGGTGGTGCCATCGCTCTGGGTCACCCGCTGGGTTGTTCCGGTACCCGTATTTCGACCACGCTGCTGAATGTCATGCAGCAGAATGGCGGAACACTGGGTGTGGCCACCATGTGTATCGGTCTGGGTCAGGGGATTGCGACCGTTTTCGAGCGCGTCTGAACCTGAAGACCCGACAGGGAGCTGCGCTGGCCGCTCCCGATTGCAAGACCCCCTCCAAAGTGAGGGGGTTTTGTTTTTCAGAACAGGCTGACAGATTCGTTGAGATCAGGCGGCCCCGCCAGATGGCTTTCGCGGTACTTCAGCGCTAACCCTGGGGTGCCTCGGTGGACTTCGGGTTCTGATCCGGTAGCTCACCACGTTGCAGCGCCTTGATCTGATCTGAAAGCGTCTTGATCAGCTCCGTCTTGCCGTCAAACTGGTGAGAAGACTTCTGCAGAGCAGATCGCGCATGCTTCAGGTGCATCTCCGCATCACGACGGTTGTCCTCCGCAAGCAGGCGCTCTGCCAGAGCACGGTGACTGTCCACCTGAATCTGAAGCAGCCGCCCCCTGAGATGCGCCACATGAGACTCATAGGTGGCGGCCGGCAGCTTTCCGCGCAGTTTCATGCGCTGCAGCTTGTGGGTGATCTGGTTGAAGACTTGCTGGATACGCTGCAGCTGCTGATCGCTTTCCACAATGGATTCTGTCTTCGGGCTCCAGGTCCCGGTCGCAAGCTGTGACTCACGCTGCATGCAAGACTCGAGCAGTTGCAGAACCTCGCTGTGGTTGGGATCCAGACGCTGCATCTGGCGACACATATCCAGCAGATCCTGGTTCAGGGTTCGGGCAACGTCCGCAGAGGTATCCTTTTCCAACAGAAAGGTGAGCAGCGGTTCCGTTTCGTGGTAGCGCTGGAGCAGCATCCGCAGTTGTTTCTGTTTCTGGAGCAGCATCCGCTCCCGGGTTTTGAGCCAGGCGGCAAACAGTGCACCACCCGTTGCCACGACACCAATGATGATCAGGATCAGAGAGAGAGACATGGACAACCTCTTGCCAGTGACTTCGCAAGTCTCGGACAAAACCAATGGAATCTCAACAGCCTTCGTGTTTTTTCTTGACCCGCGAAAGGGCAGCACTTATATATGGGGCCTGTTTTCTGGAATGCACGGGAAAGTTTGCTCATGGGAAAAGCGCTGGTCATCGTCGAGTCGCCTGCCAAGGCCAAAACGATCAACAAGTATCTGGGCGCAGACTATATCGTCAAATCCAGTGTAGGCCATATTCGGGATTTGCCCACAGGCAGCCGTGGACAGGCCAACCCATCCGCTCGCGCTCAGGAAGCGGCCAAAACCCGCAAGATGTCACCGGAGGAGAAGGCTGCCTACAAAGCCCGGAAGTCGCATGACCAGTTGATACAGCGAATGGGTGTGGATCCGGAGCATGGCTGGAAGGCACATTACGAGATTCTGCCCGGCAAGGAGAAGGTAGTTGAAGAGCTTCGCCGCCTCGCACGGAACGCTGACACCATCTATCTCGCAACCGACCTTGACCGCGAAGGGGAAGCCATTGCCTGGCACCTGCGCGAGGCGATCGGCGGTGATCCGGAGCGCTATCGCCGCGTGGTTTTCAACGAAATTACGCGCAAGGCCATCCAGGAAGCCTTTCAGCATCCGGGCGATCTGGACATGAACCGCGTCAACGCCCAGCAGGCCCGCAGATTTCTGGATCGGGTAGTGGGCTTCATGGTTTCCCCACTGCTCTGGAAGAAAATTGCTCGCGGCCTAAGTGCAGGACGAGTCCAGAGTGTGGCCGTGCGCCTCATTGTGGAGCGCGAGCGTGAAATCCGTGCCTTTGTGCCGGAAGAGTACTGGGAAGTGGACGCGGACCTTGCCAAGGCCGGGGACAAGGCGCGTTTCAAGGTGTCGCGCTATCAGGACAAGCCATTCCGGCCCACCAATGAGGCCGACACCCGCGCATTGGTCGAGCAGCTGAAGCAGCAGTCCTTTGAAGTGGTTCAGCGTGAGGACAAGCCCACGACGTCACGCTCGCCGGCACCTTTCATCACTTCAACCCTGCAGCAGGCTGCCAGCACCCGGCTCGGGTTCAGCGTCAAGAAGACCATGATGCTTGCGCAGCGGCTGTATGAAGCCGGTTACATCACGTACATGCGTACGGACTCCACCAACCTGTCTGCCGAGGCCGTGGAAGCCTGTCGCGCCTATATCGGCAAGAAATTCGGCAATGAATACCTGCCTCCTCAGCCCAAAGTGTATGGTAGTCGTGAAAATGCTCAGGAAGCGCACGAAGCCATCCGGCCCACGGATGTGCGGACCATGCCTTCTGACCTCAAGGGGCTGGAGAAGGATGCTGACCGCTTGTATGAGCTGATATGGCGTCAGTTCGTCGCCTGCCAGATGGCAGACGTCAAGGCCATCAGCACCCAGATTGTGGTGCGTGCCGGAGACTTCGAGCTGAAGACCAAGGGGCGCATCATCACCTTTGACGGCTTCTACAAGGTATTGCCGCCTCCCGGCAAGGATGCGGACAGTCTGCTGCCAGATTTCCAGAAAGGCGACCGCCTCACCTTGCTGGATGTCCTGCCCGCGCAACACTTCACCAAGCCGGCACCGCGTTATTCCGAAGCCGCGCTGGTCAAGGAGCTGGAAAAACGGGGTATCGGCCGGCCGTCCACCTATGCGGCGATCATTTCCACCATTCAGGAGCGGGGTTATGTTTCGCTCCGCAACCGCAGGTTCTATGCGGAAAAGATGGGAGATATCGTGACGGACCGCCTGATCGAGAGCTTCCCGAATCTGATGGATTACAGTTTTACCGCTTCCATGGAAGAGGAGTTGGATGAAATTGCCCAAGGGAAGGAGGACTGGATCCGCGTGCTGGACGCCTTCTATGCAGACTTCTCGAAGAAGCTGGAGAAGGCGGAGCAGGATGAAGGGGGTATGCGGGGCAATATTGCAGTGGAAACCGATATCGCGTGCCCGGATTGTGGCAGGCCGATGCTGATCCGCAATGCGAGCACCGGCGTTTTCCTGGCCTGTTCCGGTTACAGTCTGCCGCCCAAGGAACGCTGCAAGAAAACGCTCAATCTCGTGCCCGGTGAAGAAGCTGTGGCGGTCACCGATGACGATGATGAAAGCGAATCCCGTGCATTGATGGCCAAGCGTCGCTGCAAGAAATGTGGCGCCGCAATGGATGCGTGGCTGATTGATGAAACGCGCAGGCTGCATATCTGCGGTAACAACCCGGATTGCAGCGGATATGAGCTGGAGACAGGCCAGTTCCGCATCAAGGGCTACGACGGCCCGGTGCTTGAGTGCGACAAGTGCGGTGCCAATATGGAGCTGAAGAACGGACGCTTCGGGAAGTATTTTGCCTGTACGGCGGAAGGCTGCGGGAATACGCGCAAGCTGCTTAAAAATGGTGAGCCGGCCCCGCCCAAAATGGATCCGGTGCCCATGCCCGAACTCAAATGTGAGAAGGTTGAGGATACCTACGTTCTGCGAGACGGTGCATCCGGTCTGTTCCTGGCTGCCAGCAAGTTTCCGAAGAACCGCGAAACACGACCGCCCAAGGTAGCCGAATTGATCCCGCACAAGGATGAGATTGATCCCAAGTATCACTACCTGCTGGAGGCACCCGTTGCCGACCCGGAAGGTAATCCCGCTATCATTCGCTTCAGCCGCAAGACCAAGCAGCAGTACGTCATGTCCGAGAAGGATGGCAAGCCCACGGGATGGACTGCGTTTTACGAAGACGGCAAATGGGTAGAGAAGGCCGCCAAATCCGGCGCCGCTGGCGGATCACGCAAGAAGTCTGTGAAAAAGAGGCTGGCAAGACAGCGAAGTGACTTCCGGATGGATCCGTGGCCGATCGCCACGGATCCATCAGGCAGGTCAGTCCTTCGGGTGTAATGCCCGCAGGCGCTGAATGAGCGAGGAGGTGTCCCAGCGACGTCCTCCCATGGCCTCAATGTCTGCGTAGTACTGATCCACCTGGGCCGTCACTGGCAGGGATGCACCCAACTCGCGGGCCTGTTCCAGACAGATGCGCAGGTCCTTGCGCATGAGCTCCACGGCAAAACCGAAATCGAAACGGCCGTCAGCCATGGTGTGCCCGCGATTCTCCATCTGCCAGGATTGAGCGGCGCCCTTCGAGATCACGTCCAGCACCTGGTGAACGTCCAGTCCTGCCGTTTCGGCAAAATGGATGCTCTCTGATAGCGCCTGAAGCAGGCCGCCGATCGCAATCTGGTTGCACATTTTGGTCAGCTGGCCGCTGCCTGAAGGGCCCATCAGGGTGACTGCGCGAGCGTAGTGCGCCAATACCGGCTTGACCCGGTCAAACGCAGCGGGGTCCCCGCCACACATGATGGTCAGCCGTCCGTCTTCCGCGCCTTGCTGTCCCCCGGATACCGGTGCATCGATGAAATGCTTGCCCGCTTCAGCAGCCTCTGCGGCCAACTGGCGTGCCACGGTGGCCGATGCCGTGGTGTGATCCACGATAACCGCATTTTCGGGCAGGGCGCGGATCAGTCCGTTGTCGCCGGAGAATACGGACAGGAGATCTTCGTCCTTGCCGATGCAACTGATGATGAGGTCGCATTCGCGGAGGTCGGCAAGATCTGATGTGGCCGTGCCTCCATAAGTGTCGGCCCAGCGCTTTGCGGTCTCCGGTGTCCGGTTGCAGGCGATGACATTGAAGCCGGCGCGATGAAGGTGGCCGGCCATGGGAAAGCCCATCACGCCGAGTCCAATGAAGCCGATTCGGGAAAATGGTTTGTTCATCGTGTGCACCTCATTTCTGTCAGGCGAATTGACTTCATTGTGCCAGAGTGGTTGGTACGACCCAAGAAAAAGGGCCACCGAAGTGACCCTTTTTATCCCTGAAGCTGGCGCGCTTACTTTTGGGGGTAGTCGCGCTTGTGCTCGCCGGTGTAAAGCTGGCGCGGACGACCAATGCGGTAGGAACCGCTGATCATCTCGTTCCAGTGCGAGTACCAGCCAATGGTGCGTGCCAGTGCGAAGATGACGGTAAACATGGATACCGGAATGCCGATGGCCTGCAGGATGATACCGGAGTAGAAGTCCACATTCGGGTAGAGCTTCTTCTCCACAAAGTACGGATCTTCCAGCGCAATCTGCTCCAGCTTGCGGGCGATGCGGAACAGCGGATCGTCCTCCAGGCCCAGCTCCTTGAGCACCTCGTCACAGGTCTGTTTCATGACCTTGGCACGCGGGTCGAAGTTCTTGTAGACACGGTGACCGAAGCCCATGAGACGGAACGGATCATCCTTGTCCTTGGCACGTGCGATGAACTCGGGAATGCGCGATTCGTCGCCAATTTCGTTGAGCATCTTGAGCACGGCTTCGTTGGCACCGCCATGAGCCGGTCCCCAAAGTGCGGCGATACCGGAAGCGATACAGGCGAACGGATTGGCGCCGGAAGAGCCTGCCAGGCGCACGGTCGAGGTGGAAGCATTCTGCTCGTGATCGGCGTGCAGAATGAAGATCTTGTCCATGGCGCGGGCCAGGACCGGATTCGGCTTGTACTCTTCGGTCGGCGTGCCGAACATCATGTACAGGAAGTTGGATGCATAATCCAAGTCCTTGCGCGGGTACATGAACGGCTGACCCATGGAGTACTTGTAGCACATGGCTGCCAGCGTCGGGATCTTGGCAATCAGGCGGTGTGCCGTGATTTCACGGTCTTCCGGGTTACGGATGTCCAGATGATCGTGGTAGAACGCGGACAGCGCGCCGACCACGCCAACCATGATGGCCATCGGGTGTGCATCCCGGCGGAAACCGGAATAAAACTTGCGCAGCTGCTCATGCACCATGGTGTGGTTCTTGATTGTCTGCTCGAACGCCGCGTACTGGTCGCGGGTCGGCAGTTCGCCGTGCAGGAGCAGGTAACAGGTTTCCAGGTAGGTGGAGTGTTCTGCCAACTGTTCAATGGGGTAGCCACGGTGCAGCAGGATACCATTTTCGCCATCAATGTATGTGATCTTGGATTCGCAGGATGCCGTGGAGACAAATCCCGGGTCATAGGTGAACAGACCTTCCTTGACCAGCCCTCTGACGTCAATGACATCCGGACCCTCGGTGCCGGAGTAGACGGGAAGTTCAATAGTTTTGCCATTGACCGAAAGTGTAGCGGTTTTGTCAGTCATGGAGCTCTCCTGTGTCGTATCAGCTCGTTGGAATTGCGCAGCCCATTGTTCCTGCCTTTTTCACCATGCGTGCCGGGATATGGCGACGCGCTGGCCCCTCATGCACCGCAGGCTGCCTGGTTCATTGTGCGCACATGATACTGATTTAGGCGTCAGGATGTAAGTAGTTTCATCCATGTCAAACGGATGAAATGCAAAGTGTTTATTCTGACGTTTTTGTCCTTTTGTCCGGGCGGGGCTTTTGGATTGCTGCAAAAACCAATGTGCGGCGCGGACTTGGCCACATGTCGTATTTGTAATTCACGCGGTGGGCACCTATAATTCCCGGCGGCTGGCCGGAGTGCCAGGAAAATGTGATGCTTCTCCAGCACTGGTTGCATGCATGTTCATAAACTGCCCGTCCGGGCAATAATAATGCGAGTGTGAAGAGCTGTGAAACGCGATAATCGACCTGTAAATCTGGATCTGACCCAGTTCAGCTTCCCTCTCCCGGCGATTACTTCCATCCTGCACCGGATTACCGGCGTCATCCTTTTGTTTGGCGTGGGCTTTCTCCTGTGGGGGCTGGATCAGTCGCTCGAAAGCGCGCAGTCTTTCGCTGCGCTGAAATCCCTGATGGAAGGCTTTTTTCCCAAGCTGATCCTCTGGGGGATTCTGTCGGCCCTGTTTTACCATCTGGTTGCGGGTTGCAAGCACCTGCTGATGGACATGGGGATTGGTGAAACCCTGGAAGGCGGGCAGACCGGTGCCAAGGTGGTGCTTGCCGTCTCTGTGGTTCTGATTCTGGCAGCAGGAGTATGGGTATGGTAAATCCGGCAACGAATTACGGTAAAAGTGGTGTTCAGGACTGGATCGTCCAGCGTTTGACTGCCGTTATCCTGGCAATCTATAC
This sequence comes from Thermohahella caldifontis, assembly GCF_041153465.1. Classification (NCBI taxonomy): domain Bacteria; kingdom Pseudomonadati; phylum Pseudomonadota; class Gammaproteobacteria; order Oceanospirillales; family Hahellaceae; genus Thermohahella; species Thermohahella caldifontis. Next base: position 319,092 of record NZ_CP154858.1, read on the forward strand.
CCTCTTCATTGTGGGGACGCTGGTACTGTCAGGCGAAGTGACCTATGAAGGGTGGAAGGCCCTGTTCGGACTGACCTGGGTGCGCGTGTTCTCGCTGATGGCGTTGCTGTCCATCCTGGCGCATGCCTGGATCGGCTTGTGGACCGTTTCCACAGACTACATCAAGCCGGCAGCACTGCGGTTCCTGTTTCAGGTGTTCTGCGGTGTGTTGCTGTTTGTCTATGTCGTGTGGGGCGTTGAAGTGCTGTGGGGGCTGTGATGACGAATCTGAAAACTCTTTCTTATGACGCGCTGGTAATCGGCGGCGGCGGTGCAGGGCTTCGTGCTGCGCTGCAGCTGACGCAGGCCGGCATCAAGACTGCATGTATCACCAAGGTATTCCCGACCCGTTCTCATACGGTGTCAGCTCAGGGAGGTATCACCTGCGCGATTGCTTCTGCGGATCCCAATGATGACTGGCGCTGGCACATGTATGACACCGTCAAGGGCTCCGACTACATCGGCGACCAGGACGCGATCGAGTACATGTGTTCCGTCGGCCCTCAGGCTGTCTACGAGCTTGAGCACATGGGGCTGCCGTTCTCACGTACCGAATCTGGCCGTATCTACCAGCGTCCCTTCGGTGGTCAGTCCAAGAATTTCGGAAAGGGTGGTCAGGCTGCCCGGACCTGCGCCGCGGCCGACCGTACAGGTCACGCGCTGCTGCATACGCTGTATCAGGCCAACCTGCGCGGCGGCACGACCTTCCTCAATGAGTGGTATGCCATTGATCTGGTGAAAAACCAGAAAGGTGCCGTGGTCGGTGTCATCGCCATGTGCATCGAAACCGGCGAGGTCAACTTCGTTCAGGCCAAGGCGACCGTTCTGGCAACCGGTGGTGCAGGGCGTATCTATGCCTCCACGACGAACGCTCTGATCAACACCGGTGACGGTATGGGCATGGTGCTGCGTGCCGGCTTCCCGCTGCAGGACATGGAAATGGTGCAGTTCCATCCGACGGGCATTCATGGTGCCGGCGTGCTGGTGACCGAAGGCTGTCGTGGTGAGGGTGGCTACCTGATCAATGCCAATGGTGAGCGCTTCATGGAGCGCTATGCGCCCAATGCCAAGGATCTCGCGTCCCGTGACGTGGTTGCCCGCTCCATGATGATGGAAATTCTGGAAGGCCGCGGTTGTGGTCCCAACAAGGATCATGTACTGCTGAAGCTGGATCACCTGGGTGAGGAGACCCTCCATCTGCGCCTGCCCGGCATTTGTGAGCTGTCCAAGACATTCGCGCACGTGGATCCGGTCAAGGAGCCGATCCCGGTTGTGCCCACCTGCCATTACATGATGGGCGGCGTGCCGACCAACATTGGTGGTCAGGCGCTGACGCTGGATGAAAATGGCAATGACAAGGTCATTGATGGCCTGTATGCATGCGGCGAAACTGCCTGTGTGTCTGTTCATGGCGGTAACCGCCTGGGTGGCAACTCCCTCCTGGATCTGGTGGTCTTCGGCCGCGCGGCAGGTCTGCAGATCGAGAAGGTGCTGAAGGAAGGCTATGAGGCGATGGCGCCCTCCGAAAGCGACATCGAAGCGGCCATGGCACGTCTCAATCGCCTTGAAGGTACCAAGGGCGGTGAGTCCGTGGCTGAAGTACGGAAGGATCTGCAGAACACCATGCAGCTCCACTTCGGTGTCTTCCGCGAGGGCGAGAACATGCAGAAGGGTCTGGAGAAGCTGCGTGAAATCGCCGAGCGCGTCAAGAACACGCACCTGGTAGACAAGAGCAAGGCCTTCAACACGGCCCGTATCGAAGCCCTCGAACTGGATAACCTGTTCGCGGTGGCAGAAGCGGTGGCCACTTCTGCCGAGGCGCGCAAGGAAAGTCGTGGTGCCCATGCACGCAATGACTTCCCCGAGCGTGATGACGAAAACTGGCTGAAGCACTCCCTGTTCTTCCCGATCGAGAAGAAGGTGGGCAAGCGGGATGTCAACATGTCTCCGAAGACGGTTGAGCCGTTCCAGCCACAGGCACGTGTCTACTAATTCCAGGGCGAGGTATTCGAGATGTTGAAAGTCAGTGTATATCGTTACAATCCGGATGTGGATGAAGCGCCCTACATGCAGGACATCGAGGTCGAGATCCCGGAAGGCAAGGACCTCATGGTGCTGGACGTGCTGGGCCTGATCAAGGAAAAGGATCCCACTCTGGCCTATCGTCGTTCATGCCGGGAAGGCGTCTGTGGCTCCGACGGCATGAACATGAACGGCAAGAACGGTCTGGCCTGTATCACGGCGTTGTCCGAAGTGGTCAAGAACAACACGCTGGTGCTGCGTCCGCTGCCCGGACTGCCCGTGATCCGCGACTTGGTTGTGGACATGACGCTGTTCTACAAACAGTACGAAAAGATCAAGCCGTATCTGATCAACGATACACCACCGCCGGCCATCGAGCGTCTGCAGTCCATTGAGGACAGGGCAAAGCTGGACGGTCTGTACGAGTGTATCCTGTGCGCATGTTGTTCAACGGCGTGTCCGTCTTTCTGGTGGAACCCCGACAAGTTCGTGGGGCCATCCGGTCTGCTGCAGGCGTACCGGTTCCTGGCTGACAGCCGCGATACCGCTACGGAAGAAAGGCTCTCGGATCTGGATGATCCGTTCAGTGTCTTCCGTTGCCGTGGTATCATGAACTGCGTTGCGGTGTGTCCCAAGGGACTCAACCCCACAAAGGCCATTGGCCATATTCGCAACATGTTGCTGGAGAGAGCGGTTCTGATGACCGCTTTCTTTCAGTACTGAATAAGAAAAAGAACGATAAAAAAGAAGCGGTCACGCTCACTTGTGTTTCGGTCGTTGCTGATTTAGTTGTCGAAAAAAATTAAACAAAATAGCCCCGCTCTTCTATGCTGAATGGTGGGGAGTGGTGCAGCTCCATACGGGTATGCTGACCTGTGTCCTGAAAGGGAGGCGGGCATGGTGCATCAGTATGCGTGGCATGCACCGGTTTGATTTTTATAACGGGCTGGCAGTAACTCCGAAAAAGGCGAGCGAGAATGCAAGAAAGCACCATGGAGCAACTGTGGCGGACGTCCCACCTGTCAGGGGGAAATCTTGCCTATGTTGATGACCTGTATGAACTTTACCTGACAGATCCCAATTCCGTTCCGGACGAGTGGCGCGACTATTTTGATACCCTGCCTGTTCCGGAAGGCCTTCCCTCCAAGGATATCCCGCATCACGTTATCCGTCAGCAGTTTCTCGAAATCAGCCGCAAGCGTGGCACGGGATCCGGTGCCATCAGCCCTGCCGAGAGTGCGGCGGCTGAACATGAACGCAAGCAGGTCAAGGTCCTCCAGCTGATCAATGCCTATCGGGTGCGGGGGCATCAGAAGGCCAGACTTGATCCTCTGGGCCTGATGGAGCGTGAGCACGTTGAGGATCTCGAGCTCGAATACCATGGGCTGACCGCAGCGGATCTGGATACCGAGTTCAATACGGGTCCCTTGTGCTTTGGTGAAGAGCGGCTGCCGCTACGGACCATCATTCAGTATCTTGAGGAAACCTACTGCTCCACCATTGGTGTGGAGTACATGCATATCGTCAATACGGAAGAGCGGCGCTGGATTCAGCAGCGGATGGAAAGCGTTCGTTCTCATCCCCGCTATGACGAAAGCCGCAAGCTCCATACGCTGGAGCGCCTGACCGCAGCCGAAGGCCTTGAGAAGTATCTGGGTTCCCGCTACCCCGGTACCAAGCGATTTGGTCTGGAGGGCGGTGAGAGTCTGATCCCCATGGTGGATGAACTCATCCAGCGTGCGGGTATGGCCGGTGCCAAGGAAATCGTCATTGGCATGGCGCACCGTGGGCGTCTGAACGTCCTCGTCAATACGTTCGGGAAGAACCCCAAAGACCTGTTCGATGAGTTCGAAGGTAAGGTCACACTGAAAGAAGGGGTGGGCGACGTCAAATATCACCAGGGTTTCTCTTCAAATGTCCTGACACCGGGCGGTGAAGTCCATATGGCCTTGGCTTTCAACCCGTCGCACTTGGAAATTGTGTCACCGGTTGTCGAAGGTTCCGTGCGCGCACGTCAGCGTCGTCGTCGTGACGACAATGGTGACAAGGTAGTCCCCATCATCATGCATGGTGATGCGGCCTTTGCCGGCCAAGGCGTGGTCATGGAAACCTTCCAGATGAGCCAGACCCGTGGCTTCAAGACCGGCGGTACCGTGCATATCGTCATCAATAACCAGGTCGGCTTTACCACCAGCAAGCGTGAAGATGCGCGCTCCACGGAGTACTGCACCGACGTGGCCAAGATGGTTCAGGCACCGATCTTCCACGTCAATGGCGACGACCCGGAAGCGGTGGTCTTCGTCACCCAACTGGCACTGGATTTCCGCAACACGTTCAAGAAGGATGTGGTCATTGACCTGTTCTGCTACCGCCGTCGCGGGCACAACGAAGCGGATGAGCCGGCTGCGACCCAGCCGATCATGTATCAGGTCATTCGCAAGCACCCGACCACACGGGAGCTCTATGCTCAGAAGCTGATCAGCGAAGGCCTGATCACACCCGAGCAGGCGAAGCAAATGGAAGAGGAATACCGGGATCTGCTTGATCGCGGAGAGCACGTGGTCAAGAGTCTGGTCAAGGAGCCCAACAAGGAACTCTTTGTCGACTGGACGCCCTATCTGGGACACAAGTGGACGGACAAGGCCAGAACCGGGGTTTCGATCCGCACCATCCAGAAACTGGGCAAGATACTGGATGATCTGCCGGAAGGGCTGGTTGTGCAGCGTCAGGTTGCCAAGATTCTTGAGGATCGGCGCAAGATGACCCAGGGCGCGATGCCCATCAACTGGGGCTATGCTGAAATCATGGCCTATGCAACGCTGATCAACGAAGGCTTTGATGTGCGCATCACCGGTGAGGATGTAGGGCGTGGCACCTTCTCTCATCGTCACGCGGTCATTCACAACCAGAAGGACGGATCGGAATACATCCCGCTCAAGAAGCTGGTGAAGGACGACAAGCCCTCCTTTGAAATCTGGGACTCCCTGCTGTCCGAAATGGGCGTGCTCGGTTTCGAGTACGGCTATGCGACCACCAATCCCAAGGCTCTGGTCATCTGGGAGGCACAGTTCGGTGACTTTGCCAACTGCGCCCAGGTGGTCATTGACCAGTTCATCACCAGTGGCGAGCACAAGTGGGGGCGGCTGTGCGGTCTGACCATGCTGCTGCCGCATGGCTACGAAGGGCAGGGTGCCGAACACTCCTCCGCGCGACTGGAGCGCTTCCTCCAGCTCTGCGCTGACCATAATATTCAGGTCTGTGTCCCGACCACGCCTGCGCAGATTTTCCATCTGTTGCGTCGTCAGATGAAGCGTCCCATCCGCAAGCCGCTGATTGCCCTGACGCCGAAGAGTCTGTTGCGCCACAAGGACGCAGTGTCCACTCTGGAAGACTTGGCGGAAGGTGCATTCCAGACCGTGATTCCGGAAGTGGATCCGAATGTGGATCCGAAGAAGGTGACCCGTCTCATTCTCTGCAGCGGCAAGGTGTATTACGAGCTGGCCGAGAAGCGCCGGCAGGAAGAGCGCTGGGATACTGCAATCGTGCGGATTGAACAGCTTTATCCCTTCCCGGAGCAGGTCCTCGCAGAAGTGATCGGTCAGTATCGCAAGCTGCAGGATGCCGTCTGGTGTCAGGAAGAACCGATGAATCAGGGAGCGTGGTATTGCAGCCAGCATCACATGCGTGCTGTGCTGGCGGAAACGCATCCCAAGCTCTATCTCAAGTATGCGGGACGTCCTGCATCCGCCGCGCCGGCATGTGGCTACCCACATCTCCACGTGGAAGAGCAGACACGTCTGGTAAATGAAGCATTTGAAGTGTAACAGGCCTCAGTGAATAAGGATCAACAATGACCATCGAAATCAAAGCGCCTACCTTTCCCGAGTCCGTTGCTGACGGCGTGGTGGCTACCTGGCACAAGAAGCCGGGTGAGCCGGTGTCCCGTGATGAGCTGCTGGTGGATATCGAAACCGACAAGGTTGTACTGGAAGTTGTCGCCCCCGCAGACGGTACCCTGGAGACCATCCTCAAGGGAGAAGGGGAAACTGTACTGAGCGGTGAAGTCATTGCGACCTTCCGGGAAGGCGCGGTGGCAGCATCTTCAGCTTCAGCTTCAGCTTCAGCGCCTGCGACCGCGGCCGAGACACCGGCAGCGCCTGAAACTGCGGCAGCCGAGCCGGCTGCGGCAGAGCCTGCACCGGTACCTTCAGCAGACGCAGCAGACGTCATCATGTCGCCCGCAGCGCGCAAGCTGGTTGAGGAGAAAGGTCTCAACCCGGCCGTCATCCCGGCAACCGGCAAGGACGGCCGCCTGACCAAGGAAGACGTGCTGGCGTTCATTGAAAAGCAGAGTGCTCAGCCGGCACCGAAGGCTGCGACCCAGTCGGCTGCGTCCGAACCAGCCCAGGTGGCTCTGGGTGCAGAAGGGCGCCCGGAGAAGCGCGTCCCCATGACACGCCTGCGTGCGGCCATTGCCAAGCGTCTCGTTGATGCGCAGCACAATGCAGCCATGCTCACCACCTTCAATGAGGTGAACATGAAGCCGGTCATGGATCTGCGCAAGAAGTACAAGGATCTTTTCGAGAAGCGCCACAACGGCGTGCGGCTGGGCTTCATGTCCTTCTTCGTCAAGGCTGCCTGCGAGGCGCTCAAGCGTTTCCCGGCGGTGAACGCATCCATTGACGGAAACGATATCGTTTACCATGGCTATCAGGATATCGGTGTGGCGGTCTCTACCGACCGCGGACTGGTGGTACCGGTATTGCGGGACGCAGACCAGATGAGTCTGGCGGATATTGAGTCAGGTATTGCTGAATATGGCCGCAAGGCACGTGAAGGCAAGCTGGCGCTGGAAGACATGACCGGCGGCACCTTCACCATTTCCAATGGTGGTGTGTTCGGCTCGTTGCTTTCCACCCCGATTCTGAACCCGCCCCAGACAGCCATTCTGGGCATGCACAAGATTCAGGAGCGCCCGATGGCGGTGAACGGCGAGGTGGTCATTCTGCCCATGATGTATCTGGCGCTGTCGTATGACCATCGCATGATTGATGGCAAGGAAGCGGTACAGTTCCTGGTGACCATCAAGGAACTGATTGAGGATCCGGCACGCTTGTTGCTGGATATCTGAGGATTAACAGTTAACACGGGAACAAACCATGTCCAACAAATTTGATGTAATCGTGATCGGAGCGGGTCCGGGCGGCTATGTGGCCGCCATCCGCGCAGCACAACTGGGACTGAAAACAGCGTGTGTGGAGCGCTGGACATCGGATCAGGGCAAGCCAGTGTATGGTGGTACCTGTCTGAACGTGGGCTGTATTCCCTCAAAGGCATTGCTGGAGTCTTCCCACAAGTTCGAGGAAGCGAAGCACGACTTTGAAATCCACGGTATCGCCACCGGCGACGTGAAGATTGATGTGCCGAAGATGATGGATCGCAAGAATTCCATCGTCAGGAACCTCACGACCGGTATCGGCTCTCTGTTCAAGGCCAATGGGGTGACCTCCATTCATGGTACCGGACGCCTGCTGGCCGGCCGCCAGGTTGAAGTGACCGACAACGACGGCAAGGTGACGGTTTACGAAGCGGAGAATGTCATCATCGCCACCGGTTCACGCCCGGTGGAAATTCCGCCGGCACCGCTGACCGAAGATATTATCGTGGATTCCACCGGAGCACTGGAGTTCAGCGAGGTGCCCAAGCGTCTGGGTATCATCGGGGCCGGTGTGATCGGTCTTGAGCTGGGCAGTGTCTGGGCGCGTCTTGGCAGTGAAGTCACCATTCTGGAGGCTCAGGATGTGTTCCTCGGGATGGTGGATCAGCAGATCGCCAAGGAAGCCCTCAAGCAGTTCACCAAGCAGGGTCTGGACATTCGCCTGAAAACCCGCGTGACGGGCAGCGAAGTCAAGCGTGGCGTGGTCACGGTGAAGTACTCTGACGCCAAGGGCGATCAGGAAATCAAGGTGGACAAGCTGATTGTCGCCGTGGGTCGCCGCCCCAATACGGAAAACCTGCTGGCACCGGACAGTGGCGTCAACCTGGATGAGCGCGGGTTCATCTATGTGGACGATCGTTGCCGGACCGAGGTCCCTGGCGTCTACGCCATTGGTGACGTGGTACGTGGCCCGATGCTGGCACACAAGGCGTCAGAAGAGGGGATCATGGTGGCGGAGCGGATCGCCGGCCACAAGGCGCAGGTCAATTACGACTGCATTCCGGGCGTCATCTATACCGCGCCGGAAATTGCCTGGGTGGGCAAGACTGAAGAAACGCTCAAGGCCGAGGGCGAAGCCTACAAGGTGGGAACCTTCCCGTTCGCGGCCAGCGGCCGTGCCATGGCTGCCAACTCGACCGCAGGCCTGGTGAAAATTATCGCCTCCGAAAAGACTGACAGGATTCTCGGAGTGCACATTATCGGCCCGCAGGCGTCAGAAATGATTGCGCAGGCTGTAATCGCCATGGAATTCGCATCCAGTGCGGAAGACCTGGCCATGACCGTGTTTGCGCATCCGACGCTGTCGGAAGCGGTCCATGAGGCTGCTCTGGCCGTGGATGGCAATGCAATACATATCGCCAACCGCCGCAAGCGCAAATAACTGAATCAGTCAAAAGCTGAGTAAAACGGAAAACGACATGAATCTACACGAATATCAAGCCAAGCAATTGTTTGCAGAATACGGGCTTCCGGTGTCCAAGGGCTATGCCTGCGAAACACCGAAGGAAGCCATGGAAGCCGCCGATCTCATCGGCGGCGACAAGTGGGTCGTCAAGGCCCAAGTGCACGCCGGTGGTCGTGGCAAGGCGGGTGGTGTGAAGCTGGTCTCTTCCAAGGAGGAGATCAAGGCATTTGCGGAAAAATGGCTCGGCAACCGTCTGGTGACCTATCAGACTGACGAGCGTGGTCAGCCGGTCAGCAAGATCCTGGTGGAAGCCTGCACGGATATCGACAAGGAGCTCTATCTTGGTGCGGTGGTGGATCGCTCCAGCCGCCGGGTGGTGTTCATGGCCTCTACCGAGGGTGGCGTGGAAATCGAGAAGGTTGCCGAAGAAACGCCCGAGAAGATCCTCAAGGCCATTGTGGATCCGCTGGTGGGCGCGCAGCCTTATCAGGCACGTGAAATTGCATTCAAGATGGGCCTGGAAGGCAAGCAGGTCAAGCAGTTTGCAGACATTTTCCAGAAGCTGGCCAAGTTGTTCGTGGACTTCGACCTGTCCCTGCTGGAAGTGAATCCGCTGGTGATTACCACTGACGGTGATCTGCACTGTCTGGACGCCAAGATCAACGTGGATGGCAATGCCCTGTATCGTCAGCCGAAGATCCGCGAAATGCACGATCCGTCGCAGGAAGATCCGCGGGAGGCGGAAGCAGCCAAGTGGGATCTCAACTATGTGGCACTGGACGGTAACATCGGCTGCATGGTCAACGGTGCCGGCCTGGCCATGGGCACCATGGACATCGTCAAGCTGCACGGTGGTGAGCCGGCAAACTTCCTTGATGTCGGTGGCGGTGCAACCAAGGAGCGTGTTGCCGAGGCATTCAAGATCATTCTGTCCGACGAGAAGGTGAAGGCCGTTCTGGTCAACATCTTCGGCGGTATTGTCCGCTGTGACCTGATTGCCGACGGAATCATTGCTGCCGTGGAAGAGGTGGGCGTGAAGGTGCCCGTTGTCGTCCGTCTGGAAGGCAATAACGCAGAACTGGGCGCGGAGAAACTGGCCAAGAGCGGTCTGAACATTATCGCTGCCAAGAGCCTGACTGAAGCGGCTCAGGCGGTCGTGAAGGCAGCGGAGGAACACAAGGCATGAGTATTCTGATCAACAAAGAGACCAAGGTTATCTGTCAGGGCTTTACCGGAAGTCAGGGCACTTTCCACTCCGAGCAGGCGATTGCCTACGGTACCCAAATGGTCGGCGGTGTAACGCCGGGCAAGGGTGGACAAACGCACCTGGGGCTGCCGGTGTTCAATACGGTGCGCGATGCGGTGGAAGCTACCGGTGCCGATGCGTCCGTGATCTACGTTCCGGCGCCTTTTTGCAAGGACTCCATCCTGGAGGCGGCCAACGCAGGCATCAAGCTGATCGTCTGTATTACTGAAGGCATCCCGACGCTGGACATGCTGGAAGTGAAGGTCAAGTGTGACGAGCTGGGCGTACGCCTGATCGGGCCGAACTGTCCTGGCGTGATCACACCGGGTGAGTGCAAGATCGGCATCATGCCGGGACACATCCACCTGCCGGGCAAGGTGGGTATCGTTTCACGTTCCGGTACCCTGACTTACGAGGCGGTCAAGCAGACGACGGATGCCGGTTTCGGCCAGTCAACCTGCGTGGGTATCGGTGGCGATCCCATTCCGGGTTCCAACTTTATCGATATCCTGAAGCTCTTCCAGGAGGATCCGCAGACTGAGGCCATCGTGATGATTGGTGAGATCGGTGGTACCGCCGAGGAAGAGGCCGCGGAATTCATCAAGCACAATGTCACCAAGCCCGTGGTGTCCTATATCGCGGGTGTAACGGCACCGGCTGGCAAGCGCATGGGCCACGCTGGCGCTATCATTGCCGGTGGCAAGGGCACGGCGGCCGAGAAGTTTGCGGCGCTGGAAGCGGCAGGGGTGACTACTGTCCGCAGCCTGGCGGATATCGGCAAGGCACTGTCGGAAGCGACCGGTTGGGCCATGAAGAGCTGAACCGTTGTCGGATGACATCCATAAAAAAGCCCGGCGGAACGCCGGGCTTTTCTTGGCCTTTGGCCATGGTGAGCAGAGCGCTTCTCAGTATTCCGATGTCACCATATCCGCCCGGGCGGGGTTGTCGATAAAGGGGTTGGTATTACCCTGCAGTTCCCGGATCATTTCATTGCGTGCCTTTTCCGCTTCATCCGGCGGGTCAAGGCGATTCCAGCGCTGAAGCTGAGGCAGATCTCCCACGAGCGGCAGGTTGTAACGCTCATGCATGTAGAGGATGGCGCGTGCGATATCACCACGAATACGGTTCGGGGGATCCATGATACCAAAAGAACGCTTGAATCCGCACTTGTCCCGCTCAATCTCGGGGCCCAGTTCTTCAAACCGCGCACCACGGCGTTCCAACTCGAAACGTGCCTCGGCAGGTTGCAGGTTATGAAGGTCGGCCGCCATAATGCGGTACTCTTCACTTTCTTTCTGGCACAGCCTCGGCGTAGTACAACCCAGCGCATCGCGCATCCAGCTGTCGGAATAGATATGGCTTTCGGTGATCAGGACACTTTTTCGTTTGAACGGCTTCTGACAATAGAAGGTGACGCCGCCATTGGCGTAGAGCTGGCCCCAGAACTTTTGCTCGATAACCTGATCAGGTGGCGGCGGTGCCTCGGCCAGCACCGGGAGAGATATCAATCCGCAAAGCAGTACAACTGATCTTGCAAACCCTTTCATAACGCACTCATTTAGTTTTTATGATGGTGTGTCGTACCGGATCCCTCCGGCTTTGGTTACAGTATAGCCAATGAATAACGGCCATGAAAGGGCATCAGGGGAAGTGACAGGTGTCCTCCCCTGACCGGTTTTGACGTCAGGCTCAGTCCTTGAGACGCTTTTTCAGATGATCCAGACGCTCTCTCAGCTTTTCTCCGGACTTGCGCAGTGCCTCCAGCGCTTCGGCGCTTTCCTCTTCAAGCTTGTCCAGTTTTTGGGCAACACTGGACTCGAAATGATACCAGTCGTTTTCCCACTCACTCAGGTCGTCTTTCAGTTCCAGTTTGGCGAGATGAGCCTGGACCTTCAGTTCGTCCCACTGGGTCTTGAGATTTTCCTTGAGATTGCGTAGTTCTTCTTTGATGCTCATGGTTCGCCTCCTGCTGTGTATTGTCTTGTCAGCATACCTGAGGGCCCGGAGATCGTGTTGATACAGATCAATCCCGCGACAGGAGCAGGACCGCCTCTTCAAGAGCGGGCCACACAGGCTGCGTATCGGCACCTTTGATGGCGCAGTCAATAATGTGGAGGCTGTTGATGGCTTTTAAAAGGGGGGCAGAGCGCGGGCGCATGGAAAGATAGCGCTTTTTTTTCTGCGGAGGGAGTTTCCAGCCTTTAACGACTTCTTCTGCGGGTTGCCGTTGCTGTCTCGCCCGGGCCAGATCAATCAGTCGCTGGGCTTCCTGATTGAGAGCCCAGAGAATCTGGGCCGGTGCCACGCCTTCGCTTCGCAGTGTGCGAAGAATGGTCAGTGCATGGGCAGCATCCCGGGCAATGATGGCATCCGACAGATCAAAAATGGAGTAGTGACTGCTCTGGACGATATGGCGGCTGACAAAGGGGCCGTCGATTGTGGGACTGTCAGCCAGCAGCGCCAGTTTTTCAATTTCCTGTGCTGCCGCAAGCAGGTTGCCTTCCACGTGGTCGGCCAGTATGCGAGCGGCTTCTGCGGTCGGTTGCAGGCCCTTTTCGTGCATGCGTGCACTGATCCATCCTGGTAGCCGGGAATGGTCGATGGGCCAGACCTGGATGATCCAGCCGTGCGTATCAATGGCCTTGGCCCATTTCTGATTCAGTATCCGGTAGTCATTCTTTTCGGAGGTGAGTAACAGGCAGATGTCATCAGGCAGCCGGTTCGCTGTCTGCTCAAGCAGCGCCTTGCCCTTGGCATCAGGTTGCTGAATCAGAGAGAGTTCGATAATACGCAGATCACCAAAAAGGCTGGGTGCGCTGAGCTGCTCTTCAAGCTGCAGCCAGTCGAAGCCTTTATCGATTGTATAGTACAGGCGTTCGGAAAACCCATTATCACGCCAGTACTTCCGAAAGAGGTCTGCACACTGAAGGCGCTGGTAAGGCTCTTCGCCCATGATCCAGGCAATCCGGGAGGGTTTGCTGGTCAGCAGACCGGATAGCTGGTCGGGCTTAATCCGCATGGTTTGCGGTCGTCAGTTGTCTCAATGCGGAAGCAATGCGGGGTACAAGGCTTTCCGCAAGTTGCTTGTCCAGGCTCCGGCGAATACGTGCCTGCTTGGAATCATTCCCGAGGCCGGATGACTTGTCGTACCGGTATGACTCGCGCCGTGCAAGCCGTCCTTCCAGACGACGTCCGTCTGCAGAATTCAGAACGGCCCAGCTGACGCTGCGGGTGATTTCATTTTCGGCTGCGTCGGCGCTTTGGCTGATGCTGACGGCTCGTACAGTTTCAGCGGGAGCCGCAAGTGTGACGCTGTAGGGGGATGCCGAATCGTCAATCCGGATGCCGGTTGCCTGAAGGCGTTGGGACAGGACAGTGCAGAAATCCTGAGACTGGGCAGCCGGGCAGTCCAGCCGAACTGCCACATCAGGCAGATTTTCCGTCGTCTGGCTGCCCCGAAGGTGGAAACCGCAACCGCCCAGCGCGGCTCCCAGAGTCAGAATGGTGATGAAACGTTTCATGTTGACTGACAGGCGGGTTGCCCCGCCTGGTCCGTTATGTCAGCGTGCTACGATATTGACCAGCTTCCCGGGAACTACGATCACCTTGGCTACGGTCTTGCCTTCCAGGTGGCGCTTGACATTCTGATCTTCCATGGCCAGGCGCTCCAGTTCGTCACGACTGATATCCGCCGGGACGGTCAGTTTGGCCCGCACCTTGCCGCTGACCTGAACCACGATAAGCATGTCGTCCCGCACCAGCGCGCTTTCATCAACCTTGGGCCAGCTGGCGTCTATGACTGCTTCATCGTGACCGAAATCCTGCCAGAGCGCATGACAGATATGCGGTGTGATAGGGGCCAGCAGGAGAATGGTGGTCTCCAGTGCCTCATGGACAGCCGCCCGCACGTCATCACCTTCTGCCTTCGACTGTGTATCGGTGACGGTGTTGATCAGCTCGCGCACTGCGGCAATGGCGGTGTTGAAGGTGTTTCGCCGACTGATGTCGTCAGTCACCTTGGCAATGGTTTCATGGGTCTTGCGGCGCAGGGCGCGGGCCGCGTCACTCAATCTGGCCGGATCCAGTGCGGGCACATCGCCAGCGGCCAGATGATCGTGCATGAGCGTCCACAGGCGCTTGAGGAACCGGTGCGCACCGATGACGCCCTGCTCGGACCATTCCAGTGTCTGCTCGGGCGGTGCGGCGGACATCATGAACAGACGTACGGTGTCGGCGCCGTACTGGTCGATCATTTCCTGCGGATCAACGCCGTTGTTCTTGGACTTGGACATCTTGACCTTGCCACCGATTTCCACCGGTTGGCCATCGGCCTTGAGGCGGGCGGCTACCACGGCGCCCTTGCTGTCCGTTTCCAGCTCCACTTCCTTGATGTTGTAGTAGGTCGTGCGGCCGTCCGCATCGGTCCTGTAGAAGGTGTCGGCCAGCACCATGCCCTGGCAGAGCAGGTTCTTGAAGGGTTCGTCGCTGTCCACCAGACCCTCATCCCGCATCAGCTTGTGGAAAAAGCGCGCGTAGAGCAGGTGCAGGATGGCGTGTTCGATGCCGCCGATATACTGATCCACGGGCAGCCAGTAGTTGGCGGCCTTGGGATCCAGCATGGCATCCGCATGGGGGCTGGCGAAGCGGGCATAGTACCAGGATGACTCCATGAATGTGTCGAACGTGTCCGTTTCCCGCGTGGCCGGCTGGCCCTTCCATGTGGTCTTCGCCCATTCGGGGTCGGCCTTGATGGGGGACTTGACGCCGTCCATCTCCACATCTTCAGGCAGAACCACCGGCAAATCCTCTTCGGGTACAGGGACTTCCGTGCCATCTTCAAGATAGAGCATGGGAATGGGCGCACCCCAGTAGCGCTGTCTGGAGACGCCCCAGTCGCGAAGACGATAGTTGATGGTTCTGCGCCCTTTGCCCATGCTCTGAAGTTTGGATGCAATGGCGTCAAAGGCTTCTTCACTGGTCATGCCGGTGAATTCACCGGAGTTGACCAGGATGCCCTTCGCCGTGTAGGCCTCGGCCTGAACGTCCACTTCTTCCTTCGCGTCACGGGGCGCGATGACCTGCTGGATGGGCAGGCCATACTTGAGTGCGAATTCATGATCCCGGGTGTCGTGTGCCGGTACCGACATGACCGCGCCCGAGCCGTAGTCCATGAGTACAAAGTTGGCGACCCAAACCGGCACCTCCGCTCCCGTGATGGGATGGATGGCCTTCAGGCCTGTGTCCATGCCTTCCTTTTCCATGGTGGCAATGTCCGCCTCGGCCACCTTGACGCGGTTGCAGGCTTCCAGGAAGCGGGTCAGGGCGGGGTTGCCTTCCGCGGCCTTGCGGGCCAGCGGATGCTGAGGTGCCAGGGCGACATAAGTGACACCCATCAGCGTATCCGGACGGGTGGTGTATACCGTCAGGGTCTGGGCGTGATCCTTGACCCCGAATTCGAGCTCGACACCTTCGGACCGGCCGATCCAGTTACGCTGCATCTGCTTGACTTCATCGGGCCAGCCATCCAGTTTGTCCAGATCGGCCAGAAGCTGGTCGGCATAGTCGGTGATCTTCAGGAACCACTGGGGAATCTCGCGGCGTTCGACCGGTGCACCGGAGCGCCAGCCCTTGCCGTCGATAACCTGTTCGTTGGCCAGTACGGTTTCGTCCACCGGGTCCCAGTTGACAACGGACATCTTCTTGTAGACCAGCCCCTTTTCGTACAGGCGGGTAAAGAACCATTGTTCCCACTTGTAGTATTCGGGCTTGCAGGTGGTGACCTCACGGGACCAGTCATACCCGAAACCCAGTTGCTTGAGCTGGCCTTTCATGTATTCGATGTTCTGGTATGTCCAGGTGGCCGGTGCGACACCATGCTTGATGGCGGCGTTTTCAGCCGGCAGGCCGAAGGCATCCCAGCCCATGGGCTGGAGCACATTCTTGCCCTGCATGCGCTGGAAGCGAGAGATCACATCCCCGATGGTGTAATTGCGTACATGGCCCATGTGGAGCTTGCCGCTGGGGTAGGGGAACATGGAGAGACAGTAGAACTTCTCTTTGTCCGGATCTTCTGTGACTTTGAAGCTCTGATTCTCCTCCCAGTACTTCTGGGCGGCTTGTTCAATCGCTTTGGGATGATACGTTGCTTCCATCGTCGTCCTGGCTGTGCCTGTCGGTTAAAAGGGTTGCTTCAGGTCAATCGCCTTCGCGTGAAATCAGGCAATATTTACTGGAAACTGACTTGGGTTATCGCGAAGGGGGCCCATTTTAACCTATAGTGCCAAAGACAGGTAGTCAGACAGCGGGCTTTCCGTGAATTGGATCCTGAGGAGGTGACAGATGGGCGAAAAACGCGCACAGCAAAAGCAGGCCTATGCCCGGGTGCTGAAGCGGCTGGAGGTTCGGCTGGCGGACATGGAAGTGCAGACCTGGGAGACCATCCAGGCGGAAATTGAAGAGGCTGTGGAGCTGGAGCAGCAGGCTTCCGAGCTGACCCGCGAAGAGTGGGGGGTGATCAAGGAATACCTGAAACGTGACCTGAAGGCACTGTACAACTATCTGAAGGAATCAGGGCAGGGCTTCAGGGAGTGGCTGGCGACGGACATGTCGCTGCTGAAGCAGGAGCTGCTTGAATGGGTGGAGAAGGCTGCGGATCCGGCCAAGGTGGAGTGGACGCGTCTGAATCTGCAGCTGCATCACGACGAGACAACATACATTGCCGGAGAGATGGCCATGCCGGGTGTGCTCAAGTGTACCCAGTGCGACAAGCTGATCGTCCTGCCAGTACCCGACCGGATCGAGCCCTGCCATCGCTGTCACGGGGAAGTCTTCCTGCGGGTGATGACGTACTGGCCTCAGGATGAGGATCTGTAACGTCGCTTCAGGGTGCCGGCAATGGCCAGGGAAGCGATGAACATGAGGGGCAGGCTTCCGGTACGGCCGTAGAGGGTCGTACCGCTGCGCAGGGCGGCGGTGCCCCGTGATACCCCCCCTTGTGCGGGTGCGACGGGGTCGAGTACCTCTCCGTCCGGCGTAATGATGCCGGTATGGCCCCGGTTGGCAGCGCGCAGCAGTGTCTTGTCCTGTTCCACCGCACGCATGCGGGCGATCTGCATGTGCTGGGCCGGCCCGGCAAACAGGCCGAACCAGGCGTCGTTGCTTACTGTCACCAGTAATTGTGCGTCGCGGCTGCGGTGGGCAACAAAGTCCGGATAGACAATTTCGTAACAGATGAATGTGGCTACGGGGATGCCCTGCGCCTGTTGCAGGGGCTGGTCCGGTGATCCGGCCTGCATGTCCGACATGGGCAGATCAAAGAAGGCAATCAGGCCACGAAGCAGTCCCGCCAGCGGGACGTATTCACCGAACGGAACCAGTTTCTGCTTGCGATACGTCCCCGAGCCAAGGCCTTGCCAGATGAAGCCATTGTAGTAAATGCGCCGGCCTTCCTGCGTTTCAGGGAGCAGAATACCGTAACCCAGAGCAGTGCGGGTTTGTCGTGCCTGGGCATCCAGTTGTCTGAAAAAACCGGCATCCTGCTGATAGAACAGGGGCAGGGCGGTTTCCGGCCAGAGGATCAGATCCGCATCCCAGTGAGGGGTGCTGAGGGTGATGTACTGTCGGATAATCTGATCCCGGTAGGCCGGATCCCATTTGATATTCTGGGGAATGGCGGTCTGAACCACGGCCACGTCCAGTGTGCCGGTGGGGGTCGTGCGGAAGGTGGTCTGACCGAGCACGGCGAGGATGACGGCAGCGGCCAAGGTGCCGGTCAGGGCCAGTGCGGCGGGTCTGGTGCGCGTTGAATACAGTTCGTACAGCTGAGCCCCGGCCAGCATGACGAGGCCCGACAGGCCGTAGACACCCGTCCAGCGGGCTGCCGGTGCGAGCGGGCTGTCCACCCATCCGGTTCCGATGTAGAGCCAGGGGAAGCCACTGAGCAGGCCGCTGCGAATCCATTCCCACAGTATCCAGGTTGCCGCAAAGGTCAGGGGCGTCAGGCTCTTGCGCCGGGCAAGCCAGCCCAGGCAGAGCCATTGCCCGGCTGTGAACAGGGCCAGGCTGGCAGCAAAAAGTGCGGTCAGCAGTGTGGCCAGCCAGACCGGTGCGTAGCCGAATTCATGGATGCTGATCCAGACCCAGTTGACATTGGCCCCAAAGAGCCCGAGACCGACCAGCCAGCCTTCCAGGGCATCCCGGCGAGGTGATGTGCCCGGGCGCAAACCCCAGAGTGCAGCGGCCAGCGGCAGGGCCAGCCACCATTGGTAGAAGGGTGCAAAGGTCAGACCGAGGGCGGCGCCACTGCATGTCAGCAGCGTGAGTCGTTGCCATGTGCGCATCAGTCGACCCGTCGCACTTCCAGCAGCCGGACGGAGCGGTTGTCTGCGTTGAGCACCGTGAACTGGAAGCCGCCGAAGGTGACGCTTTCGCCTCTGGCAGGCATGCGACCGAAATGTTTCAGCACCAGTCCGCCAATGGTGTCGAATTCCTCTTCATCCAGCGAGCTGTCAAAATATTCGTTGAAGTCTTCCACTTCAGTCAGCGCCTTGACGATCCAGGTGCCTTCGGCAGTGGGCGTGATCATGGATTCTTCATCTTCCACGTCGTGTTCGTCTTCAATATCGCCCACGATTTCTTCCAGTACGTCCTCGATGGTGACCAGACCACTGACACCGCCGTACTCATCTACCACGATGGCCATATGATTGCGGTTGCTCTTGAATTCGTTGAGGAGCTGGATGAGGCGCTTGCTTTCCGGGATGAACCAGGCCGGGCGCAGGACATCCAGAACCTTGGTGCGGGTCAGGGTGTTGCTGAGCACCAGAGGCAGCAGGTCCTTGACCAGGAGAATGCCTTCCACTTCGTCCAGACTGTCACCGATTACCGGGTAGCGGGAGTGAGCCGAGGAGAGTATCTCCGGCAGCCAGTCTTCCGGATTGTCTTCACTGGATATGGTGATCATCTGGGGGCGGGGGATCATGATTTCCCGCACCTGCATCTCCGTGACATTCAGAGCTCGCTCCATGAGTGACAGGGTGTCCTGATCCAGAACCTCCCGCTTGCATGCCGTGCGGAGCAAATCAACGATATCCTGCTTGCTGTCGGGGGCGGACGAGAAGGCGTCGGTGAGCCGGTCAAGCCAGCTGCGTGAATTTTCGGGTCTCGAATGGTCGTCGCTCATGCGATCTGCGGTTACCTGTCCTGATAGGGGTCGGGAATGTTCAGCCTTGCAAGCAGCTGACGTTCCAAGTTTTCCATAATTTCGGCGTCTTCATCAAGTACATGATCATGGCCCTGCAGGTGCAGCATGCCGTGAATGACCATGTGTGCCCAGTGATGCATGAGCGGCTTGTTCTGTTCCGCCGCTTCACTGGCGATGACCTCGGCACAGAGAATGATGTCACCGAGCAGGGGCAGGGTGACGCCGGGTGGATTCTCGAAAGGAAAGGACAGGACGTTGGTCGGCCGGTCCTTGCCCCGGTAGTCCCGGTTCAGAGCCCGGATTTCTTCGGGATCCACCACGCGCAGCGTCACTTCGGCGCCTTCCGGCGCATCCGGACAGGCGGTTTCGGCCCAGAGCCGGAAACTTGCCTCGTCGGGCAGATCCGGCGCTTCCGTGGCAAGCTGGAGGTCAACAATGAGGGTCATGAGGTGGCCTCGAAGGCATCATAGGCTTCAACAATGCGCTGCACCAGCGGGTGCCGGACAACGTCGTGACTGGCAAACCGGGTGATGCCGATGCCCTTGACGTTCTCCAGTACGCTGAGTGCATGCGTGAGTCCGGAAGGGACACCGCGCGGCAGGTCGATCTGAGAGGTGTCGCCGGTGATCACTGCCGTGGATCCGAAACCGATACGGGTCAGAAACATCTTCATCTGCTCGCGAGTGGTGTTCTGGCTTTCATCCAGCAACACGAACGCGTGATTGAGGGTGCGGCCACGCATGAAGGCCAGCGGCGCGATTTCGATCAGCCCCTTGTCGAGCATGCGCCCCACCTGCTCGAATCCCAGCATGTCATAGAGCGCGTCATACAATGGCCTGAGATAGGGGTCCACCTTCTGAGCCAGATCTCCGGGAAGAAACCCCAGTTTCTCGCCGGCTTCCACCGCCGGACGTACAAGCAGGATACGCTTGACTTCATCCTTCATGAGTGCCTGAACGGCACAGGCCACCGCCAGATAAGTCTTGCCGGTGCCGGCAGGGCCCACTCCGAAGTTGATGTCATGCTGAAGGATGGAGCGCACGTAGCGGGTCTGATTGCCGCCCCGGGGCTTGATCTTGAGCTTTGGCGTGACGATCAGTGGGGTCCCGTCTCCGGAACCGGTGCCGGGCTCGTCCGCGCCGGTTTCATTGATGAAGAGGTGAACCGTATCGCCGCTGATTTCGCCAGCCTCCGTTTCCCGGTAGAGGTGCCGAAGAATGTCCTGT
The DNA here is from genome assembly GCF_041153465.1 of Thermohahella caldifontis. NCBI lineage: Bacteria > Pseudomonadati > Pseudomonadota > Gammaproteobacteria > Oceanospirillales > Hahellaceae > Thermohahella > Thermohahella caldifontis. The sequence continues at coordinate 339,450 of NZ_CP154858.1, forward strand.
GCCAGCTCGGCCTGGTCGCCACGAATCCGGAACAGGTGGCCCCGGTTGCTGATGTGAACTTTCAGCCGCTGTTCCAGAATGCGCAGGTGGCTGTCGTGGGGGCCGGCCAGCGCAAGGAGCCGCCGCGGATCTGCCGGCTCCAGCTGAAACTGCAGATCCCGGGTGCCCGGATCAGTGTTTGACATCGTCAATCCGTTCTCCGCGCAGGGAATTGGGGAAGGCTGCGGTGATGCGCACATCCACGAAGTGGCCGATGATGCTGTGATCGGTCGATGCGAAGTTGACCACCCGGTTGTTTTCCGTGCGCGCCTGCAGCTCGTCGGGATTCTTCTTGGACGGGCCGGTCACCAGCACCCGTTCCACCTGACCCACCATGCGGCGGCTGATCTGCTGGGCCTGCTGCTGAATGCGCTGCTGGAGAATGGCCAGGCGTTCCTTCTTGACCGCTTCGGGAACCGTGTCCTCTATCTCCGCTGCCGGGGTTCCGGGGCGCTTGCTGTAGATGAAACTGAATGAGGTGTCGAAGCCCACCTCGGCAATCAGGTTCATGGTGTCCTCGAAATCTTCGTCCGTTTCTCCCGGGAAGCCGACGATGAAGTCGGAGGACAGGGAAATACCGGGCCGGGCCGCCTTGATGCGTTCGATCTTTTCCAGATACTCCTCGCGCGTATGGCCGCGTTTCATGGCCGCCAGAATCCGGTTGGAGCCGCTCTGAACCGGCAGGTGGAGGTGGCTGACCAGCTCGGGCACCCGGGTATAGACCTCGATCAGGCTGTCCGTGAACTCTACCGGATGGGAGGTGGTGAACCGGATCCGGTCAATGCCGTCAATTTCGGCGACATGGGTGATGAGCTCGGCCAGGTCTGCGGTGTCCCCGTCCCAGGTTTCGCCACGGTAGGCATTTACGTTCTGACCCAGCAGGTTGATTTCACGAACGCCCTGAACGGCGAGGTGACGGACTTCATCCAGAATGTCTTCCACCGGACGGGATACTTCTTCACCCCGGGTATAAGGTACGACGCAGAAGGTGCAGTACTTGCTGCAGCCCTCCATGACCGAAACAAAGGCCGTGGCCCCGTCACTGCTGGGCATGGGCAGGTTGTCGAATTTTTCGATTTCGGGGAAGCTGATGTCCACCACGGGAATGCGGTTCTTTTTCGTGGCATCCACGAACTGGGGCAGCCGGTGCAGGGTCTGCGGGCCGAACACCATGTCCACAAAGGGTGCGCGCTCACGGATGGCATCGCCTTCCTGACTGGCCACGCAGCCGCCGACACCGATGACCAGGTCCGGCTTCCTGGACTTGAGCTCTTTCCAGCGACCCAGCTGATGAAACACCTTTTCCTGCGCCTTTTCCCGGATGGAGCAGGTGTTGAGCAGCAGAATGTCCGCTTCATCCGGATTGTCCGTCAGCTCGACGTCATGGCTGACCTTGAGCAGGTCGGCCATGCGGGCAGAGTCGTACTCGTTCATCTGACAGCCGTGAGTTTTGATGTACAGCTTCTGTTTCATGCCAGGTCATGAGCTCCCGAATATACCAGACCGCACATTATAGACGCTTTCGCTCTGACCGTCACTGCAGCCTGTGTTAAACTGTCGCGTCTTTTGTACAGCAGTAAGTATGGGCAGTATTCTCATGACCTCCTCGAATTCCGGAAAGATTTACCGCATTGTCTATATCAACCATGCGGAAGTGTTTGAAATGTACGCGTCGAGCATCTGTCAGAGTGACCTTTGGGGATTTATCGAGGTGGAAGGCTGGATGTTTGGCGAGCGCAGTCAGGTACTGGTGGATCCGGGAGAGGAAAAGCTCAAGGGCGTGTTCGAGGGTGTGAAGCGCTCCTGGATTCCGGTCAATGCGATCGTGCGTATCGATGAGGTGTCACAGCGCGGGTCCGTTCGGGTGTCCGACGCCAGGGTCAGCAACATCACGCCCTTTCCCAAACCGCCGGTGAAGGGGTAGACATGACGCCGGAACGCTACGCCAGGATTGTCGGTGTGCTGGATCGCCGGCAGCCGGATCTGACGGTCATCGCTGACCGTGTGCATAAACCTCATAACATTTCGGCCATTGTCAGAACCTGTGACGCCGTGGGGGTGGGGCATGTGCATGTGGTCTGGCCGGAGGATGACAAGGACTTTCGCGTGTTGCGCAGGCAGGCGAAGGGAAGTCAGCAATGGGTGGAAGTGCACGAATACAATCGTGTCACAGAGGTGGCTGACAGGCTCCATGCCCGTGGCTTCACCCTTGTGGCCGCACACTTCAGTGAGCGAGCCGTGGATTACCGGACGCTGGACTGGACACAGCCCATGGCATTGATGCTGGGACAGGAAAAGGACGGCATTACGGAAGAAGCCGCTGCCGTGGCGGATGTGCATGCCATCATTCCGATGATGGGCATGGTGGCGTCCTATAACGTCTCGGTTGCGGCGGCGATCATGCTGGCCGAAGCCCAGCGACAACGGGAGCTGGCCGGATTGTATGCCCGGCGTCGCCTGCCTGATGAGGAATACGAGCGACTCCGCTTTCGCTGGTGTCATCCCTTGGTGGCCAGAATGTGCGATGAGCGCGGGATACCCTATCCCGGGCTTGATGAGCAGGGTAACATCGTGGATCGGGAAAGTCTGCGTATCGGTTGAAGGACGAAGCCAGCGGCTTCGTCCTGGCAGTGGATCAGCCCTGATCTGAAATCAGGATGTCCTGATACTGTTCCCGAAGTGCCCGCTTGAGCAGCTTGCCGGTGGGCGTGTGTGGCAGCTCGTCCACAAAGAGGATCTTGTCCGGAAGTTGCCAGCGTGCAATGTGCTGGCCCAGCCAGTCTTTCAGTTCCTCCCCGGAAACTGCTTGTCCGGGCTTGGTGACGACCAGCATGACCGGGCGCTCGTCCCATTTCGGATGGGGAACCCCGATGACGGCACACTCTGCCACCGCCGGATGGCCCATGGCCTGATTTTCCAGGTCAATGGAGCTGATCCATTCGCCACCGGATTTGATCACGTCCTTGGCCCGGTCAACGATCTGCATGAGCCCGTTTTCATCAATGGTTGCCACATCACCGGTATCAAACCAGCCATCCTTCCAGGCACTCCGGTCATCATGCTTGTAGTAGCTTTGGGCCACCCAGGGGCCGCGCACCAGAAGACGTCCCCAGGCCTTGCCGTCATGGGGCAATGGGGCGCCCTGGTCATCCACTATCTTCATTTCAACCCCGAACACAGGGCGGCCCTGCTTGCACTGAAGGGCGTAACGTTCGGCTTTTGACAACTGGTTCATGAGCCGACTGCGGCTGTTGACGGTGCCCACCGGTGACATTTCCGTCATGCCCCAGGCGTGAATGACAAAGGCATCATGTTTTTCGTCAAAGTCCCTGATCATGGACAGTGGCGCCGCCGAGCCGCCGACGACCACGTCACGCACGGGTGTCAGGGTCAGGTTGTGCTGATCACAGTACTGCAGCAGCCCCAGCCAGACGGTGGGAACACCCAGCAGCATGTCGACCTGCTCGCCATCAATCAGTTCATAAAGCGACGCGCCATCCATGCCTGGTCCGGGTAGCACCAGTTTGGCGCCGGCCATGGTGGCGGAGTAGGGCACGCCCCAGGCATTGACGTGAAACATGGGGACGACCGGCAGGATGGTCCGGTCATTGCCGATGTTCAGCACATCCCGGGAGGCACTGGCCCAGGCATGCAGTACGGTGGAGCGGTGACTGTAAAGCACGCCTTTGGGGTGGCCGGTGGTGCCGGAGGTATAGCAGAGCGCGGCGGCCTGATCTTCGTGGAGTTCGGGCCAGACAAGCTGATCATCTTCTGCGGCCAGCAGTTCTTCGTAACTGAGTACGTCAAGCGGGGTGTCGGGAATGGCCTCTGCCGGAGCCAGTACGATGATGTGTTCAAGCGTCCCGAGCTGATCCTTCAGTGCTTCCACCAGCGGGAGGAACTGAAGATCCACGCAAAGGATACGATCCTCGGCATGGTTGATGATATAGGCAATCTGCTCAGGGAAAAGGCGCGGGTTGATGGTGTGCAGGATCGCGCCGAGACCGGACACGGCATAGTAGAGTTCATAATGGCGGTGGGTGTTCCAGGCCAGAGTGGCCACCCGGTCATCTGTGGCAATATTCAGCCGGCGAAGGGCATTCGCTGCCTGACGCGACCGCCTTGCGGCATCGCGGTAGGTGTAGCGGTGAATGCCGCCCTCCGGTTTCCGGCTGACGATCTCGCCCTGATGATGAAACTGCTCTGCATGCTGCAGGATAGACGAAACGGTCAGGGGGCGACCCATCATGAGTCCGTGCATGGTGATACTCCTCGATCTGTTGTTCTTTTTTTGGTGGTCATGCGCTACGTTAGCGTGTCCGTTTTCAAAAGTCACCCGCTTTCCGCACACGATTTTTCAGGCCAAAAAAGGTCAAAAACAGGTGGATTGTGAATGTGGTCTCAATTGGCGCGTGGTGGTGACCGCGGCGCTTCTCCCGGTGCCCTGATAGGCTGGCCACGTTTCCGTGTGGCGCGCATGGCGGCTGAAGAAGCAGTACCACCGGGCGTGCGCGTGACCGGAAACCGTACAAACCATAAAAAAGATAAGGACAAGGAAACATGAGATCACGATTGACAAGCTGCATGACCCTCAGCGCATTGATGCTGGGTTTGAGTTCACCTGGCTGGGCCCTGACATCGGTTTCGGCCAGCAGCAATGACGGGAACGCTCCCGAAAATGTGCTGGACGGCAATCTGAACACGCGTTGGTCCGCCAAGGGCGATGGCCAGTGGATTCTGTTCGATCTGGGCAAGACCCTGACGGTGGATGACCTGGACATTGCCTTCTACAAGGGTGACCAGCGTACAGCGTACTTTGACATTGAGGTTTCTTCGGACAAGAAAAGCTGGAAAAAGCTGTACAGCGGAATGAGTCAGCGCACGACAGCATTGCAGAATTTCAACGTGAGGGATACTTCGGCGCGGTATGTGCGGATTGTCGGGCACGGCAATTCCGCCAACACCTGGAACAGCCTGACGGAGGTGGTGATCCATACCTTGGGTGGATCGTCCTCCGGCGGTGGCAGCAGCGGTGGAAGTGGTAGCTCCGGCGGAAGCAATGGCGGTAGCAGCGCGGGAGGAAGCACCGGTAGTAGTGTGATCTGGAAGGAAACCTTCAGCCAGGCTTCCGGTACACAGAGTACCAGCAAGTGGACTGTGGACGACAGGTACCTGAAATCCAGCGGCCAGTTTGAAGTGAGCGGCGGTGTACTCAAGGCGCGCAATACCGGTGGGGAAGTCGTCTGGCAGAGCAAGCCCATTGATATATCAGGAATGTCGGGCGTAATGGTATCGGCGGATATTGCCGGAGCAGGCAATCTGGATGCACCGGACTATGTATCGCTGGGATACCGGATCGATGGCGGCAGCCTGAAACGGTTTGCCACACGCAACGACGATCTCAAGCCGGAAACGGTCACGGTAAAGGGGCTGAAGGGCAGTCGGCTGGAACTGTTTGCGTTCTTCAGGACCAGCGCTTCGGATGAATCCTACACGCTGGATAATGTGGTGGTCTCTGGTACAGGTAGCAGTGGAGGCAGTTTCGGATCTTCGGGCGGTGGTGCCTCATCTGGCGGTGACAATGGTTCCGCCGGTGGTGCGGTGGGCAATCTGAATCCGGCACTGCCGCCGGGCCGCAACTTTGATCTGAGCCAGTGGAAGATCACTTTCCCTGACGCGTCCGAGAAACCGGTGGAATGGCTGGTGGATGGTGGTACCAAGTCGGGCTGGTTCTATACGGACCCCGTGACGGGCGGTATGGTCTTCCGCTGTCCCAACCGCGGTGCCAGGACCAGCAGCAAGACCAAGTATTCGCGTACAGAGCTGCGGGAGATGCTCAGGGGAACCAACGATTCCATTCCGACTGAAGGCGTGACGGGCAACAACTGGGTGCTGTCCACCTCATCCTCCAGCGCCATCCGCAATGCGGGCGGAATTGATGGTGAAATGTCTGCCATGCTCAGTGTGGATCATGTCTCCACCACCGGTGAGCGCAAGATGGTGGGGCGGGTGATTGTGGGACAGATTCACGCCTCGGAGGACGAGCCCTTCAAGCTCTATTACCGCAAGTTGCCGGAGCACAAGAAAGGTTCTGTGTACTTTGCCTATGAGAAGAAGGGTGGTTCCGACGTGATCTATACCCTGATTGGCAGCCCGGATGATGATGCGTCCGAGCCGAGGGACGGGATCGCGCTGGGAGAAGTCTGGGCCTATGAAGTACGTGTGGTGGGCCGTGACATGACCGTGACCGTTACCCGCGCCGATGGCCGGCGGTACAGCAAGACCATCACTATCGAGTCGGCGTACAACAATGACTGGCTGTACTTCAAGGCCGGTGTCTATAACCAGAATAATGGTGGAGATACCGGAGATTACGTCCAGGCCACGTTCTATTCACTTGAGCATCGCCATAACTGATGGCATGGGACCGGCCTTTCAGGCCGGTCCTTCTTCCGCGCTGTCCCCGGACTGCCTGAGCCATCGGCTCAGCTGCACCTTGAGGGTCTTGGGAATGTCGAGTATTTCCAGCCGGTCACTTTCGGCATTGTAGACCACGGCCTGATTGATGGCTTCCGAGGAGAAAGACAGGCTCAGTGCCTTGGTTCTGCCGCTGAAGCGTACCAGTTGCTTGAGCTTTCGGCTGTCCGGATAAAGGGTATCCCCCAAACCCGGTTCAAGTGTGCGCAGGCAGCTGACAAAAGCTTCGGGAGCCTGTTCATCCACGGCACTGGCCAATTCATCCAGGTTGACGGGTAATCCGGCCTTTTCCTGTTCTTCACAGTACGTCACTGCCTTCTTGTGCGCTTCGGCGGCCTTGTGGCTCTCCAGGGGCGCAGTGTACCGCGTCAGGGATTCCAGCAGCGTGCTGGTGTCGCGAGCCGTATCCACGCCTGTTGTGAAGCCCAGTATGCTCAGACAGGCATCGGCGATCTTCTTTCTGCCCCGATGGGCATATACCGAGACCGCATCCGGCGCAGACTTCGTCAGCCTGTCCAGATCGAAGCGACATCCCAGCGTTATCTCGGCAGGATCCAGGTGCTCGGCAGGGGCCAGGGACAGGTCATCCTGAACCTGAAAGGTGACGCTGCTTTCCACCAGAAACAGATAGAGGCTGACCTCGTTGCCCAGCTCCTGAACATACCAGAGCACATAGCTGGTGGTTTCGGCCTGTATGGGTGTCAGGGCTTCGGCAAAGTCACCGGCAACCTTCAGGGTCAGGGTGGGCAGGCTGAGCTTGCCTTCCTGCCAGTCCTTCAGCAAAGCAGGAAAGGTCGCCCCCTGATCACCTGTCAGGCGACCGATGGCCTTGCCGGGCTTGGCGTTGAACAGTCGCCTCAGTGTGTGAAACAGGGCCTCACTGTCGGCGCCCCGGATACTGTGATCCGGTTTGCCGTCCAGTGAACATTCGGATTCCTCGCCGGGTTTGCGGAGGACTTGCAGGGTTGCATCAGTAATCGCCATGGACTCAGAGTATCTGCTGATGGCGCAGAATGCCAGTCGCGGTTTCCACAGCTTTCATGACGCTGTCTTCGCTTTCGGCCGTCACATCGGCAATCGGGTTTTCCACCTGGCTTTGGGTGATGACGACCAGTCCGGCTGCCAGAAGCAGGTTGAGTGCTTCCGCAGAGACTTCCGGTGCATAGAGCGCTTCCACGCCGCGCTCGAACAGGAAGCGTTCAAGCGTCTGACCCGCGGTCTCGGCCCAGGTACCGGAAACACGCACTACGGCACTGTCATGACCGTGACGTGCACGCCGCTCCGCTGTACTGACCGGTTCGGAGGCTGTCGTGGACAGCTCGGGCGCCGCTTCGATGATCATGCCCGCACCAATGGTGACGTTGGTCAGGCGGTCGATGAGGATGAAGGCGCCGGTTGTCCGGTTGCGGTTATAGGGATCGAACGCCAGCGGCTGGTTGACCGTCAGTTCCACGATGCCGATATCGTTCATGTCGAGCCGGTCGGTCTTTTCCCGTTCGAGCGTGTTGATGTCGATGCGCTCGTCCAGGCGCGTTACGGTGGCGGACGACAGGGTTGTCGTATGCTTGATGTAGTACTGGCGACCTTCCGTCAGCGGTGTGTCGGTCATCCACACGACATGCGCCCGGATCCGGTTGGATACCAGGGGCACGTTGTCGGGCTTGACGAGCATTTCGCCCCGGCTGATATCGATTTCATCCGTCAGCGTCAGGGTGATGGCCTGATCGGCAAAGGCCTCTTCCAGTTCGCCGTCAAAGGTCACGATGGACTTGACGGTGCTCTGCTGGCGTGACGGCAGTACCATGACGCGATCGCCCTTGCGGATCACGCCGGACGCGATTGTGCCGCAATAGCCGCGGAAATCCAGGTTGGGGCGGTTGACGTACTGGACCGGCAGGCGGAAGTCGCTGAAGTTGCGGTCACTGCTGATTTCCACCGTATTGAGGATGGTCATCAGCGGCTGCCCGGCATACCAGGGCATGTTTTCGGACAGGGTGACCACGTTGTCCCCTTCCAGAGCGGAGATGGGCACAAAGCGAAGATCCTTGACATTCAGGCTGCGGGCAAACGCCAGGTAGTCGTCACGGATTTCGTTGTAACGTGCTTCGCTGTAGTCCACCAGATCCATCTTGTTGATGGCCACCACGATGTGGCGGATACCCAGCAGGCTGGCAATGAACGTGTGGCGCTTGGTCTGGCGCAGAACACCATGTCGTGCATCCACCAGGATGATGGCCAGCTGGGCCGTGGAGGCTCCGGTGGCCATGTTGCGGGTGTACTGCTCGTGCCCCGGCGTGTCGGCAATGATGAACTTGCGCTCGCTGGTGGAGAAATAGCGGTAGGCCACGTCAATGGTGATGCCCTGTTCGCGCTCGGCCGCCAGGCCATCCACCAGCAGTGAAAAATCGATCTTGCCGCCTGCGGCGCCGCGGCTGGCGCTGTCCTTGCGGATGGCTTCCAGCTGGTCTTCGTAGATCATCTTGGAATCGTGCAGGAGGCGTCCAATGAGCGTGCTCTTGCCATCGTCCACACTGCCGCAGGTAAGCAGCCGCAGCATCTCCTTGTTTTCATGCTGCTTGAGGTATTCTTGAATATCTGTGCGTGCCAGGGTTGCGTCGTGCGACATAATCGTACTCGTTATCCGGATTCAGTGGTGAGGTCAGAAGTAGCCTTCGCGTTTCTTCTGTTCCATGGAAGCGGCCTGGTCGTGATCGATCAGCCGGCCCTGTCTTTCCGAGCTGGTGGTCAGGAGCATCTCCTGAATGATCTCGGGCAGGGTGGTGGCCGTGGACTCGATGGCCGCCGTCAGCGGATAGCAGCCGAGGGTGCGGAAGCGGACGCTTTTCATCATCGGTGTTTCGCCTTCGCGAAGGGGCATGCGGTCATCGTCCACCATGATGAGCTGGCCGTCCCGCTCGACCACGGGGCGCTCCTTGGCAAAATACAGGGGCACGATGTCGATGTTTTCCAGATAGATGTACTGCCAGATGTCCAGTTCGGTCCAATTGCTCAGCGGGAACACGCGGATGCTCTCGCCCTTGCGGATCTTGCCGTTGTACAGGTTCCACAGCTCCGGACGCTGGTTCTTGGGGTCCCAGCGATGGTGCTCGTCGCGGAAGGAGTAGACGCGCTCCTTGGCCCGGCTCTTCTCTTCATCCCGCCGTGCACCGCCGAAGGCGGCATCAAAGCGGTACTTGTTCAGTGCCTGCTTGAGTGCTTCGGTCTTCATGATATCCGTATGCTTGGCGCTGCCGTGCGTGAACGGGTTGACGCCCTGGCGCAGGCCTTCCTCATTGATGTGAATGATGAGATCCAGGCCATACTTGCGGGCGGTTTCGTCCCTGAACTGAATCATCTCGCGGAATTTCCAGGTGGTATCCACATGCAGCAGGGGAAACGGCGGCTTGGCCGGGTAGAAGGCCTTGCGCGCCAGATGCAGCATGACCGAGGAGTCCTTGCCGATGGAGTAGAGCATCACCGGCCGTTCGAACTCGGCGGCCACTTCACGGATGATGTGGATGCTTTCGGCTTCCAGCTGTTTGAGATGAGTCAGGTTATACTGGGACATGCGGTATCCGCGCTCCTTGGGCAATGGTACAGGCTGGTGACACTATACCAAATCAGGCGGAATTATAAGAAGTGATCTTTTTAGATCATTTTGCTATTCAAATATGAACTTTGTGCGTCGCGGGGCGGAAAGGCGCCGTGTTAACCGGGTTTGTGCTCGGCAATGAATTGTTCCAGTCTCATCCGGTCGACGACCGACAGGGATTCAAAATGGAGTCCCACGTGAAAACGGTCCCGTGCGAGCCTGCGGGTATGGACGATATGACATTCTGCGTGCAGTGGCACGGCACCCTCTGTGCTCAGGTTGATCGGGAAGGTTGTGGATACACAGACGGGATCAAGCGGGGCGAACAGGGCCTCGCGCTGACGGCGGGGAATGAGAATTTCCAGTGTTTCCCGGTCACAGGCGATCATGAGTCCCTGCCGGGACAGATTGACCAGCTCGCACGTCCGCGTGTCACCCCCGGAGGTGCTGAGGGTGACGGGGGCTGTGGCTTCTACCCTGAGGTGGTGCCTCAGGTTCCGTTCCGTTATCGGGATTTCTGCTGTGGCCATGGTATCAATGTCTTGGCGTGTACTTTGTTTATTTTACATCCAGAATAAGGCGAAAGCACGGAAAAAAACCGGAACTTGTCATCATTTTTTACGCATTCCGGCAAGCTTTTGTAGTGATTTTGTTACCGGGCGAGCCTTCGGTGACAATGCACAAGAATCGGGTGGCGCTCAGTCAGGGTCTGTCGCAGGATGAGTGATCTGTCCGGAAACGGATACTGCCGTGCAGGGGAGGTGATCAGTTGGAAGCCGGTCGGCATTATGAGTTGGTGGAGCATGCAATTGGCTGGTTGATGGCACATCAGCGGGAGCAGCCGGAACTGGATGATCTGGCAAGGGCACTCAACGTGAGTCCCTGGCATCTGCAGAAAGTGTTCACGGCCTGGGCGGGTATATCGCCAAAGAAGTTTCTTCAGTATGTCACCCGCACGCATGCCCTGAATTGCCTGAGGCGCTCAGCGACCGTGCTTGAAGCCGCGCTGGAAAGTGGTCTTTCCGGTCCGGGGCGGCTGCATGATCTGATGGTGACCTGTGAGGCGCTGACACCGGGCGAAATACGCAGTGGCGGGCGGGGCGTGACCTTGTATCACGGGGTGGCGCCGTCTCTGTTCGGGGAGGTGTTTGTGGCCTGGACGGAGCGGGGGATTTGCCGACTGGCCTTTGTGCCGGAGGGTGCCGATGCCGAGCGTCAGGCGCTGGCAGAGGACTGGCCCGAAGCACGAATAGTGGAGGCGACGGATGCGGCAGTCCGCCGGGTTGAGACCATTTTTTCGGGAGCGGCCGGGGAGGTACGGGTGCTGCTGCGAGGTTCTCCGTTCCAGGTCAAGGTCTGGGAAGCGCTCCTGAGCGTGCCGCCGGGCCACTGGTTCACCTATCAGCAACTGGCGGCGCTGGCCGGTGTGCCTGGTGCCAGCCGGGCAGTGGGATCTGTACTGGCGCGCAATCCGCTGGGGGTGCTGATTCCCTGCCACCGGGTCATCCGCGCTACCGGTGTGGTGGGGCAGTACCGCTGGGGAACGTCACGAAAGGTGGCACTGCATATCTGGGAGGCCGAAAGGTACGGGGTGGATACGGATGGCGTGGATCGGTGCTGAAACGGTATAATGCCCGGCTTGTCATGTTAAACAGGGTAGGGTCGCCATGAGTGGATCGCGCAGTCCGCGTATCGGAATGGTCAGTCTGGGATGTCCGAAGAATTCCGTGGATTCGGAGCGGATACTGACCCAGCTGCGTGCTGAAGGTTACGAACTCACCGGCAGCTATGAGGATGCGGAGCTGGTCATCGTCAATACCTGTGGCTTTATTGATGCGGCGGTTGAGGAGTCACTGGAGGCCATCGGGGAGGCGCTGGCCGAAAACGGCAAGGTGCTGGTGACGGGCTGCCTGGGCGTCAAGGAAGATACCATTCGTGAAATCCACCCGGGTGTGCTGGCCGTGACCGGTCCGCATGCCTACGAGGCGGTGATGGAGCAGGTGCATGCCCATGTGCCGCCCGCGCATGATCCGTTCATGGACCTGGTGCCGCCCCAGGGTGTCCGCCTCACACCGAGGCATTATGCCTACCTGAAAATCTCGGAAGGCTGCAATCACCGCTGCACATTCTGCATTATCCCGTCCATGCGCGGGGACCTGGTGAGCCGTCCCGTGGGTGAAGTGCTGGACGAGGCGGAGCGTCTGGTGCAGAGCGGCGTGAAGGAACTGCTGGTCATCTCTCAGGATACCAGCGCCTACGGTGTGGACCTGAGGTACCGCACGGGATTCTGGCAGGGCAGGCCGGTGAAGACCCGGATGCTGGATCTGTGCCGTGAACTCGGCAAGCTGGGAGCCTGGGTGCGGCTGCATTACGTGTATCCCTATCCGCACGTGGATGATGTGATTCCGCTCATGGCTGAAGGCCTGATCCTGCCCTATCTGGACATCCCCTTCCAGCATGCCAGCCCAGAAGTCCTGAAACGCATGAAACGTCCGGCCCATACGGAAAACACGCTGGCCCGCATCCGTGCCTGGCGCGAGGTGTGCCCGGATATCACGTTGCGTTCGACCTTCATTGTCGGATTCCCGGGCGAAACCGAAGCGGATTTTCAGATGCTGCTCGATTTTCTGGAGGAGGCCCGGCTGGATCGGGTGGGCTGCTTTGCCTACTCGGATGTGGAGGGCGCGGCCGCCAATGCATTGCCGGATCAGGTGCCCGAGGAGGTCAAGCAGGAGCGGCTGGCCCGTTTCATGGAAGTTCAGCAGCGCATCAGTGCGGAGAAACTTGCTGACAAGATCGGCAGGGAGATGAGCGTGCTGGTGGATGGTGCCGATGAGGATGGGCTGGTTGCACGCAGTCCTGCGGATGCACCGGAAATTGACGGCAATGTTTACGTGGAAGGTTTCTTCGATGCCCGCCCGGGTGATCTGATTACCGTCAGGATCGTTGATTCCGGCGATTACGACCTGTTTGCCGAGGTGGTTTAAAGCATCCGGTGCTTTTTCAGGTACCAGAGGGAAAGGGGCATCTCAAGGCAGACATAGGTGAGCAGCGTGAAGCCCAGCCATCCGAGGTGAAGGCCCAGGAAACTGAAGGTGATGTCATGGCCCCGGAACAGGCTACCCGACACCAGCACAGAGCACAGGGAAGCCAGCATGTCCGAATACAGCAGCCTGTGCAGATCCTGGCCGGCCATGCGGGGAAAAACGAACAGATAACCGATCAGGAGGACGGTCAGGTTCAGGGTCACAACGAGGGCTTCTGGTGACATGGCAAAGTGTCTGAAAAGGATCTTGTGCACTGGGCACCGGGCCGATCCGGAAACGGGTACGGCCCGGGTTGGCGTCAGCCCTCCAGTTTGTCCCGCAACACCTGGTTGACGAGCTGGGGATTGGCCTTGCCGCGGGAGGCCTTCATGACCTGACCGACAAAGAATCCGATCAGCTTGCCACGCTTGGTATCGTCTGCGGCCCGATACTGTTCCACCTGGGCAGCATTGGCCGCAATGACCTCGTCCACAATCTTTTCGATGGCACCGGTGTCGGTGACCTGCCTGAGGCCGCGCTTTTCGATGATCTCGTCGGCACTGCCTTCTCCGGCCCACATGGCTTCAAAGACATCCTGGGCAATCTTGCCCGAGATGGTGTTATCGCGGATGCGTGCCAGCAGTTGACCCAGCGCCTCGGCCGATACCGGACAGCGCCCGATCTCGAGGTCGTTCTGATTGAGGAATTTCGCCACTTCGCCCATGACCCAGTTTGCAGCCAGTCTGGGGTCTCCTGCCACCTCGGCTGCCTTTTCGAAGTAGTCGGCCTGTGCCCGGCTGCTGGCGAGGATGCTGGCGTCGGTGGCGCTCAGTCCGTACTGTTCCTGGAAGCGTGACTGTTTGGCTTCCGGCAGCTCGGGCAGGGTGACGCGAATGGCCTCGATGTAGTCGTCATCAATTTCCACCGGCAGCAGATCAGGGTCCGGGAAGTAACGGTAATCGTTCGCGAATTCCTTGCTGCGCATGGAACGGGTCTCGTCACGTTCCGAGTCGTAGAGGCGGGTTTCCTGAACGATCTTGCCGCCGTCCTCCAATATTTCGATCTGACGTTCAATCTCGTAGTTGATCGCCTTTTCCACGAAGCGGAAGGAGTTGACGTTCTTGATTTCGGTGCGTGTACCCAGTTCTGTCTGGCCCTTGGGGCGGACAGACACGTTGCAGTCGCAACGCATGGAGCCCTGGGACATGTCGCCGTCGGAGATGCCGAGGTAGGTCACGATGGCATGCAGCTTGCGCAGGTAGGCCACCGCTTCCCTGGCGCTGCGCAGATCCGGTTCGGAGACAATTTCCAGAAGCGGTGTGCCGGCCCGGTTGAGGTCAATGCCGGTCATGCCGTGGAAGTCCTCGTGAAGCGACTTGCCCGCATCTTCCTCAAGGTGGGCACGGGTGACGCCGATGCGCTTGGTTTCGGCATTCTCAAGGGTAATGTCGATATGGCCATGCTCCACGATGGGGTGATCCAGCTGGCTGATCTGGTAGCCCTTGGGCAGATCCGGGTAGAAGTAGTTCTTGCGGTCGAACACGGAGACCCTGTTGATGGTGGCATCAATGGCCAGACCGAATCTGACGGCCATTTCCAGCGCCTTGCCGTTGAATACCGGCAGCATCCCCGGCATGCCCAGGTCGATGGCGCAGGCCTGGGTATTGGGTTCGGCGCCGAACGCGGTGGGCGCTCCGGAGAAGATTTTGCTCTCGGTGGCCAGCTGAACGTGAACTTCCAGCCCGATAACGGCTTCCCACTGCATGATCAGGCTCCTCTCGTTTCGGGTTGACGGGTGTGCCAATCGGTTTCCTGCTGAAACCGGTGGGCCAGATTGAGCAGGCGTGACTCCTCGAAGTGAGGTGCAATCAGCTGGACGCCTACCGGCAGGCCGTCGGCAAAACCACATGGCATGGACAGCGCCGGCAGACCCGCCAGGCTGACCGGGATGGTGAACAGGTCTTCCTGATACATCTTGACCGGATCGTCCGTCTTTTCGCCCAGCCGGAAGGCAACGTCCGGCGTGGTGGGGCAGAAGAGGGCGTCAACGCTTTCAAATGCCTTGAGGAAGTCATCCCGGATCAGACGACGGATCTGCTGAGCCTTGCGGTAATAGGCATCGTAGTAGCCAGCGCTGAGGGCATAGGTGCCGACCAGGATTCGCCGCTTGACTTCATCACCAAACCCTTCGGCCCGGCTTCGGGTATAGAGGTCGTCCAGGTTGGCCGGGTTTTCACAGCGGTGGCCGAATCGGACGCCGTCATAGCGTGCCAGGTTGGCTGATGCCTCGGCCGGCGCGATCACGTAGTAGGCCGGCACGGCCAGATGAGTATGCGGCAGGCTGACTTCTTCGAACCGGGCGCCCAGGCCTTCAAAGACCTTGCGGGCCTCTTCCAGTGCGGCGGCAATGCGCGGATCCGGTCCGTCAGCAAAGTATTCTTTGGGAATGCCGATCACGCGGCCTTCCAGAGTGTTGTTCAGTTCGGCGGTAAAATCGGGAACCGGCTCGGCGGAACTTGTGGAGTCCCATTCATCCAGGCCACACATGTGATTGAGCAGCAGGGCGTTGTCCTCTGCCGTGCGAGCCATGGGACCGGCCTGATCCAGGCTGGAGGCAAAGGCAATGATGCCGCGGCGCGAAACCCGGCCATAGGTGGGCTTGAGACCGGTAATGCCACAGAATGCGGCAGGCTGCCGGATGGAGCCGCCCGTATCCGTGCCCAGTGCCGCAGGGGCCAGTCCGGCAGCGACTGCTGCAGCGGAACCGCCGGAGCTGCCGCCGGGAACGCGTTCCGTATCCCAGGGATTGCGGGCTGGGCCAAAGGCGCTGGATTCGTTGGAGGATCCCATGGCGAATTCATCCATGTTGGTCTTGCCCAGGCACACCGCACCGGCATCCGCGAGACGCTGGGTCACCGTGGATTCGTAGGGGGGCACGAAGTTTCCGAGCATGCGGGAACAGGCCGTTGTTTTCAGGCCTCGGGTACAGAAGATGTCCTTGTAGGCAATCGGTGCGCCGGCCAGGGGCAGCATTTCGCCGCGCGCACGACGCTCGTCCGCTTCGCGTGCCCGGGCCAGTGTCCAGTCTTCGTCCACGGTCACGTAGCTGTTGAGCGGGCCATCCTGTTCCCGGATGGCCGCAAGATAGGCCTGTGCCAGAGCTTCCGATGTGAAGGTGCCGGCATTCAGACCCTCAATAATCTGTTTCAGTGTCAGGTTGCGTACGTCCATCTTCCACCTCACTCGATGACTTTGGGGACAAGGAAGAGGCCGTTTTCGGTGGCCGGTGCATTTTTCAGCAGCGCTTCCCGCTGATTGGATTCGGTGACCCGGTCTTCTCTCAGGCGTTGCCGGGCTTCGATGGGGTGGGCAAGCGGCTCGATGCCGGTGGTGTCCACCTGTTGCATCTGGTCAACGAAGTCCAGGATGCGATCCATGTCCTGCAGGACCCGGTCGGCCTGGGCAGGATCAATGCTGAGGCGGGCAAGATAGGCGATCTTGTCCAGATCGGTTTTGTCAATGGCCACGCTGTGCTCCTTTGACCGTGGTGTGGTCTGAAACCTGTTCTTGTCAGATATGCGGATAGCGGCGACGAAACAGCCGTGGCCGGTCATTGTACGGAGGCGGGGAGTGGCTTTCCAGTCCTGCCACAAAAAAGCCGCCCGAAGGCGGCCCGTCAGACGAAAGGCGGTGGATGCCGCAAGGTCAGCTTGCCTTTTTGATGTACACCAGCGGAGTTTCGCCGGAGACATCCAGGTAGAACTCGTAAACACCGTCTTCGGCGGGGGTAAAACGGAAGTTTTCAAATACGGAGGCGCAGTTGGCCTTGACCTTCTTGCCGATCTCCACCACCTTGTCCTCTTCGGTCAGATAGCCGCAGTTGGTGCCCGAAGTCCAGCCGGCATCACCGAACTTGAATTCGTATGGCTGGCCGTCTGCCTTGAGTTCGGCACGGGCCACGTAGACATCATCGCCGGCCTTCTGAACCTTGTATTCGGGCAGTGCATCCCACCAGGCGAACTGGCCGCGCAGATACATGATTTCACTGAGGTCACGCTTGCCGCTGCCGGTCGTGGCGCAGCCGGTCAGCAGCAGCGTGGCGGTGATGAGAGAAAGAATAGTCAGACGCGCTTTCATCGGGGGTCTCCATGTCTGGTTATTGTATGGTCAGCGTCAACCTTACGCTCTGTGCGGCGTGTGCGCATCCACTCGGACCATTCTGGCGGGGGCGTAGGAGGGGGTAGGAGAATTCCGGCATGTCCTCCCGTGAAAACGGATGAGCAGAGCGCTTTTTCCTGAAGCCGGCAAAAACGGATCCGGGCATTTGCGTACGTGATATCCGACAGGTAAAATCCGTCAGATTTTGCCCGGTTCAGGACAGGGATATCCCCGGGCCGCGGTTACCCGAACTGAAGACAGGACACAGAAATGGATACCATATTCGAACCGGCACTGGTGTTGATGGTCGCGGGCATGGGCTTCGTCTTTATCTTTCTGACGATGCTTGTCGGCGTGACACATGCCATGTCGCGCATTGTGAACCGGTTCTTTCCCGATCCGGATCCCGTGCCGGCCAAAGCCGCCGTGCCGAAGCCCGCAGAGGATCCCAACCTGCCTGTGGTGATCGCCGCAGCAGTCAAGGCCTATCGCTCACGTCATCCCAAGTGAGTGCGCAATCTACCTTTACAAAGGGTTCATCATGACAGAGACAACACGCAAACTGGGTATCACGGATGTCGTTTTGCGCGACGCACACCAATCTCTGCTTGCGACGCGCATGCGGCTCGATGACATGCTGCCGGTGGCGGAAAAGCTGGATCAGATCGGATACTGGTCGGTCGAGTCCTGGGGCGGGGCCACCTTTGATGCCTGTATCCGTTATCTGGGCGAGGATCCCTGGGTCCGCATCCGCGAGATCAAGAAGGCCATGCCCAAGACACCGCAGCAGATGCTGCTGCGCGGCCAGAATCTGCTGGGCTACCGGCACTATGCGGATGATGTGGTACGTCGTTTCGTGGAACGGGCCGCAGCCAACGGGGTTGACGTCTTCCGCGTCTTTGATGCGATGAATGACGTGCGCAACATGAAAACCGCCATTCAGGCCGTCATTGATGCGGGCAAGCATGCCCAGGGGACGCTGAGTTATACGGCCAGCCCGGTGCATACGGTGGAGACCTGGGTGAATCTGGCCAAGGAGATTGAAGATCTGGGCGCCCACTCCATTGCCATCAAGGACATGGCCGGCCTGCTCAAGCCCTATGAGGCTTATGAACTGGTATCTCGCCTGAAGGCCGAGACCGATCTGCGGGTGCACCTGCATTGCCACGCCACGACCGGACTGGCAACGACAACCCTGTTCAAGGCCATCGAGGCGGGCATTGACAATGTGGACACTGCCATTTCTTCCATGAGCATGACCTATGGCCACCCGGCGACGGAAAGTATTGTGGCCATGCTGGAGGGAACGGACCGGGATACGGGCCTGGACATCCGGGCACTGGAAGAAATTGCAGCGTATTTCCGTGAAGTCCGGAAAAAATATGCGAAATTCGAAGGTGCACTGCGTGGCGTGGATTCCCGCATTCTGGTCGCGCAGGTTCCGGGCGGCATGCTCACCAACATGGAAAATCAACTGCGGGAGCAGGGCGCGACCGACAAGCTGGACGAGGTGCTGAAGGAAATTCCGCGGGTGCGGGAAGACCTGGGTTTCATTCCGCTGGTGACACCCACCTCCCAGATCGTGGGTACCCAGGCGGTGCTCAACGTGCTTTCCGGCGAACGCTACAAGGTGATTGCCAAGGAAACCGCAGCCATTCTCAAGGGTGAATACGGGAAGGCCCCCGCACCGTTCAATGCCGGGCTTCAGGCGCGTGTGCTGGAAGGGGGGGAACCCATCACCTGTCGGCCCGCCGATCTGCTGGAAGATGAGATGGACCGGCTGACGACCGAACTGCGGACGCTGGCAAAGGAGAAGGGTATCCGGCTGGCCGATGCGGAAGTGGACGATGTGCTGACTTATGCCTTGTTTCCCCAGGTTGGACTGCGTTTTCTCGAAAACCGGGGCAACCCGGATGCATTCGAGCCCGTGCCCGGCAGCGAGCCGGAACCCGAGACAGCGGTGACGTCTTCCGGCGGGGCAACGGCCCGGGCCGGCGGTGCCGAGGTGTATACCATTCGTGTGAACGGGCAGAGCTATGTGGTCGAAGTGTCCGAAGGCGGTGACATCGCCTCGGCCACACCGGTTGGCGACGGCCCGTCTGCGCCCAAGGTTTCGGTGCCTGCCAGCGCCACAGGTGAGGTGATCCGCGCGCCGCTGGCAGGCAATATCATGAAGGTCTGTGTTTCCGCGGGAGACACGGTTCAGGAGGGAGATGTGCTGGTCATTCTGGAAGCCATGAAGATGGAAACGGAAGTCCGTGCGCATTGTGCAGGCCGTGTTGTCAGCACCAGCGTGAGTGCGGGTGACAGCGTTGCGGTCGGCGATCCCCTGATCACACTGGGCTGAGGAGCGGACATGGAGTTCAGTCAGGCGTTGGACCTGTTTACCCAGTCGGGCCTGGCCCAACTGGTGCCGGGGCAGCTGATCATGATCGCAATCTGTCTGTTGCTGCTCTATCTTGCCATTGGCAAGGGGTTTGAACCCCTGTTGCTGGTGCCCATCGCCTTTGGTGGCATTCTGGCCAACATACCCGGTGCCGGGCTGGCCGCCTCGGCGGTGGAAAATGCCATCCGTCACGCCTCTCCGGAGGTGTTGCGGGCACTGGCGGATGCGCTGCACGTGGCGCTGACGCCGGACATGTTAGCCGGCGCTGCCGAAGCAGCGCGCGATGCGCTGTATCAGGCCTACAGAGGGGCAAGTTACAGCACCCTGGATGCGGCCACGCTGATCGCCCGGGACGCGGGGTATTCGGGCGGCATGCTCCACGACTTCGCCCAGGTGGCCATAGCGACCGAGGCGGCACCGCTGATCATCTTCATGGGCGTGGGGGCCATGACCGATTTCGGACCGTTGCTGGCCAATCCCCGGACGCTGCTGCTGGGGGCAGCCGCTCAGTTCGGCATTTTCGGTACCGTGCTGGGGGCCGCGGCGCTGGATGCACTCGGTATCCTGGATTTCACGATTCAGGAGGCGGCAGCGATCGGCATCATCGGTGGTGCAGATGGTCCGACTTCCATCTATACCGCCAATATCCTCGCGCCGCATCTGCTCGGGGCCATTGCCGTGTCTGCCTATTCCTACATGGCATTGGTGCCGATGATTCAGCCGCCGATCATGCGGGCCCTGACCACCAAGGCCGAACGCCAGATCCGCATGGAACAGCTGCGGGTGGTCTCGCGCAAGGAAAAGATCGTCTTTCCGATTGCGGTGCTGCTTTTGGTGGCGCTGTTTCTTCCCGATGCGGCGCCGCTGCTGGGCATGTTCTGCTTCGGCAACCTGATGCGTGAATGCGGTGTCGTGGATCGTCTGTCCGATACGGCTCAGAATGCACTGATCAACATCACGACAATCTTTCTGGGATTGAGCGTTGGCAGCAAGTTGTCCTCGGACACCTTTCTGGATCTGACCACGCTGGGCATTCTCGTGCTGGGCATGATCGCATTCGGAATGGGCACCGCTGCCGGTGTGCTGATGGCGAAACTGATGAACCTGGTCAGCAAGCACAAGGTCAATCCGCTGATTGGTTCGGCCGGTGTTTCCGCTGTGCCGATGGCGGCCCGGGTGTCCAACAAGGTCGGGCTGGAAGCCAATCCCCAGAACTTCCTGCTGATGCATGCGATGGGGCCCAATGTGGCCGGGGTGATCGGATCTGCCATTGCTGCCGGGGTCATGATATCCTTTTTGTCCTGAGCAGGAGGTGGACATGTGGCAGGCACTTGAAGCATTGGTTGCAGAACTGGAATCCGTGGATGACGGGACTTCGGGTGACCGCCTGGTGTCACTGGACGAGCAGGTCCGCTTTCTGCTCGAGTCGTCCCGGGAAACGCTGAGGCAGGATCCGGAACGGGCTGGCGCCTTGCTGGCCCGGCTGCAGGCCGAATACCGCCGTATTCTCGGGCTGCTTGAAAAGGCACAGGCAGAAAACGAGGCACAACGCATCCGCGCACAGCAAACCCGGCGTGCGCTGAAGGCCTATCTCGATACCCACAAGCCCACATTCTGACAATGTCGTCACGGGTTGGGTGACGAAATTTTGAACACATCTTCCCGCTATTCAGCCTGAAAATTTCTTTCGTCATTTATTTGACAGATTTCAGGTCGGCGTCTAGAACTTTCTTATCGTATTCCGTGTTTCCGGAACAGGTAGTGAAGTTGGATGACGAACGAAGATGTAATATTGGTCGTTAGTGATGATCCGGTGATTCGTCAGGAGCTGGAGACCATCATTCGTTTTCTGGATGAGCCGGTGATTGCTGTATCCACGCAGGATTGGCAGTCCGCTGCCGGCGAGAGTATCGCCAACGGTGGTCTCCGGTGCATGATTCTGGATGCCGATGGGCCGACAGAGATCATCCCGGCTTTGCGTGCCATGGATGCCAGTGTGCCGGTGCTGTTGCTGGGCGACACGAATGTGGATGACCTGGATGAAGAGGATCGCAGGCGTATCATTGCCCGGTTGCAGCGCCCGCTGAGTTACACGAAATTCAACGACAGTCTCTACCGGGCTCAGATTTTCAGGGAACATCACAGCCAGGACCGGGTGCGTGCCCAACAGCGGGAGTTGCAGCTGTTCCGTTCTCTCGTCGGAACCAGCCGAGCCATTTGCCGGGTCCGGGAGCTGATGGCCCAGGTTGCGGACAAGGAAGTGAGCGTTCTCATTACCGGTGAGTCCGGCACGGGCAAGGAGGTGGTCGCCCGGAACCTTCACTACAATTCCCATCGCCGCAACAAGCCGTTCGTGCCGGTGAACTGTGGCGCCATCCCGGCCGAGTTGCTGGAAAGTGAGCTGTTCGGCCATGAGAAGGGGGCCTTTACCGGTGCCATTTCCACGCGGGTCGGGCGCTTTGAGCTGGCACAGGGCGGCACGCTGTTCCTGGACGAAATCGGAGACATGCCGCTACACATGCAGGTGAAAATTCTTCGTGTCCTGCAGGAGCGAACCTTTGAGCGTGTCGGCAGCAACAAGACCCAGCAGGCGGATGTCCGGATCATTGCAGCGACGCACAAGAATCTGGAAGAGATGATTGAG
Source organism: Thermohahella caldifontis (assembly GCF_041153465.1). Classification (NCBI taxonomy): domain Bacteria; kingdom Pseudomonadati; phylum Pseudomonadota; class Gammaproteobacteria; order Oceanospirillales; family Hahellaceae; genus Thermohahella; species Thermohahella caldifontis. The sequence continues at coordinate 361,772 of NZ_CP154858.1, forward strand.
AAGGGAGAGTTCCGGGAGGACCTCTACTATCGCCTGAATGTGTTTCCCATCGAAATGCCGGCGCTGCGTGAACGGGTTGAGGATATTCCGCTTCTGCTCAACGAGCTGGTGAGCCGCATGGAAAAGGAAAAGCGGGGTTCGCTGCGCTTCAATTCAGCCGCCATTCTGAGCCTGTGCCGTCACGACTGGCCGGGCAACGTCCGCGAGCTGGCGAACCTGGTGGAGCGTCTGGCCATCATGCACCCCTATGGTGTGATCGGCGTGCATGAACTGCCGCCGAAGTTCCGCCATGTGGATGATCTGGATGAAGAACGCCCCGAGGCCCTTGAGGCGCTGAAACAGCAGGGTGTGCCGGGTGGCTTGCCGGGTCTGGATGCGCCGGCGATGCTGCCCGTGAACGGTCTGGATCTCAAGGAGTACCTGGCCAACCTTGAGAAAACACTGATCCGGCAGGCGCTGGAGGATGCCGGAGGGGTCGTGGCACGTGCCGCCGAAAAGCTCCACATCCGGCGAACGACGCTGGTGGAAAAGCTCAAGAAATATCAGATCACGGCAGACGCCGACTGAGCAGAATAGTCCAGTTTGTACTGGGCCCGGGGACCTGTTGTCTGCCGGGCCTTTTTCTTTCTGCCTTTTCCGGGGGCGACCCGGTGTGTCGGGATTTTGGCAGGTTTGTTTTCCGGGTTGCTGTGTGTGGTTGGTAACCTTCAGATTAAAAAGAAAAAAACGCTCCTGGCATTATTTTTGTTTGAGAGTCATCAAACAACAACAGCGTGTCAGGGGGAATGTCATGGCGAATGCAGCCGTGGAGACAGCACAGTTTCAGGTTCGCGCCGGGGGGGATGTCGCGCGAACCCTGCGCATGTTTGACGCCTTGTCTCAGCACATTCGTGAAGCGTACCAGGATCTGGAAGGCCAGGTCACCCGCCTGACGGGTGAACTGAGCGTGATCTCGGAGCGCCGGCAGCGCGAGCTGGAGGAGAAGGAAAAACTGGCCAACCAGCTTTCCACACTGTTGCGCGTGCTGCCTGCAGCTGTGGTGGTTCTGGATTCGCGCGGCAATGTCCAGTTGGCCAATCCGGCGGCGGTGGATCTGCTCGGCGAGCCCCTGGAAGGCGAGCGCTGGATTCATGTGATCGACCGCTGTTTTGCGCCGCAGGATGATGATGGCCACGAAGTCTCGCTGAAGGACGGCCGCAAGGTCGGTATCCGGATCAGTCCGCTGGAATCCGGTCAGGGACAGCTCATTCTGATCAACGATCTGACCGAGACGCGACGCCTGCAGGCAGAGCTTGCGCGCCATGAGCGTCTGAAGGCCATGGGGCGCATGGTGGCATCGCTGGCTCATCAGGTGCGGACACCCTTGTCTGCGGCCATGCTCTACGCCGGCCATCTCGAAAAGCCGGACCTGGATCCGGACAAGCGGCTTCAGATGGCCGGCAAGCTCAAGCGCCGTTTGCGGCATCTGGAAGAACAGGTGCGGGACATGCTGGTGTTTGCCCGCGGTGAAACCCGTGTGGCCGAGTTCGTCGCGGTTGCGGAACTGATGTCGGGGCTTCGGCAGCTGGCTGAAGGACTGGATCTCAGGGCGACTGTCCATTGGCAGATCCGGGGGGATGATCAGGCCACGGTCACCTGCAATCGCGAAACGTTGCTGGGGGCCTTGCTCAATCTCATCAAGAATGCAGACGATGCCTGTGGCAAGCGCCCCGGTGCACGGATTGATGTCAACGCGCGGGTGCAGGATGGGAGTGTGCAGTTTCTCGTTGAGGATAACGGCACCGGGTTTTCCGAGGCGGAGCGTGCCCGCCTGCTGGAGGCTTTCTATACCACGAAGCCGCAGGGTACCGGGCTGGGACTGGCAGTGGTTCTGTCCGTCGTGCAGGCCCATCGCGGGGTCTTTGATATCTGGTCGGAGGGCAAGGGAAAGGGCGCAGTGGCAGCCGTCACCCTGCCGCTCTGCAGGCCTGCTGAATCACACCGGAACATGACTGGAGACGAGGCATGAGCAAATCCGTTGTACTGATCGTTGAGGACGATGAGGGGCTGCTGGACGCCCTGACCGAAACGCTGGATATGGCAGGTTTTCACTACATTGGCGTGGGATCCGCAGAAGAGGCTTGGGACGTGCTGGCGCAGCATCGGGTGGATCTGGTGGTCAGTGATATCAACATGCCCGGCAAGAGTGGCTTTGAGCTGTTGTCCGATGTGCGAAAACAGTACCCGGGCATTCCGGTCGTCCTGATGACGGCTTATGCCCAGATTTCCCAGGCCGTGTCTGCCATGCAGCAGGGGGCGGCGGACTATCTGGTCAAACCCTTTGACCCCGAGCAATTGTGCGATGTAGTGGGGCGTCACCTCGGGCGCTCTTCGGCGTCTGCCGTGGTGAAAGGGCCGGTTGCGGTGGATCCGGCCAGTCGTCGGATTTTTGACATGGCCCGCAAGGTCGCGGCTACCGATTCCACGGTACTGATCTGTGGCGAGAGTGGTACCGGCAAGGAGGTCCTGGCCCGTTACATCCATGATCACTCTGCACGCCGCGCCAAACCCTTTGTGGCGATCAACTGTGCGGCCATACCGGAAAACATGCTGGAAGCCATTCTCTTCGGTCATGAAAAAGGGGCCTTTACCGGCGCCTATCAGAGCAGCCCGGGCAAGTTCGAACAGGCGAACGGCGGCACGCTGCTCCTGGACGAAATTTCCGAAATGGAGCTTGGCTTGCAGGCCAAGCTGCTCCGTGTCCTGCAGGAACGGGAAGTGGAACGGATCGGCGGCCGCAAGGCCATCAAGCTGGATGTCCGTGTGCTGGCAACCACCAACCGTGACCTGCGCGAGCATGTGCAGTCCGGACGTTTTCGTGAGGATCTGTTCTACCGTCTGAGTGTGTTTCCCCTGGCATGGATGCCCCTTCGGGAGCGGCGTGGCGACATTCTGCCTTTGGCGGAACATTTGCTGGCCACGCATGTGAGCAAGATGGGACTGGGATCGGTCACCCTTGACGAATCGGCCCGGAATGCCCTTTACCAGCATGACTGGCCGGGCAATGTGCGCGAACTGGACAATGCCATCCAGCGGGCACTGATCCTGCAGCAGGGCGGTGTGATCCGGGCGCAGGATCTGGTACTCGACTTCGGAATGACCCTGGCTGGCGGTCAGGGGGGGCAGCCGAGGCGATGCCGGCCATGAACATGGCTTCGCCCGATCTGGTCGAGCCAGTCTCCCCGGCAAACCTGGATTCGGGGCTGGCCGAAGAGGGCGGCGATGGCAGTGTTCTGGGCAGTGAGGTCAGGCAGCGCGAGTTTCAGATCATTCTCGATGCACTGCGCCGCGAGGGGGGGCGTCGCAACCGGGTCGCCGAGAAGCTGGGGATCTCACCCCGCACCCTGCGCTACAAGCTTGCGCGCATGCGGGAATGTGGCATTGATGTGGATGCGCACCTGGCGGGTGTGTGATCTGGCACGTGGATTGCTGAAAGGTATTCATGAGTCAAATCCCTGACGGAGACCAAAAATGACGACGCGTGTGGATGTTAACGATGTACTGGCACAGATTCGTGCTGCACGTGCGCGTATCCAGCGTCCGGCACAGGCTGAGCAGGCTGTACGGTCGACCGTGGTGCCACCTGCGGCCGGTGATGCCAGAGCCGCTGAGAAGCCGGGCTTTGCCCAGATGCTGCAGCAGGCGGTGAACCAGGTGGACAGTGTGCAGAAGAATGCATCCAGTCTGGCCACGGCTTATGAGAAAGGGGATCCGAACGTGGACCTGACTCAGGTCATGATTGCCAGTCAGAAGGCTTCCGTGGCATTCCAGGCCATGACACAGGTGCGCAACCGTGTTGTTCAGGCCTATGAAGACATCATGAAGATGCCGATTTGATGGAGAGTTAGCGCATGGCTTCAGTTCCGGCTGAGATCCCTACCGCAGACAACCTCCCGCTGGCCGGTGGTGCCGGAGGCGGTGACGGTGACGCGGAGACCCCCCGCAGTGATCTGGTGATGGGTTTCAACAAGTTGTCCATCATGCGGCAGGTGGCCCTGATGATCGGTCTCGCGGCCAGTATTGCCATGGGCATTGCCATCATCCTCTGGGCACAGCAGCCGGACTATCAACCGGTTTTTTCCGATCTGCGCGGTTATGATCCCACTGAAATTGCGGACATTCTCAATCAGGCGGATGTGAAGTTCCGCATGGATCCCAAGACCGGTGCCTTGCTGGTGGCGTCGGAGGACGTCCACCGGGCGCGTCTGAAGCTTGCTGCCGCGGGTGTCACCGAGGACAAGACCGTTGGTTTCGAACTGCTGGATCAGGCGCCGGGACTGGGCACCAGCCAGTTCATGGAGTCGGCCCGTTATCGACGCAGTCTGGAAGGCGAACTGGCAAGAACCATTGCTAGTCTGCGCAACGTCAAGAGTGCGCGGGTGCATCTTGCCATTCCCAAGAGTAGCGTTTTTGTCCGTGATCGCCGCAAACCCTCGGCTTCTGTCCTGGTGAATCTGATGGGGCGAGGCACGCTTTCCGAAGAACAGGTGGCGGCGATCGTCAACCTCGTGGCGGGGAGTGTGCCGGAGCTGGACAAAAGCGACGTGACCGTTGTGGACCAGCGCGGCAATCTGCTGTCACGCAAGGACATCAACAGTGATGACCTGCGCCGTGCCCGGGAATTCGAATATGCGCGCAAGCTTGAGGAGGTGCTGTCCGAGCGTGTCGGCAGCATTCTGGAGCCCATTGTGGGGCCCGGACGCTATCGCGCTGAAGTGTCGGCTGACATTGACTTCACCACCATTGAGCGGGCGGAAGAGCTCTATGGGCCGGATCAGAAGATTGTCCGCAGCGAAAAGGAACTGGATGAACAGCGCGTGGCCGGTGACACGGGGGGAATTCCCGGCGCGCTGTCGAACCAGCCACCCGGCCAGGCAACGGTACCGGAGCAGGCCAATGGTGCAAATGGTACTGCAGGGGCGGAGGTCAAGGATCTGCGCAAGGAGCGGGTACGCAACTATGAGGTGGACCGGACGCTCAGCTACATCAAGAAGGGACAGGGCGATATTCGCCGGCTGACCGTGGCAGTCGTGGTGGATGATATCCGCAAGGTGGACGCTGACGGTAATGTGACCTATGAGCCCTGGCCCAAGGAGGAATTGGAGCGTCTCACCCTGCTGGTGCGGAATGCGGTAGGCTATTCGGCTGCCCGGGGCGACAGCGTCAACGTAATCAATAGTCCATTTGTCATGGAGCAGCAGGAGGACATTCCTGATCTGCCCATCTGGCAGCAGGCCTGGTTCCTGCAGCTGGTGAAGTGGGGTGTGGCCCTGATTGCGGTGATCGTGCTGGTCTTTGGTCTGATCCGGCCGACCCTTAAAAATCTGAGCAGCGGTGGTGCGGAAGAGCGTGAACTGGCCCTGGCGGCAGATGATGACGGACTTGCAGAGCTGGAGAAACTGACCGAGACTGAAGAGGGTGAAGAAGGTGGAATCGGGCTGAGTACCGATGATGAATTCATGCTGCCGGGTGCTTCGGCCAGCTATGAGAAGAAACTGAATGCCCTCAAGAGCCTGATCGCAGAAGATCCGGGCCGGGTAGCCAACGTATTGCGCCAGTGGATCATGTCCGATGACTGATGGTGAAAAGAAACCTGCCAAGAAAATAGGCCGCCTGGATGCTGCGGCCATTCTTCTGTTGTCCCTGGGGGAAGCTGACGCGGCCCAGCTCCTCAAGCATATGGGACCGAAGGAAGTGCAGCGTGTGGGTGCGCGTATGGCGCAACTGGAGAACGTGCTGCAGGAAGACGTGGAGCAAGTCACCGATGAAATTCTCGAGGCGGTGGGCGGTCAGACGGGCATTGGCGTGGGGGCAGATGACTATATCCGTAACCTGTTGACTCAAGCGCTGGGAGAGGAGAAGGCGGCCGGCCTGATTGATCGTATCCTCATGGGGGGAACACCACGGGCCTGGATACCCTCAAATGGATGGAGCCGCGCGCAGTTGCTGATCTCATCCGCTATGAACATCCGCAGATTCAGGCCATCGTGATTTCCTATCTGGATGCGGACCAGGCATCGGAAGTGCTGTCCAACTTTGATCCCAAGGTGCAGCTGGACATCGTCATGCGGATCTCCGCGCTGGAAACCGTGCAGCCCCAGGCACTCAAGGAACTGAATGATATTTTGGAAAAACAGTTCTCCAGTGGTGCTACTTCACAGTCCACCAAGTTGGGTGGGGTCAAGCGGGCTGCCGAGATCATGAACTTCATGGATCCGCAACTGATGGAATCCATCAAGGAAGTGGACGCGGATCTGGCGACCCAGATCGAAGATCTGATGTTTGTGTTCGACAACCTCAAGGATGTGGACGACCGGGGTATTCAGACGCTGCTGCGCGAGGTGGGTTCCGATACCCTGATTCTGGCCCTCAAGGGCGCGGACGAAGAGCTGCAGGAAAAGATTTTCCGCAACATGTCCAAGCGGGCAGCCGAGTTGCTGCGGGACGATCTGGAGGCCAAGGGACCGGTGCGGGTCAGCGAGGTGGAAGCCGCGCAGAAGGAAATCCTGGCCATTGCCCGCCGTCTTGCCGATGCCGGCGAAATCGTGCTGGGTGGCTCCGGCGAAGACATGCTGTGAGGTTGAGCCATGAGTGACAAGGACCGGATTCCCGCCGAACAGCTGACTGCCTGGGAGCGCTGGGAACTGCCTGTCATGAACGAGCAGGGGGAGACCCGGGAGGCCGAGGAGTCGGTCAGACCGCCCACTGCGGCCGAGCTGGAGGCTATCCGTGAGGCGGCGCGGGAAGAAGGTTTCCAGAGCGGCTATCAGGCCGGCCATGCGGAAGGCCTGTCACAGGGGCGGCGCGAGGGGCATGCGGAAGGCTATGCTGCGGGAATGGAGCAGGGCCGCGAGGAAGGGCGTGCCCAGGCGTATGCAAAGCATGAAGCGGAACTGCAGGCACGGTTGCGGACGCTGAGCGGACTGATCTCGTCTCTGGAAAAGCCGCTGGCCGATCAGCAGGAAACCCTGGAGCAGACGCTGGTGCAGCTCGTGCTGGCTGTTTGCCGGGCGGTCATCTTCAGGGAGCTTCAGCTGGCTCCGGAAGCACTGGGTCAGGTGGTTCATGAAGCGCTGGCTGCACTGCCGGCCGATGAAGAGTGGCGCGTGGTCCTGCACCCCGAGGACGCGGCCCTGCTGCGTGAGTCCGGATTCGAGCCGGTCGGACAGATGACCGAGGATGCCGGACTGACTCGTGGGGGATGCCGGGTCCAGACACGTAATACGCTGGTGGACTACACGCTGGAACGGCGCTTTCAGAAAACCGTGCAGGCCATGCTGAGCCGGGCAACGGCCCGGCATGAAGACGCCGGGGGCCATCAACCGGACTATGCGCCTGCGCTGGATGATCTGAGCAATCTGCACACGGATGTCCTGGAGGCACCGGATGAGCCAGAGCCTGAGTGACCGGCTGGCGCGCTACGCCCGCGCCGTGCCCAGGCATCCGGAGCCGGAAGTGATCGGCCGGCTTTCAAGGGTGGTGGGGCTGACGCTGGAGGCGGTGGGTTGTCCGATGACCATGGGGGAGCGGTGCCTGATTGAAGCCGGGCCTGACCGTTGGGTGGAGGCCGAGGTCGTGGGCTTTCAGGAGCAGCGCATGTACCTGATGCCGTTGTCCACGGTTGAAGGTCTGCGGCCCGGCGCGCGGGTTCAGCGACTACAGCATGCACATCAGATTCCGGTGGGCTGGAGCCTGCTCGGCCGTGTACTCAATGGTGCGGGTGAACCCCTGGATGGCAAGGGCCCGATCGTGGCCGAAGATCATGTCGATCTGATTGGTGAGCCGATCAATCCGCTCAGCCGCGCCCCTATCCGTAATCCCCTGGATGTGGGCATCCGCGCCATCAATGCGCTGCTGACCGTCGGTTCGGGGCAGCGTATCGGTCTGTTCGCGGGCAGTGGTGTGGGCAAGAGCATGCTGATGGGCATGATGACCCGGTTTACCACGGCAGACATTACGGTGGTAGGGCTGGTGGGTGAACGTGGCCGGGAAGTGAAGGAGTTTATTGATGACATCCTTGGCGAAGAGGGCCTGAAACGCTCGGTGGTGATCGCTTCGCCAGCCGATGAGTCGCCACTGATGCGGTTGCGTGCGGCGGTACTGACGACGCGTATTGCGGAGTATTTTCGTGATCAGGGCAAACAGGTTCTGCTGCTCATGGATTCGCTGACCCGCTATGCACAGGCTCAGCGCGAGATTGCCCTGGCCGTGGGCGAGCCGCCGGCCACCAAGGGTTATCCTCCCAGCGTGTTTGCCCGTCTGCCCGCACTGGTGGAACGGGCCGGCAACGGACGTCCGGGTGGCGGTTCCATCACCGCATTTTACACGGTGCTGACCGAAGGGGATGACCAGCAGGACCCGATTGCCGATGCGGCACGAGCCATTCTGGACGGGCATGTGGTCCTGTCACGGGCATTGGCCGAGGAGGGGCATTACCCGGCCATTGACGTGGAAGCCTCCATCAGCCGTGTGATGCCGCAGGTTACGTCGGCGGATCACCTGGCGCTGGCCCAGCGCTTCAAGCAGCTCTATGCCCGCTATCAGCAGGCGCGGGATCTCATTTCCGTGGGCGCCTACGTGAAGGGTGCAGACCCGGATACGGATGAGGCCATTGCCCGCATGCCCCACATGAAACGCTTTCTCAGGCAGGGACTGCACGAGGCAGCCCCCTTCGAAGCCAGTGTGTCGGCCCTGGAGCAGGTGCTCGGGAAGGGTGGCCCGGCTCAGGGTAACGCACAGCAGGGGAGTGACAACGATTGAAGTCCCGCTCGGAAAGACTGGCACTGGTTCAGTCAGTACGTGCCCGCGAGGAAGAGGCCGTTCGCAAGCGCCTGGCTCAGCTTCAGGGACAGTTGCAGGAAGCGCAGGCCACGCTGTCCGCCCTGGAGCAGTATGCACAGGAATACCAGCAGCAACTGACCCGTGGCGGTGCCACACAGATTCATGTGCTGCAGCAGGTTCAGCTCTTCCTTGCGCGCCTGGATGATGCCTGTGCTCAGCAACGGCAGTTGATTGAGAAGCTTGAGGTTCAGGTGCAGCGTGTCAGGCTCGAATGGCAGCAGGCACATCAGAAGAGCGAACGCATGGCCGATCTGGTGGCACGGGCCCGCACCGAGGAAGAAACCGCCCGGGAGAAGCGTTTGCAGGGTCAGCTTGACGACATGGCAGCCAGAAATTTCTGGCAAAAAATCAAATGAATGCTGGCAATTTTTTCAAAGTCGTCTAATCATTATGTAGGATGCAACTAACTGTTATTAGTGGAGGAAAGCATGTCCATCACGTCGAGCCGCTCCAATGACAACCGGACGCTCACCATCAGGGTGCAGGGCCGCTTTGATTTCAGCTCTCATCAGGACTTTCGGGATGCTTACGAGAATGGCGGTGAGGATGTGGCCGAGTTTGTCATCGACATGAGCGAGACCACCTATCTCGACAGCTCCGCGCTGGGAATGCTTCTCCTGCTGCGGGATTATGCCGGTGGCGATGACGCCCGGATCCGCATCATCAACTGCAACAATGATGTCAGGAAGATTCTGACCATCTCCAACTTCGAGCAGCTCTTCACTATCGAATGAACTCAGGAGGCCCTGCCATGGCCGGCCCCATCCGTGTCCTGATCGCGGATGACAATCAGTCGGACAGGATGATTCTCTCGCGGATTGTGGAGAAGCAGGGCCACACCGTCGAAACCGCCGTGAATGGACGCGATGCGGTGGAAAAATTTCAGGCGTTCGGTCCCGATATCGTGTTGCTGGACGCCATCATGCCGGAAATGGACGGTTTCGAAGCCGCCCGACAGATCAAGGCCCTCGCGGGTGAAGATCTTGTGCCCATCATCTTCCTCACGTCTCTCTCGGATGTGGATTCACTGGTCAAATGTCTCGAAGCCGGCGGGGACGACTTCCTGTCCAAACCCTACAACCGGGTGATTCTGGAAGCCAAGATCAATGCCTTCTACCGCATGCGGACCATGAACCACCAGTTGCTGGCCCAGCGGGATCAGATTGCGGAACACAACCGCCACATGCTCCGGGAGCAACAGGTCGCGCGCAACGTCTTTGACAATGTGGCACACATGGGATGCCTGGGGGCCCGGAATATCCGCCACCTGTTGTCCCCCCTTTCGGTCTTCAACGGGGATGTGCTGCTGGCCTGCCAGCGACCATCCGGCGGCATGCATGTTCTGCTGGGAGACTTTACCGGACACGGATTGCCGGCGGCCATCGGGGCCATGCCGCTGGCCGAAATATTTTACGGCATGACAGTCAAGGGTTTCGCCCTGCAGGACATTCTCCGCGAGATCAACCAGAAGCTGAAAAAGATTCTCCCCGTGGGCTTCTTCTGTTGCGCCTGCATGGCAGAGCTCAACTTTGACCAGAAAAGCGTGGAAATCTGGATCGGTGGACTGCCGGACTGTGTGCTGATTCAGTCCGGACGGGTGATCCGGATTCCCTCCAATCACCTGCCGCTGGGTGTATTGAAGCCCGAGCAATTTCAGGCGAATACCTGGCGTTTTGAGATGAGTGACGGGGACCGGCTGTACATGTGGTCGGATGGCATTCTTGAGGCGGCCAATCCCCGGGGCGAGATGTTCGGCGATGAGCGGCTGATGTCACTCATCAGCGGAAATGCGGCGTCAGACACCCTGTTTGACACGATTCTGGACAAGGTGTTCGAGTTTGTGGGTACCCATGACCAGCAGGATGATCTTACGCTGGTCGAGGTGACCATGATGCCGGAAGATCAGTTGGGCATCGGGGAGGCTCACCTGGTACGCAGTGCACTCAAGGGGCCGCGCACCTGGGATTTCAGCTACCGGGTGGAAGGCGACACGCTGAGAGATTTCAATCCCATTCCCCTGTTGCTCCATGTCATCATGGAGGTGCCGGAACTGCGCCCCTACAATGGCCAGATTTACACCATCCTGACCGAGCTTTACAGCAACGCGCTCGAACACGGTATTCTGGGGCTGTCGTCGGATCTCAAGACCACACCGGACGGCTTTGCGCGGTACTACAAAGAACGTGAAGCCCGCCTCAGGCATCTGGACGGGCACGCCATCGAGTTTTCCTTTTCCCACCGCATGCGCGGTGTGGGGGGTGTCCTCAGCCTGACCATGAAGGATACGGGCTCCGGGTTTGACGTCACGCAGGTCAATAATACAGTACCTGCGGCCAACCGCTTCTCCGGACGGGGTATCCCCCTGTTGCGCAGTCTTTGCCGCAAGCTGGTATATTCCGAAGGCGGCACGCGTGTGGATGCAGAATTTGTCTGGCCGGATGGCCGGCGTGAGAATTGAACGGGAGACCGAGCATGCATGATGACCTGAGTCACGTGGACAGCGGTGCACTGGCCGAATTGCGTGAAGTCATGGAAGAAGAGTTTGATATTCTGATCGACACGTTTCTGGACGATTCCGTGGATCGCATGCAACAGATCCGTGAGGCGCTGGCATCGGGTGATCCGGTGGCCTACAGCCGGGCGTGCCACAGCTTCAAGGGAAGCGCAACCAATATGGGATTGCCCCGGCTGGCCGCGCTCTGTCGCGAAGGCGAGGAAGACGGGCGAGCCGGGAAGATGGAACGGGCGGCAATGATTACCGATGCCATCGAGGATGAACTGGCTGCTGTCCGGCAAGAACTGGCCGCTCAGAAGTCTGGTTGAGCTGTCGGGCCCCTGTGAACGCCGGCTTTTGAAAAATTGGTCTGATTCCTGCTTGGTCATTGCAGGTTCATACTCAGGCAGGACAGACCATGACTCCGGATATCCTCACCAACTTTTCGTCTGAACCCGCACGCGCGACAGCGCGCGCTAATGACCAGCCCACTACTCAGAAGGATGGCGGATTCCGCAAGACGCTCGAGGCGGAGGATCGCGAGACGGTCAGCGAGAAGCGTCGGGCGGAGCAGGATGCCGAACCGACGAAGAAAACTCAGAATAATGTGCAAACCGATGCTGAGCAGCGGGTGACTCGTTCGGATCAGGTGGATTCGGGAGGTGCTCATCAAGACGAGACATCTGCCGGTATGACGCCGGAGGAAACCGCCCCGTCATCCCCCGTTGCACTGTTCGCACCACTTCCGCTGCCGGCTGATCTTCAGGCCAATGCGGCCCTACCTGCGGCAGACAGATTGCCGCCCGGCATGAGCGATGCGCTGGAAGCACTTGGCCTGCAACCTCTCCCCGATGCCTCCGGCACGACGGTGCCCCTTGAGCCCGGTTCTGCATCCGGCGCCCAAAGTGGGGGTGCCGCGGCGGCTGAACTGATATCCGGGGCGCTGATGACGCTTCGGCAGATGATGTCCGGTCAGACCGGTGACAAGACGGCCGTTTCGGCGCTACGTGACAGCGTGTTCAGTCAGGATATGCTTTCCGCGCTCTCCCAAGGGGATGGTCCTGAGCTCAAGACCGTGACTCAGGCAGTTCAGAATGCGGTTCAGATGGCACAACGCCAGGACTCTGCTACCACACCGGTATGGGTATCGCAACTACCGGCTCAGGCGGGAACGGAGGCTTGGCAACACCAGTTGGGCGAGAAGATCCTCTGGCTGGTTGGGCAGAAGCTCCATGAAGCACGCATTCACTTGAATCCTGCCGACCTGGGCCCCATCGACATCCAGATCCAGATTCACAAGGATCAGGCTCAGATCCAGATGCATGCCACCCAGGCACTGACCCGGGATATGCTGGATGCGGCTGCATGGCGGTTACGTGAAACGCTGGCAGGGCAGGGGCTGAACCTTTCCGGCTTTGATGTCAGTGACCAGCCTGCCTGGCAGCAATCCGAGCGTGAGCCTGGCCAGCCTTCCGGCGGAGGAGGTGCTGATACAGACCTTGCGCTGGAGACCGTGGAGGATCTCACCGAGAGACCTGTGATGATGCGGGTGACGGATATCCCCGGTCTGGTGGACACTTATGCCTGAGCAGGAATGCAGAGCGGGCAAAATTCCTCTGGATGGTCTAAACTCTTGAAATCGGGTTGAAACAATCGATTACAGGTGATCAATGGCTGAGAAAGAAGCTCCTGAGGCGACGGAAGAGGGTGAAGGCAAGTCCGGCAGCAAGAAAATGCTCATCATCATACTGGTGGTGGTTATCCTGGCTGCAGGTGGTGGTGTGGGTGTGGCCTGGTTCCTGCTTTCGGGAGACAAGTCTGCCGAAGCGGACAAACCGGCCGAGCCCGCAGCGCCAGTTCACAAACCGGCGCTCTATTTCAATATCAAGCCGCCCATTGTGGTGGCCTTTGATGGCAACAAAGGTACGCGCTATCTTCAGGTGTCCATCAGTGTGATGGGGCGCGACAAGGAGGCGATTGATGGGGTGGAGCTGCACTTGCCGGTGATCCGGAACCGGCTTATCAACGCCATCGGTTCCAAGGATTTCGCCAGTCTCATGACTCCTGAAGCCAAGGAGGCGTTGAGGCAGGAGTGCAAGGACATCATCAACCAGGTGCTCAACGACGAACAGGTGGCCGGCAGCATTGAAGAGGTGCTGTTTACCAATCTGGTCATGCAGTGAGAGTGAGGTAAGGCTGTGCAGGACCTGCTGTCCCAGGACGAAATCGATGCCCTCTTGCATGGCGTCGATGAAGGTGACATCGAGACGGAAGACACGTCCGATGCCACCGGCGTCAAAACCTATGACCTGACCAGTCAGGACCGGATCGTCCGTGGGCGCATGCCCACACTGGAGATGATCAACGAGCGCTTTGCCCGTTACACCCGCATCAGCCTGTTCAATCTCCTGCGACGCAATGCCGATGTGGCATCGGGTGGTGTGCAGATACTCAAGTTCGGCGAGTATGTGCATACCCTCTATGTGCCCACCAGCCTCAATCTGGTCAAAATGAGGCCGTTGCGCGGCACGGCGCTCTTCATTCTGGATGCCAAGCTGGTCTTCAAGCTGGTGGACAACTTTTTCGGCGGGGACGGGCGTCACGCCAAGATCGAGGGGCGGGAGTTCACGCCCACGGAAATCCGCATCGTACAGATGGTGCTGGAACAGGTTTTCGTTGACATGAAGGAAGCCTGGAATGCGGTCATGAAAGTGGACTTCGAGTACATCAACTCGGAAGTCAACCCGGCCATGGCCAATATTGTCAGCCCCAGTGAAGTGGTGGTGGTCAGCACCTTCCATATCGAGCTGGACGGTGGCGGAGGGGATCTGCAACTGGCCCTGCCGTACTCCATGATCGAGCCCATCCGTGAAGTGCTGGATGCGGGCGTCCAGTCCGATGTCGATGAAGTGGATGAACGCTGGATCCAGTCGCTGCAGCAGGACATTCTGGACGCTCAGGTACCCATCAATGCCACGGTGGCGAAACGCAAGATCAAGTTGCGGGATGTGGCAAAGCTCAAGGCAGGTGACGTCATTCCTGTGGACTTGCCGGAAACCGTCGTCCTGACCGCCAATGGCGTACCGATTTATCATGCAAGACTGGGCCAGATGAACGGGAATCTGGCGCTGAAGATTGAACGCAAGTTTGAACGGCCGGGGCCAGCCTCGGCGAAGGGGGTAGAATGGCTGAAGATGAAAGCACCGGTAAAAACGGAGTAGATGGCGGGGCGCCGGAAAAGGAAGTCGATATCAATGGCGACGAAGCGCTGGCCGACGAATGGGCCGCTGCACTGGAAGAACAGGAATCGACGGAAGGCGAGGCCAACGTTGGCGAGGCCAACGTTGAGGATGAGTGGGCCGCTGCCATGGCCGAAGCGCAGGCGGCAGAGGGCAAGGTATCTCCTGCGCCGCTGGAAGATTTCGACGGTGCGGATGTGCCGCCACCGCCGGGCGCGCCGGATCTGGATGTCATTCTGGACATTCCCGTCACCATTTCCATGGAGGTGGGAAATACCCAGATTCCCATCCGCAACCTGCTGCAGCTCAACCAGGGTTCGGTGATCGAACTGGACCGTCTGGCGGGCGAGCCGCTGGATGTACTCGTCAACGGGACGCTGATCGCGCATGGCGAGGTGGTGATGGTCAATGAGAAGTTCGGCATCCGTCTGACGGATGTCATCAGTCCCTCAGAGCGCATCAAGAAACTGCGCAATGGATAGCGGTACGGTCATCCTTCAGGTGGTGCTGTCCCTGCTGCTGGTGCTGGCAGCAGTCTGGGGCAGCGTCTGGCTCATGAAGCGGCTCAATGGCGTCGCCGGCCGGGCCAGTGGGGCGCTGAAGATCGAAGCGGTCCTGCCGGTGGGACAGCGGGAGCGCCTGGTCGTGGTCAGGGCAGGGGAGGAATACCTGCTGGTGGGCGTCACACCGTCTTCCATCAACCTGATCAAGTCCCTGGGCACGCACTTTGAAACCCCGGCTGGTGCGGCTTCTGGCGCATCTGATTCAGAATTTGCACGCAAATTGCAGAGTCTTCTCGTCCGTGACAAAAAACTGACGGGAAGCGATGAGACACCTCCAGAGAACACCGCCTGAAAAACTTTCCGGGCCCCGTGGCCACGGTCGTGGTGCAGCGCGTATCGGCCTGGCCATCCTCCTCATTGGCATGACCGGCCTGGCCTGGTCCGCACCTGACGGGCTCTCCGCCGTCAGGGTGGTGACCCAGCCGGACGGCTCGCAGGAATACACGGTCACGCTCCAGATTCTGGCGCTGATGACCGCCATCACCTTCATTCCTGCAGCGCTCATGATGATGACCGCCTTTACCCGGATCATCATCGTCTTTGCCATTCTGCGTCAGGCCCTCGGGCTTCAGCAGACCCCCTCCAACCAGATTCTGGTCGGCCTGGCCCTCTTCCTGACTTTCTTCATCATGGCGCCGGTCTTTGACAAGGTGAATGAGGAGGCCCTGCAGCCTTACCTCAACGAGGAAATGATCTTTCAGGACGCGGTCAGGAAAGCTGCGGAACCCTTCCGGGCCTTCATGCTCAAGCAGACCCGGGAGGATGACCTGAACCTGTTCATCCGGCTGGCGGGTGACGAGGGCAAGTACGAAAGCCCGGATCAGGCGCCCTTCACCATACTGATGCCGGCCTTCGTAACCAGTGAACTCAAGACTGCATTTCAGATCGGCTTCATCCTGTTCATTCCCTTCCTGGTCATCGACATGGTGGTGGCCAGTGTCCTGATGGCCATGGGGATGATGATGCTCTCGCCCATCATCATTTCGCTGCCATTCAAGATCATGCTGTTTGTGCTCGTGGACGGCTGGGCGCTCATCATGGGCACGCTGGCCGCCAGCTTCGGACTCTAGGAGGCTGTCATGACGCCGGAAGTGGTACTGGATCTGTTTCGCGAGGCGCTCTATCTGATCGTCATCATGGTTTCGGTGATCATCGGGCCCTCTCTGGCGGTGGGATTGCTGGTGAGCATCTTTCAGGCCGCCACGCAGATCAACGAACAGACGCTGAGCTTTCTGCCGCGCCTGCTGGTCACGCTTGTGGTGCTTATCCTGGCCGGGCCCTGGTTGCTGACCCGGCTGCTGGATTTCACCCAGACCCTGATTCAGAACATTCCCTGGGTGATAGGCTGACATGATCGAGCTGACGGACAGCCAGATCGGGGCCTGGGTCGGACAGATTCTCTGGCCCCTGTTCAGGATTGCCAGCTTCCTGATGGTCATGCCCGTGGTGGGGACGCAGATCGTACCGCCCCGTGTCCGGCTGGTGCTGGCCATCCTGCTGACCTCCGTCGTGGCCCCCCAGGTTCAGCAGGTTCCGGCGGTGGATCCGCTTTCCCTGTCCGCCTTCACCATCGTGTTGCAACAGGTGCTCATTGGTGTGGCACTGGGATTTGTGCTGGTGATCCTGTTCCAGTTGTTTGCTGTGGCCGGGCAGGCTATCGCCATGCAGATGGGGCTGGGCTTTGCGTCCATGGTGGATCCGGCCAACGGGATTTCCGTCGCGGCCCTGGGGCAGTTCTACCTGATGCTGGTGACGCTGCTGTTTCTGGCCATGAACGGTCATCTGGTGGCCTTTACGGTGATCGCGGAGAGCTTTGATGTTCTGCCCATCAGTGAAAACGGAATCAGTCCTGCCGGGTGGGGGCTGATCGTCTCGCGCATGAGCTGGCTGTTTGCGGGGGCGCTGATGATTGCCCTGCCGGCCGTGACGGCGCTGCTGCTGGTCAACGTGGCCTTTGGTGTCATGACCCGGGCCGCCCCTCAGATGAACATCTTTTCCATCGGTTTCCCGGTTTCCGTGGTGCTCGGGCTGTTGTTCTTCTGGATCGGTACGGCGGATTTTCTGCCCCATTTCAATGCCCTGACGGAGGACACCCTCCGCTTCATGCAGACAGTGCTGGATACACCCTAGGAGCATGACATGGCCGAGACGGACAGCAGTCAGGAAAAAACCGAACAACCGACCCCGCGAAAACTGGAGAAGGCCCGCGAGGAGGGTCAGATTCCGCGTTCGCGGGAGCTCAATACCATGGCAGTGCTGCTGGCCGGGGCCGCCGGCTTCTTTTTCTTCCGGAATGTGATCGGGGACGGCATGGCGCGCCTGTTCCGCGGCAATTTCAGCCTGGGGCGCGACGATGTGCTCGATCCGGCGACGATGATCCGTCAGTTGCACGACTCTTTTCTGGACGCTCTGCTGACCTTTCTGCCCCTGCTGGTGATGCTCTGGATTGTCGCCATCCTGTCATCCATCGGGGTGGGGGGGCTGTTGTTCAGCAGCAAGGCGCTCATGCCCAAGTTCAGCCGCCTCAATCCGCTGGAAGGACTCAAGCGCATGTTTTCGGTCAAGTCCGTGGTTGAGCTGGTCAAGGCTATCCTCAAGACGGTGGTGGTCGGTGGCGTGGCCTGGCTGGTGCTGATGAATGTGCTGGATGACCTGCTGGCCATCAGTGCGCAGTCGCTCAGGCCGGGAATCGCCAGCGCCCTGTCCATTCTGGCATGGAGCTTTCTGTTTCTGGCGGCTTCTCTGGTGCTGATTGCGCTCATTGATGTGCCGTTCCAGATGTACGATCACCAGAAGAATCTGCGCATGACCAAGCAGGAGATCAAGGACGAATTCAAGGAAACCGAGGGCAAGCCCGAGGTCAAGCGGCGGATCCGTGAACTGCAGATGGAGATGGCCCAGCGTCGCATGCTGGAAGAAGTGCCGAAGGCAGATGTGGTCATCACCAACCCGACTCACTATTCGGTGGCCCTGAAATATGATCCCGACAGTGACGGGGCGCCGATTGTCGTTGCCAAGGGCGTGGATTTCATGGCTCTGAAAATCCGCGAGATCGCCAGGGCGCACGGGGTGGAACAGGTGGAGGCGCCCCCGCTCGCCCGGGCCGTCTATTACCACACTGAAGTGGATGAAGAAATTCCTGCCGGGCTCTATGTGGCCGTTGCACAGGTGCTGGCCTATGTGTTCCGCCTGCGTGAGTATCGCAAGGGGCGCGGTGAGCGTCCGCAACCCATACGCGATGTGCCCATCCCGGACGATCTGCGCCACGACTGAACTGGCCTGATCTTTGCAGAAATCAGTCAGGGGTTCCGTCATTGACGGGAATTCGACAGTGACTGATTGAAGAGAGGCGCATGGCGAACAGTGCAGCACTGAACACCGTCAGAAGTCTGGCGCAGGGGAACCTGGGGATTCCTCTGCTGCTCATGGCTCTGCTGGGCATGATGACGCTGCCCGTTCCGCCCTTCATGCTGGACGTGCTGTTCACCTTCAACATTGCACTCTCTCTGGTCATCCTGCTTGTCTGCGTTTATGCGCTGCGTCCGCTGGACTTCGCCATTTTTCCGACGGTGCTGCTCGTGGCGACCCTGCTAAGGCTGGCACTCAACGTGGCTTCCACGCGTGTGGTGCTGCTCCGGGGGCATGAGGGCGAGGATGCCGCCGGCAAGGTGATTCAATCCTTCGGAGAGGTGGTCATTGGCGGCAACTATGCCGTTGGCCTGGTCGTCTTTGCGATTCTGATGATCATCAACTTCGTCGTGGTCACCAAGGGCGCCGGTCGTGTTTCGGAGGTCAGCGCCCGGTTTACCCTGGATGCCATGCCGGGCAAGCAAATGGCCATTGATGCGGACCTCAACGCGGGGCTGATTGATCAGGAAGAAGCCAAACGCCGTCGGGCGGAAGTGGCCGCCGAGGCCGATTTCTACGGGGCCATGGATGGTGCATCCAAGTTCGTGCGTGGCGATGCGGTGGCGGGCCTGCTGATCCTGGCCATCAACCTGATCGGCGGCCTGTCCATCGGCGTCATGCAGCATGACCTGGCCTTTGCCGATGCGGTTCAGAAGTATGCCCTGCTGACCATCGGTGACGGTCTGGTGGCGCAGATACCCTCCCTCCTGCTGTCCACGGCTGCGGCCATCATGGTGACGCGCGTGTCGACCCAGCAGGACATGTCCCATCAGGTCGTGGATCAGATGATCCGTTCACCCAGAGCGCTGGCCGTGGCTTCGGCCATCCTGGCCATCATGGGACTGATTCCGGGCATGCCCCATCTGGCATTTTTGTCCCTGGCTCTGGCCACCGGTGTGCTGGCGTGGTGGTTCAGTCAGCGTGCACGCACGCCTGAGGCGGTGGAAGAGGGCAAGGGGCCTGCTCCCCGGGCAGGCGGCGGAGGCGGGGTGCCGCCTGCAGGCCCGGCAGGCCCTGCGCTGGAAGGCGGATCAACCGAGGCGTTGCCACAAGGCGCACCGGCAGGAGAGCTGGGCTGGGATGATGTGGCCAACGTGGATCTGGTGGGGCTGGAAGTGGGCTACCGGCTGATTCCGCTGGTGGACAAGAGTCAGGGTGGCCAGCTGCTCGGTCGGATCAAGGGTGTACGCAAGAAGCTGTCTCAGGAGTTGGGCTTTCTCATGCCTTCCGTGCACATCCGGGACAACCTGGATCTGGTACCCAACGGATACCGTATCACGCTCATGGGGGTGCCGGTTGCAGAGGCTGAAATTCATCCGGATCGGGAAATGGCCATCAATCCCGGCCAGGTTTTCGGGCAGCTGGACGGTATTCCGGGCAAGGATCCGGCATTCGGACTGGAAGCGGTGTGGATTGATCCTTCTCTTCGGGAGCAGGCCCAGACCCTGGGCTATACCGTTGTGGATGCCAGCACTGTTGTCGCCACGCACCTGAATCAGGTCCTGCTCCGGCATGCGCATGAGTTGCTGGGGCACGAGGAAGTCCAGCAATGGCTGGAACAGCTCAGTCGCAAATCGCCCAAGCTGGCGGAAGAACTGGTGCCGAACACCGTCAGTATCAGCCAGTTACTGAAGGTACTTCAGAATCTGCTCAAGGAAGACGTACCCATCCGGGATATGCGGACCATTGCCGAGGCCATCGTCAATGCCGAAACCAAGAACCCGGATACGGACACCCTCACGGCTGCCGTGCGCGTCGCCCTGCGACGCCTGATTGTCCAGCGCATCTGCGGTAACGATCCGGAACTTCCGGTGATCACCCTGGATCCGAAGCTCGAGCAGATCCTGATGAAGTCCATGCAGCAGGCACAGCAGGGGGGCGCCACCGAAATGGGGCTGATTCTGGAGCCCGGTCTGATGGAAAAACTGCAGCGCTCGCTCAGCGAAGCGGTGCAAAAGCAGGAAATGATGGGCAAGCCGGCGGTGCTGCTGGTTTCCAACGTGCTGCGTCAGGCCATGGCGCGCTTCGTGAGCATGGTGGTGGAGCGCCTGCATGTCCTGTCATATCAGGAAATTCCCGACAACAAGCAGATTACCATTGTAGCGACCATTTCCGAGTAGGAGGGGAGTGATCATGAACGTGAAGCGATACATAGCACCCAATATGCAGGAAGCGCTCAAGCGTGTGCGTGAGGAACTGGGCGCCGATGCCATGATCCTCTCCACCCGAAAAGTTCCGGAAGGCATGGAAGTGGTCTGCGCACTGGATTACAACCCGGAACAGGCCCACCAGGAGGCGCCGGTCTCTGCACCCCGGCCGGATGCCGAGGTGGCCCGGCGTCATGCGACCCGCCGGGCCCTGCTGGATGAAGAGCTGGAGCGGGCGCGTCAGCGTATTCAAAAGATTCAGGCAGGCGGTGAGCCGGAGGTTGTCGCCAGGCGTGAAGACGCGGCAAAAGAGGTCGGTGTTCCTGCTGGCGGAGATGCCGCGAAGCCAGACGGGCTGGTGAGTGAGGCGCTGGCCGCCATGCAGGCCGAGATTGCAGCACTTAAGGTACTGTTGTCGGAATCAGCAGAACGCCCGGTTCGTGATCCTGTGGACATGCGATTGACCGGGCTCGGGTTGACGGAAGAACTCAGCAGCCGGATTGTCAGGAATCTGCCGGCAGGTGACGAAGAGGCACGCTGGCAACTGGCCCTCAAGGCGCTTGCCGCCATGGTGCCGGTCATGGACCTGGATGAATCCGAACGGCCTTGTGCCCTGGCACTGGTCGGGCCCACAGGGGCAGGAAAAACCACCACGATTGCCAAGCTGGCGGCCAGATGGATTCAGCTGCATGGACGAGAGGGGCTGGCCCTGGTAACCACGGATTGCTACCGTGTGGGTGCCGCATCCCAGCTCCTGACGTTGGGGAAATTGCTTCGTGTACCGGTTCATGTTGTACCGGAAAACGGTTCCCTGAAAGCGGTTCTGGACAGTCTGGCGGATCACCGGCGGGTTCTGATCGATACGGCCGGGCTGACATCCCGGGATCCCAATGGCGAACGTCAGGTCAGATCGCTGCAATCATGCGGGCGGCGTGTCAAAAAAATTCTTGTATTGTCTGCAGTTAGCCAGGCACAAGTCATGAAATCCAACTATCATTACTATAAAATGCTCGGGCTGTCCGGTTGCGTCATCACAAAACTGGATGAAGCCTGTGCACTGGGGCAGGCTTTGGGGTTGAGTATACAGGAACAGTTGCCCATTGCCTGCTACACTGACGGTCAACACATCGCGCGGGATCTTCATCCGGCCACGGGGCAAAGTCTGGTTGCACGGGCAGTGACGCTGGACAGACAGGATTCCCCACACACCGCCCGGGCCGGGCTGGTGGGCTGAGCCGGGAAGGCGCTGAACATGATGTATAGGAGCAGTGTCGAACATGAGTAAACCTCACCCGGTACAGGTTATTGCCGTCACCGGTGGCAAGGGGGGCGTTGGCAAGAGCAACGTTTCCGTCAATCTCGCCCTGGCATTGAGCAGTCTGGGCAGGCGAGTCGTGGTGCTGGATGCCGACCTTGGGCTGGCCAACATTGACGTTTTGCTGGGATTGACCGCAAAACGCAACATCAATGACGTGCTCAGCGGCGAATGTTCGCTGCGGGAAATTCTGGTGGATGGCCCTGGTGGCATCAGAATTGTACCGGCATCATCCGGTACCCAGCACCTGACGCATCTGTCACCGCTTGAGCATGCCGGGCTCATCAGCGCCTTCAGCGAGATCAGTGATGATCTGGATGTGCTGATCATCGATACCGCAGCAGGCATCTCGGAAACGGTCATGGCCTTCGTGCGGGCCGCGCAGGAAGTGCTCATGGTCGTGACCGACGAGCCTACTTCCATCACGGATGCCTACGCCCAGATCAAGCTGCTCAACCGGGATTACGGGTTGCACCGCTTCCGCATTCTGCCCAACATGGTTCGCTCGGAACAGGATGCACGGCTGCTGTTCACCAAACTGTCCAAGGTGACCGAGCGTTTCCTGGATGTTGCGCTGCAGTATGTGGGGTTCATTCCCTACGATGATGTGGTGAAGAAGGCGGTCCAGCGTCAGCGGGCCGTCTTTGAGGCCTACCCCCGGGCCAAGGCATCCCTGGCATTCCGGGAGCTGGCGAAAAAGGTGGATGCCTGGCCGTTGCCGAGTGCACCACGCGGGCACCTTGAATTTTTCATTGAGCGATTGGTTCAGGCCAGTTGACAGTTAACGGTAGCAGAGTTCATGGCCTCAACGGGTGTAGCCATGTATAGCGAATCCAGGACACAGCGTGCGGAAGCGCTCGTGCACCAGTATGCACCGCTGGTCAAGCGTATTGCGCTGCATCTGAAGGGACGCCTGCCGCCGAGTGTACAGCTTGATGACCTCATTCAGTCCGGCATGCTGGGCCTGCTCGAAGCGGCGCGCAAGTACGAGGCACAGCGTGGTGCTTCGTTCGAGACCTATGCATCGATCCGGATCCGTGGCGCCATGATCGACGAAATCCGCCGCGGAGACTGGGTGCCGCGCTCTGTGCACCGCAATGCACGTCGTATCGCTGAAGCCATTCATGCCATCGAGAGCCGAACAGGTCAGGATGCTCAGGATGCGGATGTCGCGAGAGAGCTTGGCATCAGTCTGGAAGAGTATCATGCCAGCCTCCGTGATGCCTTGAGCGGACATCTGATCAGCCTGGATGAGCTGACGGCAGATTCGGATGCCGGAATTGAAGACGCCGACCGGATGCCTCAGCCCCAGGATGAAGTACAGAAACAGCAATTTGCCAGCCGGCTGGCGGAGGAAATCGGCAGATTGCCGGAGCGTGAGCGCCTCGTGCTGGCCCTTTATTACGATGAAGAGCTGAACCTCAGGGAAATCGGCGAAGTGCTGGGGGTCAGCGAATCCCGCGTCAGTCAGATTCACAGCCAGGCTGCCCTGCGTCTGCGCGCGCGACTGGCAGACTGGATGATAAAATAGCGATCAGTCAAAAAACTGGATACTCCCCGACAAGCGTCTAGACTTGGTAACTAGACGGAAACTCAATCCAACGTCACCACCGGAGGTTACATTGGACAAGAATATGAAAATTCTCGTTGTTGATGACTTTTCAACAATGAGGCGGATTATCAAGAACCTGTTGCGGGATCTTGGATTCACAAATGTGGAAGAGGCCGATGACGGCAACACGGCCCTGCCCATGCTCAAGACCGGCAAGTTCGATTTTCTGATCACCGACTGGAACATGCCCGGCATGACCGGCATCGACCTGCTCAGGGCCGTGAGAGCAGATCCCAATCTCAAGACGCTGCCGGTCCTGATGGTGACGGCGGAGGCCAAGCGCGACCAGATCGTGGCTGCAGCGCAGGCCGGGGTCAACGGCTATGTGGTCAAGCCGTTCACGGCTGCCGTGCTCAAGGAAAAGATCGAAAAAATCTTTGAACGTTTGGGCTGAAAGGGGCCAGCAGCATGACTGATGAAAAGCAGGGTGTTCCGGCCACTGATACCTCCGAGTTCGAGATGCAGATGAGTCAGCAGGCCGAGGAATTGCTGTCGCATATCCAGAAGGGGGATTTTGCGGCAGCGGTTCAGGTTATCGGTGCGCTGAACGAGACGCGCGACAAGACGCTGTATCGTGAGGTCGGCCGGCTGACCCGTACGCTGCACGACTCCATCCGCAACTTTCACATTGACGCGGGAACCAAGGCGCAGCGGGAAGAGATGTCGAAGATTGCCGATGCCTCCGACCGCCTGGCCTACGTGGTGGACATGACCAACAAGGCCGCCAACAAGACGCTGGATCTGGTGGAAGCGGCCATGCCCATTGCCTCGGAGCTCAAGAACGAGGCCCACGATCTGCGGCAGGAGTGGGAGCGCCTGCGGCGCAAGGAAATGACACCGGACGAATTCCGCGAACTCTACAAGCGAATCGACCGGTTTCTCGCCGACCTGGAAGGCAAGAGTGACCAGGTCTATGGTTATCTTTCAGACATCCTCATGGCACAGGACTTCCAGGACCTGACCGGCCAGGTGATTCAGAAAGTGACGGATCTGGTTCGTCAGGTGGAGGACAATCTGGTCAAGCTGGTGGCAATGGCTGGCAAGGTGGACAAGATCACCGGCATCCGTCATGAGTTCGAAGAGAAGGAAAAGGACGATTCCGAAGGCCACGGGCCTCAGATCAAGGCCGCCGAAATGGACGATGTGGTCAGCGGCCAGGACGATGTGGACGATCTGCTCTCCAGTCTGGGTTTTTGAAGGGGTAAACTATGGCGTTTGATGCGGATGAAGAAATTCTCCAGGATTTTCTGGTGGAAGCCGGAGAAATACTGGAGCAGCTTCAGGAACAGCTGGTGGAACTGGAGCAGAATCCGGATGATGCGGAACTTCTGAATGCCATCTTTCGTGGATTTCACACGGTCAAGGGTGGTGCAGGGTTTCTGCAGCTGGATAACCTTGTGGACTGCTGTCACAAGGCCGAAAACGTCTTCGATATTCTCCGCAACCGCCAGCGCCGCGTCACGCCGGAACTGATGGATGTCGTGCTGCAGGCACTGGACACCGTCAATGAAATGTTCGACCAGGTCAAGATGCGGGAGGAGCCTTCTCCGGCCGACCCTGAACTGATCGCCGCACTGGAGCGCCTGGGGGTGCCGGAAGCGGATGATGAAAGCGCCGAGGCGGAGGAGGCAGCGGTATCCGATGAAGCCCCTGCCGAGGTCACACCCCGGACAGATGACACCGGAAATCAGGAAGTGGGCCTGAGTGACGGGGATATTGAGCTGTTCGTGGAGGCACTTGATGAGGCACCCGCGGCGGACAGCCCGTCCAATGCCCAAGCGTCTGACAGTGATGAAATTACTGATGACGAATTTGAGGCCCTGCTGGATCAGCTGCATGGCCCCGGTACATTCAAGGGGGCTCCCACAGAGCCGCCGGTGCCCCCCCAATCTGACGGGGGCGCAACAGGGGCTGAGAGCGACGAAATCACCGATGATGAATTTGAAGCGCTGTTGGACCAGTTGCACGGCCCGGGCAAATTCGTTGCAGACAAGGTGGCCGGTGATACCGGTAATTCCATGGCCTCACAAGCGACGCCTGCGCCTGAAGCGCCTGCAGCGACATCGTCAGGTGGTGCAGAGGGCTCGGATGACCTGATTGATGATGATGAGTTTGAAGCCCTGCTGGATCAGCTTCATGGGCCGGGAAAATTCGTTCCTGACAAAGTGGCGCCCGCGGAGGGTGCCGCTACCGGTGGTCCGGTCAGTTCTCAGGCCAGCACTGCGCCAGGATCGGAATCTGTTGCGAACGCAAAGGAGAGCAGCGCACCCCCTGCAACCGGGAAGCCGGACAGTCAGCCAGCAACTCAGGGTGGTACCGGGAAGGCGGCGGTAAAGCCGGCTGCACAGAAACCGGCTGCTACAAGCACTGCGGCGGGTGGGGCAGCGGCTCGTACACCCAAGGACAAAGTCACCCCGCCGGCGGCTGCATCGGGATCAGGGGGGCTGGTAAACCTCCGGCTTCCAAGCCCCCTGCAAAAGGCGCGGCCGGCGCGAAGGACGCGGGCATCGCCACGGAAACGACCGTGCGTGTCGACACCAAGCGTCTGGACGACATCATGAACATGGTCGGTGAGCTGGTACTGGTCCGTAACCGGCTCATGCGCCTGGGTGAAGAGCTGGGCGACGAGGCCATGCAGAAGGCCGTGTCCAACCTTGATGTGGTGACCAGTGACCTGCAGTCCGCGGTCATGCAGACGCGCATGCAGCCTATCAAGAAAGTCTTTGGCCGCTTCCCCCGGGTTGTCAGGGATCTTGCCCGCAACCTGAAAAAGGAAGTCAATCTGGTGTTGCGCGGTGAAGACACGGACCTGGACAAAAACCTGGTCGAAGCCTTGTCTGATCCATTGGTTCACCTGGTTCGGAACGCGGTGGATCATGGCATCGAGGCACCTGATGTCCGTGAGGCCAAGGGCAAGCCCCGAGTCGGGCGTGTGGTCCTGTCGGCGGAGCAGGAGGGGGATCACATCTTGCTGTCCATCGAAGATGATGGGGCAGGCATGGATCCCAACGTACTGAGGCGCAAGGCGGTCGAGAAGGGGCTTTATGATGAGGATGCGGCCGAAAGGCTGTCTGACACGGAAGCCTTCAACCTGATCTTCGCACCGGGCTTTTCCACCAAGACCGAAATTTCGGATGTATCAGGTCGTGGTGTGGGCATGGATGTGGTCAAGACCAAGATCACCCAGCTCAATGGCTCCCTGAACATCGACTCGGAACTGGGCAAGGGCACCCGTATCAGCATCAAGGTCCCGCTGACGCTTGCGATCATGCCTACACTCATGGTCATGCTGGAAAATCAGGCCTTTGCCTTTCCGCTGGTCAATGTGGTGGAAATTTTCCATCTGGATCTCACCAAGACCAATATTGTCGACGGTCAGGAATGTATTGTTGTCCGTGAGCATGTGTTTCCGCTGTTCCACATCAAGCGCTGGCTGGTGAAGGGCGCGAAAAACCAGCGTCCGCCACGCAGTGCCCATGTGGTGATCGTGGCCGTGGGCACCAAGCGGGTCGGTTTTGTGGTGGATCAGCTGGTCGGGCAGGAGGAAGTGGTGATCAAGCCGCTGGGCAAGATGCTGCACGGTACGCCCGGCATGGCCGGCGCCACCATCACCGGTGATGGCCGGATCGCCCTGATCCTCGACATTCCGAGCCTGATCGCCCATTACGCCAAGTCCAGCAAGATTTTCGGCAGAAACGGGTTGCGGCCGCGCATCTATGATGAAGATGATGAGGCCATGACGGCCTGACAGAAACAGGAGGACAGGTGTCCATCAAGGTACTGGTCGTAGACGACTCCGGTTTCTTCCGGCGTCGGATTGTTGAAATCCTCAACGGCGTGCCGGGCATTACCGTCGTGGGCACGGCCAGCAATGGCCGGGAGGCCATAGAGCAGGCCAGGGCGCTGAAGCCTGACGTGATTACCATGGATTACGAAATGCCATTGATGGACGGTATTTCTGCGGTCCGTGCCATCATGCAGGAGCAGCCCACACCGGTCCTGATGTTTTCCTCCCTGACCCATGAAGGTGCCCGGGTCACGCTGGACGCGCTGGAAGCGGGTGCCATCGACTACCTGCCCAAACAGTTTGAAGACATCGCCCGGGATAATCAGGGCATTCAGAAAACACTCGCCGACAAGATCCGTGCGGTGGCGCGGGCGCGTTACCGCCTCCGGTCCCCGTCCGGTCCGGCTGCGCCCGCAACCACCGACCGGCAAGCCAGACAGGCGACAGGGGCACGTCCCACTACAGCGACCCAACGGACCACCCGGCCGCAGGGAGCCAAGGATTCTCCCGAGCGCGTGGCTGTCCGAAAGACGCCGGCAGCGTCGTCCACGGGCAAGAAGACAGCAAGGCAGTCCTTTGCCCTGGTCGCCATCGGTACTTCCACAGGTGGGCCGGTTGCCCTCCAGAATGTCCTGACCCCCTTGCCGGCCAACTTCCCGGCACCCATTGTCCTGGTTCAGCACATGCCGGCATCCTTCACGCCGGCGTTTGCGGAAAGGCTGAACCGCTTGTGCAAGATTCAGGTCAAGCAGGCGGAACATGGCGAACAGCTCAGGGCTGGCGTGGCCTATCTCGCGCCGGGTGGTTTGCAGATGATGATCGAACGCTCAGGGTCGCACGGCAAGATCGTCATCAGGGACGGGGGCGATCGCCTCCATTACAAACCCTGCGTGGACGTTACCTTCGGCTCAATCGCCCGGGCCTATCCGGGCAAGGCGCTGGGCATCATTCTCACCGGTATGGGCGCTGACGGCAAGGATGGCTGTCGCCTGATGAAACAGACAGGGTGCCCCATCTGGGCTCAGGACGAAGAAACCAGCGTGATTTACGGTATGCCCATGGCGGTGGCCAAGGCGGGCCTGACAGACGAAATCCTGCCCCTGGATCAGATCGCCCAACGGCTTGTGGAAACGGTTGCCTGATCGATGGACATGCTCAGCCTTATCGGCATTCTGATTGGTCTGATGGCCGTCTTGGGCGGCAATCTGGTCGAAGGCGGACAACTGGGGGCGTTGGTCAATCTGCCGGCGGCACTCATTGTTCTCGGCGGTACCTTCGGTGCCATTCTGCTGCAAACCCCGCTCCCCACCTTCCTCCGGGCGTGGCGCAATTTTATCTGGGTGTTCGTGCCGCCGTATGTCAGTCTGGCAGACGGGATCGAGAAAATCGTCAACTGGAGCCAGATCGCCCGGAAGGAAGGCCTGCTGGGGCTGGAAGCCATTGCGGACAACGAGCTGGATCCCTTCGCCCAGAAAGGTCTGTACCTGCTGATCGACGGCGCCGAATCCGAAGTCATCCGCTCCATACTGGAACTGGATGTACAGAGCCGGGAACAGCGGGATCTGGCCGCCTGCAAGGTCTTTGAAGGCATGGGCGGCTATGCGCCCACCATGGGCATTCTCGGCGCCGTCCTGGGGCTGATCACCGTCATGCGACATCTGGAAGACCCAGCCATGCTGGGGCCCGGTATCGCCACGGCCTTTGTGGCCACCGTTTATGGTGTCGGGTTTGCCAACCTCTTCCTCTTTCCCGTGGCCAACAAGATCAAGGCCCAGGTGCATGCCATGGCACAGTACCGCGAAATGCTCATTGAAGGCATTATCGGTATCTCCGAAGGGGAGAACCCCAAAGCCATCGAACTGAAGCTCAAGAGCTTCATGGAAGGTTGACATGCGCAGACGCCGGATGCAGGAAGAGCCAGAGAACCACGAACGCTGGCTGGTCTCATACGCCGATTTCATCACGCTGCTCTTCGCCTTCTTTGTGGTCATGTACTCCGTGTCTTCCGTCAACGAAGGCAAGTACAAGGTCCTTTCCGAGACACTGGAAGGCGTCTTTCAGGCCACCCAGAAGAGCATGAAACCGGTTCAGGTGGGGCAGACCAGTGCCGCACCAGAACAATCCGAAGTGCCGGTGGTGGAACCCTTTCCCACGCCGGATACAGGTGGGGATGCCCAGGATGCACGCCGTCGCCTGAAAGCCATGGCCGACCAGTTTTACGCGCAGATGGAAGCGCTTATCAGTGATGGCCTGATCTCCCTCAACGAGTCGGATGACTGGCTGGAAATCACGCTTCAGAACAAGGTGCTGTTCGGCAGCGGAGACGCCATTCCCAGGGACGAAGCCTTCCCGTTGATTGATCGGGTGGCAGCCATCCTCAAGCCGTACCCCAACGCCATTCTGGTCGAAGGCTTCACGGACAACCAGCCCATCCGCAGCCGTTTCTACCCCTCCAACTGGGAGCTTTCGGCGGCACGGGCGGCCGCGGTTGTCCGGCTTCTTGTTCTCGATGGCATTGACCCTCAGAGACTGGCTGCCGTGGGTTACGGTGAACAGCATCCCGTCGCCCGTAATGACACGCCTGAAGGCCGCCAGCGAAACCGGCGTGTGGTTCTGCTGGTGTCCAAGGCCAATTCGTCACGGCTGGCGTTACGCCACTGAAAGACGGCATACTATGTGCTTGATCTCTGTCTGCAACGGGTTTTGCCCGTGTTGACGGGTGCCGGACGGCAGGGCATTGCCCGCCTGACGGCCTGACGAGACAGATGGCGGAAAAAGGGTGCCGGACTGATCATGCGAATCTGGGCGATTGCCAATCAGAAAGGGGGCGTGGGGAAGACCACCACTGCCGTTGCGCTGGCCGGAGAACTGGCCCGCAAGGGCAAACGGGTGCTGCTTGTGGATCTGGATCCGCAGGGCTCCATGACCTCCTACTTCAGATATGATCCGGACGCCATGCCCAACAGTGTCTACGACCTGTTCATGCACAAGGGGAAAGTCCCCGCCGATCTGCCCGCCCAGCTTCTCGTGGAAACCGGACATCCGAACGTCCAGCTGATGCCGGCCTCGACGGCCCAGGCCACGCTCGAGCGGCGCATGATTGGCGTGGAAGGCATGGGCCTGATTGTCTCCAGGGCGCTGGCGCATCTCTGGGATGATTTTGATTATGCCCTGCTGGACAACACCCCCGTGCTCGGCGTGCTGCTGATCAATGCCCTGGCTGCCAGCCAGCATTTGCTGATTCCCGTCCAGACGGAATTTCTGGCCCTCAAGGGGCTCGAACGCATGCTGCACACGCTGGGCATGGTCATGAAAAGCCAGCGCAAGACGCTGGGGTTTACCATCATCCCCACCATGTTTGACCGGCGCACCCAGGCCTCCATCCAGAGTCTTGCCGCCCTGCGCCGGCAGCACGGTGAGCACGTGTGGCGTTTTGCGGTACCGGTGGATACCAAGTTCCGGGATGCCTCGCGCCGGGGGATCTTCCCGCAGGCGCTGGATGACCAGACCCACGGGGTCCGGGCCTATCGCCACTTGCTCAGGGATCTGGAGCAGCAACTGGGTCTGGACGGGTAGGGGCGCGGCATGAGCAGTACCGGCCGAAAGAAGGTGGATGAAGCCATCCTGGATTACCTCTCCGATCTGTTGACGCCCCTCGCCGATGACAGGGAGGCGGTCCGGGATGGCGCATCCGACATGGGCGCCCCCACGGGCCCGGAACCGGAATCCGGCATACGGACTCGGAAAAGTGACGGATCTGCGTCCGGCCGATCGCCAACAGCCCGGGAGGTTTCTTCGCCGTCTGCCGCGGCCACCCGTGCGGCGTCACGGCCCCCGCAGCCCGCACGGGTTGCTCTGGCGGAAAAACCCCGCCTGCGTCCGAAACTTGACGTGCGGCTCAGTGTGGCCGTGCCCGACGAAGCGCCTGCCTCGGCAGCCGCACCGGCAGCCCCTGCACCGCTGCAGGAATCCCCCCGGGGCAGGACCCGGGCAGATCAGAAGACACCGTCCTGCCCGGAGACTGGCTCACCCGCGGCCGAACCGCCTGAGACCGGCCGCGCGGAACCGGATAAACCGGAACCTGATCAGCGTGTTCAGGCCCCCCGGCAGCGGGAAGCCGGCGAGGGTGCAGCGCCCGGTTCTACCTATCCCGCCTGGGCAGGTGAGCGCTTTGACGTGCTGCTCTTCGAAGTGGCCGGACTCAAACTCGCCGTACCCCTGGTCACCCTGGGCAACATTCATCCGTTGGATCGGGCGCTCACGCACCTGTTCGGCATGCCGGACTGGTTCATGGGCATCCTGCCCAATGGTGAGGTGAATATCAAGGTTGTGGATACGGCCCTCTGGGTCATGCCCGAGAAATACGACCCGGCCATGCGTGAAAGTGTCCGCTTTGTGGTCACCCTTCACGGAACGGAGTGGGGGCTGGCCTGTCATGTGATTCACCGTTCCATCAGCCTGAACCGGGATGAGGTCAAATGGCGCGTCAACCGGGCCAAACGCCCCTGGCTGGCCGGGACTGTCGTCCGCCATATGTGTGCCCTGCTGGACGTGGAAGCCCTGGCCGGGCTGCTTCGTTCCGAAGAGTCGGGACAACGGCCTGACGGCGCCCGGAAAAAATGAAGTGGCACAGTTTTCGCCTTGATCTATAGTAAGTATCAAACATCGGAAATTTGACGGGAGACGCACAATGGCATCCAACACATCCGGCGGGCGCGCAGACGATCCCATTCTGCAGTATGTGACCTTCAAGCTGGATCACGAGACCTACGGCATCAATGTGATGCAGATTCAGGAGGTGCTGCGCTACACCGAGATTGCCCCGGTTCCGGGCGCACCGGACTACGTTCTGGGCATCATCAACCTGCGTGGCAACGTGGTGACGGTGATCGACACCCGCAAGCGCTTTGGTCTGGACGAAGCCGAGGTCACCGACCATACCCGGATCGTGGTGCTGGAGCTGGGATCGCATGTCGTCGGCATCCTGGTGGACTCGGTGGCGGAAGTGGTCTACCTGCGCCAGTCCGAGATTGAAACTGCGCCCAATGTGGGCAATGATGAGAGCGCCAAGTTCATTCAGGGTGTCTGCAACAAGAATGGCGAGCTGATCATCCTGGTCGAGTTCGAGAAAATGCTCTCGGATGAAGAGTGGGCTGAAGTGGATTCCCTCTAGGAGGTACAACCATGCAACCGGATTGGCTTGTTCCCGCGCTGGGTATACTGAGCCTCGTCGCCGTCCCGGCGCTGGGTATGGCATTGCATCTCTGGCGCAGGCTCACGCTCGTTTCCGTGAAAATGGAGCAGCTGGAGCGTGACCTCGGGGTCGAGCGGGAAGCCACCCAGGCCATGGGCAGGAGACTGCTGATGATGGAAAAGCGGTTTGCCGCCTTGCAGCGCAAGCACCGTGAGCTGGAGGCGGAGGACGCGCAGCGCGTCTCCTACAACGAAGCGGTACGCCTGCTGCAGATGGGGGCCAGCATTGACGAGCTGGTGGAAACCTGCGGACTGTCCCGTGCCGAGGCCGAACTGATCTCGGTCCTGCAGCGAACCGATCACCTCTCCGACTGAGGCGGCTCCCAGCCGTCGGGGCTGCGTCCTTTCAGTACCCAGGCAAAGGCGATGACCTCCGCGATGGCCCGGTAAAGGCCGGCCGGAATGTCATCGCCGAGTTCCAGGTGCATCAGACTTCTGACCAGCTCGGCATCCTCGTAGATCGGCACACCATGTTTCCGTGCGATCTCGACGATCTGTCTGGCCAGGTCATCTTCTCCCTTGCCGGTGAGCTTCGGGGCGGTCTTGCCGTTGTAGTAGAGCGCCAGGGCCCGGTCAGTCTTGTCCGTCATCGTCAGACTCGCGTGTCAATATATTGACGTCGTATGCCGGTCTCTTCACGGGGAGGCTGGCCTTCCTGTGCCGAGATCTCGCCCACGGCCAGTCCCCAGCGCCTGAGCCCGGCTTCCAGCATGGGTTGCTGTGCCTGCAGCTTGTCCAGTGTGGACCGGTCAGGTACCCAGAAGCGGGCGGAAACCCGACCATCGCAATAAAGCACGCAGGCGTGCAGGGCCTGCTCCTGTCCCCAGGGGAACGCCAGATTGACCTGCCATTGCAGTGCGGGCCGGCCTTTCGGTCCCTTGTCGACCGGCTTCCTCTGCACGCGCATCGACAGGGTCTCAGCCCGGCCATCCACCTGATAGGGGAGTTCGATGATCCAGACGGGGGGAGGCGGAGGCGCGTCAGAGTCCGGTGGCGGTCCCGGCAGACTGTTGAGCTGATTGACATGAACCCGGGTCAGCATGCGCGCCAGTATCTGCAGCCACTGGCCCACGTCCGGTTTTGCCTGCTGCGCCTCGGCATGGCCCGGTTTCGTTCCGGCAGACCGGGGCAGCAGAAGCGCCAGCACTTCATCGGGCAGATCGGGGGCGGGGCCGGCCCGGAACAGGTTGGCGAACGTCTCCGGGGAGAGGTTCAGCGTGCGCGCCAGGGTGACCAGTGTATCCATCAGCCGCAGCTTGAATGTGTCAGGCAGAACATCCCCCTTACCGATGCTGGCTTCGGTCCACAGACCGGCGTACTGCATGGCTGCCGGCAGGCTGTCCGGGCGGGTCAGACTGGTCAGCGAGGGCAAGGAACCCATCAGCTGTTGCCACGCACCCCGAATGAGCGGTGACTGGCCCGGCAAGCTGCCCCGGGCCGGGTCGGCCAGGGTGCCGGCCCGGGAGAGCAAACTGCCGAGCGGTTGCTGCACGGGCAGCCAGCGCTTCAGTGCGCTGGTCAATACAGCCGCCTTGAGTGAGTCGAGTGTCTGGCGCGGTACATCAGGGGGTGCCGGCTCCAGACGCCAGCCTCCGGCATCACCCTGCAGCAGGCGGATCAGTGCGCCGCTGCGAAGCCAGGCAGCAGTCCGGGCATCGGTGCCGGGCAGCGTGATGGTGAGCGCATGTTGTTCGCCCTGCAGGGTCAGCATCAGGGCGGGAGGGGAATCCGCGGCGGCGACGCCGGGCGTCCTGACAGGCTGGATATCGCGGACCAGAAAGACACCGGCGCGCACTTCCGCCACCGTCTGCAGGGCGGCTTGCCTGGCTTCGGCAATCGTTTCTGCCGCGGGGAGGGGTGCCGGCGTCCCTGGCAGCAGCTGGCGTATGGCCTGGGCCGAAACCTGTATCGTGGGCATAGCCTTACAATCTGTTCATATAGGGGTAGTTAATGAAACTTAATGAGGTATGTCAAGAACATCGACAAATGAGGTGATAGCATATTGCCAAACGCGGCGGTGTACGGATAATCCCCGCCACGGTAACGAACGGGTCAGGCAGGTTGCGTGTGTCAGAAGTGATGCTGGAAGTCAGAAATCTGGGCTGTGAGCGGGACTTTCGGGTGCTGTTCCGGCAACTCAGCTTTACCGTGAGGAGTGGCGATGTGGTCCAGGTGGAAGGCCCCAACGGCTCCGGCAAGACCACGCTGCTGCGCATGCTGGCCGGCATGCTGCCTGTCCACGAAGGTGAGATTTACTGGCAGGGGGAGCCGATGGAGCGGGTTCGTCCCATGTTCTACGAGTCCCTGCTGTACCTGGGCCACAAGACCGGCGTCAAGGACAGTCTCACCCCCTGGGAGAACCTGCGCAGCTGGGCGGCCCTGAGGCATCCCGTCAGCGACGACGCCCTCATGGAAGCGCTGGCACGGGTGGGACTGGCAGGTTTCGAGCATACGCCCGCGCACAGCCTCTCCGCCGGTCAGCAGCGCCGGATCGCCCTGGCGCGCCTGTTTGTCTCCCGGGCCCCGCTGTGGATTCTGGATGAGCCCTTCACGGCCATCGACAAGAAGGGGGTCGCCGAACTGGAAGACCTGATGATTCAGCGTGGCCGGGAAGGCATGGCTGTACTGATGACCACCCATCATGCCCCCCGCATTGACGGTGAGCTTCGCAAGGTGACCCTGGGGAGGGCGCAGGCATGAATGCATCGGTGTCTGCGGCCTTTGCCGCTCAGTTGCGCCGGGATCTGCTGCTGAGCTTCCGGCGTCGTCAGGATCTGGCCAATCCGCTGATTTTTTTCGTGATTGTGGTCAGCCTGTTTCCGCTGGGCGTAACGCCGGACAAGGCCTTCCTCTCCCAGGCGGCAGCCGGAGTGATCTGGGTGGCGGCGTTGCTGGCCACGCTGCTGTCTCTGGACGGCCTGTTCAGGGCAGACTATGAAGATGGTGCACTGGAACAGATGGTCATTGCCCCCCAGCCGCTGTTCATGATTGTCCTCGCCAAGACACTGGCGCACTGGCTGGTGACGGGGCTGCCGCTCCTGCTGCTCTCGCCGGTGCTGAGCATCATGATGTATCTGCCCGGGGATGCCATCGGTGTCCTGATGCTGTCCCTGCTGGTGGGGACACCGGTACTCAGCCTGGTGGGCGCCATCGGTGCGGCCCTGACCGTCGGTCTGAGGGTGGGTGGCGTATTGGTATCCCTGCTGGTTCTGCCCCTGTATATTCCGGTGCTGATCTTTGGCACGGGTACCGTGCAGATGGCAATCAATGGTCAGCCCTGGAGCGGACACATGGCCCTGATGCTGGCCTTTCTGGCACTGGCTGTCGGGCTGGCGCCCATTGCCGCATCGGCGGCACTCCGGATCAGCGTGTCAAACTGAACAGAAGGTAAAGACAGACGATGTGGCAACGTTTCAAAGCCTGGTTTCACAAGTGGGCCTCGCCCAGGTGGTTTTTTGACATGTCCGCCCGATGGATGCCCTGGCTCAAGGGTCTCGCTGCCCTGTGCCTGGTAACCGGCACCATCTGGGGACTGGCCTTTGCACCGGCGGACTATCAGCAGGGCAACAGTTTTCGCATCATTTATCTGCATGTGCCGGCAGCCATTCTGGCCCAGTCCGTCTTCATGATGATGGCCGTGGCCGGTTTCATCAACCTGGTCTGGCGGATCAAGCTGGCGGATATTGCGCTGAAGGCGGCGGCACCGGTGGGCGCCTGGCTCTGCTTTCTGGCCCTGTTTACCGGTGCAGTCTGGGGCAAGCCCACCTGGGGAACCTGGTGGGTATGGGATGCCAGACTGACCTCCATGCTTATCCTGCTGTTCCTGTACTTTGCCGTCATGGCCCTGCACGGTGCCTTTTCGGACATGGAGACCGGTGGCCGGGCCGCATCCGTCATGGCCGTGGTGGGAACGATCAATATACCCATCATCAAGTTTTCGGTGGAATGGTGGAACACGCTTCACCAGCCCGCCACCTTCAAGCTCACGGAGAAACCTGCCATGCCGCCCGAGATGTGGGTGCCCCTGCTCATCATGGTGATCGGGTTCTATGCCTGGTTTGGTTACGTCCTGTTTCAGCGCATGCGCAACGAGGTGCTCATCCGTGAACAGCGGACACGATGGGTACGCGATCTGGTTCAGAAGGAGGCAGCACATGGCCTTTGAATCCCTCTCCCAGTTTTTCGCCATGGGCGGCCACGGCCTGTATGTCTGGCTGTCCTACGGCGTCGGGCTGGTGGTTCTGATCATCAACTGGAAATTGCCGGGTCTGCGCCGCAGGCAGGTTGTCCGTGAAATTTCGCAACGTATTCGTCGGGAAAACGCACAAGAGGGTCGCTCATGAATCCGAAACGCAAACAGCGCATGCTGATCATACTCTTCATCCTGGGAGGCGTTGGCATTGCCATCGGGCTGGCGCTGTATGCCCTCAGCCAGAACATCAATCTGTTCTATTCGCCCAGCCAGATCGCGGCCGGCGAAGCGCCGGAGGATACCCTGATCCGTGTCGGTGGCATGGTCGTGGAGGGCAGCGTGAAACGTGCGCCGGATTCCCTCAAGGTGCAGTTCGATGTCACCGATTACAAGCACACGGTGACCATCCGCTATGAAGGCATCCTGCCGGATCTCTTCCGTGAGGGGCAGGGTATTGTGGCCATGGGACGTTTGCGTGATGACGGTGTGATCGAAGCGCAGGAAGTCCTGGCCAAGCACGATGAAAAATACATGCCTCCCGAAGTGTCCAAGGCACTGGAAGACGCCAAATCCACTACGTCGCAGCAGGTGAACCAATGATCCCCGAACTCGGACATTACAGCCTCGTTCTCGCGCTCGCGCTGGCCGTGTTGCTGGCAGTCATACCCATGACCGGCGCGCTCATGAAAGACGGGCTCTGGATGCGCTTTGGTCGCCCGCTGGCCTATACCCAGTTGTTGGCACTGGCCACCGCCTTTGCGGCACTGACCTGGGCATTCCTGACCGATGACTTCACCGTTCAGTATGTGGCCAAAAACTCCAACAGTCTCATGCCCTGGTATTACAAATTCAGTGCAGTCTGGGGCGGGCATGAAGGCTCGCTGCTGCTCTGGATACTGATTCTCGGCGGATGGACAGCTGCCGTGGCACGGTTCAGCCGGGCGCTTCCGGATGAAATGGTGGCCCGGGTACTCAGCGTCATGGGCATGGTGGGTGTCGGGTTTCAGAGCTTCATCCTGCTGACCTCCAACCCGTTCAACCGTTACCTGCCCAACGCGCCCCAGGATGGGGCCGACCTCAATCCGCTGCTGCAGGATATCGGCCTGATCATGCACCCGCCCATGCTGTACATGGGTTATGTGGGCTTCTCCGTTTCCTTTGCGTTTGCCCTGGCGGCCCTGATGGGCGGCAAACTGGACGCGGCCTGGGCACGCTGGTCGCGCCCCTGGACCACCGTCGCCTGGGTCTTCCTGACCTTGGGCATTGCACTGGGGAGCTGGTGGGCCTACTACGAACTCGGCTGGGGTGGCTGGTGGTTCTGGGATCCGGTGGAAAACGCCTCCTTCATGCCCTGGCTGGCGGGCACCGCACTGGTTCACTCACTGGCCGCAACCGAAAAGCGGGGTGTGTTCAAGAGCTGGACCGTGCTGCTGGCCATCTTCGCATTCTCGCTCAGCCTGCTGGGCACCTTCTTGGTGCGTTCCGGTGTCCTGACTTCCGTTCACGCCTTTGCATCGGATCCGGAGCGGGGACGCTTCGTGCTCATGCTGCTGGCCATCACCATTGGCGGTTCGCTGCTGCTTTACGCGCTGCGCGCCCCGGTGGTCAGAAGTCAGATCCGCTTTACCGAACGCTCCCGCGAAGTCTTCATGCTCGTCAATAATATCCTGTTGCTCGTCGCGACACTGACGGTTCTCGGCGGCACCCTGTTCCCGCTGATTGCCGAGGCCATGGGACAACAGGTCTCCGTGGGGCCGCCTTACTTCAACACCATGTTCGCGCTGATCGTGCCGGTACTGGTGCTGTTCATGGGGGTGGGCCTGTTCAGCCACTGGAAGGATACGCGTCCGGGCCAACTGAGTCGCCGCATTCCGCTGCTGGCCGGTGTCGCGGTGCCTGCCGGGGTTTTCCTGCCCATGGCCTATGGCGAATGGCACTGGACGGCGGGGTTGGGTGTGTTCATCGCCTCCTGGCTCATCACCGCACAGCTTTGGGATGCCTGGGAAAAGGCCTCCGGCAAGGCCGGACTGATCCGTGGCATCCGTCGCCTTTCCCGCTCCTACAAGGGCATGGTGCTTGCGCACCTCGGATTGGCGATGACCATTCTGGGTGTGGCCATCGTATCCAACTACACGGAGGAGAAGGATGTCCGTGTGGACAAGGGGGTGAAGGTTGAGTTGGCCGGCCTGAGCTTTGTGTTCAAGGGCCTTGAAAAGGTGGAGGGCCCCAACTACCTCTCGGACATGGGGCATTTTGAGGTCTATGACGGAGACAAGCTCATCAGTCGTCTGAATCCGGAAAAACGCCGTTATCTGGCCTCCGGTCAGGTCATGACCGAGGCGGATATCGATGCAGGTCTGTTCCGGGATATCTATGTGGCCATGGGGGAACCCCTGGAAGGCACGGCTTGGGCCGCACGGCTGCAATACAAGCCGCTGGTGCGTTTTCTGTGGTTGGGCGGTCTGCTCATGGCGGCAGGAGGCGTTCTGGCCATTTCTGACCGGCGCTACCGTATCCGTGTGAAAGCCCGCAGTGCGGCTGCGGGCAAGCCGGAAGCGCCGGCGGTGCCGTCACCGGCAGTTGACGCATGAGGAAAATACGATGAACCGGAGAGTACTGCTTTTCATTCCCCTGA
This sequence comes from Thermohahella caldifontis, assembly GCF_041153465.1. Classification (NCBI taxonomy): domain Bacteria; kingdom Pseudomonadati; phylum Pseudomonadota; class Gammaproteobacteria; order Oceanospirillales; family Hahellaceae; genus Thermohahella; species Thermohahella caldifontis. Next base: position 401,297 of record NZ_CP154858.1, read on the forward strand.
TACTGTTTGTCGGGCTCTTCATCCTGTTCAACTGGGGTATGGATCAGGATCTGACTCAGTTGGAACTGGCCCGGAAGGACAAACCGGTTCCGGCATTCAGGCTGCCGGATCTGATTGATCCGGCCGTCATGCACACGGAACAGGAACTCAAGGGCAAAGTGACGCTGCTGAATGTGTGGGCCACCTGGTGTCCCACCTGCCGGGTCGAGCATCCGTACCTCCTGCGCATCCGGGAGACCGGCCTGGTGCGTCTGGTGGGGCTGGATTACAAGGACGATCGGGGGGCTGCGCTCAAATGGCTCCGTGATCTGGGGGATCCTTATGATCTTCATCTGTTTGACGAGGAAGGTCGCTTTGGACTGGATCTGGGGGTCTATGGCGCGCCGGAAACCTATCTGATCGATGCGCAGGGTATCGTGCGTTACCGTCATGTGGGCGCGGTGGATGACAAGGTCTGGCAGACCATTCTGCTGCCCAAGGTGCGCCAGTACAGTCAGGAGAACGGATCATGAGAGGCCCTCTGACAGCGGTCTGTCTGCTCTGGGTTCTGACGGCTCAGGCGGCCATTGATGCCTACGAGTTCAAATCGGACGCAGATCTGGAGCGTTATGAACGTCTGACCTATGAACTCCGGTGTCCGAAATGCCAGAACAACAATATCCGCGATTCCAATGCGCCGATTGCCAAGGATCTGCGCAGGGAGGTGTACCGGATGATCAACGAGGGCAAGACGGATGAGGAAATCATCCAGTTCATGCTCGACAGGTACGGGCAGTTCGTGCTCTACCGGCCGCCGCTGAACGGCACCACCAGTCTGATCTGGTTCGGGCCGCTGGTGGTGCTCATTCTGGCGCTGGGAGGGGTAGGCTGGGCCGTGCGCCGCAAGGCCCGCCAGTCCGATGCGCAGGACGTCAGCCTTACAGAAGAAGAAGCAGAACGCCTCAAGGCGCTGCTAGAAGATACAGACAAACGGAGTACGCCTTCATGATGACACTATGGCTCGGCATCGCAGCCCTGACCCTGACCGTTCTGGCACTCCTGCTGATTCCGGTATGGCGCGATGGCCGGCGCGTCCGGGTGGACCGTGCACGTCTGAATCTGGCCCTGTATGAGGACCGTCTCAAGGAACTGGCCGAGGAACATGCTCAGGGTGCACTGGCGGATGACGAATATGAGCGCCTCTGCCAGGAAGCCAAGAAAATGCTGCTCAATGACGTGGATACCACGGACATGGACGGTACAGTCCAGTCGGAGAGCCGGCGTGGTCCGCTGATTGCGCTGATTGTGGTGGCGACCATCGGGTTGTCCCTGTCAGTGTACTGGAAGTTGGGCGCGCATGAAGAACTGAAACAGGCCGAGTGGTTGAAGGAAACCCGTCATCAGATGGCGGGGCAGGGCGGTGACATGGAGAAGATGCTCGCCACACTGGAGAGCCGCCTGGCGGACAATCCGGACAATGTCGATGGCTGGATTCTGCTGGCCCGTTCCTACATGCAGCTCAAGCAGTATGACAAGGCAGCAGTGGCGTGGCAGCGACTTGCGGCAGCCATGGACAAGGCGGGTGAAGAGTCCGCACCGGCGCTGGGCCTGCGTGCACAGGCGCTGTTCCTTTCCGGCGCAGATCGTGACACGGTCATGGCGGCGGCCAACGAGGCACTGGCCCGCGACCCGGAAGAGGTCTATACCCTCGGGTTGCTCGGTGGTATGGCCATGCAGTCCGGTGAATACCTCAAGGCCATCGATTACTGGAAGCGTGTTCAGGCACAGGAGCAGGACCCGGAGCAGAAGCGCCTGATCGGTGAGTCCATTGCTCAGGCCCAGAAGATGGCGGTCCAGGCCGGCCAGCTCAGCGAAGCAGAGCTGGAGAAGGTCAAGGCGGCGTCAGGTGCCCGGCTGCATGTCATTGTTGACGTGCCTGCGGACATCCGGGCCGGCCTGACGGGCAGCGAAACGGTCTTTGTTCTGGCTCGTCCGGTCGGCGGGCGCATGCCGCTGGCGGTCGTACGCAAGACAGTGAACGATCTGCCACTGGACGTTACCCTGGACGATTCCATGGCCATGGGCCCCATGGCCAGACTGTCGTCCGTGCCGGAGGTGGAGATTGTGGCCAAGGTGTCGAAGTCCGGCACACCCCAGTCACAACCGGGTGACCTGGAGGTGGTGGTCGGACCGGTCAAGGTCGCGGAAGCCAAGGATCCCATTATCCTGTCGGTGGACAAGGTCGTCCGTTAAGTCATATGCAAGGCGAAGCGAGCCGGGTCAGTGGCATGGGCTCGCAAGGACCCGGGCTATCGGGCTGGCCAGGCGTGGGTCAACGGGCACCGTGATTGCCGGACCGGCGGGTTGCACATGCCGGTTCCGGCCTGAAACGCGGGCTCAGAGTGACTGGTCGTCATGTTTGTTTTTGTAGATCCGCGCGGACTCAATGTCGGCCTTGTGCTGCAGCCGCGCGCGCTCACGTGCAGTGACCACACCATCGGCCTTTGCGCGCCGCTCCATGCGGTGCAGTTGATGCTGTCCCCGGAGCAGTTTTGCCGTCTCGCGGGCAGTCAGCTCGCCGCTTTTCACACCCTGAACAATCCGGTTTTTCTGGTTGTGCTCGCGTGCATCGAGAAGCGGTGTGCCGGCCATGGCAGTGGTGGAAGCAACGATCAGGGTGCCGAGCAGTACGGTGGCCATAGCTTTCATTTTCATGGTGAGTCTCCTGTATTCAGTCCGTGTTCGGTGGTGTGTCTGGTCACTTCAACGTCCGGAAGGGGGGAAGGTTGACAGGGCAGTGCGGCGAAACACGATTTTTGTCTCGGACGTGCCGGACAACGTGAGATGATTGCACGGATATTCACAATATATATACCCGGTATCATGTCTATATATTTTATTTATTTTCGGTAACCCCTTAGAATGGGCCCCGTTCACACAACCGATGCGCCTCGTGCCGCATCACTTCAAGTGTCAGTACCGAAAGGAACGAATGTATGTCAAAGTACCTTGATCTGGTGAAAGCCAAACAAGCCCTGATTGAGAGCAACGGCGAAGGCTGGAGAGACATTAAGGCCGAAGCTGCCGTACGCATGGAGCTCCAGAACCGCTTCAAGACCCACCTGGACATCGCCAAGTACACCGCCAAGATCATGCGGGAAGACATGGCTGCCTATGACGCCGATTCCTCCAAGTACACCCAGTCTCTGGGTTGCTGGCATGGTTTCATCGGTCAACAGAAGATGATTTCCATCAAGCGTCGTTTCGGCAGCACCAAGCGTCGCTACCTGTACCTCTCCGGCTGGATGGTTGCCGCACTGCGTTCCGAGTTCGGCCCGCTGCCTGACCAGTCCATGCACGAGAAGACTGCAGTGCCGGATCTGATCCGCGAACTCTACACCTTCCTCAAGCAGGCTGACGCATGGGAACTGAACCACCTGTTCCGCGCCCTGGACGATGCCCGCAAGGCTGGCGACAAGGCCAAGGAAGAAGAGATCATCAACAAGATCGACAACTTCGAAACGCACGTTGTGCCCATCATTGCTGACATCGACGCCGGTTTCGGTAACGCGGAAGCGACCTACCTGCTGGCCAAGAAGATGATCGAAGCCGGTGCCTGCTGTATCCAGATCGAGAACCAGGTTTCCGACGAGAAGCAGTGTGGTCACCAGGACGGCAAGGTTACTGTACCGCACGAAGACTTCCTGGCGAAGATCCGCGCTGTGCGTTATGCCTTCCTCGAGCTGGGCGTTGACGACGGTGTGATTGTTGCCCGTACCGACTCTCTGGGCGCTGGTCTGACCAAGCAGATCGCCGTGACCAACGAGCCGGGTGATCTGGGTGACAAGTACAACTCCTTCCTGGATGGCGAATACATCAGCAGCGCTGACGACATCGAGAACGGCGATGTGGTCATCAAGGCAGAAGGCAAGCTGAAGAAGGTCAAGCGTCTGCCTTCCGGCCTGTTCTGCTTCAAGGAAGGTACCGGCGAAGACCGCGTTGTGCTCGACTGCATCACTTCTCTGCAGAACGGTGCAGATCTGCTCTGGATCGAAACCGAGAAGCCTCACGTGGGTCAGATCGCAGGCATGGTCAACCGTATCCGCGAAGTCGTACCCAACGCGAAGCTGGTGTACAACAACTCTCCGTCCTTCAACTGGACGCTCAACTTCCGTCAGCAGGTATTCGACGATTGGGCTGCTCAGGGCAAGGACGTTTCTGCATACGATCGTGACCGCCTGATGGCGCGTGAGTACGACGACACCGAACTGGCTGCAGAAGCGGATCGTCGTATCCAGAACTTCCAGGCTGATGCCTCTCGCGAAGCGGGTATCTTCCACCACCTGATCACGCTGCCGACCTACCACACTGCAGCGCTGTCTACCGATGACCTGGCCAAGGGCTACTTCGGAGACGAGGGCATGCTGGCCTACGTGGCGGGTGTACAGCGCCGCGAAATCCGCGAAGGTGTACCGACCGTCAAGCACCAGGATATGGCCGGTACCTACATTGGCGATGACCACAAGGAATACTTCGCCGGTGAGGCTGCGCTGAAGGCAGGTGGTGCAGCAAACACCATGAACCAGTTCGAGAACATCTGAACCGGTTTGGTGCAGGCACCATAATGAAACAGGGTCGCATATGCGGCCCTGTTTTGTTTCAGTTGTTCAGATAGACCCAGTCAAAGTATTCCCTGAGTTCCTTCAGAACAAGCTCTTCAAACGGATCGGTCAACTCAAACAGGCGATCAGATGCAGTGGCAACCGTCATGGTAACCTCCTTTGCATGCTGAAAGTCAGTTTGCCGAGTTGAAGTCACCTTGCGACACCCGGGGTGCCGCAAGGCTGAAGATAGGGTTGGTGTTCAGAATTTCAAGAGGCGGGTTTGGGCTGCGCGTCGAAAGCCTGACCATTGACACCCTGGCTGTCAGGTCCCATCAGATACAGATAGGCCGGCATGATGTCTTCCGGTCTGGGGTTGTTTTCCGGATTTTCCGCAGGATAGGCAAATGCACGCATCTGTGTCCGGGTGGCTCCGGGGTTGATGGAGTTGACCCGCACGTTGTAATTGGGATCATCCATTTCGTCGGCCATCACCTGCATCAGTCCTTCGACGGCAAACTTGGAGACAGCATAGGCACCCCAGTATGCCCGTCCTTTGCGACCGACACTGGACGAGGTAAAGACCACGGAAGCATCCTCCGACTTGCGCAGCAGCGGGATCAATGCCTTGGTCAGCATGAAGGCGGCATTGACATTTACATGCATGACTTTCATCCAGGTATCCGGATCGTAGTGATCCAGCGGCGCACGCATGCCCAGAATGGCGGCATTGTGCAGCAGGCCATCCAGACGTCCGAACTCGTCGTCAATGGCATTGGCTACTTCCTGATAATCCTTGTAGGCGGTGGATTCCAGGTTGACCGGCAGGATCGCGGGCTGAGGGTATCCGGCCGACTCGATTTCGTCGTACACGGCTTCCAGCTTGGCGGTGGTGCGGCCGAGCAGCAGCACGGTGGCGCCGTGACGCGCAAAGGTCAGGGCGGCGGCACGGCCAATACCGTCACCGGCACCGGTCACGAGAATGATGCGGTCTTTGAGCAAATCAGGTCGGGCGTTATAGGTATGCATAATCAGTCCAGCTTCAGAGTCTGTTTCAACAGGTTCAGGAGTGCGATGGGAGAAGGAATCAGCACATCGGCGCCCCAGCTTTCAGGAGGATGCCGGTCGGAAATGTAGCCCCAGGTGGCGCCCAGCGTCGGGCAGCCGGCGGCCTGTCCGGCTTCCACATCACGGGGGTGATCACCTACGTACCAGGTTGCGGCAGTTTCCGTTCCGAGGGCATCGCAGGCTTTGAGCAGGGCGTCAGGCGCCGGCTTGGCCCGGGGCACATCGTCAGGGCAGACAACAGCATGCGGTCTGAGCTTCAGGGTGTCCACAATCACTTCGGTGAAGCGTCTGGGCTTGTTGGTGACAATGCCCCAGGGCAGTGTCTGGCTGTCAAGCCAGTTGAGCAGCGCATCCGCCCCCTCATACAGGCGGCTGTGATGGCACGCCTGCTCGCTGTAGGCGTTCAGAAAGGCGCGGTGCAGGTCGGGGAACTCCGGGTGATCCGGCGGCAGGCCAAAGGCCAGGGTCACCATGGCGCGCCCGCCTTCGGAAACGACTGCATGCAGCGCCTCGTAACCGGGCGCGGGCCGGCCATGTGCCTTGCAGAGTCGCGTCAGGACAGCATGAAAGTCCGGCGCAGTATCCACCAGGGTGCCGTCCAGGTCGAACAATACGGCGCCGGGCTGTCCGGGGTGGGTCATTCGGCCTCCGGCTTGCGGGTATGAATCATGTAATTGACATCCACATCCGGCCCCAGCTTGTAGGTCCGGGTGACGGGATTGTAGGTCATGCCGATCATGTCCTGCATGTTCAGCCCGGCCTGGCGGACAAAGCGCGCCAGCTCACCCGGCTTGATGAACCTGGACCACTGGTGTGTACCCCGCGGCAGCAGTTTCAGCACATATTCCGCGCCGACAATCGCGAACAGGAAGGATTTGGGGTTGCGGTTGAGTGTGCTGAAGAACAGGTGCGCACCGGGTTTCGCCACCCGGGCACAGGCTGCGACCACCGATGCCGGATCCGGCACGTGCTCCAGCATTTCCATGCAGGTGACCACATCGAAGCTTTCGGGCGCCGCGTCGGCCAGGGCTTCAATGGTCGTGCGCTGATAGTTGACCGGTATGCCGGATTCGAGGCTGTGCAGTCGCGCAACGGCCAACGGGGCTTCGCCCATGTCGATGCCGGTCACGTCCGCACCGCGGGCAGCCATGCTTTCGCTCAGAATGCCGCCGCCGCAGCCGACATCAAGAACACGCTTGCCCCGGAGCCCGGCGCGGCTGTCGATATAGTCCAGCCGCAGCGGGTTGATCTGATGCAGTGGCCGGAACTCGCTGTGCGGGTCCCACCAACGGTGCGCCAGCTCCTCGAACTTGCGGATCTCTTCGAGATCCACATTTTCCTGAGTCCGGGTCATGACTTGATCCTCGCCTGCCAGTCAGCAATCCGCTCGCGCAGTGCTGCCGTATCAAGGCTTGTGAGTCGTCCGTTCGCGAGACGGCGCTTGCCAGCGGTCCAGACGTCACTGACCTGTCTGGCACTCATGCTGTACACCAGATGCGAATGCAGGTTGTACACCGGCTGGACAAAGAGATCGCCCATGTCCACGGCGATGACATCCGCGAACTTCCCGGGTTCCAGTGAGCCGATGCGGTCGGCCAGACCTAGCGCCCGGGCACCTCCCATGGTGGCCATTTCCAGCGCCTGCCAGGCATTGACCGCAGCCGCATCGTTGCTCTGCACCTTGGCTATCAGGGCGGCTGTCTGCATCTCGCCAAACATGTCCAGGTCGTTGTTGGAGGCGGCGCCGTCGGTACCCAGTGCCACGTTGATGCCGTGCTCGAGCAACGTGTTGACGGGACAGATGCCGCTGGCCAGCTTCAGGTTGGATTCCGGACAGTGCACGATGTGGGCGCCGGTTTCCTTCAGGATGGCCAGATCAGTTTCGTCAATCTGGGTCATGTGAACGCACTGGGTGCGCGGGTTGAGCACGCCCAGTTCGGCCAGTCGCTGTGTCGGCCGCTTGCCGGTATTTGCGATGGCCTGTTCGACTTCCACGGCAGTTTCCTGCAGATGGACCTGGATGGGCAGGTCATGCTCTTGCGCCGCCGCCACCACCTTGCGGAACGGCTCGTCCGATACCGTGTAGGGGGCGTGCGGACCGAGCGCGACCTGAACCCAGTTGCTGCCTCGCCATTGGGCGGCCAGCGCCACGGTTTTTTCCAGATAGTCGTCCGGCCCCTGTCCCCAGGGAGTGGGGAAGTCCATCAGGGGGCAGCATATCTGAACACGCATGCCTTCGGCCTCGGCCACGCGTGAAGCGACTTCCGGGAAGAAGTACATGTCGCTGAACGTGGTGGTACCGCTGCGCAGCATTTCGGCGATGGCCAGACGGGTGCCGTCCTCCACGAACTGCCCGGAGACCCACTGACCTTCCGCTGGCCAGATATGCTCCTGGAGCCAGGTCATCAGTGGCAGGTCATCGGCCAGGCCGCGGAACAGCGTCATGGCTGCATGACCATGGGCGTTCACCAGGCCCGGCAACAGCACGTGCTGACCAAGCTCGACGATCTCGGCCGCTTCCCGGGGCGCCTCTGCAGCAGGCCCCGCATACACAATCTTGTCACCCGCCATGGCGAGTGCGGCATTTTCAATGACGGTACGCGTGCCGTCCAGTTTCAGCATCCAGCGCGCGCGAATCAGAACATCAATCTCAGACATGTGCAATTCCTGTCAAAACACTGGGGTGAAGTATACCGGGAATGGAACAGGGGCGCGAGGTGGGGAATACCCTGTATCCCGCTTGTGGACAAGTGACTAACGGTCACATAACATGAGGCCGATACGCCTCAAACAGGATGCTGCCATGAAAATAACGATAAACGGGCAGGAGCACACCGTCACGGATTCTCCTGATACACCTCTTCTCTGGGTCATACGCGATTCAATCGGTCTCAAGGGCACCAAGTTCGGCTGCGGGCGTGGCTTCTGCGGTGCCTGCACGGTATTGCTGGGGGATCAGCCGGTCCGCTCCTGCAGTACCCCGCTAAGTGCCGTGGCCGGTCAGCCGGTGACCACGATCGAAGGCATCGGTTCGCCCGAACAGCCTCATCCGCTTCAGCAGGCCTGGATGGCACTCAACGTGCCCCAGTGTGGCTATTGCCAGTCCGGTCAGATCATGAGTGCCTATGCACTGCTCAGGCGTATACCCGATCCCGATGATGACGCCATACGCGGGGCCATGGCCGGCAACATCTGCCGGTGCGGCACCTATCCGCGCATTCAGGCCGCCATCCGCCATGCCGCAAGGCAAATGGTGGGCACCTGGACACCGGAAGCTGAAACCGGGGAGGTGTCCCATGGCTGAGCTGAACATGGATCGCCGCACTTTCCTCAAGGTTTCCGCCAGTGCAACGGGCGGATTGATGATGGCCTTTGCGTTGCCGGGGTGCAGCACACTGCCCGAAGGGCAGGATCCCGCCTCGCTGCGGCCCAACGCATGGATAGAAGTGACACCGGACAGCCGCGTGATCCTGACGCTGGACCGGGTGGAGATGGGCCAGGGCACCATGACCGGACTCTGTACGCTGGTCGGTGAGGAAATGAACCGTCCACCGGAGAGCGTGGATGTGGTCTTTGCGCCCGTGGACAAGGTTTACAACCAGCCGGTGTATGGCCTGCAGCTGACAGGTGGCAGCACCAGCATGGCGACCAGTTGGCAGCGTATCCGGGAAGCGGCCGCAGGCTGCGCGGTGCTGCTCCGGAAGGCGGCGGCACGGGTGCTGGACGTGCCCATGGATCAGGTCATCCTTGACGAGCGGGGTTGCACCGTCGGTGACCGGACGCTTGCATTGGGCGATCTGGTCGCGCTGGCCCGCTCCGAAACCCTGCCGGATACCCTCCCGCTCAAGCCGGCTTCCGAATACCGCTGGATCGGCCGCCAGAACAATCGGCGCGACAAGGTGCCCAAGGTCTTTGGCCAGGCCCGGTACGGCATCGATGTGGAGCTGGACAACATGCTCCATGCGGTCGTGACCCGGCCGCCAGTCCTGGAAGCGCGGCCCGCAATTCTGAATGCGGAGGAAATCCGCCGCATGCCGGGCGTGGTGGATGTGGTGGAAATTCCCCGAGGTGTGGCGATATTGGCAGAGCGCTACTGGCAGGCGCGCAAGGCCCGGGAGGCGTTGAAAATTGACTGGCAGGGTGGCCGCCGTGATCTGGATACGGAAGCGGTCTGGGCCCTGTATGAGCAGAAAAGCAGCGAAGACGGCTCCGTGCACCGGGACGAGGGCAATGCCGCCAGAGCCCTGGAACGCTCGGGACGCGTCCTGGAAGCGGAATACCGGGCTCCGTTCCTCGCCCATGCCACACTGGAACCGCAGAATTGCACGGCATGGCTGCGGGATGGCCGTCTGGACGTCTGGGCGCCGACCCAGGGGCCGGATGTGGCCCGGGCCGTGGCCATGCGTGAATCCGGGCTCGGTGCGGAGGCCATTCAGATTCACACCACCTGGATCGGCGGGGGATTCGGTCGCCGTCTGAGCCAGGACTACGTGGCCGAAGCCGTGGCCATCGCCACCCATACGAACCGGCCCGTAAAGGTGATCTGGTCGCGGGAAGAGGATACTCGGCACGATCTGTACCGCCCGGCAGCACTGCACCGTCTTCAGGCCTCTCTGGATGATCAGGGATCACTTGACGCCTGGCGCCACAAGATTGTCTGTCCGCGCATCATCGACTGGTTCGTCAGGGATGCCGCCGGAGCGGTTGTGCCCGCCTGGACGCCTCAGATGATGGTACGGCTTGCCGCCCGCATGGCGCCCATGATCAATCCGGATTCGTCGCCGATTGAAGGGGCCGAAGACGTGCCCTATGCTGCACCCAATGTGGAAGTGGCCCATGTTCAGGCAGATGCGGGCATTCCGGTCAGCTATTGGCGTTCCGTGGGCCATTCTCACAATGCATTCGCCGTGGAATCCTTCATTGACGAACTGGCCCATGCTGCGGGTGAGGATCCGGTTGAGTTCAGACGTCGGCATCTCCGCAACCATGCCAGGCACCTGGGCGTGCTCAATGCCGCCGTTGCAAAGGCAGGCTGGGGGAAACCCGCACCCGGGCGGTATCAGGGGGTGGCCTGCCACAAGAGTTTCGATACCTATGTGGCTCAGGTGGCGGAGGTTGAAGTGGATGAGGCGGCGGGTACCTTCCGGGTTGTCCGGATGGTCTGCGCCGTGGACTGCGGCACCATCGTTAACCCGGATATCGTGGTGGCACAGATGCAAAGCGGAATGATCTTCGGTCTGACCGCAACCCTTTTCGGCCGGATAGACTTCCGGCAGGGGGGTGTTGTGCAGTCCAATTTCCACGACTACCGGATGTTGCGTACCCACGAAGTACCGGAGATGGAAGTGGTGCTGGTGCCGACCGACCATCCGCCCACGGGTGTGGGCGAGCCGGGCGTGCCACCGGTGGCACCTGCGGTGGCCAATGCGCTGTTTGCCGCAACCGGCAGGCGGTTGCGTGAGCTGCCTCTGGAACTGAAACCGGCATGATTGCGGCGGAACCGGATGTCTGGCGCCGGCTGGCGGAAGGTCTGGCGCAGGGCCGCAGCGGATGGCTCGTGACGGTCCTCAGCACCTGGGGCGCTGCACCCCGGTTGCCCGGCAGTGTCTGGGTGTTGTGGGATGATGGCACCATGATGGGGTCGGTCTCGGGTGGTTGCATCGAAGAGGATCTTCAAAGCCGGCTCCGCACATCCCGGAGCCCGGGCTATCGGCTTTTCGGGTTGACCTATGGTGATCGGGAAGGTGACCGGGAGCGGTTCCGGTTGCCCTGTGGCGGCACCCTGCATCTGGTGGCCGAACGTCTGGTACCGGTTCCGGACCTGATGTCGCATTTCCGCCAGGTGGCCGATGCCCTGCTGAACCGGAGGGCCATCTGCAGGGGATTGTCCCTGAGTGGCAGTCTGCCGGATCTGACAGCACCGCGACGGGAGGCGGTGGAGTCCGAACCGGAGCGTATCTGTCTGACCTATGGTCCGGTTGTGCGCCTGCTGCTCATGGGGGCCGGTCCGGTGGCGGAAGCACTGACGGTCATGGCCTTGCAATCGGGGATGGATGTGGCTGTCTGCGAGCCCCGGGAAGCCTGGCGGTCAAGCTGGTCCGTGGCGGGAGTCCGACCGGATGCGGCCCTGCCTGACGACTGGTTGCAGCAAAAGAAACCCGACCACCAGTCAGCGATCGTTTGCCTGTCTCATGATCCGAGAGTGGACGACATGGCCCTGCTGGAAGCACTCAAAGGGCCGGCACTGCTCGTCGGGGCCATGGCATCGGCCCGGACGGCGCGGAAACGGGCAGAACGCCTGCAATCTCTGGGCCTGTCACCTTTTGAGCTGGCACGCCTGGAGTCACCGGTCGGCATGGATATCGGCAGCCGCACGCCTGCGGAAATCGCCGTCTCCATTCTCGCGCGGATCTTTCAGGTGAAAAACCAGCGGTTGCCCGTTCGGACAGACTATCCCGTGCCGGAGGCCCTGCCGGACAGACTGGCATGAACGGCTGCTGGGTCATTCTGGCATCCGGGTATGCCCGGCGTTATGGTGCCGACAAGACGCTGGCGCCCTGTCCGCAGTGTCAGAGGCCGATGTTTGACCATGTTCGGGTGCTGGTTTCAGGTTTCAGCATGCCCGTGGCCGTTGTGCTCAGGCCCGACCAGACGTCGTTGCAGGACCTGGCAACCCGGGCGGGACTTACGCCACTGATCAATCATGATGCGGAAGAAGGGCTGGCGGCATCGTTACGCTGTGCCGCAGCCTGGGCGATCGGCCGGGAATGGATGGGCGTACTCCTGGCCGACATGCCCGCCATCCGGCCCTCCACCCTGACGGCCGTGATGGCCCGGGCAGGCCGGGACCGGGTCGCGAGGCCGCTGGATACCTGCGTCACCCCCGCACGGCCCGGTCATCCCGTGATTCTGGGCAGTGACTTCTTTCCGGCTCTGAAAACGCTGGAGGGTGATCAGGGCGCCCGTGAGTTGATCCGTTCACTGCCCGGTTCCTGCCATGTCACCGTACCGGTCAGGGACAGCGGAGTCTGGCAGGATGTGGATCACCCTCAGGACTGGGCCAGCCTGACGGGGTGTCCCGAAGGGCTGAATGTGCGACAAAAGCGCCGGTAGCCGGAAACGCTGCCGAATCCGAGCAACTCGGAAACATCTTCGGCCGGAAGATTCAGTAACCCCGCATAGACCGCCCAGAGTTCACGGCGAACGCGCGTGAGCATGTGCTGAAAGGTGTCGTGGCACCTGACCAGATGCTTTTGCAGGGTACGGACGGACATGTTCAGGTGCGTGGCCAGCGCCGTGGCATGAAGCAGTTCCGGGTGGTGGCGGATCATGGCATCCGTTGCGCGGTAACTGAAATTGGCGGCCCGCATCTGTGCCTGCCAGTGCTGTTCGGCCCGTTCCAGCGACACCGCATGCAAGGCATCATCACGGCTGATCACGGGGGCTTTCAGATACCGTGCGGGAAACGACAGGGCGGCTGCCGGTGCGTTGAATTCCGGTGCAAGCGGCCAGTGTCTGACAAACAGACGCTGGTAACGCGGCGGCGCGCAGGGCAGGGTGATGCGCACATCTTCCGGCCAGTTGCCCAGCATGGCCTGCAGCCCATTGAGGGCAAAGGAAAAGGTGGCTTCCATGTGGAAGCGTCTGACGCCGTCGTGTAGCGGAAACTGGTGAGGAAAGGTCAGAAATACCCAGACTCTTCCCCCTTCCTCCCGGGTGAACAGGCTGAAGCAATGCCCCCGCGCGAAACTCATCCGGGTCAGCAGTTGCAGGCTGGAGCGTATATCCGGGGCGGTATAGAGTGCCCGGGCAAAGTCGCACAGGCCGGCAGGATGCAGATGATGCCCGTAACGCAAACCCAGATCGGTATCAGGGTGCAGGGAATACACAAGGTTGAGAAACTGGCGTGCCAGCGATTCCGGGTCACTCCCGCTACCGGAAATCGACTGCAGCCTGTCGGACGGAATGACGGGGCCTTCCCGCCCCAGAACGGCCATGAGCAGCCGTGCGTAGATGTCATCACTCACCATGGTTCTTGTTCTCGTTGTCGGTGATCGGTTGCGCATGCAGCCTAGCGAACTTGCACGGACAGTTTCAGGGACAGATGTCTCAAAAACGGCATTCTGTTGTTTTCGGGCATCCCCTGTTTGGGTGATATGCCCGCCCAAGCGCGCAAATTGCGAAGATCCGGCGGGCAGGTGGGCGCAATCGGCCACCCGGACATGCCGGGTGAAGGGGTATCGTGAAAGGGCTGTATTCCCTACAACCTCAACAACAATAACAAGGCAGATCCGATATGAAACAGAAGGCAAAAACCCTCAAAACCCTGTTCTCCTGGCAAGGTCTCAGAGCGCTGATTGCGATGGCTGCGGTCGTCACCCTGGTGGGCTGCACGTCGGGCAACAGTTATGTGCGTCAGGCCGACCGTAACGAGATCATCACCGTGGGCGATTCAATCTTTGATTTGTCCGGAAAGATCCAGCAGTTTCTCGAAGAACGGGCCGGTCAGACCTTCAGGGACTATACCCTCAGCGGCGCGGAGCTTTCCGGCGGGTTTGTGGCCACACCGGTGACACAACAGTATCAGGATGCCCGGCAGGATGACCCCAATATCGAAACGATCGTCATGGATGGAGGCGGTAATGACATTCTGATTCCGGCGCTGGTGTTTGACCCTTACGGCTGCCGTACTCACTGGTGGCGGTGGAACATCTCCTCATCCTGCCGGAATCTGGTCAACGACGTTTACGTGGATCTGGTAGATCTGCTCAACACCATGGCATCCGACGGTGTGCAAAACATCATTTATCTGGGGTACTACTATCCCAAGGGCTTGCAGGCCAATCTGGCCAGGGCCGTGGATTACGGAGATACCCGTCTGGCAGACGCCTGCAGCAACACCTGGGCCAACTGCACATTTGTGGATCCCCGGCAGTTCATCAGTTCCTCCGACATCATTATTGATGGCATTCACCCGGCCACGTCCGGCTCCCGGAAGCTGGCGGATCTGATCTGGCCACATCTGCAACCGCTGCTGTAACGGTTGAACGCGGGGTGACTGCGGTCACCCCGCAAAGGAGTGTAGCCATGAAGATCATGCGATATGGTTCGGTCATCGCCGGACTGGGACTCATGCTGGCCGGAAGTTTCCTTGTCGGTGTTTCCGGAGTGGGGGAGTGGCTGGGCGACAATCTTGCGGCCAATTCCACACCTGTGCCGGAGAGGACAGCGCAGCCGGAACCGGACTCACAGACAACCGGCCAGGATCGCCGGGAAGCCCTCAGACTCAGCCTCATCCGTCGTCTGCGCGAAGACTACGGCACCTACGTGAACTCGGTGGCTGCCCGTGCCGAGCTGCGTGACTTGCGGGACTCGCTGATCAAGGCCTGGCCTGACGAGGGCGATGCCCTGTTCAGGTCGGTGATCCGGGGTGCGTTTCCCGAGCAGGCGGAGGCCATTCTGAACCTGATTGCCCGCCTGGATGCGTATGATGAATGGGTGATTCGCGAGCTGGTCAGCCTGAACCACATGGACCCCCTCTCCAGACAGGGCACACTTTGGGCCAAGCGCCGGGAAATGTTCGGTGACGACGCCGAACAGCTCTGGCAGGACGAGCTGCGTTCGCGGGAAGCCCGGGCGCAAACCGTCCAGCAGACCGTTGCGTTGCTGAACAAGGCGGACGAGACGCCCATGGAGGAGCGCCTTTATCTGCTCCGCACCACGCTTGAAGAACAATACCGCAATACGGTGGAAGCCCCGCTCGTCAATGCGGGCCTGGTTGCCCAGGTCTTTTTCAGGCTGGATTCGGTTCAGAACGACCTAAAGCGACTGCCACCGGATGCGAGACAGTCACGAATCAATGCGCTGCGCAGGCAGATGGGGTTGACCGAGGCACAGGTGGCGGCACTGGAGAAGCAGGACCAGCAGCGCCAGAAACAATGGGAAACCGGGATGGCATACATGGAGGCCCGGCGGGCGCTGACGGCACGTTATCACGGGCAACCGCCGGCTGCGGAACTGGACGCGCTGCGCCGGCAATATTTCGGGAGCAATGCCGTCACCATTGCGCGCGAGGAAGCACAGGGATTCTTCCGCTTCGAGCGACCGCGCCTGTACGGTCGCAACTAAGCCGAGGCGCAGCGTCAGCCAGCAGCCGGCATGACCGGCTGCACGACCTTCCGGTCCTGAAGTCCTGCCCAGAAACGGGCCAGGTTGACGTTATGGTTTTCCTTCCACCGGTACAGCCTGATTTCTACCGGGATATCCCACTCGGGGCCGCCGGCGCGCACCAGTTTGCCGAACTGTTCGGCCTCCTGGGCCAGTCGCGACGGAATCCAGCCCACGCCGAACCCCTCCTTGATCATGGCCTTGATGCTCACCGAGTGAAAGTTGGTGTTGACCGTGGTCAGAAACGGCGGCTGTGACCGCGCCTGCAAGGAAGCGGAGACGACGGGCTTCAGCGGCGCACCGTGGTGGTAGTCGATGAACGGCAGCGGGCGACGGCGTGATCCCGGCAACGCGTAGCGGGGTCTGCCGGACTCATCCGGGACAGAGTAGGGCACCAGTTTCTCGTCGCAGAGCCGGACAAACTCGAATTCGTTGCGTCCCAGATCGCCGGCAATATCCAACGCCGGATGCCAGTAGTACATCATGAGGTCGCAGCGCTTCTGGAGCAGGGCCTGAACAAAGTCGCGGGGTTCCCAGGCCGTGGACTTGAGGTTCAGCTCGACATCCACTTCCTGACGCGCACAGAAGGGTTCGACCCAGCTCTTGTAGAGACACAGATACAGCGTCTGGGACGTGGCAAAGACGAGCCGGTTTTCCTGTCGCTGACGAATCTGCTGGCAGCGTTCCCGCGTGTCGGCCAGCAGTTCGGTGATTTCCCGCGCACTTTCCAGAAAGATCTCCCCGGCCGGTGTCAGTGACAACGGCAGCGAGTTGCGGTCGATCAGCTGCACCCCCATTTCTTCTTCCAGCATCTTGATGCGGCGGCTGAACGTCGGTTGGGTGACATTCTGCTCCTCCGCTGCGCGGGAGAAATGGCGTGTGCGGGCCAGCGCGATAAAATCTTCAAGCCAGCGAATTTCCATCCGGTGATCCGTTCAAAGGCGACCTTCCTCGACAGCATGACACGCGACCCGCGTTTCGTCCACTGTTCTCAGCTTCGGAACCTCGTTACGGCAGCGCTCGTTGGCATAGGGGCAACGCCCGTGGAACACGCACCCGGAGGGCAGGTTGACCGGCGTCGGCACCTCGCCCTTGAGCCGGATGAAGTTCGGCCGGTCGTCCTTGAGTCGCGGAATCGCGCTCAGCAACGCCTGCGTATAAGGGTGACGCGGCATGGCGAACAGCTTGCGGGTGGGGGCATATTCGCACACCGTCCCCAGATACATCACTGCCACCGAGGTGCCGAAGTGCTCGACCACGGCCAGGTCGTGGGTGATGAACATGTAGGTCAGGTTGCGCTGTTCGCGGGCATCCATCAGCAGGTTCAGCACCTGGGCCTGGATGGAGACATCCAGTGCCGAAATGGGTTCGTCCGCCACAATGAATTCCGGGTCCACAATCAGAGCCCGCGCGATACTGATCCGCTGTCTCTGCCCGCCCGAAAATTCATGGGGGTAGCGCACACCCCAGGACGGATCCACGCCCACCGAGAACATGACCTCGTGGATCTTGTCCCGGCGCTCGGTGGCAGACAACTCCGGCTGGTGAAACCGGATGGGCTCTTCCAGCGTCTGGAAGATGGTCATGCGCGGATTCAGGGACGCATACGGATTCTGAAAGATCATCTGCATGCGCTTTCGCCAGGGCAGCAGGGCCTTCTGGCTCAGGTGATCGATGCGCTGTCCGTCGTAATGGATCTCGCCCGACGTGGGCGAGATCAGCCCCATGACCGTCCGGGCCACCGTGGACTTGCCGCAGCCGGACTCACCGACCACGCACAGGGCTTCACCACGCGGGATGTCCAGTGTGACACCGTTGATGGCATGCACGTATTCCTGCTTGCGCACCAGCTTGCCCTTCTCGAACTTCAGCTGATCCAGAAAATCCCCTGAAATGCTGAAGCGCTTGTAGAGATTGCGGATTTCCAGCAGGGACTTGCCCGTATTACTCATCCTCGGCCTCCCGGACCAGTTCTTCGACCATGTGACACGCCACTTCGCAGCCACCCGAACGGACGAAGGTGGGGAGGATGTGCTTGCAGGCGTCACGCACGTAGTCGCAACGCGGATGGAAGGGGCAGCCCGGCGGAATGCGATGCAAAGGAGGCATGGTGCCGCGGATCTGATTCAGTCTCTGGCCGGGCAGTGCCTGCTGGGGCAGGGCATTGATCAGGCCCTGAGTATAGGGGTGTTGCGGGTCATTGATGATTTCCCGGGTCGGGCCCTGTTCGATGATCCGGCCCGCATACATCACGACCATTCGCTGGGTGACCTGGGAGACCACGCCCAGATCGTGTGTGATGAGGATCAGCGCAAGATTCTGACTTTCGCACAGATCCAGGAGCAGGGCCATGATTTCTGCCTGAATGGTCACGTCCAGCGCCGTGGTGGGTTCATCCGCAATAATGATGTCCGGGTTGAGCAGCAGGGCGATGGCAATGATGACACGCTGCCGCATGCCACCGGACAACTCGTGGGGATACTGGTCCAGCCGGGTTTCTGGGGAAGGAATCTGAACCAGGCGCAGCTTCTCCACAGCGATGGCCCGGGCTTCATCGACAGAAATCTGAGTGTGCGCCGTCAGGCACTCCACCATCTGCTGTCCGATGGTCAGCACCGGGTTGAGTGTCATCATCGGATCCTGAAAGATCATGCTGATCCGGTTGCCCCGGATCTTGCGCATCTGTTCCGGGGACAGGCTCGCCAGATCCTGGCCTTCGAAAAGAATCTGGCCTCCGGAAATGTAACCCGGCCGGCTGATGAGATTGAGGATGGAGAAGGCGGCCACGGACTTGCCGGCACCGGATTCGCCGACAATGCCCAGCCGTTCGCCCCGGTTGAGCGTGAAACTGATGTCATGCAGTGCAGTCACATCGCCGGTTCTCAGACCGAAACGGACCTGCAGGTTCTTGACCTCGAGAAGTGCCATGTGTCAGCCCTTGTAGAGTTTCGGATTGAGTACGTCGCGGAGCCAGTCGCCCAGCAGATTCATCACCAGCACCAGACCGATGAGAACCAGACCGGGGATGATGGTGATCCACCAGGCCCCTGAAAAGATGTACTCGAATCCGGAAGAAATCAGCGAGCCCAGGGAGGGCTTGGAAACCGGCATGCCCAGTCCGAGGAAAGACAGGGAGGCCTCGGAAATGATGGCATTGGCAATCTGCACGGTGGAAATGACCAGAATGGGTGACAGCGTATTGGGCAGAATGTGCCTGAACATGATCCGTGCCGAGGGCATACCCATGACCCTTGCCGCATCCACGTATTCCTTCTTCTTCTCGGCCAGCACCGAGGCGCGGATGGTTCGCGCATACTGGGGCCATTCCGCAATACCGATGACGAGAATCAACATGATGAGCGCCAGTTCCTGATACAGCTCCGTGCCGAAAGCGGCCTGAAAGACGGCCAGCACGATGATGGCGACCATCATGGTGGAGAAGGACAGCTGAACGTCCGCGATGCGCATGAGAATGGCATCCACGCGCCCTCCGAAGTAGCCGGCAGTCAACCCCAGCACCACCCCCAGGAAGGCCTGCAGCAGCACGGCGCCGATGCCGATGGTCAGTGAAATGCGTGTGCCATAGAGAATGGTGGACCAGAGGTCCCGGCCCTGTGCATCGGTACCCAGAATAAAGCGTTCGTCACCGTTCTCTTCCCAGATGGGCGGCAGTTCCGAGTCCATGATGTCGATCTGCGTCTGATCGTACGGATCATAGGGCGCAATGACCGGTGCCAGCAGTGCCGCCATCACGTAGATGAACAGCAGGGTGAAGCTGATGATGGCCACCTTGTCGCGTTTGAAACTGTGCCAGAAGTGGGAGTCACGGAAACGTTCCCACGCGGAAGGTGCTGCTTCCTGTTCCAGAACTGTCTGATCACTCATGCCTTATTGCCTGCAACTTTGACCATGGGATTTACCAGACCATAAATCAGGTCAACCACCGTATTGGTCACAACGAAAATGGCGCCGACGACGATCAGATACGCCACAATCAGTGGGGTATCCACCCGGTTGACGGCCTCAAGGAAAAGAAAACCCATGCCCGGCCACTGGAACACGGTTTCGGTCAGTATGGTGTAGGCCACCATGGTGCCAATCTGGACGCCACCGACGGTGATGACCGGCAGCATGGTATTCTTGAATGCGTGGACAAAATAAATCCGTGCCGGCGACAGGCCCTTGGCCCATGCAAAGCGTACATAGTCCTGCTCCAGTACCTCCATCATCTCCGAGCGGATCAGGCGGATGAAGAGGGGCAGCATGATGGATGCAAGCGAAACGGCAGGCAGTACCAGATGTTTCAGCCCGTCAGCCGTTACCAGTCCGGTATTCCAGTACCCGAAGACGTGTACGGTTTCCCCGCGCCCGAAGGACGGCATCCACCCGAGCTCAATGGCAAAGATGAACATCAGCATGATGGCGGTCAGGAAGACCGGGATAGAAATTCCGACAATACTCAGGCCCATGACCACCTTGGTCAGCCAGGCTTGCGGGCGAATGGCGCAATAGATGCCCAGAGGAATGGACAGCGTCACGATAATCAGTGTGGCCGCAAAGACCAGCTCCAGCGTTGCCGGAAGCTTCTTCAGAATGACCGTCAGTGCCGGCTCCTTGAAGAAATAGGAGGTGCCCAGGTCTCCATGCAGGGCGTTTTTCAGAAAGCGGCCATACTGCACCAGAAAGGGATCGTTGAGACCGAGCTGTTCACGCAGTGCGTCACGCTCCGCCTCAGATACGGACTGCCCCACCATCTCGCGAAGGGGGTCACCCAGATTGTCCTGTATGGAAAAGCTGATCAGGCTGATCACGAACATCACAATGATGCCCTGAATCAGTCTGCGAATAAAAAATGCCAGCATGATTCACCTTGTAGCCTGCAAAAAGGGCGCGCATGTGCGCGCCCTGTCGGCGATTCGCCTTACTTGACGACCAGGTCACCCAGGTACGGGAAGTTCATGACGTTGACGACGTCTTCGATCATGACATTCTTCTTGCTTGCCCAGGCCAGGTTCTGCCAGTGCAAGGGAATGAATGCGGCTTCGTCATACAGGATCTTTTCGATGCCCTGCATGATTTCCGCCCGCTTCTTCGGATCGGTTTCGACATTGGCCTGGCGAACCATCTCGTCCACTTTCGGGTTGCAGTAGTTGCCACTGTTGTACTGGCCCCATCCTGTCTTTTCATCCGGACAGGTAGCGAGGAACTCGTAGAAGTTGTTGGAGTCCTCGGTATCGGAGTGCCAGCCAATCATCATGATGTCAGCAGACCGTTTGTCGAACTCGGGCCAGTACTGAGCCTTCGGCATGGTCTTCAGGTCTACCTTGATGTTGATCTTGGACAGCATGGCTGCAACCGCCTGAGCAATTTTCTCGTCATTCACATAGCGGTTGTTGGGCGCCATCATGGTGACCGTGAAGCCATTTTCATACCCGGCTTCCTTCATCAGCTGCTTTGCCTTCTTCAGATCAAAGCGCGGCTTGAGGTCCGGGTTATGGCCGAGATAGCCTTTCGGACTCATCTGCGCGGCAGGTGTGGCAAAGCCCTTCATGATCTTCTTGACAATGCCCACCTGGTTGACGGCATAGTTGATGGCCTGACGGACGCGTACATCCTTGAATTCCGGACGGCGGTTCTGGTTCATCTGGAACATGATGATCCGGGTGCCGCTCATGGTGACCAGCTTGTCCTTGTCGCTCTTGCGAATACGCTCCAGATCATTGGGCGGAACCGGTGCGATGAAGTCCACATCTCCGGAGAGCAGGGCAGCGACACGGGTCGGGTCTTCCTTGATCGGTGTCAGCGTAATGTGATCAACATTGCCCTTTGATGCCTTGTCCCAGTAATCCTTGAAGCGCGCGAACTCAACCCGCACACCCTGTTCACGATAGGTAATGGTGTAGGGGCCGGTGCCACTGACGTGGCGGGAGGCAAAGGAGTTGCCGTGCTTGACGATGGCATCCTTGGGATTGCCGTTTTCGTCAGTCCCGCTGTAGAACGCACTGTCCATCGGGAAGATGTAGGTGGCATTGTTGAGTACCAGCGGGAAGGGATTCTTGGTGACCAGGTCTACGGTATAGTCATCGACCTGCTTTGCCGCCTCGAATGGCTCGAAGATGCCCTTGAAGTCGGGAGAGTTGCGCAGACGGTTGAAGGTCCACACCACGTCCTTGGCGGTCAGGGTATTGCCGCTGTGGAACTTGACACCCTTGCGGAGGTAGAAGCGAACGGTGCGGTCGTCAATCCGTTCCCACTTTTCAGCCAGACGCGGCTCGAAAGTCAAATCCTTGGTCCAGCGCACGAGCGGATCAAAAACCATGTGTGACAGTTGCAATGTGCCGCCTGACAGCTGCTCATGCGGGTCGAGGGATACCGGATCGGCATCGTAGGCGACCTTGAGGTCTGCCGCCATGACAGGAGAAGCAATCAGCCCCAGGCTGAGCGCCGCACCAGCGAGATAATGGAGAGCTTTTTTCTTTTTCATTATGGTTTTCCTTTGTTGTTGCGTTTGCCGAATGGACATACGTCCATTCAGGCTACAGAAATCCGGCGCAATGACCAATCGAAAATATGAAAGACGTTATGTGCGGAATGAATGACGAGGGGGCAGGGCGCGATCAGGCAGCTTCCAGATACGCCAGAAGCGCCTTCCGCCAGGCGTTTTCGGCTGCCGAAGGATGACCATGGTCAAACAGCCGGCACAGATCAGCCCAGTTGCGCTGCTGGAGAACCCGCGCCACCGTCCAGCGGCGGAATTCGGGGGCCAGACGTCTCCAGGTGCCGGTTTCTACCTGAAGAATCAGCCATTCCCTCAGCTGGGGCAGTACCTGATCCAGCGGTCGCTGTCCGCGCGCGTAGGCCAGCAGCTGGCGTGGCGGCGAATCGGGCCAGGGTGAGGGATCGCGGGACAGGGAGCAGAGCAACTCATCCAGCAGGCCGGGTGCGGCATGGGCCAGCGCCGTCGGCCCATAGGTCTGAAGCGTCGCTTCCAGGGCACGTTGCGCCTGAGTCGCACAGCCAAAGGACTGGAAACAGCGGATCACCCCCACGGCATGAGACGCGGTCCAGGTGTCCTGCCGGGTGCCGAGATAGAAGGCATCGAAGTGCTGCCGGTGCCAGAAACGCAGGACCCGCTCGTCCCCGGCAAACACGGCGCCTGCACCGGCCAGCCCGGGGTATTCTGCATTCAGATGCTGAACCAGCTTGTGCAGCAGCAAGGAGCCCACGCCCATGTTCTGGCAGCGCGGGTGCACTGCAATGCGCATGATCCGCGCCCACAGGTGTTTCAGTGGTGCCTTGTCCACACTGATCTGTGTCAGCAACTGGGGCAGGACATGGCCACGGGGCCGCCTGCGCCCTTCCGTAATCGCCTCAATCAGTTCCGGATCACCCAGAGCGCCTTCGAGGACGAACCAGCCAAGGCCCACCACCTCATCCCCGCTGAAAGCGGCGAAGAGCCGGCCTGAGGGGGCATCGAGCAGAACCTTCAGATCGTCAGGCGTGGTGCGGTAATGGGCTTCGCGCAGCAGGGTAAAACAGTGTTCCAGCAAGCGCTCGTCCGCATCCAGCTCGGATGCGGGAATGGCTCTGAAAGTGAGCAGTGTGTCGCCGCTGACCTGCACATCGGGCAATGGCGTCTGCTGGAGGAAGAGCCGATTGCACCAGGCTTCAAGCGGATCGCCGGCAGACCAGCGCATGGGGTATGCCAGTTCCAGCGTGCGCAGTTGCGGGCAGATGGCCCGGATACCCGGTTCCACCCTCAGACGGAATCCCTGCCCGCTGCCTTCATAACCACAGGTTGTAGTGGCCAGTGCCACACGTCTGTAATGGCGGACAAGTTGCAGAACGACCGGGGCCGGCATGGCGGCCGCTTCATCAATCAGCAGCAGATCTGCATCCGGAAGATCGCGCAGCAAGGCGTCCGGTGTCATGAAGGTCAGGTGGGGATGAGTCGGCATGCCGGACTGCTGTTCAAAATGGCGCAGCAGGTTTTGTACGGCCAGCTTGTCCGGTGCAGTGACCAGAATCCGGGCTTCCGGTCTGGACGTCAGAATGCGTGCCGCCGCAATCCCCATGGCGGCGGACTTGCCACGGCCCCGGTCAGCCATCAGGACCAGCGGGCGGCGGGCACGCTGGGACATCAGCCGCACAAGGGCTTCGATGGCTTCGGATTGCGTTACGGCCGTGTCACGCATCACCACGGGCAGACGCGCGGGAGCCTCCGGTGTCACGCGCCAGATGACACCCTTTTCCGACAGGACCAGTACCGGGAAAGGACTCTGTGCGACCTGGGTTCTGAATCGCTGCAGAAAGAGCCCGTTGCCCGAATCGGGCCGGGAAGGCCAGGCCAGCAGTCGTTCCAGATCCCGGTCGGATTCGGGGCGCCAGCGCATCATGTCGGGCATCAGCACACACCAGACACCACCCCCTCTTACCCAGCCCTGGCTGGCAGCCAGCGCATTGGCAATGAGCCCCTGACGCACGTCCACAATGACCCGCTCAAACTCCTGGCCGAGATATTGGCGAAAATTTTCGGGGGGTGTGCGGGGCGTTGCCATGACCGGCAGTCCGGCAGCGGAAAGCAACAACCCGCCACCCGGACACAGGGCTTCAAGGCCTTCCAGAAAGGCGGGCAACAAGGCTTCGGAGTGAACTTCCACCCAAAGCGGCAAGCGGAAACCTTCGCGGCGGCACTGAGCCAGAATGGGTGACAGGGCGCTCAGCTCGTCAGCCAGCACTTCATGACCAAAAACACTGAAACTCAAACGGCCTGATACTCCGGCTTGTCAGGGCGGGGGCGACGATCCGTCCCGAGCCACTTGATTACAAAAACAGCGTGCCCGGTTTCAGCGAAGCTTTCCTTCATGACGCAACTAACGGCATGATTCACTGCATCAAATTCCCCGAATACCTGGGTGCTGATCCGGTTTGGCAGAACCTCGATATCAGGGAACGACTGCAGCCGGGCGATGACCTTGCGGACCCGTTCAGCAAAATCGTCCTGCAGCGGATAGAAACTCAGTTCAGCAGAAACCAGCATGGCGGGCACCTGTATCGTCCATTTGGATGAGATCGCTATGATACCCGTTTTGTCCGGCGGTCAGAAGTGCGACGCACAAAAAATGTGCAGCAAGTGGTGTGATTCGCTTTTCGCAGCCGGGAGCCAGGCCCGAAATTATACTTTTTGGACTATTGCCCCGGTGGTTTCGGCTTTGATAATTTAATCCGCGTTGCAGGACGCATCATTCCCATCACTCAAGGAAGAGGTCAGTATGGAACTGGTATTGTGCATATCCCGCCATCCCGAAGGCGTTGAAATTCCTCACTCCCGTTATACGTTCGATCTGCTTGGCGGCGTCATTGGTCGTGGTCAGGATTGCGACTGGGTGCTTCCGGATCCCAGACGTATCCTGTCTTCCCATCACGCGCTGGTGGGCGTGGAGAACCGCTGCTTTTTCATCGAGGATACGTCCACCAACGGTGTTTACGTCAATCAGTCATCCCGGCCTCTGGGGCGGAACCAGCGGCATGTGCTGTGCAGCGGGGATACGTTGCGCATGGGTGAATATGTGCTGGATGTGGTGGCGACCGGAAAGGAAGAAACCCGGCATTCCGACATGCCGGCCGCTGAGCCGGAGCCAGAACCGGTCGCGGCTTCCGGTCTGGCGCATGGGGCAGATTTCGGCCCCACCGATTTTTCCCCGCGGAACCGGAAGCGAAGGCTGAGCCGGTGGCCACGATTGCCCCGCAGGAGCCCCCCGGGGACGTGCCCGTGAACCGGTCGCATCACAGTCCGTGTCGTCGGAACAGGCATACCGGGAAATGAGTGCGGATACGGCCTGGTCCCTGTTTGTCCGCGAACTGGGTATCGAGGATTATCTGCGGTTGCGTGAATCGGAAGACACCGTCCGGCAGCTTGCCCGGGTTTACCGCAGTGCACTCCGCGTGATCCTGAAGCTGTTGAGCGAGGAGGCGGCATTTTACCGTCGTCATCACCTGACGCCACCGGACGAAGGCGCTTCCGAGGTCAATCCCATGCGCATCTCGGTCAACGAACGCCAGCTCCTTCAGCAACTGATCTTTGACCGGCAGCCCGAATGCATGGATATCGAACATACCATGCAGGACACCTGTGAAGGCCTCACGCGCCACATGCATGCCCTCGAAGCAGTGGTGGCGAGTCTTTGCCCGAGGAAGGCCTTCAGTGGCCGGGACGGCTCGGTGAAACGTGAAAGACAACGGGCACAATGGCTCGAACAGATCATGCGTGAACGTTATTTTGCCAAGGACAGGGAGAAAGCCTGACGTGACCGGTCTCAGACATCATTTGGCCGTGCTTGTCTGGATTCTGGCAAGTCTGGCGATGACAGGCTGTGCCGGCTGGATCAGGTCGGACACCACCAAGCTGGATCTGAGAATGACCGCCGGTGCGGATCTCAATCCCGATCTCAGCGGGCGACCTTCTCCGGTAGTCATCCGGATCTTCGAGCTCAAGGCGCCCTCACTTTTTGCAAATGCGGATTTTGTCGCCCTCTACGAGTACACTCAGGATACGCTGGGGGTTGACTTGGTGCGTTCCGAGGAGCTGGTGCTGGCGCCTGGCGAATCTCGGCATTTCAAGTATGCCCTGGCACCGGAGACCAATTTTGTGGGGGTCATGGCAGCCTACCGGGATATCAGTCAGGCGAACTGGCGACAGATCTTGCCGGTTGCCGCCGGTGAACGAAACAAGGCACAGTTGATCATGGATGCACGGGGTATTTCGGCCGTTGGTGCCGGTCAATAGAAAAGCGCGCTGCAGGGAGCAGACGGATCATGGAATCGATCGTGTGGTCAGAGGGCTTGCTGCTCAAGCCACACCATTTTCAACAGCAGGATGCACTGCACCGCGATGCACTGACACAGCGGACACGGTGGGTGTGCAGTGATCTTTGGGGCGTTGCGGAGCTTGAGGTCAGCCAGAATCAGCTGGAAAACGGTATTGTTGAACTGACACGCCTGCAGGCGCTGTTTCCCGATGGCACCGCGATTGACCTGCATGGCGCGGAGGCACGGAGGCTTTCCGTTTCCGTGCAGGAAGCACCCGTCACCGTATGGCTGGTCCTGCCAGCGGAGGGTCAGGTTCGTCTGGACGAAGATCAGGCCGGGCGAGACGCACCCCGACAGGTTGTCTGGCGGACCGTTGCCAGCGATGTGCAGGATGGTGCCGGTGAGGAGGAGATCGCCTTCTCCCGCCCGAATCCGCACTTGTCCTTGTCGCCGCCGGACAGTTCTCAGACCGGCTTACCCATCCTCAGAGTTTCGGCCATCCTGGGGCAGGACGTGTTGCGCCTTGATCACGGATTCATTCCGCCGGTGCTCAATGCCAACCGGGTTGAGCCCGTGCGGGCACCGCTTGCGGAATTGCTGGCCCTGCTGGAGCGCAGAAGCCAGCAGTTGGGACATCTGATCCGGCGCAGTCGCGTCAGTCTGGCGGCCCGCCTCAACGAAACCCTGGCCCTGGCCGCCGTCAACCGTGCGCTGTCGGCCGGTCGCTTTCTCGCATCGCGACGCAGCGCCCTGCTGACGGATCATCTGCAATGGCTCCTTGCTCTTGCAGCGGATCTGGCTGCGCTGGAAGGACAATCTTTCCCGGACGAAACATTGCCCGATTATGATCACGCCCGACCGGGCGATGTGCTCGAGGTCCTGTTGCCGCGCATCCGGCAGGCGCTGGCCGGTATTTACCAGTCACGGGCCACATCCGTTGAAATCCGGGCGAGCAAACCCGGCTGGCATCTGGCGACCTTTCAGGACAGCGGCCTGTTGCGCGGTGCGGACATCGTTCTGGCCATCAAGGCCGATCTGGGTGGGCAGCAATTTTCGCGGGTGGTCAGGCAGCAAATCAAGATTGCCGCACCCGGTGCCCTCAGGGATCTTGTGTCGCTTCAGCTGCCAGGCATGGAGCTGGCCCCCCTCACCGTGATACCCGCTGATCTGCCCACGCTCAACGGATATCACTACTTTACGCTGTCTCAGGAGGGGCGTTTCTGGAAGGACGTCCTGGATGAGTCGGCGCTGGCCATACACGTATCCGGTGACATCCCCGGGCTGGATCTGGCCATGTGGTCAGTGCGCCGGTCGGCAGCAGACTGAAAGCATCAGCATAATCTGGAGAAGTCGCATCATGGATGAGCGTACTGTTTTTCTTCCCGACATCGTGGCAGACGACCGTACCGAGTTTGCCAGGGATGATCAGGGCTGGGCACACCCCTCGGGGTATGGCGAACCGGACTTTACGGGCGAGTCAGGCCCGTCCATGGGCATGTGGCTCAACAAGCCTTTCGTGCATGTGGAAAACCACGATCGGGCACTCGGCCGCAATGTGCTGGCGGATGCCGCTCAACCCTTGTTCAACCACCTGCAGATATTGCTTGAAGGGGGGGCATTGAAGCAGCCGCGGGCCACGCTGAAGGACGACATCGAACTGTTCGAGCGTGCCGTTCATGAATGCGGCATCGAATGGCCGCGCATCCGTCTGGCGCGTTATGTGCTGTGCACATTTGCTGATGAAGTGCTGGGTGTGCAGGGACTGACCCGAAGCGGAGAGGAAACGCTGCTCTTTCATTTTCACCAGGAAACCTGGGGCGGGGAAGGCGTTTTCTGGGCGCTCAGACGGTGCTGCGAGCAGGCCGTCGATCACTGGATGGAAATCGAGCTGATCTACTTTTGTCTGACCATGGGATTTCAGGGGCAGTTCCGGCGCGAGAAAAATGGCCTGCAGCAAGTGGAGCGGTTGCGGACCATGCTGTGGGGCGTCCTGCAGCGACTCGGCCGGGTCGCTGCGCCCAATCCCCTTGCACAGATACCGCCCATGGCGCCGGTCAGGGTCTCCCGTAGTCAGGTGTTGCTGCCCGTCCTGTTCATGGTGATCCTTGTCCTGTCGGCGGGTGTGGTGTTCGTCAGCAGGACGGATACGGAGTCGGAAGTGAATGCATTGGCAGCCCGGCTGAGTGCGCTCAATCAGACCCTCGGGGAGGCAGCAAAATGATCGGTAACCGGATGCGTCGCAGGCCGCTGCTCCGACCGCTGGCGGAGGGGAAGGGACGCGTTTCCCTGATTCTGGTGCTCTTGTCGGCCATTCTGATCCTGCTCTTCGGTCAGCATCTGATCTGGGCCGGTCAGGCACCCCTGGCCCCTGCCGGATGGCGCATGCTGGTGGCGGCGCTGCTGTTGCTGGCATGGGCCGTGTATTACGGCTTGCGTTATGTTGTACCGCGCCAGACCGCAGCGGATCTGGATCGTCAGGGCATGGAAGCCCGTCTTGAGCGGGAGGCCCGGCAGATACACCGTCATCTGACAAGACAGCGCTGTCTGGACAGTCTGGGCAGGCGACCGCATATCCGGCGTCATCTGTGGATTCTCAATGTGGCGGATGCGGATCTTGAGAGCGCATTGTGTCTGTCAGGACGCCGGCGCCTCATTCACGAGAGTCACGCACTCGGTGTTCGCGTCGTCGAGATCGGTTCCTTGCGTTGTCTCGTCGCACGCGAAACCGGTGATTCGGCCTTGCAGTCCCGGCAGGACAGCGTGACGGCAATTCTGGCCAGGGTACTTTATTCAGGGACAAGGCCGGCCCCGGATGCGGTACTCTGGCAGGTGAAGGCTCAGGATCTCATTCATGATGAAAATCAGTGCCTGATGCAACTGGGGAGACTGAACGAAGCCGTGGCATCCCGAACCGCCACGCCCGTGCCGCTGATGATCTGGATGACCGGGCTGGACACGTTGCAGGGCAGCGAAGTGGTTTGGAGTCCCCGGCGTCGCGAAGTGAGCGGTTTCGATTTTGATACCGGCACAGATCAACTCATCGTGAACTGGCATCAGGGGGCACAGGTTGTTTTCGAGCGTACCCGGGGGGCGGTGCACGATGTGCTGGCCTCGGAGACGGATCCGGCCGTACGCATGCGCGGACTGCGGTTTCTGGCCGAGATTCACGAACTCCTGAACAGCATGGAGCGCGTGCTGTTTCGGCTGGGCAACGACGTCGCAGTGAATGTTCTGAAACCCGTAACCTTTGCGCTCGGAGAATGTGCACAGCGGTTTGCGGATGCGTCCGCACATCCGGTACTTTCCCGTATTCCGCTCCCGGGTCAGGGGCATGAGCGTGCACGCTGGCGGAAGTGGGGACTCGGCCTGGCGTGGCTGAGTGCTGCCACGGCCTCCGCTGCCTTTGCGACCATCAGCTGGCAGGATCGGCAGGCTGCCCACTCAATTCTCCTGCCGCTATCAGACGCTGTGGATCAGCAGGCGGAGGCGGATCGGGGAGCGGCCCTTGCAAGCCTGAGGTCCTGGGATTCCCTGAGATCACAGGTCGCTGCTGCCATGAAAGAGACCACGGTTTCGCTTGATGCACTGGACGGTCCGCTCAGTGCCGGCTATGCGTCTCGCCTGGTCCGGGCGCTTTCGGAAGACGGAGAGGCCTGGATTCTCGGGCAGGTCCGTCAGGCAGACCGGAATTATCAGACGCTTTCACGACTCAGCCGCATGGTGGCTGCATTTGAGGGGCAGGGCGAGTGGTCAGATACACTCCGTCAGGCATGGCTGGCGCCTTGGGCGGACGAACCGGCCGCCGCGCGCTGGCTGAATGACTACATTGCGCTCGGGCACAAGGCTGCCATGCCGGATGCCAGAGCGGCATTGCTTGAAGCCATGTCGGAAGTGCCCCTTGAAGAGCAGTTGATCGCCCGTCTGCTGGATGAGGAAATGATTGCCCGGATGGGGTACGTGGATACGGAGACATTACTGGGGCGCGAGGCCAGGAACTGGCTGCGTGATGACCGGGTGATTCGCCTGCCACGCTATTTCACCGCAGCGGGTTATCACACTGCATTTGCGCCGGGATTGGAATCCCTGCTGGATGAACTGGAGCAGGAATCAAGACAGATACAGGGTGAAAGCGCTCATTTTCCGCGTGACGCGCTCAAGGCTGCTGCCGAGAATGCATACGCTGACGCCGTGCAGAAGGCCTGGTCCGCAGCTCTCGATCAGATCGGGATCCGGCGGCCCCGCAATGACGAGCTGGCTGATTATCTTGCCTGGCTGGGCAGCCGCAGTGATTCGCCGGTGCGCCATCTGTTCGAATCAGTGGTCACGCTGACCGATTACAGTCTGACCACAACCGCCAGCCGGGTCTCGGTTGAAAAGGCCCTGAGACTCGCATCACTGGGGACGGGCTCTGCTGCACGCCTTGCGGTCAGGGCAAAACGCCTGCAGACAGCGCTGGGCGAAAACGCCATGCCGGCAGACAAGTCTCTTGATGTTCCCCCGCAACTGAAGGAAGTGCAGCTCCGCTTCAGAGACGTTCAGCAGTGGTTGCCTGGCAACACTGCGGCCGGGCGCTGGGATGCCCTGGCGGATGTCCTGAAAAAACTGGCTGACGAACTCCGCGAGCAGGCCGACTTGTCACCGTCGGAGCAGTTCACGTCCGCCAGCCGTCAACTGACATCGGACACCGCTTTCCGTGATTACCGGGCCTGGATGAGTACGGCAAGAAGCTTGCCCGGGCCGGCTCGGGAATGGGTGGTTGCATCCCTTGCGCAGTACCGTGGCAATCAGGCCGCTGCAGTCAAGTCGCAGATCGCTCAGGCCTACGGTGTGCTTCAGAAGGCATGGCACGAGCAGTTTGAGGGCCGTTATCCGTTCAGTGCTGAAGGTGGCGATGCGGACATGGCGTCGCTGGAGCGGTTTTTCGGGCCCAAGGGGGATCTGTCCCGCTTTATCGAGACCTATGTTCAACCGTTCGCCATCAAGAACAATGCCGGTTATCGGAACAAGGGTGGGGCCGGATCGCTGGGCTTCTCGAATCGCGCGCTGGCAGTGTTCACCTGGGCCGATGCCTTGCGGAATACGCTATTCGACGAGAGTGGTACATTCCATGTGGGCATGACATGGCGCCCGCAGTATCTGGATGCCAACCTGAGCATGTTCGGGTTGAGCGTTTATGATGAAAGTCTGACCTACCGGCACGGTCCGCTGCTCAGGAAAAGTACGATCTGGACCGCGGGGGATGACCCGGAGCGGGCGGTGGTCAGACTGGTGGATTACAACGGGCTGACCTACCACGAAGCCTTCGAGGGCCCTTGGGCGCTGCACCGCATGTTCATGCGCTTCCGTCCCAGGCAGATCAGCAGCAGCCGTTATCAGGTCGAATTCGAGGTACAGGGCCGCCGTGCCGTTTACGATCTGTCTTTCGACAAGCCCGATGCCTGGTCTCTGCTGGCGCAGGCCAGCAGCATCGAACTCGTTCCCTTGTTTGACTGAGGTGCCGGATCATGTACGGGCAGGCCGGACAGATCGTCGCATTCCACGGCAGATCCCATCAGGGGTTGGTCAGAGACGCCAATGAGGATGCCTGGTGGGCGTCCGAGGATGGCGGCCTGCTGGTGGTTGCGGATGGCATGGGAGGGCTGAGGTTCGGCCGCTGGGCCAGCGATCAGGTTGTGCGCGCCATGTCCGGCATCAATCGTGTCAGCCAGGTCGGACACATGCAGGCCAATGTGGAAGCCGCGTTGCGGCGGGCGAACTGGGAAATCTACAACCAGGCCCGTCATCTTGGTGCCCGCATGGGTACGACCGTGGCAGCAATCTGCTTCACCAACCGGGATGCCCTGATCAGCTGGTGCGGTGATTCCAGGGTCTACATCATGAGGTCCGGCAGGCTGTATCAGCTGACCGCGGACCATGTCACAACCATGGCGTCCGGAAAGGAAGCCCTTTCCCGGGCGGTGGGTGTGGAAGCACGTGTCAGTCCCGAGTTCAAGCGCATTCGCGTTCAGTCGGGAGACCGTCTTTTGCTCTGTACGGATGGTGTCCACCACATGCTGGACGACGAGGATCTGGCCATTCTCCTTAACGTCGGTGATTGCCAGCAGGCGGTTGCTGCCATCGAGCGACAGGTTCTTGCGCGTGGGGCACCGGATAATCTGACATTGATAGTGGTGGATCTATGACAGGAAGCATCAGTCTGGCGGCGGCCAACGCCCCCCCTTTCTGGGAGGAAGGGCATTTGGTGAACGGGCGCTACCGGATTCACGGGTGCAATCGCCTGGGGGGCGCCTGTCTGGTGTACAAGGCAACGGATACCTGGCTGACGGATCCCCGGCACCCCGCGCTGGTGGCCATCAAGACGCTGCGGCCGGAGTGGGAGGCTTCGCAGGAAGCCCGGAACGCACTCCGCTATGAAACCCGGGTACTCAGGGAGGCATTTCATCCGGGTGTGGTCCGGGTTCATGATCTTGCCAGTCTGGAAGGGCGCATGAGCATTGTCATGGACTGGATTCCGGGCGTCACACTGGGCAGGTGGGTGAACGAGCAGGGCGGCACGCTGCCGGTGGAGTTGCGCTTCGGTTACTTTCTTGCGCTGATCAGGGTGGTCAGTCACCTGCACGAGCAGGGCATTGTGCACGGCGATATCAAGCCGTCCAACATTATTGTGCGTGGCCGCATGCAGGTTGTCCTGGCAGATTTCGGTCTTGCGCGTCTGTTGGCAGGGCCAAGGCCCCCGGTGCGCCTGCGGGGTTGCACCCCCGACTACACCTTGCCGGACAGACCGAAATCCGAGCCGGCAGGCATTGTGGATGACCAGTATGCCTGCCTGTGTATCCTCAGCCGCATGTGTTTTGGCACGCCGGACATCACCGCTGCAGACCCGGATAACCGCGCTCAGGCAGCGGCGTCAGGTGTTGTCAGACGTGCCACGGAACAGCTCATGACGACACGCAAGCCGATGGACTGGGAACCGTTCGTCCGCGACTTCAGGTCAGTATTCCGGGAGGGGAGGCGCCGCTGGCGGCTGTGGTAGACCGATTTTTTCTGGCCACGGAAGGTCTGGCCAGGGCAGGCTTCTTTCCGCAGCGGGTTGTCGCGGAAGAAAGGTGTGGGCTTTCGGGCTCACGTTTAATCAACAAGGGAAAAGTAAGGAAACGTTTATGCCAACTCCAGCGTATATGACGATTCGTGGGGAAAATCAGGGCTTCATCACGGAAGGTAACTTCACTGAGCCTTCAGTCGGCAACATCTATCAGGAAGGCCATGAGAATGAAATCCTGGTTGAGGCTTTCAAGCACAATGTGGTCCTGCCCCGTGATCCGCAGAGCGGTCAGCCGACCGGTCAGCGGGTGCATCAGCCGGTAGTGATCACCAAGGTGTTCGACAAGTCTTCCCCCTGTTGTATCAGGCGCTGACCAGCGGCGAACGTCTGCCGGAAGTCCAGATCAAGTGGTATCGGACTTCTGCGACTGGCCTCCAGGAGCACTATTTCACCATTACGCTTGAAGACGCGATCATTGTGGACATTCACGCCCACATGCCGAACTGTCAGGATCCCAGCCAGGCGCATTTCACGCATCTGGAAGATGTGTCCTTCACGTATCGGAAGATCAGCTGGACTCACGAAGTGTCCAGCACGTCAGCGTTTGATGACTGGCGCTCTCCGAAGGCCTCCTGAGGAAGGCTGTCACTGATCGGCTGATCAGTATTGGCCCTGGAGACGCTCGTCTCCGGGGCGTTTTCAACATGACGGGGTGATCGGGCATATCCCGCATGACGCGGACACCCGCTGACCGAAACCTGCCGGACAGCATGCGGAAAAGATCAGTAGCAGCTCAGGGTTTGGTTGATGGCCCGCGCATATCTTGTGCCGTAGTAGGTGCGATCCGCGTCCGTCAGAGACACCTCCCAGCCACGCCAGTTGTTTTCTCCGAAGGCTTCCACCCATGCGGCCGCGGGATCCTTGACGGCCACACTGAGCCGGTCAGACACATCCCACAGACCGGGTTGAGAGAGGTGTCTGTCGCTGACCACGTCAACCACATTCCGGCGTTCCTGTGTATCGTGATAGACGAGCGCGGTCTTGAGCGGTGTACGGATCACCGTAAAGGCCGGGGCACCGCAAAATTTCGGAAACTGATAGAAACAGCTCGTCAGGGCGGACGCGTTGACATCACTGTTCAGCTTTTGCGGAACGCAGTGAATCTCGGCGGTCTGGATGACCTTGTGAATCGTCTCGGTGAAGCCATAGCGAAGGGTGACCGCTGAATTGTCCTGCAGACTGACCCCATCGGCCTGATAGGGCTCGGCTTTGGGGCCGGCAGGGGTCACCGGCCGGGCATCGACAATTCTTGTCTGGCCGGGGGTATTCTGACCGACGGGTCGGTATTCGCTGTCATCAAGCCGTGTGTTCCAGCCGCAGGCAACCAGTGTTGCACAGGCTGAGGCAAGCAGTATGACGCGTCCTGCGTGCATGGTGTCCTCCCTGACCGATAGGTTTACTGCACCGGCATTCTACCACGCGCCCCCGGGGCAGTTAAGTCGTATCCGGGCGGGAGCCACCAAACTGTGATGCGGGCGTCACCCTCAGGACCTCGTCCACCGTGGTCAGCCCTTGGGCAATCTTCTGGGCACCACTGAGGCGAAGCGTTCGCATGCCTTCCCGTATGGCGTGCTTGCGCAGGGTTTCCAGGTCTGTCTGTTCGCTCACCAGTTGCTTGAGGCCGGGTGTCATCATCATGATCTCGTACACGCCCGTGCGTCCCCGGTACCCGGTGTTGCGGCATTCCAGGCAGCCGACAGGAGCCTGAATGGTTTCCGGTGCCGGTGCCTTCCAGGGACGGATCAGTGTTTCCCACGCCCGGGTATCCAGTTCTTCCGGCTGCTTGCAGTGAGGACACAGAACGCGTACGAGGCGCTGCGCCATCACCCCCAGCAGGGTGGCCTTGACCAGATAGGGCGGAACGCCCAGTTCCAGAAGGCGGCTGATGGCCGATGGTGCGTCGTTCGTATGCAAGGTGGACAGCACCAGGTGGCCGGTCAGCGCGGCCTGTATGGCCATTTCGGCTGTTTCCAGATCGCGGATCTCACCGATCATGATGATGTCCGGATCCTGACGCAGCAAGGCCCGCACACCCGCCGCAAAAGTCACGCCGATATTGGGCTGCACCTGTACCTGGTTGAAGGCCGGTTCGACCATCTCGATGGGGTCTTCGATGGTACAGACGTTGACTTCCGGGGTGGCGAGCTGTCTGAGGGTGGAGTAGAGCGTGGTGGTCTTGCCCGATCCGGTCGGACCGGTCACCAGTATGATGCCGTTGGGCTCGTGGGTCATCGTGCGCCAGCGCCTGGCGTCATCCGGGCCAAAACCGAGGTCGTTGAAGGACTTGAGCAGGACTTCCGGATCGAAGATCCGCATCACGAGCTTTTCGCCGAAGGCGGTCGGCAGCGTCGAGAGGCGCAGCTCCACCTCCAGCCCGTCCGGGTTCTTGGTCTTGATGCGTCCGTCCTGGGGCTTGCGTTTTTCGGCAACGTTCAGCCGGCCGAGAATCTTCAGCCGGGAGACCACTGCAGCAGCGACCTGTGCCGGCAATTCATAGACATTGTGCAGCACACCGTCAATCCGGAACCGGACATGGCCGACTTCACGCCGTGGTTCGATGTGGATATCGCTGGCACGCTGGTCAAATGCGTACTGAAGCAGCCAGTCCACGATGTTGACGATGTGCTGGTCATTGGCGTCCGGATCCCTGTCGCCGCTGCCCAACTCCAGCAATTGCTCGAAATTGCCCAGTGCCGTGCCGGCTTCGGAACGGCCCGCGGTCGCGGCCGAGACGGAGTTGGCCAGCCGGTAGAATTCCACGGTGTAGCGGCGGATATCGGCAGGGTTGGCGACGACCCGTTCGATGCGTCGCTTGAGAACGTGGGCCAGGTTGTCTTCCCAGACTGTGTGGAAGGGCTGGGCACTGGCAATCACGACCCTGTCCGGATGGACTTCCAGCGCCAGGATCTGATGCCGCTGGGCAAACGCAAAGGACATGACTTCAGCGATGGCCCGGGCGTTCACCTTGAGCGGATCGATATGATAAAGCGGTTGGCCGGCCCGGTTGGCCAGCCAGGCGGTCAGCAGATTGAGATTGAGGGGCTTGCCTGTCCGGGCATCCGTCAGCTCCGCTTCCACCAGCCTTTCCAGCGGGTGCAGTCCTTTCTGATGGGGGCGGGTGGGTGCCGTCAGCACGCTCTCCGCCTGTTCCCGGGAGAGCAGGCCGTCTTCCACGAGCATGCTGACGCACCGGGTCAGCGTCAGTTCACCTTCCTGAGGCAGTGTCTCAGGCGTTTTCCCCATCAGCCGCAGCCTCCTCTTTTTCAAAGCGTGCCTGCCAGCGGGTGGAGATGGTCAGGACCGAAAACAGCAGCCCCAGCAATACGGCAATCACCGTGTTCAGTACGGGCAGGATCTCCAGCGCGGCATCACTGACTGCGTCGATGAAATACAGGCAGAGTACGAAGCACAGCCACACGTAGGCGCGGATGTTGCGACGGATCAGGCCCGGCATGAACGCCAGCAGCGGCAGCAGCTTGATGGTCGCAGGCAGCAGGGGCGACTGGCCCGTGGACTGGCTCTCCAGGACCACGGCAGCCAGATAGAGAATCAGCAGGAAGGCATACAGCACCAGGGCAATGATCCACCCGCCCGTAGCCTTTTGACCGAGTGAACTCATGAAATCAGTTCCAGCACGTTTTCCGGCGGCCGCCCGAGTACGGCCCGGTCACCGGCCACGACAATCGGTCGCTCGATCAGCCTGGGATGAGCGACCATGGCCTCAATGAGCGCCTCCTCGGAAAGCGACGGATCATTCAGTCCCAGGGTCTTGTATTCTTCTTCCTTGGTGCGGATGAGTTCGCGTGCGGTCATGCCGAGTTTGCCCAGCAGCGCCTTCAGTGTCGCGGCATCAGGCGGTGTATCCAGATAGCGGATGACCTTGGGCTGTATGCCCCGTTCTTCCAGCAGGCTGAGGGTCTGACGTGATTTGGAGCAGCGGGGATTGTGATAAATCGTGATCATGTCCATTGAGGTGTCCTGTTGAGTCAGGTGCAAGTGTATAAAAGATCCGAATGATGTGCCATGCGGGTAAATGCGCTACCATACTCACCCTATGAAAAACCGACTCCGTGAAACAGTTGACCATCCGGTCTTGCGCGACTGGCTGAATGCGTTGGCATTGCCCGTACTGGTGGTGGTGCCCGATCATCCGGCCTGGGTCAATGCGGCCTGGGCGAGACTGGAAGGCCACGTCAGAAAGCAGGCGGAACAGGCACTGGCTGAAGCGGAACCGGGGGCTCAGCCTGTCAGTGTGGCACTGCCGGGCGCCGGATCCCTGGTGATCAGCACCATGGAATCGGGTGGCCGGGTAGCCTGTCTGGTCACTGAGCCGGACAAGGCGCCGGTCACGGGACGCTGGACCCGGCATGCCTTTGAATATCAGCTCATGCGGGAGTTTCAGCGGGCGCAGCGTTACGGTGAGCAGCTCTGTTTTGCCCAGCTGACGCTGGCGCCGGGAGCCGATGCGATGAGCGTGCTGATCTGGCTGGAAGGCCAGCTCCGGCTCTCGGACGCGGTTTGCCTGACCGATGCCTCAAATATCCGGATACTGCTCCCGGAAACCGGTCCGGGCGGTGCAGAGCAACTGTTGCGTCGCCTTGCCGAACGTATCCGGCGGACGCTGCATCAGGACGTGGCGGTCAGTGTCGTGAGCTGCCGGCCGGATCAGAAACACTACAGTGAAATGTTGCGTGCCCTGGAAGCGGAAGTCCTCCGGGGCCATCAGTCAGGACGGGTTTGAATGACATCTTTTGTGCATCTGCGCATACACAGCGAATTTTCCCTGACAAACGGACTGGTGCGGATCAAGCCGCTGGTGGCACGGGCAGCGGAAATGGGCATGCCAGCACTGGCACTCTCGGATCAGTCCAACATGTGTGCCATGGTCAAGTTCTACAAGGCCTGTCAGGGTGCCGGCATCAAACCGGTTGCGGCGGCGGACATCTGGCTGTACAACCCGGAGGATCCTGAACAGCCCCATCGCATGACCCTTTATGCCTGTGACGATACCGGTTACCGCAATCTGACCGAGATCGTTTCCCGGGGATATACGGAAGGCCGTCACGGCCCGCTGGCCCTCATTCGCCCGGAGTGGATCGAACAGCAGCCCGAAGGCCTGATTGCACTCTCCGGTTTTCAGGATGGTGAACTGGGCCGGCTGCTGATCAACGGACACCCGGAAGCGGCCCGGGAGCGGGCGGCACACTGGGCCGGCGTCTTTCCCGACCGCTATTACATCGAGCTGCAGCGCACCGGACGGCCGGGTGACGAAACCTGCCTCCATGATCTGGTCAGCCTGGCCACCGATCTCTCCCTGCCCGTGGTGGCCACCAATGACGTACATTTCCTCGAACGGTCGGATTTTGAAGCGCATGAAGCCCGTGTCTGCATTGCCGAAGGCGTGACACTGGATGATCCGCGGCGCGAGCGGCGGTTCAGCGAGGAACAGTATCTCAAATCGCCGGAAGAAATGGCCGAGCTGTTTGCCGACATTCCCGAAGCCCTTGAGAATACGGTGGAAATCGCACGGCGCTGTACCGTGACCCTGAAGCTGGGCACCTACTATCTGCCTCAGTATCCCATTCCCGAAGGGATGACCATGGATGAATACTTCATCAAGGTCAGTGAGGAGGGCCTGGAAGAACGGCTGCAGAAAATTCTGGATCCGTCGGATCCGGATTATGAGACCAAGCGGCAGACCTACTACGACCGCCTGAAGTTCGAGCTGGATATCATCACCCAGATGGGCTTCCCGGGGTACTTCCTCATCGTGATGGACTTCATCAAGTGGGCGAAGAACAACGGCGTCCCCGTGGGCCCGGGCCGGGGGTCGGGTGCCGGATCCCTGGTGGCCTATGCCCTGAAGATCACGGATCTGGATCCGCTTCAGTATGCGCTGCTTTTCGAACGCTTCCTCAACCCGGAGCGGGTGTCCATGCCCGACTTTGACGTGGACTTCTGCATGGAAGGCCGGGACCGGGTCATCGCCTATGTGGCCGACACCTACGGCCGTGACGCCGTATCCCAGATCATCACCTTTGGCACCATGGCGGCCAAGGCGGTGGTGCGTGATGTGGCGCGGGTACAGGGCAAACCCTATTCACTGGGGGATCGCCTCTCCAAGCTCATTCCCTTTGAAGTGGGCATGACGCTGAAAAAAGCCTGGGAGGCCGAGGAACCCTTGCGCGAGTACCTCGAAAACGATGACGAGGCGCGTGAAGTCTGGGAGATGGCCCTCAAGCTTGAAGGTATCACCCGAAACGTGGGCAAGCACGCCGGTGGCGTGGTCATCGCCCCCACCAAGCTGACCGATTTTGCGCCCGTCTATACGGACGAAGAGGGTGGCGGCATGGTCACCCAGTTTGACAAGGACGACGTGGAACAGGCCGGCTTGGTCAAGTTCGACTTTCTGGGGCTGCGTACCCTCACCATCATCAAATGGGCCCTGGACATCATCAACCCCATAAGGGCTCGCAAGGGTGAGCCGCCTCTGGCCATCGAAGATGTCCCCCTGGATGATGAGGCCACCTTCAACCTGCTCAAGAACGCGGAAACCACCGCCGTCTTCCAGCTGGAATCCCGGGGCATGAAGGATCTCATCCGCAGGCTCCAGCCTGACCGGTTCGAGGATATTGTCGCCCTCGTGGCCCTGTTTCGTCCGGGTCCGCTGCAATCCGGCATGGTGCAGGACTTCATTGACCGGAAGCACGGCCGCGCCAAGGTTTCCTATCCGCACCCCGAGTATCAGCTGGATATCCTCAAGCCCATCCTGGAGCCTACGTACGGGATCATTCTCTACCAGGAACAGGTCATGCAGATTGCTCAGGTCATGGCGGGTTACACCCTCGGCGGTGCCGACCTGCTGCGCCGTGCCATGGGCAAGAAGAAGCCGGAAGAGATGGCCAAGCAGAAGGCCATCTTTCTGGAGGGTTGCGAAAAGAACGGTATCGACAAGAATCTTGCCGAGAAAATCTTCGACCTGGTGGAAAAATTCGCCGGATATGGCTTCAACAAGTCGCATTCTGCGGCCTATGCCTATGTCTCCTACCAGACGGCATGGCTGAAGGCCCATTATCCGGAACCCTTCATGGCGGCGGTGTTGACGGCGGACATGCACAACACCGACAAGGTGGTGCCCCTGGTGGAAGAATGCCGGCGCATGAAGCTGAAGCTCGTGCTACCCGACGTCAACCTCAGCCAGTACACGTTTACCGTGGACGACCAGAACCGGATCGTTTATGGGCTGGGGGCCATCAAGGGCCTCGGAGAAGGTCCGGTGAGTGCCATTCTGGAAGCCCGCAAGACGGGTGGCCCGTTCAGGGACCTGTTCGATTTCTGCAAGCGGGTGGACCTGCGCAAGGTGAACAAGCGGGCCCTGGAAGCACTCATCCGTTCCGGCGCCATGGATTCCATCGGGCCCAGCCGCGCCCGCCTGATGGCCTCGCTGCCCGAAGCCCTGGCACTGGCCGATCAGCATGGTCGCAATCAGAATATCGGCATGGGGGACCTGTTCGGCGACGTGGATCTTGCTGACGAGAACGGTGATCCCTATGCCTCCACGGCCCATCTGCGCGAGTGGCCGGACAAGGAGAAACTCCAGCAGGAGAAGGAAACCCTCGGGCTCTATCTCACCGGCCATCCGTTCGATGGCTATGAAAAGGAAGTCCGGCGCATGGTCCGGACGCCCATCAGTGACCTGCACGCCGCCCGGGATGACCAGAAGGCGGCCGGTCTGGTTGTGGCCCAGCGCATCATGAAGAACAAGAAGGGCCAGTACATGGGCTTCGTGACCCTGGATGACCGTTCCGGACGGATCGAGGTGGCCCTGTTTTCAGAGGTCTTCGAGCAGGCTCGTCCGCTGCTGAACATGGACACCATCCTGATTGTGGAAGGGCAGGTGGATGAGGACGAGTACTCGGGCGAGCTGCGGATGCGGGCCAAGTCCGTGGATGACATTACCACTGCGCGCCTCAAGTACGCCAAAGAGCTTATTTTGTTTTTGGACGAAGACGACTTTAATAGAGGGCTTGTGAGTCAGCTGCAGCACACTCTGACCGGTTATGCCGGGGGAGGTTGTCCGGTGCGCATCGAGTACACAAGGCCCGGGGCCCGTGCAGCGGTCAGACTGGGTGAACAGTGGCGGGTGAAGCCCGCCGATGATCTGGTGATCCATTTGCAGGGCCTGCTGGGCCAGGATCGCGTCAAACTGGAATTCAACTGAGGGCCGGATCTGACCGGCCCGTGGATGGCAAATCATGTCAGGACAAGAACGCCAGCACAACCCTTACTATCTGGACTTCGAGCAGCCCATCGTGGAGCTGGAAGAAAAAATCGAGGAACTGAAGCTCGTCAGCACCGGCAAGGATGTGAATCTGCAGGACGAGATCAACCGCCTGGAAACCAAGTGCCGGGCCTTGACGGAGGAAATCTTCCGCGACCTGTCGAGCTGGGATATCGCCCGCCTTGCGCGCCACCCCAAGCGTCCCTATACGCTGGACTATGTGGAACGCATCTTCGAGGATTTTGACGAACTGCACGGTGACCGCAAGTTCGCTGATGACCAGGCCATTGTGGGCGGGATCGCCCGCCTGGATGGCAAGCCGGTCATGGTGATCGGACACCAGAAAGGCCGGGAGATCAAGGACAAGGTCAAACGCAATTTCGGCATGCCCCGTCCGGAAGGCTATCGCAAGGCATTGCGACTGATGGAAATGGCGGAGCGCTTCCGCATGCCCGTGATCACCTTCATTGACACGCCCGGTGCCTATCCGGGAATCGGTGCGGAAGAGCGGGGGCAGAGTGAGGCCATCGCCGTCAACCTTGCGGTCATGTCACGTTTGCGTACACCGATCATTTCCACCGTCATCGGGGAGGGCGGTTCAGGGGGGCACTGGCCATTGGGGTGTGTGACCGGCTGTACATGCTTCAGTACGCCACCTATTCAGTGATTTCACCCGAAGGGTGTGCATCCATTCTCTGGAAAAGTGCAGAGTATGCCGCCGAAGCCGCCGAGGCCATGGGCATCACCGCAAAGCGCCTGAAGGAACTGAATCTGATTGATGGCATTATCGACGAGCCGCTGGGTGGGGCGCATCGCGATCCGGACATGGCCGCAGCGCAGGTCAAGCTGCAGCTGACACAGGCCCTGGACGAGCTGACTGCACTGGACCGGGATACGCTGGTGCAGCAGCGCTATGAAAAGCTCACCGACTTTGAGCGCTATCTCGGCTGAACAGGCTGACCACCTGATCCGGGAAGCGCTTGGTCGCGCCCCTGTCGCATCAGGATACGTGGTGGCACTCAGTGGTGGCCTGGACTCCATGGTGCTGCTGCATGCCTGTGTTGCTCAGGGCATGGCACCACTGACAGCCATCCATGTTCACCATGGCCTGCACCCGGACGCCGAGAGCTGGGCCCGTCTCTGTCTCAGGGAGGCGGAGCGGCTCGGCGTGCCCTGCATGCGCCACGATGTGGTTGTGGAGCCGACAGGGCAGGGTCTGGAAGCGGCTGCCCGTGAGGCGCGTTACAGGGTCTTTGAAGAGGTGCTGGCACCCGGTCACTGCCTGCTCATGGCCCATCATCAGGATGATCAGCTTGAGACCGTGTTGCTGCGCCTGTTCAAGGGGGCTCAGCCGGAGGATCTCATGGGCATGCCCATCAGCCGCGGGCTGGGAGCGGGAACGCTGTACCGGCCCTTCCTTCACCTGCCTCGTGCCGTGCTGCGGGTCTGGGCCAGGCACCGTGCCGTGCACTGGGTCGAGGATCCCAGCAACCGGGATACGGTCTTTGACCGCAATTTCATCCGGCACGATATTCTGCCCCGTCTGACCGGGCGCTGGCCGGATCTGAACCGGCGTCTGACCGCCCTGCAGGCCAGAATGCGTCAACGCTTGCAGGCGGCGGACAGCGCGGCCCGGGACGTCCTCACCGCCATGCAGGCCGACACCGTGCTGCCTCTGGATGTCTGGAGCCGTCTGAGCCCGGACATGCAGAACAGTACGCTGAAGTGCTGGCTGAGCGAGCGCGCGGGGCAACCGGTGCCGGAATCGATGCTTGCGGAATTCATCCGCGAATTGCATGCCGGTCAGGCGGCCCGCCTGCATCTGAAAGCGGGCATGGCGGCCCGGTATCGTCATGACCTGTACTGGGTTCCTGCACAGGTGATGACGGCGAAGCAGGAGCCAATCGACCTTCACCTCGTGGCGGGCGAGGATACCGTTCTGTCTCTGGCTACCGGACGGCTGACGCTGCGCTGGGTCAGCTGGGGTGCCTGGCTGGCGGCCCCGCCACCCGAGGGGCTGACGATCAGGGGGCGCCAGCAAGGGGACCGGTTGCCGTCCCGGCATCAGGAGGGCAAACCGCTCAAGGACAGCTTTCAGGCAAATGGCATCCCGCCCTGGTTGCGTGATGTCTGGCCGTTGTTGTGTTCGGGGAGTCGTGTCCT
The DNA here is from genome assembly GCF_041153465.1 of Thermohahella caldifontis. NCBI lineage: Bacteria > Pseudomonadati > Pseudomonadota > Gammaproteobacteria > Oceanospirillales > Hahellaceae > Thermohahella > Thermohahella caldifontis. Next base: position 445,467 of record NZ_CP154858.1, read on the forward strand.
GGCCCTGGGTGATCGCTGGCTGGACACCCTGCCAGAGCCGGAAACTGCAGGCTGGCGAATCGATTGGGTGCCCGATCAGGCCTTTTTCTGCAACCCGAATGCCCAGGGATCAAAATCCCGCAGCCACTGAGCCGTGGCCTCCAGGGGCTCCGGGCGATGCAGGTAATAGCCCTGGATCAGATCACAGCCCAGTGCATGCAGTTGCTTGAGTTGCGCCTGATCTTCCACGCCCTCGGCCACCACCGAGCACTCCAGGACCTTGCCCATGGATATGGTCTTGGACAGGACCTGGTAGCGTCTGGTATCGCCATCAATCCGGGTCAGACTGCGATCCACCTTCAGTTCCGTCAGGCGCAGGCTGGAGAGCTGAGCCAGATTGGAATACCCGGTACCGAAATCGTCCATCGAGATCTGCACGCCTGCCTCGTGGAGCCGGTCCAGTGCCTGTCGCGCCTGATCCGGCGCGATAAAGGATTCGGTTTCGGTGATTTCGATGCAGAGGCAGGAAGCCGGCAGCCGGAAGCGCGTCAGGGACTCCAGCACCGTGGTGCTGAAATCCCATTCTTCCAGATTCCGTGCCGAGACATTGACTGACAGTCTCAGCCAGGGTGCGTGCTCCCTGAGGATCACCAGATCGTGCAACCCCTGTTGAATCACCCATTGGGTCAGCGGTCGGATCAGCCCTGTCTGGATGGCGATACTGACCAGTTCATCCGGCGGAACTGTGCCGATCTCCGGGTGATGCCAGCGCAGCAGTGCTTCGACACCCTCGACCCGCTGCGTCATGAGATTGAGCTGTGGCTGGTAATACAGCCGCAGCTCACGATTGTGCAGTGCCGGCTCCAGTGCCTGGATAATATGCTGTCTGCGCTGGTGAAGGGCCAGCACTTCGCCCGTATAGGCGGAAAATCCGGACTGATTGTCTGAGAGGGTGTCACAGGCCCACTGAGCGCAGTGCAGCCACTGATCCGGATCCCTGGGCGCACTTTCCGGGACAACGATACCCGCCTGAAGGGAAAAGCGGACTGGACGGTCGTGAATGACTATGGGTTTCTCAATCTCGCTGATCCAGTACCGTAACCGGGATTCAGTCAACCGACGCCCCGCATGCAGCAAGGCCGCAAAACAGGCCGTATCCACACTGGCCAGGGGATAGCTGCGGTTCAGATCGGGCCCGACAACCGGGCGAATGGCATTTTCCCTTGACAGCAGTGCCGACAGCCTGGCGACCAGGGCCGTACGGGCTTCAGCCAGAAATTCCGGACCCAGTATGGTGCCGAGGCTGTTGAGCTGGGGAATCCGGAGCAGCACGAGGCCGCCTGCCACACGCTGGCGGTGTTCGGACTGAAGACGGCTGCGCAGCAGATGCGCGTTGGGCAGATCGACGCTGTCATCCATCAGAGAAGCCCGTCGCAGTTCCTTCTGGGCCGCCTGCTGCGCGGCCCGGGAACGTTCCGCCGCCGCCTGATGCGCATCCCGCTCCCGGTGTTCATCTCCCATGCGCATGGCTAGCGCAACGGTAAGCATTACGGCGTCCACGGCGGAGCTGACCTGGATGGCATACCGGGACCATAGAGTCGCGGGTATCAGCGCCAGGTTGGCCAGTGTGGTGATCAGGGCGCCACAGGCCAGAATACCGGTGGCGAGCGTGTACAGTGGTGCTCTGGGAACACCTCGTAACCAGCAGACCGGCCCCGTAAACAGCATGGGGACAAGGGTCAGACCCGCCAGGAAAACCCCCACCAGATTCAGGATCTGGTATTCCAGAAACGGAATCAGCAGCAGAAAGAACAGTGCAGCCTGCTGGGTAACACGATAGAACAGAGCCATCTGAGGGGCATGAACCTGGAGGTTGAGAAAGTGACGCGTGAAAGCGCTGAGCGCGCTCAAGGTCGCAAAGATACCTGCCAGGAGTGCATCCTGATACAGATCGGGATGATTGGGCAGGACATAGCGGAACAGGGAGCCCTGCATGGACGCAATCAGCAGCAGCAAACCCAGGGTGGTGAGCGCATAATGCAGGAAGGCCCGTTCTTCGCGTATCTGCCAGAAGAGCAGCAAATTGATGATGGCAATGATACCCAGCGTGCCGTAGTAAAGACTGTTGAGTGTTGACGTCAGGGAGGCGTGACGGACGAATTCTGCCGTAGAGTGAAGCTGGACAGGTATCTGGACACCACCCGTGGATTGGATCCGGACGTACAGCACAGGCCAAGTGCCGTTGTCGAGACGGCTTACCGGGAAGGCAAAGTTTTCGAAAGCAACGGGACGGGTATTGAAGGGCAGGTGATCTCCTGTACTCCAGTGTGTCCGGGGTTGACGTGACGCCGGGGGAACAACGAACACATCCACATAATCGAGCATCGGAAAGGCAATTTCCAGAACCGCCTGACGAATGTCGGCCGGCCCGACCCGGGGCGTGACCTTTAGCCACCAGGCGGCCGTATTGTAACCCGGATTGAGAATGTGTGCGTCGGGCAGCCGTTGCCAGTGTTCCGCAGGCAGGTCGATGATATCTGCCAGCGACTGATTGCCGGTCACATCCTTGACCCACTCGACTTCCATGGACAACACATCGCTGCGCGCCATGCCCGCCATGACAGAGATCAGGAAGAACAACACGGGTATCAGCGCATTACGGCACGGAGTGGGCATAACACCTTCAGCACGGGTCAAAATCAGTCAATTCAGTATAACCGCACATGACACTTATGCCAGTTTTTTCACAAGGTTAGCCTTTTTCAGGAAGTGGCAGGTATGCCGGCGAACCCGGTGAATGGCTCTCATGCGCTTCCATTTCGGCAGGTGCACCGTTATGCTTGGCGCCGTACGTATTACTACGCAGGTTTTTGTCTCATGACGGTTCGCTCAGGGTTGCCCTTCAGTGCACAACGTGATGCGCTCTTCAACGAGTTGCATACCCGGCCGTTTCCCACACTGGCGCATCCCGCGCATTTGTCTCACCTTGCCATTGAAGCGCCTGCGGATGCAGAGGCCGAACGTGCGCATCTCAGCAGGCTCTGCACGCGTTACGCGGTACCGGCACCGCTGCCTGATGCCAATTGCTACTATCAGGATTTTGGTGCGTTCACATTGCGCTGGGAACGGCATACGGAATTTTCCACCTATCTGGTGATTGTTCAGGATACCGGGGGTGAACCTTTTGCACAGCCCGCACTGGATGTGTTGCCTGCCGAGTGGCTCAGGGAGATACCGGGCGCCGTCTTTTCCGCCCTGCATGTGGAAATCGCCGAGGCGGATACGCATCCCACCGACAAGGATGCCCTGCGGCGCTACTTTGAAGGGCAGCGCCTGCTGGGCAGCAAGGTTGTGGGGGAGGGGGCCGAAGTCTGGACGGCCTACCGGATTCATGCGGACGGATTCGGCCGGTTCCTGGTCCTCAACCGACGGCTCAATCCTTGCCAGCTCGGGCGACTGGTTCGCGCCCTGCTTGAGCTGGAAACCTATCGCATGTCCATGCTTCAGGCATTGCCGCTGGCAAAATCCATCGCACCGCAAATGTGGTCCATGGATGAAGAGCTGGCACGCATCATTCAGCAGATCACGGATATCGAAAGCCTGGAGGATGAACAGCGCCTGGTCAGGGAACTTTCTGTGCTGGCAGCAAGAACCGAACGCCTGATCTCGGATACCAACTACCGGTTTTCAGCCGCGTCGGCATATCATGCGCTGGTTCAGGCCCGGCTGGATGAGCTTCGGGAAACGGAGATTCCGGGGCTGATGACACTCAGAGAATTCCTCGGGCGCCGGCTGGTGCCGGCCTGGCGGACCTGCGAGTCGACGCGGGACTATCTGGATGATCTCTCCACCCGCATCAACCGGGCCAACGCATTGCTGCGTGCCCGTGTGGATCTCTCGCTCGAACAGCAGAATCAGGCGTTGCTGGCGTCCATGAACCGCCGCAGCCGGTTGCAGTTGAGGCTCCAGCAGGCGGTCGAGGGGCTGTCCGTCGTCGCCATCAGTTACTATACGGTTGGCCTGATCAAGTACGCAGGTGAAGCTGCCAAGGCAGGGGGGCTGCCGGTCAGCTCAGGCGCCGTGGCCGGGGCCTCCGTGCCCCTGGTGCTGGCCGGTGTCGCCTGGATGCTGCATCGTTTTCGCAAGCAGGTTCACGAGGACGATCAGCAAAGCGCCTGAAAAAGCTGCCTTCCGGCGGGGCACCGGAGATCACGCCGTGCGGCTCCCGCCATTCAGGCCGGGACCGGGCGGCTGACGTCAATGGTGGTGCTTTTCTTCGTCCTTGCGGATCATGTAATACACACCCCCGAAGAATGCCAGCGTCAGCAATACCACGCCTACCCCTGCAATCACCACTTCATCCAAGTACATTTTGACATACCTCCAAACGGTGAGTTGGTATGTGTTATTGTGTGGCACTTACCTCCAAGGGGATATGATCTCGGTCAATTTGACGCGAGATTGATGCCTTCTACGCATCCGGAATCCGGTGGATTGCGGGGTCGTTAACTGCCCCCCAGCACACTCGGCAACTTCTGTTTCAGCCATGTCGCTTCTTCGGCATCGGTCAGCCAGCGTTGCAAACGTTCAGCCTGCTTGTTTTGCGGCAGTTTTGCCCAGCGCAGGGCCGGCGTCAGGGCATGCTTCAGGATGGTGCGTGCGGGGCTGTCAGGATCATCCCGGGTCAGTGATTCGGTCTCGTTTTCCGCCTGCTTGCGCCGCAATGTGTCCGGATCGGTGCCGTCCGGCAGCTTCTTCCAGAGACTGCTCTTCAGTGTTTCGGGCAGTTGTATCAGCAGCAGATAGTGATGATCGCTATCCTGTGGTGTCCACCCTTCGACATCCAGGCCGCTGTCGCCGGCAGAGACAATGCGGCCGAAGCCCAGGGCGGCAAAGGGCTGCTTGCGTTTGAAATGTTCGCCATACAATTCCCCGAACGGGCGCAACCCCTGGAATGTCCGGCCGCTGGGACCCTGATAATTCAGCTTCAGTGTGCCGGCAAATACGTGGCGGGTACCTTGTCCCAGCAGGGTGGTCAATGTCTGTCTGCGTTGCCGGGCACCGACCGGGGCGCTGTCGATGAGGGATTTCAGAAGCGGTGGCAGCTTGGTCTGATCCGTCTGTTCGGGGTTCAGCTGGCCCTGGGAGGTCACGGTCGTGCTGAGCATGGGGCCGTTGACCACATCATGCAGGTTCAGCGTGGTATTGTCATTTTCAAACTGTGCAACCAGGCTGCACGCCTGCAGTTGCACGCCCACCGGGTGAAGTGGCAGAGGGTGTTGGCCTCCGCCTTCATTCGTGTAAGCCTTTCCCAGACGGTCACAGGTGACCACCACCAGCATTTCTGTGGGGGTATCCCAGGCGGCTTCATTGAGCATCAGCGCGTGGTAGCGCACCAAATCCTCCAGATTGCTCATGTTGGCCATGGAGATGAGTCTGGCTATGGCTAGGGCATGATCCGCCAGGTGATCACTTGGGGCAGATTCGGGCGCAAAAACTCCTGTGACCGGATCGCTGAAGGTGCGTTCTGCATTCCAAGCCGGTGACGGATGCAGCCAGGGACCGTTGTCGAAACGGAAGAACAGCTCGACCCGTATCTGGCCGTCGAACAGTTTCGGAAAGGCGTAAGTCACAGCCTCCTGAGTCAGAAAGGCATTGTCGGTCAGCAGGTATTCATCACTGAGCCTGCGTCCGTCCACTTCATGCACCCGCTCGGGATCAACGCTCATGGTAAAGAGACTGTCGTGTGATGCTTCAAGCGGGTTGCGGGAGATTTCACGGTCAGTCCAGGCCAGAAAATAATCCGTCTTGTCGTTGCCGAAGCGCAGGCTCAGGGCACAGGTCATGTGAGAGAGCGCGCCGTAGCGCCAGCCACACTCCGCTCTGTCGGGGAGAACGCCCACTTCATCAGGTCGACTGCCATGTCCAGCCAGTTGTCCGACGCCACGGGACGCAGCCCGTGGTGAGTTACGGGGCCAAACTGAAAGAACGGATGGATGACCGCACCCAGGCGTCCGGCATAGTGCCGCTCTTCCTCCGGCAGCTCATGCTCCTGCAGGATGTGCAGATTGACATCCATCAGCGGACAGCTGACGTTGATGCCATCAAAGCGATGCAGCCAGAGCGTCACAGGTACCGGCGAGGGCCTCAGGAGGATGGGCTTTTTATGTTTATCCAGTCTGAATCGTTTTCCGGTAAGAGGGTCTGTCATGTAATCCTTGTCGGGGATTCCTTCGGCATGGGAGGGCCAGATCTCGTATTTTTCCATGACGACCAGAATCCTGACCGGCTCGAAGGGTGACAAGGGGGCGTGGTTGCCGAAGGGGCCGAACCGGAAACGAAAGGGTGACCATTCGCCGGCCTTGCCCCGCGGGCACCAGTACATATCAGTCCACGCCACACTTTCCGGTGTCAGGGTATGGACAATGGTTGCCAGTTGGGTGGCCAGCATTTCCGTATCTTGAGAAAACTGGCCGTGCAGGGGAAACAGGGTTTGGGTGCGGGCATAAACATGATCCCGCCAGGGCAGATCATGGTAACTGGTCAGACGCTGGTAATGATAGCGCAGTCCATGTGTGAATGACGCCATGTACAGATGCTCAGGGGTGTGTCGGATGACATTTTGTCCGTCAGTACGGGTGTACCAAGAGCGCCTGCGCACCTGGGAGAGCCACAATGCATCGGGTGCGACAGGTATGGCCTCACGGGTATCAAATAACCAGCCATCCCTGAGCAGGTAGGTGTCAATGTAGCCCGGGATGTCGAGCCGGTCGAACCATTTGGCCAGGCTGCTCTGCCTGGGCTCGTCCCCGGTAACTGCCAGCCAGCATGCACGCTGGATCAGGCCCAGCAATCCGTTGAGTATCTGATACCGCAGATGAAACTGCAGTGCGGTCCAGGACTCCAGCCGCGCGTCCCGCTCTGCGTCGGGCGCCTGTTCTGCACGGGCATAATCCCGGGCCGCGGTCAGGGTGAGTACTTCGTTGTGCCGGGCCCGGTCGCGTACCTCGGCAAGACTTTTGTGGATGTGCTCCAGGGAGTCCAGCGCATTGCCGGCAAGTGCGAGACCGTACTCCAGGACACCCCCCAGGGCACCGACAGATTCCGAGGAGCGTATGATATCCGCCTCGGTGGACCCGATCAGATCGGCGCCATTAGCAAGTGCCGAGGCGATGGCCTTGGCGGCGATCAGGGCGCCGGAAACGGGCTGCAGGCTGGGAATCACTCCGAGAATGACCGTGACACTGTCATACGCGCCTGAAAGCGTGGTCAGCAGGGTCGTCGCCCACGCCTTGTCATAACCCAGACTGGCGGCAATGGCGGCATCGCAGCGTAGCGCCAGTGACTGTTGCGCTTCCCGGCAGGGCAGCCAGGCGGCTGGTACGCCTTCGACTACTTCATGGCAGTCCAGCACCACACGCTTTGAAGCCGCCTCGTCCTCGCTGCCATCCGGCCTTGTCACCGGTTCCGACTCGCCCCGACCGGTCACTTCAATGCGCAGTGATTCCGGATAGTCAGCCGGGTCAGCTCCACGGGCGCGCAAGGCCCGCTTCAGTGCCTTCTCTACCTCCCTGGCGCGTTTTTCCGAGAGCAACTGGTTCCAACTGTCACTGCCCGGGGTACTGGCATGCCCGGTCAGCGAGATGATTAGCCGCGATCCGGATTTCAGCTTCTCGGCCAGGGTGTCCGCCAGGCTCGCAAGGAATGTCATGTCGTTCTTGCGCAGGGTGGACAAATTGTGCCCGTAACCGAAGCGCAGAGTGTGCATGGCAATCCGCTTTCGGGGCTTCAGGGCCTTCCTGAACGGCTCTTCGGGCAGAATATCGTCAGGCAGCCAGCCTGAATGCTGCCCGGAAGAACTGTGGTCAGTCATTGGCCTTCCGGTATCCGGCAGGCTCAGCCGGCGGGCATATTCACCGGCAAGGTGACGGAAGGCCGCCACCGCATGGTCCTGCTGGCTGGCGGCCCGATCCACGCTGGCCCAGGTCTGCGGGATGCCCATGATGGCGGCGGCCAGGCTGAAGACATCCAGTGCACTGCCGGCAGCCCGAGCGGAACGCAGGGTGACATCCAGCGGCCCCTTGAGGAATCTGGGGACGTCCAGGGTAGAAAGATAGAACGGCTTCCCTTGCTGTTCCAGCGGATCGGTCCAATTGAGACCCAGGGTCTTGCTTGCCTCTTTCCAGAAAGAAACCGTTTTGGCTGCCTCTCTCAGTCTGCCTTTCTGTTTCAGCGCAGCCAGATCCCCCAGTGCTTTGCGGTTACCCTCGTGCAGGGCATTGCGGATGTCGCGAGAGGTGAAGACCAGGTTGGCAAAACTTCTGAGCTCAGTATCACGTCCAAAAAACTGGGACCCACGCAATGCGTCCGCAAGGTTCCAGTAGATATCACGCGCCGAGGTGGCGGTCAGAGTACCGGCTGCCCACTTGCTGGCCGCTCCGCCGGTCAGGAGCAGACGATCCAGGGCCGGCGCCTCCGCCGGTCGGAAGGTGCCGCCATTGAGGGCCTTCAGCCGGGCTGACCAGCGGCTTTTCCAGGCGTCCGGGAACTGCTGTACCAGCACTTCCTCCACGGTCACCGGATCACCCCGCACCACCTGTGCCGGACCCAGCGGGGTTTCAATGGGAAAGTCCAGGTGGACCATCAGAGTCCAACCCCTGGCGTCCGGAGGCAATCCTGTTGCAGTTTTGCCAAGTACCTGGCTCAGGCGGACACCTTTCGGGAGTTCCACATGAAGATAATAGAGGCCAGAGACGAAATACTGCCCTGCGCCGCCAATGGCCGCACAGGCCCCGAATCCATTGGTGTCAGAAGCTCTGTCACTAAATCTTCTCCCGGTGTCAATGGAGGTCAGGCTGACCAGAGCACCGACCAAATCGGCAGAGGTGAATGTGACATAAACGGTTCTGAAGCGAGGCAGTACCAAGGCGCTGGCAAAGCCGCTGATCTGTCCGAGATCTTGCAGGGATTTGCCCTGACCGGGAAACGCATTCAGGTCGATCTCCTTTATGGGAATCTTTTGCAGGGGGATAAAAGGGATATCCTTTTTTACATCCGGCGCGCTGAGCAGCTTGTGCATCTGCGCTTTCCACTCCTCGCGCCCGTATGCCAGCATCATGGTCTGTACGTCCTGAACCGGTAGCCGCACAAGGGTTAAACCGGCGCCTTTGGATGGATGATGCATGGCTTGGGTGATGCCCGCCATGAAGTTCTGCCTCGTGAGTTCGATACGGCCATCGGGGGTGGTGCGATGCTGCAGATGGTTCAGCTCACCCTGAGCATCGCTGTATACAGGCTCAAAACGCCGCACCAGCCCCGGCAAGCCGTCGTTCCGGGGTACGTCCAGCTCCATCATGAAAAAGAGATGGCTTGCCGGCCGGCATTTGGCACCGGGTACGAAACGGCGCTCGTCCGGATCGTAATCCTTCGTGAATACGCGCCGGCAGATGATGTCATCCTGTTCGAGCCGGCGAGCCAGATCGTTTTGGCGGGGGTTCCCGGTTATGTCAGGACCTTGGACCTGTGCGGACATGGTGACCTTCCTGTCTTAACTGCATCTCACCACTCCCGGTGAGGCGGGTTATTGATTGATCAGTATGTTGGCGCGGTAAGTCAGTGTTGGTGATCCCAGCGGATTGTAGTCATGATGGACAGGCGCACGGTGGCTCAGATAGGGAATGAGTTCAGGGAGCGCGGGGCTGGCGCCGTGCACGCGCCTGAGCCCCTTCCGATCTTCAAGGTAGAGATCACCGTTCGCTCCCAGTATGTTATCAGACGGGAACGGTGTGTCCGGAACTTCTTTCAGGCCCACGCCTTTGATTGTATCCACCAGCCATCCTGTCCCGTCTGTAAGCAGGATATAGGCAAAGCGGCCGTTCTCGGAGACAATGGATGAGCTCGTGCCCGTCACCAGCCGTCTGGCCGTATAGGTCCTGAACAGACTGGTGAACGGATAGGTTTGCAGCAGGGTGCCGTCAAAGGAATAGATTTCAATCTGCTCCGGGTTGATGTTGACGATCTGGTTGTTTTCGCCCCGGAAGCCAAAGCCTGCCGAGCGGAGTTTCAGGTTATAACGGGTGACATGCTCCCCGGTACGGATGTTGTAGCATTTGAAGTCGCCACTGAAATAACAGAGCTTGTCACCCTGAGCAGTGAACTTCAGATCAATGCCGTCATCATCCACATGGGTGAACTGGCGGGTCTTGAGGTCCACCAGCCAGATGGATAGCTCACCTCCGGAGCCGGGTGGCAGTTGCTTGTAGGGGATGTCCTCGCGTCGCCGTAACTCGAAGGCCACGTAGCGGTTATCCGGTGAGCGGGCGAGATGCAGGCTGCTGCGGATACAGCAGGCACTGCGTCCGCTGTCCTTGTACAGTTCCTCTTCGGTCAGCACCAGACGCAGGTCGGAGCCATCGGGCCGGGCGGAAAAGAGCAGCAGGCCATGTTTGTGGTCGGCATAGCGCAGTGGCCAGGGGGAACTGCCGAAGAACATCAGGCGGGGACCATCGAACTGTTTCGGGTCCGTGTAGTCTTCCATGGGCAGGCTGAAGGTTTCTTCGGTGATGGGGTCGCCGTCCTCCATGGCCTTTTTGACCCGTTCCTGCCAGGTGTCGGGTGTGCAGGCGGTGAGGATCAGCAGCCAGATGGCCGTGCAGATTCTTGATGTGTGCGTCCGTGGCATCTGTTCATTCCTTGTGTGCTTTTCCATCGCATGGGGCGTGCCGAAGGTATTATAGCGTGGCGGATGGCTTTTCGGGAAGGTCGTGCCGGGTGCGCCAGCTGCCTCACGCAGGACCCTGGACCTGTGCGGACATGGTGCCCTCCCTGTCTGAACTGCGTCTCACCACTCCCGGTGAGGCGGGTTATTGATTGATCAGTATGTTGGCGCGGTAAGTCAGTGTCGGTGATCCCAGCGGATTGTAGTCATGATGGACAGGCGCACGGTGGCTCAGATAGGGAATGAGTTCAGGGAGCGCGGGGCTGGCGCCGTATACGCGCCTGAGTCCGTCCCGGTCCCCCAAGTAGAGATCACCGCTTGTCCCCAGTATGGCTTCAGCTGGCAAGGGTGTGTCCGGAATTTCTTTCAGGCCCACGCCTTTGATTGTATCCACCAGCCATCCTGTCCCGTCTGAGAGCGAGATATAGGCAAAATGGCCGTTCTCGGAGATGTTGGAGGCAAGTGTGCCTGTCACCAGCCGTCTCGCCGTATAGGTCCTGAACAGACTGGTGAACGGATAGGTATGCAACAGGGTGCCATCAAAGGAATAGATTTCAATCTGCTCCGGGTTGATGTTGACGATCTGATTGTCTTCGCCACGGAAGCCGAATCCCTTGGACCTCAGTTTCAGGTCATAACGGGTGACACGCTCCCCGGTACGGATGTTGTAGCACTTGAAGTACCCACTGAAATAACAGAGCTTGTCGCTCTGAGCGGTGAATTTCAGATTTGTACCTCCGTCGTCCACATGGGTGAACTTGCGGGTCTTGAGGTCCACCAGCCAGATGGATACCTCACCTCCGGAGCCGGGTGGCAGTTGCTTGTAGGGGATGTCCTCGCGCCGCCACAACTCGAAGGCCACGTAGCGGTTATCCGGTGACCGGGCCAGGCGCTCACTGCCATAGATACAGCAGGCACTGCGTCCGCTGTCCTTGTACAGTTCCTCTTCGGTCAGCACCAGACGCAGATCGGAGCCATCGGGCCGGGCGGAAAAGAGCAGCAGGCCATGTTTGTGGTCGGCATGGCGCAGTGGCCAGGGGGAGCCGCCGAAGAACATCAGGCGGGGACCGTCGAACTGGTTCGGGTCCGTGTAGTCTTCCATGGGCAGGCTGAAGGTTTCTTCGGTGATGGGGTCGCCGTCCTCCATGGCCTTTTTGACCCGTTCCTGCCAGGTGTCGGGTGTGCAGGCGGTGAGGATCAGCAGCCAGATGGCCGTGCAGATTCTTGATGTGTGCGTCCGTGGCATCGTTATCTCCCTGTCTGAACTGCATCTCACCACTCCCGGTGAGGCGGGTTATTGATTGATCAGTGTTTCGGCGCGGTAAGTCAGTGTCGGTGATCCCAGCGGATTGTAGTCGTGATGGACAGGCGCACGGCGGCTCAGATAGGGAATGAGTTCAGGGAGCGCGGGGCTGGTGCCGTATACGCGCCTGAGTCCGTCCCGGTCCCCCAAGTAGAGATCGCCGGCACGGGTCAATAGTGCAGAAACGGAGGGCATCGGTGTGTCCGGAACTTCTTTCAGGCCCGCGCCTTTGATTGTATCCACCAGCCATCCTGTCCCGTCTGTAAGCAGGATATAGGCAAAGCGGCCGTTCTCGGAGACAATGGATGAGCTCGTGCCGGTCACCAGCCGTCTGGCCGTATAGGTCCTGAACAGACTGGTGAACGGATAGGTTTGCAGCAGGGTGCCGTCAAAGGAATAGATTTCAATCTGCTCCGGGTTGATGTTGACGATCTGGTTGTCTTCGCCCCGGAAGCCAAAGCCTGCCGAGCGGAGTTTCAGGTTATAACGGGTGACATGCTCCCCGGTACGGATGTTGTAGCATTTGAAGTCGCCACTGAAATAACAGAGTTTGTCACCCTGAGCAGTGAACTTCAGATCAATGCCGTCATCATCCACATGGGTGAACCTGCGGGTCTTGAGGTCCACCAGCCAGATGGATAGCTCACCTCCGGAGCCGGGTGGCAGTTGCTTGTAGGGGATGTCCTCGCGTCGCCGTAACTCGAAGGCCACGTAGCGGTTATCCGGTGAGCGGGCGAGATGCAGGCTGCTGCGGATGCAGCAGGCACTGCGTCCGCTGTCCTTGTACAGTTCCTCTTCGGTCAGCACCAGACGCAGGTCGGAGCCATCGGGCCGGACGGAAAAGAGCAGCAGGCCATGTTTGTGGTCGGCATAGCGCAGTGGCCAGGGGGAACCGCCGAAGAACATCAGGCGGGGACCGTCGAACTGTTTCGGGTCCGTGTAGTCTTCCATGGGCAGGCTGAAGGTTTCTTCGGTGATGGGGTCGCCGTCCTCCATGGCCTTTTTGACCCGTTCCTGCCAGGTGTCGGGTGTGCAGGCGGTGAGGATCAGCAGCCAGATGGCCGTGCAGATTCTTGATGTGTGCGTCTGTCAACCCAATTCTAAAATGTCCCCTTTTTACCAAAGCTAAAGTGTCCCCTTTGGGTATCCTGTTTCAGGAGGTTACCGACTGCCTGCCGGAGGCCGCTTTACCAACCGGAGAACGTCGCCATGGATGGTCCGGCGCGGGCTTTCTGCCTGAGGATGCCTTTTGTCTGGCTCTCGCCTTGTCGACACGTTGGTGGAGGCTTTTCTCGTCATCCAAAGGGACCGGGGGCTCGCCTTCGCTCAGGATTTGCCAATCCAGTTGATGCCCTTTGTGGAGCACCGTCACATGGCCATCCTGTGCTTCACAGATGGTGATCCGGGCGCCCCGGAGCCGATAGCCCTTTCCATAGCCGGTGAGCTGGTATTCCCGGTTCCTGAACTGAAAGGTCAGGTTCTTTGAGAGCTTTCGGTGGTTGTGCAGGCACAGGATGAGCGCCAGCTCCTCTGGTGTGTGCAGAACGGGGCGGTGAGCATCCGTGGCGTTCTGGGCGGGTTTGGCAAAGCGTGCGTTGAAATCGCGCATAAAGCCCGGCAGCCAGGCATTGGCGGTCTCAATGTCCGAGATGCCCGCAAGACGCAACTCCTTGACGAGGCGGTCCTGAAGCGTCTGGTTGGCACGCTCGACACGCCCCTTGGCCTGAGGGGTATTGGCATGAATGGGCTCGATATCCAGCGTTTTGAGAGCCCGGGTGAACTGGGTCAGCTCACCTTCGCGCTCGGGTTGGTTTACCCGGAAGATGCTGTGCTTGTCGGAATACAAAGCAGCGGGGCGGCCGTGCTCGGCCAGATAGCCTTGCAGTGTCTGCAGGTAAGCCCAGGTGGTCTCGGCCGGGGCGAAGCGTAATGCCATCAGTTCACTGGTGGCGTCATCAATGAACACGATCAGGGTGCAGCGCGGGCCGCGCCCTTCAAACCAGTCATGTGGTGAGCCGTCAATCTGAATCAGCTCGCCGCGACAGGGCCGTCTGGGACGTCGCTGGTGAATCCGGGCGGCCTTGCGTTTTCCGGGTTTCCAGAGTCCGTCAGCGATCATCCACTGTCGGAGGGTCTCGGCTGACAGCTTGTATCCATGCAGTGCGGTGAGTTTTTCACAGGCAAGCGTTGGTCCGAAATCAGGGTAGCGTGTGCGAACCAGAGAGAGTACTTCCTTGCGCACGGCCCCGGGAATTGCATTGCCCGGGCGTTTACCGAGATGGCCGGAAACCAGTCCTGACGGCCCCTTCTGACGAAAGCGGGCGACCAGACGCTTAACTTGCCGGACACTCAGCCCAAGCTGCCGGGCAGCTTCCTGTTGCCGAAGCTGTTTTGCGGTCACCTGCTGAATGATTGCCAGCCGATCGATCGCTTTTTGCGTCATTGCAATGGTCTCCTCTGCCATTGCCCCCTCCTGTATCCCAAAAGGGGACATTTTAGAATTGCGAGAAGGGGACATTACAGCTTTGGGCTAACACTTGATGTGTGCGTCCGTGGCATCGGTTGTCCTCAATACTTCACACTAGTGTGTCTTTAACCCTGTATTGTGTTCCAGGAAAAATGTATCGGGGTATAGTGTACTGGCCGACAGATTTCAGCACCTTTCATTCAGTTGTCCTGCGTTGTGCGGTGATTTTTGTCCGGAATAACCGTTCTGAGGTAGTGCCTGGCTGATGTCATCGAATCTGAACATACATACAGATGTAGTGGCTCGTAAGGCGGTTTGCCATCAAAGGGGATCTCATACACTCTTCCATATTGGCGAACCCTTTCGAGCGTGCAGACAGATGTCCACTTGCCATCTCCAGTTGAAAGCTCGAACCGGGCGTCTTCAGGTAATGCGTCAACTGCCAGTTCTCCCGTAAATACGTAACCCGGCGATACCGGATCCGGTGATGCATTGTTGTTCCCGGTGGCAGGCGGAGGGTATCGGAGTGAGTGGGCAAATGTTTTTGCATCCTCACTGCTGCTTTGGGGAGCTATTGCTGACATATTCACTCCGGATTGCACTTGGCGGGGGGCTTGACATGATGTACTGGCACCCAGCACCGCCGAGGGCACGGGTGGCTCGGGTCGTGATGTCGCCGGCGCGGATCCGCTCCCGGTCGTCAGGGGCATGAGCCGCTGAATGTGTGCCGCGTCACCAGACTGGCCGGCCAGCGGCCTGAGCCGTGTACGCAGTGCGCCACGCTCAGGGGGGACTGCCGGGCTTTTCTCCGGCGCGGCGGGACTGGCCGTTGCCGCAGCGCCCCCGCCGCCCCCCATGTTGACCATGACCACCGGTGCGGAGAGAGAAACCCCACCGGGGCCGCAGCTTACGGCGGCACCGCCGACCTTGAAGATGACCGTCTGGCCGCTGTTGAACAGGGCGTTGCCACCCTTGAGGTGGATGCTGCCGCCGGCTTCCAGTGTCAGTGACTGACCGCCCAGCACCAGGGACTGTCCGGCCTGGAGATGTGTCTGGCCGCTGACATGTTCGTTCCAGTTGCCGTCGGCCTGTTCACTGGCCGCGCCGTCAGTGGTTTCCTGCAGGTGACCTGCCACCTTCTGGTGCACGCAGCCCTGTACGGAGGCCTGGTAGCGCTTGCGGGCCCTGAGGGCGAGCTGGCCGCTGCTGTGCAAGAGAATATGGGCGTTGCCGGGGCTGTCGTCCAGCAGGACTTCATGACCGGTGCCATTGGCGGAGCGGGAGCGGAACATCCACTGGTGCTGTCCGTCGGGCAGGGACTGGGGCGCTTCATGGGCGCTGTGGTAACGCCGGCCGGCGACCACGGGGGTGTCGGGGTTGCCTTCGAGAAACAGGACGCTCACTTCATCGCCCGCACGCGGCAGCATGAGACTGCCCCAGCGGTTGCCGGCCAGACGTTGGCTCACACGCAGCCAGGTGCCGGGCTGGCCGTCCGGGTCCCAGGCAAAGCGTACCTGCACGCGGCCCTGATCGTCCGTGAAGACCTTGCCGGGTGCGGGGCCGGTGACGATGGCGGGCCAGAAACCGGTCAGACGCCGGGGTGTCTGTCGGGGTGGCCGCCAGGTCTGGGTGTCCGGTACGGCGGTGAGGGTCTGGTAATGCCGGAACGAACCGCTGGCCAGTTCTTCAAGCACCTGAGGGTGGGCCATCTGCTGGGTGAGGCCGGTGATCAGCCAGTCCGAGCGGGTGTCATCGGGGAAGCGGAAGCTCAGCACCTCGCCGCAGTTCAGATCCGCCCGGTTGCCTTGGGCGATGCAGTGGTCGCAACCGGTATTGAGGCTGTTCAGCCAGCTTTCTGCCTGCCTCCGGGCATCGGGAGCGTCTTCCTGGTGTACATAGTGCTCGTGCAGGCCGGAGGGGGAGGCCTGGTCATGCCTGGCTTCGCCCGTCTCGATGGCCAGCGGCGTGCCCATGCGGTAACGCCGGGTTCTGACCTGATGCAGGGCACGGCGGCGAACGCGTTGAAAGCGGTAGAGGATTTCGCTCTGGCCGCTCTGCCGGTCGTAATGGATGGCCACATGGCGTCGCGTGCCGTCTGGGCGCATCAGGGCGCCGGCGTGATCCGAAACCATGAGGATGTGGCGGTCCGCTTCGTGACGGAAATACCAGTACCAGCCCAGTTCACTGAACAGCCGGCAGAGGAAGTCCCACTCGCTTTCGCCGGACTGGGTGCGGTATTGCCAGACGGGCGGCGTTGCCCGAAGGTCAAAGACCAGATCGTCCTGCCGCAGACCGGCTTCGCGCCAGAGAGCGCGGGCGATGTCCACGGCAGTGGTTTCGGTGAAGATCCGGTAGCGGCAGCGCTCGGTCAGCCACCAGGCATGGGGCACCACGGTGATCTGCATGCGCTGAAAGCGGCCGATATCCTGCAGACGCCATGCCTCGTTCACGGCACCATGCAGGTGTCGTTCACCGTAGCGGCCCCGGAAGCTGACGTGGACATCGCGTGACAGCCAGTCCTCTGGCCCGGGCAACGGTTCCGGCGAGACAATGACGAGGGTGGCATGCGAGAGCTCGGCAAGAGCTTCGCTGAGGGTCAGACTGAGGACACGGAGATCCGCGTCCATTCGGGCAACCCGCACCGTCAGGCGGGCAGTATTGGCAGCCAGTTCCATGGCAGCGTCCTGTTCAGATCCCTGAAACTGCACGGATTATAGGCAGTCCGGCCGCGGGGTGCCATAGGCCGGATGACATAGAGCAACTGCCTCGGACCTTGTCTCATCGTTACGGACAACGCAGCGAATGCCGGTCAGAGGATCCGCAGGCGGGCCTGTTCAACGAAGGGAACGCCGGCTCCATCTGGCCGGGGCATGGGTTATGGATTATGGATCGCTTGCCTTTATTTGCAATAATCACATTCACAGGGTGCTTCCAAATAACCAACATCCCTATGTTTGCCAACTATTACCCCAATATCCTGTTTTGGGCATCAAGCAGTATGCTTTTTGTTTTTTCGAAACGCTGATCTTGCCTGGCAATGGCGTAAATTGGTTGCGCCAGCCAGCTCTTGCGTGATGCTGTGTCCGGTGGTAGGGGCATGACATGGCCATGAAAACCTGCCGCCCTTGAGCAGCACACGGGAATCGGAGACAATCGCACTCTGCATCTGGAGGTGCCCATGATCATTGATTTTGCACGACTCAAGCCCCTGGAGCGTTACCACTGGGTAACGCAGACACTGATTCCCCGGCCCATTGCATGGGTGCTGACCGAAAACCTTTCCGGACAATACAATCTGGCCCCGTTTTCTTACTTCACGGCGGTATCCAGTGCGCCCCCGGTAGTCATGATCTCCATCGGCAAGAAGCCGGATGGCTCACCCAAGGACACCGCAGTCCATGCGAAGCGGACCGGCAGGCTGGTCATCCATGTGGCGGGCTATGCTCAGCTTGATGCACTCAATCTCAGTTCCGAGACCTTGCCCGAGGCGGTTTCGGAGGTGGAGAAGCTGGGCATCGAGCTGACCGCTTTTGAAGGTTTTGCTCTGCCCAGGGTAGCGGATGCGCCGGTGGCGTACGGATGCCGGGTTCACAGCATTCAGGAGCTCGGCGATGTGCCGCAAACGCTGCTCTTTGCGGAAATTGAACAAGTGTACGTTCGGGATGATGCGGTGATCGAGGAGACACCGGGCCGTTACAAGGTCAATGCCCGGGTACTGGATCCGCTGGCCAGGCTGGGTGCCCGGGAATACGCCACGCTCGGCGAAGTGGTCGAGCGGGAGCGCCCCGCCTGATGCTGGATGCGGCCACCTTTCAAACCTTGCTGGAACGCACTCCCCCACAGGGTCGGACCCGGCTTTGGGTCAGCCCACCGGTCGGGACGCGACTGCCCGGGGATGGGGCAGACGATGCCGTGTTGTCGCTGCATGCCGGTGATGCAGCATCATGGCGCAAGGCGGGCAAGGCAGTCCGCTTCGGTCCGGATGACCCGTCGCCCTGGCCGGAGACCTTTGACGAAGCCTGGCTGGTCATGCCCAAGGCGCGTCGTGAGTTCAGCTGGCTGCTGGCACAGGTGGTGCCGTTGCTGAAGCCCGGGTCGCGACTGATCTGCACCGGCCACAAGAAATCCGGTGTGGAAGGTGCCCTCAAGGGCTTGCGGGCTGCGGGCGCAACGGTGGAAAAGCTGGATTCGGCGCGGCACTGCCAGGTCTGGTCCGTGGTGCCGGAAACGGTTCGGTCCGAGCCGGCCGGATTTGAGTACTGGCCCTTTGTCTGGCAGGAGAGGGAAATCCGGGTGGCAACCTTGCCCGGTGTCTTTGCAGAAGGGCGATTGGATGACGGCACCGCCATGCTGCTTGAAACGCTGGCTACTCAACCCTTGCCGCCGGGACGCTGGCTCGATTTCGGCTGTGGAGCCGGCGTGCTGAGCGCTGCTCTGGCCACCTGTCCGGGCGGCGAGGTGGAGGCCGTGGACGTGCAATGGCAGGCGGTGACCTGTACCCGCCGGACGTTGGCAGAAAACGGACTGCAGGGAGAGGTGATGGCTTCGGATGGTCTGGACGCGGTGGAAGGCCGCTATGACGCCGTCATCAGCAACCCTCCGTTTCACGCTCATGTCAGGCAGACCACGGATGTCACCGAACGCTTTATCCGGACTGTCCGGGCGCATCTGCGACCTGGTGGCAGGCTGCGGCTGGTGGCCAACGCCTTTTTACCCTATGCGCAGCTTCTTGAGCAGCATGTGGGGCCGGTTCAGGTGCTGGCGCGGGATGGCCGTTACAAGGTTTACGAGGCGACCACATCATGACGGCCACACCCCGTGAGTGGCACTGGACGTTGTCAGCACCGGCAGTGGCAGTGGACTGGATGGCGAGCCAGACCGGGCTGCCCAAAAGTCGTCTGAAGGATGCCATGAACAAGGGTGCCGTCACCCTCAAACGGGGGCGGAAGGGCGTCAGGCGATTGCGTAGGGCCACTTTCCGGCTGCTGCCGGGCGATGTGCTCAGTCTGTATTATGATGCATCCATTCTGGCCGCCCGCCCGGAAGCGGAGCCGGAGATTCTGGGTGTCCACTGCGGTCAGGTGCAGGTGTTCAAGCCTTCGGGATGGCTGTCCCAGGGCTCGCCGTGGGGCGATCATCTCAGTCTGGAGCGCTGGCTGACGCAACACGGTTTTCCAGACGCCCGGGTGGTCCACCGCCTTGACCGGGAGACCGCGGGCGTCATGGTCTTTGCACGCACGCGTCATGCTGCCGCGACGCTGGGCCGCCTGTTTCAGTCGCGGGATGTCACGAAGGTGTACCGGGCCTGTGTACGGGGTACGCTTGCCCAAACCATGACCCTTGATCTGCCGCTGGATGGCAAGCCTGCCCGGAGTCATGTGGTGCCACTGCGGCCATCCGGTCACGACACGCTGGTGCGGGTGGAGATTGAAACCGGCCGCTTTCATCAGGTTCGCCGGCATCTGGAATCTGCCGGGCATCCCGTTCTGGGTGATCCCCGATATGGTGAGGACAATGCTCACCCGGACGGACTCATGCTGCTGGCGTGGGCACTGACCTACCGATGTCCCGAGTGCGGCGCCCGGCAAAGCCTCACCATTCCGCAAAGCCGTCAGCCCGGTTGGAGCCGCGACGATCCGGAGACCGGGCCATGAGTGCCGGCAACCCGTTTGACACACTGGCTGATGCCTTCACGACAAAAATCTATGGCAGTCTGAAAGGTCAGTTGCGGCTCGAAGGCTTGCGCCGCGATCTGTGTGAGGCTGTGGGTTGTGATCGGCTCGAGGCCGCACCTGCAGCGCTGACTGTGCTGGACGTGGGGGCCGGAGATGCCCGCCTGTCCGCCGAGCTGGCAGAAGCCGGGTGTGCGCTGACCGTGGTTGAGCCGTCCCGGGCGCTTCGGGAGCGTGCCCGGGCACGTTTGTCCGGCGTTTCCCGGGTAGCCTGGGTCGAGGCCCCCTGGGAGACGGTGGCAGGCACTCTGGGACAGTTTGATGTGGTGCTGGTGCATGCGGTGCTCGAATGGCTGGCGGATCCGGTTGCGGTACTGCCGTCGCTGGCGGAGGCTGTGGCACCCGGCGGCTGGTTGTCCGTGGCATTCTATAACCGTCATGGCATCGTCATGCGCAATCTGGCCAAGGGCAACCTGCGCAAGGTGGAGCGCGGAGATTTCAGTGGCATGGCCGGAGGTCTCACGCCGCGGCATGCCTTCGAGCCGGAACAGTTGCGGTCAATGCTGGAAGGGCTTGGGCTGGAGACCCGGATCTGGTCAGGCCTGCGCACGTTTTATGACTTCATACCACGGCATGTCCGTGCCAAGCTCAATGCGGACGACATTCGCCGGCTGGAAGCGCGCTTCAGCCGACAGGATCCCTACCGGCAACTGGCCAGCTATCAGCACTTGCTCTTGCACCGGCCGGCTGGCTGATCAGCCCGGTTTGCGCGCCAGAATCACAGCGCGCTTGGGGGCTGGGTAGCCTTCAAGGGTGCGGCTGTGGTCGTCGGGGTCCAGAAAGTCGCGGAGCGAGTGAAAGCGCATCCAGTCTGTCCGGCGCTGCTCGTCCAGTGTGGTGACAGAAATGTCCACCGTGCGGATGTTCTCCCAGCCAGTGCGCCGCAACCAGCGCTCGGCTGCCAGCGGAGACGGGATGCACCAGACATTGCGCATGCGGGCATAGCGGTCTTCGGGAGTCAGTACCGTATTTTCATCACCGTCCACGACGAGGGTTTCCAGAACCAGGGTGCCACCGGGGCGTAGGAAGGATCTGAGCTCGTCCAGATGATCGAACGGTGCCCGGCGGTGATAGATGACGCCCATGGACAGCACCAGATCAAAGGCCCCGAAGGCGGGCAGGTCCTCGGACTTCAGAGGCAGGTAATGTACCGGTGCATCAGGAATATAGCGCTTGACCGCGCTGAACTGATAGAAGAACTTTTGTGACGGATCGGCGCCCACCACCCAGCCTGCGCCGGCGCCATGAAGTCGCCAGCAATGGTAGCCGCTGCCGCAGCCCACATCCAGGACACAGCGTCCGGAAAGATCGGGCAGGTGAGGGGCAATGCGGTGCCATTTCCAGTCAGAGCGCCACTCCGTATCCACGAAGGTCCCGAAAAAATCAAAAGGACCCTTGCGCCACGGCATCATGGATCGCAGGGCGGTCTCCAGATCTGCCTGCTGTTCAGGTGTCAGCGGCGCCTCACGCGTGATGGTGATGGTGTCTGATGAGGTATCCACCCGGGCGTCGTCCACGTCGGGCAATTTCAGATAGCCTGCGTGCCAGGTGGGCGTATCGCCATTGAGGCGCTCCAGATATTCGCGCCTCAGTGCATCGCGCAGATGCGGTTCGAACCTGGCGAGCCCGGCCCTCTGCAGGGCATCAAAGAAAGGTTCAAGGGGCAACATCACTTCACCGCCAGAATGGATACGAAATTGAAGCACTGGAACCAGCAGGCCGCATGGCGGAACCCGGCGTCCCGCAACCGGTTCAGATGCATGTCCAGCGACTCGGGGATCAGCACATTTTCCAGTGCCGCCCGTTTCTGGGCAATTTCCAGATCGCTGTAGCCCCGGGCGCGCTTGAACCCATGGTGGAGTTCCGTCAGGCGATGCTGGGTGTCTGCATCGGGAAAACAGATCTTCTCTGACAGGATGAGGGCTCCGCCATCCACCATGCCGTCAGCAATGCGCCGGAGCAGGGGCGAGCGGTCTGCTTCCGGTATGAACTGGAGTGTAAAGTTCAGGGCGACGAGAGAGGCCTGTTCGAATTGCAGTTCCCGGATATCCTGTTCCAGCAGGGTCACTGGTGCTCCGTCCGGTTCCCGGTCAATGTTGATCCGGCAGCGTTCCAGCATGGCAGAGGAGGTGTCCACGGCCACGATGACGCTGTCCGGGGGAGCCTGCCGGCGCATGGCCAGCGTTGATCCGCCCAGGGAGCAGCCCAGATCGTACAGCCGGGTCTGTGGCCGGGCATAGGCACGGGTGATCACGCCGATCATTTCCAGGATCATGGCATAACCCGGCACGGACCGGTTGATCATGTCGCTGAATACGGAAGCGACGCGCTCGTCGAAACGGAACGCTTCCACATCGGGTTGAGGCGTGCTGAACAGCGTGTCTTTTGCGGACATGGGTGCACCTGATGAAAACCGGTGCAGGATTGTATCCGGTTGTGTCGCAGGCTGCCAGCGTGGAACCTGCGCATGGACTTTTTGCACCACAGGGGTAACATGCCACACCATCGCAAAGTCTGTGTGAGGATATGGCATGTCTTGTCCCAGTATCAAAACCCTGCTCAATGATTTAGCGCTGATTGGCCAGCCGGTTACTGCGCGCGGTTGGGTACGCAGCCGCCGGGATTCGAAGGCGGGTGTCTCCTTTCTGCACGTGCACGACGGTTCCTGTTTTGACCCGATACAGGCCGTGATTCCGGCTGATCTGCCCAATTATGAAAGCGAGGTGTTGCGGCTGACCACGGGCTGTTCCGTGGAAGTGTCCGGCACGCTGGTGGAATCCCCTGCTGCCGGTCAGCCCTGTGAAATCCAGGCCACGGAAGTCCGGGTCGTCGGTTGGGTGGATGATCCGGAAACCTATCCGGTCGCCAAGAAGCGCCACACACTGGAACATTTGCGATCCGTGGCGCACCTGCGCCCGCGCACCAATGTGATCGGCGCGGTGACGCGTGTGCGTGCAACGCTGGCTCATGCCATTCACGACTATTTCTATCGCAATGGCTTTTTCTGGGTCAATACACCGATCATTACCGCCAATGACTGTGAAGGGGCCGGCGAGCTGTTCCGTGTGTCCACCCTGGACCTGATGAATCTTCCGCGGACGCCGGACGGGCAGGTGGACTTCAGTCAGGATTTCTTCGAGCGGGAGGCCTTTCTGACCGTATCGGGACAGTTGAATGTGGAGAGTTACTGCCTGGCCATGTCGAAGGTCTATACCTTTGGTCCCACATTCCGGGCGGAAAACTCCAATACCAGCCGGCATCTGGCGGAATTCTGGATGGTGGAGCCGGAAGTGGCCTTCGCGGATCTGTCGGATGACGCCGATCTTGCGGAAGACTTCCTCCGCAGCGTGATCCGCGTGGTGCTGGAGCAATGCGAGGCGGATCTGGCATTCTTTGATCAACGGATTTCAAAAGGTCTGCTGGACAGGTTGCGCAATGTGGTGGAGACATCCTTCGTGCGCATGGATTACACGGATGCGATCCGCATTCTTGAGCAGTCCGGCAGGGACTTCGAGTTTCCCGTCAAATGGGGGCTGGACCTGCAGTCCGAGCATGAGCGCTTCCTGGCCGAGACACACGTCAAGGGCCCCCTCGTGCTGATGAATTATCCGAAGGAAATCAAGGCGTTCTACATGCGTCTGAATGACGACGGCAAGACGGTGGCGGCCATGGACGTGCTGGCGCCGGGTATTGGTGAGATTATCGGCGGCAGCCAGCGCGAGGAGCGTCTGGATGTGCTGGATGAGCGCATGAAAATGCTGGACCGCCCGGAAGGGCTGTCATGGTACCGGGATCTGCGCCGTTATGGCACAGTGCCCCATGCAGGGTTCGGTCTGGGATTCGAGCGTCTGCTGGCTTACGTGACCGGCATGGAAAATGTGCGCGATGTGATTCCGTTCCCCAGAACACCGGGACACGCCGAATTCTGATTCCGGCGCGCCCCGGCTTTCCGCCACGGGCCTCAGGGAAGCAGGCCCGTCAGCTTTGCCAGGGCCACACCCGCCGTTGCCACAGCGATGAGACCCAGCGTCCAGCTCTGCAGCCGCAATGAGGACAGCGCCTGATGGAGACGCTGGTTGTCGGCCTTGAGTTCGCGCACCCATTCGTTGTCTTCGCTTTCCGCCATGGGCGCGCTTTCCGGACTGGCATCGGCGTGTTGTGAGTGCTGAGCCAGCTCCCGGGAGAGGCGCTCCGCCAGCTGTGCCGCCATGTTTTCTGCTTCGGTTTTGAGCTGAGCCGCAACCCAGGATTGCACTTCCGTTTTCAGCGCGGCCATGTCCGGGCCGGCTGAGGAGCCTGCGGCCTGGGACCCGGCGCCTGCCCTTTGCACCTGTTCTGCCCGGAAGGCGGCCAGCGCCTGCTCCACGCGTTCTTCGGCCTGCTGTTCGAGCTGGGCCAGCTTGTGGGCCAGCATGGCTTCCACGGTGTCCTGAGCCACGGTCAGCACCTTGTCGGTCAGCGCGGCTTCATCAGCGACCGGCGCCGGTGCGGGCGCTGCGGATGCCGAAGGTATGGCATGCTGCAGGGCGTCAATCTGAGCTTCCAGGTCGGCACGGGATTCGCTGATGGCTTCATCCAGGGAGGTCTGAACCCGTGCAGAGAGGGCATTCAGCTCGCTTTCAAGCAGCGGCATGAGCGTTCGCTCCGCATCCCGTGTGGCTCGTGCGGCCAAGGCTTCCTCGTCCACCACAACCGGTTGCGGCATGGTCTGCCGTAGCTTCTCCAGTTCGTCGGCCAGGCCGGAAACCCGCCCTTCCATGGCATCCAGACGGGCAAGAATGGGCTGAAGATCCACCACGGGTGCCGTGACAGATGGCTGCGGTGCCGGAGCTTGAGCAGGCACGTCGGTGGTGTCGGCTGTCCCCGTCGTGGCCAGATCTGCTTCAGCTGAGGGTTGCGTTGCCGGCTCGGTGGGTTCTGCCGTCTGAGCGGCCGGACGGGCCTGACTCAGCTCGCGGTTGAGCTGCTTGAGCAGGCCATCCAGCACTTCGGCCTGAGGCGGCTTGGCCAGGGTGCCGCTGGCACCGATGGCGCGCGCCTGGTCATCATAATCGGGGATGCCTTCCTTTCCGGTGCACATGATGACCGGAATGTGTGCGGTGGCCGGATTGGCCTTGATCTTTTGTGTGGCTTCGAAGCCATCCATGTTGGGCATCATGTGATCCATGAACACCACATCAGGCAAAGTCCGGTTGATGATGTCCAGTGCTTCTTCTGCGGAGCCGGCCACGGAAACGCTCAGCTGATGTTTCTCAAGCAGGCGTTTGAGCGTGATGCGGGCCAGTTTGGAATCATCGACCACCAGTGCGTTCTGAATCGTCATTTTCATCCTTCCAAGCAGTAATCAGGCTAAATCTAGCACAGGAGCGCTGGCATGATAAAACCCTAATTTGACGGAACTTTGTAACAGAAAATGGGGTCAGGTATACAGCGGGCCAAAGGCGTGAGAAGATAAACGGATCAAGAGCACGGGGGTGATTCATGTTCAGACAGACTTTGCCGGATCCCGCAGAGGCCCTGCCGGGGCGGGATACGCCGATTGATCCGGGCGGGGCGCATGCGGTCAGCGGACGTCCCATGCTGCCACCATTCCCTGGGGGCATGAAGGAAGTCCGGTTGGGAATGGGGTGTTTCTGGGGTGCTGAAAGGCTGTTCTGGCAGTTGTCGGGGGTCTGGGTGACTGCGGTGGGATATGCAGGGGGCCTGACTCCGCATCCCACCTACGAGGAAGTCTGTACCGGTCGTACCGGTCATGCCGAGGTAGTGCGTGTAGTGTACAACCCGGACGAGATTACCCTGCTGCAACTGCTCAAGAGCTTCTGGGAAAATCACGATCCCACGTCCGGAATGCGACAGGGCAATGACATCGGTACCCAGTACCGGTCCTGCATTCTGGTGGATGACGAAACGGATCTGGCGTTGGCCTGTGAAACGCGTGACACCTATCAGGAGGTACTGACCCGGGCGGGCAGGGGGCACATCACCACTGCGATTGCGCTGGACCCGGTCTTCTATTTCGCCGAGCCCTACCATCAGCAATATCTGCACAAGCATCCGGATGGGTATTGCGGGCTGAGATTCAACGGTGTGAGCTGTCCGCTTCCGGCTGGTTCTGCCCACCAACGCTGAAAGTGGAGGCTATGCACGGGGAGCAATGAGCCTGCGTGTGCCGGGACAACGACTGCTTCCTCCTGAAGATAAAAGCAGCGTTTCACGCTAACCCGCGGTGAACCTGAAAAACCGCCCTCAGTGGTCTGTCTTGTCCGGGTTTTTCTTGAGATGGTCCAAAAGTTTCTTGTCCAACTTCTTGAAAAACCTGTCCGCACTATCGGTCGTAGACCACCAAAACAGGAGCAAAGTGGTTACGCCTATCACTGTTCCGGCAACGGCTACAATTTCGATAGGAGCCATAATGTCCCTCCTTGTTTTGGAACTCGTCCAGTGCTTGATTATACACGAAAATGATGGGTTGCTCAGTGCAGAGCAAGAGGCCGCACACGAAGAAGAATTCGGCTGTCAGCATATCCGCCGCATTCGGATGGCTCATCAGGAAAGGCCGGGTGTCGCCTGCGCCAGCCATGATAAGGCCAACGTTATTCAGCACTTTGCATAATCCGCGAAATAACTTTCAAGCATATGTCACCTTCCGTTTGCCAAGTTATTCGCAGGTTTTGGTGTTGCAGAGGGGAGAGGATCACTTTGCGATGGTCTTGCGATTCAGGGCATGTCCGTTTTCGGCCATTTCTGCCACCAGCCGGGGAGCACCATAACGTCCCTTTTTCTGTCAGAAGGCCTCACTGACGGCCTGATCTGTTGCTTCACGGCGCTGATGACGCGCAGAGCGTGCCACCTGCCTGCGGCGCCAGGCGTAATAGCCACTGCGTGAAACACACAGAACACGGCTCATCGTTTTCAGGCGGAACTCTCCTTCATGTGCCTGCATGAACACGTACTTCACTTCAGGCTCTTGGCGAAGTACGCCGCCGCCTTTTTTTAAAATGGCCAGCTCCTCTGCCTGTTGTGCCAGTTGCCGCTTGAGGCGGGCGTTTTCCGCGGCGAGCTGCTTTTCGGCCTCGCTCTGGCCCTGGGCCTGCCTGGCCTTGCTGCGCCAGTTATACAGCTGTGATTCGTGCAATCCCAGGTCTTTGGCTGCCGCACTGATGCCAACGCTGTCAGCCAACGCCAGCGCCTCCTTCTTGAAGTCCTCGGAGTAGCGCTTGCGTGTTGATTTGCCTTGTGTGTTCTTTCTTGCCATGGTTCACCTCTGTAGCGTAGTGTACTCGCTTAATGAGGTGTCCACTATTGCTGGGCAAGATCATCTTCGCCATGACCATCCACAAGACACAGGGCTCAGAGTTTGACCATGTGCTGATGCTCCTCCCGGAAGAGGCCGAGCGCCTGCTGAGCCGGGAACTGATTTTCACCGGCTTGACCCGTGCGAAAAGCGGCTTTACGCTGCTGGCCGAAAAGGCGATCTGGCAGGCGGGCATTGCCCGGCAGATTGAGCGAGAAGGTGGATTGAGGCAGGCGCTCAAGGCGATTGAGACATCCTTGTGCAGCCCCACATAACGTCAGGATATTAGTATTCACAGAGACAGGAGCGCCGAATGAACGCAGGGCAAAGCCCTTTCAACCCGGCTAGGCAGCCATGGCATGCGCATGACAAGGCAACCGCGGCCCGGTTGCTGAGCGTGGACCCCGCTGCAGGGTTAAGCCAGGTCGAGGCAGAAACCCGCCTCGCGCAGTGTGGTCCCAATCAGCTTGCCGAGAACCCCCCACGCTCCAAGTGGCGGGCGTTTCTGGATCAGTTCAAGAATCTGCTGGTGGTCGTGCTCATCGGCGCGGCGATCCTCGCCGGCATGATCGGAGATCTGAAGGATGCTGTGGTCATTCTGATCGTGGTGTTGCTGAATGCGTTGCTCGGATTCTGGCAGGAAAACCGTGCTGAGCAGACCCTCGCCGCGCTCAAGAAAATGTTGGCGCCGGTGGCGCGGGTGAGGCGTGAGGGCAAGACGGAAGAAGTGGATGCCCGGTGCCTCGTACCCGGGGATATTGTACTGCTCGAAGCAGGGAACCGGGTGCCCGCGGACGGTCGTCTCGTAGTGACGCACAATGTAGAGATCGATGAGTCTGCCTTGACCGGCGAGTCTCAACCCACAGGCAAGGACGCCGATGTGCAGTTGCCCGAAGATGCGCCGCTGGCGGAGCGCACCAATATGGCCTTCATGAACACGGTGGTGACCCGCGGGCGTGCAGAGCTGATGGTAACGGCTACCGGAATGGGGACGGAGATGGGGCGTCTTTCCGGTATGCTGGCCGAAGCCGAGTCCGGTCCTACACCGCTGCAGGAGCAGCTTGATGGCTTGGCGCAGCGGCTGGCAATCATTGCAGCAACCATCATTGCGCTGATTCTGGGGCTCGGTCTCTGGCGCGGTGAGCCCTTGGTGGAAACGCTCCTGACGTCCATCGCGCTGGCAGTGGCAGCGATTCCGGAGGGCCTGCCCGCAGTGGTCACGGTGACGCTGGCGATCGGCATGCATCGCATGGCGCAGCACCGGGCCATTGTCAAAAAGCTTGCGGCGGTGGAAACGCTGGGATGTACGACAGTCATCTGCTCAGACAAGACTGGCACGCTGACGCTCAACCAGATGACCGCCCGCGCCGTCGTTTACCAGGGCAGGCGCTTCTCGGTAACGGGTGAAGGTTATGGTACGCAAGGCGAAATCCGCGCAGAAGACAAGGGTGGCACGCCCGACTTCTCGCCCTTGCTGTATCCAGCTGCATTGGCCAATGACAGCCGCCTCCGCGACGGCGGGCTGATCGGCGATCCCACGGAAGGGGCCCTGCTGGCGTTGGCAGCCAAGGGAGGAATCAATACGGATGAGCTGACCCGGAAATGGCCTCGCATCGCTGAGATCCCCTTTGATTCGGCATACAAGTTTCATGCAACCTTCCATCGTGACGGCGAGGTAGTGCGGGTCTTTGTCAAAGGCGCTCCGGATGTGCTGCTGACACGCTCTGCCCGACAGCTTGGGCCGGACGGCGAAACACCTCTGGATATCCAGTGGTGGCAGGCCGAGAATGAGCGTCTGGCCGGAGAGGCCATGCGGGTACTGGCCGTGGCCAGCCGAACGCTTGCCGCAGCTGAGTTTGACCCGACGATTGATCTGATGACGCTGGTGCAGGATCTGACGTTTGTGGGGCTGGCAGGCATCATAGATCCACCGCGGCCGGAAGCACGGGATGCTATCGCCTTGTGTCGGCGTGCGGGTATTCAGGTCAGGATGATTACGGGGGATCACAAGGCCACCGCGGCAGCCATTGCCCGTGAACTGGGTCTGCAAGGGGGTGTTCTGGAAGGTCGTGATCTGGATGCCCTGGGCCCGGAGGCGCTGCGAGAGAAGCTCCGGGGTGTCTCAGTGTTTGCACGTGTGGCGCCCGAGCACAAGGTGCGGATCGTCAAGGCCCTGAAGGCCGATGGCCATGTGGTGGCCATGACCGGTGATGGCGTGAATGACGCGCCGGCACTGAAGGCGGCGGATATCGGCGTGGCAATGGGTATCACGGGTACCGAAGTGACCAAGGAAGCGGCTACCATGGTGCTTACCGACGACAATTTCGCCACGATTGTGCGGGCGGTGAAGGAAGGACGCGCTATCTATGACAATATCATCAAATTTGTGCGCTTCCAGCTCTCCACCAACATGGGGGCCATTCAGACCGTTCTCGGTGCTAGCCTGCTTGGCTGGAGCACCCCCTTCACAGCCATTCAGATTTTGTGGATCAATATTATCATGGATGGCCCGCCGGCCATGAGTCTGGGGGGTGAGCCGGCGCGTGACGGTCTCATGGATGAGCCACCCCGAGTGCGTGATGCGCGTGTTCTGACTGGAGGGCGGTTGGGCCGCTTGCTTGTTTACGGGCTGACCATGGCCGTTGGTACATTATCGCTGTTCTGGTACGCCCAGTCCCAGGGAGAAGCGTACGCGCTCACGCTGGCGTTCACCACCTTTGTGCTCTTTCAGTTCTTCAACGTATTCAACGCGCGCGCTGAAACGGGCTCAGCCCTGAATCGACACTTTTTCAGAAACCGCTGGCTGTGGCTGTCACTTGTCGCCGTCCTGATCTTGCAGGCACTGGTAGTGCACTGGGCGCCTGCTCAGGCGATCTTCCGTACTACTGACCTGGCCCCGGCTGACTGGGGACTGGCGGTGCTGGTGGCTTCCACGGTGTGGGTGTTTGACGAGCTGCGCAAGTTGATGACCCGGATGTTACATTCTTTACCGGCTTTCCATGACAAAGGCGACCTGTGACAGACCGGCGCGCTGAGCGGCCGCGAGGATCCGGCTGATATGGCGGTACTCGGCCTTTTCATCAATGCGAAGATCCACCGGCGCCTCATCGTCCTGTGTGGCCAGGCGGGCAAAGAGCGGTTCGATCCCGTCGACCTGCAGTGGCGCGTCATCAAAGTAGTAGTTGCCCTTTGCGTCGATGGCGAGGCTGTGGTGCTTGGTGTCGGGCTGCTCGGGCGCACCCTGTTCCTTGGGTAGGTCCAATGGCACCGTGTGGGTGAGCAGCGGCGCGGTGACCAGAAAGATGACGAACAGCACCAGCATGATGTCCACCAGCGGGGTGGTATTGATCTCGGCCAGCGGCGCCGGGACTTCCGGTGAAGAGCGGGTTGAAAGTGCCATCAGCTTGCCTCCGTGGCTGTTTCGTCATCGCGCTCTGCGGGCTGCGGGTGATAGAGACAGCTGTGCTGAAGTCGTTCAGCGAGCTGTTGCAGCAGTTGGTGGTGGACGCTGTTTAGGCGGCCCAGACTGTTGTAGGCGATCAGCGCCGGGATGGCCACGAAGAGGCCGAAGGCAGTAGCCACCAGTGCCTCGCCCATTGGGCCGGAAACGACCGCCAGAGAGGCCGACTGCTGGGCGGAGATGGCGGTCAGGGTGCGATAGACTCCCCAGACGGTGCCGAACAGGCCGATGAAGGGGGCGGCGCTCGCGGTTGTGGCGAGGATGGCGAGCCCGCGGTCGCGGCGCAGCCGCTCGCGCTCCAATGCATGCTGAAAGAGATCGCCGGCCACCTCGCGCACCCGGAACTCACCGGGGTGGATCAAGGTTTCGCGCTGGATCATCAAACCCGTGTCCAGCAGCGATTTGACCGGCCCGCGCGCCTTGAGCAGGGATCGTGCGTCGATCCGGGTATACGATTCTATCGTGAACCCTTCCCAGAACAGGGCAAGAGGATTAGTATTCATCTGGACGGCGATAAGTCGGTTGGGGTTGTTTTTCGCAGATTCAAAACCAACCGATTTTACCGCCGTCTCCTACTTTTTCACGCTAACCCGCGATGAACCATAAAAAAGCCCCCTTTTGGGGGGCAAGTCACTCTTGCTCTCAGTAAACACGGGGTTAGTGTGTGAACTTGTCGGCAACCGTTTCGGCCTTTTCGCGCAGAGCGCGGAGCTGATTCTCAAGCTGCTCGGTATAGGCCTGGAGCTGGGGCTTGACCTTCTCTTCGAATGCCTTCTCAGCCTGCAACTGGGAATAGGCTGCCATCATGCGGGCATTCCACTTCAGGCGCTCGCGCAGGTCATAGGTGGCGGCATCCAGGTTGTAGGACAGGGTTTTCAGATCGGGATTCTTTTCCCGGAGCTGTGCGACAACGTCTGCCAGTGTCGGCGCGTTGTCCAGGTCAGCGCCAAGCTGTTTCAGAACGCGCTTGCCTTCGGTTTCAACAAGGTCACGCACCTTGTTCAGCTGGGCCACGGGAGCCTTCAGTTTATCTTGCAACATACGTCGCCTCTGCTATGTGTCTGCCTTGATGTTGAGGGCAGTGTATCGGGAGAAATTAGAATAATCTAACTAGCGACAGAAGGGGCGGGTGCAGGGGATGGCCGGGCAAGAGGAGCGCCCGGCCGGATATCAGGTCAAAGCCAGTCGCGGATCTGGCGGACAAGTTTTTCGATGCCGGCGCCGGCTTCGGAGATCCGCCGGGCGAGCATGTATGCTGGCGTGCTCACCACCTTGTAGCGTTCGTCTGCCACAATGTCATCCACCGGGCAGTTCTGGTGTTCGGCACCCATGGCCTGCAGGGCGGCTGCGGTTTCCGTGTCCGTGCCGATGGTACAGCGGACGCCGGCGGGATAGATCCGGGGGATCATGGCCGGCGCGATGCAGATGTATCCGGCTGGCTTGCCGGCTTCGGCAAAAGCCCGGGCTACCCTTTCAACTTCCGGGTCCAGCTGCATGCCCGTTCCGTTTACCGCGAAGTCGCAAAGGTTCTTGGCTGCGCCATATCCCCCCGGAAACACAATGGCCCGGAACTGTGCGGGATCCAGCTCGCTGAGCGGGTGGATGGCGCCACGAGCAATCCGGGCCGCCTCCGTCAGCACATTCCGCTGCTCATCGGCCGGTGTCTTGGTGTAATGATTGACGACGTCCTGCTGGGGCTTGTCGGGCGCGAAGCATTGATAGGACAGTTCATGACTGTCCAGTGCCAGCAGGGTCATCACGGATTCATGAATTTCCGCACCATCCAGAAAACCGCATCCGGACAGCACCACGGCAACATCAGTCACGGGGCACCTCCTTTTCATTGTGGTCTGCATTTCGTGTTCTGCCCGCCTTGGCTTCGGGGGCTTCTTCTTTTACGGCTTCTTGCGCAGCGTCAGCTTTCCGGGCACTGGGCTTGCGCGTTTTGGCCGGTTTTTCCGGCGCGGCGAAATGCAGCGCCATGTCAAAGGCGGATTCGGTAAAGGTCAGAATCTTGTCGAAAGCTTCGTCATCCAGATCCTGCACCTGCTCGCGGCTGCGCAGGATATTGAGAAAACGTCTTTCACGCTCATACACGACGGGCAGTCGACCGATACCCCACTCCTGAAGCAATTGCCAGAGTTCCGGATTGTAGGCCCGGACATACTTGAGGATGAATGGCACCGGGTCATTCCGTGCCAGCACGGCGGCCAGTCGCACGATCAGATCAAAGGACAGGGTGGCCGTGCCGGCTTCGGCAGCTTCGAGAATGGATTTGTCCTTCAGGTCGATGGCATCAGCCAGTTCGTTGAGGGTGAGGCCGGCCACCTGGCGAAGTTCCTTCAGGGACTGACCGGCACGGGCCAGGGAAGCCAGATGCTCGGGGTTGTCCAGTAATCGCCGGCCGACCTTCAGCGACGTCGAGGCGGAGCGTCGCGCAACGCCCATGGCATTGCCGGTCAGTTCGGTCAGGCGGTCCAGCCAGCTCATGGTTTACTCCAGCATGGTCAGAGGAGGGGTTGTCCCGGCAATGCGCGGACCTTCCACCAGAAAGTCGGCAATGATCTGACCGCTTTCCTTCAGCCAGGCATCATTCTCTGCCGGTTTTTCACGATCCGTTGCGGTTTGTTCATCCTGCCAGTTTTCCACTTCATCCCAGGTTCTGAACGGTGCCTCTCCCCGGGCCTGGCGCTTGAGGTTGAGGATGGCCAGCTGCTCGGCCCGCTGCCGGGTCTGCTCCGTCTTGCGTACATTGAGATTGAGTGAAACCGTCTTGATGTCACGCTGGGCTTCCAGCCACTTTTGCTCGGCCAGCACGGCCCGGAACATGGGATCTGCACTGACCCGCGCATCATGTGCCTGCTTCAGTTCCGGCACGACGGTTTTCCACCTGGTATATTGCGCGTGGAAGACGCTGGAAATCTGATCCCAGGGCAGCGCATTGGGCAGCGCGTCTTCTCCCACTTCCGTCTTGTCGATGCTGAATGGCAGCGTCAGGTCGGGCAGGACACCCTTGTGTTGCGTACTGCCGCCCGAAATGCGATAGAACTTGGCTTCGGTGAGCTTGACCTGACCGTGATTCAGCGGACGGATGGTCTGAACGGTACCCTTCCCGAATGTCTGGTCTCCGACGATGAGTCCGCGGCCATAGTCCTGAATGGCGGCAGCAAAAATTTCAGAGGCTGAGGCGCTCATGCGGTTGACAAGAACCACCAGAGGGCCGTCATAAAGTACGCTGGGATCCGGGTCGTCATAAACACGCACACGGTTGTCCGAGGCGCGCACCTGCACGGTGGGACCGGAGGGAATGAACAGGCCGGTGAGGGCAATGGCTTCGTTCAGCGCACCGCCGCCATTGTCGCGCAAATCAACGATGAGACCGTCTATCCCTTCGGATTTCAGTTCCCCGATGAGTTTTGCGACGTCTCTTGTCGTGCTGCGGTACTCCGGGTCGCCACGCTGCATGGCCTGGAAATCGGCATAGAAGGCGGGCAGTTCGATGACCCCCATGCGCAGGGTCTTGTCGCCGCGGCGGATGGTGAAGGTTTTTTTCTGGGCCGACTGCTCTTCAAGCCGGACCTTGTCGCGGACAATGCTGATAATCCGGGTTTCGGTTTCCGATTTGGCCTTGGCCGGCAGGATCTCGAGCCGGACCACACTGTTCTTGGGACCGCGGATGAGATCCACCACTTCGTCCAGGCGCCAGCCAATCACGTTCTGGATTTCACCATCCGGCCCCTGGCCCACGCCCACGATGCGGTCTGACGGCTTGAGGCCGCCGGCCCGTTCAGCCGGACCACCCGGAACCAGGCGGACGATCTTCGTGTATTCGTTATCGGACTGAAGTACCGCCCCAATGCCTTCCAGTGACAGGGACATGTTGATGTTGAAGTTTTCCGTGACACGCGGGGAAAAATACGACGTGTGCGGATCATAGAGCGAGGTGAGGGCGTTCATGTAGGCCTGAAACGCATCCTCGGCCGTGGTCTGGTAAAGGCGCTTGAGCTGTGTTTCATAGCGCCGGATGAGGGCGTTGCGGATTTCTTCACGCGGCTTTTCATCCAGAATCTGACTGATCATGGCGTTCTTGAGCCGTTTACGCCACAAGTCATCCAGTTCTGCCTCGCTGGCCGGCCAGGGGGCTGCTTCACGATCCAGCTCCAGCATTTCGTTCTTCCCGAAATCCGGCTTCCAGTCCGGGTCCCGGAGCAGCCCGAGCATGTACCCCAGACGCTCGGCAACCCGCTTCTGGTAGCGGTTGTAGATGGCAAAGCCTGATTTCAGCTCGCCGGTCAGCAGTTCATTGTCCAGCGTGTGGCGCCAGGCACTGAAGGCCTCCACATCACTTTTCAGAAAGTAGAGACGCTGAGGATCCAGCCATTTCAGGTAGTTGTCCAACAGCTTTTCTGACAGGACATCATCCACGCGCATGTTGCGGTAGTGGCCGTATTCCAGTTGTCGTGACAGCTCCTGGGCTGCGCGGCGCATGTCGGCACTGGGGGCCAGTTCCCTGAGTTGGGCGACGGCCGCAACCCCGGGGGCAGCTTGCGCTACCGTGGCCTGTGCGGGCGGCAGGCTCATGGCCATCAGGCCGAGCATCAGGAAAAGGCGGGCCAGTGTCCGTTTCATGGGGTGTATCCGGGTGTCTGTGCTGGGCATCTGTCTTTCATTCAATGGATAATGGATTGATTTGATTGTAGGAGATTGCGCGCAGCGCCTCTAGTGCCGGGAGTGAATCTTTTGTAACACGTTGAAGGGTGGCGCCCCGCAGGGCGGGGCGCGCTCGGGAGAGAGGACTATGGCCGCAGTCACTCGAAGGGTAGATTGTCGGCCAGTTGCTGGCGGAGACGTCCCTGCAGACGGAACCGTTCTCCGTGGGCCTCCGCCAGTTCATCGGCTCGTTCCATAAAGCGGGCCGGGCCAACGTAATTGATGAACTGGAGGACGCCGCCGGTCCAGGGGGCGTAACCGATGCCGAAAATGCTGCCGATGTTGGCATCGGTGGCAGAGCGCAACACGCCTTCTTCCATGCAGCGTACGGATTCGATGGCCTGAATGTACAGGATGCGGTCCTTCAGTTCCTGAAGTGGGGTGGCGCGGGTCTTGTCCTCGTCGGCAAAGCGCTCGATGAGTCCTGGCCACAGGTGCTTGGGCTGTCCTTTCGGGTAATCATAGAAGCCTGCACCATCGGCCTTGCCGGTTCGTCCGAACTCCTGAACCATCAGGTCCACGATGCGCTCTGCCGGATGGGGCGTCCAGGTGCCGCCCTGGGCTTCCGTATCTTTCCGGCTCTGGTCCCGGATATGAGTGATCAGTCTGAGGCTGACTTCGTCCGAGAGTGCCAGCGGTCCGACGGGCATGCCTGCAAGCTGGGCGGCATGCTCCACACTGGCCGGGTGAATGCCTTCTCCCACCATGGCAATCCCTTCGTTGATGAAGGTGCCGAATACGCGGGAGGTGAAAAAACCGCGGCTGTCGTTCACCACGATGGGCAGCTTGCCGATCTGGATCACGAAATCGAAGGCCTCGGCCAGGGTCTGGTTGTCGGTTTTCTCCCCGACAATGATTTCCACCAGTTGCATCTTGTCCACCGGTGAGAAGAAATGCAGGCCGATGAATTTCTCAGGCCGTGCCGAGGCTTGTGCGAGCTGGGTAATGGGAATGGTGGAGGTATTGGAGGCGAAGATGCCATGCTCGGCAAGCAGGGGCTCGCTCTCACGCGTTACCTGGCCTTTCAGGTCGCTGTCTTCAAAGACTGCCTCGATGATCAGTTCACAACCTGCGAGATCTTCTGTCCGGTCTGTTGCATGAATGCGGTTCAGGATGGCATCACGCGCTTCTGCACTCATGTGCCCCCTGGCCACTTTCTTGTCCAGCAGTTTGCGGCTGTAGTCCTTGCCGTGTTCGGCCCGCTCCCGGGTCACGTCCTTCAGTACCACGTCAATGCCCCGGATGGCCGTTGCGTAGGCGATGCCGCTGCCCATCATGCCGGCACCGAGCACGCCGACCTTGCTGAAGGTTCGTGTCGGGAAACCTTGCGGGCGGTTGTCGCCGGCCTTGAGGGCATTCATGCCGAACCAGAACGTCCGGATCATGTTCTTGGAGATCCCGCCGCAGACCAGTTCGGTGAAGTAACGGCCTTCGATTCGTTGCGCCGTATCAAAATCCACCTGGCAGCCTTCCACCACGGCAGACAATATCCGTTCCGGTGCCGGGTAGCATCCCCGTGTTTTCTTGCGCAGCATGGCAGGTGCAATGGCGAGCATTTGTGCGACCCTGGGATGCTTCGGATCCCCTCCAGGGATGCGGTAGCCTTTTTCATCCCAGGGCTGTCTGGCCTGTGGATGAGCCAGAAGCCAGTTCCGGGCCTGCGCGATGAGGTCTTCCGGCGTGTCTGCCAGGTCGTGAACGATGCCGGCCTTGAGGGCGTCGGCGGGCCTGAGCTGTTTGCCCTCGAGCAGCAGTGGCAGTGACTTTTCGATGCCAAGCAGACGGGGCAGGCGACAGCATCCGCCACCCCCCGGCAGCAGACCCAGTGTGACCTCCGGTAATCCGAGGCGGATGCGGTCATCATTCAGGCAGACCCGGTAGTGGCAGGCCAGTGCCAGCTCAAGTCCGCCGCCCAGTGCCGAGCCGTTGATGGCGGCAGCGACCGGCACCCCGAGTGTCTCGAGTGTACGCAGGGGGCCCGTGATGCCTTCCCTCAGCAATCTGAAGAAGTCTTCCGCATGTTCAGGTGTGACCTGAACAAGTTCACGCAAGTCACCGCCCGCAAAGAAGGTTTTTTTGGCAGAGGTGAGCAGGATGCCGCGCAGATCCGCCTTGTCCGCCTGCAGGCGGGCCAGTGTTTCGGCAAAGGCTTCGCGAAAAGCGGCGTTCATGGTGTTGGCTGACTGCCCCGGCATGTCCAGCGTCAGGGTGACGATGCCCTGTTCGTCAAGATGATAAAGAATGGCACTCATTGGGGTGTCCTCCTATACGCGTTCAATGATGGTTGCGATGCCCATGCCGCCGCCCACACAGAGTGTGGCCAGTCCATAGCGCAGCTGCCGCCGCTCCAGTTCGTCGAGCAGCGTGCCGAGAATCATGGCGCCGGTCGCGCCAAGGGGATGCCCCATGGCAATGGCACCACCATTGACGTTGATCTTCTCCATGGGAATGTTCATGTCCTTCCGGAATTTGAGGACCACCGCCGCAAAGGCTTCATTCACTTCGTAAAGGTCGATGTCATCTGCGGTGAGACCCGCCTTGGCCAGCGCCTTGCGGCTGGCCGGTGCCGGTCCGGTCAGCATGATGGTGGGATCCGTGCTGGTGACTGCGGTGGCGACAATGCGTGCCCGGGGTGTCAGATTCAGGCGTTTGCCCATGGCCTCGCTGCCGATGAGCACTGCTGTCGCACCATCCACGATGCCGGAGGAATTGCCCGGCGTGTGCACATGACGAATCTGCTCCACCCAGTGGTACTTTCTCACCGGTACTGCGTCAAACCCCATCTGGCCCATCATCTCGAAAGAAGGCTTGAGGCTGGCGAGGGCGTCCATGGTGGTATCCGGACGGATGAATTCATCGCGATCCAGAATGGTCAGGCCGTTCTGGTCCTGCACCGGCACGATGGATTTTTCGAAACGCTGTTCCTGCCATGCCCGGGCCGCTTTCTGCTGCGACTCCAGCGCGAAGGCATCCACCGTGTCGCGGTCGAAACCTTCGATGGTGGCGATCAGGTCCGCACTGATGCCCTGGGGAATGAACTCGGTGCGGAGATTGGTGGCCGGATCCAGTGCCCAGGCACCGCCGTCACTGCCCATGGGGACGCGGGACATGGATTCCACACCACCGGCAATCACCAGGTCTTCCCAGCCGGAGCGTATTTTCATCGCGGCAAGATTGACGGCTTCAAGTCCGGATGCACAGAACCGGTTCAGGGTGACGCCCGCGACGGTTTCGTCATAGCCGGCCACCAGTGCCGCAGTCTTGGCAATATCGGCCCCCTGGTCCCCGATGGGCGTCACGCAACCCATCACCACATCATCCACCTGCGCCGTATCCAGCGCGTTGCGTTCACGCAGGGCTTCGAGAACGCCGGCCAGAAGGTTGACCGGCTTGACCTCGTGAAGCGAGCCGTCCTTCTTGCCGCGCCCGCGCGGTGTGCGTACCGCATCGTATATCCAGGCATCCTGTGTCATGTGCATCCCCTCATGCATGTTATTGTCATTTCTACCCTAAAACGTGCGGGAGGAGGGGTGAATGGCCGTTCAGATCATTCAAACTGACAAAATCGGCCAGGATCGTCTAAGCTCAGGACAGCAAACCGAGACAGGAGAACTGTGGCATGTCGATCATGGACAATATTTCCAACTACTATGAAAAGATGGTGCTTGAAGAGCTGGCCCAGCAGGCGGCAGCCCATGCCGGTGACGAGGATTTCCTGATGGATGCGGCCTGTCTGGCACTGAACAGTCTGCCGCCCCGGTATTACCGTCATGGTGTTGACATGGCGTTCTATCTCCCCAGTGGGGAGTATCTGGAAATGCGCAGCCGGGTAAAGCTGGCCGTTGCGGAGGCGATTGCCAAGGTTGAAGCGGATCAGCGATCCGCTTCAACGGGTGAGGGCTGACCCGGCGGAGCTCAGACGGCCTTTTGGTTGCAGAAGGATTCCACTGCTGTGTCCAGCCGTTGGCGCCGGGCTTCGACAAAGTCCGGATCCCGGGCCAGCCGCGCCAGCAGGCTTTCAAACTGGGTGGCCGTATCGTCCGGTACGGCGCCCTTGAGGCCGGCATTGAGGCGCTCGACCTGCAGTACCATGCGACGCTCCCGCTCGTCTGAAGGTGATTCCGTTCCGGCGAGGATTTCCAGCAGCAACAGGCTGTCTTCCGGGGAGCGGTCTGCATCTTCGGGCAGCAAGGTCCCGGGAATCTTGTTGTCGAGAATGTCTTCCAGGTGCTGCCGGAAGGCAGCGCGGCGCAAGGCCTGCAGACGGGTTTCAAGGGTTTTCACGATATCACGGTAGCGTGCCTGCAGTGCCTGGGCATCGCGCGGGTGGAGCCGGAGTTCGGTAAACTCGCTGCGAAGCCTGTCAGACGCAGCTTCCAGTGCGCCGGGGTCGGTTTCTTCGGAAAGTGACTGCAACGCATCAAGCAGCTCTTCCGCACGGGCCTTCTGGGCGTGCAATGCCTCTTCTTCGGCCTTGCGGGCTTCCCCGAGCCGGGCAAAGATATCATCGCAGTGTCCACGGAAAGCTTTCCAGAGCGCACGGTCGCGCTTGTAATGGGTAATACCCACCTGTTCCCATTCCTTCTGCAGGGCCTTGGCTTCGCGTGTGGCGACCTTGACGTCAGGCTCGTTGACCAGCGCTGCGGCACGCTGAACAATGTCTTCCTTGAGTTTTTCGTTGCGTGTACGTTCCGCGTCCAGCTTTTCATCCAGTCGGGACAGAAGCGCATTGAATTGCTTCTGCAGTTTCCGGCCCTTGCGCGGGTCTACCGGGAAGCAGGCTCGCCACTCTTCCCGGGCTTTTCGGTTCACCGTGTCCACCAGCTTCCAGTCCGGGGCAGTCCAATCGTAGTCTTCCAGGAAGCGTGAAAGCTGTTCGATAATTTCCTGACGTTTTTCCAGATTGGCCGCCTTGAGACGGGCTTCTTCCTCAAAGAAGGCCTTGAGTGGCTGGTAGGCGGTTTCGGCCGCTTCCTGGAAGGCATGCCATAGGCTCTGATCCGGTGTGCCGCCCAGATTCCGCCACTCCTGCTGCAACGCACGGATGGCTTCGGCTTTCGCATGTGGTTCCATGGAATGTCCGGCCAGGTGGCGCATCCGTTCGATCAGTTCTTCCAGTTTGGGTCGTGTCGCGAAGCCTTTCCAGTCCTCCAGATCCCGAAGTTTCTGAGTCAGCCGGGTCAGTTCGGCACGCAGTGACTGTGTTTTTCTTTCGGGGAGAAGGTTGAGCTGATGTCCGACGTCTCTCGCAATGCGCCGGGCTTTCCGGAGGTGGCCTTCATCGATCAGTGTTTCCAGCTTGGCAAGCTGGTTGCGTGCCTTCTCGAGCCGCTTTTTCTCGTCTTCCAGGGCTTCACTGCGTTGTGTTTCGATGCGCCCGATCACGTTCTGGATGGCTTCGAGCTGTTCGGGGAGCGGAAACTCGGTTGGCCAGCGAACGTCCTCGGCGATCTTGCGCAACGTCTTCTCACGCGTCACCAGCTCTTCCGCATCCGTGGAGGCGATGAGTCGTTCCACTTCGGCTTCATGCTCAAGCAGACGCTTGCATGCGAGCAGATAATGGTGAAGCAGGCCCATGGCAGCCAGGTAGCGTTTCTGCTCGGCTTT
The DNA here is from genome assembly GCF_041153465.1 of Thermohahella caldifontis. NCBI lineage: Bacteria > Pseudomonadati > Pseudomonadota > Gammaproteobacteria > Oceanospirillales > Hahellaceae > Thermohahella > Thermohahella caldifontis. The sequence continues at coordinate 486,736 of NZ_CP154858.1, forward strand.
GTCGATGGCTTCGTGGTGACTGGCTTCAAGCCAGCGTGTTTCCTGGGTCTTGCACAGTGCGTCCAGGGCAGACACTCTGGCAGCATCCGGCCGTCGGACCTGCTTGAGGTCTTCTATCGTCTGTTCGAGCGTCAGCAAGGTCTGTTCCCGTTCCCTTTGCTTGCGCTGCGAAGTTTCCTGAGCTGCCCGGGCGGCCTCTTCTTCGGCACGCATCTGTTCAATCCGTGCCAGGCAACGGTCCGCCAGGGCCTGCCATTCATCCCGGAAAGCGTCACGTACTGTCCCGGGCAGGGTTTCCCATTGCTGCATGGCCGAACTGACCCTACCGCTGTACAGGGCTTCATCCGTTGTTTCGGTCAGTTGCTTCATGGCCGCAAGCAGCTCCTTCGCCCTGGCCCGGTCCGCATTTGCCTTCTCTTCGGCTTCCCGAAGCACACGCAGGCGTTGCCGCGCGATCTGATAGACCGTCTTGTCCTTGCCCTTGCTGTGTTTGGCCAGGTATTCGAGTCCTTCCTGCCCCTGAATCAAGCGGGCGGCGGTTTCCCGTATCAGGGCTGCCGGATGTTCCAGCGCCAGCGATTTCAGTCTGCTGACGGGCTGGCTGGAAAGCAGGTGCTGAATTTCTTCGGGCGGTAGTGCCCTGAAAAGGTTGCCAAGGTGCGATTCGGGGGTTTCCAGTGCCTTGTCCAACGCCGATCTGAAGGGCTCCGGTGTGGAGGTGTAAAGGGCCAGCACGTGATCAAGAATCTTCTCGCGTCGTTTCGGGTCGGGCAGCAACATCACATGCGCCAGAATGGCCGGATCCTGCTGTTCGGCCAGCCATTCAGTGAAGGTGACATCATCCAGTGCTGCCAGCATGTCCAGTGATGCCTTGATGCTGGCTTTATCTGACCAGTCCGGAAGATCCCGCTTCGCGGCGGAGGTGTTGACTTTTTCCTGTTGGGGCTTTGTCTGGGTCTTGCGGGAACCGAACAGCTTTTTGATCAAGGTTGGCATCAGCAATTTCTCCCTGTGGAATCGGACCGGTAACCGACGGTGCCGGCAGTTGAAACGCCGCCATGGGCGTGCACAGCCAACAAGTCTACTCCCTTTTAATTGGGGGACAAAGTCCATGCAAACGATCGCGGCTGTGCTAGCCTTGAAGGTACAGGAAATCAAGGAACTGACAGGCCATGAAACGATGGGTCACCCTGCTGCTGTGCATGTATGCTGCGCTGATACATGCCCGCGCACCTTCCCGGGAAGTCGTGCTGTACAACTGGTCCGAATACATGGATCCGGCCATTCTGAGGGATTTCGAGAGCGAAACGGGGATTCACGTTACCGAAATCCATTATGACTCTGACGAAGGCAAGGAAGAATTGCTTGCGCTCAATGGCGGAGCAGGGATGGATGTGGTGCTCACATCTGCCGTGTCGCTGCCCGGTTATGCCCTGGCGGGATGGATCCGGCCTTTGGACGCGTTGGAAGGCGATGCGGCCATGCTGGCCTGGAGCGAGCGTTATCCGGGGGTGAATGCGCGACTCGGATTGCCTCTGCTCTGGGGCACGGTCGGTATCGCTTACCGGCGTGATCAGGTGGCCCCGCCCACATCCTGGTTGGCGCTGTTCAGACCTGATCCTTCTCTGGACGGAAGAATCATGCTGATTGATGACATGAAGGATACCTTTGGTCTGGCTCTCAAAGCACTGGGTTACAGTCTGAACAGTGTGGATCCGGAACAGAATCAGGAGGCTGCCCGGCTGCTGGAGCGTCTCAAAACCCATCGGCCCATTCTGGATTATCCGGCTCTGAACGCGGATAACGTTTTGTCCCGGGGGCGTGTGACCCTGGCCATGGTCTATAACGGTGACGGGCTTGTACTGCAGCAGCTTGATGAGCGGTTGGCATTCGTCGTGCCCGAAGAAGGGACCAATCTCTGGCTGGATACGGTGGCCTTGCTGAAAGCCGCCCCGCATCCGGAGGACGCGCTGGTGTTCATCCGGTACCTTGCGCGCCCTGACGTGGCTGCGCGCCTGAGCCGGTATACCCGCTGCGCAACAGCCAATCCGGAAGCGGAAGCTCTCTTGCCGGAAAATTTCCGCAAGAATCCGCTGATTTACCCGCCTGCCGATATCCGGGCCAGATCAGAAGGCTTCAGGCCCTTGCCACCGGCTATTCTTCGGCAGCGGCAAGCGGCGTTCAATCGCCTTCGCAATCCTTGAGCAAGGGAGTCACAGGGATGACGTTAAGACAGAAGCTGTTGATGACCTTGGTTCCGGTACTCATTTTTCCATTGCTGATCGTCGGCGGGAGCTCCTGGCTGTACATGCGGGAGGCTGGCATAAGGCTGCTCAATGCCCAGCTCGAGGAGAACCTGCAAAGAGCGGAGCAGGCGCTTCAGGCTGTCATTCAGTCAACCCACGCGACCATGGAGCTTCTGGCGCAGCACGATCTCACCCGTCGTTATCTGGGATTGCCTGAAGCCAACCGCTATGCCATCGCCTACCGACCCATGATCAACCTGTTCAACCAGCACATGCAGGTAAAGCCTGCGCTGGCACGGATTGCGGTGCTTGATCAGCAGGGGCGGATGGAACTGGTGGCAGAACGAACCGGGGACATCGTGCCGGTTTCTCCTGTCCGGCTGCGTGAGCTGTACGCTGGCAAGCCGGCAAGAACCCAGTGGCTTCAGCGCGATGCGGGCAGTCAGAGGATGTATTTTGTTACCGCAAGGAAGGTGGTGGCATTGGGGCAGGCTCTGGATATGCCGGTCACGGCCGACAGCTTCAGAGGGTATGTTATCGTCATGTCGGAGCTTCCTGTCAGTGTGCTCAGGCCGGAGAAGGAGGCCGGCGGACTTCCCCTGGTGCTGCACCTGGTGGATGCCGCCGGAAAGATTCAGGACAGCACGCTCGACATGCCCGGCATTCGCGAGCACCAGAAAATGTCCGCACGCATCCTCGAGTCAAGTCTCACTCGGGTGCACGCATTCGGAGAGGGGGCGTTCTGGGGCGGATACCGGCGGCTGACAGACGGCCTGTTCCTCTCCGGCGTCATGGAGGGGCGTCATGTGGCGGAGCTGACGCAACCACTCGCGACCTCGATCTGGGTGATTGTCGCGTTGACGGCCGCCGGTGCCATGCTCATATTGTGGTGGCTGGCTCATGTCCACGTGTTGGCTCCCGTCCGGCAAATCCGCTACATGGTTGATCTGTTCAAGACATCTCATGCACTGCCCGAGGCCATCACCGACCGGCACGACGAGCTGGGTGACATACAGAGGGCGTTGCATGAGTTGCTGGACGGATTGTTGAGCAGCTACGAGCGCATCAATCAGCTGTCCCGTTTTGATCTGCTGACCGGACTGCCAAACCGGCAGACATTCACGCAGATCCTCGAGGGGCGTATCCGCGATGACAGGTCGCCGGGCCCCGGGCGTGTCATTGCGCTGGTGCATCTGGATGTGGATGGATTCAAGTTCATCAATGATGCGTACGGGCATCAGGCAGGTGACCAGTTGCTCAAACAGATGGCAGAGCGGCTGGAGCAACTGATGGGGTATGTTTCGGGTGCGTCGGGTTCGCCTTGCCGGGATATGGCAGCGAGGCTGGGTGGAGACCAGTATGCCGTCTTGCTGGATGGACTCAGTCAGGCACACCAGGCATCACTGGCCGCCGCACGCATTCAGGACGTCCTGACCAAGCCCTACGATCTGGGTGGGCATACCGTCAACATCACCATCAGCATGGGAATTGCCTTGTATCCGGTTGACGGGGAAACGGCAGACCAGCTCCTAAAGAGTGCAGACCTGGCACTGTTCGAATCCAAGGAGAAAGGCAAGGGGGGATATCAGTTCTTTACCGAAGCGCTCAATGTTTCAGCACACCGGCGGCTGGAGCTGGAGCAGGCGCTGAGAGAAGCTTTGCACCAGCATCAGTTTGAGGTCTGGCTTCAACCCAAGGTCGATCTGGTTCGTGGCGTGGCAACGGGCTACGAGGCATTGGTCCGGTGGCGTCATCCCGAGCGCGGCATGATGCCGCCGGCAGCCTTCATCCCCGTGGCGGAAGAAACCGGACTGATCAACGACCTGGGGCGTGAGGTGTTGTACCTGGGATGCCGGGCGCTGGTGGAGGTGCGCAAGCGGCTGAAGGACACGACCCTGACGCTGGCCGTCAATTTGTCCCCACGCCAGCTGACGGATGACGGGCTGATCGACTACATTCAGGAAACCCTGCAGTATTTTGGTCTTCAGGGCCGGGATCTGGAGTTCGAGGTCACCGAGAGCATCCTGATGGAAGACCGGGATCAGGCCTGGCTTGTCATGTCGGATCTGCATGCACTGGGTGCAACCATCGCGCTGGACGATTTTGGTACCGGATACTCTTCGCTCAGCTATCTCCGGCAGTTTCCCTTCGATGTCGTCAAGATTGACCGTTCCTTTGTCATGGAACTGGACGAAAAGGATGAGGCCGGCCACATTGTGGAGGCGATTTGCCGCTTGATTCTGGATCTGGACAAGAAAGTGGTGGCGGAAGGGGTGGAAACCCCCGGACAGCTGCGGCGCTTGCAGCAATGCGGCGTGCATCTGGCGCAGGGTTATCTGTTTGACAAGCCGAAACCGGCAGATGAAGCCGAGCGGGACTACCGTGTCCATTTTGTGCCGGCGTCGCCTGGTAGGGATGAATAACCCCCGCAGGATCAGAGTACGAAAAAAAATTGAAAAAAGGGGTGTTAGCAACAAATAGAACTGTCCGGTTTTGTAGCACATAAACTGTCCGCTTTGGGTCCACTGATGATCAGACTTGGCAGCGGACGTTGGCCGGTGCCTGATCAATAGGTTCGAGGGGGTCGAAGGGCAGGCCTTCTGGGGTGTAACTGGCCAGTCTTCTGGGGCCGTGGAAGATCGCCAGGGAGCGATCAGGATAACGGTGTACCCGAACCTTGGCCTTGACGTAATGGCGCCGATAGCGGTCGGCAGGGATCTGCAGCTTGAGTCCCTCGAACGAGACGCAGTTGTCCTTGTTCACGGTGCGTTCGTACTGCTCACACAGGATGTCGTCCAGTCCAGGGCCGATGAAAGGCACGAAGGCGCTGCCCTCGACGGCGGGTTTGACGCAGAACTCCCGGTTGAAGGCCGGCAGGTAGTGCTCCCGAAGGTAGCGGTTGGCCGCCGCCATGGTGGTAATGCCCTGGGCTGCAAGTTCCTTGGGCAGGCGTCCCTGATGGGTGGCGAACTGGCGCTCACAGCGGCCCCGGGCCTCGGGGGAATAGGCGGGGATCATCTCGACCCCGAGCTGGGCCATGGCCCTGCCGAACTGGGTGAGGTTGGACTTGTCGACCTTGCCGCCGGCCTTGGGGGTGTGCCAGTAGTGACTGCCCCGGTCGGTATAGAGGCTCGAGGGAAGGCCGTGATCGGTGATGACCTCTCGCATGGCCTGGAAGCTCGAAGCCGTGCCTTCCTCCTCGACGAAGAACATGGAGTAGTGCTCAGAGGTGGCGTCATCGAAGGTGATGATCAGATCCCAGTGGTGGCCGGGAACCCATTCGTGGGTGGAGCCATCCTGGTGGAGCATCATGCCGACCATGGGCGCCCGCTCGCGGCGTCGACGATGCTTACCCCGAGCCGGTGCCTTCTTGACCAGGCCTGCCTTCTGCAAGGTGTTCCGTACCCAGGTATAGCTGCGTGTGCCGCCGTGACGGTCGCGGTAGAAGCTGTAGAAGTGTTTGATGTTCCAGCCGTCGTAGCGCTCCTTGTAGAGCGCCTCGAGGCGTAGAACCTCATCCACCGGGGCCTTGCGGTGGGAAACCTGACTCAGGCGCTTGTCGATCAGGCCGTCGAGGCCCTCCTCCTCGTAGCGGTCGATATAGCGCCGGAAGGTCCGCTCACAGACCCCCAGCAGCCGCGCCGCCTCTTCCTGGGTCAGCCGTTTCTCGGTCCATCCCGTATAGGCTTCTTCGAATCGCATTTTCCGGATCTCCTGTAGCAGTTCTGTCCGTCTCATGGCTCACCTCCTTGGTGATCATGAAACCGGACAAATCACGTGCTACAAGTCCGGACAGTTTATTTGCTCCCAACAAAAATTGAAAAAAGGGGTGTTAGCAACAAATAGAACTGTCCGGTTTTGTAGCACATAAACTGTCCGCTTTGGGTCCACTGATGATCAGACTTGGCAGCGGACGTTGGCCGGTGCCTGATCAATAGGTTCGAGGGGGTCGAAGGGCAGGCCTTCTGGGGTGTAACTGGCCAGTCTTCTGGGGCCGTGGAAGATCGCCAGGGAGCGATCAGGATAACGGTGTACCCGAACCTTGGCCTTGACGTAATGGCGCCGATAGCGGTCGGCAGGGATCTGCAGCTTGAGTCCCTCGAACGAGACGCAGTTGTCCTTGTTCACGGTGCGTTCGTACTGCTCACACAGGATGTCGTCCAGTCCAGGGCCGATGAAAGGCACGAAGGCGCTGCCCTCGACGGCGGGTTTGACGCAGAACTCCCGGTTGAAGGCCGGCAGGTAGTGCTCCCGAAGGTAGCGGTTGGCCGCCGCCATGGTGGTAATGCCCTGGGCTGCAAGTTCCTTGGGCAGGCGTCCCTGATGGGTGGCGAACTGGCGCTCACAGCGGCCCCGGGCCTCGGGGGAATAGGCGGGGATCATCTCGACCCCGAGCTGGGCCATGGCCCTGCCGAACTGGGTGAGGTTGGACTTGTCGACCTTGCCGCCGGCCTTGGGGGTGTGCCAGTAGTGACTGCCCCGGTCGGTATAGAGGCTCGAGGGAAGGCCGTGATCGGTGATGACCTCTCGCATGGCCTGGAAGCTCGAAGCCGTGCCTTCCTCCTCGACGAAGAACATGGAGTAGTGCTCAGAGGTGGCGTCATCGAAGGTGATGATCAGATCCCAGTGGTGGCCGGGAACCCATTCGTGGGTGGAGCCATCCTGGTGGAGCATCATGCCGACCATGGGCGCCCGCTCGCGGCGTCGACGATGCTTACCCCGAGCCGGTGCCTTCTTGACCAGGCCTGCCTTCTGCAAGGTGTTCCGTACCCAGGTATAGCTGCGTGTGCCGCCGTGACGGTCGCGGTAGAAGCTGTAGAAGTGTTTGATGTTCCAGCCGTCGTAGCGCTCCTTGTAGAGCGCCTCGAGGCGTAGAACCTCATCCACCGGGGCCTTGCGGTGGGAAACCTGACTCAGGCGCTTGTCGATCAGGCCGTCGAGGCCCTCCTCCTCGTAGCGGTCGATATAGCGCCGGAAGGTCCGCTCACAGACCCCCAGCAGCCGCGCCGCCTCTTCCTGGGTCAGCCGTTTCTCGGTCCATCCCGTATAGGCTTCTTCGAATCGCATTTTCCGGATCTCCTGTAGCAGTTCTGTCCGTCTCATGGCTCACCTCCTTGGTGATCATGAAACCGGACAAATCACGTGCTACAAGTCCGGACAGTTTATTTGCTCCCAACAAAATTGAAAAAAGGGGTTGACGCGGGGAAGGGCGATCCATAATATACGCACCCGTTACGACGCGTGGGGCCATAGCTCAGCTGGGAGAGCGCAACGCTGGCAGCGTTGAGGTCAGGAGTTCGATCCTCCTTGGCTCCACCACTTTTCCTAGCGTCCCCTTCGTCTAGAGGCCTAGGACACCGCCCTTTCACGGCGGTAACAGGGGTTCGACTCCCCTAGGGGACGCCACTTTATCCGGCCGCGAACACGTCTATACTGTGACGTGTCAGACAAAGCAGTGAGCCATGCGGCATGGACCTTTCCAGAATTGATCTCAATCTCCTTGTCTACCTTGATGCGCTTCTGCGTGAAAAGAACGTCACGCGTGCCGCGCAGATGACGGGTATCACTCAGCCCGCCATGAGCAACGTGCTCAAGCGTTTGCGGGATGTATTCGATGATCCCCTGCTCATTCGTACCAGTGACGGCATGGTACCCACCGCCCGTGCGCTGGAACTGCATCCGCGGGTCAGGCAGGTGCTGGATCAGATTGAACTGATCGTTCAGCCCAAGACACGATTCAATCCGGCCACCAGTCAGCGCGTTTTCCGCATCATGGCCAGTGACTACGCCGAAAGTACGGTGATTCCGCGTGTGCTTGGCCGGATTCGCCGGGTGGCGCCGAATGTCATTCTGGATATCCTGACACCGTCCGATGTGGCTTTCCACGATATGGAACAGGGGCGGGTGGATATGGCCATCAACCGCTTTGACAAGATCCCCCAGTCCTTTCATCAGAAGACCATCTGGCGTGATGGTTTTTCGTGCCTGTTGAGCGTGCACAATCCGCTGGTCTATGACTTTACGCTGGAGAATTATCTCAAGGCCAAGCATATCTGGGTCAGCAAGACCGGGTTTGGTGTGGGGGTGGGCATGAACCCCAAGGATGTCCAGCGACTCGGCTGGGTCGATGATGCCTTGTCCAGGCTCGGCAAGACGCGGCAGATCAGCGTGTTTACCCGTCATTACCAGGTGGCGAGCCTGCTTGCCCAGCAGCATGATCTCATCGCCACGCTGCCCACCCGGGCGGCGTTGCTGCAGCGGGACAATCCGGAACTGGTGATCCGCGAGGTGCCCTTTCCCATTCCTGAAATCGAGCTCAAGATGGCCTGGAGTCCGCTGCTTCAGCATAATCCGGATCATATCTGGCTGAGAAACCTCATACACGAGGAAGCCAACCGGGAAGAAGAGGAAGTCCGGGCGCTGGACTGATTCGCTGTGTACAGTCGGACGGGAAACTGGCGCCGGGAGTGGAGCCAGGATACAAAGTTTTACATTTCAGAGCTGATCATTAATTGATCATGGCGTATACTTTGAGCGTATACGACTTTAGTCTAATGCCCTGGGAGATGCGCCGATGCTCACACCCCGTCAACGCGCCTTGCTGGCCGCCCGAGAAGACACCTATTTCATGAACTGGATTGCACGCTGGATTCCCCAGGACGGGCTGGATGAGCGGGAGCGCTTTGTCCTGTGTCGTGACGCATTCCGAATGACCGTCTGGACGCTCACGCTGCTTGCCGTGCTGCTGCCGCTGGGCCGGATTCTGGAGCTGGTTGTGCTGGTGGCCTGGCCCAATTATCTGTTTTTCGGTCGCTGGGCGGCGTATGCCCGGTCCGCACAGGCCGAACCGGTGCCTGTCCGCCGTCAGAGTGACAGCTGACGAAATTCCGGGCAGGGTACTGAACGGCTGAACAGGGCTTCAAAGTCTGAGGTCAGCATGCGTGCCCGCGCCGGATCGTAGTAGCAGGCAAACCCCTCCGGATAGCTGGTTCGGTGCTGGTAAAGCACTGCCATTTCATCCACGATGACATATTGCGGTTCATCAGCGGACCTGGCTTCAGGCAGCGGTTGTCGCAGATCCAGTGCGGTGCTCAGCCTGCCCAGCAGGGAATGGAGCTCGCCGCTTTGCTGCATGCATTGTGCCGGCTCGCGAATAATCATGCGGACGCTGGGCTGGTTACGGCGGCGTGACAGATATTTCAACCTTTCTGCAATATCCGGGTGCCCGAAAAGCGCAGCGGGCAGGGTATCCGTGACAATATCCAGCCGGTGTGTGCACTGACGGATCAGGCACACCAGATGTGCCGAAATGTCTTCCCATTGCGTCAGTTGATGGCTCTGGCGGTCCTTGCCTACCACCTGAGGCGTCTCGGATGGCGCTTCCCGGAGTTGAAGGGTCATGCGGATGTGGGGGATTCCTGCCTCCTCGTAAACCTCCCCTTCGGTAACGAATCCTTCGGAAGCATAAAAATCCGCGACCTGGGTCTGGGCCGACAGAACGGCACGCTGAAAGGGCTCGGAGCGGGCGTAATTGAGCACATAACGGAGCAGGCTGCGGGCGATACCCCGGCGGCGGTGGTCGGGCAGTACCGCCATGCGGCCGATGCGGGCCTGGCTCTCTTCAGGCACGAGCCTGGCGCAGGCGACGGGTTCGCCGTGCTCCGAGTAGTAGAGAAAATGCAGGGCCCGGGGGTCATGTTCATCCCACTCCAGGGATTCGGGCACGCCTTGTTCCCGGATGAACACCGTCTCCCGGATGTGTCTGAGCACCTGTTGTTCCGGGCTGTCCCAGGCAAGTATCCGGATGTGCGCGATCATGCGGCTTCCTGCACCAGACTGCCCTGATTGATCAGCGCAGTGAGTACGGACCATGCCAGTTCCTGATCATCGGCGCTCAGCTCATACACGACGGAAAGATCCGGGGCGGACCGGGCCGACAGGGCGGCCGCAAAAGGTTCGAGGGCATGTGGCAAATCAAAGAGTGTGCCGTCCACGGCCAGGCAGAGCGTATCACCAATGCGGGTATAGACATACCTGGATCCTTCATTCCAGAGCCAGCCTTGCAGACCTGCGTCGGCCACTTCGGAGATGGTCACCTGTTCTTCGGGTGGAATCACGATACCGGAGTGCTTCGGCTCGGTAGAGAGTCTCAGCAGGGTGCGCGTGAGCCGGCTTTCGGTCAGCAGTTGTGTGACCAGCGCCTCCCTCGCGTTCCGGACCACGCGCGGATCCAGCCAGCCCGGGCGGGATTGCGGCGTGCTCACCAGATCATCCACATGCAGGGGGGCAATGGCGTCCAGTTCGAGCTGATCAAGCCAGGCTGATGCCACCTCGGTGAGCGTGGGGCTTCGGAAGCCTACGGACAGGGTAATCGAAAAACCGTCCGCTATGCCATGGTGAGCCACACCCGGCGGCAGATAGAGAATGTCACCGGGTTCCAGAACCCAGCTATCGGTCACGGCCATGTCCGCAAGGATGCGCAAGGGGGTTCCTGCAACCCGGGGACTGGTTTCGTCACATACGGGACCCACATGCCAGCGCTTTCTGCCTTCGGCCTGGATCAGGAAAACGTCGTAATAGTCAAAATGAGGGCCGACGCTTGCGCCATCCGGGGAAACGGACGCCATGATATCGTCCAGGCGCCAGTTGGGAATGAAGCGGAACAGGTCAAGCAGTGCGGCCAGAGGGCGGTGCCAGTGATCAAGGCCCTGGATAAGCAGCGTCCAGCCGCGATCGGGCATGTTGCTCAGCGTGCGCTCGTCAAAGGGACCGTTCTCGGGTTGCCAGGGCTTGCCATGGCGTGACTCCCAGACGATCCGTGATTCGACGTCTTCCTCCATGGCGAGGCCTGCCAGGTCATTGGCATCCAGATCAAAACCGAAGCCTTCCAGTCCCTGACGGATGAGGAGCGGGCGCTTCTGCCAGTAGTCTGACAGAAAACGCCCGGGCGTCAGCTCGCCCAGGTTCAGCTTCATGGCTTGTCCTGACTGCGGATGCGTCGTGCCTGGTCGGCGGCATTGCCGGTATAGGTCGCGGGTGTCAGCGCCTTGAGCGCGTTTTTGGCCGCCTCCGGCAGGTCAAGGCTTTCGATGAAGTCGGTCATGGTTTCACGGGTAATTGCCTTGCCGCGGGTAAAGGCCTTGAGTTTTTCATAGGCCTGCTCGATGCCAAAACGGCGCATGACCGTCTGAACCGGTTCGGCCAGCACTTCCCAGGCGCTGTCGAGGTCCAGCGCGACGCGCTCGGCGTTGAGTTCAAGCTTGTTCAGCCCCTTCAGTGTTGCCTGATACGCGATGAGCGAGTGGGCCAGCCCGACACCCAGGTTGCGGAGAACGGTCGAATCGGTCAGATCACGCTGCCAGCGGCTGACGGGCAGCTTCTGAGCCAGGTGGGTCAGGATGGCGTTGGCCAGGCCAAGGTTGCCCTCGCTGTTCTCGAAATCGATCGGGTTGACCTTGTGTGGCATGGTGGACGAACCGACTTCATTGGCGATGACGCGTTGCTTGAAGTAGCCCAGGGAAATGTAGCCCCAGATGTCCCGGTCCAGATCAATGAGAATGGTATTGAAGCGACAGAAGGCATCAAACAGCTCGGCGATATAGTCGTGCGGCTCGATCTGTGTGGTATAGGGGTTCCAGCTCAGTCCCAGGGAGGTCACAAAGGCCTGTGCATTGGCTTCCCAGTCAATATCCGGGTAGGCGCTCAGATGTGCGTTGTAGTTGCCGACCGCACCATTGATCTTGCCCAGCAGCTCCACTTCGTCTATCTGTCTGAGTTGACGCTTCAGGCGATAAGCCACGTTGGCCAGCTCCTTGCCCACTGTGGTGGGGGACGCTGTCTGCCCGTGGGTGCGGGACAGCATGGGTACATCCGCCCAGTTTTCAGCCTGCTCACTGAGCTTGTCGATGATTTGCTGCATGAAGGGCCGGATTTCGGCAAGGCCGCCCTTGAGCATGAGCGCATGCGAAAGGTTGTTGATGTCCTCGGAGGTGCAGGCAAAGTGTACAAATTCCCTGGCCTCTTTCAGTTCGTCGGGAGCGTCGGGCCGGTCAAACTGCTCCTTGATGAAGTACTCGACGGCCTTGACGTCGTGATTCGTGGTGCGCTCGATTTCCTTGATGCGCTGTGCGTCGGCTTCCTGAAAGCCTCCAACCAGCGCATCAAGCCAGGCATGGGTGGCTTCGCTGAAAGCAGGCAGTTCGTCAATCCCCGGGTGGCGGGACAGTTGTTGCAGCCAGCGGATTTCCACTTCAACACGGGCACGGATCAGCCCGAACTCGGAGAAGTGGTTGCGCAGGGCATGAACCTTGTCGGCATAGCGGCCATCGACCGGTGAAAGAGCAGTCAGCGTCGTCAGAACCATGTTGAAATTCCTGGTTGGCTAGGTGAAAAAGGGGGCGAAAAGTATAACACGACTCAGCGGTGGAGTAATGCCTCGCAGGTCTCCAGCAGGCGGCGGCGACGTACCAGCAGATGCCAGCGGCGGCCTCCAAGCTGGCGCCACAGGCGGGCTGCCCGGATACCGCCCAGCAGCAGGGCACGAATCCGGTTGGCACTGGCTTCCGGCTTCAGATATTGAGGGTCGCCCACGACACGGATGCGCTGAGACAGTGTGCCGACGGTTGCGGAGTAGGCGTTGGCCAGGGTGGCCAGTACCGCTTCATCCTGCAGGTCTGCGCCGGAAACCTCTCCCAGTTGATCCAGGAACTCTCCGATGCGTGCCAGCAGAACCGGCTTCTTGTTGAGTTTGCCTTCTAGGTAAAGCAGGGTGATGGCATACCGGAGCGCGTTGATCCGTGACGGATCATTTTCGCGGGCCAGCAGGGCGCGCAACTCCTGAAGTCCGGTTTGCAGGGCAAAAAGGTCACCGAACACATCCAGTGCCGAATCGGGATGTCTGACGAACAGGCTGCCCAGAGTGGCGTTGATTGCTGTCTGACCGGCCATGCCCTGGCGGGCGAGCTGATCCACGAGTGCACCGGCCTGAAAGACCCCGGCAAGGGCAATGACCTGTTCTTCCTGCGGGGTCAGGTTCATGTCAATGCCTGCTCGATGACGCCGCCGCCCAGGCACCGTATGCCATCATAGAGCACCAGTGACTGACCCGGTGTGACCGCCCGTTGCGGGCTGTCGAAATGGATGCGATAGCCGGATCCGGATCGGTGCACGGTACAGGGCTGGTCAGCCTGGCGATAGCGGATCTTGGCCATGGCCCGCAATGGAAAGTGATCGGGGGATCCGTTGATCCAGTCGATGTGAGCGACTTCCAGAGTCTGGCGGTAGAGCAGGGGGTGATCCTTGCCCTGCACAACCACCAGCTGGTTGTTCTCCAGATCCTTGTCCGCGACATACCAGGGTGCTTCGGGAAAGTCTTTCAGGCCGCCAATGCCCAATCCCTGGCGCTGACCGATGGTGTGATACATCAGGCCGTTGTGCCGGCCGATGACCTGTCCGTCTTCGGTCACGATGTCTCCCGGCTGCGCAGGAAGGTAAGTCCTGAGAAAATCCGTGAACTTGCGCTCCCCGATGAAGCAGATGCCCGTGCTGTCCTTCTTTGTTGCCGTGGCCAGTCCGTGACGTGCCGCAATGGCCCGCACATCCTTCTTGTGCATGCCACCGACCGGAAAGAGTGTGCGCGCCAGCGCGCCGGCGGGCACGGCATGCAGGAAATAGGTCTGTTCCTTGCCGGGATCGGCACCCTTGATGAGCCAGGTGTCGGTGCCCTGACCCATTCGCTGGGCATAATGCCCGGTTGCGATGTAATCCGCGCCCAGTGTCAGGGCGTATTCCAGAAACGCCTTGAACTTGATTTCCTTGTTGCAGAGGATGTCCGGGTTGGGGGTGCGACCCGCCCGGTATTCAGCCAGAAAATGTTCGAATACCCGGTCCCAGTACTCGGCGGAGAAGCTTGCCGTGTGCAGAGGAATGTCGAGGGCTTCCGCCACCTTGCGGGCGTCTTCCAGGTCGGTCATGGCGGTGCAGTATTCGGTACCGTCATCCTCGTCCCAGTTTTTCATGAACAGGCCTTCCACCTGATAGCCCTGAGCCTTGAGGATCAGGGCCGAGACTGAGGAATCCACGCCGCCGGACATGCCGACAATCACTTTTTTCTGCTTCGCAGCCTGCATGAGTTGCTGTGACCTGCCATTTGATGGGAGCCGGGCATTATAGCGTCTGATGCCCGGCGATGCAGCCGTTGTCAGATATCCAGACGGGTTTCTCGGATGGTGTCGAGCGGCAGGCGACGCCCCGCCAGGTAATCGTCGATGCACTGCATGACCAGCGGGCTGCGCAGGGCCTCCGGCTGGGCGCGCAGTTCCTCCGCAGTCAGCCAGTGTGTGGAAAGGATATCCGGATCCAGAGGCAGGGGCTTGCGTTCCACCGGGCGTGCGACGAAGGCATAACGATGGTAGGTCACGTCACGGGCCGGTACGTGCAGAACGTAGATGCCCAGAAAATCGGTCAGCTCGACCTTCCAGGCAGTTTCTTCCAGGGCTTCCCGCAATGCGGCCTCGAGAATGGATTCACCCTTTTCGATATGGCCTGCCGGCTGATTGTAGACCGGCTTGCCCTTGACCTTTTCCTTGACGACCAGAAACTTACCGTCTTTTTCCACGACGAGCGCGACGGTGGCGCGCGGTGTCCAGCGTTGCATGGGCAGTATTCCTCTTGTTGCCTGGGCGTGCCGTGGGCCGGGTATGATCATGAGTGGTTGTCAGCGTCGGGACATCGATGCGACGCCATTCACCCGGGGGCAGCCCGTCCAATGTCCAGTCGCCCACAGCATAGCGGATCAGGCGTAGTGTAGGGAAGCCGACCGCTGCAGTCATGCGGCGGACCTGCCGGTTGCGACCCTCGCGGATTGTCAGTCTGATCCAACTGGTCGGAATGGATTGGCGAAAACGGACGGGCGGAGTGCGCGGCCAGAGTGATTCGGGCTCGGTCATGTGCTCAGCCTCGGCAGGCAGGGTCAGGCCATCTTTCAGAGTCACCCCCCGGCGCAGCTGATTCAGTGCGGCGTCCGTGATGTCTCCCTCCACCTGAACCCAGTAGGTTTTCGGGCACTTGGTTTTGGGGTGTGCGATGCGATGTTGCCAGCGGCCATCATCCGTCAGGATCAGCAGTCCTTCCGAGTCAAAATCCAGCCTTCCGGCAGGGTACACGCCCGGAACCGGAATGAATTCTGCCAGGGTGCGCTTGTCTCCACTGGGGCTGAACTGAGACATGACCCTGAAGGGCTTGTTGAAGAGAATGAGGGCTGACATGTGGGGGGATCCTTGCGATGTAACAAAATTACTTTTATCTCGTGATATACTTGTGGTGCTGTAATAAAACTACAAATAGATGTGCCCGAAAGGCCCAACTGGCCGGGGCAGGGTCCGAGTCATGACAAATGGAGCGACACATGGGATACGAAAAAATCCGGGTACCCGCTGACGGCGACAAAATCGGCGTCAATGCGGACCTTTCACTCAATGTCCCCAACCATCCGATTATACCTTTTATCGAGGGCGACGGTATTGGTGTGGACATCACGCCGGTCATGCGAAAGGTTGTCGACGCGGCGGTTGACAAGGCCTACGGTACGCGTCGGGCCATTGCGTGGATGGAAGTCTATTGCGGCGAAAAGGCCACGCGGGTCTATGGCCCGGATGTGTGGCTGCCGGAAGAAACGCTGGAAGCCTTCCGCGAGTTTTCCGTGGGCATCAAGGGGCCACTGGCCACGCCGGTCGGCGGGGGCATCCGCTCCCTGAACGTGGCATTGCGCCAGAAGCTCGATCTCTATGTCTGCATGCGCCCGGTACGCTATTTCAAGGGGGTGCCGTCACCGGTGCGCTGTCCGGAGAAGACCGACATGGTCATCTTTCGTGAAAACTCGGAAGACATCTACGCGGGGATCGAGTGGAAGGCAGACAGCCCTGAGGCGAAGAAAATCATCCGCTTCCTGCAGGAGGAAATGGGCGTCACCCAGATCCGTTTCCCGGAGCATTGCGGTATCGGCATCAAGCCGGTCTCGGAAGAGGGCACCAAACGCCTGGTCAGAAAGGCCATCCAGTATGCCATCGACAATGACAAACCTTCCGTTACCCTGGTTCACAAGGGCAACATCATGAAATATACGGAAGGTGCCTTCAGGGACTGGGGGTACGAGCTGGCGCGCGAGCGTTACGGTGCTGAACCGCTGGACGGCGGGCCCTGGCATGTCATGAAGAATCCGAAGACCGGGAAGGACATCATCATCAAGGATGTCATTGCGGATGCCTTTTTGCAGCAGATTCTCATGCGGCCAGATGAGTACAGCGTGATCGCCACCCTGAATCTCAATGGTGACTACATTTCCGATGCGCTGGCCGCAGAAGTGGGTGGAATCGGTATTGCTCCGGGTGCGAATCTGGGGGGATCCATTGCCATCTTCGAAGCGACCCACGGTACGGCGCCCAAGTACGCGGGCAAGGACAAGGTCAACCCGGGGTCACTGGTGCTTTCTGCCGAAATGATGCTGCGTCACATGGGCTGGACCGAGGCGGCGGATCTGGTGCTCAAGGGGATCTCGCGCGCCATTGAGGCGAAGACGGTCACCTATGACTTCGAGCGCCTGATGCCGGATGCCACCCTGCTCAGATGCTCGGAGTTTGGTGAAGCCATCATCGACCACATGGATGACTGAGCCGCAAGCAACCCGCGCCCCGCATTGTGGGGCGCTGTCCTGCACCCATTGTACCCGGCAGCAGGCATCGCCTGCTGCGCCTGCCGCATCTCAGGCGTGAATCAGGTGTTCTGCCTTGGCGTTGCTGTCAGCGGATTCCGGCTGTGCAGAGGGCTGGCTTTCTCCCGCGTGGTCAGGCTCTCGCTTGGGCTGGGATTTGACGGGATTGCCATCCTCATCCAGCGGAATGATATTGACGGCATGGAGTCCCTTTCCGGAAGGCTGAGTATCGAAAAGGACACTCTGCCCGGCCTTCAGGGTTCGGTAGCCTTCCATCTGGATGGAGGAAAAATGCACGAAGAGATCTTCGCCGGCGAGTTCGGGCCAGTCTTCATCCGCGATGATGAATCCGTAACCCTTTGCATTGTTGAACCATTTGACTTTACCTTGAGGCATGATCGACTCCCTTGTCTCGGAAGGTTGCGGGCAGCGCCCATTTATTATTGTTTGTTGAGCGGCTCAAACGACTTCCGCCAGGGCCATCCAGGCCCGAATGACGCCCGGCTGAACGCCTAGTTTGATACTCTCCAAAAAGGTATTATAAGAGCATTGATCAAAAATGGTACCGCCCATGTGGAAAAAAGTGCTTGAAACCCGGCACTTTGGCATCCATAACTGTATGAGAGTGCACGGACACAACGTATGCGTGGCAGTCCGGTGCCTGGGCGGGGTTCACAAAGCGTTACAGCTTTAAATCAAATTTAATCCGGCAGCTATGGGAAATCCAGAAAGTCCTCGTCTAATATTGAATCAGGGACCGCATGAGGAGGAGGGGGATCACGAAGGTGATCTGAAGGTCGCTCCTGCGAAACCGCAGGTGCGCAAACCCTCCATGTACAAGGTTGTCATGATGAATGATGACTACACCCCGATGGACTTCGTCGTGGAGGTTTTGATGAGGTTCTTCGGCATGTCCGAGTCCAGAGCGACTCAGGTCATGCTGACCGTGCACACGCAGGGAAAGGCGGTGTGTGGGGTGTACACCCGCGATATTGCCGAAACAAAGGCGATGCAGGTGAATCAGTACGCTTCCGAATGCGAGCACCCGCTAATGTGCGAAATTGAAAGAGCCGATTAGGCCAGAGGTGAGCAATGCTGAGCAAAGATCTCGAACTGACCTTGAATGCTGCATTCAAGAACGCCAGGGAGAAACGGCATGAATTCATGACCGTTGAGCACCTGCTTCTCGCATTGCTCGACAATGATTCAGCCGCACGTGTCCTGGCGGCCTGTGGTGCGGATCTGCAGCAGCTTCGTAACGAGCTGACGGAATTTGTGGATTCCACGACCCCCCTGATTCCGAGCAATGATCCGGATCGGGAAACCCAGCCGACACTCGGTTTTCAGCGTGTCCTGCAGCGGGCCGTATTCCATGTCCAGTCTTCCGGCAAGAAGGAAGTAACGGGTGCAAACGTCTTGGTGGCCATTTTCTCCGAACAGGAAAGTCAGGCCGTCTACGTGCTCAAGAAGCAGAACATCGCACGCATTGATGTGGTCAATTACATTTCCCACGGGATCAGCAAGGTGGGAAATGAGCAGGAGCGTCCGCAGGAGAGCGAATCCTCCGAGGAAACCATGGAAGATGCCGGTGGCCCGAAACCGCTGGAATCCTACGCGACCAATCTCAACGAACAGGCACGTCAGGGGCGGATTGATCCGCTGATCGGCCGCGAGAAGGAAGTGGAACGGGTCATTCAGATTCTCTCGCGCCGGCGCAAGAACAACCCGCTGCTGGTGGGTGAGGCCGGCGTGGGCAAGACGGCCATCGCCGAGGGTCTGGCCAAGCAGATCGTGGAGGGCAATGTCCCTGATGTTATCAAGGACGCCGTGGTCTACTCGCTGGATCTGGGTGCGCTGCTGGCCGGCACCAAATACCGTGGCGACTTCGAGAAGCGTTTCAAGGCGCTGCTCAAGGATCTCAAGAAGCAGCCAAAGTCCATTCTGTTTATTGATGAAATCCACACCATCATCGGTGCCGGTTCGGCTTCCGGTGGTGTCATGGATGCCTCCAACCTGCTCAAGCCACTGCTGAGTTCAGGGGAGATTCGTTGCATCGGGTCCACAACCTTTACTGAATTCCGTGGCATTTTCGAGAAGGACAGTGCACTGGCACGCCGGTTCCAGAAGGTGGATGTGGTGGAGCCCTCTGTAGAGGATACCGTGGAAATTCTCAGGGGACTGCGCAAGCAGTTTGAGGCGCACCACGAAGTGGAATATACGGATGAGGCGCTGCGAGCGGCGGCCGTCCTGGCTGATCGCTACATCAACGACCGGCACATGCCGGACAAGGCCATCGACGTGATTGACGAGGCCGGGGCCAGCCAGCGCCTGAAGCCGGAAGGTGAGCGCAGTCGCGTGATCGACGTGGACATCATCGAGCAGGTCGTGGCCTCCATCGCGCGTGTGCCGGCCAAGACCATTTCGGCAACGGACAAGGACAAGCTGCGCAACCTCGAGCGCAACCTGAAGATGGTTGTCTTCGGTCAGGACGAGGGTATCGAGGCGCTTGTGACCGCCATCAAGCTCTCACGTGCCGGGCTCAAGTCTCCGGAAAAACCGGAAGGCGCATTCCTGTTTGCCGGTCCGACGGGGGTTGGCAAGACGGAGGTGACGCGGCAGCTTGCCAAGATTCTCGGGATCGAGCTGGTACGCTTTGACATGTCCGAGTACATGGAGCGGCATACGGTTTCCCGCCTGATTGGTGCTCCGCCGGGATATGTAGGCTTCGATCAGGGCGGTCTGTTGACGGAGGCCGTGAACAAGCATCCGCACTGTGTGCTGCTGCTGGATGAAATCGAGAAGGCACATCCGGAAGTGTTCAACCTGCTGCTGCAGGTCATGGACCATGGCACGCTAACGGACAACAATGGACGCAAGGCCGATTTCCGTCATGTCATTCTGGTCATGACGACCAACGCCGGGGCCGAAGTGCTCAACAAGCGGTCCATTGGCTTTCAGCATCAGGACAACTCCACGGACGCGATGGAAATCATCAACCGGGCATTTACGCCGGAGTTCCGAAACCGTCTGGATGCCATTATCCAGTTCCGTGCGCTGACGCCGGCCACCATCAGTCATGTGGTAGACAAGTTCCTCACTGAACTGCAGGCACAACTGGACGAGAAGCGCGTGCAGCTTGAGGTATCTGACGGCGCCAAGGTCTGGCTTGCCGAACATGGCTACGACGAGAAGATGGGGGCTCGTCCGATGGCCCGGCTCATTCAGGAGCGCATCAAGAAGCCGCTGGCCGAGCATATCCTCTTCGGGGATCTGGCGGAAAATGGGGGTGTGGTGCACGTGGATGAGCGGGATGGTGAGCTGGTATTCACCTTTGACCCGGCGGTTCGCGCACTGGCTGATGAGTCGGCCTCAACCTGAGCCGGTTTGCTGCAACGCAAAGCAAAAAGGGAGCTTCGGCTCCCTTTTTCACGATGCACAACCTTGAATTGGTCTCAGCGGGCGCGGTAAACGATGCGGCCCTTGCTCAGATCATAGGGTGTCAGCTCGACCTTGACCTTGTCGCCGGTGAGAATGCGGATGTAGTGCTTGCGCATTTTCCCGGAAATATGTGCGGTCACAATGTGACCGTTTTCCAGCTGAACCCGGAACATGGTGTTCGGCAGCGTCTCAATGACGGTGCCTTCCATTTCTATTGCATCTTCTTTCGCCATCTATTAAAGGACCTCAACAACCTTGTGCGTTGGGATTGCCCACAGGGGGCTATAATCAGAGTGCGCAGATTTTGCCTGATTTTGCGTCAAATAGCAAAGGTTTGGGTGTTCAGGTGTTGGGAGCAAATAAACTGTCCGGACTTGTAGCACGTGATTTGTCCGGTTTCATGATCACCAAGGAGGTGAGCCATGAGACGGACAGAACTGCTACAGGAGATCCGGAAAATGCGATTCGAAGAAGCCTATACGGGATGGACCGAGAAACGGCTGACCCAGGAAGAGGCGGCGCGGCTGCTGGGGGTCTGTGAGCGGACCTTCCGGCGCTATATCGACCGCTACGAGGAGGAGGGCCTCGACGGCCTGATCGACAAGCGCCTGAGTCAGGTTTCCCACCGCAAGGCCCCGGTGGATGAGGTTCTACGCCTCGAGGCGCTCTACAAGGAGCGCTACGACGGCTGGAACATCAAACACTTCTACAGCTTCTACCGCGACCGTCACGGCGGCACACGCAGCTATACCTGGGTACGGAACACCTTGCAGAAGGCAGGCCTGGTCAAGAAGGCACCGGCTCGGGGTAAGCATCGTCGACGCCGCGAGCGGGCGCCCATGGTCGGCATGATGCTCCACCAGGATGGCTCCACCCACGAATGGGTTCCCGGCCACCACTGGGATCTGATCATCACCTTCGATGACGCCACCTCTGAGCACTACTCCATGTTCTTCGTCGAGGAGGAAGGCACGGCTTCGAGCTTCCAGGCCATGCGAGAGGTCATCACCGATCACGGCCTTCCCTCGAGCCTCTATACCGACCGGGGCAGTCACTACTGGCACACCCCCAAGGCCGGCGGCAAGGTCGACAAGTCCAACCTCACCCAGTTCGGCAGGGCCATGGCCCAGCTCGGGGTCGAGATGATCCCCGCCTATTCCCCCGAGGCCCGGGGCCGCTGTGAGCGCCAGTTCGCCACCCATCAGGGACGCCTGCCCAAGGAACTTGCAGCCCAGGGCATTACCACCATGGCGGCGGCCAACCGCTACCTTCGGGAGCACTACCTGCCGGCCTTCAACCGGGAGTTCTGCGTCAAACCCGCCGTCGAGGGCAGCGCCTTCGTGCCTTTCATCGGCCCTGGACTGGACGACATCCTGTGTGAGCAGTACGAACGCACCGTGAACAAGGACAACTGCGTCTCGTTCGAGGGACTCAAGCTGCAGATCCCTGCCGACCGCTATCGGCGCCATTACGTCAAGGCCAAGGTTCGGGTACACCGTTATCCTGATCGCTCCCTGGCGATCTTCCACGGCCCCAGAAGACTGGCCAGTTACACCCCAGAAGGCCTGCCCTTCGACCCCCTCGAACCTATTGATCAGGCACCGGCCAACGTCCGCTGCCAAGTCTGATCATCAGTGGACCCAAAGCGGACAGTTTATGTGCTACAAAACCGGACAGTTCTATTTGTTGCTAACAAGGTTTGGGTGTTCAGGCCGGGGCGTGGGGTTCAGGCACGTACCCACTGCTGATCCAGGTAATATTCCAGCGGAGAAAACTGGTTCTTGTACTGCATCTTCCGGCTGTTGCGGATCCAGTAACCGAGATACAGGTAGGGCAGACTGAAACGACGACACTGGTCAATCTGTGTGAGAATGGCCAGGGTACCCAGGCTGTTGTGAGGCATGTCTGGCGAGAAGAAGGTATAGATGGCGGACAAGCCATCAAGCAGCCGGTCCACGACTGACACACAGACCACGGTGTCACCCTCCCTGAACTCGTTCAGATAGGATCCCGGGCGGGCATCCAGTAAAAAGGAATCATATTGCTCTCGACTGGGTGGATACATGTCGCCGTCTGCGTGGCGGGCATTGATATAGCGGCAATAGAGATCAAAGTGCTCCGGGTAGAAATCGACCGGTTTTTCAGTGACCCGAAGGTGTGCGTTGGCACGCAGTACACGCCGGTGGCGGCGGCGCATATCAAAGTCCCAGACGGGAATCCGGACGGGAATGCAGGCCTGGCAACCGGCACATTTCGGTCTGTAGTAATGCTGGCCGCTGCGCCGGAAACCGATTTGTGACAATCGGGTGTACAGGGTGTCATTGATGGGCATGGATGGATCAACGAAAAGCGTCACCGCCTGTCGGCCAGGCAGATAGGAGCAGTCATGCTCTGGTGTGGCGTAGAAGACCAGTGTTTTCAGATTGCTCATGTGACAGGATCACCTCAAGCCCGATCGTGGGTGCCCAGTGTGTCTGGTCGGGCAGGGCCACGCTTTCTTCAAGTATAGTCAAGAATTGAGCGCGCGGTATGGTAAAGGCACCCAGACTCTGGAGATGACTGTTGGGTAGCTGGCAATCAATCAGGCTGAACTCCCACTGCGTAAGTTGCAGCACCATCCATGCGAAGACCAGCTTGGAAGCATTGGTCTGCCTGCTGAACATGGACTCTCCGAAAAAGGCGCGCCCGATAGCGACGCCGTAAAGGCCACCCACCAGGTTGTCTCCGTGCCAGAGCTCAAACGAGTGGGCTATGCCCGTTTGATGCAGTGCTTTGTAGGCGGCAATCATTTCCGGCGTGATCCAGGTTCCGCTGGAATAGGTGCGGGGAGCGGCGCAGGCCTCAATGACCTGATCGAAGGCCTGATCAATGGTAATGATCAGGTGACTCAGATTCTTGCGCAGGTGTTTTCTGAGCGAGCGTGAGACATGCAGATGATCCCGGTCGATCAGGCAGCGCGGGTCGGGTGACCACCAGAGAATGGGCTGGCCTGCTTCATACCAGGGAAAAATCCCCGAAGCGTAGGCCAGCCTGAGACGCTGGATTGAAAGATCCCCGCCTGCGCAGAGCAGGCCATCCGGTTCTTTCAGGGCAAGCTGTGGAGGTGGAAACCACAGCTCATCATCCAGCCAGACAACAGACAAGGCAGGCCTTACTCACCGTCAAGGAAGCGCTCGGCATCCAGCGCGGCCATGCAGCCGGCTCCGGCAGAGGTGACCGCCTGACGGTATACCTGGTCGGCCACATCGCCGGCAGCGAATACACCGGGTACACTGGTTGCCGTGGCGTTACCCTCGCTTCCGCCCTTGACGCGGATATACCCCTTGTCCATCTCCAGCTGACCTTCAAAGATGTCCGTGTTGGGCTTGTGGCCGATGGCGATGAAAACACCCATCACGTCAATGTCTTTGGTCTCGCTGCTCTGGGTGTGCCTGATACGGATACCGGTCACGCCCGCGTCGTCACCCAGTACTTCGTCCAGGGTGTGGTTCCATTCGATGGTGATCTTGCCTTCCTTCTCGCGCTCAAACAGCTTGTCCTGCAGGATTTTCTCGGCCCGAAGCTTGTCGCGTCGGTGTACCAGTGTGACATGGCTGGCGATATTGGCCAGATACAGGGCTTCTTCAACCGCTGTATTGCCGCCGCCAATGACGGCCACTTTCTTGCCGCGATAGAAAAAGCCATCGCAGGTGGCGCAGGCGCTGACACCGCGGCCCTTGTAGGCCTCTTCCGAGGGCAGGCCGAGATACTGGGCAGATGCCCCCGTGGCAATGATCAGTGCGTCGCAGGTGTAGGTGCCCTGGTCACCGGTCAGCGTAAAGGGCCGGTTCTTCAGATCAACAGTATGAATGTGATCAAAAATGATATTGGTTTCAAAACGTTCCGCATGTTTCTTCATGCGTTCCATGAGTTCCGGGCCTTGTACCCCTTCCCAGTCTCCGGGCCAGTTGTCCACATCGGTCGTGGTGGTCAGCTGGCCACCCATTTCCATGCCGGTGATCAGGGTGGGTTGCAGGTTGGCACGTGCCGCGTAGATGGCTGCGGTATAACCGGCGGGACCGGAACCGAGAATGATGAGCTTGCTGTGCTTGCTTTCGGACATGGTGACCTCATGATGCAGAATGGTTTGGACATACGGTATCACAGACCGCATGTCTTTGGGATTGAATGCGCCAATGATACAAATAGCAGGCGTCTATCTGCTGTTACAGAACGTTCACGCTGGCGAGAATATACTCGGAAAGGGGGCTGCTGCCCAGTGGTGAATGACCTCCCAGACGATGCTCTGCCACCGCCGGGAATACGGCCTGGACGTCTTCCGGCAGGACATGTGTCCGGCCATTCAGGAAGGCCCAGCCCCTGGCAGCGTGAAGCAGATTCAGGCCTGCCCGGGGTGAGAGTCCGTGCGGAATGCTGTCGTCCGTTCGGGTGAAATTCAGAAGCCGCAGCACGTAGTCCACCAGTGGTTGGGTCACGGTGAGACGGGTAATCTGGTGCTGCAGCGCGATGATGTGCTCCGGTTTCAGCAAGGGAGTGAGCTTGCGGATCGCATCGCGACGATTGTGTCCCATCAGCAGGGCCCGTTCCGCATCTTCCGGCGGATAGCCCAGGTGGATGCGCATGAAGAATCGGTCCAGCTGAGATTCGGGCAGCGCCTGGGTGCCTTCCTGATCCTGCGGGTTCTGGGTGGCGATGACGAAGAAGGGCTCGGGCAGGGGGTGCGTTTCGCCTTCGATGGTGACCTGACGTTCTTCCATGGCTTCGAGCAGTGCGCTCTGTGACTTGGGACTGGCCCGGTTGATTTCGTCCGCCAGAACCAGATTGGCAAACACGGGTCCGGGGTGGAAGGTGAAGGTCTGGGTTTCACGGTTGAAGATGTTGACACCCAGGACATCGGAGGGCAGCAGGTCATTGGTGAACTGAACGCGGTTGTAGCTCAGGCCCAGTACCTGGGCAAGCGCATGGGCCAGGGTGGTCTTGCCCATGCCGGGGACATCCTCGATGAGAAGGTGTCCACGGCAGAACAGGCAGGTCAGCGCCAGACGGATCTGGCGCTCCTTGCCCAGGATGATGGTGTTGAGCTGCTTGAGCAGGGCGTTCAGCGGCTTGCTCATTGGTCTCCCAGCCAGCGCTTGACGATGGGGGGGTAGGCATCAATCCGGCGGTCACGGAAAAACGGCCAGATGCGGCGTACGTCTTCACTGTGTCCGATGTCCAGCGTATGCACCAGTGCAGTATCCTGTCGGGTGTCCGCCATGGCGAGAATTTCACCCTGGGGCCCGGCGATGAAGGAGTGTCCCCAGAACAGGATACCCTCGGACTGTCCGCTCGGGTCGGGTTCGTGCCCCACGCGGTTGATGGCAATGACAGGCAGACCATTGGCGACCGCATGGCCACGCTGAACCGTTTCCCAGGCGCCTTGCTGGCGGGATTGCTCGGCTTCGTCGTCGCGCGGATCCCAGCCGATGGCAGTGGGATAGATCAGCAGGTCGGCACCACCGAGTGCCATCAGTCTGGCAGCTTCCGGGTACCACTGATCCCAGCAGACGAGAACGCCCAGGCGCCCGACGGATGTGCTGATCGGCCGGAAACCGGGTTCATCTGCATCACCCGGCGTGAAATAGAATTTTTCATAGAATCCCGGGTCGTCCGGAATGTGCATCTTGCGGTAAAAACCTGCCAGAGAGCCGTCCTTTTCCAGCACGACCGCTGTATTGTGATAGAGCCCAGGTGCCCGGCGCTCGAAGATGGAGCCCACGATGACGACAGAAAGCGCTTGTGCGAGGCTGGCAAGCCGCTGTGTCGTGGGCCCGTCCAGCGGTTCGGCAAGATCGAACAGGCGGGTGTCCTCGGTCTGGCAGAAGTAGAGGGTGGCATGCAGCTCCTGCAGACAGATGAGTTCCGCGCCTTCCCGGGCGGCGGCGCGGATCAGTTGTTCGGTATGATCCAGACTGCGGGTCTTGTCAGCAAAACTGTGTTGCTGGATGGCGGCGACAGTCAGGGTTCGGGTCATCAGCTCAGTACTCCTTCGGGAATTTGCATGGTGACGCAATGCAGGCTGCCATGCTGTTCGATCAGGGTGCGGCAATTGACGGCCTCAATGGCCCGGCCGGGAAATGCTTCGGCCAGCCGCTCCAGTGCCACGCGGTCTTCCGGAACGCCATAGGTTGGCACCAGTACGGCGTCATTGATAATCAGGAAGTTTGCGTATGTGGCGGGCAGCCGATGACCGTCTTCGCTGTAACAGGCCTGAGGCATGGGGAGCGGGATCAGCGTGTACGGGTTGCCGTCACGACGGGTAAAGCTCTGTAGCTGGGCTTCCATAGCCCGCAGGGCATCGTAATGCGGGTCGTCGGGATCCGTGCACTGAACGTAGGCAATGGTGTCCGGGTTACAGAAGCGGGCGAGGGTGTCCACGTGGCTGTCCGTGTCGTCTCCTTCAAGATAGCCGTGATCCAGCCAGAGCACCCGATCCACGCCCAGTTTCTCGCCGAGGTAATGCTCAATGTCTTCCCGGGTGAAATCCGGGTTGCGCGTCGGGGTCAGCAGGCACATGGATGTGGTCAGCAGGGTGCCCTCGCCGTCGCTTTCTATGCCGCCGCCTTCCAGCACGAAGGGCAGACTTTCAACCGGTGTCCTGCCGAAGGCGCCCTGCTGGTGCAGGTTGCGTGTGATTTCGTTGTCCAGCGTGGCGTCAAACTTGCCGCCCCAGGCATTGAAGGTGAAATCCAGCAGTACGGGCCGGCCGTCCCGCAGCACGGTGACCGGTCCGTGATCCCGGGCCCAGGTATCGTTGCTGGGAACGGTATACAGGTACACCGGATGAGGCAGGTTGTGTGCCAGTGTTTCGATGGCCGCGCGGTCTGCCGCCGGGTCACAGGCGACAATGACGGGCTCATGCCGGGCAATGCGCACGAGAAGCTGGCGAAAGTTGTCTTCTGCTGCCTGGAGGATGTCTGCCCAGTCCGTGTTGCGATGAGGCCAGGTAAGCATGACGGCGTCCTGGCGTGCCCATTCGGCAGGCCAGACTACGGAGTGCTGTGTCATGAAACTCATTTCCGGTTGATGACGCTGTGAATGACGTATTGCCGCTCGAAAAAGACGGTAAATGCGGGATAGACCCAGGTTTCAATGGGCGGTTCACCGACCGGTCCTTTCACGCTCTGTGGCTGGCCGAACCGATCCAGTACCTGTTGCATGGTCATGCCGCGTGTGGGCATGTTCTGCACTTCCTGGCCGGCACCTTGCTGCCCGACGGGGATTTTTACCTGTTCGGCCTGGGCGGCCAGCGCGCTGCACAGCAGAGCGATCATCAGCAGGATGTGTTTCATGGTCATTTCCTTCTTGCCTTGCGTGTGATCAATGAGGCCTGACAACTCAGGCCCGGGACAGGTTTCTAGTTTATGGAGTTGTCCCGGTTTTGTCTCGTATGTTGTTGGTGTTGCAGAACCAGCTTGGCCAGCAGCTTGCGATCATTCTCGGCCAGGTTCCCGAACTGGAGGTGAATGCGCCAGCGGCTGCCTTCCGGGTCGGCGTGCAGGACAAACCCCCTGAGCCGGAAACCGATATAGTCCGGCAGCAGGACCAGATGAATCTGAACCGGTTGCCGCACGGGGAGTCCGGCGTCCGAGAGGTAGGAGAGCCCGCCTTCGCTGAGATTGATGGTATGAATGTCCGTCTCGGAAAAAGTGGTCTGCGTGGCGGTCAGGGTCCGGGCAAGCAGGTCGATTTTCCGGTTGATCACCTTCAGGGCCGCCAGCATGGTCTTGTCGCGGTCGTACAACAGCGCTGCAAGGTGGCTGAACTCGCCGTCAAGAGCGGCCAGGTTGCGTTGCAGGGCGGGCCAGGCTTCTTCCCCCATGTTGACGGGTGAAGTCTCCGGATCCTTGTCCTGCGGCAGAACCCTGAGCAACGCACGGGTCTCGATTCGGTAGAACTTGCGGCGATTGGGCTTGGACTTTGTCACTCGGCCTGTGTCCCGGTGCTTTGTTATGAGCGTTGAATCCATTATAGTGGGCGCTTCGCAAACCTACTACATGGATTGAGTCGTACGGATCATGTTTCGCCCCCTGTCGTTTTTCATAGGGCTGCGCTATACCCTTTCAAAGCGCGATAATCATTTCATATCGTTCATTTCCCTCACCTCCATGATTGGACTGATTCTGGGCGTGCTGGTTCTGATTACGGTGTTGTCGGTCATGAACGGGTTTGACCGGGAGCTGAGACAGCGCATTCTGGGCACCGTTCCCCATGCCGTGATCGAGAAGCGGGGGGCGCCACTCATGGACTGGCAGCAGGTGGCGGCACGTGCACTCGAACATCCGTCCGTGGTGGCCGCAGCGCCTTATACACAGGCGCAGGGCATGGCGACGGCCAGGGGGCAGGTGCATGGTCTGCTGATCAACGGGGTGGATCCGGCCTGGGAAAACCAGGTGTCCATTGTCGGGCAGCACATGGTGGCCGGTTCGCTGGATGACCTGAAGCCGGGCCAGTTCGGCATCGTGCTGGGGGATATTCTGGCCAGCTACCTCGGCGCTCAGGTCGGCGACCGCATTACGGTGATCCTGCCCAAGGCGTCCGTGACGCCGGCAGGGGTCTTTCCGCGCATGAAACGTTTCACGGTCGTCGGTCTCTTTTCCATCGGGGCGGAGCTGGACGCCTCGCTGGCCTACATTCACATCGAGGATGCATCCCGGTTGATGCAGCTCGGCGGAGGCGTTCAGGGCGTCCGCCTCAAGCTGGACAACCTGTTCGAGGCTCCGGCGGTCTCATGGGGGCTGGCGTCGCTGCTGGGCAAGGATTTCACCGCCACCGACTGGACGCGGACCCATGGCAATCTGTTTCAGGCCATTCAGATGGAAAAGACCATGGTGGGTCTGTTGCTCATGTTCATCATCGCCGTGGCCGCCTTCAACATCGTGGCCACGCTGGTCATGGTCGTGACCGACAAGCAGGCGGATATCGCCATTCTCCGCACGCTGGGCATGAGTTCGGGGGGCATTCTGCGGATATTCATGGTTCAGGGACTGATCATCGGGCTGGCGGGAACGCTTACGGGCGCGGTGCTGGGGGTTGCACTGGCTCTGAACATCAGCGATCTGATTGCCTGGTTCGAGCATGCCATGGGCATTCGTTTTCTGAGCCCGGACGTGTACTTCATCAGCTATCTGCCGTCGGAGCTCATGTGGTCGGATGTGGCGGTCATTTGCAGCACCACTTTTGGTCTGACCGTGCTGGCAACCATCTACCCCGCATTCCGGGCTTCTCGCATTCAGCCGGCGGAGGCGCTCCGATATGAGTAAAATGGTGCTGAAGGCCGAAAATCTGTCCAAGGTCTACCGGCAGGGGCGGGAGGAAATCCGTATCCTGAATGGTGTCAGTCTGGCAGTTCGGGAAAGTGAGCTGATCGCCATTGTGGGGGCGTCAGGATCCGGCAAGTCCACGCTGCTCAATATTCTGGGCACCCTGGATTATCCGACCAGTGGCCGGGTTGAGGTCTGCGGCCAGGATGTGGCTTCGCTCAGTGACCGCGCCCGGGGCAGATTGCGCAATGAGTCCATTGGTTTTGTCTATCAGTTTCACCATCTGCTGCCCGAGTTTTCCGCACTGGAAAACGTGGCCATGCCTTGTCTGATTGGTGGCATGGCACCCCGCAGGGCGCGTGAGAAAGCGGTGGCGTGGCTGGAGCGTGTCGGGCTTGGGCACCGGCTTTCACACAGGCCGGCCAAGCTGTCGGGCGGGGAGCGCCAGCGCGTGGCCATTGCCCGCGCATTGGTGACTGAACCGGATCTGGTGCTGATGGATGAGCCCACCGGCAACCTGGATCCGGATACCGCGGCACATGTACAGGAGACATTGCTGGAACTGGCACGAAATCAGTCCATGGCGTTTGTGCTCGTCACCCATGATATGGATCTGGCTTGCCGGACGGGCAGGGTGCTCAAGCTCACTCATGGGCATCTGGAACCGGCCTGAGCAGACAGGCGCCCTGATGCGCCGGGATACGCCACCTCTTCACAATAAAAAGCCGGACCCTGTCGGGTCCGGCTGTCGTTACAGGCTACCTCTGCCGGATCAGGCTTGAGATGCTTCCAGCGCCTGGCTCAGATCGGCGATGATGTCATCAATATGCTCGATGCCGATGGACAGGCGAACCATATCTTCCGTGACACCGGCACTGGCCAGTTCTTCGGCATTCAGCTGCCGGTGGGTGGTACTGGCCGGATGGCAGGCGAGTGACTTGGCGTCACCGATGTTGACGAGCCGCACGACCATCTGAAGTGCGTCGATGAATCTGGCACCGGCCTCACGGCCTCCCTTGATGCCGAAGCTGAGAATGCCGGATGCCTTGCCTCCCATCAGGCGGTTGGCCAGTTCATGGTAGCGGTTTTCCGGCAGACCGGCGTAGTTGACCCAGCTGACTTCGGGACGTTTTGCCAGAAATTCTGCGACCTTTTGCGTGTTCTCGCAGTGACGCTCCATGCGCAGCGGCAGTGTCTCCATTCCCTGCAGGATCAGGAAGGCATTGAACGGGGACAGGGCGGCACCCATGTTTCGCAGCGGTACGACACGGGCCCGGCCAATGAACGCGGCTTCGCCCAGTGCTTCGGCATAAACCACACCATGATAGGAGGGGTCAGGCTCGTTGAACTGGGGGAAGCGATCCTTGTGCTCGGCCCAGGGGAATTTCCCGGAATCGACGATCACGCCACCAATGGTGGTGCCATGTCCACCGATGTATTTGGTCAGCGAGTGGACCACGATATGGGCACCATACTCGAAGGGGCGGCACAAGACGGGGGTGGCAACGGTATTGTCAACGACCAGCGGAACGCCCACTTCGTTGGCCAGCTTGCCAAGCGCTTCCAGATCAATGATGTTGCCTGCCGGGTTGCCGATGGATTCGCAGTAGATGGCCTTGGTGCGGTCGTCAATCAGTTTGCGGAAGGCCCCGACGTCATCGCCGCTGGCGAAGCGGACTTCGATGCCCTGTTGGGGAAGCGTGTGGGCGAACAGGTTGTAAGTGCCGCCATACAGTTGGCTGACGCTGACGATGTTGTCGCCTGCGGCGGCCAGTGTCTGGATCGTCGCGGTGATGGCGGCCATGCCCGAAGCCATGGTCAGGGCGCCGATTCCGCCTTCCAGTGCGGCCATTCGTGCTTCCAGCACGGCATTGGTCGGGTTCATGATGCGTGAGTAGATGTTGCCCTGAACCTTGAGGTCGAAGAGGTCCGCGCCATGCTGTGTATTGTCGAAGGCATAGGAGGTGGTCTGGTAGATGGGCACTGCGACAGCCTTGGTGGTCGGATCGGGGCTGTAGCCAGCGTGAATGACGAGAGTTTCCTGTTTCATTGAGCGTTTCCTGTTGATGTTTGTGTTGTTGTGGTTTCAGCCCGCATGGTTGCGGGCCAGATCCTGAATTTTTGCAAGCAGCGTACGCTGGTCTGCGGCAAACTTGCGGATGCCTTCCGCCAGCTTTTCCGTCGCCATCGCATCTTCGTTCATCTGCCAGCGGAATTCGGCCTCGTCCAGCTCCAGTACCGTTTCCTTTGCCACCTGATCCGGACTGAGCACTCGCTTCAGCGGGCCATGATCCTCTGAAAGCTGTGCGAGCAGCTCCGGACTGATGGTCAGCTTGTCGCAGCCAGCCAGGGCCTCGATCTGTCCGGTATTTCTGAAGGATGCACCCATCACGATGGTTTTGTAGCCGTGACTCTTGTAGAAGTGGTAAATCCTGCGGACAGACTGTACGCCGGGATCTTCTGCCGGGGGAATGTGGCTGACACCGCGTTGCCTGCAGTACCAGTCATAGATTCTCCCCACGAACGGGGAAATCAGAAACACGCCGGCCTGCGCACAAGCGACTGCCTGCACGAAGGAGAACAACAGTGTCAGATTGCAGTGGATGCCTTCCTTTTCCAGCTGTTCCGCAGCCTTGATACCTTCCCAGGTGGCCGCGATCTTGAACAGGATCCGGCTGCTGTCGGTGCCCATCTTTTCATAGGCCTCGGCCAGTCGCCTGACCCGGTCTGCCGTGGCATCGGTGCGGAATGACAGGGTCGGATCCACTTCGGTCGAGACAAAACCCGGTACGCGCTTGCTGATGTCGGCACCCACGGCCACACTGAGGTAATCGATGGCCGCAGCGGCAGCTTCATCCGGATCGCTCGTGTTCCGATAACGGCGCGCCGCCTCCTCGAGGACGGGGCGAAACACCGGTAAGGACACGGCCTTCAGGATCAGGGAGGGATTGGTGGCGGCATCCCGGGGCCTGAATCGTTCGATGGCCTCCAGATCACCGGTATCCGCCACGACTTCGGTAAACTTCTGCAGTTGTTCCAGCTTGGAGGGATTCATGAGGTCTCCAGACGTCCTGTGCGAGTGATTGAATACTGTGCCATGGTTTCCCGGAGGTGTCCGAGAAGCTCCGGTGTGGCGTCCTGCCGCACGCCCTGAGTGGAAAGCGTCCGGCGAAAGACCCGGCCACCCTTGCAGCCATGGAACAGGCCCAGAATATGACGCAGACTATGCCATACCGGCTGACCGCGTTCAAACTCTGCCTGCACGTAGGGAAGAAAGGCGTCCAGCACTTCAAGCCTGTCCCCGGTCGGTGCCGGTGTGCCAAACAGGAGGGGATCCACGTCATGCAGGATCCACGGGCGCTGATAGGCCGCCCGGCCAATCATCACACCGTCAACATGCCGGAGATGGTGTTGTGCTTCGGAAACGTCCTGAATACCGCCATTGATGATGATTTCCAGGTCCGGAAAATCCTGCTTGAGCCGATAGACGCTTTCGTGATCCAGCGGCGGGATCTCGCGGTTTTCCTTGGGGCTCAGGCCGCTGAGGATGGCCTTGCGGGCGTGTACGTAGAACGTGCGAATGCCT
Source organism: Thermohahella caldifontis (assembly GCF_041153465.1). Classification (NCBI taxonomy): domain Bacteria; kingdom Pseudomonadati; phylum Pseudomonadota; class Gammaproteobacteria; order Oceanospirillales; family Hahellaceae; genus Thermohahella; species Thermohahella caldifontis. The sequence continues at coordinate 520,015 of NZ_CP154858.1, forward strand.
GCATCCGCCTGCCGGGCGACAAAATCCCGCAGGAACGCATAGCTGTCCAGATCATCAATCCCCAGACGATGCTTGATGGTCACGGGGAGGCGGGTGGCAGACTGCATGGCCTTCAGACATTGGGCCACGCGTTCGCCGTGTCCCATGAGGCAGGCTCCGATCATGTTGTTCTGAACGCGGTCGGAAGGACAGCCCACGTTCAGATTAACCTCGTCGTAACCCCATTCTTCAGCAAGGCGGGCACACTCGGCCAGCTCTGCCGGGTCGCTGCCGCCAAGCTGAAGGGCGACCGGATGTTCCACCGGATGAAAATCCAGGAAGCGCTTCCGGTCACCATGGAGAATGGCGCCGGTGGTGACCATTTCGGTGAACAGGAACGTGTGCCGGCTGATCTGGCGGGCAAAGTAGCGCCAGGCCGGTGTGGTCCAGTCCATCATGGGCGCCGCGCAGAAGCGCCGGTCGGGGAGGGAGTCTGTCATCGTATCCGTATTCCGGGTGAATCCGTTTGCCGGTCAACAAGGTGTCCGATCGGGCTGGCCGGCAGACCGTGGGCCGTCAGGCACTGCTCGACTTCATTCCGGGCCTCTTCGGCAACAGCGACGAGAAGGCCGCCGCTGGTCTGGGGATCTGCCAGAAGGTTGAGCCACTGGTCGTCGTCGGCAAAAATCCGGGCCCCGTAACTCTCCAGATTGCGGCGGGTGCCACCGGGAATGGCGCCTGCGGTCATGGCCTCGCGACACCGGGCAGAAGCGGCAGGGAGGCGGCATCGAGTTCCGCCACCAGTCCGGCAGGTGTGCACATTTCAAGCAGGTGGCCGGCAAGCCCGAAACCGGTCACGTCGGTCATGGCATGGACACCCGCGATGGCGGCCAGGGCCTGTCCTGCACGATTCATCTGGCACATGGTGTCAACCGCCGGCTTTACCCCGGACTCGTCGATGAGTCCGCGTTTCAATGCGGTGGTCAGTATGCCGATACCCAGGGCTTTCGTCAGGTAAAGCAGGTCGCCCGGCCTTGCCGTGTCATTGCGCCTGAGATTCTGAATGCTGACCCGGCCCGTGACCGCAAGGCCGAAGATGGGTTCCGGCGCATCAATGCTGTGACCGCCCGCCAGGGGGATTCCGGCATCGTGGCAGGCCATCCGGCCGCCATCAAGTACCTGTGCAGCCACCGATGCCGGCAGCACGTTCACGGGCCAGCCCAGAATGGCAATGGCCATGAGTGGCTGGCCGCCCATTGCATAGACGTCGCTGATCGCATTGGTGGCGGCAATGCGTCCAAAGGTGGTGGGATCGTCCACAATGGGCATGAAGAAGTCGGTGGTGGAAATGATCGCGGTGCCGTCTCCGAGATCCAGGACGGCAGCATCATCACGGCTGTCATAGCCGACCAGCAAGCCGGGCGCATCAATGCGCTCCAATCGGGATTGCAGAATCTCGGTCAGCACCTGGGGTGCAATCTTGCACCCGCATCCGGCGCCGTGACTGTACTGTGTCAGACGTAAGGTCATGCCTGGAAAACTCCCGCTCAGGCTGGAAATTTGCCTGCCGGAGTGTAGCAGATTCAGCCGGAATCCAGAATGCCGGTTTCTACCGCCCTGATCACGGCTTGCGCCCGGTTGCGCACGCCCAGTTTGCCGTAGAGGTTGCGCAGGTGCGTCTTGACGGTGGCCGTGCTGATATGGAGCGCATCGGCAATATCCTGGTTGCTCTGGCCGGTTTTCAGCCAACTGAGGATTTCCCTTTCCCGTTCACTGAGTGGCTCGGTCATCGGGTTGTCAACCTGCCCGGACGCAGCGCTTGCTGCCGGGGCCTGGTCGCCCAGGATATGCGCCACCACCGCACCCATGCCAGGTTGGGTGCGGACATGGTGTAAAACCGGGTTCAGGTCCGGGCACTGATCCCGATAGAGTTGGAGCATCTCCCAGGGATCGGCCCGTCTGACGGCGCCGGCAAATGCTTCCGAAGCTCCCGCTTTGTCGCCGTTCAGCCAGTGCCATTGGGCCTTGAGAAGAAGTACCTGTGCTGCACGCGCCTGCTGACCTTCGCGCAATGAGGCCTCCAGCAGTGCTTCAATATGTGTGACCATATCAGGGGGCGGGCACTGCAGGCGAACCTTCAGCCACAGCAATGTCAGGCGCCGCCGCTGCTCAAGGGTGCCCGCAAGCGTGTCCGGAGAATGGCGTATCGCCCATTCTGCCAGCGGCATGGGATTGCCGCGAGCGGCTTCGCATATGCTGAGCATGACATCGGGGGGCGGTGTGAGGAACGGCCAGGCGCCCTCAATCTGTGCGGCAGTTCTCGAAAGCTCGGAGGCGGCGCGAGTGGCCTCGTCCAGATCGCCGAGTCCCAGGTGAATCCACCAGTGGTACAGTCTGAAGTACACGGCGTGATAAGGGTTCAGGGCACCACCTGAGTGACGCCACGCTTCTGCCAGAGATGCCCTGGCCTTGTTCAGCTCCCCCGCTCGCGGTGAATGATGGCTGAAAAGTAGTGCGTAACGGCGTAAACGGGATGGTGGATCCAGATGTCGTTCAGTTGCTGTCGGGCATCGCGAAGAAAGACTTCGGCCAGGCTGATTTCTCCGCGGTCGACAAGGGCCGGTATCAGCCATGACAGGGTGGCAACCAGGCAGATCCGGTCGCCCGATTCGGTGGCGGCCGAGACGGCCCGGGTCATGAATCGGATGCCTTCGGCGCTGGCACCCTGCATGAAGGCGTCGGCACCCTTGGATTTCAATGCCCAGGCCTGAAGATGGGGTTGATCCTTGAAGCGCGAGACATCCAGGTTCCGGGTCAGACGGGCGCTTTCTTCAATGTCGCCCCGCCACCGGGCCAGATGTGCCAGCAGGAAGCAGAATCTTGCACGGAGCGCTTCGATGGCTTCAGCGTCGGCCTGCAGGCCGCTGGCAGCGACCTGGTCCGGGCCGAGCAGCGGCTGTGCCTGCGCCGCCAGCGCAGCGGATAATTCCGCGTTGCCCTCTGCAAACGCCCGGGATGCCCGCAGATACAGTACCCATGGATTGTTGCTCGTCCAGGGCTCCGGGAGCTGTTCCAGAATCCGGCGTCCCCTGTGGTAATGGCCGCCCTGAACAAGATCCTTCTGATGGTCTGACAGGGCCTGACTGAGTTGCGGCCACATGCCGTGATCCGCGAGCAGATCAAGACCCTCGATCAGCTGGCCCGTGCTCAGGTACCAGCGGCTTGCCGCAAGGATGACCTCCTCCGGCAGCTGTCCGGTGCCGAAACGTCGCCTGAGCCAGCTGCGGAGGAGATCGTGCAGGACATACTGAGGTTCGTTTTCCAGTCTGTGCTCGGTACAGGGCAGGCTGGAGGATGCAAGGGCCCTGAGCAGTATCCGTGCATCCCAGCGGGGCAACACCTCTCGGCAAAAACTTTCGGAAAAGGAAGGAAACGCAGCCAGAACGGGCAGTGCATCCTTGAGCACCTGGGGCAGGTAGGGGAAGACTTCATGGGTCAGGTAGTCGTCAAGCAGCCTGTCGTCGGTCAGACTGGGTGGTCCGCTGAGTTGCCCCGTCTGTGTGAGCCGGCAGGCCGTAAACTGAATGGCTGCCGCCCAACCTTGAGTCTGCCGGAAAAGGGCACCGGACAGCTGTTCGTCGAGTTCCAGCTGAAAGCGCCTGCTGACCCACTCCCGTATGTCCGACTGGCCGAACGAGAGTGCAGTCTTGTCAATCATGGCGAGCTGGTTGCGGACTTGCCTGCGGGGCAGGTCCAGCTCGGGGAGTTGCCGGGCTGTCAGGACGACATGAAGGTAGTCCGGCAGGTAATCCAGAAAACGGGCCAGATCGGCGAGCAGGGCGGGGTCTTCGATGGCATGAACATCATCCCATACCCAGACCAGTCTGTCCGGCCTCGACCAACTGCGTGCGTGATCCTGAAGTGCGCTCAGTAAAGCAGTGCAAGGGTCATCAGCGGGAAAGGGGGTCATGGAGGGGCTTTCTGTCACCAGGAGGCGGCGAACCCGGTCCACAGTCCTTCCCAGGCTGTGAATGAGCGTATGCCAGAGCCGGTCCGGGTCATTGTCCGTCCGGTCCAGGGTGGCCCAGGCCTGCACGGGGCGCCGCAGTGCCAGCCATTGCGCCACGGCAGTCGTCTTGCCATAACCGGCTGGTGCAATCAGTGCCGTGACGGGCGCCCGGGTGGCCTGATCCAGCTTGTCCATGATGGCAGGACGCTGAACCAGATCGTCCGGCAGTCGCGGCGGGCGTAATTTGGTTTCAATGAGCATGAATTCAGTGTGCCATCAATCCGGGAGAATGCCAGTCCCCTTGAGTACGCCCCAGGTGACCTTTAACGCATTTTTTGACGGGGTGCACACATACCAGGGCTCCAGGTTTCCGCGGTATCTGGATTTGTGATAGGCGAGCGCCTGAAATGCATAGAACCGGTGCCCGTACCGGTGCATGAGCTGACCGACACGGAAAAGCATGGCGGACTGGTTGGGGCAGGGCCGGAGCTGATCCAGTGGTGCAATACCCAGGGACAGGCGACGGATGCCTTCCTTCCGGAATATATCGATGGCATGGAGCAATGTGTAGTCCAGTACAGGATGTTTCGCCCATTCCGGGTCACTGCGCAGAATGTTGGCGCAGTATCCGGAGATCATGCCGTTTTCAAACCAGGGGTCAAAAAAAATGAAGCCGAGGAGACGTCCGTCTGCATGATGACAGTAAAACTTTCGGACGCCCCACTCAGCCTTGAACACAGGTGGTCGTGTCAAAAGGCGTAGTTCCCTGGCCTGTATACGCTTGGTTTGCCGCCAGGCCTCCGAGATGGAGTCGACGGAATCCGGAATATGGGGAACGTGGGTATGTTCCACCACGGTAACAGGTAACCTCCTGCTGAGGTTGGCCGCATGGCGAAGCTGCTTTTTCTCCTTGCCGGCGAGATCGAAAGTCTGCAGATCGATGGCATGTTCCATGCCCATGTGATTGACAGTCCAGCCAAGCCTTGCTGCCGCCTTGGCAACTTCGGCGGTCACACCCAGCAGAACAGGTGTTCCGGGGAGTTGCTGGGCCTGGACAAGCGTCTGTTCAAAGGCCTGTTGCGGTACCAGAGGATTGGTGCAACTGAGGTTGATGGTTCCGAAAGGTGTGCGAACCGGGGCATAACTGAAGCATCCGTCATTCACAAAGTGGTGGGTGAGTCCGGCCTGGACCGTGAAGTAGGCGCTGCTTTGACTGCCATGACGGATCAGTGCGTCCCGGAGTCGTTCCGGTATCCGGTGCAATTCTGTTCTGGCTTGTTTGTTTTCTGCCACATGCTGGAGATGGGCGGTGTGTCGCAGTGTCGATTCCATGATCGTTTATCCCGGCAGACTTTCATGCTTGTCAGCCTACACTGCAGGACGCAGGGAAACATCCACCGGGAGGATGAGTGGGATGAGTGAACTGTGATTCGGTTCAAGGTTTCGTTATCCTGCGTTGATTGAAGGCTGCGCACAAATCTTCCGGTACCGTTTCCGGCGGGGCCAGATAGACCACGTCGTACCTGGGGCGTTCGGGGAACCTGGAGTCGAACAGGTAGGCTTCCGCGTGTGGCTTGTCCGTCTCGGTTTCAAGCAGACCCATGTTCAGAATGCTGACATCGGGGCGAAGTGACTTGAGCCTGCTGATCAGCCCCAGGTTATAGTCCGTGTGTCCGTTGCCGACAATGACAACAACCGGTCGTCGGTCCGTCTCCAGCATGGCTGCGATTTGTTCGGCCATGGTTTGATTGCGCGCCTGCCAGACACGGAACAGCTTTCTCAGGTAGGGCTCTGGTCCCCAGCCACAGTGGGATGCCCTGATCCGCTCGAACATCACCTTCCGGTAAAGCGGATCTGCATCCTCTGTCTCGGGCAACTGGCGCCTTTCCACGGGCAGCAACTTGTCCTCGCCCAGTGCTCCGAGCCGGGCACGCAGGGCGACGGGCAGATCGATGCCGAATGCCGGGCTGCCGGATGCCTTCAGCTGTCGGAAAAGCGGCGCATACTGTTGCCAGGGCAGCCCGTCTTCCTCCATGTTCAGTGCCCTGCGCAGGGCTTCCTCGGTCATGGGCTTTCCATGGACCGGAGGATCGATATATTGCATGAGCAGAGAAGTCTGGTCGCGGCTGAACATCTCCATCCCGAGCGCCGGACGACGACCGTGTTCGACAAGCGCTTTCAGCAGCTTTTGCTGTAGCCCGTGGTGATACCGGTTGTCATGTTTCTCGGCCAGGATGACCACGTCCGCCTGCATGGCGCGCCGGAAAACTTCGGATTCGGCAATGCCTCCCTGAACCGTCTGAAACGTATTGTTCAATGGATGTGGACGGGGAGACTGTTGCATGAGGCTGCAGGATTGCAGAAACCAGACAGCAATCAGAATCAAAGCGGGGCGGATCTTACGGGCGGACAAACGGTTCACTTCAATGCTCTATGAGTTGTATTGAAAACAGTATAAACGCATTTATGGTCCGGTCGTGATTCTGTGCGCATTCTTTTTGACTGTTTTTTCGCCGATACCCTTGACAAGAACCAGCTCATGGATGTTCTTGAATGGTCCGTGTTTGCGACGGTATTCAATAATGCGCCATGCTTTTTGCGGGCCTATGCCTTTTAACTGAACCAGCTCGTTGGCTGTCGCGGTATTGATATTAATTCGTTGCAACAATTCAGCATGGGATTGAAGCGAGATGCTGAGCGATATCAAAAGTGCGCCAATCAAAGTCATAAAAAACCGCTGAACGGACATCATGTCTTTCAAAGCCTCCTGCTTTAATGTTCGGGTTTCGTTTATTGCTTGACCATTATAAAATAATCTCTATCTTATAAAAGGCCCTTTATTTATTAACCGGAGAAATCTGAATGGCGAACAAGATTGAAGAGTTTTTTGAACTGAAGCGTCTGCTCGAAGAAAAAGAACGGCGTCTCAAGGCACTTGAAGCAGACAAGGATATTCAGAACTATTTCAGATTTCAGGAAGAACTGAAAGCCCTGATGGGCAAGTATGACATGCGCCCGGCTGACGTGGCCAAGGTGCTGGGGCTGGGTGCACCGGCCGGGAGCGCCAAGTCAGGCGGCGCCAAGAGAGCGCTGCGGGTTTACAAGAACCCCAATACTGGCGAAGTGGTGGAAACCCGTGGTGGCAACCACAAGGTGCTGAATGCATGGCGCAAGCAATACGGAAAGGAAACGGTCGAAGGCTGGCGCGTTCAGTAATTGCGCGTCCGGTATTCGGATAAAAGGGTGGCGTTCAGCCACCCTTTTTCATGCAAGCCCGGAAGGTATCAATCAGCTGTATGTATATCTCTTTCAAAGACGAGGCCTGCCTGAAAAGCGGATCCACCGGCATGATGACCTGAAAATGGCGTGCAAGACTCGGTTTTCGGGACAGGCCGGACCACTCGGGCTCGACAACCAGGCAGCGGTTTGCACTGGTGCTTTCCAGATTGCGGAGTTTGTCTGACGATAAACCATGATCGCCGCTGGTCAGGGTGTGATAGTTAAAACCGAAATCTTTTTCCAAGGCGTCCAGAAACGGGTGAAAGGCCCACACCTCAATATGGGTGCGCTTGAGTTGGAGGAGTGTGGCTGCCAGTTCCGCCTCCTTTTTTTCGAGTTCAGTTTTAATGCCGGGCAGTACGGGCAGACCGAGTTGGTCTGCCAATATCTCCAGCTGGCGGAGAGTTTGGCTCGGTGAAAGCCAGAAGTGCGTGGGTCCATCCTCTGGTGTCAGCACCAGAACCTTTTCCTGCGGCATGCGCTCCAGTGCCCGCGCAAGGTGAGGTTCCAGGTGTGGGCCGCTCCAGATGATCCGGTCCACGGACAGCAATGTCCTGAGGTCCGAAGGGCGGAGCATGAAACTGTGGGGATCTGCCTGCTCGGGAATCAGCATTGTTGTGGTAACCGCTGTGTCTGCAGGTGGTGCCAGGGCTTCCACCATGAGCCGGTATGGGTGAATCGTGACGCCAATCTTGACGGGCTTGGACAGTCCGGGGACGGACCAGGTCATCAGGAAGAGAAAAATGGTGCGGATGATCAGAGTATGAACGGACACGTCGGCGCCTCGTGAATGTTATGTTATAACGTAAGCACGCATTCTCCGCGTTCTGTTGCAGTATTTCAACTTCAAAAATGCAGAAAATGCAGTATCCTTGTAGGTATCCGTAATCAGAGGACATCACATGGCGAATTTCGGGCCACGCAGCGGTATTCTGACGCTGACCATCAAGGACAAGGCAGTGCTCTATGCGGCCTACATGCCCTTCATCGAAAATGGTGGCTTGTTCATTCCCACGCAAAAGCCCTATCAGCTCGGGGATGAGGTGTTCCTGTTGCTTAACCTGATGGATGAGCCGGAAAAGATCCCCGTCGCAGGAAAGGTCATCTGGATTACGCCCAAGGGTGCCCAGGGAAACCGTGCCACAGGCATTGGCGTCCAGTTCGCTGAAGATGCGCGCATCGCCAAGGAAAAGATTGAAAAGTATCTCGCCGGTGCGGTGAATTCCGAGCGCCCCACGCATACCCTTTGACAGATCTTGAAACTCCGGGAAAACAATACTGATGACTGTGAGCACCATTGCATCACTGACAGACTCCCATTGCCATCTCGACAGGCTCGATCTTGAACCCTTTGGCGGTGACCTTTCCGCGGCACTGAATGCCGCCCGTGAGCGTGGCGTCACGCGCTTTGTCTGCATCAGCATCGATCATGGCAACATGGATCAGGTGGTTGACCTAGCGGAGCAGCACCCGGATGTCTGGGCGACCGCCGGAATTCATCCGCTGACGGAGCCCGAGTCCCCCTTTGATGCAGGTGAAATCGAGCGCGTGGCCAAACGTTCTTCTCGTGTGGTCGCCATTGGGGAATGTGGTCTGGACTACTACTATCACCCCGAATCCAGACCGGTTCAGCTGGAGCGGTTTGAAGCACAGCTGGACCTGGCTGCCCGCCTTGGAAAGCCGGTGGTGGTGCATACACGCCAGGCCGTCGAGGACACGCTGGCCCTGATCCGGCAATACAGTCAGCAGGGCGTCACCGGGGTGCTGCACTGTTTTACGGAAAGCTGGGAGATGGCCAGGGCAGCCCTGGATCTGGGGTGGTACATCAGTTTCTCCGGTATCATCACCTTCCGCAACGCCTCCGAACTCCGGGACACGGTCGCCCGGGTGCCTCTGGAGCAGATGCTGGTGGAGACCGACAGCCCTTATCTGGCGCCCGTGCCACACCGTGGCAAATCCAACTCGCCCATGTGGGTCAGGGAGGTGGCCCGGCAGGTTGCCGACATCAAGGGGGTTGACCTGAGCGTCGTTGCCCGGGAGACCTCCTGCAACGCTTCCACCTTGTTCGGGCTTGAAGCGCATGCAGGCTGAACCATTTGAATGGCCTGCCTCCGGCGGCACACTTCGCGGTTTGTGCTGGAGACCGGGCGAGGCGCCAAGAGGAAACCTGCTCGCCGTGCACGGCTGGCTGGACAATGCCGCCAGTTTCAGCCTTCTGGGTCCGTCTCTGGCCAGGGCAGGGTGGTGTGTCTGGGCGGTGGATTTGCCCGGACACGGTCAGAGTGACTGGCTGCCGGCAGGCGCCGGCTACGCGCTGGCAGACTATATCCCGCCTTTGCTTGAGGGGGTAACGCATCAAAGAGGGGCCTCCTGGTACTATCTCGGGCACTCCCTGGGGGCGGTCATCGGCATGCTTGCGCTGGTCGCAGCCCCTGGAACTTTCGTTCGTGCGGTCTGGATCGATGCTCTCGGCCCCATGACCACCCCACCGGGCCAGACAGCCGACCAGTTCCGGAAGGCCATTCATCACCGTCTTCAGCCAGTGCCGGAAACCTTGCGTGAATATGCCTCCCTCGAAGAGGCAGCAAGGCACCGTGCCAGCCGGTTCTCACCTTCGGATATGAGCGCGGCCCGGATCATCATGGCGCGCAGTCTGGTCAGGAAAGGGAATGTCTGGCAGCTGCGGGCCGATCCCCGGGTGAACTGGCCATCCACCTTTCGGCTTTGTGAAGCTCAGATTCAGGAAATGCTTGAGGCCATTGCCTGTCCGGTGACGGTCATCGGGGCCAGGCAGGGGCTGGTGAAGAAGCCGGGGCCCAGAATGGGCTGGCTTTCACAGGGTAACTTCGTTAGCCTGAGCGGAGGGCATCACCTGCACATGGAAAACACGGCTCTGGAGGCAGTTACGAATGAAGTGGTCAAGGCTTTCGCTTGACATCATTACCCTGGCGCTGATCTTGTGGGGCACTGCGGTTCATGCACTGGAACCGTTTCCGTTTGCGGAGGAGGTTCAGCAAAGCGTATCGGACGAGCCGGACTACCGGATTGTGCTGTCCGGTGTCACCGCCGGGCAGGGCGAGCCGCGCGTGGAACGGGACTACCGTGTGGCCGGCAAGGTGGAGCGCCACACTCTGGAAATTACATCGGACAGAACGCCGCGCGAGGCCTTTGATCATTACCGCGCCCAGGCTGAACTGGACGGGTATGATCTGGTATTCGAGTGTCATGGACGGGATTGCGGAGACAGTGCCACCTGGGCTGCACAGATTTTCAGACAACCCCAGTTGTATGGCTTCAGCCGCGATCAGCACTATTTTGTGGCCGTCAAGCGGGCTGAAGGCAAGGCCTTGATGGTGTACGCCATCCGCCGGGGAAATCAGCGGGTTTATGTGCACTGGGAGCGGGTCAGCACCGGTCAGCCTCTGGATATTCGCCTCACCGTCAATCTGCGTGATACGGCACTGCTGGGGTCCGAACTGGACAGCATTTCCGAGATCGAGCGCAAGATTCGTCCTCTGATGGATGCGCGGGAAAGCGGAGACTACTGGGTGATTGTGTCCTGGAGCCGCAAACCCGGAGCATCGCTCAGGCAGAACATGCGCACGGCCCGATCCCAGGCCCAGCTCATCCGGGATATCCTGACACGGCGTCTCGGACCCGATACCCGTACGGAGATCCATGTCCTGGGACCCTTCGGTCCTGAATATCTCTTTGCACAGGAAGACCGGGTAGTCAGCATTCATCGCACAGGAGAAGCACCATGACGCCATTTCAGCCCAAGGCACCTGGAAAGGGAAAGACTGTCGCACTGGTTCTGGGAAGTGGCGGTGCGAGGGGGTATGCACATATTGGCGTGATCGAGGCGCTGGAAGCGAGGGGCTACAAGGTGGTGGCCATCGCCGGATGCTCCATGGGGGCGCTGATTGGCGGGGTCTACGCCTGCGGACAACTGGAACCGTTCAAGCGCTGGGCAGAATCCCTGAAGGGAATTGATATTGTTCGCCTGCTGGACTTGTCACTTGCCTCACCCGGTGCCATCCGGGGAGAAAAGGTCTATTCCGTGGTGCGCGACCTCATCGGAGAAACCCGCATCGAAGACCTCCCGGTCACCTACACGGCAGTGGCAACCGATCTGGCGCGTTACAAGGAAGTCTGGTTTCAGAACGGCCCCCTGGAAAAGGCCATCCGGGCTTCGACGGCCATTCCCAGTCTCATCACGCCCATGATGGATCGCGGACGCATTCTCGTGGATGGCGGGTTGCTGAATCCGCTGCCCATCATTCCGGTGGTTTCGGCCCATGCTGACATGATCGTGGCCGTCAACCTCAGTCATTACGACCGGGCATTCGAGGAACGTTTCCGGCTGAGGGAGAAGGCACGCAGCCGGCGCGAGTTCGAGGCCTGGATCGAGGCGGTCAAGCAGAAGGCATCGGAGCTGTTTGACTTTGATGCGCTGGACGAGGACGAGGCGCGTGCGGCACCGCCGCCCAAGAAGCGTGACAAGAAGGAAGATTCCGAGGACCAGGTTCACGCCTTTTTGAGCAAGTTCGATATCATGAACCTGTCTTTCGAGACGATGCAGAGTGCGCTGACCCAGTACAAGCTGGCGGGGTATCCGCCGGATGTCCTGATCAATGTCCCCAAGGCCGTTTGCAAGACCTTCGACTACCACAAGGCGCCGGAGCTGATCCAGTTGGGCCGCGCACTGGCTGAAGAGGCACTGAACCAGTGGGAAAATGACGGCAAGTCTGCCAGGGCTGCCAAGACAGAGCCGGATCACGTATAATCGCCGACCCGATTGACCGGAACAGACCATGACCCGACCTCTGACAGATCAACTTCACACGGTTCGCGATTATATCCGCTACGCCTGCTCCGAGATGTACCGGAATCCGGTCTGGCTCGGGCACGGCACGGACAGTGTCTGGGACGAGGCGGTTCAGCTGGTGCTGGGAGCGGTGTCGCTGCCCTGGAACGTGGATCCGGCCGTGCTGGATGCGCGTCTGACCCTTGAGGAAAGGGAGCGGGTTCTGGAGGTGCTCCGGCGTCGCGTCCGGAATCGCGAGCCCCTGCCTTATATCCTTGGGGAAGCCTGGTTTTTCGGCATGCCCTTCTACGTCAATCCGGATGTCCTCATTCCCCGGTCGCCCATCGCCGAACTGCTCGAACAGGCCCTGATGCCCTGGCTGGAGCAGGTGGAAGGCGAGCCGGGTGAACCCCTGCGCATTCTGGATCTTTGCTGTGGTTCGGGCTGTATCGGTCTGGCAGCCGCCAGGGCGTTTCCGGAGGCAGTCGTGACGCTGGCCGATATTTCGGAACCGGCGCTGGAGGTCGCTCGCCGGAATGTGGAGAGGCACGACATGGCAGACCGGGTTGAAGTGGTCAGGTCTGACCTGTTCGATCAGCTGGACGGGACCTGGCATGTGATCCTGACCAATCCTCCGTATGTGGACGCAGAAGACATGGCCGATCTGCCGCCCGAATACCGGCACGAACCGGAACTGGCCCTGGCTGCCGGTCAGGATGGCCTGGATCTCGTACGCCGTATTCTGGTCGAATCTGCCGATCATCTGTTGCCCGGAGGTTTTCTGGTCTGTGAGGTGGGCAACAGTGCAGAGGCCGTGATGAATGCCTGGCCCGACCTGATGCTGACCTGGCCGGAATTCGAGAAGGGCGGCCACGGGGTTTTTGTTGTGGACCGTGATACGCTCGCTGAATACTTTTCAAACTGATTGCTCAAGACAGGACACGGATACGCACATGGCAGGAAATACATTCGGGCAGCTCTTCACAGTCACCACCTTCGGGGAAAGTCACGGCCCGGCACTGGGCGCCATCGTCGACGGGTGTCCGCCTGGCCTGGCCATTACCGAGGCGGATCTGCAGAAAGATCTGGATCGGCGCAAGCCCGGCACCTCACGGCATACCACTCAGCGCCGGGAACCGGATCAGGTCCGTATTCTCTCGGGTGTGTTTGAAGGTGTGACGACCGGTACACCCATCGGGCTGCTGATTGAAAATACGGATCAGCGCTCGAAGGACTATGGCAATATTGCCCGGCAGTTCCGTCCTGCCCATGCCGACTACACCTACTGGCACAAATACGGTGTGCGGGATTATCGTGGCGGTGGCCGCAGTTCCGCACGCGAGACTGCCATGCGGGTGGCGGCCGGGGCCATCGCCCGCAAGTACCTCCGGGAGAAGCTCGGTGTCGAAATCAGGGGGTATCTGGCCCAGCTTGGCCCGGTAGTCTGCAAGCCCGTGAACCTTGATGCCGTGGATGAGAATCCGTTCTTCTGTCCCGATCCTGATCGTGTACAGGACCTTGAGGCGTACATGGATGCCTTGCGCAAGGAAGGCAATTCAGTCGGTGCGCGCATCAATGTGATCGCGACCGGCGTGCCTGTCGGTCTGGGTGAGCCCGTCTTTGATCGCCTCGATGCGGATCTGGCCAAGGCGCTCATGAGCATCAACGCGGTCAAGGGGGTGGAAATCGGTGATGGGTTTGACGTGGTCGCTCAGAAGGGTACGGAGCACCGCGATGAAATGACCCCGGAAGGATTTCTGTCCAATCATGCGGGAGGCATCCTTGGCGGCATCTCCACGGGGCAGCCCATTCTGGCGTCCATCGCGCTCAAGCCCACCTCCAGCCTGCGCCTGCCGGGACGCAGCATAGACGTTGATGGCAATCCTGTGGAAGTGATCACCACCGGGCGCCATGATCCCTGTGTGGGAATCCGGGCGACACCGATTGCCGAGGCCATGATGGCGCTGGTGCTCATGGATCACTATCTGCGCCATCGGGCACAAAACGCTGACGTGCGTGTCACGACACCCGATATCGCCCGTCAGGAGTAAGTGTGTCCGCACCGGTTGTCCGGCTGAGCGCCACCTATCTGGTGTATTTTACCATCGTGGGGGTCGTGGCGCCGTACCTGCCGGTGTATCTCAAGTATCTCGGGTTCGGCTACGAAGAAGTCGGCCTGCTGACCTCCATTGTGCTGGGAACCAAAGTATTCGCGCCGCTGTTCTGGGGGCACCTGGCGGATCGCAGCGGGCGCTTTGTCTACTGGGTCCGGCTGGGCACACTCGCTGCATTGGCCCTGGGTCTGTTTTTCCCCTTCGTGCGCCACATCGTGACTGTCGGTCTGGTGCTGTTCGGGTTTTCCTTTTTCTGGAACGCCGTTCTGCCGCAGCTGGAAGTGATCACACTGACCGCACTGGGAGCACGGCGGCACCAGTACAGCCGTATACGTCTCTGGGGGTCCATCGGTTTCATTGCCGCCGTGACCGGAATCGGCCAGCTGCTGGATATCACCACGCCCATGGCCATTCCATGGAGTGTCGTCGCGCTGCTGGCCTTGCTGGCCGTGCTGGCCTGGTCGTTGCCCGAACGTACGGGGCAGGGTAAACCGGCGGCGGTGCGACGATTCCGTCGCGCTGCACTGAGTCGGTCGGTCTGGCCTTTCTGGGTTATGGTCTTCCTGCTGCAATGGTCATTCGGGGCTTACTACGTATTCTTTACCCTGACGCTTGAGCAGGCCGGCTACAGCTTTGTTCAGAACGGTATGCTTTGGAGCCTGGGAGTCGTGGCGGAAATTGCCCTGTTCACCCTGATGCCACGCCTGCTGGCCCGTTATACGCTCCGGCAATTGTTTGGCGTGGCGCTGGTGGTGACCGTGGTGCGCTGGCTGGTCATTGCCTGGTACGCCGACCTGCCTGCGCTGGTGACCGTGGCTCAGCTCGGGCATGCCTTTTCGTTCGGCATCATGCACGCCTGCAGCATCGAATTTCTGCATCGTACCTTTGCCGGCAAGGGGGAAGGCATGGCGCAGTCCACCTACAGTGCCTTGAGTTTCGGGCTCGGCGGTGCGGTCGGTGCGACCACGTCAGGCCTGCTTTACGAGGCGGGTGGTCCGGCGCTGACCTATAGTGTGGCGGCTGTCATTGCTGCTCTGGCCCTGGCCACACTCTGGTCACCGCTCAGGACCCGTCTGACCTGAAGCGGCACATTTCTGCATTCCGTCCATCCGGCGCAGGCCAGGGTTTCCCGCATCCGGACGAATCCGGATCAGACTGTTGATCCCGGATGCCCGGATCATACACATGTCTGATACAAATCAATCCTAGTTGTCTGTTAAGCTGCTAACGTGTCCTGCAGAAAGCGCCGTGAAGAAGCGTCGGGCATGCAGTGGCACACGGTCATCTCGTTGTCAGATTGACCAGGGACAATCAAACGGGCCAGGCCCGCAAACAGGAGGATGTCATGAACGACACGATCTGGACACAACTTACCGACACTACACAGAAAGCACTCGAACCGCTTACCCGGCTCAATGAAATGATGGCAGCCGGACTGCAAAAGGTCGCCGAATTTCAGATGGATGCCCTGAAAACCTACGCTGACCTGGCAACACGCCAGATGACGGCAGCCATGGAAATACGCGATGCAGAGTCGTTAGGCCAGTTTCTGCAGCAGCAGACTGAAGTGGCCGGAGAAATCTCGCGCAAGTTTCTGGAAGATCTCCGTACTCTGGGGGAAATGGGGGCGGAATTCAGGGAAGAAGTGGAAAAGCTGTTCGAACAGGCGCGTCAGACAACCGGGCAGAGCGAGAAGCAGGCTGCCTGATTACCGGGGGGGGCTGGCAATACTGCCGGCCTCTGCCGTTTCAGGGAATCGATGACAGGAGTTGGGGATGGGTGTCCTTCAGAACAATTTTATTACGGGTAGTGTCAAAAAGGCCAGAGCAGTCACGGATCTGGTATCGTCTCAATATCGTGACGCGTTGCAGGAGTGGATCGGACAGAACAAGCATCTGAATGATGCGCAGGTCACCATTTTCCTTGAAATGCTGGATACGTTCAGGGAGATGGGTGGTCAGCTGGCCAGACATCCCGGAAAAGTGATTCGCAAGGAGGCAGAGTTTGTCCGCGGCTATGCCGGAATCCTCGGGCATGCGGTCAAGCGCATCTTGGGCAAGCCCACGGAGCCGGTCATCAGGCCGGAGCCCGGCGACCGGCGGTTTGCCGACCCGGAGTGGGAGGAAAACATCGCCTTTGATTATCTGCGTCAGGCCTATCTTCTCTATGCCCGGACGCTGCTGGAACTGGCGGAGTCCGTGGAAGACACCCCGGAGCACAGCAGGGAGGAATTTCTGTTCTTCACCCGTCAGCTGGTCAATGCCCTGTCACCGACAAACTTCCCGCTGACCAACCCTGAAGTGCTGCGCAAGATTGTCGAAACCCGCGGCAGCAACCTGATTGACGGTTTTCGCAACTTCCTGGAGGATTACAAGCGCAACCCCCAGTTGCTCAACATTGCCATGACCGACTTTTCGGCATTCGAGGTCGGCAAGAATGTGGCGGCCACGCCGGGAAAAGTGGTGTTCCAGAATGACCTGATGCAGCTCATTCAATACACCCCGACAACGGAAAGTGTCTACAAGACACCGCTTCTGGTCATTCCGCCCTGGATCAACAAGTATTACATCCTGGATCTCAAGCCGAAAAACAGCCTGATCAAGTGGCTGGTGGATCAGGGACACACGGTATTCGTGATTTCCTGGGTCAATCCGGGGCCCGAGCTTCGTGACAAGTCCTTCGGGAACTATCTCGGGGAAGGCAGTCTTGCGGCTCTGGATGCCATTGAGAAGGCCACCGGTGAGGCATCCTCCAATGTCATCGGCTACTGTGTGGGCGGAACGCTGCTTGCGTGCACTCTGACATGGCTGAAGGCGAAAGGACAGGAAAACCGCATCCGATCCGCCACCTATCTGACCACACTGCTGGACTTCTCCGATCCGGGTGGTATCGGTGTTTTTCTCAACGAACGTGTCTTGCGGGGTATCGAGAAGCAGATTCAGAAGCAAGGCTATTTTGATGGTCGTGCCATGGCCTTCAGTTTCAATCTGCTGCGGGAGAACGACCTGCACTGGTCCTTCTACGTCAACAACTACCTCAAAGGGGCCAAGCCCGCACAGTTCGACCTGCTGTACTGGAATTCCGACAGCACCAACCTGCCGGCAGCCATGCACGCATTCTATCTGCGCAACATGTATCTGGAAAACCGGCTGGTCAAGCCTGGCGGCATCACATTGATGGGGGTGCCCATGGATCTCACCACCATCGAAACACCGGTTTACTTTCTGTCCACGCAGCAGGACCACATCGCCAAGTGGAAGGCGACCTACAAGGGTGTGCATCTGCACAAGGGCCCGCGGGCATTTGTGTTGTCCGGATCCGGTCATATTGCCGGCGTGGTCAATCCGCCCACTCAGGTCAAGTACGGTTACTGGACCAACGATCAGCTGCCCGAGGACCCGGATGTCTGGCTGGCTTCGGCGCAGCAGCACGAAGGCTCCTGGTGGCCGCACTGGCAGCGTTGGGCACTTACCTTTGCGGGCGAACGGGTTGCGCCGCGCATCCCGGGCGACGGCGAGCTGCCGGTGATCGAGGACGCGCCGGGAAGCTATGTCAGGCAGCGTGTCGAAGACGTGATCAGCCGCTGACGCCGAGGACATCAAGAAAGGCCCCGGCCACCGTGCTCCGTGTGCGCCGGGTGTCCAGCATGATCCCCAGGGGGCGTGTGATGAACAGTTCCGGCAGCGGTAGCCTGCGGATGGCGCCGTTGACCATGAATGCCGGCAACACGCTCCAGCCCAGATCCACGGCGACCAGCGCCCGTATGGTTTCAATGAAATTGGCGGGCGTGCCGGGTGTCAGCGACAGGCCTTCACGGGTGAAGCACTCCGCGACGCGGCGAAACGTGTAGGTATCCTCGGAAGGCAGAATGTTGGGGTGTTCGATCAGGTGCCGGAGCGTCAACAGTGAATTCTGATGGAGCGGATGGTGCTCGCCGGCGACAAAGACCAGCTTTTCCTCCCAGACCAGATGCCCGGCCAGAGGCGGGTCAAACTGATCCGGCAGGGTGCAGAGTGCCAGATCCACTTCGCCGCTGAGCAGCGCATCGGCAGACTGCTCGGATGTCATGAAGTGCAGATCCAGCCGGATATCCGGATAGCGGCTGCGGATTTCGCGTACCAGACCAGGCAGATAATGAATGCCGATATGGTGGCTGGTGGCCAGTCGCAATATGCCGCCCACATGGGCATCCAGATTGCGGATGGCTAGGGTGGTATTCTCCACTTCACGGAGAATGTGCTGGCACCGCTCGTGGAGGACCCTGCCTGCTTCAGTCAGCTCGATTTTGCGCGGAAGACGAACAATCAGGGGGGTTCCGAGCTGCTCTTCAAGCGACTGGATGCGCTTGGAGACCGCCGGTTGCGTCAGATTCAGTGCGCGTGCCGCGCCGGTGAACGAACCATGCTGCACGACTGCCGAGAACAGGGCTAGATCCTGAAGATTAAGCATTAGGATATGGAATCCAAAACATAATAAACATGAATTTGCATTATTAACGTTCCCTGCGTAGCATTCAAGCCGAATACGAAAAAATACTCGTACCCATTCTTGATGAGGAACAGACATGGCAGGTAAAACCCTGTATGACAAGCTGTGGGACGCACACGTCGTCAAACAGCGTGAGGACGGTACGGCGCTGCTGTATATCGACCGGCAGCTGCTGCATGAAGTGACTTCGCCCCAGGCATTTGAAGGACTCCGTCTTGCCGGACGCAAGCCCTGGCGGGTGGATGCCAACCTGGCGACCCCGGACCACAACGTACCGACCCTGAACCGGGAACAGGGTGTGGAAGGCATCGAGGACCCGGTTTCCCGAATCCAGGTGGAGACACTGGATGCCAACTGTGACGAGTTCGGAATCACCGAATTCAAGATGAATGACCCACGGCAGGGCATCGTGCATGTCATCGGGCCGGAGCAGGGTGCCACACTTCCTGGCATGACAATCGTTTGCGGCGACTCCCATACCTCCACTCATGGTGCATTTGCTGCACTGGCCCACGGCATCGGCACATCGGAGGTGGAGCATGTGCTGGCGACTCAATGCCTGATCCAGCGCAAGATGAAGAACATGCTGGTCCGGGTGAAAGGCCGGCTGGGCAAGGGTGTCTATGCCAAGGACCTGATTCTCGCCATCATTGGCCGGATAGGTACCGCCGGCGGTACGGGGCATGCCATTGAATTTGCCGGCGAGGCGATCGAGGCGCTGAGCATGGAAGGACGCATGACCCTGTGCAACATGGCCATCGAAGCCGGTGCGCGAGCTGGCCTGGTGGCCGTGGATGACAAGACCATCGAATACCTCAAGGGCAAGCCCTATGCGCCGAAGGGAAAAATGTGGGAACGTGCCGTTGAGGCGTGGCGCGAGCTGCACAGCGATCCGGACGCCGTTTTCGACAAGGTCGTGGAAATCGACGCCAGTACGCTTGAACCACAGGTCACCTGGGGAACGTCTCCGGAAATGGTGGTGCCTGTCTCCGGCAGGGTGCCGGACCCCGAGGCAGAATCGGATCCGGTCAGGGCGGAAAGCATCCGCCGCGCCCTGAAATACATGGGGCTGACACCCAATCAGCCGGTGACGGATATCCGGCTTGACCGGGTGTTCATCGGTTCCTGTACCAATTCCCGAATTGAAGACCTGCGCATTGCAGCGCAAGTGGTCAAGGGTCGCAAGGTCGCTGACAACATCAAACAGGCGCTGGTTGTACCGGGGTCCGGTCTGGTCAAGCAGCAGGCAGAAGCCGAAGGTTTGGACAAGATTTTCATTGAAGCAGGCCTGGAGTGGCGGGAGCCCGGATGCTCCATGTGTCTGGCAATGAATGCGGACAAACTGGGGCCGGGCGAACATTGCGCGTCCACGTCAAACCGCAATTTCGAGGGCAGACAGGGGTTCGGCGGGCGCACACACCTGGTCAGCCCCGCCATGGCTGCGGCCGCTGCCATCGCCGGTCATTTTGTGGATGTGCGTGAAGGTTGGCTGGAGGAGGCCGAATAATGGAAAAATTCACTGTACACCGTGGACTCGTGGCCCCTCTGGACATGGCCAACGTGGATACGGACATGATCATTCCCAAGCAATTCCTGAAGTCCATCAAACGTACCGGCTTCGGTCCCAACCTCTTTGATGAACTGCGTTATCTGGACGAAGGACAACCGGATCAGGACTGCAGCAACCGGCCGCAGAATCCGGATTTCGTGCTCAACAAGCCCCGCTACCAGGGGGCAAGCATCCTGCTGGCGCGACAGAATTTCGGTTGTGGTTCCAGTCGCGAACACGCACCCTGGGCGTTGGCGGATTACGGTTTTCGGGCCATCATCGCTCCGAGCTTTGCTGATATCTTCTTCAATAACTGCTTCAAGAATGGCTTGCTTCCTGTTGTTTTGAAAGAGGAAGAAGTGGATGAGCTGTTCCACCGAACGGAAGCGAACGAAGGTTACACACTGACGGTTGACCTGGAACGTCAGGTTGTCGAAACCCCGGAGGGTGACCAGTTCGCCTTTGATGTGGACGCTTTCCGCAAACACTGTCTGCTGAACGGTCTGGATGATATCGGCGTCACGCTCGAAGATGCGGATGCGATTCGCGCCTATGAGGCCCGTCGCCGGAAGGAAGCGCCCTGGCTTTTTGGAGTGACTGAGGAGGAAGCATGAACAAGAATGTACTGATCCTGGAAGGCGATGGCATCGGCCCGGAAATCGTGGCGCAGGCCCGGGCTGTGCTGGAAAAGGTCAACGCCGCAAAGGGGCTCGGCCTTGTCTTTCACGAGGCGCTGGTGGGCGGCGCTGCCATTGATGCGACGGGTGTACCCTTGCCCGAAGAAACACTGGAGAAGGCACGCAAGGCCCGGGGTATCCTGCTGGGTGCAGTGGGCGGCCCGAAGTGGGATGGTCTGGACATGGCCATTCGCCCCGAGAAGGGGCTTCTGGGGTTGCGCTCAGGGCTGGAACTCTTCGCGAATCTGCGTCCGGCCATACTTTACCCTCAGCTTGCTGCAGCTTCGTCTCTCAAGCCTGAGGTGGTCAGCGGCCTGGATATTCTGATTATTCGCGAGCTGACGGGGGGCATTTATTTCGGTCAGCCGCGCGGGGTGGAAACACTGCCCGGCGGTGAACGCAAGGGTTTCAACACCTATGTGTACACGGAAAGCGAAATCCGGCGGATTGGGCGGGTCGCCTTCGAAGCTGCCCGGAAACGCAGCACGCGTCTCTGTTCCGTGGACAAGGCCAATGTCCTTGAGGTAACGGTTCTGTGGCGAGAGATCATGGACGAGTTGTCCAAGGACTATCCGGATGTGGAGCTGTCCCATATGTACGTGGATAACGCCGCAATGCAGCTGGTTCGTGCGCCCAAGCAGTTTGACGTGATCGTGACCGGCAACATGTTCGGGGATATTCTTTCGGATGAGGCTGCCATGCTGACCGGTTCCATCGGCATGCTGCCTTCAGCATCGCTCAACGCAAGTGGCCAGGGCATGTATGAACCCTGCCACGGTTCGGCGCCGGATATCGCCGGCCAGAACAAGGCCAACCCCCTGGCAACTATTCTTTCCGCAGCGATGATGCTACGCTATTCCTTCGCCCTGAATGACGCTGCAGACCTTATCGAGGCTGCCGTGGGTGATGTCCTGGATCAGGGGTTGCGCACTGCAGACATCCGCACCGGCGAGGCCGATCAGGTGGTCTCCACGTCGGAAATGGGTGAAGCCGTGTTGCGGGCGCTGGACAACAGACTGAACTGACAGGAGAACAGCACAGATGAAAAAAGTCGGCCTGGTCGGCTGGCGGGGCATGGTAGGCTCCGTCCTTATGGGGCGCATGCGTGAAGAGGGTGACTTCTCCCGCTTTGAGGCCCACTTCTTTTCCACCTCCCAGGCGGGAGAGCCTGCACCGCAAGAATCGGCGGAAGGCGTGCTCAAGGATGCCATGTCCGTTGATGCGTTGGCGGAAATGGACATCATCATCACCTGTCAGGGGGGCGATTACACCAAGGACATTCATCCCAGACTGCGTCAGGCTGGCTGGAAAGGTTACTGGGTGGACGCGGCAAGTGCCCTTCGCATGGCCGAAGACAGCATTATTGTGCTGGATCCGGTAAACCGTCATGTCATTGAGCGGGGGCTGGATCAGGGCATCCGCGATTACATCGGAGGAAACTGTACCGTCAGCCTGATGCTCATGGCGTTGGGCGGATTGTTCCGCGAGAATCTCATTGAATGGGTATCGCCCATGACTTACCAGGCTGCATCCGGTGGCGGTGCCCGTCACATGCGTGAGCTGGTGAGCCAGATGGGGTTGCTGCATGCCAGTGTGGCGGAGCTTCTCGAGGATCCGGCATCCGCCATTCTGGAGATTGATCGCCGGATTACTGAAACCATGCGTTCAGAAGATTTTCCGGCGCCCATGTTTGGCGCACCGCTGGCCGGTTCGTTGATTCCCTGGATTGACTCCCCCATGCCCAAGGGTCAGACCCGTGAGGAGTGGAAGGCTGAAGCCGAGGCCAACAAGATTCTGGGGCTGCAGGATGCGCCCATTCCCGTAGATGGCCTCTGTGTCCGGATTGGTGCCATGCGGTGTCATAGTCAGGCGCTGACCATCAAGTTGCGCAGACCGCTTGATCCGGCCGAAGCGGAATCCATTCTGGCGACCGGCAATGATTGGGTCCGGGTAATCCCCAACGAAAAGGAAGCTACCCTGTCACAGCTCACGCCGGCTGCGGTCAGTGGAACCCTGCAGGTGCCTGTCGGACGTATCCGCAACCTCTCCATGGGACCGGACTATCTGGGGGCATTCACCGTCGGTGATCAGCTCCTGTGGGGCGCAGCGGAACCGCTGCGACGCATGCTGGACTTCCTGCTCTGATGAAAAAATGGCCGGTGAGAACCGGCCATTTTTGTTACAGCCTGTAACGTCTTCATCCGTCACGGGAAATGGATCACAGGCAGGATTACCGGGCGGATTAATTTCTTGTAAAAACAGATGCTCTCTATAATACTTACTCGCTATAGTCCAGGTGTTTTCTAAGAAACAACACTAAGTCATTCAGCAGTTCCCGCGGGGCATGTGCCCGGGACGGGGTGAAAGGAAAAAAGGAATCGACTATGTTTCGCAAGTTCGCGACCGGAATGATCGCTGCATCCACGCTGGTTTCTGGCATTGCACAGGCGCTCGGTCTGGGGGAGGCCACTGTGCAGTCTGCGCTCAATCAGCCGCTCAGGGCCGAAATAGAACTGGTCAATGTGCGGGATCTTCAGCCCAGCGAAATCATCGCCAATCTGGCGCCTCGCGAAGAGTTTCTTCGTGTCGGTGTGGATCGGGTGTTTTTTCTCAGTGATCTGCGATTCAAAGTCGTCTACAAGGACAATGGCAAAGCGGTCATCCAGGTCACCAGTTCCAAGCCGGTGAGGGAACCCTACCTTGATTTTCTTGTGGAGGTGACCTGGCCGAACGGACGTCTCCTGCGGGAATATGCACTGCTGATTGATCCTCCCACATACAGCCTCGAAGTTCCCCAGCCGGTTCAGCCTGCAACCACCAGTGCGGCACCAACCACAGCAGACTCTGCGACACAGCCGCCCGCCCGCAGTACAGCGCCGGCGAGGCAGGCAACCCCCGCCAGTGCGCAAGGGACCAGTTATGGTCCGACGAGGGCTTCCGATACGCTGTGGGATATTGCCATGCGTTTCCGCCCGGATTCCCGTATCACGCCGCAGCAAATGATGCTGGCTATCCGCGATCTGAATCCGGATGCGTTTGTGAATGGCAATATCAACCGTCTGAAGGCGGGGCAGGTGCTGCGTATTCCGACGGCAGAACAAGCGCTGTCGCGCACTGCACGCGAGGCTATTGCCGAGGTGGCGGCCCAGAACCGTGCACTGAAGGCAGGCAAGCCAACCCGAAGCGCCGTGGATGCCACCGGCCGCACCGCGCGCCAGGAAGGCACTGTTCGACCGACAGGTGAAGATGTTCTCAAAGTGGTCGTTGCCGAAGCGGCTGAAGGACAACAGGGCAGCGAGTCAGGTACCGCCAAATCAGGCAGCTCAAAGGGCAGCGCACTGGCATCAGATGAGGTCGCGAAGCTGGAGAATCAGCTGGCGGTCGTCATGGAGCGTCTGGATACCTCCAGTCGTGAAAATGCAGAACTCAAGGCGCGCCTGAAGGAGCTGGAGGCACAGGTTGAAACCCTGTCGCGCCTGGCTGCTATCAAGGACGACCAGCTCGCCGCACTTCAGCGGCAGCAAGATGTTGAAGGTCAGCTCCAGCCTGCTGAGGGAGCCGCTTCGACCCCATCCGGCACTACAGAGCAGGAGGCTTCGGTACCTCTAACTGAAGCTCCGACTGAGACCACTTCGGCCGCCACAGGCGCAGATAATGCTGCAGATCAGATGCCGGAAGCCACCCCGGAAGCCCCTGCAGCAGCTGAAGAAACCACGGCAGAGGCCGGAGCTCCTCGGATGCCCGTGGAGGAGCAGCCGGTTCAGCAACCGGTCACTCCCATTACTCCGCCTCCTGTCCAGCAGGCGGAGCCCAGTCTCATGGAACGCTTGCTGACTGACCCCATGTATCAGATCGGTGCGGGAACAGGCCTGCTCGTGATTCTTCTTGCCCTCTGGGGCATCTCGCGCAAGCGTGAGCAGGCAGAGGAAGAATCCGACGTTAATGTTCTGATCACGGGTGAAGATGGCGGGGCCGTGGCCTCGGATGCTGATGAAGCCGCCACGGAGCTCGAAATGCCGGAAGGTGGTGCGGGCGAAGGGCAGGATGTGATCGCCGAGGCGGATGTCTATATCGCATACCAGCGTTTTGACCAGGCTGCCCAGATTCTTGAAAAGGCACTTGAGTCCGAGCCTGACCGAACAGATATCAAGCTCAAACTTCTCGAGGTCTTGGGTGAAGATCGTCAGGCAGAGCGGTTCAACTCGCTCTACGCTGAGTTGTTGAACAGTGGTAATGATGACGTGATTGCACAGGCCGAAGCTATTCACGAGCGCTTTGGCGATCTTGGAGAGGAAGAGCCCGGGTTGTCGCTGGATGATCTGGAGAGCCAGCTGTTGTCGGGAGGGGAGTTCGATACCCAGTTCAAGGCCGGACAACAACAGCAAGGTGTCGTGGATCAGGATAGTGTCGAGGATACGGATGATCTGCTGGCAGATCTCAGCCTGGACGAGACGGAAGAAACGGTTGAAGCGTCCGAGGCAGGCGACGTCCTGTCTCTGGACGAAGAAGAGGATAATCTGGATATCGAGTTTGATCTCTCGGATATCGACTTGGGTGAAGACAGCGCCGACACCGGGCAGGCTGTTGCAGAGCAGTCTGAATCCGTTGATTTTGGTGAGGATATTGAATTCGATCTGGATCTTGAGCCTGTCGAAGGTGATGATCGGACAGACATGTCTTCAGCAGAGGACGATAAGCTGACTGACCAGGTTCCGGCCGGGGATGTGTCGGAGTTCGATCTTGATCTGGATATCGGTGAAGACCTTGACGCCCTGAACGAAGCGGATACTGCCGAACAACAAGCCGCGGAAAGCGAGGCTGTTGATGCCGGGGAAGCTCCCGATCTGGATGCAGAGCTCAGCGAAGAATTTCTTGAGGCCGTGTCCGAAGTGGAAGACACGCCTGAAAGTATTGAAGAGGAAGAGGATGAGGCGCTTGATCTCTCCCTGGATGAAGAGATCCCCGAATCGCAAGATGAGTCTTCGGAGCTGTCCGAGGCAGGCCTGGATACCGATTTGGGTATGCAGGATGTAAGCACCGGACCGACTGAAGAGGAGCTCGCGACTGACGGAGAGTCCGCGGTGACAGACTCCGGAAGTGCAGAGAATGAAGCGGATGAGGCGCTTGATGAGTTTGATCTGGATACGGCTGATCTGGATCTCGACAATCTGGAAGGTGAACTGGAGGCGCTGAGTGGTTCTCTGGATGAGACCGACGCACTTCTGGACGAGCTGGATTCCGGATCGGAAGAAGCGTCGGACATTGTACCCGATGAAGGCGGTGACGCTGAAAATCTGACAGAGAGCGTGACAGCAGCCGAAGCGCAGGATGACCTTCAGGAGGTTGCCGAAGAGGCAGCAGAAGAGCCAGTCTCTGCTGAAAGTGCCGACCTGGCTGGCGAAACGCAAACACCCGAACCCATGGAAGGAGAAGATGAGGTGCTGGACGAGGAAGACTTTGATTTTCTGGCGGATACCGATGAGGCAGCGACCAAGCTGGATTTGGCGAGGGCCTACATCGATATGGGAGACAAGGAGGGCGCCCGGGATATTCTTGAAGAAGTTGCGGAGGAAGGTTCCCCGGAACAGCGTGAAGAGGCCCGGTCGTTGCTGAAAAATCTGTAAAGGGTTGCATCAGCAAGTCAAACGTCAATAATGCCCTCTTCGGAGGGCATTTTCATGGTGCAGTACCCAGTATTTTCAGATCAGCCTCTTCCAACGGGGCGTGTGGCGGCAATCGTGGCCTATACAGGCACGCGCTATTCAGGGTGGCAATCCCAGAAGCATAGCGAGGAAACGGTTCAGGGACACGTCGAAAGGGCGCTGAGCGCCGTGGCCGGGGCACCCGTCAGTGTCACCTGTGCCGGGCGGACGGATGCAGGGGTGCATGCCGCAGGACAGGTTATTCATTTCGATGTGTCTGTCAGCCGCAGCCCCAAAGCCTGGATCATGGGAGCCAATCACCACTTGCCAGCAGATATCCGGCTTGTCTGGGCGAATACGGTGGACCCGGCGTTCCATGCGCGATACAGTGCTCTTTCCCGGCGCTACCAGTATATTCTGGTCAACCAGCCCGTTGCGCCGGCCTGGTGCGTGGGCAATCTGGGCTGGTACCATAAGCGATTGGACGAGCAAGCCATGGATCGCGCAGCGCAACAGCTGGTGGGCGAACATGATTTCAGTGCATTTCGTGCGGCCGAATGTCAGTCACGAACTCCGGTTCGCAGGCTGACCAGAATCAGGGTGCGCCGGGATGGGGACCTGATCTGTGTAGATGTGGAAGGGAATGCGTTTCTCCATCACATGGTACGTAATATAGTGGGTACACTTATATACGTGGGCTGTGGCCGGCAACCGGAATCCTGGGTCGGTGAAGTACTGGATTCCAGAGACCGGCGGCAGGGCGGCCCGACGGCACCCGCGAGCGGATTGTACTTTTGCCGGGTGACCTATCCGGAGCATTTTGACATTCCTGCACGAGCTGTGCGCCTGCCTTTCAGAGGAGTGGAATGAGAACACGCATCAAGATTTGCGGGATCACGCGTATTGAGGATGCTCTGGCTGCTGTGGAGGCGGGTGCGGATGCACTCGGCTTCGTGTTTTACCC
This sequence comes from Thermohahella caldifontis, assembly GCF_041153465.1. Lineage (NCBI taxonomy): Bacteria > Pseudomonadati > Pseudomonadota > Gammaproteobacteria > Oceanospirillales > Hahellaceae > Thermohahella > Thermohahella caldifontis. Next base: position 547,523 of record NZ_CP154858.1, read on the forward strand.
ACCAAGTCCCAGATATATTACACCCGAGGCGGCGTGCAAGATTATCCGTCAGTTGCCCGCGTTCGTCACTGCCGTCGGTCTTTTCGTCAACGAGGCGGCCGGGACGGTGAGAGAAAGCATCCACAAAAGCGGTGTTCACTGTGCCCAGTTTCACGGCAGCGAAACAGTTGAATACTGCGAGCAGTTCGGTATACCTTATATCAAGGCCATTTCCATGGCGCCGGATGTGGAGCCGGCGTCTGTCATGCAGCGTTTTCCTTCCGCTTCTGCCATCTTGCTTGACAGTTTCGACCCCAAACTTCCAGGGGGTACAGGTCGCACATTTGACTGGCAGCGCATTCCCGCGTCAGTGGCCCGGCCCGTCATTCTGGCCGGCGGCCTGACGCCTGACAATGTCGGTCAGGCCATCCGCCAGGTCCAACCCTGGGCTGTCGATGTCAGTGGCGGTGTCGAGGGCCCGGTAAAGGGCATCAAGGATCATGCAAAAATCAAGCAATTCACAGGAGAAGTCTATCGTGTCAACCCAAACTGAGTCGCCTGTGCTGCCGGATGAGAAAGGGCATTTCGGCCCGTATGGCGGTCGCTTTGTCTCCGAAACCCTGATTGCCGCTCTGTTCGAGCTCGAGCAGCAGTATGCGCGGCTCAAGGATGACGCGGAGTTTCTCCGTCAGCTTGACAACGATCTCAAGCATTATGTCGGCAGACCTTCACCCCTGTACTTTGCCGAGCGGCTGACCCGGCACGCCGGTGGTGCACAGATCTGGCTCAAACGTGAAGACCTGAATCACACAGGTGCACACAAGATCTGCAATACGGTAGGGCAGGGGCTTCTGGCCAAATATCTGGGCAAGCCCCGTATCATTGCGGAGACAGGTGCAGGTCAGCACGGTGTGGCAACCGCGACCATTGCAGCGCGGCTCGGGCTTGAATGTGTCGTATACATGGGGGCTGAAGACGTTCAGCGTCAGGCCCTGAATGTATACCGCATGAAGCTGCTTGGTGCGACTGTGATCCCGGTGGAATCCGGCACCCGCACGCTGAAGGATGCCATGAACGAGGCGCTTCGTGACTGGGTGACCAATGTCGATAACACGTTCTACATTATCGGTACCGCCGCGGGGCCGCATCCCTATCCAATGATGGTGCGTGACTTTGCATCCGTGATCGGACGCGAAGCGCGGCAGCAGTCTCTCGAGCAGATCGGTCGCCTGCCTGACGCGCTGGTGGCCTGTGTGGGTGGAGGTTCCAATGCCATCGGACTGTTTCATCCCTTCATTGGCGACGAAAGCGTGGCCATGTATGGTGTTGAGGCTGCGGGGTTGGGACTGGAAACCGGTCAGCACGCTGCGCCCTTGTCTGCAGGGCGTCCCGGTGTTCTGCATGGTAACCGCACATATCTCATGGAAGACGAGAACGGACAGATTCTCGGGACGCACTCCATCTCGGCAGGGCTCGATTATCCCGGGGTCGGACCCGAGCACGCCTGGCTCAAGGACACGGGGCGCGCCACCTATGTGGCGGCCACGGACGAGGAAGCACTTGAGGCGTTTCATCTGCTGACGCGCATTGAGGGTATCATGCCGGCACTTGAGTCCAGCCATGCCGTGGCCTACGCCATCAAGCTGGCGCGGGAGATGTCGCCGGAACAGAGCATTGTCGTGAATCTGTCCGGTCGGGGCGACAAGGACATCCATACCGTTGCAAAGCTTGACGGCCTGAAAGTGGAGGTGGGCTGAACCATGAGCAGAATTCAGCAGGTATTCGATAAGCTGGCCGCGGAAGGCCGGAAAGCGTTGATTCCTTACATCACCGCCGGAGACCCCCGGCCGGAATGTACCCTGGATTTCATGCGGGCGCTGGTCGGGTCGGGGGCCGACATGATCGAGCTGGGCGTGCCTTTCTCGGATCCCATGGCGGACGGGCCGGTCATTCAGCTCGCCTGTGAGCGGGCGCTGGCCGCCGGGACCAGTCTCCGGAAGGTGCTGAGCATGGTGAGCGAATTCCGCAAGGAAAATACGCACACACCCATCATTCTGATGGGGTACCTGAATCCGGTGGAGGCCATGGGCGCCGGTGAATTTGCCCGGGCAGCGGCTGAAGCCGGCGTGGATGGCGTGCTGTTGGTGGACTTGCCCCCCGAAGAGGCAGGCGAAACGGTTGCGCTGCTTGCCCGCCATCAGCTTGATCCCATCTTCCTGATTGCGCCCACTACCCGGGATGATCGTATTCAAAGCGCAGCAGAATTGGGAAAGGGTTACCTGTACTATGTGTCTCTCAAAGGGGTAACCGGTTCAGCTGACCTGGATGTGGAGGATGTCTCGCGGCATCTTGGCCGGATCCGCAAGCATACGGAGTTACCGGTTTGTGTCGGCTTCGGCATCCGTGACGAGGCTTCTGCCGCGGCGGTGGCCCGCGTAGCCGATGGTGTAATTGTGGGGAGTGCGCTGGTGTCTAGAATAGCAGAACATCAGCAGGCCCCGGAACAGGCGCGCGCTGCACTTGTGGCGCTGATGCAGGAACTGAGGCGGGGCGTCGATTCGGCAACCTGAAAGGGTAATTCATGAGTAACTGGCTGGAAAAAATCATCCCGGGCATGCGCCGTTCAGGCGCGCCCAGCAAGGCCAACGTGCCCGAAGGGCTCTGGAAGAAATGCCCCAACTGCAATGCGGTACTGTACCGTCCGGAGCTGGAGCGTAACCTGGATGTCTGCCCCAAATGTCAGCATCACATGCGCATCACCGCACGCCGGCGTCTGGACCTGTTTCTGGATCCCGAACCCCGTCTGGAGATCGCTGCCGATCTGGAGCCGGCAGACCGTCTGCGATTCAAGGATACCAAGCGCTACCGGGACCGCCTGGCGGCCAATCAGAAGGCGACCGGTGAGAAGGACGCGCTCATTGTCATGAAAGGGGCCGTAGAGGGAATCCCTGTCGTGGCCTGCGCCTTCGAGTTCAATTTTCTCGGCGGCTCCATGGGCGCTGTGGTGGGCGAGAAATTTGTCAGGGCCGTCAATGCCGCGATCGAAGCAAGATGTGGTCTGGTCTGTTTCTCTGCCAGCGGTGGTGCACGCATGCAGGAGGCGCTCATCTCCCTGATGCAGATGGCCAAGACGGCTGCAGCGCTGGAACGACTCAAGGCAGAGGGGCTGCCCTACATTTCCTACATGACAGACCCGGTTTTTGGTGGTGTGTCCGCCAGCCTGGCCATGCTGGGCGACCTCAATGTGGCCGAGCCCAAGGCACTGATCGGCTTTGCCGGTCCCCGGGTGATCGAGCAGACCGTCAGAGAAAAGTTGCCGGAAGGTTTTCAGCGTGCCGAGTTCCTTCTGGAGCACGGCGTGCTGGACATGATCATTCACCGTGTCCACATGCGTCACCGGACTGCATCATTGCTGGCCAAACTCATGGGCCTGCCGGCAGGCAAGGAAGCAGGCCTTCACCTGCAGGGGCCTCTGACACCGGTCGGACATGACGAATAAGCAGCTGGAAGACTGGCTGGCACGCATCAGTGCCATGCATCCCAGTGAAATTGAACTTGGGCTTGAGCGCATCTCCGAAGTCTGGGCACAGTTGAAGCCCGAAGGAGCCATTGCCAGACGCGTCGTCACCTATGCCGGAACCAACGGCAAGGGGTCCACGCTGGCCATGACGGAACGCTTGCTGCGGGATGCCGGCCTGCATGTGTGCGCGTACACGTCGCCGCATATACTGCGTTTCACGGAACGTTTGCGCGTGGACGGGCTTGAAAGTGAAGCGCAGGCCTGGGTTCATGCCTTTGAGCGGGTTGAAACTGCACGCGCAGGCACTCCGCTGACCTATTTTGAATTCACCACGCTGGCCGCGCTTGACATTATTGCGAGCCTGCAGCCGGACGTGGCGCTGCTTGAAGTGGGCCTTGGTGGCCGGCTGGATGCGGTTAACATCATTGATCCTGACGTGGCAGTCATCACGCCCATCGACCTCGATCATGCGGACTGGCTGGGCGAGGATCGCGAGGCCATTGGCCGGGAAAAAGCGGGCATCCTGAGACCCGGCATTCCGCTGGTGCTTTCGGATCCGCAACCACCCGAATCGGTACTGGAGACCGCACGGCAACTTCAGTGTCAGGTGTATGCACTGGGACGGGACCACCGGATCCTCATGGAGGCAGGCAAACCACCTGTATGGACAGGGAGTCTCGAGCCGGCAGGCGGGCCCGTCTTGCACAGGACGCTAGATGATATGAGTACCTGCGTGTTGCCAGCCGAGAACGTGTCAGCCGCCATGCAGGTCGGGGCGCTCCTCGGTGTCCTGCCCGAAGACGAGGGCAAATCCCTTGCGCCCTGGCACCATCTGCCCCTGCGGGGCCGATTGGAGAGGCTGTCTGCTGCGCCTGAAATTCTGGTGGACGTGGGGCACAATCCCCATGCCGCGCGCTATCTGCACCGCTGGCTTTGTGAACATCCGGTGCAAGGCAGAACTCACGCCATATTCAGCGCACTGGAAGACAAGGACATTGAATCGGTGGTGGACGCTATGCGTTCCGTCATTGATGTCTGGCATGTGGCTTCACTTGACGTGCCACGTGCGGCAGCCATCGACCGCCTCGAGGGGGCGGTTTCAAGTCGGTCGGGACAGACACCCCGTCGCCACGAGACGGTACGACAGGCCGTTTGCCAGTTACTGCCACAGCTTGACAAGACAGACAGGCTTCTGATTTTTGGTTCTTTTTACACGGTTTCAGAAGCGCTGCCGGTTCTGCAGAAGCCGGGCCTTGCAGCTTGGGAATGAGGCCCGTACACTGGGCCTCAGACTGACGAGGAGTCCAGCATGAACCGTATCAAGCAAAGGATTATCGGTGCTATCGTATTGGTGTCGCTCGCCGTCATCTTCGTTCCCATGCTTTTTGAGGCACCCCATCCTGATCGCGTTCAGACACCCGTGACCATTCCGCCGGCGCCTGAAGTGCCCGGCTACAAGGTTCAGCCATTACCTGCCCCCCCGCTTCCCGCAGCGCCTCAGGCCGCTCAGAGTCTGCCTGCCATTACCGGCTATTCGGATGGTATGGAACAGGGCAGTCGGGATGAGCCGGAAGCCAGTCCTGAGTCAGAAACTGCCGACATCCAGAGCAGTAATGTCGGGGAGCTCGCAAAACCCGTAACGGCGAAGCCTGAAAGTCCTGCAGGGGAAAAGGAGAAAGAAAAAATCATTGAGGCGGCTCCCGCGGCAGCGAGTGCGGCCCGGCCGGCGATGGCGAAAAACTCTCCGGAGGCATTCTGGAAGGTGAAAGTGGGTACGTTCAGCAAGCGTGACAACGCCATTCGTCTGAGAGATGCGTTGCGAAACGACGGCATCAAGGCCTGGACGGAGCCCATGGTGACGGCAAAGGGAGAAACCTGGCTGAGAGTCTGGGCAGGTCCGGTCGCCTCGAAGGAGGAGGCCGAAAAGCTGTCGGCACAGATCGACAAGAAGTGGAAGACACGCTCACGTGTTGTGAACAGCCGCTCCTGATAAAGGCTTACCCGGTGCGGGCCGTTCTGCTAGAATGCCCGCTCGGGAGGAAAGTACTTATGTCTCAGATTGTTTGGGTGGACTGGGTCATCCTGGGCGTCATCCTGTTGTCCACGGTGGTCAGCCTGATTCGCGGTTTCGTGAAGGAAGCCCTCAGCCTGCTGTCGTGGGTTGCCGCATTTGTCGTCGCCCGGCTGTTCTATGCCAAACTGGCCGTATTGCTTGAAAGTACGGTCAGCACGCCCAGTGTCCGCTACATCGCAGCCTTTGTCATCCTGTTTGTGGCAACGCTGATTCTTGGCGCCATGCTCAACCACCTGATCAGCGCCATCGTCAAAATGTCCGGCATTTCCGGTACGGATCGTGTGCTGGGGATGGTGTTTGGCGCCATCCGTGGCGTTGTACTGGTTGTTGTCGCCATTGCGGTACTGAGACTGACCCCGGTGACGGAAGACCCGTGGTGGAAATCCTCTCAGCTGATTCCTCATTTTGCTAAAATCGAAACGTGGTCGCGCAACGTGTTTGGCGACAGCGTCAAGACACTGATGTAACTTCCCTGTAGTCCGCCGGAGACCCAATCAAGATGTGTGGCATTGTAGGCATTGTTGGCCGAACCCATGTAAATCAGGAGCTTTTTGATGCGCTGACTGTCCTTCAGCACCGGGGACAGGACGCGGCAGGCATCGTCACCTTCGAGAATGACCGGTTCTTTCTGCGCAAGAATAACGGCCTGGTCCGGGATGTGTTCCGCACACGGCACATGCTCAGGCTGAGAGGGAATGTGGGGATTGGTCATGTCCGCTATCCCACGGCGGGCAGCTCCAGTTCGGCGGAAGCTCAGCCTTTTTATGTCAACTCGCCCTATGGCATCACGCTGGCCCACAATGGCAATCTCACCAACACGGACGAACTGAAGCGTGATCTGTTTCGTACGGATCTGCGGCATATCAACACGAACTCCGATTCGGAGGTGTTGCTTAACGTTTTCGCTCACGAGCTGCAGATTCTCGGGAAGCTGACACCCAAGGCCGACGATGTCTTTACGGCCGTGGCACAGGTTCATCGTCGTGTTCGCGGGGCCTACGCGGCGGTGGCACTGATTACCGGATACGGGCTTGTGGCATTCCGGGACCCTCATGGCATTCGCCCGTTGTGCTTCGGCAAGCGGGAGACAGAGGCCGGCACGGCCTATATGGTGGCCTCCGAGAGTGTTGCGCTGAGTGCGCTGGGTTACGAACTGGTGCGTGATGTGGCGCCGGGCGAGGCCATCTATATCGAGTCGGATGGTACCGTGCATACACAGCAGTGTGCGGATCATCCGCAGCTCAATCCATGCATCTTCGAACTGGTGTATTTCGCGCGGCCGGACAGCATGCTGGATGGCATTTCCGTGTACAAGGCACGGTTGAAAATGGGTGAAAAGCTGGCCGCGAAAATCCGCCGTGTCCGGCCCGACCACGATATCGATGTGATCATGCCCATTCCCGATACCAGCCGGACTTCGGCCATGCAAATGGCCATGAACCTGGGGGTCAAGTACAGGGAAGGGTTCATCAAGAACCGCTATATCGGCCGTACATTCATCATGCCGGGTCAGAGTCTGCGCAAGAAGTCTGTCCGGCAGAAGCTGAACGCCATCGATCTCGAATTCCGTGGCAAGAATGTGATGCTGGTGGATGATTCCATTGTGCGGGGGACAACCTGCCGGGAAATCATCCAGATGGCGCGTGATGCAGGTGCCAGAAAGGTCTACTTCGCCTCGGCAGCGCCTGAAGTGCGGTACCCGAACGTCTATGGCATTGACATGCCGGCTGCGAATGAGCTGATTGCCCATGGCCGGACCGTGGAAGAGGTTCAGGCGCTGATCGGCGCCGACTGGCTCATTTACCAGGATCTTGAGGATCTCATTGCCTGTGCACGAGAAGGCAATCCGAACATTGAAACCTTCGACTGCTCCGTGTTTGACGGCAAGTATGTGACCGGCGACATCACCGAGGAATATCTGAACCGGCTGGAAGCAGAGCGCAATGATACCGCACGGCGTAAAAAGGATCCGGATCTGGCTGCCGAGCAGGTGCCCTTGGATCTGCACAACGACGAATGACAGGTGAAAGGAAAGGACATGACCGGTAAAGATACGCGTACCGAAGCACTGCTGGTGCCGGACTGGGACCCGGAATGGGAGGATGAGACACGGGCCATTCGTGCCGGTCAGATCCGTTCTCAGGAACAGGAGCACAGCGAAACCCTGTATCTGACCTCCAGTTTTGTATTCAAGTCGGCGGAGGAAGCCGCCCGGCGTTTTGCAGGAGAGTTGCCGGGGAATATTTATTCGCGCTTCACCAACCCCACCGTCAGCATGTTCGAGAGACGGCTGGCCGCGCTGGAAGGCGGGGAGCGCGCCGTCGCCACGGCGTCTGGCATGGCGGCCATTGTGGCGGTTGGCATGGCGGTGCTGAAAGCAGGTGACCATGTACTGTGCTCCCAGAGCGTATTCGGAACCACCACAACCATCTTCCAGAAGTATTTCGCCAAATTCGGCGTTGAAGTCGATTTTGTCCCGCTGGCCCACAGCGCGGCATGGGAGGCTGCCATGCGCCCCGATACCCGCCTGCTGTTTGTCGAGACACCTTCCAACCCGTTGTGCGAAATCGGCGATATCCGTGCCTTGGCAGCCATCGCGGAGAAGGGTGGTGCACTGCTGGTGGTGGACAATTGTTTTTGTACACCCGTGCTGCAGAAACCCTTGCAGCTTGGTGCTCATCTGGTTGTCCACTCGGCCACCAAGTTTCTGGATGGGCAGGGTCGCTGTGTGGGAGGGGCTGTGGTAGGTAATGACCCGGCACTCATGGAGGAGATTTTCGGGGTACTGCGCAGTGGCGGGCTCACCATGAGCCCCTTCAACGCGTGGGTGTTCCTCAAGGGACTCGAATTGTTGCCCCTGCGGATGCGCGCCCACTGTGAAAACGGCGAGGCGGTGGCACGGTGGCTGCGTGCCCAGAGCTGGGTGGAAAAGGTGTTCTATCCGGGGCTTGAGGATCACCCCGGCCATGATATCGCGCGCCGGCAGCAGAAGGGCTATGGCGGTGTTGTCTCCTTCAGGGTGCGTGGCGGACGTGAAGAAGCCTGGCAATTCATTGATCAGAGCGGCTGGTTCTCCATTACGGCCAATCTGGGGGACGTGAAGACCACGATTACACATCCGGGATCCACGACCCATGGACGGTTGTCGCCCGAGGTCAAGACACAGGCCGGCATTACGGAAAATCTCATCCGGCTTTGTGTGGGGCTGGAGTCCAGAGAAGACATCATCGAACAACTGGAACGTGCGGCTGCTCATCTGGCATGACGCAAGCACAGGCAAAACGGGAGCAAAACAGGGAACAGCGCGATCAGTTCATCGAGCAGCGCCTGCGTGAGGGTGCACTCATTGTTGTACTGGCGCTTGCCCTGTTCATTCTGCTTTCCCTGATCAGCTATCACCCGGAAGATCCGGGATGGACTCATATCGGTGGCCAGGATAGCGTCCGCAACTGGGGTGGGCGCGTCGGTGCCTGGCTGGCTGATGTGCTGATGTTCTTTCTGGGTTACACCGCCTATTTCATTCCCCTGCTGCTCATGATTCAGAGCCTGCGAGTCGTTCGCGTTGATCGTGAAGGCGGCTTTCATGGCGTTCGCTGGGCCATGCGTGTGGCGGGTGGCTTGTTGGTGCTGGCCGGAAGCACGGCGCTGCTGGCAACATACAGTGTTCTGGGACTGGGGCCGGAATCAGGTGGCCTGCTGGGAACACGGCTGGCCGACTGGAGCGTGGCCAGGCTCAATCTTGTGGGGGCGACCCTGGTCTGGAGTGCGGTCTTTCTGACCGGACTGACGTTGGCAACAGACATTTCCTGGCTGACGATCATGGAGCGGACGGGTGCCATGACACTGTCCGCATGGAGCTGGTTGAAAGATCAGGCAAGACGGCTGGGTGAGTGGTGGTCGGCACGCAGAAGTGCGGCTGAAGACGACCGGGCGTCCCGTCCCGTCAAGCCCAGAATCCGGACGCCCGAACCGGAGAAACCCGGGCTGGTGGCACGATGGCGCACCTGGCGGGAAGCGCGCAGGGCTGCGAAACTGGCGCAGTCCGCATCCCGGGATGAAGAACCGGCTTCCCGGAAGGAGCCGGTTCTGGAAGCGGATGTCCCGGTACTGTCCGCCGCGGTATCCCCGGAAGAGCCGGATGACAATGTGCCCATGCTGACGGAAGCTGCTGACGCTGAGGTGGCATCCCGTCGATCGGCAGACAGCGGGAAGTCCGACAAGTCCGGTCATCCGGCGATACGCATCATGCCTTTTCAGCGCAAGAGCACCGAAACCGGTGAGCGCATCCGCAAGGAGACTCAGAAGTCCCTGTTCGGGCATGACAAGGGCCCGCTGCCGCCCATCACCCTGCTTGATCCGCCCACCAAACGCAGCAACGGCGGCTTCTCCAAGGAATCACTTGAACGCATGTCGGCGCTGCTTGAAGAGAAACTGGCAGATTTCGGGGTCAAGGTCACTGTGGTCGAGGTCAATCCCGGGCCGGTGATCACACGCTTCGAGATTCAGCCGGCCCCCGGGGTCAAGGCCTCGCGGATTTCGAATCTGGCAAGGGATCTGGCCCGTTCGCTTGCGGTCGTGGCTGTCCGGGTCGTGGAGGTCATTCCGGGCAAGTCCGTGATGGGCATCGAAATTCCCAATGAGAACCGGGATATCGTGCGCCTGCGTGAAGTGTTGTCCTCGGCCGCCTATGACCAATCCGATTCGCCGCTGACGCTGGCACTGGGGCACGACATCGCCGGCGACCCGGTGGTGGCCAATCTGGCCAAGATGCCGCACCTGTTGGTTGCAGGCACAACCGGGTCGGGCAAGTCCGTGGGTGTCAATGCCATGTTGCTCAGCATGCTGTTCAAGGCGACACCGGACGAGCTCCGCCTGATCATGATTGATCCCAAGATGCTGGAATTGTCCATCTATGATGGCATTCCCCATCTGCTGGCACCGGTGGTCACGGACATGAAGGATGCGGCCAATGCCCTGCGCTGGTGTGTGGGGGAAATGGAGCGCCGCTACAAGCTCATGGCGGCGCTGGGCGTGCGCAATCTGGCCGGTTTCAACAAGAAGATCAGGGAAGCGGTTGCTGCCGGAACGCCCATCAAGGACCCGCTCTGGCAGCCGGACGCCACGGCACTGGAAACCGAACAGCCCGAATTGTTGCCCTTGCCGTACATTGTGGTCGTGGTGGACGAGTTTGCCGACATGATGATGATCGTCGGCAAGAAGGTGGAAGAACTGATTGCCCGCATTGCCCAGAAGGCCCGGGCGGCAGGGATTCACCTCATCCTGGCGACGCAGCGTCCTTCGGTGGATGTCATCACCGGTCTGATCAAGGCCAACATCCCCACCCGGATTGCGTTCCAGGTCTCGTCCAAGATCGACTCGCGGACGATTCTGGACCAGGGCGGGGCGGAACAGCTGCTCGGTCATGGTGACATGCTGTACATGCCGCCCGGCACCAGCCTGCCTGTCCGGGTGCATGGTGCCTTTGTGGCGGATGAGGAAGTGCACCGTGTCGTGGAAGAATGGAAAAGCCGTGGTGAGCCGGATTATCTTGAGGAGATCCTGGAGGGTGTGCACGAGAGCGACTTCCTGGCTTCCATGGACAAGGACGGAAGCGGCGGAGAAAGCGGTACGGAAAGCGATCCTCTGTTCGATCAGGCCGTGGCATTTGTCACCGAAACACGGCGCGCCTCCATTTCAGCCGTGCAGCGGCGTCTGAAAATCGGCTACAATCGGGCAGCCAATCTGGTGGAAGCCATGGAAGCGGCGGGTATCGTCAGTCCGGCAGGTCACAACGGCGCCCGCGAGGTGCTGGCACCACCGCCCCCCAAGTAAAGGAGTCACCGAATGAAGACAATTCATCGCATGTTTTTGGGCATTTTGCTGAATCTGGCTGTCGGGTTGGCTCAGGCGGACGCGCTTGCCGATCTGATTGAGCGCCTTTCCGGTATTCAGTCTGTCGAGGCCCGCTTCAGTCAGGTGGTGACCACCACGGAAGGTCAGCTCATCCAGAACCTTACCGGAGAACTCAAGGCCCAGCGTCCCGGACGTTTTCGCTGGCATACGGATCCGCCACTGGAGCAGGAAGTGGTGACCGACGGCCAGTTTGTCTGGTTCCATGATCCGGATCTGGAACAGGTGACGGTCCAGCCGCTGAAAGGAGAGGCCGCCAGCACGCCGGCGTTGTTGTTCAGTGGTGATCCCGCCCGTATTGGCAGCCGTTATACCGTCCAATCACCCCGGGATCAGGTCTTTGTGCAGACGCCGAAAGAGCCCAGTGACCTGTTTGTCCAGCTGGCCATCCGGTTTGAAGGCGATACCCCGGTTGAGCTGGAAATACTGGATGCCCTCGGGCAGCGTACGCGCCTGACACTCCACAACGTGAAGCTCAATCCGGAACTGCCTGACGGCACCTTCGACTTTGATCCGCCCGAGGGCGTGGACATCATCCGCAGCGAGGCCCCGGCGGGTGGCTGACCTGTTTGCCGACAGCCGGGATACGCGACCGCTGGCGGCGAGGATGCGGCCACAATCCCTCGATGAAGTGGTCGGGCAGCCGCACCTTGTGGGACCGGATGCCCCGCTTCGGCAGGTCCTTGAATCCGGCCAACTGCATTCCTGTCTGTTCTGGGGCCCGCCGGGCACGGGCAAGACCACGCTGGCCCGGCTGGTCTGCCAGTCCTCCGGCGCGACACTCCTGACGCTGTCCGCCGTGCAGTCCGGTATTGCCGATATCCGGCGTACCGCCGAGGAAGCTCAGCGCCTGCGTGCCGCAGGTCAGACGCCGGTTGTGTTCATCGACGAGATCCACCGTTATAACAAGTCTCAGCAGGACGCCCTTCTGCCCTGGGTGGAGGAGGGGACGTTCATCCTCATCGGTGCCACGACCGAGAACCCCGGGTTTGAAATCAACAGTGCGCTGCTCTCGAGGCTTCAGGTCTACGTGCTCAAGGCACTGGATGAGAGTGCGGTCCAATCCCTGCTGCTGCGTGCACTGGAGCGGGAGGCACCTCAGCTGACCGTGGATGCCGCCGTCCTGGAGCGGATTGCCCGTCAGTGCAGCGGTGATGCCCGTGCGGCGTTGACCACGCTGGAGGCGCTGATTCAGCAGGCCATGGCCGCGTCCGAAACACAGATCGGGCCGGACAGCCTCGAGCGGCTGGGGCAGGCGAGGATGCACCAGTTCGACAAGGGCGGAGATGCCTTTTACGATCTGATCTCGGCCCTGCACAAATCGGTCCGGGGATCGGATCCGGACGCAGCCCTCTACTGGCTGGCCCGCATGCTCAAGGGCGGCTGTGATCCGCTGTACATCGCCCGGCGGGTTGTGCGCATGGCCAGTGAGGACATTGGCAATGCGGACCCCAGGGCACTGCGTCTGGCCCTGGATGCCTGGGAAACGCAGGAGCGGCTGGGCAGTCCGGAGGGCAAGCTGTCGCTGGCTCAGGCTGTGGTCTATCTGGCCGTTGCCCCGAAGAGCAACGCCGTGTACAGCGCCTGGAAGGCTGCGCTCAGACTGGTTCGGGAAGCACCCGATTACCCTGTGCCGGAGCACCTGCGCAACGCCCCGACGCGCTTTGCCGAATCCCAGGGACATGGTGCAGGATACCGTTATGCCCATGACGAGCCTGATGCCTATGCGGCAGGAGAATGCTATTTTCCGGAAGCCCTGGCCGACACGCAGTTTTATGAACCTGTCCCGCGTGGGCTGGAGATTCGCATCGGCGAGAAACTTGAACGCCTGAAGACACTGGATGAGCGTGCAGACAAGAGGAGGTATCCGCGGTGAAATCCATCATGCTCGGCCACTTGCCCTGGGTTGCACTGGGGGGTGCCATGGGTGCAACGCTGCGCTACATTCTGGTCGCACTCGTGACCGAATGGGCCGGCAAGGCGTTCCCGTGGGGGACACTCTTTGTCAATGTGCTGGGCTCCTTCATACTGGGTGGTTGTTTTGTCTATATCATGGAAAGACTCGGTGGTCATCCGGAGCTGCGCGCCATCATCATCGTCGGGATGCTCGGTGCACTGACCACCTTTTCCACCTTTGCGCTGGAAATCTGGGGATTTCTCGAACACGCCCAGTGGGGGCTGGCTGTGTTGTATGCGCTGTCCAGCGTGGTACTATGCGTCCTTTCTGTCAGTGCGGGTATTCTTGTCGCCCGGCAGGTCTTTGTCGTCTGACTCTCAACCATATTTGTCAGGAACGTAGATGATTGATCCGAAAAAACTCCGCAATGAAACCGAAGCCGTCGCCCGAGCGCTGGCCAAGAAACATTTTGAGCTGGATACGGCCGCCTTCGAGGCCCTGGAAGAACGCCGCAAGGCCGTCCAGGTGCGTACCGAGCAGCTTCAGAACGAGCGCAACACCACCTCAAAACAGATCGGGCGCCTGAAGGCTCAGGGTGAGGACATTCAGCCCGTGCTGGAGCAGGTTGCCCGGCTCAAGGCCGATCTGGAAGCTGCCGAGGCGGAGCTGCGCCAGATTCAGGAAGAAATGGATGCGCTGATGCTGAGTATTCCCAATCTTCCCGATGAATCGGTGCCGGAAGGGCAGTCGGAAGAGGACAATGTGGAAGTCAGGCGCTGGGGAACGCCTCCGGCTTTCGACTTTGAGCCCAAGGATCATGTGGCACTGGGCGAGGCACTGGGCGGTCTGGATTTTGCCGCGGGCGCGAAACTCTCCGGTGCCCGCTTTGTGGTCATGCGTCAGGATATTGCCCGTCTGCATCGTGCCCTGGCCCAGTTCATGCTGGATACCCATACCACAAAGCACGGCTATCAGGAGGTCTATGTACCGTATCTGGTGGAGCCGCACGTCCTGCAGGGCACCGGGCAACTTCCCAAGTTCGAGGATGACCTGTTCAAGGTACCGGGCGAGCGGAATTTCTATCTGATCCCGACAGCCGAAGTGCCGGTGACCAATCTGGTGCGGGATACCATACTTGAAGCGGATCAGCTGCCCCTGCGGATGACCGCGCACACCCCCTGCTTCCGCAGTGAGGCGGGCAGCTACGGCCGGGATACACGCGGCATGATCCGTCAGCACCAGTTTGACAAGGTTGAGCTCATCCAGATTGTCCGGCCCGAGGAATCCATGGCCGCACTGGAGGCGCTGACCGGCCATGCCGAGTCCATCCTGCAGGCGCTCAACCTGCCTTACCGGGTCGTGACGCTCTGCGGTGGCGATCTCGGGTTCTCGGCAGCAAAAACCTATGACATTGAGGTCTGGCTGCCCGGTCAGAATACCTATCGGGAAATCAGTTCCTGCAGCAACTGCACGGATTTCCAGGCCCGGCGGATGAAGGCCCGTTTCCGCAATCCGGATACCGGCAAGCCGGAACTCGTGCACACGCTCAATGGTTCCGGCCTGGCTGTGGGACGCACGCTGATCGCCGTCATGGAAAACTATCAGCAGGCCGATGGCAGCATCGTGATTCCCGAGGCACTGCGCCCGTACATGAACGGGCAGACCGTCATCGGAGGCTGATATGCACGGCGAATCCCTGCAGCTGGATGTGTTGCCCGTCTCCCTCAAGGTCAGAGGGCAGCGTGTTGTGGTGCTCGGAGACACCACCGAGGCGCGGCGCAAGGTGGAACTGCTCAGGCAGGCCGGGGCGGAAGTGGACCAGCGCCCCCGCCTTCCCGAAGAAGGTGCGGAATCCTGGTTGCAGGGGGCCTGGCTGGCCGTGGGTGCCAGCCAGGATGAAAGCGAGAACGCCAGACTGTCTGCCGCGGCGCAGGCTCAGGACATTCCTGTGAATGTGGTGGCGCGGCCAGCGCTGAGCACTTTCATTTTTCCATCCATCATCAACCGCCATCCCATTACGGTGGCAGTGTCCAGTGGCGGCGCCAGCCCGGTGCTGACCCGCAAGATCCGGGATCAGCTGGAGTCAGTCCTGCCTGCGGGGCTGGGCCGTCTGGCCATGTTCATTCATGGTCTGCGTGAGCGGGTGCGGGAGGCGTTGCCGGAGATCCCGCAGCGTCGCGCGTTCTGGGAGAAGATCATCGACGGGCATGTGGGAGAACGGGTGCTGGCCGGCCAGACAGATGCCGCATCCCGCCAGGTGGATACGTTACTGCAGCATGCCGAGGCCCGGAAGCTGGGTGAGGCCTATCTTATCGGGGCCGGTCCCGGTGATCCGGATCTGCTGACGTTCCGTGCATTGCGCCTGCTGCGCCAGGCAGACGTGGTCCTGTATGACCGGCTGGTGTCACCTCAAATTATCGATATGGTGCGCCGGGATGCGGAACTGATCTACGTGGGCAAGGCCCGTGCCGACCATGCGGTGCCTCAGGAAGAGATCACCCGGCTGCTGATTGAGCATGCCCGCAAAGGCAAGCGTGTGGCCCGCATCAAGGGGGGCGATCCGTTCATTTTCGGCCGTGGCGGCGAGGAGATCGAAGGGCTTGCCGAGGCCGGCATCCCGTTTCAGGTGGTGCCGGGGATTACCGCCGCTGCGGGATGCGGGGCCTATGCGGGTATCCCGCTCACGCACCGGGATCATGCCCAGTCCGTGCGTTTCATCACGGGCCATCTGCGTGACGGCAGCTGTGACCTGAACTGGGAAGCGCTGGCGGCACCCGGACAGACGCTGGTATTCTACATGGGGCTGGTCAGCCTTCCGCAAATTTCCAGAGGACTCACTGGTGCCGGCGTGTCTCCGGAAATGCCCGTCGCGGTGGTTTCCCGGGGCACGCTTCCGGATCAGCAGGTGGTGACGGGAACGCTCGCAACGATCGCACAAAACGTGGCAGACGCCGGTGTCCCGGGGCCTGCCATCGTGATTGTGGGAACGGTGGTGACGCTGCGCGAAAAGCTCAACTGGCGCAGCGCCTAAAGTCAGCCCTGCAGGCGTTCGGGCAGGGTGTCCCGCACCGTATCACGCAGCTTGCGCAGCGCGGTTTCGGTCGTTTCCCAGTCGATGCAGGCGTCGGTCACCGATACGCCATACTTGAGTTGGGACAGGTCTTCCGGGATCGATTGGTTGCCCCAGTTCAGGTTGCTCTCGATCATGACGCCGACGATGGAACGATTGCCTTCCTGAATCTGATGGGCGATGTCATCCAGCACCAGCGGCTGCAGTTCGGGCTTCTTGTTGCTGTTGGCGTGGCTGCAGTCAATCATGATGGCCTCGCGCAGGCCTGCCTTGCGCAGTGCATCTTCGGTCAGCTTCACGCTGACAGTGTCATAATTGGGCTTGCCGCCACCGCCTCGCAGTACCACGTGGGAATAGGGGTTGCCGCGGGTCTTGACGATGGATACCCGTCCCTCGCGGTTGATACCGAGGAAGGCATGGGGTGCCGATGCGGACTTCATGGCGTTGATGGCCACATCCAGATTGCCATCGGTGCCGTTCTTGAAACCGATGGGCATGGACAGGCCGCTGCTCATTTCCCGGTGCGTCTGGGATTCGGTTGTCCGCGCACCAATGGCACTCCAGGATACCGTGTCCTGCAGATACTGGGGTGAAATGGGATCCAGGGCTTCCGTGGCGATCGGCAACCCCATTTCGGTCAGGTCCACCATCAGGCGGCGTCCGATGTGAAGACCGCGCTCGATATCGAAGGTATCGTTCAGATCCGGGTCATTGATCAGCCCTTTCCAGCCCACGGTGGTGCGCGGTTTTTCGAAATACACGCGCATGACCAGTACCAGGGTGTCGGACAGCTCGTCTGCCAGCGTTCTGAGGCGCTCGGCGTATTCCCTCGCGGCCTTGACGTCATGAATGGAGCAGGGGCCCACCACCACGAAAAGACGGTGATCCTTGCCGTCCAGAATGTCCATGATGGTCTGCCGGCCCCGGAGAACCGTTTCCCGGGCGGCGTCTGTGAGCGGGATGTCCTGTTTGAGTTGATCGGGAGTGATGAGTTCACTCAGACTTTCGACATTGACGTTTTCAACTTGATTGAGCATTGCAGTTCCAGTGTGAGATGTCCTGATTGTACGGATTTGTGGCAGCTATGGTGTCCGATCAGGCGGGGAAATGCAATGCTCTGGCGGGCCTTGAGCCCGCTTGGTCAGCAGCAGTTGTGCGGCAACCAGGGGAACGCCTCCAGCGGCAGATCGTTGCGTCGACGGTCATCCCGTCTGCGTTCGAGCAGCAGCGCCCCCTGACGATGAAACGATCCCATTTCATTGGGTGCCAGGCGCCTGCGCTCACGGTGTCGTCTTTCGAGTGTGAGGTCGTAGGGTGTGGAATGTTGCATGATGGGTCCTCCTCCGTCGTTTTTGTTGTCCCCGGTTAAATTTTACCTCATGGCGGCCAGAAGTGTGCGATTGCTCACAAAATATATTGGTCTAACCGAGTCGTGCGGAAATATCAGGAAGATATAAAACGGGCGGCTTGTTTCTCCGGGGTGATATGGACTGTGGCAGGGTTACTCATTCGCCATATCACTCGGTGGGCAACCGGGATCCGGCATGACCTGAACGACCGCAAAGCACTTGATGGCCCTCCCATTTATCGGGAAAGATGGTTAATATGACCCCGGTCAGTTCGGGCGGGAGACGTGTGTCATCCACGCGACCCGTCATCAATAAAATTGTTTCGACAGGGCAACAAGATGAAAACGGTCCACAAGTTCAAGCTCAACAGTGATGGTTCGCTCAACAAGATTGCGCTGCGTGAAGGTTACCGTGTGCTCAAGACAGATTTCATTGTGGCAGAGAAGGCTGTCTTTATCTGGGTGGAGCATCCGCTCAGTGTGACCGTGCCTGAAGTCAGCGTGTATTTCCGTGTCGTCCATTCCGGCGATCCCATTCCCATGGAATATGTCCATGCCGGAACGGCGCTGGATGAATTCACACCTGAAGCCTATCATGTCTATGAGGTGCCCGAAGCCCTGGCGCAGAAAGAGCAGCGGGAAGATGTTGCCTGAGCCATCTTGAACACAGGAGCCGGATGCTGGCTGATACGACCCCATCAATTCAGACGCTTGGGGAGCGCTTTGCCCACGCAGTGATGCGTGTGTCGCTCCCCGATATAGATCGCATTGTCCGGCATGCCGGGGATGTGGTCAGAGCGGATGTGGATCGGCATGAAGCGGCGGCCTGGCTTGTCAGGTACCTTTCGAGTCACGAGAGCGGTCTGGAAGCCATCATCAGAGCCTGGCTTGCCGATACCCGCCAGGCAGACACGACCTTCTTCAACACGCTGTGGTGGGCCGACAAGGCCTTTGAAATCTGGTCCCGCCACAGTCACCTGGATGACTTCATCAAACGCGCATTCCGGCGCCGGCGATTTGTTTTTGCTGCCATCCTGCTGGAGTACACGGAGTTTGTCTTCGACGACGGTCACGCGCTGGCCCGGATGATCGATCTGCTGGAAAATCTCTTTCAGGGCTGGACGGATGAAGGTGAAGCGCCGCCGGATTACATCTATACGCCGTTGAAGCGGTTCAGCGAGTTTCTTGACCACCCGGATTGCCTGGACGAGGCCTTCCGCGAGCGGGTGTTGCAGGACATCGAAGCCGCCTGGAAGAAGGAAGCCCAGCGGCGCGAACGGCTCGAGCAGCGCCTCATTGACAGCGAAAGAGGCTTGGATCAGGCCTGGGTCAGCCAGAAGGCGGCGATTCATACGGTGAACGAGGCGCTGGAAGCACCTCTGCCGCCGGACGCCATCCGTTTCCTGACCGGCCCCTGGCTGGACAGCCTGCGGCTGATCTATCTGGATGAGGGGCATCAGAGCAAGAAGGGCCGGATCGCCCATGCCATGACGCAGAATATGGCCTGGCTGCTTGCCCCGCGCAGCCCTGAGGAAAGGCAGCGCCAGCTTTCACTGGGGGCGCGGATACTGGATTACGTTGAACCCCTGTTCATCAGTCTGGACAGCCAGCCTGAAGACAAGGTTCGCTGGCTGGATACACTGCAGGCATTGATACTGGAAGTGCTGAAAGGCCATGATCCGGAACGCGTCAACCCGGAGCGTTTGCCGGAGCCGGAGGCGGACGGTGTGCCGGCAATGGACAGTGAGGATGTGGCCGTTCAGTGTTGGGTCGGGCGCTGGTTCATGGAAAGTGGTCAGCGGAAGAAACTGCTGACCTGGCTACCGGGGCGGCGAACCATTCTCTGGTGCGACATTAACGGTCGCAAGGTGGGCTATCAGCCGGTCCTGCATTTTCTTGAAGCCCTTGCCGCACATCAGGTGGTGCCCCTGGATGAAGCCGGCACCCTCAGACTCGCCTTGCAGCGTGTCGCCAAAAAACTGGTGGAGCTGGATGAACAGCAGCAGGCGCGACGTCGGCATACCGAGGAAAAAAGAGCGGAACTGATTCGTCTGGCGCGTGAAAAGGCGGCACGGGAGGCCGAAAGGTTGCGCGAACTGCGGGAATCACTGAAGCTGCCTGAGCCCCGGGAGGAAGAGAGTGACGGCGCTGATCAGGATGAGCCGGAAAAGACCGGTGCAGACGCGTCGCAGGCAGAGGCCGGATTCGTTGACAACGCAGCCCGCGCTGGGTCAGAGGTATCGGATGATAACGCCGCAGGGTCGGAAGCCGTTTCGACCTCCTCGGATGGAGTATCCCAATCAGGCACTGCTACTGATTCGCCCCGGTCCGGGCAGACTCAGCCGGAAACACGTCCGGCAGAACCTCCGCCTGGTGACGCAATGCGCATGTTCCGGCGCATACTGGAAACCTTGCAGGCGGATACATGGATTCGTATCGATCATGAAGACGGTGCAAGAAAGTACCGTATTGCGGCACGGCTTCAAAGCACCGGCAAGCTGATACTGGCCAACGAGCTGGGTACCCGCGCCGGTGATCTGAGCTGGCAGGAGGCGCTGGAGTTGCTGTCTGCCGGAAAGCTGACCATACTGGGTAAAAGTGAAGACGTGAACGCTCGTATGACCCGCGCCTTTGGCCGGGTTGCGCGCAGGAGAAAACCATCATGAGTTTTGAGCCGGTTCCAGGTCATGACAACAAGCGCACTGAGCCGCGGCTGGCCCGTTTTGATGCCCTGGAAGTGGAGGTCGTCTTGCCTTCACACGTCCCGGAAGGAGAGCCGCCGGAACTGCTCTGTGCAAAGGTGCTGGACGTCTCGGCGAACGGATTGCAGTTGCAGCTTGGCCGGGCATTGCCAACACAGTTCATTCCCGAAATCCGTGTGGATGATGAGGCACTCGGGCATTTTGATCTCAAGGGCATCGTGCGCTGGACACGCCGACTGCCTGGTCAGGCCGGTTGGGTCAGCGGTATCGAATTGCTGGAAGATCTGGATACGCATATCGTGGAGTGGAAGGAAGCGCTCTGTACGCTGCTGGATGACAGCGCACCGGATCATGTGTGCTTCTGACCAAGGGCAGGTTTTTCCTCGCTAAGGACACGACCTGATCCGCTTCCCTCATCGGACGGGCGGTGCACCGGGCCCCTCAGTTGCTTGACTGAGCCTGGACCCGGTTTACGCAATTGAGCCCGTTTTATTGCACCCCTTCAAGCGGTGCAAAGAGGTCGCTGCCAATCTCTTCACCCTTGAGAATGGATTCCAGATCGTCCACGGACGGTTCTTGGGAGGGCGCATCAATCAACTGACCCGAGTCGAGAAAGGCCAGTGCATCCTTGAGTGTGTCTTCCGGAATTTCTTCCATCGGCACATGGCCGGCGTCCTCATAAATACGGACTTCGGCATTCGGAATATCCTGCTTCCAGCGTTCGGCCAGCCTGACGGGAACCCAGCGATCCAGTTTGCCCCACATGATCAGTGTGGGCGCCTTGATATTGCCAAAGGGCAGGGGGCGTTCCTTGTCAGAAGCTTCTTTCAGCATCTGAAGCGTGCGAGCGTAGGCTTCCTTGGCCCGGTGGCGCTGAGACATGTAAATGTAGCGCTTTACATGCTCGTTTTTCAGCCGCTTCGGGTCGCCGTAGACCTCCTGGACGCCCAGGGTGACTGCCCAGGGAGGCAGAACGAACTGAGACAACTGAGAGATGACGGGCGCGGTGGCTAGGTGAAACAGCCAGGGCAATTCCTGGGGATAGGCCACCGGATCAAGTAGGATCAGCTTCTCCACCTTTTCCGGGTGTCGGGCTGCATACATGGCCGAGATATAGCCCCCCAGCGAATTGCCTGCCAGGGAGAAGCGCTTGAGTTCAAGCTCATCAATGAAGCGCTCGAAGGTGCTTATCAAAAGGGCGTCATCCATCTGATCCACGTCGAAGTCATCCGGAATGCCCGTCAGACCGTAGCCGGGCACATCAAGCCGGATGACCCGGTAGTCTTTCCCGAGACCGGCTGTCCAGTCGTCCCAGGTGTGCAGGGAGGACATGATGCCGTGGAGCAGGACAATGACCGGCCCGTCGGGATTGCCTTCATCCCGGTAATGAATGTTGAAGCCGTTGACTTCGACAAACCGTGAATCCCGATTGACGTACTCCCGGCGCAAATCCCTTTCGGGAATTTCCGCCACACCCATGGCGTTGGCCAGTGTCGGCGTGTTCTTGAGCGAGAGCTTGACGGCCGAGCAGCCGGAGAGGCCGGCCACGACAACAATAACGAGCAACAGGTATCGGATCAGTGACATGGCAATTCAACACGGTCCTGCGTATCAAGAAGTTGGGTAACGATAACGTGCTTTACAAGATGAAACAGTGAAGCAGTGCCATTTTAGGCGAGCAGACTGGAAAACGGCAGGTCCGGAGCTGGCAAAGGGTGGGCATCAGAGGACTGCCCCGGCAAACCGGGAGGTTTCCGGAGCAGTCAGCCGCCTTCAGCCTTTACTCGGAAGAGGGCATGGCGACGATATTGAAGCCGCCATCCACGAACATGATTTCACCGGTCACGCCGCTGGCCCAGTCCGAGCACAGGAAGGTCGCCGCGTTGCCCACTTCCTGAATGGTCACGTTGCGACGCAGGGGCGTTGCCTTTTCCGCATCGCTGAGCATCTTGCGGAAGCTCTTGATACCGCTTGCGGCGAGCGTACGGATGGGGCCGGCCGAGATGGCGTTGACACGGGTCCCTTCGGGCCCCAGTGCCGCCGCCATGTAACGCACGCCGGCTTCCAGGCTGGCTTTGGCCATGCCCATGACATTGTAATTGGGAATGGCCCGTTCGGAGCCGAGATAGGTCAGGGTCAGCAAGGCGCCATTCCGGCCTTTCATGAGCGGGCGCGCTGCCTTGCCCAGTGCCACAAAGCTGTAGGCACTGATGTCGTGGGCAATGCGGAAGCCTTCGCGTGTGGTGGCCTCGACAAAGTCACCATCCAGCTGGTCGCCCGGCGCATAGCCGACGGAGTGCACCACGATGTCGATGCCATCCCAGCGCTTGCCGATGGCCTCGAAAAGGTCTTCGATCTCTTCGTCGCGGCTGACGTCACAGGGGAAAACCATGTCCGTGCCGTAGTCGGCAGCAAAGCCTTCCACACGTGACTTGAGCTTGTCGTTCTGATAGGTCAGTGCCAGTTCGGCACCTTCGCGATGAAACGCATCAGCAATGCCCTTGGCAATACTGAGTTTGCTGGCGATTCCGACGACAAGAGCCTTTTTACCTGCCAAAATTCCCATAACTTTCAACCTGTCTGAATGTCATCAAAGGCTGCTTCGAGCAGCGTACGTGTGTAGGGATGAGCGGGTGCATGAAATACCTGTGCCGTTTCACCGTACTCCACGACCTCACCCTGTTTCATGACCATGATGCGATGGCTCATGGCTTTGACCACGGCCAGGTCATGACTGATGAAGATGTAGCTCAGTTGCCTGCGCGCCTGAAGCGATCGCAGCAGCTCCACAATCTGCTTCTGAACGGTCCTGTCCAGTGCCGAAGTCGGTTCGTCAAGTACCACCACTTCCGGGTCAAGCACAAGCGCCCTGGCAATGGCGATTCGCTGTCGCTGCCCCCCTGAAAACTCGTGCGGAAAGCGGTCCATCGTATCCACCGGGAGACCGACTTCCTCCAGGGCCCCGGCGACCCGATGGCGTCTTTCATCGGCACTGAGACCCTGAACCTCCAGACCTTCGCCGACGATCTCGGCGACGGACATGCGCGGATTCAGGCTCCCGAAGGGATCCTGAAACACCACCTGAAAACGCCGGCGATAGGGTCTCAATGCTTTCTGATCGAGCCGGTCGATCCGATCCCCGCCGAGCATCACCTCCCCGCGGCCCTGTGTCAGGCCCAGCAGGTAGAGCGCCAGCGTCGTCTTGCCGCTGCCGCTTTCACCCACAATGCCCAGGGTCTCTCCCCGGTGCAATGTCAGCGCTGCATCGCGGACAGCGACATGCTCGTCCGTGACGCGGCCGAACAGGGTTCTTTTTAAGGGAAAGGCGACACGGACACCATGCGCCTTTAGTATGACGGGCGCATCCGTCTCGACCGGCGGTGGAGAGCCGGATGGCTCGGCATCCAGCAAGGCCTGCGTATAGGGGTGCTCGGGATGGCGGAATACCCGATTCGCCGGGCCGGCCTCCACCACCTCGCCGCGGGCCATGACCACGACATCGTGGGCATAGTGTTTCACCACGTTCAGGTCATGGGAAATGAGCAGGACAGCCATGTTGTGCCTGAGCTGCAATTCGTGGAGCAGGTCGAGTATCTGTTTCTGGACTGTGACATCCAGTGCGGTGGTCGGTTCGTCCGCAATCAGCAGTTCGGGCTCGTTGGCCAGCGCCATGGCAATCATGACGCGCTGGCGCTGACCTCCGGACAGCTCATGGGGGTAGCTGCCGAGACGGCGTTCCGGCTCCGGAATCCCGACCTGATCCAGCAGTTCCAGTGCGCGCCGGCGCGCGGCCTCGCCGTTCAGCCCCTTGTGAATCAGCAGTGTCTCGGTAATCTGCTGTTCCACGGTGTGGAGCGGATTGAGCGACGTCATGGGCTCCTGGAAGATCATGCTGATGCGGTCGCCGCGAATCTGGCGCATGCGTGCCTCGGGCACTTCCAGCAGGTTTTCCTCTCCGTAAAGAATCCGGCCGGATTCATATTCCGCTGGTGGCTGGGGCAGCAGTCTGAGAATGGATAGCGCTGTGACGGATTTGCCGCTGCCACTTTCACCCACGACCGCAACGGTCCGGCCTTTGGGGATGTCGAAGCTCACGCCCCGTGTTGCGAGGGTGGTTTGCTCACCATTGCGAAAGGCAATGCTCAGGTCTTCGATACGAATCAGCACGTCAGACTTCCTTGCGGGGATCGAAGGCATCACGTACGGCCTCTCCTATGAAAACAAGCAGGGACAGCATGATCGCCAGCGTCATGAAGGCAGTGATGCCGAGCCAGGGGGCCTGGAGGTTGTTCTTGCCCTGGGCCAGCAATTCGCCCAGTGAAGGCGAGCCGGGTGGCAGGCCGAATCCCAGGAAGTCCAGTGATGTCAGAGCACCGACCGTGCCGGTGAGATTGAAAGGAACGAAGGTCAGGGTGGCGACCATGGCGTTGGGAAGGACATGCCGCCGGATGATGACACTATTGCTGAGCCCCAGGGCACGCGCAGCGCGGACATATTCAAAGTTTCGTGCGCGCAGAAATTCGGCACGGACCACATCCACCAGACTTGTCCAGCTGAACAGTAGCATGATGCCGAGCAACCACCAGAAGTTGGGCTCCACAAAACTGCTCAGGATGATCAGGATGAAAAGTACCGGCAGGCCGGACCAGATTTCGAGAAAACGCTGTCCGAGCAGGTCAATCATGCCGCCGAAGTAGCCCTGAATGGCGCCAACGGCCACGCCCACGACGGAACCAAAGCCCGTCACGAGCAGGGCAAAAATGATGCTGATGCGGAAGCCGTAGATGACCCGGGCCAGGACATCGCGCCCCTGGTCATCCGTCCCCAGCCAGTTCTCGGCCGAAGGCGGGGCCGGTGCGGGAACATCCAGATTGTAATTGATGGTGTCATAACTGTAGCGGATGGGGGGCCAGAGCATCCAGCCATCGGCTTCGATCAGCTTCTGAACTTCGGGGTCCCGGTAATCCGCTTCGGTTTCGAAAAAGCCGCCAAATGTGGTCTCGGGGTAAACCCTGAAAACCGGCACATACCACTCGCCCTTGTACTCCACGAGCAGTGGCTTGTCGTTGGCGATGAACTCGGCAAACAGGGACAAGCCAAAAAGGGCCAGGAAGATCCACAGTGACCAGTATCCGCGTCGGTTCTGGCGAAATTTGGCCCAGCGCCGCTGGTTGACCGGTGTCCACTGTGATGGATGCCAGCGCACCGTCATGTTCGACGCTCCCGGTTTTCAAAGTTGATGCGCGGGTCCACCCATACATAGGTCAGATCGCTGATCAGTTTCAGCAACAGCCCGACCAGCGTGAAGATGTACAGGGTGCCGAACATGACCGGATAGTCCCGGTTGACGGTGGACTGGAAGCCCAACAGCCCGAGGCCATCAAGGGAAAACACCACTTCAATGAGCAATGACCCGGTAAAAAACACGGAGACCAGCGCGGCAGGCATGCCGGCAATCACGATCAGCATGGCATTTCTGAAGACGTGACCGTAGAGAATCCGGTTCTCTTCCAGGCCCTTGGCGCGGGCCGTGACCACATATTGCTTGCGGATTTCATCCAGAAAGGAGTTCTTTGTCAGAATGGTCAGCGCGGCGAAGCCGCCAATCACGTTTGCGGTGACGGGCAGAACCATGTGCCAGGCATAGTCGGCGATCTTGCCGTACCAGGGCAGACTGTCAAAATTTTCGGAGGTGAGGCCGCGCAGCGGGAACCAGTCCAGCCAGGTACCGCCTGCAAAGAGCACAATGAGCAGGATGGCAAACATGAATCCGGGGATGGCGTATCCGGCAATGATCACCGTGCTGGTCCAGACATCAAACCGGGAACCATCCAGAACCGCCTTGTGGATACCCAGGGGGATGGATATCAGATAAATCAGCAGTGTGGTCCAGAGTCCCAGCGAAATGGAGACCGGCATCTTCTCGATCATGAGATCGACCACGCTGCGGTCGTGATAGAAGCTGTCCCCGAAGTCAAACACAGCGTAATTTTTCAGCATGATGACAAAGCGTTCCCAAGCGGGCTTGTCGAAACCGTAGAGCTTCTCGATGCGCTTGATCAGCTCGGGATCCAGACCCTGTGCGCCGCGGTATCCGGTACCTGAACCGGTCCCCGGGGCCGGTTTGAGTTCGGCACCGGTGCCCATGCGGTTCTGAAGATCCGGTGAAATCCCGTGCAGCTTGGCCAGCATTTGTTCCACAGGGCCACCAGGTGCCGCCTGCACAATCATGAAGTTGATCAGCAGGATGCCGATCAGCGTGGGCACCATCAAGGCCAGACGTTTGAGGATATAGCCTGTCATGAGCCGGGCGTCATCCACCAGGTATCAAAGTCAAGACCACTCAGGGGCGCCTTGTCCGGGTGCGACAGTGTTTTCCAGTAGGCCAGCCTCAGATAGGGAATGTGCCACTGGGGAATGACCAGAAACTGCCACTGGAGCACACGATCCAGCGCACGTGTAGCCGCAACGAGACTCTGGCGATTCTGTGAGGTGATGATCTTTTCCACCAGGGCATCCACAACGGGCGACCGGACGCCCGTGTAATTGCGGGATCCGGGTTGTGTGGCGCGGCTGGAATGCCAGTATTCCAGTTGCTCGTTACCCGGGGACAGGGATTGCCCGATGGTGCCGACAAACATGTCGAAGTCGAAGCTCCGGATCCGGTTGATATATTGGGTGGAATCTACCAGCCGGATATGCGCCTTCACGCCGATACGGGCCAGGTTCTGAACAAATGGCTGCACGATGCGCTCGAAATCCTTGCTGACCAGAAGGATTTCAAACTCGAGCGGCACCCCATCTGCGGTTCGGGTCAGCACCCCGTTTTTCATGGCCCAGCCTGCCTGACGCAGGAGCATGACCGCCTTCTTCAGGTTGCCCCGGATATTACCGGGTGTGGGATTTGCCGGGGGGCATAGACCTGGGTAAACACACGTTCGGGGAGCTGCTTGCGGAAGGGCTCCAGCAGTTTGAGCTCCTCACCACCGGGAAGCCCGGTGGCTGCCAGTTCGGAGTTCTCGAAATAGCTCCGCGTACGGGTGTACTGGTTGTAGAACAGGTTGGCGTTGGTCCATTCGAAGTCGAAGGCATAGGCCAGGGCTTCACGTACTACCGGGTCACTGAATACGGCGCGCCGGGTATTGTAGAGAAAGCCCTGCATGCCGACGGGCATGTGGTGCCGGACCTCTTCGCGCACGATCTCGCCTCGCTCAACAGCCGGGCCGGTGTAAGCGGTTGCCCAGTATTTGGAGACGTTCTCATTGCGGAAGTCATAGTCGCCCGCCTTGAATCCCTCCAGTGCAACAGTCGAATCCTTGTAGTACTTGATGGTGATGCGATCGAAATTGTAGAAGCCGCGGTTGACCGGCAGATCCTTTGCCCAGTAGTTGTCCACGCGACGGTAGGTGATGGACTGTCCGGGCTTGAACTTTTCAATGGTGTAGGGACCGCTGCCCACCGGGATGGTGAGATCGGCCTTGCCAAAATCGTGGGTGCGGTAATAGTGCTTCGGCAGCACCTTGAGCTGACCGAGAATCAGAGGCAGTTCACGGTTGTCGCCGTTGGCAAACTCGAAACGGATGGTCAGCGGATCCACCACGACTGCCTTCCTGACATCCCGGTAGTAGGCCCGGTAATACGGCGAGGCCTTTTCATGAGTGGTCAGCATCTCGAAGCTGAACTGTACGTCCTCCGCGGTGATGGGCTGGCCATCATGGAACCGTGCATCCGGGTTGATATGAAAGGTGACGGATGTGCGGTCCGGTGCAATCTCCATGGACCGGGCAATGAGGCCATACTCGCTGAAGGGTTCGTCACCGGCCTGCTTGGTGAGGCTGTCATAGAGCCAGTCCAGCCCGTCTGCTGCCACACCCTTGACCAGAAAGGGGTTGAAGCTGTCAAAGCTGTCGCCGATGGCGGACAGCCGGACGTGGCCGCCCTTGGGGGCGTCAGGATTGACATAACTGAAATGCGTGAAACCGGGCGGGTATTTCAGGTCACCATAGATGGCCATGCCGTGCTGTGGATTGGCCTGAGTCGTCAGCGTGCACAGTGTGAGAACAAACAGGGCGGCAAGTCGAAGCGTCCGGCGAAAACTGAGCATGAAAGCGGTTGTCCTTTGGTTTTTATGTTGAAGCTGTTCTAACCTGAATACAAAGAGCGATGCCCCGGCAGCTTCCGGGGGCTTTAAGTGTGCCGTGTGAAGGACTTGGAGATCAAGCACCGTGTTCCGACTGGACATTAAAACTTTGAAGGGTGTCTCTTGAGCCGGTTTGCCCCCCAGACACTGGATCAGTGGGTAGAAGAGCTGAGCGACATGAAAGCTGTTTCGCTCGGAGCGGTGATTCAGGAGCTCAATCGCCTGACCGCCTCGGATGAAACCTCCCTGAATGAGCTCGCCGATGCGATCATGAAGGATCCGGGGCTGACCGGCAAGGTGCTCAAGGCGGCCAACAGCGTGGCCTTCAACCCGCAGGAAATACCGGTGACGACCATCAGCCGGGCCATCATGCATGTGGGGTTCGATACGGTACGGGCCCTCTGTGTGGGGGCATTGCTGGCGGAGCAATTGCTTGGGCCCGAAGCCAGCGACCAGTTGGTCACCCGCATCGCTCATGCGATCACAGCGGCCACACAGGCGCGAAAGCTCTGTCGCGGGTTTCGTTCCCAGTTGCGTGAGGAGGTCTTTGTTGCCACCTTGCTCTATCACCTGGGTGAGTTGCTTGTCTGGAGCTATCCCCACCCGGTGGTTGATCGCGCCTCGCGGATGCTGATCGAGCAGAATGATGTGCGGGCGGCGGAGAAGGTGCTGGGTGTCCGATTCGCCGAGCTGAGCCGGACACTTGCAGAGCGCTGGCGACTCGGCCAGATCCTCGAGGAGGCGCTGGGGCAGCCGGCGTCCAAAGCGGCGAGGGCGGTCCGTCTGGGCGAGGACATTGCCAGGGCATTGCCTCAGGGGCTGGACAGTCCGGCCATGAAGGCCTGTATCACAGAGGCCTGCAAAGTGCTGGGCCTGGACGAAAGGACGGTCACCGAGGGAATCCGCGAAGGCATTCAGGAAGCGGAAAGTCTGGGCCGCAGTTACGGTGATGCGCGGCTGAATGCGGTACTGGGCCAGCAGACCCGTTCACACATGACGCCGAAGACAGGCCAGGGCAAGCTGCTTGAACCGGACAGCAGCCTGCAACTGAAGATTCTTCAGGACATCATGCAGGCGATGAGCACGGGCATGACTTCAACCGAGCTGTTTCGTCATGTGCTGGACGGCCTCCACAGAGGGGTGGGGCTGGAACGAATCTGTCTCGCCTTGCTCAATCCCCAGCGGACTCAGCTTGCGGCCCGCATAGTAGTAGGGGAGGGAACGGAGACCTGGAAGACGAGGTTTGTCTTTCCTTATGAACGTCAGCGCGGCAGTTTCTGGTACGACATCATGCAGACACCCGGTATTGTCTGGCTGGGGCACCCGGATCACGTTCGCCTCGAAGGCGCGGTACCGCCGGCGCTGCGAGCCCTCATCGGTCCCGGACAGGGCCTGATGGGGCCGCTTGTCACGCAGGGGCGCGAAATCGGATTGTTATATGCAGATCTGCGCTCTTCCGGCAGGCCACTCAATCAGGCTTATGCCGGTGGCTTTCGCTATTTTGTACAGCAGGCCAATCTGTGTCTCAATCTGATGGCACAGCGCGCATCCAGAGCCTGATCTGCGTCAGTTGGTCTGGGTGACGTCCACATAAAGCCGGAGTGACTGTCCCGGTCGCAGTATGGCATCCCGGCGCAGGTCATTCCATTTGACGATGTCCGCCACGGACACATTGAACCGGTCGGCGATCCGGTAAAGCGAATCTCCCGACCGCACCCGGTAGCCCACCTTGCGGATGATGCTGCGCTCTGCAATCTGCCCGCGGACCTGGCTGGCTGAACGTTGCCAGATAACAAGCTTGCGGCCCGGCATCAGCGGATCTGTGGGCGCCATCCCATTCCACTTGGCCAATGCCCGGTGGCTGACTCCGAATTTGCGGGAAATATCCCAGATGGTATCCCCCTTGCGAACGGTGTAAGTGAGCTTTCGTGTATATCCTCTTGGTGCCCGGCTTTGTTTGCGGGCCAGTCGCGCAGCCTGTGACCAGGCATAATATTGGCCGGTCTTGAAGGCTGACGGGATCATCAGCGTCTGTCCGGCCCGGATCAGGTTGCCGCGAATTCCGTTGATCTCCCGGATAACATCGACGGTAGTGCGGTATTTTTTGGCCAAGGTCAGCAGGGATTCCCCGGGTTTTACCCGGTGTCGGGTCCAGTTGACTCGCTCATCGGGCGAAAGCCGGGCCAGCCGGGTCTGGAATATCTCGCCATGTCCGGCGGGTACCAGAAGATAGTGCGGTCCGGTGGGCGGTGTGGCCCACTGGTTGAACCCGGGGTTCAGATAGTACAACTCTTCTAGTTCAATGTCCGCCAAATGTGCCGCCTGAGAGAGATCCAACTGGCCGTTGAAGTGGACGATTTCAAAATAGGGCTCATCGGGAATTTCCGGGAGAGTAACACCGTATTTTTCGGGTTCCCTGACGATGCGGGCAATCGCAATCAGCTTGGGCACGTACGCCGAGGTTTCGGGGGGAGTGACAGAGACCAGAAGTCGGTAGGCTTTCCCCTTGCCTGATTTTTCTTGCGTGCACGCAGCACTGTGCCTGCGCCGGAGTTGTAGCTGGCGAGTGCAAGCGCCCAGTCACCGTCAAAATAGCCGGCGAGACGGGTCAGATAGTCCAGCGCGGCCCGGGTGGAGGCGGCAATATCACGGCGACCGTCGTACCACCAGTTCTGCTTCAACCCGTAGAGACGGCCCGTTGATGGTATGAACTGCCAGATGCCCGAAGCACGACCATGAGAATAGGCGAACGGATCGAAGGCACTTTCCACCACGGGCAGTAATGCCAGCTCTGTGGGCATGTCCCGCTTTTCTGTTTCGGAGAGAATATAATGGAGATAACGCTGTCCACGGGTGAAGACCCGGTTCAGGTAATCGGGATGGCTGGCATACCATTTAACTTGAGCCTCAACCCGGCGGCTGTTCACATCCAGGTTGAGTCCGAAACCGTTACGCAACCGTGACCAGAGTGTGTGATCTGTCACGGCATCTGTCCAGATGCGGGTAGCCTGACTGATATCTTCTTCAAGCGCCAGTCGGTCCGGGATGGGGGCTGTCGGAACGAAAACCGGCTCCTCTATCGGGGAGTCCGGGGCCCGCAGACCCGCAGCATTTGACTTGGAGGGATCAGCCACATCAACAGAAGGGCGCTGAATTGCACAGGCGGAGAGCCCGAGCATCATGGCAACAAGTAAACAGAATCGCATGTACATCGATAGTCCGGTCATGGTTCTGAGCGTAATGGCTCAGGCGGCATCTTTCCAGGCCCGGATTGTAGCAAAAAAGTCAGCAGGATGTTGCAGACGTGTTTCCGTTTGCGACTGAATGGCCCGCTGGAGAACCGGATCGGTCAGTGCGCGGAGAAAGACATTGGTTCTTTTTTCCAGTCCCAGGGTGACAGGCAGCGTGGGCTGGCCTTTGGCCAGACAATCTTCCACCTCTGCCAGGCGTTCCTGGATGGCTTCATCATCCGGGAACAGCCGTGCAGCAAAACGGAAGTTGGCCAGGGTGTACTCGTGAGCGGGATAGAGTCTCGTTTCGTCGGGTAGGGAAAGGATGCGCGCCAGTGAAGCGGTCATTTGTTCTGCGCTGCCTTCGAACAGACGACCGCATCCGCCGGAAAAGAGCGTATCGCCGCAGAACAGTACCGGAAACGCATCGGTGTGGCCGAACCAGGCCACATGGTCAAGCGTATGACCGGGGACTTCCAGCATGCGCAGCGCAATGCCACCCGCTTCGACGGTTTCCCCGTCTTGAACCGTACGTGTCAGTGGCTGAAAACGGCTGGACGCACTGCCGATAACCTCCGGCGACCAGCGCTCGGCAAGTCTGCGGATACCCCCGGTATGGTCGGGGTGGTGGTGGGTGACGACAATGCCTGCGACCGGATGGTTGAGTTTGCCGCTGACGCGCTCCACCGCGGCGGCATCACCCGGATCGACCACCCAGAGGCCCTGAGGAGACTGCCAGCACCAGATGTAGTTGTCCTGAAACGCCGGGATGGGGAATATGGTCATGAATACCGCCTTTCCAATCGGGTCTGCAGGTATTATTGTAGTTCAGGTGAAATTAGGCAATATGGAAGGCACATGCCGGGCTTGACGGCGATCAATGAATTCGAACACTGGTACCAGGGGCCTATCGGCCGGGCATTGCTCGCAGCAGAGCGTGTTGCACTGAGGCAGGCTCTGGATCAATGCCATGGTATGGTGCAGGTCAATGTGTGGATCAGTCACCGGCTGCCCGTCGCAACAGAGGCCATGCTGCCATACCGATGTGACCTGGTGCCTGTCTGGGCGGAGGGTATGCCTGACTCCGCAGTCGTTGCCCGTTATACGGAATGGCCTGTTGCCAATGAGTGTGTGGATGTGCTGGTGCTGCACCACAGCCTGGACTTTTCCGAGTCACCTCATCAGACACTCAGAGAGGCCCAGCGGGTGCTCCGTCCGGGCGGTCAGCTTTTCGTCGTGGGTTTCAATCCCTGGTCAACCTGGGGTATGAGAAAACTGCTGTCACGGGGCAGAAAGGGGCCCTGGGCAGGGCACTTCATCAGTCCGGGCCGCCTGAAAGACTGGCTTTGCCTGCTGGATTTTGAACTCACGGAGAAGGCGCATCATTTCTTTCTTCCCCCGCTGGGGAGTTTCAGCTGGCTGAGCAAGCTCGCGTTTCTGGACCGGATCGGACCGCGCTTGCGTTTGCCCACCGGCGCCTTCTATCTCCTGCAGGCCATCAAGCGTGTTCCCGGCGTCATGCCCTTGCGTCCGCAATGGAAAAAGAGGACACTTGCCGGCTCCTCTGTTGTGCCTCAGGTGGTCCCGTTCAAGCCCAATGAAGACTGTTGAAATCCATACTGACGGAGCGTGCAAGCAAAATCCAGGCCCGGGAGGCTGGGGGGCCATATTGCGCTATGGTCGTCATCGCAAGGAAATCTGGGGGGTGAGCCGGAAACCACCAACAACCGCATGGAACTGATGGCTGCCATCGAAGCACTCAGGCAGCTCAGATCCCGTTGTCGCGTGGAACTCTATACGGACTCCCAGTATGTCCGAAAGGGCATCACCGAGTGGATCGGGGGCTGGAAACGGCGCGGCTGGAAGAATGCCGCCGGCAAGCCGGTCAAGAATCAGGATTTGTGGCAGCTTCTGGATGACCTGACGCAGAAGCATGAGGTGCATTGGCACTGGGTCCGGGGGCACTCCGGACATGCCCTGAATGAACGGGCGGACGAACTGGCCAACCGCGGCGTCACCGGCTCCGGTGAACAAACCATCGAGGAGGACGCATGAGGCAGATTGTTCTGGATACGGAAACCACCGGCATTGATCCGAAAGAAGGTCACCGTATCATTGAAATCGGCTGTGTTGAGCTGATTGAACGCCGTCTGACCGGTAACCACTTCCATGTCTACATCAACCCCGAGCGGGAGGTGGAAGAAGAAGCGCTGGCCGTGCACGGCATCAGCAACGAGTTTCTGGCCGACAAGCCTGTCTTCAGGGAGATCGCCGGATCCTTCCTTGAATTTATCCGCGGCGCCGAGCTGATCATACACAACGCGCCCTTTGATGTGGGATTCATCGACCACGAGTTTGCCCTGCTCAATGATCCGCGATTTGGCACGGTGGCGGACATCTGTACAGTGACCGATACCCTGGTGATGGCCCGGCACAAGCATCCGGGGCAGCGTAACAGCCTGGATGCCCTGTGCAAGCGGTATGGCATCGACAACAGCCATCGCGAACTGCACGGGGCCTTGCTGGACGCCGAGATTCTGGCAGATGTCTATCTGGCCATGACGGGAGGCCAGACATTGCTTTCACTGGGAGGCGGGGACGAAGGCGCTGACGACTCTGCGGCGGAACCCATACGGCGTCTGCCGGCCGACCGGCCTCGTCTGCGCGTGATTCACGCGTCAGAGCAGGAACTGGCGGCCCATGAGGCCAGGCTTGACGATATTGCAAAGGCCGCCGGGAAAGTGATCTGGCGTGAGCGGGAAGCCTGAGCACGACGCTCAGGCGGCCACCACAAAATGAACCAGCAGATACCCGCTGACACCCAGTACGACGGTATAGGGTAGTGCCATCCAGACCATCTTCCCGTAGGAAAGCCGGATCAGCGGCGCCAGCGCTGAGGTCAGCAGAAACAGAAATGCCGCCTGACCATTCGGGGTGGCGACGGATGGCAGGTTGGTGCCCGTGTTGATGGCGATGGCCAGGGTTTCGAAATGTTCGCGGCTGATGGTTCCTGCCTTGTACGCGGCCAGCACCTCGTCAATATAGACCGTTGCGACGAATACGTTGTCGCTGATCATGGACAGCACACCATTGGCCACGAAGAACATGCCAGCCTGAATGGACGGGTCAAGATTCAGTACGGCGTTGATGATGCCGGTGAACAGATGCTGGCTGTGAATCACGCCCACTATCGCAAAGAACACCACCAACAGCGCAGTGAAGGGCAGGGACTCCTCAAAGGCCTTGCCAATCTGATGCTCCTCCGTGATACCGGTTCCCGCTGTTACCAAGATGATGACCATGAGGCCGATCAACCCTACCTCCGCAAGATGAAAGGCCAGAGAAAAGACCAGTAATACGGCAACAATGCCCTGGACCCACAGGCTGGCCTTGTCCCTGGGTTTGAGCTTTTTCTGTTCGTGCACCTGGAAGTCTTCCAGGATCCCGCGAACAGATTCCGGCAGTTCGGCGCCGTAATCAAAACGTCGCATTTTCTCCAGCAGGACACAGGTCAGCAGACCCAGCACCAGCACCGGCATGGAAACGGGTGCCATGCGAACGAAGAATTCCACAAAATCCCAGCCCAGCTTTTCGGCAATCAACAGGTTCTGTGGCTCCCCAACCTGCGTGGCCACGCCACCGAGCGCGGTACCGACAATGCCGTGCATCAGCAAGCTGCGCAGGAAGGCCCGGAATTGCTTCAGATCCTCGGCATGATGTTTTCTCAGGCCATGGTCTTCGGTGTGATTGTGATCGTCCCAGTATTTCTTGCCTGACGCGATCTTGTGGTAAACCGAATAGAAACCGACGCCCACGCTGATGATCACGGCGGTTACCGTGAGTGCATCCAGGAAGGCGGACAGCAGTGCAGCCGTCAGACTGAAGAAAACGGAGAGCAGGATCTTGGAGCGGATGCCCAGAATGATCCGGGTGAAAATGAACAGCAGGAGGGATTTCATGAAATAAATCCCTGCAACCATGAAGATGAGCAGAAGAATGACGCCGAGATTGTTCTCGACTTCGGCAAGCACCCCTTCCGGTGTCACCAGCCCCATGATGACGGCCTCCAGCGCGAGCAGACCGCCCGGTTGCAGGGGGTAGCATTTCAGTGCCATGGCCAGTGTGAAGATGAATTCAACGATGAGCAGCCAGCCCGCCAGATACGGGCTGAAGGTAAAGATCAATGGATTGATCACCAGAAACGCGATGATGGAAAACTTGTACCAGTCGGGTGAGTGACCGAGAAAGTTGGCAAAGAATGCCTGGGGCAAGGTTCTGACCATGAGTGCCTCTCCGGATAAAGCGGATTTCACAAGGGAGTTTAGACCAGGATGGCCGGATCTGATGGAGAATTGAAAAAAATGTGCTAACTTGATGGAAGGCAGAGGGATTTATCCGATTTTTTGCGCCACATCCGGTAAAAAAAAGACACAAACCTTTCCTTGAGACACTTGAAGTATGTGTTATAAGTGGTTCATAAGTCGGTTTTTTCGGCCCGCAAACATAAGGAAGGCAGACTCATCTGATGGTCGAAACATCACTCAAGGCAAAGCAGTCCAGTTCATTCAATCTGGTTCAGCAGGAAATACTGCATACGATTGACCAGGCTGAAGCCAGTCTGGACCGCTTTCAGGAAAACAGGGAAAGTGGCGAAGATCTGCAGAATTGTGTGGATGACCTCAATCAGTTGCGGGGCATCTTTACGCTGATCGAACTCAATGGCGGTACGGTGCTGTGTCAGGAGGCGGTGGCGCTGGCCAACGAGGTGCCGGTTGGCGCGAGCGAGGACAAGAACCCGCTGCTGGCAGCGCTGAGTGAAGCGCTGTTCGTTCTGCGTCGCTACACGGAATACTTCGAGCACCGGCGGGAAGACCATCCGGAGCTGCTGCTGCCCATGATCAACCGTCTGCGGGAAGCCCGGAATGCCCGGCCGCTTCCCGAAAGCTATTTTTTCGAAGTGGAGTTTCACCCCAACAGTCCCACTCCGATCCCCAACCTCAATCTCTCTCAGGGTCAGTTTACGCGCCGGGCGCGTCAGCTCAGACTCATGTATCAGGTCGGGTTGCTGGGGCTCTTGCGTAAGCGGGAAGTCGAGAACAGTTATCGCCTGATAGAACGCGCAGCGCATGGCTTTTGCAGGCTTGTCAGCACAGAGTCCGCCATTCATACACTCTGGGAGCTTGTGGAAAAGGCGGCCTGGTGCATGCGTGAGTACGATATGCTCCTCTCGGCCAATCGTCAGCGCCTGTTCATGAAAGTCGAAACTTATGCCCGTGAGCTGGCGCGTATCGGTATTGTGGCGGCGGCCAAAAATGTGCGCGAGACCGTTGCCCGGGACCTGCTGTATATCATCTGGCTCAGTGGCAGTACCGATGAGTCCGTGGTCAGCCTGCTGTCACGCTTCGGGATACAACCCACAACATTCAACGAGTCCAAGCTCTCTGCGCATCGCAGCATGCTGATGGGGCCGGGGAGTGATGTGCTTCGGTCGCTCGGCAAGGCCCTTCAGGAAGAACTGGATCAGGTCAAGGACCGGCTCGATATTCTGGAAAGGGGGCTGGAGGACGACCCTGACGCCATGAATCAGCTCGCATCAGCACTCGGACGTCTTGCGAATACCCTGCTGATGCTGGATCTCAGGCAGCTCAGTGACCTGCTCGTGCGTCAGCAACACCGGCTTGAGGGCTGGTCGCGTCAGGCTATCCGGCCTCGGGAAGAAGATTTGCTGGAAGTCGCTGATGCCATTCTCGGTGTGGAGCAGGCCATTCTGCAGCTTGAAGATGACGGCCTGACGCATGAAACGGACAAGCGTGCCACAGTTCAGACCACGCTGGAAACCAGCCCCTATCTGACCGAGGCCCAGCTTGTGGTTTACAGGGAATCTCAGGCCGCACTGGCACTGGCGAAGAAGGCCATCACCGCCTATATCGAATCAGGTGGCGACAAGCTTCACCTGGCCAACGTGGTGCCCACACTGCAAGGTGTGGAGGGGGCGCTCATCATGATCGAGCAGAAACGCGCAGCGAGGGACCTTGGTGCCTGCGCGCAATGCATTCAGGACAAGCTGGTCGACGCCGAGAAGCGCCCGGACAGTCACTTCCTGGAAACCCTTGCGGACGCGCTGACGGCACTGGAATACTATGTGGACAGCCTGAACCGTTCCGAAGTCGGTACAGTCGAGTTGCTGAAGCTGTGTGATGAGAGCCTCAGGCAGCTTGGCTATGCCGCCTGATTTTCAGGCATTGCCGGACAGATAGTAAAAACTGTCATCAACCGACAACAAAAGGGGCGCCCGAGGCGCCCCTTTTGGGTGATGCTGAAGCGAATCGGCTTACATGCCGAACAGTTCGCCCAGTTTCATGGCCAGCATCATGTCGCCTTCAGCGCGCAGCTGACCGGCCATGAAGGCCTGCATGCCATCGGTTTCGCCGTTGACGATGTTCTGCAGCGTTTCACCACTCATGATCAGGGTCACAGAGGGGTCTTCATGGTTGCCGGCGCCCAGCTCGCAGGTACCATCCTTCACGACCAGGTAGTAGTTGTCGCCATCTTCAATGTCGAACTGGAAAACCAGATCCAGGCCAGCAGCCGCGTCGGCATTGAAGTTGTCTTTCAGTTTTTCAAAAATCTGAGCTACAGACATACGATCATCCTTCTTGTGGAGTGTCACGGTAATTGATGATGGACCAACATGGAATTGGTGCTATGACTGTATGATTAAAGCGTTGACGGTGTCAACAGTTAATCATACGCTTGTTTGAAAAATGCCGCTTGCAGGGCGTCACAACACCCCCATAATGAGGCTTTCCCAGTGATTCAGGAGTACAACCTTGGAGTTTCTTAGCGAATACGGACTGTTTTTGGCAAAGGTCGTGACCTTCGTGGCCGCGATTGCAGTGGTCATTGCCATGATTGTGGCCTCAAGGCGTGAGCAGGGGGCGAGCAAAAAGGGACATATTGAAGTTGAAGACCTGAACGAACGTTTCAGGGAAACCCGTCAGGCCATGGAAGAGGCCATGCTGAGCGAGGAGGAGGCCCGGCGCAAGCGCAAGGAAGAAAGCAAGGCAAAGAAGAAGGCGCGCAAGAAAAAAGACAAACCGGATGACGAGGCAGAAAAGCCGCGTGCCTGGGTACTGGATTTCGACGGCGACATTCAGGCGTCTGATGTGGCCAGGCTACGCGAGTGTATCACTGCCGTGCTGGGCGTTGCCAAGGCCGGTGATGAAGTGGTGGTCCGGCTGGAAAGTCCGGGTGGTGTGGTGCATGGTTATGGCCTGGCTGCCTCCCAGCTCGAGCGTATCCGTCAGCGGAACATACCGCTGACCGTCTGTGTGGACAAGGTCGCCGCCAGCGGCGGTTATCTCATGAGCTGTCTTGCAGACAAGCTGGTTGCCGCCCCCTTCGCCATTGTCGGCTCCATCGGTGTGGTGGCGCAGTTGCCCAACTTCCACCGGTTACTGAAAAAGCACGACATCGACTACGAAATCTTTACGGCCGGAAAGTACAAGCGTACGGTCACGCTGTTTGGTGAAAACACCGAAGAGGGCAAGCGCAAGTTTCAGCAGGATCTGGAGGACACGCATGCCCTGTTCAAGGAATTCGTCCACCGCTACCGGCCAGCCGTCGATATCGAGGCGGTGTCCCAGGGGGATATCTGGTACGGTGTCCGGGCACTGGAGAAAGGTCTCATTGATGAAATCAAGACCAGCGACGACTATATCCTTGAACTGGCCTCGACCCACAAGGTGTTTCACGTGGACTGGGTCGAGAAAAAATCATTGCCGGAACGCCTGGGGCTGGGACTGGCAGCCTTTGTGGACCAGGGTGTGACGAGCGTGTTGCGCCGTTGGCCGGGCCACGGCGCCTGAGCGCCGGGGAAACATAATGTTCAGGGTTGTTCCGGATACCGAACGGATAAGGAGACGAGATGACGACTTACAAGGCCTGGCAAGTCCGGGAAACGGAGGATGGGTGTTTTGTCGGCCAGGTGGAGGATCTTCCGCTGGATGGCCTGCCCGATGGCGATGTACTGATTGAGGTGGCATGGTCCTCGCTCAACTACAAGGACGGACTGTCCGCTTCCGGTAACCGGGGTGTCACCCGGAACTACCCCCACACGCCGGGAATTGACGCGGCGGGCCGGGTGGTCGAAAGTCGGTCTGACAACTTCAGGCCCGGTGATGAGGTGATTGTCACTGGCTACGACCTGGGCATGAACACGCCGGGTGGTCTGGGACAGTACATTCGCGTGCCGGCAGAGTGGGTCGTGCACCGTCCCGAAGGCTTGACGCTCCGGGATGCCATGGTGCTGGGTACGGCGGGACTGACCGCCGGGCTGTCAGTTCAGGCCCTTCAGGAGCGGGTGACCCCCGACATGGGGCCGGTGCTGGTCACCGGGGCAACCGGTGGCGTTGGGGTAGTCGCCGTGGCGTTGCTGGCACATCTGGGGTATGACGTTGAGGCCGTTTCCGGTAAACCCGACGCCAGGGCGGTACTTTCACCGCTCGGTGCGGCGCGTGTCAGTGGTCGCGAGCGAATCAACGAGCTGAAAGACAAGCCGCTGCTGCGTCCGGAATGGGCGGGTGTCGTGGATACGGTCGGCGGTGCCCAGCTGGGCAAGCTGATCGCGGCCACCATGCATTCCGGTGCGCTGACCACCTGCGGGATGGTGGCCGGGACGAGCTTCGAGAGCAGCATCTTCCCCTTCATTCTGCGTGGCGTCACCCTGTATGGCATCGATTCGGTCGAAATCCCGCTGGCACGGAAGGCGGCCATCTGGGAAAAGTTTGCCAGTGAGTGGGCGCTGGATCTTGCCGGGCTCACCCATGAGATCGGCCTGGAGGGTGTGGGAGAGGCCATTGAATCGCTGCTCAATGGCACACATAGTGGCAGGACGGTCGTGAGGCTGGGCGACTGACTGCCGGCCTCAGTCCCGTCGCAGGGCATCCGAAATGGCGATGGGGCTGGGGTATCTGAGGATCACCATGTAGGTATTGATCGCGAACATGGCAATGGCGGTTGCCTGGACCAGCATGGCCGCCGTATCACCCATCAATTGCTTGCTTTGGGCCAGAAAGACCAGCAACAGGGAAAACTCGGAAATCTGGCCCAGACGCATCCCCACCTCCTTCGCATCGGTCGGACGCTCTCCGGTCCAGACCAGCAGCCGTGCAAACACCAGAGGCTTGATCAGCAGCAGGACCAGGGTCAGGGCGGCCACGGGCAACCAGACCTCGGCAAGCAATGCCGGGTTGAAGCCGGCACCCAGGGTGAAGAAGAACATGACCAGGAAAAAGTCGCGCAGTGGTTTGAGGCTTTCCGCGATGTAGCGGGTGACCGGCGTGGTGGCCATGCTGACGCCACCCATGAACGCGCCGATTTCCAGAGACAGCCCGACATATTCGGCCAGGAAGGCCATGGCCAGACACCAGCCGATGGTGAGCAGGAAGAGATATTCGTGATACTTGTCGAAGCGTCTGAGCAGAGGGAGGATGGCAAAGCGGACACCGAGCAGTGCTGCGGCGGCCAGCAAGGGTAACCCCACCAGTGTCCGTGCCAGGGTCACCAGGATATCTCCGTTGCCACTTCCGGCCACAAAGATCAGTGTCACGATGGCGATCAGGTCCTGAAGCAGGAGCAGGCCCACGACTAGTTCACCGGTATGGCGGTGATGCAATACCGTGGTCGGCAGCAGTTTGATCCCGATGATGGTACTGGAAAAGATGACCGCCAGTCCGACCAGTACCGATTCCGTGACCGGCCAGCCAAAGGCCACGCCGATCCCGAAGCCGGCAGCCCAGAAGGCCAGTGAACTGCCTATGGCCACGCCGCTGGCCTGTTTCAGCACATGCAGCAGCGCCTTGGGCTGCATGTCCAGGCCAAGCAGGAAGAGCAGGAAAATGATGCCGATTTCCGCGATCTGGCCGAGCAGCGTGGCGTCCGTGATCCATCGGGTGCCGTGGGGGCCGATCAGGATGCCCAGGGCAATGTAGGCCAGGATGACGGGCTGGCGCGTGAAGAGAGCGACTGAGGCCAGCACGGCGGCGCCTGAAAAGATCAGGAAAACGGAATGCACCAGATGTGCGTCCATGAACGCTCCTTGAAAGTCGGCTGGTGTCAGTATAGCGCGGGAAGTGCTTCGGGAGCGAGGGGCGCCACGGCGCCCCGGTGATCATGCCCGGCTACGGAACAGGGGCAGTGGCTGATCGACTGCACCCTGATAGCACACGGAAAAGGTATCCAGTGCGGAAAGTGCGTCTTCAAGGTCTTCGCCATCTGCCAGGGCAAAGGCATTGAATCCGCAACGCTTGAGGTAGAACAGCATGTCCTTGAAGATATCGCCAAAGGCACGCAGTTCCCCCTTGAAACCAAGGCGCTCGCGCACCAGGCGTCCGATGCTGTAACCCCGGCCATCAGCGAAGACGGGGAAATGTACGGCGATCACGGCGAATGCCTCCGTATCACCGGCCAGCACTTCCGGCTCCTCGTCGGAATCGAGCCAGACACCCAGCGTGGACCGGTCCCTTGCAGCAAGTTCCGCCTTCTGGGCCAGCCAGGTGCTCAGCGGGACAATGACATGTCCCTGCGGCACCTGCTGACTTTCCGGCATGGTGGTCTTGGGCAGGATCTGCCAGACGTCATCAATCAGCTGGCGATCCTTAATGAGCTTTGGCATAGACGCGCTCCTTGAAGGGCTGGATGCCCACACGGCGATAGAATTCGATGAATGATTCGCCTTCCACACGGTTTTCGGTGTAGACAGACAGAATCTTTTCAATCACATCCGGCATTTCATCCCGGGCGAAGGAGGGGCCGAGGATGGTGCCGAGGGAGGCATCCGGGCCGGAGTTTCCGCCCAGGGAAACCTGGTACCACTCTTCGCCCTTCTTGTCGACGCCCAGCACTCCGATGTGGCCCACATGGTGATGACCGCAGGCATTCATGCAGCCGGAAATGTTGAGATCCAGATCGCCCAGATCATAGACGTAGTCCAGATCATTGAAGCGCTGCTGAATGGCTTCGGCAACCGGGATGGACTTGGCGTTGGCCAGTGCGCAGTAGTCGCCGCCCGGGCAGCAGATGATGTCTGTCAGGGTATTGAGGTTCGGCGTCGCAAAGCCCAGTGGCCTGAGCTCGGTCCAGAGTTCATGGAGGCGACGCACTTCCACGTCCGCAAGGACAATGTTCTGCTCGTGCGTAACCCGGGCTTCGCCGAAGCTGTAGCGATCGGCCAGATCGGCGATGGCTTCGAGCTGATGATCGGTGACATTGCCCGGCGGTACTCCGGTACGCTTCAGGGTGAGTGTGACGATGGCGTAACCCGGCATCTTGTGAGGGTGGAGATTCCGCGTCAGCCAGTTGCGGAATTCGGCGTTGCGCCCGGCTTCTGCCTCCACATCCGCATCCTTCTCCGGCAGATCCAGATAGGGAGGGGCCGTAAAATGACCGCTGACACGCTCGATTTCTGCGTCGGTCAGCGTTTCAGGACCGTCCCTGAGGTGCGCCCACTCGGCTTCGACCTTTTCGGCAAAGGCTTCGGGGCCCAGGGCCTTGACCAGAATCTTGATCCGGGCCTTGTACTTGTTATCCCGACGACCGTAACGGTTGTACACCCGCAAAATCGCTTCCAGGTAGGTCAGCAGATGCCTGGCCGGCAGGAACTCCCGGATGGCGCTGCCGAGGATCGGGGTGCGGCCGAGACCGCCGCCAACCAGTACGCGGAAACCAAGCTCACCTTCCGCATTGCGGACAATCTGCAGGCCAATGTCGTGCACCTGGATGGCTGCACGGTCAGAACGCGGACTGGCGTTGACCGCAATCTTGAACTTGCGTGGCAGAAACGCGAACTCGGGGTGAAAGGTTGACCACTGACGGATGATCTCGCACCAGGGGCGGGGATCCGTCACCTCATCTGCAATCACACCGGCGAACTGATCAGTGGTGGTGTTGCGAATGCAGTTGCCCGAGGTCTGAACGGCGTGCATTTCCACTTCGGCCAGCTCTTCGAGAATATCGGGCACGTCTTCAAGCCGCGGCCAGTTGAGCTGCACATTCTGGCGTGTCGTGAAGTGCGCATACCCCTTGTCGTAATCGCGGGTGATGCGGGCCAGACGTCGGAGCTGGGTGCTGTTCAGCATGCCGTAGGGGATGCAGATCCGCAGCATGGGCGCATGACGCTGAACGTACAGTCCGTTCTGAAGGCGCAGTGGCAGAAAACGGTCTCCGGAGAGCTTGCCCT
Organism: Thermohahella caldifontis; assembly: GCF_041153465.1. NCBI lineage: Bacteria > Pseudomonadati > Pseudomonadota > Gammaproteobacteria > Oceanospirillales > Hahellaceae > Thermohahella > Thermohahella caldifontis. The sequence goes on from NZ_CP154858.1 coordinate 591,631, forward strand.
CAAGATAGCGTCTTGTCTGGTCTCTGAATTGCCGGACCCGTTCGCGAATCAGGGTGCGGTCGTGATCATCATATCGATACATGGGGGTTAGTTTCGGTCAGGTTAACGAGTACAGGCAGGAACGATAGCAAGATCGCCTTATAATTAAAACGATTAATTATCTATATGTTAAGAGCGGTGGGTAATAAAGGGGTCAGCCCGTGCTCTCCAGAACCCGGCTGACCACCCACAACAGAGTAAGAATGAAGAGCAGGGTAAACAGAAGCCCTCCGATCACATAGGGCCAGGGCGAGGAGGTCCTGAAGTCCTCCTTCTGAACCTCGCTGCTCTGAACACCGAAGGCGGCGCCAACGATGCTCCTGAGCAGCCGCCAGAAGCGCCTGAAAACATTGGCGCGGTCAGTCATCGCCCGATTCTCCCGGTGTGTAGTCCAGATTGGGTGACAGCCAGCGTTCGGCTTCCTCAAGGGTCATGCCCTTGCGGCGGGCATAATCTTCAACCTGGTCTTTCTGTATCTTGCCCACGGCAAAATAGCGGGCTTCCGGATGGGCGAAATACCAGCCTGAAACGGAAGCTGCGGGCATCATGGCAAAATGTTCGGTCAGGCGGATGCCAGCCGTATTTTCGGCATCCAGCAGCTCGAACAGCTTGCGCTTCTCGGTATGATCCGGGCAGGCCGGATAACCGGGTGCGGGGCGGATGCCGCGGTAGCGTTCGCGGATCAGGTCATCATTGGTCAGATCCTCATCCTGTGCGTAGCCCCAGAACTCCTTGCGCACACGCTGGTGCAGGTGTTCGGCGAAGGCTTCGGCAAGGCGATCGGCCAGGGCCTTGACCATGATGGCGCTGTAATCATCGTGGGCGGCTTCATATTCTGCCGCCATGTCCTCCACACCGAGGCCGGTCGTGACGGCGAATGCACCCATCCAGTCCTGCCCGCCACAGCTTTCCGGCGCAACGAAGTCGGCCAGACTGTAGGTGGGGGCATCCGGATTCCGCTCCGTTTGCTGGCGCAGAAAGTTCAGCGTGGTCAGCTGCCGTTCCGGATTCTCGGGGTCAAAGACGGCGACGTCATCGTCCCCGACGCGGCGGGCAGGGAACAGGGCGAACACGCCACGGGCACGGATGCGCCCGGAATCAATCATGTGGCGCAACATCTTTTGTGCATCGCTGAACAGGTTGCGCGCTGCCTCGCCGACCACTTCGTCTTCGAGGATGCGCGGATACTTGCCTGCGAGATCCCAGGAAATGAAGAACGGCGTCCAGTCAATGAAATCCACCAGTGTTTCCAGCGGATAATTGTCCAGCACGGTCACGCCGGGACGAATGGGCTGGGGCGGCGTATAGTATTCCCAGTCAAAGGCCGGCCGGCGTGCCACGGCTTCGGGATAGGTGAAGATCCGCCGTGCATTGGGTTTGGCGTTGGCCCGGCGTTCGCGGATGTCAGCGTACTCCTGACGTACCTCGCGAACCAGCTCTTCCTTCAGAGTCTTGCTGATGAGACGGGTTGCGACGCCGACACTGCGGGACGCATCCGGGACATAAATGGTCAGGTCATTCTTGTAACGGGGTTCGATCTTGACGGCGGTATGGGCCTTGGATGTGGTGGCCCCCCCGATCATCAGCGGGACGTGGAAGTCCAGCCGCTGCATCTCCGAGGCGACATGCACCATCTCGTCCAGGGAGGGCGTGATCAGGCCGCTGAGGCCGATGATATCCACATTTTCTTCCCGGGCCTTCTTGAGGATGGCCTCACAGGGCACCATCACCCCCATGTCTATGACTTCGAAATTGTTGCACTGGAGCACCACACCGACAATGTTCTTCCCGATGTCGTGCACGTCGCCCTTCACTGTGGCCATGAGGATCTTGCCCTTGGCTTCCTGCTTGCCGCTCTTTTCCGCCTCGATATAGGGAATCAGGTGGGCCACGGCCTGCTTCATCACCCGGGCACTCTTGACCACCTGGGGCAGAAACATCTTGCCCGCACCAAACAGATCGCCCACCACGTTCATACCGGACATCAGCGGCCCTTCGATGACCTCGATGGGATGGCTCGCCTTCTGGCGGGCTTCCTCGGTATCTTCCACAATGTGGGAAGTGATGCCCTTGACCAGCGCATGTTCCAGGCGCTTTTCCACCGGCCAGCTGCGCCACTCCGGATTGTCTTCCTTCTTGGCCTGGCCGTCGTTGCGGTACTGATCCGCAATTTCAAGCAGACGTTCCGTGGCATCCGGCCGGCGGTTGAGTACCACGTCTTCGACCCGTTCGCGCAGCTCCGGATCAATCTCGTCATAGATAACCAGCTGGCCCGGGTTGACGATCCCCATGTTCATCCCGGCCTGAATGGCGTGATAGAGAAAGACGGAGTGAATCGCTTCGCGTACCCGGTCGTTGCCGCGGAAAGAGAAAGAGACGTTGCTCACGCCGCCGCTGACCGATACATGGGGCAGGTTCTCGCGGATCCAGCGTGTGGCGTTGATGAAGTCCACCGCGTAATTGTTGTGTTCTTCGATACCGGTGGCGATGGCAAAGATGTTGGGATCGAAGATGATGTCCTGGGGCGGGAATCCGATGCCCGTGAGCAGGCGGTAGCTGCGCTCGCAGATTTCGATCTTGCGCTCGTAGGTGTCGGCCTGGCCCTGCTCGTCAAAGGCCATGACGACTACGGCGGCACCATAGCGCATGCACAGGCGCGCATGATGCAGGAAGGCTTCCTCGCCTTCCTTGAGGGAAATGGAATTGACCACCGATTTACCCTGCGAGCACTTCAGGCCTTCCTCGATGACCGACCACTTGGAGGAATCGATCATCAGCGGCACGCGGGAGATGTCCGGCTCCGAGGCAATCAGCCTGAGGAATGTGGACATGACGGCAGCACTGTCCAGCATGCCCTCGTCCATGTTGATATCAATGATCTGGGCGCCGTTTTCCACCTGATCCCGCGCCACGTCCAGCGCCTCTTCGTACTGTTCTTCCTTGATCAGTCGCAGGAAGCGGCGGGATCCGGTCACATTGGTCCGCTCGCCCACGTTGACGAAGCGAATTTCCGGTGTGTAAATGAAGGGTTCCAGACCGGACAGGCGCAGCGTCGGCTCAATGACAGGGATTTTGCGTGGCGGGAAGGGTTGTACGGCCTCGGCTATGGCACGGATATGCTCGGGTGTGGTGCCGCAGCAGCCGCCGATGATGTTGATGAGTCCGTCCTGTGCAAAGCCTTGCAGGATGGCAGCCATTTCGGCGGCTGTCTGGTCGTATTCGCCGAATTCATTCGGCAGGCCGGCATTGGGATGGGCGCTGACATGCACATCGGCAATGCGCGACAAGGCTTCGACGTAGGGGCGCAGCGCGTCCGCGCCGAGTGCACAGTTCAGGCCAATGCTCAGCGGCCGTGCGTGCGCCACGGAAATCCAGAAGGCCTCGGCGGTTTGCCCGGAGAGGGTGCGGCCCGAGGCATCGGTGATGGTGCCGGAAATCATGATCGGCAGTTCCCGGCCGCTGTCTTCAAAATACTGCTGGACGGCGAAGATGGCGGCCTTGGCATTGAGCGTGTCAAAGACAGTCTCGATGAGAATGATGTCCGCGCCACCGTCCGCCAGACCTCTGGCCGCTTCGTAATAGTTTTCCACCAGTTCGTCGAACGAGGTGTTGCGGTAGCCGGGATTGTTGACGTCCGGGGAGATGGATGCCGTTCGAGAGGTCGGGCCGATGGCACCGGCCACCCAGCGCACCGTGCCCGGATGCTGCGCGCACCAGTCGTCGGCCGCTTCCCGTGCCACCCGGGCGGCAGCCACGTTCAGATCGTAGGCAAGATGTTCCAGACCGTATTCGCCCTGCGAAACCCGGGTTGCGTTGAAGCTGTTGGTCTCGATGATATGCGCACCCGCATCCAGATAGGCACGGTGGATACCCTTTATCACATCAGGGCGCGTCAGACAGAGCAGATCGTTGTTGCCCTTCAGATCAATGGAGGAATCCTGGAAGAGATCCCCGCGGTAGTCTGCTTCAGTCAGATTGTGACGCTGAATCATGGTGCCCATGGCACCATCCAAGATGACAATCTGCTCCTTGAGCAACTGATGCAGGGCGTCGATACGGGTGTTGCGGTCTGTCATGTCTTAACCATCAATAAAGTCGGAATACTGCCGGGGCCGCTATTTTGTCGGTTTTTGATGCATAAGGCCAGTTTTGCCGGGCAGGAGTGTGAACAGGGTGACCGGAAGAATACCTGACTCTTCCGAATGGTCATTGATGTGGGGGGCAATTGCGTTACAATGGGACTACTTTTAATGAATATCAGCAGGTAACTTGCCGTTATGTCAGTCACCATTACCGATGCCGCACGGGACTATCTTCTTCAGCTGCTCAGCAAGCAGGATGTGGAAGGCATGGGTGTGCGCATGTTTGTCACTCAGCCAGGTACGCGCTATGCCGAGACCTGCCTGGCCTACTGCCGGCCGGATGAAGTCATCCCGGAAGATGAGCTCCTGCAGGTCGGTGACTTGAAAGTCTATCTGGATTCAGCCAGCGTGCCTTATCTTGAAGATGCGGTTGTTGACTTCAATCCCGAACGCATGGGTGGGCAGCTCACCATCAAGGCGCCCAATGCCAAGATGCCTCGTGTCAGTGAAGATTCGCCGTTACCCGACCGGATCAACTATATCCTGTACACGGAGATCAACCCGGGCCTGGCCGCGCACGGGGGTGAAGTGCAACTGGTTGAAGTGACCGACGACAACTATGCCATCCTGCGTTTTGGCGGTGGGTGTCAGGGCTGCAGCGCCGTGGACCTGACCCTCAAGCAGGGCGTGGAGAAAACGCTGCGTGAACGTCTGCCCGAGCTTGCCGGCGTGAAAGATGTCACGGATCATTCGGTGAAGGATCAGGCCTACTACCGGTGACGGGCGTGCGCAACCGAACAGGTACGCCCGTACCGCTGCCTGCTGAAGTGTGACCTGGATCGCGCTTTGCGCCGTGACATGCGTTAAACTGGCCCCGTTTCACAACGGGGCTTTTTGATGGTGCTTTCCTCACTTGAACAGGTTTGGATTGTCCTTGCGGCAGTGGCCTGCGGGGCGGCGGTCGGCTGGGGTACCAATGCCCTGGCCGTGTGGATGCTGTTCAAGCCGGAACGATTTGTCGGTCATCCGCCCTGGCTTGGTTGGCAGGGTGTCATTCCCCGGCGCTCGGTCGCCATCGCCAGAGCTTGTCTGGACGCCTCGCTGCATCACCTTCATGGTCTTGAACAGGTGGTGCGGGATCTTGATCCGGATCTGCTCGCGCGTCACATCGTCTCCGTGCTTGACGAACGTGTTGAGGAACTTGTGGATGAGGTCATGGATGCGCACCACCCGGTGCTCTGGGAGAATCTGCCGCGCAGGGTCAGGGAGCAGGTGTATGCCTGGGTCCGGCGCGAACTGCCCAGGCGCGTGAACCGACTGGTGGACGATATTGCGCATCACGCCGATGATCTGGTGGATTTCTATGAAGTCCTGGAAAAGGAATTTGGCGAGCACCCGGAGCGCATGGCCGAGCTGTTCCGCTGCGCGGGGCAACACACCTTTGAACGTTTGATTGCATGGGGTGCCCTGTGGGGGGGCTGTTGGGCGTCCTCCAGGGTGTTCTGTATGTGCTCTGGCCCTCGGGCTGGATCTGGGTGGCGGGTGCGGCAGTCAACGGATGGGTGACCAACTGGCTGGCCCTGACGCTCAATTTCAGGCCGTTGGCGCCTGTGAAGGTGCTGGGCGTTACGCTGCAGGGGGACTTCCTCCGGCGCCAGCCGGAAGTGGCCGAGCGCTGGGCTGACTACGTTGCTCAGCATGTCCTGACGCTGGATACCATCGCCCGCTACATGGTTTACGGACGTTACGGCGACCGGACCCAAGCCATTATCTCCCGCCATGTGAAACCGATACTGGATGAAGCCGGCGTGATCCGCTGGACCATGCAGGTGGCGGTGGGGACCACAGGCTACGTCGAACTCAAGGAGGCGGTGAGGCACAAGGCGGTGGATCTGGCAGAAGAGCCTTTCCGGGACAAGCCTTTCCGGGAAGCCACTGCGCAACGGATATCGGAACGGCTGTCGCGACTGCTCAGATCGCTGCCGCCGGAAGCCTTCCAGCGCATACTTCTGCCGGCTTTTCAGTCGGAGCAGTGGTTGCTCATGCTCGCCGGCGCGCTGGCCGGTACCGTTGTGGGAGGGCTGCAGGCATGGATCATCTGACTATCTGGCACCTGGTTGCACTGGCGCTGGGAACCGCCATTCTGACATCCGCGATTCTGGGCGGTGTGGGCGCATGGATCTATGTCCATCGCATCAGGCCCGAAAAGGCGCGCCTGGAAGAAAAGATCGCGCATCTTGGCGGGGAGCTGGAGGACTCCATTGAACGCGGTATTCGCCGGGGCGTCAGGAAGGCGGTGGCCGAGCTTCCCCAGAATGCTGCGCGCCAAACCACACAGTCGGTTACACGCATGGGGGCGGACCTGGTCGAGCGTGGTCTGAGCTCGCTCATCGAGAGGCCGGTCCGTCAAAGGAAAGACGCCGAGTAGGTCGATCCCGCAGCCAGGCATCGCAGCCGGGCGCCCGGCAAATACTACTGTCAAACATCTGCGGGTGCGTTCATAATGGCTCCGGTAGAATTCCCCTGCCCAACATGCGAGGCCATCAGTGAGTCACCAGGAAAACAGTGAAACAAACAGTCCGGATTGTGAAACGCGTTATGAAGCGTTTCTGGATGCGGTGATCGAAACACGGGAAATCTGGATACTGGTCAACTCCAGAAACGAGTTTCTCAAGATTTTTGCCGAGGATGAAGGTTTTGAATATGTCCCGTTGTGGCCGGATGCCGACAGTGCAGCCCGGTACGCAGCGGGCGATGAGGACCTCACCCCTCATGCACTGACGCTGCCGGAATTTCTGAAGAAATGGGTGGCCGGACTGACCGGTGATCAGCTGGAAGTCGGTGTCTGGCCGGCAGGCGACGGCACGGTCTGGGTCCTCAGCGCCGAAGAACTGAAAGCGGAACTGAACGAATTGCTCTCCGGCTTCTGAGCCGGATTATCCGAGGCGTGCGCGGTTGCGCTGCTGCCACATTGTGCGCGCACGCGCTACGGCGTCGGCCTCGGAGGTCTCCGGATCCAGCGTTACCAGAGCCAGCGCACAGGTGGACACAACCGCCGCTTCGCCATATTCATCCGCAATCCCGCCCTGCCAGACGGCTTTCAGATGCGCCACATCGAGATCTTCCGGCTTGACGTGCCGGCGCTCGAACAGACTCGGCCATTGCCTTTCCGTAACGGAGCCTTCGTCCACATGCCAGGTTGTCGTGGCCGTGTCAGGATTGCGCTCTGCTTCGCCGCCTTCTCCCTTGATAACGCTGACGTGAGCGTATCCCAGGGCCTGCGCCGCGTGAGCGTGCCGGGGACCGTAGGGCGGATGGAAGATCCCCTGAACCACTGACGGCGCATCAAGCGGATTCAGCAGCCGCGCAAGCGAATGCACGGGGGATCTCAGACCCAGCAGGGGGCGAAGCTGGATCAGGTGTTCCAGCCGCGGGCACAGATCCGCCAAGGGCATGTAGACCAGCTTGTGGGCCTCCAGTTCATGGTGTGCGGCTTCCCAGTCAGACACGACCGGCAGTCCGAGATTGCGGAACACGTCCTCGGTGTACAACCGCCCGAGTGTATGGCCCTTGGCGCCATGCATGAAAACGCGATAGCCGTTTTCGGCCAGAAGCAGTGTGCTCAGTACAAACCAGGGTAGCTGCCGCCTCTTGCCCGCATAGCTGCTCCAGTCCAGGTCCACGTTGATGGGGTGGGGCGGTCGGATACGCTCCCGCGCGGCTTCAACAAAACCGGCCAGTTCGTCAGGGCTTTCTTCCTTTACCCGCAGCAGCATGAGGAAGGCGCCCAACTGTTCCGGGGTGCACGCCTCATCCAGAATCATGCCGAATGCGGTACACGCCTCATCGCGAGTGAGGCTTCGGCTGCCTTTCTTTCCCTTTCCAAGAATTCGAATGAATTGGGCAAACGGGTGTTCTTCTGCGTGACGCGGTGCGTTTTTCATGCTTCGTCCTAGAGGCAGTTGGCGGGTTTGGGTAAACCGGCATAGCGGGCAGCCAGCCTGGCGGGGCTGCCGGGAAAGAGTTGCATCAGGTAAATGCTCTGGCCTTTTTCTTCACCCAGGCGCTCCCGGACGAGTTTGACCAGAACGCGTTGCACGGGGCTGACGCCTGTTTCATCGTAGAAATGGCGAACCAGTTCGATGATCTCCCAGTGGGCATCAGTCAGGTCGAGGCCATCGGCCAGAGCCATCTGTCTGCCCACTTCAGGAGTCCAGTCATTCAGATTGACGAGAAAACCCTCGGTATCACGTTCCGGTAGCGTCATGTCAATTCCAGCAAACAATCGGGGCATGAGTTTCCGTCAGCTCAACCATACCGGCGTAATCCACCGCCGTGACACCCTCCGGGCAGGAAATACCCCGGGCAACGAGGTCGGGTTCGAGGGCGAAGAGGGACTGCTGGCCGGCCAGCTCCGTGATGCGCGGGACGTTCCCGGCAAGCATGCAGACCGCATCTTCGGTCAGCAGCACATCCTGCTCGCCCGACGGCAGGGCATCCAGTATGCCGGGATTATTCATGGAAACCACATGCAATGTTTTCATCAGAACACCGTAATCATGTCATGGGTCTGAAAGAGGGCGTCACGTTGCGCGCGGTCAACGAGTGTGACGCCCGGCGTTCTGCAAAGCTTTTCCGCTTCGGGCGACTCGGCAAGGGCCAGGATCCGCTTCACGCCGTACAGGGCCAATGCGCCCACCATGCGACCGGTGTTCTTGCGCTCAATCGGGCTACTGTCACCGGCTGCGAGGGCAGTCAGGCCGGCGGATTCAAACAGAACCGTCACAGACTGATCGAATGCGGCTGCGGCCAGCGCCATGTCCAGACCTGCCGGGACGCTTGAGTTGCCATACAGGCTGTTGCGGATAACGATCAGCCAGGATCCTTTCATCGTCCGTCTCCGAAAACCAGTACGCGATCCACGAGCTGAACGGCTTCCACCCAACTGCCCAGACCGCCCACTACGAAATGGGCCTCGTCGAGCGTCGGATGCGGGTGTCCATACCGCTTGGCCTCATCTGCACTCAGTACCCCGTGTCGTGCAGCAGACGCAGCGCAGACCATGAGTTCCGTACCACTTTCAGCCAGTTCGTGCCAGGCCTTGGGCAACAGAGCGTCATCCTGAGCCGGGCAGAGCGTATTCAAGGCATTGAGAACGCCAGCCTGATAGAAAAAAATGCGTACAATCTCGTGACCGGCAGCCATGGCGGCGCGGGCGAAATGTACGGCAGTTGTCGGGGCCTGGGAAACGGCCGGGGCGGAGCGTACGAGTATGGCGTACTTCATGGGAGTTGCTGCCCTGAACAGTTCAGGGCAGCATTATGCGGAATCAGTCGTCGCCAGACAAGGCAGTCAGGATGTGCAGCAGGCTGACAAACAGGTTGTAGATGGAGACGAACAGTCCCACCGTGGCCATGATGTAGTTGCGCTCACCGCCATGAATGATGGCGCTGGTCTGATACAGGATGGCTGCGGAGGAGAAGATGGCAAAGCCCCCTGAAATCGCCAGTTGCAGCGCGCTGGACTGCATGAAGAAGCCCAGGATCATGGCGCCCAGCAGTACAAAGAAGCCTGCAGTGAGGAAGCCGCCCAGGAAGGACATGTCCTTCTTGGTGACCAGGACATAGCCGGAGAGGCCGAAGAAGGCAATGGCTGTCATGCCCAGGGCATTGAAGACGATATCCATGGCGCCGGCCCCGGCAAATGCGGCCAGAATGGGGCCCAGGGTATAGCCCATGAATCCGGTCAGGGCGAAGACGGCAAGGATGCCGGCAGCGCTGTTACGCAGGGCATTGGTGAGGAAGAAAAGCCCGTAGAAGCCCACCAGTGTGATGAGGATGCCGGGGTGCGGCAGGTTCATCTGCATGGTGATGTAGGCGACCACAGCCGAGAAGGCCAGGGTCATGCCCAGCAATGTGTAGGTGTTGCGGAGCACGGACGCGACTTCGGCGCTGTTTCCCTGTGCCAGTGTGCCACCATCCATCCGCTCAACAACTGCAGAGGTCGGTCGGTAATCACGGTTTTCCATCGTTTTCTCCATTGAAGAAGTAGGTTGGGTTGCTATCCACCAATATATAGATGTGCAGCCCCTTTTCAAGTGCGAAATGTTTACATTTACCGAAAGGTAACAACAATTTAAGAAACGGTTGACAGGCACGATCTTTTGAGTATGATGGCCCACCAACAACGCATTCTGCGTGTTTCAAAACGGTGGGCTGGCTGAGTGGTTGAAAGCAGCGGTCTTGAAAACCGCCGAGGGTTTACGCCCTCCCGGGGTTCGAATCCCTGGCCCACCGCCACTTTGTTCCTCTCGTGATTCCTGGTCGTTTTCTTAGATAGTCATTGTGTCGTGAACCGGCCGTGAAAGATACGGCCGTTCGAAGGGCGCTGGTCTCGCGGCGAGAGGGTGTCATGTCTGCCTGCTAGGGCGTGTCATATTTTGTCATATAGCCCGTTTGGCCTGTCGCTTCTTTACGAATTGTTACGTATAATTCATTGTCCGGTGGTCAGTCATTGACCACACTCTCCTTAACATCACACTTTTGAGGTACGCATGCTCAAGCTGCTCATTGTGGATGACCATGATCTGGTCCGTGCCGGTCTGTCGCGCATGCTGGCAGATGAAAACTGGCTGGAGGTGGTGGCATCAGTGGGCTCAGGGGAAGAGGCAATCGAATATATTCGTCAGGGCAATCCTGTGGATGTGGTGCTGATGGACGTACAGATGCCCGGTATCGGTGGCATCGAGGCAACCCGGCGCATCAAGCACATCAACAAGGATATTGCCGTGGTGGCGGTAACCGCCTGTGATGACAATCCGTTTCCCACACGGGTCATGCAGGCCGGTGCGTCGGCATTCGTGACGAAGGGTGGTGCGAGCATCAATGAAGCGATAGAGGCTATCCGGGCGGTCAGCCGGGGGCAGGGATTCATCAGTCCCATCATTGCCCAGAAAATGGCATTGGCCTCGGCAACGGGCGAAAAGCCGGAGAATGTTTTCGACCGGCTGTCAGACCGGGAAATGCAGGTTGCCATGATGGTCGTCAGTGGCAGCAAGGTACAGGCGATTTCGGACAAGCTGTGCCTCAGCCCGAGAACAGTGAACACCTACCGTTACAGAATCTTCGAGAAACTGGGCGTGGAGAGTGATGTGGAACTGACATTGCTCGCCATGCGTCACGGGTTGGTGGATGCGGCAAAGGTTGGCTGACTCGGATACCTTTGATCACAAGTCGTTTCTGAAAACGCTGCCGCATCGTCCCGGGGTGTACCGGATGTACGATGCGGCGGGCAATCTGCTTTATATCGGCAAGGCGCGGGACCTGAGAAAGCGCGTCAGCAGTTATTTCCGTTCGGGGGGCTGCCCCTGAAAACGCAGGCCCTGGTTGAGCGTATTGCGCAGATTGATGTGTCGGTCACGCAGACCGAAACGGAAGCCCTCCTGCTTGAGCAGAACCTGATCAAGGCCAATCGTCCTCCCTACAACATTCTGATGCGGGACGACAAGAGCTACCCGTATATCTACATAACGGATCATCCCGAGTACCCTGCCATCCGTTTTCGCCGGGTCAGGCGCAAGAAAGCTGCATCCGGGCGTTATTTCGGCCCTTACACCAATGCCTGGGCTGTCCGTGAAACCCTGGGGCTTCTGGAAAAGATTTTCCGTGTCCGGCAGTGTGAGGAGGCGACCTTCCGCAATCGTTCCCGGCCCTGCCTGCAATACCAGATCGGCCGCTGCTCCGCGCCCTGCGTAGGGTATATTTCTCCCGAAGATTATCAGAAGGACGTGGCCCATGCGCAGCGATTCCTGCGCGGTGAAGACAGCACGCTGATTCAGACACTGGCCGATGAAATGGAAACCGCAGCGGCCGCGCTGGAGTTCGAGCGGGCCGCCCAGTTGCGTGATCAGATCCAGGCCCTGCAGTCCGTACAGGCCGAGCAATCCATCGAGGCCGGGCAGGCGCAGGCGGATGTGTTCGCGTTGGCCAGCGCTGCCGAGGTGCGCATGGTGCACGTGCTTCAGGTGCGCGAGGGCAAGGTGGTCGGCAGTCAGAATCTGCGCATGGAAGGCGGGCTGGATGAAGCCGATGAGGAGGCCCTCGCCAGTTTCGTGGCCCAGTACTATCTGCAGGAAGAGCACCCTTGGATACCCCGTGAGGTGATTGTCTGGCCGGAAATTCCGGAGCCGGAGCTTCTGGAGACGGCGCTTGAAAAGGTCGCAGGCAGGCGGGTTCAGATCAAGACCCAGGTGCGTGAGGAGCGTGCCCGCTGGCAGGAGATGGCGGCTGAAAATGCCAGGCAGGCAGTGCAGCTGCGTGTTCGTGACCGGGAGACACTCCGCTCGCGCTTTGCGGCACTGCAGCAGGTGCTGGGTTGGCATGAGATGCCCGGCAGGCTGGAGTGCTTTGATATTTCCCACACGCAGGGCGAGGAAACGGTGGCCAGCTGCGTGGTATTCAATATCGAGGGGCCGCTGAAATCGGAATATCGGCGCTATACCATCACAGGCATTACCCCCGGTGACGACTATGCTGCCATGGCTCAGGCCCTGGAGAAGCGCTTTGGTGGCAGTCGGGCGTCCGTCAGGCCGGATATTCTTTTCATTGACGGAGGCAAGGGGCAACTCAGGGCGGCGCGCGAGATGCTGGAAAAACTCGGTCAGGGAGATCTGGTCACAATAGGTGTGGCGAAGGGTGTCACGCGCAGGCCGGGAATGGAAACTCTGATTCTGGATTTGGGCGAGGGCGTGTTAAACTTGCCGCCGGACAGTCCGGCGTTGCACCTCATTCAGCATGTCAGGGATGAGTCCCATCGTTTTGCGATCAGCGGACACCGGGCGCGTCGGGGCAAGAAACGCAGCCGCTCGGCGCTGGAGGAGATCGAGGGCGTCGGGCCGAAACGCAGGCGCGAGCTGTTGCGGCATTTTGGCAGCATGAAGGGGCTTGAGAATGCCTCGGTGGAAGAGCTGACCAAGGTGCCGGGCATCAGCCGGACACTGGCAACCACAATTTACCAGGCAATGCATGAAGATTAGGCCCATTACACGATTCAATCTGCCCAACCTGCTGACACTGATCCGGATCATCATGATCCCGGTGATTGTGGTCGTCTATTATCTGCCCTGGAAGCAGGCAGGGCTGGCAAGTGCCATCATCTTCATGGTGGTGGGCTTCACGGACTGGCTGGATGGCTATCTGGCACGCAAATGGAATCAGACCACACCCTTCGGAGCCTTTCTGGATCCGGTGGCGGACAAGCTCATGGTTGCAGTGGCGCTGGTGTTGCTGGTGGAGAGCTGGCATTCGTGGCTGATGACCCTGCCGGCCACCATCATCGTGGGGCGTGAAATCGTGATTTCGGCGCTCAGAGAGTGGATGGCAGAGGTCGGGCAGCGTGCCAGCGTGGCGGTCAGTTACGTGGGAAAGGTCAAGACATTCATGCAGATGGCCGCCATCACGGGGTTGCTGGCTTTCCCTCCTGTGAGTGCGCTGGGTTGGGTCGCACTGGCAATGTTGTATGTGGCTGCGATCCTGACGATCTGGTCCATGCTGGTCTATCTCAAGGCCGCCTGGCCTCAATTGTCAGGGAATATGGAATCCGGGGTTGACAGCCAAGGCTGAAACAGTAAACTATGCGCCACCTGATCGGTGCCGGGCACTGTTCAGAGGTGAGCGGGAATAGCTCAGTTGGTAGAGCACAACCTTGCCAAGGTTGGGGTCGCGAGTTCGAGTCTCGTTTCCCGCTCCAATTCACCTCAGAATCCTCCTTCCGTCCACGTACCTCAGGCACATGGCTGGGTGGCAGAGTGGTCATGCAGCGGACTGCAACTCCGTGTACGCCGGTTCGATTCCGACCCCAGCCTCCATTGTTGCCCGAGTGGCGAAACTGGTAGACGCAAGGGACTTAAAATCCCTCGGAAGTTGACTTCCGTGCCGGTTCGATTCCGGCCTCGGGCACCAGTCCCTCCGGTCACCTGTCAAATCTTGATTCTCCGCAATCTGTCCCCAATCTGGCGGGCAAGCTTTTCCTGTTTTTGTTACCCTCATCCAGAAGGCGACATGAGGATTCGGGATGAATGATTCGTTGGGCCATCTCCTGCTGTTTGCGCAGGCTGTCGGGATCGGATTTCTGATCGGTCTGGAGCGAGAAAAGCACAGCAATGCCATTGCGGGGCTGCGGACGTTCACGCTGATCGCGCTGGCGGGGGCGCTGGCAGGCTATACAGGACATCAGCTGGACAACTGGATCATGGCTCCTGTCATGGCGGTGCTGATCGTGGCAAGCCTGATTGTGGCGCAAGTGAAGTCGGAGTCGCCCGAACCGGATACCACCACGGTCATGGCGGGTATTCTGACGTATGGGCTGGGACTGGCACTCTGGATCGGACATCCGTTATTGCCCAGCGGGCTGGCCATTGTGGTGATGGCCTTGCTCTATTTTCGCAAGGAACTGCGTGAGGTGCCCCGCAAACTCAACAATCAGGACGTGACGTCTTTCCTCCAGTTCGCGGCGGTAGCCTTCATTCTGCTGCCGGTTCTGCCCAATGAAAACATGGGGCCATATCAGGTCATCAATCCCTATCAGATCGGATGGCTGGTGGTGCTGATCAGTGGTATCAGCCTGGCGGGGTATGTGGCGCTCAGGTTCTGGGGCGGCAAGGCAGGATTGATGCTGGTGGGCCTGCTGGGTGGTCTGGTTTCCACCACGGCAACGACACTGGTGTATTCCCGGTATACGCGGCAATCGGAGGGTTTCTGTCTCTTTGCCGTGCGCATCATTCTGCTCTCCCATCTCATTCTGTTTGTCCGGGTGGGCATTCTCGTGACTGCCGTATCTGCGGAGGTGCTGCCATTGCTGTTGCCCTGGTTGCTGGGTGGCCTGTTTGGCGGACTGCTTTTTCTGACCTGGCACATGTTGCGGGATGGTGAGTTGCCCCAGGATGTGCCCCGGCTGCATGTTCAGAATCCGGCTGACCTCAAGACAGCCTTGGGCTTTGCGGCGTCGTTCATGGTGGTACTGATGCTTTCGGCCTGGATGAACGAGCAATTTCCAAGCCTTGGCGGCTATGTGGTGGCCTTTCTTTCAGGGCTGACTGACGTTGACGCCATCACCATCGCCAACCTGAAACTGGCCACAGCGGGGCAGCTTGATGTGAATGTGGCCATTCAGGCAGTCATCATTGCCTTCATAGCCAATTTCATCTTCAAGTTCGGGGCGGCGGTGGTCGTGGGTGACCGGGCCCTGCGCCTTCAACTGGGGGCCGGATTCCTCACCATGGTGATAACCGGCCTGGTGAGTCACGGTATTGCCGTGGTCATATCCGGCTGAGGCACTTCGGCGGCCCGGAGAATCTGCTCGTATTCACCGCTTTCTTTCAGCATTTTCAGACCGCGGTTGAACGCTTCAATCCACTTCGGCGCATCCGGGTGTTTGCGCGAGAGAATAAGATGATAAGCAGTTCTGCGCAGTGGCCTGGGGTGCCAGCGAATCTCTGCACGCTCCTCCGGTGTGAACAGTGTGTTCAGCATGGTCAGACCCACGTCCAGAGATAGCGGGAAAATGGTGATGCGTTTTGCCAGAAGGCGTCTCAGATTGATTTCGTCGCTGACGACACGGTCCACTGTGAGCAACCCTTGTCTTTCAGCCTTTTCAAATCCTTCACCGTAGGTGTAACCCAGGGTTGCCCCAATCTGGATGCCGCGCAGGTCGCTCCAGTCGGACCAGTCGAAGGGGGTGTCGCGGTGATAGAAAAATACGGTATCGGTAAAGATGAACGGGTCGCTGTAGTAAAAGGCCTTGGCCCGCTCGGGGGTATAGCTCCAGATCAGGGAGCCATGATAGATGCCGCGCTCGGCCATGTAGTAGGCACGACTCCAGGGAAAGAAGCCGTAGGACACCCGTATGCCCTGGGTTTCAAAGGCACGGGTCACAATGCGGGAAGCCGGCCCATAGCCGGGCAGGTGCTGTGACTGATAGGGTGGCCACTCGCCATTGGTCAGCTTCAGTGTTTCCTGACCCTGCGCAACCAGGGCGCACAAACCCAACACCCCACCGGCGACTGCATACAGGACATACCGCAACATTGTGTGTCTCGACTCTCTGCCTGTTTCCAGTCTAGACCATTGGGCCGGATCTGAACAGAGGCGCGTCTGTTGCTGTCAGGTCCGGGTCAGTTGCGCGTAGAGTCGGGCAGCCTGGCCGGGAGCTGGTGCGGATTAGAGATCAGGCAATAGTGCTGCGAGCCGAACAGCCAGGGCAGGTAGTCGCCGACCTCCTTGTCGATGGTGACGCAGAAGGGCACGACGCCCTGCATGCGGGCCTCGCGCACGGCCATGCGGGTATCTTCGGCACCGTAGCGACCTTCGTACTGGTCCAGATCGTTGGGTTTTCCGTCCGTGATCAGAAGCAGCAGTTTCTGGTGGGCAGGCCTTTTGGAAAGCAGCTGAGTCGCCCGGCGAATGGCCGCGCCCATGCGCGTATAGTAACCGGGCTTGAGCCCGTTGATGCGTGCCCGGACGGCATCGTTATACGTTTCAGTGAAGCTTTTCAGTTCCGTGATGCGGACATGATTATTGCGTCTTGAGCTGAAACCATAGAGCGCGAAAGTGTCTCCGCTTGCGGTCAGTGCTTCGCTGAACAGCAGGAGGCTGTCCCGGATCACGTCCAGTACCGTACAGCGGTTACCCAGCCAGGCATCTGTGGACAGGCTGAGATCAGCAAGGACCAGACAGTTGAGATCACGCAGTTGCCCGCTGAAGGAGGAAAATACGGCAGGTTCGCCATCGGCGTGGCCATGCTGGCGCGCAGTCTGGAAATCGAGCCAGGCACCGAGGTCAATTTCATCGCCTTCACGCAGGCGCTTCTGCCAGTACCGGACAGGGCGCAGTTCCTGAAAGTGGCGCCGTACCTTCTGTGCGTCCTTTTGGAGATGCTCTGGCAGGTGTTCGTCTCCCAGGTGTCTGGGTGTCAGTGTCAGGACCCGGCAATAATCCTGGCGATAAGCCTGGCGTTTGAAATCCCACTCCGGCAGCCTCAGGCCCTCATCCAGAGGGATGTCGTCCTCGGCTTCCGCAGGCAGGTCAAGGCTGAGTTTGAGGCCTTTGCTGGCTGTGCCTTTTTTGCTCAGGGTGATCACGTCAAGATCATCCGCAACGGCGCTGTCATCCTCTTCGGAATCGTCCTGACTGCGGTCCACCTTGGTCATTTCTGCCCAGCTGAGCAGGCTTTCGAGGCGGAACAACAGCAAGCCATCCTTCTTTCCAGCGTCAGTTCTCTCGGCTCGTTTGCGTTGTGCATTGGCCTGAGGCTGGTTTTCTTCCGAGGGTTGCCGGTGTCCGGGCTCATCCTCGGAGGCATCCCGGGCTGCCGCAGTCTGCTCGGCAAACTGGGGGTAGAGCCAGAGGTGAACAGGCACCGGAGCAAAGCGTGCCGGTGGCAGGGCGCTGACTGAACCCGGATCAAGCAGCGCCTGAAGGATAGCCCGCTCTTGTGCGGCTTCATCCGCAGGGAGGGCATCCGGGTCCGGGCGTTCACGGATCACGGCCTGGGTCAGGTTGTGCCAGGTGGTGCGGATGCCCGGATAGGCCTGAAGGGTTCTGAGCGTTGCGGTCTGGTTATCGACCAGCCAGTTCTGCCAGTCCGGCGGCATCTGGCTTGCCAGAAGGGCCCACCAGAGATAAAGACTCTCGTTGAGTCGGGCGTCTGGCAGAAATGCGACCTTTTCGGGCACATACAGCCGGTGGTGGCTGCGCCAGACCGGCGTGTAGTGACGGCCCAGTCCGGCCAGCTTCTGAGTGGAGGTCTGCCTGACGTAAAACCAGGTTTCGGGGCTGGGCTGGATGTCCAGCACTTCATTTCCGGTCAGTGCCCGTAACAGGGTGTGGAGGCGCTTGCTGATATCTGCCAGGCGCACCTCAGCCTCAGGATGGCTGTGGTCTGCCTTGCGGGTAATGAAGTGATGCCATTTCTGGCCAACCCATTCTTCCATTGTCGCCTCCTGTCAAAATGAAGCCGGCTCCCTTGGGAGCCGGCAGGTTTGGCGTGATCAGGCCGGTTGTGCATCCTTGTCCACAAAGAAGGACCAGAGGTAGGCGACAAGCCCGATCAGGAAAGTGACACCGGCAATTTCACGCAGCCAGTAGAACAGACTGAGCTGATCCTGAGTGGCCATGAAACCGAGGGCAGTGCCGGTTTCCGGGATCCGCTGCAGCCAGACCTGCAGGATACCGGCGCCGGTCAGGAACAGGGTGATGAAGACCATGGAAATGGTCATCAGCCAGAAGCCCCACATTTCCACAACCTGAGCCTTGTTGCTGTTTCCGTCAGGACGGCCGCGCAGTACCGGCATGGCGTAGGAGATGATGGTCAGCACAATCATCGCATAGGCACCGTAGAAGGCCATGTGACCGTGTGATGCCGTGATCTGGGTACCGTGAGTGTAATAGTTCACCGGTGCCAGTGTGTGCAGGAAGCCCCAGACACCTGCGCCCAGGAAAGCCATGACCCCGCATCCCATGGCCCAGAGCGTCGCTGCACGGTTCGGGTGCTCACGGCGACGGCGGTTGACCATGTTGAAGGCAAAGACGGCCATCAGGAAGAACGGAATGGGTTCCAGGGCAGAGAATACGGAGCCCAGGATCTTCCAGTATTCGGGCGGCCCGATCCAGTAGTAGTGGTGGCCGGTACCGATAATACCGGTGATCAGCGCCATGGCAATGATGACGTAGAGCCACTTTTCCACCACTTCACGGTCTACACCCGTCACCTTGATCAGGACGTAGGCCAGGATGGAACCCATGATCAGCTCCCATACGCCTTCGACCCAAAGATGGACAACCCACCACCAGTAGTACTTGTCCAGTGCCAGGTTTTCGGGGTTGTAGAAGGAGAACAGGAACATGACGGCCAGACCGACCAGACCGGTCATCAATACGATATTGATGACTGTTTTCCGACCCTTGAGTACCGTCATGCCAAGGTTGTACAGGAAGCCCAGTGCCACGATCACGATACCAATCTTGGTAATGGTGGGCTGCTCAAGGAACTCCCGGCCCATGGTCGGCAGCAGCTCGTTGCCGGTCATCTTGGCCAGTCCGGCATAAGGCACGAACAGGTACCCCAGAATGGTGAGGGTGCCCGCTACGGCAAAGATCCAGAACAATGCCAGTGCCAGCTTCGGGCTGTGCAGTTCACGCTGGGACTCTTCCGGAATCAGGTAGTAGGCAGCGCCCATGAAGCCGAACAGCAACCAGACGATGAGCAGGTTGGTATGAACCATCCGTGCCACGTTGAAGGGGATGGCCGGAAAGAGGAAGTCGCCGACCACATATTGAAGCCCCATGATCAGGCCAAACAGGATCTGTCCGGCAAAGAGCAAGAGCGCAAAGATGAAATAGGGTTTGGCAACGGCCTGTGACTGATATTGCATGGCTGTATCTCCTTAGCCTTCGATGTTGGGCGGCCAGTCATTGGTTTGGATGCCAGCGGCATACTCGAGGAATGCGGCAAGGTCATCGATTTCCTGGTCGGTCAGATTGAACTGGGGCATCTGACGGCGGCCCGGAACCCCTGTGGGCTGGGCTTGCATCCAGGCATGGAGAAATGCCTTGAAGGTAGCCGGATCACCACCACCGCGGCGCTGGAACACGTTGCCCAGTTCGGGTGCAAAATAGGCACCTTCACCCAGCAGCGTATGGCAACCGATGCAGTTGTTCTGCTCCCAGACGAGCTTTCCGCGCGCAGCCGCTTCAGTCAGCTGTGCCCGGTTGTCCCGCTGAGGCATGGCCTGCATGGTGTCAAAGGTAAGCGCCAGAAACAGTAACACGAAGAACACGCTGCCTCCGAGGTAGATGTTTCTGGCCATGCTTTTGGTAAAGCGTTCAGCCATGTTGTTGTCTCCCTGATGTGGTATGTGGACGATGCCAGCATACGGTTTTTGGGCAGGTACCTGCCTTGATTTGGATCAACCTAGTAATTTACTAGGGATTTATAAAAAAGGCCGGGCAGGGCCCGGCCAAACAATCATGCTCCGGGTAGAGCGATGAAAGACTGCAGATCAATGGCTTGTGCCATCATCGTAATGCGTTTTGTTAAATACGTTGTATTTGCCCGAGGGTTTGGACATGGGCAGAGAACGGATTTCGCTCAGCGTTTTCATGTCATAGATGATCAGCTCGCCCGGGTTCTCCCAGATACTCAGCAATGCATGGCGGCCATCCCGGGTATATTCGACATGTGCACTGGTCTTGCCCGGGCGCGGCGTCAGGAAATGCTCCACTTCCAGCGTGGATTTGTTGATAAGGAGCATCTTGTCCTTGTTCGGCCCGAAAAACACATCTGCCCACACCCAGGGGGACTGGCTGTGACTGCGCATGAAAAAGCCGGGTCCGGGCGTTTTGACGCGTTTGACGATTTCCCAGTTTTTCATGTCGATGAAGACGATTTCACCCTTCTTGAGGTTCTGGGTAGCCAGAATACGGGTATCCTTCCACGCCCAGCTGATACCTGACCCCAGATGTGGCATGCCACCGAGTGCGAGTGTTTTGACGGGCCGGCGCGAATCCAGGTCAAAAACGTGCGCCTGGTTACCGGAACGGCTGGCACCAATCAGATAGTGGTAGTCGGGGTCGAAAAAGAAATCGTCCATATAGTCGGGTACGGCAATACGCTGTACGTCCAGGGGTGCGGTTTCCATCCTGTGCCGGAGTACAACATCCCGCATGGGTTTTTGATACACATGCCGGACAGGCAGCAAGGGATAGGGAATCTCCCAGACCTCCTGAATATCCTTGAGTGCGGCGATGAAGCTGTGCCGGGGCGGGGCCGTGTAGACTGCACTGACTCGCGAAGGGGTACCATCATGCCCAATGACCGGGTAGACCCGGACGGGCTCAAGTGAAATGGCATCCAGTAGCACAAGTGTTTGCGGCAGGTAGTTCGCAACCATCAGCCAATGGCCATCATCGGATATGGCCACATTGCGTGTATTGATCCCGGCGCGGATTTCTGCAACGACCTTCAGGTTATAGAGATCATATTGAGTGATCCAGCCGTCTCGGGAGGCAAAATAAACGAAGCGACCGTCCGGAGAGTACTTGGGGCCGCCGTGAAGGGCGTAACGACTGGGAAAGCGGGTGATGGGTTCGAAACGGTCGCCATCCAGAATCGTGACGTGATGGTCACCGGTTTCCACCACCACAAACAGGTTCTGCATATCGGCATTGAAGGTGGGGGTGGCCGACAGACTCATGATGTCGGTGTGGACGATCCGCGAACGCTGAATGTCCTCAAAAGTCCACTTGGGTTCTACTTTGGGTTTGGAGTAGATAAAATCGACCAGAGCACGTATCTGTTCGGCTTCAAGCTGTTTGCCGAATGCCGGCATCTGTGTGGCCGGTCGACCATTGGTAATCGTCCGGATAGCATGTTTCGGCCGCAACCGGCCCAGATTTTCGGGCAGGAGAGCAGGCCCCATTCCTCCCAGACGATTGGCGCCATGGCAGGCGGCGCAGTACCGGTTATACAAGGTCTCTGCCCCTTGGTTTTCAGCTTGCGCAACCGTGGAATGGGCGCCGATGATCAACAGAACGGGCAATGCAAATTTCAGGATGCGCATGACAGAGCCCCCGGTATGTTTGTTTCCGAAGTCAGCCATTGACCGAAGTCCCTCACATGATTGACGACATCGCCCACGATGATGAGGGTTGGGGGTTGAAGCCCATGCTGTTCGACCGATTCAGGTAATTGTGAAAGCGTCGTGATGCAGCGTCTTTCCTGTGGCGTGGCGCCCCGCTCAATCAGTGCAACCGGCGTTTCTGGGGATCGACCGGCCTTGATGAGGGCATCACGGATCCGGGCCGCGTTGGAGAGTCCCATGTAGAACACCACGGTCTGGTTGGGGCTGGAGAGTGCCCGCCAGTCCAGATCCAGTTCGCCCTGCTTGAGGTGACCGGTGACCAGGGTCAGCATCTGGCTGCATTCCCGGTGTGTCAGTGGCAGGCCATTGAGGGTGGCACACCCCAGGGCTGAGGTCAGGCCGGGCACGACAATGGTTTCAATGCCACGTTCGGACAGGTAATCCTGTTCCTCGCCACCCCGGCCAAACACGAACGGATCGCCGCCCTTGAGTCTGACTACCTTGCGACCTTCCATCGCCAGCCGGGCGAGCAGCGCATTGGTCTGGGATTGTGTCAGCGTGTGGCAATGGCTGCGCTTGCCGGCATAGTGCAACGTTGCCTCCGGTGGTACCAGGGCCAGAATGGCATCCGACACCAGCCGGTCATAAACCACATCCGTGGCCTGACGCAGAATTCGCTCCGCCGCACGGGTCAGCAGATCCGGATCGCCGGGGCCGGCACCTATCAGTGCCACCTGTCCGGGTTTGAGGTCGGGAATGCGTGTCGTCATCATCGGTCTCCCGTTAAACCACCTGGCGAACCGGAATGAGGCCCAGTTCCTCGTCTGTCAGATAGCAGGCCGGATCCTCTGCCCACACATCACCACTCATCTGGCGGGCGCGGACACGGGTGTTGCCATTGCACACATCAAGCCAGGGACACACGCCGCAACGTCCCTTGACCGGGCGGGGGCGCTGACGCAGGCCAAGCATGAGCGGATCCTGTGTGTTACGCCAGATCCCGGAAAATGGTTGCTGGCGGACATTGCCCAGCGTGTGATCCCACCAGAAGGTGTCCGGATGCACATTGCCCAGGTTGTCAATGTTGGCGATATGTTCGCCCGTGGCATTGCCGCCCCAGTTCCGCAGTCGCTGAACCAGCTGCGGAACCTGTTCCGGATAGCGTTCTTCGGCCCACTTGATCAGCCAGACGGCATCGGCATCGTTGTTTCCGGTAACATAGTCCCGGTGAATCCCCTGCTTCAGCTCGGCCTCGCAATGATTGAAGAGCTGGGTCATGGCATCCCGGGTCATGGCCAGGTGGGCGTCATGCTTGCGGTTGCGGTTTCCGCGCCCGGCATAGTTGAGGTGTGACAGGTAGAACTTGTCGATATCATGTTCGGCCACCAGGTCCAGCAGGGCGGGGAAGTCCTGGTAGTTCATTTGCGTGAGGGTGAAGCGCAAACCGATCTTGATGCCGTGCTGCTTGCACAGCTTTGCCGCGTGCAACGAAGCATCGAACGCACCTTCCTTTTGCCGGAACTGGTCATGGACTTCGCGCAAGCCGTCCAGGCTGATGCCCACATAGTCGAAACCGGTTTCGGCTATGGTGTCGATGTTGGATTCGTCGATCAGTGTGCCGTTGCTGGAAAGTCCCACATAAAATCCCATGGCCTTGGCACGCTTTGCGATATCAAAGATATCTGGGCGCAGGAGGGGCTCGCCTCCCGAAAGGATAAGTACCGGTACGCCAAAGGCCTTGAGATCATCCATGACCTCATAGACTTCATCGGTTTCCAGCTCGCCTTTGAAATGGGTGTCGGCCGAAATGGAATAACAATGCTTGCAGGTCAGGTTGCAACGGCGGATCAGATTCCAGATCACCACCGGTCCCGTCGGTTTGCGTGCCGGTGGGACGGGCGCCGGATGGATAAGTGAGTTCATGTATTGGGTCAGTCTGAACATTTGGCGCCTCCTTTGGCGGCGAGCCGGAAACCGGTTTTCTTGAGAATGCGGGTTGAAAACAGAATGTCGGATTGCCGGCAGGCATCTCCCAGCAACAATTCGATTTCCTTTTTCTGTTCCAGAACTTCCTCACGCGTACGGCCATGCAGCATGGCAAACAGGTTGTAGGGCCAGTCCGGCAGATGTCTGGGGCGACGATAGCAGTGGCTGACACCGGGCAGGGCGGCGATGCGTGCTGCCAGCGCAGGCAGGGCAGCATCTTCCACATCCCAGACCGACATGCCGTTTGCGGTATACCCCAGCTTGTAATGATTGGGTACCAGCGCAATCCGGCGAACCACTCCGGCATCCTGCATGCGGGCCAGGCGGGCACAGACTTCATCCTCGCTGATACCCAGTGTGCGGGCCGCCTCGGCGAAGGGCTGTTCGGTCAGCGGCAGACCCTGCTGAGTCACACGTATCAGTTCAAGATCCAGAGCGCTCAATGTCGCTTCAGACCTGGAAGTACAGGCCGACATAGTACTCCTCCTCCTTGGGCATGTTCAGGGGCGTGAGGCCGGTTCGACGTGCGATATCGGCAAGCACTTCCTCAGTGCGTCCGGGGGTTTCCGTGGACACCACGAACCACATGTTGATCGCATGGTCGCGCTCGTAGTTGTGGGCCACTTCCGGATAGCTGTTGACGATTTCGCAAACCTCATCAAAGCGATCCTGAGGCACCGCCATGCCGACAAGCGAGACTTCGCCACCCATGTGCACGGCGTTGTAGAGGGGCCCCAGACGCATGAGAATGCCACGGGCCTGCAGCGACCGGAGTGTTTCCACGATGTCGGCCGGGCTGATGCCCAACTCTCCGGCCAAGGCATCAAAAGGCCGGGGGACGGCGGGTATGCCATACTGAAGCCGGTTGATCACGGTTTTTTCGAGGGGGCTCAGAGGCAGCGCTTCAGTCATGCTGTCCTCCCTTGGCGTTGATCACCAGTCCGTAGTGGCCACCACACTGCTTGAACTGCCGGGTGGAAAACAGCACTTCATGGCGCCACTTTTCAAGTCCGGCCTCTTTCAGAAGCGTCTCCAGTTCGGAGTTCACGTGTTCCCTGGATTGACCATGAATCATGCAGAACAGGTTATAGGGCCAGTTCGGTCGACGCGGTCGCTGATAACACAGGTTGACCCGGCCCGTACTGCAAATGGCGGCAGCTATCTCGCGGATCTGATCGTCGGGGACGTCAAAAACCACCATAGCATTGGCGGTATAGCCCAGTGCATGGTGATTGACCACCAGCCCCATGCGCTTGATGGTGCCATCATTCAGCCAGTCCCGGATTGTCCGGAACACCTCTGTTTCCTGCACGCCCAGTTGTTGTGCCAGCGTCTGCCAGGGGCGATGTGTCCGTGGGATTCCGTGGCGCAGCAACCCCTTGAGTCGGCGGCTTTGTTCAGGCGTCAGCATGATGTGCCTCCACGCCTTCCCAGCGGATGGGGAAGGCCAGATCAATGTGATATTGCTCGACCATGGGCAGATCAAGGACAGGGACATCCGGCCAGCGCCTGCGAATGCCCTCTACCCGGGCTTGCAGAGAATCGGCATCGGCCGCCGTGGCAACACACCACAGATTGAAAAAATGCTCGCGCTCGTAGTTATGGTTGATACCTTCCTGTGCATTCAGCCAGCTCGCAACGTGCTCCAGACGTGACGGTGCAACCGCCAGGGCAATCAGTGTACTGGCGCCGGCCCGGTGATGGTTGAAGACCGGCCCCACGCGGGTAATGATGCCTTCGGCTTCCAGTGCATCCAGCGTGGTCAGCACCTCTTCTTCAGTGACGCCCAGTTCGGAGGCCAGATCAGCCCAGGGCGTGAGCGAAACCGGCAATCCCTTCTGGTATCGGTCAATCAGTGTGCGGGCGAGGGGTGTCATGGAGCCTCCTACAGACCAATCCGGTGAGCACGCCAGGTGAAGAAAATTCCACTGGGCTTTTCTGCCGGCAGGCAGGTTTTTTGTGTCAGCGTGGTGGTGTCGTAGACACAGACCTTGTTGTCATCCCGAACGCTGATCCAGACCTCGTCCCCCTTTGCCGTGAACTCCATGTGCAGCACGGTCTTGCCGGGTTCAAGTGTGCGCAGAATCTTGCCGGTTTCCGTATCCAGAACCTGCACCGCACCGTTGTCAGGATAGGCAAAGTTTACCCAGACCTGCCGCCCGTCCGGCCGACCCATCACAAACACGGGTTGGCTGTATACGGGAATGCGCTGCTGCAGTGTCCAGGTCCGGGTATTGATGACCAGCACCTCATGATGGCCCACTGCAGGCACCCAGGCCGTATCGCCCACAATTGTCCAGCCTTCAAGGTGCGGCATCTTGTAAACCGGGAGTTTGGCCTCTCCCTTGCCGTATTCGGAAAGAATGCGCTGGACACCCTTTTCGGGATGCCAGAGATCCAGCAGACTCATGCCATCTTCCCCGAACAGTCCCGCAATGTAATAGCGGCCATCCGGAGTGATCAGTGCATCATATGGCATGCGTCCTTTGGCCGGATAACGATCCACCTGGGGCGGATTGCTGTCGGTGTGAATGCGCCAGATTTCATCACCGTCGAGCAGCGCTGCCATGAAGACATTGCCCGGTGCATCGACCATGCCCACGGTTTTGGAGGGATGGCCGGTGATGGCCTGGCTGTTCAGGTCGGCAACCAGATCCAGCGACTGCGCATCAAACAGTTTTACGCCACCCGGTTCATAGTTTGAAACAGCAATCAGCCTTCCGTCGGCCGAAATGGCACCACCGATGCTGTTGCCTCCCTGGATCACACGGCGGACGAGCTGGCCGGTGAGAACGTCAACTTTGGACAGGCCACCGTCGCGGCCGAATACATAGGCATAGCGTTCATCGGGGGAGAACACCACTGAAGCGTGGGACAGATCACCCAGTCCTGTAATCCGGTGAAGGATGCTGTGGCTGCGTTGTTCGACGACGAGAACGGAGCCGGTAGCGCGCTCGATGATGACGCCCAGCGTTCCGGTGCCCCGCAGGGTCGTCACCTGCGTGTCCGTCTGCGGTGCTGTGGCGCAGGCGGTCAACCCGAATGCCAGAATCGCCGCCGTGATGAATTCAAAAGTCTTTTTGATTGAAGCAGATACCGTCATCACTTCACACCCTTTTTAAGTTGTTCTGCAAGCCAGCGGGCTTCCTCTTCCTTCAGCAAGGGCCGCCAGGGGGGCATTGCCGTATTGGGACGACCATCCAGAATGGTTCGGGTGAGAAAGTCGACAGGCTTGTCAGACAATGCCTGGGGGGTGAGTGCAGGGCCAAGGCCGCCTTGCAAGGTCATGCCGTGGCAGGAACCACAATCCTGTTTCAATGTGTCGAGAAGGGCTTGCGCCCGGTCGCCCGTCAAAGCCGCAACGGTACCGGACACAAGCAATGCGACAGTCAGACACATTGATTGAGCCATCTCTCTCATCGTCTTTACCCGGAAAAATTTCGTTATCGTTATGAGGCGCGTCCCTGCGCCTTGTATCATCCGTGGATGGTCATCAATAAATGTCGTGCATGGTGTTGTAGACGTTGAACTTGCCTGTCGGCGTAATCAGGCGCTTGTCCTTGATCACAGCCTTCAGCTTGAGTGTCTTGTCGTCCACAATCACGATGGCAGACTCCTTGTCCTTGGCGCTCCAGACGGAGAACCAGACTTCATCACCAGCCTTGTTGAACTCGGGCTGTACGACCCGTTTGGCACCATCGTCTTTCAGGCCTGCCCACTTGGCAATCGGGAGGGTCTTGAAGCCCTTGTCCAGATTGTCCAGATCATAGACAGCGACAGACTGACTGAGCTCCGGCGACGGGTTCAGCGGGGTGTCCACATACAGATGACGGGACTTCGGATGGGTCTTGATGAACAGGGAGCCGCCGCCAGGGCCGTCAAGCTTCTGTACCATCTTCCAGGCATAATCCGGGTGACCTTCCGGATCCGTACCAATCAAGGCAATGCTATTGTCGCCCAGGTGACTGGTCGCCCAGACCGGACCGTACTTGGGATGCACGAAGTTGGCACCGCGGCCGGGGTGAGGAATCGAGCCAACATCGACAAGTGCCACAAGCTTGTCCGTCTTGGAATCAATGACGGCAATCTTGTTGGACTTGTTGGCGGCGGTCAGGAAGTACCGGTGGGTGCTGTCCCAGCCGCCATCGTGCAGGAAGCGGGCAGCGCCGATGGTGGTCACCTTGAGATTGTCGATATCCTCATAGTTGACCATCAGTACCTTGCCGGTTTCCTTGACGTTGACGATAAACTCGGGCCGCTCGTGAGAGGCTACGATCGCTGCAACACGTGGCTCAGGATGGTACTCCTGAGTATCCACGGTCATGCCACGGGTGGAGACTATCTTCAGCGGTTCCATGGTTTCGCCGTCCATGATCACGTACTGGGGCGGCCAGTAGGAACCGGCGATGGCATACTTGTCTTCCCATCCCTTGTACTTGGAGGTTTCCACGGAGCGGGCTTCCAGGCCGATCTTGATGGTCGCAACGGTCGCGGGCTCTTCCATCCACAGGTCGATCATGTTCAGCAGGGCATCACGACCCACGGTGAACAGATAACGCCCGGAAGCGGAGAGACGGGAGATATGTACCGCATAACCGGTATCGAGGATCTTGACGATCTTCTTGCTGTCACCGTCGATCAGCGCCACCTTGCCTGCGTCACGCAGTGTGACGGAGAACAGGTTCTTGAGATTCAGATTGTTCATCTGTTTCTTCGGACGCTTCTCGGGCGGCACCAGCACTTTCCAGGTCGCCTTCATTTCCTTCATGCCAAACTCGGGCGGCTTGGGGGGCTCATGCTGGATATAGCGGGCCATCAGGTCGATCTGCTGCTCGGTCAGCTCGCCTGAGGTACCCCAGTTGGGCATGCCGGCGGGCGATCCGTAGGTAATGAACGCCTTCAGATAATCCGTGCCTTTTTTCTGGGTGATATCCGGCGTCAGCGGCTTGCCTGTGGCCCCCTTGCGGAGCACACCGTGACAGCCGGCGCAGCGCTCGAAATAAATCTTCCGAGCCTGTTCAAACTCGGCCACGCTCATGTCGGGCGCACCGGGTGATTTGACAATCTGTGCATCTTTGCCGCTCATGGCGAGCGGAGCACCTTCATAACCAGAATCGTTTTTGTGACCCTCCTGAGCGAAGCTGCCGCCCGCGAGAATGAGTGCGGACGAAGCCACTGCCAGAGTGATCGGTTTCAGGGCAAGACGAAAGTTCATCTCGTGCGTCTCCTTGTTGTGTCGCACGTTCACTATGGATGAACAAACTTTCATCCACCTTGATCTAAATCAGGTTAACAAGAGGAATAGAGAAAGGCGGGAAATGCTAAAACCCTTTTCCTGACAAAGATTTAGCTAAAGTATAAAGACCGACTATAACGAAGGAGGTATGAAAGATGGAGAGAAAAATGAGCGTATTGAACCAGAACCGGGGGCTGGTACCCAACATGAGATAATAGAACCCCGTCATGCCCCCCAGCAGAAACAGGGCAAGAAAACTGCCCCAGGTCGTGAAGAGCAGGTGCTGGCGAAGCGCCAGGCTGGCGCTGCGCAGGTGGCGGACAGAGAGAAACAGGCAGTACAGGGCGCCGACCAGAGGCAAGGCAAGCAAGTTGACGAGGTAGGCGCACTCAGCCTGGATGGCGATGCGCCTTTCCGGGTCATCCAGTGTCAGGTCAGGGCTCGAAGTGGGCATCAATCATGTCCCGGATAGCCTGCAAGGTATCCTGATCATCGGTCAGGGGTTCTGCAATGGTAGCATAACAGGCCTCCCGTGTGGGTACCCCCGAGCGAATGAGTCGGGCGGCATAGATCAGCAGACGTGTGGAAGCGGCTTCTTCCAGATCGTGGCCGGTCAGATTCCTCAGGGCATTGGCCAGTTTCACCAGGCGCTCGGCAATGCCGCGATCCACATCCGCCTCGTGAATGACAATGGATGCCTCCAGTTCGGGCTTGGGGTAGGTGAAGGACAGCGCCACAAAGCGCTGACGGGTACTCGGCTTCATGCCTTTCAGCACATTCTGGTAACCGGGGTTGTAAGACACTACCAGCATGAAACCGGACGCGGCTTCCAGCAGCTCTCCCGTGCGTTCGATGGGGAGCAGACGGCGATCATCGGCCAGCGGGTGAATGACGACTGTCGTATCCTTGCGCGCCTCGATGATTTCGTCCAGATAGCAAATGGCGCCTTCACGCACGGCACGGGTGAGGGGGCCATCCTGCCAATAGGTCCCGTCCTTGCCGATCAGGTGGCGTCCCACCAGATCCGCCGCACTGAGATCGTCATGGCAGGCGACGGTATGCACGTTCCGGCCCAGCCTGGCGGCCATGTATTCCACGAAGCGGGTCTTGCCACACCCTGTCGGGCCCTTGATCAGGACCGGCAGATTATGGCGTGCAGCGTGTTCGAAGAGCTCCACTTCGTTGCCCTGGGGCACATAAAACGGCGTATCTGTCACGTAAACCTCTCCACTGGTGATTTTGACAAAAGCCTATAGAATGGTGCCCCGCCACGCTTTGATAAAGGTCATGTCCCGTGAAATATCTGATCGCGATGATCGGAATTGCTGCCGTGCTCAGTGGTTGCACTCGTGAAACTGAAGTCATCCTGTGCCGGGCGGACACCCCGTGCGACACTCCGCAGGGCAGACTCCTGATTCATGCCGAGCGCTCCGCCAATCATGCCTTCACGCTCACCCTTGAAGGCGATGCCGCCAGAGGCATCAAAACAGCCTACATTGAAGGCATCAACATGAACATGGGAAGCTTTCCCTGTCCATAGAACTGGAGAACGGTACCATCACCGTCCGGGGAATCGTGCCGGTCTGTACGCTCGGTGATGATATGCGCTGGAAAATCCTCATGAAAACAGAACACTACCAGATAGAGGCAGAATTGCCATGAAGAATCTTTTTGCCAGACAGGGCTTCGCCGTGACGGCCCTGATTATTCTGGCTGTAGTGGGTACAGCACTCTATCGCAGCCAGGCACGGCCGGATCTTGTCCACCTGTTGGGCGGTCCGGAGCAGGTTGAGACGACTGCCGGACCGGTGCCCCTGGATCGCCTGTTTGATGAAGTGACCGTCGTCTTCTTCGGTTTTACACAGTGTCCGGATATCTGTCCCACGACCCTGTCCGTTGTTTCCCGTGCCTACAAGAAGCTTCCGGAAGATCAGCAAAAACGTCTGCGAGTGCTGTTTGTGACGCTGGATCCTGAGCGCGACACCCTTAAAACGTTGACGCCTTACGTGGGTTTTTTCGGTGACCGGATTATGGGTGTCAGGCTTGACCCGGAAGCGCTTGAGCGTTGGGTCAGGACATTCGGCGTATTTTATGAGAAGGTGCCGTTACCGGACTCCGAAATGGGCTACACCATCAACCACACCGCCGCATTCTTCATCATCCGCGCAGCACAGTGGCCGGGCCAGATCATGATGTCACATGATGTGGAAGCGGTGGCAGGGGAACTTGCGGCCGCCTTCCAATGATTGTCAGCCATGCCCGGGATATTGTATAAAGGGCGGATTGTCAGGCAGGAACGAAAGGAAATCAGCCAAATGGTCAAACTGGATTACGCGAATGGCGTCAAGGATGTGCTGATTCGGAAAATCAACAAGGCCGAGCGCGAGCTGGAGCAGCTCAAGCTGGACTACTGCCGTTTTGTCTATGGACTGTCTCACCGGACCCTTGTCATGGCCAACGGGCGACAGTTCCAGGTGCGCAATGTTGATCTGAAATCCATGCGGCGTCTGGATTCCGGCGAATGGTCGCGTCCGGTCGTCTCGGGCGTGCCGGTGGATGAGAATGGCCGGCCCGCGGGCACTGACCTGGTCACGCTGGCCGAATGGCGGGTCGTCTGACCCGCCGGATCCGCATATACGGGGGACTCAGGCCACCAGCCCCCATTCCGTGACGCAACTGAAAAGCGAATCATCTTCTGCAAAATGGCGCTGCGTGAGCCATAGGGTCGCGTTGTTCAGGCCAGCGAGATAGAACCGCTGGCACTCATCATCGGATCCCACCGTGCGCACCTGCTTGCGCGGTTCCGCCTTGACGTGCGAGTACAAACAGCCGTCAATGGCATGTGCCTCCACCTGGCTGATCACCTCGGGCTGCAGATGGTAATGCTGCCCGACCGCCTGAACGATACCGGCAATATAGTGTTCCACGAGTCGGGTGAGGCTCGGGTGATACAGCGCGCTCATCTCCATCCCTTGTTGCCGCCAATCCAGCAACTGCTGACGCCAGATCAGATGGACCTGTGCCATGCAGCCCGCCCGGTTGCCATGGCTGTGTTGGGGCGCCAATTTCAGGGCTGCTTCCTGCCGCCCGGAGTCGTTTGCGGAATCGTCCTCACTGATCCCGAATTCGAAAGCGGGATGCTTTTCGTCAGTCCCGGACTCATCCGGCGACAAGACTAACCCGAAATCTGCAGGCGTCTCCAGAACCGGTGCAAAGTCCTCGTCCTTGCTGCGTTTGTACAAGGCCATCACGCGAACGGTCATCCAGACGATCGCAAGGAAGATGGCTGCTTCAATCAGATGTACCAGTATCTCCATTTTGGTTTGACCACCGACTGCTGATGAATATGTAACCAAGTGTAACGGATCGTGATCGGTGGCGATGGAACCCTGTTCACGTTTGGACAGGCTTAGGGTATGCGGATTGGCAGGTTTGTGACAGCTTAGGCACGTGGTGCGACGGGTGCATCACTGGTATAGCGGAACATTTCCTCGAAGGTCAGAGGATGACTGTAATAATAGCCCTGAGCGTAGTCGCAGTTGTGAATCACGAGAAAATCATGCTGATCCACATTTTCAACGCCCTCGGCGGCAACCTTGAGCCCCAGCTTGTGAGCCAGTGCAATGATGGCCGCCGTCACCTCCATGTCTGCGAGTTGTTCGGGAATGTCACGGATAAAGGCGCGATCCACCTTGAGAATGTCGATCGGCAATTTGCGCAGGTAACTGAGCGATGAATAGCCGGAACCGAAATCATCAATGCTGATGCTGACACCAAAGCGCTTGAGCTGACGCAGCACCCGGCTGCAGTGTGCCAAGTCTTTGAGCAACATGCTCTCGGTGATTTCCAGCACCAGAAACTGGGCCGGCAGGTCCGAAGCCTGAAGGGCCTGCATGACATTGTCGACCAGAGCCGGGTCATGGAACTGCTTGTGCGACAGGTTGACAGCAACCTGCAACGGTTTTCCGGTCAGATTCTGCAGCAACCGGGTCTGGGTCGTTGCCTGTTTCAGCACCCAGGCACCGAGCTGGGAAATCAGCCCGGTGTCTTCGGCCACATCCAGAAAGTCGCCGGGATTCATCAGGCCGCGCTCGGGATGATGCCAGCGCAACAGCGCCTCGGCCCGCACAATCCTGCCGGTTTTGAGATCGAACTGGGGCTGAAAGGTGAGGCTGAACTCTTCCGACCGCAGTGCCGCCCGGAGTTCATGTTCAATGGTCATCCTGCGAATGGCCTTGCGGTTCAGTTCGTCGGTAAAGAACTGGTAGCCGTCACGGCCCATGGACTTCGCCTTGTATAGGGCCAGGTCGGCGTTTTTCATCAGGGTGTCCACTTCCGCGCCATCGTCCGGTGCGAGCGTGATGCCCACCGATGTGGAAACCATCAGTTCAGTGGTGCCGACCATGACGGGCTCCTTGATCTGGGCAATGACATTATCGGCCACACGCGAGACCACGCCGGCCTCATGGACATCCGTCAGAAGAATCACGAACTCATCGCCGCCCAGACGGGCCACGGTATCTTTCTCGCGAACGCACGCTTTCAGCCGCTCGGCAACCGTCTGAAGCAGTGCATCACCTGCATCATGCCCCAGTGTATCGTTGATGCGCTTGAACTGATCCAGATCCAGAAACATGATGGCCAGACGGGTCTGATCCCGGTGACAGGCACGAAGGGCCTGCTCCAGACGGTCGGCAAACAGCCTCCGGTTGGCCAGTCCGGTCAGCTCATCATAGAGCGCCATGGCCTTGATGTGTTCGCTTGTATGCTTGAGTTCGGTAATGTCGATGGCGTGTATGACGTAACGTGTCTCATCACCGTGCCAGGTCACGCGGGTGACATTGACGGCGGTCCAGATCATCTGGCCTTCGCGTCCCCGGCAGGCAATTTCGCCCTGCCAGCCATCGTGCAGCATGTCACCAAGCCATACGCCCGAGATATTCTCCAGCGCGCACTGGCGCGGGGAAGGGCTCAGCCGGTCAAGCGACTGACCAAGGAGTTCGTTTTCATCAAACCCGGTCAGCTTGCAAACGTAAGGGCTGGCATAGTCGATGCGCCCCAGGGAATCGACAATCAGCGCCAGGGTCTTGCCGGTTTTCAGTGCCTGATCAAGCATCATGGCATGACGCCCGGACTCAGTCGTGGGGTCGGGTGCCTGGCGCATCAGATGTTGCCAGGATCGATGGTAAGCATGCGCCCAGATCCCCAGACCGCCGGTCAGCAAAATGACGGAAACGAGAGACCACACCGACTGAGCCTGCTGGCTCAGCCAGAAAAGTGTCCACTGGCTGTTCATCACGGACGCCGCAAGGTTGACAAGGCCCAGCAGGGCCATCGCAAAGCCGGCAATGCGCTGTTTGGTCAGAGTGTGTGACATTCCCTGGTTTCTCCGATATTCCCATAATTATGGTATGTCAGATCCTTTCGCCGGATGTAACAAATTGTTTCTGCGAGCCGAACGAAAAGGCCATGAGTCACAAAAATGAGGCAAGTTGATTCACACTTGGTAAACTGTGAAAGAGATTTTACATTTGAGGGCGCATGGAGCGGTTTCAGATCGCAATTACGAAAGTGTCTGCGCAGTCGCGAACGGAAATTTTCCTTGCCGGCAACGGGGTGACAGGGCGCACATCTGCAATGCGCTTTACAGAATTTGATGATTGGTAAACTTATGTAAAGATCATTTTTTTGGTAGGATGAGCACTTCAACAGGACGTTGTGCGAAGGAGTCACCGCGTTGACGCACGTCAGGATTTTCGGACACTACATACACTTTCCTTATGTCATGCTGGCGCTGCTGGATGCCGTCATCATGGCGTCTGCAGTTTATGCCGCAGCTTTCTTTCGGTTTTTCGGAGACTTGGGTTACTTTCTTCAGAATCTGCCTTATGTGCTGGATTCGTCCCTGATCTTCGCGGCGGTCAATCTGGTCACCATGCTGGCGATGGGGGTCTACCCGTCCCGAATCAGCGAAGGCATGAGCGGCATGATGCTGCGAACCATCATGGCGCTGATCGCCGGCATTGCGTTGCAGGCACTGCTGTATCAGATCTTCCGCGACTGGCTCTGGTACCTCAATCCGGACGTGCTGACCTTTGCCAGCCTGCTGTCCATCCTGGGCATGGGGATGGCCAGGAGTCTCTTCTTCTTCGGCCTGGGGGATCATGCCTTCCGGCGCAGAGTGCTCATACTCGGCGCCGGCAAGAGGGCGATGGGACTCATGGAAGACCTCAGCGATCCGCAATCCCGGCGAGGGTTCGAGCTTGTCGGGTTTGTGCCGGTCCCGGGAGAACCCGTAATGGCGCCGGCCGACAAACTGGTGGAACCCCATCAGTCACTCAACCATTTCCTGGTTGACCATGATGACATTGACGAAATCGTCATCGCCCTGGACGATCGCCGCAACAAGCTTCCGGTCGAAGAATTGCTCGAATGCAAGATGCTGGGCGTCAGTATCGTGGATGGTGCCACCTTCTGCGAGCGGGAAGGGCGCAAGATTCCGCTGGAGCTGCTGCAACCGAGCTGGATGATTTTCTCGGATGGTTTCGGCGGTGTTTCCGCACGTAATCTGGGCAAGCGTCTTTTTGATATTTTTGCCAGTCTCACGCTTCTGGCGGTGACCTGGCCATTCATGGTGCTGACGGCGCTCGCCATCAAGCTGGAGGACGGCTGGAACGCTCCTGTTTTCTACCGCCAGGTGCGGGTCGGGCAGGGTGGAAAGCCGTTTGAAATCATCAAGTTTCGCAGCATGCGCGTGGATGCGGAAAAGAGCGGGGCGCAGTGGGCCAGCAAGAATGACTCGCGCGTGACCCGTGTCGGTGCATTTATCCGCAAGGTCAGGATTGACGAGTTGCCCCAGATCTTCAATGTCCTGAAGGGTGACATGGCATTTGTGGGGCCGAGGCCCGAACGCCCCGTGTTTGTGGAGCAACTGGCAAAGAAGATTCCGTATTATAACGAACGTCACCGTGTCAAACCCGGCATCACGGGTTGGGCGCAACTCTGCTTTGCCTATGCGGATGATGAAGAAGACACCAGGGAAAAACTGAGGTATGACCTTTACTACATCAAGAACCAGAGCCTGCTGCTTGATCTCGTCATTCTCATTCAGACTGTAGAGGTGGTGTTGTTCAAGAAGGGAGCGCACTGAGCATGACATTCATTTTAACCGGGAGAACAACAATGAAAGTACTGATCACCTGCCTGTTGGCATTGCTCATGGCCGGCTGTGCCGGACAAAGGGTTCAGACCTCCGAGCCGGCACTGATTGACAAGGCACTGG
This sequence comes from Thermohahella caldifontis, assembly GCF_041153465.1. NCBI lineage: Bacteria > Pseudomonadati > Pseudomonadota > Gammaproteobacteria > Oceanospirillales > Hahellaceae > Thermohahella > Thermohahella caldifontis. The sequence goes on from NZ_CP154858.1 coordinate 627,891, forward strand.
CCATGAAGCCCGCCAGCCTCGAAGCCTATACGCTTGGTCCGGGCGATGTGGTATCGGTTAGTGTCTGGCGCAACCCGGATCTCTCCATCACCGTACCTGTGCGGCCTGACGGACGCATTTCCACACCGCTGGTGGGCGACGTGGTTGCCTCGGGCAAGACCCCTGCACAGCTCGCTCAGGATCTGCAGCGTGCACTGGCCGTCTATCTGAGGGAACCCCAGGTCAGCGTGGTGGTCACCGGCATGAGCAGCTACGAATACCTGAACCGGGTGCGTGTGACCGGTGCGGTCAACCGGCCCCTTTCCGTGCCTTACCGGGAAGGCATGACCATACTGGACCTGGTACTGGATGCCGGCAGCGTCAATGATTTTGCAGATGCGGACAACGCCATCCTCTACCGCCAGATGGGCAAGCAGACCGTCGCCATCCCCGTCAACCTGGATGACATCATCAGGGGTGGCAACCTGCAATCCAACTACCGCCTGCTTCCCGGCGATGTACTCTCCGTTCCTGAACGCGCATTCTGACAAACAGGACCACTAAGCATGGCAGTACCGATTACCCGCCTGGTGCGGGAGGCAGTACAGGAAGTTAGTCAGCACAAGGTGCTTGCCGCCTTGCTGATTATCGTGGTGAGTTTTGGCATCCTCGCACTGGGGTTTCTCTGGCCCTACAAGTACACCAGCCGGTCCGTCATATTTGTGGATGACCAGAATATCATCCGCCCCCTGATGGAAGGCTCCGCCGTCACCACCAAGGTCAAGGACCGGGCTGCAGATGCCCGGGAGATTATCTACTCCCGGCAGGTACTGGAAAAACTGGTGGCCATGCAGGACTTGTGGGGCGTACTGACGACCCCGGAAGAAAAGGAAGCCAAGATGCAGGAGCTGCGCAAGAAGATCAAGGTGCAGAATACCCGCTCCAAGGATTTTTTTGCCATCAGCTATACGGACAAGGATCCCGACCGTGCGTACTGGGCCACCCTGAAAATCACCCAGCTCTTCATTGCGGTCACGGATGAATCCAAGAAAGCCGAAAGCCGGGCGGCTTACGAGTTTGTGGATCGTCAGGTGAAAGCCTACCAGGCCCAGCTTCAGGCTTCCGAGCAAAAGCTTAAAGACTTCCTGTCCAAAAACGTTGAAGGCACAGAAGACGAAGTTAACAAGAAAATAGCCCGCCTGATGTCCGATATTGAATCGGCGGATCTGGAGATCAAGGAGGTTCGGGCACAGCAGGAGGTGATCCGCAAGCAGTTGTCCGGTGAAAGACGCGTGGTTGCGCAGGAAAGGGCAGGCAGCGAAATCCGGCAACGCATAAAGGCGCTGCAGAATCAACTGGACACACTCAGACTGAGTTACAAGGATACCTATCCGGACATTGTCAGCCTCAAGCAACAGATTGCCGACCTTCAGCAAGCGCTTCAGGAAGAGCTGGAGAGTGGCCGTAAGGCAACAGGCGACGCGGTTCTCAATCCGATTTACCAGGATCTGCGTACGGAGCTTGCCAAGGCCGAGGCCCGGATGCAGACACTGCTTACGCGGCGTGCTTCTCTCGAACAGTTACTGGAGAAAGAAAAGCTGCGCATGGAGAAAATCCAGAAAAACAAGGCCAGAATTGCGGAGCTCACCCGGGACTATGAAGTGAACAAGGAGATCTATAACGATCTGCTTAAACGCCGGGAAAAGGCACGTGTCTCCATGCGCATTGATGTGGAAGGTCACGGATTGCGTTACCGGATACAGGAGCCGCCATCCTATCCGCTGGCACCTGACAAGATCCGCTTTGAGATGTTCGCGGCCGGTGGTCTGGTATTCGGATTGCTTGCGCCGTTTGGTCTCGCGCTCGTGTTCGTGCAGCTTGATCCGCGTGTCCGCAGTGCCGATCAGATAGAACAGCAACTCGAAATTCCGGTGCTGGCAACCATCCCTCACTGGCGCACGGCCAGCGAGCGGAGAAGCGAACGCAGACAATGGGTAGCGTTCGCGTCTGTTGTGCTTGTCAGCCTGGGCGTGTACGGTGGTCTGTTATGGATGCATTACACCGGAGGGCTGGCATGAGCGAGGGCAAGAAGAATCCGAAAAGTGGTGATGTGTTGCCACTGCACAACGAATCCATCGATGATGCCATCAAGGGGATGGACCTCTGGCTTGATGCCCGCGAGGAACAGGCCGATGATCAGGCCCTGCAGAAATTCGAGTTCAGCCGCCAGATCAAGCAGATGCGGGAGCCCCTTGCGCTCAGCCCCCACGATCTTGAGCGCAGGAAAATCATTTATCCCGAAATGGATGACAGGCTGGTTCTCGATCGGTTCCGGGAACTGCGTACACGCCTGCTGGAACTGAGCCGGGGTGAAAACTTCGTTCTCCTGGTTACCAGTGTGGCACCCGAGGGCGGTGGCTCGTTTACTGCGCTGAACCTGGCGTCAGCGATTGCACTGGACGCCACCAAAACCGCATTGCTGATTGACTGCAATCTGCGCGAGCCATCATTGCACCGCTATCTGGATCTGGTGCCGGACATGGGCGTCACCGATTTCATCGAAGACCCGGACATGGAAGTGGCTTCCATCATTTACCCCACCGGCATCAAGCGACTGCGCCTGATCCCGGCGGGCAGCCGGCGCGAATCGCCCAGTGAATTCTTCACATCCTTCCGGATGAAATACTTCATCAAGAGCATCCGTGCCCGTTACCCGGACCGTTTTGTCATCATGGACGCGCCGAGTATCAGTACCTCGCCGGATGCACGGATACTTTCCGAACTGGCCGACTACACGCTCCTGGTGGTGCCGCATGCGCGGGTCACCCCGGAAGAAGTGCAGAAGGCCGCTGAAAGCGTTTATCCAGGCCGCTTGGCGGGAGTGGTGCTCAATGACTGACATCCGCCGCACGCTTGTACTGATTGCATGGGCCGTGCCGGCCATCACAGTGGCCGAACCTCTGGAGCTGGGCGCCAGCGCCGGCCTCACTTGGTCCGACAACATGCGTCTCGCCAGCCAGCAGGAAGAAAGCGACCTGCTCGAAACGCTGGACGTGACGCTGGCTCATCGGCTTGCCAAATCTCAGGTCCGCTGGGACACCGCACTGGATCTCGGTTTCGAACGCTATCAGCAAGACAGCTATGACGACAAGATAACCGGTGAGGGCAGCATCAGCGCCCTCTGGCGTCCGGATCCGCGCTTTGACCTGACCCTGAGCGACCGCCTCAGTCAGGAGCGAATCAATCGCAGCGATGCCCTGACACCGGATAACCGCACACAGCAGAACGTACTTTCCATTGAACCGGGCCTGAACCTTTATCAGAACACGCCCTGGCCGGTTCGCCTGTCGTATGCCCATGTGCGTACCGATTACAGCAAGGCCTCGCAGGTCGATAGCGTCCGCAATCGTGTTTCGGCTCGGGTCAGCCACGCACTCAGTCCCGTCGTCACAGCCGGGCTGGCGGCCAGTCATGAGGTGACCGATTTCGATGACGACAGCCAGAATACCCGCAATGAAGCCGTGTTCACCTGGAGTCGCATCCTGCCGTCCGGCATGGTTGATCTGCAACTGGGCGGCGTCACACTGGAAGCCGAAACCGGCAGCCTCACAAGGGATGACTCGGGCGTTTCCGCCAGCCTGAGCTGGACACACCGCTTGCCCGGTCGTGCCCGGTTCAACCTGTTCTTGGAGCACACACTGGATGACAGCGGCTCTGACCGTCAGGCGTTCGCTGCGGATGGCCGGCTTCTGAATGAAAACTACAGCCAGAGTTCAAAGATCACACGGGGTATCGGCACGCTGACATGGCAGGCCACCGGCCGCGACACCACCGAAGTCTCGGCGGGCTACAGCCGGGAAACCGAGCTGGGGCAGAGCCAGAACAGCACACAACTGACACTGGACATCAATCAGAGCCACCGGATCAACACCCTCGCATCGGCCGGCATCCGGGCGGCCTGGCAGCGGGACGCCAGCGTGACCGGGTTCGATACCAATCTCGGCACACTGGCCGTCTGGTATCAGCGCACGCTGTCTCGCCAGTGGTCAATCTCATCCGAAATCCAGCACCGAAAACGCACGGCAGACCTGGCCTCTGCGGAATGGGATGAAAACCGCATCATGCTCACCCTGAACTGGAAAGGATTGTCCCGATGATCAACGCGCTGACTGTGGATGTGGAAGACTACTTCCAGGTCGCCGCCCTGTCGGAAACCATCCGCCCCCAGGATTGGGAAAACTGGCCCTGTCGGGTCGAGCAGAACACACACCGGATCATGGCGCTTCTGGATGAAAAGGGTGTTCGCGGCACCTTCTTCATCCTCGGCTGGATAGCGGAGCGTTATCCGCAACTTGTGCGCGAGATTCAAAAGGCCGGGCACGAAATTGCCAGCCATGGGTACAGTCATCAACTGGTCTACGCGCAAACACCTGAAGTCTTCCGGGAAGAAACGCATCGCAGCAAAGCGCTGCTGGAAGACATTACCGGCGAACCCATCATTGGCTACCGGGCAGCCAGCTACTCCATTACCCGCAAGTCACTCTGGGCACTGGATATTCTGGCCGACCTCGGATTCCAGTGGGATTCGTCCATCTTCCCGGTCGTGCATGACCGTTATGGTATCCCCAATACCCCCCGCTTTCCCTATCGCATCGAAACCCGGCAGGGCACGCTGACCGAATTTCCAATTTCCACCTGCCGCATCGGCAGCTACTTGCTGCCCATCGCCGGAGGCGGCTATTTCAGAATCTTTCCCTACTGGCTCAGTCAGTGGGGACTGGCCCGGGTCAACCGGGAAGGGCAACCGTTCATTTTCTACCTGCACCCCTGGGAAGTGGATCCGGAGCAACCCCGGGTGCCCGTGAGTGCCCGGTCACGTTTCCGGCACTACACGAACCTGGATCAGACGATGCCGCGACTGGCACGTCTGCTCGACCGGTTCAGGTTCGGGCCCGTGCGTGACGTGCTGGATCAGCGGGCCCTGGAAACGCTCCGTCTTGACGAGGCGCTGGCGGCATGATGGAAACCCTGTTCTGGACCAGTATTGCACTGGTAGTTTACATCTATGCCGGATACCCCCTGATTCTCTGGATCTGGTCCCTGTTGAATCCGAGGCCCGTCAACCGCAAGGCACAGACCCCCTCTGTGTCGATCCTGATCTCCGCCTATAACGAAGAGGCCAATATCGGGCAGACACTGAAAAACAAGCTGGAACTGGACTATCCCAAAGACAAACTGGAGATCCTCGTGGTCTCGGACTGCTCCACGGATCGTACCAACGCCATTGTGGAAGACATGGCGGCCCGCTCGCAGATCCCCATACGGCTGGTCGTTCAGCAAACCCGGCAGGGCAAGACGGCAGGTCTCAACCGGCTCGTGCCCATGGCGCGCGGCGATATTCTCGTTTTCAGTGATGCCAACTCCCACTATGCTCCTGATGCCGTGCGCATGCTTGTCCGCAATTTTGCCGACCCCTGTGTGGGATATGTAACCGGCAAGATGATCTATGTGCAGGAAGATGGCAGCCTGATCGGTGATGGCTGCAGCACCTACATGCGCTACGAAAATCACCTGCGCCAGTGGGAAACCGACACGGGCAGCATTGTCGGCGTGGATGGCGGCATCGATGCCATGCGCCGCAACCTGTATTCACCACTCAGACCCGAACAGTTGCCGGATTTCGTGCAGCCGCTCAAGGTCGTGGAGCAGGGGTACCGGGTGGTGTACGAACCCGAGGCCTTGCTGGAAGAACCGGCGCTCAACAACCACCGCGACGAGTTCCGCATGCGTGTGCGTGTCTCGCTGCGGGCACTCTGGGCACTCCGGGACATGGCACACATGCTCAACCCCCTGTCATACGGCCTCTACAGCTTCAAGCTCTGGTCCCACAAGGTGTTGCGATATCTGGCGTTCATACCGCTGGCCGGTGCCTGGCTGACCAGCATTCTGCTGGCCGATCACCATCCCCAATACCTTGCCTTCGGACTGCTTCAGACCGGCTTTTACGGCCTCGCGCTGGCGGGAATACGTGGCTACGGCGAGTCCAACCGCTGGGTGCGGCTCGCTGCCTTCTTCACACTGGTCAATGCTGCCTGCGCGGTGGCATTCTGGCGATTCATTCAGGGACAGAAACAGGTCATATGGCAACCCCGATCCGGATAACACAGCAATGGCCCGCAAGCATCTGGGCCGGCATCCTCATACTGGCAGGCTGGCTGTTCACCCTCCCGACCTGGATGGAAGTCGTGCCCCAATGGACCATCATGGATGGGGCCTATTCCCATGGCTTTCTGGCGTTTGGCGTCTTCATCTGGCTGCTGCATCACCTCCGGCCGGAACTGGATGGCCAGCCGGTGCAATTCAGCTGGATCGGCGCGGTGTGGGTCCTGCTCAGTCTGGCGGGCATTCTGCTCGGCACGAGCCTGCTCATCGAAGCGGTGGAACAACTGGCGGCATTTGTTTTGCCATTCGCTCTGGTCTGGATGGTGCTGGGCTGGCCTGTTGCCCAACGTCTGATCCTGCCTGCCGGGATTCTCTTTACCGCCGTGCCGGTCTGGGATGTCACCAGCTATGCCCTTCAGAGTCTCACCGTGGCCGTGGATCACTTCCTGCTGGGATTCTCGGATATCGACTTTGAAGTGAATGATATCTTTGTTACCCTCAAGGGCCTGGGCACCTTTGAAATTGCCACAGGCTGTTCAGGCCTGCGCTATTTTCTGGTCGGCCTGGTCGTTGCCCAGCTCAATGCGATTCTTTATGTAAGGAGCTGGCCCCGGAGGCTGTCCATCATAGGGATCGGTATCCTGTTTTCACTGGCCGCCAACTGGCTCCGGGTCTACATCATTATTCTGGTGGGCTACTACTCCAAGATGGAATCCGGCCTCATCCGGGATCACGAAGCCTTTGGGTGGGTACTGTTCGCCGTCATGTTGGTGATTTTTTATTTTGTTTCCCGGAGGCTGGAAGATGCGCCGGACGGCCAGCCACAGGGCACGCCGGGCACAGCCGCTCCCGCAGTCGTCTCCGGTACCGCGCTGGCCTGCGTCGTGCTGGCGGGCATCGTTTCGCTTGGACTGTACGCGGACCAGCGTCAACCGTCGTCCGTTACCGATGCGCAGATTGCACCCTTGCCCGAGCGGATGGGGCACTATTCCCGTTTGCCCATCATGCTGGATCCGCCCTGGAAACCCATCTGGAAAGGCTATGACCGTCTCAACGCAGGCGCTTACATTCCCGCGGAACAAACCCCGCTCGGCAGCGTTTATGTGTTTGATTACTGGTACATCAACCAGAAGCCCGGCCGGGAAATGATTCAGGACGCCAACCGGTTCTACGACAGCTACCGCTGGAAGCTGATCCATCAGGATCAGATCACGCAGCCAGACGGAAACCTGGGCGTTTTGGTCCTCGAATCCCTGCGCGAGGGGGGCGCGTCAGAATTCTCTATGGGTTCAAGGTCGGAGATCGTTACTACGCAGACGGCATTGCCGCAAAATTTGCCCAGCTCCGGCTGATTGGCCGGGACGACAAGACCGTACGCGCGCTCTTTGTCAGCCAGGCCTGCACGCCTGAAACCTGCTCGAATGAGACGGATACGCTCGTCACCCTGATCCGGCAACTGGGAGGCGCCTGATGCGAGTGATCCACCTGATCGACAGTGGCGGCCTGTATGGTGCGGAACGCGTCCTGCTGACCCTGGTTGATGAACAACTCAAACAGGGTGACATCCAACCCCTGATCGTTTCCGTGGGGGCGCCGGGCGAGCCGGAAAAGCCCCTGGAAGCGGCGGCCCGCGAGGCAGGACTGCCGCTGCACGTGGCGCGCATGAAGCCCGGCCTCAACCTGAAGGCCACCCGGGCACTGCTGCAGACGCTCGGCGTTGGCAGCGAGGGCGAACCGGTCCTGCTGCACAGTCATGGTTACAAGTTCAATATCATCCTGGCCTTCCTGAAAGTGCGCGAAGCACTGGCCGTACCCGTGGTTTCAACAGTACATGGCTACGTCAGGCCGGCGTTGTTCAGCAAGATGTGGATCTACGAACGCATGGACCGATGGGCGCTGAAGCACCTGGATGGCATCGTTTGCGTAAGTGAAACCCAAAAGCGACACCAGTTGCCGGAGCGCCTGCAAGCCCGGGCCACCGTGATCTACAACGGCCTGCCGGGTATGGGAAAAACGCCGGTTCGCCTACCACAGGGGAAATATACACCCAGTCAGCCCATGAAGCTGCTTGCGGCCGGCCGCCTCTCGCCGGAGAAAGGCTTTGAATTGCTGCTGCGCGCACTTGCACCGCTGGTACACAAGGGGCTCCCCATCTGCCTGACCATTGCCGGAGAAGGGGCTTTGCGATTGCGTCTGGAACATCTGGTCGATACCTTCGGTCTCAGAAACGCCGTCACCTTCGCCGGTTATGTCAGGGATATGGAGGCGCTGTACGCCTCCCATGATGTCCTGGTCATGCCATCGCTGACAGAAGGACTGCCCATGACGCTCCTCGAAGCCCTGAGGGCCGGACTGCCGGCCATTTGCAGCGCCGTGGGCGGTATTCCCGAGGTGGCTGAGCAGGCCCCGATTCAGCTTTTTCGTGCCGGGGATGTGCGGGCGCTGGAAAAACTGATTGAAGATGCACTGCACGGAAACCTGCCGATTCGACAACACACGGATTTGAGCAAATTCTCGGCAGAAACCATGGCAGAGGGCTATCATCAGTTGTACACAGGCATCCTGCAGGGTGTAGCGGCAGGGGTGGCGTATGAATAAATGGGCGGAAAGCCTGTATTACCGGTCTCCGGTATGGCTGCAGAATATACTGGTCAGCCTCTATGGCCTCAAACTGGTTCGCGAACGCTACGCACCGGGCTCTGACCATGTTCTCCAGTCACTTTGTGACAAGGAGTTCGCCCCGGCTGATACGGTCCGAGCAGAGGTGGATGCCGCCTTCAGAACGCTGGCGCGTGAAGCCATTCGAGACGTACCGTACTACCGGAAATGGGCCAAAAGGGAAGGGGTGCGTGAACAGGACATACAAGGTTTGGATGACCTGAAACGCTTTCCGGTTCTGGACAAGAAAACCGTCAAGGCCAACCCGCTGGACTTCGTATCCGAGCGGTTTCCACTGCGTTCGCTCTTCAGACTGAATACCTCCGGCACAACCGGCACGCCCCTGGATATCTATACCAATGCCGAGTACCGGACGCTGCACTATGCCTTTTTCTCGCGCCTGCGCAGACACTATGGGCTGACCAAACACAGCCGGAGAGCAACGTTCTTTGGCCGGATCATCATGCCCGCAGCAGCCAGCAAGCCACCCTTCTGGCGATATGACAGGCCACAACGCAATCTGCTGTGCTCCTCCTATCACCTGTCAGAAGCTCATTTGCCACATTATGCACGCAAACTTGAGCAATTCTGGCCGGATGAAATCATCGGTTACCCATCCAGCCTGTACGTACTGGCGCGCTTCCTGGTAAACCATCCGGAATATTCCGTTAATCCGAAAGTGGTGTTCACAACATCAGAGACGTTGTTTGACCACCAGCGTGAAACGATAGCCCGGGCATTCAGGGCACCAGTGGTCAACCAGTATGGCTGCACCGAGATGGCATTCTTTGCGTCCGAATACGAGTGCGGCAAGCTGCACGTTCATCCCGAACACGGCTGGCTGGAATGCACGGATGTGGGAGAACTTCTGGCGACAGGGTTTGTGAACCGCGTGATGCCTCTGATTCGTTACAAGGTGGGCGACAGCGGAGAGGTTGTCACGACCTTTGAGAAGTGCAGCTGCGGACACGCCTGGCCCGTGATTGAACATCTGATCGGGCGGACGGATGACATTCTGTACAAAGCGGATGGGACGCCTGTCGGCAGGCTTGATCCGGTTTTCAAGGGAGGCCAGGGCATACTGGAAGCGCAGGTAATACAGACCGGACAAGGGCGCTTCACCGTCAATGTTGTGCCTGATGGCGAATTTTCTGAAGCGGAGAGAAATCATCTGCTGAATGAGCTCCAAAAAAGGCTGGGGGATGACGCAGTCATCTCCATTGAGTTGCTGGAAAGTATTCCCAGGGGAAATAATGGAAAGTTTAGAGCAGTGATCAATGACAACAGAGAATAAGTTGAAGATTGCGCTTGCAGGAGATATTTGTTGCGGAGATCACTATTTTAATATGGGTAGCGGGCTGGTAAGCGCAATACAAAAAGGTAGCGATCCTTTTGCTGTAATCCGAGACAAGCTGCAAGGCTGTGATCTGTTTATGGGAAACCTGGAAAGTGTTATCTCTGTTGGGAATTTTGAAAGCGGTTATAAAAATCAGGCATTTATAGCTCCTCCAGAAGCCGCGGATCTTTTGGATTTTAGCGGTGTTAACGTGTTGAATGTTGCCAATAATCATTTTGAGCAGCATGGGCCCCGTAAAGCCCGTGATTGTATCAGTTTACTCAGGGATAAAGGGTACATTGTTGTTGGAGAGAAATCGAAGCCTTGGGAAATAGTGAATGCGAAAGGCGTGAATGTTTTTATCGTGGGTGTGTCTATGGTAGACAAGCCACATGGTGACGCGGGGGTAGTGTTCTATCACGACATCAGTCATGTGGAGAATTTGTTGAAAAATGAAGCTTCTGAATGTGACCTTAAAGCTATATCAATTCACTGGGGTGAAGAAAATACCCTTGACTTGCACGACAGAAACACGCTGGTAGAAAAGTTATTAGATTTGGGAATTAATATCGTACACGGTCATCATCCTCACATATTGCAGGATTTTATTTTGAGTGACAATTCTTTTGTATCCTATAGTTTGGGTAACTTTATTTTTGATCTGAATTGGAATGACGCTAACAGATTCTCGGAGTGCATATTGCTGAACTGGAATGGCGATCTTGGTTTTAATGGACTCGAGCTTGTTCGTAACTTTATAAATGATGAATTCCAGCTCTCTACCAAGAAAATAGGAAGCAGAAGACGGGAGGCAGCCCGTAAGCTTTCCTATTTTTTGTTTAATCTTTTTGGAAAAGGCGGAAGAGGTCAAAAGATTGCTTTTTTAATGGATAAAATGTTTGGTAGGTTATGAGTGTAATACAAGTGGTACGTTGGAAAGATGGCGGAATTCCCTATGTAGCCAAAAAAATAACCGAAGAATTGCGCCTCGCTGGAATAGAATGTGAATATATTTGCTGCAACGAGAAAGGTGTTCTCAAAAACTATCTGGATTTTATCCGCGCGTGCTTGTCAAAAAAGAGTACCATAATCCATTCTCATGCTTTAGTGACCAGCTTGATTGCATGTTTTTGTCGTGCATTTAATAGACGTCTAAAGGTGTTGCATCATATACATAACGATTACCCTTATCTGATGCAAATGAATAATAGTTGTTTAGATCTGGCCAAGAGGTTCTTGTTTTTTTATGTTTTTAATCGCTCCGAAATTGTATTTACAGTTATTAAAAGTCATGTTGAAAGACTCAAATCATTTTCTATGGGCGACAAAATAAGGTATCTGCCGAATGCGGTAGATATAAATTACTGCCGGGTTCATTCTAAAGAGAGATTAAAAGAATATAAATCTTATTGTGCGTGCAGGCTGGATAAGGAAAAGAACCTTTATTATTTGATTGATCTAGTAAAATTACTTAATGAATCTGGTGTATACCTAACTTTTCATATATATGGTAGGGGGGTTTTGTATGAGGGCCTTCGAAGAAGGATAGAGAGCCTGGGATTATCTGATCTTATTTATCTTAAAGGGTATACAAATAACCCAAGCGTTCTTCCGATGGAGTACGATTTTTATTTATCTGCTTCTACCAGGGAAGGGGCTAGCATATCTTGTATAACTGCTCTTAAGGCAGGGAATGCACTGGTTAGTACTCGAGTGGGTGATGTTGATGAAGAGTACATAGACAAAAAATATTTTATTGAGATATGCGGAAAAGATGTTGAGAAAGATACAGTAAAATTAGTGGGGTTAATAAAAGATAATAATATAGGGCAAATTTCTATAAATGGGCATATTTTTGCTGAGAAGCGTTATGCTACAGAGGAATTTAGAAGTGAGTTGATAAAAGTGTATAGAGAATTGCTTGAAAAAAACATTGCTCGGTCTTTACAGCTATGAGTATATATTTCTGCATAATTGTGGTGGCGCATTTTTAGGTTTATAGTGTGTGCCCGTAAATCTTGAATGTAGTTTTTTGTTTGTTTGGTGATAAAAATGGCAAAGGATTGATGTTCTTAGAATTGTTCGTTTAAACTTAAAATTGATAATTTGGGTTCATGTCATTCTATAGTTTAAGTTATAATAAAATTAGCAATTCTTTGTGTGTGGTATGGTTAAGTTGTAATTCTCAGTTTGTGTGATGTAAAAGGTAGGAGTATTCGCTATGAATAAAACAGAAAATCTCCATATAGAGGATTACTTGCGCGGCAAAAGATTTTCAGATGGTGTTTCTGTTGTCTATAAAAAGACAGGGAGCGTTGTATCAAGAATAGAATATTTGTCCGCAATGGTTAATGGGAAGGCAGTGATTCACGTTGGGTGTGTTGATCATCTTCCTTTGTTAAATAAAAAAATAGACTCTGGCACTTGGTTGCACTCTAAGTTATGTGAACGGGCATCTCGCTGTGTTGGGTTGGATATAAATAGAGATGGTGTCGAAGAGCTTAGGCGGTTAGGGTATGATGACGTATATCATTTTGATATTTTGTCTGATATAGATCTCATTGAACACGAGGGAGGATGGGACTACTGTATACTGGGAGAAATGATTGAGCATGTTGACAATCCAGTTTTATTTTTGTCAAACATGAGGCAAAAAATGCTGGGGCGAGTTCGTGGACTGATTGTTACAACTCCTAATGCGTTCAGAAAGGATAATTTTTTGTTTGCTTTAAGATCTAGAGAGGTAATAAATTCAGATCACAGGTATTGGTTTACTCCGTATACGTTGAGTAAAATTTTGGCTTTATCAGGGTTTAAAGTAAACAGAATCGATTTCTGTCATGGCGCCATAGCTCCGAAAAGTAAAATTAAAAGAATATTTTATGATCGGTTTCCAATGTTGTCTATGGGATTGGTTGCTGTGGCGCATCCGTCTTGTGATTGATGTTAAAAGAATTGGTTTCTGTATGAAACTATCAATAATTTATGGCGGTCTTTGTTGTGTGTGAATATATGATAATGCATGTTTGACTAGCTTTGTTGAAAACAGGATTTTTTTAAATAAATTGCATCGCGCTGAATGGAGCTATAAAGAGTATTGTTCTAATATGTGATCTTGATGAATCTAAACGGGCAATGTCAGATTGATTAGGCGAATAGGTTTGATAATCTAAAGTTTTATGCATCGTAAGCCACATTAAATTTTATCTATAATCAATATTTGTTTTTCTCTTTGTTGAGTTTTTAAAAGATTTTGGTGTGTGTAATATGAGGTAATGTCTAAATTAATTGCGTTGCCAATGTTTGTGTAATCTGTATTGCATTTGCGTGTTTAAGTGTTAGTGGTTTTGGTTTTTTGTTAAGTTTCGAAATTCCGTGAGCTGGTTAATTTTTGGATATTCTCTTTAGTGATAGTGTATGTGCGTCATCAATATAACCCGAGATTTGTTGCGGAGGTCTAATATGAAAACTACAGTTTCGGTTATTGTGTTATCTTTGGCGTTTATAGCTAGCGCCAAGTCATTTGAATTGGTTTATGAATCGCCTTTAAAGACAGGGGATATGCTCAGGCTATCTGGTAAAGATATTGTTGTCAACAAAACGAGGCCAGCAATTCTTTATGATGCTGTAGAGTCGGTGATTGAAAATGGAACTATTCAGGGAAGAGACGATGTTGTTTACGATGGGTTCTTGGTGCAGAGAGGTGATAGCGCAACGGATCTTGGATGGGATAAGCCTAGCAATCCTGGGTTTTATGGTTCCGTAAATGTAAAGGTTGTGAGTAGCGAAGGCTCAGCCTGGGAAAGCGATAAGTATGTGTACTATGTTAAAGGTCACAAAGGCTATCTTGGTTGGCCTAGGGCATATACAGATTATACTAATGACAATAAGAAAATTTATGTGTCTTGGTGGCTTAAGCAGCGCTATGATACAAAGTTCTACTATGTTCTTAAGCTGAAATCCGTTGATGCATCATTTCAGAACATTAAAGATAGTGAACTGGAACTTGAGGATGGCACTATAGGTAAACTGATTAATTATAGTGATAACGAGGTTCATGTAGAATTTTCTGGAGTATCTAATGCAAGTAGTTTGGTTGGAAAAAAAGTTACCCAAAAATTAACTGGTGCACAGGCTGTTTTTGATATAGATGGCGCAATGTCCTCTGGCAACAATAAGTATATTAGAATATGGGAGCATCCAAATGGTGATCAGGGCATTAGACTGTCGTGGACCAACGCAAATTTGGGTGCTGGCGGAGCTGAGGATTGGTTGTATTCGCTGGAAAAAGTTGCGCCAAAGCCAGGGCAATGGAATCATATGGAGGTCTTTGTAGATGGGGCTTCTAATACGGCCAATTCTTACGTAAATGGAATTAAGCAAGCTAGCATCGATTGGAGTTCTGGTGTGGAGGCTTATAAAGACATTTCCGGGATGTATAGCCCGACCATTGCACTTATTGGATTTGATGGAAAAATACCGGTTCACCAAGAAACCTATTTTGATAATATCTACATGGATAATGATTTCGAAAGAGTGGTTATATCGAAAGATTCCGTGCTTACACAAGGTTCTGAGTATATAGTTCAGCCTATTATCAAAAGGCAGAATGGTGAAATAACAGTAATGTTTAATCCTGGATTTTTTCAACCTGGAACATATTACGTTCATTATATTAAAGGCGAAGAGTTTGAAGGGGATGTTGGTGTTCCTTTTTGTTATAAATGCGAAATTCCGAAGCCTTCCAGCCCTACATCATACGTGGAGTGAAATTTTGGTGAATTCATGTTGGTTAGTATAGTTATACCAGCATATAATGCTGAAAAAACAATTGCGCGCACATTGGATAGTATTAAGGGTATTGTTGAAGAAGACAAGGATGTCGAGGTTATTGTTGTCGATAATAATTCTTTAGATTCAACGGCAAATATTGTGAAAAATTATCCTTTTGTGAAGCTGATTGTGTCTGATGCTTGCTATGTGGGGGGGTGAGAAATACAGGTATTCATCAAAGTCAAGGAGTTGTAATATATAATGTAGATGCAGACTGCCTGGTTAATAAAGGCTCTATAAAAGAAATAAGGGATTCACTTAAAGACCCTAATGTTGGTGCCGTGGGCGGAGTTTATTTGAAAACGAATGAACCAACTTGGGTCGAAAACGGTTATATATTAGTCTCAGATGAGGGGGGTTTTGGAGAGGCTAACGACTTGCCTGGTGGTAGCTTGGCTTTCCGAAGAGAGGTTTATGAAAAAGTAGGTGGATTTGATGAGGATGTCGATGCAGGTGAAGACTCAAGATTCGTTCGCGTAATTAGGAGGTTAGGGTACAGGGTATTATATTTGCCCTCATGTTCCGTTGTTCATCTTAATAACTCTAAAACGATTGGGCAATTAGTCAAAAGGCAAATGTGGCATGGGTCTTCGTATTTCAGAACGACACCCCTGGTTTTAGATAAGACATTTTTTGCAACCGTATTATTTATTTTGTCAATTATTTCTGGGTTTTTGAGCCTAATTTTAGGGTGCCATTTGATATTTTTAATGTCTTTGGCTGGTCTCTTCTTTTTGATTTTTGTCTTTTCTTTAAAGAGAGCAAAATATTCTTTGTCCTTGCTATTGTCAAACCTATTTCCTGCGTTGGCAGTTAGTTTTTTCTATTTTTTGGGTCGTGCCTTAGGCTTGATCTATGGACTTATTCAATTTCTGTTTAAGTTTGGTGAAAGCAAGTCGATTCGTAAATTATAGGACTTTCACCTTTTTTGGTATGATTTATTGCTTTTATCGCAAGTTGATATTGGTTGAATTGGCTGTTTGGGGTTGTAATAGAGTTTTGTAAAAAATATATTTTGGGTTGCGTCTAACCTTTTAAACAATGGATTGAACTCGCATGTCGAAGAGTCCCTTTGGTAGCTGTTGTTTATCGGTTGTTGTGCCGGCTAAGAATGCTGGGCATACAATTTCTAAAACTATCTCTTCAATTATTTCTAGTTCAACTATTGGTGCATCTTATGAAGTAATTGTTGTGGATAATTTTTCTGTTGATGATACGTGTCTGAAGGCTAAGCAGTTTAAGAGTGTACTACTTATAAAGTCCTATTCTAATCGGGTCGGAGGCGTCCGCCACGATGGCATTCAGGCCTCAAAAGGCGATATCATCATCAATACTGACGCCGATTGCATTCTGGGGCCGGAATATATCCGCGCAGCCTGCGAAGCACTTGAAGATCCTTCGGTTGGGGCTGTGGGCGGTGTTTGTCTGAACCCCGACAATGCCACCTGGGTGGAGCAGGGCTGGTTGTTGTTCGAGCCGCCCGGGTTGTCCGGCCCGGCGAACATGCTTTGGGGGAGCAGTCTTGCCCTGCGTCGTGAGGTGTATGAGGAAGTCGGGGGTTTTGATACCACCATTGAAGCGGGTGAGGATTCCAAGCTGACCTACAGGATTCAGCAGGCAGGCTACAAGACCCTTTACCTGCCGGAGTGCAGCGTCATTCATCTGGGAAACCCCAAAACGTTGGGTGATGTGTTCAGGAAGGAAATCTGGCATGCGTCCAGCTTTCTCCAGTCCAAAACCAGCCTGCTGGACAAGACCTTCCTGGCGACCTGTGTTTTTTTGTTGGCCGAGGTGATGTTTGCACTGGGCTGGCTGATGGCGCCGGCAGTCTCTCTGGCCGGGTTGCTGCTGGGGGCTGCCGTGGTGACGGTGTTCACCATCCACCGTTTCCGGCGCAGCCGCAGAAAACGGATTACCCCCGATCTGGTACTCAAGGCGTGGATCGTGGACTGGGCGTATTTTGCCGGCCGGAGTGTCGGGCTGCTCAAAAGTATCTGGAAGACCTTCAAAAAACAGGTCTAATCCGTTAGGCTGATCCAGGCTCTCAACGTGGGATAGGGAATGTCAGATTCAGTGATCAATTCAGGTAATGCACAGGGGATGGAAAGCCGGCGTGCGGGCGTGGATCCCGGCGACTTCGGGGCTGAAAGCCAGGGTGTCAGAACCCGGTTCACAGTGTTCATTCCTGTCCGCAACGAATCACGCTATATCCGTCAGACACTCCAACAGCTTTATGATCAGGATTATCCCAAGGAACTCTATGAAGTGATTGTGGCTGATGGTGAGTCGGATGACGGAACGCCGGATATTGTTCGGGATTTTGCCAGGCAGCACCCCGACTTTGCACTCACCTTGATCAATAATCCCGTAAGGCTGTCAAGCGGGGCACGCAACCGCGCCATCCGGTCAGGGAAGGGTGACTACTTTCTCCTCGTGGATGGTCATGTCTATATACCGTCACGCCAGCTATTGAGAAATGCGGACCGGTTGATACGTGAAACGGGCGCAAGCGTGCTGGGTCGCCCCCAGCCTCTGGATCCTCCGGATATCACGTCTTTTCAGCGCGATCTGGCCATCATACGCTCCAGCCCCCTGGCGCATTCTGTCGAATCCCTGATCTACAGTGATTACGAGGGCTGGGCCAGTCCGCTGACTATCGGTACGCTGTATCACCGATCTGTTTTTGAGGCGGTAGGTCTCTTCGACGAGCAGTTTGATGCCGCGGAGGATCTTGAATTCAACTACCGGCTGGAGAAGCTGGGGTTTCAGTGCTACACCTCACCTGAACTCGAGATCAAGTATTATCCGAGGCATGACGTGCGTTCCCTGTTCCGGCAATTGCAGCGCTATGGCCTCGGGCGCGCACGGTTTATCCTGAAACATCCCGAGCGCCTGACCTGGGAAGTCCTGGTGCCGCCGGCCTTCGTGCTCTTTCTCACGCTGGGTGCGTTGATTGCGCTGATGCTGCCGGGTTTTGGTTGGCTCTGGCTTGCAACGCTTGCATTGTATGTTGGGCTGGTCGCCATAGAAGGCGTCCGCCTTTCCCTTGCTCACGGAAGATTCCTGCTGCACAGGGCGTTACAACTGATCCCGGTAGTGCATGTGGCGTTGGGTTGGGGATTTTTGAAGGGTTTGTTGGGGTTGCTTAAGAAGAGGTCAGATGCGTGACAGCCAGAGAGCCAGCCATTGAGGATCTTGTATCCGTCATCATCCCCGCCTACAACCGCGCCGCGTACATCGGGGAGGCCATCGACAGCATTCTGGCCCAGACCTGGCCGCACTACGAGATTCTGGTGGTGGATGATGGCTCCACGGACAACACCTGGGCCATCCTCAAGCAGTACGAAGCGGAGGGAAAGATCCGGCTGTTCAGTCATCCCGGCCATGTGAATCGGGGTCAGGCGGCTTCCATCAATCTTGGCCTCAGGCACATGCGTGGCGAGTATGTCCTGGTGCTGGACAGTGATGACTATGTCATGCCGGAAAAACTGGAAAAGCAGGTCGCTTACCTCAAGGCCCATACCGATGTGGGCCTGGTGTACTCGAATGGTTATTTCGTCAAGGCGGATGGGGAGATTCTCTGGCCTTACCATGCCAAGGACCATCAGGACCCGGGTGATCCGAATGCCGTGCTGCTGGATTGCTACATGGCCTTGCCGGTGAATGCATTGGTGCGGCGATCCGTTTATGAGCAGGTTGGAGAGTTTGAAGAGGGCTTCCGGGCTGCGCAGGATCACGACATGCTGATCCGGATGGCCGAAGTGACGCGTTTCGGATACATTCCCGATTTCCTGTTCTGTTATCGCCGTCACGGTGATTCCATCAGTGCCAAGCGTCAGGATGTACGGTGGCGTACCGGATTTGAAATTCTCGAGCGCGCTGCAAGGCGTTATCCGTATCGCCCCTCGACCCTCCGCAAACGTCGCGCAGTGCTCCACTACAGGATGGCGCAGGTCTCACTCTCTTCGAAAAGTTATGTCAGCGCTCTGTTACATTTGGTAAAATCAGGCCTCCTCGACCCGGTTCGGGCAGCGAAGGTGGCTCTGCGTCTGGAACGCAGGGCATGAGCCAGGGATGATGAGCAGGACGAAACAGGGCGGTGTCTGGTCTGAATATTCTTTACGTCATTGATCGTTTTGATTCGCCCGGAGCCGGGACAGAAGGGCAGCTCTGGCGCCTGGTGCGTGGCATGCAGGCCCGGGGGCATCAGGTGCGTCTGCTCATACTGGCCCCTTCGCCCTGGATTGAAGCCAATGGTTTTCCCTGTCCGGTCGATGTTCTGGGGCGCACGCAGGTATCCCGGCCGGCCACCTGGGTGGCGATGTTCCGCTATGCCCGCCAGTGTCGCAAGGACGGTATTCAGCTCGTTCAGTGTTTTTTCAATGATGCCTCGGTGCTCTGTCCACCGATTTTCCGGATGGTCGGTATCCCTGTGCTCATCTCCCGCCGGGACATGGGATTCTGGTACACGTCCCTGTACCGGAAGGTTCTGCCGATCACCGGGCGATTTGTCACTGCAGCCGTGGTCAACAGTCAGGCCGTTGCGGAGATTACAGCGCGGGTGGAACGTATTCCGACTTCGCGGATTGAGGTGATTTATAACGGTTATGAATCCGGAGATGTGGACGCCGTGTTCGTACCGGAACTGGAGGGGTTTCGCAAACTTTTCCCCGTGGTGTTCATGCTGGTGGCCAATCAGCGGCCGATCAAGCGCATCCAGGATGCCATCCGGGCACTGGCCATGATTGTACAGAAAGGGGTAAATGCCGGGCTGGTGCTGGTGGGTGGCGGTGACTGGGTACCACTGCAGAAGCTTGCACGAGGTCTGGGAGTGGCCGAAAATGTGTGCTTTCTCGGGCCCCGGCCAGATGCACAGGCCTGCCTTGGGTATGCGGATATAGGGATTTTGTGCTCGGAGTCCGAAGGTTTTTCGAATGCCATTGTGGAGTATATGCAGGCCGGACTGCCGGTGATCTGTACGGATACCGGGGGCAACCCGGAAGCGGTGCGCAATGGCCGGGAAGGGTACGTGGTGCCGGTTGCGGATGTTGAGGCGCTGGCAGGTGCCATGCGTGCGCTGGCCATGGATCCGCAGTTGCGGAAGCAGTTGGGAGAGCAGGCCCGCTTGTCCGCCAGTCAGCGTTTTGGCATGGACCGCATGCTCGCTGAGCACGAGGCGCTTTACCGGCGTGTAACGG
Organism: Thermohahella caldifontis; assembly: GCF_041153465.1. NCBI lineage: Bacteria > Pseudomonadati > Pseudomonadota > Gammaproteobacteria > Oceanospirillales > Hahellaceae > Thermohahella > Thermohahella caldifontis. The sequence goes on from NZ_CP154858.1 coordinate 648,057, forward strand.
GAGTCCTGGCATGAGTGTGATGGGCCGGCTCGTTCGCATCGCGGCGCCATTTGGCGTGTTTGCGCTTTCCCGTCTGATGACGCGCCACGCACCCAGGGTGCTCATGTATCATCGCTTTTCGCCAGAACCGGCACCTGGGGCGGTCTCCGCGGCGGCACTGGACCGCCAGCTCGCACAAATTGCCCGCCACTACCATACCTTCACCATGGCTGAGGCCATTCAACGCTATTATGAAGGGGAGGGCTTGCCACCCAATTCTGTGGTGATCACCATTGATGACGGATATCGCGACTTTTATGACGTGGCCTGGCCACTATTCAGAAAGCATGGCGTGCAGGCCACATTGTACGTGACCACCGGCTTTATTGATGGGGAAACCTGGCTTTGGCCGGATCGCGTCAAGCGCTGTATCCAGGGCGGTCGGTTCAGCAGGGCAATCACGCTGGGCCATGTGGTTGTGCCTGCCGGCCGGGTCAGTGAAGCGGCTCAGGATGCGCTATGTCATGCTTTGTACAGCGTACTTCTGAGCGTTTCCGATGATGAAAAGAACCGGATGCTCCTGGAGTTGGAAGAGGCGAGCGGGCTTTATCCTGCCGGCCAAATCGAGCCGCCCTGGTCCCCTTGCTCCTGGGATGAGCTGCAGCGCATGCAGGACGAGGGATTGGAAATTGGCGGGCATACAGTGTCCCACCCGTCACTGGGGCGCGTATCCCGGCGCCAGGCAGAAGATGAAATACATGGCTGTGCGGAACGCATCAGCCAGGTGCTCGGCCAGCGGATCCGAAGTTTCTGCTATCCCAACGGTACGCCTTCGGACTACACGACAGAGGTGATGGAGATCGTCCGGCAGGCCGGTTTTGTCGGGGCAGTCACGGCTTTTCATGACGATATGGGCTGGAAGCATCGTTATGCCATCCGGCGCTTTTCTGGTTGTGAAGATGCATTCCAGTTCGGAAAGGCGCTTCATGGTGTCGAATGGTTGAGCAACCGGAGCCGAAGGCATGTACTCAGCAATCCGTAACCAGGTCTCCGGTGGTACCTTCGTTCTCTACTGTCTGTTTCTGGCGGATTTCTTTCTCCATTCTTCGGCACGCATCCGGGCTCTGGAAGTGCTGAGACCGACACTTTTGCTGGCAGTGCTGATAACAATTTCTCTGGTGTTCCAGAAAGACAAGCTCCGGGGGCGTTTTGATTATCCTGCTGCCGAGCGCCTTAAAGCGCTCCTGATCTATCTGGTGCTGAGCCTGCCTCTGGTTTCCTGGCCCGGCTCGGCCTTGAATAACGCTGACAACTTCATCAAGGCTTTGGTGTTTTTCTATTTTACAGTGGCTTGTGTCGATTCGCCCGAGCGCTTCCGCAAGGTTGTCTTGTTGTTCATGGCACTTCAGACTTTTCGTGTGCTTGAGCCGCTTTACCTCAACATCACTGAAGGCTATTGGGGCAGCAGAACCTATCTGGGTTCCGACGACGGTTTTGCCCAGCGCCTTGCCGGCGCACCGGCGGATGTTATTAACTCCAACGAACTGGGGTTTGTGATCGCGACCGTGATTCCCTTCCTTCACTATTACATGTTCAAGTCACCCCGCAAGCTGGCAAAAATCTTGTACCTCGTGTTGCTCCCGGCGCTGCTCTATGCGCTGATTCTGACGATGTCCCGGGGGGCGTTTCTGGCTCTCCTGGTTGTGGCATTCTTTGTGTTTCGTGAATCACGTCAAAAGGCACGAATGCTCGCGCTGGTGATGATCGGTGCGGTGGTGGCATGGAGCGTAATGACGCCCGTGCAGAAGGATCGCTACCTTTCTCTGGTGAGCAGCGAAGCCAAACAATCCCATACCGTAGAAGGCCGATTGAATGGGATCATCCAGGAGTTTGAACTGGCCATGACACGGCCCATATTCGGCCACGGGCTGGGAACCACAGCCGAGGCCAAATATCACACATTCGGAAAGAGACAGGCAAGCCACACGCTCTACGCCGAGCTGATCATCGAGATGGGCCTCATCGGGGCCATCCTCTTCATTCGCTATCTTCTGGCATTGTACCAGCAACTGCAGGCAACCCGCGCGCTGCCTGATCCGGGGCAGGCATACCTGAGGCGCATGCCCCAGGTGTTTCAGGCGGTCTTCTGGATGTATGTGGTCTATAGCAGCAATTACTGGGGGCTTTCACAGTATTACTGGTATTTTTTTGGCGGGCTGATCCTGGCCTACGCGAACGTAGTGCAAAATCAGGTAACCGGTAAAAGCCAGAATGCTGAAGAAGCGGATAACAGAGCGGGGAAGCGCCTTCAGCTGGCCTTGCCGTTCAGGGAGGCCAAACGGACATGAACGTATTGCTGACAGCAAGGTGGCCGGCCGGAGGTATCCGGACTTATTTTCGGTACGTGTACGGCCGGGACGATTTTTCAGATATTCGTCTTACCCTTGTTGCACCGGACTTTGATCTAAGTGAATTCCTTGCGAACAAACTACCCGAAGGACGAATCCGGTTTATACCTTGTGATAATACCAACCAGGCGCTGTTCCGGGCTGCTCGTGAGCAGCTGAGACAGGAGAGGTGGGATCTCATTCACTCGCATGGTTTTTCCGCCGGTATTCTGACCGAGTGGGCACGGCTGGGGTATCGGAATATTCCTCATCTCATGACGGCCCATGATGTCTTTCTCGAGTCGCAATTTGCGGGGTGGAAGGGCCGGCTGAAAAAACTCATGTCAGGAATCAGTTTTGCGCGAATGGATGCCATTCACACCGTCACTGAAGATGCGGGCAGGAATTTCAGCGAGTTCTTTCCGCGTATTCCCCAGGACAGGATTGTCCCCATTCTGCACGGAGTGGATACTGGCTATTTTGCATCAGGAACGCCCTGGGATGTGCGCAGCAAGCTTGGTAACGTGTTGCCTTCAAATCCCGTCGTCGGATTTTTCGGTCGTTTCATGGCTCAGAAAGGCTTCCGGGTGCTGGTTCGTGCGGTTGAGCTGATGAATCGGGAACGGCCTGAGGATCAGAAGGTTCATGTACTGACCTGGGGGTGGGGCGGCTTTGTGCGGGAAGATTATGCCTGGATTCACGAGCAGGGATTGGAGCGTTATTTTCACCAGATGCCCCATACCGATGATATGCCGTCCGCAATAGCCAGCATGGATGCGGTGGCCATGCCTTCACGCTGGGAGGCCTGTGGCTTGCTGGCGATGGAGGTGCTGGCGGCCGGCGTGCCGATCGTGGGCACCAACTGCATCGGTTTGCGTGAGGTATTGGACGGGACACCCGCAACTCAGGTGCCTGTTGGCGATGCAGATGCGCTTGCTGCCGCACTTGATCAGGCCCTCACACCTGAAGCAAAAGCACGGTTCAGGGACTGGCAGGCAGAGGCCGTTCGCCGCTTTGATGTGACAAGGCCTGCGAGAGAGCTCGCTGAGCTCTACCGCCGCATGACAGGACGATCCCCGGCATGATACGTACCTTGCTGGTAAACACCGGCTCCAATATGGCCGTGCTGATCGTCAAGCTGGCGATCACGTTCATCATGACACCGATCTTTGTCCGCAATCTGGGCAATCATGATTACGGGTTGTGGGAGATGCTCGGTGCCATCATTGGTTACATGGGGTTGATCGAGATGGGCATCCGCCCGGCGGTCAGTCGTTATGCCGCACACTATCATGCGCTGCAGGATGACGCAGCACAGCGGGAAACCTACAGCACTGCTTGGCTCTTTATGCTGGCCGTGGGGACGATGCTCGGGGTGCTTTTTTATACTAGTGCGGCCTTATGGCCCGAATTGTTGTCTGATACCCAGCCGGTGCCGATGCGTTACGTCTGGGTACTCATGATTATCGGTACGGAACTGTTTTTCGTCTTTCCGGGCTACATCGCCGAAAGTTACCTGGACGGTTTTCAAAAATATTATCTGAAAAACGCCATTACTGTCGTCAATTCTGTCCTGGGTGCATTGATCCTGTACCATTACATCACGCCCGAAAATGGCCTGATGCTGCTTGCACTGATCAATGCCCTGGGCATGAGCAGCAAATATCTGATTTTTGCGCTGATTCTGTCGCGCCCACGTTTCGGGCGCCTGAAACCTTCACCTGGGTATTTTCGCTTCGTTCGTCTGACAGAGATTCTCACCTTTGGCTCAAAATCCCTGATACAGGGCATTGCGACCCGGATTGAGAACGCCACGGACAGCCTGGTCATTGGTGCCTTCATGGGGCCTGCTTCGGTGCCCTTCTACAGCATTCCGGCCAACCTGGTACAGTATATCCGCACGATAGGCTGGACACTGACGCATGCCTTCATGCCCTTGTTTGCCGCCATGAATGCAAAAGGCGAGGCAGAACAGATCAGTGAGGTGTACCTGCGCGCCAGCCGGATTGTGGTGGGACTGTTGGGAATGCTGGCAGCCTGTGTAGTGGTACTGGGCGGCCCATTCATCGGGCTTTGGATCGGGCAGGATTACGCTGCGCGGGCCGACGTGTTGGTTCCGGTGCTGACAGCATTCACGGTACTGCCCTTGCTCAATCCCTTTCAGAGCCGGGTGCTCACGGCCATGAACAAGCATGGTATCTATGCCCGGTGGCAGCCTGTTTCCGCTGCCATCAATCTTGGACTGAGTCTGTGGTGGGTGCAGATCTGGGGAATTGAAGGCGTGGCGGTTGCCTCTCTGGTACCGGCACTGCTGTTTTTCCCCTTTTCCTGAGATACGTCTGTCGTGCGCTGGATCTGCCATTGTGGTGCTACTTCAGGAACGTAATGGTGCCGGCCTTGGTGCCGGCGGCCGTGATTCTGTCAGTTGGCAGCTGGGGCCGTCAGTTGTATGTTCTGGATGACTGGAAATTTTTCCTGGCAACGGCCTGTATCCTTGCTGCAGCCGGGCTTGTCATGTTTGTGATGGTAACGCTGCAGCCGGACGAGCGGCGTTGGATGTGGTCAAAGCTGGCCCGTTATTCAGTAGCAGGAGGTTAGCGAATGTGCGGACTGGCAGGCATCATTGATCGAAACCTGGATGAAGTCCGCGCCGCCCAGGTGACTGCCGCCATGGGGCAGGCGCTGATCCATCGTGGCCCGGACGGTGAGGGAAGTGCCTTTTACCCCGAGGCCGGCCTGGCCTGGGTTCATCGCCGGCTGGCCATTCAGGATCTCTCGGAGGCAGGTGCCCAGCCCATGACATCCGCGAGCGGGCGCTACAGCCTGGTTTTCAACGGAGAAATTTATAATTTCAGGACCTTGCGGGCGGAACTTGAGGCAAAAGGCCATGCATTTCGCGGGCATTCCGATACGGAAGTGCTGCTGGCCGGAATCGAGAGCTGGGGTCTGGAAGCCACCCTTCAACGCGCTTGCGGCATGTTCGCCATTGCACTGTATGACCGGCACGCCCGCACTCTGACGCTTGCACGGGACCGGATGGGTGAAAAGCCGTTGTACTACGGCTCCGGCCAGGGGCGGTTGTTTTTTGCGTCCGAACTCAAGGCGTTGCGAGTCATTCCGGGGTTTTTACCGGCGATCAACCGGGATGCACTCACGCTGCTTCTGCGTCACAACTTTATCCCTGCACCACACACCATTTATGAAGGTGTGTTCAAACTGTTGCCGGGGCACTGGATCGAGTTGTCGCTTGGGGAGATGTCCGAGTGGCCGGCCCCCCGGAAATACTGGTCTCTCGATGCGCAGTTTGCGGCATCCCCAATGGCCGGTTCACCGGAAAGTGCCGTTTCGGCTCTTGAGCAGCTGTTGATGGAAGTGGTGGATGAGCATTGTGTGGCGGATGTTCCCTTGGGGGCATTTCTGTCCGGCGGCGTGGATTCCTCAACCGTTGCCGCCATCATGAAGGCGGTACGCGGTCAGAATGTGCATACCTACAGTATCGGTTTTCAGGAAAAGGGATTTGATGAGTCCGTATATGCCCGGGAAGTGGCCAGGCATCTCGGTACCGAGCATACCGAGCTTCAGGTAACTGCGGACGATGCACTCCAGGTGGTTACCCAACTGCCAGAGATTTACGACGAACCTTTTGCCGATTCGTCTCAGATTCCCACTGTCTTGCTCAGTCGTCTGACACGTCAGCACGTAACGGTTGCGCTGTCCGGTGATGGCGGGGATGAGCTGTTCTGCGGATACCCGCGCTATGGCCATGCGGTAACAGCATGGCAGCAACGGCATTCCCCCAAAGCTCAGTTGAAAGGGTGGATCGGCAGCCTGCCGCCTGCCTGGGTGCGGTCCGTACTCGCACTTGTCAAACCGGCCTATCGTGATTTGTCTGACTTTGATGTGGCCGAGAAGCTGCGTGCTGTCCGTAACAGTGCGTCAGCCAGGAGGATTACCGATCTGTACCGCGCTCAGGTCAGTTACTGGCAACAGCCGGAATCCGTGGTCAAAGGCGGAAGGGAACCGGATTACGCGCTGACAGCAACAGCCCCGGATCATCTGGATGATTTCAAATCCCTGATGCGAGCGGATCTGGAGTGGTATCTGCCGGATGATATTCTCGTCAAGGTGGACAGGGCGGGCATGTCGGCCAGCCTGGAAACCCGTGTGCCGTTGCTGGATCCCAGAATCGTAGCCTTTGCGCTGTCGCTGCCCGTCGAATGGAACCGACAGGATACCCAGGGCAAGAGTATTCTCAGGAATGTGCTTTACCGGCATGTCCCCCGGGCCTTGATTGACCGCCCCAAACAAGGTTTCGCCATCCCCAAGGCCGAATGGTTGCGTGGCCCCTTGAGAAGCTGGGCCGAAGATCTGCTTGATCCCGGTCGGCTTGAAGCGGAAGGTTTCTGGAAGGTTGACCCCATCCGGTCACGTTGGGAGGCCCATTGCCGGGATATCTATGATTTCTCCTTTCAGCTTTGGGGAGTGCTGATGTTTCAGACCTGGTTGGATGCTCATGACTGAAGTCCGGATAACCCCCTATCAACCGGAAATGGCTGCGTCCGTCATGGCGCTGATGGGCAATCAGTCCAGAAAATCGCATATCTGGAACTGGCAGTTTCATGACAATCCCTATGCACGGAACTTTGATCCGGTGGTTGCCTGCCTGGGTGGTGAGGTGGTGGGGTTCAACGGCGTCATGCCTGTGCGTCTTAGTGTGAACGGGCAGGAATGCGAGGCACTCTGGAGCTGTGATTTTTATGTTGACTCAAAGGTGCGGGGCCAAGGCGTTGGCCGGCTGATCAAGGATGCGCTGCATGAAAGGAGTGATCGGATCATGGCGCTGGGGGTCAGCGAAAAAGCAGCGGCTGTCCTCGCGCATATTGGCTGGAAGGAAGTGCCATGCATGCACATCATGCACCGGATTTACAGAGTGGGTAGTTGGCGTGACCTGATTCTCCATGGGTTTCAGTGGATCAATCGCCTGAAAGGTGGGCCCGGGCCCGCCCGGGGCAGGGTGGTCAGGCTCGAGACTCTGCCCGAAACCGGCGTGCTGGAAATGCTGTGGCAGGCCATGGCCGGAAACTCCACTGTGGTTCAGGTGGTACGCTCGCCGGCCTACCTTAACTGGAAGTATGCACAACATCCCCTGGCACGTTATCAGAGTTATCTCTATGAAGCGCCGGATGGACAACCTGGCGGCCTGCTGATTGTCCGGGAGAAGCCGGATGCACTGATCGTTGTGGACTACTCGGGGCGCCATGATGCGGGCATCAAGGCAGCCCTTCTTGAGGCGGTCACACGGCGTGGGCGTCTTAACCGGCAACACATTGTGCTGGCCACTTCGGATGCTCAGTTCGTCTCCGTAGCAAGGGGAATGGGATTTTACCGGGGCCGCTATGCGTCAAGATTTTTTGTGTACCAGAAAGGTGAATCGCCCGCCGCGCTGGCTGATGCAACGTGGTTTCTGATGGCGGGTGACAGTGACGGCGAGCTGCTGGCGGCCACACGCGATGCTTTGAATGAAGAGGATTCAGTTCATGGATAAACCCAAGGTTTCTATCATCACTCCAACATGGAATCGTGCCGACCTGATTTCGGAAGCCGTTGAAAGTGTGCTGGCGCAAACATGGGCAAACTGGGAATTGCTGATTGTTGACGATGGTTCCACGGACAACACGCGGGAAGTGCTGGCACCCTACCTTGAGGATCCCCGGATTCACTACTTTTACCAGGAAAATCAGGGGCAATCTGTCGCGAGAAATCTCGCACTGAAACATGCGAAAGGCGCATACATCAGTTTTCTGGATTCAGATAACCGGTTGGTGCCAGAAAAACTTGAATGGGCACTGGAAGCTCTCGCCAGTAATCCTGATGTTGACATTGTTTATGGAGATATCATCACGATTGATGAGCAGGGTAACGAGATCAGTCGGGAGAACATGCGGCGTTACTCCGGACGCATTGCCAAATACCTGATCGTGGACAATTGCGTCAGCATGAATACGGCAGTGGTCAGGCGCAAGTGTTTCGATGAAATGGGCGGATTCAATACGGAGCGCAGGGTTGCCGATGATTTTGAACTCTGGTTGAGATTCTCCGCCCGGTACAGCTTTCTCTACATCCCGAAATTTATGGCTTTTTATCGAGTCATGGACAACCAGATTTCTTCAGATAAAAGCCGGCGCTTTGCCAGCAATGAAGCCAGTATCATGGATTTCCTGGAAAAGTATCCGGATGCCGTGACGCCACGGGAAGCCCGCTATGCGCTATGCCGCTTTTATACGCGCAAGGCCCGTTATCACACAACAGTAGGGCAATGGGATCAGGCGCTGGCTACTTTGGGCAAGGCACTGATGTACAAGCCCCTGGATCCAGGCCCCTGGCGCGTTCTGGCTCGTGTGCTGACACAACGTACGACACCCTGAGGCAGGTTGTGATCAAAAGAGAGATCTTCCGGAAAGACGTCTGGCGTGCCTGCGAGCTGAACTGGTCAGATCAGATGGACATGCAGCGTCTGTGGTCAGATCTGGAGAGCAGAGCCGACGCAACGCTGTTTCAAAGCTGGCCCTGGATCAGTAACTGGTGGAAGGTCTGGGGCGAGGCGCTTGGTCTTTGTCCGGTAGTCATCGGGATCTGGAAACATGATCAGCTTGTTGCCATGGCGCCGTTCTATACGCGTGACTATTCCCTCATGCCCGGGTTGAGATTGAAGCAGTTACAGATGATGGGCAATGTCTGGCGTGGAGCCAATACTGTCCGTTCGGAATACACTCGCCCCCTGACTGACTCAAAGTTTGAGCGGGAACTCCAGGGCATCCTGGCCGAGGTGCTGGGAAAGCTCAAATGGGATGACATGGTGCTGCCGGATGTTGAAGAATCCGGTCCGGCAACCTTCTGGAAAGATGTCGATGCCTACACTGTAATCAGACAAGAGGATACGAGCTGGTTTGTTGATACGCACGATGGTGACTTTGAAGGCTATCTGTCTTCCCTTGGCAAGAATACCCGGTTGAAACTTTACAATCGCAGGCAATGGGCCAATGACCGCTACGGCATGCTTCACGAATGGATTGATCCGGATGACTTTCATGCAGTCGCACGATTCCTGGAACAACTGAATGAATTTCATGTGACACGCTGGGGTGCGCCGGCCTTTGATCTCAGGGCTACGGCATTCCATTTGGCCATGATACAAGCATTGCCTCCCGCCCATGTGCGTTTAGGTGTATTACGTGCCGGAGATCAGGTCGTATCCGTCAGTTATAATCTGCAATACCGTAACACACTCTACAATTTGCAGTCCGGCTATATCGAGGATTTTGATCGCAAATTGTCTCTGGGAACCCTGCACATGGGGTATGTGATTGAGTGGGCTTTTCAGATGCATGAGGTGGCCAGATATGACTTACTGGCCGGGGAGGGCAAACGAACCGCTTACAAAGGACATCTGAGCACCCATGACACATCGTTCCTCACTGTCCAACTGGTTCGCCATCCACTATTTCGGTTAGGGGTTAAGCTTTATGGGCGCGCGCCCCTGACGGTCCGCCGGTGGTTGCAAAGAACCCTCAGGCCCTATTCCGGCTGAATTCCGCGCACTGCCATAGCCGGTCTGGCACTCCATCTTTGCAAAAAATCCGGCATGGGTAATCGAAGTGCTCTGGATTCGAGAAAATGCCAGCTGATCGCAGCCAGAGACAGGGTGACCATGAAGGAGAGGATGAAGTTGCTCAGAACCGCACCGCCCGTCAATGCGAAAATGATTTGCTGAACCGGATAACCGTAGATATAGGTGCCATAAGAATAATCCCCCAACCTGTTGTAATGGCGTATCCAGCCTGAAGGGATACAGGCCAGCCAGAAGACAAGGTATGGCGTGAGGACCGCCAGTGCCATGCGCCTTGCTGCCAGGTTGTCTGTCAGGAAGCTGAACACAATAAAGCCTCCAACCATGGCACACAATAACGAGGCGCGCAGCGGAATCTGCTTGCGATACAGCCACGCAGATGAACCGGCGAAGAAAAAGAACACAAAACGCAGCGCTTCAGTCCAGGAGGCAAGTTCAGGCACTAGCCTGGAGTAGGCCAGGGCAAAAAGAATCCCCGCCCCCATTGAAAGCGCAAGCGTCAGCCCGCGTCTGTACAGCAACCCTGTCCAGCCCAGTGCAGCCAGCAAAAGGTACATCTTGAGTTCGTACGGGAGTGTCCAGAGGGGGGAATTGATATCTGCAGAAGGATGGGCGGTAAAGACACCGGGCAGATCAGTCTTGACGCCCTTGATCAGCAAGGTCGTATTTTCAAGCAGGTATTTCAGGGTATCCAGGTGCAGTAAGTATTCTTTCAGGCGAAGTTCCGTAAACAACGGGCCGACGATCAATGCGATGACAAGAGTCGATACCCATAAGGCAGGATAGATGCGCAGAAACCGCGCATAAAGAAACCGTAAAAGATTCTGACGTGCATGCCAGCTTTTGCAGATCAGGTAGCCGCTGGTCACAAAAAAGAGATCAACAGCCCAAGAGCCGAAAGACAGGCCGCTGAATTGATAGAGCGGTTCTGCCTGGCCGTGACCGGTAATCCCGAAAGCATGCGTGAAGATGACGAGAGTTGCTGCGATCATCCGCAACAGATTGAAGTTGTTGTCACGGCCTTCGGAAAAATCATCAAGCGTTGTGTTGGGTATTTGGGTTTTCATCATGTTGATCATACAACCAAAAAGGGGTGACGAGTCACCCCTTTTCTGATCAGTCCGGCTGGTGTCAGGCAGTCTTGCGACGACGTGACAGGCCAAATCCGGCAAGGCCGAGGCCGAGCAGTGCCAGTGTGGCAGGCTCAGGCACCTTGGCGGTCAGTGCGCCGATATAGAACTGAGACGCGTTGGTGAGTGTCTTGAACTCGAACTGCTTGCCATACAGCATGCCTGCTGAGTTCAGCTGAGCCCAGGCACCACCGTCAATCCGCACCTGAATGTCATTCGGTACGCTGGCATAAACGTTGTGGTTTTCATCAATCAGGCTCAGAGCCTGAATTTCGACGTCATAATTGAAGTCGAGGTTCAGGACTTCATGATCCGTCCCGCCGTGAACGGTGACGTTGTCATCGCTGCCGGGCTGGCACTGGTTGCTGGCGTTTACGACGCTACACACGCCCAATCCGGCCAGACCATAATCAAGGTAAGCATAGTCGGCATTACCCTTGGTCATGGAGCTGGAGTAGGCCTTCAACGTGACGCCACTCAGTGTCCAGTCAAAGGTCTGAAAACCGTTTTCGCCAGGTGAGGCCGCTGCCGCGTTGACCGCCAAAGGAGTTCCGTCACCGAGGATGCCATTGAAAGTACCACCAGCCCACTGGCCGGCCAGCGGCGATGCTGCAACGCCGGAATCGGTCAGTTTCTGGAAATCGTAGGTGACGATGATGGGTGCTGCATTAACCGCAGATGCCGCAATGGCAAGTGCTGATCCTGCAACAAGACTCTTTAAGGTTCGTGCGTTGTTCTTCATAACTTCCTCGCTGTTTCTTCGTTGGTGAGCGTACATCCTTATAAGCAGGTATTATGCCATTAAAAATATTTGTTTAAAAAGCATAGAGATAGCGTTTTGTGAAACAGCGAAGATTTCGCGTGATGTAAAGATAGCTGACAACAAGAACGGGCCTCTGGTTGCCGAGGCCCGCTGTTAGCCGGTTTCAGGGGATGGGTCAGAAAATGTCCTTGTAGCCTGAATTTGACAGTTCGCTTTCCAGTCCATTCACATCCACGACGCTGACTGCGAAATACCAGCGGCCGGTGGGAAGATCCGTAAACTGCTGCATGGTTTGGGTGGCATCAGTGATATAGGCCACTTCTGTCAGATTGTTTTCACTGGTGCCCTTGTAGATCTTGTAACCCGCAATATCGGTCAGGGGCAGGGCAGAGCCATCCTCCCGGGTTTCCGGAATGGTCCAGGTCAGGGTGGCGGTAGTATCGACCTCTACGGTCAGGGTGGCTGCCGTGCTTTCCACGCTGCCGGCTTCGTTACTGACGACTACGCTGTACTGACCTTCGTCTGCGCGGGATACGGCATTGAGGGTCAGGGTCGCCTGATTGGCACCTTCAATGGTCACGCCGTTCTTTTTCCACTGGTAGGCGAGCGGGCCGGTACCGGTTGCGCTGACGTTCAGTGTGACGGACTGGCCGTAGCCTGCTGTTTGAGAGGCGGGAGGCAGAGAGATCGCTACCGGCTCAATGATAGGCTCTGAGGGGGTGGTAGTGGTGTCTGTACCGTTGCCTGCAGCGGTTTCACTGCCAGTGTTGTTTCCCAGATTGGTGGTCTCCGCCACCGTGCCAGTGTCTGACGTGTTGGGAGTCGTATTGGCTTCCGTAGTTGTGTCTGTAGTCGTGGTACTGCCTGTGCCGTTGTCTGTGGTAGTCTGACTGCCAGTGGTGTCTCCCGGGTTGGTCATCTCCACCGTGGTGCCGGTATCAACCACGACAACCTCTGTCGTCTCGCTGCCGCCGGGCGCCGTTTCTGTCGTGGTCAGACCTGTATCGAATCCTGACACATTGCTGGCGTTGTCGTTGCCAGCGGTGGTTGTCGGAGTGGTGGCCGTATTATCTGCGACGGTCGGTTGAGTCTCGGTGTTCGTCGGCTGAGAGCTGGCTTCATTGACGGCGGCCAGCGCCCAGTCAATCACGGACGCGTCGGCTGCATCCGGCTGGGATTCAACAACTTTGACCGCAACCTCACCAATACGGGTCAGTATGGTGTCTCGCTGGGGAAGTGTGTTCTTTGCTGCGAATGTTTCTGCAAGGTTGCTGACCAGGGCGCCCATATCCTGCTGGCTGTCCGAGAGGCTGGCCAGCGTCGTGTTGAGGATGGAGGCTTTCAGTGACCTGGTGTCCCTGGGAACGGTGACGGTCACGTCTTCAACCATGGCATCCAGCACCTCCGTTTCCACGGCAAGCTGTGCTGCGAGGGCTGATTTGGCAGCCTGAACGGTTTCACGGGTCAGCCCCATCTGATGCCGGCGAGCTTTCCCGACCACGATGTGGGAGAGGGTGGAGACGCTGACCGGCTGGGCATTGCCCTGACTGCGCCAGGCTTCAAGGCGCAGTGATCGGGGCGCGGCCATGCGCTTGCCGAAGGCGACAACGCCTTTGCCATTTGTACAGCCGTCCACGTCATCACAGATCATTTCTGTGGTGTCCGTGGATGCGACCTCGACCAGAAAGTCGGTATCGACGGAGGTATTCAGGGTAAAGGTGAAATGACCGGTTTGGTCAGTGGTAGTCTCCGCCAGTGCCTTGCGGGTATCCGGTACCGCTTGTCCTGCCACGTTCCGGATCGGATACAGTGCCACCCGGGCACCGATGAGTGTGCCCTTGACGGCCTGCCCGCTGACCACAACGGTCTGCGTTGTCCCGTTTTCTGCGCTGTCGCTGATGGCCGTGGCGGTCTGAAGTGTTGCTGCGGTGTCGCCTGTGCTCCCTGCACCACATCCTGTGAGCAGCCATGCCGTGGCTGCCAGCAGACATCCGTTGCGAAGTGTCTGGATGATCTGGTGTGTCTTGAGCATGATGGCGTACCCCTGGTCGGTTATCTCTGTATCTGGCGACCATTTTAGGGATGCAAGCCGATGGTTTATGAACAGACGTCACAAAAGGGGAACCAAAACCGCCGAAAATTTGACATTGTTTTGCAAAATGACGTTGTGTGTCAAAGTGTTACTTTTTGGCTGGATGATACGGATGTGGCGTTACAAAAAGCAAAGGCGCCGACGGGCGCCTTCATGGGGGACGGGAGCATGACTGCGGTCAGTTGAACTTGCTGCGCAGTGCCTGTGCGCCGGATGAATCTCCGGTTTTTTCGAGGGCTTCGGCCAGATGAAGTGCAATCTCCTTCACTTCGGGGGCGGCGTCATGGGCCTTTTTGAGAATTTCCCGGGCTTGTTCCGGCTGGCCCTGCCTGAGCAGGATGTAGCCGTAGGTATCGGCAATGGCAGCGTTGTTCGGCAACAGTTCCCAGGCCTTGCGGGCTGTACCCAGCGCATCGCCCTTGCCAAGCTCCTGATAGATCCAGGCAAGGTTATTGAGGGCGACGGCGTCATTGGGGCGGAGCTTGATCACCTGTTCATAGAGCTTGCGTGCTTCTTCAAGGCGCCCTTGAGACTGGTGGTTCATGGCCAGCAGGGTGAGTGCCTGCGGGCTTTGCGGATCCTTGTTCAGCCAGGCTTCCAGTTTGCTGACGGCTTCTTTGGGCTTGTTGGCCGCCTTGAGTACCTGATACATCTTCACGGCCAGTGTCTGTGAGGGTTTCTCATACCAGCCGAGCTGATAGGCATCGGCAGCCTGCTCGAATTGTTTTGCCTCTACCAGAAGGTCGCCTTCCAGCTCATAGGGTGCAGATTCGTGAGGGAAGCGTTCCTTGGCCTGTCTCAGCACCAGCAGGGCGTCGCTCTGCTTTCCGCTCGCCGCCAGTATTCGCGCCTTGAGCAGCCAGGGGCCGAGCTTGTCCGGAAAGCGTTCCAGGGTGGTTTCGGCGATTCCCAGTGCTTCGTCGTATTTCTTGTCGTTGAGCAGTGTACCGATATGCTCGACATTCAACCGGAACAAGGCTTCGTCCAGTGTATCGGTGCTGCCCTTGAGCGTTCTGGCCTCTTCGATCAGTTGCTGGCCGCGTTCGAAATCGCGGAGATGGATGGCCCGGGTGATGACAGGCAGCATGGGTGTCACATTGCCCGTGGCCTTCGCAATTTCGATCAGTCTGGCGTCTGTTTTTCAGCCCCCTGATCTGTTTTGGCGGCAGCCCTCACATAACTGCGCAGCAGTGAAATGTCATCAGGGTGTTTGCGCAGACCTTCTTCGGCCAGTTTCAGCACGGTTTTCCAGTCGTCCTGGAGTTCGAGATTCTTCAGGCGGTTATGCCACGCCGAGAGATTGTCCGGATCCTGTGCAATGGCCTTGGCGTAGGCCCCATCGGCTTCGCGCCATTTCTTTTGCTGAGAATACAGCGCACCCAGTGCATTGTATCCCTGCGCACTGTCCGGATGGGTCTTGAGCCAGCTTCTGACCTGCTTCTCGGCCTCGTCGAACTTGGCCAGGCTGGCAAGCGCAGAGACGCGCAGGCCCGTAATATCCCAGTCTCCGTTGTCCTTGATCTGGTCAATCAGCGCCAGTGCTTTGGTCGCCTGTCTGTCCTGGATATAGACCTGTGCCAGCTTCTTGCGCAAATCGTCGTTGGGTTTCTGGCGCAGTGCGGCTTCAAGATTCAGGATGGCTTCGGAGGTGTTGCCGGAGTGAGCCGAGGCAATTCCCATGAGGGTCAGAATGTCCGTATCCTTGTCATCCACCTGTCTGAGCAGAAGCTCAGCCTGCTCATATTGATTCAGCTTGAGCTTGGTGGTGGCCAGCGCCTTGGTGACTGCAACCGGGTCGCTGGACGGGTCCGCGTAGCGGCTGAGATATTCGTCTGCGGCCTTCCAGTCTCCCTGCCGAACCTTGACCATGCCCATCAGGATGCCCGCTTGCTTGTATCCCGGAGCCATATCCAGCAGCTTCCCGAGATTGTCCTCCGCAGCCTTGAGATCACCCTTTTCATAGGCTGTCAGCGCGGTTGCATACAGATTGCGGACGGTTCCCGGTGAGGATTTGTCGAGCTGTTCCTGATAGGCGAAAGCCTCGCTGTGCTTGCCCTGGGCGCGAAGCACTTCAATCAGGCGGGAAATGGCGGTGAATTTTCTGGGGGTCATGACGTCCACGCTGCCTACCTGATCCAGCAGGGCGACATAGGCTTCTTCTGCATCGGCCCAGCGCTTTTCCAGATCGGCGAGTTGGGCATTCCAGGTCAGCACTTCAATATGCATCGGTGCTGCGCTCCTGGCCTTGTCGAGCAGGGCGTGGGCCTTGTCCGGTGCCTTGCGGCCCCACTCGATGCGGGACAGCACTATCAGGGCCGGAGCATTCTGCGGATCACGCTTGAGGACTTCATTGGCCAGATGTTCTGCCTTGTCCAGCTGGTTCTGTCTCAGCGCCCATTGCGCCTGCAGGGTCAGCATCCGGACTTCTTCAGCCTTGGCGGGATGGGTGAGCCCCTTGAGCGCCTCTTCTGCTTCATCAAACTTACCCAGCATGCCCAACGCTTCAGCGAGACCCAGCCGCGCCTGATTGAGCTCACTGTCAGAAGCGCCTTCCGGATTGACTTCAATCAGTTCCCGGTAATACTGCGCGGCCCGTGCGGCATCTCCGGAATCCAGAAAGATGCGGGAGACAATCAGATAGGGTTCG
Source organism: Thermohahella caldifontis (assembly GCF_041153465.1). NCBI lineage: Bacteria > Pseudomonadati > Pseudomonadota > Gammaproteobacteria > Oceanospirillales > Hahellaceae > Thermohahella > Thermohahella caldifontis. The sequence continues at coordinate 664,682 of NZ_CP154858.1, forward strand.
CGCTGTCCGGGTTTGGATTGAATGGCGCTTTGCGCTTCCTGAAGGGCCGCCTTGTACTGACCTTGTTCCTGATAGAAGCGCGCCTGATCCAGATGACTGAGATAAACCCGGTCTGCTTCCCCGGTGTCATCGGTATTGCTGCTGCAGGCGGTCATTCCGGCCATCAGACTGGCTGTCAAGAGTATGCGGAGCAGGTTGCGGCGCGGCTTCCGTTTCATGAAGGTTCCCTCGCTGGCTTGGAGTAGTCGATTTTGTATTTATCTGTGAGGTTATAGAGTGTGGGGCGTGTGATCCCGAGCAGCCGTGCGGCCTTGGCCATGTTGAACTGGGCGGCCTGGAGTGCAGTCATGATGGCGCGCCGCTCAGCTTCTTCGCGAACCTGGCGGAGATTGAGAACGTCCATTTCACTGACCGTGGCCGGGTCCAGTTCGAGATCACGTGCGCTGATTTTACGGGTTTCGCACATGATCACCGCGCGCCGGACCCGATTGATGAGCTCGCGGATATTGCCAGGCCAGTGATGGCTCTGAATGGCCCGGATGGCATCTTCCGAGAAGCCCAGAATGGTCTTGTCCATGTTGCGGGCCACGTCCTGCTTGATGGATTGGGCAATCAGCACTGCATCGCCGGCGCGCTTGCGCAGGGGCGGTACCTCAAGGACGATCTCGCCAAGACGATAGAACAGATCTTCCCGGAAACCTTCCGATTCCACCATCTTCCGGACATCGTGGTGTGTAGCACAGACGACCCTGACATCCACCGGAATTTCCTGGCTGCCGCCCACACGCCGGATGACGCGCTCCTGCAGAAAGCGCAACAGCTTGGCCTGAAGGGGCAGCGGCATGTCACCGATTTCATCGAGGAAGAGGGTGCCACGGTGCGCCTGCTCGATCTGGCCCTTCTTCTGAGAGACCGCACCGGTGAAGGCGCCTTTCTCATGGCCGAACAGCTCGCTTTCCAGCAGGTCGTGGGGAATGGCGGAACAGTTGATGGCAATGAAGGGGCCATCCTTTCGGGGGCCGAGATCATGCAGACCCCGGGCCAGCAGTTCCTTGCCGGTACCGGTTTCGCCCTGAATCAGGACGGAGACATCGGTCGATGCCAGCTTTTCCACGGTGCGGCACACCTTGAGCATGCCTTCATCAGCGGTAATCAGCCCCTTGATGGACGTGTTGGAGCAACGGTTTTCCAGCTCGGCATTCTTCTGTTCCAGCTCGTGCAGGCGGAAGGCCCGATTGACCACGAAATTGAGAATATCCGCATCGACAGGTTTCTGATAGAAATCACAGGCACCCATACCGACCGCCTTGACGGCATTTTCACGCTCTTCACGACCGGTAACGACAATGACTTTGGTATTCGGGGCAAGGGTGAGGATGTCCTGAAGCAGGGCAAAGCCTTCACTGGCACCACCCGGATCCGGAGGCAGCCCGAGGTCGAGCGTGACAACCTGAGGCTCGACACGGCGCAGAATCGACAAGGCCGTTTCCCGATCCTCGGCCACTTCGACTTCCATATCGCTGAAGCACCAGCGCATCTGGCTTTGCAGTCCCTCGTCATCCTCGACAATCAGTAGCTTCTTGTTCACTCGTGCATCCCTGTAAACTGTAACGAATGGTATTCAAGTGTAACAGCAGATGTCAGCAAGGCAAACAGTCTGAGCGCTCATAGATCAATTTCTCACGCTGGCGCTGCGCGCACCTTGCGTTTGGCTATATGCCAGCGCAGACCGGGTCGGAATCCGAAGGGTGAAACAGCTGCCCACGTTGACCTCGCTGGTCACTTCAAGACTGCCGCCAAGTTTCCTCAGATATTCCCGGCTCTGGTAAGCGCCAATGCCCATTCCGGAGACACCTTTGGTGCTGGCGAACGGTTTGAAGAGTTCATTGCGTATGAATTCGGTATCCATGCCCTTGCCGGTATCCTGCACGAAGATGAACACCCAGCCGGGTGTCTGCTTGACTGATACTTCGATATCTCCGTCCTTTGGGGTCGCATCCTGTGCGTTGGTGATGATATGGGTGAACACGGACTTCAGTTGCTCCGGGTCGGCAATTGTCACGGCGCCGTTGAGATCTCCGGTCAGCCGTGGAACGGGTTGCCGCTGAGAGCAGCGGTCAATGACATAACGCAGAGTCCTGATGATGTCCACCTCCCGGTTATCCTCCTGCTGAACCGGTTTTCTGACCTGCTCAACAATCTTGCTCATTTTCTTCACAGCGTGCTCGGTTGTCTTCAGCATGTCATCAATAAATGCGGGGTTGTTCTTGTGTTTCCCGGCATTGGACAGGAGCAGGTTGAGCTGGGCGATAATGGTCTTGAGGTCGTGAATCAGGAACGCGGACGTTTGTGTCACGGCCTCGAACTGTTTGGCTTCAGTCAGCTGCTGCTGGGCCCGGTAAAGGGCCAGATAGCTGCAGGCCTGCCGTGCGATGATACGGAGCAGGTCGTAGTTTTCCCAGTTCAGCTCCTGCCGGGCATAGGGTTCGGCAATGACAACAAAGCCCAGCAGACTGTCCGGTGTGTGCAGCGGCACGATGAGCCAGGGATTGTGGGATTTGCGGATCACTTCCGGAATCTCGATCAGGTGATATGCCGTGGGATCGCGATTGTAATCCTGGAGGTTGATGATCCAGTCCTGCTCGGTGAAATAACGTACCAGATCCGAGTCCTGATCAATACCGCTGCGCTTGGGGAGTGGTTGGTTGAGTCCGTATCTGAACTCGAAGTTATTGTTGTCATCGCGCACCCAGAGCAAGCCACCCGGGCTGTTGACGGCATTGGCAAGGACACGTATCACAGCGTTTTCGATAGAATCATCCACGATAGCCAGTTCGCGCGTGACCTTCAGCCATTCCTCGCGGTAATCATACTTGTAATCAAAAAAGTGCTGACCAAGAAATACGATCAGTCGTGCCCGCAATCTTCTGGAGGTGGTTACAATGAGCAGACCGATGACCGCCACGCTGACCAGCAGCGTGGCCAGAATGTCAGACCACCCGGTACCGAATTCCTGAATCAGCCATGCGGCCAGAGCGACCAGCATCAGGTAGAGGCCGGCCAGAACCATGACCGTGCCGCGGAAAATGAATTCTCTGGAGACCTGGAATTCAAGGGGTTGCCGTTTGGCGTTGACCAGCGTCAGGGCAATCAGCGGAGCAAGGATGGCGTGAATGATACCGCGGGAATCCCACAGGGCGGGTGAGATCTGGTTGGTCATCATGGCGTCGGTGTACATGGCGCCGTCGTACAACAGGAAGCCGGCCAGTGCGATGCCCAGAAATTTGGTGGATGAGCGATTGAAGCCCCGCAGATTGAGCCAGACCTGCTCGAGCAGAATCAGACCCAACAGGGACAGGGTCAGGTGAAATATGATGAGCGTCTCGGCACCAATCACGAAGGGTATGTTGGGGATGGCTCTGGAGATGCCGGCAAGCAACATGATGGCAATCAGGGCATAAATGCCTGCTGCCAGGTTGCGCTCGGGTCTGGAAAGCAGTCGATAGCGGCTGATGCGGATGTTGAGCATTGCAAAGAGCACTTGCATCCAGGCGGCAGTATGCAGGACTTCGAGCACATAACGCAGTTCAAAGGGGATATTGGCCCCGATCTGCTGTGCGGCAATGACGCCTGACCAGAGGGAGGTCATGAACGTGGCGCCGGTCAGTGCCCGATCGGTGTGGCGGGAATAACGGCTGCGCAGGAAGAAAAGCGTTAGTATCAGATAGGCCAGGCTACCCAGCAGGTAACTGACAGCGCCAAATTCAAGTGTCATGGTCATCCGTCCGTGAAGCGTCTTCCTGTCTCAGGAAGCGGTTTCGTCCAGTATGCAGAACGAGAGAAATACTGTAAACAGTGTGGACGCAGCCAACCAGGCGGGATGCTGAATCAGCAGGGCAAGCAATGCATGAACTCCCCAAAGAAACCGGACACGCTTTTGCTGATACCTGTAGGCTGAACTGTAGCGCCTCAGCCAGCCTGGGGCCTGAATGGATGAGCCGGGCACCGTATATGCCCGGCAGATCAGCTCATGCAGCAACCAGTTTCCCATGCGGCCTCCCGTCATCCGTCAGAAAAGTATAGCCGGCATGGGAACGGGCTGCCCGGATTCAATCCTTCTGGCTGCGGTAATAGCGGAAAATTTCCCCGAGGTTGTAGCGGCTGCGAAATCCGAAAGTCTCCCTGAAGCGTGAGCCGTCAATGACAACCGGGTACTTGAAATAGTTGATCAGATAGGGAGGGAATGACTTCAACCCCAGAACGCGGGCCAGCAAACGAGGAACGGCCGGCGGGATACCGGGCACCGGAATACGGATACAGTTGGCGGCCGCCAGTGCCTCCTGATAGGCCACGCAATCATCCGGTGCGACGTTGTAGATGCCCTTGCGGTTTTTCTCGAAGGCAGTGACAACGGCCTGCGCCATATCCTCGATATGAATGAACTGCATCATCGGCGAAAAACCGGCGAGGACCGGGGCATAGCGGGACGAAAGCAGGGTGGACATGGTGTTCTTGACCCCGGGGCCGACGATGTTGCAGGGGCGCAACACGGTAATGTTCAGCTTGGGGTAGCGCCAGAAGTTGATACTCGCCAGATTTTCCAGCTCGACCGAGTCCACCAGATCCATCGTCAGTTCGGCTGCCTTCAGGGGCGCGGATTCGTCAATCAGCGCAGGGTTGTAGGCATGCGCGCCGTAGACATGGTAGGTGGACAGAATGAGCGTGCGGTTGACGCCGTACTTGTTGCCCAGATCCAGCAGCCGCTGCGTGCCCAGAACGTTGAGATTGTAGCGACTGGCCCGGTTGCTCTGACTGGACATGATCCGGCCCAGGTGAACGATGCCACGAATCGGGTGCTGACGGAAAATGTCCTCGAAACCACGCTTGTTGGCATCTATGCGGTAGCTGGGAATATCCTCGCCCAGATAGACCTGCTCGCGGAAATCCACAGCCACCACCGGATAGCCCTTGTCCCGGAGATCGAAAATGACGCGTTGCGCCAGCGCACCGGCTGCACCGGTGACCAGGACGTGGGGTTTGGCTGCAGCCTGGCGGGTACGTTGGGATTTTGCCATGTCAGAACACCCCGTCCCGCTCGGCCAGCCCCTTGTCGATGAGCCGGCTGATTTCAGCCTTGACCTGTGCCACATATTCGGCGACCTGCGCTTCTGTCAGATCTTCACCCTCGAAATACATGGGCTCTCCGAAATTGAGGATGACCTTGGCCGGCAGGACCGCAGGAAGTGCCACCGGGACATAGGGCACGCCCAGCATGCGCGCCAGCGGCTTGATGTTGCCGATGGCCGGAATGGTTTCTTCACACCCGACCACACCGACGGGGACAATGGGCGCCTTGTGCTGGATGGCAAGGTGCATGAAGCCATGACCAAAGCGCTTGAGCTGATAGCGGTCCTTGTAGAGCTTGCCTGAGCCGCGGATGCCTTCCGGGAAGACGATGATCGCCTCGTCCCGCTGAAGCATCTTGCTGCAGTTGACCGGGTCCCCAAGCACGGCGCCGCACTGATTAAGGAGGTTACCCAGCCAGGGAACTGTCGGAAAGAAGCGCTCGATCATGGCGCGTGCCGTACGGGGTTTGTCCTCCCGGGTGGCCAGCGCGTAACCGATCAGCAATCCGTCAATCGGCAGCTGTCCGCTGTGGTTGGCAATGATCAGTACCGGGCCACTGGCAGGTACGTTTTCGACCCCTTTCGCTTCCGTTCTGAAATAGCGCTCGTAGAAAGGCTTGAAGAGTGCTGCAGCGATCTTGAATGTTTCGAGATTGAAACCCCAGGGGTCATAGCCCATTTCACCGATGGGCTTTTCGTTCGTATCCAGTTTCTTGTCCAGTTCGGTGGGAACCAGAATCTGCTTCAATCGTGTCCTGAACGTCATGCGCTGTCCTTCATGGAGTCCCTTTATTTGTTGTGTGCCGCCTGAATGGCGGTCTATGGTATGTGCGCGGGAAATTGTGCAGAGAGACGTGGCGTTTTGCAAATGAATACCGGTTGCTGACACGAAGATGTAGGTCCGCGCTCCGGAATGACGTCATAATCTGTCAAGGAAGCCTGTTCTGACGATCCGCATGCCCGGCAAAAGGAATGCGGAACAATTACCCTCTGCTGTCCTTGTTCGGGAGGCAGTGTTAAACTGAAAGAAGATTCGTTCAAGAGGCTCGAAGGCAACATGACTGAAGAAAACGACAAGAATCTTTCCAAAAAGATTCGCGAAAGTGCACGCCAGATCTGGCTCGCAGGGCTGGGTGCCTACAACAAGGCCGGTGAAGATACCGAAAAGCTCTTCGAACGCCTGGTCAAGGAAGGTGAGGCACTGGAAGATCTGACGCGCGGTGTGCTGGAAAAGCAGATCAAGGTGGTCGAAGGGACGGTGGAAGAAGTCAAGAAAAATGCCAACACCACTTGGGACAAGCTGGAGTCGGTTTTCGACCAGCGCGTCTCGCGGGCGCTCAAGCGGCTGGGCATTCCCACATCTGAAGACATCCGGGCACTGGAAGCGCGTATCGAGACCCTCGAAAAGGAACTGGAAAAAGCCAGGGCAGAAGCCTCGCGGCGCAAAGCCGGGAGCAAGGCCAGCGCCAAGGCCGGGACCAGGTCCAAGAGCAGTCCCGGGGCCTGATCAGAGGTATTGTCTGCCGAGCGCTTCCACTTCCTGGCGCTCGGCGTCTCTGAGATAGGGTGCCACCTGTGCCACCACGTGATAGACACCGCGCGCCAGATCCACATCATCGCCAGGCTGTTTGAAAAGGATATCGAAGCTCGACCAGTAGGTGATGGTCAGCACCAGGTTGTGGCACAAAGCTTCCATTTCTTCCTGTGACGCCTGAAGAATGTCCTGCGCCTTCAGACTGGCCAGCAGTGTCTTGGTCGTATCCAGCTTGCGGTTGAGGATGCGCCGGAAGTGTGTATTCAGTCGGTCGTAGCGCTGAAGGATGTTGACCAGATCCCGGTAGATGAACCGGTACTCTGCAATCAGCTCGAACAGCAGGTGCAGGAACAGCCAGTGATCTTCCAGCGTGATCGTGGTGCCCGGCGGAACATCCAGCAACTCGATCATGCGCTTTTCAAACTGACCAAACAGCTCGTTGATGATTTCGGACTTGTTCTTGAAATGGTAATAGAGATTGCCGGGACTGATATCCAGTGTGTCTGCAATCTGCAGGGTGGTGACATTGGGCTCTCCGTAGGTATTGAAGAGCTCAAGACTGGTGATCAGGATCCGGTCCCGGGTTTTCATGGTCTGAGGGTGCCCTGAAAATGGATTGGGCAAAAGAGTATCCTAGTTTGACGGCAAATCAAAATCCGCCCATACAGGACTGTGATCGCTTGGACGTTCCATGGCACGAATATCCAGCGCAATGCCCGCATCAGTGCATGTTCTGGCCAGTGGCGGCGTGGCCAGAATCAGGTCGATGCGCAGACCACGTTTGGGGTCGCGTTCGAAACCACGGCTGCGATAGTCAAACCAGCTGAACTGATCATCCGCATCCGGATGAATGATGCGGAAGGTATCCTGCAATCCCCAATCCTTGAGCTGCTGCAACCATTCGCGCTCCTCCGGCAGGAAGCTGGTCTTGCCCGTTCGCAGCCAGCGCTTGCGGTTGTCTTCCCCGATGCCGATATCCTTGTCCTCCGGAGAGATGTTCATGTCTCCCATGAGAACAAGGGGTTCATCCGGAGAAAAGCGGCTTTTGAGAAGGGCGAGCAGCCGTGCGTAAAAATCACGCTTGTGCGGAAACTTGACGGGATGATCCCGGTTCTCTCCCTGAGGAAAGTAACCGTTCAGCACCCACACCGGAGTGTCACCAACCTGAACCCGGGCGCGGATGAAGCGACAGTGATCATCGTCATCATTGCCTTCCAGCCGAGTGGTGACCTCATCCATGGGAAACCGCGAGAGCAGGGCAACGCCGTAATGGCCTTTCTGTCCGTGCCACGCCACCTCGTAGCCAAGATCCCGCATGGCTTCGACAGGGAATTCGCTGTCATCCACCTTGGTTTCCTGGAGGCCGATCACATCGGGCTGGTAACGCTCTACCAGTGCCTGCATCTGATGGATTCGGGCCCTGAGTCCGTTGACATTGAATGATACGACGCGCATCTGCAGCTCCCTTTGAAATCAGCGGCGTATTGCAACGAAAAACCTGCCAGAGCTCAAGTTTGATACTGGTTATGCCAGATAATGTTGGCTACATTTGCAGTAACCAGATGAATCAAACAAGGAGAGGTGCCCCGTGAGCGAGGCTGAAGAATTTACGCCCGCCGTATTGCTGGTTGATGATGAGGCCAACATTCTGTCCTCACTGAGGCGGCTGCTGCGCCGTCAGCGTTACGACATCTTTACCGCCGAGTCGGGCAGGGAGGGTCTCGAAATTCTTGAGCGCGAGCATATTGACCTTGTGGTATCCGATATGCGGATGCCGGAGATGTCCGGTGCCGAATTCCTGGAAGAAGTGTCCCGAAAGTGGCCGGATACCGTACGCATCATTCTGACAGGCTACGCGGATCTGGAAGCGACAGTGTCGGCGGTCAACAAGGCAGGCATTTTCAGATACCTCTCCAAACCCTGGGACGAGCACGATCTCATCAGTACGATTGAGCAAGGGCTTGAAACGCTCAGATTGCGCCGGGAGCGTGACCGGTTGGTGGAAGAGCTGCGGACGCTGAATGAGAGTCTCGAGGCCCAGGTCAGGGCGCGCACGGAGGAAATCCGACAGACCGCAGAAATGCTGGATCTGGCGTACAAGGAGCTGAGCAACAGCTATACCTCCATTATCCGCGTCTTTTCGTCACTGGTATCGCTCAACAAGAAGAAGTACAAGGGACAATCCCGTGCCGTTGCGGATTTGGCCAAATATATGGGGCTCGCTCTGAAACTCCCCAAGGATGAAGTACGCCAGATCTACTTTGCGGGCTTGCTGCATGAAATGGGCAAGATGGTGCTCCCGGACCGGCTGCTGGAGAAGCCCGAGCAAATGCTTCAGGGGGATGATCTGGCCCAGTACCAGCAATACCCGGTGCACGGGGAAAATGCGCTGACGTCAGTGGAGGAACTGAACAGAACCGCCCGTTACATCCGGCATCATTGCGAATATTTCAATGGCAGCGGCTTTCCGGATGGCCTGAAAGGTGAAGATATCCCGCTGGGTGCCCGCATACTCCGGCTGGCCAGAGATTATGTGGGGCTGCAAACAGGGCTGATGCTTTCGCAGTCCCTGGATCATGAAGGCGCGGTGGAATATATCGGGCACCACAGCAAAACACTCTACGACCCGCAACTGGTGGCGCTTTTCCTGAAGATTCGCGACAAGATCAAACTGGATATTGCTCCGGCAGAAGAGATGATGTGCCGTACCCACGCCCTGAAAGCGGGGATGGTGCTGACCAGGGATCTGATGTCCGATGCCGGCGTCCTGCTTGTGGCAAAGGGCCAGGCGCTCAACGAAAACATCATCGACAAGATCATGCGCATAGAGAAAAGCGAGAAGGCCCAATACAAGGTATACGTCGAAGTGCATGAGGGGGCGGAGGCATGACACGAATTCTGCTTGTCGACGACGAGGCGAACATCCTCAAGGCACTGACGCGGGTGATTCATGTCCGCCGGGCGTGGGACGTCGTCAGCACTACTTCACCGGCTGAAGCGCTGTCGCTGCTCGACGGGCAGCATTTTGATCTGATTCTGTCAGACTATCGCATGCCCGAAATGGATGGCGTGACCTTCCTCAAGGCGGCCCGGCGGATCTGCCCGGATGCCGCACGTCTCATACTGAGTGGGCAGGCCGACATGAACGCGGTACTGCAGGCCATCAATGAGGCCGAGATTTATCGCTTCATCACCAAGCCCTGGGAGGATGACGAGTTGCTCATCACGCTCGACAAGGCGCTCGAACACCAGCAACTCATCGTGGAAAACGCCAGGCTGGCCGCAGAAGTGAAACGGCAGCGCGCACAGATCAGGGAACAGCTGAATGAGTTGCGGCGGCTGGAAGCCGAGGCCCCGGGGATTACCCGCCTCAACCTGGATGACGAAGGCTATATTGTGCTCGATGAAGATGACCTGGATGATGTGGACCTGGATGACCTGCGTTAACAGGCAAAAAGCGGCGGTACAGCGCACCGGCCCGCTTCATCAAAGCAGCGGATCGGGCGCCTCTTCCGGGAGCAGGTAGAAGTGTGTCAGTTGCCTGTCCTCGAATTTCTGGAAGAAATCGCTGGCCTGTACCAGAGGCTGATACCCCGTCCTGCCGCGTGACTTGAACTGATTCCGGTGTCCGTACTTGATCAGATCAAAGCCCGCATTGATCCGTGTGAAACGGATGGGCAGTGAACAGAAGATGATCCGCGAAGGCGGCACGCCGTATTCCCGCGCCAGATCCGTGCGCACATCAGTGAACTGGGACCCTCCGTTCTGAAGCGTGAGGACATGCTGAAGCCGCTGACGCCTCATCATCATGGCACAGAAGCTGTTGGGCCGGGTACGGGCATGGCGGCGGAAGGCCTCCCAGAAGTAATTGTCCGTCAACTGGCAATACGCCTCCAGATCGGTCAGGGCTGCACGGACTTCGTCACGGCAAGCGGGTTCCTGCAGGACCTCCTCAATGGCCTGGCGTAACAGCCAGTCAAAGCCGATTGAGGTCTTGTGCCCGTATACCTTGCGGTACATCTGATAGCGGCTGTAGACAAAATCCTCCAGTGCACCCAAACCCTTGCGGCTGACAGCGATACCCAGCCAGCCCGATTCGGGTTCCCAGCCGATATAGAGGTTCTTGGCCAGGTGATCCAGATTGAACCCGCCAACGGTAACCGACGCATGGAACCCGTCCCGCATCAGGTAGTCTGCCCTGTCCGCATCCATTTCGCTGGAGACGATACCGGACAGCACCCGCGCCAGCTTGTCAGGATCGGCGGTGGACCGGTCACTCAGGGTCAGAACGGGCCAAAGCACTTCGGTCGCCTCACGAAAGCGTGAGCTGGGCCGGATTTCGGATTTGTCCATTAGACTCAGGACATCGCCCGGAACGATGCCGTCACGTTCTACCCCCGTTTCCGAGCAGAGGTGGCTGGCAATCGCCAGGGAAAAGTGTTCGTGCTCAATGGCTCCATCGGGGTCAACCGGGTGCGGGATGTTCCCCTGCACGTATTGCCGGACGTCCGGCAGATCCAGCCAACGGCGAAGCGAAGGCGTCCGTTCGAACTGATGGGAGAAACTGCTGTGCCCGCAGTCATGGAGAAGACAGGCCAGTCTGACCACACGGTAGAGATAGGCGATGGCGCGGGTCAGCTCGCCCTGATCCGGCAGCGATGTCTGATGGCGCGCCCGGTCGAGACTGGTTTCCATCAGCCCCAGGAACAGGCGCCCTCCAACATGGGCAGTGCCGATACTATGCAGAAATCGGGAATGTGTCGCACCGGGAAAGACGTAAGACAGGATATCATTCTGACAGATAAACCGAAGACGCTGAAACCAGGGGTGGTCAATAATTCTGACTTCATGCGCGAACAAGGGAATGCCGCCGTGTACCGGATCCATGATCAGGCGATCGCTGACATCCAGCAAAGTAAGCAAGTCTGAGTGTGTAGTCATATATCCCTATCTGCACCCCTTGGGTTTTAGTATGATAATTCTAAAAATAAACCTACACTGCTAGTAATAACGACATAAACAATAGCACGCATTGCACCACCCAAACAAAGCCGCCGGCTGAGGGGTTGTGACTCGGGATTATGGCAGACATAGAAGAGCGGATCCTGCTGATCGGGCAGGATGAAAACTGTGATCGTCTGGCCGCGCATCTTGCCCGGGAAGGGTACGTTGTCGAGCGTGCCGAGAGCGTCGAGGCGCTGACTCATGCCCGTGCGGAACAACCGGTGGACGCAGATCTGGTGGTTGTCAGCAGCGATGCCCGGGGCATACGGGAGCTCACGAGCTTCCTGGATGTCTCTAAAGTCCCCATTATTGCACTGAATCAGCCTGTTACCGCCTCCGATGTGGTCACCACACTGCGTGCCGGAGCAAGTGATCTGGTTGTCGTACCGTTCAAGGACTTTGTGGATGCGGATCGGGTGATCGCCCAGCAACTTTCCCGGGTGCGGCTTCAGAAGGACTATGCCCACGCACGATCCGAGCTCGAGCGTGCCAACCGGGATCTTCAGACCGGCCTTGCCGAGCTCCGCAACGACCAGTCTGCCGGGCGGCAAGTTCAACAGAAAATGCTGCCCGATCGCAATCAGACCTTCTGCGGTTTTCACTTCGATCACATGCTCAAGCCGTCGCTGTATCTCAGCGGAGATTTTCTGGACTACTTTTCATTGAGCAAGAACAAGGCGTTCTTCTACCTTGCGGATGTTTCCGGGCATGGGGCCTCATCCGCATTTGTGACGGTTCTGCTCAAGAATCTCACCAATCGCCTGCAACGCAATCTGCGGCGGGGCTCCAGTGATGACATTCTCGACCCGCACCGGTTTCTGGCCCGCGTCAACAAGGAGCTCATCGATACGCAACTGGGCAAACATTTGACAATATTTGCCGGAATTCTGGATGTTGAGCGCAAAGTGTTGCGCTATTCTTTAGGTGCACATTACCCGATGCCCATTGTCTGGACGAACGGGCATCCCCATTATCTGGAAGGAAGGGGTAAAGCGGTTGGCATGATGGAAGATGCGACCTATGAAACGCTGGAAGTACCCATTGGTCCGGATTTTCGGTTGGTTGCATTTTCGGATGGCGTTCTGGATGTCGTGAATGCCAACTCGCTCGCAGAAAAAGAAGCCCTGCTGCTTGAAACCGTGGCACAGGCAGGACACACTATTGGTAGCCTCGAAAAAGCTTTGGGGCTGGACGTTATCCGGGATTTGCCGGATGATATCGCGGTTTTGTCGATAGCATCGACGGAGTAGCCATGTCGCAGTTCCGTATACTCCAGGCGGAGAACAAGGGCGTAATTGTCCTGAGGTTTGAAGGGGAAGTTCGCCTCAGTGTCTGCTGTGCACTGGATCGTCTGATCGAAGAGATCGAGAACCGGCCTCATTTTGTGACCGTGATCGTCGATCTGACCCAGGCGACCATGATCGACAGCACGACGCTCGGTCTGATCGCCAAACTGGGACTGTTTGCCCGCCAGGAACGCAAGGTACTCCCCACCATCATTTCCAACCGGGAAGACATTGATCGCCTGATCCACACCATGGGACTTGATGATATTTTCATTGTGGTTCGTGAGGCGGCAACCGATCTGGGTGACCTTCAGGAAGTGCCGCAGCTCACTGCCACGGAAACGGAAGTGAAGGAGAAAGTCCTCTGTGCGCACCGGATTCTGATGGAGCTCAATGAGCATAACCGGAACGAATTCCGCGATTTGGTGGCCATGCTTGAAAGTGATGTCGAGGGCCCCAGTTGCCCCGTCAACGCTCAGTCGGCCCGCAGCAAACATTTGACCCACTGACTCACGCCGCTATCATTCAGCCCGAAGCCATCGCAGAGAGTTTCTCATGACGCAATCCAAGACCCATGTGGCTGTCCTGGGGGGCGGCAGTTTCGGGACCGCCATCGCCTCAATTCTTGCTGACAACGGTCATCATGTTCACCTGTGGCTGCGTGACCCGGAGGTCGCCGACGCCATCAATAGCCGCCGGGAAAACACGCATTACTTTCCGGGCCGGATCCTGCCCGAGGGTATTGAGGCCTCCACCGACCTGGCATCCTGTGTCCGTGCAGCCGATACCGTATTCGTCAGTGTGCCGTCCAAGGCTTTCCGTCGGGTGGTGCATGAGGCCCGGGACGCATCCCGTCCGGGGCAATACTGGGTGAGCACGGCAAAGGGTGTAGAGCCGGAAGGTTTTCACCTGATGAGTGCCATTCTCCGCGAAGAATTGCCGGATGATCCCAGTGGCGTGCTCAGCGGGCCCAATCTGGCTCAAGAGATGCTGGATCGTTGCCTGACTGCGACAGTCATCGCCAGTGTTCATGAAGGACTGCGCAAGCGGGTACAGCAGCTTCTGGGTAACGCTTACTTCCGGGTTTATGCCAATACCGATACTTACGGTGTGGAGCTTGCCGGGGCATTGAAAAATATCTATGCCATTGTATCCGGGCTGGCTGCGGCCCTGAAAATGGGGAAAACACCCGTGCCATGCTGATGACCCGCGCCCTGGCAGAGATGAGCCGCTTTGCCGTCAGCATGGGGGCCAATCCCATGACCTTCATGGGACTGGCCGGAGTAGGGGATCTGATCGTTACCTGCAGTTCCAGCAAGAGTCGTAACTTCCGTGTTGGCTACCAGCTCGGGCAGGGGAGAACGCTGGACGATATTGTCAGCCACCTGGGGCAGGTTGCCGAGGGGGTCGAAACCCTCAAGACGGTCTGGCACAAGGCACACGAAATGGAGGTGGAGATGCCGCTGGTCAATGCCCTGTACGAAATCGTCTACCGCAACGCACCGATAGAAGACGTGGTGCGCTCGCTGATGTCCCGTCAGCAAAGCAGTGACGTTGAATTCATCCTGCCGAGGGAGTCCTGAAATGGAGCTGATTGTGGTGCGCCACGGTGACGCCGGGCCCTATACACAGCCGGATCATGCCCGGCCGCTCAGTGACCTGGGCAAGACACAGGCACGGTCCACGGCTGACCAGCTGGCTGCAGCCGGTTATGAAGGCGTGACCATCTGGCACAGCCCCTATCTTCGTGCTGCGGAAACCGCCCGCATTCTGGCTCAAGTGCTGAAGGCTGCCACCGAAGTGATTGATGGAGTGACCCCCGATGGGCGTCCGGAGCAATTTGTTTCGCGATTGGATCAGCCGGGCGTACCGGAACAACTGATTCTGGTCAGCCACATGCCGTTTGTCGCCAATCTGGTCGCGTTGCTGAGCGGGGAACGTGCAGTTCCGTTCATGACAGCCGAAGCCCGCATACTCAGGACAGAGACGGTGTGGTATCCGGGCGAGGCGGCACTCATCAAGTCATTGACGCCTTGATCCGGCTGACCACGTTGCCGATCTGCTCCGCCGGCGTATAGAAATGGGGTGAGAGACGGATACCGCCGCCACGCAAGGCACAGACCACACCTGACTTACTGAGCTTGCGGTACACTTCAGCAAGATCATGGCTCGGGATATCAAAGGTCACCATGCCGGCTCGGCGCTCGGGCTGTTCCGGACTCAGCAGGCGAATGCCGGGCGTGTTGGCGAGCGCCTGGTAGAGCTGGTCAATACGCGCTTCAAGCGTCCGCTGAACCGTTTCCATGCCCACTTCAAGAAGCAGGGACAGGGAGGCGGACAGGGCATGAATGCCAAGCATGTTGGGGCTGCCGCACTCGAAGCGGGTGGCGTCCGTGGCCGGGGTCCAGTCCCGGCGTGTGTAATCACCACGCTGATGCACCATATGCCAGCCAAACTCGGAAGGCTCCAGAATTTCCAGCCATTCCGGCTTTACATACATCAGTGCCAGCCCTTCAGGCCCGAGCATCCACTTGTGGCCGTCGGCCACAACGAAATCCGCCTCACAGGCCTGTGCGTCAAACACCTGCGCGCCGAGTGACTGAATGGCATCCACACAAAACAGGGCAGGGTGATCACGAAGCGCGGCACCAATCCGGGCGATATCCAGCCTGAGGCCGTTGGCGTATTGCACCGAGCTGACGGAAACCAGCCGTGTTCGCGGCCCTACCTCATTGAGGATTGCCTCCTCCGGGTTGCCGGCTGGTGTGAGCTCCGCCTCACGCACGCGTACGCCCCTTGAACTCAGCGCTTCCCAGACAATGCGGTTGGAAGGAAATTCCTGATCGGTGATGACCACTTCGTCTCCCGGGGCCCACTTCAGGCCGTTGGCAATCATGGACAAGGCTTCGGAGGTGCTTTTGGCCAGGGCAATGCTGCGGATCGTGGGGGCGTTGATCAGTGTCTTGAGCTGTTGTCTCAGCGTGCGTTCAGTGTTCAGCCAATCCGGGTAATGGCTGGCCCCGTAGTGAAGGTTCTCCTGAGCGAAACGATACACTGCCTCAGCCGTGCGTCGGGGCCAGGGCGCGACCGCTGCGTGGTTGAAATACAGGCAGTTGTCCACAACTGGAAATTCATGACGCAGCTGAACCATGGGTTATTTTCCTTTAAGATGTGCCCGGAGAGGAGGAAACAGACTACTATGCTGCCCATACCCGTGCAATACATCGAGCCGGTATTCCGGCCCCCCAGCGAAGCGCGATCCTTTATCCTGCAGGTGACCAATGGCTGCAGCTGGAACAAGTGCACCTTCTGTGAAATGTACACGCAACCACAGAAGGCCTTCAGGGCGCGCAAGGATGAAGAGATTTTCGCTGACATCCGGCGTACCGCCGCAATCTATCCGGGGCTAACCCGAGTGTTCCTGGCAGACGGCGATGCCATGGTTCTGCCTGTACGGCGGCTCACGGGCATTCTCCAGATGCTCAATGATGCCTTTCCGGCACTTGAACGAGTGTCGGCCTATTGTCTGCCGCGCAACCAGCGGCGCAAGTCTGTGGAGGATCTTCGCGCTTTGCGCGAGCTCAAGCTGGACATCATGTACGTGGGCGTCGAGTCCGGATGCGACACGGTCCTGGAAAAGGTACAAAAAGGAGAGACCGCTCAGTCACACCTGGAGGCGCTGATCAAGATCCGCGAAGCAGGATTGCGGTCATCCGTCATGGTGTTGAACGGCCTGGGCGGCACGCGCTACTGGGAAGCCCATGCGGATGACACGGCCGCGCTCATGAATAAGGCTCAACCGGACTTCCTGTCAACATTAGTGGTGTCTTTTCCTCTGGGGCGGGCGCGACTGAAATCCCATTTTCCGGAATTTGAGTTGCCGGATCAGCAAGGTCTGTTCCGGGAGCTGCACCGCTTCATCTCCGGTCTCGAGTTGAAGCAGACGGTGTTCCGCTCGGATCATGCTTCCAATTATCTGCCACTCAAGGGCACACTCAATCGGGACAAACGTGCGATACTGGATGTACTGGAAATCGCCATGACGCAGCCCGGAAAACTTCGCCTGCGGCAGGAATGGGAGAGAGGCCTGTGAGTACCGATGCACTGAAGAGACTGCAAGAGCAGCTGGAAAACCGTCATCACTACCCCGTGGACAAGTGGGATCCGCCGTTCTGCGGCGAGATCCCCATTCGTATTGATAGTGACGGAAGGTGGTGGTATCGGGGCAATGCCATCGACCGTCCCGAGATGGTCAGGCTGTTTTCTGCCATCCTCAAGAAAGAGGGTGAAGACTACATGCTGGTGACCCCGGTTGAAAAGGTGCGGATCCAGGTGGAAGACGTCCCCTTTGTCTTTACCCGTCACAGACTGGTTGAGGAAAGCGGGAAACCCTGGCTGGCACTGGAGACCGAGGTTGGGGAAGCCGTCATCGTTTCAGAGGACCATCCCCCCGAGTTACGCAAGAGAAGGCAGGATGGCGTGCTGCTGCCGTATTTCCATGTACGCAATGGTCTTTACGGTGTGCCCGGCAGAGCCCTCTATTACCGGCTCATTGAAGAAATGGCAACCTGCAGGGAGGAGGCTGACGGCCGCCAGGTCTGGGGGCTGACCAGTGGTGGGGTGTTTTATCCCCTGGAGCAAACTCCGGGAGCCTGAACAAGCTTGTTGACGTCAGATTGGTTGTTGTGGGCGGTCACATGACACTGCTGACCGTTTCACAAAAAAAGAGCAGGCATGACGCCTGCTCGCAGTAGGGGTATCGATCAATCCCGGCGGGATTACATGTTGGGATAGTTCGGGCCGCCGCCACCTTCCGGAGTCGTCCAGACAATATTCTGCGTCGGATCCTTGATGTCACAGGTCTTGCAGTGAACGCAGTTGGCGAAGTTGATCTGGAAGCGCTTGCTGCCATCCTCGTTATCCACCACTTCATATACCCCTGCCGGGCAATAGCGCTGAGCCGGCTCATCATAGCGGGGCAGGTTGTAGTTGATGGGAACGTCCGGATCCTTCAGCTTCAGGTGGCAAGGCTGGTCTTCTTCGTGGAACACGTTGGCCAGGAAGACTGAGCTCAGCTTGTCAAAAGTCAGCTTGTTGTCCGGCTTCGGATACTGAATCTTCGGGCACTCGCTGGCCAGCTTCAGCATCTCGTGATCCTTGTGGCGGTCATGCAGCGTAAACGGCAGGCTGCGGCCAAGGATATTCTGCTCCAGGAATGCGATCGCACCGCCGATGACCGTACCGAACTTGTGCATGGCAGGGCCGAAGTTGCGGGTTTCGTAGAGCTCCTTGAACAGCCAGGACTTTTCGAATTTCTCCGTAAAGGAAGTCAGTTCTTCACGGCCCTCGCTGCCACGCTGAATCGCTTCGAATACGGCTTCGGCCGCCAGCATGCCTGACTTCATGGCAGTGTGGGCGCCCTTGATCTTGGTGAAGTTGAGCGTGCCGGCATCACAACCGAGCAGCAGGGCGCCAGGCATGGTCATTTTTGGCAGGCAGTTGTAGCCGCCCTTGGCAATGGCGCGAGCGCCGTAGCAGACACGGGTACCGCCTTCCAGATACTTGCGCAGCTCCGGGTGCAGTTTGCAGCGCTGGAATTCGTCAAACGGACTCAGGTGCGGGTTCGAGTAGTTGAGATCGGTGATCAGACCCACAACCACCTGATTGTTCTCCATGTGGTACAGGAAGCCACCACCGGAAGACTTGCTTTCGGTCAGAGGCCAGCCGGAGAAGTGCACGACCTTGCCGGGTTCATGGACTTCAGGCTTCACATCCCACAGTTCCTTGATGCCGATGGCGTAATGCTGCGGGTCCTTGCCCTCGTCCAGTTTGAAGCGCTCGATGAGCTGCTTGCCCAGATGTCCGCGAGCACCTTCGCAGAAGAGCGTGTATTTGGCATGCAGTTCCATGCCGGGGGTGTAGGTATCCTTCGGATTGCCGTTCTTGTCCACACCCATGTCGCCGGTCAGTACACCTTTCACGCTGCCGTCCTCATGGAACAGGACTTCGGCAGCAGGGAAACCGGGATAGATTTCCGCGCCCAGAGCCTCGGCCTGTTCCGCCAGCCAGCGGCACAGGTTGCCCAGGCTGATTACATAGTTGCCGTGGTTGTGCATGTTGCGGGGAACAAAGGCATTGGGAATCTTGACTGCAGAGGTTTCACTGCGCAGTACAAAGACGTCGTCTCCTGCAACCGGTGTGTTCGGGGGGCACCCTTTTCCTTCCAGTCCGGGATCAGCTCGTTGAGAGAAGTCGGCTCCAGTACGGTACCTGCAAGAATATGCGCGCCAACTTCGGAACCTTTTTCAACAACACAGACCGTAAGTTCCTGACCAGCGTCCTGGGCCAGCTGAAGCAGTTTGATCGCGGCGGACAGACCCGACGGGCCGGCACCCACGATGACAACATCAAACTCCATAGCTTCGCGTTCCACGACTCGTCTCCTCTGTAATGACTTCGGATTGGGGCAAGACTGGTTCAACGCCACGCCGCGGGAATCGGACAGGCCGGCTGATCAGACCAAGTCTTTGATAGTATGCACTAAGTATCTATACTGACAGCCCATAGCATACCCGATTTTTGACATCAAACAAACGTTTGTTTGAATTTTGGGGTTGATTTGTGTCTAATGTGACCGGAAGGGTCGCAGCCCGGCAAGAGTTGACGCCCCTCAAGTTTTGCCGGATTTGCATGACAGCGGACCGGCAAGGCAGTTGACCTGTGTATCCGTTGGCTTCATTATGTGGGCCTCGAACGTCACACAGTCGTAAAACAATGGGTGCATGGCGCGCTGCAGGCCCATGCATGCAGATGAACCCATCGCTGATAAATACGAGGAATCTATGAAGGTTCTGGTCGCTGTTAAACGAGTTATTGACTACAACGTCAAAGTACGTGTCAAGCCTGACAATTCAGGTGTGGATCTGACCAACGTCAAGATGGCGATGAACCCCTTCGACGAAATTGCGGTTGAAGAAGCCGTTCGTCTGAAGGAAAAGGGTATCGCTACGGAAGTGGTTGTGGTCTCCATTGGTCCCAAGGCTGCTCAGGAACAGATCCGTACCGCTCTGGCACTGGGTGCGGACCGCGGCATCCTGATCGAGACGGACCAGGAAGTTCAGTCCCTGGACGCAGCCAAGCTGCTCAAGGCTGTCGTTGAAAAGGAGCAGCCCCAGCTGATCCTGCTTGGCAAGCAGTCCATTGACACGGACAACAACCAGACCGGTCAGATGCTGGCTGCCCTGCTGGGCATCGGACAGGGCACCTTCGCATCCCGCCTGGATGTGGAAGGCGATCACGCTGTGGTTGAGCGTGAGATTGACGGTGGTCTCATGGACGTCAAGCTCAAGCTGCCCGCCGTGGTGACTGCAGATCTGCGTCTGAACGAGCCGCGCTATGCTTCGCTGCCGAACATCATGAAGGCGAAGAAGAAGCCGCTTGAAACCCTGAGCGTTGCAGATCTGGGTGTCGAACTCAAGCCGCGCCTGAAGACACTGAAAGTCGAGCCGCCGCCTCAGCGCAAGCCCGGCATCAAGGTGAAGAGCGTGGACGAGCTGATCGACAAACTGAAAAACGAAGCGAAGGTGATCTAACATGAGCGTGCTTGTTGTTGCAGATCATGACAATCAGAATCTGAAGCCCGTTACCCTGAACGTGCTGGGTGCGGCAAAGCAGATCGGTGGCGACATTGTGGTTCTGGTTGCCGGCGAAAACTGTGGGGCGGTAGCCGAGCAGGCCGCCAAGGCAGAGGGTGTCAGCAAGGTACTGGTCGCTGACAACGCGGCGTACGGCCACCACCTCGCCGAGAACATAGCCCTGCTGGTGACTGAAATCGCCAAGGATTACACGCATATCCTGGCGCCGGCAAATACGTTCGGCAAGGATTTCATGCCGCGTGTCGCGGCCCTGCTGGATGTGGCGCAGATTTCCGATATCGTCAAGGTGGTTTCTCCGGACACCTTCGTGCGTCCTTTCTATGCCGGTAACGCGCTGGCAACCGTACAGAGCGAAGACCCGATCAAGGTGATCACCGTTCGTGGCACGGCCTTCGATCCGGTGGCAGCAGAGGGTGGCTCCGCAGCGGTCGAGAAGCTGGATATCGTGAAGGACGCGGGTGTATCCGAGTTCGTGAAGGAAGAAATCGCCAAGTCCGACCGTCCGGATCTGACCAGCGCCCGCGTGGTGGTTTCCGGTGGCCGCGGCATGCAGAACGGCGAAAACTTCAAGATGCTGTACGAGCTGGCTGACAAGCTGGGTGGTGCAGTCGGTGCTTCCCGTGCTGCAGTGGATGCGGGCTTTGTCCCCAACGACCTGCAGGTAGGCCAGACCGGCAAGATCGTGGCACCTGATCTCTACATCGCCGTGGGCATCTCCGGTGCAATCCAGCACCTGGCCGGTATGAGCGGCAGTAAGGTCATTGTTGCCATCAACAAGGACGAAGACGCACCGATCTTCCAGGTAGCGGACTACGGCCTGGTGGCAGACCTGTTCGAGGCGGTCCCCGAGCTGATCAGCAAGCTCTGATCCGTCCGGTCATGCAGTAATGAAGGGGAGGGTCGGCGTGGCCTTCCCCTTTTGCTTTTCGTGCATCAGGACTGCAGCTCGGCCAGATTCCTGAAGTGATCCAGTGCTTCCGGGTTGGCGAGGGCGTCCGTATTACCCGGCGCTTCACCATGAATGAGGCGCTTGACGGCCAGCTCGCTGATTTTTCCGCTCAGTGTTCGGGGAATATCCGGCACAGCGATGATTTTTGCGGGCACATGCCGGACGGATGCCTGTTCCCGGATACGTGCACGGATTCGGGATTGCAGTTCCTCCGTCAAGCTCACCCCGTCGCGCAAGCGAACGAACAACACAATCCTCTCGTCATCCTGCCAGCGCTGCCCCACGACCAACGCTTCCAGGACTTCATCAAAGGTTTCCACCTGTCTGTATATTTCCGCCGTGCCGATACGAACACCTCCGGGGTTCAGGGTGGCATCCGAACGACCATGGATGATGACACCGGTTTGTTCGGGCAGTTCACCTGAGGCCGGATGAAAACTCAGTTCGCCGAAATCACCATGAGCCCAGACGCCGGGAAAACGCTCGAAATAAGCACCCCGGTACTTGCACTGATCCGGGTCATTCCAGAATCCGACCGGCATGGACGGGAACGGCTGTCGGCAGACCAGCTCGCCCCGCGTCCCTGGGGGAACCGGCTGGCCGGCATCATCATAAAACGCCACGTCCATTCCCAGCCCGATGCATTGAAGCTCGCCCCGATAGACCGGGAGGATGGGGTTACCCAACGCAAAACAGCTGACGATATCTGTGCCACCCGATATGGAGCTGACACACACATCCGGTTTGATGTGCTGATACAGGTAATCAAAGGTCTCATGGGCCAATGGCGAGCCGGTGGAAAGCAGTGTCCGCAAGTGGGGCAGGGCATTCGGCGTTTCCCGGAAGGATACGCCGGCCTTGTCACAGCCGGCATAGAATTTTGCCCCGGCACCCAGCGCGACCAGCTCTTCCTGTTCGGCAATCTCCCAGAGACGGCGGGCATCGGGCGCGAAGGGCGAGCCGTCATAGAGGACAGGAACCGCCTGAAGTGCCAGCGCACTCACCAGCCAGTTCCACATCATCCAGCCGCAGGTGGTGTAGAACAGTATCCGGTCGCCGGCTCTGAGATTGGTGTGCAGCCCCAGCTCCTTGACGTGCTGAAGCAAGGTTCCCCCGGTGCCGTGCACGATGCACTTGGGTTTTCCGGTGGTGCCGCTGGAATACAGGATGTACAGGGGGTGGTTGAAGGGAACACGTTCAAAAGCGGGCTTGTGCTGACCGGCCACCGCGTGTTCCCAGCCAATAACAGGGCAGGAAAATGCGGAGGGATCCCAGCTATCACCTTCATAGTGGTACGGAATCACTGCGGACAGGGAAGGCAGGGCCCGGGAAACGGCCAGGACCTTGTCCCGACAGTCGTGGATCTTGCCCGCATAGCGATAGCCATTGACGGCAATCAATACCCGGGGCTCAATCTGTGTGAACCGATCCAGAATGCCTGACAGCCCGAATTCGGGAGAGCAGCTGCTCCATACTGCACCAATGGAGGTGGTCGCCAGCATGCCAATAACCGCTTCAATCCGGTTGGCGGTGATGGCGGCCACCCGATCGCCTGCCTGAACGCCCAGTTCACGAAGCTGATGGGCCAGATTGCCAACCTGTTGTCGCAGCTCTGCCCGGGTGAGTGTTCTGCGCTCGCCGTTTTCGGCATGTTCGATCAGGGCCAGCGCCTGGTCATTGCCCTGAAGCAGGTTTTCGGCAAAACTGAGGCGGGCATTGGGAAACCAGCGGGCACCGGGCATGGCGTCTGGATTCTCAAGAACGGGCCCCTGTGAAAAATCACCCTGCACGTTGAAATAGGTGACCAGGCTGTGCCAGAACGCTTCCTTGTGTTCGACAGACCAGCGATGCAGCGCACTCCAGTCCTGACAAGTAACCTGAAGATTATCCTGCAACCATCTGATATAGGATGAGATCACTGCGCTTTTCTTCTGCGCTTCAGAAGGGACCCACAGTGGTTGAGTCGTCATGCCTCGCCCTCCTTGAGTGTCATGGTGTTGTAATGTGCCAGGCCCGCTCTGGCCGTATAAGGCCGTCCCAGGTGCTGGGATATCCAGTGGCCGGTTTCTGCCAGGCGGTCCATGTCGAGTCCGGTGTCATAGCCATTTTTTTCCAGAAGATAGACCACGTCTTCGGTGGCGACATTGCCACTGGCACCGCGGGCATAAGGACAGCCGCCCAGACCGGCTATGGACGTATCAAAACGTGTAATGCCCAGATCCAGACAGCGGTCGATGGCGGAAACCGCCTGACCGCGGGTATCGTGCAGGTGCAAAGCGATCTGTCCGGTGCCGGTTACCTTGAGCACCTGTTCAATCCGTTGTGCAATCTGTCTGGCGGTACCCACGCCGATGGTATCGCCCAGGGATACCTCGACACAGCCTATGTCCAGGAGCGCCTCCGTCACCCGGATGACCGCTTCGGCATTGGTCGGGCCTTCATAGGGACAAGCCATGAGACAGGAGACATAGCCTCTGACCGCCATGCCCGCGTCCAGTGCTCGCGCCACGACCGCGCGAAACCGGCTGAGGCTCTCATCAATCGTGCAGTTGATATTGCGCTGGCAGAAGGTGTCACTGGCTGCGGTGAAGATGGCGATGGTCTCCACGGGGTGGGCCAGTGCGCGTTCCAGTCCCTTTTCATTCGGCACCAGGGCAATCTTGTTGAAGTGACGCCGGGCCAGTGCGTCAATAACGTGCTCCGTGCCGGCCATCTGCGGCACCCATTGAGGTGAAACGAAGCTGCCCACTTCAATATCGTGCAGTCCCGCATCGTTCAGGTGTTCGACAAGCTGAATGCGTGTCGCCGCATCCAGAGGTGTCCTTTCATTCTGAAGACCGTCACGGGGGCCGACTTCAATCAGTGTGATGTCGCTCATGAGGCATCCTCTGATCCGGTATGCTCAGTGTACTCGAAGAGTCGCTGACCTTCCTGTACCTGATCCCCCTCGTTCACGAGAATGCGCTTCAGTGTGCCATCCCGGGAGACCCTGACCGGATGCTCCATCTTCATCGCCTCCATCACCATGACCGTATCTCCGGATTTCAGTCGCTGTCCGGGTTTTGCGAGCACCTTCACCACAGCACCTGTCATGGGCGCAAGATTGTCAGAACCGCCTTCGCTCCCGGCGGGATCGTAGGCATCCGGCTCGAGCAGGGTAAAGGTGGCCAGAGGCGGGCTGTATATGACCAACCGGCCGGACGGGCAGGCGTAGCGGATCTGTATGGTCTGGCCATTTTCAAGGCGTATCGCGGCCTGACCGTGTCGGTCACCCGGCAGCAGTTCGAAGGTGAATGTGCCGCATTCCGAATGTGCTTCCACCCGCGAACCAGCCATCCGGACCGCCAGGTGCAGGCGTCTTTCACCCTGCAGCAGCGTCAGATATTGCTCGTATACGGGCATGACGCTGCGAAAAGCCCACTGGCGACTGACCGGATCCAGCCTGAGGCGTGCCTCGTGCAACCACGCCGCCAGCGCCTGGCTGACGACTTCGGGTTCCGAAGGTTCGCCACCGGGTTTCACTCGCTCACATAACCGTGTATCCAGTCTGGCATCACGAAAATCTTCATGGGCAAGTATCTGCAACAGGTACGACACATTGGTCTGAACACCATCGATGCGTGAATGGGCCAGCGCCTGATACAGGTTGCCCAGTGCAGCGTCCCGCGAGGGTGCCGATGCGATCACCTTGGCCAGCATGGGGTCAAAGTGAGGGGTGATTTCCAGGCCCTCACGCAAGGCATGATCGATACGCAACCCCGGCACGGTGTCAGGCCACTCCAGTGCGGTCAGCCGGCCGGTGGCGGGCAGAAATCCCTTTTCGGGCTGTTCGGCGTAGATGCGGGCTTCAATGGCGTGGCCCGTGGCACGTATATCGCTTTGCGAAAACGGCAGCGGCTGGTCATCGGCGATGCGCAACTGCCATTCCACCAGATCGAGCCCGTACACGGCCTCGGTAACCGGATGTTCGACCTGAAGGCGCGTATTGACCTCCATGAAATAGAAGTTGCCATTCGGTGCAAGCAGGAATTCCACCGTGCCGGCATTGCGATAGTCCAGTGCTTTGGCACAGCGAACGGCCGCATCGCCCATGGCCTGACGAGTCGCATCATCCAATCCCGGCGCGGGGGCCTCTTCGAGAATCTTCTGATGCCGCCGCTGCACGGAGCAGTCCCGGTCGCCCACATAAAGTGCCTTGCCGAAATGGTCGCACAGCAGCTGAACTTCCACATGCCGGGCAACAGGCAGGTACTTTTCCAGCAGTACGTGGTCGGACCCGAAGGCACTCAGCGCTTCCCGCTTTGCACTGGCCAGGGCATCGGGGAAATCCGCCTCGGACCCGGCCACTTTCATCCCTTTTCCACCCCCGCCGGCGCTGGCCTTGATCAGTACGGGGAACCCCATCCGGCGTGCTTCGTCCAGCAATCGTGCAGCCGTCTGATCATCACCGTGATAGCCGGGCACGGTGGGAACACCGGCAGCTTCCATTTCTGCCTTGGCCCTGGACTTGTCACCCATGCGGGATATGGCTTCCGGCGCTGGCCCGACGAAGCGTATTCCGCGCTCACGGACGCTACGTGCAAAGCCCGCATTTTCGGAGAGAAATCCATAACCGGGGTGCAGCGCATCCGCATCCGCCATTGTGGCCACTCTCAGGATGTCATCCTGATTCAGATACGCTCTGACCGGTGGGCTGCCTTCCACATGCCAGGCTTCATCTGCCGCCAGAACATGGGGCGCATCCGCATCCTGACCGGAGTGGATGGTGATGGTATGAATGCCCAGTTGTCTCGCGGTACGGATGATGCGCACGGCGATTTCACCGCGATTGGCCACCAACAGCCGTTTGATATGCTTCATGGGCGGGCCCTCCACGCCGGGGCACGCTTTTCCAGAAAGGCGTTCAGCCCTTCCTGCGCTTCTGTGCTGGCACGGCGCTCGGCAATCGCTCTTGCCGTCAGTGCCTGAATCCGGTGATCCGGGGTGGTGCCGGAAACGTCCCGGATCAGTTGCTTGCAGTGCCTGACCGCTGACGGGGCGTTTTCCGTCAGGGTGCGCAGCATCCGGTTACAAGCCTCATCCAGCCTGTCAGGTTCCGTGACATCGTGAATCAGCCCGAGTTGCCTGGCCACTGTGGCCGGTATCTCTTCAGCACTCAGCATGAAGCGTCTGGCCTGTCGAGCGCCCATGGCACGAATGACGTAAGGGCTGATCACGGCGGGAATGAGTCCGAGCCTGACTTCGCTCAGGCACAGCCGTGCGCTGGTGTCAGCCAGTACAATATCGGCGCAGGCGATCAGGCCGACTGCGCCGCCATAGGCAGCCCCGGTCACGCGGCAGACAACCGGGACAGGGCAGGTATCCACTGCGTCCATCAGGTCTGCGAGGCGTTCGGCATCGCGGATATTTTCCGCTTCGGTGGCGGCACCCAGGCGTTTCATCCATGCCAGATCCGCACCCGCGGAGAAATGCTTGCCCTTGCCATACAGCAACACTGCCCGGGTATCTGCCGGCAGATTACGAAAGGCCTCCGTCAGATTGCGTATGACGTGCTCGTCGAAGGCATTGCGCTTGTCAGCGCGGTCAATACCAATGCGGACAATATGGTTTTCTGTATCCGTTGCGATCATGGTCACATCCTGAAGACGCCGAAGTGAGTGGGTTCCGCAGGGGCGTTGAGCGCAGCCTGCAATCCAAGTGCAAGCACCATCCGGGTATCTGCCGGATCAATGATGCCGTCATCCCAGAGGCGGGCGGTGGCATACCAGGGGTCGGACTGGCGTTCGAACTGTTCCAGAATCGGACGCCGGATGGTTTCGGCTTCCGCTTCGGTCAAGGCGGTGCCCTTCCGGGCGGCCGCGTCCTGACGCACCTGTACCATGACGCCTGCAGCCTGTTCTGCCCCCATCACGGCAATCCGTGCATTGGGCCACATCCAGAGAAATCTGGGGTTGTATGCGCGTCCGCACATGCCATAGTTGCCGGCACCATAGCTCCCGCCGACAATGACCGTGAACTTCGGCACGTTGGCACAGGCAACGGCGTGAACCAGTTTGGCGCCATGCTTGGCGATACCTTCCGCTTCGTATTTCGAGCCCACCATGAAACCCGTGATATTCTGGAGAAAGATCAGCGGGATGTTGCGCTGACAGCAGAGTTCCACAAAGTGTGCGCCCTTGAGGGCGGATTCGGAAAACAGAATGCCGTTGTTGGCGACGATCCCGACCTGAACACCTTCAATGGCGGCAAAGCCACAGATCAGGGTTTTGCCGTATTCGGCCTTGAACTCGTCCAGCTCCGATGCGTCCACAATCCGCGCGATGACCTCCCGCATGTCGAAGGGTGTCTTGGGTGACTCGGGCACGATGCCCCGCAACTCTTCCGCCGGATAGGCAGGCGCAGGCCCGCCGGGCAATCCGGGTGAAGGATTGCCATTGAGACGCCTGACCGCATCTCGCGCACGCTGCAAGGCCTGAAACTCATCCCGCGCGTAATGATCGGCGACACCGGAAACCCTGCAGTGCACATCCGCTCCTCCCAGGTCTTCGGCCGAAACGGTCTCGCCCGTTGCCGCCTTGACGAGCGGGGGGCCGGCCAGGAAGATGGAGCTCTGATGGGCCACCATGATGGCTTCATCCGCCATGGCCGGCACATAGGCCCCGCCTGCCGTGCACAGCCCGAGTACGACGGCAATCTGTGGAATGCCCTGTGCGGACATTCTTGCCTGGCGGTAAAAGATGTGTCCGAAATCTTCCTTGTCGGGGAAGACTTCATCCTGACGGGGCAGGTTGGCGCCCCCGGAGTCCACGAGGTAGATGCAGGGCAGACGGTTCTGTTCGGCAATGGTCTGAGCCCGGATATGCTTCTTGACCGTCAGCGGGTAGTAGGTACCGCCCTTGACCGTGAAGTCATTGGCCACCACCATGCAATCCCGGCCATGAACCTTGCCGATCCCCGCGATGATACCTGCACCGGGCACATAATCGTCATAGACGTTCCAGGCTGCCTGTGGTGCAACTTCCAGAAAGGGCGATCCCGGGTCCAGCAGTCTCGATATACGCTCCCTCGGGGACAGCTTGCCGCGTTCCCGATAGCGCTGCTGAACAGCTTCGCCACCGCCAAGACGTACCTTGTCCATTCGCTCCCGCCATTGGGCAAGCAACCCGGACATCCATTCCTGCCGCCTCCGGAAATCGTCGGAACGGCTATCCAGTGTACTGATGAGCTTCATGGCTACCCCGGCGAATCAGGTGGTTTCGTTGAACAGTTCCCGCGCAATGAGCATGCGGCGGATTTCGGATGTGCCGGCGCCGATTTCATAGAGCTTGGCATCGCGGAGCAGTCGTCCCGTCGGGAAGTCATTGATATACCCGTTGCCGCCAAGGATCTGGATGGCATCCAGAGCCATCTGGGTGGCTTTTTCCGCACAGAACAGGATGACCCCGGCTGCATCCTTTCGCGTGGTCTCGCCACGGTCACAGGAAGCGGCTACGGCGTAGAGGTAGGCGCGGGAGGCATTCAGGTGAGTGTACATGTCGGCCAGCTTGCCCTGAATGAGCTGAAACTGCCCGATGGGCTGGCCGAACTGCTTGCGCTCGTGAACATAAGGAAGCACCACGTCCAGGCAGGCCTGCATGATGCCGACAGGTCCGCCTGACAAAACCACGCGCTCGTAATCCAGGCCGCTCATCAGTACCCGAACCCCCTGGTTCAGCCCCCCAGTATGTTTTCCTCGGGGACTTCACAGTCTTCGAAGATGAGCTCGCAGGTATTGGAGCCGCGCATGCCCAGCTTGTCCAGTTTGGGCCCGCGGGAAAAGCCCTTGAAATCCCGCTCGACGATGAATGCCGTAATCCCGTGTGCAGCACGCTCCGGATCCGTTTTCGCATAGATCACGTAGGTGTCCGCATCGGGACCATTGGTGATCCACATCTTGCTGCCGTTCAGGATGTAACGATCCCCTTTTTCACCGCTCTGAGGGTCATGGAAACCACATCACTGCCGGCATTGGGTTCTGACATGGCCAGGGCGCCAACGTGCTCCCCGGACACCAGTTTGGGCAGATAACGCGCCTTTTGCGCTTCGTTGCCGTTCCGGTAGATCTGGTTGACGCACAGATTGGAGTGCGCACCATAACTCAGGCCGATGGAGGCGGAGGCCCTGCTGATTTCCTCCATGGCCAGCACATGTGCCAGATAGCCGAGACCGCTGCCACCATAGGCCTCGCTGACCGTAATCCCCAACAACCCCATCTCTCCCAGGCGTTTCCAGATGTGCATGGGGAAGGCATTTTCCCTGTCCACATCGGCTGCAATGGGCGCAAGTTCCGACTGGGCAAAGTTGCGGACCTGATCCTGAAGCATGGTCAGGGTTTCATCAAAACCAAACTGAAGAGTGGGGTATTGGGGTGCCATATTCCGACCTCGTATCTCGTTTAATGTTGTGATTGTTCTGACGGGGTGCTTTGGGCGCGCCTGAGCGCCTCAAGGCAGCGTTCTTCGGCGGCATCCAGTTCGGTTTGCATGAGACGGATATCGGCCAGTTGCTGCTCGAGAATGGCGCGGCGTTCCTGAATCTTTTCCAGCATGCGCTGAAGCTGGGTGATGTTGCCATGTGCCGGATCATAAAGGCCGATGAGTTCCCTGGATTCGGCAAGGGTCAGTCCCAATCGCTTGCCTCGCAGGATGAGCTTGAGGTTGACCCTGTCCTTGTCCGTATAAATGCGTTTCTGACCTTCCCGGCGAGGGTTCAGCAGACCTTCCGCTTCATAGAAACGAATGGTCCGCGTGGTGACATCAAATTCCCGCGCAAGATCACTGATGGTATAGGTGCGTTTGCTCAACCGTGCATGCTCCCGTTCATGGCATTTCAGGCAGTATATGTTTACGTTAACGTAAACGTCAATATAGACCAAATGCCGAAAGCACTGGAGCAATTCCGCCGATGGCAGGGTTCGGGGCAACCGATGACCGATCTGGCAGATTTACGGATCCATCAGCGGTGCAGATGATCAAAATGGCAGGGAAAGGCTGGAGTTCTGCAACTGGCTGGCCAGTCGCTTCCGGAAGAACACCCATTCATTCAGGCGCTCCGGAGTCGATACGGGGCTGCCCTGGGTTTTCTGGCGTGCAAGCCAGAGTCCGGAACCATTGAAACTGTAGATGGGATAGAGATCCTTGCGCTCCCCCGCAGGTTTGATCTCCGGAATCAGATTATCCAGAATCAACGGTTCGGCACCGGGGGTGGGGTAGTAGGCCAGCACCATGTGCGCCTGGTTGAGTGTGAGCGCCTTGACGTAGGTGACGCGCAATTTTTCATCTGCCACGCCCAGCTGTCTGAGCGTGAAATATTTGGCCAGTGCAAAATCTTCGCAGTCACCTCCGTTGGTGCTCAGGAACTCGACGGGGGTGGCCCAATAATCCGCACGCCCCCAATGCTCGATATCCGAGACGAAGCGGGCGCGATTGAAAAACCGGTTGACCTTGTCCAGCTTGTCCTGATCGGAAAGCGTTTGCGGCAGGTTCAGGAGCCTTTCCCAGTACAACAGCCGGAGACGGGCCTTGTCACCATACTCCTTGGTAACGGCGTTCAGAAGACTGTCAGACAGCTGGAAGGCACCGGCCGCCAGCACACAGATCACCAGCGCCATGACCCGGGTGAACGCAGTGACCGGGAAACCACCTGAATATTGCACACACGACTCCGGCTGCATCGTTTACAGATGCAGTATAGATCATCCGGCTGGTTTACTGCTGACTTTGTGCGCGAATCTGTTCCCGCAGTTGCTGAAGTTTGGCCCGGATTTCTTCCCGGCGCGCTTCGTCAATAACCGGTGCCGAATACATGGGTACTTCTGCGGTGCCTTGAGAGAAATCCGGATCGGATGCTTCCTCCGGGACCTGTTCATCATTGCTTCCGCTGAACCCGGAGTCTTCATCGTCACCGAAATCAGCGGCATCCGGTGCCACAGCGGTAACTTCGAAACCGCCTGAAGTTTCCGAGGTTTCCGGGAACCTCAACACTTCCAGTTTGCCTTTCCGGTCAAGCACGACGCTGTCTTCACGCACATCCTTGAGTAGGGCACCACCGGTGACGGTTTCCCCGAGTCTGTAAAATTCGGTACGGCCATCGGGCCCGTCAATCAGCGCACCTTCCTCACGGCCGTCGGAGCCATCTGCTACCCCTCGCAGGGTAAGCCGAAGACGGGTTTCGGGCAGATCCTCAGGAATGGATTTTTCCGGTGTTACCGCCTGCGGCTCTCCGAACAAGTGAACCCTGGCAATCGCCTCTCCCTCAACAGTCCGTGCAGCCGGTGGTTGTATCATCCGTACCGGCGGCGGATTCTGCCAGCTACCCAGCTGTTTCCAAGCTGTCCAGCCCTGGAAACCAAGCCAGGCCAGCATTGCCACCAGCAGGATTGCTGCTGTGCGTTTTGGGGAAAAAACATTCAGAATCCCGGATGCCACCTGAATCACGCCATAAAAGTGTCCATAATGAGCGAACGTTAATGGATTTTGATCGTACAGGGAAGTATTTTGAAAATAAGGTGTTAGCTGTGCCACACTTTCCGCGAGGATCGTCCGGTTGGGGGAGTGACAAGCCCGGGCTACTGGTGCAGCATGACGTATTCGATATTCCATTGCTTCAGGTGAATGTATATGCAGTCTCGGAACCCGGCCAACACAGCGCGGTTACCATTTGCCTTTGCACGCCGCCAGGGTGTTTTTCTTCGTCAGGAGGATGAAGGGCACGCCATTGTGTACAGGCACAATGCGCCGGTTACTGCCTTCATGGAAGCTCAGCGGCTGGCCGGCAAGCCGGGCAAACTGAGAATGGTGGACCCGGACACCTTCGACCATGAACTGAATCAGGCCTATCAGAGCGACGGTGCGGATGCCATGCAAATCGCAGAGGGTATCACCGATGAACTGGACCTCAACAGCCTTGCCAACTCGGTTCCTGAGACGGAGGATCTTCTGGAGCAGGAGGATGACGCTCCGATCATCCGGCTGATCAATGCCATTCTCTCGCAAGCGGTCAAGGTCGGTGCTTCCGATATTCATATCGAAACCTTCGAACAGGAATTGGTGGTGCGTTACCGTGTGGATGGCGTGCTCAGGGAAGTCGTCAAGCCCAAACGCACGCTGGCGCCGCTGCTGGTCAGTCGTATCAAGGTGATGTCCAAGCTGGATATTGCGGAAAAGCGCATTCCCCAGGATGGCCGCATTTCGCTCAGAGTCGCTGGCAAGGAAGTGGATATTCGTGTTTCCACCATGCCCAGCGCCAGCGGCGAGCGTATCGTCATGCGTCTGCTCGAGAAACAGGCCGGCCGTCTCAGACTCGAATCGCTGGGCATGTGCGAACGGGATTTGCAGGCTATGAAGCGTCTGATACACCGGCCGCATGGCATCATACTGGTTACCGGTCCGACCGGATCGGGGAAAACCACCACCTTGTATTCCGCTATCAGCGAAATCAATGACCGTTCACGCAACATTCTGACGGTCGAGGACCCGATCGAATATCATCTGCCCGGAATCGGACAGACACAGGTCAATACCAAAGTAGGCATGACCTTCGCCAAGGGGCTCAGAGCCATTCTGCGTCAGGACCCGGACGTTGTCATGATCGGTGAGATCCGCGACCTGGAAACCGCCGAAATCGCCGTCCAGGCCAGTCTTACCGGACACCTTGTGCTGTCAACACTGCATACGAATACTGCCGTGGGTGCTGTCACGCGCCTCGTGGACATGGGCATCGAACCCTTCCTGATTTCTTCAAGCCTGATCGGGGTGCTCGCACAACGACTTGTCCGCGTGCTTTGTCCCGCGTGCAAGGAAGCCTATCAGCCGGATGCGGAAGTCTGCCATTTTCTGGGTGCGGACCCGAAGGCGCCGCCCACCATCTACCGGGCAGCGGGATGTGAAGAGTGTAACCAGCTTGGCTACCGGGGCCGGCTGGGTATCTATGAAATCATTGAAGTGGACGATACCCTTCGGCAGCTCATTCACAAGCAGGCTGGTGAACTGGAACTGGAGACAGCCGCCAGACAGAAGTCGCCTTCCATCCATGCTGATGGCGTGGACAAGATCCTCAAGGGCATGACCTCTGTAGAGGAAGTGCTGCGCGTCACACACAGGGACTGATATGCCTGCATTCGAATACACGGCGCTTGATCAGCGGGGCAAGACGCGAAAGGGTGTACTGGAAGCCGACAGCGCCCGTCAGGCGCGCGCCCAGCTCAGGGAGCAGCAATTATCACCGATCGAAGTCAACCAGGCGAAGGAAAAGGCAGACAAAGGGCAGTTCAGCTTCCGCCGCAAAAGCCTTTCTGCAACGGATCTGGCCATAGTGACCCGACAGCTTGCGACCCTTGTGCAGTCCGGCATTCCGATCGAGGAAGCACTGGGGGCCATAGCGCGCCAGTCGGAAAAGCCCAAGGTCCGTACGATCATGATGGCGGTGCGCTCGAAGGTATTGGAGGGTTACCCGCTTGCAGACAGCATGGCCAGCTTCCCTTCCGCATTTCCGGAGATGTATCGCGCCACTGTGGCTGCCGGCGAACATTCGGGGCATCTGGACCTGGTGCTCAACAGACTGGCGGACTATACCGAACAAAGGCAGGCTGCAAGGAACAAGATCCAGCTCGCAGCCATCTATCCGATCATACTCACCTTTGTGGCCATTGCCATTGTGACATTTCTGCTTGGTTATGTGGTTCCGGATATCATCAAGGTCTTTGTTCAGCAGGGGCAGGACCTGCCTCCGCTCACTCAGGCCATACTGGTACTGAGTCGTTGGGTCACGGATTACGGACTGATCGCCCTGGTGCTCATCATTGCAGGCCTGATCGGCTTCCGCATCGCCATGCGTCAGGATAATTTTCGTTATCAGGTGCACCATTTCCTGCTGGTGGCTCCGGTCATAGGCAGATTTGTCAGGGGCGCCAATACAGCCCGCTTCGCCAGTACTCTGGCCATTCTGAACAGTAGTGGCGTACCGCTGGTGGAAGCCATGAAAATTGCAGGCGAAGTCCTCAGCAACATTTGCCTGAAGGATGCGCTGGCCGCCGCGACCCAGAGTGTCAGAGAAGGCGGGACGCTGCATGCAGCACTGGAACAGACCGGATATTTTCCTCCTTTGATGCTGCACATGATTGCCAGCGGTGAGGCTTCAGGTGAACTGGATCAGATGCTGGAGCGGACAGCTCACGCTCAGGAGACGGAACTCCAGGGCATCATTGCCACGCTGGTCGGGCTTTTCGAGCCGCTCATGCTGCTGGTGATGGGCGGGGTTGTCCTGGTCATTGTTCTGGCCATCATGCTACCCATTCTCAACATGAGCAATCTTGTCAACTAATTAACCATTACATGAAAAAAGGCTGTTAAGAGTATGATTAGAAAGCAAACTGGTTTTACGCTGATTGAAATCATGGTGGTCATGGTGATCCTGGGGCTGCTCATAGCGGCGGTCGCTCCCAACATCCTCGGGCGAGCGGATCAGGCCAAAGTCACCATTGCCAAATCCGATATCCGCAATCTGTCCAATGCGCTGGACATGTACAAGCTGGACAATTTCAGTTACCCCAGCACGGATCAGGGGCTTGAAGCACTGGTCAAGAAACCCTCGGGATTCCCGGAAGCCAAGAACTGGAATCCCAATGGCTACATCAAGAGCCTGCCCAAGGATCCCTGGGGCAATCCCTACCAGTACCTGAGTCCGGGTACACATGGGCCTTATGATCTCTATTCTCTGGGATCTGACGGCAAGGAAGGCGGCGAAGGCGACGCGGCTGACATCGGCAACTGGAATCTGGATCAGTAACACAGTGCGGTCACGTGGTTTCACGCTCATTGAGCTTCTGGTCGTCCTCGTCATTATTGGTCTGATGGCGGGGGCGGTCTCGCTGGTAGTGGGCGGCAACCGTGAAAGGCGTTTGCTGGATCAGGAAGCCGAAAGGCTGGTATCGGTGATCAACCTGGCGCGGGATGAAAGCATCTTCGAGGGCAAGGTATTCGGTTTTGCTGTAGAGGATGAACGCTATCTGTTCCGGATGCTCAATGATGAGGCAACCCAGTGGACGGAACCTGACCTGAGCGCCCTTCGCCCACATTCCATACCCGAGTGGATGAGTCTGACCCTGAAAAATGACGAAGTGGCCTTCAGACTGAAAAAGGAGGAGAAGCAGGGCAGCGAAACAGCTTTTGAGCCACAGGTCATTCTCACGCCGTCGGGTGAATACACGCCGTTTGAAGCCGAACTGAGCCTGAAGGCTGAGGAGACGACAAGGATCGTCATTCGCGGAGACGGTTTCAATAATGTGGAACGGCAAATGGATGAGACCGCAGATGCGCACTAAACGAATTGCCGGCTTCACGCTCATCGAGGTTCTGGTGGCCTTGCTGATTTTCGGTCTGGTGGCTGCCACGGTCCTGAAGAGCACTTCATCATCGGTTCAACGGCATGAAAGTCTTGAAGAGCGCTCACTGGCGGCCTGGATAGCTGCCAACGCCATCACCGAATTGCGCTTGCAATCCAGGCTGAGTCCCGGCAGAAGAGGAGAGGACCTGACCTTTGCCGGCCGTCAGTGGAAGGTCGTACGTGAGGTGATTGCGACACCCAACCCCTGGGTCAAGGAAATACGCATCACGGTGCAAAGGGTCGAAGAAGGACTTGAACCACGACAGGTGGCTGTTGTGACCGGCTATGGTGGTACCCACTGATGAAGCGCCAGGAAGGTTTTACACTGCTGGAGGTGCTGCTGGCTGTCGGGATTACCGCGCTGATCGGCGTGGGTGCCTATTACCTTTTTGATCAGGCAGTTCGTGCTGAAAAAGCCATGAAGGCCCGCACGGCAGAATTTTCAGCACTTCAGCGAACCGTTTCCTATCTGGAAGACGATTTGATGCAGGCCGTGCCCCGTCCTGTACGCGGAGAGTATGGCGAAACACTGTTTGCCCTGACGTCGCGCAACATCCTGTACCCGGTGGAGCTGACCCGGACCGGATGGAGCAATTTTGCGGGCGGGCGGCGCAGTGAACTTCAGCGTGTCGCCTATCAGGTCAAGGATGGTGTGCTATACCGGCTCTACTGGCGAGTACTGGATCGTGCTCAGGATACCCTGCCAAGAGAACAGGCACTGCTCAAGTCAGTCGGTCAGCTCCGCTTCCGCTTCATGGATGCCGAGGGCGCCTGGCATGATGACTGGCCGAGCCTGGAAATGATGCAGGCTGCCGGCAATACGGAAAACGATGTCGCTCTGATGCCGCGGGCAGTTGAGTTTACGTTGGAAACAGGCAGGTTCGGCACCATCAGACGCATTCTGGAGCTTGCCCAACCGGATCCCGGAGACGAGGACGCTGCAAGCAGTTCAGTTCCCGGGGGCAACCCGTCAGATAACAATTCCGGAGCAGGCGCGTGAACAGACAAAGCGGGATGGCGCTCATCCTGGTCCTGCTGATCACCGCACTGGTCACCATTGTTGCGGTGAATATGGAAAGCCGTACGGCTTTGACCATCAAGCGCACGGCCCATCATATTTTCAGGGAGCAAGGTCGTCATCTGGCGTACGCCGCAGAGAGCTATGCCAGAGAGATTCTTTATGCGGATTGGGAAAAGGATAATCGTGAAAAAAGCATGGTGGATACACTGGATGAACCTTGGGGTGCTGCGGCCATCCGGATTCCACTTGCCGCCTGGGCGGGTCTTGAGGGGCAACTTGACGACATGCAGGGCCGTTTCAATATCAATTCGCTGGTCACCCGTAAGGACGGCAAAACGACCGTAAACCTTCAGGCGCTCAATCAGTTCAAAAGATTATTGAACATTCTTAATGTATCTCCTGAGCTCAATGCCGAAAAATTTGTGGACTGGATGGACGATGATGAAGAGATCTACCAGTTCCGTGGTGCAGAAGATGAGACCTACCTGCTCAAATCGCCACCCTACCGTGCGGCAAACCAGCCCTTCAACGACATCAGTGAATTGTGGCTTATCGACGGGATGACTGAAGAGGATTTCAAAAAGCTTGAACCCGTGATCAGTGTGCTCCCCACATCCACGCTGAAAATCAACGTCAACACTGCCTCCCGGGAAGTGCTGGAGAGTCTGAACGAAGGCATTGATGCGGCCAGGGCTGAGGCACTGATCGAGGCGCGGAAAGCGGACAAGGGCTTCAAGGACGTACAATCCTTTCTCGCCCGAGACGAACTGGCAGGTCTGGGCATCAAGGAAACCGGCCTCACAGTCAAAAGTGATTACTTTCGTGCCCGGATCAAGGTACATTTTGATGATCGCATCATCCGACTGGAATCACTGATTCACCGTGACGGGCAAGGTAAAATGCAAACTGTCAGGCGTGATTTCGGAAAGCGTTTTAACATTGATAAAAAAGCCGTGGACGTACAATGAGGCAACGCCATGCTACTTGAACTTGTGGTCAGGCCTGGGCCTGAAGACACTTGGCAATGGCTTCTGGCCAGCGCCGACCTGAAGGATATGGAAACAGGTGAGGGAAGCCAGGAAGCACTTGAACAGGCCTTGCTTCACTATGCTGATACACGTATCAGGGTGCACATTCTCCTGCCGGCAGAGCAGGTTGTCGCACTCTTGCCTGTTGTCCCGGCTCGCCAGACACGCCTTTATGAACGCATTATTCCCAATCTGGTTGAAGATGATCTGGGCGAAGAGATAGAGCGTTGCCATTTTGCCTGGGGCAAACGGCAAGAGGGTAATCGTGTACCTGTACGTGTCGTGTCACGAAGCATTATGGACGCGTGGACAGACTGGGCCGGTAACAACGGCCTGCTGCTGCAGGGCATCTGGAGTGAGGCGGATATCTTGCCAACGGCCGACAATCTGGTTTCTCTGGTGTCAGATGGAGATCGAATTCTCTTCAGACATCCGAGGGGCCTGTGCGGAGCGTTACCCCGTGAAGGCATCAATCTGCTGGATACGTTGTTCAGTGATCCACCCGGTTTGACGGCACAACTTTATCACCCGAAGGACGAAGATGTCGGTGTAACGATCGCGCAGCTGGAACAAACCGGGTTACAGCGTGTCGAATCTCAACCTTATGGATCTCTCTTTGAGTGGTTGGGCACACGTTTACTCAATGGGGCAGAGCAATCAATCAATCTCTGCACAGGCCCCTATCAGCCGCGGGAGACTGATTCACAGAAGCATCTCAAGGCATGGTGGCCTGTTGCGGCAGTTTTATTGCTGGGGCTGACGCTGGGAACCGGGCTCAACGTTGCAGAAGGGTTGTATTATCAAAAACAGGCTGAACACTATCGGAGCCAACAAGTGGCACTTTACAGACAGTGGTTCCCGGGGGCGCGGGTACTGGCAAGCCCACGCAAACAGCTGGCCTCCAAGTTACAACAGTTGTCCGGCTCTGGCCAGGAAGGCGTCTTTCTGCA
This sequence comes from Thermohahella caldifontis, assembly GCF_041153465.1. Taxonomy (NCBI): domain Bacteria; kingdom Pseudomonadati; phylum Pseudomonadota; class Gammaproteobacteria; order Oceanospirillales; family Hahellaceae; genus Thermohahella; species Thermohahella caldifontis. The sequence goes on from NZ_CP154858.1 coordinate 703,656, forward strand.
AGCCTTGCATGACACGGCCATGCGTATCAGACAGAATGGCCAGGGAAAAATTTCTGTTCGCAGCTTGCAGTTCACACAAGAGAAAGGCGAGTTGGCAGTAGAAGTTCGGGCACCGGCGCTGGCTGACCTGGAGTCTGTTCGTGAGGCACTCTCCAAGGCCGGTTATCAGGTGGATATTGGTTCTGCCGTTCGGGAGGCCGACGGTGTACGCAGCCGGCTGCGAATCAGGAGATCATGAAGATGGCGCTTGTCCCCGAAAACATCCGTATATCGCTCTCCAGAAAGTGGCAGAGCCTGCCCCAGAGGGATCAGAATGCCCTCTTGGTGCTGGGTGTCGCGCTGGCCCTTTTCATCGCCGTGTTCGGAATCTGGCGCCCTGCAGCACAGTTTGCCGAATCTGCACGTGCCGATGCCGAACAGGCCCGAGCCGACTACATCTGGATGAAAGAAAGGGAAGCATTGGTCCGCGCACTCAGACAAAGCGGTTCATCACAGGCAAACGGACGCGTGCTGACAATAGTGAATCAGGAAGCGGGACGCTATGGTATTGAACTGAAGCGTTTTGAGCCCCGGGGCGAGAACCGTCTCAATGTCTGGCTGGAAAGCATCCCTTTTGATAAGGTGGTGCTTTGGTTATCTCAGCTTGGCAAGCAGGGTATTCAGGTACGTCAGATTTCAGTGGATCAGGCCGGTCAGCCAGGTCTGGTCAACGTACGGCTTTCCCTGGAACGCTGACGGTAACAATAAAAACAGAACAAGGACACCCATCATGCAAACCACACTGGATACGGAAGACACTCGGCTTGTCCGGCTTGATCGCTCCGTACTGGTTGAGGCCAAGACGATCCTCTATCACGCCTACAGGAACGAACCCACCTTTCAATACCTGTTTGACAGTCACCGTCCCGGCTATGACCAGCGCGTGCGAGCGACCCTGCGAGAAGGACTGGAACTGCACTTTGCCTCCGGCCAGGATGCGCTGGGTATTCTTGTCGGTGACAGGTTGGCTGCCGTAGCACTGATTTCCAATGATCACTCCCGGACCGGTCTGGGTAATCAGTTCAACTGGCGGATCCGGATGATGCTGACGGCAGGCCTGGCGTGTACACGCCGCTATATGGAATATCATGAGCAAATCAGAAGCCTGCTCCCCGAGGGCATGTGCCATTATCTGCCGTTCATTGGTGTGGATCCGGATTATCAGAAACACGGTCTGGGGCGCAAGCTGATGGATGCAGTCGAAAATATCTGCCGTGAAACACCCGTCAGCTCCGGAATCGCACTGGATACCGGAAACGCCAGGTATATCCGTTTTTACACTTCGCTGGGTTACCGGAAAATCGGTGAGATAGAGCTGGGCTCCGTGAAGGAAATCCTGCTGTTCAAGAGTTTGGTAAATGATGAGTGATTCATATGATCTGATTGTCCTGGGCGGTGGCTCGGGAGGTGTGCGGGCTGCCAGAATTGCGGCCTCACTGGGCGCCCGTGTCGCCATTGTCGAGGGGTGCTTCTGGGGTGGAACCTGCGTAAATGTGGGCTGTGTGCCGAAAAAGCTATATGTTTACGCCTCCCATTATCATCAGAGTTTTGAAGAGGCCGAAGGCTTCGGTTGGAAAGCAGGACAAATCAGTCATGACTGGGCCATCCTGCAAGCTAGGCAAAGAGCAGAAATTCAGCGTCTGAATGGTATTTACAGCCGGCTTCTGGATCACAGCGGTGTCACCCGGATAGAGGGCTATGGGCGCTTTCTTGATGCCCATACCATTGAGGTAAATGGCGAAAGGTTGACCGGGCGATATATTCTCGTCGCCACCGGCAGTACACCCGAGTATCCCGATATTCCGGGAAAGGAATGGCTGCAATGCTCAGACCGGCTTTTCGAGCTGAAAGAAAAGCCGGGCAGGGCAGTGGTCTGGGGAGGCGGTTATATCGCTGTTGAGTTTGCGTGCATTCTGGCGGGGCTGGGTGTAGAAACCACGCTGGTTTACCGTGGATCACAGATATTGAGAAAGTTTGATCCGGATGTATCTGCATTCGTACAGTCCGAACTGCCGAAAAAGGGTATCTGGCTGAAACTTGATACCACACTGGAGTCACTGGAACGGGTGGATGATGGCGTCCGCGCTCAGCTCAGTAACGGAGAGTCTTTGATTGCGGATGAAGTATTTGGTGCGACAGGTCGCCGCCCGAATACCGATCAGCTCAACCTGGAGGCTGCAGGCGTAATGACCGGCCCGAAAGGGGAGGTCATTGTCGATGAAAATTACCAGACATCGCAGGCACATATTTTTGCGGTGGGTGATGTGATTGACCGCGTACAACTCACGCCTGTTGCTCTGGCAGAAGGCATGTACGTTGCCAACCGTCTGTTCGGAGGGATTCCGAAGCCGGTTCGCTATGACCTGATTCCCACAGCCGTCTTCTCCCAACCGGCCATCGGTACTGTTGGCATGACCGAACCCGAGGCGAGAGAAGCAGGACATGAGGTTCGGATCTACATGACCGATTTCAAGCCCCTCAAGCATACGCTTAGCGACATGGACGAGCGTACGCTGGTCAAGCTGATCGTGGACGCAGAAACGGACAGAGTTCTGGGTGCCCACATGGTTGGGGATGAGGCTGCCGATGTGATTCAGGGGATTGCCATCGCCATGACCGCAGGAGCAACCAAGTCAGACTTTGACAGTACAATCGGCATTCACCCTTCCAGTGCGGAAGAGTTCGTCACACTCCGTACCCCGGTCCGTTAAGGACTGTTCATTGCCCCTGACGTATCGAGTCCGGGCAAGGGTGCCAGGTACTCGCCAAGCACCCTGGCCAGTACCTGGCGCTTGACCGGCTTGGCCAGAAACGCATCCATGCCTGCTGCCCGGCATCGATCCTCGGCACCATCCAGCGCATTGGCTGTCAGCGCAATTACCGGTGTGTGCGGGCGACCTTCAAGGGCTTCCTGCCGGCGAATCATTTTGGTGGCTTCAATGCCATCCATCACCGGCATCTGGCAATCCATGAGGATCAGATCGTAACGGCCCTTTGACCACAGGGTGAGTGCCTCACGACCGTTGTAACAGGCCTGGCAGGTCAACCCAAGGTGACGCAACAACCCCATAATGACTTTCTGGTTGACCAGATTATCTTCAACCACCAGCACGTGCCCCTGTAACCTGACATCATTTCCGGTATCACTTTCGATCGACTCTCCGGATGCCTTCACGATGACGGGCAGCGAGACCAGATAGCGGTTGCCTGATTCACTGTCTTCACGGGGTTCCCAGAGCAGCCTGCCCCCCATCAGTTCCAGCAAGCCACGAACCAGAGAGAGACTGATACCAAAGCCAGGGGGAGCTGCTCAATGACAATCAACCCCTTCTCCTCACCATCAAAGAGTGCCTTGCGAACGGCCTCATTCAATGGTGGCGCATCATCTTCACATTCAATCTGAAGCTGCATCCGTTCATCCGTCATGGCCTGTAACCGGGTATGGATACGGATTTCCCGGCACTCCGAGTATTTGATCAAGGCGCCCAGAAGCGTGCCTAATAACTGGCGAACACGCTCCGGATCAAGGGATACTCTTCGTCCGTCAATATCGGGGGAATGACTGACTACAATCACTCCCCCCTGGCTTCGAGCGTGTCCCGATAGGCTTCGGTTACCTCATCCACAAGATGAGTGGCCAGACAAGGCACGGGATCCAGCGTAACCTTGCCACGATCCAGCAGAGAGTAATTGAGGATATCCGAGATCTGAGCCAACAAGTTTTCGGCTGAACGCAAGGCTGTGTTTGCATATTCCTTTTGTGTCGGACTCAGAGTTGTCTGCTCCAGCAACTGGAGCATGCCAATCACGCCATTAAGGGGAGTTCTGAGTTCATGACTCATGAGCGCCAGAAATTCACCTTTTGCTGCGCTGGCGGTTTCAGCACGCTTGCGTGCCTTCTCCAGGGCCAGGATATGCGCATTCATTTCCCGATCCTGCTCCGCAAGCTTTCCTGACAACGTGTTGACGGCGTCAATCAGCTCACCCAACTGACCATCCACATCCTGATCTGCCATGTGGTGGCCGTAATTCCCGGCAGCCAGACGGGTCAGTGAGGAATGTATCGACTCAAGCGGCGATGAGATGGCCTTGACCAGCGCTCTGACCAGAAGCAGTACCAACAATACCATTACCAGCCCGAGAGAAAGGGCATTGACAACGATCTGGTTGCGCTTGCCGTTAAGTGTGTCGAGGGATATTGTGAGCTCCACCTCACCAAGGCGATCAGGTACATCTGTCGCGCTACGGCTCAGGCCTGAAAATTCGGTAAACGGATCATTACTCAATGCGACAGCAGGATTCCGGACGGGTTGCCGGATCAAATGCATCTGCACCGGGGATTTATCCGGACCTTCACTTTCTGCAACGACGTGACCATTCTCGTCCAGAACCCGGACGCGTGAAACCCAGTCCTGATGTATTCCACGACTGATCTGCTTTTGCAGGCCCATATAGTTGCCGGTCAGCAGGTCATATTCGGACATCAGTGCAACCTGCCCGGCCAGCAGCTCCCCCTTGCTGACAAGATCCTGTCTGGCGTCTGCCAGCCTTGCTGAAGTAAAAAACCAAAGCAGGGCCAGGAGCAGAAACCCACTGGGTACCAGTCCCAGAATCAGGGCCCGCGTCTGAATGGATTGCCCGCGCCTCTTCATCGTGTCGCCTCCATCCTTTCCAGCTCGTGACGGAGCATGTCATCCGAAGGTGGATTCAGCCCCAGCGAACGCGCAACCTGGCGATTTACTGCAACGGAAAAGTAGCGTGCGTATCCTGGCCGCGGCCAAAACCCGTGCTTTTTGTAAAACTCGAGTGCCTCGATGATTTCACGCGAGAAATCTCCAATACTGGAAAAGGTTGTTGCCAGGCTGCCGGCTCGTACATAGGCAAGGGAAGGGCCAACCACCGGCTTTCCATGCCGGTACGCGGACAACAGGATCAACTTGATCAGGTTTCGGTTGTAAATTTCCGGTTCCGGTGTCGCAAGCAAGGCATCAGCACTGTTCAGCGCTCGTGACAGGATTCTCGGTAACTCATCCTGATTTCGGAGTGTAAACGACTGAACACTCAACGCAGGGTGTTTGGGCCACTCGGCCAGCGGTTTGTCTGCAGGCACCAGAACTGCGACCGTCTTCGCCCTGGGCAAGAGAATGGAGATCAGATTCAGCTGCCTTTCGGGAGGGGATTCCAGATAAATGACGCTGTGCTGACGCTCCCTGAACGGAGGCAGAGCGCTGAGCTTCTCGTAACTGGCCTTGCGGATAAACACGCCGAGCGTGGGCACCTTCGGAAGTGCCGCCGAGACTCTTTTGAGAGCCTCCTGGCCCAGCGCCACAATACGTACATCTTCAAGCTGTGCAACCTGATCAGCCAGTGCCCCGACATTATTCTGGCTGACCATGACGAAATCCCAGTTCAAGCCATCCAGCTCGTTGAGAAACTGCCTCAGTTCATGTGCTACGGGGGAATATTCCGGGGCCACAAGGAGTACGGAGGTTCGGGCGTGCGACCATGAACCCGCAGTCAAACACAGAAAAAGCAGCCACAGCCGGACGCTCCCGCGAACCATTCACACCTGCTCCATTCAGAGATTCAGCGCAACCTGCGCAAAATAGTGAGTGCGATCATCATATACATTGTCCTTGAACATCACAGGGTCATCATTGAGATAGTGTTCCACCTTGACGCTGAATTCAACGGAAAGGTGACTGCTCAGCCGCTTTCGCCAGCCAGCCCGCACGTCCAACCTCTGATAGTCGAACTCGCCAATGCTGTCAGCGATATAGTAAACAACGGCTGTTGACAGGTTCTGAGGCCACTGACGCATCCACGCCAGGCTGCCACTGTGTTGGGCACTGAGTCGTCTTTCAATTTCAAATAAACGGTTCTGGGAAAAGCCCGTATATTGAGGCAGAAAGAGCTTGTTGCCTGTGTACTGTTCATCCTGATCCATATATGCGTAAGTCCATCTCAGCGTATCGCGCCTGCCGGCCTGCCAGCGACCTTCAATCTCCAGACCGGTCTGAGTGACATCAAGGTTGTTTTCCGGATCAAAAGAGAAATAGTTCAGCGGTGCACTGATCAGATCCCAAAGGTGGTCACGGTAGACCTTGACGTCCAGCTCAAGACCTTGTGAAGGCAGGTTGATGTAAAGGCCCAGTTCCCGGGCAACAATCTGTTCTTTTTGCAGCCCTCCGGGAGATCTGACTGTAAAGGTCCTGGCTTCCGTGGCGCCGTTCAGGGGTGGGGTGAGGTTTCGTGCTGTAAACTGCCACTGAGCGGACTGTTCATAGGTGTCCGGTGTGCGAATGGCATGCGAGACGACGGCTCTGAGCGTTACCTGAGATGTAATATGATAATTCAACGCCGCACGAGGCGAGAAATTGAACCCATTCGCCTGGTCATCTTCTGCCATCCCGCCCAGATGAACAACCCAACGATAGGCCGGACGGTATTCACTGCTGAAAAAAGCAGACAGGACCCGGTTGCGACCAAAGCCATCAAAATACGTCTCGCTCCAGAAACGATCCTGCCTCCAGGACACCCCGCCAAGGACACGTATTTCGGGGGTAGGCGTCCAGATGGACTGCACTTCCAGCTCATTTCTTCGTTCACGGATAGACAGGTTCGTATCCCCGCAGACCTCGGGTACGGGTGGATTCAACATGTCGTTGATCACCAGAAGTGCAAGTTGGTCATCTGATGCGCTGCCGATGCCTGAACTGCCGCCCCCGGCTATCGTTGTATAGAGACCGCCAAGAAACGAACTGTCTGCACCGATCAGAATGCTGCCGTATGTCTGATTACTGGCATAAAGACGGGTGAGGGCAGGGCTGAACAGAACCGGGTGCACACAGGCGGTGAACGGTTGATCTCTGACACGCTGCTGTGTGTAGGCTGTCAGCTTGAGATTCAGGTCGGGCGACACATCCCAGTCAATCCGGGTTGAAAGGTAATTGTCGCGGGCCCGTATATCAGGATCTGTTGCCTGCCCGTCGCCCTCATTTCTGGGTACTTGCTGATCGCCGTTGAGCAGACCGGCGTCCAGATACCAGCGCTGATTGTCGCTTCTGTTCCAGAGAAGCACGAGATTCGCCCCTGCGAGATCGTAACTGTCACGGAAGGGGGTCTGCCCATCACGCCGATAATCAAAACCCTGTTCACGTTTGTCATGAACACTGGCGCGGTACTGGAACTCCCCCGCGCGCCCGCCCCATCTCGCAAACCGCTTCTGATCGCCAATACTGCCTGTTTCGCCGAAAACCCGGCCGCCGTGAGTATCCTCCGGGTGGCGTGTAATGATATTGACCACGGCCAGAAAGGCGTTTGCGCCGTAGGCTGCAGTGTTGGGGCCTCGGGTCACCTCAATGCGATCAATATCCTCCAGAGCGACTGGCAAATTGAGCCAGTCCACACTGGCGAGATTGGGGTTATATACAGAACGGCCATCGACAAGAACCTGAAGGCGACGTTGTTCATTAGCATTGGTTCCGTGGTAGGACGTGACCGGAACATTGGCGCCGACATAACCGACAGTCATTCCGGGGACCAGGCGAAAAACATCGTGCAGATTCCGGATGCCGAGTGCATTGATATCCTGATGGGTGATGACTGTAACAGAGGCCGGAACCTCGGAGCGTGGCTGCTTCAACCGAGCCGGTGTCAGGACGGTCGGCACATCATCAAAGTACCATGTATCAGCCTCGGTAGCCGGATCTGATGCGGCCAGGAGCCACCCTTCGGCCAAAGGATCACCGGCCAGCGCAAATTGTGAAGCAGACAGGAGACAGAGCGGAGCGATCCAGCGGCTATAACGAACGGGCGAGAACGTCGTCAGGCGTTTAACTGTGTCATGGCGGATAGAGAGTAATTTCATCTGGTATCTGTAATTCTGTGTTTATTTTTGTATTTCATTGTATATGCTTGGGGCATGTTTGTCCCGCATGAAGCCACTTGATCAGAGATTGGTTGGTTATGTTGAATCTAATAAAACACGCCCCATGGGTCAGCCTGACCGGACTCTACACTGCGCATGTATGGCGCATTCATGAATTCGCTCCGGCAGAAGTGGACACCTGGCTTGGCCGTGCAGCAAGGGTTTCATTGATGCCATTTGAACAGATTTCAGAGGCACTGTGGGGCACCTCTCTGGAGCGCACCCTTGTCGCTCGGCATCAGGCCATGGATGACAAGGCCCGCACCTGGCTGAACAGGCATCCCGAGGACCGATGTGCTTTCATTGAGCTGCCCTGTGGGCTGGCAACACGATCACGCCGGCTGGCAAGTTCATGTCCAGGACAGCCGGTGTCCTGGATAGAAGCGGATCTTCCTGCCATGATGGATGCCCGGCAAAAACTGCTGGGTTCCAGCCCACGGGTTCAGAGCATACCCGTCAATGCATTGGAATGGGAAGGCAGAACCGGTCTGGCGCGTCTTGCCGACGCGATACAAGCCCGTCATCTCTGCGTCACCATGGAGGGTCTCCTCAATTACCTGGGAATAGACGGTATCCGTCAGGCGCTGGCCATGCAGAGGAAAATGCTGGATTACACCGGGCAGGACCTGACGCTGATTGCCGACATTTGGCCGGACCTGCGTCACCAGCCACTGGGCCCGATGCGTCACATACCTGCGAGAATTCTGAAAACTCTGACTGGAAGCGAAGCTGGACTGCTCGGGAAGAGTGCGGACGAAATCCGGGGCTGGTTCATCGAGGCCGGATTCGAAGCGGTCACGCTATACACCCTTGATGGCGAAGTATGTCAGTCACTCGATATGACGCCGGCACCCTGGTGTATTCTGGTGGAAGCGTATGCCAAAGCCGGCGTCCGATAACATTGTCAACGAAACCTGCTGATGGATTGAAGAGGCGGATATTCACTGGCAAGGGATATCCGGTAGCACTCAAGGTATTCGCGCATTGCGGACTTTTGGCGACTGAAAATTACAATGACAGCCAGACAGGCGGGCCGGCATGGCATGGCATGACTGGAATTCTGACGTCAGAATGGCTGCTGAGGTATAACAATCGTCATGGATGTTTACCGTCGGCAAACGCGTTGATCGTTCGTTCCCGGCGTCGTTACTGGGCTCCAGCCATTACGCATAATGTATATTATGTTAAATTTAATATCCTTGGTACCAGAACCTCAGTCATACGGCTGAACACTCATGTTTTTTCCTTATCATTAACGCTCTGGCCAGGCAGTGTTCGCATTAAAAATGCTGTGGTTTCTTAATATGCGAGTTGCCGTTAACGGATGGCATCAAGGGCAATGGCTTCCAGGACCCCGGCAACCTTCTTCAGCAAGGCGTTACACGCTTGAGAGAGTTGGTGGCGCTTTCCGAGATAGACCGGATCATTGTACGCGACGCTGGTGGTGCCCTCCGAGTTTTGCCAAACCAGCAGCTTTTGAGGAAGGTCTATCGCAACGGTCCGGCCACACTTCATCAATGGTGTGCCTACCTTGGGGTTACCAAAAATCAGAAGCTGGGTCGGTGCCAGCGTCGTTTTTTCCCGTGTTGTGGACAACGAGACCTTCATGGGCAAATGCCAGGTGACCGAATGTCAGTAAAATAAAAAGAGAGAGACCAACGCGCCTTTTCATGGTGTGATGCCCTTTGGCTTGTGTTTCGTCCATCCTACCGCGCCTGTATCCTAGACGACAACGATTTCCGTTATCCATTCCAGATTCGTACCATGCGACCGCGGAACAATTCAATTCAAAGGCACAGGAATGTTTGATTACTGCGTGTATTAACGCACAGCAGTAGCCGGAACCGTTATGGCTCTGTCAGAATGTCAAACGAAGGAAGTCACAATCCACCGATTGCTACACTTTTCTGTATGCAGAATTAGAAAAAATTAGAAATGCTTTATGAGAATGGAGTTACGAATGCTGTATCTTATTGAATAAGGAGGAAAAATTGGTCGGGACGGCAGGATTTGAACCTGCGACCACCTGCACCCCATACAGGTGCGCTACCAGACTGCGCTACGCCCCGACTTTTTGGTTTCGCTGATTGGCTCAGCGGGTGCGAATATTACATGAGTGTTTTATAAAAATAAAGCCCTGTCCGTGCACTTTTTTCAGTGTGAATCCAGTGTGTGCAAAACATCCTCCAGCTCCACGATCATTTGGCGGATGAGCTGCTTGCTTTGCGAGATATCTTCCTTGACTTCGCTACCAGCCAGTTTCTGCTTGGCCCCACCAATGGTATAGCCCTGCTCATATAGCAGGCTACGGATCTGGCGGATCGTCAGCACATCCTGACGCTGATAGTAGCGCCGGTTACCCCGGCGCTTGATGGGTGAGAGCTGCGGGAACTCCTGCTCCCAGTATCTCAGAACATGAGCCTTGACCTGACAGAGCTCGGCCACCTCACCTATCGTAAAGTAACGTTTACCCGGTATGGGCGGCAGTTCATTGTTGTGACTCGGTTCCAGCATATGCTTCCACTTTTGCCTTCAGCTTCTGACCAGGACGGAACGTGACTACGCGGCGCGCCGTAATCGGAATTTCTTCACCGGTTTTCGGATTGCGTCCGGGGCGTTCCCTCTTGTCCCGCAGGTCAAAATTCCCGAATCCGGAAAGCTTGACCTGCTCGTTGTGGCTGAGTGCATTTCTGATCTCGTCAAAAAAGGCCTCAACCATTTCCTTGGCTTCACGCTTGTTCAGGCCCACTTCCTGATACAGCCTCTCGGCAAGGTCCGCTTTGGTGAGCGCTGGCATGGCTTCAACTCCTCAATGTAGCATCGAACTCCGATTTGAGAGCCGTCACAACTGCATTCAGGAATCCGTTTACCTCATCATCCTTCAAGGTGCGTTCCGGATGTCGCCACGTCAGACCGATAGCACAACTCTTGTGTTCAGGTCCAACATGCTCGCCTTCGTACACGTCGAAGAGTACCTGACGTACACACCATTCACCAGCATGGCGCGAGATCACCTCTTTCAAACGTGCCCAAGGTACCGAACGCTTCACAACGATGGCAATATCACGCCGGACTTCCGGGAATCGTGATACGCCCCTGAATACAGGGACTTCTCCACAAGTCACCTTGTTCAAGGATAGCTCAAAGATTCCGGCACAGCCATTCAGATCAAGCATTTTGTTAACATCCGGATGCAAGATACCAAAATGACCTGCTTTTTCCCCATCGATGACCACATCTGCACCCTGCCCCGGATGAAGCATTCTGAGCGATGAGCGTTCAAAATGCACGCGTGAGGCAGCAATACCCGCGACGTCAAGAATACTCTCTACGATCCCCTTGACGTCAAAAAAATCAATGTCTGCCCGGGTTGAGGTCCAGCTTTCCGGTTCCCGACGGCCAACGAGTACGCCGGCCAACATGGGCTCCTGAACAATATGTTCTTTTGCGTTTTCAAACCTCAGGCCACTTTCGAAAAGCCGGATGCGGGATTGCTGGCGCGCCTGGTTGTACGCCGCAGCCTTGAGCAATCCGGGGACCAAAGAAGTACGCATCGTATTCATGTCCGAAGCAATCGGATTGGCCAGATCAATGGCGTTGGCTTCCGGCACACAGGCCCTGAGGAGATCCCCGTCCACAAAGGAATACGTGATCGCCTCACTGAATCCCAGCGAATTGAGATGTTTGCGGAGAACCTGAACGGGTGTCTGACGTTCATCAGCGTCGCGAAACTTCACATGCGCCAATGAAGCATTTTCCGGGAAGTTGTGATAACCGTACAGGCGCGCAATTTCTTCGATGAGATCCACATCCAGACGAATATCAAAACGATGGCTTGGTGCCCGAAAACTCCAGCCATCCTCGTGGATTTTCTCGGCCACAATTTTCAGTCGAGCGAGCTTCTCTTCAACCCGGGTTTTGCTCAGCTGAATACCCAGCCGGCGTTCAACTTCGCTGTATTTCAGTCGTACGAGTGGCTGCGTGGGCAGGTAGTCCTTATCTTCAACTGCAAATACAGGTCCCGGTTCGCCGCCGGCAATTTCGAGTATCAGCTGCGTTGCGCGCTCGATGGCACGTTTCTGGTGAACCGGGTCCACACCGCGCTCGAAACGATGAGAAGACTCCGTATGCAAGCCGTAACGCCGCGCTTTTCCTGCAATGTGCTCAGGTGCAAAAAAAGCACTCTCCAGGAGAATATCACGGGTTTTTCCGGAAACGCCGCTATGTTCGCCTCCCATGATCCCGGCTATCGCCAGTGGCCGCTTTTCATCCGCTATGACCAGCACATCTGCAGACAATTCAATTTCCTGTCCGTCAAGAAGTACCAGCTTTTCACCTTTCTTGGCCCAGCGGACCTCGATATGCCCATTCAATTCCTCCAGATCAAACGCATGCATGGGCTGGCCCAGCTCGAGCATGACATAGTTCGTCACATCCACGGCTGGATCAATGCTGCGAATACCGGAACGCCTCAGTTTTTCCGTCATCCATACAGGTACCGGACGGGAGAGATCCACATTGCGAATGATACGTCCAACGTATCTGGGACAGGCTTCCGGTGCACTGAGCCGGACGTCGAATACGTCATTGTGTTCGGACGGGACCGCGTTGAATGACGGCTCATCGAACGGAATATTGTTGAGTGCGGCCACCTCCCGGGCAATCCCGGTCACGCTGAGGCAATCGCTTCTGTTGGGGGTCAGATCCACATCAATGATCTGATCGTCCAGATCCAGCCACTTGCGAATATCTTCACCCACCGGCGCGTTTTCCGGCAGCTCCATCAATCCCGAATTATCGTCAGACAATCCCAGTTCGGACTCGGAGCAAAGCATGCCACAAGACTCCTGCCCCCGCAGCTTTGCCTTGCTGATTTTGATTCCGCCCGGCAGCCTTGCCCCCACTTTGGCAAATGGCACTTTGAGGCCTGGCCGGACATTGGGCGCCCCGCAGACCACCTGGACACTGCCCTCCCCGTCAGATACCTGACAAATACGAAGCTTGTCCGCTTCCGGGTGAGGTTCAACACTTTCAACCTGCCCGACAACAACGCCTGTGAAAGGCTTGGCTGCCGCGACAACATCATCAACCTCCAGCCCTGCCATGGTCAGCTGCTCAACCAGTGCCGCACTGTCAATATCGGGATTAACCCATTCTCTAAGCCAGTTTTCGCTGAATTTCATCTGTAACCCGTCCTATCCGTTTTCCTGCCTGACGTTGCGCTCAGAACTGCTCAAGAAACCTGAGATCATTTTCAAAAAAGAGTCGCAAGTCATTGACGCCATAGCGCAACATGGCAAGGCGCTCTACCCCAAGACCGAAGGCAAAACCGGTATATGTTGCGGGATCAATCCCTGTCGCTTCCAGAACCTTGGGATGAACCATGCCGCAACCCAGGATTTCCAGCCATTTGGTCTTGCCTTCCGCATCAACCCCCCACTCAATATCCACCTCTGCAGAGGGTTCGGTGAACGGGAAGTACGAGGGTCGGAAACGCACTTTCAGCGCGTCATTCTCAAAAAAGTGACGCAAAAAATCGACAATGGTGCTTTTCAGGTCGGCAAACGATACTCGTGTATCCACCACCAGTCCTTCGACCTGATGAAACATGGGGGTATGTGTCTGATCGGAATCACAACGGTAGACACGACCAGGACAGATCATTCGGAATGGTGGTTTCTGGTCACGCTCCATCACCCGAACCTGTACCGGACTGGTATGTGTACGCAACAAGTGACCGTCCGGGAAATAGAAGGTGTCGTGCATGGCACGTGCCGGATGATAGGCAGGTATATTGAGGGCTTCGAAGTTGTGGTAATCGTCTTCGATTTCCGGGCCCTCTTCAACGGAGTATCCGCAACCCTCAAAAAACGTCCGGATACGTTCCAGCGTCCTCGTGACGGGGTGAATATGCCCCACATCTTCCCGCCGCCCGGGAAGTGTGATGTCCACCTCTTCACTGGCAAGGCGTTTTGCAAGGGCCTCGGCTTCAAGGGCAACCTTTCTTGCCTCTATGGCCTTGGCCAGCAACTGTTTGACGGCATTGATTTCGGCGCCGGCGGCCGGACGCTGCTCAGGGGGCAAGCCTGACAGTGATTTCAGTTGCTGGGTAATGGCCCCCTTTTCCCCAGATACTCTACGCGAATGGCATCCAGAGACTGTACGTCAGTTGCCTCGTCAATTTCGGCTTGTGCCTTGTTCTTGAGTTCTTCGAGATTCATCGTCCTGCCTGCTCTGAAAACAAAATAGGGGAAGAGCTGCCCCTTCCCCTACTCACACCAAAACCCGCTAAAGTTTCAGCTACCCATCAACGCTTCAGGCCAGGGCTTCCTTGGCTTTCTCAACGATAACGGCAAACGCTGCCTTTTCGTTCATAGCCAGATCAGCCAGAACCTTGCGATCGATTTCAATGTTGGCTTTACGCAGCCCTGCAATCAGCCTGCTGTATGACAGACCATTTGCACGTGCGCCCGCATTGATACGCGCAATCCAGAGTGCTCTGAACTGGCGCTTGCGCTGACGACGGTCACGGTAGGCATATTGACCCGCTTTAATGACGGCCTGTTTGGCAACCCGGAATACGCGGCTGCGTGCACCGTAGTAACCTTTTGCCTGTTTCAGTACTTTCTTGTGACGGCGGCGAGCCGTTACACCACGTTTTACGCGAGGCATCTTCTCTTACTCCTGTGACCTTTATTGACCCAACATACGCTTGACTTGAGGCACATCAGCCTTGGCAATCTGCACTTTGGGACGCAGATGACGCTTACGCTTGGTGCTCTTCTTGGTCAGGATGTGGCTGGTAAAGGACTGGCGGTGCTTGAAGCCATTGGCTGTCTTCTTGAACCGCTTGGCAGCGCCTCGCTTGGTTTTCATTTTGGGCATGATATGTTACTCCGCATTCATCATGTTTTGGACTGCCTGCCGGCAATCATTTCTTTTTGGGGCCCAGCACCATCACCATCTGCCGACCTTCCATCTTCGGTCTTTGCTCGACTGTGCCATACTCCTCAAGGTCCTTTTCGACCCTTTGAAGCAGTGCCATGCCGAGCTCCTGATGGGCCATTTCACGACCACGGAACCGTATGGTTACCTTGGCCTTGTCCCCGCCTTCAAGGAAACGTATCAGGTTGCGTAGTTTGACCTGATAATCCCCTTCATCCGTCCCTGGTCTGAACTTCACTTCTTTGACCTGAATCTGCTTTTGCTTCTTTCGCGCGGCGGCCTTGGCTTTCTTCTCTTCGAAGATTTTCTTGCCATAATCCATGATCTTGCAGACGATCGGATCGCCATCTGCGATTTGAACCAGATCCAGCCCTTCCTCTTCGGCGCGCGCGAGCGCGTCACTCAGAGGGACGATGCCGACCTGACTCCCGTCAGAACCGATAAGCCGCACTTCACGTGCAACGATGTTTTCGTTTATTTTCGGGCGTTCCGGACGGCCTTGCCGATTGTTGCGCTTAATGTTTGCTTCTCCGTTTCAGTTCAGATCAACGACCTTTACGGTCTATGGCGGTCTTGAGCAGCTCGGTCAGTGCTTCAATGCTGACGACACCCAGATCTTCACCTGTACGTGTCCTCAAGGCCACCTGCCTGTTTTCGACTTCTTTGTCCCCGATAACGGCCAGATAAGGCACCTTGGACAAAGTATGCTCGCGGATTTTAAAGCCGATCTTCTCATTTCTCAAGTCCGCGATGGCGCGAATACCCTGATTCCTGAGGGTTTCACACAATTCGGATGCGTAGCTTGCCTGCCGGTCAGTGATTGTGAGCAGTGCAATCTGGGTCGGGGCCAGCCACACCGGGAAGGCCCCTTCGTAATGCTCAATCAGGATACCAATGAAACGTTCAAAGGAACCCAATATGGCCCGATGCAACATGACAGGTGTCCGGCGACTCTGATCGTCTGCAACATACTCGGCCCCCAAACGGCCAGGCATGCTGAAGTCAACCTGTATGGTACCACACTGCCAGAGTCGCCCCAGGCAATCCTTCAGGCTGAACTCGATCTTGGGACCATAGAAGGCACCTTCACCCGGCAGCTCTTCCCACGGGAGCGACTTGGCGTTGAGGGCATCTGCAAGCGCCTTTTCAGCCTTGTCCCAGATTTCGTCTGACCCTACACGCTTTTCAGGCCGGGTGGAAAGCTTGTAGATGATCTCGTTGAAGCCGAAGTCCGCGTAGACTTCGTGCAGAAAATCAATAAAACGCGCAACCTCTTCCTGTATCTGGTCTTCTGTGCAGAAGATATGTGCATCGTCCTGCACAAAGCCACGCACCCGCATCAGACCATGTAGCGCACCGGAGGGCTCATTCCGATGACAGGAGCCAAACTCAGCGAGCCGCAAGGGCAGCTCACGGTAACTGCGCAGTCCCTGATTGAACACTTGAACATGACAGGGGCAGTTCATGGGTTTGATGGCAAAATCCCGCTCTTCCGAGTGGGTCGTGAACATCTCGTCCTTGAACTTTTCCCAGTGACCGGATTTTTCCCAGAGCGTGCGTTCGACCACCTGGGGGGTCTTGATTTCCTTGTAACCATGCTTGTCCAGCTGGCGACGCATGTACTGCTCCAGCTGCTGGTAGATCGTCCAGCCATCCGGATGCCAGAAGACCATGCCAGGCGCTTCTTCCTGCATATGAAAGAGATTCAGCTTTTTGCCAATCTTGCGGTGATCCCGTTTCTCGGCTTCCTCGATACGTTTGAGGTAGGCCTTGAGATCCTTGCTGTTCGCCCAAGCGGTTCCGTAGATACGCTGGAGCTGTTCATTTTTGGCGTCGCCACGCCAGTAGGCCCCGGCGACCTTGGTGAGTTTGAAGGCCTTGATCTTTCCTGTCGACGGCACATGAGGTCCGCGGCAGAGATCGATAAAATCACCCTGCCGATAGAACGAGAGCTCTTCCTCTCCGGGAATATCCTCAATGATACGAACCTTGAAGTCCTCGCCCATTTCACGGAACAGTTTCCTGGCGGACTCCCGATCCATTACGGAGCGTTCGACAGAAATGTCCTGACGGGCCAACTCCTTCATACGGGCTTCGATCTTTTCAAGATCTTCCGGCGTAAAAGCCCGATCAAACTTGAAGTCGTAATAAAATCCATCTTCAATCACGGGACCGATCGTCACCTGTGCCGACGGAAACAGCTGCTTGACAGCCATCGCAAGCAAGTGGGCACAAGAGTGACGGATAATTTCAAGTCCCTCCGGATCACGATCAGTAATGATCGCCAGATCACAATCCTCTTCGATCAGATATGAGGTATCCACCAGGCGACCATTCACTTTTCCGGCAAGGGCTGCTTTGGCCAACCCGGGCCCTATGGACGCAGCCACATCTGCAACGGTGACGGCTTCTTCAAATTGACGTTGGCTCCCGTCCGGGAGTGTGACCACTGGCATGAGTTGGTTATCCTGCTGAAAATGTTTGACAAAATCTGCACAGGGTGGCGATTCTAACAGGAAGGAGGCCGGGCGCAAAGGGATCGTTCAGCGAATCCATCCCTTTTCACGATAATATCGCTCGGCTCCCGGATGCAGAGGCGCAGTCAGGCCATCACGAACCATGGATTCCGGTTTGAGGTTGGCAAGTGCAGGGTGCAAGCGTCTGAAGAGGTCCAGGTTCTCAAATACAGCCTTGACCAAGGCGTAAACCTGCTCATCGGGTACTGCGTCCGTAGTAACCAGCGTTGCAGCCACCCCAAAGGTCCAGACACTTTCCGGATTATTCCGGTAGACGCCACCCGGTACCATGGTCTTGCGATAATAGCTGTGGGTGGAAATGAGCTTGTTTATCACCTTGCCCCGAACCGGAAGAATGACACTGTCACACAGTGTTGTGGCTTCCTTCACTGCTCCGGATGGATGCCCCACAACGTACAACATGACATCAATTTTTCCGGAACACAGAAGACGGGGCTGATCGGATGCCTTGTACTCCAGTGCCTCAGAGAAGTCTTTCATGGACCAGCCATACTGCTCCATCAGAACTTCCAGGGTCGCCCTCTGCCCCGTACCGACACCACCGACATTAACCCGCTTGCCCCGGATATCTTCAAACTGATGTATGGAGTCATCTTTTCGAACCACGACAGTAAACGCTTCCGGATGCAAAGAGAAGACAGACCGCATCCCCTTGTGCGGCCCTTCATCACTAAAGGGGCCGCTACCAAAGAATGCGTGGTACTGCCAGTCTGACTGTACGATGGCAAAATCCACGTATCCATTCCGCAGTGCGTCAAGGTTGTAGGTCGAACCGTCAGTACTCTCCAGCGCACAGCGGAAGCCGAGCGACGAGGCATTCCGGTTCACCATCCGGCAGATGGCGCCACCGGCAGGAAAATACACTCCGGTTTCGTTACCGGTTGCAATCATTACCCGCTTGATGGTGTGCTTTTCAGCACCGGCAGAGGCAGCCAGAATCAGGGCTGCAATCCCGAGCAGCAAACTCACAAACTGTCTGATTCCGAGCTGTTTCATCCCCTGCCCCTCCATCATCAGGCTGCAGCTTCCGCCGCAGCAGCCTTGGCACGCATCTTGTCAGGATTGAGGAAGATCCTTGCCAGAGCGGGCAACAGCCAGATGGCACCTACCATGTTCCAGAGGAACATGAATGTCAGCAGCAGTCCCATGTCGGCTTGGAATTTGATAGGGCTGAATATCCAGGTACCGACACCGAGCGCCAGCGTCAGACCGGTAAAGGCCACGGCCTTGCCAGTTGAACGCAGCGTTTCGAAATAGGCCTCCTGCAGATTAAGTCCATCCAGAATCATGCGCTCCAGTTTGGTATAGATATAAATGCCGTAGTCCACACCGATTCCCACGCCCAGCGCAATGACCGGCAACGTGGCCACCTTGACACCAATTCCCATCTTGGTCATGAGTGCTTCGGCCAGAATTGAAGTGATGCCAAGTGGTATGACAATACACAGCACGGCACGCAGCGAACGGAAAGTGATAAAGCACAACAGGGAGACCACTGCATAGACAAAGACGAGCATCATGTCCTTGGCTTTTGCAATGACCTGGTTGGTTGCCGCTTCCACACCACCATTGCCGGCTGCAAGCAGGAATTCAACACCTTCCACATTGGCTTCTTGGGCAAACTTCTCAACCACATCGACAACACGCTGCAGCGTGGTAGCCTTGTGATCCTTGAGGTAGGCCACAACCGGTGTCATGGAACAGTCGGTATTGATCAGGCCGGAGGGTGCAGACCGGATAGTGGAGTTGATGAAGCTTTCGTTGCGGGACAACTCCATCCACTTGTAGTTACCCTCATTGAGGGCCTTGGTGACAATCTTGGAGAACGTCACCACGGATCCGGTGGACTCCACACCCTCCGTGTTCTCCAGCACCCACTGAAGCCGGTCAATGGCATCCATCGCCTTGTACCTGGTGCAGCTCTCCGGTTCGGTCTTGACCATGATGACCAGGACATCCGAGCTCGTACTGTAATGACTGATGACATAGTCATTATCCTTGTTGTAACGCGAATCGGGACGGAGCTCCGGTGCACCCTTGTCCAGGTCACCGATCTGGAGACCCTGCTTGTAATAAATACCCAGACCTGCCCCCAGCACGGCAATGATGATTGAAATGGGAGCCACGGACGGGTGCGCAAAATATGACATGAGGCGCCACTTCCGGTCCGCTTCTTCGGTATGATTCTGAACGTGCCGCACACCGCCCTTGCTGATACCTACGTATGACATGACGACCGGGTGCAGAACCAGGTTGGTCAGAATAATGACCGCCACACCAATGCCTGCAGCAACGGCCAGATCCTTGATGACGTCAATCTTGATCAGGAGCAGCGTCAGGAAGCCGATGGCGTCGCTGACCAGTGCCAGCATGCCCGCTATGTAAAGCGCGCGGAATGCCAGACGCGCAGCCGTCATGGCATCAAAACCCTTCGCGGTTTCGAGCGCCATGGCATTGACGATCTGAACGCCATGGGAAATGCCTATCGCAAAGATCAGGAAGGGCACAAGCACAGAGTAAGGATCGAGACCATAACCCAGCAGCCTGAGCAGTCCCAGCTGCCAGACCACAGCCACGACGGAGGCCAACACCGGGGTCAGAGTACCGGCCCAGCAACGGGAGTACCAGAACAGGAAAACGGTGGTCAGTACCAGTGTGATGACGGCGAACATGGCAATGGAGCCAATCCCCTCAATCAGGTCACCCACCTTTTTGGCAAAGCCGACAATATGAATTTCGATATTCGGGTACTGGCTCTGATATTTGTCCCGGATGATCTCAAGTTTCCTGGACAGCTCCCGGTAATCCAGGGGCTTGCCGGTTTCCGGATCAGATTCCAGCAGCGGTGCATAAATGATGGTGGATTTGAAATCGTCGGCAATGAGGCGACCAATCTGTCCGGACCTCAGAATATTTTGACGAAGTGCATCCAGACTGGAATCCGAACCGTCATAGCCATCCGGGATGACAGTCCCGCCCTGGAAACCCTCTTCGGTGACCTCAACCCAGCGCACATTCGGCGTCCACACGCTCTTGACTCGAGATCTGTCCACGCCCGGCAGAAAGAAGATCTCGTCGTTGATTTCCTTGAGCACCGACATGTATTCGTCGTTGAAAATGTCACCATTCTTGACGGCGACCGCGATACGCACAGCGTTGCCCAGGTTTTCCAGATCAGAGCGATACCTGAGCATATTCTGGATATAGGGATGTTCCAGCGGAATCAAGCGCTCAAAACTGGCATCAGGCTTGATTTTGGACATGTGATAGCCGAAGAACACCGTCAGCAGCAGAAAGGCCACCAGAATGATGGGTCGGTTATTGAAAATCAGCCGCTCAAGAAACGGTTCGGCCTTGGGCGTCAGCAAGTAGTGTTCGCCCTTTTCATGCATGGAATCTGACATTCAGTCAACCTCTGAAACTTGTCCGTTAACGAGTTTGAAATTTCTTCTTCACAGTACCATCAATAAAGCTTGCTCAGGCCGCGCAACAAACGCACACCCCGTTCGCCGACAAATACCAGACGATCGTCAGGCAAATACAGGCCGGCCAGCAATGCCTCACGGTCTTCCCGCGTATGCACCTTGAAGGTCTCACCAAAGTCCTGGCTCATGGCCCACACCCCCGAATTGCCCATGGCCAGAACGCGTCCCTTGCCATCCGCACTCAGGCTGTTAATGGTCTGTTCAGCCCCCAGCATGACGCGCTCCCAAGTACGACCCAGGTCCTGCGAGCGAAATATATGACCACGCAGTCCGGCTACAAGCACTTCATTAACATTGCCGGTGCCCGATACCGCAAACAGTGACCCGGAATACGGGCTATCCAGTTTCTCCCAGGTCGCGCCTTCGTCCGTGGAGCGGAAAATCTGTCCTGCTTCGCCCACGATAAAGAGCGCGCCACCGGTTACCTGTGCGATGGCATTGAGGTGAAAGCGCTCATCGTTTTCAATCCGGGGTGCAGCATTTTCCCAGGTTTCGCCCCCGTCGCGTGTTTCAAAGAAGAAACCATAGGCGCCGACCACAAAACCGTGGTTCGTATCCTTGAACCAGACATCCAGCAATGGCTTTGAAGGTCCGGTCTCTGCGTCTGCCTGCGCATCTTCCAGTGCGAACTGGGCATCTTCAAGTTCATACTCCAGATCTGCCTTCTCGTCCTCGGAAGCCTGATCATATTTGGCCTGAAGGGCATCAAGGCGTGCCTGCACCTGTGCAATGACCAGTTGATTCGCTTCGTTGCCGTCAAACTGCTTCGTCCAGGTCGCACCACCATCTGTGGTATGCAGCACCAGCCCGCCATGTCCGGTTGCCCAACCATTACGACTATCCACAAAATACACGCCAGTGAGCAGAACCGATACCGGAACCTTGGCCTGAACCCAGGTTTTGCCCATATCATCCGAATAGATAATGTGTCCCCTCTGCCCGACGGCCACCAGGCGGCTACCTGCCTGCGCAATATCGGTCAGCAGTGAGGATGCAGCCTTCAGTGTCGGCATGGACGGTGTTTCAAGCACATCTGTCAACGCCATGGCAGATTGCGCAAGTGCAAGACACGCAAACACCGCGAGGCGTGCAAGCGTCGCGGCAGCTTTTTGAAAACCAGAAATGTACGTTCGCATGAGCTGTTTTCGGACCTCCACTTGTAATACGGTCACTGCCTTTTGGGCAGCCATCTTTCAGGACGCTTCCGTGCGTCCGCGGTTTTCCTGATCAACGTACGCCACGACGCCTGAGTGATTGCGGGCTGAAATAGCGCCGGGACGGAATCTTCTCACTGAAGATCCGGGTATTGCGTTCTTCACTGTCCATGCCCTGAACGTGGTAGCGACGGGCCTGCAGGTCATAGAAGACTTCCATGGCTGTCCACTGGACCGGCACCTCATAATAGTTCTTGATCAGTGCCATGCTGACACGCCAGAGCTGGTCACGGTTGTCATACTGGTCAACCAGTGCAATCTGCCAGCTATCCTCATCAATGTAGAATACGCGCTTCTTGTAGATATGCCGCTTGCCCGGTTTGAGGTTCGCTTCAACAACATGCACGCGATGCTTCTCAAAGCGGGTCAGATCCGGGTTGATATGAGACACACCCAAAATATCCTTGTATTTGACCCCGGCTTCAGCAATACGGTAGTTGTTGTAGGGGATATAGATTTCCTTTATGCCCTTGTAGGACCAGTTGTAGCGGTCTGGCGCACCATTATACATGTCAGTGTCATCCGCCGTACGCAGGTTGTCCGCTGCGGCGATGGGTGAGTCATACGCCAGGTTGGGTGCACGACGAACACGACGCTGACCGGCGTTGTAACCCCAGGCCTTGCGCGGCTCCTTGACCTGATCCAGTGTTTCGTGAGCCAGAATGGCGCCGCCGGCCAGGCGGGGCGGTGAAATGGTAAAGGACAGGTAGTAGAACAGAATGTTTTTCAGCTTCTTGGCATTACCCTTCGGATTGTAGTAATTAAAGAAGACCTCCTGCTGAGATTTGACCAGCGTATATTCACCATTCCTCTGTACCGTGGCTTCCACAGTACGCCGCTTGATGAACACCCCTCGCCAGCGGGTAATGTGATTCCAGATCGCCTGGAGTCCCTTCTCTTCATCGGTACCGTGAAGAATCGGGAAGGGAATGCCACCATAAGCTTTCTGGATACCGTTCCCGCCCTTTGCCAAACGGGCAGTCATGGCATTATTGTAAGTATTCTTGTACACCCATTCCGGTGCGGAGGTTGTCCGACGCGTCGGATAGACAGGAATCCGGAAGGTTGTCGGATAGGTTTCGAACATCTTGATTTCACCGGGCGTCAGATAATCCCGGTACTGATCAAGATTCTGGGCTGTAATGATGAACAACGGTTTGTCATCAGGAAACGGATCAGGATGATGCTGCCCTTCCCGCTTGTAGGACTTGGGGGGCTCGGTGATGCCGCCCGTCCAGTCGGGAATATCCTTGCCATTACCCTTGCGGATGCCACCAAAGGGCATCAGGTCACTCTTGAGTCGGTCCGCCTCGGCCTTGGATACGGCGGCCTGAACTGAAGGTGCCGGCAACACGCTCAGCCCGACAATGGATGCCAGCAACGCGCTGAGTAGACTGTTCTTCTTTTTCATGTGTGTTCCTGTGTGATGTTCAGAATCTGTTTGTTGTTGGAGATCGCGACTATGCATCAGGCATCCCTGCCTCGCATTATTCTCTCGGCTTTATAACAGGTTAGCTCAGAGTTCAAAAATGTCTATCAATCCAAAGTGCGATTTTGTGAATCCGCCAGTGATTTGCTGACGATTTCATATACATCGCGTGACAGTCCGGGCTGAGCCTGGATGCGCTTCAATGCGTCAACCATACCTTTCGCGTAGGGCCCGGCATACTTTTTCCATTGCGTCAGCGGCGTCACAATCCTGGCTGCCAGCTGGGGATTGAGGCGATCCAGACGCCCGACCCACTCGGCAAGCCAGCGGTATCCATCGCCATCCTGGCGGTGAAAATGTTTCCAGTTGCCAGCCGCGAAACGTCCGATCACTGCACGGACCGAGTTTGGATGACGGTCACTGAACGCAGGATGAAGCGTCAGTTCCCTGATGCGCTCAAGATCAGACCATGCGGATTCGCCGGCCTGGGCACTGAACCACAACTCCATGACCTGAAGATCGCCCTGCCATTTTCTGTAGAAGGCGCTGACTGCTGCGTCAGTTTTTTCGCAATGTCCGCAGCGCAGCATGGCCTTCAGCCCGCCCAGCTCGGACGACAGCGTCCTGGCGGATTGAATCTGGGCATCGGCCAGTTCCAGAACCGTTTGCGGCGCAACGGCCGCCAACATCAACAGGGCCTGATTCATGATGGCACGGCCTGCCATGGCTTCGCTGCCGAGGTCGTCGGAAATCGTATCCCGGTAACGCCTGTAAATCGCCTCAAGCTCCACTTTCAATGCCTGAGCCAGACTGAGTTCGGCCTGCTCGTGCACGGCAACCAGCGCCTGAATGTCACAGGGGGCAAACTGGTCTCTCAGCCAGGACACCGACGGTAACTGGATGAGCCGTGCTGTCAGAGCGGCATCTTCATCTGCCCGGGCCAGGCAGCCACGCACCGCTTCGGTCCAGGTTGCCAACAGATGCTCTGACCGTGCGCTGTCTTTTTCCAATAAGGCGCGAATGGTCTGAATAGCCAGTGTCTGCATGGCATCCCAGCGGTTGAAACCATCCGTGTCGAAGCGGATGAGATGGGTCAACTGATCTTCAGACCAGTCGTACTCCAGCATCACCGGCGCGGAAAATTCTCGCAGAAGAGACGGGACAGGACGCGAAGGGAGATTCCGGAACACGATCTTTTGCTCCGGCTCGGTCACTTCGATACAGGTTTCAACCGTGCCCGCATCATCAAGCGGCAGCAGCCTGCCTTCCTCTCCCAGAAGGGCCATTCTGACCGGTACGTGGAAGGGCGCCTTCGCCGGCTGCCCGGGTGTTGGCGGGCAAGTCTGCCGGAAATTGAGCGTATAGGTGCCGGTCACCGGATCCCACTCATCCGTGACCCCCAGTCGAGGTGTGCCGGCCTGGGTATACCAGCGCCTGAACTGGGTCAGGTCCCGTCCGGAGACTTCCTCCATGCAGGCCACAAAGTCATCTGTGGTGACAGCCTGGCCATCAAAGCGTTCAAAATACAGATCGGTGCCCTTGCGGAACAGCGCGGCCCCAAGGAGGGTATGCAGCATCCGCACCACTTCAGCGCCCTTTTCATAGACGGTCAGGGTGTAGAAATTGGAAATCTCGATGTAGCTATCGGGCCGGACGGGGTGCGCCATGGGTCCGCTGTCTTCCGCAAACTGGGCGCTTCTGAGCAGATTCACATCATCAATGCGCTTCACGGTCGGCGAATGCATGTCAGCCGTGAACTGGGCATCACGAAAGACCGTAAATCCTTCCTTGAGGCTCAGCTGGAACCAATCCCGGCAGGTGACCCGGTTGCCTGACCAGTTGTGAAAGTATTCATGGGCAATAATGGCTTCGATGCGCTCGAAACCTTCGTCCGTGGTGGCATCCGGCCGGGCCAGTACACAGGAGGAATTGAAGATGTTGAGACCCTTGTTCTCCATCGCCCCCATGTTGAAGTCATTGACGGCGACAATATTGAACAGATCCAGGTCATATTCCCGGCCATATTTCTCTTCATCCCAGCGCATGGCACGCTTCAGGGCATCCAGTGCGAAGTCACACTTGTCGATATTCTCGGGCTCCACGTAGATATTGAGCGTGACCTTTCGCCCGGAACAGGTTGTGAAGTGATCCGTCCTGGCGACCAGATCACCGGCTACCAGTGCAAACAGGTAGCAGGGTTTCGGAAACGGGTCGTGCCAGGTCGCGGCATGCCGGTCACCTTCCAGCTCTTCGGTACCGATGGGGTTTCCGTTGGACAGGAGGACAGGACAGGTCCGTCTGTCGGCCTCGATACGCGTCGTGAAGACTGAGAGCACATCGGGACGATCCAGATACCAGGTAATTCTCCGGAAGCCTTCCGCCTCACACTGGGTACAGAACATTTTCCCTGACCGGTACAGACCTTCAAGCCGGGTATTGTCCTGAGGCCTGATCCGGCTTCGGGTCGTCAATACAAATGTGTCTGGGATGTTGTAAACCACCAGGGAGTCTGCCGTGACGGTCCAGCCGGTGGACGGAAGGGGTTGGTCATCCAAGGCGATGGTCAGCAGTTCGAGCTCTTCACCATCCAGTCTGAGGTGATCGGGTCGCGTTTCCGACGCCGGATTTCTCGTGATGTGCAGGCGCGCTTCAATTTCGGCATAATCATCATGAAGACGGACGACAAGTTCCGTTTGCGGGATCAAAAATGCCGGTGGCCGGTAGTCCTTGAGCCAGATGGTTCTCGGTTGCGCATCTTTCATTCGAAACTCTCCTCGTTCAAACTGATGTCCAGGTGGCCTCGTATCCGCTGTACTTGCGAATATTGATTACACCACCTGACAAGATCAGGTACTGCCCTTTCATGCCCAGCAGCGTCCCCTCGACAACCGGTGTCTTTTCGGCGTTGATGGACCGGACCTTTTCCGGCCATTCCAGAACCGGATACACAAACTGTGCGGCCGGCGTCCCGGCCTTTTGCCATGCCGGCAGATCCTGCCCTTCGGTTTCGAGCCAGGACAATACCCGGTCACGCTGTGCCTGCAGGTCCAGCGTTTCGGCAGTCCCCTTGAGCATGGCCTGCCAGGATGTTCTGTCGTTGAGGATGGCTCGCAACCTGTCTTCTATCAACCCTGCATGGAAGCGCTGTGTCACCCGGAGCAGCTCTATCGCCTGGGTCGCCCCCTGATCCAGCCAGCGTGTCGGGATCTGGGTGCTCCTCGTAATACCGACCTTGAGCCCGGAACTGTTGGCCAGGTAGACACTGTGCCCGGTCATGCAATGGTTTTTTGCCCACTCCGGTTCTCGGCAGGTTCCCTTGTCAAAATGGCAAAGTTCAGGACTCATGATGCAACGGTCACAGGCGGCAAGGGATCTGAAGCATTGATAGCAGTGACCCTGAGCGAAGCTCTTTTTGGTAGGCCGGCCACAGGCCACACATTCGATGCGGCCGGTAAAGTGCAGCCGGACAGTGTGCCCGAGGCATTCGTTGAGCGGAATTTCAGCCTCTCCGATCCGTAGTGAGTAGCGGCACGGTTCCTCCGGCAGAATGTGCATCTTGCGCAAGGTGCCCTGCCCGGTCATGCATCCTCTCCGGGCGTCCACTCACCTGCCCCCCGTTATCCGTCACCTTGCCGGAGCAGGGTGTGGGCTTTGTCCGGTCGATGTAGCCGGTGCGCTGGGTTTCTGGTACGCCCTGTGCGTGTTCATATAACAGAATGGCTTCCATGCAGTGATGCTTCTGCTCTTCGGTAAGGCGCGTTCCATCCGGCCACTTGCTCAATTCCAGTGCCTGTTTGAGACGCTGGTAGATCTCGGGCGTGATGTTTTTGATCAGTGAAGAAATTTGTTCATTCATGGTTGACTCTGCAAATGCAAATCATTATCATTGGTGGCGTGTGTTTGATCCCACACACTCTCTCATCAGGGTACTTCACAGCTTTCGGGGGCTTTGCCCCCTTTTTTTGTGCGAAATAACACACCCAGCACGCTACCTGTTGCCAGTCCGGAAAAGTGAGCCGTGTCAGCCATATTCAGACCGACCGCGTCAGTCATGCCCGTAAGCCCCAGAAAAGCGAAAAAGACCGAGAAATATATCAAAGATGTCGGTATGCCCGCAAAATGCCCGGCTTCGTCAGATCGCTTGAGCACCCAAACCATTCCCATTAACCCGTAGTTGATCCCCGAAAAGCCACCAAAGGTGATCGGCCCCGTGAGGGCCTGGAGAACATTGGACACGACACCGATCGCGATAATCGAAGCCATGAGGCGGACACTGCCGAGATAACGTTCCAGCGGTCCGCCCAAAATGTACAACGCTAACATATTGAACAGTCCGTGCTCCAATGAGAAATGAAGCCAGACAGGTGAGATCAGACGCCAGACCTCCCCCATACCCAAGGTCTCCAGAATTGCCAACCAACGGGCTCCCGGAGAATCGACATCCCACCAACGCGGATCGACAATCATCCAGTCCCAAGGCTCCGAGAATCCGGCAAGCAACCACAGCCCCGACACGACAATGACGCCCAGCCAGAAACCCGTTACCGGTGGCACACCCCTTGAGGCCCTGCTGACGTGGGAGGAAATGCCTTCAGGGTCATGGGATACATGAGGTGCGGAAAGTTGCTGTTCCAGCCAAGCCGCGACCGCATCTGCCTGACTTTCAGGCACGTGAAAGACCATAACCATGGCCCCTTTGGGCGACTCCACAACCCGGATATCCAGGCCTTGTCTGCGAAGATATTCCAGTCCCTCAGGAGAGGGCATCTCCGGGCCAGCAGGCCGGCTCAACACCCCGTTCCGCCACACCCATTCACTCACCGCTGGTGCGCTCCACGTCAACCCAGACAAAATGGTCGTTTGTCAGAGTCTTTTCCCCGTTAAACCGATAGGCCACAAGCTTGCCGTATTTGACGGCACTATAGTCCACACAGGCTACATTGGATCTCAACAGTCGAGGGGTTCCGGACAGCCAGTAGTGCCCCACAAAAACCGGAGGTGCGCTCTCCGGGTAGCTGAGCAAGCGTGACTTCTCCTCCTGTGTGAGCAGACGGTTTCTCAAGGGCTCCGGCAATCCGTCAGGCTGGAACACCACGTCCTGGTAGGTTCGGGGATTGCTGGCCCAGAACCGGGTCCGGAAGGCATTCCGGGTGTAGCCGTCCCCACCTTTGATCACGAAACCCTCCGGTAGCCGAAGATCGGTTCCGCGCAGCAGGCGATCCATGACTTTCCCGGCAAAGCTTCCGTGTACACTGGAGTCGTGGAGAAAGTCCATGTCAATCGTATTGCGTCCGTATTTCTCCCGGAATGCCTGAATCAACGCTTCATCCCAACAGGCATGCACGACACGGAATCCCGGCAACTCCAGAAACAAAGGCAGTGTCAGGAACCAGTCAAGATACGACTGAAACTCTTCCTCGTGGTGCTCGAACTGTTTCAGTGTCGCGGAGATGGTACGTGTATGCCGCGCCGTGTGCTCTCTCAGGTATGTTCGTGTGCTACCCGGCCGGGCGCGGGTACAGTAGCCCAGTGCGTTATATTCATGATTACCCATGACCATCTGAGCGGTACCCGCTTCGACCATACCTCTGACGATACGTAACGCTTCGCGAATACGTGGTCCGCGATCAATGATGTCACCCACGAAAATGGCTTGTCGCGCTGGATGGCCGTATATGCCCATGCTTTCCTGATAACCGAGCTTATGCAGCAGGGCCTTGAGTGTCAGTGCGCAACCGTGTACATCACCTATGATGTCGTAACCTTCAAAGCGCTGGCCGTCGCTCATCACGCATCTCCTCCGAGCGTGGCAGCCCATTTCAGCTTGTCGCGGCAGATTTCATAGAAATTGTGACTGACCGGATGGATCAACCGCAGTTTGTGCGGTTTCTTGAATATGGTGAGCACATCCCCAGGTGCCGCAGTAATCTGAGTCTGGCCATCGCAGCTCACCTGAGGATATATCTCGTTGGCATCACCGATGACAATTTTGATCTCGCTATTGCCATTGACCACGATGGGGCGGCTGCTGAGTGTATGCGGAAACATGGGAACCAATACGATGGCGTCCAGTGCCGGGTGCATGATCGGGCCACCTGCGGACAACGCATAGGCAGTGCTGCCGGTCGGCGTGGCCACAATGAGGCCGTCGGACTTCTGGGAGTAGACAAACTGACCCTCGATATAGAGATCGAAGCCGATCATTCGGGTGCTCTTGCCCGGATGCAACACGATATCGTTGAGGCCACACCCGTAACCGACCGGGCTGCCATTACGCTTGACGTACGCATCCAGCAGAAATCGGGATTCCTCGATGTACTGACCTGCCAGCACTTCTCCGACCTTCTCTTCCAGCTCATTCGGCGAGATATCCGTCAGAAAGCCCAGATGCCCCCGGTTGATGCCGAGCACCGGAACATTGTGGCCTGCCAGGGCCCGTGCCGCGCCCAGCAGACTGCCATCGCCTCCGACAACGATGACCAGATCACAGACCTCCCCGAGCATCCGCTTGCTGGCAACCTGCTGGCCATGCCCCGGAAGGACTTCAGCGGTATCTTCCTCCAGAATGACATGATAGCCATTGGAGGTCAGATACTGTTTCAGTCGCCTCAGTGTTTCGACCACCAAGACACTGCCGAGGCGGCCAATCAGACCGATATTCTTGAATGTATCCATGAATTCATGCCAATCATGTCAGAGGGCAGGTATGGTAGCCCGCCCGCTTCTGAAAGTGAATGGATCAGGCCGTATTCTGGTGAACCGCACAACGGTCACTCACGCCCGGCACAAAATCTGCCGGGGTTGCCACGGCCTCGATGGAGGTGTTGCATGGCTCGCCGGAAGCATCTTGGTGGATGCACACCGGGTTCTCATAGTGCTCAAGCCACAGCCGATAAACCTCTTCGGAAACGAAACACTTTTCGGCCGCATAAGCCATCGGGTTGGCAATATAGCGATCCACGTCATGCAATGGCAAAGTGATATGACCTGCGCCCGGATGATAGGCCACCATGACCACGGCCAGTTCTGCCAGCTTGCGGAGCTTGTCCTCGCCATCCCTTGCTGCAAGCTCTTCCTTCAGTTGTCTGACTTCTTCCCGTAATTGCTCTTCGCGCTCCGTCCGGTAATACAACTCGCGGTCCTTGCGTTCAAGCTGTTCCTTGACGATCGTCAGCTCGGCAGCAATACGCTCCTGCATCTGCTGCACGGCATCGGAGCTCATGGACTGTTCAAGTTCGGTCTGCAAGGCATTGATCCGCTTGCGCTGTGCGGTCAGTTCATTCTGCAGACTCAGAAACTGCTCATTGCGTTTGGACAGTTTCTTCTGAAGCTGCTCATTGAGTACCTGCTGTCGCTTGAGTGCCTGCTCCAGATCCAGTATGCGCTGACGGAATCGCTTGCCTTCCAGTGACAGCTTGCGGGCCGCCTCCTGCCTGACCTCCTCGATTTCGGATTCCAGCGTCCGGATACGCAGCCGCTGACTCTTGATCAGACGCGCCAGCTTGATGCGATGGGGGTCGGTTTCGGCCGGAGGCTCAATCGGTGTGACCACAGGTATGTTCTCGGGCTCGAGCACGGGGATATCTTCATCCCCGGGAATCATGCCGGCCGGAGCCCCATGATCTTCGGTTTCCTGTGCCCGCACCTCAAATCCGAGACGATTCTGTTTCAGGGCATCCCTGATCACCAGAAAGAGATTGCTGTTCGGGCGCATGTCCGGATCCCAGAGATCCTTGCGGTGCCAGTCAATCGCGCACTGGCTCCGGCATGCGAGGCGAATGGGCCCGGCCCCCAGATCGGGGCCTGATGCGGATATCTGCGCAAAGCGGCGCAATGGCAGGTTCCACTCGGGATCAGCCAGACCGTTTTCGTCAAAGTAAAGGGTAAAGAAGACCAGC
The DNA here is from genome assembly GCF_041153465.1 of Thermohahella caldifontis. Lineage (NCBI taxonomy): Bacteria > Pseudomonadati > Pseudomonadota > Gammaproteobacteria > Oceanospirillales > Hahellaceae > Thermohahella > Thermohahella caldifontis. The sequence continues at coordinate 735,133 of NZ_CP154858.1, forward strand.
GCTGTCGGGCGAAGCGCCGTATCCATTTCCACATAAACGACGTGCGCATCGGTGTCACGCCAGTCACCCATGGCGATCATGCCATCCAGAATGGCCTCAAACTCCGAGTACCGCATCTGCTTGACTACCCGGTGATCCTCGATAAACAGGACGGCCTGATACTCACCCCGTGATCGCGCCATTCAGTCACTCCATGAACATAGTCAGACTTTTTCTGATCATAGCATACAAAAAAGCCCGGGGTGTTGCCCCGGGCCTTTCCGCCTATCCCTGTTGGGATCAGATTTCGGCAGCCAGACGCGCGCCCTGGTTGATGGCACGCTTGGCATCCAGCTCGGCCGCAACATCCGCACCACCAATCAGGTGAACCTTGAAACCTTTGGCCTCCAGCGGATCGACCAGCTCGCGAAGCGGATCCTGACCGGCGCAGATGATCACGTTATCCACGTCCAGGGTTCGGGGTTCGCCGTTGACCTTGATATGAAAACCTTCGTCATCAATGCGCACGTACTCGCATCCGCCCATCATCTGCACCCCTTTCATCTTGAGTGAAGCGCGGTGAATCCAGCCCGTGGTCTTGCCCAGGTTCTTGCCCACCTTGGAGGTCTTGCGCTGCAGCAGATAGACCTGACGGGGAGACGGGTGCGGATGCGGTGGCTTCAGACCGCCGCGATGACTGAGAGACAGATCAACCCCCCACTCCTCTGCAAACAGCTCCGGCGAGAGGCTCGGTGAGGTACCCTCATGAGTCAGGTATTCCGCTGTATCAAAACCGATACCGCCCGCGCCAACAATGGCCACCTTCCTGCCGACCGGCTTGCGTTCCAGGAGGCAGTCCAGATAGCCCATTACCTTGGGATGGTCGATACCTTCAATGTCCGGCGTACGCGGCTTGATCCCCGTGGCCAGAACCACCTCGTCGTATCCACCGGCCGCCAGCTGCTCTGCATCCACGCGCGTGTTCAGATGCAGCTTGACTCCGGTTTTTTCGATCATGACGGAGAAGTAGCGCAGCGTTTCGTTGAACTCTTCCTTGCCCGGAATCCGCTTGGCCACGTTGAACTGCCCGCCAATCTGGTCGCTGGACTCAAACAGGTGCACTTCATGTCCGCGCTGGGCGGCAATGGTGGAGAAGGCCAGACCTGCAGGACCGGCGCCGACTACCGCGATCTTCTTGCGCTCTGCGGCAGGGGTATACTGCAGTTCCGTTTCATGGCAGGCACGCGGGTTGACCAGACAGGATGTCAGCTTCATCTGGAAGGTGTGATCGAGGCAGGCCTGATTACAGGCGATACAGGTATTGACTTCCGGCTCACGGTCCTCCATCGCTTTCAGCACCAGTTCCGGATCTGCCAGGAAGGGACGCGCCATGGAGACCATGTCGGCATCGCCGTCTGCAAGTACCTTTTCCGCCACGGAAGGCATGTTGATGCGGTTGGTGGTAACCAGCGGAATGGAAACCTCTCCCTTGAGCTTGGCAGTCACCTTGGTGAAGGCCGCCCGGGGCACCATGGTGGCAATGGTGGGTACGCGCGCTTCATGCCAACCGATACCCGTGTTGATAATGGTGGCACCTGCCGCTTCGATGGCCTTTGCCAGCTGCACAATTTCTTCCCAGCTGCTGCCATCCTCAATCAGGTCGAGCATGCTCAGGCGATAAATGATGATGAAGTTCTCGCCTACACGCTCGCGGGTACGCCTGACGATCTCGATGGGTAACCGGATCCGGTTTTCGTAGCTGCCACCAAATTCGTCGGTACGCTTATTGGTATGGGAGACGATGAACTGGTTGATGAAGTAGCCTTCGGAGCCCATGATCTCCACACCATCATAACCCGCCTGCTTTGCCTTTTCGGCGCTGTTGACGAAGGCTTCGATCTCGCCCCAGACCTCTTCAGTAGTCAGTTCACGGGGCCGGAACGGGTTGATGGGTGCCTGAATGGCCGACGGCGCAACCAGCTTGGGATGATAGGCATAGCGACCGGCGTGGAGAATCTGCATGCAGATCTTGCCACCCGCTTCGTGTACTGCCTGAGTGACTACCTTGTGGTGTTCGGCATCTTCATCCGTCTCCATCCGGGCGGCGCCGGGACCCACCATGCCGGCTTCGTTGGGTGCAATGCCCCCTGTCACGATGAGTCCGACCTGGCCGCGCGCACGCTCGGCATAGAAGGTGGCCATACGCTGGAAACCGTTCTTGGTCTCCTCAAGGCCGGTATGCATGGATCCCATCAGGACCCGGTTTTTCAGCGTGGTGAATCCGAGGTCAAGGGGAGACAGCAAATGCGGATACTTTTTGATCCCAGGATATTCGGTACTCATCAGCATTCTCTCCGTTCTTTTTGGTGTGATTGCGCTAAAAAGTAGTGCATTCGGTCGCGGACAACAATATCATTTCCTTACAATTCACTAACCCTGAATAAGTACACATGGAACTGGGTGATATCAGTGTCAGTTTTGTCCTGACGATGCAGCGCGCGGTGCTGGCCCTGGGACATGATCCGGAGCCGGTTCTGGCTCGCTACGGTCTTGACCGGGAAAAACGTGCCCAGCCCGGCTTCAGGCTGAGTATCCCACGATTCATGCGTATCGGTCACGACCTGATGACCTTGACCGGGCGGCCGGATATTGGCCTGATCACAGGCCGGATCACCCATTGGTCCGATCTGGGCCCCGTCGGCCTGGCCGCCATGAGTGCCCCGACACTCGGGCAGGCTATGCGTGTTGCCATCAATTTCGAGCGTCTGGGCAGCAAGAACAGAAAGGGCCACAGTCATTACAGCGAAGAAAATGGTCGTGGTCTTGCACGCTTCTACTCCCTCACGCCTTACAACGACTATAACCGTTTTGTCGTGGACTGTATCCTGGCCTCCTGGTATCAGCTGGCGTTGACGGCAACCGGGGAGACAGATCTTGTTCATCATGCTGAAATAGAGTTTGAACGACCGGACTACGCTGATCGCTATGCGGAACACCTGCCCTTCCCCATCCGCTTTGGCGCCAAACGTAATGCGGTGGTTTTCAGGCGGCGTGCCACACAATGGCCACTTTGCACCCACAACCCGGCCGTACACAACCTGTCAGTACAATGGTGTCACGAGGAGCTGAACAAACTGGACAGGGAGTCGGCATACCGGGAGCGCGTGGCCAAGGCCGCACTTTCCCGCTTTAATGGCGGGCCCCCCAGACTCGAAGAGATCGCGGAACAGCTTGGCATGTCTCCATGGACATTGCGCCGCAGACTTGCCGATGAAGGGATTACCTATCAGGAAATAGTGGATGCGGTGAGAAAGGATCTTGCCGAGACATACGTCAAGAGCACGGACCTGACCATGTCAGAAATTGCCTATCGTCTGGGCTTCGCTTCACCGCCGGCGTTTTTCCGCGCATTCAGACGATGGTTCGGCCTAACCCCGAAACTGTACCGGTCGCAACGACAGCCGCACTGAGGCTGAGAGCCTTTTTACATCTCCGTGGCATCATCCGGGCACATGGGATCTTCGTCACATCCAACTTCCCCAAATCCACCCGCTTCCAATCTGAGTTCTTCTTCAAGTTCCATATCCGTCGCCCCCGGCGCTCAATATCATACGGGCAAGGTTACCCCCAACCGATGACATTTCTGTGACGAGGTGATATCCGGCAACTATTGCAGAGACTGTGCGAAGACGAACGATAATGTCGGCAAGCTTGGGATGTGCGCAGGCTGACCAAGACAGAAACTGACAGGAACAAAAAAATGGCTATGAGGAAGGAAGTGGCGGAGCGGACGGGACTTGAACCCGCGACCCCCGGCGTGACAGGCCGGTATTCTAACCAGCTGAACTACCGCTCCGCTTTTTGGTGGGTGGTGACGGGATCGAACCGCCGACCCTCTGCTTGTAAGGCAGATGCTCTCCCAGCTGAGCTAACCACCCATTGAACCATCAGGCGATTGAAGTGGCGGAGCGGACGGGACTTGAACCCGCGACCCCCGGCGTGACAGGCCGGTATTCTAACCAGCTGAACTACCGCTCCGCTTTTGGTGGGTGGTGACGGGATCGAACCGCCGACCCTCTGCTTGTAAGGCAGATGCTCTCCCAGCTGAGCTAACCACCCGTTTCAATCACGTCCCTGATTGAGCTGCGCATTTTAACGATTTAATCCGGGCTGTCAAATCCTTCGTGCGCTTTTTTCTTAAAAAAACTGATTCGGGATCAAATCGTTCAACAGGCAACCAGATTGACTACTTTTTGCCTATCAGCTCAATCATGTAGCCATCCGGATCACGGACAAATGCGATGATGGTCGTACCATGCTTCATGGGGCCGGCCTCCCTCACCACCTCACCGCCACGCTGACGAATATCCTCACAGGCAGCATAAACGTCATCAACTTCTATGGCGATATGCCCGAAACCATTGCCCAGATCATAATGATCCGTATCCCAGTTCCAGGTCAGTTCCAGGACCGTATGATCGCTCTCGTCACCGTAGCCGACAAATGCGAGCGTAAACCGGCCTTCCGGATAATCCTTGCGCCGCAGAAGGCGCATGCCGAGTACTTCCGTATAAAAAGCGATGGAACGATCCAGATCACCCACCCGGATCATGGTGTGCAGAAGGCGCATACTGTGACTCCTTGCATGGTTTGAAAGACTGCCGAAGCGCATGGACGCGAGGCTTCCGGTCTTCAGGGATCAACTCTTCGGCCAGCTTGCGATTCAGGGCCTCGAGCCTGGCAACAATACCCGAGCGAATGCCTTTCATCAAACCTGACAGGGCCTTTTCACCTGATCGGGAACGTACTTCAGAAGTCATCCTTCTCTCCTCCACACGATAAAAGGGCTCACGCATCACGCGCCATTACCAGAATTGCCACCATGGCGGCGGCTCGCTGGCTGCCAGCTCAAGCTCATACTGCTTGATATCCTGCTCCAGCTCTTTCTCCAGCCGGTCTGCTTCCAGGCGTTTGGTGGGCCCGCCACCACAGAGGTACGCACACCACCAGTTGCCTTTCCGGTAATTGCCCTGCGCCTTGAGCCTTTCCAGCTCTTCCTCCCGCAATTTGGCGATCTCTTCACGGCGGCGCTCGAAACTGTATGCCAGGTTCTCCTTGACGATACGCGTGGCCGCATGGTTGGGTGCCACCATGTCACTCTTGAGAAACCGGGTATCGACGATTTCGGTGAGCGCCCACTGATTGTCCACCAGACGCAGGTCACCCTTTTGCCACGGGTCATCGGATGGCAGCTCCGGATTCAGTTCCGGCTCATCCACTTCCGAATACCTCAGGTAATAGACCTTTCCCGGCTCCACTTCAAGATCCTGATCCACGATCAGGTCAAGGGAGATGTCATTGAGCCCTTCCAGTCCGAGCAATGGCCGCCTCATGGCAATATGGCGCTTTCCGGGCGCGACGATCAGCCAGGTATAAGCACCGGAACGCAGGTTGAAGTAATGCGTATCATCCACATACACGCTGGGCGACTCGATTTCGTCGCCTGCCCACTCGGAAGCCGGCCGATAAAAATAGAGCAGCGCCTCCCTGTCCTGTTTCCACTCGGAATTGGGGATGTGTACAAAGTACTGCCCGTTAACCGGATGAACGAATCCACCGACGCTCTTGCCAATGGACTGATAAATCTTGCAGCCACCGAGCATCAATGCCAGGCAGCCCATGATCAAAAACCGAAGACCGTGCAGTCTGACTTGCGCATTCAGCATGTACCGTTTTCCTCCTGATAAGGTCTTCATGTTAGCCATTTCCGTGTCACTGCGGTGAGACATGGCGCACCCTTTGGAGGCCTTCCGAAACCCTTTGTTACAAAGGCGCCGTATTCGCCACCTCCATGACATGCCGCTGCCTGCCAAAATGTGACGCAGGCACGGAGATTTGTTTGTTTTTTTGACACGGGCCTTGTTTTTTTGCGCAACAAAGGTGCTATCTTTTGAAATAAATAATGACAATTTATTACATCATAATAAGTAAAAACGCAGTGTGGGCAAGCCGGGCGTGAGCAGAGACCGTACGCGCCATATTCAGACGAGGACAGTATCATGATGGCTTCAAAAGGGAGACTCCCAGGAAAACTCTGCCGGCTGCTGCTGGCAATCTCGGTCATACCCGGTGTTGCACTTGCCGAAGAGGCCGCAGCCGCTCAGGAGGCGCAAGCGACATCACAAACACAGGTGGAGCTGAAGTCCGGCGATACGGTTGAAATCACTTTTTCAAGCCTGCCGGATTATATTGATCTGTCGCAGGATCCGGCAGAGGCGAACCGGATCCCTGCAAAATTACTGACCAATCCGCAATTGGCAGACATTTTTGTGCCTGGCCTGTTCACTCCGCCTGCGGCGGGCGGCCCCGAGCTGGATGCCGCCGAAAAGGCACTGACTGACCTGGCCGAACCTCTCGCGGTAGATCCGGCACTAACTGCCCAGCAGGACAGCGCCATTGCAGCCGCCATTCTTTTCCGCGAGTTTGTTGACGTCAAGATCGTGCCGACATTCCTGACTCAGGATATCCAGAACACGACAATCAACGCAACGGGCCGCTGAAACGGCAGTGCAGTCAAACCTACTTGGCCGGCTGCGCTTTTTTCTCAATCGCCTTCAGACGCTTGTCCAGAGACAGATAGCGTCCTACCAGTTGCTGGCGAGCCTGGTCAAATACCCGGGCCAGTTCTTCGGTTGAGGCCAGCCGGGCTTCCAGCTTGTCCAGTCGAGACAGCAAGGCTGCCGTTTGTTTTTCCTGTCTCTGTAATCCGGACTGAATTTCGGACACCTGTTTTTGCAATGATGCCAGACTGACCTGAACGGCACTCAGGGATTCATTGGTTCGGCTCAAGACCTCATCCATCGCCGCCTGGCGCACGGACATGGCTGTCGCGTCCGTCTGAATCTGCTCTATCAGCTTGCTCTGGTTCTGAAAACTGTTTTCCAGTGTCTGCAATTCCGCGGACAGTCCGCCTGTACGACTTTTCAATGACTCGATATCCTTCTGCGCTTGGCGAATCCAGGCCTTGTTGCGCTTGTTGCTGACATCCCAGAGCTTGCGTATTTCCGAATCCAGAAACTTCAGCTGCCTGGCCACTTCGTTCCCGCTTTGCTGCAGGGTGGAATCCGTGCTCTGCAGCTCTCCCTCAAGGCGCGCAATGACCAGATTGCTCTGCCTGACCTGACGGGAAGCCTCTTCAAGCTGGGCCTGCATCTGGTCAATCACGCGAATCTGGCGGGTGTAGTTCCAGTAGCCGGCTACCGCGATGGCAACCAACATGATGAAGATGATGACCAAGGCGGCCTGGGCGGGCCGTGTCAGCCGGACATACTGCTCTACTGCTTTTGCCGTGTCCGGAGATCCCGGGACGGCGGATTTTCTTTTGCGCGGCTGTCCGGGCGATGCATGCTGCTTCACGTGGCGCTCAAGCTCATCCCGGTCTGGGCGTATCCCGTCCATTTTTGCTCCGTTGCTCTGGTCTGAATTCAAGATGTTCGCATTATGCGCATTACCACGGGAATTAAAAGAGGGGGAAGGTTTGCACCCCCCGGACACGATCTTTAAAATAGCGGGCTTCACGTATTCAGGAGTACATTTATGGTACCTGTAGTCGGCATCATCATGGGGTCCAGATCTGACTGGCCGACCATGGAACACGCCGCACGCATGCTGGAATCGCTTGGCGTTGGCTACGAAACACGTGTGGTCTCGGCTCACCGGACACCAGACCTGTTGTTCGACTATGCCAAATCCGCCGCTGACCGGGGGCTGAAGGTCATCATTGCCGGAGCGGGCGGCGCCGCGCACCTGCCCGGCATGGTGGCCGCACAGACGCACCTGCCCGTACTGGGTGTCCCCGTCCAGTCGAAAGCCCTGAACGGACTGGACTCACTGCTTTCCATCGTTCAGATGCCGGGAGGTGTTCCGGTTGGCACGCTGGCCATCGGCACGGCGGGCGCCCGGAACGCGGGAATTCTGGCGGCACAGATCATTGCGCTGGAAGATGAGACCGTTAGGGAAAAGCTGATCGCTTTCCGCCGGGAACAGACCCGGCAGGTACTTGACCATCCGGATCCCAGCCAGCCATGAAGCAACGCATCGGAATACTCGGCGCCGGACAGCTTGGCCGGATGATGGTGCTCGAGGGCATGCCCCTCGGGCTCGAGTTCGTGCTTTACGAGCCATCAGGGAAACCGACCGCCAATGTGGGCCGCATCATCACGCCGGAAACACCGGATGCACTGGCAGCGTTTCTGGACGCTGTGGATGTGGTGACCTATGAGTTCGAACACCTGCCCCTGGCAGAGGTGGAAGAAATTGCGCGCCACAAGCCTGTCTATCCCGGGGTCGAGGCACTGAGAGTTTGTCAGCACAGGGCGCTTGAAAAAGCCCTGTTCACGGAACTGGGCATTCCGACTGCGACCTATCGGGTCGTGAACTCTCCCGAGGCCCTGAAGTCAGCAGCCGGGGAGCTGGGCTGCCCTGTGGTGGCCAAGTCGGTGACGGAAGGCTATGACGGCAAGGGCCAAGCCGTGCTGCGCTCCCCGGAAGAAGCCGAGGATGCCTGGAAGCGGATCGGACACAGGGAGTTGATTGTCGAGGCCTTCGTGAATTTTACGCGTGAAGTCTCCATCATTGCCGTTCGAAGCCGCACCGGAGAAGTCCGCACCTATCCGATTGGAGAAAACCTGCACCGGGACGGCATCCTGCGCCTGACTCGCGCTCCGGCACCCAATCTGTCGGCCACCGTCCAGAAGGAAGCCGATGCGTTCATCACGCGCATACTCAACCGCCTGGATTACGTCGGCGTGCTGGCACTGGAACTTTTCGAGACGCCGGACGGGTTGCTAGCCAACGAAATGGCGCCAAGAGTCCACAATTCGGGACACTGGACACAGAATGGCGCCGTGATCAGTCAGTTCGAGAATCATGTCCGTGCCGTTGCAGGACTGCCTCTTGGGTGTACCGAAGCCCGCGGGCACACGTGCATGATCAATCTAGTCGGCAACCTGCCCGACCGGGAAGCTGTGCTGAGGCACCCGGACACGCACCTGCATCTTTACGGCAAGTCCTCCCGCCCCGGCAGAAAACTCGGACACATCAACGTCGTGTCGGATGATCCGGCCATGCTGGATCAGCGCATGGAAGCCATCCTGTCCACCCTTCCGGACGCACTCTCATAGGCAGCTTCAATCCTTCCGATAGAAACCCTCAATTTCACAATCATGGCACCGCTCGCCGGGCGGTGCTATCATTGTGCCACCCGACGCGGAAGTGATCCGCGTCACAGTGATTCGGGATCAATCACAACACATACGGAGAGAATAATCATGGCTTTTGAACTGCCTCCCCTGCCTTTTGCCAAAGATGCTTTGGCACCTGTCATTTCTGAAGAAACACTGGAATACCACTACGGCAAACACCACAAGGCGTACGTTGACAAGCTCAACGCGCTGGTTCCCGGTACCGAATTTGAAGGCAAGAGCCTCGAGGAAATCATCAAGACTTCTTCCGGCGGCATTTTCAACAATGCAGCTCAGGTGTGGAACCATACTTTCTACTGGAACTGCCTGAGCCCGAACGGTGGCGGCGAACCCACCGGCGCAGTTGCTGACGCCATCAACAAGGCTTTCGGCTCCTTCGAGGCGTTCAAGCAGAAGTTCAATGAGTCTGCAGTCAACAACTTCGGTTCCGGCTGGACCTGGCTGGTCAAGAATGACGACGGCTCCGTTGAGATCGTCAACACCAGCAACGCCGGCACTCCGCTGGCCGAAGGCCGCAAAGCCATCCTGACTGTGGATGTCTGGGAGCACGCTTACTACATCGACTACCGCAATGCGCGTCCGAAGTATCTGGAAGAGCTCTGGAAGCTGGTCAACTGGGACTTCGTGAACCAGAACTACGCAAGCTGATCCATCGGGATCATCCATTGAGGGGAGGCCATGGCCTCCCCTTTCTGTTTCTCAGATTCCGCAATAATGATGAAAGGAGTTTTGTATTTTTCGGCAAGATGACGCTAAACTGCTTCCAATACAAAAATTTATCCGAAGCCCCGCGCATGACCCAGGATTCATCAAGGCAAGTCGAACCGGAAGTGACACTTTCCAAAGTTTTGCTTCGTCGTGTCATGACGGTGGCATTCGCAATCGGCATTGTTGTCAGCCTGATCCAGATTGTGACCGATGCCTGGCGAGTCAGCGAAGAAATTGACGCCGAAGCACTGGAAACCCTGGAGATTGTCAAGGATGCGGCGACACAGGCGATTTACAGCATTGATGAAGACCTCGGCGAGCAGGTCATAGATGGCCTTTTCAAAAACTCCGCCGTACGCTACGTGGCCATTGTCCATCCGGATGAAACACCGCTGGCCAAACGAGTCCGCCCGACCCGGGAGCATCGTTTTTCGGCCCTGATTTCGGCCATCTTCGGCGCGGAACGCGAGTACAGCATTCCCCTGTACCGGGGAGACCCCCAGAAAATCCATTATGGCGATCTGCGCATACTTTACGACACGCTGGATCAGGGTGAAGCCTTCATGCAGCGTTCCATTCTGGTCATGGTATCAGGCATCATACGCGCCCTGACACTGGGATTTCTTCTCTACCTGGTTTCTCATTACCTGGTGACACGCCCGATCCAGTATCTGACCCGGTCGCTGACACGCATCGATCCGGTTCAGCCGGATCCGAGTCTGATCCGGACCCCGGCAGGTCATAAGCGGGACGAACTGGGCATCTGGACCGATCGCGTGCGTGCACTTCTCCAGTCCATTCTTGAATATCAGAGACAAAGACAGGATGCGGAAGCCCGGATTATCAAACTCTCTCAATACGATACCCTGACCGGACTGCCCAACCGCTCGTTCTTCAGGAGCCATCTTGATGACGCCATCAAGGGCGCGCGCAAGAACAGCCAGAGACTCGCCGTCCTGTGCATTGGCGTGGACGACTTCAAGAACATCAATGAGCAGCACGGCTACACGACAGGAGACCAGGTTCTCCAGGCCCTGGCAGAGCGCCTGCGCAACATGCCGGAACTGACGTCAACCGTCGCTCGCCTGGGTGGCGATCAGTTCGCCCTGATCCTGTTCAACGCGGTCAGTCATTTCAAGGTCGCAACGGCTGCCGATCAACTGCTCAAGGCGCTGAGCAAACCCGTCCTGCTGGATACGCTCTCCGTTCAGACCACCGTGACCATCGGTATCACCCTGTTTCCGGATGATGGCGAGGATGCGGAAAGGTTGCTCCAAAAAGCGGAGCAAACAATGGTTCTGGCCAAGTCTCAGGGACACAACCAGTTCCAGTTCTACGTAGCCAGTATTGATGCGGAAATCCGGGAACGCCGCAAACTTGCGGACGACTTGGCAAGCGCGATTCGGAACCGGGAGCTCTTTCTGGTTTACCAGCCACAAATTGATCTGAGAACGGGCAAGATGATCGGTGCCGAGGCATTGTTGCGTTGGCGCCATGAAACGCGAGGACTTGTACCTCCGGATGTCTTCATACCCATCGCAGAATCTTCGGAGTTGATCCATGAAATTGGTGACTGGGTGCTGGATGAAGCCATCCACCAGATGAGTCTGTGGCAACAGGCAGGGTATCCGGTTCGCATATCGGTAAACCTCTCGGCCCAGCAATTTACCCGTGAAGATCTGCCTCAGCGCATCATTCGTGCGCTCACACGACACGAAGTCCCACCTGAACAACTGGAACTGGAAGTAACTGAAACCAGTTTCATGCGCAACCTCCAGCCCTGTATCAACGCTCTGTCGGCATTGAGAAGCTATGGCATCCAGACTGCTGTGGACGATTTTGGCACCGGGTATTCCTCACTGAGCTACCTCAAAAAACTGCCGGTCTCCAAAATCAAGATTGACAAGCAGTTTGTACAGGATCTTCTGGATGATCCGGACGACACCTCCATTGTTCTCGCTGTCATCCAGCTCGGCAAAAGCCTGGGACTCGAAGTCATTGCCGAGGGGGTTGAGACAGAGAGGCAGGAGAAGTATCTTCTCGACAACGGTTGTCTCTATGGCCAGGGATACCTGTTCAGCCGTCCAGTCCCCCCGATGAGCTGCTGGACTTTTTCAGGGCTCATCTTACAACCTGATGATCCAAGGAGCGATATGCAAAATTCAACCATCATTGGCCTTGCTGCAGTGGGTGGAACCCTTGTTTGGGGCGTCACAACCTATAACCGGCTGGTCGCGCTACGCAATGAATTCAAGAACGCATTTGCTCAGGTTGATGTGCAACTGCAACGCCGCCATGATCTCATCCCCAACCTCGTGGAATCTGCCAAAGCCTACCTGAAGCATGAGCAGGAAACCCTCAACGCCGTAGTGAATGCCCGTAACCAGGCTGTTCAGGCATCACGCACTGCCAATCCGACAGATGGCGAGACGGTTAAAAAGCTTGCCAGCGCCGAATCCAGGCTGGGACAGGCCCTGGCCAACATTCAGGCTGTATTTGAAGCTTATCCGGATCTCAAAGCGAATCAAACCATTGCGGATCTGATGGCCGAGTTGGGTAATACGGAAGATCAGATCAGCGTCGCTCGCCAGCAGTATAATGATGCGGTCATGACCTACCATACGTATCGGGAACAGTTTCCCAATAACCTGGTTGCCGGATTTTTCGGATTCAAGCCCACCGAACTTTTCGAAATCGAGAGTCCCGAGGCGCGCAAGGCGGTCAAGGTATCGTTTGACTGAACAGATATCACAGAGCAATGCCATGTCAAAGAAGGACTGCAGGCCCTTCTTTTACATGAGCTTCATATGCGTGAATCATGGGTTGTACTTTTTGTCTGACGGATCGCCCGGGCCACTTTTGGCCCGGACAATCCCCCCATCAGGGAATGAGTGTCGGCTCGGGCTGAATCAGACGGTTGCGCTTGTACAGCGAATTGATGTCCGGCTTCTCGAGCTTTGATGTTTCATCCTCACCGTGGGCTTGTTTCTGGATATCCAGGTGAAGCTCCCAGAGGTCATCATACTTGCGTCCGCTAGCTTCACGAGCGGCCATCTTGTCGCGCACAATGGTCGGTCTCAGGAACACCAGCAGGTTACGCTTCACCTTCTGATTTTTCGTTGAACGGAACAAGGCGCCCAGCCAGGGAATATCGCCCAGCAAGGGAACCTTGCTGACGGCTTGCGTATATTCTTCATTCATCAGGCCGCCCAATACAATCGTCTCGCCATCATCCGCGAGTACGGAGGTCTTGATCTGCCGCTTGTTGGTAATGATATCGGAAGCGTCCTGATTCGACGGTGCCACGGATGAGGTTTCCTGTTCGATATCCAGCCTGACCACGTCACCCTCGCTGATCGACGGTGTGACACGAAGTGTCAGACCCACATCCTTGCGCTCGATGGTTGTGAACGGATTGGTTGTGCCATCTGTGCCCGTAGAGGTTTGGCCCGTCTTGAAGGGCACGTTCTGACCCACCACGATCTCGGATTTCTGATTGTCCATGGTAATGATGCTCGGGGTTGACAGCAGGTTCGCCTGACTGGTGGAGGACAGTGCCTGCAGAATGACTCCAAAGCTGAGCCCGCTTGTGTTTTCCTTGCCCGCACCCAGCGTAATGCCTTCACCTAGGCCCACGTCCGTGGAATTGCTTGCGATCGCAGCCAGAACCTGGGAGATGGACAGTCCCGCATTGCTGAAGTTGGTGCCGATGACCGGGCCGGATTTACCCGAGACATCCGCGCCGGCCATCTGCAGGCCGAGCTGCTTGGTGAGGCCATCGGAGATCTCCACAATGGCCGCCTCGATCAGCACCTGTGCCCGACGAACATCCAGCTGATCCACAATGCGTTCGATTTCCTTCATCACGGACGGCTCCGCGCGCACAACCAGCGCATTCAGCCCTTCATCCGCATAAATGCCCACTTCAGAATTGCCACCGGCGGCCTTGCCATCTTTCCCTTTTGTCACATCCCCCATCAAACCCTTGAGCAGTTCCGCAAGCTTCTCGGCGTCGGCATTCTTGAGCCGAATCACCTTGGTCGTCCCGGTAACGGCTGCCGGCTGATCCAGCTTGGCAATCAGCAGCTTGATCTTGTCACGGAAATTCTGGTCGCCCTTGATGATCAGCCGGTTACTTCTTTCATCTGCCACCACACTGAATTTGCTTGCGGCTGCCTTGTTGGCAGCCTTGCCGAGCTCACTGGGTGCCAGCTCTTCGAGCAGCTTGACCATGTCGCCCACCCAGGCTTCCTTCAACTGCACAACTTCCAGTTCATATTTGGACGGGCTGTCCAGTTCTTTAATGATTCGCTCGATGCGGGTAATGTTATTGAGGTGATCACTGATAATCAGGGCGTTGGCTGTGGCGACCCCTGCCAGGTGTCCGTATTTGGCGACCATGGGCCTGAGGATGGGCACCAGCTCAAGGGCGTTGACGTTATTCACCTGAATAACCCGTGTGACAATTTGCTCGCCCGGGGTTTTCCTCAGCATGCGAAGGTTTTCTGCAGATTGTTTCGCATTGTTGATCTGCTCAATCTTGATGACTCCGTTACCCGGCGTCGCGGCAAAGCCGTGCACGCTGAGAACGGAAAGAAACATTTCATAGACTTCATCGCGGGTCATGGGGGCGTTCGATATGACGGTTACCTTGCCCTTGACCCGGGGATCCACGACAAAACTGTAACCGGTAATGTCTGCAACCTGCGTGATGAATGCACGGATATCCGCATCTTTGAGGTTGACCTTCCAGGTCTGGTCTGCCTGTCCTGCCGCATTGACCTGAGGGCCGAGTACAGCGTACGACAAGGCGATCATGGTCAGGAACGCTTTGAGCCAGTAGCCAAACTGTCCATGTTGCATCGTTATTTGTGTTTTTTTCACGCGACTTCACCGCAATGCGTAGTTGATTGTAAAGGTCGTACCACCCCGCTCAATCTCTACCTGCAGGTTGCCCTGTTCGTAGAGTTGCTGGAGCAGTGCCTGATCTTCTTCAATATTACCAAGAACATAACCGTTCACGGAGCGAATCACATCTCCTTTCTGCATGTTCATGGCATTCAGCATGGGATTATTGCCCTGATAGACGTAACCTTCGCCGTTTTCATTCGGAGCAAGGCCCACTGAGGCCAGCGCCTGACGCGGATTTTTCCTCAGCTCTGCCTGCGCCTGGCGGAGAAATTTCTCGGGTGTGACCGCCGGCTGACGTGCTGCCGCCACCTGGATGCCTGAATCCCGGGTCTCGGAGAAGTAGAGCGATTCACGAACACCGTTCCGCTCCAGCAATACATGGTCTTCAAATACGGCTGCCAATGAAGCTCCCCGGGGAGGGCATCGCCCAATTTGAAGTAGTCAGCCGGTCTCCCGGGAGATCCGATGATGGCCCCCTGAGATTCCGGGTCGTCTGAGGCCTGGACACCGTACAGAACCAGATTCAGGCGCGTTCTCGGAGCCGGGACAGCTTCATTCTTTTCTGGTGTAGCGCTTCGTTGAACCGTGCCAAACAAATGTGTCGCTGCAATAGCAGGCCCAAAGACCGATAGATCCGGAGTACTTCCCGACCGCTGAACCGGCTGAGTGATGATGAGTACAGGATCTGACGGCCAGACAATGCGCCAGATCCAGGGTGCCAGCTTCTGGGGCAGCCAGATGGCCAGAACAAGCAACAACCAGAACTTCAGACGTGCTGCCCAAGCCACCATCACATCAACCTCTGTCGCAACTTGAATACTTCCGTGTCAGGTGAAACCTGGTTCGGCCAGGGCGCGCCGGCCAGATCGACCAGCCGCTTGAGCACGCTGATGTGAGCCGTACCCAAACCATCAATACGAATCCGCATCACAGGCTGATTGTCCTGTGTGCTCACCTCCAGTCTGACATCTCCCCCCTGCCCGCTAATCCGCCCGCGCAGAGGCGGCATGTCGGCGGTCTGAAGCTGACTCCCGGCAGGATACTGAACAGGCCCGCCCGACCAGACCATCAAGCCTCTGGCATCCATGGGCAAGCCGGTATCGGGATTGAGGGTCAGGTGCAATTCATGGATATCCAGTTCTCCGGCAAGCCTGAGCCGATAACGCGACAATAGATAATTGAACGACTCCAGGCTGATATTACCCTTCGCTTCCAGAACGGGTGTGGACAAGCCTTCAATACTTACGTTTGATTCGATTTGACCATTGCTCGTCCGTGCTATCAACTCCAGCAGCGCCCCCCTTCCGGAAAGCCCTGTCGGCCGGAGGCGCCAGTCCAGAATGACGGGCAGGGACCTGGCCTGGATCATGACCTGCCCACGGGGCAATGTGCCCGCCACACCGCGGATAGTAACAGGCACCTGCATATGTTGACGGACAATCGGCATGGCCTGCTTCCAGATCAGACCCGCAGGCACCGTCCAGATCAGGCCGATCAGCAGGCTGATCAGGGCCACCATTGTCAACAGAAGTCCGCGTTTGCTCATCTCGCCCTGAAATTCGTGTCCGAAACCGGAAGTCTAACAAAAACATAGCAGACAGTTATAGAAACTGACTTAATTTTAATAGCACGAAAAAAAGCCCCGGCCTTTCGACCGGGGCTATTTATGCAGGATCTGTGTCCTGCGAGGGCACCAATGGGCTTACATCATGCCGCCCATGCCACCCATACCACCCATGTCCGGCATCGCCGGTGCGGGCTTGTCTTCCGGAAGTTCGGTGATCATGCACTCAGTGGTAATCATCAGACCAGCTACGGAGGCCGCGGACTGAAGTGCGG
The DNA here is from genome assembly GCF_041153465.1 of Thermohahella caldifontis. NCBI lineage: Bacteria > Pseudomonadati > Pseudomonadota > Gammaproteobacteria > Oceanospirillales > Hahellaceae > Thermohahella > Thermohahella caldifontis. The sequence goes on from NZ_CP154858.1 coordinate 751,833, forward strand.
TCCGGGTCACCTTGGCCGGATCCAGGATGCCCATCTCAAGCATGTCGCCGTATTCTTCTGTTGCAGCATTGAACCCGAAGGATCCTTCACCAGAACGAACCTTGTCCACAACAACAGAAGGCTCACCACCGGCATTCGCAACAATCTGACGAAGCGGTGCTTCCATGGCCTTGCGCAGCAGGTTGATACCTACTGTCTGGTCTTCATTGTCGCCCTTGAGGTCCTTGATCGCTTCCAGTGCGCGTACCAGTGCAACGCCACCACCCGGTACAACACCTTCTTCGACTGCGGCACGGGTAGAATGCAGCGCGTCTTCGACGCGAGCCTTCTTCTCCTTCATTTCCACTTCGGAAGCAGCACCCACCTTGATGACTGCGACGCCGCCAGCCAGCTTGGCCACACGCTCCTGGAGCTTCTCACGGTCGTAGTCGGAAGTTGCCTCCTCAATCTGCTTGCGGATCTGCGCAACACGGGCCTGAATGTCTTCAGGCTTGCCGGCACCATCAATGATGGTGGTGTTTTCCTTGGTCACCACGATGCGCTTGGCGGTACCCAGGCTGTCAAGCGTTGCGTTCTCCAGAGTCAGACCGATTTCCTCGGAAATCACTTCACCACCGGTCAGAATGGCAATGTCGCGCAGCATTTCCTTGCGGCGATCACCAAATCCGGGCGCCTTGACGGCAGCTACCTTGACGATACCGCGAATAGTGTTCACAACCAGTGTGGCCAGCGCTTCACCTTCCACATCCTCAGCAATAATCAGCAGCGGACGGGAAGACTTGGCGACTTGCTCCAGAATCGGGAGCAGCTCACGAATGTTGGAGATTTTCTTGTCCACGAGCAGAACAAAGGCGTTCTCAAGCTCAGCAGACATGCTGTCCTGGTTGTTGATGAAGTACGGGGACAGGTAACCGCGATCGAACTGCATACCTTCGACCACGTCCAGCTCGTTTTCCAGACCGCTGCCCTCTTCAACAGTGATCACCCCTTCCTTGCCCACCTTTTCCATGGCCTCTGCGATCAGTTCACCAACCTGAGTATCGCTGTTGGCAGAGATGGTGCCCACCTGAGCAATGGCCTTGCTGTCTTCGCACGGGCGCGCCAGCTTGCGGATTTCTTCCACTGCAGCAGCAGCAGCCTTGTCGATACCCCGCTTCAGGTCCATGGGGTTCATGCCGGCAGCTACCGCCTTCATGCCTTCGTTCAGAATGGCCTGGGCCAGAACGGTTGCGGTGGTGGTGCCATCACCGGCCTCGTCATTGGTCTGGGAAGCGACTTCCTTGACCATCTGGGCACCCATGTTTTCAAACTTGTCCTTCAGTTCGATTTCCTTGGCGACAGACACGCCGTCCTTGGTCACGGTCGGTGCACCGAAGGACTTGTCCAGTACCACGTTGCGGCCCTTGGGACCGAGAGTTGTCTTGACGGCATCCGCCAGGATGTTTACGCCGTCAACCATACGCTTGCGCGCGCTGTCACCGAATTTTACGTCTTTTGCTGCCATGTTGATTCAATCCTGTTTTCAGAAACTTGAGTTTGGGGTTCAGTCTTCAATGATGCCGAGAATTTCGCTTTCGGCGATGATCAGCAGCTCTTCCCCATCCAGCTTGATGGTGTTGCCCGCATACTGGCCGAAAACCACAACGTCACCTTCCTTGACAGCCAGCGGACGAACCTCGCCATTGTCCAGCACGCGTCGTTCGCCTACCGCCACGACGACACCCTGGGAGGGCTTTTCCTTGGCGTTACCCGGCAGCACGATACCGCCCGGCGTGGTGGTTTCTTCTTCCTTGCGACGAACGACGACACGATCGTGTAACGGACGAATTTTCATACGATGTAATCTCCCGATTCTTTGACGAACCTGATTGAGTTGTTCACCCGCTGCGGGCGGGCACGAAATGTGTGTGCCATAGATGGGGCCGGCCCTGCGCATTTCAACAGGACCATGACAAAATGCGTTTTAATGCAAATCAGAATTTCGATAGTTTATCTCTATCGAGAGGCCGATACTCTCCGTCCACGGTACGGCCTGAAACGGAGTCGTCGAAGGGGTGTCCTGCCCGGAAACCATCCATGGAATGTTGCATACGCAGCCACAGCGGTTCGACGAGGCGGCGATAGACAGCCTGACGCGTCCATGGCAACAGGAGAACGAGACCGGTTGTGTCGGTCAGCCAGCCGGGGAAGATGAGGCAGAGCGCCGCCAGGGTGATGACCAGTTGGTCAGCCATCATGGCCATTTCATCCTGTCCCTGATGCAGCGCCCTCTGCAGGGTTTCGATGCGTGCCGGACCGGCCAGCAGCGAAGCCCCCCAGACTGCGGTACCCAACGTCCAGAAAAAGGTGAACAGAAAACCGATTTCAATGGCTGACCAGATCAGGCCGACCAGCTCGATCAGGGGCAGCCACCAGAACAGACGCAGGACAATCAGGGGCACGGGGAGGTCTCCATATTTTTCACACCGGATGGTAAGGCATGCCGCTCCTGTTGTCATGCCCTTTCGCCGGTACTGATATGAGTGTTCGTCACGATAAATTCAAGCAGAAATTTCATTTTTCAATTATCCTGATGCGCGATGGAGGTGGAATGTACATACGATTGAGATCATTTCTCCAACCGGAGGTTTCCAGATGAAAATTGAGAATGCTGTTGTTGTGATTACCGGTGGTGGTCAGGGGCTGGGTCGTGCCATGGCGCTCCATCTTGCTGCCAGGGGTGCCCGTCTTGCCCTGATCGACCTGAACGAGGAACGCCTTCAGGAGTCCGTCAGCCTGTGCAAGGAGGCCGGTTCTCCGGACGCCCGTTACTACCTCTGCAACGTGGCGCGTGAAAATGAGGTGGAGCAAACCTTTCAGGCCATTGACAATGACTTTGGCGCGATTGATGCGCTGGTCAACAATGCGGGCATCCTGCGTGATGGCTTGCTGGTCAAGGCCAAGGATGGAGAAATCGTCAAGAAGATGACACTGGAGCAGTGGCAGGCGGTAATTGATGTCAACCTGACCGGTGTATTCCTCTGTGGCCGCGAAGCTGCCGTCAGAATGATCGAAAAGGACCGCAAGGGCTGCATCATCAACATTTCAAGTATCAGCCGTGCCGGCAACATGGGACAGACCAACTACTCCGCGGCCAAGGCCGGGGTTGCCGCCATGACAGTGACCTGGGCCAAGGAGCTGGCACGTTACGGGATCCGCAGCATGGCCATTGCGCCAGGCTTCATCGAAACGGAAATGACGGCATCCATGAAACCGGAAGCCCTTGAAATGATGACCCGCATGATTCCGCTGCGCCGCATGGGCAAGCCGGAAGAAATTGCCCAGACGGTGGCCTTCATACTCGAGAATGACTATGTGTCAGGCCGGGTCATCGAGGTTGATGGTGCCCTGCGTCTCTGATCATGGATCCGGCACTTCTGGAACGAATCTGGACGGTGGTCGCGAGCGTTCCCGAAGGGCGCGTGGCCACCTATGGCCAGATTGCCGGCCTGGCAGGACTCCCCCGGGGTGCCCGACTCGTCGGGCGCGCCCTGGGTTCGCTTGAGCGCAACAGCCGGGTTCCCTGGCATCGCATCATCAATGCAAGGGGCCAGATCTCCATCCCCGGGGACTCGCCGGCCTTTGTCCTGCAGCGGCAACGCCTGATGGATGAAGGTGTGGACGTCTCCCCTTCCGGCAAGGTTTCACTCAAACGGTTTCAGTGGCATCCCTGAGTGAAGCCAGATGCCGGTTCAGCGCACGGCGGATAAAGGCGAGCAGGATCAGTGAGGGGGCTACCATCACGCTGGTCAGCACGAAGAACAGCGGCCAGTTGCCTCCAAGAAGATCCACGACCCAGCCGCTGTAGGAAGCCAGGAATGTGCGGCCGAGCGTGCCCAGGGACGCCAGCGCAGCGTACTGTGCAGCCGAGAAGGTCTTGCTGCACAGAATCGACAGAAATCCGACAAAGGCTACCGTGGACCAGGCCGATGTGAATCCGTCGATCACTACCGCCGCGGCCAGCAGATGTACATCCGGTCCTGCCAGGGCCAGCCAGGCAAACATGAGGTTGCTCGCCGACATGGCTATCCCTCCGGCAAACAACCCTCGCATGAGCCCGAACCGGGCACTGACCCAGCCGCCCAAAAGGCTGAAGACAATGGTCACCCACCAACTGATCAGCTTCGAATAGAGGCCGATCTGCTCTTCAGTAAAGCCCACATCCTTGTAGAAAATGATGGACATTCGCCCGAGGAAAGCCTCGCCGATCTTGAACAGGAAGATGAACAACAGGATGGCACTTGCCAGGCGGACGCCGTTGCGCGCAAAGAAGTCGCGCACGGGCTCGACAAAGGTCGCCAGCATTCTGCTGACCCAGATTTCCGGCCAGCCGGGAGCGGGTCGCCCGCCAACCGTATCATTCCCCGCTTCGGTATTGAACAGCAGACGCGCCGAGATGGCGAACACCACACCCACCAGCACGAAAGTCAGCGCAGCCCTGGCCGGTGTGGTGGTGGTTCCGGGCATGCCAAGCGCCAGCCAGACCAGACCCGAAAATCCTGCTGCGAACAGGAGTGCTGCACCGTAAAGTCGAGCCGGGCCGATTTTCCGGGCGCGCTCCAGATAGGCCGCATCCACACTCGCTACGGGCGGCGCAGCCTTCTCTTTTTCCAGGAAGCAGGTTATCAGCAGCAGCCCGAGCATGGCAAACCCCATGAGGCTGTACTGGGTGGCCCAGCCACCCGGCAGGGTATTGACCAACAGGAAAGGTACGGCACCCAAACCGGAAAATCCGGTCCACCAGCCGGCGGTGGCCATGGCGGACAGCAGCGCCATGTGCCGGTCATCCCCCGCTTCCACCAGCTGGATGCGGTAGGCATCGATGGCGATGTCCTGCGTGGCGCCTGCTGCAGCAATGGCAAAAGCCAGGTATTTGACTGCCTCCAGCCCTTCCTCGGGATGGGCATTGGCCATCATCAGACAGGCGCCGGCAATGATCGCCTGCATGAACAGGATCCAGCTCCTGCGGCCACCCAGCCAGCGCGCCCAGGGCAAACGCAGTCGGTCCAGCAGTGGTGACCACAGGAAGTTGATGGAAAAGGCCAGAAAGACAAGGCCGTAAAAGCCGATATCGGTCCGGCTGTAGCCTGCGCTCTTGAGCCAGACCATCATGGCCGAACTGATCATGACCCAGGGGAAACCGGAGCTGATGCCGAGCACGAAAACCGCCAGCAAGGACCGCCAGTGCCGGTACCAGAGCGTCCGGTTGACAAGATTGGCGAACGGATCAGTCACGGAAATTCTGAAACTGCAGGGGAACGCTCACGCTGTCATCTTCTCTGAGCATCTGGATCACCTGCTGCAGATCATCCCGCTTCTTGCCGGTCACCCGGAGCTGATCCCCCTGAATGGACGCCTGCACCTTGATCTTGCTGTCCTTGATCTTCTTGACCAGCTTCTTGGCCTCGGCCTGATCAATGCCCGACTTGAGCGGATAGGCGCGCTTGACCTGCTTGCCGGATTTGCTGTCCTGGGGCTCGCCCAGAATGCGCAGATCCAGCTTGCGTTTCGACATGGCCGTGGCCAGCATCATGTGCATCTGTTCGAGCTGAAATTCTTCCTCGGCGGCCATCACGATCTGGCCTTCCTGAAGCTCAAAGGAGGCCTCCACCCCGCGAAAGTCATAGCGCGTGGTAAGCTCGCGATTGGCCTGGTCAACGGCGTTGGTCAGTTCGTGCTTGTCAAATTCCGAAACAATGTCAAATGAAGGCATGGCGTTCTCTTTCTGATGAATATCATCCGTTCGGCGTATGAAAAAATCAGTCAAAGCCTCTAAAATCTGGACAGTTGTCAAAACATCGGATCTGGCAGCGCATTATTATACTGATCCCGCACACGTGCAACGGTGATGCGGGACGTTTTGATCACAACCGTACACAACAATTCGGGAATTGCACCTTATGCCCAATCTGGATGTATCCATTCTGGTGGTGGACGATGCGAAATTCAGCAGCGCGATCATTGCCAAGCGCCTGAAGAATGCGGGTTACCGTGACGTTCGCATTGCCAACAGTCCGCTGGTGGCGCTGAAAATGATCGAACAGCGCCCGGTCAGCATCCTCGTGGCCGACTGGCTGATGCCGGAGATGGATGGTCTGGCCCTGGCGGATCGGGTGCGGCAGCTGGACGAGGCCACGCATCACTTTACCTATGTCATCCTGCTGACAGCCAAGGAAAGTGTCGAGGCCCTTGCCGAAGCCTTTGACCGCGGAGTGGATGATTTCATCTACAAGTCGGAAATGAGCCGCCAGCTGTTGCCCCGTATCTATGCGGCAGACCGCATTGCAGACATGCACAATACCCTGCTGCTCGCCAACCGGCTGCTCATGGAAAACAATCGCGAGCTGGAGGAAAAGAACGTGGTGGATCTGTCCACCGGACTGGGCAACCAGCTCTACTGCCGCCAGAAACTGAAAGACAGCTTCAGGGAAATTGAGGCACGTGGTGGCGTGACCAGTTATGCACTGATTGGCATCAAGAACTGGCAGGCACTCAAGCATACCCACACCCATGCCATTCTGGACGAGCTGGCCAGTGGTATCGCGTCCAGACTGCAACACCTGACCCGTCCGCTGGACATCCGCTGCCGCATTTCGGACAACCAGTTTGTGGTTATCTATCACCTCAAGCGCATGGATGACGCCTCCCTGCAGACTTACAAGCGTCTGTTTGACGGTATCAACCTGAAGGAATTCAAGACCACGGCAGGCTATATCTCCGTTCAGGCCGGCACCGGGGTGATCTGCATTGATGCCAATGAAGCCCTGCCCGAAGTCACGCATGTGGAGAAGGCGGCCGGAGAGGCACTGAAGGCTTCCTACGAAACCGGAACAGTGGTCATCCGTCCCTGGCACAAGATCGCCGGTGAAATTCTGAGCGACTGATCCCGCCCGTTGTTAACAATTCTCTACACGCCCTTACGCATTCACTAAGGAATGTGAAGGGCGTCTCACTTATTCTGAAAGCGTGGATTGAGTAGTATCCCCCACATTGAGGCAGGGGGTTCTGCTGTACCCCTGCCTTCTTTCAGGTGGACTGCTCGGATCCCCGTATTCCTTGCCTTTTGTTTCATGTTTCCCTTTCGGGCGCCGGTTGGCGCCCGTTTTGTTTATGGGTAGTCACCCGCTGCGGGTGTCTTCCCTCAGGCCGGATAACCGGTGATCTGCCGTATGCGTCCATACAAGGGCTTCAGGCGGGCGTACAGGTTGCTGTATACCTCGCGGTACAACCGGTCGTAGATATGCACCGCATCCGCCTGGGGCTCAAAACGAGCACCGACACGGGTCATGGCGCGTGTGGCGGTCTGGCAATCCGGGTACACCCCTAGGCCGACCATGGCGTCCATGGCAGCACCGAGTGCGGACGTTTCCGGTGTATGTGGCCGCTCTGCCGGGGTATTGAACACATTGGCAGCAATCTGCATGGCCTGATCGCTCTGTGATCCCCCACCGCTGATGCGCAGGGTGTGCAGACGCTGACGGGTGCGTGCCTGAATGCGGTCCCTGCCCTCTCTCAACCCGTAAGCCAGTCCTTCCAGGATGGCACGGTAGATGTGTGCCCGGTTGTGGACGTCACCAAAGCCGATCATGGCCCCCTTGGCTTCCGGGCCAGGTTCGCGGATGCCTGGAGACCAGTACGGCTGCAGCATGAGCCCCATGGATCCTGCAGGAATATCGGTAATCAGCTCATCAAAGAGCGCTTCCGGTGCGATCCCCCTCTCCTGTGCCTGCCGGGCTTCGCGCTGCCCGAATTCGCGCAGAAACCAGCTGACCATCCAGAAGCCGCGATAGATCATCACCTCCGTCGAATAGTGATCAGGCACCGCCGACGGATAAGGAGGTATGAAACGATAGACTTCCAGATAACGGCTTTGCGTCGTATTGATGGTGGCCGTTGTCCCGAAGCTCAGCGAGGCCACACCTGATTGAATGCCTCCGCTGCCGAGAATTTCACACGCCTTGTCTGCGGCCGCCGCAATCACCGGCAGGCCGGGCCTCAGGCCCAGGGCGCTGGCGGCATCTTCGGTGAGGTTGCCCGCCGGCGTGCCGGGTTTGACCAACTCGGGCAGCTGGCTGCGTCGGAGCGGCAAGGCCTGCCAACGCCAGTCCCAGTCCGGCGCCCAATCCAGTCGCTTGAAATCAAAGGGGACGTAGCCCACCTGGGAGCCGATGGAGTCGATAAATCTGCCGGTCAGCCGGTACATCCAGTAACCTGACAGGAGCAGAAAATGTTCGGTTTGCGCCCAGATGTCCGGTTCATTCTCCGCCAGCCAATTGGCTTGTGCCTTGCGCAGAAAGCGCTCGACGGTCGGTCGCACGCCCGCCAGGCGGAACGCCGCCCGCCAGTGAAATGGCAACTCCGGAAGCATCCCGGCTTCACGCTGATCCAGCCAGATGATGGCAGGCCGCAGCGGCCGACCGGACTTGTCGAGGCAGACCACCGTGCCACGCTGGGTGGTCACGGTGACGGCAGAGACGGCATCCGGCCCGACCGGTGACGCTTCCCACATCCGGGCCTGAGCCGTACAAAGCGCATCCCAATAGACTTCCACATGCTGCTCCGCCCAGCCCGGCCTCAGACTGAAATAGGGTTCAATCTCGCATTTGCCCTTGGCCAGCACATCACCTTTCTGATTGATGAGCAACGTGCGAACCGACTGGGTGCCATTGTCTATGGCCAGCACCACCGTATCTTTCATTGACCATCCTCCGGCAGACTGAAGTAACGCCGGATGATGTCCAGGTAGCGTTCGCATTCCCGGTCCCAGCGTTGCGCATCCCAACCCAGTCGCGCCTGACAGATCCGTCCGATCTGATCCAGAATCTCCCTGCCTCCCCCGGGGAGGATGTTGCCCAGGCGCGTGCGTCTGAGCATCAGGTCATCCAGATGCTCGACCATTTCGTTGGCAAGAATCCAGTGCAGCTCACCCTCCCACCACGGGGTCGCGCCGATTCTTGCCCCGGGGGCCGACCGTATCACGTCGGCGCCTGCCTTGCCGTAGCGGCCGATCCAGCGCTGTATCCGGGCACTGACAAAGGGGCCCGGCTCCGCATCCACCCGATCGAAGATCCGGGGCTCTGCGGCATCAATGCTTCCGGGAGACAGGTTCAGCCAGGGCGCTGCCACCTTGAGCACATCACGGGCAATCAATCTGAAGGTGGTGAGCTTTCCCCCGCCACCGTAATCAGCCCCTGATCATCCCAGATACTGTGTTCACGCTTTTCCCGCGAGGGATCCAGGCCCTTGCCTTCCGAGACCACCGGCCGCACGCCCGCCCAGGTGGACAGGACGTCAGCAGGGGTCAGGTGTGCCGTGGGCAGGATGTGATTGAGGCCATCCAGCAGGTAATTGACTTCTTCCCGGGTGATGGCCACGTCCTTTTCCGGGTCAAGTTGATGATCCAGATCCGTGGTACCCGCCACAGTCACCCCCTCCCAAGGAAAGACAAAGACCGGGCGCTTGTCCGCCGGATGAAGGTAACTGATGGACAGGGCCACGGGCACACGCCAGCGCGGAAAGACCAGGTGGCTGCCACGCAACGGCCGGATCTGCTCCGGGCCCGTGGCCAGACCTCTGAGGGCAGAGGCCCAGGCCCCCGTTGCATTGATGACCGCGGACGACCGGATTTCAAATGCCTCGCCCGAGATCCGGTCGGTGATGCGGACCCCCCTGGCGCGTCCCTTACCATCACGCAAGACTTCATCGGCGGAACAATAATTCAGGGCCATGGCGCCCTCACGGCAGGCCTGCTGAATGACGCGCAGTGTCAGCCTGGCATCGTCGGTGACGGCGTCCTGAAACCGTGTAAAGGCCTTCAACCCCTGAGCCTTCATGCCGGGCACCCAGAAGGGGGCCTCCACCGGCTCATGCCGTTGATGAAGCTCCTGTCCTGCCATGCCATCGTAAACCGTGAGCAGCAGGTTGAAGAGCGATGCCGGCGGAAATTCACCGGCATAATGCCCCATGACAAAGGGCAGCGGCTCCACCAGCCCCGGAATCTCCCCCAGAAGGCGCTGACGCTCGTGCACCGCATCCCGGGTCAGACCGAACTGACCGCTGGCCAGGTACCTCAGCCCGCCATGAACCATTTTTGAGGATTTGCTTGAAGTTCCCCACGCAAAATCATGTTTTTCAATCAGCAGTGCACGAATACCGAGTCGTGCACACTCACGCAGAATGCCTGCTCCCGTGATGCCGCCCCCGACAATGACTGCATCCCAGATTTCGCTGCATGCGGCATGCAGGCGCGTTTCCCGCGGTTTTTCGGCGCCTTGAGCCTGCATGATCACTGCTCCCCGTTATCCGTCAGCAAGGTGCCGGGATTCAGCCGATGGGCTTCATCCAGATGATGGCACAGTGTCCGGATCATGGATATGCCCAGCTCCCCCTTTTCGACCGGAAGATAGGGTGCATGATCCTTTCCCACACCATGTTGATGACTGATGGTTCCGCCATTTTCCACGATCAGGCGCGAAGTGGTGTCCTTGAGCCGCTTCCATCGCGCCAGTGTTTCTGCGTAGTCCGCGCCGTTGGGAAAAACGTAGGTGGTGTAAATGGAGCAGCCCTGCGGATAGAAATGCGACAAATGGGTAAAGACATGGGTTTTCACGCCCTCTGCAGACAATACCGTCCGCAGGTTGTCCTCAATCAGGTTGAGCAGCCGATCCACATTGGACCACGGTGTACAGGTCTCCAGGGTGTCGACGGCATAGCCTTCGCGCCAGAGTGACTCGCGCAGATAGGGCATGAGGAAGCGCTTTTCCTTCCACTTGTTGCCCAGGTAGGTGCCGGTAAAGACCGGACGATACGGCGACAGGACCTGGCGCAGCTGGGACTTGATCTGACGGTGCTGCAACCGGGAACCGGTGATGCCTACTGTCATCATGCACTTGCCCTCGCCGGCTCCGCGCAACCGGAGTGCCTTTTCCAGCAGGGCAATCTGTCCGGGGTGCCCGGCCAGGGCCAGCTGGGTTTCCGTTTCCACGGCATTGCTGACGCGAAGCATGCTCAGCGGTACCCGCTGCTGGACCAGTGCCCGTGCGCCATCCCGGGCGTTGTCCCAGTTGCGGAAGAAGATCACATGGAATTTCTCCACCTCGGGCAGCGGAGTGACACGAACCTTGACTTCCGTGATCACGCCCATCCGGCCTTCTGACCCGAGTATCATCTCCCTCAGGTCCGGCCCGGCCGAGGAGGCCGGAATGGGCGGCAGAATCAGTGTTCCCCTGAGCGTTTCCACCCTTCCGCCGGCAAAGAGCTGTTCGATGCGGCCGTAGCGCAGGGACTGCTGGCCACTGGAGCGGCTGGCGACCCATCCCCCGACGGTGGACAGTTCCCAGGACTGGGGAAAGTGGCCCAGTGTATAGCCCCGGGCACGCAGTTGGGCTTCCACCATCGGACCGGGTGTGCCGGCGCCAAAGGTGGCAATCTGGCTGATTTCATCCAGTTCCATGAGCTGGTTCATGCGTTCGAGAGACAGCGTCAGCACCGGCTTGCCCTGATCCACCGGATTGATATGACCGGCGACGGACGTACCGCCACCATAGGGGATCACCACCACATCCTGTTCCTGACACCAGCGCAGCAGCTCGGCCACCTGTTCACTGGTTTCCGGGAACGCAACGCCGTCAGGAAAAACACCGAATTCTCCGCTGCGCATGGCCAGCCAGTCCGGCAGGCTTTGCCCCCGGGCGTGACGAATCCGGGTGTCGGGCGAGCGATCAATCAGCGGATGTCCGGCTAGCCTCGATTCGGGAACCGTCGCGCGCACGGCGTCCAAGGTGGCGTCCGGCAGACTGTGTCCCGGCCCGATGCGCGCTTCCAGAAACTGGCGCCCGTTGGCGGGCAGATCCATGGCATTGGCTTCGTCGCCCCAACCATTCCATCTTCTCATGTGGTGCTCCTGTGGGTATGGGTACAGATAGGCTGAACTTTGATGAGCATACTAATACAATGTCCAGACACGTCAGTGACCGGCCGTGACAGATCCGGTCACCTTTTGTGCCAGACCGGGAGAATGGGACATGAGTCAACTGGGTCAGGCTTCCGTTGCCGCCCTCATGCAATATGTGCGGTTCGCCCAGCATGAAGGGCTGGATGCGGACGGCGCCCTGCGCGCTGCCGGCTTGCCCCCGGACCCGCTGGAAGCCGGCCTGAGACAGATCGGCGGGGAACAATTCCAGCGCTTTCTGATTTATCTGACCGAGCATTCGAAGGATCCGCTCCTGGGACTGAAAAGCGGCCAGTTTGTCCAGCCCGGATCCTACAGTACGCTCGGCTATCTGGTCATGACCTGTTCAACGCTCGGTGAGGCCATCGACCTCATTGCGCCCTATGAGCGTCTGGTGGGTGACATGGGCGTCACCAGGGTGGTTCATCATGCGCCCTGGGTCGATGTACGCTGGCACTGCAACTACTCCCATCCCGATGTCCGGCCGCACATGATGGCGAACGTGCTCAGTTCCTGGACCCTCTACGCCCGCTGGCTGGCCGCAGAAGACGCCGCGCCGCAATCCGTCTGGTTTCCGTTTCCCGCGCCGGACGGGAATGCGGTGAAGGCCCATGAACAGGTATTTCGCTGCCCGGTACATTTTGATGCGGACTTTTGTGGTCTGCGGATCCCGGAAACGCTGCTGGATGCGCCGCTGCGCCAGCCGGATCCGGAGCTCAAGGCGCTGCTCGCACAGACGGCACGACAGCAGATTGAAGCATTGAGTGCGGCCAATTCGTCCTTCACTGTCCAGGTCCGTGCCGTGATCCGCCAGCAACTGGAACAGGGGGTCATCCGGCGCGACATGGTGGCCGAAGCCTTCAGAATGTCCCCCCGCACGCTGGTGCGCCGCCTTCAGGAGGAGGGGCTGACCTATCAACAACTTGTGGATGATGTGCGCGAGGAGCTGGCACGACTGTATGTGACGGAAACCGATCTGTCTTTTGCCGAAATCAGCCACCGCCTGGGTTTTGCCGAACCCCGGTCCTTCTTCCGCAGTTTCCGACGCTGGACCGGCACCACACCTTCTGCCTTGCGTCAGGGCTGATGGAAGGCCCGGCTTTTCAGCAATAGGCCAATCTCCTCATCTGACGCCCCCAGCTCTTGCAGCACATCCCGGGTATGATGCCCCAGAATGGCCCCAGGGTCATGTTCCCTGCGCACCCCGGACCGGGCGAAGCGAATGGGTGGAGCCGGCTGCCGCACCGTGCCCGTTTCAGTGCTGACCTCGACAAACAGGTCTCTCGACTGAATCTGCGGGTGCGCCTGCACTTCCACGAAATCCAGCACCGGTTCCACACAGGCGTCCACATTGGCAAATACGCGAACCCAGTGAGCCTGATTGTGCGAGGCGAATCGTTCCCTGAGCCAGTCCTTGGCGGCTTTCCGGTCGTCGGGGCGCTGACCGAGAAGCAGGCTGACCTTGTCCGGGTCACCCAGTGCCTGACAGAGGGCCTGGGCGAACTGGGGCTCCAGGCTGCCCACCGCCATGAACCGGTCATCGGCCGTGCAATAGTAATCGTAAATGCCCCCTCCGTTCAGGACATCGCCCTCCGGTTCCGGCACGGGACCGCCCGCCAGATAGCCGGCCCAGGCAAGATGATTCAGTGTCAGCGCCGCATCCGTCATGCTGATATCCACATGATCCCCCTGCCCGGTCTTCATGGCCTTCAGGAGGGCCGCCTGGATGCCGATGACGGCGTGATGCGCGCCACCGGCCACATCGGCAATCTGTATACCGTTGAGCGTGGGGCCCGTATCACGACGCCCCCCGTTGCTTGCGACGCCGGAGAGCGCCAGATAGTTGATGTCATGGCCGGCACGATGTGCCCAGGGGCCGGTCTGGCCATAGCCGGTGATGGAACAGTACACCAGACGCGGGTTTCTCTCCGCCACCGCAGAATAACCCAGGCCCAGCCTGTCCATGACGCCCGGGCGGAACTGCTCCACCAGCACATCAGCCGTCTCAATCAGCCGCAATACCCACGCCCTCGCCTGCGGATGCTTGAGATCCACCGCCACGGAGCGCTTGTTCCGGTTGAGGTAAGCATGAGCCGCCGAAACCTTGCCCGCGCGGGGAGAGAGATGCCGGAGCAGGTCCGGACGGGTGAAGGACTCCACCCGGATCACTTCGGCGCCCATGTCGGCCAGCATCATGGTCGCCACCGGCCCCGGCAGAAGCGTTGAAAAATCGACAATGCGGATGCCTTCCAGGGGTAAGGTCATGGCGTGCTCCTGACATGTGGATATCCGGGTTTATAACTGCAATCTTCCTTCCGGACAATGGTCAGAGCGCTCATCACAATTGATGTTTTTGTTCAGAAAGTGCGCTCAAGCACTTGAAACTACACCTGAATGCAGGCTAACTTGAGCGCATGGAAAAACTCTCCGTCTCCCGCCACTTTGTTCTGGCTGCCCTTGGTGGCATACGCCGCCGGGGTATTGACGTGAACACCGTGCTGGATGCGGCCGGCATTTCCCCGCCACTGCTCGCCCACCCGCGCGCACGGGTGAGTGGCCAGCAATATACTCGCCTGATCCAGACCATCTGGCAGACGCTGCGGGATGAATACATGGGCTTTACGGATTCGCCCAGCAAGCCGGGTACCTTTGCCACCATGTGCTACCTGGTGGTGCATTGCACCCATCTCGAGAGTGTTTACAAGCGCGCTCAGGCCTTTTACGGTCTGTTCGATCAGCCCGTGATCATGGCGCTGGAAAAGGACGAGACCCAGGCTGCCCTGGTAATGCGCCCCGAAACCCGCCTCCATGATCCCGATCACTTTCTGCAGGAAAGCCTGCTGGTGATCTGGCACCGCTTTTCCTGCTGGCTGACCGGAGAATGTCTCAATCTGGAGGCTGTCCATGTCAACTACCCGCCGCCGGAACATGCACGGGAATACCGCTATCTGTTCAACTGCCCGGTTGAGTTCAATTGTCCGGATACGCGGCTGATCTTCAGCAAGCGTTATCTGACGTTACCGGTGATTCAGGACGAGGTGCACCTCAAAGAGTTTCTCAAGACCTCCCCCGCTGATCTGCTGGGCAAGCCCAACGATCGGCTGAGTTTCAGCGCCCGCATCCGCGAGCGGCTGTTTCAGGCCATGCAGCATGAGCTGCCGGATTTCGAATCCATTGCCGATGCCCTGAACATGAGTCCGCAAACCCTGAGGCGTCGGCTGCGTGACGAACATGTCACCTATCAGGAGCTAAAGGATCAGGTGCGCCGGGATCTGGCCATCTACCATCTGGCCCGCACGGAGCTGACAATTCAGGACATTGCCCTGCGGGTAGGCTTTACGGAGCCTTCCACCTTCCACCGGGCTTTCAAGAAATGGACCGGATCAACTCCGGGTGAATACCGGGAAAACCTGCTCCGTGAAAAATCTGGCGATCAGCCTGCCGGCTGATTCTGCGCGAAGCGCTCGGCCTTGCAGGCCTTTGCGGCGTATAGCTGTTTGTCCGCCTCCTTGAGCATTTCCCGCCCGCTGGGCACACTGAGCTCGGACAGAACCGCCAGGCCGGCACTGGCCTTCATGTCGAGCGACAGGCCACGGGCCGTCAGCGGATGTTTCACCAGATGCTGTCGCAGGCGCTGAATGAACTGCTCGCCGCCCTCCCGGTCCTGAGATGGCAGCAGCACCACGAATTCATCGCCGGCAAACCGGAAGACCTGGTCACTCTTTCTCACCACCGCAGTCAGGCATGCGGCCATATGCCGGAGATACAGGTCTCCCGTGTCATGTCCCCAGGTGTCATTGACCTGCTTGAAGTCATCGCAGTCGATGAAGACCAGCGCCAGGGGCAACTTGTGACGCTGTGCCCGCGTGATTTCCTGCTCCAGGGTTTCCTCCAGTTCGCGACGATTGCGCAGGTGCGTCAGCGGATCGCGCGTGGCCAGAAACTGGATTTTCTCCCGGTTGAGGGCCGCATCCAGGCAGAGTGAAGTTTTGACGGCCAGCTGGTAGAGGAAGAAGCTGTCCTTGTCGGGCCGGTAACGTTCCTTGTCCGTGGAGCCCAGCGTCAGCGCCCCCACCACCCTCTGGTCGATGGTCAGGGGCAGAATTGCCAGGGACTGGCATTTTGGCCGGTCGGCCGGGCTGATGAGGGGGAACCAGGCCTGAACGTTCCGGTTGACCAGCAAAGGTTTTCTGGAACCCTGCGTCAACTCAAGGAAGGCCACCGAATCCACCAGCACGCGGGTGCCTGCCAGAGACTTGGATCGCGTTACCGTGCGCACCAGGGCTTCGGTGTGAGGCGCACGGATCAGGGCGAACCCGGCATGATCCACCTGAAAGCGTTCCAGAATCATGTCCAGCAGCCGTTCCAGCAAGGCCGCACTGTGCCCCATGTTCATGATGGCGACTTCGATATCGAACAGCTTGCGGGCGATGGCCTCATTCCGACGCGCCCGGTCTATCAGTTCTTCAACGGTGTAGCGGCTCACTGTGTTCTGGCATCCGTCATGACTTGAGGCGTTGGGACAAGCATAGCCCCTGTTGCTTTTCTGATCAAAAAAATCCAATGAAAAAAAGGGGTGTCAACCCAATTCTAAAATGTCCCCTTTTTACCAAAGCTAAAGTGTCCCCTTTGGGTATCCTGTTTCAGGAGGTTACCGACTGCCTGCCGGAGGCCGCTTTACCAACCGGAGAACGTCGCCATGGATGGTCCGGCGCGGGCTTTCTGCCTGAGGATGCCTTTTGTCTGGCTCTCGCCTTGTCGACACGTTGGTGGAGGCTTTTCTCGTCATCCAAAGGGACCGGGGGCTCGCCTTCGCTCAGGATTTGCCAATCCAGTTGATGCCCTTTGTGGAGCACCGTCACATGGCCATCCTGTGCTTCACAGATGGTGATCCGGGCGCCCCGGAGCCGATAGCCCTTTCCATAGCCGGTGAGCTGGTATTCCCGGTTCCTGAACTGAAAGGTCAGGTTCTTTGAGAGCTTTCGGTGGTTGTGCAGGCACAGGATGAGCGCCAGCTCCTCTGGTGTGTGCAGAACGGGGCGGTGAGCATCCGTGGCGTTCTGGGCGGGTTTGGCAAAGCGTGCGTTGAAATCGCGCATAAAGCCCGGCAGCCAGGCATTGGCGGTCTCAATGTCCGAGATGCCCGCAAGACGCAACTCCTTGACGAGGCGGTCCTGAAGCGTCTGGTTGGCACGCTCGACACGCCCCTTGGCCTGAGGGGTATTGGCATGAATGGGCTCGATATCCAGCGTTTTGAGAGCCCGGGTGAACTGGGTCAGCTCACCTTCGCGCTCGGGTTGGTTTACCCGGAAGATGCTGTGCTTGTCGGAATACAAAGCAGCGGGGCGGCCGTGCTCGGCCAGATAGCCTTGCAGTGTCTGCAGGTAAGCCCAGGTGGTCTCGGCCGGGGCGAAGCGTAATGCCATCAGTTCACTGGTGGCGTCATCAATGAACACGATCAGGGTGCAGCGCGGGCCGCGCCCTTCAAACCAGTCATGTGGTGAGCCGTCAATCTGAATCAGCTCGCCGCGACAGGGCCGTCTGGGACGTCGCTGGTGAATCCGGGCGGCCTTGCGTTTTCCGGGTTTCCAGAGTCCGTCAGCGATCATCCACTGTCGGAGGGTCTCGGCTGACAGCTTGTATCCATGCAGTGCGGTGAGTTTTTCACAGGCAAGCGTTGGTCCGAAATCAGGGTAGCGTGTGCGAACCAGAGAGAGTACTTCCTTGCGCACGGCCCCGGGAATTGCATTGCCCGGGCGTTTACCGAGATGGCCGGAAACCAGTCCTGACGGCCCCTTCTGACGAAAGCGGGCGACCAGACGCTTAACTTGCCGGACACTCAGCCCAAGCTGCCGGGCAGCTTCCTGTTGCCGAAGCTGTTTTGCGGTCACCTGCTGAATGATTGCCAGCCGATCGATCGCTTTTTGCGTCATTGCAATGGTCTCCTCTGCCATTGCCCCCTCCTGTATCCCAAAAGGGGACATTTTAGAATTGCGAGAAGGGGACATTACAGCTTTGGGCTAACACCAATGAAAAAAAGGGGTGTCAACCCAATTCTAAAATGTCCCCTTTTTACCAAAGCTAAAGTGTCCCCTTTGGGTATCCTGTTTCAGGAGGTTACCGACTGCCTGCCGGAGGCCGCTTTACCAACCGGAGAACGTCGCCATGGATGGTCCGGCGCGGGCTTTCTGCCTGAGGATGCCTTTTGTCTGGCTCTCGCCTTGTCGACACGTTGGTGGAGGCTTTTCTCGTCATCCAAAGGGACCGGGGGCTCGCCTTCGCTCAGGATTTGCCAATCCAGTTGATGCCCTTTGTGGAGCACCGTCACATGGCCATCCTGTGCTTCACAGATGGTGATCCGGGCGCCCCGGAGCCGATAGCCCTTTCCATAGCCGGTGAGCTGGTATTCCCGGTTCCTGAACTGAAAGGTCAGGTTCTTTGAGAGCTTTCGGTGGTTGTGCAGGCACAGGATGAGCGCCAGCTCCTCTGGTGTGTGCAGAACGGGGCGGTGAGCATCCGTGGCGTTCTGGGCGGGTTTGGCAAAGCGTGCGTTGAAATCGCGCATAAAGCCCGGCAGCCAGGCATTGGCGGTCTCAATGTCCGAGATGCCCGCAAGACGCAACTCCTTGACGAGGCGGTCCTGAAGCGTCTGGTTGGCACGCTCGACACGCCCCTTGGCCTGAGGGGTATTGGCATGAATGGGCTCGATATCCAGCGTTTTGAGAGCCCGGGTGAACTGGGTCAGCTCACCTTCGCGCTCGGGTTGGTTTACCCGGAAGATGCTGTGCTTGTCGGAATACAAAGCAGCGGGGCGGCCGTGCTCGGCCAGATAGCCTTGCAGTGTCTGCAGGTAAGCCCAGGTGGTCTCGGCCGGGGCGAAGCGTAATGCCATCAGTTCACTGGTGGCGTCATCAATGAACACGATCAGGGTGCAGCGCGGGCCGCGCCCTTCAAACCAGTCATGTGGTGAGCCGTCAATCTGAATCAGCTCGCCGCGACAGGGCCGTCTGGGACGTCGCTGGTGAATCCGGGCGGCCTTGCGTTTTCCGGGTTTCCAGAGTCCGTCAGCGATCATCCACTGTCGGAGGGTCTCGGCTGACAGCTTGTATCCATGCAGTGCGGTGAGTTTTTCACAGGCAAGCGTTGGTCCGAAATCAGGGTAGCGTGTGCGAACCAGAGAGAGTACTTCCTTGCGCACGGCCCCGGGAATTGCATTGCCCGGGCGTTTACCGAGATGGCCGGAAACCAGTCCTGACGGCCCCTTCTGACGAAAGCGGGCGACCAGACGCTTAACTTGCCGGACACTCAGCCCAAGCTGCCGGGCAGCTTCCTGTTGCCGAAGCTGTTTTGCGGTCACCTGCTGAATGATTGCCAGCCGATCGATCGCTTTTTGCGTCATTGCAATGGTCTCCTCTGCCATTGCCCCCTCCTGTATCCCAAAAGGGGACATTTTAGAATTGCGAGAAGGGGACATTACAGCTTTGGGCTAACACAATGAAAAAAAGGGGTGTTAGCAACAAATAGAACTGTCCGGTTTTGTAGCACATAAACTGTCCGCTTTGGGTCCACTGATGATCAGACTTGGCAGCGGACGTTGGCCGGTGCCTGATCAATAGGTTCGAGGGGGTCGAAGGGCAGGCCTTCTGGGGTGTAACTGGCCAGTCTTCTGGGGCCGTGGAAGATCGCCAGGGAGCGATCAGGATAACGGTGTACCCGAACCTTGGCCTTGACGTAATGGCGCCGATAGCGGTCGGCAGGGATCTGCAGCTTGAGTCCCTCGAACGAGACGCAGTTGTCCTTGTTCACGGTGCGTTCGTACTGCTCACACAGGATGTCGTCCAGTCCAGGGCCGATGAAAGGCACGAAGGCGCTGCCCTCGACGGCGGGTTTGACGCAGAACTCCCGGTTGAAGGCCGGCAGGTAGTGCTCCCGAAGGTAGCGGTTGGCCGCCGCCATGGTGGTAATGCCCTGGGCTGCAAGTTCCTTGGGCAGGCGTCCCTGATGGGTGGCGAACTGGCGCTCACAGCGGCCCCGGGCCTCGGGGGAATAGGCGGGGATCATCTCGACCCCGAGCTGGGCCATGGCCCTGCCGAACTGGGTGAGGTTGGACTTGTCGACCTTGCCGCCGGCCTTGGGGGTGTGCCAGTAGTGACTGCCCCGGTCGGTATAGAGGCTCGAGGGAAGGCCGTGATCGGTGATGACCTCTCGCATGGCCTGGAAGCTCGAAGCCGTGCCTTCCTCCTCGACGAAGAACATGGAGTAGTGCTCAGAGGTGGCGTCATCGAAGGTGATGATCAGATCCCAGTGGTGGCCGGGAACCCATTCGTGGGTGGAGCCATCCTGGTGGAGCATCATGCCGACCATGGGCGCCCGCTCGCGGCGTCGACGATGCTTACCCCGAGCCGGTGCCTTCTTGACCAGGCCTGCCTTCTGCAAGGTGTTCCGTACCCAGGTATAGCTGCGTGTGCCGCCGTGACGGTCGCGGTAGAAGCTGTAGAAGTGTTTGATGTTCCAGCCGTCGTAGCGCTCCTTGTAGAGCGCCTCGAGGCGTAGAACCTCATCCACCGGGGCCTTGCGGTGGGAAACCTGACTCAGGCGCTTGTCGATCAGGCCGTCGAGGCCCTCCTCCTCGTAGCGGTCGATATAGCGCCGGAAGGTCCGCTCACAGACCCCCAGCAGCCGCGCCGCCTCTTCCTGGGTCAGCCGTTTCTCGGTCCATCCCGTATAGGCTTCTTCGAATCGCATTTTCCGGATCTCCTGTAGCAGTTCTGTCCGTCTCATGGCTCACCTCCTTGGTGATCATGAAACCGGACAAATCACGTGCTACAAGTCCGGACAGTTTATTTGCTCCCAACACAATGAAAAAAAGGGGTTGACGTTCCGCCCCGGGATCCGTAATATACGCACCAAGTCGACGCGGGGTGGAGCAGTCTGGTAGCTCGTCGGGCTCATAACCCGAAGGTCGTCGGTTCAAATCCGGCCCCCGCAACCAACGATTTCCAAAGCCCAGACCATTATCCGGTCTGGGCTTTTTCGTTTTCAGGCAACACTTCATCCGCAAAAAAACCGCCCCATCCGAAGATGACGCGGTTCTCCTTCCAAACGCCCCGGATTCAGGCTTTCTTGACGAATTCGGACTTCAGTTTCATGGCGCCAAAGCCGTCAATCTTGCAGTCGATATTGTGATCCCCTTCCACCAGGCGAATATTCCTGACCTTGGTGCCCACTTTCAGCGCTGATGA
This sequence comes from Thermohahella caldifontis, assembly GCF_041153465.1. Lineage (NCBI taxonomy): Bacteria > Pseudomonadati > Pseudomonadota > Gammaproteobacteria > Oceanospirillales > Hahellaceae > Thermohahella > Thermohahella caldifontis. The sequence continues at coordinate 773,064 of NZ_CP154858.1, forward strand.
CGCCCCCTTGACCTTGAGATCCTTGATCACGACAACGGTGTCGCCATCCTGCAGCAGGTTGCCATTGGCATCACGCACGACCAACCCTTCTTCCTGTTCGGCGGACTGCTCCCCTTCTTTCCACTCGTGCGCACATTCCGGGCAGACCAGCATGTCACCATCCTGGTAAGTATATTCTGATCCGCATTTCGGGCATTCAGGCAGTGCTTGACTCATCTTGGCGTCCTCAACATTTCAAAATCACAGATGGTTGTGTGGCCTATTGTACTTCTTTTTTCTATTTTTTGGGATACACCCAGCCCGCCACAGGGAGTCGCTGCACTGCAAACGCCTCACGAATCCTTGCCCGACGAATCTGCCCGGCCCGAGCCTTCCCCCTTCTCCCGGCGACGCAACCGGACACGCCCCAATGTATTGGAGATTTCGGAATTGCGACGGATCATGGCATCCACCTGGCTGACGGTGTAACGCCCGCCGGGGGCCACGCCACCAATCAGATCTTCACGGATTTTGGTGGTCAGATTGCTGAGGGCACTGTGCAACGGATGCTGATCGTCAGCGAAACTCATGTCACCGGAAATGGCCTTCACCACCTGCAAAAAGGATTGATATTCGTTCAGCACAACCGGTGAGGCCACAATGGCCAGACGGTGAGTCATGAACTTGAGGTCAGTCAGCTGATGCTCGCTGAACGTCTCGCACTGGGACATCTGCTCGATCAGGTCCAGCAACCGCTCGTAGGTGGCAGCCTTGAGGTCGAGAAACTTGATACCCTGTTCTTTCTCGATTTCCACCGCCGTCTGCTTGTTGAGCAGCAGCGCGGTGATGAGCACGGTGATCAGCGTACCCAGGATGATCAGGACGATTTCCTGAGCGAATGGCAGCTCGTCGGTGACCTTGTACGCATAGCGCAAATAAAGGTATCCCGAAACCATTGTCAGGAAAGAGAGCAGCAGATAGAGAATTTGCTTGTCGGCCGGCCTCATGCGCTGATCTCCGGAATGTCTAGCCAGCCCAGTCCGGCCGCGGTTTCCCCATGAGGGATATATTCGCAGCCGATAAATCCCGCATAGCCCCGCGCCCACAGCCATTCAAAGATGAAGCGGTAGTTGAGCTCGCCCCGGTCAGGTTCGTGACGCCCGGGCACATTGGCGACCTGGATATGCGCGATGCGGTCCCAGCACCGACTGAGCCACCAGATGATGTCTCCGTGCATGCGCTGGCAGTGGTAGATGTCAAACTGCAGCCTTACGTTGGGACGATCAACCTGCTCAATGAGTGCCAGTGCCTGCTCCATGTCCGACAGAAAATACCCGGGCATGTCATGCCTGTTGATGGGCTCTGCAGTGACCGTCAGACCATCCTTCCCGAGCAGGTCGGCAGCGTACCGGATTGCATTGACCCACGCCTCGCTGGCTTCTTCCTGATCCAGGTCATCCGGTTTGACACCGGCCATGACATGAATTCGCCGGTTTCCCAGAACGCCCGCATACTGTCGGGCCTGGTCCAGACCCTCCCTGAACTCATCAAACCGGTCCGGCAGGCAGGCCAGACCTCTTTCGCCCTTGCTCCAGTCACCCGGCGGCGCATTGAACAGCGCCTGGGTCAGACCGTTATCATCCAGAAGTTTTTTCAGCGTCTGCGGCGAATGTTCATAAGGAAAAAGATACTCCACCGCATGAAACCCGCAGCGTGCAGCGGCTTCGAACCGTTCCTCAAACGGCACTTCGGTAAAGAGAAAACTCAGATTGGCGGCAAATTTCAGCATCGTGCTCTCCGTTGATCCACGTCAACTATATCGGGAAATACGGGATTTGCGAAGTTGACGGTCCCCGTCCCAATGCGTAGCATGAAAATATTTCCAGACGATGAAATTATTTTCATATGGAATCACAACTCGACCTGGCCTCACGGGCCGCATGGCTCTACTACATCGGTGGTTACAAGCAGGGTCAGGTCGCTGAACGTCTGGGCGTCTCCTCTGCCAAGGCACACCGGCTCATCGCACAGGCACATGAAGCCGGTCTGGTTCAGGTCTTCGTTCAGGGGCGCCCGGCCCGCTGCGTCGAACTGGAAGAGCAAATCCTTCAACACTTCAACCTGAAAGGGTGCGTGGTCGCGCCGACACTTCACGAAGAAGACGATCCCCGCCAGAACTTTCACGAGGTCGGCCTTGCCTCCGCACAATGGGTCGCGGAGCTGATCCGCTCGGGAGACCACACGCTGATCGGTGTGGGCAAGGGGCGTTCGCTGACCGCCTTTGCCCGGAACCTTCCTGAAATGGACCTGCCGCACACTCGGTTTGTATCCGTTAGCGGCAGTCTGACACGACATTTCTCGGCCAATCGCGAAGACGTGATTCTGACGCTGATGCACAAGACCGGCGGGGAAGGATTCATCAACCCGGTCCCCTATATTGCGGCCTCGGAAACTCAGCGTGACCTGCTGCTGGCACAGGAAAATGTCAGCGGCGTGATGGCACTGGCGCGCCAGGCCTCACTCGTGATAGTGGGCATCGGTTCACTTAACCGCGATACCTACATCCAGAACGTGGGGCTGGTCAGCCCGGAGCAGTGGCAGGATCTGCGCGCTTCGGGTGCCATCTCCGATGTTGTGGGAAATTTCGTCGATGTCCGGGGCAGAAAGGTGGATTGCGCCGTCAACCGGCACGCACTTTCCCTGTCACTTGACGATCTGCGCGGCAAGCGTGTTGTGGCCGTGGCAGGAGGACACGACAAGGCATTGGCCTGCCTGGGCGCCCTGCGCACCGGTATTCTGACAGATCTGATTCTGGGTGAATCGGCTGCTCGTCAGCTGGTTCAGCTACTTGACGGAGAAACATCATGAGCGGTGAAAACCGTTTGTCCGGCGTTCCGTACGCACCGGACTGGTTTGACGATATTCATGTGGACGGTGCGGCCGTTCAGCGGCGCATCAACCGGCTGATGGGCAGCCGCTCGGTGAAGGGTGAAGCCCAGGTTGCGTGGCTGCTCAAGGCCATCAGCCTGATCGACCTCACCACGCTCTCGGGAGACGATACGCCGGGGCGCGTGCGCCGCCTGTGCGCCAAGGCACGACGTCCGGTCAATCAGAACATCCTGGATGCGCTGGGCGTGGACTGGCCGGTGCAGACGGCAGCCGTATGCGTCTATCACGAAATGCTGGGCACGGCAGCCGAAGCGCTGGCCGGCACGAACATTCAGATCGCCGCGGTCTCCACAGGTTTTCCTGCCGGACTCACACCTTTCGAACTGCGTGTGCGGGAAGTGGAAATGAGCGTTGCCGCAGGAGCCACGGAAATCGATATTGTCATTTCCCGCCGCCATGTGCTCACCGGCAACTGGCGCGCGCTGTACGATGAAGTGCGGGCTTACCGGGAAGCCTGTGGTGATGCACATCTCAAGGCCATTCTCGCCACCGGCGAACTGGGCACCCTGACCAACGTGGCCAGGGCCAGCATGGTCTGCATGATGGCCGGTGCCGACTTCATCAAGACCAGTACCGGCAAGGAACCGGTCAATGCCACCCTGCCCGTCTCCCTCGTCATGCTGCGTCAAATTCGCGAATTCCGGCGGCGCACCGGTCAGATTGCAGGGTTCAAGCCCGCAGGTGGTATCAGCACAGCCAAGGATGCGCTTTCATGGCTCATTCTCGTCAAGGAAGAGCTGGGCCCCGAGTGGCTGCGACCGGACCGTTTCCGCTTCGGCGCATCCAGCCTGCTGGGAGATATCGAACGACAACTGGAACATGCGGCCACCGGGGGCTATTCCGTGGCCTGGCATCATGCAATGGGTTGAACATCATGACAATTCGAGACAGGTTTGAAGATATGGCTTACGTCCCCGCTCCGGAAAGCACGTCTGCTGCAGAAGCCTGGCTGGACAGCCATGAGCGCCGCTTCGGGCATTTCATAGGGGGACGCTGGACAGCCATTGCAGAAGACGCACTGATGGCAACCCTGAATCCCGCTTCAGGCAAAGTGCTGGCCCGGATTTCAGTGGGTACGGCAGAAGACGTGGATGCCGCGGTCAGGGCTGCCGGGAAGGCCGCACCTGCCTGGCAGGCACTTTCGTCACATGAACGTGCCCGTTACCTGTATGCCCTGGCCCGCCTGATTCAGAAGCACGCACGCACGCTGGCGGTGCTGGAGTCACTGGACAACGGCAAGCCCATCCGCGAATCCCGGGATATCGATATCCCGCTGACCGCAAGGCACTTTTATCATCACGCCGGCTGGGCACAGCTCAGGGGGCAGGCGTTCAATGGCCGCGAACCCTGGGGTGTAGCGGGTCTGATCATCCCCTGGAACTTTCCTCTGCTCATGCTGGCCTGGAAAGTGGCACCCGCTCTGGCCGCCGGAAACACCGTCGTGCTCAAGCCTGCCGAAACCACCTCGTTGACAGCCCTTTACTTCGCAGAGCTGTGCCAGCAGGCAGGGCTGCCCGATGGTGTGGTGAACATTGTCACCGGCGCCGGAGAAACGGGCGCGGCGCTGGCTGGCCATCCGGGTATCCGCAAGCTGGCGTTCACCGGCTCCACCGAGGTGGGCAAGATACTTGCGCGCGTTGTCGCAGGTACTGACAAGGGGCTGACGCTGGAACTGGGCGGCAAGTCGGCCTTCATCGTCTTTGAAGATGCGGATCTGGACGCCGCCGTCGAAGGCATTGTGGACAGCATCTGGTTCAACCAGGGGCATGTCTGCTGTGCCGGCTCTCGACTGCTCGTTCAGGAAGGACTCCACGATCCACTGCTCGAACGCCTGCGAGAGCGCATGGCCACGCTGCGCGTCGGTGACCCGCTGGACAAGAACACGGATATCGGCGCCATCAACTCCGAAGAGCAGTTCAACAAGATCACGCAGATGGTCAGCCGCGCATGCCATGATGGTGCGACCTGCATCCAGCCCACGCTGGCACTGCCGGGAGAGGGTTATTTCTTCCCGCCTACCGTGCTTGCGGATCTTGAGCCGGCTTCGGAGGCCATGCAGGAAGAAATCTTCGGACCGGTGCTGACGGTCACGACTTTCCGGACGCCGGCAGAAGCCATCGCACTCGCCAACAATACCCGATATGGTCTTGCCGCCTCCGTATGGTCGCGCAATCTGGGCCGCTGTCTGGAGGTGGTGCCAAAACTTCAAGCCGGTGTGGTCTGGGTAAACTGCGCCAATCAATTTGATGCGGCAGCGCCCTTTGGCGGCGTGCGCGAATCCGGATACGGTCGTGAAGGGGGGCTGGAAGGTATGGAAGCCTGGTTCAGGCCCGAGCCTGCGCCGCTTGCCAAAACAGCCAGAAAATCCCGCAAGCTGGCCACCACTGCGGCGGCCGAGACCGTGGATGCGACACACAAGTTTCTGATCGGCGGCAAGCAGACGCGTCCGGACAGCGGCACCAGCTACCCGGTAACCGACGTCAGCGGCAAGCTGCTGGCCTGGATCGGAGTGGGTGGTCGCAAGGACATCCGCAATGCGGTCGAGGCGGCCACCAAGGCTCTGGGCTGGGGTAACCGGACGGGGCACCAGCGCGCCCAGATCCTGTACTACCTGGCAGAGCGCCTTGACCAGCGTCGTAACGAATTTGCTGAAGATCTGGCGCTTCAGACCGGCCGGGAATCCGGCCGGTGCGTGGCTGAAGTTCAGACCTGCATTGAAAGACTGTTTGAAGCCGCCGCCTGGGCAGACAAGTTCACCGGGTCGGTTGCCGGGGCTGATTTCCCCGGACAGGTCATCACACGCCAGGAGCCCGCGGGCGTCATTGGCATGCTCATGCCGGAACATTCTCCGTTGCTTGGTGCGGTGGCCATGCTGGCACCCGCCGTGGCCATGGGCAACACCGTGGTGGCCTGTGCCAGCGAAGCCCATCCGCTGAGCCTGCTCAAGCTGGCCCAGGTCATCGAAACATCAGACGTACCGGCCGGCGTGATCAATATTCTGGCCGGTCCGCGCGCGGCCCTGGCCGAGACGCTGGCACGCCATGCCGGCGTCCAGGCACTCTGGCTGGCAGACCACGGTGAGACGATCACGCGTTGCATGACCTTCGGCGCGGATACACTTAAGCGTATTCTCGCATTGCATCCGGATACGGACTGGTCAATGCTCCGGGCCTACCCGAGGCTGTATCGGGAAGCCTGTGCCGCCAAAACCATCTGGCTGCCGGCAGACATGAACTAACAAACAACATGAACAACACACAGCAAGTGCATATCACAGGAGAAAAAACATGAGTACACTCAAGAAGGCCGTGAGCGCATGCATGGGCGTTGCCCTGGCGGCAGCCGCTACTCTGGCGACGGCGGAAAGCATCAAGCCGGCAGTCGTTTACGACATGGGCGGCAAGTTCGACAAATCCTTCAACGAAGCCGTTGCCAAGGGGCTGGAAAAGTTCAAGGCTGACCATGGCATTGAGGTGCGGGAATTCGAGCCTAACAACGAAACCCAGTTTGTCCAGGCGCACCGCAAGTTTGCTCAGCGCGGCTTCGACCCCATCATCGGGGTGGGCTTCAACCAGGCCACCACCGTCAAGGAACTGGCACCCAAATTCCCCAAGACCCACTATGTCCTGATTGACTCAGTTGTGGATGCCCCGAACGTCAAGTCCATTCTCTTCAAGGAACATGAAGGCTCCTTCCTGGTCGGCATGGCAGCAGCGCTCAAGTCCAAGACCGGCAAGGTCGGTTTTGTCGGCGGCATGGACATCCCCCTGATCCGCAAGTTCGAATGTGGCTATGAGCAGGGTGCCAAGTACGTCAACCCGAAAATCGAGGTCATCGCCAACATGACAGGCACCACTCCAGCCGCCTGGCACGACCTCAGCCGTGGTGCCGAGCTGGCCAAGGGTCAGTTCGAGCGCGGTGTTGATGTGGTCTTTGCCGCAGCCGGCGCAACCGGACTGGGTGTCTACCAGGCTGCCAAGGATGCCGGCAAGTTTGCCATCGGCGTGGACAGCAACCAGAACTACCTGCACCCGGGCACGATGCTGACTTCCATGGTCAAGCGTGTGGGTGTTGCCGCCTACAAGGCACTGGAAGAAGCAAAAAACGGCAAGTTCACTCCGGGCATCACCCACCTGGGTCTGGCCGAGGACGGCGTGGACTGGGCCGTGGATGAATACAACAAGGACCTGATCACGGAAGAAATGAAGCAGAAAATCGAGCAGGCGAAGAAAGACATCATCGCAGGCAAGATCAAGGTTCACGACTACATGTCAGACAACAGCTGCACCTACTGATACCGAGGTCAGGATGAACACGCATCCGGAAACACCCGCCATTGAACTGACCGGCGTCTGCAAGACGTTCGGCAGCGTCAAGGCCAATGATCACGTGGATCTGGTTGTCCGTTCGGGCACCGTCCACGGCATCATCGGTGAAAACGGCGCGGGAAAGTCTACCCTGATGAGTATCCTTTACGGCTTCTACACCGCTGACGAGGGCACCATCCGGGTACGGGGCAAAGAAGTCGCCATCCAGAACTCCAATCAGGCCATCGCCCTGGGGATCGGGATGGTCCACCAGCACTTTATGCTGGTGGAGCCCTTTACCGTGCTGGAAAACATTGTGCTGGGCGCCGAGTCCGGGTTCAGACTGGAAACCAGTTTTGAACATGCACGGGCTGAACTCAAACGGCTCAGCCAGCAGTACGGTCTGGACGTGGATCCGGATGCGGTCATCAGTGATCTGTCGGTCGGCACCCGGCAACGGGTCGAAATCCTGAAGGCGCTCTACCGGGGGGCCGAGATTCTCATTCTGGACGAGCCGACCGGGGTTCTCACGCCGGGCGAGACGGAGCAACTGTTCAATATTCTCCGCACCCTGCGTGAAGAAGGTGTGACCATTTTGCTGATCACCCACAAGCTCAAGGAAATCATGGCCATCACCGACTCCGTCTCCATCATGCGGGCCGGGCGGATGGTGGCTCACCGGGAGACCCGCGAAACCAGCACCGAAGAGCTGGCCGAACTCATGGTCGGCCGCAAGGTGCTGCTCAAGGTCGAGCGATCCGATGTGGAACCGGGACAGGTTCGCATTGGCGTCAAGGATCTCCGGCTGGTGGATGACAGCGGGGTGGAACGTCTGAAATCGCTGAATTTCAGTGTGCGTGCGGGTGAAATTGTCGGCGTGGCAGGTGTTTCGGGCAACGGTCAGAGCGAGTTGCTCGATGTGCTTTCGGGCATGCGACCGGCCACATCCGGCGTGGTGGAACTTGATGGTGTCCGGATTGATTTCGGTATCCATGACCCGGCCCGGGCACGCCAGATGGGTGTTGCGCATATCCCGGAAGATCGCCACCAGCGCGGCCTTGTAAAGACCTTCAGCGCTGCGGAAACGTCCATACTGGGCTATCAGCGCGACCCCGACATCAATCGTCACGGGTTGCTGGATTCGCGTGCCGTACATCAGCGGTGCGAACAGCTCATGCACAATTTCGATGTCCGCCCGCCGCTTCCCGATCTCAAATCTGCCAACTTCTCGGGCGGCAACCAACAGAAGCTCATCATTGCCAGGGAGTTCAGCCATCATCCCGGCATTCTGCTCGTCGGGCAACCCACACGCGGCGTGGATATCGGCGCCATCGAATTCATCCACAAGAAGCTGCTTTCCCTGCGTGAACAGGGTTGCGCCATTTTGCTGGTTTCCGTCGAGCTGGATGAAATCATGTCCCTTTCCAACCGCATCATTGTCATGTGCAACGGCGCCATTACCGGCGAGGTCAAAGGCGGTGAGGCGGATGAAAAGACGCTGGGCATGCTGATGGCCGGCGCACAACAGGAGGAAGCACACCGTGTCTGACTCTCAGAGCCTGCCCCGCTGGGCAGACGTCATTCTGATTCCTCTGATCAACATCACGCTGGCTCTGGCCGTATCCATGCTGATCATCCTGGCCATCGGCGAAAGCCCGCTGGAGGCGATCCAGGTCATGATCAATGGTGCACTGGGATACGATGAAGCCATCGGTTATACCCTGTATTACACCACCAACTTCATATTCACCGGGCTGGCAGTGGCCGTGGCGTTTCATGCCAACCTGTTCAATATCGGCGGCGAAGGCCAGGCCTACATCGGCGGTCTCGGCGTCGGGCTGGCCATGCTCGCTCTCAGCGATGCCCTGCCCTTCGGGCTGCTCCTGCCCCTGGGAATTCTGTCCGCCGCGCTCTTTGGCGCTGCCTGGGCGTTCATTCCGGCCTGGCTTCAGGCCTACCGGGGCAGCCATATCGTCATCACCACCATCATGTTCAACTTCATTGCCTCTGCGCTGATGGTGTATCTGATGGTGCATGTGCTGATCGCACCCGGTTCCATGGCACCTGAAAGCGTGGAGTTCAATCAGGCGGCCTTTCTGCCCTACCTGCACGACTGGCTGCATGCCCTGGGCTTCGAGGTGGCGGAATCACCATTGAACCTGTCTTTCATCATTGCACTGCTGTGCATGGCTGCGGTCTGGATTTTTGTCTGGCATACCCGCTGGGGCTATGAACTGCGTGTATTCGGACAGAATGAAAAGGCGGCCGCCTATGCCGGCATACCCGCCCAAAAGATCATCATCGTGACCATGTGCATTTCCGGAGCGCTGGCGGGCCTGGTGGGCATCAACGAAATCCAGGGCGTCCAGCATCGTCTGCTGCTCAATTTCACGGCTGGCTACGGATTTACTGGCATTGCGGTGTCACTCATGGGCCGCAACCATCCGGTGGGTATCTTCCTGGCCAGTCTTCTCTTCGGCATGCTCTATCAGGGCGGCGCCGAGCTGGCCTTCGAGATGCCCAACATCACCCGTGAGCTGGTGGTCGCCATTCAGGGCCTCATCATTCTGTTTTCGGGCGCACTGACCTACATGTCAAAGCCCTGGCTGGAAGCCCTGTTCCGCCGCCTGCCCCAACGCCACACCCCGGCACAGGAGGGTTCTGCCCATGACTGAATGGCTGGAAATCATTTTCCTGACACTGGATGCCACACTGCGTGTCTCGGCACCGCTCATCTTCTGTGCACTGGCCGGGCTGGTTTCCGAGCGTTCAGGCGTTATTGATATCAGTCTGGAAGGCAAGCTGCTGGCGGGTGCGTTTGTCAGCGCCACCATTGCGGCCTGGTGGGGCTCACCCTGGCTGGCTCTGGTCATGGCCATGCTGGTTACCATCGCGCTGAGTCTGCTTCACGGACTGGCCTGTATTACCTACCGCGGCAACCAGGTGGTCAGCGGCGTGGCCATCAACATTCTGGTCGCGGGTCTGACCGTGGTACTCGGGCATGCCTGGTTCAAGCAGGGCGGCAGTACCCCGCCCCTGTCCAATGAGGCACGCTTCATGCCCATCGACTGGCCTTTTGCCGAAGCACTTCAGGATGTCCCGGTCATCGGATTGCTCTATTCGGAGCTGCTGAGCGGCCACAACCTGCTGGTCTATGTGGCCTGGCTGACCGTTCCGGCCGTTGCCTGGTTGTTGTACCAAACCCGTTTCGGTCTGCGCCTGCGGGCGGTCGGAGAGAATCCGCAAGCGGTGGATACGGCCGGCATTTCAGTCGCTTTCCTGCGCTATCGGGCCCTGATCATCAACGGTCTGCTGACCGGCATGGCCGGTACCTATCTGGCCATTGCCCAGAACGCGGCCTTCTCACGTGACATGAGTGCCGGGCAGGGCTATATCGCACTGGCCGCCATGATTTTTGGCAAGTGGAAGCCCTGGCCGACATTTTTCGCCGCCCTCCTCTTTGGCATGCTGGATGCGATATCGATCCGCCTGCAGGGCGTTGTGGTACCGGGTATCGGCGAAATCCCCGTCCAGCTGATCCAGGCGCTGCCTTACATTCTGACAGTCGTGCTGCTGGCCGGCTTCATCGGCAAGGCCGTGGCACCGGCCGCCGATGGCGTGCCCTATGTGAAGGAGCGCTGAACATGAGCGGCACCGAAACCATCCTGCTGCTCGCAGCACAGATGATGGCCCGCGCACATGCGCCCTACTCGCGCTTTCATGTCGGTGCCGTCGTCAGGGATGACCAGAATCGGCTGCACGGTGGCTGCAATGTTGAAAATGCCGCCTATCCGCTGGGCAGTTGTGCCGAGGCCAATGCCATTTCCCGGATGGTGTCCGAAGGGGGACATCAAATCCGGGAAATCTGGGTGATGGCCCGTGGCGAGCAACTGGTGACCCCCTGTGGTGGCTGCCGCCAGAAAATCCGGGAATTTGCCGCGCCCGACACCCCGGTTCATCTCTGCGAACCCGGGCGCATCGTTCGTACCGTGACACTGGGAGAACTGCTGCCCATGTCCTTTGGACCCGAGGTGTTTCATCATGACTGAAAATGCGGCCAACATCATCCGCAAGACGCTGCCGGACTTCCGGCCCCGGCTGGCCTTCATTCTGGGCTCCGGACTCGGCCCGCTGGCAGATGCCGTAAACGTCTCTGCCACCTTCGACTACGCCAGCCTGCCCGGCTTTCCCAAGCCCGGCGTGGGCGGTCATGCCGGCCAGCTGGTATTCGGCCACATCGGCCGGACACCGGTTGCGGTGCTCAAGGGGCGGGCACACTACTACGAGCGTGCCAATGCTGCCGAAATGGCCGTTCCCGTTGCCACGCTGGCCGAACTGGGTTGTGAAATTCTGTGTGTCACCAACGCTGCCGGCAGCCTGGATGCAAACATTCCGCCCGGCAGCGCCATGATCATCCGTGACCACCTGAACATGGTCAATGCTTCACCACTCGTCGGGATTGAAAGTGACCGTCGGTTTGTCCCCATGGGCGGCGCCTATGACCTGGCCCTTCGCCAGCAACTCCAGCAGGCGGCCGAACAGGAACTGGGCCGTCGCCTGCCCGAAGGCGTCTATGCCTGGATGGCCGGCCCCCAGTTTGAAACACCTGCAGAGATCCGCATGCTCAGCCTGCTTGGCGCCACGGCCGTGGGCATGTCCACGGTTCCGGAGGTGATTCTGGCGCGCTATCACGGACTTCGGGTGCTGGGCGTATCCGTGATCACCAACCTGGCAGAAGGGATGAGCGACACCCCACTCAGCCATGATCAGACACTCGAGTACGCGAAGAAGGGTGCAGATGCACTGATCCGTCTGCTTGCACGCTTTGCTTCGGAGATGAGCGCATGAACCTGTTGCCCCAAGAGATCATTCGCAAGAAACGCGATGGCGGCACGCTGAGCGGGGAAGAAATCCGCTTTTTCGTGCAGGGCATCACCAGCGGTCAGGTGACCGAAGGTCAGATTGCCGCGTTTGCCATGGCCGTCTTTTTCAATGGCATGAGCCGGGACGAACGCATCAGCCTGACCACCGCCATGATGCATTCCGGCAAGGTACTGGACTGGTCGGATCTGAACCTGCCCGGCCCGGTACTGGACAAGCATTCCACCGGCGGCGTGGGCGACAAGGTCAGTCTCATGCTGGGGCCCATCGTCGCCGCCTGCGGCGCCTATGATCCCATGATCAGCGGCCGGGGACTGGGGCATACCGGCGGCACCCTGGACAAGCTGGAGTCCATCCCCGGTTACAACACCTATCCCGATCCGGATCTTTTCAGACGCACGGTGAAGGAAGTGGGTTGCGCCATCATTGGCCAGACCGATGCCCTGGCCCCGGCAGACAAGCGGTTTTATGCCATCCGCGATGTAACCGCCACGGTAGAATCCATCCCCCTCATCACGGCCTCCATCCTGTCCAAGAAACTGGCTGCCGGTCTCGAAGGGCTGGTGATGGATGTAAAAACCGGCAGTGGCGCCTTCGCCGATACTTTTGAGATGGCGGAGGAACTGGCCCGGAGCATCGTGGATGTCGCAAATGGTGCCGGGGTACGCACCAGCGCTCTGATTACCGACATGAATCAGGTGCTCGGCCTCACCGCGGGCAATGCCCTCGAAATCCGGGAAACCCTTGACTACCTGAACAACCGGCGGGACTGCCCTCGCCTGGATGAAGTTGTCATGGCGCTGGCGGCAGAAATGCTGGTCATCGGTCGGCTGGCTCAAGATACTGAAGAAGGGCGACGCATGGCGGAGGAGGCTCTGACGTCCGGTCGCGCCCGCGAAGTCTTCGCACGCATGGTCTCCAGTCTGGGAGGCCCGGCAGATTTCTGTGACCGGCCCGAAGCCTTCCTCCCGGCGGCACCGGTCATCCGTGATGTCCCCGCCCCGGCCACAGGCGTTCTCAACAGCATGCAGACTCGTGATGCCGGCCTGGTGGTCGTGGCACTGGGAGGCGGACGCACACGGCCACAGGACGGCATAGACCATGCCGTCGGCGTGGATCAGATCCGGCCTCTCGGCACAGAGGTCCGGGCCGGAGACCCCATTGCCCGGATTCATGCACGTGACGAGGCAGCAGCCGAACGGGCCATTGCGGCCTGGCAGGCTTGCGTGCAGATATCCGATACGCCCCGGACGCCCGGCGAGGTTGTCCTCAAGCGGATCACCCAACAGGAGGCCACATGAGCCGCGCCATCATACTGGTATTTGATTCACTGGGCATCGGCGATGCAGAAGATGGCGCGCACTACGGAGATGCCGGATCCAACACGCTGGGGCACATCATCGAGCAGTGCGCCCGGGGGCAGGCTGACCGTGAAGGCTTGCGACGTGGCCCGCTGAACATCCCCAACCTGACACGGCTGGGGCTCGTCAACGCGCTCGCCGCCAGCAGTCGTGAATCCCTGGAGGGTGTCACGCCGATTGCAGCGCCCGAAGGTGCCTGGGGTTATGCCCGCGAGCGCAGCCGGGGCAAGGATACCCCTTCCGGCCACTGGGAAATCGCCGGACTGCCGGTGGAATTCGAGTGGGGCGTCTTTCCCCGGGCCCGCCCAGCTTTCCGGATGATCTGGTGGAAGCACTGATCAAGCGCTGTGATCTGCCCGGCATTCTGGGCAATTGCCATGCCTCCGGTACCGAGATCCTCAAGCGTTTCGGGGAAGAGCATATCCGAACCGGCAAGCCGATCTGCTACACCTCGGCGGATTCCGTGTTCCAGATCGCTGCCCATGAAACACACTTCGGACTGGACCGTCTCTATCAGGTCTGCGAGGTAGCCCGCGAGCTGGTGGATCCGCTCAATGTCGGCCGGGTGATTGCACGCCCGTTCATCGGCGAGACCGCCGAGACCTTTCAGCGCACCGGCAACCGTCGTGACTACACCACCCCACCCCATGCCCCGACACTGCTGGACGTGGTATCAGGTGCGGGTCGTGAAGTCATCAGCGTCGGCAAGATTTCCGATATCTTTGCCCACAAGGGCGTGACCCGAAAGATCAAGGCCAACGGCAACATGGCCTTGCTGGACGCCACGCTGACGGCCATGGACAGTGCCCCGGATGGCAGTCTCGTGTTCACCAATTTCGTGGATTTCGACATGCTGTACGGTCACCGGCGCGATGTGGCCGGATACGCCCACGCGCTGGAGGCACTGGATGCCCGGTTACCGGAGCTGGAAGCACGGTTGCAGCCCGGTGATCTGGTGCTGATCACGGCAGATCACGGTTGTGATCCGACCTGGTCCGGCACTGACCATACCCGGGAGCATGTGCCCGTGGTCTTCTTTGGTCCCGGGGTGGCGGCTCAGGCGCTCGGTGAACGCAACACCTTTGCGGACATGGGCCAGACCGTGGCACGCTGGCTGGGTGTGCCTGAACTGTCCCACGGGCAGCCCTGCTTCTGAAAGTGGAAGAAGTGAGCTGGAAGTTGTGGCCGCATGCGCGGCCACGATTTTTTCAGAACAGCCTCAGACGGTATCACCCTGACGCAGCAGTTCATGATTGGCGTTCTTGTCTGCTTCGCTGCGTGGCAGCAGCAGATTCAGCACAATCGCCACAAAACCGCAGAGTGAAATGCCCTTCAGGTTCAGATCGCCATTGCCAATCACCATGCCCCCGATACCGAATACCAGCGTCACGGAAACAATGACCAGATTGCGCGGCTCGGCCAGATCCACCTGATTGCGAATCAGCGAGTTCAGACCCACGACAGCGATGGAACCAAACAGCAGGATGAGGATCCCCCCATCACCGGTGCCGGGATAGTCTGAAGCGCTGCACCAAACTTGGTCAGAAACGCCAGTGCAATCGCCGTCACCGCAGCCCAGGTCATGATCCGGGGGTTACTCTGCCTGGTCAGCATGACCGCCCCCGTCACCTCGGAATAGGTGGTATTGGGCGGGCCACCAAAGAAGGCAGCCAGAGACGTGGCGAGCCCGTCACCGGCAAGCGTCCGGTGCAGACCGGGTGACTTGACGTAGTTCTTGCCTGTCACGTTGCTGATGGCCAGCACGTCACCAATGTGCTCGATGGCCGGCGCAATGGCCACCGGAATCATGAACAGAATGGCCTCCCAGCGGAATTCGGGGAAGGTGAAATTGGGCATACCGATCCAGCCGGCGTTTTCCACTGCCTCCAGTTTGACCACCCCCAGCGCCAGGGAAATCCCATAACCAACAGCCACACCAAACAGGATGGGCACCAGTCGTGCAATCCCCTTGGCAAAGACCGCAACCACCAGCGTGGTCAGTAGCGCGGGCAGTGAGATCATCAGGGCCGTGCCGTAGTCCATCAGTTGCGCCGAGCCGTCACCGGCCTTGCCCATGGCCATGTTCGCGGCAACCGGTGCCAGCCCCAGACCGATGGACATGATGACCGGGCCCACCACCACAGGCGGAAACAGCCTGGCCAGAAACTCGGTGCCCTTGATCTTCACGGCGGCAGCCAGCAGCAGGTAAACCCCGCCTGCGGCCATGAGCCCGCCCATCGTCGCCGGCAGACCATACATGTCCTTCGCCGCCAGGATGGGGGCAATGAACGCAAAGGAACTGGCCAGAAACACCGGCACGGAACGATTTGTCACCATCTGAAAGACCAGCGTGCCGGCACCCGCGGTAAAGAGCGCCACGGTAGGATCCAGCCCCGTGATCAGCGGCATGAGCACCAGTGCGCCAAAAGCGACGAACAACATCTGAACGCCAGTCAGAACCTCTTTCCAGAGCGCGTCTTTCTGCATTGTCAGTCGTCCTTCTGCCGGGTGCCGAAAATCTTGTCGCCCGCATCCCCCAGGCCGGGAAGGATATAGCCCTTCTCGTTCAGACGCTCATCAATGGCCGCCGTGTAGATGCGCACATCCGGATGTGTCTCTTCCACCCTTGCAATTCCTTCGGGCGCGGCCACCAGCACCAGTGCCCGGATATCCTTGCAGCCTGCGCGCTTGATCAGCTCGATGGTGGAAATCATGGAGCCGCCGGTCGCCAGCATGGGATCCACAATCAGGGCCACACGCTGATCCATGTCACCGACCAGTTTTTCCAGGTAGGTCTGTGCTTCCAGCGTTTCTTCGTTGCGCACCTGCCCCACAACGGACACCTTGGCGCTCGGCACCAAGGAAAGCACTCCGTCCAGCATGCCCAGTCCGGCACGCAGGATGGGTACCACCGTCACTTTCTTGCCGGAGATCTTCTCGACCTTTACCGGGCCGGCCCAGCCTTCGATCACCTCTTCGGTCAGACCAAAATCCTTGGTCGCTTCATATGTCAGCAGTGCCGCCACTTCCTGCGCCAGCTCGCGGAAATTCTTGGTGCTGATATCCTTGCGCCGCATCAGCCCAAGCTTGTGCCTAATCAACGGATGTCTGATTTCAAATGTATTCATTCCGGACAGTCTCCCCATGCATAAACCCTCTGATTTTAACAGGATACGCCTGACGACAGAAGGGAGTTGAAACATGGCGTCTCCCCATTTTTTACCCCGGTCCCGTGGCGAGAGAACCATTTCGGGCAAACAAGTCATCAATCAGACTTCGTGGTTTTCGTTTGCGCCAAAGTGACCAGAACAGCACCCGTGCACCTCTGAAAAGGTTCTGCCATCCCTTGAGCAGGCTGTAGAACGGGAACTTAAGCGCCTTGTCCGGCTTTTGACGGCGTGAACTTCTGATCAGACAGCTATCCCGGTCCTGCCAGACGGGAAGCAGTCCCCAGGCCAGACTCGCCAGCGCAACCAGATTCTGAAGTGTGGTGAAGCGCCGTGCCGGTACAGACTCCAGCGCAAAGCCCTGCTTGGTAAAGCGGTAGCCTTCCTCGCAGGCCCAGCGGTCCATGTAGGCATGTATCATGCGCTCTCCCTGTCGCCTTCCGCGCACCGGACGCGTGGTAACCAGCACCAGAGGCTCCGGGCGGTCATGGCGGACGACAATCATCCACAAGGGGCTGTCCGGATGCTCTCGCAGCATCACCCGGGTGATACCAAACCTGACGCGGGGGCCTCCCCGTCTGAGTTGCCCCTGATGCTTCAGCGGCAGTTCACGGGCAATCTGCTGCGCTGTTTTATGACGGTCCCGCCAGCACCAGTAGCGCTGATTGGCCGCTCTGACCAGCACCTGCCGTTCACACCGGATCCAGGCATCCCACAGGATGCCCCGGTCGCCTCCCCGGTCTATCACCCAGAGCAGATCCTTCCGGATGTGCCGGCTCACTTCATCCATCACCGAGAGAATGTCATGGTTCTCGCTTCTGAATGCCGTGCGCCGCGGGGTATTCAGGCGGGTCAGCAACGGCAGCGTCTTCCCGCGCCGGACATCCCGTGCCACCACGGTCATCAGCGGATATCCGCCGACAATTTCTCCGGTATCGCCGTCCCTGACGCGGCCCCGCCATTCACTTTTCGGTGCGCCGTCACGGTTCAGATCGCCCGGATCAATGGCCAGGATCATGTCCTGCGTGACGTGCCGGCTGACGTGCGCAAGCTGCACCTGCTCTGCGGCCTAGGCCACTTCACTGTGTCCGGCCAGCATGCGGGAAATGCGCTTCTGGGTATGGTGCAGTCTGCATGGCTCATTGAGTGTGCGGGCAATCTCTGCCTGCGTGAGGGAACCGGAAGTGAGGATGCCGAAAGTGACCTCTGCCATGAGCTTTCGCACAGGCCGTGTGATCTGTTCAGGTGCCTGGTCAATCAGGCTGCAGAGGCGGGCTTTCCATTTTGTCCGATCTGTGGCATGGTAAGGCATCGGGGTTTTCCTTTGGGTTCAGTGACTTATGGCCAATCACATTGTACCCGGAGGGAAACCCCGATTCCGTTACCACATCACGTTTTTCCCTTTAAAGTCAAAAGGTTGAATGGCGCCTTCTGAAAAAATGGGGAGACGCCAGAGTTGAAACGCATGGCGCCAAATTCGGCATCTTCATCGTCGATCTCCCCAAAATGAAACATGACACAATCCGGAGTTCCCGAAACCGCGACACATCCGCTTTCGTTTCCCCGCCCGCTCAACCTATAATGCCCGCAGCCTTTACTGACTCAGGATGAAAAGGACAGTCATGACTCTGGACAATGTGCGCCTGGCCATCATCGGCCTCGGTTACGTGGGACTGCCGCTGGCGGTGGAATTCGGAAAACATTACGACACGCTGGGGTTTGACGTCAGCACCCGGCGCGTCGAGGCCTTGAAAGCGGGCCACGACAGCACCCTGGAAGTCTCCGACGAAGAACTGAAAACCGCCACCCGTTTGCGATACAGCCATGATCCCGCAGACCTTGCAGACCGGAACATTTACATTGTGACCGTGCCCACCCCCATCGACGATTACAAGATCCCCGATCTCGGGCCGGTCAGGGCAGCCAGCCGTACTATCGGTCAGTATCTCAAGAAGGGGGATATCGTCATCTACGAATCCACCGTATATCCCGGCACCACCGAAGAGGTGTGCGTCCCCATTCTGGAAGAAATGTCCGGCCTGACCTTCAACAAGGACTTTTTCTGCGGCTACAGTCCGGAGCGCATCAATCCGGGCGACAAGGAACACCGGGTCACCACCATTCTCAAGGTCACCTCCGGCTCTACGCCCGAAATTGCCGACAAGGTGGATGCCCTCTATGCCTCCATCATCACCGCCGGCACCCACAAGGCTTCATCCATCAAGGTGGCCGAAGCGGCCAAGGTGATCGAGAACACCCAGCGCGACGTCAACATTGCCCTGATCAACGAGCTGGCCATGATCTTCGAGAAGCTCGGCATCGACACCCTGGAAGTGCTGGAAGCGGCCGGCACCAAGTGGAATTTCCTGCCCTTCCGGCCCGGTCTGGTCGGCGGCCACTGTATCGGCGTGGATCCGTATTACCTTACCTACAAGGCGCAGGCCGTGGGCCACCATCCTGAGATGATCCTTTCCGGCCGGCGAATCAATGACGGCATGGGCGAGTATGTGGCCGAGCGCGTGATCAAGCTCATGACACGGAAGAAAATCGGCATTTCCGAAGCGCGTGTACTGATCCTCGGACTGACATTCAAGGAAAACTGCCCGGACATCCGCAATACGCGTGTCATCGACGTGATCAGTACTCTGGAGTCCTATGGTACCCGTGTGGACGTGCATGACCCCTGGGCCAGCCCGGCGGAAGCGGAAGAAGAATACGGCATCAAACCGGTTCCCTCGCCGGAGAAAGAGGCTTATGATGCCATAGTGATTGCCGTCGGCCACCGGCAGTTCAGGGCGCTGGGCGCAGAGGGCATTCATGCCTTCGGAAAGCCCGATCACGTGCTCTTTGACGTGAAGCATATTCTGCCGCGCGAAGACGTGGACGGCCGGCTATAAAAGAGACAGACGTCAACCCTTGAAAGGAGTAAATACTCATGAGCAGGATTTACGACGACAACTCGCTGTCCATCGGCCGGACACCGCTGGTCCGGATCAATCGCATTGTCAGTGACAATGCCACCGTGCTGGCCAAAATTGAAGGCCGCAACCCCGCTTACTCGGTCAAGTGCCGTATCGGTGCCAACATGGTCTGGGATGCCGAACAGCGTGGCGCGCTCAAGCCCGGCATGACCATCGTTGAGCCCACCAGTGGCAATACCGGCATTGCACTGGCCTTCGTGGCGGCGGCTCGGGGATACAAGCTTATCCTGACCATGCCCGCCTCCATGAGTCTGGAGCGGCGCAAGGTGGTCAAGGCGCTCGGCGCAGAAGTCATCCTCACGGACCCGGCCAAGGGCATGAAAGGTGCCATCGAGAAGGCTCGCGAAATCGCCGAGGCCGATCCCGAACAGCACATCATTCTGCAGCAGTTCGAAAACCCGGCCAACCCGGCCATACATGAAAAGACCACCGGTCCGGAAATCTGGGAAGACACGGAAGGCGCCATCGATATCCTCGTGGCGGGTGTCGGTACGGGCGGGACCATCACCGGCGTATCCCGCTACATCAAGCAGACCTGTGGCAAGGCCATTCAGAGCATTGCCGTGGAACCGACGGATTCTCCGGTGATCACCCAGGCGTTGGCGGGGCAGGAGCTCACTCCCGGCCCCCACAAGATTCAGGGCATTGGCGCGGGATTCATCCCGAAGAACCTGGACCTGTCGCTGATTGATGGTGTGGAGCGCGTCACCAATGAAGAAGCAATCGAAATGGCGCACCGCCTCATGAAAGAGGAAGGCATTCTGGTGGGCATTTCCTGTGGCGCCGCCATGACCGCCGCAGCCCGGCTCGCCGAAAAGCCGGAAAACAAGGGCAAGACCATCGTCGTGATTCTGCCGGATTCTGCGGAACGCTACCTGAGCAGCCCGCTGTTTGAAGGTGTCTTTACGGACAAGGAACTCAATCCCTGATCGTCAGGCGGGGTACCTCGTGTACCCCGCTGCCTTCAGTCTCCAGTGGGCGCCTCAAAGACCGCCGTCACTTCTCCGTCCTGCAGTACCCGAAGCTGTCCGGAGGGCAGTTTTTCCCAGGCTTCATCCACCGTGAGCGGCTGAGTTGCCAATACCGTCACCACATCGCCCGGCGTGGTGTGCTCCGAGAAATCAATGGCGATATCACTGTCCGCCAGGGTGGCCCGCCCAAAGGGGGCGCGCCGGGTAATCTGGTGCAGGTGAGTGTGGCAATAGACATACAAGGCACGGCCTTCCGACAGCAGCAGATTAAATACGCCCTTCGCGCTGATTTGCGTACACAGCTCATGAATCACCTGCCCCAGCTCCACAACATCGGGCATGTGATCGAAACGATGGCGGATCTGATTCAGCATCCAGCAGAACAGATGCTCGCTGTCCGTCGTGCCTACCGGTAAAGCCTGATCACCGGGTGTGACAACAAAGCTGCGAAAGGCGGGGACCTGCCCGTTGTGGGCAAAGCACCAGTAGTGTCCGAACAGCTCGCGCACAAAGGGGTGAGTGTTTGCCAGACAGATTTCACCCTGGTTAGCCTGGCGGATGTGGCTGATCACGGTCTTGCTCTTGAGTGGATACCGACAAACAAACTCCGCCATTTCCGACTGAGAACTGGGATTCGGGTCACGAAACACCCGGATACCCTTACCTTCATAGAAGGCCATGCCCCAGCCATCCCGGTGGGGGCCCGCTTCCCCACCTCTCCTGCGCAACCCTTCCCATGAAAATTGTATGTCAGTGGGCACATTGGCGCTCATGGCCATCAGTTCACACATCAGGCTTTACGCATCCGGTTTTTTCTCATCCTCATCAGGCAGGTCGTCCACATCGGCAATATCAAAATCTTCCAGATTGAATTCGTCATCCTCAATGCGCTTGCGGGCCTGCTCGTTCTCCTGAAGGATCTGGTCCGCCAGGGCTTCGGGATCCAGTTCGTCCTCACCTCCGGCCGCCACCTCATCCGCCTCCGGTACGGCCTCGACCACGGGCGGCTCGGATTCGGCAGGCTCCGGCACATTCACCTCTTCAGGCTCGGCAGCCGCCTCGAATGCGGCATCAATTTCATCTGCCGCGTTGATGTCGAACTCCATGGCATCCGCGTCATCCATGACATCTGTATCCGGGACATCCGTGACATCCTCCGCTGCCAGATGATCGTCGAGCTCCGTTACCTCAGGCTCCGCTGCTCCGGTCTCCGGGGTATCGAACTCGTCCATGTCAATGGCTTCCGGCTCTTCAAGCCTTTCAATTTCATCTTCCAGATCCGGCTCGGCCGCTTCTGCGGCGGCTGCACCTGCGGCTGCTGCGGCCGTAGCAGCCGCCCCGGCATCTTCCGCATCATCGCGGAGTGAAGGCCGCTTACCCTGCCCCGGTTTCTTGCGCGGCCTGGCCTGCAATTGGGCCTGCTTTTTCCTGCGCCAGAACCAGAATCCTGCACCACCAAGAATCAGCAATACGCCGCCGCCGATAGCGATCATCACCCAAAGCGGGATGCCGGAAGCCTCCTCGGGCGTTTGCTCAGCTGCTGCCGTCTGCTCTGCTTCAGCCTGGGCGATGGCCTCTTCGGAAATCGGTGCGATAACCGCCGGTTCGGCCTCAGCCGCAGGTTCAGGCTCTGGTGCTTTTTGTACCACGGGCTCTTCCGTCAGCTGGGCGTTGATGGCATTGACCTGTTCCGGATCCACCAGGGACTCGATACGGTTGGGCGAAGCCTCCTGCCGCGGAAATTCTGCTACCACTTCCTTGGGGGAAAGACCGAAGGTTGCGCCGTTGTCCAGTTTTGCCTTGACCGTCAGTTGGACTGTATATTCGCCTTCACCCTTGGTCGCCTCAATGGGCAGCTCCCAGCGCCGGACATCGTCCACAAAGGGCATCGTCTTGATGAGCGTACTGGCATCAGGGGCCTTGATCTTCGCCACAATGGAGGTTCCGGCGATATCAATATGGGGGTTGCGCGGCGTCGCCGTCAGCAGATAGCGCGTCGTTTCCCCGCTACCGGTCGCTTCCAGTTCGACGGCAAAAGGCGGTTGCAGTGTAATCAGCTGACGGGCCTGACGCCTGAAGGTCTTGCCATCAGCCGTGGCAATCACCTTGTAACGGCCCGTGGTCTTGAGCTTGGTAATGGCGTCCCGGAACACCCCGTCCGCCGGCGGATTGGCGGGATCGGAAATCCGCTTGGTACCTGACTTGCCGTCCTCAAACTCGACGGTGATATCCAGATCAATGAGCCGGAGGAAATTCGGTTCGGTCACCTGCTGTCCGTCTTCAAAGAACCCGACTTCGATATCCAGCCGGTCTCCGGCGTAGAAGTTGGCAGGCAAACGCCCCATGACCATGCGCAAATTGGACACGACCGTCACGCGGCTTCCGGGTGCCGGCGTCGCCTTGAGCTTCCAGCTCCCTTCAAAGGGCTTGGTAATGGTGATGAGATCAAAATCGGCTTCACGCAACCAGCGCACGTCATCTCCATGATCATCCGCAGTGATCGACTTGCCCGAAGGGTCAATCAGCTCGGTCGGAGGCGCATCCTTGGCACGGAACAGCAGTGCTGTCAGCTCCTGAACATTGGAATCCACGTCGAACTGGTTGTCCTTGATGGGGACCTCCTCGGCGGGCACCGCCTGTTCGAGCGTCTCCACAAACACCCGTGTGAGCTCCTCAGCACTTTTGGCCACCACGGCCACCCCCCCTGTACGAACAGCGATAGTCTCAAGCAGGGACTTGTCCGCGTTGTCTGACAGTGCAATCGTATGGATGGTTGCGCCGGCCGCCTGAATTCCGGGCAACACCTGGCTCAGGATCCGGCGACGCTCGGCAACGTTCTCCTCAGTGTTTTTGGAAATATCCACCACCCCGTCACTGAGCAGGATAAAGTGCGTATTGGCATGCTTCGCTCCGTCCGAGAAGTCATCGGCAGCCTTTTCCAGGGCGGCACCAATGTTGGTGAACAGGGCCACTGAATTGATCTGTTCCGATGCCTTGATGACCTCCGCCTTCCAGGCGTCGTCCACAGGCCTGTGCTTGACCAGCATGTTCACATACTGACCAAAGGTCCATACGCCCGCGGTGCTGCCGGGAGGCAGAAGGTTGGCAATCAGGCGCACCGCCGGCCGCCTCAGGTTCTGAGGGTCATTCTTCTTCATGCTGCCGGAGATATCGACAATCACCCGTACGTCGGGGTTTTCCGGAAGCTGGATGGCAGCCTGGGCCAACGTCCCCCAGAAAGCGGCGATCAGCCACAAAGAAAGGGCGACAGCCCCTTTTGAACCTCTCTGAAACAAGCGCATGCGGTCATCCTGATCTTTGGATCTTTAACCCTAAGGTATAGCAGTTTTTTCAGAGACTACAATGAGATTTGAAAGCCCGTGCTTTAATTTCCCGATCTAACTGCATGAGCCTTGGTCGTTTTGTGACCATGCGGGTGAAGTACGGCGTGAAGCGCCCGGTCCAGAATATACAGACTCACGAACAGGGCCAGCGACCCCAGGTAGAACAGCCCACCCTGCACCAGCATGCCGGTCTCCCCTTCCACGGCACTGTACACGACCACCATGAATGCAGGCGCAAGCTGAAAGCCCTTGGCTGCCGCAAATGCGGGTGTATAGAAGAGCCAGACGTAGAGTGCACGAAGGAAGCGCTGAAGCCCCTTTCTCCGGATGCGGCGAAACAGGGGCCAGAGCAACGCATACAGCCCGGTGACGGCCAGCAAATAGGCGCCCCAGGCGGTCAGATAATAGAGTGTCCCCTTGTCAATCATGATCATCCTCCCAGATCAGGGCTTCCCACATTTCCTCCGGCACACCGTCCTCACTGACCGCTCCGGCCCAGCCGGCATGACCTGCATCCGCCGGACTGTCCATCCGTCCGGACACGAGGGGGTGCCAGTCCGGCAGAGGTTTGCCCTCATATCGCAGCCGGTAGGCGCAGGTCGCGGGCAGCCATGCCACGATCTGTGGCAGTGTCTCCGGCGTCAGGCGAATGCAATCCGCCTTGTACCGGGTGCGCTGATCATATACCCGGCAACCACCGCACTCCAGATCCAGATACCGGCACGCCACCCGCGTCAGAAAGATCTGCCCGGTATCTTCATCTTCCAGCTTGTTCAGGCAGCATTTGCCACAGCCATCACAGAGCTGCTCCCACTCATCGGAAGTCAGACTGTCCAGGGGCCGGACGGCCAGCGGATTCATGACGCATCATCACGGGCTGCGCGGCTGAAGGCACTATACCTTTCGGCCGCCTCGATCACACGACGCGCTTCCTCTTCCGGAGGTGGCGGCAACTGGAGATAAAAACCCTTGTCCCGTATTGCCTCCAGGATATCCTTGCCCGTGGTTCTGGCCAGCTTCTTCTCGGGGGTGAGCAGCAAATCAATGACGTGCTGAGGTTTGCCGAAATGTTCCAGCAATGCGCCAGGCACGTCTTCGGTACCCTTTCGCTTGTCCACATACAGGTAGGTTTCCGCCTTGCGGGAGCTCTTGTAGACGGAAACCATCTTGCGTTCAACTGTGCTCATTGACGTTGGCCTTTCTGATCAGTTCATGTACAAACGGCGTCCGCCAGCCCCAGTCCCGCTCGCCGATGCCTTCGCGTGTCAAGGCTTCCAGTGTGCGTCGGTCAAAGATCAGGGAGAGGGGCCAGCCATGGGCTTTGGCCAGCGCCTCCGCAGCGGTCTTGAAGGCGCCATAGCGGGGCTTGAGGCGGCCGGGCAAGGGCTTTTCGATCAGCCCCAGTGAAGGCTCGGTCGGCAGATCCTCCCTTTTCACGATCTCAAGGACGGTCTGGCCGTACTTGCGCAGGCTTCTGCCACGCATGTCTGTCACGGCGGCCAGCGCAGACAGGTTTTTCGGCATGGACTCGGCAATGCAGATCAGGTCCTTGTCACTGACCACCCAGGCGCGCGGCAGATCGTCTTCCTGACAACGGGATTCGCGCCATGCGGCCAGCGCCTGCAGCACCGCCTGCTGAGCCGGTGACAAGTGGCAGCCTCCCCGCAGCTTGAGGTAATAACGCTCCGGCTCGATGGTTTGCCGCTGCTTCACGGTTGCCTCGCGGACAATATCGGGAATGATCCGGCGGACTGATTCGGGCAAACGTGGCCACAATTTATCGTAGATGCCCAGCAGATACTCCACATCGGCAACCGCGTACCTGACCTGGCTGTCACTGAGCGGCCGCTGCAGCCAGTCAGACCGGGTTTCCCCCTTGTCCAGCTCCACGCCCAGCTCATCCTGCACCAGCTTCTGGAATGCGTGCTGCAGGGGATAATCCAGCCAGCTTGCCGCTACCTGGGTATCCAGGATGGGCTGAATGTCCGGCACATTGAGACGCTCGAACACGAAGAGATCTTCACCGACCGAGTGAAAGAGCTTGAGCACCCCCTCGCTCTGCAGCATGCCTCTCAGAGCAGACAAATCAGGTAGCGCCACACAGTCCACCAGCCACACCTGTCCCGAAATGGCAATCTGAACCAGGGCCGGAATCGGATGATAGGTGTTCGTCCGCATGAACTCCGTATCGAGAGCCACAACAGGCTCCTGCTCCAGACGCATGGCAAGTGTCTCGAGTTCATCCGGACGAGTGACCCAGGTGATTGGCCAGGTCGTTTTCAATGTCATGAATCGGTATACCTTTTTCTGTCTCTGAGCGCATAGCCCAGTGTTCCCGGATCCGTGTACCCCAGCTCCCCACCCATGGGCACACCCTGGGCGATACGCGTCACCGGAATATTCCGGGCGGCCGCACACTCGGCTATGTAATGTGCCGTGGCCTCCCCTTCCACAGTGGGGTTCGTGGCCAGAATCACTTCTTGCGGCCTGAGGGCGTCCATGCGCGCTTCCAGACGTTCGATGCCGATATCCTCCGGTCCGATACCATCCAGCGGCGACAAATGTCCGCCCAGCACAAAGTAGCGTCCCCGGTAGGCACCGCTCTGCTCTATCGCCACCACGTCCAGGGGAGATTCCACCACACAGATGACTCCGTCATCCCTGAGGCTGTCCCGGCACAGGGCACAGACCGGCTCGTCAGAGTAGTTGTTGCACTGCTCACAGTGACCGATGCGCTCCAGCGCAGCCGTGATGGCCGAGGCAATATGCGCCCCCGCATCCCGGCCCCGGTCCACAATGAAGAATGCCAGGCGCTGGGCCGTCTTGGGGCCCACGCCGGGCAATTGCGCCAGCGCTTCGGCCAGCATCATCAGGGAGGGCGGCAATACACTCATGGATCAGAACGGCATCTTGAATCCGGGCGGAAAACCGATGCCTTGTGTCAGCTCTGCCATCTTTTCCTTCTGCGTTTTCTCGACACGACGCACCGCGTCATTGACCGCGGCCGCAATCAGATCTTCGAGGATTTCGCGCTCCTCGCTCATCAATGAAGGATCAATGCTAACTTTCTTCACGTCGTGACGTCCGTCCATGGTCACCCTGACCAGCCCTGCACCGGCTTCACCGGTGACTTCAAGGCTGGCAATCTTTTCCTGCGCTTCCTTCATCTGTTCCTGAATTTTCTGGGCCTGTTTCATCAGTTCGCCCATATTCTCAAACATGCGAAGTCTCTCCTGTAGCGGTATCGGGTCGGATGCTACCCGGAATCAGGGTACCATCAAAGGTTTCAATGAGGGTGCGGACACAGGGATCCTGGAGAATGATACGCTCCGCCTCGGCCTGGCGTTCGGCGGCCCGGATATCCTCATGCGCTTGAGGTGTCATCAGGTTGTGGGTTTCAACGGCCACGTCCACCTGGCAGGACGATCCGGTCACCTCCGACAGCGCGCCAGCCAGACGCTCACGATGCAAGGCGGTAAAAAAGTCACCATGCTCGGGGTCAATGAGGAAGTACCAGGTATCCCCCTCCTTCCGCACCAGCGCCAGTCGTTTGCACAGACTTGCCAGCATGCCTTTGAGAGGCAGCCTGCCGTAAAGGTCCAGCCAGAACCGCGTCAGGTCATCCATCTCCTGAGCGGCAGGCATAGTAGCCGCCGGCTGGCAGACAGTATCAGATTGCACCGCCCCCCCGGAGGGCGTGGACGTGGCCGCGGACATGGACATGGCCGCGACAGTCGGTTCAGAAGGCTCGACAACGGTTTCTGCCGTGGTTCCATCATCCTGACTGACTTCATTGCGCCAGGCATCAGGGTCAGCCGGGTCCGCAACAGCAGGCGCGGGCTCCGGAATCGCAGGGGCGCTCATGTCCAATGAAGCATCCGGCGAAGCAGCCGTATCCTCAGCGGCATCTTCCACCGCTTCCGGGACCGTGTCACGCTGTGGTGAAGCGGCCTGAGAGGATACCGGGGATTCGTCGTTTGTCCGTTCAGCCGTCGCGGGTGCGCGGCTTGTGTCGGGAGTTCCGGCATCCGGACTGAATTCTTCCCGGGATACCGAGGCCATCTGTGAGACGGCTTCCGTGTCACCGGGTGCGGCCGGCTGACCGGAAACCGCCGGCTCACTGCCTGTGCCGGAGTCATTGGAAGCCGCTTCTGAACCCTCGCCACCGATAATCCCGGTCGGACACAAGGGCGTAAACGCGAGCATGCGAATCAGTGACATTTCAAAACCGATCCGCGGCGTGGGTGCGTAGGGCATGTCCCGCAGACCGGCCAGCGCAATCTGGTAAATCAGCTGGATGTGTTCGGGTGAAGCATTGCGGGCCATTTCCCGGACAAAGTCCTGATCCCCCAAGGCATCATCGACAATACCGCTCACCGTCTGCTCCATGGCAATACGGTGCGCCAGCTCGGCCATGCCCTCCAGCAGGTGGGACCAGTCCGGTGACCGTTGTGCGATCTCATGACACAGTTTCAGGGCGTCTTCACGACGCCTCCCGATAACGGACGCCAGCAGCTTGCGGCCCACCTGCCGGTCAACCGTGCCCAGCATGTCAATCACGTCGGCAGTGCGCACCTCGCCCTGGCCGAAGGCAATGGCCTGATCCGTGAGACTCAGCGCATCGCGCATGCTGCCATCCGCACTCCGGGCAATTTCCCAAAGTGCCTCCGTTTCATGAGGAATGCCTTCTGCGTCCAGCACGTGGGCCAGATGACTCACAATGCGCTTTTCCGGCAGATTCTTGAGATTGAACTGAAGGCACCGGGACAGAACGGTGATCGGCAGCTTCTGGGGATCCGTCGTGGCCAGCAGAAACTTGATGTGCGGAGGCGGCTCCTCCAGAGTCTTGAGCAACGCATTGAACGACGAGTTGGACAGCATGTGTACCTCGTCGATCAGATAAATCTTGAAGCGCCCGCGTGTGGGTGCGTATTGCACATTGTCAAGAATCTCGCGGATCTCGGAGACGCCAGTATGGGACGCTGCGTCTATTTCGATCAGATCCACAAAGCGTCCGGAGGCAATCTCCTCACAGGTCTGGCAGGTGCCGCAGGGGGTTGCCGAAATGCCCGTTTCGCAGTTGACGCACTTGGCAAAAATACGGGCGAGCGTGGTCTTGCCCACTCCCCGGGTGCCGGTAAACAGGTATGCGTGGTGAAGCCTGTTCTGGTCCAGTGCATTGGCCAGCGCACGCAACACGTGCTCCTGCCCCACCATTTCTTCGAATTTTCCGGGACGCCACTTTCTGGCAAGAACCTGATAGCTCATTTCAACCTGACTGTGTGTACTGTAGGATCGTTGCCTACCTTACCAGAGTGGCAGGCGGGGTGCCATGCGTTCGAGGGGGAGGAAATGGAGGCGGACCCGCCAGCCACACCCCGGCGCACACTCCACCGCTATGGCTGCTCCCTTCCGGGCCTGACCAGGTTTACGGTTTCATGTCGCGAGGGGACCGACAGGCCCACCATCAAGCGCTCCGAAAAGCGGACGCAATACTAACAAAGGCCGGGCATGGCATCAAGCAGATTATCCCACTGAGTCAAATGCGCTATCATACGCAGCCGACCATATGTGAGACGACCATGCAGCGTATCGACAAATTGCTCGTTCAGAAGGGCCTGATTGCTTCCCGCTCCCTTGCTCAGCAACTCATTCGCGCCCATGCCGTGGAAGTCCGCACCGGCACGGGCTGGCAGACTGTGACACGGCCCGCTGCTGCCTTTCCCGAAGACACCCCCCTCAGGATACTGGATCACGATCTGCTGCGATATGTCAGCCGGGGCGGCATCAAGCTGGAAGGCGCACTGCGCCACACCGGACTGGATGTGCACGACACGCTGTGCCTGGACGTGGGCCAATCCACCGGCGGCTTTACAGATTGCCTGCTGCAGCACGGTGCGGCAAAGGTGGTCGGCGTGGAGGTCGGGCACGATCAGCTTCATGACTCTCTGAAAGCGGATCCGCGCATTGTGACTCTGGAAGGCATCAACGCCCGGGACATGATTGACACCGTTCGCCCATATCTCGGTGATCAGGGTGCCGATCTGGCCGTCATGGATGTCAGTTTCATTTCGCAGAGGCTGGTGGTGCCCGAAGTCGTAGAATGCCTGAGACCCGCAGGGCACTTTCTGGCCTTGGTCAAGCCACAGTTCGAACTGGGCCCGGAAGCCCTGAACGACAAGGGAATCGTCCGCGATCCGTCTCGCTATGCCGAACTCGAGACAACCACGAAGACCTTGTATGCGGAAGCCGGAATGACTGTTCTGGACTGGTTCGACAGCCCGATTGCAGGCGGCGATGGCAACCGGGAATTCTTCATCCTGGCACGCCGCCCGGAATGATCAGTCAGTGCAGGCGGGCGTCCGGGATACCGGCCACACCCTCGGGTGCCTCACCCTCGATCATGAGATAGCCGATTTCAGTCAGATCCTGTACCAGTTTTCTGGCCAGATCCTGACAGGTGCCCATGAACACACCAAACTGTTCATAGGTCAGGCCTGCGCCGGTCAGCAGGGAGGCGCAGGCAATCAGTCGCGGATACTGGTCATCCGTCACATCAGGGAACACCTTGATATGCGGATACATGGCATTGATCCTGACCACATCCGAAACCAATGGAATCAGTGCCGAGGGTTTGATTTCAAGCTCCGTGGTAAACAGGATGCTGTCCTCTTCCACAAACAGACGGCTCTCGACCACGCCCGGGACACCCTGCAACTCCGACAGGTGAATACCCTGACACTGGCCGCACAGATAAACCTTGATTCCGGCTCGCTCAAGCCAACGATGGAGCACATCACCATCAATGAGTGACACGAAGGACATGCATTACACCCGGTTTGTTTTTTCGAAGGTCGGCCATTATACGCAAACCCGTCGTGAAGTGATACGCCCGCCCGTCCAAATTGCAGATTGTGAGGTCACGAAATTGCTGATACTCTTTGATGAAACACGTTTCACGATAATAAAAGCAGACTTTCAGCGTTAAGACACGAGGATATGGCATGGGCACCGGTGTTCGCACCCAGTTCAGATCGTTTGCGGAGTTCTATCCGTATTACCTCTCGGAACACCAGCATCCCGTGTGCCGGCGCCTGCATTTTGCGGGCTCGCTGATCGTGCTGGCGCTGCTGATCGCATCGTTTGTTCTCGCCAGGCCAATGCTGATCCTGTGGACTCCCGTTGCCGGTTACGGTCTGGCGTGGATCGGCCACTTTGCCTTCGAACACAACCGTCCGGCAACCTTCCGCCATCCGTTGTACAGTTTCATGGGAGACTGGGTAATGTTCAGGGACATGCTGCTTGGAAAGATACCGCTCTGACATGACTGCCGCACCCAAACCACCTCTGCCGGAAAAGACGCGCGCGCGCTCAGCATCACAGAACAAACCGGTGGCGATTCCGCCCATGCCGGATTACAACGCGCGCGTTCTAGGCTATCTGAGCAGTGCCGCCACCCTGGTTGCCGGCATCCTTGAGGGCCACTTTGACGAGAACCTGATCTGGCTGGTACCTGCTGCCATGATCTGGCCGCATCTGATCTACTTCATTCTGCGTGCCTTCAACAAGCAGAAGAACCCCGGTGTCCGGCAGAAACTGCTTCTGGTGGACGCCGTGCTGTGCGGCATGATTCTTGTCCTCATCGGATTCTCCCTCGGCCCCACCCTGTTCTGGTTGCTGATGCTCAATTTCAGCTTCATCAATGTGGGGGGCATGCAGAGCTGGGCCCAGGGCAATATCGCCCTGCTGGCGGGCATGACGATTGCGTCGCTCACCTACAACTTCAACATCAACCTGGACACACCCGTTTCGGTCAATGTGGTCGCCGGTCTCGGCACCATGTTCTATGTCTGCGTCACGGCCTTCTACACACACCAGCAGGCACGTGCACTGGTGCTGGCCAAAACCCAGATCCAGCAGCAGCGGGAGCAATCCATTGCCCTGTCCCACAAGCTGGCCAAATATCTGTCACCACAGGTCTGGCAGTCCATCTTTACCGGCGAAAGGGATGTCCGGCTGGAAACCCAGCGCAAGAAACTTGCGGTGTTCTTCTCCGACATCAAGGGCTTTACCGATCTGAGCGAGGAAATCGAACCGGAAAGCCTCACCGAACTGCTGAACCATTACTTCAACGAAATGAGCCAGATCGCGCTCAAGTATGGTGGCACCATCGACAAGTTTGTCGGTGACAGCATCATGATCTTCTTTGGCGACCCCACCAGCCGCGGCGCCAAGGAAGACACGCTGGCGTGCGTGGCCATGGCCATCGAAATGCGCAAGCACATGAAGATCCTGCGCCAGAAATGGCGGAGCCAGGGTGTCAGAACACCACTGGAAATCCGCATGGGCATCAACACGGGTTATGTGACGGTGGGCAACTTCGGCGCGGAAAACCGGATGGATTACACCATCATCGGCAAGGAAGTGAACCTGGCCAGCCGCCTGGAATCCATGGCCGAGCCGGGTGAAATCCTGGTCAGTTATGAAACCTTCGCCCTGATCAAGGACACCATCATGTGCCGGGACAAAGGTCAGATCACGGTCAAGGGCTTCTCCAAGCCGATTCCGATCTACTCGGTGATCGACTTCCGCCGGGATATCGGCGACAACAAGAGCTTCATCGAACACGAAACGGAAGGTTTCGCCATGTATCTGGATACTGGCAAGATTTCGGACACCGCACGGGAGCGCATTCTGAAGGCCCTGGAAAGCGCGGCGGAGAAACTTCGCAACGGCTGAGCAGTCTTTCCATGATCAGCCCGCCACCGATCGGACGGGCTCATGCCTTCCGCCGTCGGCTACTGGCGGTTCAGCCTGCCCCACCGCGCCGCCAGCTCCAGCAGATCCGGGCTGCTGGCCCGCACAGGATTGATATCCAGCCCGCCCCGCCGCGTATACCGGGCCATGACGAGCAACGCCTCCGGCTCATACACCTCAAGCAGATCCACGTACATGGATTCAATGCAATGCTCGTGAAACCCCTGGTGCGTGCGATAGGAGA
Source organism: Thermohahella caldifontis (assembly GCF_041153465.1). Lineage (NCBI taxonomy): Bacteria > Pseudomonadati > Pseudomonadota > Gammaproteobacteria > Oceanospirillales > Hahellaceae > Thermohahella > Thermohahella caldifontis. Next base: position 806,005 of record NZ_CP154858.1, read on the forward strand.
CAATGTATCTGAGCAGGCTTTCCGGATCCGGGCTGGCACCCTCCATGTGGATCAGTACCGAACCCCAGTCCGGCTGACCGGTGACCGGGCAGTTGGATCGCAGCAGGTGGGATACCCAGGTTCCGCGCTGTACTGCCCCGTCGGAGGCTTTCTCAAGCAGCGACCGGTCAGGCGTGTAGCAATCGATGGCAATATCCAGCTCATCCAGCAAATGGATATCCGGGAGCGGACCGGCTTCATCCCCGGCCGCCAGAGGTGCAACCGGAAACATCTCAATTTCAACCGGCGCACCGCTGGCCTTTGAGAGATCTGCCTCCAGTGTGGCCAGCACAGCATGCCCGGACTCGAAAACAGTCTGATTGAAGCTGTTGAGGTAGAGCTTGAATGACTTGGACTCGATCAATGCCGGGCTGCCGGCATCAAAACGAAAACGCGCCAGACGTACTTCCGGCTTGCCCCGGGCGTTGAGCCAGGAGAGTTCAAACCCCCACCATTCATCATACCCGAACCAGTCGGGCACTTGGGTCAGCCGGGCCCGGGACAGGCTTCGGGGCACCGGACAGAGCAAATCCGGCGCGTACTGGTCCACATAGGGCGTATCCTGCCCCAGCCGTGTCAGTTTTCTGAGTTCATCCATTATTTACGAATCCCCACTCCCCGGTTCAGCAACCACAGCGAGTAGCTGAACAACACCACAATGAAAAACAGGATCATCACATAAGCGACCCGGATATCAATGTCACTGACGCCAAGCAACCCATAGCGAAAGGCATTGATCATGTACAGTATGGGGTTGGCCTTCGAAATGGCCTGCCAGAACGCCGGCAGCATCGAAATGGAATAGAACACCCCGCCCAGATAGGTCAGCGGCGTCAGGACAAAGGTCGGCACAATGGAAATGTCGTCAAATTTGGTCGCAAACACCGCATTGATGAAGCCTCCCAGGGAAAACAGTATTGCCGTAAGCAACACCACACTGATCACCACGCCCAGATGATGCACTTCCAGATCCGTGAAGAAGAGGGACAGCAGTGTGACAATCAGTCCCACGCACAGGCCTCTGGCCACCCCTCCGGCCACATACCCGGTCAGCACCACCCAGTTCGGCATGGGAGACACCAGAATCTCCTCGATGCTGTGCTGGAATTTCATGCTGAAGAAGCTCGACACTACATTGGCGTAGGCGTTGGTGATCACCGCCATCATGATCAGGCCCGGCACAATGAAGTCCATGTAATCCAGCCCTTCCATCTTGCCGATGCGCGGGCCGATGAGATTGCCGAAGATGACAAAATACAGCGTGATCGTAATGGCCGGCGGCAACAGCGTTTGTGGCCAGATACGGGTAAACCGGCGTACTTCCTTGATCACGATGGTAATGAATGCCACCCAGATTTCTGCCGCGGTCATGCGCCCTCCTCCTTGTTCTGCATGACCAGATCCAGGAACAGTTCCTCGAGCCGGTTGGCTTTCGTCCGCATGCTGTACACCTTCACGTTCAGGGCATTGAGCCGTTCGAACAGCGTATTGAGCGTCACGTCGCGCTCCAGGGTGACTTCCATCAGACCGTCCTCGTTGATACGACATGGAATATCCCCGAGATCCAGCGCCACGTCAGGCTTGCGCCCGAGATCCAGAACATAGCTCTCGCGCTTGAGCTTGCGCAGCAGTTCCACCTTGGAGGTGTTTTCAAGAATGCGTCCACGGTCGATGATGGCGATATTGCGGCACAGCGCTTCCGCTTCCTCCAGATAGTGAGTCGTCAGAATGATGGTCTTGCCTTCCCGGTTGATCTGCTGGAGAAAGGTCCACAGGGAGCGACGCAGCTCGATGTCCACGCCAGCCGTCGGTTCATCCAGTATCAGCAGTCCGGGCTCGTGCACCAGTGCCCTGGCGATCATCAGGCGGCGCTTCATTCCACCCGAAAGCATCCGGGCCTGCTCGTTGCGCTTGTCCCAGAGCCCCAGCTCGCGCAGATACCGTTCTGCATTTTCCCTTGCCTTTTTCAGAGGCATTCCGTAGTAGCCCCCCTGAGTCACCACGATATCAAAAACTTTCTCGAACTGGTTGAAGTTGAATTCCTGCGGCACCACACCCAGACTTTTCTTGGCCGACACCACGTCCGAATCCAGGTCATGGCCGAAGATACGTACCTGGCCCGACGTCTTGTTGATCAGCGAGGAGACGATACCCAGTGTGGTGGACTTCCCGGCGCCATTCGGACCGAGCAGCGCGAAGAAATCACCCTGCCTCACCTGCAAGGTGATGCCCTTCAGGGCTTCAAAACCGTTGTCATAGATCTTTCTCAGATCCTGGATATCCAGAGCAGGGGTCATGGGATGAATACTCTCATGTTCGGAGGCTGGCCATGATGGTCATTCTTGAATGAAAATTCAAGTTGAGTTTACACCTATTCCGAGGAGAGGTTCCCATTTTACCTCAATCCGCATCGCTATAATCGGTTCAAAACCGACAACAACGACCTCACAAAGGAATGCAGTCTTACATGAAGCAGGTACTGATTGCGCTGACACTGACCTTCGCACTGGGCGCGTGCAGCAACAATGACGGCAGCAATGACTCCGACGGCTCCCGCATCGGCCATGTGCTCTTTACCGGTGTGGAGGGCCTCCGCTACCAGACCGCAAGCCAGAGCGGCAGCACCGGAAGCCGGGGTGAGTTCAGATACTACCCGGGCGAGACGGTCACCTTTTCCGTGGGCTCACTGATCCTGGCTCAGGATATTCCGGCAAAGGACTGGATCACGCCCATTGATTTCGAGCCGGATGAAGTGGCAAAGATTGATGCCGGCGAACAGGTGGACGGATTGACAACGCATGCGTTCCTGGAATCTGCTGCAGCTGGCGAGAAACGCATTATCAACAAGATGCGCTTCCTGCTCACCATTGATGATGACCGGGATCCGGAGAATGGCATCCAGATCAAATCCTATGTGGTGGACGCCATCAATGCCTTCGACTTTGCCACGGAAGGCGAGATTGACTGGAGTGCCAACGCGGAAGACACGTTCGGCAAGGATACGCTGACCGATCGGGTTGAAAACAAGCTGATCAACAGCATCTGTTTCCCCGAACTGCCCCAGACCACCTGTGATGATCCTGAAGCGGGCCGGATCTATACGGGAGCTGTCTCGGCCAGTCGCCTCCTCAAGGAGCAACTGCAGAACATCACCCGATCCATTGGTGAAGACATCTTTGTGGACAATGAATTTTACGAGATTCCGGAAGGTGATCACGACCTGAGAACTGTCAGGCTGGTCATGATCCGGGAGCACAGAGATCTGGATGACATGGAAGTGATCAGCACGGATAATAGCGTCGTGACCGTCCAGAACTGGGACAAGAACAGCCAGGAAGCCACATTCTTCGCGACCGGTCAGAAAGGGCAGGAAGCTACGGTGATTCTGAACCTGAAGCTCGCCAACGACTATCGGTGGATCAAGAAGAACGTCAGAATCACGATCCGGTGATGCCAGGGTGTCGCCGGGTTAGCCGACCCAGCGGCGCAACCCCCACCCCGTGGGAATCCGGCAGTCTTCGAGATCAATGTCATAGGCATCCTGGGGCAGTGTACGTGCAATTTTAAGCACGACCTGCCCTGCGTCATTCAGCTTCCTGAGGTCCACGAGCTCCTGCTTCCGGAGGGGCTGTTTTTCAGCGTCCAGCACCCGCAGAACCTGAGGAAAGAGCTTGCGCTCGGCGTTCTGTCCCACGACTACCCCGACACTGCCATCGGAAAGTTCAACCAGGGTGCCCGCCGGGTAGACCCCGATGGCCTGAATGAAGCGTTCGACCAGATCTTCCTGAAACTCGATATTGCGCTGCTCGTAGAGGCGCGCAATGGCCTGGCTGGGTGACAAGGGGGTCACGCCGGGCCTCGGCTCGATCAACGCCTGAAAGTGCTCGACGATACCGGCAATCTTGCCCAGCATCGGAATACGGTCTCCGGTCACCCCCTTGGGGAACCCGCTGCCATTGTGACGTTCCCGGTGGTATTCGACCACCTTGACGACCGGCCCGGAAATGCCGGGCGTCTGACTGAGGATGGCCACGCCCTCCTCCACATAGCGCTGCCAGGCACGATACTCCGTCGCGTCCAGAAATCCCGGTTTGGTCAGCAGACGGTCATCAAGACGTGTCTTGCCCACTTGGCTCAGAAGCAGTCCCTGCGCCAGCGTCTGCATCACGTCCGGCGCCAGTCCCAGGTGGCGGGCAAACACCAGGCCCCAGATACTGGACGCCACCGCATGCGCATACACATGGTCACTTTTCTGTTTGACACGCGCCATCCATACCAGAGCATCCGGATTCTCGATGACTGACTGTGTCATCTGCTTCGCGGCCATCGCCGTCTCGGCCATGGCATCCGCCTTGCCTTCGGCCAGCCGCTCATAGAGCCGGCAAACGGACTCATCCACCTGCCTGAGCAGCCGCTCGGCATGGCCGATGGATTTCTTCAGCGGCCTGACCACCGGGTAATGGTGTGCATCACGGATTTTTATCGGCGGTACCTTGACTCGCTCCGCCTTGTCCTGCCCGGACCGGGCCGCACGACGGAACTGAACCACCCGGACGCTGTCATCGTCAGGTATCTCCGCATGCCGGACACTCACATCTCCAACCTCCACCGGCACGTCAACAAAAACGAACTTGCAGTAGGTTTCCAGTGCCTTGATGTCTGCCACGGAGCGAATGTAGAAACCCTGAATCGGGAACGGCGTCTCGAACCACGGCCGGTCCAGATCGGATACGAACATGCCCAGCTCCAGGTCCGATACGGCAATCTTGACTTTGCGGGTGGCCACGGCAACTCTCCGGTTCACTCAGGATTCTCTTACGATCTCATTTTCCACGTTCCGGGCATACAGTACAGGGCAATAGGGTAATGATTCGTTACACGGCCATGACAAACCGTTGCCAATTGTAGAAACATCGACACCTTCACACTTTGGTTGTCAACCGGCTCCCACCTTATCCGTTACTTGCATCCCTTTTCGGACAGTTCCGGCATGCGATCCTCTGCGGAGCCCATCTCCACTTTCTTGACCCGGATACGATAAGGCACAGACGACGCACGAATGTAATCAAAATTCAGCGTCTCTTCCCCCTGCTGGACAACCGGAGTCGCCGGATAGCACTGTATGGTCAGCTCGATCGTGGTCCCGAGATCGGCCACCCCGGAACCGGTGTTGCGCGCCCCTGCGGAGCGGATTTCTCCGCAAACCTGATCTTGTGTGGTGATGGGCCGGCCTTTCCAGTCCAGATCCTTGCCCGGCTCCCCGCACCAGACGATCTTGCTCTTGTCACTGCTGCACAGCGCATTGGGCGCAAACCGCAGGGTGCGCTGACTGCACTGCGTCTGCAGCGTGATCGCCGTGCCTTCCGAGTCCAGCAAGGACCAGTCACCCCGCTCGTTGGTGTACCAGGCGATGACCGCATCCCGCATGTGCCCCTGGGATGTTTCCGCCTGAAAGCGCCCGTAATAGGCATAATAAGATGAACAACCGCTCAGCACGCCCACTGACCCGACCAGCACTGCCCAACGTACAAACTGCTGCGAACGCATTGACGTCAACTCTCCTTTCCGATCCGAAACTGTTCCGGCACGCATCATGCCCGAATCCATGCTTATATGATACCAGCATCCTGCACGCCGGAGGTTGACTGCCGACACCTTTTTAATGATAATCCTTATCGTTCTCACAATTAACAGCAGGTAGAAACATGAAACGATCTCTGAAGCGCCTCCTTACCCTTTCGGTTGCTGCACTGTCCCTGCAAGGCCTGAACGTGCAGGCAGCGGAAACCGTCAACATTTACTCCAACCGCCAGCCTTATCTCATCCAACCCATTCTCAGTGCCTTCACACGCGAAACAGGCATCGAAACACAGGTCGTCTACGCAAAGAAAGGCATCGCGGAACGTCTCAAACGGGAGGGACGGAACAGCCCGGCAGATGTGGTGCTGACCGTCGATATCGGCCGCTTGCAGGAGCTGGTTGACAGCGATGTGGTTCAGCCGGTGAAAAGCGCCACGCTCGAAAAGAACATTCCCGCCCAGTACCGCGACCCCGAAGGCCGCTGGTTCGGACTGACCGTCCGTGCACGGGCCATTTATGCCTCAAAAGAGCGAGTCAAGACCACTCAACTGGATTACGAAGACCTGGCCAAACCTGAATTCAAGGGCAAGGTCTGCACACGCAGCGGCAAGCATCCTTACAACCTGGCCTTGATCGCTTCGTTTATCGCCCACAAGGGTGAGGCCGCCACCGAAGAATGGCTCAAGGGCGTCAAGGCCAACCTGGCCCGCAAGCCTCAGGGCAACGACAGGGCCCAGGTCAAGGCCATCTATGAGGGCATCTGTGACGTTTCACTGGGCAACAGCTATTATCTGGGCAAAATGCTGACCGACGAGAAGCAAAGCAAATGGGCCAACGCCGTCAACATCATTTTCCCGAATCAGGATGACCGGGGTGCCCATGTCAACATTTCCGGCGCGGCACTCACCAAGGCAGCGCCGCACAAGGAAGCGGCCATCCGGCTGATCGAATTCCTGTCGGATCGTCTCGCTCAGAAGATGTATGCCGAACAGAACTTCGAGTACCCGGTCAACCCTGCCGTTGAACCCTCTGGTCTGGTAGAATCCTGGGGCAAATTCAAGGCCGACACACTGCCGCTGTCCGAAGTCGCCAAACATCGCAAGGCCGCGGCAATGCTCGTCGACAAGATCAATTTTGACGGTTAAGGAAGCCCATCACCTGTCATGACGCATCAGGTCAAGGCTCTGGCCGCCGGTCCCGTATGGGGCTGGCGGCTTCTCTCGTTTATTGCGGCGCTGTTTGTGTGTCTGCCACTCGTTTCTGCAATCTGGCTGGCAACGACTTCCGATGGCGCTTTCTGGGGACATCTGGGCTCGACCGTTCTGCCCCGCTATATCAGCACCACGCTCAAGCTGATGGCCGGCACCGGTCTGCTGACGGCCCTTTTCGGTCTCGTCAGTGCCTGGCTGATCGTCTGGTTCGACTTCCCCGGCCGCCGTCATTTCAGCTGGGCGCTGATGCTGCCATTTGCCTTTCCGGCCTATGTGATCGCCTTCGTCTATACCGATTTTCTGGAGTACGCGGGTGCCCTGCAGGCAGGTCTGCGTGCTCTGTTCGGCTGGTCATCACCCAATGACTACTGGTTTCCGGAAATCCGCTCACTCGGGGGTGCGGTGGCCATGTTCTCCTTGGTACTCTACCCCTACGTCTATCTGACCAGCCGCGCGGCCATGATGGATCTTTCGGCCAACCTCTTTCTCGCCAGCCGGAGTCTGGGCCGGGGCTTTTTCGGTACGCTCTGGCATGTCCTGCTGCCCGCCGTCAGGCCAGGGCTGGCTGTCGGCCTTGCATTGGTGCTGATGGAGACATTGAACGACTTCGGTACCGTGGACTTTTTTGCCGTACAGACCCTGACCGCCGGCCTGTTCGACACCTGGCTCAATCTGGGCGACGTGGGCGGTGCTGCCCAGATCGCAGTGAGCATGGTCACCTTTGCCTTGCTCCTGATCTGGCTCGAACAGTTTTCCCGGCGCAAGGTGCGTGTCTGGCAATCCCGTACCCCGGTCTCCCACAAGCGCGTCGTGCTGCGCGGGGCACCAGCCTGGCTGGCATGCCTGTTCTGCACACTGCTCGTGGTGCTCGGTTTTCTGCTCCCCGGCGGCATTCTGCTGGTCTATGCCGTGCAATACGCGGCGGAAAGCTGGACCCCCGAGTTCCTCGTCTACGCACGCAACTCCATACTGCTTTCCGCCACATCGGGGCTCATGCTGGTGTTTACCGGGCTGCTTCTGGCCTATACCCAGAGACTGACACGTGACCGGCTGACACTGACACTCAACAAGGTCGCCACTGTGGGCTATGCCATGCCCGGCGCGGTGCTGGCCGTCGGCGTCATCATCCCCCTTGCCGCCTTCGACAACTGGCTGAGCGACCTGGCGGAATCCTGGTGGGGCCTGTCCACCGGCCTCTTGCTCAGCGGCAGCATGTTCGCCATTCTGTATGCCTACAACGCGCGCTTCATGGCCGTTGCCGTCGGTTCGGCCGAAGCGGGACTCAACCGCATCACCCCGTCAATGGACCAGGCAGCCCGCACTCTGGGCCATCGCCCGGCCGCCATACTGCGTCGGGTTCACCTGCCCATTCTGAAAAAGAGTTTGTTTACGGCGGGACTCATCGTTTTCGTGGACTGCATGAAGGAACTGCCTGCCACCCTCATCCTGCGGCCCTTCAATTTCGAGACCCTGGCCACGTATGTGTACCAGTTTGCCTCGGACGAACAACTGGAACAAAGCGCTCTGGCCGCCCTGATCATTGTTGCGGCCGGCCTGATCCCCGTTCTGATCCTCAACCGGGCCAGCATGCAGAGGGCATGAAAAAGGCCACCCGCAGGTGGCCTCATGAGACAATCGCCAGGCTTACTGCCAGATGATGGTCTGCCGTTTCGCGTACCAGTCGTCCGTAAAGGGTTTGTACGCCTCCTCGATGACATTTCGCTTCATCTTCATGGTCGGCGTGAGGAAGTTGTTTTCAATCAGCCACTGATCCTTGACCACGACGGCAAACGCCAGCCGCTCATGCGGATCGACCCGCTGATTGACCTCCTTGAGCAACTTGCCAAAGCTTTCCTCGAATTCCTTGCGGAACTGCGGGTCATCACGGCGTGCAAAGGCATCATCTGCCAGCATGACCAGACAGTGAGGCTGCGGATAGTCCGCACCGGCAACACACACCATTTCCACCGCCGGATGGGAGACCAACTGGTTCTCGATGGGGGCCGGCGCCACATACTTGCCCTTGCTCGTCTTGAACAGCTCCTTCTTGCGGCCGGTCAGCTTCAGGCGGCCCATTTCGTCGATTTCACCCAGGTCCCCCGTCTTCAGGAAGCCATCCTCCGTAAAGGACTCGGCCGTCAGCTCAGGCGCCTTGTAGTAGCCCATCATGCTCGCAGGACTCTTGACCAGCACCTCGCCATCCGGTGCGATCTTGCATTCGACCCCGGGCAAGGGCTCGCCCACATAACCCACGCGTGTACGACCGGGCTTGGTCATGTGCGAATAGGCAAAGTTCTCGGACATGCCGTAGCCTTCCAGAAGCTCGAGCCCCAGCTTGCGGTACCACTGGAGGATGTCCTGGGACAGCGGCGCTGAACCGCTGCCGGCAAACTTCACGTGCTGCAGGCCCAGCTTGGTAAGAATCTTCTTGCGTACGAGACGGTTGACCAGCGGGATTTTCAGCAGTCGATCCAGCTTCTCCGCCGGCATCTTGTCCAGAACGCCTGCCTGGAACTTGGTCCAGATCCGCGGCACGGACAGGAACAGCGTCGGCCGGGCGCGCTGGAGATCCTGAACGAAGGTATCCAGGGATTCTGCAAAAAACAGGTGGAAGCCCTTGGCCAGGGACCCCATTTCAACGACGAAGCGCTCGAAGACATGAGACAGCGGCAGATAAGACAGCATGCGCTCGTCTTCGGTAATATTGAGTTCATGCACCACGCCCTGGGCGGCATAGGACATGGCGTAGAAGGATAGCATGACGCCCTTGGGCGCACCGGTTGAACCGGAGGTGTAAACGATAGTGGCCAGCTCGTCCAGCTTGCGCGAGGGGCTGTCCTGAATCGGTTGATGCTCGCGGATCAGGTCGTTCCAGGTCGGAAAATCATTGGGCGGGCTGAGCGGGTAACTGATACAGTGCACATCCGATGGTACGCCATCCTTCATGTTGTCCCAGTCATCCAGCTTGCCGACAAACAGCACTTTGGATTCACTGTGTTCCATGATCTGACGTACGGTTTCCGCACTCAGGGTCGGATAAAGCGGCACGGAGATATGCCCCGCCATCCAGATGGCCAGATCCGACATGATCCAGTGTGCGCAGTTCTTGGATACGATTCCGATGCGAGAGCCTTCCGGCAGATTCAGCGAGCGCAGGTACGCCGCCATCCGGCGCGCTTCATCGCCAACCCGCTTCCAGCTGTATTCTTCAACCTGGCCATTGCCGACCGGCTGAGTGAAGTAGGTTTTGTCCCCTTTCTGCTTTTCCCAGTGGTAGAACATCTGGAGTGGCGTTTTCAGTGCCACCTGAGGGTGTGCTTGTGCGTTCATGGGAGTCCTTTTCTTTTTTTATGTTGTTGATGTGATGGATTGAGTGATCAACACTACTGTAATCTTTTGTAATTCTATAGAATCATGCACGCTTAAACTGTGACGAATATTGAAATTCAATGCCGGAGATGACCGGTTTAACCATCTAAAAAATCGAACCTTCGGGGGAAACGGACAACATCATGGACCAGCTACTCTGCCGACGCTGCAAGGAAGGCCTCATGGTTCAGCAGGCCACCGCTCCGGACGAAATGGAATCTTCCGATACGTACGTGTGTGAACATTGCGGCCATTCGGTGACCCTGCCCTCGACCCTCATGCTCGTCAGCCAGTTTGTGTCCGGTACGGCCAGTGCGCTGTTTGCCGCCTACCTGTTCATTGTCAAGTTGTCATTGGTGATGACGGCCATGCAGTTTGGCAAACCGGTTACCTTTGGCCAGGAAACTACTCTGCTTCTGGTGGCCACCCTGTTTCTGATCGGCGGTGGATTTATTCTCTATCAGGCCATCACGGGCTGGAGCCTGCGCAGGAAGTATGTCACCAGCAAACCATCACCCCGGCAGTGATACACCTGACCGTCGGGCTGTGCTAAAATCCGCCGACTTTTTCCTCCAATAACATCCTACAAGAGGGCGACACCATGAAAGTAGTTGCACGGTTCTGTGCACTGGCGCTGGCCGGTATTCTGTCTGCAGGCGTACAGGCGGAAACACGCACCGTGGCCATCACTCAGATTGTGGAACATCCTGCACTGGATGCGTGCCGTACAGGTGTCAGGGACGAGCTGGCTGCACAGGGATACAAGGAGGGCGAGAATCTCCGCTGGATCTACGAAAATGCTCAGGGCAATCCTGCCACAGCCGCACAGATCGCCAAGAAGTTTGCCGGTGAACAACCCGACGTCATCGTGGCAATCACCACACCTTCCGCACAAACCGTTGCAGCCTCGGTTCGCGGCATTCCTGTTGTCTTTGCCGCGGTGACAGACCCTGTCGGTGCCAAACTGGTGGAGTCACTGGACAAGCCCGGAAAGCTCATTACCGGCACCACGGACATGCTGCCCCTGGAACGGCATCTTGAACTCGTGAAGCGCGTCGTGCCTGGCGTGAAGCGCATCGGTACCCTCTACAACCCGGGAGAAGCCAACTCCGTTTCACTGGTGAAGCGCCTGAAATCCGTTGCCAGTGCCCAGGAACTGGAAGTGGTCGAAGCCGTTGCCACCAAAACTTCCGAAATTCTCAATGCTGCAAAATCCCTGGTCGGCAAGGTGGACGCCATCTATCTCCTGACGGACAACACTGTGATTTCTGCAGTGGAAGCAGTCATTCAGGTCGGCGAACGCAACAAGCTGCCCGTCATTGCTGCGGACACGGATACGGTCAAACGTGGTGCAGTGGCGGCCTACGGTTTCAACTACTACGACGTGGGCCGTCAGACCGGCAAGATCGTGGCCCGGATCCTCAAGGGTGAGTCACCCGCAAACATTCCGGTGCAGGGTGTCGAGAAACTGGAACTGTACGTCAATCCCAAGGCTGCAGAGCGCATGGGCATTACACTGGATGAATCCCTCATCAAGGAAGCCAAGGCGGTTGTCGAGTAACCCATGCTGAGCAGCATTGCATTCTGGGGGGCGATGGAAACGGGGCTGCTGTTTGCCCTCGTCGCCCTCGGCGTCTATATCTCGTTCCGGATCCTCGACTTCCCGGATCTGACCGTGGACGGCTCCTTCCCGCTGGGTGCAGCCGTCTGTGCAACTCTGATCGTGGCCGGCTGGAACCCGTGGCTGGCCACACTCGCCGCCATGGGTGCCGGTGCAGCGGCGGGCATGCTGACAGCGTGGATGAATGTGCGACTCAATATCCTGCACCTGCTGGCCTCCATTCTGACCATGATTTCCTTGTATTCCATCAATCTGCGCATCATGGGCAAGCCGAATGTTGCGCTGCTGACGGAAGAAACCGTACTGACCCCCTTCAGGGATGCGCTGGAAGCCTGGTATCTGGTGCCCGTGATCTTCTTCAGCATCGTGGTGCTGGTGGCCCTCACTGCCCTGCACATTTTCCTGACGTCGGAAGCCGGTCTGGCCATGCGTGCAACAGGGGCGAACCCGACGATGGCCCGCGCCCAGGGCATCAATACCGGCCGAATGGTGCTGACGGGCGTGGCACTATCCAACGCGTTGGTCGCTCTGGCCGGCGCACTCTTTGCCCAGTCTCAGGGGGCTGCGGATGTCACCATGGGTGTGGGTGTCATTGTCGTGGGGTTGGCTTCGGTTATCGGGGGTGAAGCCATTCTCGGCTCCAGGACGCTGCTGATCAGTCTCTTTGCCTGCATTGCCGGCTCGCTGCTGTACCGGCTTGCTGTCGCCTTCGCACTCAATGCCGACTTCATCGGTCTCAAGGCACAGGATCTCAATCTCATTACGGCCGTGCTGGTGGCGGTGGCCATCGTTCTGCCCGGTGTCAGACGCAACATGAAAAGCGTGGGAGTCCGTTCGGCATGATTGAAGTGGAAAATCTGCATGTGCGCTTCGGTGCCGGAACGCCCCTGGAAGTTCACGCCCTGCGGGGTATCAGCCTTGTCATTCCACGGCATCAGTTTGTCACGGTCATCGGCAGCAACGGCGCCGGCAAAAGCACCCTGCTCAATGCGCTGTCCGGCGACGCACCGGTTGAACAGGGCAGGATCCGGATGGGCAACCATGACGTGACCCATCTGCCCTCCTTCAGGCGTACCGGACAGGTGGCCCGCGTGTTTCAGGATCCCAAGGCCGGCACCTGCGAAAACCTCACCATCGAGGAGAATCTGGCACTCGCTGCAAGGCGCGGTCAGAAACGGGGGCTGTCCCGTGCCGTCAGGTCGGAACTGACCGAACAGTTCCGCGAGTCTCTCGCAAGATTGGGCCTCGGGCTCGAAAAGCGGCTGGGCGAAAAGATGGGCCAGCTTTCCGGGGGACAGCGTCAGGCTGTATCTCTCGTGATGGCCACCTTGCGACCTCTGGATATCCTGCTGCTTGACGAACATACCGCCGCACTCGACCCCAGGACGGCAGCCTTCGTGCTGGAACTGACCGATCGCATCGTCGAGGAAAAGAAGCTGACCGTGCTGATGGTCACACACAGCATGAAGCAGGCGCTGGAGCATGGGGACCGGACGCTGATGCTCCACGAAGGCCGGATTGCCTTTGACATCAGCGGGGAGGCACGCAAGCAGCTGACCGTCAAGGACCTGCTGGATCAGTTTGAGCGTCAGCGCGGCCAGCAGATCGAGGATGACAGCCTGCTGCTGGGCTGACGGCCTCAGGCATTCAGAAATCCCTCAAACAGGTGCCGGATTTCGGAAAGCTGGTCGTCGATGGCCCAGGGCATGGTCTTGGTGAACAGATCCAGCAACACCACCGCATTCACGGCACTATCCCCCTTGGCAATTGCGCGAAGCCGCTTCGAAAAGTCGATATTGAGCATGTGAATCGATTGATAGGCCTCGCGCAACCCTTTCAGATCCAGTTCTGCCGGCAACCCGGCCTGTGCCCTGAAATACTGGGCCAGCAGATACATGGACGCCGCCCTGTAAATCGTTTCTTCCTCATCCGAAAACGGCAGATGAAACCGGGCCATGGGCTTGAAGAATGCAGCGACCGGGCAACCACAGGTGGGCATGATGAGCCCGAGCAGAGAGCGGTACGCATGCTGCAGGGAGGTTTCATTGGAAATGGTCCGCCCGGGCGCGCTCACGGTGACCCGGACAGGCGTGTGCGAGAGTTTGTGCCCGCCTCCGATATCATACACGTTCAGCGCAACGGCCAGCGGGCACCAGGGATGCTCATCCGGGTTCAGCGGGCAGTTCCGGCACTTGTCCTGCTCCAGACGGGCCCAATCCGGTGGCGCCGGCGTGGAGATCACCAGATTGAACGCCTCGTCCATGTCCAGTGTGTAGTGCTCGGTTTCACCTGTATCCAGATGCTCCAGCCCGTAGGTAATCCGATAAGTCATCGCGCCTCTCCTGTCTCCGTCAGCATAGCCCATCGACCGGCGGATTTACAAAATCTCTACACCACAGGACGGTTTCTCTATCTATACTGAAACACAAACAAGAACAAGGCGGGGAGAGATTGAGGATGTACGCCACGCAAGGTCTCTGGCAGCATGGTGGGTGGATCCACGCACCGGATACATTGCCGGCCGGGACAAAGCAGTCATTGGTGCTCTGTTTCGGGGCCGTGGACGACATCAGGCCAGCACTGCATGAGGAACTCAGGTCCCGATACCCCGGTGCCATTCTGGCTGGCTGCACAACCGCCGGCGAAATATACGATACCCAGGTTTATGACAATGCCGTATCCGTGCTGGTACTGGGCATGACCCGCACCCGGCTTCGCGGTGTCACGGTTGAAGTGGCCAACGCCACGGAAACGCCCCGTGCCGCAGAACATCTGGCTCGCGAGCTCGCCGGTGAAGACCTGCAACATGTTCTGGTGCTTTCGGATGGTTTGCATGTCAATGGTACGGAACTGACCCGGGCGCTGGCTGCTACCCTGCCTGAGCACACCACCGCGTCCGGCGGACTGGCCGGTGACGGTGACCGTTTCGGGAACACCTGCGCGTGGCTGGAAAAGCCGGATACCGGATACCGGATCGTCGGCATCGGCTTTTACGGGACCGCGCTGCGCGTGGGTTTCGGTTCTCTTGGCGGCTGGGACCCCTTTGGGCCCGTCCGTGTGGTGACGCGTGCCGAACACAATGTGCTCTACGAACTGGATGGCCAGTCTGCGCTGGCACTCTACAAGCGATATCTGGGCGATTATGCAAAGGATCTTCCGGGGTCGGCCTTGCTGTTCCCCCTCACCCTGATCAACGAGCGGGAGAAGGACGTGGTACGTACGGTGCTGTCCGTGGACGAAGCAAGTCAAAGCATGACCTTTGCCGGCGACATTCCGGAAGGCGCCAGGGTACGTTTCATGAAGGCCAATTTTGACCGGCTCGTAGAGGGGGCTCAGGGGGCAGCGGAGCAATGCGTACAGACACAGCCTGATCTGCCACCGGCGGCAGCACTGCTGATTTCCTGTGTCGGCAGAAAGATGGTGCTCAGACAGCGCATCGAGGAAGAAACCGAAGCGGTACGCGACATCCTGCCTGCGCCCACCTGTCTTGCCGGTTTCTATTCCTACGGCGAAATCAGCCCGTTACGTCATGAATCCGGCTGCAACTTCCACAACCAGACCATGACCATCACAACATTCTCGGAAGCCGACGCCTCATGACGGATTGGCACAGCCTGCTCAAACGACAGATGATGCGGCACCTGGGCCAAGGCTCCATTCGCCCGGAGCTGGCGCCCTTTCTGAATGCGGTCAATCAGGCTTATCATCAGTTCGACGAAGACCGACTGCTCCTCGAACGGGCACTTGAGCTGTCTTCGGAAGAGCTGAGCAGCCGATATGAAGAGCTGAACAAACACGTCAGCGAGCTGGAACGGACCAAACGGCATCTGGAGCAATCGCTGTCGCTGCTCAACGCGACCCTGGATGCCACCTGTGACGCCATTGTCGTGATTGACAACGACCAGCGCATCCTGGTCTATAACCAGACTTTCCTGACGATGTTCGACCTTGGCCGTGATGATCTTCGTGACCGCAGCGCCCGGCGGCTCTACAGCATTCTCGCGGCCATGATCCGGAACCGGGATGAGTTCGAGCGTTACTGGGCGCTCACAAGGACAGCACCCGAAGGTGCCCACGAGTGTCTCGTCGAACTCAATGATGGCCGCTTTGTGGCCTGTTATTCCCAGCCACGCTGGCATCAGGGCGTGATCCGGGGACGGGTCTGGAGCCTTTCCGACATCACCGAACTCAAGCGCAACGAACAGCAGGCCCTGTTCCATTCCTATTATGATGCGCTGACCGAACTGCCCAACCGTACCGCGTTCACGGAGCGCCTGTCACTGGCGATCGAACGGGCAAGACGTGCCCGCACCGAACTGGCCGTGGTCTTCCTGGATCTGGACGGTTTCAAATACATCAATGATACGCTGGGACTTGAATACGGTGACGAACTCCTCCGGCTGGCCGCCCGCAGAATTGTGGGTCGCGTGGGCAAGGATGTGACCGTTGCGCGGTATGGCGGCGACGAGTTCATTCTTCTGGTCGAAAATCTGAACAACTCCTTTGATGTCTCCCTCCTTGCCGAGCGGTTGCGCAACGCACTCCAGCAACCGTTCCGCCTCGGCCAGCAGGACGTGCATCTGACCACCAGCATCGGCATATCACTCTATCCCACGGACAGTGATCAGGCAGAGGCCCTGATCCGCAAGGCCGATATGGCCATGTATCATGCCAAGTCCCGGGGACGCAACAACTGCCAGTTCTTTGCCACCGAACTGGAAAAGCTGTCAGCTCACCGCATGCAGATCCGGCACAGCCTCCGCAAGGCACTGGAGGATGAGGCGTTTGAACTGTTCTACCAGCCCAAGATTGATCTGGCATCCGGCATGGCAGTGGGAGTGGAAGCCCTCATTCGCTGGCGGAAACCGGAAGGTGGCTGGATACCGCCTGCCGAGTTCATTCCTGCCGCAGAGGAATACGGTCTGATCGTGGACATCGGAGAGTGGGTGCTGGAAGCCGCTTGCCGCCAGATTCAGGCCTGGGAAGGCACCCCGCTTGAAAACCTGTCGGTCGCGGTCAATATCAGTGCCCGCCACTTCAGGGAGGCTCATCTGGTCGAGCACGTGCGCAGCCGCCTGGAACGCTATGCCATAGCGCCGCAGCAGCTGGAAATCGAGATCACGGAAAGCGCCGTCATGGAGAATCTGAACAATACCGTACAGATCCTCAATCAGCTGCGTGACATGGGGGTCAGAACCGCCATTGATGATTTCGGCACCGGGTATTCGTCACTGAACTATCTGAAATCCCTGCCCTTCGACACCCTGAAAATCGACAAGAGTTTCATTGATGACCTGCTTACGGACACGCGCAACCTGACGCTGGTGGAAGCCATCATCAACATTGCCCATTCCTTTGGCATGAAAGTGGTTGCGGAAGGCGTTGAAACGCTTGAAACCATCGGCACGTTGTCCGCCTACCAGTGCGACATCGCTCAGGGATATTATTACAGCCGCCCCGTGCCGGCGGAAGAGCTCGAAATCTTTGTCAGCGGCGCCCCCTGCCCGCTGCCACGCAGAGGGCACCGCTGAGGGGATTTTACCCCTGTACGGACAGGTCGCCGGTTGTCACCTCTTCCTTCAGCGTGATTTCCATCAGCGTGGACAGGGCCATGTTGGAAGTCGGCATCAGCAAGGCCACACTCCGGCCCTGCAGGACATCACGGCGGGCACAGGCCGCGGCCAGCACGCCTGCCGAAGCAGGGTCAACCACCATGCGCGTATGGTGAAGCATGACGGCAGCTGCCTTGAAAAAGGCGGCATCCGGTAACTGGACAAAGTCCTGCAGGCCTTCGGCATAGTAGGAAAACGGCACCGGCTTGACGTGATCATAGTTCAGCCATTCAACCCGGGATTCTGCCGGAATCTTCCGTGGCATCTTCATGCGCCAGCTTCGATACACGGCCTCCTCCCCCTGCGGGCAGACACCAATAATCGTGGTGCGGGGTGACAGGGCGCGAACGGCAATGGCTGCCGCCGCGGCCAGCATCCCGGAACCCACCGGGACAAAGAGCACATCCACATCCGGCTGCGCTTCAAACAGCTCCAGATAAACGGTTCCCATCCCGCAAATCAGCAACGGTTCCTCAAACGGATCCACGAAGTAGGCACTGGCGTCCGAAGCGAAACGGGCGGCCGCGTTGGAAGCGCCGCCTTCCACCTCCATCACTTCCGCATTCTGATCGGCCAGCCAGCCCTCCCGCTGCGGATCCAGCCGGCTGTCCACAAACAACGTGATTTTCATGGAGAACATCCGGCAGGCGGTTGCCAGCGCATGCATGAAACTGAACGGCCCGCTGGAGACCACGTGCTGGATGCCGTTTTTCTTCAGCTCAAAGGCCAGGGCGACCGCTCCCCGCACCCAGGAGGTTGCCGAAGGGAGGACGTGATCATGCTTGACGAACACGTCCGCCCCGACCATTCGGGAAAGACTCTCGTATCTTCGAAGCGGCGTAGGTTCAAGATTGCGGCGCACCACGTGGTAGGCGCGCAGGATATCCGTGATTTGCAGTGCTTGACTTCGCATTCCTGTGCATTCCGGGTTGTCTGTCAGACTTTTAGATTAGAACATACTTACCAGAATGTCTGTGACGCAGCTCCATGGACTACATAATTTTACATGGCCCATTGACCTGGCAGACGCGGGCAGGTGTCACGTCAGCCAACCTCACAGACACAAACCACCGTATACTGCCTCAAAAAACACAAGGACTTGTCATGACTGAACTGCAACGCATTCACCCCTATTCATGCCAGGCATACCGGCTGATCCGCTGGTTTTTCGACCAGGACATTCTCGGACAGCGCACCGCACATCTCGGCGCACGGGAGCTGACTCTGGTCCGGCATCAGTTCGACGGAGAAAGTGGCATTCTGGAATTCTCACGCGACGTTCCGGCACCACAAAATGTACCCAAGACCATCAAGCGCTTCCAGCAGGAATGGAACCGGGTGCACTACAAGGAAACCTGGCAGCGCCAGAGCAACGGTCATTTTCGCGGGGAGGTACAGGCGCGCATCAGCGGCGTGCCGGTAGAGGTCGTGACCCACCTTCATCTGAAACCCGCTGCTCAGGGCGAAGGTTGCGAAAACCACATCCGGGTTCAGATCACCAGTCAGGTTCCCCTGCTCGGCCGAGTGATCGAATCGGTGGTTTGCGGCGACGTGGACCGGCAGCTGGAAACGGAGTATCGCTTCTTTCAGACGCTTCTGGAAACCGAACCGGCCTGACGGGCACCCCGCCCGGCGGTTGCACACACCGCCGGGATTGTCTAGGATGGCGCGGATTCACTGACCAGGCCGTATCCGTGAGCCATCCCGTTACGCCCCGACTGCCGGAAGACTTCATCGCCAGCCTCCATGCCATGCTGCCCGAGGCGGACGTCGACCATGTTGTCGCGCATCTCCGCGACGACAAGCCGCTGTGCGTGCGCGTCAATCACCTTAAATGGCAGGACGGAGAATGGCTGGACTGGTGCCGGCAGCACGGGATTGCGCCGGAACCGCTGGACTGGTACCCCGGTGCCTGGATCGTGCCGGCGGACTGCCGCAGCGATCTGACCCACAGTGCTCCCTTCAGCGACGGTCTGTTCTACATTCAGAATCCTTCCAGCCTCGTTCCCGTTTTCCTGCTCGACCCTCAGCCGGGTCAAACCATTCTGGATCTGGCCGCAGCGCCCGGTGGCAAAACGCTGGCCATCGTCGATCGCATGCGCAACGAGGGCACCGTCTCGGCCGTGGAAGCAGTCAAGGGGCGCTTTTTCAAGCTGCGCGAGCAACTGGAACGACATGGAGCCACCTGTGTCAGGACCTACCTGATGGACGGGCGTGAGGCCGGACGCAAGGTGCCCGGGCGCTTTGACCGGGTACTTCTGGACGCACCCTGTTCAAGCGAGGCACGCTTTGTTGCCGGTCAGCCCGAGACCTGGTCGCACTGGTCCCTGCGCAAGGTCCGGGAATGCCAGCGCAAGCAAGTGGGGCTGCTGAAATCGGCCCTGCAAACACTGCGCCCCGGTGGCCGGCTGGTGTACTCCACCTGTTCATTCGCGGCGGAAGAGAATGAGCTGGTCATTCACAAGGTACTGAAACGGTTCAAGGGCGCAGTACGGGTTGTACCGGTCGGATTGCCCCTGGCCAACATCCGTCCCGGCCTCACGGCGTGGCAGACTCAGACACTTGATCCGCAGCTGGTTCATGCACGGCGCATCCTTCCGGACAAGGTGATGGATGGCTTTTTCGTCTGCGTTCTGGAAAGGCAGGCACACCCGGAATAAAGACGACACGCTGTCCCGCTCGACAGAGGTCGTATTTTGTTTGTCACAAAACCCTGATAAGGTGAGATCTGCCCAGGTTGATGTCGGGTATGGACAACAACCTCAGGAGAACACACCATGAAAACACCCGCTACCACCGAACAGCTCTCCGAACTGGAAATCCTGCTGATCGAAGAGCTCACCCTGCGGCGCTACTGTCCCGAATGCGAAGTGACGCACGAGGAAGTCCGGATACACCTGGAATGGCTGGATTCGGCACCCCCGAAGCAGGACAGTATCGCAGCCTGATTCCGAAGGCCGCCCGACGTCTGTGGTGGGCGGCCTAAAGCGGATAGCGCTGAACGAAACCGGCCTGATCCTGAAGGGCTCTGAGGCGAGCAATCCGCTCTCCTGTCGGTGGATGCGTGCGCAGCACCGACGGTTCGTTCAGACGCCGTCGTGACATCCACAGGCGCTCCCAGAACAAGCCGGAGTGCGCTTCCAGTGCCTGCAAGGCCCGGATCAGCGGGACAGGCGTGCCCAGCAGCCAGGCGGCTACCGCATCCGCCTGAAATTCCCGGGTGCGCGACAGGGCCAGCTGGGCAAGATCGACGGCGGTCGGCCCCAGAGTCAGGAACAGGACGGCCAGCCAAGGCAAGTGCGCCATGCCCAGCGCATAGAGCGGCAGGTTGATGAACAGAGCCAGGACGCCCATGGCACTGAGGACATGGGTCATGCGTGACAGGACGTCCGCAAAACCCATCAGGCGCGTATCCCGGTTGCGGACATGAGCCAGCTCATGGGCCAGCACCCCCGCAAGCTGCTCCTGATCCAGGGTGTGCAACAGCCCGGCGGACAGCACGATGGCCGACTTGCGCCCTTCCCCCACGGCAAAGGCATTCAGGATCGTGGCCGGCATGACATAAAGTGTGGGCGGCTGTGGCAAGCCGGCTCGTGATGCGAGCGCAGCCAGCGTACGATACAACTGAGGCGCCTCGTCAGGATACAGGGGCTGTGCCCGGAACATGCGCAGAACCAATGCAGGAGAAACCCAGGGGGCCAGAAACCAGGAGAGCACGGCACCCCAGAGCGCACCCCAGGCCACATCTTCACCGCCGATCAGGTAGCCCGCTGCAGCCATGAACGCCGCCAGCATGACGAGCAACAGAGCGGATTGCAGGCGGTTGTACCAGACAAAAACGGTCACCTGTTCGGGATTGATCATGGGTAATCCTTGTTTCTTGCCAGCTGTGTCAGCCGGGGATAGTCCGCGGCAGCCAGACAATCATGATGGCACAGAAGATGGCAATCAAGATCACCCAGACCGGAAATGTGATCCGTACGCCCATGACAGACCACTCTCTGGAACGGTCAACGGGCATGCCGCAGCGTGCACAGAATGCGGCATCATCACTGAGTTCGGCCTTGCAGTTGCGGCATTTCATCGCGAGGACTCCAGAAATATGTCGGAAGGCATCCACCTGCACAGCGTGCCGGCATCACACACCAGCTGAAGGGTGTTTCCTGATGACGATACCAGGCGCAACACCGCATCCACCTCTTCCGGAGGCGGCATTTCGCTCTGGTGGCCTGCCAGGGCGTCCGGAGCGACAGCGTGCGGGTACAGACGTATGGCCCGGAAGGTGAGCCGGCTTTCTCCCCCTCGGTTGCAGTCCACAGGACGCTCGTCGGAAGACGCCATGAAGCGGTAGAGACGGCCGCCGCGCGCAATCTGTCCCTGCAGGAGCCAGCCACCCGCTGTACACAACAGACGCCAGCTGCCATCGGATGTGGCCCGGGCGGTCACATCCGCACGGGCCGGACCGCCGGCAATCAGAGACAGGACAACGATAACGGTCAGACATCGGATCTTCATGCGCCTATCCTGACCGCTGCAGCCAACTCAGACCTTGATCTGAGTCAGCCCCGCCAGGCAGTTACTGACCACCCTGGGCAGCTGCCATCATGGCGCGCAGTGCGTCCATGTGCGGGCGAAGCGCAGCCTTGTCAGCTTCAGGAGCCTTGGCCATGCTGGCCATCATAGCATAGCTTTGCTGCAGATTCTGCTTGATCATCTGCTTCTGTTCCGCGCTCAGGCCAGCCTGCCGGTCCACTTCCTGAAGCTGGGCATCCAGCCCGCCCCGCTCGGCTTCCATCTTCTCGAACTCCAGCGCCATGGCCGCACGGGCAATGCGCATGGAAATGTCTGACCATTGCTCCGGCGAACTGAAACCGGCCTTGCCAAGCACACCCTTCAGGTCATCGTACAGACCTGCCGCATGCACGGGTGCCAGCATCTGTTCGGCCGTCATGTCCAGCGGATTGCGCGCCTCCTGACTGTCATATTTGGAGAGTTCCGCTTCATGCCTGGCACTCCAGGCCATGACGGATTCCTGGGAGTCCATCCAGCGGGTGATGATGTCTCCTGTGAGCGGTTCGGCCCGGACCAGTCCTGCCAGCAAAAGCAGTTGGATAAAGATCAGAATGTGTCGTACAGGTGTGTGCATGATGGGCTCCCGTTCCCTGTTGTTGTAAGTGATTCGGTCTGTCCGCCGACTGTACTGTATCCCCTGCCCGGCCTCAACTTTTTTTGATGTCCATAGCCGGCATGTCTATCCGCATTCCCGGTTAATCACAATCCGTCTAAGACCACCTTCGGAGCTGTACTATGCTTTTCATGTGATCAGGGCTCAGACCTTTTCACTCGTCTTCCGTGACGCTTCAAGCCAGGCTGATTGTGCGCCGATTCCGTCGGCGCTTTTTTATGGTTCCCGCCCACCACATGCGTGACGAAATCAGCTCGCGGACAGCGCCCCACCGTCAACAGGCAGGCATCAAGACGCCTCATTTATCCCTGACTCAACTGCGAAGTTCTGACGTCTCCCCATTTTTTCAGAAGGTGCCATTCAACCTTTTGACTTTAAGGGGAAAAACGTGATGTGGTAACGGAATCGGGGTTTCCCTCCAGGTACAATGTGATTGCCTATAAGTCACTGAACCCAAAGGAAAACCCCGATGCCTTACCATGCCACAGATCGGACAAAATGGAAAGCCCGCCTCTGCCTGGCGTCTCCCCATTTTTTACCCCGGCCCCGTGGCGAGAGAACCATTTCGGGCAAACAAGTCATCAATCAGACTTCGTGGTTTTCGTTTGCGCCAAAGTGGCCAGAACAGCACCCGTGCACCTCTGAACAGGTTCTGCCATCCCTTGAGCAGGCTGTAGAACGGGAACTTAAGCGCCTTGTCTGGCTTTTGACGGCGTGAACTTCTGATCAGACAGCTATCCCGGTCCTGCCAGACGGCAAGCAGTCCCCAGGCCAGACTCGCCAGCGCAACCAGATTCTGAAGTGTGGTGAAGCGCCGTGCCGGCACAGACTCCAGCGCAAAGCCCTGCTTGGTAAAGCGGTAGCCTTCCTCGCAGGCCCAGCGGTCCATGTAGGCATGGATCATGCGTTCTCCCTGTCGCCTTCCGCGCACCGGACGCGTGGTAACCAGCACCAGAGGTTCCGGCCGGTCATGGCGGACGACAATCATCCACAAGGGGCTGTCCGGATGCTCTCGCAGCATCACCCGGGTGATACCGAACCTGACGCGGGGGCCTCCCCGTCTGAGCTGCCCTTGGTGCTTCAGCGGCAGTTCACGGGCAATCTGCTGCGCTGTTTTATGACGGTCCCGCCAGCACCAGTAGCGCTGATTGGCCGCTCTGACCAGCACCTGTCGCTCACACCGGATCCAGGCATCCCACAGGATGCCCCGGTCGCCTCCCCGGTCTATCACCCAGAGCAGATCCTTCCGGATATGCCGGCTCACTTCATCCATCACCGAGAGAATGTCATGGTTCTCGCTTCTGAATGCCGTGCGCTGCGGGGTGTTCAGGCGGGTCAGCAACGGCAGCGTCTTCCCGCGCCGGACATCCCGTGCCACCACAGTCATCAGCGGATATCCGCCGACAATTTCTCCGGTATCGCCGTCCCTGACGCGGCCCCGCCATTCACTTTTCGGTGCGCCGTCACGGTTCAGATCGCCCGGATCAATGGCCAGGATCATGTCCTGCGTGACGTGCCGGCTGACGTGCGCAAGCTGCACCTGCTCTGCGGCCCAGGCCACTTCACTGTGTCCGGCCAGCATGCGGGAGATGCGCTTCTGGGTATGGTGCAGTCTGCATGGCTCATTGAGTGTGCGGGCAATCTCTGCCTGCGTGAGGGAACCGGAAGTGAGGATGCCGAAAGTGACCTCTGCCATGAGTTTTCTCACAGGCCGTGTGATCTGTTCAGGTGCCTGGTCAATCAGGCTGCAGAGGCGGGCTTTCCATTTTGTCCGATCTGTGGCATGGTAAGGCATCGGGGTTTTCCTTTGGGTTCAGTGACTTATAGGCAATCACATTGTACCTGGAGGGAAACCCCGATTCCGTTACCACATCACGTTTTTCCCTTTAAAGTCAAAAGGTTGAATGGCGCCTTCTGAAAAAATGGGGAGACGCCAGCGCCTCTGCAGCCTGATTGACCAGGCACCTGAACAGATCACACGGCCTGTGAGAAAACTCATGGCAGAGGTCACTTTCGGCATCCTCACTTCCGGTTCCCTCACGCAGGCAGAGATTGCCCGCACACTCAATGAGCCATGCAGACTGCACCATACCCAGAAGCGCATCTCCCGCATGCTGGCCGGACACAGTGAAGTGGCCTGGGCCGCAGAGCAGGTGCAGCTTGCGCACGTCAGCCGGCACGTCACGCAGGACATGATCCTGGCCATTGATCCGGGCGATCTGAACCGTGACGGCGCACCGAAAAGTGAATGGCGGGGCCGCGTCAGGGACGGCGATACCGGAGAAATTGTCGGCGGATATCCGCTGATGACCGTGGTGGCACGGGATGTCCGGCGCGGGAAGACGCTGCCGTTGCTGACCCGCCTGAATACCCCGCGGCGCACGGCATTCAGAAGCGAGAACCATGACATTCTCTCGGTGATGGATGAAGTGAGCCGGCATATCCGGAAGGATCTGCTCTGGGTGATAGACCGGGGAGGCGACCGGGGCATCCTGTGGGATGCCTGGATCCGGTGTGAGCGCCAGGTGCTGGTCAGAGCGGCCAATCAGCGCTACTGGTGCTGGCGGGACCGCCATAAAACAGCGCAGCAGATTGCCCGTGAACTGCCGCTGAAGCATCAGGGGCAGCTCAGACGGGGAGGCCCCCGCGTCAGGTTTGGTATCACCCGGGTGATGCTGCGAGAGCATCCGGACAGCCCCTTGTGGATGATTGTCGTCCGCCATGACCGCCCGGAGCCTCTGGTGCTGGTTACCACGCGTCCGGTGCGCGGAAGGCGACAGGGAGAGCGCATGATACATGCCTACATGGACCGCTGGGCCTGCGAGGAAGGCTACCGCTTTACCAAGCAGGGCTTTGCGCTGGAGTCTGTACCGGCACGGCGCTTCACCACACTTCAGAATCTGGTTGCGCTGGCGAGTCTGGCCTGGGGACTGCTTGCCGTCTGGCAGGACCGGGATAGCTGTCTGATCAGAAGTTCACGCCGGCAAAAGCCGGACAAGGCGCTTAAGTTCCCGTTCTACAGCCTGCTCAAGGGATGGCAGAACCTGTTCAGAGGTGCACGGGTGCTGTTCTGGCCACTTTGGCGCAAACGAAAAACACGAAGTCTGATTGATGACTTGTTTGCCCGAAATGGTTCTCTCGCCACGGGGCCGGGGTAAAAAATGGGGAGACGCCAGCTGCGAAGTTGACTCGCAATACTGTTTGTTTGTACAGTATCTTCATGCGAGCTGACCTGTCTTTCCTGATGGCACGGCATCCTGTCTGGTATGCCCGTCATTCACATTCACCGAGATCCGGTATCTCTACCGGTTGGCCTGCACTGGATGCACATCTGGTCTGGCGCGGATGGCCGGAGCAGGGGCTCATCGAGGTGGCTTCGGAACCCGGGCACGGCGAGGTCAGTCTCTTTGTGCCGGCATTCAGGCGCCTGGAATCCGGAAGTCCGGGTATCAGTCTCTGGGTCACTCCGCCCTTCCGCCCGTTCTCACCGGCATTGCAGCAGGCCGGTCTGGATCTGGCACGTCAGTGGGTGCTGCCCGAAGCCCGGTCTGCCGATGCCCTGTGGGTGGTGGAACAGGGGCTGCGCTCGGGCCTGTGCACACTCATTCTCGCCTGGTTGCCGGGACTGGATGGCACCGGGCTGCGACGCCTGCAACTGGCCGCGGAACAGGGCCACGCGCTGACGATTCTTTTCCGGCCGGAACAGCATCTCGCTCAACCCTCTCCGGCGCAGCTGCGCCTGATTGTCAGGCGCAGGGAGGGCAGACTGAGGATTCAGGTAACCCGGCAGCGTGGCGGATTGCCATTTGAGGTAACGCTTGAAGAAAATCATGCAACCCGATGAACTTTATATGGCACTGCATTTCGAAGAGCCGGTGCTGGACACCTGGCGGCATGGCATGCCGGAACTTCGCACGCGCCCCTGTGTGCTGGCCGATACCGTGCAGCGACGCGTTGTGGCCGCCTGCCCCAACAGTGAGGCGCTGGGTATCCGGCCCGGCCTGTCGCTGGTCAGCGCACGCAGTCTGGCCGATGCGCTGGTCGTCCTGACCGCATCACCGCAGCAACGGCAGCAGGTCATGGAGACACTGGCAGAGCATGCGCTGCAGTTCAGTGACCAGGTCTGCGTGCCCGAAGGCACGACCTTGGTGATGGAGTGTGCCAGCCTGCTCCGGCTGTTCGGCGGTCTGGACAGCTACTGGCAGCAGGTCGCCGGCTATTTCCGCGACATGGGCTATCGCCTTCACCCTGCCACCGGTACCACGCCTGCCCAGGCACAAGTGCTGGCGCAACAGGGCATGGGACTGGCCACCACCTCCGCGCCGGCACTGCAGCAGCAGGCAAGGCGATTGCCGGTGACCGCCCTGCCGCTGCCGGACCGTACCGTGGAAAACCTGCTGCGTACCGGTCTGGATACCCTTGAACAACTCTGCGCCATTCCTGAACGCGAGCTGGGGCGGCGTTTCGGTCCGGAACTGCTGACCCTGCTGCGCCGGCTGATGGCACGTGAACGGGAACCGCTGAACGTGTTCGAACCGCCACCTCACTTTGATCAGTATCTGGAGCTGCCGGAAGACATCGAGCATGCTCAGGCGCTGCTGTTTCCGCTGCGGCGTCTGCTGGCAGGTCTGGAACAGTGTCTGCACCTGCGGGCCTGTCAGGTCAGCCGCATAACCCTTACCCTGACCCTGCGTCGTGGTTCGCCGATGACACTCACACTGGAACGTCCGTTCGGCACGCATCGCGCCGAGCACTGGCTGTCACTGTGCCAGCTGCGCTTCGAACGCCTGGTGCTGCCGGCGCCGGTCCGGACAGTCCGTCTGAGTACCGGCGATTTCCAGCCCCGGACAGCGCAGACCGATGATCTGTTTGGCCCGACGTCCTCCCCGCTGACCCGGATTCATCAGCTCATCGCACGGCTGCACACGCGGCTTGGCAATCAGCGACTGCACAGGCTGGGCCGCCATGCGGATCACCGGCCCGAACGGGCAGGCACCCTGGATGGTCAGCTTGCCAAGCTACCGCCTGACGACAGTCCGCGACCGCTGGCCCTGCTGCCCCACCCCATGCCGGTTCCGCACACGCGTCTCCAGCGTCTGGAGGGCCCGGAGCGGCTGGTGTGCGGCTGGTGGGATCACGCACCGGTGCAACGCGATTATTATCTGGCCCGGCTGGATGATGGCCGCCTGTGCTGGGCCTTTCACACGCCGTCCGGACACTGGTTCATCCATGGCTGGTTCAGCTGAATCACAGCCCGGCTACGCCGAGTTGCATTGTGTCAGCAACTTCACCTTCCAGCGCGGCGCCTCCCATCCGGAAGAGCTGGTGGAGCGAGCCCATTCACTGGGCTATGCGGCGCTGGCCATCACCGACGAGGCCAGCGTATCCGGCCTCGTCCGGGCCCATGTTGCTGCCCGGGAGCTGGGCTTCCACCTCATCTGCGGTGCAGAATTCCACCATGCGGGGCACTGTTTTGTGGTGCTGGTACAGGACCGTACCGGCTGGGCTCAGCTCTGCACGCTCATTACCCATTGTCGCCGCCGGGCTGACAAGGGGAACTATGCCTTTGCCCCGGAGGATCTGCTGGAGATGCCGCTCACCCATTGCCAGCTGCTCTGGCGTCCGACACCCGATGCCCTGACGGCACCGCCCGACTGGACCGAAGCCCTGTGCCTGGCCTTTCCCCGGCGTCTGCATCTGCTCCATGAGCGGTTGCTGCTGGCCGGAGATTCCGGGCGTCTGGCCGCGCAGATCCGGTTTGCCGAACAGGTGGGACTGCCGCTTGTAGCTGCAGGGGATGTTCACATGCATGACCGGGAACGCCTGCCCCTGCAGCATGTGCTGACTGCCATTCGTCTGGGCTGCAGTGTCAGTGAAGCCGGGCTGGCCCTGCACCCCAATGACGAGCGTCACTTGCGCCCACGCAGCAAGCTGGCCCGCCTGTACCCGGCCGCGCTGCTGACCCGCACCCTCGACATTGCCCGCACCTGCACCTTCTCGCTGGATGAACTGAGCTACGCCTATCCGGAGGAAGTCGTGCCGGCGGGCTACACGGCAGATGCCTGGCTGCGCCACGAAGTCCGCAAGGGCGCGGCACGGCGCTACCCGCAGGGCGTGCCCGAGGCGGTTGAGCGCCAGATCGAACACGAGCTGAGCCTGATCCGGGAGCTGCGCTACGCCCATTACTTCCTGACGCTTTACGACATTGTCTGCTTTGCCCGCAAACGGGGCATCCTCTGCCAGGGCCGCGGATCGGCAGCCAACTCTGCCGTGTGCTTCTGCCTAGGCATCACGGAAGTGGACCCGACCCGGGTCTCTCTCCTGTTCGAGCGCTTCATTTCCAAGGAACGCAACGAGCCCCCGGACATTGACGTGGATTTCGAACATGAACGGCGCGAGGAAGTGATTCAGTACATCTATGCCCGATACGGACGCGAGCGGGCTGCGCTGACCGCCACGGTCATCACCTGGCGGGCCAAGAGCGCCATCCGGGACGTTACTCGGGCACTGGGGCTGGACCCCCTTCTGGCGGAGCAACTGCTCAGTCAGCTGGACCGGCGGGACACGGAAGATCCCTGGACCGCACAACTGAGCCGGATGACCGCCCCGCTGGGACAGACCGGCCAGCAGTTCACGGCGCTGGTCTGCACCCTGATCGGGTTTCCGCGCCACCTGTCCCAGCATGTGGGCGGCTTCATCATTGCCCGGGACCGTCTCAGTGATCTGGTGCCGATAGAAAACGCGGCCATGCCCGACCGCACCGTCATTCAATGGGACAAGGACGACATCGAGGCACTGCGTCTGATGAAGGTGGACATTCTGGCCCTGGGCATGCTGACCGCCATCCGCAAGGCGCTGGATCTGATCAACCGCAACCGGCATACGCCACTCTCGCCGGCCACCATTCCGGCAGAAGACCCGGAAGTCTATGCCATGCTCTCGCGGGGGACAGCATGGGTGTCTTTCAGGTGGAGTCCCGCGCCCAGACCAGCATGCTGCCGCGCCTGCGTCCTGCCTGCTACTATGATCTGGTCATTCAGGTCGCCATTGTCCGGCCGGGACCCATACAGGGCAACATGGTGCACCCGTACCTGCGACGCCGTCAGGGTCTGGAGCCGGTAACCTATCCCAATGAGGCGGTCAGGCGCGTGCTGGAACGTACCCTGGGCGTCCCCATCTTTCAGGAGCAGGTCATCCAGCTGGCCATGGTGGCGGCCGGTTTCAGTGCTGGCGAAGCGGATCAGCTGCGCCGGGCCATGGCCTCATGGAAGCGACACGGCAATCTGGAGCAACACCAGCGCAAGCTGATTGATGGCATGCTGGCCAATGGCTACAGCACCACCTTTGCAGAGCAGTTATGCCGGCAGATCGCCGGATTCGGGGAATACGGTTTCCCGGAATCTCATGCCGCCAGCTTTGCCCTGCTGGTGTACGTCTCCGCCTGGCTCAAGCGTCATCACCCGGCGGCATTCTGCTGCGCTCTGCTCAACAGCCAGCCCATGGGCTTCTATGCCCCGGCCCAGCTGGTTCAGGATGCCCGGCGCCATGGCGTGACGGTGCTGCCCGTGGATGTCCGTGTCAGCCACTGGGATCATACCCTGGAAGAGACACCGGAAGGACCGGCCCTGCGCCTGGGCCTGAGGCTGATCAAGGGGCTGGGGCGGGACGCGGCAGAGCGACTGCAGACAGCCCGCAGCCGCGCTCCTTTCAACACCCTGGCCGACGTCACCCGGACCGTCCGGCTCAACGCCCGGGAATGGGAAGCACTGGCCTCGGCAGGTGCCCTGGACAGCCTCACCGGGCATCGCTATCAGGCCCGCTGGGAAGTGCTGGGGCTCGAATCACCCAGACCGCTGGCACCTGCGACAGAAGGATCCACCTGGCAGCTTCCGCAACCGGATACGGGCCGCGAACTGGTGGAAGACTACGCCAGTCTCGGCCTCTCCCTGCGCCCCCATCCACTGGCCTGGCTGAGACAACAGGGCAAGTTGCATCGCTGCCTGAAGGCCAGTGAGTTGAGTGAAAAGTCACACGGCAGCTGGGTTCGGGTAGCCGGACTGGTGATCGGACGCCAACGTCCGGGCACGGCTTCCGGGGTCACCTTTGTCACCCTGGAAGACGAAACCGGATTCGTGAACGTGGTGGTCTGGCTGAATACCGCCCGGGCACAGCGCAAACCCCTGCTGACCGCCCGGCTGCTGGAAGTGAACGGCATCGTGGAAAAGGAAGGTGAAGTGATTCACGTGATTGCCGGGCGGCTGGTGGACCGCAGCGCATGGCTGGCCGACCTGCACACCCGGTCACGGGACTTTCACTGATCCGGATGGTCGCGCGTGAACGTCAGCGTGGTGTCATCACTCATGGCCGGATTGAAGACATAGCCGCCCACATTGAAGTCGCGCAGCCCGTCCACATCGTCAATACCATTGTCCAGAATGAAGCGGGTCATCATGCCCCGGGCCTTCTTGGCCCAGAAGCTCACAATCTTGTAGTCCCGCCCCTTGAGGTCCTTGAAGACGGGAGTGATCACCGGTACGCCAAGCTGCTTCGGCTTCAGCGCCTTGAAGTACTCGTTGGACGCCAGGTTGACCAATGCCTTGTCACCGTCCGCCGCCATGTCCGACTTCAGCAGTTGCGTGATCCGGTCACCCCAGAACGCGTACAGCGTCTTGCCGCGCGGGGTTTCAAGACGGGTACCCATTTCCAGGCGATACGGCAGCATCAGATCCAGCGGCCGCAACAACCCGTACAGGCCGGAGAGAATCCGCAGGGATTTCTGAGCCTCCAGCAGCCCTTCTTCCGACAGCGTCTCCGCTTCCAGTCCGGTATAGACATCCC
This sequence comes from Thermohahella caldifontis, assembly GCF_041153465.1. Taxonomy (NCBI): domain Bacteria; kingdom Pseudomonadati; phylum Pseudomonadota; class Gammaproteobacteria; order Oceanospirillales; family Hahellaceae; genus Thermohahella; species Thermohahella caldifontis. Next base: position 837,460 of record NZ_CP154858.1, read on the forward strand.
CCTTGAAGGCGAAGATGGCGGGCCGGGCCTCCCCTTCGGGGAAAGGCCACTGCCAGCGCTGGAAGCGCTCTGCATTCAGTTCACCCAGTTTGTCACTGATTCCCATCAGGGCACTGATTTCAAAAGGAGCGAGCTTGCGCAGCACATCGACCAGTTCTGCGCTGTCCTCCGGCAATCTGGGCAAGGTGGTCTGTGGCGCATGCCACGGGGATTCATAGTCCAGAGTCTTGGCAGGTGAAATGACAATTTTCATGAAGTTTCCGACGCAAGGTATTGTTGCAGAAAGTGATAAACATCCGCCTGATCAAACGGCCAGCCCAGCTCCTGAGTACCGGATGGCGAAGGCCAGCGGCTGCACAGTACGGGAATCCGGGTTCCGTAGGTGGCCACCCAGTCATCGTGATCGGCAATATCCACACCAACCAGCTGAACAGGCACACCATGGCGGGTGAAATGTTCAGCCACTTCACGCACCACGTCTCCTGCCTGCTCACACAGGTGACAGCCCTGGGTTCCCAGGAGAAAAAGAGTCAGGGTTCCGGTCATGGCGCGATTATAGGGAGCCCCCGCCGCAAACGCAAAAGCCCCGGCACCGGCCGGGGCTCAAGGGGTTGGAACGATCCGTGGTCAGCTGTTCGCCCGGTGGGCAATCAGTTCGTCCACGACACTGGGATCCGCCAGCGTGGATGTGTCACCCAGAGCGTCTGTTTCGTTGGAGGCAATCTTGCGCAGGATACGGCGCATGATCTTGCCGGAACGGGTCTTGGGCAGACCGGACGCAAACTGGATGATATCCGGTGTGGCAATGGGGCCGATTTCCTTGCGGACAAATTGCCTGAGCTCTTCCACCAGTGCCTCGGAAGGCTCGAAGCCGACGGTCAGAGTCACATAACAGTAGATGCCCTGCCCCTTGATGTCATGGGGATAGCCCACGACTGCCGCTTCCGCAACCGCCTCATGCTCCACCAGTGCGCTCTCGATCTCGGCCGTACCCAGACGGTGCCCGGAGACGTTCAGCACGTCATCCACACGCCCGGTGATCCAGTAGTAACCGTCCTCGTCACGCCGCGCCCCGTCACCGGTGAAGTAGCGTCCCGGGTAGGTGGAGAAATAGGTCTGCTTGAAGCGCTCATGGTCACCGTACACGGTACGCATCTGTCCCGGCCAGCTGTCCAGCAGCACCAGGTTGCCGGACGTGGCACCCTCCAGAATGTTGCCATCATTGTCCACCAGTGCCGGCTGCACACCAAAGAACGGACGCGTGGCCGAACCGGGCTTGAGATCCGTGGCGCCGGGCAGCGGCGTGATCAGAATCCCGCCGGTCTCGGTCTGCCACCAGGTATCCACAATCGGACAGCGCTTTTCACCCACCACGTTGTAATACCACTCCCAGGCCTCGGGGTTGATGGGCTCACCCACCGAGCCGAGCAGTTTCAGCGAGGCACGGCTGGTCTTCTTCACCGGCTCGTCGCCCAGACGCATGAGGGCACGGATGGCCGTGGGCGCCGTGTAGAAGATGTTGACATTGTGCTTGTCCACCACCTGCCAGAAGCGGGACGCATCCGGATAGTTGGGCACGCCTTCGAACATCAGCGTGATGGCACCGTTGGCCAGCGGGCCATAGACGATATAGGAGTGACCGGTAATCCAGCCCACGTCCGCCGTACACCAGTACACATCACCGTCGTGATAGTCGAAGACGTACTGGTGCGTCATGGAGGCATAGACCATGTAACCACCGGTGGTGTGCAGCACGCCCTTGGGTTTTCCGGTGGAACCGGACGTGTACAGAATGAACAGAGGGTCTTCGGCACTCATCTCTTCCGGCGGGCACTCCACAGCGGCCTCGGCCACCGCGTCGTGATACCAGACATCCCGGCCATCCACCCAGTTGATGTCTGCCCCGGTGCGCCGGACCACCAGAACCTTGTCCACCTTCTGGCCCATGCCTTCGGCAATTTCGCAGGCTGCATCGGTGTTTTTCTTGAGCGGAATGGTACGACCGCCGCGCACGCCCTCATCGGCCGTGATCACGAACCGTGCCTTGCCATCCTCGATCCGTCCGGCCAGCGCCTCCGGCGAGAAGCCGCCGAACACCACCGAGTGCACGGCGCCGATGCGGGCACAGGCCAGCATGGCATAGGCCGCCTCGGGAATCATGGGCATGTAGATGGTCACCACATCGCCCTTCTTCACGCCCATGGCCTTCATGGCATTGGCGAGCTTGCCCACCTTCTCGTACAGCTCCTGGTAGGTGATGTGCGCGTCATCGTTGGGATCGTCGCCTTCCCAGATAATGGCCGTCTGGTTGGCACGCTGGGGCAGATGCCGGTCAATGCAGTTGTAGCAGGCGTTCAGAGTACCGTCTTCATACCAGCGGATGTGGAGGTCGTCCAGCGCGTAGCTGACGTCCTTGACCCTGGTATAGGGCTTGATCCAGTCGATGCGGGTGCCATGCTCTCCCCAGAAGCCTTCCGGATCCCGGATGGACTGCTCGTACATGCGCGCATAGGTTTCTTTGTTGATCCAGGCCTTCTCGGCCCACTCTGCAGGAACGGGATAGATTGAATGGTCGCTCATGGACTCCCTCTCGTGTTTGTTTTATTTATTGTGCATTCCCATCGGAACTCACTATAGCCTCACGCCCCCGAGAATACCATTGTGTGGCCCGTCCGTGTTGCCCCTTACAACCAATGTCTAAACGCCTGTCAAGATGGTATCTGCCTGCGCTTTTGCGCATAATCGGTGCCCCGAAGAGGAGATAGCCAAGACCATGTGGTTCAAGAACGCCTGCATTTACAGTTTCACCAAACCCGTCCAGTGGGATACCGACCTTCTGGAATCTCAGCTTGCCGAAGCCGCCTTTCAGCCCTGCGGCAAGACCCAGCCGTTTTCCATGGGCTGGACCTCCCCCGCGCCCGGCGCGGATGGTCCGCTCGTCTATCAGCAGGGACCGCACATTTTCATTGCCCTGCGTAAGGAAGAGCGCCTGCTGCCCGCATCCGTCGTCAAGGACGAGCTGGCCGAACGGGTCGCCATGATTGAAGACAAGGAAGGACGGAAACTGCGCAAGAAGGAAAAGGATGCGCTCAAGGAAGAACTGATGATCGAACTGTACCCGCGTGCCTTCACCCGTCAGAAGGTCACCCGTGCCTGGATCGATACCTCAGCCAACCGTCTGGTACTCGACACTGCCACACCAGGCCGTGCCGATGAGTTCACCAGCTACCTGCGCCAGACCCTGGGCAGTCTGCCGGTTCGCCTCCTGGCCACCCGGGAATCCCCGACGGCCCTGTTCACCGGCTGGCTCAAGGAAGGGACTGCGCCCTCACCCCTGACCTGGCTGGATCAGGCTGAACTGCGTGCCGAATCCGATGACACGGTGATCCGGGTGAAAGGCGCAGGCCAGCTGGCGGATGCCATTCAGGCCCACCTGGACGACGACATGCTGGTCACCCGCCTTGCCCTGTCCTGTGATGACCGCATCGCCTGCGTGGCCGGCGACGACCTGAAACTGCGCGCCATCCGGCCGCTGGATCAGGACGACAAGGCTGACCGTCATGCGGACGAAGATCCGATGGTGCGCTTTGACGCCGACGTGGCACTGATGACCGCAGAGCTGAGCCATCTGATCGATTCACTGGTCAACGCCCTGGGCGGCGAAGACCAGACCGACATCATTCGCTGATTGTCTCGCCATGGAGCGCCGCCAGGCGCTCCTTCTGCCAGCCCTCCGGCTCATTGAGCGGCAGACGCAGGGCCATGACTTCTTCCTCAGGATCATAGCAGATCTCGAACCCGAGCTTTTCCGCCAGGCGCAGCATGGGCTTGTTGTCCGGCAGTACCGTTCCCACCATTTCTATGGTGCCCCGTTCCGTACAGTACTCGATCATCTTGCGCATCAGCACCCAGCCCAGGTTTTCGCCACGCATGTCATCCCGCACGATCACGGCAAATTCGCACTGAATATTGTCCGGATCCGTCCAGGTGCGCACCACACCCAGCGTTTCCTCCGTACCATCGCCCCGATCCGCCACGGCAATGAATGCCATTTCCCGGTCGTAGTCGATGTGCAGCATGCGCACCAGATCATCATGACTCAGATGCTTGCGGTAATGGAAAAACCGGTAGCGGATGGATTCCGGTGAGAGCTTCGAATGGAACTCGATATGCGCCGGTTCATCCTCGGGGCGAACCGGCCGGATTTCCACCTTGCGCCGGGAGCGCGGCAAAATGATCCACTCCCGCAGCTCCTCCGGATAGGGCTCGATGGCCGGTCGCATTGGCGGTCCGAGATCAATGGCCATGTCCACGGCCACCACGCCCTCCTGATCAAACAGCAGGGGCTCGATTTCCACGCCACGGATAACGGGCAGATCCACCACCAGCTGGGACAATGCGATGAGCGCCTCGCAGAGCGCATGGCTGTCCTGCTCCGGCCGGTAGGAATAGGTTTTCAACAGCCTGTACATGTGCGAGCGCGAGACCAGATCCTCGGCCAGCGTCAGATTGAGCGGCGGCAGCGCCACCTGCCGGTCGGCCAGCACGTTCACGCGCACGCCCCCCGCGCCACAGAGGATCAGCGGCCCGAAACATTCATCACGGGTCACCCCGATGTTGAAGGCAATCCCCCCTGCATCCTTGATGGCATCCTGCACCGAATACCCCACGAACGCCTCGGGCGAAAAGACCCGGTCGCCATCCGCACGCAGCTGCTCGCAGGCCTTGCGGACCGCGTCCGGATCGCTGACGCGCCGGACCGTGGAATTGAACAGTCGCCGGGGCCTGTCTTCACCCAGAAACGGCTCCTGCAAGGGGGTGTAGTGAATCTTGATATTGACCGGCCCCTTCTTCTCCCGCACCACTTCGGACACATCATCCGGTGTCTGACAATAACGGGTTTCCAGCGCTCGGATACCATAGTTGGCAACCACCGCCCTCGCCTCTTCATTGGTCAGGCTCGTACGGCCGGCGTCAAAGGCGGCCATGACAATCTTGCGCGCCCGGGAACGGTCCACCCAGGGGTTCACATAGGAACGCGGGGTCTGGCGCAGCAGCTCCTGACTTTTCTGATGGTTGACCAGATGCATGAAGGCCTTGATGGCCTTGTCCGGTGTGAAGAACGTGGGAATACCCGCCTCCCAGAACGCCTGGCGGGCATCCTGCACGGTCGCGTAGCCCATCCAGCAGGTGAAGATGTTCATGTAACTGCGCTTCGCAGCCTGAATGACCGCATCGGCCACCTGCAGGGAGTCCTCGGTCAGACTCGGACTGAACATCACCAGCACGTTCGAGACGTTCGGGTCCTTCTCCAGAATCTCGATTGCCCGGGCGTAGGTGGACGGCCCGGCATCGTAATTGAGATCCACCGGATTGCGCCGTGTCCAGTAAGGCGGGAGAATGTCCGCCAGCGCTTCGATGGTTTCGGGGGCCAGTTCCGCCAGTTCCCCCTTCAGGCTCGCCAGGCGATCCACCGCCAGCACCCCGGGGCCAAAGCCATTGGTCAACACCGCCAGAGAATGCTTGCGTACCGGCTTCATCCGCGACAGGGTTTCCAGGGCATCGAACATCTCGTCCATGCCGTTTACCCGCAGAATCCCCGCACGGCGCAGCACCGCATCATAAATGATGTCCACCTGGGTCAGCCCCGGCGGCGGCGCATGCACCTTCCACTGGCTCTCGGGCACCCTGCCGCTCTTGATGGCAATGACCGGCTTGCCGCGACTGACCGAACGCACCGCCGAAATGAAGCGCCTTGGATTGGGAATGTTCTCGATATGCAGCAGCAGTGCCTGGGTCTTTCGGTCCTGGGCCAGATAATCCACGAGATCATCCAGATCCACGTCAATGCCATCCCCCAGGGTCACCAGATGGGAGAAGCCCACCTCCCGGTGCAGGGCCCAGTCCACCACCGCACCCGCCACCGTACCGGACTGGCCGATATAGGAAATCTTGCCCGGCAGCACCCCCATGTGCAGGTAGGTGGCATTGATGTGCCGGTGCGCGCTCATGTAGCCCACCGTATTGGGGCCCAGCACCCGCATCCGGTAGCGCGCTGCAATGTCCCGGACGGAGTACATCAGTGGCCGGCCGCTGCGGCTGTGCGTCCGGGACAGCCCTCCGGTAAGAATCATGCAGGCCCGCACCTTGTGCTTGCCCAGCTTGTCCACCATCTTGGGCACCGTCTCCGGCGGCGTACAGATAATGGCCAGATCCGGCACAAACGGCAAATGATGTACCCGTGCATAACAGGGGATGCCGTGCACCTCATCGTATTTCTCGTTCACCACCGCCAGGCGCCCCTTGTAATCCGAGGCCATCAGGTTGCGAAGAACCATCCCGCCAAGGTTAGAGGCCCTTTCGGATGCCCCGAGAATCACGATGGATTGGGGATTGAAGAGGCGGTCCAGATGTCGCGTGCTCACAATCGGGTACCCTGGTCAGATGAGGTCAGACCAGCTTATCCTACTCAGGTCGAAGGTCAAAGACCTTGACCCCTGTCAGCTTCGCCGGGTAATTTACAGGACAACGACAACAACAAGGACACCGGGCATGACCACAGCGCTGTTCCATCATCAGGACTGTGAAAAACACAACATGGGGCCCGAACATCCGGAAAGTCCCCTCCGTATTGCCGCCATACTCAATCAGCTGCAGGACAGCGCACTGCTGGACGAACTGGTCATTGTCCGCCCGGACGAAGCCCAGCGCGAACTGATCGCCCAGGTTCACCCGGACAGCCACATTACCCAGCTCGAGCTGATCCAGCCGCCACAGGGTCGGGTCTTCGTGGATCCGGACACCGCCATCATGCCCGACACCCTCCGTGCGGCCTTCCTGGCTGCCGGTGCGGCAGTGGAAGCCACGGACGCCATCCTGTCCGGCGAATTCGATACCGCCTTCTGCGCCACCCGCCCGCCCGGCCACCATGCCGAACGCAACCGCGCCATGGGATTCTGCTTCTTCAACAATGTCGCCATCGCCGCCATGCGTGCACTCAACTATCACGCACTGGAGCGGGTTGCCATCATTGACTTCGATGTCCACCAGGGCAACGGCACCATGGATATTTTCAAGGACGATCCGCGGGTACTGGTCTGTTCCTCATTCCAGCATCCCCACTACCCCAACAGCCACTATTTCATGGAGCAGGAACACATCGTCAACACGCCGCTGGAGGCAGGAACGGACGGTCGCGGTTTCCGGCGCGCGGTGGAACGGGACTGGCTGCACCGGCTGCAGGACCACAAACCCCAGATGATCTTTGTCTCGGCGGGATTTGATGCCCACGAGCTGGATCCGCTCGGAGACCTGCGCCTCACGGCCAGGGACTATGCCTGGGTCACGCGTCTCATCATGGATGTGGCAAAAAGCAGCGCACGCGGGCGCGTGCTGTCCATACTGGAAGGGGGTTACAACCTCAAGGCGCTGGCCGAGAGCGTGGACCAGCACCTGCAGGTACTGGCCGGTCACTGAAGCAATGCAGGGGCCTCAGACCAGCCCCTGCTCAAGCGCCTCTTCACGGATGGCTGCCCAGGCATCACGAATCTGACGCAGGTGCCCGGCCACTTCTTCGAGAATGGCCACATCATTTTTCAGATTGGCCTCGAACAGGCGCCGCTCCATGTAGTCATAGAGCGCATCCAGATTGTCGGCCAGTTCGCCGCCCTTCTCCTTGTCCAGAAAGCCGCGCAGACCACCAATGATTTCAATGGCCTTGTTGATCAGGCGGTTCTTGCCCTCGTAATTCTTCGCCGTAATCTGTGCCCGGGCCATGGAAATGCGCTCCAGTGCACCGTCATACAGCAGCTGAATCAGCTTGTGACGGTCAGCATCCACGATACTGGTCTGACTGTTGACCGCCTGATACTGGGATACTGCATTCATCATATCTGCTCCACCTCTTTTAATCTTTCGACGACCCGGTCAGGGCATCCAGCTGCGCACTGATAAACTGTTCCGTACTTTTCAGGTTGGAAATCACAATGTCCGCTGCCGTAAACTGTTTAGCCAACCGTGTGGTCAGCGCCTCGATACGGGCCTCCATTTTTGAACGCTCTTCCGCAATCAGAGACAACTGCTTGTTGAAGGTCTCCATCGCTGCGGTCAGCGTACCGTCCACGGTCAGCATGCCGTTGATCCCGTCAATCAGCTGCTCGGCAACCCCTTCAATATAGGTCACTTTTCCGCGCGGGCCGGTCGTTCCACCAACAATGTCCACGGCAATGCCATCGGAAGGATCGCCTTCTGCGGCAATCAGCCGCTGTCCCTGCCCGGTGGCCGCCTTGCCATTGATGGTGCCGGCCACATCGACCCCATCCGTGCCGGTGCCCACGGCAATTCCCAGGGTGGAGGCGGTATTGGTATCCACCGCAGTGATTTCCACCTTGGAACTGCTACCGTAAGTTCCGGAGGTAAACACCAGCTGATTGCTGGAATCCAGAGACACCTTCACGGTCTTTCCGGCCGCCTTGAGGGAAGAATCCGCATCCAGCTGCTTCTGAATCTCCGTCACCAGCGCCGCATTGGAATAGGTATTCTGGGTCAGCGTAATGGTACCGGACTCGGTGCCATCCACCTTGATTCTGAACGTATCGTTGCTGGCATCAATCACCGTCGAGCCGGAGAGGGCCACACTGCCGGCCAGACTGCCCTGGGTGGCCATCTGGGTCACCTCGATGGCATAGCTGCCCGGTACCGTCTTGGACGTGGCACGCACGAACTTCACCTGGGGATCATCCGTGCGCCCCTGATCGGCAAAGAGGGCCGTCACGTCATCCGGCGCCTGTGCCAGCTTGGCCTTGAGTACCGAGCTGTCCAGCTCCAGCTTGCCCGTATCCTTGTTACTGGTGATACCCAGCTCGCTCAGTGCCCGCACCTGGGCACTTTCCAGGCCCTTCACCGGGCTGGACAGGGTGCTGCGAATCTGGTTCTCGATGGTACGCACGGCAGAGTTGCCCAGCAGGTTGCCCGCTTCCCCGCTCGTGGTATTGAAATCCGTCACCTCGTTGAGGATATCCTTCAGGGCATTGTATTTGTCCACAAAGTCCTGAACCCGCTCCACGACCTTGTCCGTATCCTGGCTCACCTGAACGGTTGCCGGTGAGGTGGTTTCTCCGGTGAAGGTAAAGCTCAGACCCTCCAGCAGATCGTCCACCGTATTGCTGCTGCGGCTGATGGCGATACCGTTGAGCGTAAAGTTGAGATCCTTTGCCGCAACCATTTCCGTCATGTTCTTCTGGGTCGCGTCAAAACTGAAGCGGGACAGGCCGGATGTATCCGTGTTATTGCCGTCGTTGTCCGTCACGGAAATGCTGATGGCATTGGACGCTCCGGAATTTTCCGAGGTCAGCAAAAGCTGATAGCCACTGCCCGTATTCACAACACTCGCACTGACGCCGAGCCCGTCTTCACCATTGATGGCGTTGGCAATGCCCTGCAGGGTGTTGTTGGAATTGTCGATGGTGATGTTCCTGGTGGTACCGTTAACCGTAATGGCCAGCGTACCGGTGCCGAGGGTCGTGGTGTTGGCGTCTGCCACCACCTCACTGGCGATGGAATGGTTGGTTGCCAGCTGGGAAACACCAATGCTGTAACTGCCCAATGCCGCACTTTCCGATGCCGTCACACTGATGGCCGAAGAACCGCTGGTTGCGATGCGGCTGTTGACCGCCTCCGGCTGCGCCAGCACCCGTGAAGAAATGCGAAGATCCGTCAGCGCACTCTGAATGCGCCCCAGATCCGAAAGTTTGGCATTGATGCTTTCTTCCTTCGCATCAAGCCGCTTTTCGGTGGGTTCGCGCTCGGCAGCCGCCAGCTTGTCGATCAGATCACTGGTCAACACGCCCGAACCGATGCCGATGGAAGAAATGTTCGCCATACCGAACCCCCAAAAACGAAAACAGGATGAACCCTGGTAAATATCTTATCGGCAAGAGGGGGCAAAACTTTGCCCCGTTTTGTAAAAATGTGTTTCGGCTTGCCGCGATCTACACCGAAGTGCTGATCAGATTTACCGGTTGTTCATCCTGCAAGTTACGCGCCAACCTGAGCGCTACCTCATCGGGTATCTGCCGTATGACTTCCTGCGTCTGGCGATCCACCACCGTCACCACCGTCTTGCCGGATGCATCATCCAGCTCGAACTTCAGGTCCCGCTGCACGGTCTGCACATACTCGTTGAGATGACTGACCGCCTCTTTCAGGGCCTGCCGTTCATCCTCGATCTGCGCTTTCTCCCGTGCCACGGCACTCTGTGAAGCATCCGGTGAGTCCGGTTTTGCTGATGGTGCAGGTACGTCTTGCGCCCGGGCCGGTGACGTTTGATCCGGAGGCTGCGCAACGGCCGACGGGGCAGGAGCGCTCAGACGCCCCCGCCCTGCCAGAGTCATGTTGCCCAGATCCGTGTACTTCAGATCATTCATAAATCACCTCGCTGCGCCCGTTGTGCCTTCAGCCGGCCAGGTTACCCTGACCGGCTTCCGGGAGCGAGCTGCCCGTCAACTCCTTACTGGAGCAGCGACAGCACCTGCTGCGGCCGTGCATTCGCCTGCGCCAGCACGGAGATACCAGCCTGCTGCAGTACCTGCGCCTTGGACAGCTTGGCGGTTTCCGCCGCGAAGTCCGCATCACGGATCCGGCTGTTCGCAGCCTGCAGGTTCTCACTCAGGGCCTCCAGGTTGGAAATGGTGTTCTGGAAGCGGTTCTGAATGGCACCCAGTTCCGCCTGCTTGGACGTAATGGTCTTCAGGGCGTTGTCCACCGCCTGGACGGCCTTGTTGGCACCATCGACTGTCGAGATGTCGATGTCAGACAGTTTCTGGCCAAATTCGCCGCCACCATAAGTGCCAACCCTCAAGCCAGATTTTTCAATATCTCCTGTCTTGGTGCCCAGAGTGAACTGACCGGCGGACTCCAGAGTTACAGAACCCACAGTCGTATCTGTAGATAACCCGGTGTCACCCGGGGTGCCTGCCACTATATCAATATTACGGCCGTCGTCTGCGACCAACTTATATTGGTCCGAACCGAGCGCTTCGGCTCGTACTCCTGTTTGTCCTGCTTTCGCGTTTATTGCGTCGATAATGGTTGCTTGGTTTGCAGCCACATCATTTGTGGTAGTGCCTGAAATCTGTACCCCATTGATTTGAATAGAAAAGGCTGTTGAAGCTCCTACCGCTGTCACCTTACCAGAATAAACTGTAGTCGCATTTACCTTGGCCGTGACACCTGTCTGATCAGATACACGATTTATTGCAGCAGCCAGCGCAATAGCTGAAGTCGCATTTTCTGTGGAAGAAGCAGTGTCGTCTGTCGCCAAAGTCGCACCAACATCCACACCATTTATCGTAAGATCACCTGCGACAAGCGCTGCCCTTGGGCCAGCGTTGCTAGCCGATGTTGCCGTATTTGAAGCATCACCGACCACACCACCGTTCACGCCGGAATAGGTACCTTCTTCAAAACCAACCGAGTCGATATTCCCGGTATTGGATGACAAAGTAATATCGGACCCATCTTCACTAACGAGCGTAATATTTCCCAGATAAGTCGTATCTACACCGTTCGCACCTGCAGCCAGACCATAAGTCGTCGCATTGTTGGTCGCCGGGTTGATCGTGATATTACGACCATCTTCTGCCGTAAGGTCGACCCTGAAACCGGTGTCTGTCGCAACAACACTGGCGGAAACACCGGTCAGGTCCTTTTTGCTGTTAATCTGGTCAGCCACGCCCTGCAGCTCGGTCTTGACACCCTCGAGCGTCGAAGCTGCACTGACAGACAGCGTAATGCTCACGTCATTTATCTTGACGGTCTCTGATGCCGCAGTACCAATGTTAGTAACATTAGTGCCTTCGACAGTGTTCGCATTGACAACTGCAGTAACGCCGGTTTGGTCACTCACCTTGTTAATGGCAGCCGCCTTGGCAATGGCAGACGACGACTTCAGGTAAGCCGAGGCGGTATCATCCGTACCTGCCGAGGACCCCACGGCAACACCGTTGATGACAAGATCACCGGAAGAGAGGGCGAGGCTCGCACTCGATGCATCCAAACCAGTCCCACTCACATTGGAAGATATACCCGCTGCCTCTGCAGAACCCAGAGTGGTCGTATCCAGCTTGCCCACGCTGACCTTGATCGTATCCCCCACGTTGGCACCGGTCTGGAAAACGGCATTCTGGAAGGAACCATCCAGCAATTTCTTGCCGTTGAAGTTGGTTTTTTCAGCAATATTCTTGACCTCGTCCACCAACTGGCTGACTTCCTGCTGCAGCGCCTGCCGGTCAAGACCAGTGTTGGTGTCGTTGGCTGATTGCAGCGCCAGTTCACGAATCCGCTGCAGGTTGGTCACCATGGAGTTCAGCGCAGACTCCGCGGTTTGCGCCAGGGAAATACCGTCACCGGCATTCCGGATCGCCACTGAGGTGCCTCGCGTCTGCGCTTCAAAACGTGTGGAGATGGCGAGACCTGCGGCGTCGTCCTTGGCTGAATTGATTCGCAAACCGGAGGACAGACGCTGCAGTGCGCTGTCGCCCAGCCGTTGAGAGTTGCTCAGATTCCGCTGCGCGTTCAGGGACGCGATATTGGTATTGATGACTTGGGGCATGATTGCTTCTCCTGGTTCACCCGTTGTTGTTGGGTCATTTGGGAGACACGCCTGCGTCCGGAAAGGACTTTACGCGCATCACCTGTTGCCCCTATTAGCGGCCACCTTTTGCCGGACTTTAGGCCTTTCGGCCGGTTTTATGTAACAGATTGTGAACCTTCGGGGCGGCAATCCCCTGCCTGAATCCCGTCACTCGGGCGGCAAAGCGGGGTTGTATCGCCCCACACCCTGAATCTTGAGACCTTTTAAAAACAGCGCATTAGGTCATTCCAATCAAAATTGGCACGGCTTTGGCTTTGGTTTTGGCAAACCGCCTTCGGGTTCAAGATAACGTAAGGAGGAACATCATGCCTCAGATCATCAACACCAACATCGCCTCGGTGAATGCCCAGCGCAACCTCGATCGGTCGCAGGCCGCCAACCAGATTGCTCTGCAGCGGTTGTCCTCCGGTTTGCGAATCAATTCAGCCAAGGACGACGCCGCAGGCCTCGCCATTTCAACCCGCTTCACCTCACAGGTACGCGGCCTCAATGTCGCCATCCGAAATGCCAATGATGGCGTATCACTGGCACAGACGGCCGAAGGGGCGCTGGGTGCCATGACCGAAAACCTGCTCCGCATCCGGGATCTGGCCCTGCAGTCCGCCAACGCCACGAATAGCGCCATTGACAGAGAGGCACTGAACCAAGAGGTTCAGCAGCTCAAGGAAGAAATCCAGCGCATCGCTGACCAGACCAACTTCAACGGCACCAAACTGCTGGATGGCACCTTTACCGATGTCACCTTCCAGATTGGCCCGAATGAAGGCGAATCCGTCACCTTCGGCATCAACGGCGCTACCACCGATCAACTGGGGACCGCACTCAACGACGGTATCAGCTCCGACCCGGTTTCCTTTACAACCGGCACCCCCACTGCACCAACCTACGCCCTGGGTGCAGGCGACCTCGTCATCAATGGGATCGCAGTACCCGCTTCAACGGGCGTGGACGACAGCTTTTCCAACCTGGACAATGAGCGCAGTGCCATCGCCAAAGCGGCAGCCATTAATAAGGTCACCGAGCAGACCGGTGTTAAGGCAATTGTGAACCAGAACTCTGTTGGGGGAACAAAATTCTCTACTCCGGCATCAGATATCAGCGGGAATATCAAGATAAACGGGATCAGTATCTCTGTAAGCGTGTCAAAGTTACTGTCCGACCAAGTGAACCTGGAAAATGTAGCCTCCGCAATCAATGAAAAATCCGGTCAAACCGGCGTAACCGCAATCTTCGATGGCAACCCCACGAAGGGCATTCAGCTGGTTGCCGCAGATGGCCGCAATATTATCCTGACAGGAGATGGTACCAACGACACCAGTGCCTATGGACTGGCAACCAGTGGCGGCGCATCCGCAAGCCAGACTTATGCCGGAACATTCACTCTCGTTTCGACAGACGGGTCCGACATCCAGCTCGACACCACAACCGGCACAATCAAGAACGCAGGACTGCAGGTCGGCACGTTCAGTGGCAGTAACAGTGGCCTGGTGAGCCAGGAACAACCTGCGGCAGCCATGGCCACCGGCGATCTCGTCATCAATGGCGTGCCGGTCGGACCAAGCCTGGCCTCGGATGACAGCGCCTCACCGACTGCTACCAGTCCGGCACAGAGCGCCATTGCCAAGGCTGCAGCCATCAATAAAGTTGCAGATCAGACGGGCGTGACCGCCGTCGTAAACGCCTCCATTCTCAATGGCGATGCCTCCATCGGGGGTGTTGGCTCGGCAATCGGCGGATCGTTTGACGTCAATGGTGTCACCATTAATGTGGCCTGGTCGGCTGCTGACAGCACCGCAGATGTTCAACGTACCATTGTCACTGCCGTCAACAACAAATCCGGCCAGTCGGGTGTACGGGCCGAAGCCTTTGGCAACAGCTTCCGCCTGATCGCTGACGATGGCCGCAATGTACTGGTCAACAACTTTACGGGCCTGACCGCTGCAAATGTGGGGCTCAGCGGGGGAACCTCTGCCCGGGGTTCAGTCACACTGCTTTCAGCCGGCAAGATCCAGCTTGACACCCTGACCGGCAATATCAGCAATGCCGGATTTGAAGTGGGCGCTTACGGCTCCGCCACAGACGGCCAGTTGATCCGGGATGTGGACATTTCCACCGTGGATGGAGCCATCAAGGCGCTTGCGGCAGTGGACAACGCCCTGCAGAAGATCAACTTCCAGCGCGCCCAGCTCGGTGCCATCCAGAACCGCTTTGAATCCACCGTGGCCAACCAGGCCATTGTGGCGGAAAACCTTCAGGCAGCAAACAGCCGCATCCGGGATGCGGACTTCGCAGCCGAAACGGCCGAACTGAGCCGGACTCAGGTACTGCAACAGGCCGGCCTGTCCATTCTCGCTCAGGCCAACGGTCAGCCGCAGCAGGTCTTGCAGCTGCTCCAGGGTTAACAGAAAGAGGATCAGACCATGAACGCCAGGCAGTCTCAGGCTATCGCCAGCCATCCTGAAGCCATTGATGCCCTGCTCGCGGCAGCGGTTCAGCAGGTGCGCGCTCTGGGCGGCAACTCAACGCCGCTCGGCACGTTGCTCAGCACTGCGCTGAAGGAATCTTCCCTGCCGGAAGAAACCCAGGCACTGCTGACCATTGCCGCCACCGCAGAGGGCCGACTTGAACAGGCTGAAACACTGGTCAGGACTGCCATAGAGCGTTCACCGGGAAATGCGGACCTGCATACCCAGATGGGCTACATTCAGCTTCAGTATGGCAAGCTGAGCCAGGCGCGTACCAGTTTTGAACGCGCACTGTCTCTTCAGCCCAATCACGCCCAGGCATTCCGCGGCATTGCAGACACCCTGCTCCGTCAGGAAAACTGGGCAGGCGCCTTTCTTCATTACCGCTCCCTTTACGAAAAGGGCCTTGAGGATGCGGCGCTCATCGACGCACTGGAAACCTGTGCAGCCCACCTCCAGGCAGACCACTGGGATCCGCAACTGGCCAACACGGTGCTCAGCCTGATCGAACACCCGGGCAGCCGGCCGCGGGCCTGGGCACCGCTCGCCAACACGCTGCTCATCCGTCACTACCGGCTGGACATCCCGGACGCTCAGATAGACCTCAATACGCTGGCCTCGGACATGCTGTTCCTCCAGGTGCTGGCGAAGGGACTGATCCTGAGCCCCGAAGTGGAACAAACCGCCACTGCCGTGCGCACCGCCATCCTGGCTGAAGCCGCCGAGACAAGAACCCTTCGTGAAAGCCTACAGGCACTCGCCTTTGCACTGGGCATGGCCGCCGCACAAAGTGGCTATGTCTGGCCGGTCGCACAGGAGGAGCAACAGGTTCTGAACCTGCTGGATGAGCAGATCCGCCAGGCATTGTTTACCCGTGAGCCCATTGAAACTGTTGTTGGTGCGACCCTGATCCTGGCCATGTATCAGTCACTCTACAGCAGCATGAGTGCCCCGGCGCTGCTGGGCACCGAACCGAACCACTGGCCGGACCTTCTCGAACCACTGATGGACAAGGCGCTGTGGCAACCTGCGAACATCCATGCCCGCTGTGTGGATCTGCGGCAGCACATGCTCAAGCCCAGAACCGTGACGGAGGCCATGAGCCATGAAGACCGCCTCCCCTGGCCCACCATTGCAGCGGTCCGGATCAAGGGCCCGCGCCAGTCACTGCACGATTTGCTCTGTGCACAACTGGGTACTCAGGTTCTCAACTTCGAAAAACGCCCGCTCAATGTCCTCGTGACGGAGTGCCAGACCGGGCAGCGGCCAGCCCAGCTTGCCAGTCAGTTTTCCGATGTTCATGTCACCGGTGTCGACCCGGTTCTGGTCAACATTGCCGCAGCCCAGTCACGCCCTGAAGCCGGCCGATTCAATATCCGGTTTCTGCCGCTTGACCTGCAACAACTCGGCGCCCTCAACGCCCGGCCCGACGTGCTCGAATGCGCCCGCCCGTTAAACCAGCTGGACAGCCCATTGGAAGCCGTGCGTGCCATGGCACGTGTCGTGAATCCCCAAGGGCTGGTGAAGTTCAAGGTCACCCTGTTCGATCAGGATGACCCGGAACGTATCGTCCAGACGCTGGTCCGGGAACAGTTTGATCAGCGCCATATTGAGGGCGTCAGGGCGTTACGCCACGCCATCATGCAGGATGCTCACCGTGCAGACTGGCTCCCGATTCTCTCGGATCCGGCCTTCTACAGTCTGGAAGGCGTGCGTGACCGGTTTTTCCGGGGTGTATGGCATTACCTCGAGCCCCACCACCTGGACGAACTGATCAAAAGCACGGGCTTGAAGCTCATCGGCCTGATCCATGCCGGAGCGCACAGCAGCTTGTACCGGCAACCCGAATCCGTACAGGATTGGTACGCCAAACGCGCCTATAATCTCAAAAAGCCCATTGATCTGGTGATTTACGCGCAACCCTGAGAGGCCGAATGGACAGTCAAACCCTCATCGCCAAGGCTTATGATGAAACGCACTACGAAAGCAGTGCGTTTCTGCAAACGCATCCGGAAACGCTGGCGGCCATCGGCCTGCTTTTCGGACTCCAGCCGGTTCACCCGGCTCATGGCCGGGTTCTGGAGATTGGTTGTGCGTTGGGGGACAACCTCATCCCCATGGCACTCAATGCACCCGACAGCCAGTTTGTCGGTGTCGATATCAGCTCGAGTCAGATTGACGTTGCCGCAGAACGTGCCGCCCGCCTCGGACTCCGTAACATCAAGTTTTACAGCGGATCCATAGAACACCTCCCGGACAATGCCGGTCCCTTTGATTACATCATCTGTCACGGTGTCTTTTCCTGGGTACCGGAAAGTGTTCAATCGGCCATTCTTGAGCGTATCCGGAATCTGCTTTCCCCTCAGGGTATCGCTTATATCAGCTACAACACCTACCCCGGCTGGCATTTCCGGGATGTGCTCAAGCACGCCATTCGCTTTCATGGTCGCCATGCGAAAGGTCTTGATGAACAACATGAAGCACTGAAGGAGATCGCAGACCTGCTGGCCGAACAGGGCAGTTCAAGAGAAGACACACCTACCGCCAGGATTGCCAGAGTATTCAGAAAACAGCTGGATGCCCTGCCTCCTAGTTACCTGGTTCACGAGTACTACGAACCCTTCAACATCCCGCTGTACTTCAGTCAGTTCGCAGACATGCTGGCGACTCATCAGCTGAAGTTCGTGGGCGAAGCACACATGATGGATAACTTTCCCCTGCTGCACAATCCGGAGCTTCAGGAGAAACTGCTGGCATTCTCCGGTGCGCGTGAAGAGTTCGAACAATATGCAGACCTGATGCTGTCACGCAGTTTCCGCAGTTCGCTGGTAACGCACTCGACCAACGCAGTGAATCCGAATATTCACCCCGACCGTATCCGGCCGTTCTATTTCATTTCAGACTTCAAGCCTGCACGCGAAGACACAGCGTCGCTGGCCCCCGACAAGAAGCTGAAATTTCATTCGCGCGGTACCGGGCAGGAAATCAAGGCCAGCACCCCCATAACAAAGGCCGCCTTGACTTGTCTCTGGCATGCCTGGCCGCTCGGTTTCAACTTCAATGATCTGGTTCATCATGCCTACAAGGTGCTGAGCCGGGATATCAATTCCACTCCGCTGGAAGAGGTCAAAAAAGAAGCCCTGCAGCTCTGTCAGGATCTGCTGGAGCTCTACGCTGGTGGCCATCTCCGTTTTCCGCGTGTATCACCGCCCCTGTGCACCAATCAGGTTTCGTCCGCACCGCTACTGAGCCCGGTCGCACGCCAACAGCTTCAGAACAGTGAATCCGGACAGGTCACCAACCAGCTGCACTGTACTGTACGACTGGAACCCCTGGTCAGAGAAGTCGCACTGCTCTGTAATGGCCAGCGCAGCCAGACCGAAATCGAGGTGGCCCTGACCGGCATTTTGAGGTCACGAGGTACTGAACTCGGAATCAAACCGGAACTTCTGGTCAGGCCGGAAGGCGCTGCGAAAGACGCCGTGAGACTGGGGCTCGCTGTCTTGCGTGATCATGCGTTGCTCGTGGGCTAATCCCCTTCGGAGGCGGACGGACAGGTACGCTGCCACCTCTCCCAATCCCCCCAGGTATCCACATCCCACAGCTCGGGCAGGTATCCGATGGACAGCCCTGCATTGCTGAGTGCCTGGACGGTATTTTCCAGCGCATGACCCGTACCCCACCGGGCATGGTCAAAGGCCTGAGGGAGGTCAACGCGGCTGCCGATCAGGACGTAACCCCCGTCGTCAGAAGGAATGAGCACGACGTCATGGATACGCAGCTGCTCAATCACGTGCCGGATATGCTCGACGGTAACAGCAGGACAATCACTTCCCACGATGATGCCCGCCCCGGCTTCCCGGACAGCTTGGGACAGGGCCTTGCGCATGCGCTCGCCAAGGTTGTCTCCCTCCTGCACTCGTTCACCAAGGCCCGCCGAAAGCGCTGACAAGAGCTCAAGCTGTTGCGTGCTGAGTTCCGCTCCCTGAGGCTCGGGCTCCGCGTCCCACCAGATCTCGGGTTGAAAGGGCTTGAGCTGTCTTGTAACGGCAGACAGCAACGCCAGATAGCAGTCGAGGGCGCGATCATCGCCCACGGTTGCGGCCAACCGGGTTTTAACCTTTCCCAATCTGGGCCAGCGCGCAAAAATCATCAACTGCGGAATGACGGGTTCATTCATTCTGATAACGCGCTCCATAGTATCTTTTTACCAGCACGTCAGGACTTGCCCCGCGGTAATACGCCAACTTGAGCGACCACATGAGCCATATGGTCCTCAGAATACCTTCCTGCTCCCACTTGCGACTGGAGGTCAGCACCGGTTCCCGTATACAGACCGGCCGGCCGTATCGGCTCTTGAGGGTGCGGCAGATTTCGATATCTTCCATCAGCGGCTGATCCGGAAACCCTCCGATTCCCCTGAACACCTGAGCCTTGACAAAAATGGCCTGGTCCCCTGTTGCGATACCGGTCAGACGTGATCGCCAGGAGATCATCCACTCAATTATCCGGAACGCCGGATGCTTGCCAGACAAACGAACATCAAAGCGCCCCCATGCTGCCGACGATTTTTCAGCCAAAGGACGCAGGATTTTCAGCACATTACGCGGCAACTGTGTATCCGCATGCAGGAACAGCAATACTTTGCCTCTGGCAACGGAGGCCCCGGCATTCATCTGACGTGCGCGTCCTTTCGGAGCCGTGATGACAACATCAGTGCAGGCCGCACATTCACCTGAAAGCGGTATGTCGCCCTCCGCCCTGGCAAGGATCACCTCAGCGCCCTGGCGCCGGAAGGCCGTCAGATCTTCCAGAAACGGCAGTAGCGCCGGCCCTTCACGCCAGACCGGCACGATGATTGACAACCAGGGAGAGGGATCAGTCGAGTGCGCCACCACAACTGCTTCCCTGGCCGGCTGTGCAGCCGTAACAGTGATCCGCAGTCTGAATCCGCTCTCCTTCGAGCGATGTTTCCAGGATATCACGCAGATGCGGTTTCACCTTGTCTGATGCGATCAATGGGATATGCAGCATCTGATTGAAATCACAGTCATAGACATAGCCTTGCCAGTCCACGCTGATCAGTGAGCGACACATCACGCCTTCAAGATTATGCTCACTGTAAGAGGATCGGAGGAGATCCATGTAATCATGGAACTGTCCCTTCGAGAGAAGCGTGCTGCCAAACCGGCTGATGGGCATATTGGTAATGGCGAACAACTGGTTGAATTCAATCCCGAAGTCCTCGCGGAGTCTGGCCTTGTAGTCCGCTTCAAGCTTTTGCTGATCCGGCGGCAGGAACGGGCCACCCGGATTGTAAACCAGGTTCAGGACAAGACCTGTGTCTGGCTTCCCGTATCCCAGACGGTTCAGTTCCAGCAAGCCACGGATGCTGTCATCAAAGACCCCTTTCCCACGCTGTTTGTCAACATTCTCGCGAGTATAACAAGGCAAGCTTGCTGTGATCTCAACCTGCTGTTCTGCGAGGAAAACAGACAGATCTTCGTAGCCCGGTTCCACCAGAATGGTCAGGTTGCAGCGATCCATCACCCTGACGCCCATGCGCCGGGCCTCGGTGACCAGATACCGGAAATGAGGATTCATTTCAGGCGCACCCCCGGTCAGATCAAGCAGGTCAATCTGATGTTTTTCCAGATAGGCCAACACCAGTTCTATGGTTTCCCGATCCATCATTTCGGTTCGCCGCGGCCCTGCCGCAACATGGCAGTGCGTGCAACTGAGATTGCACCGATAACCGAGATTGACCTGAAGGGTTTCGGTTTGCTTCCGCCGGATTTCCGGAAAATCGGATACCATCAGCATCGGGCGGGTATCAAGCATTGAGTACTCCTGAAATGGTGACTGTCTGAGTGATATTGGACTGAACTCTCACAGAATAGTTCACACCGGTCAAGCCTGAAACCGTGACTTTTCCCGCCTTCTACCACGCAACGCATCAGCGGGATGACTTTCCGCATCGGGCAAAGTATAATGCGGCCTCGTTACGCCCCGGTGGCACAGCTGGATAGCGCGACCCCCTCCTAAGGGGTAGGTCACAGGTTCGAATCCTGTCCGGGGCGCCACTTTTCATCCCTTCAAGCTCACCTTTCGCCTGCCTCATTTCAAAACGTCAGACAGCAAACAGCCGCACCAGTTTTATATTCAGGGAGATTTTACAATCGTTCTTCCGAATGCAATCGGGCTCATCTTCGGAAGCCGGCCGCATGCCCGGATGAGTGGCGCACGGCCGGGTGTTAACGCTGCAGACAGAATCGCTTTCCCCTATCGTTCTGCTTCCCAGAGGCGCCTCTGATCTCATGCTCATGTCCATCTGATCAGGTACGGGAGAGGCGTGCCCTGGGCCAATTCGGCATACCCCAAACGCAAGAAGGCCCCGGTATTGCTACCGGGGCCTGGGATAAGATGCCTGACGACGACCTACTCTCGCATGGGCAATGCCACACTACCATCGGCGCTGGACTGTTTCACTTCTGAGTTCGGTATGGGGTCAGGTGGTTCCAGTCCGCTATGATCATCAGGCAAAAACCTGTTGCTCTCACAAACTGCTGAACGAAAGCTGCGCTACACTCGCAATCCAAAAAACCGCTTCGGTGTTATATGGTCAAGCCTCACGGGCAATTAGTACTGGTTAGCTCAACGCCTCACAGCGCTTACACACCCAGCCTATCAACCTTGTGGTCTTCAAGGGCCCTTCAGGAGGATCAAGTCCTCAGGGAGACCTCATCTTGAAGGGGGCTTCCCGCTTAGATGCTTTCAGCGGTTATCCCGTCCGAACATAGCTACCCGGCAGTGCCACTGGCGTGACAACCGGAACACCAGAGGTTCGTCCACTCCGGTCCTCTCGTACTAGGAGCAGCTCTTCTCAAGTCTCCAACGTCCACGGCAGATAGGGACCGAACTGTCTCACGACGTTCTAAACCCAGCTCGCGTACCACTTTAAATGGCGAACAGCCATACCCTTGGGACCGGCTTCAGCCCCAGGATGTGATGAGCCGACATCGAGGTGCCAAACACCGCCGTCGATGTGAACTCTTGGGCGGTATCAGCCTGTTATCCCCGGAGTACCTTTTATCCGTTGAGCGATGGCCCTTCCATACAGAACCACCGGATCACTAAGACCTGCTTTCGCACCTGCTCGACTTGTCTGTCTCGCAGTCAAGCGCGCTTGTGCCTTTACACTAACCGTACGATGTCCGACCGTACTTAGCGCACCTTCGTGCTCCTCCGTTACTCTTTTGGAGGAGACCGCCCCAGTCAAACTACCCACCACACAGTGTCCTCGTCCTGGATAACAGGACAGAGTTAGAACCTCAACATGACCAGGGTGGTATTTCAAGGTCGGCTCCACCGGAACTGGCGTCCCGGCTTCAAAGCCTCCCACCTATCCTACACAAGTCATGTCA
>NZ_CP154858.1:865000-2895000 GCF_041153465.1 Thermohahella caldifontis
GAAATAACCTGACTGAGCTGACCACATAGCGTGATCTGATCTGAAGACACGCTGATTTCCTCCCGCGCCTCTCTCAGCGCGGTGTACTCCAGCGACGGATCACCGGGATCCTTCATGCCACCGGGAAAGGCTACCTGGCCACTGTGCGTGGAGAGTCCGCTGGCACGTTTGGTCAGGACAACATGAGGATTAATGTCATCAGTCACCAGCACCAGGACAGCCGCATCAGGATAAGGCACACTCAATTGATGAGGCCTGTGAGCAGCCAATGCATTGCGAATTTGTTTGACAACCATGGTGTTTCCGTGCCAGAAAGGCTATCAACTATTATACTTTGTGCCGAATTTTGCAACCGGTGGTTCTCCATGAAGTTTTGTTCTTCCTGCGGTACGCCGCTGACGATCCGCGTCCCCGAAGGCGATAACCGGGAACGTCATGTCTGTCCCGAATGCCAGATGATTCACTACATCAACCCGAAGATCGTTGCCGGCACCCTGCCTTATCATGAAGGCAAAATCCTGTTGTGCAAACGGGCCATCGAACCGCGCATGGGATACTGGACTTTACCTGCCGGCTTCATGGAGATGAACGAGTCCACCGAGGAAGCGGCAAGGCGGGAAACCCTGGAGGAAGCTTGCGCCGCAGCTGAAATCGGCCCCCTGCTCTCCATGATCAGCATTCCCCATATTGGTCAGGTTCACATCTTTTATCTGGCCAGACTGATAAACGGTACCTTTGCTGCAGGCGAAGAAAGTCTTGAAGTGGATCTTTTCGCTCCGGATGACATTCCCTGGAATGATATTGCGTTTCCCACCGTCAAAAGGACACTTCGGTTCTTTATCGACAACGGCTGCCGGTTTGACGGGCAGCCCTATGTTGATGTCATACAACAGCCAGGACGGTAACGCAGCGCGGCATTACGTTTCGATGGCAATAAATCCATAGGCGGGTTCTTCATAGGGATGTGCCCGTCTGAATGCCTGAAGCACCTCCTCCCTGAGCGTCTCCGGCAGCACCATCTCCACACGCCACTCTTCCACGGTTTCCAGTTCACCTTTCCGGCCGATAAACGGGTTGGCGGCGTCTCCGGGACGGAACTGTCCTTTACCGAGGGTCTGCCAGCAACAGGCTTCATAATCACCGATGCGTCCCGCCCCGGCGTCAAACACAGCTTCCTTGACTTGTTCAAGATGGGATTCCGGCACGTAGAAGTAAAATTGCAGCATTCTTGGCATATTTTTCCAGCTCCATTTCATCCACAGATTCTGTGGATAACTTTGGGGATAATATATTGGAAACCATCGCCAGCCCCCGGTATCACTGGCACCTTGTCACTTTGTCCATTTTGCCAACAATTTTGTAACAGCACTTATATATCAATGTGTTACAGAATATTATGAGAATCCACTCAAACTATGTGTCGCAACCCGACCCTAAGGTCCCTAGCTCCGCCGGCTGTGTGCATAACTTTCAAAGTCAAGTCTTGACCGGTAAAAAAACGGGGGCCAGGCCCCCATTTTCATTTGCGTCAGATCAGTTGTCCAGAGCGCGTCTGGCGTTGACAAACAGCTTGAACCAGGGCGCGTTCTCTCCCCAGTCATCCGGATGCCATGACCATTGTACCGTGCGGAAAACCCGCTCTGGGTGAGGCATCATGATGGTCACACGGCCATCCTCGCTGGTAAACCCTGTCACGCCCTGAGGCGAGCCGTTCGGGTTTTCGGGGTAACGCTCTGTCGGCACACCCCGGTGATCCACATATCGGGCAGCAACGAGCCCGCCCTTCAGGGCTTCCTCCAGGCTGGCCGAGCCGCGGAATTCGGCACGCCCCTCTCCATGAGCCACTGCAACCGGCAGAATGGATCCGGCCATGTCCTGAAGCCAGATGGATGCGCTCGGCAGGATTTCAAGCATGCTGACGCGCGCTTCAAACTGCTCCGAGAGATTACGGACAAAATGAGGCCAGTGGGCGGCACCGGGAATGAGACTCTTCAGGTTTGAAAGCATCTGACAACCGTTACAGACACCAAGAGCGAGAGTGTCACCACGCTGGAAGAATGCTTCGAATTGTTCCCGTGCACGGGCATTGAAGAGAATGGATTTCGCCCAGCCTTCCCCCGCACCGAGCACGTCTCCGTATGAGAAACCGCCGCAGGCTGCCAGTACGGCATACCCTTCCAGGGTGTGTCGGCCACTGAGTATGTCACTCATGTGCACGTCAACCGCTTCAAATCCTGCACGGTGAAATGCTGCAGCCATTTCTGTCTGCCCATTGACTCCCTGTTCTCTCAGGATTGCTGCCCGCGGTCTGGCCCCGGTGTTGACGAACGGGGCATCTTGCGGCACAGGGAATGTCAGCCTGACATTGAGCCCCGGGTCTTCGTCGTCACGGATGCTTTCAAATTCCTGATCCGCACATTGGGCGTTATCACGGATACGCTGGATGTGATAGCTGGTTTCGGCCCACATGGCCTGCAGGTCGGCACGGGCGTACTGGCGGTGGACCTCGCCTCCGAATCGCAGCACGACCTTCTGTTCTACTGTGGGGTGCCCGATATCTACCAGACACTCGCCCAGACCAGCGGCATCAAACGCTGCTTTCACTGCGTCAAGATGCTTGTCTTCCACCTGGATTACCGCACCCAGCTCCTCGTTGAAAAGCTCACGGACAATATGGGAAGTATCCCGAACCCAGTTGTCCAGCTCAATTTCCGTACCACAGCGTCCGGCAAAGCACATTTCTGCCACGGTGGTGAACAGTCCGCCATCCGAGCGGTCATGGTAGGCGAGAATGCGATCCTCGCCCGCAAGACTCTGGATGACCCCGAAGAAGGCCTTGAGGTGCGCCGGATCATCCACGTCAGGGGCCACGGCGCCGGTCTGTCCGAAAACCTGGGCCAGCGCGGAACCGCCAATGCGGTTCTTGCCAAAGCCCAGGTCGATCATCAGCAGACGCGACGGGATTTCAGGCCGCAACTGGGGCGTCAGGGTCTTGCGGATGTCGGTCACCGGGGCAAAACCACTGACGATGAGAGAGGGGTGACACGACCGTTTTCCGGGTTTCACCTTCCTTCCAGGTGGTTTTCATGGACATGCTGTCCTTGCCAACGGGAATGGTGATGCCCAGCGCAGGACAGAGTTCAAGTCCGACAGCCTTGACGGTATCGAACAGCGCCTGATCTTCGCCGGGGTGACCGGCAGCCGCCATCCAGTTGGCGGAGAGACGGATGTCAGAGAGCTTCCGGATGCGGGCGGAGGCCAGATTGGTAATGACTTCGCCAATGGCCATGCGTCCGGACGCTGGCGCATCAATGACCGCGACAGGCGTGCGCTCACCCATGGCCATGGCTTCCCCGGTATAACTGTCATAGCCGCTGGCGGTGACGGCGGCGTCCGCCACAGGCACCTGCCAGGGACCGACCATCTGATCACGGGCAACCAGGCCGGTAATACTTCTGTCTCCGATGGTAATGAGGAAACTCTTGGATGCAACCGCCGGCAAACGGAGCACTCGCTTCACAGCTTCATCAAGATCTACCGCTGTGGAATCAAACAGGTGCTTGGTAAAGGTTTGTCGCGTAAAGCTGCGGTGCATCCTGGGAGGCTTGCCGAACAGAACGTTCATGGGCAGATCGACCGGCTTGTTGGCAAAATAGCCGTCGGTCAATGTCAGGTGCATGGTGTCAGTCGCCTCACCCACCACGGCATACGGACAGCGTTCGCGACGACAGATGGCGTCGAAGACGGGCAGGTCCTCTTCTGCCACGGCGAGAACGTAGCGCTCCTGGGATTCGTTGCACCAGATTTCCATGGGTGACATGCCCGGTTCGTCGTTGGGAATGTCGCGCAGTTCGAAGGTGCCCCCGCGCCCGGCATCCTTCACCAGTTCAGGCAGGGCATTGGAAAGCCCGCCAGCACCCACGTCGTGAATGAACAGAATGGGATTGGCTTCGCCCCGCTGCCAGCAGCGGTCGATCACTTCCTGACAGCGGCGCTCCATTTCGGGATTGTCGCGCTGCACGGACGCGTAATCCAGGTCTTCCGCACTGCTGCCGCTGTCCATGGAGGAGGCTGCGCCGCCGCCAAGACCGATGAGCATGGCCGGGCCGCCAAGCACGATGAGCCTGGCGCCAACGGGCACAGTCTTTTTCTCGACATGGTGCGGCCTGATATTGCCCAGGCCTCCTGCCAGCATGATGGGCTTGTGGTAGCCGCGGACTTCTGTGCCGTTGACACCCGGCGCGGCCTGTTCATAGGTACGGAAATAGCCGCACAGATTGGGTCGCCCGAATTCGTTGTTGAATGCAGCGCCACCGATCGGCCCTTCGATCATGATATCGAGGGGCGAAACAATTCTGTCCGGCTTGCCATAAGGCTTCTCCCATGGCTGCTGAAAGCCGGGAATATTGAGGTTTGAAACGGTAAACCCTGTCAGGCCTGCCTTGGGTTTGCCGCCAATGCCCGTGGCGCCTTCATCGCGGATTTCGCCCCCCGAGCCGGTTGCTGCACCAGGGAAGGGAGAAATCGCTGTCGGGTGGTTATGTGTTTCCACCTTCATCAGGATGTGAACGGGCTCTTCCACCTCTCCGTAGATGTGATTTTCAGGATCAGGGAAGAATCGTTTCGCGACAGGCCCTTCGATGATTGCGGCATTATCCTTGTAGGCAGAAAGCACGCCCTCACCACCCTTTTCATAGGTGTTGCGGATCATCTGGAAGAGCGTCCAGGGCTGGGTTTCGCCGTCCACTTCCCAGGTCGCGTTGAAGATCTTGTGGCGACAGTGTTCGGAGTTGGCCTGAGCAAACATCATCAGTTCGACATCGGTGGGATTGCGTCCCAGGTGGCTGAACGCATCCACCAGATAGCGGATCTCATCATCCGCCAGTGCAAGGCCCCACTCCCGGTTGGCCTTTTCCAGCGCGGCCTGGCCGCCCTGCAAGACATCCACGGTCCGCAGTGGCCGCGGCTCGGCATGGGAAAAGAGCAGCTCGGCACCGCTCATTTCATGAAATACGGCCTGGGTCATGCGGTCGTGCAGTTCGGCAGCGATAAGTGCACGCTGCTCGGCATCCGGCATGTCTTCACTCTGAATGTAATACGCGATGCCCCGCTCGATACGTTCGATATCGCCCAGTCCGCAGTTGTGGGCAATGTCCGTGGCCTTGCTGGACCACGGCGAGATGGTTCCCGGGCGCGGCACCACGAGAAACAGTGTCCCCTCCGGGGCTTCGGCCGATTGTTCCGGCCCGTAGTGCAGCAGTTGCTTGAGTGTCTTCAGGTCTGAAGCGCTGAGCTCTTCTCTGAGCTCGACGAAGTGCATGTACTCGGCGTAGATCTGTGTGACGGCGGGTACTACTTCCTGAATCCGTGAAAGAAGAAGATCCCTGCGGAATGGTGACAGCGCGGGTGCGCCCCTGAGTTCCAGCATGGTGTTTAGTCGCCTCTCAGCCCCGTTGAAAAATAAGCGCGTATGATACTCGAATCCCGGGATGCAGGCCACATTGACCAAAGTGGATAGTGTCAGAACGTTCAATTTTTAATCGTTTTGCAAAGTTTAGGTTGCGTGCTCGAATGACTCAGGTTAGGTTCAGGCACACAGGGACAGACTGCGTCTTATCAGGATGCTGAATGAGGTTTTACGCTTGAAGGTTGTATTCAGGTTTTTTCTGGCGACACTGTTTGCCACCCTCGTCCAGGGGTGCACAGAACCTTCCCAGATGGATCTGCTGCGCAAGGAAGGCCGGCTCCACTGGGTGACGCTCAACTCGCCAACCACATATTACGAGAACCGCGACGGTGAACCGGAGGGCCTCGAATACGAGCTGGCCAAGGGGTTTGCCGAATATCTGGGTGTGCGCCTGAATGTGATCGTCGCCGAATCGGCCGATGAAATGTTCGCACAGCTCGACAAGGGTTATGCACACCTTGCGGGAGCGGGCATCACACAACAGGGCGCGCAGCTGAAGTCTCCCGGCTATCGCTTCGGGCCGGCTTACATGCAGGTTCAGCCCACGCTGGTTTACCGGTCCGGCTCCGAACGTCCCACGCAACCCGGTGATCTGAAGGGCAAGGTGGTCTGGCTGGATATCCACACCCCTCATTTCGACGTCATCCGCGAAGCACTTTCCGGTGTTGAAGGACTGACCTTGGCACCGGTTGAGATGGATGACTCGGAACTGCTGAATGCACTTGACAGTGGCGATACGGAGCTGGTTGTTGTGGACTCCAACCTGTTTGAAGTCAAGCAGGCCCTCTACCCCCGTGCACGCTTTGCCTTTCACCTGACTCCGCCCATGCCGGTGAGCTGGGTATTCCCACCCAAGACCAGTGAGGAGCTGGTTCGTGCCGCAGAAAAATATTTCAAGACCATTGAAGAGAATGGCACGCTCATTCAGATGACAGAGCGCTACTTTGGTCACCTGAAACAACTGAACTATGTGGGTGCGCGGACCTTCCTGCGTCACATCGAAAAGCGTCTGCCACGCTACGAACCGCATCTCCGGCAGGCTGCGGCAGAGTACAATCTGGACTGGCGCTTGCTGGCGGCAATCGGTTACCAGGAGTCTCATTGGCGGCCTTACGCGGTCTCTCCGACAGGCGTCAAGGGTTTCATGATGCTGACGCTGCCCACTGCCCGCGAAATGGGCATCAAGAACCGGCTCAACCCGGTGCAGAGTATCTGGGGCGGTGCGCGTTATTTTGCTTCGCTCAAGTCCAGAATCCCTGAACGCATACCGGAGCCCGACCGCACCTGGTTTGCATTGGCGGCCTACAACGTCGGGCTCGGCCATCTGGAGGATGCCCGGGTCATCACTCAGATGCGCGGCGGCGATCCGGACAAGTGGGTCGATGTGAAGGATAGCCTGCCGTTGCTGCAGCAGAAGTCGTGGTATCGCCAGACGCGCCATGGCTACGCCAGGGGCTGGGAACCGGTGCAGTATGTTCAGAACATCCGCCGCTATTACGATGTATTGACCTGGATGACTCAGTCGGACGAGACGCTGACGGCGTCTGCCACACCTCTGAATCCGCTCCCCTCAGGAGAAGACACGGCCGACCGGGAGTCTGACGAGGCGTTGCCCGAGCCCTTACCCCCTACCATGCGATGGGACATCCCCCTTCTCTAGGGCTTCCGCCACGTCCAGCGCGTGGTCGGCCTGATCCTGAGTAAAGCCGCGCTGAAGCAGCCGGCCACGGGCCTTCCAGCGTGCCTCTTCTGTGGACAGGTCCGGTTTCCTGCGTACGAGCCAGTCTGCTGCCGTGGCATACCAGTCTACGTCTGCGTCTTTCAGTCCGGCCCGGATGTCGGTCTCGGAAAGCCCGGCACACTTCAGTTCGTGCTCGACCCGCCTGGGCCCCCAACCCGCCGAAGCGCGGTTGCGTGCGAGCATGGCCGCATAGCGCACTTCATTCAGCCAGTTTTCGGCGACACAGTGATCCAGCACCTT
The DNA here is from genome assembly GCF_041153465.1 of Thermohahella caldifontis. Classification (NCBI taxonomy): domain Bacteria; kingdom Pseudomonadati; phylum Pseudomonadota; class Gammaproteobacteria; order Oceanospirillales; family Hahellaceae; genus Thermohahella; species Thermohahella caldifontis. The sequence goes on from NZ_CP154858.1 coordinate 872,449, forward strand.
GTCCAGGTCCCGAGGGTTCGTGGCATGACGGGCAAGCTTTCTCGCCAGCTCTGAACGACAGTGCTCACGGCGTGCGAGCAGGCCGAGCGCCCGTTTGAGCAGTTCTGTGGTATGCTGATCTTCATTCATGTCCTTCAGTTTACCGGAGTCTTTTTACTCATGGGTAGCCGTACTTCATTGTTTTTTGCCTACCTTGAACGCTTGCGCTGGATCCGCCGGTGGGGCCTGAAACGGAATGTGGTTGAAGAAAATGTGATGGAACATTCCTGGCAGGTGGCCACCATTGCCCACGCGCTGGCGGTGATCGGAAATGAAAAGTTCGGCATGAAGATCAACCCCGGCGAGGTGGCCATCACGGCGCTCTACCATGATGCTTCGGAAATCATCACAGGTGACCTCCCCACGCCGGTCAAGTACCACTCCGATAGCATCCGCAACGCTTACAAGGCCATCGAGAAAGAGGCTGAGCACGAATTGCTGCGCAAACTGCCCGACTTCATGCAGCCGGCATTTCGTCCCTATCTCCTTTCCGAGAATGTTCCGGAAGACATCGAGCGTTGCGTCAAGGCTGCAGATCTCATCAGTGCCTTTCTCAAATGTCAGCTGGAAACGCGTGCAGGCAATCATGAGTTCCAGGATGCCATGCGGGATGTGGAGCGCCGATTGCGCACCTTCGACTATCCGCCCGCCCATTACTTTCTTGCCCGGTTCGTGGATGGCTATCTGCTGACGCTGGACGAGCTGTTGCGCCATCACGAGGCCGATACCGAAGACACCTCCGCCTCTGACACTCGGGCTATGCCATTCATTCGATTGTGAAGGCCCTGCCACTGACGTTAAATTGGGGGTTTGTTCACGCACAATGATCGTGCAATCGCTATACTGAGTCCTGCAGGGAGACTGATTCGGGGTGGAAATGAGCAGGCTGGCACTGATAGTGGATGACTCGGCGACTGCGCGCCACATGCTTGCCCGTATGCTCAGGGGGCTGGATTTCGAATGTCATTTCTCCCAGTCCGGCCAGGAGGCACTGGATCAGCTCGCGTATGAGTTGCCGGATATCATCTTTCTGGATCATCTCATGCCGGGTCTGGATGGATTTCAGACGCTGGGCGCCATCAAGCAGAATCCGCGTACCCGCCACATTCCGGTCGTCATGTACACCTCCCAGAATGCGCTCAAGTACCAGGAAGAAGCCATGGCGCTGGGCGCCGCCGGCGTCATCACCAAGCAGGTGGACAAGGAAGCACTCTACATTCTGGTGGAAAAGGTGTGTCTTGCTCAGGACATCGGACTGCAGGTCAACGCCGCTGCCCCGGACGGGACAGCGGCGGGAAGCGCCAACGAAATCCAGCCCGTTGAACCTTCGCCCGCAGCCGACAATGTTGTGCCCTTTCAGCCGAAACACCCCTCCCCGGGCGGGGCTGACAAAGCATCATCACCACGGGATTCCGAGACGTTCAGGCTGAGACAACGCCTCAACCTTCTGGAAAGCCGCGTTGCCTTTCTGCGATTGCTGGTATTTCTGCTATTATTGATTTCAGTTCTGCTCGGCATTGAAGTGCTGCAGCAGCATGAACGGCAGGTTCGCCTGACCAGCCAGATGGAGGGTCACCGCAAGGCCCTTCAGGAGCTGATTGATCTGGTGGATCCTGCCAGCAAGCCCACCCGTTCTGAATAGGATCGGCTCGTGACCAATCCGTTCTCTGTGCTGTTCAAGGCGTACCAGCGCAAGCGTTTTCTCATCATTGATGACTTTGACAGCTTTGTGTTTTCCCTCAAGCAGATGCTGCGCCGGCTGGGCGCCGAACAACTGGACAGTGCCAGTAATGGGGAAAAGGCTCTGGATATGGCCTTGCAGCGCCACTACGATGTCGTCCTCTGCGATTACAATCTGGGTGACGGCAAGAACGGACAGCAGGTTCTCGAAGAGCTGAAACATCGCGGGCTGCTGCGCCACCAGGACATTTTCATCATGATCAGTGCCGAGGCAGCGCGGGACTGGGTTTTTGCTGCCATCGAGAATGCGCCGGATGAATATCTGACCAAGCCCATCACCCAGTCCATCCTGCAGAACCGTCTGGACCGCATTCTGACACGCAAGGAGACGCTGCGACCGATGTATGCGGCCATGGATGCGGGCGACTTCTCCAAGGCACTGATTGCCTGCGATCAGGCGCTCCCGGCACACCCGGAATACCGACCGCTACTGATCAAGACAAAGGCCTATCTCTATCAACAGGTGGGAGACCTGGCGTCTGCACGCGCGCTCTACGAAGCGGCGCTGAAGCACCGACCGGTGCAGTGGGCCAGGTTCGGCCTGGCTCGGGTGTTGGTACAGGCCGGCGAGCTGCCCAGAGCCATCGAAATCCTGCAGCTGCTTGTGGCCGAGTACCCGACCATGATTCAGGCATGGGATCTGCTAGCCGAAGCGCTGAAGGCTTCGGGTGATTCCATGGCGGCCGAGGAGGCGCTCCGGCAGGCGGCAAATCTCTCTCCCCGGTCTGTCCAACGTCAGCAAAAACTGGCGAAACTGGCCGAGACCAATGACCATCCGGACACGGCGATCGGGGCCAGCCAGCTGGCGCTGCGGTATGCTGAAAACAGTGTCCATGATACCCCCTCTCTGTATCTGGGACATGCACAAATCCTCTCGGGCGTGTGTGAAAGCCATCCCGATCAGCTGAACAGGCTGGGGCCGGAAATCCGCACGACATTGCAGAATTGCCGGCAGCGTTTTGGCCCGGCAGCGATAGATCCCTTTGACGAGGCAATCATGGAGGCGCGCCTTCTGATCGCCGAAGGCAAATCGGATGAGGCCATGGAAAAGGTACAGGGCCTCAAGTCCCGCTTCTCTGCCCTGCCTTCAGGCCAGCAGAACACGGAACAGGGACTGGCACTCGGACGCTGTCTGCTGATGCTCAATGCACACAAGGAAGCCGAGGCATTTCTCTACCGGCTGGTTCAGGACCACCCCGAAGAGGCGGGGCTCCCGGCACGGGTCGAGGAGCTGCTGGATGAACCGCTCAGTCTGCAGGCACGCATGAAGGCACGTGAGCTGAACAGCCAGGGCATTCGTTGTTATGACAAGGCGCTGTATGAGGATGCCATACGCCTGTTCACCGAGGCGGCTGAGCTGGCACCCAGGCATGTGGCACTGAACCTCAACCTGCTTCAGACCTTGCTCAGACTGGATCCTTCTCGGCGAAAACAGTATCGTGCAACGGAAGCCGCCTGTCTGGAGCGCCTGAAGGGGCTGTCGTCCCGCCACAGACAGTATCGCCGCTACCGTCACCTGCTCGGCCGGCTCGGTCCGGAAATCCCACAGGAGTCATCATGAGTTCATCACCGGATTTCAATCTGATTCTGGCGTCATCCGTACACGACATGAAGAATTCCCTGACCATGTTGCTGTCATCTCTGGATGAGGTGACTCAGGCATTGTCGGAAAAGGATGATCCCATTGCGCGTCAGGTTCCTGTTCTCCAGTATGAGCTGGCGCGGGTGAACAATGATCTGGTGCAGTTGCTGGGATTGTACAAGCTGGGTGAAAACCTCCTTGTGCCCCACATGGAAGAGCATCAGATTGCGGATCTGTTTCGGGAGCTTCAGGCCCGGTACGCACCCCTGTTTGAAAACCGGAAAATCCGCTTTGAAATTCAGGCTCCGGATGATCTGTTCGGGTTCTTCGACCGGGATCTGGTCATGAATGTGCTGAACAACGCCATCACCAATGCGTTGCGATATACCTCTTCCGGGGTCTGGCTCAGCGCGCAGATGGACGGCAAGGATCTGCTCATCGAGGTCAGTGATGATGGCAAAGGCTACCCGGAATCCATGCTGGCGCAGGATTATACCAACCTGACGGGGTTCAGCTGGGCCGAGAAATCAACCCAGCTCGGTTTGTATTTTGCCAACCGGATTGCTGCACTGCACCAGTCAGGTGACCGGTGTGGCCGGCTGGCCATCTGCAACGAGGGTGTGAATGGCGGTGGCTGTCTCAGGCTGTGGTTGCCCTAGGTCCCGCAGCACTTCTTGAATTTCTTGCCACTGCCACAGGGACAGGGGTCGTTGCGGCCAACCTTGGGCAGTTCACGTGTGATGGTCACACCGGGTGAGAGGACCCGGGAAAGGCGCTGTCCGACCTCCGCATACACCCTGAGCTCTTCCTGAATGTTCTCGCGCCCGCGGGCCAGTTGCTCACGAAACTCGTCTGCCCTGTCCGGCTGTTCACGCTCGACCGTTTCCAGCGCGTCGTCAATGTCGGCATAAATCTGCATGAAGGCCAGGATTTCATCCAGCGCTTCGGCAAATTCGCTGTAACCGTCAAGATGCTTGTGCCTGGCTGCCGCAAGTGCCTGACGCCAGTGATCCTCCAGCCACTCATCGGTCATCAGGAAGCCTTCTACCCAGGCATCAAGGTATCTGCGTTCCCAGTTATCCCAGCTGAACACGCAGCGTTCGGGCAACGTCCAGGTGCCTTGTTCGATGTCCTGACGAATGGAATCGTGCAAGCGGCGAACCAGCGCGACAATTTCCGGGTGAGCCTGATCATCCCCGTTTTCACCAAAGATGACCGGCATCCACTCACCCTCCTCCGGAGGCATGGGACAGGAGGCGATGGCAAACAGGAATCCCTGAAGCTGATCCAGGTCCAGTGCATCATCATGACGCGCTTCATCCGCCAGAAAGCTTTCCAGCTTCTGAAGTTCCTCGTCCGTCAAGACCGGGTTGGTTCCGTCTGCCTGCATACCTGACCTCTTGATTACCGGCGCGCAGTATAGCGGACTCTGGTGCAGGACTGAACCAGTGGCATTCAACAGAAGTGAGTTTCCCGTTCAGCGGGCCGATTGATGCCCGGGTGAGCAGCGGGCCGGGACCCGCCGAATTGCCGGGGGCACTGCCGTTTTCAGGCAGCCAGCCTGACTTCGGAGTCGCCGTTGAGCTGGGCTTCGAGTCGGGCGTATGCTTCAAGCATGCGGTTGCGGCACATTTCCATAAGCCGGGGAACATCCTTCGCAGTCATGCCCACCGTGGGAATGGGTGCCAATACTTCGATCAGCACTTCTTTCGCCCTGCCCGATCCGGGTTTGAGGACATCCAGATAGCTGCTCACACAAACCGGGATAATGGGAGCTCCGGTAGACACCGCAAGATGAAAGGCGCCCTTCTTGAAAGGCAGCATGTTGTTGCCGCGGTTACGCGTCCCTTCCGGGAAGATCCAGATGCTCTTGCGCTCACGCTGCATGGCTTCGGCAGTTGCGTTCATGGTTGCCACGGCCTGATTCCGGCGTGACCGGTTGATCAGAACATTCCCGGCTAGCCAGTACATCTGCCCGAAAAGAGGCACCCACTTGAGAACGGACTTGCCCACACTGACGGCACCCTTGGGCACAATCCCCCCACGATAAACAGGTCGAAATTGTGCTGATGATTGGCAACCATCACGGATGGCGTGGTGGTGTCCAGATAATGGGCATTGATGTGGGTGACTTTTACCCCCATGATCTTGCGCCCCCCCAGGCCAGCCACTTGGCACAGTAGTGGCTGTTGTCACGATGGAAAGGCCGGAAGAGACAGAAAACCAGCCCGACACAGGAGGTGGCCAGGCAATAAAGCCAGAGAAAGGTGTATCGAATGTGCTGCACGAGAGCTCCGGAAGATTTCAAGCCTATTCAGCGTACAGTTTAGCGTACAGGTGTACGCCAATCCAGCCGACCAAGGTTGCAAATTTGTAAAATTTTACAGGTTTGCAGCCTCTGAACCGGATCAGAGTGGCGGAATGGCAGGCCTGGCGCTGCGCCGGCTCGACCAGGCCTCCCGGCCCAGCGTGCGCCAGTAAAGCCAGCCCAGCCCAAGTGCCGTGGACAGCAATCCGATCCCGAGCCCACTCCAGATGCCGTGAACCCCCCAATATTGTCCCAGCCACCAGGCCACCGGCACACCGATCAGCCAGTATCCGATTGCTGTCACGACGGTGGGCGCGGTGCCCAGGTGTAGAGCCCGCAGCACGCTGATGATGATGACCTGGGCGCCGTCTGCCAGCTGAAAGAGGGCAGCGACAACGAAGAGCCCGGTTCCCACGGACATGACCTCTGCACTTCTGGCAGCGTCTGCATTAAAGGTAAACAGACGGATGATGGGTTCCGGCAGGGTCACGAACAGGATGGCAATCAATGTACAGCATACCAATCCCAGGCCGAGCCCCATACGGGCCACGCGATCAGCGCTGAGCCGATCCCCTGCTCCGTAAAAATGTCCGACCCGGATGGCCGTTCCCTGTGCCAGACCGATATACAGATTGAATGCGGTTGATGCGGCCTGAAGCGCGACCTGGTGTGCTGCCAGTGACACGGCACCCAGTTTGCCCGCCATCAGGGCAGCAACAAAGAACAACCCCATCTCCATACCGATGGCCACGGCAATGGGTACGCCCAGACGCCAATAGGGCCGGAAGTCCGGGCGCCTGGGGCGGCTCAGTGCATGCATCAGCCAGCGGCGCACCCTGACAGACCGCGCCAGGTGCCACAGCATGCCCAGGGCCAGAAACACATGCACCAGCGCCGTACCCAGTGCAATCCCCTTGAGCCCCAGTGCCGGCAATATTCCTGCGCCGGTCATCAGGGCATAACTGACCGGCACATTGAGCACTGCCGCCATGAGTGTCAGGATCATGATCGGCCGGGTGTCGCCCAGCCCGGACGCAAGCCCGCGCAGGAGCATGAACAGGTAGGCGGGCAGTCCAATCCAGGCAGCACCCTCCAGATAGGCCCGGGCATGGACCAGCATGTTCTTTTCATAACCCAGGGATTCGAGCACACCCGGCGTTACCAGGCACAGGAGGCTGACCAGCATGCTCAGACAGAGCGCGACAACCAGGCCGCCTCTGAGATTGCGCACAATCCGGCCATGGTGCTTGCGGCCGTAGCTCACGGAAATTTCGTTGGGCGCCGCGAAGAGGACACCGCTGAAGGTGATGAGAAAAAAGTGAAAGGCGCCCACGCCCAGAGCACCGCCCGCCAGTGCATCCACTCCCATCAATCCCATGAGGATGGTATCCGACACCAGCATGGCCGACTGAGCCAGTTGTGCCGCAGACAGGGGAAGCGAGATGGACAGCAGGGCCTTCAACATGATTCATCCTCATTCAGGCACCCCATTCTAGGCTATGCGAATGCCTGTTCAAGCGATATGATGTCACCCATGACATGAGTTTTTTTCATGAAGAGGGTTCCGTGCTGCCACCACTCAATGCGCTCCGCACCTTTGAAGTTGCCGCGCGTCACCTCAGTCTGACCCGTGCTGCCCGGGAGCTCAATGTGACTCAGGGGGCCGTCTCCAAACAGATTGCCCATCTGGAAGATGTGCTGGGTGTGCCTGTGTTTGAACGGCATCACCGCCGTCTGACCCTGACCCCTGCCGGCCAGCAGCTGGCAGAGCATCTGACCCCCATGTTTCGCGGACTGGCGGCCGCCTGTGAGCGCATTCGCGCGGCTGACCCTTCTCGCCTGGCCATTCAGCTCACCCCAACCATCGCCATCCGCTGGTTTTTCCCGAGGCTGCCACAGATTCAATCACGGCTTCCCAATATCCGGCTGGAAGTGACCACGCGTTGGTTCGAAGCGGAAAAGGCATTGCCGGATGAGCTGGTGCCCTATGATGTCGTCATCTTTTGTGCACCGAGGCATCACCGCCTGCCAGCCTGTTTTCTGCGCGACGAGATCATGCGTCCTGTCGCCTCGCCGGCGCTGCTGGCACGCTGGGGCGGCGACGTGCGTGCAGCGCTGGCCCATGCGCCCCTTTTACATCTTGAAGCATCGCAGCAGGACTGGGGCCGGTGGTTCACACAGACCGGTTACCACCGCGAGGGTCCAGTGGCGCCGGAACTGCGTTTTGACTCACTTGACATGGCACTCACTGCCGCATTGCAGGGGCACGGGATCGTCCTGATGGATATGCCTTTCGTAATCAATGAGGTTTCATCAGGCGCTTTGCGCTGTCTCACGCCGCAAACGCCATTTGACAGCGGCTGGGCCTATTTCGTTCACCTGCCCCGCGACGACCGGCAGGAACAGGCACGTCCGCTTCTGGACTGGCTGAAGTCCGAAACGGAAAGGGACGCTCACCGCGTTCACGATTGGCTGGGCACCCTGGAATGAGTGTTCGCAAGATCATCCATGTGGATGCGGACTCTTTCTATGCCGCCATTGAAATGAGGGAGGATCCGGCCCTGGCTTCGCGCCCGATTGCGGTAGGCGGCCAACCGGATCACCGGGGAGTGATCGCCACCTGCAATTATCTGGCGCGGGCCCGCGGCGTACACTCTGCCATGCCCTCTTCCATGGCGCTGCGCGCGTGCCCGGATCTGATCATTCTGCCACCACGCTTTGAACTGTACCGGGAGGTTTCCCGGCAGCTCCATGCCATCCTGCGCCAGTACACAGCCCTCATCGAGCCGGTTGCGCTGGATGAGGCTTATATGGACGTATCGGAATGCCGGGCACTGGGGGGCATTGCGACACGGATTGCCGAAGCCATCCGGCAGGAGGTGAGAGAAACGCTGCGTATTACCGTATCGGCCGGGGTGGCACCCAACAAGTTTCTGGCCAAGGTAGCCAGTGACTGGCGCAAGCCTGACGGACTGTTTGTCATCAAGCCTCATCAGGTTGCAGACTTTGTGAAGAATCTGCCGGTTGGCAAGATCAATGGTGTGGGACCCGTCACCCGCAAAAAACTGGAATCCATGGGTATCCACACCTGCGGTGATCTGCAGTCCGTGGAGGCGCTGGAGTTGGAACGCCTGTTCGGGCGCTGGGGGGCGCGGCTGTACCAGCTTGCACGGGGTGTGGACAACCGGCCTGTCCAGACATCACGACGGATCAAGAGTCAGTCTGTCGAAAGAACCTTTGACCACGATCTGATTTCGGAAGCCCGGATTCTGGCAACACTGCCGGATCTGCTGGTCCGCCTGGCCACCCGTTTCGAACGCTATCAGTCCGCCTATCAGCCCGTCTCGCGCACCGTGAAGGTCAAGTTCAGTGACTTTCAGCAAACCACGCTGGAGCAGAGACTGACCACTCAGGACTGGGAAGACCGGGCGGCCTGGGAGGTCATGCTGGCTGCGGCCTGGCGGCGTCAGGGGAAGCCCGTCAGGTTGATTGGTGTGGGGCTGGGCCTTGCGCCCCGCCATGCGGACTCGGCCCAGCTTTCACTGTTCGAAGAGGATTTCTGATCCGGTATCACCGGGTCATTCTCCGGTTACTCCCTGACGACAGGCAGCCCGTATTGCTTCACTACGTCGTCCAGACCGCCTTCATTGACCACCCGCGTATATCCCATGGCACGGAGTGTTTCCAGTGCAATGCCTGCGCGACGGCCGCTGCGGCAATAGAGGTGAATTTCCGCATCCCGGTCAGGGGCGATCGATCCGATACGCTGGCCGATTTCCTGATATGGCACGAGCAATGCGCCCTCTACGTGACCCTGGGCATATTCCTGTGGCGTACGGACATCAATCCAGAGCGCGTCCGCCCAGACGGAGAGACTGACCAAGCTTGCGAGTATCAATCCGAAAAGTCGTTTCATCTCACTCATGGACCTGTTTCAGGAGTTTATGTGCTCCCATTCTACACTATTCTGTCCGGAACCGGGCGACCTGCTGCGACAAGCTGCGTCCCAGTTCAGCCAGTTTGAGTGTGATTTCGCGGGTTTCCTGCATGCCGCTGTTGGCCACTTCAGCCGCCTCGGTGATTTCGGTAATGCTGCGGTTGATATCCTCGGTCACAGCAGTCTGTTCCTCCGCCGCGCTGGCAATCTGGGTATTCATGTCGTTGATCCGGTTGACGGCCTGAGCAATTTCAATGAGTGACTGATTCGAGGCCTCCGCGAGCTCAACGGTATCCTGCCCCTTCTGCTGACAGGCACGGGCCACCGATACGGCCCGGCCGGAGCCGGATTGCAGCTTTTCGATCATCTGCTGGATTTCTTCCGTGCTGTCCTGTGTCTTGCTGGCCAGTGCACGCACCTCATCCGCGACCACGGCGAAGCCTCTTCCGGCCTCCCCGGCTCGCGCCGCCTCAATGGCGGCATTGAGTGCCAGCAGGTTGGTCTGTTCGGCGATTCCGCGAATGACATCCAGTACGGAGACGATGTTCTTCACATCGCCCTCCAGATTGCCAATGACGGAGGCGGCTTCTTCCAGGTCCGACGCCAGCTGACTCATGGATTCGACTGCACGCCCTACCGTTTCACGGGCCTTCTGACTTTCCTCGTCCGCATGATGCGCCGATTCTGCCGCTTCGTGAGCGCCGGTTGCCACCTGACTTGCAGCGGAAGTCAGTTCGGAAACGGCAGTGGCCACCATATCCGTCTGGGCGGTCTGGCGTTCAAAGGCACTCGCCGCATCCTGCACCACGTCCTCCATCTGGCCGGAACGGGCTTCGATCTGCTCGCTGGTATATTTGACCTCCCGGATGAGTCCGCCGATCTTTTCCACAAACCGATTGAAGGCCCGAGAGAGCTCGCCCAGCTCATCCTGAGCCTCATCAGGCAGACGGCGGGTCAGGTCTCCTTCCCCTTCGCTGATTTCATTGAGCTGTCGGGTCACCATGAACAGGGACCGCGCAATGGAACGATAGATGAAATAGCCCACAATGCCGACGGCCAGGAGCATCAACACGGCCGTCGTGATGAAGGTGGTGATCAAGGCGCTGATTTGCTCATCCGCCACCGCTTCCATTTCCGCAACCTTACGGTCAATACTGTCAATATAAAAACCGGTTCCGATTATCCAGTTCCATTTGGGCAGATAAACGGCATAACTCAGCTTGGGCTGAGGCGCCTTCGCCCCCGGCTTCGGCCACATGTATTCAACGTACCCGCCTCCGTTCTGAGCCACCTTCACCAGTTCACGGATCACATAGACCCCGTTGGGATCCTTCACATCCCAGAAATTGTCTCCCCAGCCCCTGTCATTGTCCCCATGAAATATCCGGGTGCCCTTGTCGTCATAACCGAAAATGTAGCCGGTTTCGCCATAGCGCATGCTGTTCATGATGGCGATGGCTTTCTGCTTCGCCTCCTGATCATCCGGTCCCGCTGCGTCATACACAGGTTTGATGGCGGTCTGAACCAGCTGCATGTAGTGCAGCAACTGCTCCTTCTTGCTGGCCAGGAGCTCCTCACGGGCCTGTTCCACGGACTTCCGCGCATTCTGCCCGGCCGTCAGGTAACTGGATACCCCGAGTATCAGTGCAAGAAGGATTGGGGGCAGATAAGTAATGGCTATCAGTCGGGTCTGAATTTTCACGAAGAACAACTCCAATCTGGCGTCCGGATCTTGTCTCCAAGCATAGACGCCAGAATGGAAATATCCAAAAATGATCTTCTGTACTTGAGGACGGGAATCGGTCAGACGGCTTCCAGAATGGCCGTGACGCCCTGTCCGCCGGCAGCACAGATGGAAATGAGTCCCCGACCGGAGCCACGCTGATGCAGGATCTTGGCCAGAGTGGCGACAATCCGCCCTCCGGTTGCGGCAAAGGGGTGACCCGCGGCCAGACTGCTGCCCTTGATATTGAGACGATCCCGGTCGACCGGCCCCAGCGGCGCATTGAGCCCCAGACGCTCCCGGCAGAATGCGGGATCTTCCCAAGCCTTGAGTGTGGCCAGAACCTGGGAGGCAAAGGCTTCGTGAATCTCGTAGACGTCAAAATCCTGTAGTGTCAGATTCTGACGGGCAAGCATCCGCGGTACCGCATAGGCCGGTGCCATGAGCAGGCCTTCCTTGCCGGAGACAAAATCCACGGCCGCTGTTTCATAATCCACCAGTCTGGCCAGGATGGGCCAGCCCTGCGCCCTGGCCCAGGCTTCGCTGGCCAGAAGCACCACCGAGGCGCCATCGGTGAGCGCGGTGCTGTTGCCTGCGGTCATGGTCCCCTTTTCCCGATCAAATACCGGGCGCAGACTGGCCAGCTTTTCCAGGCTGATATCCTCGCGCAGGATGTTGTCCCGGGTGAGGCCGGCACAGGGTGTCATCAGATCCTCGAAGAATCCTTCTTCATAAGCCTGCCTGAGGCGAACATGAGACCGGAAAGCCAGGGCGTCCTGTTCCTCGCGGCCGATCCCCCACTGATGGGCGGTGATCTGTGCATGTTCGCCCATGCTCTTGCCCGTTCGCGGCTCACTGTTCAGCGGAATCTCGGGCATGAGATCACGGGGCCGGATTTGCGCCAGCGCCCTGAGCTTGCCCTGCCAGTCCTTTGCCCGGTTGGCCGCAAGCAACGCCTTGCGAAGGCCCTCGCCGACACCGATGGGCGCGTCCGAGGTGGTGTCCGTACCGCCGGCAATCCCCCACTCGATCTGTCCGAGCGCAATCTTGTTGGCAACGGCAATGAATGCCTGAAGACCGGTGCCACACGCCTGCTGCATGTCGCAGGCCGGGGTATCGGGCGCCAGCCCGGAACTCAGCACCACTTCACGGGTCAGATTGAAGTCGCGGGAGTGCTTGACCACAGCACCGGCGGCCACCTCGCCTGCACGCTGACCGTGCAGACCGAAACGATCCACCAGACCGCGCATGGCCTGTGTGAGCAGGGCCTGATTGCTCAACTCGGCATAGGCGGTATTGGAGCGGGCAAACGGAATCCGGTTGCCTCCGACGATGACCACGTTTCTGAGGGGCGGGCTGGACATGAGCGATCTCCTTTCATGGTTGATTGCCAGCCAGTCTAGGCGAATAATGCGGCTGGACATTGGCAGAGATGACAACCGGACCGGCGTACCAGGCCAATCGCTCCCCTGCGCCGGCAGGACATAATCAAGACTCACACCATTGCAGAGGATGCCCGACCATGACTGACATGTACCAGAAACTTGCCAACTCTCCACTGGGCAGTTCGCTCGTGGATGCCCTGAACCTGCCCCGCCCGGTCTTTCTGGAACGTCTGACCCGGAATGATGCCCCGCTGATCGAGGGCCATGTTGCCATCGGCGGGCTCACGGCAGACAGTGCTGCCCTTCCGGAACTGGCCGGTGTGCTGACCGGTTCGCTGGTGACCTGTCATGTTGCGGAGGATATCCGGGCGGCCTTTCCGGAAGGCGAAAGTCTGGCAGGTGAAGCGTCCGACATCCGCTACAAGGCGGTGGTCTTTGACGCCACCCATGCCCGCACACTGGATGACCTGAAACCGCTTTATCGTTTCATGAAAGCCCATGTCCGCAAACTGGCGACCTGCGCCCGTGTGCTGATTCTCGGCTGTCCGACGGACAAGCTTGAACCCGAAGCGGCGGCCACACATCAGGCTCTGCTGGGATTTGTGAAAAGTGTGGCGAAGGAAATCGGCCGCAAGGGTGCCACGGCCAACCTGATTCAGGTTCAGCCCGGCTACGAGACGGGGCTGACCTCCAGTCTGCGCTTCTTCCTCTCCCCGCGCTCCGCATTCGTGGATGGTCAGTCCGTGGTGATTCAGGGCAAGCCCAAAGCCGGTATCCAGATTGACTGGACCCGACCGCTTGCCGGCAAGACAGCCCTCGTCACCGGCGCGTCTCGCGGCATCGGGGAAGCGATTGCGCGGACATTGGCCCGGGATGGCGCACGGGTGGTGGTACTGGACATTCCCGCAGCCGAGTCTGCACTCAATTCGCTCGCCGGCGACCTGGATGGCATTCCCGTCCTGCTCGATGTGAGTGCACCCGACGCCCCCGAGACACTGGCAAAACGTCTGGCCGCGGAAGATATCGGTGGTATCGATATCGTGGTACACAACGCCGGCATTACCCGTGACAAGACACTGGCCAACATGCCGGAGCATCTGTGGGATCAGGTCATGGCCATCAACATCCAGGCGATTGTGCGGATCAACGCCGCCCTGCTGGCACAGGATCTGATCAGACCTCAGGGACGGATCGTCGGACTGGCCTCCATTTCCGGTATCGCCGGCAACTTCGGTCAGAGCAACTACGCGGCTTCCAAGGCCGCGGTGATCGGCTACGTCAAAGCCCTGGCCGGCACCCTCAAGCAAGGCATCACGGCCAACGCGGTCGCCCCCGGCTTCATCGAGACTCAGATGACGGCAGCCATTCCCTTTGCCATCCGGGAGGTGGGTCGGCGCATGAATGCTCTGTCACAAGGGGGCCAGCCCCAGGATGTGGCGGAGGCCATCGCCTGGCTGGCCAGCCCGGGCAGCCAGGGCATTACCGGCCAGACCGTCCGCGTCTGCGGTCTCAACCTGATCGGACAGTAAGCCTATTCGACGATCAGGGTGTAATCCGGTGTGGGGTTGAGCGGGCAGGAATAGACATAGGTACCGGGCTTCAGATCAATCTGGTATTCCTGTGTCTGTCCCGTACCGATCCCACCGCCGGAGACCGAAGGCAGGGTCACTCTGCCCAGGCCCTTTCCCCGCAGCCAGAATCCCAGTTCCCAGGGCACGTCACGATTGGTCACCCGGATGGTGACCGGCCCCGGGCCGAGATGGACGATCCGACTGTTCGCCAGTCGCTGGTCTTGCGTTGCGCCATTGATCGACGTGCAGTCCGAGGCACTCCCGGCGCGGAAATGATGATCCTGATTTTCCGGTTCAAGAAACTGGCAGCGAGTCTGGGTCAGTTCGAGTGCCCGGGGCGCGCCAAGGGCCGGGACGGCTGTGACTATCAACAGCCCGGCAAACAGGATGAGCTTGTTCATTGCAGATGGCTCCGTTGACTGAGTGTGCAGGGTTAGACTGCACTCAGGGGCCGGAGTTCCCTGTCCGGTGCGCCTGTCTGTATTCGACGGGGGTCATGCCTACCCAGCGCTTGAATGCACGGTAAAAGGTTGAAGGTTCCGAAAAGCCGGTGAGATAGACGATTTCATCAATGGATTCGTCGGTCCTGGCCAGCAGGCGCCGCGCAAGATAACAGCGGTAATCCGCCAGAATCTGGTTGAACGAGGTACCGGCTTCGCTCAGACGGGCCCGCAATGCCCGGGGCTTGATGCCAATCTGTTCCGCAACGCGCGTCAGCGTGACCTCTCCACTCTCCAGTTGCTCTCCGATGGCCCGGCGAACCTGCGCCACAATATCGTTCAGTGCCAGTCGGGCAACCTGCCGATTGGCGATGGCTTCATGTGCCGCCAGCAGTTCGGGTTCGTGGTGAGCCGACGGGTGCGCCAGCATGGCCGCGTCAAAGATGACCCGGTTTTCGGGCTGGTCCAGCCTGACGGGGCAGCCGAACCGCTCCGTATAGTCTTCGAGGGGCAGATATGCCGGGTGCTGCAGCCAGACTTCAAGGGGCTGGAAATGGTCTTCCGTGACGTAACGCAGAAACTTGAGCAATCCCAGCGTGAACGCATCGGAGAAATGGCGAACGGTCAGGGGATCCGAGGACAAGGGACCGATGACAAGGTGTGCCGTTTCACCGTCAATTTCCAACCGGCCCTGGGTGGCATCACTGATCAGGCGCTGGTAGCGGAGCGCCCTGTCCAGCCCTTCTCCAAAGGTCGGACTACTGAGAAAGAGGTACTCGAGAATCTGCCCCTTGAACACCGGGAGGCAGTCTCCGAGATGCAGGCCGATATGGGGGTCACCCGTCACGTCTTCCAGAGTCTGCCAGAAACGCTGCTGTGCTTCGTGAGGCGTCCTGAGGTCCTTCCGGCTGAGCAGATCTCTGGGAATGCCGCAGCGACGGAAAACTTCCTCCACGTCAACGCCGTATTCACACATGGCGCGATAGGCCAGTCTGAACAGTGCACTGTCTTCGGTTCGCTCCACCTCGGCTCCGGGGGTCCATTGACTTGACTGACAAAATTACCGGTTCATCCGGTCATTGTCCAGTTGCCCCACGCTGCCTTATGCTGAAGACCGTCCACACCGGAGAGTGAACCATGACCGCATCACTTGTTTCCATGCTCCCGCTTTATGGTCGCAGCCTGCTGAAAACCGGCCGCGCCGTCAGTCACTGGCCGACGCTGTCCCTCCGGCGGACGGGCATGACCATTGATCAGGCTCACCTGAAGCGCTACCTGGAGGTCTGCGGGTATCCGCCGGTTCTCGATCAGTTGCCTCCCTGCTATCTGCAGGTCTGCGCCTTCGATGCACACATGGCCCTGCTGACGGAACCGGCCTTCCCGCTCAGGCTGCTCGGACTGGTACATCTCGGCAACACCATCCGCCAGCACGCGGAGCTCACACCGCTGGATGTGTTTGATCTGGACATTTCCCTCGGCAGTCTCGAAACCAACCATCTCGGGCATGTGTTTTCCGTTCTGACCGTAGCCAGGCGTGCGGGACGCGTTGTCTGGGAATCCGACATGGCGATTCTGTCACGGGCCCGGACAGGCGTTCCCAAACCCGAAAAGGAACCCGAACCGCCCTTTGTACCCGCTGAAACCCAGGATCTGGGGACGGTTCCCGAAGATATGGGCCGGCGCTATGCCCGCGTGTCAGGGGACTACAATCCGATTCACCTCACCCGTGCCACGGCCCGGCTTTTTGGCTTTCCGAGACAGATTGTTCATGGCATGTGGACCAAGGCCCGGGCACTGGCCGCCCTCCCCGAGAGCTGGCGGAACGGCCCCTTCGAAGTACAGGTCCGGTTCCGCAAGCCTGTCCTCCTGCCTGCGCACCTGACGCTGCAAAGCGCCAACCGGCAAGGCGCGGGCGCATTCAGAGTGACCGACGACACCGGCCAGATCGTGCACCTGACCGGTGAAATCCGGAGGCCCGGGGCCTGACCGACTCAGGCGCCGGCAAGCTGGAAAGGATAGACGCTGCCCACGCCGGTGATCTGCGTCAGTTCATCCAGCGCCGTCCGGCATTCGTTGAGCAGGGACGGATCCGCCAGATCACGGGGCAGGATCTGATCCCGGTAATGCCTTTCCACCCAAGCCACCAGCTGCTCGTAGAGCGCTTCGGACATCATGACACCGGGTGTGACCGCTGCCAGCTGCGCGTCAGTCAGGACCACACGGAGACGCAGGCAGGCAGGCCCGCCACCATTGCGCATGCTCTGTTTCAGGTCGAAGACACGCACTTCACGGATGGGACCACCACTGCCGACCAGCGAATCCAGATACGCCTTCACTCGCGGATGGGTTTCGCATTCCTGTGGTACAACCAGCAGCATGTTGCCATCCGCCCGTGTCAGCAACTGGCTGTTGAAGAGGTACGACTCCACCGCATCCTCCACACTGACCTGATCACGCGGGACGCAGATGGTCTTGAACAGCGCACCTTCAAGCTTCTGCTCGATCTCATTCAGGACCTGTGCGGTATTGAGAAAGGCATCCTCATGATAGAAGAGCACGTTACCATTGCCGACGGCAATCACGTCATTGTGGAAAACCCCCTTGTCCACCACTTCCGGATTCTGTTGCGCGTACACCACCCTGGATTCCGGCAGTCCGTGCAGACGGGCAATGGCCTGGCACGCTTCGAGCGTCTGCCGTGCAGGATACTTTTTCGGCGCGGGCTTGCTGGTATCAAATGCCGACCTGCCATAGACGAACAGTTCCACACCCGGCGCCCCGTATTCGGCACAAAAGCGGGTGTGGTTGGCCGCACCCTCGTCACCGAAATGGATCTGCCCCGGCAGTGCCGGATGATGCGCGAACAGTTGCTCGTCCCGGAAGATCGCTCGCAGAATGCGCCCGGTGGTCGGGTGCTCGATGGAGCGGTGGAATTTTGCCGTCAGGTTGGCGGGCGTGAAATGTACCCGGCCATCGGCGGTGTCCGCACCCGGAGAGACCGTGGCGGCATTGGCTGTCCACATGGCCGAAGCCGAGGATACCGCCGCAAGGATTTCCGGAGCCTCTCTGCCGGCAGCCAGCAGCACTTCGCGCTCGCTGCCCTCGAACCCGAGCCTGCGCAGGGTGTGAATGTCCGGTCGCTCATGGGGCAGCAGAATCCCCTGCTTGTACCCCATGTCATGCAGGGCCTTCATCTTCCGGAGGCCCTGGAGCGCCGCTTCACGCGGATTGGCAGGCTGGTGCCCGTGTTTCTGGGAGGCCACGTTGCCGTAGGAAAGGCCGCTGTAGTTGTGGGTGGGCCCGACCAAGCCGTCAAAGTTCACTTCATGTGCTGTCATAATGTCATCCCCGGAGACAGGTTTTCTGGAGCTCTGGCGGTATCGTCCACCAGCGATGCCATGGGCCAGGCACAATAATCCGCCGCGTAGTAGGCACTGGGTCGGTGATTTCCGCTGGCGCCGATTCCCCCGAAGGGTGCCGCGCTGCTGGCCCCGGTCAGCGGTTTGTTCCAGTTGACAATGCCGGCCCGGATCTCTTCCATGAACATTTCAAAACGTTGCCGGTCATCACTGATGAGGCCCGCGGCGAGCCCGTATCGGGTGCGATTGGCCAGTTCCAGAGCCTCTTCGAAGGTATGGTAACGCTGTACCTGAAGCAGCGGACCGAAGTACTCCTCGTCCGGCAGGTCCCGGATGGCTGTCACGTCCACAATACCGGGTGTCAGCAGTGCCGTATTGTTCTCCAGCGGCCTGCTTTCGAGCAGAAGATTTCCGCCCAGCTCCACCAATCGCTTCTGGGCGGCCAGGATGGCTTCCCCTGCCCGGGCAGAAATCAGTCCTCCCATGAAAGGTTGCGGGTCGGCATTCCAGGCTCCCACCCTGAGTTGTCCTGCCGCCCGGACAATATCCTCAAGCAGCGCGTCGCCCTCTGTACCTGCCTGAACCAGCAGCCGCCGGGCACAGGTGCATCGCTGCCCGGCTGAAACAAAGGCCGAAAACAGCACATGATGGATGGCACCGGCCCGCGCCTTCACGGGTTCGGCAATCAACGGATTGTTGCCACCCATCTCGAGCGCCAGAATTTTCTCGGGATGGCCTGAAAATGCCTTGTGGATGGCGTGGCCGGTCGCGGAACTGCCGGTGAAGAACAGGCCGTCAATGTCCGGATGATTGGCCAGCGCGATGCCGGTCTCCCGTTCTCCCTGAACCAGAGACAGCACGCCTTCGGGCAGGCCGGTTTCATCCCACAGGCGGACCATGAACTCCGCCACGGCCGGAGTCTGTTCACTGGGCTTGAACACAACCGTATTGCCGGCCAGCAACGCCGGCACGATGTGCCCGTTTGGCAGATGTCCGGGAAAGTTGTACGGGCCAAACACGGCCACCACCCCATGCGGCCGGTGCTGCAGGATCGCGTGTCCCGCGGCCACGTCCGACTCCTTGTAGCCGGTCCGCTCATGATAGGCC
Source organism: Thermohahella caldifontis (assembly GCF_041153465.1). Lineage (NCBI taxonomy): Bacteria > Pseudomonadati > Pseudomonadota > Gammaproteobacteria > Oceanospirillales > Hahellaceae > Thermohahella > Thermohahella caldifontis. The sequence goes on from NZ_CP154858.1 coordinate 891,640, forward strand.
TGGATGGAGAGCGGCACCTTGCCGATCATGGCCGCCACTTCCGTCCGGGATTCCCAGAGGGGCTTGCCCGTCTCGCGGCCGATCAATGTAGCCAATTCCTCCGAATGGCTCTTGAGCACGTCCGCCCAGCGATTGAGGATTCCGATCCGCCCTTCCAGGGGCATCCGACGCCAGCCCCGGAAGGCCTCGCGGGATTGCCGCACCGCCTCGTCCACCTGTGCCGGTGACGCCATGTGGCCCTGCCATACCGTTTCGCCGGTCACCGCATTGCGGCTTTCCAGCAAGGCACCCTGGCCGGTCACCCACTGATGACCCAGTCTGTTTTCGCCTGTCAGCTTCATTGACCTTTTCTCCCCGGCTTCAGCCGAACCAACCGTACCGTGTCCCCGGAGCCGACCTGCAGGTGCCCGGCCATCGAGTGGGACAGGGTAACGGTATCAATCTTGATGGATTTGCCCGGCACCAGTGCCACACGAAAATCCTCGAACCGGCGGTTGGAGACCATGTAAAGTTCATCCCCCTGCCAGTGAGCTGCCGGCGCATCATCTCCTGACACCAGTGCATAACGCTTGAAACTTTCCCTCACGCTGCGGACGTTGTGCACGAAGGCTTCCACCAGCGGGCCGGCATCGAAGATGTCGATCATGCCATTGAAGTTGAAGCCCTCGGTGGTGAGCATGTGCAGCGCAGGCCCGGTGTTTTCATGCACCTTGCCGATCACTTCCTGAGCACTCTGCGGCAGGAAGGGCACGAAGATGGGATACTTCGGCATGAGTTCGGCAATGAAGGACTTGTTCCCCAGGCCGGTGAGGTAATCGGCATAGGAGAAATCCAGCGTGAAGAACTTGCGGCCCAGACCTTCCCAGAAGGGTGCGTTGCCCTGCTCGTCCGACACGCCGCGCATTTCAGCAAAGACCTTTTCGGCAAAGCATTCCCTGAAATCGGCCATGAACAGGAAACGGGAAAGCGACAACAACCTTCCGTTCGCGCCCTTGCGGTAATCTTCGTGCAGGAACAGGGTGCAGACTTCGCTGCAGCCCGTCATGTCATTGGAGAGATACAGGGTCGGTGTCTGGCGATGAATCCCCAGTTCCGATGAAGCATTCACCGTATTGCTCAGACGGTAGTTGTACCAGACATCCTTCAGGCCGACGCCCGCATCAATGGCACAGACGCCTGCCACGCGCTCCTGCCCGGTATCTTCCAGCACGAACATGTAATAGCTACTTCGGGGATCCCCTTCGCGATGGAAGGCCTGGCGTGCCGCCTCGATACGGGCCGCCAGAAACTCACGGTTGGCGGGCAGCGTGGTCACGCCCACGCCGGCACTTTCCGCCAGTGCATAAACACCATCCAGATCGGAAGGTTGTACAGGTCGTATGATCATCATGTCATCATTCCCCTTATAGCGGACTGTAGATGACCTGATCGCCATCATTGAGTTCGAGCATTTGAGCCGCACGCTCCGGCACGCGCAGGACGTCTCCCATGCCGTCCGTTAGCTTGACCAGTGTGGCGACAAATCCGTTTTCCTGCTGAACGCCCATCAGATAGCTGAGTCCCATGGTACCCGGCGTCAGCCGGACCTGCTTGCTGCGTGCATGCTTGACGGTATTGATCTGATCCAGGCTGGCTTCCAGCGTCGGGCCGCCATCAAAGATGTCGATATATTTCCCGATCCGGAACCCTTCCCGATGGAGGAGCTGACAGTTGGCAGACGCTGCCGGATGGGGCTGACCAATCGCCTCCCGTGCCGCGTCCGTGAGCAGGGAGACATAGATGGGATGGGCGGGCATCATTTCCGCAATGAAGGTCTTGCTCTTGATGGAGGAATAATAGTCAGCGGTGGCAAAGTCCATGTCGAAAAAGTGCCGTCCCAGGCTGTCCCAGAAGGGCGACTGCCCCTCCGGGGTCTGCACACCCTGAATCTCGACGATGACACGCGGATCGAAGCGTTCGGCGTTCAGATGCATGAACAGAAAGCGGGCACGGGACAGCAGTTCCCGTCCCGCCTGGTCCACCTTCTGCTTGTCGAAGGTCAGCGAGCAAAGCAGCGATCGCCCGGTCAGTTCATGGGTCATGTAAAGGACGGGCACCGTGTTGAACACACCGAGCTGATGGGAGGAGTGAATCAGTTCGTCCATCCGGTAGTTGTAGAACGGTGCGCCGTTGCCGGCACAGCGGTCGATACCCGAGGTTCCCAGAATCTCGCCGCTCTCCGTATCTTCGAGGACAAACAGATAGCGCTCCCGGCCAGCAACGGACGGATCACCCTCAAAGGCCAGACAGGATTGCGAAATCTTCTCAGCCAGCTTGTCCCGGTCAACAGGCAGCGTGGATACCCGGACATCCATTTGCGCCAGCAGGCGCTCGATCCCCGGCACGTCTTCGTGGCGGGCGGGCCTTACCCGGTATGCCGTCATCGTCTCACCCCCTGACCACGCGTGCAACCGCACGCTCGAATCGCGCCAAGCCATCGTCGATATCCGCTTCGGGAATGATCAGCGAAGGCGCAAACCGCACCACATCCGGGCCGGCAACCAATGCCAGCAGTCCTTCTTCCAGTGCTGCCGTGACAAAGGCCTTGGCCTGCCCCTTCCAGGCGTCTTCCACTTCGGCACCGATGAGCAGGCCGGCCCCGCGGATGCTGCGAAAGGCGTTGTGGCGGGTATTGATGTCACGCAGTCCGGCGACAATCCGCTCGTGACGTGTCTGAACGCCCTCCAGTACGCCGTCACGCATGACGATATCCAGCACTTTTGCAGCCACTGCACAGCCCATGGGGTTGCCGCCATAGGTGGAGCCATGGGTGCCGACCTTGAGTGACGCGGCAACCCTGGTAGTGGTCAGCATGGCCGCAATGGGGAAGCCGCCCCCGAGCGCCTTGGCGGTGGTCAGGATGTCAGGTGTGACCCCGTATTTCATGTACGCATACAGGTGGCCGGTCCGGCCCACGCCGGTCTGCACTTCATCAAAGATCAGGAGTGCGTTATGGCGGTCACACAGCTCACGGGCTTTCTTCAGATAGATCTCGCTGGCAGGCGTAATGCCCCCCTCCCCCTGCACGGGTTCCACCACAAAGGCGCAGGTGCGATCGGTAATGGCCGCTTCCAGGGCTTCGATATCATTGAACGGGACATGGGTGACGCCTGCCGGCACCGGCTCGAAACCTTCGCGATACTTGTTCTGACCACCCACCGTCACGGTAAACAGGGTCCGGCCATGGAAACTGCTCAGACAGGAAACAATTTCATGCTTCTCCGGGCCAAAATGCTCCCAGGCATAACGCCGGGCCAGCTTGAATGCCGCCTCGTTGGCTTCCCCGCCGGAATTGGCAAAGAACACCTTTTCCGCAAAGGTCAGCCGGGTCAGCTTGTGAGCCAGCAGCAGGGCCGGTTCCGTGGTCAGGACATTGGAGACATGCCAGAGCTTGTTGGCCTGTTCGACCAGCGCCTCCACCAGCTCGGGGTGAGCATGGCCCAAAGCTGTCACGGCAATCCCGCCGGCAAAGTCCACGTATTCCCGCCCGTCCTGATCCCAGACGCGGGATCCCTGGCCACGTACGGGAATGATCTTGCCCGGCGCATAATTGGGCACCATTACTTCGTCAAACAGGTCGCGATTGAGTACAGGTTCTGTCATGTGATTCACCCCGATAGGCATTCAGCAGTTGTTGTCAGGGTGATTGTAGAAGGGAAAGGCCGGATACGCGTTTCAGGAATGCGACACCGGCTTTCAGATTTTTTCTCCGGAAACCTGTTCCCGGTCCTGAGATGGTGTGCAACCGTAACGATCCCGGTAAGCGGTGGCGAAATGGGCTGCGGAACTGAAACCGCATGCCACCGCAATTTCCGCCAGCGGCAGACGAGTTGCGCGCACTTTCTCACGTGCCGCTTCCAGACGGATTTCCTTGTAATAGCGTGACGGCACCGTATCGAGATATTTCCGGAACCAGCGCTCCAGCTGTCGGCGGGAAATGCCCAGATGGCCGGACAGGTCATCGGTGGTCAGCGGCTCTTCCACATTCGCCTCCATCAGCCGGATGGCCTCCATGAGCAACGGCGCCTCCTGTACGGCTTGTCTGTCAGGAAGGCGCCGGACCCTGGCCGGCGTGCCGCCCACACGCTCCTGAACCCAGCCATGCGCCAGGCTTTGTGCCGCTTCGGCCCCGAGCCAGCGTCGGAACCAGAACAGCAATGCATCCAGTGGCGCTGTCCCCGCGCGGCAGGTGGTCAGTTTGCCCTCAATGCTGAAGAGGTCGGACGACAACCGGATGCCCGGCGAAACCCGTGCCGGATCCAGCAGCAACTCGGGTGCACTGACCTTGCCTTGCTTCAGCCTCCCCGAGGACACCAGCCAGGCCGACGCCGAACCGGTCGCCATGACCCACTCAGCCTTGGCAGTCATGGTTTCAAGCCAGACGGCCTGATCCTCATCCGGCCAGCTTGCCCGATTGCCACCAATCAGCACGAGGTGCGAGGCCACGACCGGCCCTGTCAGGGCTTCAGCCCGAATCGGACCGGGGACATTTTTTTCCCGCAGTTGCCACAGGGAAATCCCCTCACCTTCTCGCCCGTCCAGGGCCAGCACATCCTGCAGGGGCTTGATCACGTTGGCCGCGCTGAGCAGACAATAATCCGGCAACAGCACAATGGTAAAGGTATCCGCCAGTCTCACCCGAAAGTCTCCTGAATACCATGTTCCACGTCAGAAACGTCAAAGGGACCTGACGACAGCGCGTCCGGTTCGGACAACGCCAGTATCTTTCCGGCACCCATCAGCACGTCACGGATACCCTGATCTTCGGGTGCAAACACCCTTGCCTTCCTCACCAGCACCCAACGGTTGTCCATATTGGCTCCTGCAAATTCGTCACGGTCGTCTAAGCTTATCAGATCAGAAAAATGAGGTGATCGCCATGTCCGATCCGGATCGCACAACGTTCAGTCTGACCATTTTTCAGAGGACACTGATATTGTGCCTCGCCGTTGCTCTGGTTTCAGCACTGGGATATGGATTCCTGATGTCCCGGATTTCGGATATGGTTGAAGTCATCCGCAGCCAGTCAGCCCAGGTTCAGGCCCAGCAGGCGGCAGTGGAAGGCCAGACCCGGCTCAGCCGAAGCCAGAAAGCGCTGATTGACCTTCAGTCCGCGACCCAGCGCGCCTACGCGCTCTACTCTCAATATGTCTACTGGCGACTGAATGCTGCCGCGACGGGGGATGAACAGTCCACCCGCAACGGCGATGAGGCCGAAGCACAACTCCGCTCACAACTGGCCACCATAGCCGGCATGGATGAGGGCCTTGCCGAGGCAATTGATGTGGTCAATGTCTATCTGGATGACTTCAATTCTGCCATTGGTCAGGCCATCGAACGATTGATCCGGGATGAACCGAGAAAACGTGTGGCCTCCAAGATCGCTCAGGCACAAAGCGCCAGCATGGCCATGAATGCCACCTTCGAATCCATACTTGAGGAAACCGGCCAGCGTGTCAGCCAGGCCAGTACCGGGGTACTGCAGGCGGCAGACAAGGTTGCCGTTGCAGCGCAGCATGTCCAGGCCGGTACCGGGGCAGTACTGGAACAAGGAGAAACCCTGGCAGCAGTGGTGCCCGGCATCATGGGCGGCACCCTGGTGCTGGCGCTGTTGGTCGGGCTGGCCGTCTCACAATCCATTACCCGCCCCATACAACGACTCCATCGGGTCATTGAAAGCATCGGACGGGATCACGACCTGACACGCCGCGTTCACTACACCCGCAACAACGAAATCGGCGCAATTGGCCAGGCAGTCAATACCATGCTGGATACCTTCGCCTCCATAATGGAAGACATGAGAGCCCTTTCATTGCAGCTGACGGAAACGGCACGCCAGGCAAGAGACAACGCGCAGGCCACCCGACAAAACGCCGAACAGCTTCAGCAGGAAACGGATCTGGTGGCCACCGCTTCCAATGAGATGACAGTAACCGTCAAGGGCATCAATGATCATACGCGGAACACGACGGAGGTGGCGATACGTGCCCAGCAGGCCTGTCTGCACAGCCACGAAACCGTGACTACCGCAAAGGGCATCATGGCGCATCTGGCCAACAGCATCCGCGATGCAGCCGAAGCTGTGGACGATGTTTCCCATCGTGCCGAGTCCATCAGTTCCGTTCTGGATGTGATCCGGGGAATCTCGGAACAGACCAATCTGCTGGCACTCAACGCAGCCATTGAAGCCGCACGTGCCGGCGATCAGGGACGCGGTTTTGCGGTAGTCGCGGATGAAGTGCGCACTCTGGCCCAGAAAACCGGGAATTCGACGGACGAAATCCAGTCCGTCATCGAAAATCTTCAATCAGTTGCCCGGCAGTCAGTGGAGCGCATGCAACGCAATGTGGAACGTGCCCGGACAACTCAGAATCATTCGGACAAGACAGCGGAGGCCATTCAGGACGCCCTTTCCGCTGTCGAAGAAATCTCCGAAGCCATGCAGCACATCTCCACTGCAACCACGGAACAGACTCAGGCCGCAGAGAACATTGACCGGAGCATCATGAATATCAGTCAGCTGGCTTCGGAGGTCAACGAAACCGCAAACGTGAACAGCCAGGCCAGCGTTCAGCTCAGCACCATGGCTGAACGACTCAATACAGCCATATCACGCTTCCGCCTCAATGCCTGATCCGGCAACCGGGCGTCTCAGTGCAGGCGTGAGATACACTCGCGCTTGTACTTGACCCACTGATCACCTACCCGGCGGAACCAGTACATGACCTTGACCTGATGGATGGCCATTTCAATGCACAGCGTTGAATCGTTGCCTGTAACACGCATCAGTCTGTCCTCATCACGTCATTGATACTGTAATTATATACAGCATCATGTTTCATGCAATGACTTCTGCGTCATTTTCGGACAAATGGAGCCAGCGTGGCTGCCAGATCAACGGGTTGCCAGGCCAGGATCTCCAGATGCCGGTCCTCCAGCACATCGGCTCCGGGGGCGGACTTGCGGGCCGCCGCAATCTGCCTGTCACGCTCCCGGATCAAGGCGATGATCTCCTCACGAAACAACCGCAGAAAGGCCGTGAGCCAGAGGTTTACCGCCCAGTTGGGGGTGGCATGGGTCACAGCGAAGCGGTCCAGGTGACGGATGACATCTTCTGCACTGAACCAGGTTTCGTCCGTGACCCAGCGGTTGGTGACGAACAGGCCCTGAGGAAGACCGTACGCATCCATGCTGATGCCGACCAGATGCATCAGCGCTTCATCGCCCTCCGGCCAGTGCTCCGATACTTCCTCGCCACGTGCGGGCGCAATGTCCTTGTCAAACGCACTGACCCTGAGAAACAGGTGAAAATGACCATGCTCCTGTTCCGGCCCCCGGTGAGCATGGTAGTAATACTGACTGCCGGATGACGTATCAAAGACATCGCCCTCCGGGTAATGATTCATTTCATAAAAGGTTCCCTGCCCCTTGAGCACCTCTGCCACGACGTTGGTCTCGCCTTTTTCCAACGCCTCCTGACATCGGAGCAGCGTCAGGGCCGACGCTTCCCGTGAAGAAAAATCAAACATGGCAGGCATATTCATCTCGTCACACCGTGGATTCCGCATCAAAAACGGCGACCACTGGTCGCCGTAAATGATGGCAGGTCAAGTACTTCAACCCGCTGCACAGGGGTTCTTCGCCGCACAAGGGTTCTTCGCCGCGCAGGGGTTCTTGGCCGCGCAGGGGTTCTTGGCCGCGCAGGGGTTCTTGGCCGCGCAAGGGTTCTTGGCCGCGCAAGGATTCTTGGCCGCGCAGGGGTTGAAGCCTTTCTGAACCTGTGCCACATAGGCCGTCAAAGCCGCCAACTCCTTGCTTTTCCATGGCAAGGGCTTGCTCTGCATGGGCGCAACCAGGCAAAGCTGTATCATTTCATCCAGCTGAATGGAGGGAATGCCGTACTGATTGGCTGCCATGCCCACCTTGTGGGGATACGGCTTGGCGAAACCCGCCGTGAACCCGGCGCCACCCGTATGACAGGTCTGGCAGGAAAGCCCGTTGCTGCTCAGGCTGCTGTCACCATACAGCTTCTTGCCCAACGCCAGCAGGGCCTTCGCGTCACCACGGTAAGGCTTGTAATCATCCGGCCGCTTGACCAGCGTTCGGACCTTGGCCGCACAGGGATTTGTGGCTTTGGCCGCACAGGGATTCTTCGCTGCGCAAGGATTCATCGCTTTGGTTTTCGCTGCACAGGGATGCTTTGCAGCACACGGGTTTTTGGCCGCGCAAGGATTCATCCAGGCTTTTTTGGCCTTGCAGGGATTGCAGGGTGCACAGCCAGCCCAGGCGAGTGTTCCGCTCAAAGCGGCCATGAGGACTCCGGCAGACAGTCCGGCTGCGGTCTTGAGGGTGGCAGGATGACGCTTGGCTGCAGGCAAGGGGGCTCGAGAGGTATTCATGTGTTGCTCCTGATTTGATTGTTATGACCAAGTGGTAGCAGCTCAGACCCCCTCTGCCCCAAAAAAGTTCCCCCTACACTCTGAATTTTGCTACCAGTTCGCTCAGATGATTGCCCAGTTCGGCAAGTTTCTGAGCGGTTTCAGCCGCCTCCCGCGTGCCGGCAGCGGTCTGGTCGGCCGAATCTGCAATCGTGGTAATGGAGCGGCTGATGTCCTCCGTCACGGCAGTCTGCTCTTCGGAAGCCGCGGCAATCTGAGTGTTCATGGACGAAATGGTGCCAATGGCTTCGGCGATGCTGTCCAGGGACGTTCCGGCAGAACGCGCCTTCTCCACCGTATGCTCGCCGCTCGCCCGACTCTCGCCCATGACGGCAACGGCGCGGTTGGATGCGGCCTGCAAGCGCTCAATGGTGTTCTGAATTTCTTCCGTGCTTTCCTGCGTCTTGCTGGCCAGTGCGCGGACTTCATCAGCAACCACGGCAAATCCCCGTCCCGCATCGCCGGCACGGGCAGCCTCGATGGCCGCATTGAGTGCCAGCAGGTTGGTTTGCTCCGCAATGCCGCGAATGACGCTGAGCACTGAAACGATACTGTTGACGTCGCTGCCCAGCGTATTGATCACATCCGAGGCATCACCAATCTGGCGGGAAAGCTGCTCAATGGATGCAACGGCTTCATCCACAATCCGCTTGACCTGCTCACCCTCCTCATCCGCATGCTGGGCCGCTTCCGCAGCCTGCTGTGCATTCTGTGCGATCTCGTGAGCGGCCGCGGACATCTCGTTGACGGCGGTCGCCACCATGTCCGTTTCGTGCCGCTGACGGTCAACCTGTTCGCTGGTTTCCTGGGCAATCCGGGACATTTCTTCCACGGATCCACGCAACGTGACCACCGAGTCCACCACATCACGTACCAGCAGATGAATTTTCTCCACAAACTGATTGAAGCCTTTAGCCAGACGACCGATCTCGTCCTCGCTCACCACATCCAGCCTGCGTGTCAGGTCACCCTGTCCCTGCGACAAATCATCCATGGCGTTGCCCAGTTGAACCAGGGGACGCATGAGACGGCCCAGAAGCAGCGACATCAGGCCGACAACCAGAACCACGCCCAGCACCGTCGCCAGCACCGCCGAATTCCGGAAAGCGGCCATCTGGGCATAGGCCTTGTCACGATCAATCACGATACCGATTTTCCAGTGAATGTTCGGCACGCCGTCAATCGGCAGGAACGACACGAGAACGGATTTGCCCGAGGCTTCCGCATCCTGAAGCTGCCCGTCCAGCTTCAGTGCCGCTTTCCCGAACAGGGCAGAAAGCGGCTGATCGGCAAATGACTTGTCCTCATGCACCAGAATCTTGCCGCTCTCCGAAACCAGGAACGCCGACCCCATCCCGAAAAAGTCCACCGCATTGACAATGTCCGAAACCATTTTCAGAGACAGATCACCGCCGGCCACCCCGGTTTGGTGACCCGAGAATGCCGCGGCGGCCGTAATAATCAGGTCTCCGCTGGAGGCATCACGATAGGGTTCGGTGAAACCGCCTTTCCCGCCCAGTCCCTTTGCCAGCGTGTACCAGGGCCGTTTGCGGGGATCATAACCTTGAGGCAGCTGGGCTTCCTGCGCCGGATCATGCATGGTCATGGTGCCGTCATCCGTCCCCACATAGACATCAAAGCCTCCGGCTTTTGCACCGATTACGGCAATATCGCGGATGCTTTCCCTGTCCGGTGCCTTGGCGGCAGCCTGCGCGACGGCCCGGACGATATCCAGCCTTGCATTCAGCCAGTTGGCGATATTGGTGGAAGCAGCCCGGCCGACCTCATCCACGCCCTGTCTGAGGTTGTTTTCGACATGATTGGCCAGGAATACATAGTTCCCCAGGAAAACGCTCCCAGACACAACACCAGCAGGCTGGCACTCAACACAATGATCTTGCTGCGAAAGGACAATGCGGGCATGTTTACTCCACCTTGCGAGAATGTTGGTATCCGTGTTGAAGTGTAGATCGAAATCCGGAAAGTGCGAGCCATCATGCAAGGGGCTGAACCGTGGGCCAGGTTTCCGCCGGACAGGGGATACGCTGCCGACGCCCGGGCTCTGTGCACAGATTCTAGCGGATACGGCGAAACAGAAGCGTCGCTGCAATGGCGCTGATGAGGATGGGCAACGCCACGGCCAGTGCGGGATGGAATCCATAGACCACACTGGCCGGCCCGAGCATGTCCTGCATGTACTTGAAGACAAGTCCCACCAGAATGCCACAGAACACCCGAAAGCCCATGGTCACTGACCGCAGCGGCCCGAAGATGAATGAAATGGCCACGAGGACCAGCACAGCCGTGGCGAGAGGCCTCAGCACCTTGTTCCAGAAGCTGAGCTGATAACGGTCTGCATTGAGACCCTGTTCCGACAGGTAGCCGATATAGGTGCTCAGCCCGCGTATGGAAAGGTAATCCGGATCCAGCACCAGCACTCCCAGCACATCAGGTGCCAGCTCTGACTGCCAGGGTCGGGTGGCATGCCGTGAAACCGTGGTCTGTTGCGCGCCAAGCTGCGTCTCGCGCACATCGTACAGCAGCCAGTGATCCCCCTGAAACAGGGCCCGGCGGGCTTCAACCGCCTTCTGCAAGCGACCGGTTTCATCAAACTCGAACAACTGCACCCCGAGGAGGACACCCTTGGGCTGCACGGCATTGAAGTGCATGAAGGTATTGCCTTCCCGGTGCCATAAACCGGTACTGGAACTGATGGTTTCCGCCTCCCCCCGTGCCAGCGACTTGTAGGTTTTGGCCACGCGCTCGGTGAACGGCGCCACATACTCACCGAGCAGCATGCCTGCCAGAATGATGACCAGCGCAGGCTTCAGCGTGGACCAGGCAATACGGCGGATGGAAACGCCCGCTGCACGCATCACCGTCAGCTCACTGGTATTGGCCAGCACACCCAGCCCGGCCAGGGCGCCAATGAAAGCCGCCAGCGGCAGGTAGTCGTAGATCCGCCTGGGGATGGTATAGGAGATATACATCAGCGCCTGAAGAATCTGGTACTCACCCTTGATATCCTCCATCTCGCCAATCAGGGCAAACACCAGATCCAGTGCAAGCACGACCACCAGCACCAGAAACATGGCACCGGCCACGGTGGATACAATGTACCGGTCAAGCCGCCGCACGGACCGCCCTCCGCTTCCACCACAACCGCAACGACTCACTGTAAAGCAGCCAGAGGGCAATGATCAGATAGAGGCCATGCACCCACCACATGCCCAATTCCGCCGGCACGCGCCCCTTCTCGATCTGCTTGCGGGCAAAGATCAGCAAACCGAGATAACTGATGTACAGCAGCATGGCGGGCAGCAGCTTGAAATACCGCCCCTGGCGGGGGTTGACCCGTGACAGCGGAATGGCCAGCAATGTGACGATAGGTACCAGCAACGGGATGGAAAGCCGCCACTGCAGCAGTGCCACCGACTTGGCGTCACTGGCCTGCATCAGCTCCATGGTGGGAATGGCTTCGTCGCGAGGTTGTCGGGCCTCTGCCGGGGCATCCGCGATTTTCACCCCGTATTCGCGGAACTCGATGACCTTGTAGTCCGCCTCACCCGGCCGGCCTTCGTAGCGCTGCCCCTCGTGCAAAATGAGAAAGCGACTGCCTGTTTCCGGATCAATGAACTGAGTCCCCCGTTTGGCCACCACGACGGAAAGACTGTTTCGCAGCGGATCCTTCTCGGAAATGAAAACTCCGGAAAGTACCCGCCTGTCCTCCGACAATGACTCGGTATAGGTCACCCGCCCTCCGGTTCTCAACGCCTGAAAGCGGCCGGGGGCGAGCATGTCGAACTCGGTTTTCCGGCTCTGTTCCACGAACAGCTCATCCACCTTCTGCATGCCTTGGGGTGTCACCCAAAGGCTCATCCAGCCCACCAGAATCATGACCGGCAAGGCGGTGACAAAGGTTTTCAGCACCAGGTCCGTGGGCCCCATGCCGCTGGCCCTGAGCACCACCATTTCGCTTTCGATGTACATGCGGCCATAAGAAAGCAGGATGGCCATGAACAGGCTCAGGGGAATGATCAGCTCCAGGAACTGGGGCATCCGGTAGGCCATGATGGCCAGCACGATATCTGCCGCCCACTTGCCCGCTGCCACTTCACCCAGATACTTGATGAACCGGCCACTCATGAAGATGAGCACGAGCACGCCACTCACCGCGAGCATGGTCACGAAAAGCTGCCGGAAGAGGTAGCGGGGAATGATCGCCATTCAGAACAGGGCTCCAAACAAGAAGCGCTCATGATACCATCGTTACCAGGAATTTCGAGGTCAGGCCTGCACAAAGCCTCCGGATACCGGACACGCAGAACTACGGACTGCAGAAACGTGCAGGTTTCACCAGAATTGGCCGTACCACCCTTTGTGAGGAAACGAGGATGACCTACACAGTCCAACTTGCGGATATCAACAGGTTCCAGGCGGACACCTGGATCATTGCCCTGGATGAAGACAACACGCTGCAGACCACACAACAACTGGATGCCCGGCTGGGCGGCATCATCCGCCAGCAGCGCGAATCCGGCAATCTGAGCGTCAAGGCGGGCGAAACCCGCACCCTGTATCTGACCGACGAAACGGTCAAGCGGGTTATCTGTGTCGGCGCGGGCAAGTTGCCCCTGAAAGAAGCAGACTGCCTGAAGGTGCTCAAATCGGCCGCACAGGCGGCGACGGCGGAGAAACAGGCACGTCATCTGGCCTGCACGCTGGCCGAAGTCTGCACGCAAGGGCGTGATGCCGCCTGGCAGGCCGGCCAGTGGGTCATCGAGCTGGAGGCCGCCCGATACCGTTTCGATCAGTTCATGAGCGAACAGGAATCCCTGCCCGAGACGGATTGCACACTGGTACTGAGTGAAGGGGATGCCGGCACCGTGACTGCGGCTGTCGAACAGGCAGCCGCCATTGCCACCGGCATGAAGCTGACACGTGATCTGGCCAACACGCCCGGCAACGTCTGCAACCCGGAATACCTGGCGGAGCAGGCCCGGCAGCTGGCGACATCCTTCGACCGCCTTCAGACCACTGTCCTGAACGAGAAGGACATGGAAGAACTGGGGATGGGCGCCCTGCTGGCGGTGGCCCGCGGCAGTGCCAATCCACCCCGACTGATCATCATGGAATACACCGGTCCGGGCGCCGAAGGACGTGAGCCGGACATTCTGGTCGGCAAGGGCATCACCTTTGACAGCGGGGGCATCAGCCTGAAACCCGGTGAAGCCATGGACGAAATGAAATATGACATGGGCGGCGCCGCCAGCGTGTTCGGCACCCTGCGTGCGCTGGCCGAACTGGACGCGCCCGTCCATGTGATCGGCATCATCGCCGCCGCGGAGAACATGCCGGACGGTAATGCCACCCGACCCGGAGATATCGTCAGAACCCTTTCCGGGCAGACGGTTGAAATTCTCAATACGGATGCGGAAGGGCGCCTGGTGCTGTGCGATGCCCTGACCTATGCTCAGCGTTACAACCCCCGCAGTATTGTGGACATCGCGACCCTGACCGGTGCCTGCATCATCGCACTGGGGCATGTGGCAACCGGACTCCTTGCCAATGACGACGATCTGGCTGCGGAACTGTTGAAGGCCAGCCGTGAGGCGGCAGACAAGGCCTGGCAACTGCCCCTGTGGGATGACTATCAGGAACAGCTCAAGAGCCCGTTCGCCGACATGGCCAATATTGGCGGACGCCCGGCCGGCACCATTACTGCCGCCTGTTTCCTGTCCCGCTTCGTGCGTGACCAGAAATGGGCGCACCTGGACATCGCCGGCACGGCCTGGCGCTCCGGCAAGGACAAGGGAGCCACCGGCCGCCCGGTTCCGCTGCTGACCCGCTTCCTCCTCGCCCGCGCCTGACGGGCACCCCACGGGACGATGCTCGCCATCGTCCCGTCATATCTGACCATCCATCCGGCATATCCCGATCGGCCACTGGTCAATTACATAAATTTACACTACGCTTGACAGAAGGATGGGATTCCATCCGGTGTCGCGCAGGATGCGCATGAAGCACCCCATAACAACAACAGTCACACATCTCCATACAGGAAGGACACGCATGGCCACACAAAACGCACACACAGCTGACGACATCATTCCGCTGCTTGAGGACCCGATCAGGGAACCTGAGGCAGAAACCAAACCCAAGGGGCGCAACCCGTTTTTGCCCTACGAGCACCTGGAGCGCCTTGCCCGCGAGCGGGAGGAATTCAACCGCCAGTTTGCCGAACTGATGAAACAGCGGGTCGAGCAGAAGCGTACTCAGACCGCCGTATTGGGCGCGGCTGCTTCACAGAGCATCCAGGATCTGCGTCATCCTGACCTTGAGCGCATCATTCATCTGACCACTCAAAAGGTGGTTGCCGAGTACCTGCCGCAGATTGAACAGCGCATCCGGGCCGAAGTGATCCGGCATCTGAACAGTCTTGACTTCAGACACGAAAAGGAATGAACCGGAGCACCACCTGATGTGTGCGCCTGCGTGGCGCACACACTACATCCTCCCCGCTTCTGTGTGTATAATCCCTTCTCTTTTCCAGGTCCGCCTGGTGTCCGTTGCAACACCTGACAGCCAATTCATTGCAGGGTGAATGATCGAATCATGATGGAAAAAACGTTCCAGCCGTCCGAAATTGAACGCAAGTGGTATGAATTCTGGGAAAAGAACGGGCATTTCCGCCCCTCCGGTGAAGGCACGCCCTACTGCATCATGATTCCGCCGCCCAACGTCACGGGCAGCCTGCACATGGGTCATGCGTTCCAGGACACCATCATGGACGCGCTCATCCGCTACCATCGGATGAAGGGCTGCAACACGCTCTGGCAGGTGGGTACCGACCATGCCGGCATCGCCACGCAGATGGTCGTCGAGCGCAAGCTTCAGGCCGAAGAAGGCAAGACCCGGCATGACCTGGGCCGTGAAAAGTTCCTGGAGAAAGTCTGGGAGTGGAAGGCCGAATCCGGCGGCACCATTACCCGGCAGCTCCGCCGCATGGGGGCCTCCGTGGATTGGGAACGCGAGCGCTTCACCATGGACGAAGGTTTCTACCGCGCCGTCCAGGAAGTCTTCATCCGGCTCTATGACGAAGGCCTGATCTATCGCGGCAAGCGCCTGGTCAACTGGGATCCCAAGCTGCACACGGCCATTTCGGATCTGGAAGTCCTCAACGAGGACGAAAACGGACACCTGTGGTACTTCCGCTATCCGCTTGCAGATGGCCGCAAGACCGCCGACGGCAAGGACTATCTGGTTGTGGCCACCACCCGTCCCGAGACCATGCTGGGCGATACGGCCGTGGCCGTGAATCCGAAGGATGAGCGCTATGCCGAACTCGTGGGTGCCGAGGTCGAGCTGCCCCTGACGGGCCGTCGCATTCCGGTCATTGCCGACGACTACGTCGACATGGAATTCGGAACCGGCTGCGTCAAGATCACACCTGCTCACGATTTCAATGACTACGAAGTGGGCAAGCGCCACCAGCTGCCCATGATCAATCTCTTCACCGTCGATGCCTCTCTGCTCGAAACACCGGAGGTCTATCATCATGACGGCACGCCGAATCCGGATCTGAAGGCCAGTATCCCGCAAGACTACGCCGGCCTGGATCGCTATGAGGCACGGAAGAAGATTGTCAGTGCCTTTGAGGAAATGGGGCTGCTGGAAAAGATCGAACCGCACAGCAACAAGGTGCCCCGGGGAGACCGCTCCGGCGTGGTCATCGAACCCTTCCTGACCGACCAGTGGTTTGTGGCCGTGGAAACGCTTGCCCGTCCGGCTATCGAAGCGGTTGAGAAAGGCGACATCCGGTTCGTGCCCAAACAGTATGAAAACATGTACTTTGCCTGGATGCGAGATCTGCAGGACTGGTGCATTTCGCGCCAGCTCTGGTGGGGACACCGCATTCCGGCCTGGTACGACGACGCCGGCAACATCTACGTCGGACGATCCGAGGAAGAAGTCCGCAGCAAGTACAACCTGCCTGCAGACCTGCCGCTGCGTCAGGACGAGGATGTGCTGGACACCTGGTTCAGCTCGGCCCTGTGGACATTCGGCACCTTGGGCTGGCCGGAGGATACCGAGGCCCTGCGCACTTTCCATCCGACCTCGGTGCTGGTCACCGGCTTTGACATCATTTTCTTCTGGGTCGCACGCATGATCATGATGACCATGCACTTCATGAAGCACCCGGATGGCACACCGCAAGTGCCTTTCAAGACGGTGTACGTCCACGGACTGGTGCGCGACTCCCACGGGCAGAAGATGTCCAAGTCCAAGGGCAATGTGCTGGATCCCATCGACGTGATCGACGGTATCGACCTGGAAAGCCTGGTCGCCAAGCGTACCAGCAACATGATGCAGCCGCAGAAGGCGAAAGCCATCGAGAAAGCCACACGGGAAGAATTCCCGGAAGGCATTACCGGCTATGGCACCGACGCCCTGCGCTTCACCTTCGCCTCCCTGGCCACGACGGGTCGCGACATCAACTTTGACACCAAGCGCGTCGAGGGTTACCGGAATTTCTGCAACAAGATCTGGAATGCCGCACGTTACGTCCTGATGCAGACAGAAGGCAAGGACTGCGGCCAGCAAGGCGGCGAGGTGGAACTGGGCGTGGCGGATCGCTGGATCATTTCACGCCTGCAGGAAACCGAACAGGCTGTCGAGAAGGCTTTTGGTCAGTACCGTTTTGACCTGGCAGCCCAGGCCATCTACGAATTCATCTGGAACGAATACTGCGACTGGTATCTGGAACTCTCCAAGCCGGTACTCTGGGATGAAGACGCCAGCGAAGCACGTCAGCGGGGCACCCGCCGGACACTGGTCCGCGTTCTGGAAGCCGCCCTGCGCCTGACTCACCCGCTGATGCCCTTCATCACCGAAGAGATCTGGCACAAGATCAAGGCGCACGCCGGTGTGGAAGGCGATACGCTGATGCGTCAGCCCTTCCCCGAGGCGGATCCGTCCCGCATCGATCCGGAGGCCACCGCCACCATCGAATGGCTCAAGGGCGTGATTCTCGCCGTGCGCAACATTCGTGGCGAGATGAACATCCCGCCTTCCAGAACCATTCCCGTACTGTTCAGTGAAGGCAGTGAAAGCGACCGTGCCCGTCACGCCGAGAACGACACCTTCCTGCGCAAGCTGGCCAGGATCGAGTCCATCGAATGGGTGGAGGCTGATCAGGCCCCCGCCGCGGCCGTACAGGTGGTCAATGGTCTCAAGGTCATGGTACCACTCGCCGGCCTCATCGACGTGGAGGCCGAACTGGCGCGACTGGACAAGGAAATCCAGAAACTGGAGAAGGAGTGCCAGCGTCTATCCGGTAAGCTCGGTAACGAGAAATTTGTCAGCAAGGCACCGGCCGAGGTGGTTGAAAAGGAACGTGAGAAGTTTGCCACCGCGGAAGATGCCCTGAACAAGCTCCGTGAACAGCGCCAGCAACTGGCCAGCCTCTGAACGGAAGCCCCATGGCACACATTCTGATAGCCGGATTGGGTGCCATGGGCGGCCTCTGGGCCGCCCGCCTCGCGGCGGCCCACACCCTCTCGGTGCTGACGCCCGCCAGTGACCGGGAGATACGTGACGGTCACATCCATCTGACGCTCCACGAGCTGTCCGGAACAACCCGGACTGTCACCCTCCCTCTCCGGCATGACCGTGAATCGCGCCCGGACGTGGTGCTGCTTACCTGCAAGACCTGGCAAACTCATGACGTACTTGCTCAACTGGCGCCGATACTGAGCGAGAATGTGCCCCTGGTGATCCTCCAGAACGGCATGGGGACCCAGGACCGGCTTTCGGGCCTTTCCCGGCCCGTACTTGCTGCCAGCACAACCGAGGCCGCCTGGCGGGAAGAACGCCGCACCCTGCACCATGCCGCTACGGGTACAACCCTGATCGGGGGACTCAATGCCGCCGGTGATGCCTGTCTCGACACTGTCTGCGGCTGGCTGTCCGCTTCCGGTCTGGACATCCGCCCCACAGAGGCCATCAGAACGGTTCTCTGGGACAAGCTTTGCGTGAACTGCGGCATCAACCCCTTCACCGCCCTCCTGCGCGTCCGCAACGGTGAGATTCTGGATTCGGACCTGTACCGGCAATCGATTGAGCCCCTGACCCGGGAACTGGCTCTTGCCCGGCAACTGGCGGGTACACCCTTGTCCGCAGACGAGATCCGGACACGCATTGAGTCCGTGGCTCGCCGGACCGCCGGCAATCGTTCTTCCATGCTGCAGGACGTGCTGGC
The DNA here is from genome assembly GCF_041153465.1 of Thermohahella caldifontis. NCBI lineage: Bacteria > Pseudomonadati > Pseudomonadota > Gammaproteobacteria > Oceanospirillales > Hahellaceae > Thermohahella > Thermohahella caldifontis. The sequence goes on from NZ_CP154858.1 coordinate 910,378, forward strand.
GGGTCGGCCGACGGAAATTGATGCCATGAATGGCTTTGTGGCGCAGTTTCTGGAATCCCGTAATCAGAACGCCCCCGTCAACCGCCTCCTGACGGATCGCATTCATCAGCTCAAGACAGGATAGGAAATCATGGGATACCGACTTTCGAAAATCTATACCCGTACCGGCGACGGCGGCGAAACCGGACTCGGTGACGGTCGCCGCATCCCCAAGCATCACCTGCGTGTGGAAGCCATGGGCGCAGTGGATGAGCTCAACTCCCAACTGGGCATTGCGCTGTCCCTCATGACGCCCGATGACCCGCTGAGTCTGCCCCTGAAGCAGATTCAGAACGATCTCTTTGATCTGGGGGGGGCTTGTGCCTGCCGGATTCGGATCACTTTCCCGCAAGTCACGTGGACCGTCTCGAAGCGGATCTGGACGCGCTCAATGCTGCCCTCCCGCCCCTGAAGAACTTCATTCTACCCGGAGGCACGCCTGTTGCGGCACAGATTCACATGGCACGGGCCTTGTGCCGGCGAGCGGAGCGTGTCGTGGCCGCACTCATGGCCAGCGAAACGGTGCCCACGGTACTTCAGGCGTACCTCAACCGGCTATCCGACTATCTGTTTGTGGCCGCAAGGCACCTCAACCACCGGGAAGGTGATCGGGAAGTTCTCTGGCAGCCTTCCGTCCAGCCCGGATCCGGCACATGACATGAAAAAGGGGGCCATGCCCCCTTATTCGCCTTCACCGCCTTCACACGCGGAAGGTACCGATCAGATCATGCAGGCGCTTGGTCAGCTCCGACAGGGCCTCGCTGGCCTTCAGCGTCTCATCCGCGTTCTCTGCGGTTTCATGTCCCAGATCACTGATCCGGACCACGTTCTGGTCAATGGTCTTGGCTACCACGGCCTGCTCTTCAGCCGCCTGGGCAATCTGATGGCTCATGTCCACAATATTGGCCACCGCCTTGACGATGTTGCCCAGTGCTGCAGCCACAAGATTGGACTGTTCCACCGTGCGCTGGGTAGCCCGGTGGCTGTCCTGCATGGCCTCCACGGCACTGCTCACACCGGATTGCAGGCGCTCGATCATGGCCTCGATTTCTTCCGTGGACTTCTGGGTGCGCTGCGACAGCGTCCGGACCTCATCTGCCACCACTGCAAATCCACGGCCCTGTTCACCGGCACGGGCTGCCTCAATGGCCGCATTCAGGGCCAGCAGATTGGTCTGATCCGCAATGGCCTTGATTTCAACCAGGACCTGAGCAATATTCTCGGAATCCTCCTCCACCCGGTTGATCCGTTCCATGGAACGGTTGATTTCCTCGGCCAGATGCTCGATCGTCCTGAGTGTCTCCTCCACGACTTTCTGACCGTTGGCCGCCTCATCATTGGCCGATGCTGCAGAGTCCGCTGCGGCCTCGGAGCTGCGCGCCACTTCCTCAACCGTCATGGCCATCTGATGCATGGAGGTGGCAATCTGCTCCGTTTCGGACATCTGAGTCGCCACCGCTTCCCGGTTCTCCACCGCCAGCTCGTGCACCCGCGCCGCCTGCTGATCCACGTTCTGCCCGGTTTCGGCCACGACCTTGATCAGGTCATGCATGCGTGAGGTCATGCTGTTGAACTCGCTGGACAGGGCGCCCATCTCGTCCCGGTTGGACATGGCCAGCTGAACCGTCAGATCGCCGTTGGCCACCTTTTCCGCCGCCTGTGCAAAGCGCTCGATGGTTCCCTTGACAGAAACAAAGAATCCGCTGTAGAGATAGATGATGATCAGCAGCAGGATACCCTGCACGACAAAGATGGTGGTCAGTGTCCGGTAACGCTCTTCCAGCCGATTCTCGAGCACCAGGTTGACCTGCTCGAGCCCGAGGGATTCGAAGTCATAGATCTGCTTGAGTGCGCCTGAAGCCAACTCATCAAACTCCGGCCACCTCATCTCCAGCGAGGCAGGCGTGATGATCTGCTCGTCCATGCTATCCCGCACCTTGGGCAACAGCCCACGCAGCGCTTCTGCAGGGCCGGATAATGCAGCCTTGACCTCCGGAGAAGCACCGAGCAACACATCCAGTGCCGGCAACAGGCCGGTCTGAACACCGCTCAGCTCATCATAAAGCGCATTGAGCACATCGCTGGTTTCATACGCCACCCGGCCTTCAACCAAAGCAAAGATGCCCGCCGCCCGCGCATGCCCGACCGTATCCGCTGCAGTATGCAAGCGATTGTTAAAGTTGAGAATGAACTGGACCGTACGCGACGGATCCAGAGAAAGCCCCGAAAGCTGCCCCACACTGCTGACCAGCGAACGGGATTTTTTGACAAAGGTGTCGTAGTAGTTGAACTGGGGGGCCAGCGTCATCTGGTTGGCGTCTTCCGCCACCATCTGCTTCCACGCCTTGACCACGCCCTCTAACTGGTCTTTCAGGTCATTTCGCGTATCAAAAGGCATGGGCAGTGCGGCCAGATTCTCCAGCTCCGCGTTGAGCTTCTTCCGGATATACTCGACCCGGTCATTCAGTTCGGGAACCTGGCGCAGCTTGCTCACCGTCCGGTAATCCCGGTAATCCAATGCCAGCCGGTATATCTGCGTTGCGGATTCCAGCACCCGCAGACCCGACTGCTCATTCTTGACTGCCTGGATATCCTTGTACATCTGGCTCACCAGACTGTACCCCAGAGCAATGATGGGCAGAAGAAACAAAATACTGATGAGCGCAAACTTGTACACCAGCTTGAGCCGGTTCATCAGTCGTATGGCAGGCAGCAACAACAGTTTCACGAGTTCCCCTCATTACAGGCACTTGGCGTCTTTTTCTCTGAATCAGTCTAGACGACTGCGGCAGATTCGCCACACATTCCGTGCAACTCTACGAGCGGGAAGACCTGAATTCAGTTTCTTATTGTTACTTCCTGTAAATTTGACAATGTCTGACAAGGAATCAGGCCATCCACCCCACCAGGGTCATCACCGCCAACAGTGACATCCAGACCAGAAAGGCGAGATTGATCAGTCGGCGCGCCGTGACGAGTGTATCGGCAGATCCGCCCGTTTCTGAAGCGATCCCTTCCATGGCACCCGTCAGTCCCGCGGCCAGCAGCCTGCGCCAGCCGGCCTGCGGATCAATCAGGTCATTCAGGCTCTTGTTCAGCATGCCCATGAAATTGCCCACCAGTCCGAGCGCAATCACCACCAACCGCACCGGCAGCCAGAACAGCACATGCTCAAGCCGGGTCCAGCGTGCGCGACCACATTGATTGAGGAGAATGATCACGCGTGCGAAGAAGGCGCCCGGTGCACCCAGCATCAGGAACCAGAAGACAATGCAGAAATATTCCGCCACCGAGCGCTCCGCATACCACAGGGCCACACGGCGCACCAGTGCGTCCCGGTCCTGCACGCCTTCGGCATCCCCGAAACCTGCCGCCTGAAGGTGCTGGTAGCCGCTCTGCCACGCTTGCCGCTTCCATGCATCCAGAAACTGATCCACAGCTGGCCGAAGATCCACGCTGCCCATGCAGGCCATCAGCGCCAGAAAGTCCACGGCCAGCGTGACCACACCGAAAAACAGATCGTCCAGCACAGCCATCAGCAGGACAGACAGCACCAGAGGCACGCCCACCGGCCACCCGGCACTCCGGGGTCCGAGCACTGCCCGCTCGCCCTTCAGCCGGTCCACCTGACGAATGATCCAGGCATCCAGATGGGCGCTGAGGCCAAGTTCATGGCGTCGGTGAATCATGTAGGCCAGCAGCAGAATCAGAAAACTCATGGTCGCTCCCCGAGCAGTTGATGAAGCCGCTGCCAGTCGAAGGCAGGGCCCGGATCTGTCTTGCGGCCGGGCGCCACATCGCTGTGGCCGGTGATGCGGCCGGCATTCAGGCGCGGATAATGTGACAGGAGATGCTGAAGGACGTCCGCCAGCTCCTTGTATTGCCGGTCAGTATAGGGCGTGGTGTCAGTCCCCTCCAGCTCAATACCGATGGAAAAGTCATTGCAGTTGTCGCGTCCGTCGTAACTTGACACACCAGCGTGCCACGCCCGCAGGGAGAAGGGGACAAACTGGGTCACTTCTCCCGCCCGGTCAATGAACAGGTGTGCCGATACGCATACCCCCCGCAGCGCTGCATACGCCTCGCAGGACGAACAATCCAGTGTGTTGGTGAACAGCCGGTGTACATCCCGGCCGCCGAACTGACCGGGGGGCAGACTGATGTTGTGCAGAACCACCAGACTGATATCGTCCGGGTCCGGCCTGGCATTGAAATTGGGAGACAGTATGCGACGGGCCGGCACAAGCCAGCCCGCAGGTGTAATCGTCCTGTTCATGGCGCCAGTTTAGGCGCTGGGGCGTTGCGTCACAAGTGGTGTCAGCTCAGGCACGCTGGCTGTTGGAGCGCAGGGATCCGATGACTGCCTCGAGCGCACGGTCAAAGAGCAGGCCGTCATCCAGGATGTTCACCTGTCCGGCCCGCATGGCAACGGCAAGGCCCATGCGTGTCTTTTCGCAGACCTTGACCCCCATGCGATTGACAAAGATGTACTTGTCCGCGTTGGAAATAATTGCTGCCAGCTTGCAACGCTGCTTGCGATCTTCACTTTCACGCAACTCGATCCAGCTGCCAACCTTCAGGGCGTCCACCTTCTGCAGATACTCGTCATCCGTGCCCTGATATGCCGGTGCTTCCGGAGCCTCGCCCGGTGCTGTCAGCACGATTTCCTCGATGGCCTCGTCCAGTTCGGCTTCACGACTCTCCCGGATCGTCCGGTCGTCCCTTGTCGCAGCCGGATCCGCTGCGTGGTCATGTCCGGCCACCGGCACCCCCTCTTTACCGGAAGCGGCCATGCGGACGTCTGCCGGAACTTCCGCTTCGGGCTGGCCCTGCTCCGCTGCAGGGTCCGGGGTGGGTGCAGGGGCCTCGGACACGACCTGGCGGGTACTGACGGTTGCCAGGGCATGCAAGGCCTTGAGGTGTGCCTTTTCTAGCGCCTTGAGCCAGATTTCCTGATTGCCCGGTTCTACTGCGGCCTCCTTCAGGCCCTCACGCAGCGTCCGGATCAGCCCGGGGATACGGGTCAGCAACTCGCGGCGGCTGCCTTCCACGAGGGGAGGCGCCACACTCCACAGGACATCATCCACGGTCTTCAGCGTTGCCGCATAGGCTTCACTTTCAGGGCCATGCCTCAGCCAGTCGAGCACCGCTTTCTGAGCCCAACCACCAAGCAGCAGGTCACGGATGCCTTCGTCACAGGTACTGCCCTCCAGTCGCGCGAGGATGGCTCGTCGTACCTGCTCGCGGGCAATGTCGGTCTGTGCACGGCCCTGCTCCGCGTCGCAGGTACGCTTTTCCAGCAAGCGACGCCGCTTCTCCTCCGAAGTCAGGAAGGCAAGAAAATCTTCCAGCACGTCATCAAAGAGGCCGAGATCACGATCAAATTCATTAACCAGCCGCTCAACGATTGCCGTCACTTTCTCGAAATAGGGATCCCGCTGGCCCGCCTCACGCGGCTGCCAGCCGATGGCGGAATTGGCCAGCTCGTTGAGCAGACGCCGGGCCGAGTGGTCGGCCGAGCTGAAGAAGCTCCGGTCCAGCAGTGCAGCCTTGAGCACGGGAATCTGAAGACGCGCGATCTGGGCCTTGATGGCATTTTCAAGCTGATGATCCGACAGGATGTACTCGAAAAGCATGGAAACCAGGTTGATGACATCTTCATCCACCTGGCCCAGCCTTCCCTTGCCCCGGGACACCTGCTGTATCATGTGCTGTACCAGAGCCTGATAGTCCAGCAGCCCGGTATCAGCCTGGGCGACCGGCACGGCCTGCATCTGGAATCCGGTCAGCGCCGCCACCACATTCTGGGGCGGGATCACGCCGGCCTGGGGCGTGGCAGTTTGCCCACGGGCCTGTCCCATGAGCTGACGCAGCAGTGCAAAGGTATCTTCCGGCCCGGATGCCATGTCTTCGGCGCCGCTCACTTCCACCTGCCCGGTCTGCTGATCCACCGTTCGCCGAACCGGTGCGCCCCTGGAAACCGGAGGCATGCGGCCACCCGTCCGCCCGGTTCTCAGATCGGGCAGCACACCCTGTGCGACAAGGAATGCATTGGCGTCCTTGTAGACGTCGGGCATGATTTTCAGCACATGACGCTCGAACAGCTTGAGCAGCACCAGACGCACCCGGATGTCCCATTCACAGGATTCCAGCGCCTGAGCAAAATGGCGGGCCAGGGCCAGCGGCCCCAGGGGATTGTTGTCGTCATCCACACTCTGATCGGTCACCAGCGCGTCCAGACGGATGAGCAGATGATCCAGTGACTGGCCCGCATCGGCCTTGAGGCGGGATGCCATGCTCTCCACGGCCACATTCAGCTCGAGCTGATCATTGTCCACCAGTGACAGGCTGTCCATGTCCAGCGCCTTTTCCCTGAGTGCGGAGGCCCCACGCTGAACACCCTCCAGACGAAACCCTTGATTGAACGCCTGAAAGAACCGCCCTTCGATCGCCTGGCGATTGAGGCGGAGAATGCGCATGGCATCAAAAAAGCGGGTCTGATCCGCATTGGTCGCGGCCTTGTCAGCCAGCTCGAACAGTGCATCATCGGCGCGGTCCATCAGTGTTTGCAGGGCGCCACGCAGCGTCTCGGTCACACGATCCCGCAACAGGATCATGGGCAGTGGGATCTTGCTCCCCGAAGTACGGCCCGCTGCCTCCCGAACGGCAGAAAGCTGAACAACTTTGGGATTGACCATGAGAAACCTCCGCTTGCGCTGACCAGGTGCCGACTGCAACACTGACACGCTTTTTCACTTTTTGACAGTATACGACGGTAATCTGACAGCCATTGTCACAAAATGTGTCAGCGCGACGTACGTCACACTTCCTTCAGTTTACGCCATCTACGGTTGCCGGGCCATCGGCCGTAAGTCATTACTAAGGTCTAGGCCATATGAACGAGCTCTTTCCCCCACGCCGTCTCCGATGCGGGTGAAGACCTGCCTTTCATCGGGTATAATGCGCCTCCCACGCGCCGGAGGTGACCCATGAGGGATTTGTTGCAAGAAGCGATCGAGACAAACGTACGCCACGCACTGGACGAAGACATTCAGTCCGGGGACATCACGGCGATGCTCATTCCGGCAGATCAGACCGCACATGCCCGCGTCATCACCCGCGAACCCATGGTTCTGGCAGGTCGCCCATGGGTCGATGCCGTTTTCAGAACACTGGATTCCGGTATCCGTGTGCAATGGCATGCCAGCGAAGGTGACGTGCTGCAGGCCAATGATGTAGTCTTCGAAGTCGAAGGCAACACGCGCGCACTGCTGACAGGCGAACGCACGGCACTCAACTTTCTGCAGACACTTTCCGGTGTGGCCACGGTCGCACGGGAATGGGCACAGAAAATCGCACACACCGATGCCGTCATCCTGGATACCCGCAAGACCATTCCGGGCTTGCGACAGGCGCTCAAGTACGCCGTTCGCACCGGTGGCTGTGCCAACCACCGGATGGGACTGTGGGATGCCTTCCTGATCAAGGAAAATCACATTGCCGCCTGTGGCTCCATCACCCTGGCCGTACAGAAAGCCAGAGAGATCGCCCCCGGCAAGCCGGTCGAGGTGGAGGTGGAAACCCTCGCCCAACTGGAGGAGGCGGTTGCCGCCGGTGCGGAGCGTGTCATGCTGGACAACTTTGATCTGGAAACCATGCGCAAAGCCGTGGCCCTCGCCAAGGGCAAAACGGAACTGGAAGCTTCCGGCGGCGTGGACGACACGACGCTGGTGGCCATTGCGGAAACCGGCGTGGATTACATTTCCATCGGGGCGCTGACCAAGCATCTGCGCGCCATTGACCTGTCCATGAGACTGTGCTGAGTCCGTCACATTCCGGCCGGGGGTGTGACTTTTACGTACTCAGCGCTTCGCGGGCATCCGGTATAGTCGGTTTCAGAAAAGAATCATAACAACGACTTGCCCAAGGAACGGCATGCTCAAGGACCTGACACGCTCCGCCAGCCACCTGCTGGCCACGGCAACCACTTCGCTGCGTCTGAACCGGATGCTCGCCGGCCTGTTGCTGCCTGCTGCCCTGCTGGCACTTTCCGGACTGACACTGACATTCGTGCCCATCGGCCAGATTCCCTTCTGGCTGCCGCTGGCCGGACTGCCTCTCGTCCTACGCCTGTCGCCTGCCCAGCGACTGGCCACCCTGATCATCTTCATTCTGGGGGCCTCGACACTGCTCGTGCGTCACGGCCTGGGACAATGGCCCGACGATACTATTCCGAGACTGGCCAGCGTGGCCACAGCCCAGTCACTGCTCGCTGCCTTTGTCCTCGCTGCCGCCACAACACGTTTCGGAAAAATGCCGCTGCCCGGACAGTATATTGCCGGGATTCTGATTGCCGGAGTGAGCAGCTTCGCCATGGCCCGGGGCCTGTCCGCACCCCATCAGCACATTGCAATGGCTGCGCTCGCATGGTTCGCGGCACTGGCATTGCCCTCACTGGCAGGCCTGCACCTGTGGCATCCGGCGCCCATTGCCCCCCCGGAAATCCGGCCAAAACTTCTGTTCTGGGTGCCGGCACTGTTGCTCACCCTTTTCGTACAACATCGGTGGCCCGGTCAGACCGGCTTTCTCTCGGCCATTCTCATGGTGGGTGGCATCGTCGGGGTCCCCGTTCCGACCGCCCGCAAGCTCGTCGCACTGACAGCCCTGCCCTCCGCGTATGTCCAGGCCGCATACCTCCACGGGGCCGAACCCGCCATGGCGCTCGCCTGGATTGAACAGACCATACTGCTCGCACTCAGTCTTCACGTACTGCGCATCCGCAAGTCGCGCGACACGGCGCTCGGACAACTGGAGTCAGAGGTCCAGGCACGCACCCAGCAATTGCATGCCATCAACGAGGCGCTCAACGAAGAAATCCGCCACAGCAGACAGGCCGAAGAACGCTACCAGACAGCCTACCGCAAACTCCGGGCACTGTTCGATGCGTCACCGGTCCCCATTCTGGTTGCAGACAAGACACTCTCTCTCCTGCAGGTCAATCAGGCCGCACGGACGTTGCTGTTCGGCAACGGTGAGACCCCGGAATCCCTGACCAGGCTTCTCGAATCGGCACAACAGAACACGCTCCTTCAGCATGTTCGCAAGGTGCTGGGCGAGCCAGGAAGCCAGCGCTGCATGGATCTTTCTGTCTCCACCGACGACGGCAAGCGCCTGTTGCGCTGGACCATTGCGGGCTACCCCGACGAATCTTCCGGTCACGAAGCGGTCATCCTGGTGGGCACCGACATGACAGAAGTCCGTGACAATCAGGAACGCCTGTTCTACCTCGCCCACTATGATCCGCTCACGGAAACGGCAAACCGGCGTCTGCTTGAGGAACGTTGCCGGCAGACTCTCAAGCAGATTCAGCGACACGGGGGACGGATGGCCCTGATCAATCTGGATCTGGACCACTTCAAGCGCATCAACGACTCATTGGGGCACGATGCAGGGGATCAGCTCCTCAAGACCATCGCCGAACGCCTGAAAAAGGCCTTGCGCGAGGAAGACACGGTCAGTCGACTGGGAGGCGACGAGTTCGTCGTGGTTTTGCACCGAGTGGATGGTCCTTCCGGGGCCTACAAGGTTGCCCAGAACCTTCTGGATGCCATCCGCGAGCCGGTGTCCCTGGGCAACCAGACATTCACCGTATCCGGAAGCATGGGGATTGCGCTCGCCCCGCTGGACAGCATGACCTACAGCGGCCTGCTCAAGTGTGCGGACATGGCCATGTATGCCGCCAAAAAGGCCGGCCGCAACCGGATTGCGCTCTATGCCCCTCACATGAACGAATCCCTGCAGGCACAGATGAAGCTGGAGCAGGCATTGCAGGAGGCCGTTGAAAAACAGCACTTCATGCTCTGCTATCATCCGATCGTGGATATCACGAGCCATCGTATCGTGGCACTGGAAGCCCTGCTGCGCTGGAAGCATCCCGACGGCCGTCTGCTGGCGCCACGCGAGTTCCTGGACACTGCCGACAACATGGGTCTGCTGTCACGCATTGCGGACTGGGCACTGCAGAATGTCTGTCTACAGGCACGGCTGATTTCCCATGTCGCGGGGCAGCCGGTGCGGGTGAGCCTGAACGTTTCGGCGCGCCAGATCATGGAGGGCAACCTGCTCAGTGCTGTCAGCAGGGCTCTGGCCATGACCCGGGTGGACCCGCGACTCATCGCCATCGAGCTCAAGGAGAGCAGTCTTGCGTCCCATCCTTCAGACGTGCGGGAAGCGCTGACCTCGCTGAAGCACATGGGCGTGGATGTGATTCTGGACAGTTTTGGTGACGGCCTTTCCAATCTGGCAGAGCTCGTGCAGCTGCCTTTCAGGGCTGTCAAGATCGGCCGACGCCTGGTGAAGGCACTGCCCGACGACGAGGTGGCGACCACATTGGTGGATACGCTCATTACCGTCGCCGGCAAAACCGGACAACTGATCATGGCCGAAGGCATTGAGCTTCCGGAACAGGAAGCTTGGTTCCGGGAACGCCAGGTCCGGCTGCTCCAGGGGTACCTCTACTGCAAACCGGTTTTTCAGGATGACATTGCCGCTTTCTTCAGACAGAATGAAAACGGATATCTATTCAGGGCCGGCCAGTATGACCTCCCCCTTCCCGCCCGCGACACCGACTGATTCGCCCTGTATCCGGCAGTGCTGCCTGGATGAGGCCAACGTGTGCGTCGGATGCGGACGGACACTGGAGGAAATCCTGAACTGGCATGGCATGACTGCCGAGGAAAAAGACAATGCAAGACAGCGTGCCCACGCCAGATGCCAGGCACGGCGCCACCCGGGTCTTTCTGGCCCTGGGCGTCCCTGAACACATTGCGGCGTCTCTCGCCTCGGCCGTGCCCGTAACACCCGACGCAGCACGAATCGTCCATCCCGCCGACATGCATGTGACGCTGCACTTTCTGGGTGATCAGACGCCTGAAGCCCTGAGTGCACTGATGGCCGGACTGGATCGTTGCGCCACATCACTGCCTGGTGGTACCGTCCGCCTGGATCGCACCTTTGCCCTGCCCTCCGGAAACCACCCCCGGCTCGTGGCTGCTGAAGCCAGTGTCAGTCGCGGGCTGCATGTCATGCGGGAACACCTCACCGATATGCTGGCCACACTCAGCCGGCAATGGCCTGGCCTCACTCCCGAAAGCCGGCCCTGGCGGCCTCATGTGACGCTCTACTGGCTGAAACGACGGCGCCATCACCCGCTGCCACTTGACCTGCCGCTTGGACTGGCATTTGACGCTCGGGCAGTCGGACTCTATGCTAGCCAGCCTGGTCAGGTGCCCCGTTATCGGATGCTCGCAAGCTGGCCATTGCGGTGTGACGAGGATGATTGAGTCTCTGGCTGAAGAAGTGTCCCGTTGCCGGCTATGTGAGGACTGGCTGGAACCCCGGCCGGTCATCCGGGTCAGCGCAACCGCACGACTCCTGATCGTGGGCCAGGCACCCGGTCGCAAGGTTCATGAAACCGGCATCCCCTGGAATGATCCCAGTGGTGATCGCTTGCGGGAATGGCTCGGACTGAGCAGGGATCAGTTCTATGACCGCACCCGTATTGCCATTGTACCCATGGGATTCTGTTACCCGGGCAAGGGACGCTCAGGTGACCTGCCACCCCGGCCGGAGTGCTTCCGGACCTGGCATGCACGCCTGCTGGCCGCCATGCCGGAGATCAGAATGCGGTTGCTTGTGGGCCGTTACGCACAGCAGGCCTATCTGGAAGAGCTGCCCGCGACCCTGAAGGAAACGGTCAGACAATGGGAGCGCTGGTTTCCGCAAGCCGTTCCCCTGCCTCATCCCTCGCCACGCAACCGGCGCTGGCTGGCACAGAATCCCTGGGTGGAAGGCGAAATCATTCCCCGGGTAAGGGAAGCGGTCCACAGCCTGCTGTGGGAATGAGGCCGCCGATAGCCGCGACTCAATGACGCGGCGCACCGCCCCCGTGGGTCACCAGTGCATCGATCTCACCCAGCACATCAAGAAATGCCGGGTTGTCGCGGCCCAGACTCTTGAGGCGCTCTTCTGCCATGGGTCTGATGGCACAGGGCCCGGGCATGGGGGCACGAGCCTCAACCATGACTTTCATCCGCTCGATGAAGACGAACTGCAGCCACTCTTCCAGTGCCATGCGATCCGCACAGAAGGGCATGGTACTGGCAAACGCCTCTTCACCGGGGCGTTCTGACGACCACAGCCCGGTCTCACGCATCACGCGTTCCAGCTGTAACAGACGATCAGCCAGACGCAGGTACAGATCAGGCACCGGCATCTGCCTCCACCGGAAGCCCGGCAATATGGGCGTACAGGGCTCTGAACTGTTCTGTCAGCGTGTGCTTGGGTGCAAAGTAGACCAGCGGCTGATGCGCCTGGTGTGACTCCTTCATCTTGACCGAGCTGTTCAGGCGGACCGGCAGTACCGGCAGCCCTTCGTCCTCCAGCGCCTGGACCAGGGTTTGCGGCAGAGAGGCGCGTGGCTGGAACTGGTTGACCACAATTCCTTCGATGGTGAGCTTCGGATTGTGATCTTCCTTCAGGTCCTGAATCTCCCCGAGAATGGCGTACAGTGCCTGACGGGCAAAATCATCGCAATCAAAAGGAATCAGCACCCGATCGGCTGCGATCAGGGCCGATCGGGTATAGAAATTCAGCGCTGGTGCCGTGTCGATATAGATTTCGTCAAAGGTGCCTTCCAGCTTTTTCAGCGCATCCCTGAGCTTGTAGATCTTGTGCCGGGCTTCGAGCTTGCGTTCCAGGTAATCCATTTCCGGGCTGGCCGGCAACACGAAAAGCCCCGGAAACTGCGTGGCGTGGACATAATCCTCAAACTTCTTGTTGAACAGATTGAAGGCAATGGTCTGTTCGAAAAAGTCGGCGGCATTGTCCCTGACCTGAGATTGCCCGAGCAGGTAGAGCGTGCTGTTGCATTGCGGATCCAGATCCACCACCAGCGTACGTCGCCCGTGGCTGGCGCTGACGGCGGCCAGGTTGCAGGCGATGCTGGATTTGCCGACTCCGCCCTTCTGATTGAATACGACCCGAGTGATCATGCCTGTCTCCTTGTTTTCCGAGCCATGTTAACGATGCTTTACCAGCCTGTCACCTTTTTGATGAAGGGGACGGTGATGCGGCGCTGCTCGGCTAGTGACAGGTGGTCCAGCTCATCCAGCAGGTGAAGCAGTGCCGGCAGGTCGCGGGTGGCCCGACGCATGATGAACTGCCGCACCTCGTCGTCAATGACGATACCGCGCTCCCTCGCCCGCTCCGTCCAGAAGGCAAACATGCTGTCCTCGTCCAGCCGGGGCACCTGGCGTACGATCCCCCACTGCATGCGGCTGACCAGATCCGGCAATGTCAGTGGCAGTTCACGTGGTGACACGGCAGCACTGACCAGCCAGCGGCACCCGGCTTCACGACAACGATTGAACAGATGAAAGAAAGCCTGTTGCCAGCTTTCGCCCAGGGACGGTTCCGACAGGGCATCCAGATCATCGATGCAGAGCAGGTCAAGAGATTCCAGCCCTTCAAGCATGCCCGTATCACAGGTGACAAGCTCGCGTACCGGCAAGTACATGACGGTCTGGCCGGCCTCGCTGGCCGCCTGCGCCCCCCCTGGAGCAACAGGGTACGGCCCGTTCCGGCGCTTCCCCAGAGATACAGCAGCATTTCGTCACACTGGCCGAGGACAAACTGCCTGACCAGCGGCTTCAGCGGTGGCTCGGCCACATCCTGCCAGTCATCCAAAGAACTCGACCCGGGCCACCGGAACGTCAGCGGTATCTGTGCTGGGATCCTGTTCACCGGGCCGCCTCCTTTTCCCGGCGTCCGCGGATCCACCACCGCAGGGTGTAATCCAGCGCACTGACACCTGCCAGGGCAGTCACGGCCCACATCAGGACACGGATCCAGACGTCAGACAGAGGCAGTCCGGCACCCTGAACAATGATGCTCGCCAGATAGGCGATCTGAAAGAACGTGGACAGCTTGCCCCAGAGTGAAGGCTGAATTTCGAAGTGCCCCGTCCACAGTCTGTACATGAGCGTGCCGGTGATGATCCACAGATCACGGGCCAGCGCCAGCCACATCAGCCACATCGGCACCTTGCCGCTCAGGGCGAGAATGACAAAGGTCGTGACCAGCAACAGCTTGTCCGCCAACGGGTCCGCCATGGCTCCAAACCGGGATCGCCAGTCAAACCGGCGTGCGAGAAAGCCGTCCAGGGCATCCGTCATCCCGGCGATCAGAAACAGGCCGATGGCATTGCGATAGTGCTCCGCCTGCAGCTCCCAGGCCACAGGCACCACCAGGCAGATCCTGATCAACGTGAGGACGTTGGGCAATTGTCTCATGGTGTGCTGTCCGTGACCTCATCAGGATAGCGGTAGTACAGTGTTGTCGTGCTGTCCGCACCAGCGCTGCCCTCCGCTTCCGGCAACATCGGCTGCAGAAAGGGCCGCAGGGCCATGTATTCGGTCAGTTTTCCGGGCGTGCTGGCTAGCTCCAGTTCCACCGTCATGGTGCTGTCCCGGAGTTCGACCGGACGCACCTGTTCAATCGGCGGCAGGCTGTCAAGCCATGACAGCGTGCGCGCATAGGCATGATAGCTGCCGACATTCCGAACGATCATGCGTATCTGGTTGCGGGCAGCCGTGTCGTACACGACCGCGTAACGACGCGAGAGCACCCTGGCGACCTGCCGGACGACGTCCGCCATGAGTGCCCCGGGTTCGCCCTGAGCCGCCTCCAGGGGTTGCGGTGCATCCTGCCCCACGGCCAGTTGTCCTGTCAGACGCATGCGGGCACCATCGCTGTCGCGCAGACGCAACACAAGATAACCTTCCGCCCCGAACGCAGGCTGGGCAGCCACCAGTGAGTCCGGAAAACCACCGGCCACCTCTGCCATCCTGACCTGCTGCAGCACCTCGGGACGGCTTTGCGGCCAGACGAGCGGGATGCCCCAGTACTGTGCCTGCCGGCCGAGTGCCTGGCCAGCCTCATCATCCGGTCCGACCCAGCTTCGTCCGCCCAGGCGCTCCTGCAGCACCCATGCCACCATCTGAGGTCGAGGCCCCTCCCAGATGGCATAGCCGCCCTGCTTGAGTATCCGGGACACCGCCTCACGGGAGAAGGTCACCGAAAGCATCAGTTGCCTCGGCGCCGCAAGCCCCTGAAGAGCCAGAAGATCCGGTTCCGCCTGCTCACCTTCATCCGGAATCACTTCCCTGTAGGCATAACGCTCCACCCACTGATCCGACCTTGGGATGGCGGCGCTGACTGCAGGATCCTGTCGCCAGATATCATCCCCCACCAGCCGGTCAAACACTTGGGACAATGCCTGAGAGAAGGCGATCTGACGCGCCTCGGGTGAACGGTCTTCAACTGCCACCTCCGCATCGTAAAGGGGGATGACAACTGCAGACTGCGCCTGGAAAACAGACAGCACCAGAACAAAAAACAACAGGACGTGCCTGATTGGATGACGTGTCACGTAGGAATTCTGCCTTGCCGATAAATGGATTACGGGGCAAAAGGATACACAATTTGAAGCGACCGGAATACCGTTTTGAGAGTTGACCTGCCCGGCAAACCCGCTATAATCCGCCTCCTGACTCCATCCTGTGCCGGAGTGGCGGAACTGGTAGACGCGCACGACTCAAAATCGTGTTCCTTCGGGAGTGAGAGTTCGATTCTCTCCTCCGGCACCAATTTGTGACATTTTCCATCCCGCTCGCCCCCTGCTCTACGCCTGAATAATCAGCAGGTTAAACGCATAACCTGATGCGCTGCTTCACTTTCCGCATGTTTCTGCAGTCATGCACCCGACATGTCGCAGGTCATGTTGCCCATAACGATGATGCCGCCCCGAACGACATAGTGTGCCCCGGAGCGCCAGCCAGCTGCCGAAACCGCAACCTCGGTAGCTGACGTCAATCGCATCAAAAAGATTGGAAGGCGGTGAATGCGATGGCCACCCGGAGCGCACCGGAGCCGGTTCGCGGGAGCAGGTGGACAGCATTTCCCGGAAACGTCTCAGGCTGCGAAACGGCTCGGGGAAGTGTTGTCGGCTTGCCAGCTCTGCCGGCCCTTTCGGGTGTAGGCCTTCCTGTTCTGTACCACACGCATGCGGAACAGGGGGGTTCTGACAACCGCCTTGACGGCACTCTCTTCGATGGGCTTGCGTTTCTTCCTGGCCATATGAATCTCCTCGGCACTGGTGAATGAACACTGGCCATTATACACGTCCGCAACCGCTTGTGCGCGCCCGAAAATTTCCGTGACACCGGCAGGCGATCCCCCGTCCGAAACCGGTTTGTCGCTCCGCCGGTGAGGCATGCTGTCAGACCCGCACGGCAGACGCTGACATCAGGCACCCGCGCATCCCGGGATGCGCTCAGGGGCGGGCACCGGCCCGAGGCCGGAATACCCGCAGGCGGTCAGGCCAGTGCCTTTTCGAGAATACGGCGACTGGCTGCCAGGTCGATGGCCTTGTGCTCACCCAATGCCACCATGCCATGTTTCTCCAGCTGGGAGAGGATGGCAGAAATGGCACTTTCCCTGGCTTCCCCATAGTCGCGGAGCTGTGTTTCCACATCCAGACTCTGGTAAAAGGTCTCCAGGGCATCAATGGTCCGCTCGGCAAGGTCCGGGCCATCATTCAGGCCAAAGACGGTTGTACCAAGCCGGTTCAGCCGTGCCCGCTTGGCTTCGATCTGGTCCCGGAGCAGCCAGGGCTGGATAATCGCCAGCGACCGCGCATGATCCAAACCATAGCGGGCGGTCAGCTCATGACCCAGCATGTGAGTGGCCCAGTCCTGGGCAACACCGGTGCCGATCAGACCGTTCAGGGCCTGGTTGGCGGCCCACATCAGATTGGCACGCCATGCGTCCGTCTGACGGTGTCGCAGCCGCCCCAGTTCCAGCAGAGTGCGCAGAAGGGTTTCCGCATAGCCTGTCTGTACCCAGGCATCATTGGGATGGGTCAGGTACTGCTCGCACACATGCACGAAGGCGTCCACAATGCCGTTCATCTTCTGCCTTTCCGGCAGGCTGCGGATCACATCCGGATCAAGCACCGCGAACTGCGGATAGACCGCGGGGGAGGCAAAGAACAGCTTTTCCTGCGTGGCCGCCCGGGTCACCACGGCGGCAGAATTCGACTCTGACCCGGTAGCCGGCAGCGTGAGTACAGCACCCAGCGGCAAGGCTTCCGAAACCTTGTGCCGACCGGTCAGGATATCCCACCCGTCACCGTCGTAACAGGCCGCAGCGGCCACATACTTGGTTCCGTCAATGACGGAGCCGCCGCCGACGGCAAGCAGAAAAGTGATTCCCTCCTCTCTTACCCGGGCAACGGCGCGATTGAGTGTTTCGATGGTGGGATTGGGCTCGATGCCGCCGAATTCCGACCAATGATGCTCGCCGAGTGCGGCAATCACCTGGTCATAAACACCGTTCCGTTTGATGGATCCTCCGCCGTAAAGCACCAGAATACGTGCATCCTTGGGCAGATATTCCCCGATGGCACCGATCTGCTGTTGTCCGAAAAGGATGCGGGTAGGATTGAAAAACTGAAATTTCATGCGCTGGCACTCCGTGATCGCCCTGAAAAAACTGAGTTCAGGCGACAGGATACGTCCGTTGGCGTTGCGGCGCTACCCTGACTTGATACCCATGTCAGAGACGATCAAAGAGTGACAGGCGCGTAACCTGGGCATAACTCTGCTGTGCAGCCTGCAGAATGGTGCTCTGCAGGGTGAGCTGGCTGACCGCTTCGGCAAAGTCCACATCCTGAAGCTCGGACAGCACTTCCTTGGTCAGCACCTCCACATCCCCGTGCAGCTGCTGGGTATTCTCAATGGTGTTGAGCCGTGCACCCAGTCCTGCCCTGACCTCCAGCAAACGGGTTTCCGCATTGGTGAGGTTGGCCAAGGCGCTGTCGATCTGATCCTTGAGCACCTGGCGCCCGGTATCCGTATCGGAATAGCGCTCCAGACTGTCCGCCAGACGCTCGACGGTGGTCAGCAGGCCCTGTTTTTCCGACGAATGCACAAAGTAGGTATCGCCGGGCGCCGGATTACCGACAATTTCGAACTGAATGCCATTGGCCGAAATCGGCTGACCGCTGGTGAAGGTCTGATTGCTCAGGATGGGGCGCCCGTCCGATACTCGGCGGATACTGTATTGCGGCGGTGTGGAGGCATCGAATTCGATGACCATGTCTTCAGGATAGAAGGCATCCCAGGCGGCCTGGTCGATCACGCGCCCCTGCGTGATGACCGGCTTGGGGACCGCCTGATTGTTGGGATTGGCTTCCGTATAAAACGTCTTGTTGGCGCTGGGAATCTCCTCGAACAGGCGCTTGCCGTTGTCGCCCACCGCCACGGAAACGGTGCCGTCGATCTGCACGGAGCGCACCCCTTCATCGCCACGGTAGATATAGTGTCCGGATTCATCCTTCACAAAGGGCTCCTGACGTCCCTGAAAGCCTCCGAAGATGTACTCGCCACTGGCATCCCGGGTGTTCATGATCCCTGCCAGCTGATCCAGGCGCTGGCGGATTTCCGAAGCGATGAACTTCTTGTCGTCGGCGTTCTGACTACCGTCTCCGGCCTGCACCGCCAGTTCACGGAGACGCTGCAATACATCCGCCACATTGCCGAGCAGGCTGTCTTCCAGTTTGAGACGGTTTTCAGCCAGATTGATATTGCGCTGGTACTGGCTGATCTGTTCCAGTTCCTGGTTGACCCTCAGGATCCGGGTGGCGGCAACCGGATCATCTGCCGGCGTCTGCACCTTGCGCCCGCTGCTGATCTGCAGTTGTGTCTTCTGGAGCTGCACGGTCACGTTCTGGATATTGTCCAGGCCGCGATTGAAGAGCAACTGGGTGGATATGCGCATGGTAGGCCTCCGTTACCTGAAGGTGCTCAGCAAGGTATCAAACAGCTGCCGGGCGATCGAAACGACCTGAGCCGAAGCGTTGTAGGCGGCCTGATACTGGATCAGCCGGCCCGCTTCCTCGTCGAGGTTGACCCCTGCCATCTCCTGCAGACGGTTTTCGGATTGTTGCAACAGGGACTTGGATGCATCCTTATCAATCTGAGCCTGGTTGGCCGCCGAACCGATGGTTTCCACGAGCTGTCCATAGGCCTCATTGAAAGTGCTCACCTCCCCGTCAAGCCAGCTGGTGTTTTCAAGGTTGACGAGATTCAGCCCGTTGCGGTTATCCGAGACGCCCGAGGTGTTGTAGACAATGGTGAAGGTATCACCCTGTTTGGGCTGTCCGTCGAGCTGGACCTGAAAGCCGGTGTAGGTGGATTTGGCGACCGGTGCCTGGGTAAACAGCGTGTTGGTGTTTGCCGTGAGCGTCACCCCGTCATCCAGCACCACGTCCACAAAACCGCCGACGGTTGTCTCCGTTCCGCCCGAGACAACGACCGGACCATCGTTGGGCGTGGACACACTGACGCTGTCTCCGCCCGAACCACTGAGACTGATTCGCAGATCATAACCCTGAGTGGAACGAATGGTCAGTGTGGTGCCATCACTCTGAGCAAGGATACCCTGATCCTGAAGCACCGAATCATTGTTGATCAGATCCACGTAGTCATCCGGACCAAAGGTACTGCCGGCCGGCAGCGTCAGGCTGCGTCCGTTGATACTGAGCGCCGGAGCCGGTGCACTGCCATCGTCCACAAAACCGGTCAGTGAGGCCAGGGTGTAGGCATAGGCCGTGACCCCCTGACGTTGCGTCAGCGCTGCCGCAATGTCCCTGGCGGAGCTGTTGGCCGCAATATTCAGTGCCGGTTGTGTGGTCACGATCCCGGTTTCCGGATCCCGGTTCTGCAGCGTCAGCGTCTGTGCAGGATAACCATTGGTGGTCACGGATGCGGCAGGTGCCGGAATCTGTGCAACACTGGTGCCCTCCATGCTGACCTGCGTCTGCCCCGGATCACTGCTGAACAGGTTGTTGTTGATACCCGCAACATGGGTACGATTGGTGACTGGTGGATCCAGGGGTTTCGGATTGGCCGGATCGGTGTTGTCGAGGATCTCGTAGACATTATCCGTAATGAATCTCACGATCAGCGGGGGTGTCAGTGCCCCCGGATTCCGGAACTCCGACAGGATACCGCCGGTTGCAGGATGGTTGACGTCCAGCAACTCCCCCGCGCTGATGCGGGCGTTTCCGGTATTGCCGATGCTTGCATCGGTTCGTACGGGACTGGCCAGAGCCAGCTCTTCCACCCGGTCAATGGTCAGATCGATATCACGTGCGCCATAACGGGTCGGCGTGACCAGAAAGCTGTCACCCGTCTGGAAGCTGCCTGCATCAAAGTTAATGCGAATCCCTTCAAGATCCACGGAAGCCGGCAGGGGGGAAGGCAATACCGCACGCTGAATCAATTCGCCTGTTTCTGCATCCAGTATGCTGACGTCCTGATTGGTCGGACCATCAAAGCTCACCTTGTAATCGCGGGTAGTGAGCTGGGTGCTGTCCACAATTTCCACGCGCATCTTGCGGTCTTCGGGCAGGGCGTTGGCCTTGCTGGGTGTCACCCGGGCACGCATCAGCGCATCATCATTCACATCATTGAAAAACAACCCGCCCAGATTGCCTTCCAGATCAATGCCTTTCTGGTGCTGTCGGTTCACCGCATCGGCCAGCGCAATGGCCACACGACCAATACTGTTGAACGCATCGCGCAGCACCGTATCCCGGAAGCGCAACAGTCCACCGATACTTCCCCCGGACATCTCGCTGGTAATTTCATTGGTCCGGCCGGCTTCAGACAAGGCAATCTGAAGTTCCTGCGGGTCATCCGGACTGACCTGTGTCGTCAAACTGTTGGCCCGGGTACCGACCACCAGTGCCTGGCCCTTGCCAATCAATACGTTGACGCCCCCATCTCCCGTATTGACGGCGGTGACCTGGGTGAGTTCCGACAACTTGCGCAGCAGCTCGTCGCGCTGATCCAGCAGTTCATTGGGCTGCTGGCTTCCGCTCCCTCCCTTGGCGGTGGCAATGGCCTGGTTGAGTCGTGCGATACCCTGCGCATAGCTGTTGATCTCCGCGACCTGAGCCTGAAGATCCTGATCCAGTGCCTGCTTCTGGGACAGCAAGCGCCCGTAGAGCACGTCAAACCGATTGATCAGGCCCCTGGCCTGGCTGATGACCAGCTCCCGTTCGGGAATGGCCGAAGGGTCATCCACCGCACCATGGAGTGCGCCAAAAAAGTTCGACAGGCCGGGAGACAGGCCCGTGGTGGGGTCGGCCAGCAGGCTGTCGATCTGGCTGATATTGGATTCAAAAGCTTCCAGTTCGCTGTTCATGGTGGTGTCAATGCGCACCTGATTGACCAGAAACTGGGCGGTTGTCCGCTCGATGGTGGTGACCGCGACCCCGGTACCCTGATAGCCTGCCCCCATGTAGTTGGAATCCGTGGCCTGAAACTCCACACGCTGGCGGCTGTAACCGGGCGTGTTGGCATTGGTCACGTTATTACCGGTTGTGGACAGGGCCGTCTGGTGTGCACGCAGGCCCGACAGCCCGATGTTGATCAGTCCGCCACTCATGATTCCTCACCTCCCACGGCTGCGTCCGGTTCGCGCAGACGCCCCAGAATGCTGAGAATTTTACGGCTGTAGGCCGGATCCGTGGCATAGCCGGCCTCCTGCAAGGCCTTCGTATAAGCCTGCGGATCCGCTGCCTGCTCCAGCGCCGGTGCGTAGCGCGCATTTCCTCTGAGAAACTGCAGATAGTCCCTGAAGCTGTCCTCGAAGGAGTCGTACGCACGGAAAGGCGCACTGATTTTGATGGGTTTTCCACCCACATATTCAGTGGTCTGCGTCCAGGCGGTCCTGCCTGTCCATCCCTCCCCTGCCTTGATACCGAACAGGTTGAAACTGTTACCGCCCGCTTCGTCCCGGATCATGTGCCGCCCCCAGCCGGTTTCCAGAGCTGCCTGTGCCAACAGGACGCGATAGTCCACACCCAACTCATCCGCAACGCGCCGTGCTGCCGGTGCCAGTCGGGTGACAAAATCCTCGGGCGAGTCGAAAGCCTGATCTGCTCTGCCCGCGTCCGGCGAGCGGGAGGACGATGCAACGGGGCCGCCCTGCGAGTCTTCGGGATGCCGGATATCCGTCCGGGCATGCGTGTCACCGTCATTCGGGTGAGTGACAGAAGCCAGGATGCCATCCATTTCCTGCAGCATGCGCTCTTCAACCTGAGTCAGCGGCCGATCAACCGGATGCTTGCGGTAATCTTCAAGATTCGCATAACGTGTGGGCCAGCTGCTGTCGCCGCCCAGCTGCTGCACCAGCAGCCGGGCCAGCCCCAGACCTTTTCCGGTTGACAGACTGACCGCCAGCTGCTGGTCGAACATGTCCTCATAAAACTGAGTGGACCAGGTGTTGAGGGGGTTGTCCTTCGCCAGCACCCGGTTGGCACTGCGCATGGCCTGCAGCATCTGCGCGGTCAGGAGCGACTCGAATTGCCGGGCAACCGCTTCAAGTGACGCCTGTTTGTCCAGGGACGGGCGCTTGAGTGCCTGCAGTGCAGACAGATCCGCATAGCTTTGTGTGGCGCGGGACAGATAGGGTTGCGTCGTCATCTCAGATCACCAGTATCTCCGCGCGCAGGGCGCCCGCCTGCTTCAGCGCTTCCAGAACCGCCATCACATCCCCGGGTGCCGCCCCCACTTCATTGACCGCACGCACAATATCGTTCAGCGTCGTGGCCGGACCAAACTTGAACATGCGGGAAGGTTCCTGATTCACATTGACAGTGGACTGCGGCACCACCGCAGTCTGGCCGCCTGCCAGGGCATTGGGCTGGCTGACCTGGGGATTTTCGGTGATGGTGACGGTCAGGTTGCCGTGTGTGACCGCCGCCGGAAAGACCCGAACGTTGGCCCCCACCACGATGGTTCCGGTTCTGGAATTGATGACAACCCGGGCAGGTGCTTCCGCCGGCGAGACATCCAGATTTTCCAGAATGCTGAGAAAGCTCACCCGCTGGGACGGGTCACGAGGCGCCTGAACACGAATGGATGCCGCATCCAGTGCCTGAGCCACTTCCGGCCCCAGGAGCTGGTTGATGGCCTCTTCCACACGCTTTGCCGTGGTGAAGTCCGGGTTGTTCAGGTTCAGCGTAATGCTGTCACCCCGGTCAAAGGCATTGGGTACACTGCGTTCCACGGTGGCCCCGTCCGGAATGCGCCCCACCACCTGAACATTGACCGTGGTTTTCGATCCGTCCGCCCCCTGAGCACCAAACCCGCTGACCACCAGGCTGCCCTGAGCGATGGCATACACCTTGCCGTCCGCCCCTTTCAGTGCCGACATGAGCAGTGTGCCGCCGCGCAAGCTCTTGGCATTGCCAATGGAGGAGACGGTCACGTCAATCTTCTGACCCGGCTTGGCAAAGGGCGGCAATGTGGCATGCACAGATACGGCCGCCACGTTCTTCAGTTTGGGATCCACCCCCTGAGGCAGCGTGATGCCAAAGCGATTCATCATGTTGCGGAAGGTCTGGTCGGTAAAGGGTGCCTTGTCCCCGGTACCGTCCAGACCCACGACCAGTCCGTAACCGAACAGCTCATTGCTGCGCACGCCGGCAACGGTGGTCATGTCCTTCAGGCGATCCGCTGCCGCAGGCAGACTTGCAACAACCACTACCCATGCAATGAAGATCCGCTGCATCAGGCTCATAACGGCCACCATTCACTGTTGAAGAACCGGGTCAGCCAGCCCTGGCGGTTCACATCGGCAAAGGCGCCGGTACCGCTGTACGCAATCCGGGCATCGGCGATCTTGGTGGACAGTACCGTGTTATCGACACCGATGTCCTCGGGCCGCACCAGACCGACCAAGCGGATATATTCATCACCCTCGTTGAGCTGCAGCCATTTTTCGCCCCGGATGCGCAACAGCCCGTTGGGCAGTTCCTCAGCGACGGTCACGGTAATGGTACCCTTGAGGCTGTTGCTCTGGTCGCTGTCCGCCGAGCCACTGAAGGAGCGTTTCTGCTCCGGGTTGGTCAGCAGACTCAGGTTGGCCGCGGACACGGACGTGCCGAGGATGCTGGCCTCATTGAGTTCATTCTTGGAGTTCTTGCTGACCGTCGTCCCGGCACTTTTCTTGCTCTGGGTGGTTTCCTGAAGAATCACGGTCAGCACGTCCCCGACCCGCGTGGCAATGCGATCGCCGTACAGGGTGTAACCTGATACCTGTGAATAGATGGATCCGTCCACCGGGGCAGGCACACGAAGCGCCGGCGGTTCCACGGGCGCCCAGCTTGGATCCCCCGGGCGGGGCAGCTCACGGGTCATGGGCGCACAACCTGTCATTGCGACAACCGAACAGATTACCAGCCAGCGGATCATCTCAGCCCCCCTGATCACAGGTTATTGGTGATGAACTGAAGCATCTGATCGGCGGTGGAGACGACCTTGGAGTTCATCTCGTAGGCGCGCTGAGTGGTGATCATGTTGACCATTTCCTCGACGATCTCCACATTGGATGACTCCACCATACCCTGACGCGTCGAACCCAGGCCATTCAGTCCGGGCGTACCCTGAAGCGGGTCGCCGCTGGCAGCCGTCTGAGCAAAGAGGTTGTTGCCCAGTGCCTGCAGTCCGGCAGGGTTGATGAAATCCACCAGGGTAATGTTGCCCACCTGGGTGGGTGCCGGATTGCCGGCCTCGGTGACTTCAACCGTACCATCCGTACCGATGGTGATGGAGGTTGCGCCGGACGGAATGGTAATCGCCGGCTCCAGCGGCAGGCCACTGGCTGTGACGATCGTACCATCCGAGCTGAGATGGAACTGGCCGTCGCGCGTATAGGAAATGGTGCCATCCGGCATCAGAATCTGGAAGAAACCGCGGCCATCGATGGCAATGTCCAGCGGCTGTTCGGTCACTTCCAGATTACCCTCGGTAAAGACCTTCTGCGTCCCCACTACCCGCACGCCGGTACCCAGCTGAAGGCCGGAAGGCAACTGGGAATCCTGGGTAGTGCTGCCACCGGGCTGCCGCTTGATCTGATAGAGCAGGTCCTGAAATACCGCACGGTCCCGCTTGAAGCCCGTCGTATTGACGTTGGCCAGGTTGTTGGCAATGGTCTTGAGCTTGGTGTCCTGGGCACTCAGCCCGGTTTTGCTGACCCAAAGTGCGCCGTTCATGTTCAAACCTCCTGACAATCACTCCCGTGGGAGCATCCGGGCAAAACGGCGGAAAATTGCCGTTCTGCCCCTGTTATCAGGAGTTCTGCAAGATGCGTGCCGATGCTTCCTCGGCCTGATCAGCCGCCTGCATGACCTTGACCTGCATTTCATACTGGCGTGCCAAGGTCAGAATGGAAGTCATCTCTTCTACAGCGCTGACATTGGAGGCCTCGACAAATCCGGGTTCCAGACGGACGGTACCATCCGGCGGCAACGGCTGCCCTGCGGCATCACCCTTCTGCCGGACCAGCCCGTCCTTACCCTTTTCCAGAGTGTCCAGAGGCGGATTGACGAGCTTGATACGATCTACCTGGGCCAGCGTTTCGGGCCCCTGCCCCAGCGGCACGATGGAGACCGTGCCATCCTGCCCGATCTCGATTTTCGAGGCCGGCGGAATCACGATCGGGCCTCCCTCGCCCAGTACAGGCTGACCACTGCCGGTCATCAGCAAACCGGTGGCATCCATCTGCAGTTCTCCGGCACGGGTGTAGGCTTCCTGCCCTTCCGCATCCTGAACCGCAATCCAGCCGGGCCCGGCGATGGCCACATCCAGCTCGCGTCCGGTTTCGATCAGGGTGCCCTGCTCGAAGTTGGTCGCCGGTCTTTCGCTCATGGCATAGACCCGGCTGGGAAATGTTTCGCCAAACACCGGCATGGCCCGTGCCTGCTCCCAGTCCGCCTTGAAGGCGGTCGTGTTCACGTTGGCCAGATTGTTGGCATGGGCACGCTGAGACAACATGTTCTGCGCGGCCCCTGTCATGGCTATGTAAAGTGCACGATCCATGACGCTTACCTCAGGTTGATGATGGTCTGGGTGACCGCATCGGCCGTTTCAATGGTCTTGGCATTGGCCTGATAGTTGCGCTGGGCAATGATCAGGGACACCAGCTCCTCCGAAAGCTCCACGTTGGATTGCTCAAGGGAACTGGAACGGATAGCCCCCAGGGAAGCCGTTCCCGGATTGCCGATAATCGGGTTGCCGGACCGGAAGGTTTCCACCCAGGTGGTTTCACCGACAGGCGCCAGACCCTCCTGATCATTGAAGTCTGCCAGCGCCACCTGCCCCAGCACTTTCGACTCTCCGTTGGTATAGCGAGCAAAGATGATCCCGGCATCGTTCACATCCAGCCCCACCAATCGCCCGGTCGTGAAGCCATCCTGCTGCATGTCATTGACCGCAAAGGCGCTGCCGAACTGTGTCATTTTGGAAATATCCACCTGAAAGTTGCTGCTGGTCGGCGGATCCGGAATCGGCAGTGCGCCACCGTTGGCAACGTTCAACGGGCCATCCGCCCCATTGGGATTGCCGGACTCATCCAGAGGTGTCCAGTTGCTGATCAGGACCTGGTCAGACAGGTTGGTATTGAGCGTACCGTCATCATTGAAAACCAGACTGTACGACGCACGGGTTGCCGCACCACCCGGTGTTAACGGATCTCCCACATCCTGCCCGTCAATCTGGACATACATGGTCCAGAGGTTGGCCGGTGTCGAAGTGGTCTGGCGTTCCTTGACGAAATACATCGTCAATACATGGGGGTTACCCAGGCTGTCGTAGATGGTTGTGGATGTTGCGTGGTTGTATGTGTTTTCGTCCGTCGGGCTGAAGGTGTTGCTGACAAAGGGGGTCCCGGTGAAGGTCTGTACAACGCTATTGCCCGAGCTGGAAATCGTCACGCCATCATTGACGGTGAAGTCAATTGTCCCCCCCACAGTTGCCTGGGTATTGGTGCTATTGAGTGTTTGGCTTGAGCCGCCGGCACCCTGCACGACAAAAGAGTCTGTACCGGCACCGCTGAATGTGAAGCGAAGGTCATTGCCCCGGTTGTCACGGACCACCAGATCCGATCCGTTCAGCACCGCACTCACCCCCACCAGTGACGGAGAGTTGTTGATCCGGTTGGCCAGGTCAGTCAGGTCAACGGGATTATCGAAGGGCACACCATTGATGGTGACGCGCAGCGTACCGGATGCATTGTTGAAGCCCGCAGCCGTCAGCGTTGCCGAGGTACTGGCCGAGGCATCGATACCGTCCAGCTGATTGAATTTCGCAGCGATGGAGTTGGCCGATTCGTCATTGCTGGTGGTCACCGTCGCCGTCGTGCCGTTTTCCAGTGTGACGTTAAAGGTTTGCGCCTGGTATCCGTTGGTGGTCCCGGCGACAGCCTGCCCCACGTCCGTACCATCACTGGTCAGCGTATAACCGGCCTTGGACAGAACCGGCTGGCTGGAATCCAGATTGACCTGTGCGTCCACATTGGTGGTCCGGCGGGGCGCCAGATTGCCACTGTCGATGATCAGATCACCCAGCACACCGTTTACCACCCCCTGATCATTGGCACTGAATCCCTGCAGGCGCATGCCCACGTTGTTGACCACATATCCATCCTTGTCCACGCCAAACTGACCCGCGCGGCTGTAGAGACGTGCACCATTGTCACTCAGGATGAAAAATCCGCCACCGTTGATGGCCAGATCCAGGCCATTCTCGGTAAAGTCGATGTTGCCCTGGGCAAAGGATTGCCGGATCTTCTGCACCCGGACACCATCTCCCACCGGATTGGTGCCCAGACTCAGAAAACTGTTGGCATACAGGTCACCAAACTCCACACGGGACTGCTTGAAACCTACCGTACTGGCATTGGCAATATTGTTACCGGTGACTTCCAGATCCACAGATGCGGCCCGGATACCGGTCAAGGCAACATTAAACGGCATGGTGACTCCCCTCCGTTACAGAATTTCTTTGACATCGGACAGGCTGGCCTGCCCCATACCTGCCAGATTCAGGAGAATGGATCCGGTCTGACTGATCGAGACGCTGTCCACATTCGCGGCCATGTAAGCGTTCAGTTGCTGAGTCTCGCTACCGTAGCGCGCCTCGGCTTTCACCGTATACAGGCCTGCCGGCATGGATTCGCCCTTGGCATTGGTTCCGTCCCATTCAAACCGGATATCGCCGGCCGGCTGCTGTCCGAGCTCCATGCGCTTCACCAGTTCACCGGACGGGTTCAGTATGGAAACGGTCAGTGAAGACGTACTGCCCGGCACCTCGATCACGCCCGAAATCCGCCCCTCCGGCCCCAGAACACCTTGGGCATTGGGCACCAGCACATTGCGGCCCACCATGGCGGACGCCTGTAGCGCCTGATTGGAGCGGAACTGGCTGGCCACGCTGTCCACGGACTGATTGAGCTTTTCGATCCCCTCAACTGAGCTGAACTGAGCCAGCTGTGCCACGAATTCGGAGTTGTCCTGGGGCTCCAGGGGGCTCTGATTCTTGAGCTGGGCAATCATCAGCTCCATGAACTGGTTCTGACCCAGTTCATTGGACTTCTTGCTTTCCTGCTGTATGGCATACTTGGCCAGTACATCGCTGGACGCATTGAGAGATTGGATATCCGCCATGGTCATCACTCCTGATTATTGCCCCAGCGTCAACAAGCGCTGCATCATGGTTTTGGCTGTATTCATCACATCGGCATTGAGCTGAAAGCTGCGCGAAGCAGACATCATGTCGGCCATTTCTTCCACCACATTCACGTTCGGGTAATACACATAGCCCTCTTCATCCGCCATGGGATGGTCAGGCTCATAGCGACGCTCCAGTGGTGCCTGACTCTCTACAATGCCCAGCACTTTCACGCCACGACGGGATTGATTGTTCACATCAAGGTCGGAGAATGCCCGATTGGCCTCCTCCTGAACCGCGGCAAACACGGGCTTGCGGGCCCGGTAGGTCTGATCAATGGAGGAGCTGACTGACTCGGCATTGGCCAGATTACTGGCCGTGGTATTGAGCCGTACGGACTGTGCACTCATTGCCGACCCGGCAATATTGAAAATCGAATGAAGCGCCATGCTTATTCCCCCTTGATCGCGGTCACCAGTCCCTTGAACTTGCTGTTCAGGAACTGAAAGGACGTCTGAAAGTCGAGTGCGTTGCGGG
The DNA here is from genome assembly GCF_041153465.1 of Thermohahella caldifontis. Taxonomy (NCBI): domain Bacteria; kingdom Pseudomonadati; phylum Pseudomonadota; class Gammaproteobacteria; order Oceanospirillales; family Hahellaceae; genus Thermohahella; species Thermohahella caldifontis. Next base: position 939,597 of record NZ_CP154858.1, read on the forward strand.
CAAACTCGGCAGACTCGATCTGCGTATCCACCGTATTGCCGTCAATACTCGGCTGAACGGGTACACGATAGAGCAAATCCCCCTCGGCAGCCGAACTGTCGTCCGGAATATGCCCCTCATGCGTCCGCTCCAGCGGCAGACGATTGCCCCTTGCCGCCTCGCCGGCAAGGATTGCCCTGAAATCCAGGTCACGCGCCTTGTACCCCGGTGTATCCGCATTGGCGAGATTGTCCGCCAGCACCTCGGCCCGCTGAACCCGCACCTCCAGCGCTTTCTGGTGAATCCCGAGCGCCTTGTCGAATGACAGTGCCATAGTCTTTCCCGCAACAATTCATTTCATCTCTGCTGTCTGTAAAGCAATGACAGTGCCATTGAGCCCTTTTCCTTATATTTCAATTCATTGCAATCGCCACGCCTGTTTCCGAACGGCAAATGCCCGCCGCCGCCACGGCAATGCCAGCACAGCTTTCTACGCAAATGTCCAGCCTTTCTTTCAGCCGATAAGCCGCTATAATGCGCCCCCCGTTCCAAAGCAGTGTTTCGGAGTAGCAGAGCCCCATGATTGTTTTTACCGTTCGCAACAAAGTGACCGGACAGGTTTATGTCGGCACAACCAGCCTCACCATTGAAGAACGTTGGTCCCAGTTCGTGCACTCCATCCACACCTCACTGGATTACCCGCTGTACAACGATATCCGGCAGTATGGCGAGGACGCCTTCGAGCTCCATGAGTGGGCGGTTGCCGAAACCCGTGAAGAAGCCCGCGATCTGGAGGCTGAAGCAATCGAGTCCGAAAATGCGCTTTCGCTGAGGGGATACAAGACGGCGGCCACACTGCGCAGCCAGCTGAAGAAGGCCGATATCGACAAGGCCGTGGAGCGCATGCTGGAAGAGCTGAATTCCCCGTCCGTGTTTGCGGAGGAACGTCCCGCCAGAACAGGCTCACCGTCACGTCAGACGCATTCCGGGGAATCGGTTGCCACTCGGACTGCTGCGACAGGAACATCAGGGGAGCACACCGGATTTTCACGCACGGTCAACCGTGACCCGCATGGTGCCGGCACGCTCAGGCTCTCGACGCGAACCCGGCCGAAAGTTGAGTTACCCAAGAAAGAACCGCTGCAAAAGCGCCTGTCCTCGAGCAAGGAGAAGCGCATCCGGGAAGCGATCAAGGCAGAGAAAGCCCGGATCGAAGCCGAGAAGAAAGCCCGCATTCAGGCTGAACAGGATGAAATGGCCGCCATTCTGGCGCGGCTGGACGAACGTTCCAAATCCGCCGCCAAACTTCACCGCAAACGCTGACAGCTCACTCACCACACCTCCATTTACCTTTTAAGACCGCCGGGTGGAGGTGTGGCCAGGAACCGTCGCTCCCCTAAATACCGTGGAAGCGAGTCCGCTCGATGGCATCGATCACTGCCCGTTGCGGAGGCTCCCCCGCAGGTGTACCCACATACAGATACCCCACAATCGTCTCATGATCTGCCAGGCCAAGCTCCCGTGCGACCTCACGGGATTCCGCCACCGGCCCTGTGCGCCAGATTGAGCCATAACCCAGTTCACTCAGTACACACTGCACCTGATAGGTGGCCAGGGCCGCAGCAATCATCTGTTCATGGGGAGGCACCTTGGGATGAGACTGATGGCTGCACACCGCCATGATAATGACGGGCGCCCGGAATGGCATCTTGGCGAGACGATCAAAAAAAGCCTCATCCTGCTCCGGCTGCGCCAACCTCAGCCCTCTGACATAAGCCTCAGCCAGCAGCTGTCGCCCTTCCCCGGCAAACACATCAAAGCGCCAGGGGTTCAGTCTCGCATGATCGGGGGCCGTCTGCGCACACGCCAGTGCGCGCTCCAGATCGGCGCGTGACGGACCGGGCTCCGTCAACACGGGAACGGAGCGCCGATTCCGGAAAAACTGTTCTACACAACCTGTCGATTCATCTTCACGCATCAGATTTCCCACCTTAGGGCACGGAGATCGCCGAATCACCACGCACGGCTTGCTTTCCAGGGACATGACATATGACATGCCTTCAATCTGCCTATCCTAACGTATTCCCATGCGACAGGCAGCATCGCTGCACCCGGTGAAAGCGATTGCGACTTCACCCGACGACCATCCGGTGATCCGGAAAACACCAACCGGGCATTCAGACGGCTCCCGTGCAGAGTTGCCTTTTGCGTTCCGAGGGGAGGCCACACGGCCACGGCGCCATATTGACAACATGTCACCTTTTAGCCATAGTGGCCGAAATACCCACACAACAATACGACATGTCACTGCAACATACCTTTCACTTTCCGTACCCGGCCAGGCGCGTCTTTCGGCTGTATACCAGCAAACAATTCATAGAAGGGCGGTTTGCCGAGAGTGGCATCCCCTCCCCCGCCGTGGAGGTGGAACAGATGGCCGGAAAAATGCGGATCACCTCCAGGCTGGACATCCGCCACCAGCTCGGCAAGGCCCGATATCTGCTACGCCCCCTTGGCCTGGACACATTTATGCTGGACTATGCCATCGAATGGCACGAGCACTCGGACGCACACATGGAAGCAGAATACAGCTATACCCCTGTCGGACTGAACATGAAACTGGCCGGCACGCTGAAGCTGAGAGAAACCATCCCCGGACAATCCACCCTGGAGCACCGTACCCGCTGGGATGGCCCCTTGTCAGGCCGGCTCCATCAATGGCTGGAAAACATGCTGGTCGAACGCGTCCACAAGGAGTTCAGCGCCGACATGAGCGCACTGGAAATGTTGCTGGAAAACGAGTCAGAAAAAAACGCCCCGTCAGAACGAGGCGCTTGAATGCTATGTCCGTGAAGCCTGGGGGGCGCTGGCGGAACCACGGTGCCGGCTTCTCCTGCCGCCCCGGCCGGCATCCGCCCGGCCTTCCCCGGCGCGTTTTGCCCCGGCAGAAGCCGTTCTCCCGGACCTCGCGTTACCTTGTCCGGCACCACGATCCGACGCCTTTTTTCTGGCGGCGCCATGGGGTGACGGCTCACGTGGCGCCATCGTCGGAACGTCGTGTTCCGGTTCAAAATCATCCACGTAATGTCGCGTGATCTTCTTGCGGATCAGGCGCTCGATGCCGGCCAGTTCCCGCGCCTCATCGGCGCTGACGAGCGATACCGCCTGACCACTCGCACCCGCCCGGCCCGTCCGGCCAATCCGGTGCACGTAATCTTCTGCCACATTGGGCAATTCGAAATTGACCACCTGGGGCAATTGCTGGATATCCAGCCCCCTCGCGGCAATGTCGGTTGCGACCAGCACCCGGACTTCACCTTTCTTGAATCCGGCCAGAGCACGGGTGCGTGCGCCCTGACTCTTGTTGCCATGGATAGCCATGGACGTGATGCCGTCCCGTTCCAGCCTCTGGGTCAGCTTGTTGGCGCCATGCTTGGTCCGTGTAAACACGAGCACCTGTTCCCATTGATGATGCCGGATCAGGTGAGACAACAGCTCGGGCTTGCGCTGCTTGTCAACCGGATGGAGCCACTGACTGACGTTGGTGGCGGTGCTGTTCGGCGGCGTGACGGACACGGATACGGGATCCTTGACCATGGTCGCCGCGAGCTTGCGGATTTCACCGGAAAATGTTGCTGAAAACAGCAGATTCTGACGCTTTGCCGGTAACGCCCGCAAAATCCGGCGGATATCGTGGATGAAGCCCATGTCCAGCATGCGATCCGCTTCGTCCAGCACCAGCACTTCCAGGTTGTCGAAACGTACCGCATTCTGACTGTAAAGGTCCAGCAGGCGTCCCGGCGTCGCAACCAGAATATCGACACCCTTCCTCATGGCCATGAGCTGTGGATTGATTTTTACTCCTCCGAAAACCACTGCGGAGCGCAGGTTCAGATAGCGGCCATATTCCGTCACATTTTCAGCTATCTGGGCTGCCAGTTCGCGTGTCGGTGTCAAAATCAGCGCACGACACTGATTGGCTCCGGCTTTCCGGCCTCGACTCAGGCGATCAAGAATCGGCAGGGTGAACCCTGCGGTCTTGCCGGTGCCGGTCTGGGCGGCGGCCATCAGATCACGTCCCGACAGGACGACCGGAATGGCTTTGGACTGGATGGGAGAAGGTTTTTGGTAGCCTTTTTCTGCGACTGCGCGCAGTATCGGTTCGGCCAAACCGAGATCAGAAAACAACATTCAGATGAGACTCTCGGCGCTCGGGGCGCATAAAAAGGATCTGTATGATCCTGTTAAAGAAGCCCAGCATAGCGCGAAAAGCGATAAAAAGCGAATTCTCCTCTTCCATACCAGGGAACAGACACTGTCAGCGGAGGTTTTCAGCTGCCCGGGGGCTTTGCCATGGCAGCGCGACGACGCAAAACGGGCGCCAGAGCGCCCGTTTGAGTGCAGCCATGGAGCGGAATTATTTCGCGCCGAGCATGGCCTGCTTCAGGTTTTCCTGAGCCGGCTTGTCTGACAGCCAGATACCGAACAGGGCTTCCTTGAACGCCAGACCACCGTCGATGGTGGACTTGAGCGTACCATTCTTGTACACCTCAACACCCTTGCCCGGCTGATACACCAGGTCAAAGACATCATTCTCCTTGATCTCTTCACTGAAGATATCCATGAACTCGTCAATCTGCTCGGCGATCGGATCAATGTTACCATGAGTGGAGTTCTCGAAGCCTTCCATGGTGGCCTTCTTCATCTTGTCGCTGGACACCAGCCCGGACACCATGTGCAGCTTGATGGCCATGGGCTCATCCGCCTTGATGATCTCTTCCGGATTCTGCTTCTGCTGCGGCAGATACAGACCGCCTACATAGATGTCCATGAACCATTTGGTCCGAACACCCGCGCCATTGAGCTTGAGCTCGGTATTGGCGGCCTTGATGGCATCCGGAATTTCCACGTCAGCCACTTTGGCTGCGAACGTAAAGGGTGACAGGCTCAATGCCAGAATCAGCGTTGCAATAATCTTGTTCATGTTATTTCATCCCTAGCCTTTTGTGTGGTTATAGTCGTTATATGTCGCCTCACCTGATGGTGCCGCATCGGGGGCCGAACAGGCCGCGACCCGGTCATTATAGGAAGGCAGCAGGCCAGGAATGAATAGACCAAATGGCAAACAGGTGCGCCGATGTCAAAAAGTGCCGAGCAGTTCACATACTGCCCGGCACTCCAGTCGGCCTGAAAGGAATGATTCTCAGTTGAACAGTGTCTCGCCGGACAGCCCCTGCTTTTCCAGTATGGAACGCAGACGCTTCAGTGCCTCGACCTGAATCTGTCTGACCCGCTCCCGCGTCAGACCAATTTCACGTCCCACCTCTTCCAGCGTGCCCATCGGATAGCCGCGCAGCCCGAAGCGGCGGGCAATGACTTCCTGCTGCTTGTCCGTCAGCTGATCCAGCCATTTGTCCAGACACTGCTGCAGATTGTTTTCCTGGGTCTGCTCGGCCGGGTCATTGCACGCATCATCCGAAACCGTTTCGAGGATGGACTTGTCCGAATCATAGGACAGCGGGCAATCCACGGAGGTGATGCGCTCATTGAGTGCAAGCATCTTCTTGACGTCCTCGACCGGACGATCCAGCTCTGCCGCAATTTCCTCGGCACTGGGCTCATGGTCGAGCTTTTGTGTCAGTTCGCGCGCGGTGCGGAGGTAAACATTGAGTTCCTTGACCACATGAATCGGCAGACGAATCGTCCGGGTCTGGTTCATGATCGCCCGCTCGATGGTCTGGCGGATCCACCAGGTGGCATAAGTGGAGAAGCGGAACCCCCGCTCGGGATCAAACTTTTCGACTGCACGAATCAGACCGAGGTTACCTTCCTCAATCAGATCCAGCAGTGACAAGCCGCGGTTGACGTAACGGCGGGCAATCTTCACCACAAGGCGCAGATTGCTTTCGATCATGCGCTTGCGGCCCTGTTCGTTGCCGGCACGCGCCAGACGGGCATAATAAACTTCTTCCTCGGGAGTCAGAAGCGGAGAAAAACCGATTTCATTCAGGTAGATCTGGGTGGCATCAAAGGTTTTGTGTCCCTCTGCGCTGAACCGGTTGGCGTACCGCTTGACGTAGACTTCTGACAGATCTTCCGTGTCGTCCAGATCCAGGTCCAGATCCATTTCGGACTCGTCGATATCCATCAGGTCTTCTTTGATTTTCTGCTGTGCGGTCATTGTCTTGGCCCTGCTGTCAACGGTTGTTCGGCCCCTCACGGGGATCTTCTTATACTTCTTCTTGTTCGGGCGTCAGGCCCGTCTTGACGCGGGTTATCGGCCCGGATTGCGTGGCAGGTACTTGAGTGGATCAACAGGTTTGCCATCACGGCGGATTTCGAAGTGAAGCTTCGGTGTCCGCGTTCCGGTGGCACCCAACTCGGCGATGACTTGTCCGGCCTTCACCCGCTCGCCTTCTTTCACAAGAATGCGGCGGTTGTGGGCATAGGCACTCAGGTAATGTTCATTGTGATTGATGATTACCAGGTTCCCGTACCCCAGCAGCCCGCTGCCGGCATAAACGACTTCACCGTCAGCGGCTGCCCGAACCGGATCTCCGATTCGGCCGGCAATATCAATACCTTTGTTGATCTTGCCTCGCACAGAATATCTATCAAGAATCTTGCCAACATGGGGCCATTGCCATGCCACCGCCCCCCCGAAGAGCGGACCGGAGAGACTGAACGTGAAGGAACAGTCACCGACGGCTTTTGTATCTTTTTGTTACTGACGGAGGGCTTGACTGACTTTTCCAACTGTTTGGCAGGACGTTTTTTTGACCTTTTGACCAAAGTCGACGTCTTTTTATCAGTTTGGTACACCTGACCCTTTCGGTCGAGACGGATGATCTGCCCCGGATAAATCGTATACGGAGGCTGAATGCCATTGGCATCCGCCAGCTCGCGAAAGTCGCGCCCATAGCGCCAGGCGATGGAATAGAGGGTTTCGCCGGCACGAACCTTGTGCTGGCCCCAGTAGACAGGCGGGTTATAGGAGGGATCGGTCTGGATGGCTGGCCCGAGACATCCTGTCAACAGAGCTGACAGTGTCAATAATATGACTGTTCTCTTTATGCCAGCAAATATCACGCCAGAATCCGTTTACATCATGTTACAAAGAGGTCGCAATACGTGATTCCGTTCAATCGATCGCAGGCGTTTTTTATTCTTTATCGTTATATAAAAACCAATCCATGGTTCACAATTCTCTAACGAACTTTAGCTTTTTTGCGTAAGTTCTTAATATGTTGTGATATTACGAAACGCTATAGTGACCATTCCGTGTCACCATTTCGCTACCCGCGTTACCCCTGGTAACACCAAGGCTTTCCGTTACGTAACACCTTTGCGCTCATTTCTGTGACCTGGTTCCCAGTTTTAACATCCAGATCACCAGAAAGCCGCCCAATACCGCCATGGCCACCGTTGCCCAAAGCATAGCAGGCTGTCCCGTCATCTGCTCGAAAGATTGAGGCCAGACGTTGGCCTGAACCAGCGGAAACGGATCGCGCCCGGGCCGGTACTGATACTCAAGGGTATACTTCCAGGGCCACAGCTTGAACAACGCTCCGGCCATGACACCCGCCAGTAACGCCACGCCAATCTGATGATAACGCGCCAGTAACCAGTGCAGGATACGTGAAAAGGAGATCAGGCCGACCACACACCCTGACGCAAAGATGGCCATGACCGGTATGTTCAGGGATTTGACCGCCTCAATGACGGGCAGGTAGAGCCCGAGCAGCAACAGAATGAAGCTTCCGGAAATGCCCGGCAGGATCATGGCGCAGATGGCCAGGGCGCCGCCCCAGAACAGGTTCCAGGGTGTGGGAGGCAATTGAGCCGGAAAGCCGTTGGAGGCCACCAGTCCGACTGCGGCGCCGCACAGAAATGCCAGGGCCAGCGCCGGTGTGCGCGGAAGCGGCCGGACGAGCACATACACCCCCGAAAGCACCAGACCGAAGAAAAACCCCCAGACCAGTTGGGGCCAGGCTGAAAGCGCCCAGGTCATGACATGAGAAAGTGTCAGAATGCTGACCAGAATGCCCGCAGCCAGCGTGACCAGAAAGCTGCCGTCCATGGCCTGCCAGGCCGCAGACCACCCCTGCCGTCGCCAGATACCCAGCAGTCCCGGCCCCAGTCTCGCCAATGCGCCCACAAGCCGGTCATACAGACCGGAAAGGAAAGCCACCGTGCCACCGGACACGCCCGGAACGATATCCGCCGCCCCCATTGCCACGCCGGTGAGGAATATCCGCAACGCTGAAGGCATCATGAACGGATCACGCCTCCCACCAGCGGGACAAAACGTACCGGTTCCACCGGGGTACACTGAAATTCATCACCGTCCCGGTCATACACCTCGAGTCGCTGCGACCGTCCGCCCACCGGGATGATCAGGCGTCCCTGAGGCTTGAGCTGGGCAAGCAGCTCATCCGGCACCTGCTCCGGTGCAGCCGTGACCACGATCACGTCATAAGGACCGTTTTCTGCCCAACCCCAATGTCCGTCATCGAGCTTCAGCCGGATGTTATGGAGCCTGAGTGCCCTGAAGCGCTCCCGGGCCCGTTCCTGAAGCCCCCGGATACGTTCCACACTGAACACCTGTTCAAAGAGCGAGGCCAGCACCGCGCACTGATATCCGGATCCGGTACCCACTTCCAGAACCCGGCCCTCTCCCCTTCGCTCCAGCGCCAGCTCGGTCATGCGTGCAACAATGTAAGGTTGAGAGATGGTTTGTCCGTATCCGATGGGCAGCGCCGTATTTTCATAAGCCCTGTGAGCCAGCGCTTCGTCCACGAAGATATGTCTTGGCAAGGTGCGGATCACATTGAGCACCGCCTCATTGCGGATGCCCTCCTCCCTGAGCTTGTCGGCCAGGCGGTTCCGGGTCCGCGCCGAGGTCATGCCGATACCCTGCAAATCAAACTGACGACTCACAGTGACAGCACCTCCTGCAAGGGGCCCATCAGGTCCTGCTGACTCATGTCCACAGACAGTGGCGTGACGGAGACATAATCCCTGTCCACCGCATGAAAGTCCGTACCGGGCCCGGCATCATCGCTTTCTCCGGCCAGGGCAATCCAGAAACGCTCGTGACCGCGCGGGTCCGTGATGCGTATGGGCTCCCCACCCTTGTGCCGGCACCCGAGCCGGGTGACCCGAATCCCCCGGAGCGCCGCCCAGGGCACATCGGGAACATTGACATTCAGAACGGTACCTGCCGGCAGGTTCTGTTCGCCGAGACGCTCCAGCAGCTCGACAACCACACGCGCCGCCGTATCATAGTGCCAGTTGCCCCGGTTGACGAGCGATACCGCAATGGGGGTCTGCTTCAGGAAACGCCCTTCGATGGCCGCTGCCACCGTACCGCTGTACAGGACATCATCACCAAGGTTGGCATGCGTGTTGATACCCGATACCACACGTTCGGGCCGGAACCCCAGCGTGTCACTGATCCCCAGATGCACGCAGTCGGTCGGCGTGCCGTCCACGGCATAGTACCCGTTCGCAGTTTTCTGCACCCGCAGCGGCCGCGTGAGCGTCAGCGAATTGCTGGCACCACTGTGATCCCTGTCGGGCGCCATGACGGTCACCTCTGCACGCTGTGCGAGCGCCTCGGCCAGCACGGCGAGACCGGGCGCATTCACGCCATCATCGTTGGAAACCAGAATTCTCATGCCACCTCTCTTCGGTCGGGCTGAATCAGTTCAAACATCATTTCCAGCAGGACGGAAGCATAGACACCCCGACCCAGCGTGAAGTCTAGCTGCATTCCCCGGTCAAGCCAATGCCAGACAAGATTCTCCGGCATCGCCACAAACGGCCGCCAGTCAGGCCGCAATCCCTGGCGATGAAGAAATGCCAGCACATCGTCATAACGATCATTCACCGCCTGCTCGAACCGGCCCGCCTCACCCTCCTGCACGGGCAGACCACCCCAAAGCGGACCCTCGGCACAAGCGAGTGATGTCATGTTGCCCGGTGCGGCGGCGGTTGTCTGACGCTCACCTTCCAGAATCGCATTCCAGCTGCCATGGCGAACACGCTCTGCCAGCAAGGCATTGAATACTTCAGAACGCAGCGCCGACAGTACCATGCTTTTGACATGACGTCCGCCCGGACGCCAGCGTCCCGCCATCCAGGCACGGCCTTTCTCCAGATTCCGGCCCTCAATTCCGAAGCGCTGATGGCCGTAATAGTTCGGAAAGCCATGGGTACTGATATCGGTCAGGATGCGCCCGACCTCCGCGCCATCCGGCCCGCCGTCACCCTCCGGCCAGTACAAGCGGATGCTGAAACGGTTGCCTAGGTGATCACCGCGACGGCATTTCTTCAGTGAACGGAGACAGGTCCCCCACTTCACTCCATCCAGCTCGGGGAGCACGGGTTCCGTCTTGTGGCCGGGAAGCTGGATGCTCATCCATTGTCCCGTTACAGCGTGACGATCCTTGAGACCGGCGTAACCGACCGCCACTTCCCTGACGCCAAACGCCTGCGCCAACTGGCGGGCAACCCAGTCGGTATTCTGACCGCGCTTTTCCACCCAGATCCACCAGTGCTCACCGTCACCACCCGCCACAGGCGGCATGCATTCCGTCACGGAAAAATCTTCGGGTTGCCGGCGCCAAAGTGCCGGCCAGCGATGCTCAAGCCAGGGAGAGGGCCGTGACGGCAGCGTCGGATCGCTCATGCACTTCGCCTCTCGAGCAGGACAACCACATGTACGGCGATGCCTTCTTCACGACCGATGTACCCCAACCGTTCCGTGGTGGTGGCCTTGATGCTCACGCAGCCGGCTTCCACGTCACACAGCCGCGCCACAGCTTCGCGCATGGCCCCGATATGGGGCGCAAGACGCGGTGACTGTGCCACCACGGTCACGTCACAGTTGCCCAGTTGCCAGCCTTCACCCTGAACACGCCGGCAGACTTCACGCAGGAGCTCACCGCTGTCCGCCCCCTTCCATTTGGAATCCGTATCCGGAAACAGATGTCCGATATCCCCCAGTGCTGCCGCCCCCAGCATGGCATCCATAAGGGCATGCAGCAGCACGTCACCATCCGAATGGGCCTTGAGTGCCCAGTCGCAAGGGATATCCAGGCCACCCAGGCGGATCGGCCCGGGGCGCGACTTGTCAAAGGCATGCACATCAAAACCATGGCCTATGCGCATGGCGTTTCCTCCGTATGCGGCAAGAGACATTCAATCAATGAAAGGTCCTGCGGATGTGTCAGTTTCAGGTTGTCTGCCTGGCAGGGGACCAGTAACGGATGAAAACCGGCCATTTCCATGGCCGATGCCTCGTCCGTGACAAGGCGCCCGGCCTTGAGCGCTTCATCCAGCGCCCGCCACAAGGTTCCCAGCGGAAACAGCTGTGGTGTACAGGCCCGCCACAGGGCGGTACGGTCAACCGTTTCATCGATCCGGCCATCCGCTGCGGCCCGCTTCAACGTATCGGCAACAGGCATTGCCAGCAGCCCGCCATCGGCCTGCTCGCCCACCGCCTCGATCAGGCGGTGCACATCCGAAATCCGGACACAGGGCCTCACCGCATCGTGCACCATGACACGCGTCGACTCGGGACAGAGCTTGCGCAAATGGGTCAGCGCGTTATAAACCGAGTGCACCCGCTCGGCCCCGCCGCGCACGGTATGCAGCCGACCGAGCCAGCTTTCCGGCCAGGTACGCCGGAGATGCGCGTGAAACGCCTCCCATTCCGGATCTGTCGGCGACACGGCAACCACGATACCGCTCAGCGCCTGCACGGCCATCAATCTGGCCAGGGTATGCTCGAGAACCGGCTTGCCATGAATATTCAGATATTGCTTGGGGCGGGCGATCTGCATGCGTCGTCCACTGCCCCCGGCTGGCACGACGCCCCACAATTCAGACATGCTTGACAGACACTGTTCAGATGCCGGTTACTCAGGATCTACCAGCAGATAGAAGGTTTCGCCACGGGCAATGTAGCCGAGCTGGGCCCGGGCCTTTTCATCGACGGCGGACAAACCACCCCTGAGCTGCCGGATTTCTGCCTCCAGCCGGTGGTTTCTCGCAGCCAGGACACTGTTTTCCTGCGCCTGTGCCTGAATCTGGGATTGAAGTGACCATGCATGAACCAACGACCCCTCGCCGGTCCACAACCTCAGCTGAAGACCGAACAGAACCAGACCCATACCTGCCCAAAGCCACTTGGTATGCGATTCGACCACCTGAATCCCCGTTTATCGTTGTTATGTGTTCAAGGGGCGGCAGTTCCCTTGCCGCCCGAGGACTTTATCAGCCCTGGCCCTTGATTTCCTTCAAACCATTATAGGGCGCTTTTCCGTTCAGTGCCTCTTCAATACGCAGCAACTGATTGTACTTGGCGACACGATCGGAGCGGCACAGGGAACCGGTCTTGATCTGTCCGGCGCAGGTACCCACTGCCAGATCCGCAATGGTGGTATCTTCCGTTTCACCGGAACGATGGGAAATGACGGCCGTATAACCGGCATCTTTCGCCATGCGGATGGCATCCAGTGTTTCGCTCAGACTGCCAATCTGATTGAACTTGATGAGGATCGAATTGGCAATGCCTTTTTCAATGCCCTCTGCGAGAATTCTGGTGTTGGTCACAAAGAGGTCATCCCCCACCAGCTGGATACGGTCGCCAATCTTGCGCGTCAGCACGGCCCAGCCGTCCCAGTCGCTCTCATCCATGCCATCCTCAATGGACACAATGGGATAGCGACGGGTCAGCTCATCCAGATAATCGGCAAACTGCTCCGAGGTGAATGTCTTGCCCTCACCCGCCAGATTGTAGATGCCGTCCTTGTAGAACTCGGACGACGCACAGTCCAGCGCAAGGGTCACATCCTTGCCCAGCTCGTACCCGGCGTTCTGAATGGCTTCACGAATCACTGCCAGGGCTTCTTCGTTGGAGGGCAGGTTGGGCGCAAACCCGCCTTCATCCCCGACTGCCGTGCTGAGACCGCGGGCCTTGAGCACGGCCTTGAGGTGATGGAAGATTTCCGCACCGTAGCGCAGCGCTTCGCGGAATGAAGGGGCGCCGACCGGCTGAATCATGAACTCCTGAATGTCCACGTTGTTGTCGGCATGTTCGCCCCCGTTGAGAATGTTCATCATGGGAACGGGCATGGAGTACTGGCCGGGCGTACCGTTGATTTCCGCAATATGCGCATAGAGCGGAATGCCCTTCGCCGCAGCCGCTGCCTTGGCCGCAGCCAGTGACACGGCCAGAATGGCGTTGGCACCCAGCCGGGTCTTGTTCTCGGTGCCGTCCAGATCCAACATGATCTGGTCAAGGGCGCGCTGATCTGCTGCATCCTTGCCCACCAGGGCATCACGGATCAGGGTATTGACGTGCTCAACCGCCTTCAGTACGCCCTTGCCCAGATAACGGCTCTTGTCTCCGTCACGCAATTCGAGCGCTTCGCGCGAACCGGTCGAGGCCCCTGAAGGCGCACAGGCGATCCCCACGTGACCTGAAGTGGTGATGACTTCCGCTTCAACCGTCGGGTTACCGCGTGAATCGAGAATTTCGCGGCCCCGGATTTCTTTGATTTCTACCATCTTGCTGTCTCCATTGATAAGCCATGGTGTTTCCCGGCAGGGTGTCAATCAGGCCGTATCCAGCTCTTCAAACTGCTTCACCAGATCATCCAGCTGCTTGAGCTGTGCCAGGAAGGGTTCCAACTGACTGAGTCTGAGCGCACAGGGACCATCGCACTTCGCCTGATCGGGATCAGGGTGAGCTTCCAGGAACAGGCCTGCCAGCCCGGTTGCCATGCCGGCCCGCGCCAGTTCGGCCACCTGAGCCCGCCGTCCGTCCGCGGAGTCGGCCCGGCCACCCGGCATTTGCAGCGCATGGGTCACATCAAAGAAAACGGGGTACCCCATTTTCTTCATGATGCCGAAGCCCAGCATGTCCACCACCAGGTTGTTGTAACCGAAGCAGCTGCCACGCTCACACAGAATCAGCCTGTCGTTACCCGCCTCTTCACACTTGCGGAGGATATGGCGCATTTCCTGGGGGGCCAGGAACTGTGCCTTTTTTATATTGATCGGCTTTCCGGTACGGGCCAGCGCCACGACCAGATCCGTCTGCCGGCTGAGGAAGGCCGGCAGCTGAAGCACGTCCACCACCTCGGCCACCGGTTGCGCCTGCCAGGGTTCGTGGACGTCCGTGATGACCGGCACACCAAAGGTGGACCTGATCTCTTCAAAGATGCGCAGCCCCTCTTCCAGACCCGGCCCACGGTAGGAATGCATGGAAGACCGGTTGGCCTTGTCAAAGGAGGCCTTGAATACGTAGGGAATGCCCAGCTTTTGAGTCACCTCGACGTAACGCTCGGCCACCTGCATGGCCAGATCGCGGGACTCCAGAACATTCATGCCGCCAAAGAGTACAAACGGCAGTTCATTGGACATGCGGATGGATCCGACTTCGACGACTTTCTGAGTCATGGGATTGTTCCGGATTGCAAATACGCGGTTAATAAAACAGAGGCCGCTACTTTAACAGAAGCGGCCTCCCGATTCATCCACCTGACGGCTACGCCTGCCCTATTGCCGGGCCTGACGATAGGTCAGTGCCGCGCGCACAAATCCCTTGAACAGGGGGTGGCCGTCACGGGGCGTGGAGGTGAACTCCGGGTGGAACTGGCAGGCCACAAACCAGGGATGGTCCTTGACTTCCACCACCTCGACAAGCGCACCATCCATCGACTTTCCGGCAATACGCATGCCGGCTTCCTCCAGCATGGGCTCGTAGTGGCCATTGACCTCATAACGATGGCGATGGCGCTCGGAAATGACCGTCTTGCCATAACAGGACGCAGTGGTTGATCCGGCGGCCAGACGGCACTCCTGCGCCCCCAGTCGCATGGTTCCCCCCAGATCGGAGTCTTCGGTACGCTTCACGACTTCACCCTCGGGCGTGCGCCACTCGGTGATCAGGCCGACGACGGGATGCTCGCAGTCACGGTCAAACTCGGTGCTGTTGGCATTTTCCAGACCCATGACGTTTCGGGCGAACTCGATGACCGCCACCTGCATGCCCAGACAGATCCCCAGATAGGGAATCCGCTTCTCGCGCGCATATTGCACGGTGCGGATCTTGCCCTCAACGCCCCGCTCACCAAAACCTCCCGGCACCAGGATGGCATCCACCCCTTCCAGGATACCGACACCTTCCCGCTCCACACGCTCGGAATCGATGTAGCGCATGTTGACCCGTGTCCGGGTGTGAATGCCGGCATGCTTCATGGCCTCGATCAGTGACTTGTAGGCATCCAGCAGTTCCATGTACTTGCCGACCATGGCGATGGTGACCTCATGCTCGGGGTGACGCTCGAGATCCACCACCCGCTGCCATTCACTCAGATCCGCCTCGCCACACTGCAGACCGAAACGCTCGATGATGATGTCATCCAGGCCCTGTTCGTGCAGTTTCATGGGAATTTCGTAGATGCTGCGCGCATCCTCGAGGCCGATTACCGCACGTGAGTCGACGTTGGTGAACAGGGCGATCTTCTTGCGGGACGCCATGTCGATGGCATGTTCCGAACGGCAGACGAGGATATCGGGCTGAAGACCGATGGACCGCATTTCCTTGACGGAGTGCTGTGTCGGCTTGGTCTTGATCTCTCCCGCCGTGGCAATGTAGGGCACCAGCGTCAGATGCATGAACAGGGCGCGGTTTGCGCCGACATCCACCTTGAGCTGCCGCACGGCTTCCAGGAACGGCAGGGATTCAATGTCCCCCACCGTACCCCCGATTTCGACCAGTGCCACATCCACATCACCGGCACCTTCCACGATACGGCGCTTGATTTCGTCGGTGATATGGGGAATGACCTGAACGGTACCGCCCAGGTAGTCACCCCGCCGCTCGCGGCGCAGGACACGCTCATACACCCTGCCGGTAGTGAAATTGTTGCGGCGGGTCATGGTGGTCCGGATGAACCGCTCGTAGTGTCCCAAGTCCAGGTCGGTTTCGGCCCCATCCTCGGTCACGAAAACTTCACCATGCTGAAACGGACTCATGGTGCCCGGGTCAACGTTGATGTATGGATCCAGTTTCAGAATGGTGACTTTCAGCCCCCGGGCTTCAAGAATCGCCGCCAGTGAAGCGGATGCGATACCCTTGCCCAAAGACGAAACAACCCCACCGGTGACGAATATGTATCGCGTCATGAGAGTCCCGTTATCAGCTGCGTTTCAGTCAGTAAGAAGGAGGGAGAATTGCTTCTCAGGATGGGACGCCAGAATACCAGAAAGCCGGAACCCGCTCAATGTGGAAATCACCTAACCCCTCATTGAACAAGACAGACGACACGACCGCCGCGTGCCATTGTCAGACCATGACAAAGCAGCATACCGAAGCCAACGAGTCCGGATCAGTCAGAGGCGGGTCAGGAGGAAGATACTGGAGCGGGTGATGGGAATCGAACCCACGTTCTCAGCTTGGGAAGCTGATGTTCTACCATTGAACTACACCCGCAAACACGGCTGTACTGCACCCGGCTGAAATGGCGTCCCCTAGGGGAGTCGAACCCCTGTTACCGCCGTGAAAGGGCGGTGTCCTGGGCCTCTAGACGAAGGGGACGCAAGAGCAGGATGCGGCGAATCTTAACGGCGCACTCCCCCGCCGTCAAGTGCATTTTCCGTTCCATTCGTCTTGCACTATACTCAGACGCACATCACAAAAAAAGGTAACCCGCCGACATGACGGCCAGCCAGATCACCCTTGCCATTGGTGCCCTTGTTATTGTCGCCACCGTGGTCATCATTTTCATCCGCAGCCGCGAAAAGGCCCGCATTGAACAGGCGCGCCTGCTCCACACCCTGCAGCAGAAACTCAAGCGGCTGATGATGCTGGTCTCGGAGCTGCCTCCCCAATACACCACACCCGATATCAAGGCGCTGATCCTGCGGGAAGCACAGTCCACCCTCGATCAGATTCGCACCCTGGATCCGAGGCCGGTGCATGAAGACACCGCGGCAGCCCTGGCCAAATACGCGGACAACCTGGATGCCGGTGGCAAGATCCCCCCATCCGCAACGCGGAGCAGGCCAAAACGATCCGCAAGTTGCTGGAAGTGCTCTACCGCTTCATTGACAGACAGCGCCAGCGCAAAAGAATTGATCCGGCCACGGCGCGCAAGCATCTGGAACAAACTGCCTTTCTCATGGCGAAGACGCTGGCGGATGTGCACACCTACAAGGCCAAGGCCGCCGCTGATGCAGGCAAGCCCAGGATCGCCATCCATCACTACCATGACGCCATCGCGGCCATGATGAAGATCAAATCCAATCCGCTGGCAAAAAAACACATTCTCATCTATAAAAAACGTATGGATGAATTGGAGAAACAGGCGGCAGAGCTGGTCAGACAACAACTGCCCGAGAAGGAACCCAAAGCAGCCAAACTGGATGAAGAATGGAACAAGGTGCTGTCCGAAGATGAGTCATGGAAGAAGAAACAAACCTATGACTGACCGCCATGCGGGCCCAGCCCTGTCCGGCCCGGGCAGTCCATTGGTTCTCTGTCCAAGGCGGATTCCGTGAATCTGAAGCTCACAAACAGGCTGTCCTTTCGTCTGGCCCTCAACGCGGTCCTGATTGCCCTGTTCCTTGGCATTCTGCTCAGTCTGCTTCAGGTGCTGGTGGACTATATCTCGGAGAAGAGCGCACTGGACAAGGACATCCGGGCCATCATCAGCATCAGCCATGCACCCGCCTCCCAGATTGCCTACAATATTGATGCGCGCCTGGCCGAAGAACTGCTGGAAGGACTGCTCAAGCACCCAGCCATCATACACGCGGAGATCGTGGATACGGACAAGCGCGTCCTGGCCAGCCGGCAGCGTGGCCGGGTCGAATCGTCCTATCGCTGGCTCAGCGACATGCTGTTCGGTCGCGACCGGACATTCAGTGAAGCGCTCTATGTTCAGCAACTGGATGATGTCAAGCTCGGCGACCTGACCGTGGTCGTGGACACCTATCCGGCCGGCGCCGATTTCCTCCAGCGCGCAGCCTTCACCATTCTTTCCGGTTTTGTCCGGAGCCTCATTCTCTCCGTCGTCCTCCTCATCCTGTTCTACACCATGCTCACCCAGCCCCTGCTCAAGGTGATCGAGGCGGTTGCGGAAGTGGACCCTCATGAACCGGAGAAAGTTCGCCTGCCGGTACCCGCAGGCCACGAACAGGACGAGATCGGCGTCCTCGTCCGGGCCACCAACGCACAACTCCAGGCCATCGAACAGAACCTCAGCAAGCTGCGTCAGGCGGAAGCACGCCTCAAGAGCTACTCCGAGCAACTGGAACAGATCGTGGATGTCCGGACCCGGGAGCTTTCGGAGAAAAATCGCCAGCTCATCAAGATCAACCACGACCTGCGTGTTGCCAAGGAAGATGCCGTGCGACGCGCCAAGGCCCGGGCCGATTTCCTGGCCAGCATGAGCCACGAAATCCGCACCCCGTTCAATGGCGTGCTGGGCATGATCAGTCTGACACTGGAAGAACCGCTGACCGACAAGCAGCGCGAGCAGCTGAATGTGGCCTATCAGTCCGGCGTGGCATTGCTGGAGCTGCTCAACGACATTCTCGACATCTCCAAGGTCGAAGCCGGGAAGCTCACCCTGGAGCACATTCCCTTCAATCTGAGACGGGTGCTGGAGGATACGGCACGCCTGCTTGCCAACAACGCCCAGGCCAAGGGGGTGGCACTGCATACCGACATCGCGCCGGAATTTCCCGAAACCTTTGTGGGTGACCCGACGCGGATCCGGCAAGTGGTCTCGAACCTGCTCAGCAACGCCATCAAGTTTACCGAGCAAGGCAGTGTCACCTTGCGTGTACGCCTGAATCATGACAGCAACACGGTCATCGAGGTCATTGATACCGGCATCGGGATTTCCAGAGACGCCTTGGACAGCATTTTTTCCCCGTTCTCCCAGGCCGATGCGGGAACAACGCGCAAATATGGCGGTACCGGACTGGGGCTGACGCTGTGCAGACACCTGGTATCACACATGAACGGACAGATCTGCGTCGATTCCGAGCCCGGTCGCGGCAGCACATTCTCCGTGACCCTGCCACTGGAAATACAGGACCGCTCCTCCCCTGATCAACGCGAGCTGCCGCTTGCCGGCCAACGCTACCTGGCCATTTTCGCCGCGCACAATCCACTGTGCACCACACTGGTCCATTACCTGAATTTCTGGGGTGCGCAGGTCGACTCTCAGACCTATCATACCGTACAGGACCTGGACTACCAGCACCTGGACATACCGGAGGGCTGCCAGGTCATCGTGGATTCGCGCGCCATCCTGCCGCTTCTGGAATCCCGGATCGACATCAGTCAGCGTCCGCTGATTCTGACAACCCACATCCCCCTGACCGCGGACAAGTCGACACTGGAGGCCATGGGCATCCGTGCCGTCATCAGCGCTCCC
Source organism: Thermohahella caldifontis (assembly GCF_041153465.1). Lineage (NCBI taxonomy): Bacteria > Pseudomonadati > Pseudomonadota > Gammaproteobacteria > Oceanospirillales > Hahellaceae > Thermohahella > Thermohahella caldifontis. Next base: position 959,042 of record NZ_CP154858.1, read on the forward strand.
TTTTCACGTGACCGGGTACTGGATCAGCTGCTCGGCAAGTCCAGTCCGGAACAGAAACATGCCGGAGACAACACGCCCGCCGGCACCTCGAGACATGCACGGGTGCTGCTGGTGGAGGACAATCGTGTCAATCAGATGGTGGCCAAAACCATCATCCGCAAGCTGGGCTATGAAGTCGTGACGGCCAACAACGGAAAGGAAGCCGTGGAGATGGTTGCTGCCGATCAGTTTGACCTGATCCTCATGGACTGCCACATGCCCATCATGGATGGTTACGAGGCATCACGACGCATCAGGCAGAACCCGGAGTGTGATGATATCCCGATCATCGCTGTCACGGCCAACGTCATGCGCGGCGACAAGGAAAAATGTTTTGGTGCAGGCATGAATGACTATATCACCAAGCCCTATGAGAAGGACGTGCTCCTCAAGAAGCTGGATGAATGGCTGAACCGGCAAAAGCACCATCCGGCGGACTCATCAGCCGCCAGCTGATCCGCTCTCACGCTCCAGCACCGCCAGCAGCTGGCGCAGCTCGTCCCGCCACTTCGAAACCATCTCCGGATCCGCGCCTGTTGCACAGAGCAATTGCCGGGGTACCGCCTCGGCCCGGATATGCAAATCTTTCCCCGCTGTCGTCAACGAGATCAGCACACGACGCTCGTCGTCCGCCTCCCGCTGCCGCACGATCAGGCCCATTTCGGCCAGACGCTTGAGCAGGGGCGTGACCGTTCCCGTATCCAGCTTCAGACGCCGGCAGATATGGGAGACGGGCACCCCCTCCCCGACCGCATCTTCCCAGAGCACCAGCATGACCAAGTACTGCGGATAGGTCAGCCCCAGATCACGCAAGAGCGGTCGATACAAGGCAGTCATGCGGCGCGAGGCCGCATACAGCAGGAAGCAGAGCTGCTGGTCGAGATGAAGCAGGCTCACTTCAGAGCCCCAGCAGCTTCCGGATGTCCTTTTCCAGTTCTTCCGGCTTCGTCGTCGGCGGATAGCGCTTGATCACCTTGCCGTTGCGATCCACCAGAAACTTGGTGAAGTTCCACTTGATCGCCTCGGATCCCAGCAGCCCCGGCGCTTCCTTCTTCAGGTATTTGAACAGCGGATGCGCATCCGGTCCATTGACGTCCACCTTCTTGTGCATGGGGAAGGTGACGCCGTAGTTCAGACTGCAGAATTCGGCAATCTCTTTCTCGTCACCAGGATCCTGATTCATGAACTGATTGCAGGGAAAGCCGAGCACCACCAGCCCCTGATCCTTGTACTGCTCATACAAGGCCTCCAGCCCCTTGAACTGCGGGGTGAAGCCGCACTTGCTGGCCGTATTGACGATCAGCATGACCTTGCCCTCGTATTCCTTCAGAGGATAGGTACGGCCGTTGATGTCTGTTACTTCGATATCGTATATGGACATGAGCTTCTCCTGTTGCGTCACATTATATTGTGCACAATATATTATCTGGTTCGTTTTGACAAGCATGGCACGTCATATTTTTACGCACAGATGGAGGGCCGGGCTTTCTTGCAGAGAATCAGCCTGTCGTCATGGCAGGGGGCGTAGACACCGACAACTCAGGCATCTGCCTCAGCAGGCCTGAACTTCAGGGAAACCGAATTGATACAGTAGCGCAACCCGGTCGGCGGCGGCCCGTCTTCAAAGACATGCCCCAGGTGGGCATCACAGGATGCGCAGCGCACTTCCGTTCTCACCATGCCATGAGAGCGGTCCTCGATGGCCGTCAGCTGCGCCCCGTCGGCGGGCTGCCAGAAGCTGGGCCACCCCGAACCGGAGTCGTACTTGTGCCGGGAATCAAAGAGCAGCGCGTCACAGCAGACACAATGATAGGACCCCTCTTCCCAGAAATTGTAGTAGCGCCCGCTGAAAGGCGGCTCCGTACCGCAGTTCCGACAGACAGCATACACCTCTTCGGGAAGCTCTTTTTGCCATTCTTTGTCGTCTTTTATAATTTTACTCACGGTCTGCTCTCACTGTATGATGCCGGAAAAGATAACCATCGCCCGGAAGGCTAAAAACTATATGCTCGAAGTCAGAAAATCAACCAAACTCAACAATGTCTGCTACGAGATTCGCGGCGAAGTCCTCAAGGCCGCGAAGCAGATGGAAGAAGAAGGCCACCGCATTCTCAAGCTGAATATCGGCAATCCCGCACCTTTCGGGCTGGAAGTACCGGACGAGATTCAGCAGGACGTGATCTACAACATGAATCTGGCCCAGGGCTACTGTGATGCCAAGGGCCTGTTTTCCGCACGCAAGGCGGTCATGCAATATGCCCAGCAGTGCAACATCCGCAACGTCGATATTGAGGACATCATTCTGGGCAACGGCGTGAGCGAGCTGATTGTCATGACCATGCATGCCCTGCTCAATGACGGCGACGAAGTCCTGATCCCCTCCCCGGACTATCCGCTCTGGACCGCAGCGACACGACTTGCCGGCGGCAATCCGGTGCACTACGTCTGTGACGAGCAGTCGGACTGGTATCCGGATCTGGCGGACATTGAAAGCAAGATCACCGAACGCACGCGCGCACTGGTCATCATCAACCCCAACAACCCGACCGGAGCGGTGTACAGCCGCGAGATTCTGGAAGGTCTGCTGGACATCGCCCGGCGGCACCGGCTCGTTGTCATGTCCGACGAGATCTACGACAAGATCCTCTATGACGGTGCACGACACATCCCCACCGCATCACTGGCGGATGACCTGCTCATCCTCACCTATAACGGTCTGTCAAAGAACTATCGGGCAGCCGGCTACCGGTCCGGCTGGGTGATCATCAGCGGTGCCAAGCTGCGCGCAACGGACTTCATCGAAGGTCTGGAGATGCTGGCAGCCATGCGCCTGTGCTCGAATGTTCCCGCTCAGCTGGCCATTCAGACCAGTCTCGGCGGATACCAGAGCATCAATGATCTGGTGGCACCGGGCGGGCGCCTCTATGAACAGCGCCGTGTCGCCTACGATGCGCTCACGGCCATCCCTGGCGTGACCTGCGTCAAGCCCATGGGTGCCCTGTACATGTTCCCGCGCCTTGATCCGAAACGTTACCCCATTCACGATGATGAGCGGATGGTTCTGGATCTGCTGCGGCAGGAAAAGATGCTGATTGTTCAGGGATCCGCATTCAATCTGCAGGATACCCAGCATTTCAGGATTGTGTTTCTGCCCCGAGAGGATATTCTGGAAGACGCGATCGAAAGACTGGCCCGTTTTCTGGCCCTTTACGAGCAGTAATCATGCACGACCTGCATATCGACGATTTTTTCAAGGACGCCGCGCGGATTCTGCTGCAGCTTTACATGGCCTTTCCGCGCCCCATCCTGTTGATCGCCGAAGACATCAGTGGCCCCGATACGCCTGACGAGTATGGCCTGCACAGCCCGCGCCATCAGGCCTGTCTGGCCACCATGCTGTGGCTGGCGGAAGAAGGCTGGCTCCGGTATGAAAGCCAGCTGCGTCAGGAAGGTCTGGATCAGGCGGTCCTGACCGCGCGCAGCGTGGCCAGACTGAGCGCATCCGCCTCGCCGGGAGTCAGCCGCGCCCACGAACTGGCAGATCTGATCCGCCACGGTACCTCGGACGCACTGCGTACGTGGATGCAGGCACTGCTCTTTCCTCACTGAAATTTCATCTTCGGAATGCTTGAAAGCCATGGCTTGCTCCCCATACTAGTGAGCAGGCAGGTCCGGCAGCGCCCGCGGCACCGTCCGGACATCGCAACCCGTCAATCACTCAAGACAAGCGAGGATCCATGAAGCGAATCGTGCTGTTTCTGGCAACCAACCTGGCCGTCTTGCTGGTCGCCAGCGTGACGCTGAAGGCGCTGGGTGTTGAGCGCTATCTGGCGCAACAGGGTATCCCTTATGAGGGGCTCCTGATGCTGGCGGCGGTATTCGGCATGACCGGTTCGATCATCAGCCTGCTGATGTCCAAGACCATGGCCCGCATCAGCACCGGCACCCAGATCATTGAGACGCCGCGCACCCCCATGGAGCAGTGGCTGGTGGGCACAGTCGCCCAACTGGCTCGCGAAGCCGGCATCGGCATGCCTGAAGTGGGCATTTTCCCGGCCCGCCAAGCCAATGCCTTTGCCACCGGCTGGAACAAGGACAACGCCCTCGTTGCCGTCTCCAGTGGTCTGCTGGAACGCTACAGTCAGGATGAGATCAGGGCCATTCTCGGCCATGAAATCGGTCACGTGGCCAATGGCGACATGGTGACCCTGGCGCTGCTTCAGGGCGTTCTGAACACCTTTGTGATTTTCTTTGCCCGCATCATCGGCACGGTGGTGGACCAGGCACTCTTCCGGCGTAACGATTCGGAAAGCCCGGGCTGGGGATATGGTCCCGGTTATTACATTGTCAGCATCATTGCCGAACTGGTGCTGGGCATCCTGGCCAGCCTCATTGTCATGTGGTTTTCGCGGCAGCGCGAATTCAGGGCGGATGCGGCGGGCGCCCAACTGGCCGGGGCCGGTGCCATGATTGCCGCACTGCGTCACCTGCAGGCCGAGACCAGCCTGCCGGATGAAATGCCCGAGACCCTCACCGCCTTTGCCATCAATGAGGGCTTCAAGCAGGGCATGGCAAGACTGTTCTCGACTCACCCGCCCCTTGAGGAACGCATTCAGGCCCTGCAGGCCCGTCTCTATGGCTGAAATCGGCGGCACGGGCCTTCAGATGCCCGTGCCGTTATCCGTCAGTCCCGGTTATCGAGATCCACCCATTCCGCATGCTCAGGGCCGACATACTCGGCCGAAGGCCGGATGATACGGTTGTTGGCACGCTGTTCCTTCACGTGTGCGGCCCAGCCGGTCACACGGGACATGACGAAGATCGGCGTGAACAGAGGCGTGGGAATGCCCATGAAATGATAAGCCGATGCGTGGAAGAAGTCGGCATTGCAGAACAGCTTCTTCTCGCGCCACATCACCTCTTCACAACGCACGGAAACCGGATACAGTACGGTGTCGCCCACATCCCTGGCCAGCTTTTCGGACCAGGCCTTGATGATGGCGTTGCGCGGGTCCTTTTCGCGATAGACCGCATGCCCGAAGCCCATGATCTTTTCCTTTCGTGCCAGCATGTCCAGCAGCTGACGCTCCGCATCATCCGGATCCCGAAACTTCCCGATCATGTCCATGGCTGCCTCGTTCGCACCACCATGCAGCGGACCACGCAGGGCACCGATGGCGGCAGTGATGCAGGAGTGGATATCCGACAGAGTGGACGCCACCACGCGCGCCGTAAAGGTGGACGCGTTGAATTCGTGCTCGGCATACAGGATCAGCGAAACATTCATCACCCGGGCATGAAGGTCGTTCGGTGCCTTGCCGTGCAACAGGTGCAGGAAATGGGCGCCTACGGAATCATCATCCGTTTCGGTATCAATGCGGACGCCATCCTGAACGAAACGCCACCAGTAGCAGATGATTGAAGGAAATACGGCGACCATGCGATCAATCTTGTCGTCCTGCTCCGAAAAATCCTTTTCGCCTTCCAGATTGCCCAGCACCGAACAACCGGTACGCATGACATCCATGGGGTGGGCATCAGCCGGAATGCGTTCCAGCACCTCCCTGAGTGCCTGTGGCAGGCCGCGCTGGCCTTTCAGGCGAGCCTTGTAGGCCTCCAGTTCCTGACGGTTGGGCAGCTTGCCACGCAGCAGCAGCCACGCCACTTCCTCAAACTGTGCCTTTTCCGCCAGCACTTCGATGGGGTAGCCACGATAGGTCAGGCCATGCCCTTCCTTGCCGACGGTACACAACGCCGTCTGTCCGGCCACCTGCCCCCTGAGGCCCGCGGTATTGGTTTGCTTGTCAGCCATGATGCATTCCTCCTGCACTGTCAAAAGTTATGATTATCGGGATTTGCTGCCCTTGAACAATTCATCCAGCTTGGCTTCAAAACTGTGGTAATTCAAAAAATCATACAGCTCCATGCGCGTTTGCATGTTGTCGATCTGATCACGCTGATGCCCCTTCTCGAAAATATCCTGATAGACCGCCAGCGCCGCCTTGTTCATGGCCCGGAAGGCGGACAGGGGATACAGCACCATGGCCACACCGGTTTCCGCCAGCTCGTCACAACTGTACAGCGGCGTCTTGCCAAACTCCGTGATATTGGCGAGCACGGGCACGTCCAGTGCCTGCGTAAAGGCCCGGTAATGATCCAGCTCGGTCACGGCCTCCGCAAAGATGCCATCTGCACCCGCTTCCACGTAGGCGCGTGCACGATCCAGGGCAGCCTCCAGACCTTCCTGCGCAAACGCATCCGTGCGTGCCATGATGAAAAAGTCCGGATCGTTTCTTGCGTCGACCGCGGAACGTATCCGGTCACACATTTCCTCCGTGGACACGATGGCCTTGTTGGGCCGGTGTCCGCAGCGCTTCTGGGCCACCTGATCCTCGATGTGCACGGCGGCCGCACCGCCCCGCTCCATCTCACGGATCGTGCGGGCGATGTTGAATGCCCCGCCCCAGCCGGTGTCGATATCCACCAGCAGCGGCACTTCCGTCGCCGCCGTAATCCGGCGGACATCCTCCAGCACGTCGTTCATGGTAGTCATGCCCAGATCGGGCAGGCCGTATGACGCATTGGCCACACCGCCGCCGGAAAGATAAATGGCCCGATGTCCGACCCGCTCGGCCATCATGGCACAGTAGGCGTTGATGGTCCCCACCACCTTCAGTGGCCTTTCTTCTTCAAGTGCCTTGCGAAATCGCTGTCCGGCGCTCATGGTCAACCCTCCTGAAAAATCAGTTCATTGTTGTTGAAGGCAGCTTCCAGATTTCTCCGGGCCGCGCTGATATGACGCCGCATGAGCAACTCGGCCAGTTCACCGTCCCGGTCCTCGATGGCGTCAATGATGTGCTGGTGCTCCTTCAGCGCCTTTTCCGGGCGCCCCCTGGCAGTGCTCAGCCGGTAACGGTACAGGCGCAGAAGATGGTAAAGTTCACCGTCCAGCACGCGGTAAAGGGTCTCGTTGCCGCTGGCCCTGACAATGCGGTAGTGAAAGTCCACATCCCCCTCGCTCTGGTAATAGGCCCGGCCTTCATCACGCGTGATCTGGGCCTGATGCTGCTCCAGCAAGTTGCGCAAATCACGGATGTCATCGTCAGAGGCCGATTCGGCCGCAAGCCGGGCTGCCAGACCTTCCAGCGCCTCCCTCACCCGGTACAGCTCAAGAAGCCTGGGATAGGACAGACTGACCACGCTGGCACCGGCGTGTGGCCGACGCACGATCAGTCCACGCCCTTCGAGACGCCGAATCGCCTCGCGCACCGGTCCGCGCCCGAACCCGAACCGACTGCAGAGACTGGCTTCACTGATCTTTTGTCCGGCCGGCAGCTCACCCCGGACAATGGCATCCTGAATGCGTGCAAAAGCCAGATCAAACTGTGTGCGGGTGATATCCTGAGCCTGCATGACCGCGCCCTGTGGATGAATACTGAACGCAGTCTAGGGGAGAAACACCGGATTGTAAACAATACCAAAGCATGAATGCTTTTCACGGGCTGATTTTCCCCCAAAGGCAAGACATCAGCCTTTTCTTGTCTACAATCCAGAAAGAGACAGGTTAAGCTGCCGGTACGACACGAGGCTCGGTTTCCAGACGGATGCCAAAGCGGGCTTCCACGGTCCGTCTGACCGCCTCCGCCACGGCAAGGACATCTCGCCCGGGACGGCGACCCGGATTGACCAAAACGAGTGCCTGGCTTTCCGACATGCCGATGCCGCCTTCCAGCCGCCCTTTCCATCCGGCCTGTTCGATCAGCCAGGCGGCGGGCAGCTTCACCTCGTCCTGGCCCGCAGGATAACCGGGTAACGACGGATACTGCGCCTTCAGGGCCTCAAACTGTGCCAGGGAAACAAAGGGATTCTTGAAAAAACTGCCCACATTGGGGATGTCCCGGGGGTCCGGCAACTTTTCCTTCCGGATCCTGTCCACGGTCCGGGCCACCCCCAGCGGGGTCATGTCATGCCCCCAGAGCCGGTGGCGCTCCGCCAGATCTCCGTACTCCAGCCGCGGGGCCCAGGTTTCGCGAGTCATCAACCTCAGATGAATCCGGACAATCACCCAGTGCCGGGCCTCCGCGGTCTTGAAAATGCTGTCCCGGTAGCGTAACCGGCACTCTTCACGGGTGAGCGCAAAAGCCTTTCCTGAACCCGCGTCCAGCACGTCAACCGCTTCCAGCACATCCGCCAGCTCGACACCATAGGCGCCAATGTTCTGTACGGGGGCAGCCCCTGCAGTGCCCGGAATCCGAGCGAGATTCTCCAGCCCCCCGAGGCCGGCCCCAGTAAGTCGCCAGACCAGGTCGGACCAGGGCTCACCGGCTTCAACCGACACCCGTACCTGTCCGCCGGCAAGGGGCTGTGTGATCACGCCACGTGTGGCCATGCGCAGCACCACACCCCGGTAATCACCCTCGAACACCAGATTGCTGCCACCCCCGAGTAGCATCCAGTCCGTACCATCGGCCACACAACCGGCCAGCATCCGGGACAGCTGTCCGGCATCGGTGACTGTTTTCAGGTCGGCACACCGGGCGGGAGTGGCGAGTGTCAGCCAGGGCGTCAGATCGTTGTGGTCCACCGGGGTCTCAATCCTGTTTGCTGAGCAACCGCCCGATCAGGGCGTCGCTGGCCACCTCGATCAGATCCAGCACCCGGTCAAAGCCTTCCGGTCCGCCATAGTAGGGATCGGGCACCTCCCGGACACCCAGTTCCGGAGCCAGTTCGAGAAACAACCCCAAATGCCCGCGCCAGTTGTCCGGGCACAGACGCTGAAGATCGGCAAGGTTTTGCTCATCCATGGCCAGAATCCAGTCGAAGCGGGAGAAGTCGGACGGGCTGACCTGTCGTGCCCGCAATGCAGAAAGATCATATCCCCGGGCGCGGGCAGCGGCCTGAGCGCGACGATCCGGCGCTTCGCCCACATGCCAGCCACCCGTGCCGCACGAATCCACAAGCAGATCCCTCAGGCCGGCCTGCTTTGCCCGGTGCCGAAACACCGCTTCCGCCGTGGGAGAACGACAGATATTGCCGAGACAGACAAAGAGCACGCCCTGCGTCATTCAGACCGCCTCCTCAAGAATGCGGCGCACACGCACCAGATCCGCCTCCGTATCCACACCACCGGGTGGTGTTTCACATGCCACGTCAACGTGAATACGGTAGCCATTGGACAGGGCCCGCAACTGCTCCAGAGATTCCAGGCTTTCGAGCGGACTCGGGGGCAGCCGGGTAAAATCCTGAAGAAAACCCATCCGGTAGCCGTAGATGCCGATATGCCGGTAGAACTCACCACCCGGTGCCAGTTCCCCATCCCTGGCAAACCCGTCACGGTCCCAGGGAATGGGTGCCCGGGAGAAATAGAGGGCCAGTCCGGAAAGATCCGTGACCACCTTGACGACATTGGGGTTGAACAGCGTCTCCCGATCATGGATCCGCTCGCAGAGCGTGGAAATGGAGACTTCGGGCCGCGCAATGAGATTGCCGGCAACCTGGTCAATGACCGCCGGCGGAATCAGCGGTTCATCGCCCTGCACATTGACCACACAGTCCTCTTCGTCCAGGCCCAGCAGGCGTGCGGCTTCGGCCAGCCGATCCGTACCGGTCGGATGTGCCGCAGAGGTCATGACCACCTCGCCGCCAAAGGCCTTCACGGCAGCCTCCACGTCCGGATGGTCCGTTGCGACCACAACCCGCTCTGCCCCGCTTTCTCGTGATCTTTCCCAGACGTGCTGTATCATGGGCTTGCCGCAAATATCGGCAAGCGGTTTCCCGGGCAGCCGGGTCGACGCATAGCGGGCAGGTATGACCACCGTATATCGCATCAGCCCAGCCGCTCCTCGGTTGTCAGCGTACGCGCTTCACTTTCCAGCAAGACCGGAATACCATCACGAATCGGAAATGCCATGCCGTCCGCCCGGCAAATCAGCTCCTGACGTGTCTTGTCATAGCGCAACTCGCCCTTGCACACCGGGCAGACCAGAATACTCAACAGTTTCTTATCCATGCTTCCCCCTTTGGGTCAACCGTTCCGACAATGCACGATCAAAGCCGGCCCAGAAGGCATCCGGCAGAACGGCCTCTACTCTCAGCATCCAGACGCGCTCATCGGCCCAACCGGCACATTTTACGGCGTCCTTCTCGGTCATCAAAACCGGCAGTCCGTCCGCGCCGGGCAGATCAGCCGGCGCATAGTGGTGATGGTCCGGGAACGGATGCTCGATGACCTCAATTCCGGCCTGACGGAGTGTATCAAAAAAACGCTTCGGGTGGCCGATACCCGCGACGGCATGAACCCGCTTCCCTCTCCAGGAGGCCAGCGTGGCCGTTGCGCCTGTTGCCACCTGGATAAGTTCCCCGGGCTGCAGCATCATGACCTGAGCCCCGGGTGAATCCGCACAGGTGCCGCCATTGCTGATGACAAAATCCACGGCTCGCAAACGCGACCGTGGCTCCCGCAGCGGGCCGACCGGCAGGCAATGACCATTGCCGATGCCGCGGGCGGCATCCATCACCACCAGCTCCAGATCCCGCCAGAGCCGATAATGCTGAAGCCCGTCATCACTGATGACCACATCCACATCATGCCCGGCGAGCAAGGCCGAGACGGCGGCCACCCTGTCCGGGTGCACAACCACCGGCACAGCGGTGAGGCGGGCCAGCATGACCGGTTCATCACCACAGGCCCGGGTGTCCCCGCTGCCTGCCTCGGCGGGAAAAGGGCCCTTCCCACCGTACCCCCGACTGACAACTCCCACCCTGAGGCCGCGTGAACGCAGATACTCTACCAGCGCAGCCACCAGGGGGGACTTGCCGGTGCCACCCACCGTGATATTGCCGACAATCACTACAGGAACAGAAAAGGGGCTGGCACGACGGGCATGAAACCGCCGGCGCCACCAGGCAACACACCGGAAAAGCCATTCCAGCGGCCATAAACACCACAGCCAGCCGGGTCGCCCGTACCAGCGGCGCTCAATCTCAGTCCGCAGATCCACTGAACTGCATCCGGTGCAAGGCGGCATACATGCCGTCACGGGCCAGCAGGTCCTGGTGGGACCCCATCTCCACAATGCGGCCCGCATCCATGACCACGATACGGTCAGCCTGTTCAATGGTGGACAACCTGTGTGCGATGACCAGCGTCGTCCGGCCCTTCATCACTTCCTGCAGCGCCAGCTGAATGATCTTTTCCGATTCCGTGTCCAGCGCTGACGTGGCCTCGTCCAGAATCAGTATGGGTGCATCCTTGAGCAGTGCCCGGGCGATCGCCAGACGCTGACGCTGTCCTCCGGACAGCAGACTGCCATTGTCACCGATCACGGTATCCAGCCCTTGGGGCAGCTTTTCGATAAATTCCCACGCATGTGCGGCCTTCGCGGCCCGTTCGATGGCCTCACGGGGTGCGCCACGCAGGCTGCCATAGGCAATATTGTTGGCAACGGTATCATTGAACAGGACAACCTGCTGTGTCACCACGGCAATCTGGTTGCGGAGACTGCGCAGCCGGTAGTCATCCAGCGGGACATCGTCAAGCAGGATACGACCGGCTGTGGGACTGTAGAAACGCGGCAGCAGATTGACCAGCGTGGACTTTCCGCTCCCGGAACGGCCGACCAGCGCAACGGTTTCGCCGGGCCGGATGTTCAGACATACATCGTGCAACACCTCCTCGCCCGGTGCATAGCCAAAACTGACACGATCATAACGGACTGCACCCCGCACACGTTCCACCTCCAGCGTGCCCTTGTCCAGCTCCGGCGGCAGATCCAGTTGTTCAAATACGTCAGCCGCTGCCGTAATGCCCTTCTGGATGATGGCGTTCACTTCGGTGAGCTGGCGAATGGGCTTCGCAATGGTCGTTGCCGCGGTAATGAACGCCAGAAAATCACCCGTCGTCATCCCGGACATGACTCCGGGCGACAGGGCAATCCAGACCAGCAGGGCGATGGAAAGACTGACAAAGAGCTGTATCACGGGAACGGACAGCGCCTTGGTGAACTCCAGCTTCAGACTCTGACGGGTATTGTTTTCGCTCACGGTCTCGAAGCGTCGGGTTTCCCAGTCTTCGCCCCCGAAGATCCGGGCCACACGATAGCCGTTGAGCGATTCACTGAGCACATGTGTGACATCCCCCATGGAGTCCTGGATACGCTTGCTGAGACGGCGGAAACGCTTGGTGACATAGGCCACAATCAGACCAATGACCGGGCCGAGCACCAGAAAGATCATCGTCAGTTTCCAGTTCTGCCAGATCATGAAACCCAGCAGCCCGATGACCGTAAAGCCTTCGCGGACCAGGACGGTCACGGCATTGGTCGCCGCGCCGGTCACCTGCTCCACGTTGAAGGTGATCCGGGAAACAAGATGCCCGGTGGAGTGCTCGTCAAAATAACGACAGGGCATGCGCATCAGCGCACTGTAGACCTGGGTGCGCAGGCGATGCACGATGCTGCGCCCGACACGGGCAATGTTGTACCCGCCCAGAAAACTGCCCAGGCCACGGATGCCGAACAGGGCGACGATCAGCCCGCTGACTATCAGGCGGTTTTCCGCTGTCGGATTCTCGATGGCCTGATAGACATATTTCATGGCCGGTGCCATGCCGGCACTGGCGGCGGCATAAACCAGATTGCCCAGAATGCTGAGCAGAAAGACGGGCCAGATGGGTTTGAGATAAGCCAAAAGGCGGCCATATACAGCCGCCGGAGTCATGTCGGACATGCCTGCCTCATGGACATTCAGGGGGTTTGCGCCGTCCGCTGGGTGGTAATGCTCAGCTTCTGATAGCCAAGCTGACCGGCTGCATCCATGGCCCTAACCACATATTCATGCGGCGTCCGGGCATCGGCCGTGATGATGAAGGGCAGGCTCGTGTCGCCGTCGGACAGTTTCTGGATGGCGCGCTTGAGCGTGTCCAGACTGTTGTTGATCAGCACCCGGTCATTGACCGTGTACTGCCCTTCGGCATTGATGACGACCTCCACCTGCCTGACCTGTTCCGAGCTCACCTCGCCCTTGGCCTCCGGAAGTGTCACGGTCAGGTGACTCTCCTTGGTGAAGGTGGTGGAGACCATGAAGAAAATGAGCAGCAGAAAGACCACGTCAATCAGTGGTGTGATGTTGACATCCAGCTGATCGCGGGACTGGCGCCTGAATTTCACGACTTGCGCTCTCCGTTGGCCGGCTCCCGCTCACCATGCACCACTTCCACCACGCGCAGGGCCTGCTGTTCCATCTCGACGACCACCTCGTCGACGCGGCGCTGGAAGTAACGATGAAACACCAGCGCCGGGATGGCGACTGTCAGACCCGATGCGGTCGTGATCAGGGCCTTGGAAATCCCGCCTGCCAGGGCTGCGGTATTGCCGGTACCCGCCACCTGAATCTCGGTAAACACGTCAATCATCCCGACAACGGTTCCGAGAAGACCCAGCAGCGGCGAGACGGCCGCAATGGTACCGAGAGCCGTCAGGAAGCGCTCCAGCTCATGAATGACATGGGAGGCTTCTTCCTCGATGCTTTCCTTCATGATTTCGCGACCGAAACGGGCATTCACAAGCCCGGCCGCAAGAATCTGCCCCAAAGGGGAAGACTGCTTGATTTCACGCAGTTTGGCCGCGTTCAGGTCCTTCTTCCTGAGCGAGGCAATCAGATCCTTGACCAATCCTGGCGGCGCAATCTTCTGTATCCGCAATGTCCAGAAACGCTCAATGATGATGGCTACAGCCAGCACTGAACACAGCAGAATGGGAATCATGATCAGGCCACCGGCCTTGAGCAGCTCAAACACGCTGTCCGTCCTCCTTATGAAAAGTCCGCATAATGTAGCATAGCCCGTCCGAGCCTGTCAGCCGCCACCACGCCAAATGAGAAAAAAGTCCGCTGCCGTCATGACTTAGAGGCGAAACGCCAGGTCGCCGGGGCATCGGGGGTACGCCATTCGACATGAATCTGTCCCGTTCGGGCCGTACTGAACCACGACACACCCGCCGTATCGAGCCATTGGAGCACCTTCTGCGACGGGTGCCCGTAGCGGTTGTACCGTCCCGCAGAGATGATGACCGCGCTCGGGCCAAGTGCGGACCAGAACCGCTCGTTCAGCCCGTTGGCCGCGCCATGATGCGGCGCCACCAGGATTGTGGTTGTCCCGGCCAGCGGGGCCAGCAGCGCATACTGCCAGCGTCTTTCCAGATCACCCGTCAGGAGCACCTGCGATTCTCCGACTTTCAGACGGACGACGCAGGAGTGAGCGTTATCCGGTGCGGACGGATCCAGACGGTCATCCGGCCAGACAATATCCAGCAGGACACCGGGCTCGCGATGGAGTACCTGTCCGGCTTCACATCGGGTCCAGTCACCCGGCAAGGTTTCCGGTTGACCGGCCAGACGCAGACCATCCGGCCACTCGCTTTCCAGCACCGGCATGCCACCGGAATGATCCGTATCGGAATGGGAGGCCACCCGGTTGAGTACCTTCACACCCTGATAGCGCAGCCAAGGCGCCACCACCGACCGGGCCGCCCACTCCGTACCACTGTCCACCAGCCATGTCTGGCCGCCAATCCGGATCACTGCGGCACTGCCCTGGCCCACATCGAGAATGTCCAGTGCCACGGCCGGATGGGTCTGCCCTGTCCGAAGGACCACCAATGCCAGACACAGCAGTCCAAGCATGCGCCAGGACAACGAAATCCCCAGGGGCAGCAGCAGAACGACTATCCACGGCAGCAGTGCAGCGTCCAGCGGGATATGGAAGGTTTTCCAGGAAGCGGACCATTCTGCCCAGCGCCAGAACAGGGAAAACCCGCCATCCGCCAGACCAAGCAAGTTCAGGCCGGCAAAAGGCCAGATACCTGACAGCACATATCCGGTGACGGAAAGCGGAAACAGAAACCAGACCACCAGAGGAATGGCAATCAGGTTGGCCAGCCAGCCCATGACCGGCACCTGATGGAAAAGTATCGCCAGTATGGCACCGCCAGCCAGTGTCAGCCAGAGCTGGGCCCGTGCCATTTCGAAAAGCCAGCCGCCGGATCGACCGAGGCGCCCCTGAAAACCAAGGAATAGCGCTGCCACAAGCCCGAAGGACAACCAGAAACCGGGCATCCAGGGTGCACCCGGCTCGATCGCACAGACGACAGACAGCGCGACCGACCAGGCCAGCCACGGGCGTCGAAGCCGATAGAATGCCCAGGCCAGCAGCCCCGCAATGCCCATGACCGCAGCACGCATGGCAGGAATGGACGCACCGGTCAGCCAGGCATAGCTGATCACCAGAAGGGTACCGATCAGAAGCGTTCCCCAGCGCCAGCGGTCGGCCGGCCGCCCCGATTTGCGCCGAAGCGCCTCGGAGACCAGCACCCAGACCCAGAGTACCCCGCCCATATGCAGCCCCGACACCACAAGCAAGTGCATGAGACCGCTGTCGGCAAGAATGCGCCATTGCCCGGGCGTGAGACCGCTCCGGTCACCCAGCACCAGCGCCCGGACCGATGCCGCATGTATCAGGCTCGCGTTTTCAATGACCGGATCAGGCCATGCCGCTTCCCTGATCACTCGTACCCTGTTGACAGAAAGATGACCCGCATGGCGGCTCAGCCGCCAGAATGCGGGGACGGTGTAACGGCCTTCGTTGACCAGCCACTCGGGCGGCCGGAGGCGGCCTCTGGCCTCCAGCTCGACAGGCTGCCTGTCCGGATGACCGCAACGGCGACAGCGGATATCAACCGTTTTGCCAACCAGCGACGGCGCCGTTGCAGAAAACAGCACACGACACCCACGGAACACCAGGGAGGGTTCGGCAGAGCGTTCAACCCGGGCACAGTCTGCAGCACGAATGGTGTGTACGGATCCGTAAAGTCCTTCCGGAGGCTGATGATCAAGGTGCCAGGCATGCACCATCCAGCCCAGCGCGGCCCCCGGGATCAGGAGCACGGCGGGCCACCGTTGACCCGTCAGCCAGAGTGCCGCAAAGGGCACTCCCAGCCAGAACAGCAGATCCGGCTGCCAGGTTCCGACAAACTGTGCCAGGAGAAAGGCTGGCATCCCTGTCATGACGCGCACTCCCTGTGCTATTTCATTCTGGCGCCGAAGACACTAAACTAGCGCACTCGCCCTCTGTCAGCAGCGCCCTACAGTATGCCAAAGAACCTGATCAAAAAATACATGCCGCACCCGGACAAGATCAGGGAAATCAAGTCCCTGCATTTTCTCGGGGACGTACTGCATGAACCCAATCTCTGGCATATCAACCGGTACTCGGTCAGACGGGCCATGCTCATCGGCCTGTTCTGGGCCTTCATTCCCATGCCCTTTCAGATGGTAGCCTCCGCACTCTGTGCCATCCGGTTCAATGCCAACCTGCCGATCTCGGTGGCTCTGGTCTGGATTACCAATCCTCTGACCATGCCTCCCATATTCTACTTCAACTACGTGTTCGGCAGCTGGCTCTTGCAGATGCCGCCCCATGACTATCATTTCGAGCTGACCTGGCACTGGTTCACGCAGAACTTGGCGGATATCGGGATCCCCCTGTACTTTGGCTCCGTCGTGCTCGGCCTGGTGTTTGGTGCAACCAGCTACCTGGTCGTGGACTGGCTCTGGCGGCGCAAGATCCGTCATGACTGGCTGCGCCGCCAGAGCCGCAAGAGACAAGGTTAGAACGGCCCTCCCATCAATGCTTCATGCCGTGACCGGACAGGTCAGCCGCACGCCAGGGAAGCGAGAGCGGCACAGAACTGCCGTCATCAAGCTCCAGGTTCAGCACCAGCCTGTCGTCGCCGGACGCAGGTGCCCTCAGCCCGAACAACATGAGATGATCGCCGCCCGGACGAAAGACATGCTCCGCCCCGGGTGCCAGGGTCACGCCACCCTCTATCCGCGTCATGTGCATGACGCCATCCTTCATGGTCATGGTATGCAGTTCAATCTTCCGCACATCAGGTGAGGTCGCCCCGACGAGTGTCACAACACGATCCCCCGTATTGCGCACAGTCAGGTAGGCCGCCGTCATGGTCTTGCCCGGAAGGGGCATCCGCACCCAGCCGTCCGTCATTTCCAGAGACGCCGCGTGCACCGTAACCGTCCAGGCCAGAGTGAACACCAGTGCCAGGGCACCCATACCGAATTTCCCGAATCGCATGATTTTTCCTCAATCAGTCAGTCAAGACAAAGCCCGCTCAGGGCAGGTTTTCAGAACGCCAGATGCGCTGACTTGACTGCTACACAAAGTTTTTGGCGTGCGGGATCAGCCAATACATTTACTCAGCAGCCCGGCTGGGCCAGAATAGGCGCGACACACAACAGCCGGATCCACAGTATCCCTGTTGTGATGTCCCTTGTGGAAGTCATTCAACCTGCCCCGGAGCGAAAACCATGCTCATTATACTGCATGCCGATACGGATCCACAAAGCCCGGACTACGCGTCCCTGCTGAAATTTCTGGAATCCCTGCCTGAAGTGGAATACCGGATTCACGAAGTTCAGGGAGCCGAACAAAAACTGACCGAAATCTATCTGATCGGCAATACGGCAGCGCTCGACAAGGAGCAGATCGAAGCATTCGAGGTGGTCGACCGCGTCATCCGGATTTCTGATGAGTTCCGAATCCTGGGTCGCCACCGGGATGACAGACGGGCCACCGGTTTCGACTATCAGGGGCTGCACTTCGATCAGGACACCTTCCACTTGTTCGCGGGTCTCTGTGCGGTGGACACCCCGGAACATGTGGAAGCCATGATGAAAGCCCTGCAGCGAACCGGACAGGTCTGTACGCGCATGGGCGCATACAAGCCGCGCACCAGCCCCTACGCATTCCAGGGGCATGGCAAGAGTTGCCTGCCCTGGGTGTTCGAACTGGCCGGCAAGTATGGCATCCGGGTCATCGCCATGGAAGTCACCCATGAATCCCATGTGGATGAAATCCACGAAGCACTGGAACACACCGGCAGACCCACCGGCGTGATGTTGCAGATCGGCACCCGGAATACCCAGAATTTCGAACTGCTCAAGGCCGTCGGACGTCAGCGGACCTATCCGGTTCTGCTCAAGCGTGGCTTCGGCATCACGCTGATTGAGTCCCTGAATGCAGCGGAGTATCTGGCCAGCGAAGGTAATGCCAACGTGGTGTTCTGTCTCCGGGGCATGAAAACGGACGCCGGCAAGCCGCACCGAAACATGGTGGACTTTGCACATGTCCCCGTGGTCAAGCGACTGACCCGCATGCCGGTCTGCATTGACCCGTCTCATTCCGTCGGCAGCCGCGAACGCTGTCCGGACGGAATCCTCGACGTGGCGCACGTGACCGCACAGGGCATCGTTGCCGGCGCCAACATGGTTCTGGTGGATTTCCATCCGCGCCCCGAGAAGGCACTTGTGGACGGGCCTCAGGCCCTGCTGCTGGATGAACTGGAATCCTTCATTGAAGACATGATGCTGGCTCGCGAGCTGTATCAGAAGCGGATTGCACTCTGGAACCGCGGAGGGCGCAAGGCATGATCATCATTGGTCACCGTGGCGCCAAGGGCGAAGCTCCCGAAAACACGCTGGAGGGCTTTCTGCATGCCTATGAGAACGGCATCAGGCATTTTGAGCTGGATGTGCAGATCAGCAGTGATGGCGAGCTGGTCGTCCACCACGACTCTACGCTAAAGCGTACCGCCAACGAAAAAGGCCGAACCTATCAGCATACCGCCGAAATGCTCGGCAGAATGGACGCGCGGCACAATACGCCACCCTGGCACATGCCCACCCCCATCCCCACGCTGCGAAGCATTCTTGAAGCGCTGCCCGACGCATTGAGTTTTCAGCTTGAGGTGAAGGGCACTTCCCGCGCCCGCATGACGGCAATTCAAAATGCGCTCATGATGCTGCTGACACCACGTGAACGGGAACGCTGTGCAGTCACCTCATCCCATTTCAATTGGATTGCCCGGCTCAAGCACGGAGATCCGGGACTGAAAACCGGCGTCGTCGTGGAATATGCCTGGGAGCAACCCATTGAGCGCCTGCGCCAGACCCGTGCAGACATTCTGGTACTGAATCACCACCTGTGCACCCCTGCACGCGTCAACTCGGCCCACAAGATGGGCAGGGAAGTTTCGGTCTGGACCGTCAACGATGTGTACCGAGCGATGGCCTTGCAAAACATGGGGGTGGACAGCCTCATCACCGACTACCCCACCCACATGCAAAAGGCCTTTGCCCAGCACCTGCCCGAGCCGCGCTAAAATATGCGGCTCAGGCCATTCAGTGCCGCGACCCGGTAGGCTTCCGCCATGGTCGGGTAATTGAAGGTCGTGTTGACGAAATAGTCGATGGTGTTGAATCCCTCGGGCTGGTTCATGATGGCCTGCCCGATATGGACGATTTCCGAGGCCTGGTCTCCGAAACAATGGATGCCCAGAATTGCGCGGGTATCCCTGTGGAACAGGATCTTCAGCATGCCCACCGTTTCGCCGGTAATCTGCGCCCGGGCCAGATCCTTGAAAAACGCCTCGCCCACTTCATAGGGCACACAGGCCTGAGTGAGCTGACGCTCGGTCTGGCCCAGCGAGCTGATTTCCGGAATCGTATAGATGCCCGTTGGCACATCATCCACAAACCGGAAACCGGCATCTTCGGCAATATCCTTTGCAGCGGAACGTCCCTGGTCGTAGGCCGCACTTGCCAGACTCGGCCAGCCAATCACATCACCCACAGCGTAGATATTGGGTACCGCGGTACGGTAATGATCATCCACCGCGAGCTGCCCACGCTCGTTGGGTTCGAGGCCGATGTTTTCCAGCCCCAGCTTGTCCGTATTCCCGGTCCGACCGTTACACCAGAGGAAGGCGTCGGCACGCAACCGCTTGCCGGACTTCAGCTTGACGATCACGCCGCGATCATCCCCTTCCACGGATTCATAGGCTTCGTTATGCCGGATGAGGACACCGTTGTCACGCAGGTGATAGCTGAGCGCGTCGGAAATTTCATCGTCAAGGAAATTCAGCAACCGGTCACCCGGATTGATCAGGTCAACCTTGACACCCAGCCCGCAAAAAATGGAGGCATACTCACAACCAATCACCCCTGCACCGTAAATGATCAGCGTGCGCGGCGTATGGCTCAGCTTCAGAATCGTGTCCGAGTTGTAAATGCGGTGATGGCCAAAATCGATATCCGGCGGTGCATAGGGCCGGGATCCTGTCGCAATCACGATCTGCTTGGCGTGAAGTACGTCCTTGGCGGACAGTCCACCGCGCACTTCGACCCGGTTGGCATCGATAAACCAGGCACGCCCACGATAAAGATCCACGCGGTTGCGCGCATAAAACCGCGTGCGCAACTGCACCTGCTTCTCAATGACCTTTTCCGCACTACGGAGCACCCTCGGAAAGGAAAACCATTTGGGCTCCCCGATTTCGCGGAACAGATTGTTGGTATTGAAGGTAATGATCTGTTTGACCGCATGGCGCAGCGCCTTGGAAGGAATGGTCCCCAGATGGGCACAATTACCGCCGACCTGTGGTTTTTCCTCAATGACCGCCACACGCTTGCCGGATTTGGTGGCCTGCATGGCCGCACCCTCGCCGGCCGGGCCTGCTCCGATCACCACCACATCATAATGGTACTCAGCCATTCTCTGTCTCCAGATGTCAGTTTCGGCCAGCCCGCCCCACCGCCTTGTCCGCTCACGTCACGACAAGCCCCGTTCCACCAGGCCATTCCGGAACGAGGAAAACGGCTGCGCCCGTGCCTTCCCGGACGCAGGCGTGATGCTGAACGGCTACGGCTTAATGGTCGGACTTGCTTTTATCCATGGCGTCATACGCCAGTGCATCGTCGGTGCTGTGCTGAGTGTTCTTTTCTTTTTCCTTGTCGCATTTGCTCTTGTCGCCGCCGCAGATGTCACAAGCGACATCCATGCCCAGCGCTGACATGCCACCGCAGGATCCGCTGATCGGCTTGCGCCCCATCAGCACACCCACTGACATGGCGACAACGATGACAACAAATGCCAGCAATACGAGAAAAAATGTGCTCATGGGTAAACTCCTGTTTTTGCGACCTTGTCAAATGCTGGTGTACTCAGATCAACGAACCCGTCGGGACTCTTGATAATGAAGTACACCGCCCAACCGTGTTTGACAGCCAGATCGAAGCCTTGTTCCGGTCCCAGCACCATCATGCCGGTTGCCAGGCCATCAGCGAAGCCCACCGAGTCCGAAATGACCGTGACGGAAACCAGCTTGTGCTCGACCGGATAGCCGGTACGCGGATCAATCGTATGCGAATATCGTTTATTACCCTTGTCAAAGTAATTGCGGTAGCTTCCTGACGTGGCCACTGCCGCGTTAGTCAAACCGATGATCCGCCTGGGAATACGGCCGTTCTCCACAGGTGCTTCAACCGCCAGCTGCCAGGGTTTGCCCTGCGCCTTGTAGCCCTTGACACGCACTTCACCGCCGACCTCAATCAGATAGTTGTGAACACCCAGACGTTCCACTGCCGCGGCCGCCCGATCCACTGCATATCCCTTGGCGACGGCAGAAAAATCGATCTTGAAGGGCGTATCCTTCATCAGCCCCGGAGGCGTCTTGCGAATTTCCACCTTGTCATAGCCGATTTGTGCGCGCAGCGATTCAATGTCGGCTTTTGAAGGCAGATCTTCCGGTCGCCTGTCGGGACCAAAGCCCCACAAGTTGACCAATGCTCCCACTGTAGGGTCGAATGCTCCACCGGTTACCTCCCACAAGCGCCGCGAAAGTACGGCAACTTCCAGCGTAGGCGGTGAAACACTCACCCATTCACCCGGTGCCACCTGATTCAGTCGGGAGATTTCCGAATCCGGCGAGTAAGTGGACATGAGATCATCCACTTCCCGCAATGCATCGAAGATGGCGTCGACCACCTTCTCGTCGTCCACGCCGGAGACGGACACCCACTTGGCATGATAGCTGGTCCCCATGACCCGGCCCTGGGTCATGGCCAGCGAATCCTCTGACGAAGAACAGCCCGCTATTGCGAGCACCCCGATCCAGAGGGCGGCAATAACGGGCCATTTCCATGCATATCTCATAGACGTTTCGGTTTACCCACCAAAATCGTCCAGCAAGATATTTTCGTCCTCGACACCCAGATCCTTGAGCATCTTGATCACGGCTGCAGTCATCATGGGCGGTCCGCACATGTAGAACTCGCAGTCTTCAGGTGCAGGATGATCCTTCAGATAGTTCTCGTAGAGCACGTTGTGAATGAATCCGGTGTAGCCGGTCCAGTTGTCCTCGGGCAGCGGATCGGACAGCGCCACGTGCCACTCGAAGTTCTCGTGCTCGGCCGCCAGCTTGTCGAAATCTTCCACATAGAACATTTCGCGCTTGGAGCGGGCGCCATACCAGTAGGACATCTTGCCTGTCCACTTCTTGCGGATCAGCTGATCGAAGATCTGTGAACGCAGCGGCGCCATGCCTGCACCACCACCGACCCAGATTTTCTCGCAGTCGGTGTCCTTGACGAAGAATTCACCGAAGGGTCCGTATACGGTAATCTTGTCACCCGGCTTGAGGGAGAAGACGTACGATGACATCTTTCCGGGCGGGAAGTTGGTACCGGGCGGCGGTGTCGCAATGCGGATATTGAACTTCAACAGCCCCTTCTCAAGCGGGAAGTTGGCCATGGAGTAAGCACGGATAACCGGCTCCTTGACCACGGATTCGTACTTCCAGACGTCGAATTTGTCCCAGTCGGGATGGTATTCTTCGTCGATGTCGAAATCCTTGAACTTCACTTCATAAGGCGGTGCTTCCAGCTGCACATAGCCCCCCGCACGGAAGTCCACTTCCTCGCCTTCCGGCAGTTTGAGCACCAGCTCCTTGATGAAAGTGGCCACGTTATGGTTAGAGATCACCTCGCATTCCCACTTGCGAACACCAAAGACTTCCTCGGGAACTTCCACTTTCATGTTCTGCTTGACGGGAACCTGACAGGACAGACGCCAACCCTCGCGCTCGTCACGACGTGTAAAATGCGCCCTCTCCGTCGGTAGCATGGCGCCACCCCCTTCCAGCACCCTGCACTTGCACTGTGCACAGCTGCCACCGCCGCCACAGGCTGAAGGCAGGAACAAACCATTCGCCGCCAGCGTCTGCAACAGCTTGCCACCTGCTGGTGTCTTGATGGTTTTCTTGGGTGTCCCGTCAACATCGATTTCAATCTCGACGTCACCCGTGTTTACCAGTTTGGCACGCGCCGCCAGAATAACCGCCACCAGTGCCAGCACGATGACGGCAAACATGACAACGCCCAGTATCATTTCTGTAGCCATGAATAACCTCTCCTGTCCGGCGCGTTAGAGTGAAATACCGGAGAATGACATGAAGCCCAGAGACATCAGGCCCACGGTAATGAACGTGATGCCCAGACCGCGCAAGCCTTCAGGCACATCACTGTACTTGAGCTTCTCGCGAACGCCCGCGAGCACGATGATGGCCAGCGCCCAGCCAGTGCCCGCTCCTGCGCCGAACACGACACTTTCACCAAAGGTGTAGTCACGCTCGACCATGAACAGTGCTGCACCCATGATGGCGCAGTTTACGGTGATCAGCGGCAGGAATACCCCCAGCGCGTTGTAGAGAGCCGGCACATACTTATCCAGCACCATCTCGAGGATCTGCACGGCGGCTGCAATGACACCGATATAGCTGAGATAGCCCAGAAAGCTCAGATCCACATTCGGCAGCCCCGCCCAGGCAAGCGCCCCTTCACGCAATATTCCGTTATACACCAGATTATTGAGTGGAGTGGTGATGGTCAGCACGACGATGACTGCAATGCCCAGACCAATAGCTGCTTCCATTTTTTTGGAGATAGCCAGAAAGGTACACATCCCCAGGAAGAAGGCCAGGGCCATGTTCTCGATAAAGATGCTCTTGATAAAGAGACTCAGGTAATGTTCAAGCATCAGAAAGCCTCCCGCACACGGTGCGCTGCCAGTTTGTATTCAGCTTTTTCTGCCTGTTCCTTTTTCCAGGTACGCAGCGCCCAGATGACCAGACCAATCAGGAAGAACGCACTGGGTGGCATGAGCAGCAGACCATTGGGCTGATACCAGCCTCCATTGGCCACCGTGGGCAGAATGGTGATACCAAACAGCTTTCCGGCACCGAAAAGCTCTCGAATCACACCTACGGTGAGCAGTATGGCGGTATAGCCGAGCCCGTTCCCGATCCCGTCGAGGAAAGACAGCAAGGGCGGGTTCTGCATGGCAAAGGCCTCCGCGCGCCCCATCACGATACAGTTGGTGATGATCAGACCCACGAATACAGACAGCTGCTTGCTGATCTCATAGGCAAACGCCTTCAAGACCTGGTCCACCACAATCACCAGTGATGCAATAATCGCCATTTGCACAATGATCCGGATGGCCGAAGGAATATGTGCCCGGATCACGGAAACAAACATGGACGAGAACGCGGTCACCAGGGAAACGGAGATGCCCATGACCAGCGAAAGCTGGAGACTGGTGGTAACAGCAAGCGCCGAACAGATCCCCAGGATCTGGAGAGCGATCGGGTTATTGTCGAAAATGGGCCCAAGCAGGACCTTCTTTGCGCTGACTTCAGACATTGTTCGCCTCCCCTTTCGCTACACGTTCCAGGTATTTTTTGAAACCGTGTTCACCCAACCAGTACTGAATCAGGTTGGTCACACCGTTGCTGGTCAGTGTTGCTCCCGCCAGTGCATCCACAGCATAAGGTTCGTCAGGACTGCCCTTGACGACACCGCCCTTGACCAGTTTCGCCCGTACCTGACCTTTTTCATCATAGACCTTTTTGCCGGGCCATTGCGCTTTCCAGCGGGGGTTGTCCACCTCTCCACCCAGCCCGGGGGTCTCCGCATGCTCATAGAAGGTCAGCCCCACTACAGTGTTTCCATCCCCCTCAAGGGCAATGAATCCCCAGAGCGTGGACCAGAGGCCATATCCCCGGATCGGAAGAATCACCTTGTCAAGCTTGCCTTCTTTCTTGACCAGGTAAACCTTGGCGTATTTCTCCTGGCGCTTGAGCTTGGCGATATCCTGCTCTCCGGGCAATACCTCTGAAAGCTTCGGAACCTTGGCTGCCCGGCGCTCATCGAACTGATCAACACTGTCAAAGCCGATGCTCTTGGGATCGACATACTCTCCGGTTTCAAGGTTCACGATGGCAGGCGTAATCTGCTTGAAAAGTTCCTCAACCTCTTTCTTGGAGGGTTTGCGATCACCTTCAATCATGCTTGCGGCCCGCAGGATGTTCTCCTTCAGGTTCAGGGTCTTGTTGACATCCTGAATGGGCTTGAGAAGCACCGCTGCCGCTGAGACAAAGATGGCACAGACCAGACTCACCGCCAAGGCGACGAATACGGTTTTCTGAATGGAATCATTACCCTTGGACACGAGCCAGCCTCCTCTTGATGTTGGACTGAATCACCAGGTGGTCAATAACCGGCGCAAGCAGGTTCGCGAACAGGATGGCCAGCATCATGCCTTCCGGATACGCAGGGTTGACGACACGAATCAATACGACCATTGCACCGATCAGAATGCCGAAGATCCACTTTCCGGTGTTGGTCATGGATGCGGATACCGGGTCCGTCGCCATGAAGAACATGCCGAATGCAAAGCCACCCAGCACCAGATGCCAGTGTGCGGGCACGGCGAACATCGGATTACTGTCACTGCCGATCATGTTGAACAGCGTGGACAGCGCAATCATGCCAACCATGGTGCCTGCAACAATTCGCCAGGAGGCAATCTTGGTTGCCAGCAATACCAGCCCGCCAATCATGATAGCCAGTGTTGAGGTCTCACCAATGGAACCCTGCTGGAATCCGAGGAAAGCATCAAACCAGGTCAGATGTCCCTGCAGAGCCTCCATACCACCCGCAGCGGCGACGCTCAGAGCGGTGGCGCCGGAAAAACCGTCCACTGCCGTCCAGACTGCATCACCAGACATGAACGCCGGGTAGGCGAAGAACAGGAAGGCACGGGAGACGAGTGCCGGGTTGAGGAAGTTCTTGCCGGTACCACCGAACACTTCCTTGCCCAGTACCACGCCAAAGGAGATACCCAGAGCAACCATCCACAGAGGCACGGTTGGCGGCAGGATCAGGGCAAACAGGATGGAGGTCACGAAGAAGCCTTCATTCACCTCATGCTTGCGCACCATGGCAAACAACACTTCCCAGAAACCACCGACGATAAAGGTCACGGCATAGATGGGCAGGAAGTAAACGGCACCGTAAACAAAGTTGTCCCAGATGCTGTTCGGATCATTGCCTGCCAGCCAGCTGATGATCACGCTGTGCCAGTCACCGGCCATCTGCAGACCATTGGCAGCCAGATAGCTGTTGGCCTGGTAGCCCACGTTGTACATTCCGAAGAACATGGCCGGGAACACACAGAACCACACCGTAATCATGATGCGCTTCAGATCCACGCCATCACGAACGTGCGCGGTGGTGGCCGTCACCGACTTGGGACTGTAGAAGAAAGTTTCTACCGCTTCATACAGGGCATACCACTTTTCATAGCGGCCCCCCTTCTGAAACTCGGGTTCGATCTTTTCAAAAAATTCCTGCAAACTCATGCGTCAGCCCTCGATTTCGATTCGAGTGAGCACATCCCGGAGAATCGGGCCATATTCGTACTTGCCCGGACAGGCAAACGTACAAAGCGCCAGGTCCTCTTCATCCAGTTCCAGTGCACCCAGTTTGGCGGCCATCTCGGTATCCCCGACAATCAGCGCACGCAGCAGCTGGGTGGGCAGGATGTCCAGCGGCATCACTTCCTCATAGGTTCCCACAGGCACCATGGCCCGCTCACTACCATTGGTATTGGTGGTGAACCGGTACCGGGCGGGCTTGATGAACTTGCTGATATAGATGTTCAGCAGGGAAAACTTGTCCTTGCCCGGGCTCAGCCAGCCCATGAATTCCTTCTTGTCGCCCTCTTCCAGACAGCTGACCTGGTTGGCGTAGCGTCCCAGATAGGCGACCGGACCACGACCTGTACGACCCCCGAAGATGGAGCCGGAAATCACCCGGTGCTTGCCGGGCAGAAGCTCACCTTCCGTAATATCCGCCAGGGAGGCCCCGGTCAGGGTGCGCACGAGGCGCGGATTCTTCACGCTCGGGCCGGCCAGTGCGATGACGCGCTCGGCACTGCGTTCACCCGTGGTGAAGAGGCGCCCGATGGCGATAACGTCCTGATAGCCGATGGTCCAGACAGACTTGTGCTCGTCCACCGGATCCAGGAAGTGGATATGGGTACCGGCCAGACCGGCGGGATGCGGGCCATCAAAGGTTTCCTGCTGCACGATGCCGTTGGCCGGCAGCTTGAGTTCGACGCCCGGCCTGGTGCAGACAAACACCTTGCCTCGGGTCAGCGTACTGATTACCCACAGACCGTTTTCAAAATCCTCGCCGGCTTCGGCCAGGATGACTGCCGGATCCGCAGCCAGGGGATGGGTATCCATGGCCGTGACAAAGATGGAGTGAGGCTCGGCATCCTTCGCCGGCACCTTGCTGAACGGCCGTGTGCGGAACGCGGTCCACTCACCGCTCTCGATGAGCTGTTCCACCACAGCTTCCCGCTCCAGACTGCTCAGCTCAGCCTTCTCATAGCGCTTGAACTGAACGGCTTCATCGCCTTCAACGTCGATCACCAGCGACTGAAAAACACGTCGCTCGCCACGATTGATCTCGGCGACCACACCGCTGGCCGGTGCCGTATACTTGATCCCTTCGTTCTTCTTGTCGGAAAACAGGAGCTGCCCACGCTTGACCCGGTCACCGGGCTGCACGGCCATGGTAGGCTTCATACCATGATAATCAAAGCCAATCACCGCGACCCGCTTGACCGGATGACCCGCCTCGATTACTTGCTTGGGTGCTCCAGCGATGGGAAGATCCAGGCCTTTACTGATTCTGATCATTGAGCCCCGCCTATCACCAGAGTAGTTGGAAAACAGTCACCAGCGCACGCCAATCATGTTCGATTTTTTCGAGCGCCTTGGACCCGCCAAAAAACCGCCCCAATTATAGGGACCTTTGTTGTTTTTTTCCAATGAAAAACCAATCCTGCACTGCCATCCCAGGCCGCACGATTTCCGGCATCTTGATGCAAATCAAATGCGTTACGACTAAAGTCATACATGTGCATGCCCTGAACGACAAAGCCCCGCACAAGACGGGGCTCTGCAGCGGCAGGATGTACTTGCCGGTGTCAGTCCATGAACCTGGGGAACACCGGATAGGTCACACCCGCCATCTGATTGACCAGACGCACCACCTGGGCGCTGTAACCGGCCTCGTTGTCGTACCAGACGTAGAGTACCACACGGTCACCGTTGGCTATGGTAGCCACGGAGTCCACGATCCCGGCATGGCGTGAGCCGACGAAATCACTGGAAACCACCTCGGGTGAATTGACGTAGTCAATCTGCTTCTGCAGCGGCGAGTACAGAGCCATTTCGCGCAGGTAGTTGTTGATTTCGTCCCTGGTGACTTCCTTTTCCAGCGTCAGGTTCAGGATCGCCATGGACACATTGGGAATGGGCACCCGGATGGCGTTGCCGGTCAGCTTGCCAGCCAGTTCGGGCAAGGCCTTGGCCACCGCCTTTGCCGCACCCGTTTCGGTGAGCACCATGTTCAGCGGCGCACTGCGACCGCGACGGGACCCCTTGTGGTAGTTGTCGATGAGGTTCTGGTCGTTGGTGTAGGCGTGAACGGTTTCCACGTGACCGTTACGGATACCGAACTTGTCCTGCACGGCCTTCAGTACGGGCGTGATGGCGTTGGTGGTACAGGAGGCTGCCGACACAATGCGGTCTTCATCGGTGACGGTATCGTTGTTGATGCCATACACGATGTTCTTGATATTGCCCTTGCCCGGCGCAGTCAGTACCACGCGAGACACACCCGGACACTTGAGGTGCTGGGACAGGCCTTCTTCGTCACGCCATACGCCGGTATTGTCAATGACAATGGCATCGCTGATACCGTATTGGGTGTAGTCCACCTGATCCGGGCTGGACGCGTAGATGACCTGGATATAGTTACCATTGGCGATAATGGCATTGTTTTCAGCATCGACCGTGATGGTCCCCTGGAAGGAGCCATGCACGGAGTCACGGCGCAGCAGCGAGGCCCGCTTTTCCAGATCGTTTTCGGCCTTGCCCTTGCGCACCACTACGGCGCGCAGACGCAGGTTATTGCCACTGCCCGCCTTTTCAATGAGAATGCGCGCCAGCAGACGACCGATGCGGCCGAAGCCGTACAGGACAACATCCTTGGTGGTGCCCCGGCTTGCCGTTGCATCTTCCTCGGTGTACTTGCCCACCACCTCGGCCACTTCTTCACGCACGAAGCTTTCCAGGGATGCGTAACGATCCTTGTTGCGGGCAAATTTGGTGGCCAGCTTGCCGATATCAATGTGGGCATGGCCCAGGTTCAGGCTGTCCAGAATCTGCAGAATGGGATAGGTATCGTGCACGGAGAGCTCATGCTCTTCCACCTGACGCACGAAGCGGTGCGCCTTGATGATGCCAATCACGGAGCGATTGATGATGGCGCGCCCGTAAATTGACGTCACGACATTGTTCTTGCGATACAACCGCCCAATCAGCGGAATCATGGCCTCTGCAACTGCTTCCCGGCTTTTCCAGTCCGTAAAACAGGCATCCAGTTTTTCCTGACTCACCTCGATCACCTCATTGCATTCTGGTTATGGTCCCGCGAACATGTCGTGACCCGCTCGCTGGCGACCTTTATGTCTGCGCTCGGCGCGCGCGTATTATCCCCTTTCAGGAGGGGTAGTTCAATGTTACCTCCCGGGCCGGGCCTGTGACTGAGGGAGAAAAGTCAGTATCATTCCCCTCCCCGCAGAGGTTTGAACACATAGGTGAGCGCAAGTTTGATTGAAGCCCGGTTTCTCGACATCCTGAAAAAGCACGACACCGCCCACTGGCCCGAGCTGCCGCTGAGTGCCTGGGGCTGGTTGCTGCCCCGGATCCAGGACGCGCTGCAAAGCCCGATGCTGGTGCTGACCAGTCAGCCGGATGACGCCGAACGCCTGGTCAACGCCCTGCGCAGTCTGGGAGGCAGTCGCCTGGATGCCCGGCTGCTGCCCGACTGGGAAACCCTGCCCTACGACAGCTTTTCGCCGCACCAGGATATTGTCTCGACCCGGATCCGCTGCCTGCACGACCTGGCCAACAGCAAGGTGGACATTCTGGTCTGCGCCATCCCGGCAGCCATGCACCGGCTGGCCCCCATGTCCCATCTGCAGGGCACCGTTTTCCGCCTCCGCCTGGGTGACCGGCTGGACCCCGCCGCATGGCGCACACGCCTGGTGGAAGCCGGCTACCGGCTTGTGGATACGGTCTACGAGCCGGGAGAATTCGCCGTGCGGGGCGCCATTCTGGACGTGTTCCCCAGCGGCAGTCCGCTGCCCATCCGCATCGAACTGTTCGATGAGGAGATTGACTCGCTGCGCACCTTCGACCCCGAAAGCCAGCGCTCCCTGAACAAGCTGGACAGCATTGATCTGCTCCCCGCTCACGAGTTCCCGCTGGATGCGGAGGCGGTCGAAGCCTTCCGCCAGCGCTTCCACACGCACTTTGCCGAAGCGCCCCGCAACATTCCGCTCATTGACGAGCTGAAACAGGGTATCGCGCCAGCCGGCATCGAGTACTGGCTGCCTCTCTTTTTTGAAAAGACGGCCACTCTGGTGGATTATGTCCCGGACCATGGTACGGTGGTCTGTCTCGGATCCTGGCAAGAGGCGGCCCGGCAGTTCTGGGAGCACGTCTGCCAGCGTTACGAAGATCTCAATGTGGACCCCAGACGGCCACTGATGGCACCTGCAGAGGTATGCCTGACGCCCGATCTTCTGGCCCATGCCACACATCAGCGCAAGCGTGCCGTCACCCGGGCCGCATTGCCGGCCGACGGCATTGGTCCGCTACCGGACATTCATGTGGAAGAGCGGGCTTCAGATCCGCTGGCAAGGCTGCGCTCCGCGCTGGACACGCCCGGCTTTCGCGCCATCCTGTGTGCCGAATCGGCGGGGCGCTGCGAAATCATTCATGCCCTGCTGAACCGCCATGATCTCGATCACGCGCTGTGCGACAGCCTGGATGACGCCCTGAACAGCGATGCCCGACTGGCACTGTGCGTGGCGGACATTCAGGGTGGCTTCGTATGGACGGAGTCCGGCCGCGCCCTCATTACCGAACAGGATCTGTTTACGGGCTATGTTCCGCAGAAACGGCGCCGGAAAAGCACACAGGACGAGTTCGAGAACGTCTTCCAGAGCCTGACCGAACTCAAGCCCGGCGCCCCGGTTGTCCATATCGAGCATGGTGTGGGTCGTTACCGCGGACTGGAGCGCATTTCTGCAGGTGGTGTGGAGCAGGAATTTCTCGTCCTCGAATATGCGGAAGGGGCAAAGCTGTATGTACCGGTCACCAGCCTGAACCAGATTTCCCGCTATACCGGACTGGACGAGTCGCTGGCACCGCTGCACAAGCTCGGTTCGGAACGCTGGAGTACTGCCCGCGAGAAGACGCTGAAGAAGATCCGTGACACGGCAGCCGAGCTCCTGGAAGTCTATGCGCGCAGGGAGGCCCAGAAGGGTTTTGCCTTTCCGCCACCGGACGAAGCTTACGAGGACTTTGCCGCGGCCTTCCCCTTCGAGGAAACACCCGACCAGCGATCGGCGGTAGAAGCCGTCATCCGGGACATGACCTCCGAGCGCCCCATGGACAGACTGGTGTGCGGCGATGTGGGATTCGGCAAGACGGAAGTGGCCATGCGTGCCGCCTTCCTGGCCGCACACGCCGGCAAGCAGGTGGCGGTTCTGGTGCCCACCACCCTGCTGGCCCAGCAGCACTTCGAGTCCTTCACCGACCGTTTTGCGGGCACCGCCATCACCATCGAGCTTCTGTCCCGCTTCCGCAGCGGCACACAGACGGACGACGTTCTGAAGCGGCTGGAACAGGGCAAGGTGGATATTGTCATCGGCACCCACAAGCTGCTTCAGCCTTCGGTGAAGTTCAGGGATCTGGGCCTGCTCATCGTGGATGAAGAGCACCGGTTTGGCGTCAACCAGAAGGAGAAGATCAAGCAGTTGCGCGCCAATGTGGACATTCTGGCCCTGACCGCCACCCCGATTCCCAGGACACTCAACATGTCGCTGGGCGGGCTGCGCGACCTCTCCGTCATCAGCACGCCACCCCAGAAACGGCTGTCCGTCCGCACCTTCATTCAGGAAAAAAGCGCGGGCATCATCAAGGAAGCCATCCGGCGCGAGCTGCTCCGGGGCGGACAGGTGTTCTATCTTTACAACGAGGTCAAGACCATCGAGCGCTGCGCGCGCGAGCTGGCCGAAATGATTCCGGAGGCGCGAATTGCCGTGGCGCACGGTCAGATGCGGGAGCGCGACCTGGAAAAGGTCATGTCGGATTTTTACCACAAGCGCTACAACGTTCTGGTCTGTACCACCATCATCGAAACCGGCATCGACATTCCCTCGGCCAATACGATCCTGATCGAACGGGCGGACACGTTCGGCCTGGCCCAGCTTCACCAGCTCCGCGGCCGTGTGGGCCGTTCCCACCACCAGGCCTATGCCTACCTGATGACGCCGCCCCCCAGCGCGCTCAGCAGCGATGCACGCAAGCGGCTGGAGGCCATTGCCGAAGCACAGGATCTGGGTGCCGGTTTCATCCTGGCCACGCACGACATGGAAATCCGCGGTGCAGGAGAGCTGCTGGGAGACGAACAGAGCGGCCACATGGAAACCGTCGGTTTCAGCCTTTACATGCAACTGCTGGAGGAAACGATCAAGGCCATGCGCGAGGGACGCGACCTGTCACTGGAAGACACCGGACCTGCAGGCTGCGAAATCAACCTGCGGGTCCCGGCGCTCATTCCTGACAGCTACCTTCCGGATGTCAACCAGCGCCTGCGCCTCTACAAACGTCTGTCTTCCTGCCGCTCGGAAGAGGAGCTTCAGGCCATCCAGGTGGAAATGATCGATCGCTTCGGTCTGCTTCCCGAAGAAGTGAAGCACCTCGTGCGGCAGACACGGCTGCGCATGCAGGCCGATGCGCTGGGCATCACCCGGATTGATGTCGGGGCCCAGCAGGGCACAGTCGAGTTCGCCAAACACACCCGGGTGGATCCCATGCGTCTCATACAGCTCATCCAGTCCCGGCCGGACAGTTACCGGCTGTCAGGCGGCGACCGGCTGACCCTGCTGAAGCCTCCCAAGGAACCGGAAGAACGCGTACACTACATCGAACATCTGCTGACCCTGCTGGAAGCCCGGACATGACTTTGAAAAATGCCCTGTTTGCCCTGTTTTTGCTGACTGTGTCAGGCTTGTCGCCGGCCGCACCGGGAAGCGATGATCTGAGGGCCTACAGACTCAACCTGATCCTTTTTGAGCACCTGAGCGAAAATTCCGATGAACAGGTCCCCTTGCGGGACCATCCGGTAAAACCGGCGTTTGACCGGGTCATCCTGCCGGATACACCGCTCATGGAGAACCAGATACAGATCAATGAGGATACGGAATTCGATCTGGCCGACAGCCTGATCCGCCTGCAGCGCTCGCGCCGCTACCGGGTGCTGTGGTCCGGTTCGGTGACACTGGTCATGCTCCCGGATACCGAGCATCACCTCAGCCTGACCGGACCGCTCAATGCCCAGGGTATTCCTCAGTTTGAAGCTGTTGTGGACTTCAGGCGTTCACTCTATCTGCATGCGGGTGTGACGCTGAATGTGCCGCAGTGGTCGCCCTGGTCCCATGTGCTGCTGGACACCGTCCTGCCTCCCGACAGAAGCGTCAGGAGAAATGGTTATCCGCCCTACCCCGCACCGTTACCGGATATCGAGAACCGCGATCGTCAGCTCACGGGCTGGATCACGCTGGAACAGGCTCAGCGGCTCAAGATCGGGGTGACCACCTATTATGATCACCCGCGCTACAGTGCGCTTGTGCGCGTGGAGCGGGCAGAATTGCCGTCTCCGGAACAGGTACCCGAAGCGGGTACCCGCGGTGACGTGGTCAGACCTCTGTCGGCGCCGCCAGTACCGCTGTCAGCACAGCCCTGATCCGGTCGATGCTGCGGGCGATCACCGCCTCGATTTCCGCCATGGTAATTTCCCGCTCCACCTTGCCGGCAGCGGGATTCACCACGTAGGACAGCAGCGCATATTCCAGTCCGGCCTCCCGGGCCAGCACGGCTTCGGGCATGGCAGTCATGCCCACCATGTCACAGCCATCCCGTTCCATGCGAACGATCTCCGCAGCAGTTTCCAGCCTCGGCCCCTGGGTGACACCATATACGCCGCCATCCATCAGGGCCACCCCTGCCCGCTGTCCGGCCTCAAGGAGGGCCCGACGCAGGGAGGCCGTAAACGGAAAGCTGAAATCCACATGGGTGACGTGATCCAGATCCCCCTCAAAGAAGGTTGACGGGCGGCCCCAGGTGTAATCAATCAGCTGGTCCGGCACGACACAGACACCATCGGTCAGGTCCGGATGGATGCCCCCCACGGCCGTCACACCGATGACCCGGGTCGCGCCCGCTTCCTTCAGGGCGGCGATATTGGCCCGGTAATTGACCTGGTGTGGCGGAATGCGATGCGGACGACCGTGCCGGGCAAGGAAGATGACCTCCTGGCCGTTCAGCACCCCTTTTTGCAGGGGGGCGCTGGGTTCACCCCAGCGGGTCGTCACATCCAGACTTTCCAGGCGGGACAGACCGGGCAATTCTGTCAGTCCGGTACCGCCGATGATGGCCAGTGTCATGATCGGTTCTCCTCCAGCAATGCCACCTTCACCGGATCCGGCAGATCAAGCGTACGTGTGGGAAAGGCGACATCTGCACCATGTTCACGAATAATTTCATAGATGCGCATGAGTACGTCCTGCTTCACCTCGTGGAACCTGACCCAGTTGGTGGTCCGGGTAAAGGTGTAGACAAAGAAATCCAGGGATGACGCCCCGAATGCATTGAAGTTCACGATCAGCGTCTGGGTCGTGTCAATCTCGGGATGATTCTCCAGCATCTCACGTACCGCTTTCACAATATCACCCAAGGTATTGAAATCGCAGTAACGGACGCCAATGGTTTCGTAGATGCGCCGATTCAGCATGCGGGACGGGTTTTCCACCGAAATGCTGGTAAAGGTGGCATTGGGTACATACAGCGGCCGCTTGTCAAAGGTGCGGATCCGGGTCAGCCGCCAGCCGATATGCTCGACCGTCCCCTCGATTTCCTTGTCCGGAGAGCGGATCCAGTCCCCGACAGCGAACGGACGGTCCAGGTAGATCATCAGGCCACCAAAGAAATTGGCCAGCAGATCCTTGGCAGCAAAGCCCACCGCGATTCCACCGATCCCCCCGAAAGCCAGCACGCCGGAAATGCTGTAACCCAACGTCTGCATGATGACCAGAACCGACGTGATGATGACCGAAGCGCGAAGAATCTTCGACAACGCAGACACGGTCGTGGGATCCATGGGCTCCTTCATCTTGTCCGGATTGACCAGGATATGCTCGGCCCCGGAAATGAAACGCACGACGAACCAGGCCATCAGCGCCACCACCCCCACCTTGCGGATGGGGCCAATGACTCCGAAGATTTCCGCATTGGTCACGGACTGGGCAATTTCCGCCGCCCAGGAAATGCCCAGCAGCCAGATGAGGGCGATGGTCGGTGTACGCGCGGCCTCTACCAGCGTGTCATCCCAGAGATTTTTGGTGCGTTCGAGTTGCCTGGCGGCTCTCAGAAACAGGCGTTTGACAATGAAGGCTACCACCAGCGTGACAAACACCAGCACAAAGATTTGTGCCATCTTGCTGTCCGACAACGCATGCAACCCCAGACTATCCCATATGCTGGCGACGTCCATTCAAGACCTCCTCCACGTGCTGTTTGAGCTTGTCCCAGTTCCCCGCCTGCGCCGGGTGTTTCCGAAGGCGCGCCCGGCGTCCGGCCGAACCGGCTTCATCAGGCAGATTGTCCAGTTCATCAAGCCGCCTGAGAGCGTCGTAGACGCCCTTGCGATCATTGCAGAGCAGCACCACGTCTGCACCGGCAGACAGCGCACGAACCACCCGATCACCCGCTTTCTGCGGACCCGCTCCCTGCATGCCCAGATCGTCAGTCACCACCGGGCCTTCAAACCCCAGCGTCTCCCGCAGATAACGTACCCAGGCAGAAGACAGCGCCGCAGGAACGGCTTCCAGGGCAGGCACCTGAACGTGACTGAGCATGACGCCGGCCCGGGGCAGCACCGCCAGTGCGTCACGGAAAGGCACCAGATCCTCGCTCCCGATCTCCGCAAGGGGCCGCAAATCCTGCGCCATCCCCACGTGAGTATCCACGGTCACACCGCCGTGACCAGGGAAATGCTTGAGCACCGGACAAAACCCGGCCAGCAGCAACCCTTCCGCGGCAGCCTGAACACACTGTGCCACTTTCCGGGGGTCCGCACCGAATGCCCGGTGACCAATCACCTCGTTCAGACCGCGATCCAGATCCGCCACCGGTGCCCAGGTCAGATCAAATCCCAGCTCGTCCAGTTCATGCGCCATCACGGCACAGGTGGCGCGGATACGCCCCAGCACCCGCTCGGGGGCGTCATCGAAGTCCGCAGCGAGCGTGGCCATGGGGGGCACGTCCAGCACACCCTCGGTCAGACGACGCACGCGCCCGCCCTCCTGATCCACGGTGATCAGCAGATCCGGCCGCAAGGCGCGGATTTCCCGGATCAGCGCCTTGCATTGCTGCACCGATTCCAGATTGCGCTGGAACAGGATGACGCCTCCAACCCAGGGATTGAGGAGGATGCTGCAATCATCGTCTGTCAGCGTGGTCGTTTCAACGTCAACGATCAGGGGTCCGTTCATGGTTCAATCCATACCTGGGTGCCGGCCGGCGCCAGTGTCCACAGGGTGAGCAAGTCAGGGTTGTGCATGCGGATGCAGCCATGCGAACGGGGAATGCCCATGGGTTCCGTATCCGGCGTGCCGTGTATATAAATGTAGCGGCGCATGGTATCACAATCTCCGCCCCGGTTGCGCCCCGGTTCCAGGCCGCAAAGCCAGAAGATCCGGGTGAGAATCCAGTCACGGTCAGGAAAGCGGGCAGCGAGTTCCGGGGACCAGATTTCTCCCGTCGGGCGTCGTCCGGCAAACACGGCATTCAACGGTGCACCCTCTCCAATGCGCGCCCGGATGTAGTGCCGGCCACGTGGCGTGCAGCCTGACCCGCTGCGCTCCCCTGCGCCGTTGGCCGCAGTGGAAATCCTGCACGTCCAGCGGAGCGTTCCGGATTCGATTACGGTAAGCGTCTGGTTTGCCAGCTGAATGCGGATAAGCCGCTCATGTTCGGGGATCAGTCTCATGAGCGGCAGTGTATCGAAGGTCCGTGCCGCAATAAAGCGTCAGTTCGGGGCAGCGCTTTTTTCCAGCGCAGGATGAACCGGCGCCCTGAGACCGGCGGCAACAAACGGTACCAGTCTGCGGGCGATATCCTCGATGGATGTGGTCACGCCCAGACTATTTTCCAGAATGCTGTCCAGCGCCTTGTAGGAGGACATGGTAAATGCCGTCGCACCCAGCATGAACTGCATGCGCCAGAATCGCTCCACCTGATCCAGTTCCGGCGTGGCTTCCCGGATCAGACGCATGAAGAGCCTGAATTCGGCTGCATACTGCTGCTCCACGTACTTGCGCAGGTGCCCCTGAGACTGGGTGTATGCCAGACCAAGCAAGCGCATGAACCGGGCCAGTGCTTCTTCCCCTCGACCGGGCGCCGCATCCAGAATGGAAG
The DNA here is from genome assembly GCF_041153465.1 of Thermohahella caldifontis. Classification (NCBI taxonomy): domain Bacteria; kingdom Pseudomonadati; phylum Pseudomonadota; class Gammaproteobacteria; order Oceanospirillales; family Hahellaceae; genus Thermohahella; species Thermohahella caldifontis. The sequence goes on from NZ_CP154858.1 coordinate 996,955, forward strand.
ACGTAACGACGTACAGCAGCTCTTCCAGCGCGACGGGAGTTTCCTGGCGGGCACGTGCCTCCAGCTTCGCCCGCAGACTGCGGGTAAAGGGATTCAGGAAGCGGGAAAAGACAGCCTGAATGAGCGCATTTTTGGAGCCGAAATGGTAATTCACGGCAGCCAGATTAACACCAGCCTTGCTGGTTATCTGGCGCAGCGAGGTCTCGGAAAATCCGCGCTCTGCAAAAAGCTCTTCCGCCGCATCCAGTATGCGGTCAACGGTATCGGACTGGGCCATGTTAGGTTATCTGTTCCAAACACTTGTTTGAAACATACGTTTGGATGCAGCCCGTGTCAAGAGGTAAATTTACCACCCGCATCACGCAGAAGGCCCGCCGGGGCGGGCCTTCTGCCAGGACTCAGCAAGCCGGAACTCGCCGTCGCGATCTTACTTGTTGTCGAAGTTGGTGGCTTCAATGCGATGGAAGGTCAGGTCAGCGCCATTGTACTGCTGCTCATCATCCATGCGCAGCCCACCGGCGAGCTTGCTGCACAGCCCATAAAACAGGAAACCGCCTGCCAGAGCCACCGCAACGCCTGCCAGCGTCCCGATCACCTGACTGGCCAGGCTCACGCCTCCCAACCCTCCGAGCGCAGTCTGACCAAAAATGCCGGCAGCAATACCGCCCCAAACGCCACAGAGACCATGCAACGGCCAGACACCCAGTACGTCGTCCACCTTGTGCAGCGATTTCTGCATCCACTCGAAGGCAAACACGAAGAAGGCACCGGCTGCCCCGCCCACAATCAGCGCACCCACTGGATGCATGATATCCGAGCCCGCACACACGGCCACCAGTCCGGCCAGCGGACCATTGTGAATGAAGCCCGGGTCATTGCGGCCCACAACCATTGCCACCAGGGTGCCACCCACCATGGCCATGAGACTGTTGACCGCCACCAGACCCGAAATGCCTTCAATTTTCTGCGCCGACATGACATTGAAGCCGAACCAGCCCACAATCAGGATCCATGACCCGAGAGACAGGAACGGTATGCTGGACGGCACAAAGGCCACCACCTGCCCGTTCCGGAAACGGCCATGACGCACCCCGACAAGAATAATGGCTGCCAGTGCAATCCAGCCACCCACAGCATGCACCACCACCGAGCCTGCAAAGTCGTGGAAGCTGCTACCGAATTGGGTCTCCAGCCAGAACTGGAAGCCATAATTGCCATTCCAGATCACACCCTCAAAGAAGCTGTAGACAAAGGCCACACAGAGTGCGGATGCGGCAAGCATCGGATAGAACCGCGCCCGCTCTGCCACGCCACCTGAGATGATCGCAGGAATGGCTGCGGCAAAGGTCAGCAGGAAGAAGAACTTGACCAGCTCATAGCCATTGTTGGCAGAGAGCACCTCTGCACTCTTGAAGAAATCCACACCGTAGGCCAGCTTGTAGCCAATAAAGAAATAGGCAATGGCCGAGGTACCGAACTCGGTGAGAATCTTCACCAGGGCATTCACCTGGTTCTTGTGCCGGACGGTGCCGACCTCCAGAAATGCAAAGCCTGCATGCATGGCGAGCACCATGATGGCACCCAGCAGCACGAACAGACTATCCACACCTGATGCCAACGCCTGTACAGTCATACTCTCTTGCACGTCGAATCCTCGTTCTGGTTTTCGGTTGAGTTTTGAAATCTGTGCACAGCGAGAAAGCACAAACCGGGCCACGTGATGGATTCACGCGCTATTTCAGTGCAATAGAAAGAATTTTCGGGGGTGGAGTGGCTAATTCCAGAATCAAAGAATCAATTTTTGCATCATCATGGTGCACCCAGGAAAGATAGCGCACTATTTTGAGGCGTTGCCGCCGCCGCGACTGCCGTCCAGGGCCTGCTTATAGTGCATCGCCATATCATCAGAGAAAAGGCAGAAGGTGACCTCGGCGGGCAGATCATGACTGCTCAGCCAGTCGCGCACTTCCCTCACGGCAACAGGAGCCGCCTCTTCGGGAGGATAACCAAATATACCGCAGCTGATGGCCGGGATGGCCACATGCCGGATATTGTGGGCTTCACAACAACGCAGGATGGCGCGGTAACAATCCTTCAATTGCTGCGCCTCACCCTGCAAGCCACCCCGCCAGACCGGTCCGACCGCATGAATGATGTATCTCGCCGGCAGCCAGTAACCCGGCGTCAGACGGGCCTCTCCCGTGGGACAGGGTGCGACCTGGCGACAGGCATCAATCAGTTCGGGACCCGCCGCCCGGAAGATGGCACCACACACACCCCCACCGGGCAACAATCTGTCATTGGCGGCATTGACGATGGCGTCCACCGCCAGCCGGGTGATGTCACCCACATGCAGGTGCATGCGCTCATCCGGCGAGCGCATCGTCCAGCTCCCTGATGCGCTTGCGCACGGTTGCCAGCTCTTCTTCCACGCGCCGCATGGCCCGACGCGCCTCAATGATGTACTCCAGATACAGACGGAAAGCGGCGGCACTTTCCACGGCCCGCAACAGCAGGCGCTTGTGGCTGAGGCTGACCAGCCGCGCATAGCGGGGATGTTCGAGGCGGGGGTTCCACGGCGCAAGTGCCTGGAGCTTCCAGACCAGCGGCTCCCCGCCTTCCAGCAGTTTCAGATGGGCCAAGGCCCGATACTCCAGCAGACGCCGTGTTGCGCGCAGCTCCTCATAAGTCGGCGCCTTCGAGAACAGGCGTCGCACAGGCGGCACCCATGTCAGGCCACTGGCCACCATCACGGCGAATCCGGTTCCGGCGATCCAGGCCGGTGCAAAGCCCATCCAGCCAATGAGAAACACGGCCAGCCCCAGCAGCATGGCCAGCAGCCAAAGATCGCGCTTGCGCTTGGCGATCAGCAAATTGGCCGTGTCAGGATAGTCGCGCATGGCGAGCAGCTCATCGTTGACCACATCCAGCGCATCACGCAAGGCCACCAACCTCAACAGTTCCCGGCGCTTCTGCTCCAGTGCCTCCCTTTCCTTTCTTAGTGCCTCCGGGTCCGGCCGGGCTTCGGCGCGCCCTGCACCACCGGATGGGCCATGCTGTGGCGCTGCAGGCTGAGCGTCCTTCCTTGCAGCCGGCGGCCGCGAAGCCTCAACGGGTGTCTTGCTGGCCTCCACCGGTGAAACAGTCGTGGCGGCTCGCATGGCTTCCCGGCGCTCCTTCCTGCTCTGTTCCAGAGATTCGCGAATCGGGTCCGGCTCACCCAGCTCACCCCGGGCTGCGGCACGGAGCGTTTTGACATCCAGACTGAGGTTGTTTCCGTGATGAACTTTAGCCATGATACGCTTCGCCAGTGTCAGCAACGCCCATAAAGAGGGCTTTGGCTCATTACAGACAACCCCCGGCGGGTTGTCAATGCGGAGGACTCACGTGTTTACCGGAATTGTTCAGGGTACAGCCCGTCTCGTCAGCGTGGAACGCCGTCCCGCCTTTGCCACCTATATCCTTGATTTCGGGGCAGACAAGACAGGGACAGCCATCGGCGCCAGCATCGCCATTCAGGGGGTTTGCCTCACGGTGACTGCCGTGGAAGGTTCGCATATACACTTTGACCTGATGCAGGAAACCCTCAAACGCACCAATCTGGGGCATCTCAAGCCCGGCGACCGGGTCAACTATGAGCACGCGGCGCGCTACGGGGACGAAATCGGCGGTCATGTGGTCTCCGGGCACGTCCACTGCACCGTCCCGGTGCTGGAAGTCACCCGGCCCGACGAAGACAATGCCACCGTCACGCTGGCCCTGCCCGCGGACTGGGGCGACTACATTTTCGAAAAGGGCTTCATTGCCCTCAACGGCGCCAGCCTGACCGTGAGCAATCGTCAGGCGGACCGCTTTTCCGTCCACCTGATCCCTGAAACCCTCCGACAGACCACCTTCGGTGACATTCGTGAAGGTGAGCTCGTCAATCTCGAAGTGGACAGTCAGACTCAGGCCATCGTGGATACGGTGCGGCGCATGCTGCCTGACATCGTCAAAAGGACTTCTGAGTCATGCTCCTGATTCTGCCTGCCGAACACGCCGTTGACTGGCGCAAGCCGCCGGTGTTCACCCTGGCGCTGATCGTGCTGTGCGTGCTGGTCTTCACCCTGTATCAGGGCAAGGATCAGGACAAGCTTGATCAGGCGCTGGCACTCTATCAGTCCGCTGAACTGGCTGCACTGGAGGGGCCGCAGTACGAAATCTACCTCAATCGCCGGGTGCATATCGACAAGGCGCCGCTGGAAGACCTGCTGGAAGCGGCAAAGACCGTCTTTGAGGCACAAAAATGGGATGAGCTGTCCGAACTGATGGTCATGGACCGCGCATTCTTTCAGGAACTTGTCCGTACCGGCAAGGATGTGTGGGACACCACCACATACGAACGCTGGCTGCGCAACCGCACCGAGATCAATACACGCTGGATTGACCGGATCAGTGCCCATGCAGCGGGCCTCACGCCGGCAGACGTGCGGCTGGCCAACCTGATCACCCACCAGTTCCTGCATGGTGGCTGGGATCATCTTCTGGGCAACATGATCTTTCTGTTTCTTCTCGGCTTCGGCCTGGAGAAAATCCTCGGCGGACTCCGGATGACAGGGGTCTATCTTGCCACAGGCGCGCTGGCCGGCCTGTTTTTCACCCTGATGGCGAGTGATCCCTGGGTGCCGCTGGTGGGGGCATCCGGCGCCATTTCCGGACTCATGGGGGTCTACGTCGGCCTGTATCGTTTGCGCAGCATCCGCTTCTTCTACATGCTCGGCCCCTACTTCAACTATTTCAGGGCGCCGGCGCTGGTGATCCTGCCCGTCTGGCTGCTCAAGGAGGTTTACGCCTGGTTCAGCGAACCTGGTGCCCAGGTGGCGTACATGGCTCACGCAGGCGGCCTGGTCGCGGGATGGCTGGCGTCACTCTACTTCACGCTGGTGAAAAATCAGGAGGTGCCGGAGGCCCAAGCCGGGGACGCCGGGGAAGCGCGCCTGCGCAAGCAACTGAGCTATGCGCTGGATGCCCTGAGTGAAGCGCGATTCGACCAGGCACTGGACAGACTCTGGACTCTGCACGAGAAACAGCCCGGTCTGCCCCAGCTGGAAAAACCGCTGACCGCCCTGCTTTCGCAACGGCCCAAAGATCCCCGATACAGCCAATGGATGCAGACTTCAGTCAGCGCACTGATCCGGCGGAGCGCCTTTGCAGAGGCTCTGCCCACCATCAGGGCAATGAGTGAACCAGCCCCCAGGGCGGCCGGTGAGCTGGCCCTGCAGCTCTTCAACCGGGCCCTGGCCGAGGGCCAAGTCGAAGCGGCCGAGAAGGCGTTTGCCATCCTGACCAGTTGTCAGCCGGATCCCCTGGTGGTGGAAGATGCGCTCCAGACGCTGATTGCGCGACTCAGGGAACTGAACCTTGCCCTGAAAGCCGGTCAGTACCAGAAACGGCTGGAGGAGTGGCAATCGCGCCACCACCGGGGCGATTCTCCCGTTTGACGGACGCCGGTCAGCGACCGTCAGCCAGCGTGCCGTGCTGATCCAGTTCTGCCAGCAGGGCCTGCGCTTTCGCGGCCCGCTCAGGATAGCGCTTTGCCACAACCGTCAGGAAATTGCGGGCCTTGGCCGCATTGCGCACGTGATTGGCCAGAATCCGGGCGGTCAGCAACAGGGCGTCCGCTACCCACATGGGTTCGTTTGCAAAGCGGTTGTGGTAGTCCTTGAGCATCCAGAGGGCCAGACGGGTATGCCCTGACTGATAGAGACTCTCCGCCGCCTGAAAGACGCGCTCGGCATTGGATGGCAGCCATCCGGCATCGGCCTTGCGGCAGCGTTCGATCAGCGCCGCCAGATCTGCAGCGTGCGTACTCAGCACGAAATGTTCCATGAACACCCGCTGCAGGCGGAGAATGCGGTCATTGTCATCCATTTCCACGAGAATCCGGAACAGCCGCGGCACCTGCTGTGTGTCCTGGCGATGACGCTCCACATAACCTTCCAGTGCACCGGCCGCGGCGCGAAAGTCGCCTTCACGCAGGCGCAGATCCACATCACGGAGTGTCTCGTTATCGGACCGGGGGCCCTGCTCTGCCGGCAGTTCCTCGCTGCTGTCCGCCGCATAGCCGAGCCGATCCTGATACTGAAACAGCAGGTACCCCATGAGATGAAATGCCACGATGGACAGGTAACTGGCACTCATGCCCGCCAGTGCCTGGGCGACCGCCGGACTGAAATGCTGCCACATGAAGTCGGTCACCACTCCGGCTCCCAGCACCAGCAGCACCAGATAGCCATACAGGACAAAATAGGGCCACTTCAGGGCAGACATGAGGGCCAGCCAGCGCAGCGGGTTCAGTGCCTCGCCAAGCTGTCCTTCCAGTGCCAGAAGCATCACCGTCGCCGGCAGCGCGAGCAGGACAGCCAGCATCACGATCACGCCGGCCACCGGGCCCAGGAAACGGGCGCTCATTTCCACGGCGGCCGCCATCACCACAAAGATCACCACCTGCTGGATCACCAGCACCAGGCCGCCTCCCGAAAAGGCCACGCCCAGGGGAGGCGGCGACAGTTCACCTTCACTGGTATGCTCCAGGACCGCATAGAGATAACGCGTCTGCGCGGCCAGAAGCAGCAGGGACACCGCCAGACTGAGCAGACCGGGGGTCATGAAGGCCGGTAACAGTGTACAGATCAGAATGAGGACCAGCGGCGCACGCCCCAGCGGATAGACAAAAAAGGCGCCCAGGCGGTTCCAGAAGGGAACGGCGGTATTTGCACTGCCCAGATAACGCAACGGTGCCCGGCACAAGGGACAGTGCCCGGTACGTTTGTCATTGACCGGCACACAACGGGAACAGAGCAGGCGCTGACATCCGCGGCACTGCCAGCGGGCGGCTTCCAGGGGGTGATAGTAGCAGTGTCTTTCGCTCATGTTCTACTTCAGCTCTTTCATGTCCCGCCGCACCTGCATCAGCCAATGCTCCCAGACCAGCAACGGGTTGAGATTGCGTTTTTCCATAAAGCGCCTGCGGATTTCCGCCAACCGCTCATACGCCATGGCGACCACGGCCTGCAACGCGTCCTGAACCGGTCCGCCCGCCACCTGGCGATAAAGGATGCGCATGAGCCCCTCCAGGGTATCCCCCTGATCCAGTCCGGACCAGCGGGTTGCCAGCTCCGTGAGCGTGACTTTTCCGGCCAGCCAGGCCTGCCAGTCCGACTCGAGCTGTTTCAGCGCCCTGACCCGGCCCTCGGCGTCCGCCAGCAATTCGAAAGGTGCCAGCCCCAAGGCGAGGCCGGCCTCAATGACATCTGCTGACGGCGCCTGATCCCCCTGACCGGCAAGCCACTCGCGCACCACGGCGGCATCGGGAACCGGCACGACCATCTGCGCGCAGCGGCTCCGGATGGTGGGCAAAACCGTACCCGGTGATGCCGTGCCCAGCACCAGCGTGGCATAGGCCGGTGGTTCCTCCAGTGTTTTCAGCAGGGCATTGGCCGCCGCCAGCGTCATGGCCTCCGCGGGATCCAGAATCACCAGCTTGGCCCGCCCCATCTGGGGGGTTTCCCAGACAAAACGTGCCATCTGACGCAACTGGTCCACGGAAATTGTGGGCCGGTCTTCCGGCATCACCCAAAGCACATCCGGATGGCTGCCCTGCGCCAGCAAGCGGCAGGCACGGCACTGCCCACAGGCCGCCCCGGTTTCACACAGGAGGCGCCAGGCCCAGTAGCGATAAAGCCACGGTCGCCCCAGCCCTTCGGCCCCGCTGACCAGCCAGGCGTGTGCAGCACGATTCTGACGCAATGCACTGTCCACCGGTACAAAGGCCTGTGCCAGCCAGGGCGGCAACTCACGGTCAGGCGTATAGTCAGGGTATTCCATCAAGACAGCGCACTCCCGGGTGTGGTCTGCGATTTCCGGCCACGCAGCCTAATCTTTCGGAGGTGCCGTTTCAACTCTTTCAGGCGACGGCCTGTATCCGCTGCCGGATTATTCGTTGCATAGAGCACCGTTTCCACTTCAAAACACCAGGCCTCCAGCCTCTCCTGCGCATCCGGCCAGACCGCGCAACACAAGCTCACGGCTTGTCTGACCGTCGCGTTCTCCGGTACCTCAAGCCCCTTGCGACGCAGGTAACGACGCAACCAGTGCCCGAAACGGGCAGCCGGATCCTCTGTTTGCCGTTGCCTGTCACCATACAGGACCCAGGCGGCCATCAGCAGAAAGGTCAGACAGGTGACGGCAATCAGCGCCCAAAGCAGGGTTCGGAGATCAGTTCGCCCCAGCAAGGCCTCAAGAATGGATTTCTGCCTGGCGTCATTGAACTGGACCACCCACTTGTACCACTGAAAGTTCACCTCTTCCATGCGATTCGAAAGCCAGGCCCAGACCGGCACATGACGGTAGCGGCTCAGGGACAGGGGGGCGTCTTCCAGGAAGCTGCCCTCCCCGGCCACCGCATCCTGCAGGCTGCGCTCAATGCGCTCCGGTGCCACCCAGGCGGTGGGGTCCAGCCTCACCCAGCCCTCCGGGCCCAGCCAGGCCTCTACCCAGGCGTGAGCGTCAAATTGTCTGACCACCAGAAACCCACCATCCGCGTTCCAGGTGCCGCCCTGATATCCGGCAATTACCCGGGCAGGAATCCCCGAAGCCCGGAGCACGTAGGCCAGGGCACCGGCAAAGTGTTCACAGAAACCCCGTCGGGTGGAAAAGAGGAAGGCATCAATGCGATGCGCCCCTTCCAGTTTGGGTGGCCGCAACGTGTAGGTATATCCCCCCTTGTAGAACAGGGCCTGAAGCGCCGCAATACGCGATCCGGCATCCGGGTAACGCTTTGCAAGCGCCTCACCCAGCGCCCGCGCCTGCGGGTTGGCATAGCGTGGCAGCGCCAGAAAACGCTGAGCATCCGCCCAGGGCAAAGCGGACGGTGCGACAGCCGCCTCCGGCCAGACGTCGTACACTGCCGGATGATTGAGGGGGGATACGAAACGGATGAGATCATCCGGGCTTCTGTAGACACCATCCCCGGTCACATTGGCGACACCAAGCGCGAACCCCCATATCCGGTTATGGGGTTCCACCCAGACCCGGTAGGCGGGCTCGGCGCCGGCCCGGAGATTGGCCTGTACCGCCTGCACATCACGCTGCTTCTGAACCGGCGTCCGGTACCAGCGCTGACCATCAAAGCCGTCCAGAATGATGGCACGCCAGTAGAGGTCGGGCTGTGCCGGTCGCGGCCCGGCAAAGGTGACCCGAAAGGCCCGTTCATCCGACTGCACCAGATCGGCCACCTCCCCGAAATTCAGATCCTCTCCCAGTCCGGTAAAGGCGCCTTCACTCTGCACCGGCATGCGCCAGAGGGGGGCAAGCCGGGGGGTAAACACGTAAAGCGCCGCCGTCAGAGGTATGGCGAGCAGGACAATGGTCAGGCTCCAGCGACCGGCACGGTGCCAGGACAGCGCGGAAAGTACCCCGTTCAGCGCCATCAGCGCCATGAGTACGCCGGCATAGACGCTCATGACATAGAGTGTCATGAGCACCGATTGACTGAAGAGAAAATTCAGCGCGGCAAGAAACAAGGTGAGATAGTTGAACAGATAGGCATCCCGCCGCGTTACCAGTTCCGACAGCTTCAGGCAGTATGCCAGCATGAGAAAGGCCACGGCGCTCTCCACCGTGTACTGCCAGCGATAGGCCAGCACGAACAGCAGACTCAGCCCGACCACCATGAGGGCCCGGACAGCCTTTCCGGGAAAGCGCAGATATCCTTTGCGAATCCCCAGCCGCCACAGCACCATGCCGGCAAGGAGGCTGGTCAGCCAGAGCGGCACACGCAGAACATGGGGTATCACCGCCAGCACCAGTGCAGCCAACGCCCAGTTCACGGCCTCCGGGGTCAGTTCCGGGTTGTCTTCAAACGCGCGTCGCATCACTGAATCCCCACCGTGCCAACGCATCCAGGGCCTTGCGACGATGGCCCTCGCCCTGCCCCGGCGCGAGTCGCTCCCGGCCGAGAATCAGGCCAAACCGGCGCGATGCCCGGCTGCAGGTTTCCACCCACCCCGCCAGTACCGACAGCCGGTATTCGGTGTCACCGCGGATCGCCTGCATGTCCAGCCACACTTCCGACTGACTGGCGGTATCCAGGGTCTTGACCAGCCACTGATCATGCGCGGCGACGTGTCGCCAGCTGATGCGCGTGACCGGCTCTCCAGGCTCCCAGTCACGAAGGTCTGACAGTTCATCGCCTGCGGCCGTGCGACGCGCCTGCGCAGTGCCGTCATCCATCTCATTGCGCGCCCCCGGGAAAGGCCCTTCCACCGGCTTGGGCCAGACCCACAAGGGAACGCGCAGGCGCTGCCAGCTCCAGGCGCGAATGAGCCCGAAGGGTGCCGTGGTGGTGATCAGCATGCGCCCGGGATTGAAAGGGCCGCGTCGCCCCAGGCGACACCTCAGGGACACATCGCGGGTTTCTCCCGCCGCCAGGTGGACCTTCTGCCACCCCACTCCCGGCCATCCCAGTTCAACGCCCACATGCGGATGTCCTGCCGCGGCCACCCGCAGCATGACCAGCCCGGTCTCCCCCGCATGGCCCGACTCGGCCTGACGGAAAGCCACATGAAGCCCGGAAAGGTTGCGATAGGTCCAGACAATATGGGTCATGAATACGGCCAGCGAAAGAAAGGCCATCGCCAGCATCATGCTGTTCTGATAATTGACCCCCGAAAGAAACAGGAGCACCACCAGCATGAGAAAACCCATGCCCCAGCGGGTGGGCAACACATACACCGTGCGCTGAGTGAGGGTAAAGGCAGGCGCTTCGGGACTGCGGGCATCAATCCAGCGGCCGATCCGCTCCCGTACGTTTGCTTTCAGCACAGATGAATCCTGAAACACGATCTTTACCCAGTATATACGCAATCCGTACGCAAAATGCGACAAATTCGCTTGAACCCGCGCGCCAAACGGGTAAAACTTGTTCATATCTAACAGCCTCAAGCGATCAGGATACCACCATGAAAACACGCCATGTGATTGCAAGTTCCGCTGTCCTGGCCGTTGCGAGCCAGTTGGGGCTTGCCGAAGTCAAATCCCTGTCGGGTGATGAACTGACGGAAACCTACGTCAAGGATTCCACCATCATTGTTGCCCCGGTCAAAAAGGAGCCGGTGAAAAAGAAAGTGGTGACCCTGACCATATCACCCGGTGAACCGCTGCGCACGGAAACCGATGATGCCTCGGAAGTGAATGCCTGGCAGGCGGCAGAACAGGCAGCCAAGGCCGAAGCGGAACTGGCGGCACGTCAGAAACTGGATGAAGCGGCCCTGCAGGCGGTGGCCAACCTGCCCCCGACCAAAACACACACCATCAACGTGGCGGGTGTACCAGGGCTGACCGTCCCCGAGGGGCCGTTCACGCTGGATCAGATTCTGAATACCCAGCCGAATCAGCTTCCTTATGGCAACGAGCTGAACATTTCGGGTGACACCCAACAGGTTCGCATCACCATCGGCAACCTGCCGGGCGTGGATCCCATTCAGTTCCAGAAAGGCTTTGAAGGCAGCAATATCCAGCTTGAGCCACGGGCGGCTGGGGGATTTGATCTGATTCTGAATGTGCCGAATCAATAAGCCATGAAGGCATAAAGGATGGTGAAATCACCATCCTTTTCTTCCGGAATTATCCAATCAGAACAACAATTGCGTGCCGTTGCTGCGGTGGACGTACTGGTATTGCTGGCCGTTGATATCGTAGAGATTGTTGAGCGGTGCGTTGAGAATGATGATGCCCTGTTTGGTCAGGAACATCTGATCGGCCACGTTGACCACTGTATCCGACGTGGTGATGTCGATGGGGGTGCCGGTTGAGAAGGCGTTGGGCTTGAAATTGATGACCGCCGCGCCATGATCCGCGATGCCGTCCCCGTCCGTGTCCACCTCACCCATAGTGGTGGGCAGGAACATGCTGAAGATGCCGAAAAGACCCGCGGGCGAGCCATAGGTGGCTCCTTTCATGTTGATGCCGGTCGTGTTGACGACGCCGTTGGCAGAGGCACCACCCGGCGTAATCACTTCACGGTTGCCCTGGGGATCGGTATAGATGATGGCGTCATAGGTAATGTCGCCACTGATGGCAATGGTGGGTGAACCCTGGCCGGTTACCGCATTCATGCCGGCATCATCCAGAGGCTTGAGGTCCGCTAGCGCAACGGGTACACACGCACAGGCCACGAGGGCACAGAGTGTCCGTTTCATGGTTGATCCTTACCTTACCTTGCTTCACAGCGTCTTCGCGCTGCTTCATTTTCATTGTTTTAGTTTTTAGTAGGCTCATTCTGGTGAGCCGGGTGTTCGGCGAAACGGTACTGCAGTCTTGTTTTTCGATTTCCAAATGTGACGAAGGGCGCTTGCGCGCCCTTCGAAGGTCGTTGTTTCAGACAAGTCTGAAATTAACGGCCAGAGATCACCATGGAAACATCCTTCAGGTGGATGCCAGCCATTTCGATGCCACCCATGCTGGAAGCCTGCACGTTGCCGGAGCCAGCGTTACCAAATACACCCATGTCACCAACCTTGAAGTCAAGACCAGCAGCACCGGTGTTCAGCACCATCGCGATACCGCCATGACCTGAGCCGTCCACTGCGCCATCAATGGCAACATCAACGTTACCCGCAATCGCGATATCAGTTGCAACAAAACCACCTACGGGCTGACCAGAAGTAAGACCAGCAGGCGCACCGGTGCCCAGCGTTACAACGTTGGTGGCGCTGTCATAAGTTTCCAGATCCACTGTCCACTTGAATGCTTCGATGGTAACACCAGCGTTGGTGTAGTCACGGTTCAGCGCATCACCAGTGGTAGTACCCAGAGCAACTTCTACCAGCAGACCGCTCTGACCAGTGGCCGCTTCCAGAGTGGCGTCGTCAACAGCTTTCAGCTCGGCATTGGCAGCCAGGGGAGCAGCAGCGATAGCAGTAACCAGAACGAGTTTTTTCAGGCCTTTCATTTCATTTCTCCTAGATATTTTTTTTATTGCTACGTAATTTGCCCTTTCGGGCGTTTTGAGATCGACTGTCAGACAATCGATCCCGAAACCTGATAATTGTTACTCTAGTCTTCCGCTTTGTAACTTTCCGTGACTGGTCTCACAGTTCACGTATTTTTCAAAGCATCCGTCTTTCGTTACAATCCCGGCACGTTGTGTTCCGTCTGGATCATCACCGTACCGTTGAGACACATCCTATTAACGAAACCCTGGCGATTCCGTGACTCCATTCACACTCCGTTACAGCGCGTTTCAAAGCGTTAACCAACGCACAGTTGGCGAGCCATCGTGACGTTAACTGATCAGGTTTTACACACATTTGATGTGGCGGCCCGCACCTCCGGGGAGGCCGGGCTGAGCGTCTGGCTCACCTGTCCGGCACCGGACGGCCCCTACGAGCCCTTCAATCAGCTCTTCACCCGTCCGGAGTGGGTGCTGACGGCCGGGCAGCAGAAGACCTGCACACTGACGCTGCACGGCGAACAGATCCGCCTGAAGGCACACTGGCGCGCCGTGGCGGAATATCTGCGCACCCTGACGGGCCACTGGCTGGCGGGCTATCTGAGTTACAGTCTGGCGGAACAGCAGATACTGGGGCCGGATCCGAGACCTGCGGATGCCCTCCCGGGCCTGGTGATCGGCGGATTCAGGTCGCCCTCGGATCAGGTACCTGAACCGGACGCCCGGGCATCAGCCTTTCGGCTGTCCGCACCGTTCCAGCCCCTCTGGGAGCGCCCGGACTACGTGGCAGCCTTCGAGCGGGTTCAGCACTACATCCTTGCCGGCGACTGTTACCAGATCAACCTCACCCAGGCGCTTCAGGCCCCTTACCAAGGTGACCCGCTGACCCTGTTCAGGGCGCTGGTCGGACGTTTCCGGGCACCGTTCTCCGGTTACGTGCAGTTCAACGGACAGGCGGTGCTGTCCTTTTCACCCGAGCGCTTCCTGCGCATCGAAAAGGATCAGGTGGAGACCCGCCCCATCAAGGGCACACGTCCCCGGCGCGCCGATCCCCTGGCCGATCATCAGGAGGCCCGCGCCCTGCTGGCCAGCGAAAAGGACCGTGCGGAAAACCTGATGATTGTGGACCTGCTGCGCAATGATCTGGGGCGCTTCTGCGTGCCCGGTTCCATCCGGGTGCCGGCACTCTTTGCACTGGAGCGCTACAGCAACGTGCACCACCTCGTAAGCACCGTCACCGGCACGCTTCGCGAAGCGGTCACACCACTGGCCGTACTGGAAGGCTGCTCGCCGGGCGGGTCCATCACCGGCGCACCCAAGATCCGGGCCATGCAGATCATCCGGGAGCTGGAGCCCCTGCCCCGCGGTGTCTATTGCGGCAGCCTGTTCTATCTGAGTCCGGAAGGCGTGCTGGACAGCAGCATTGCCATCCGCACCCTGACAACGGATGGACGGCATATCCGCGTCTGGGGCGGTGGCGGTGTGGTGGCCGATTCGGCAGCGGATCCCGAATTCGAGGAATCCATGACCAAGATCCGCCACCTGATTGAGGCCATTGAGGCGTTCGGTACCGGTGCGGCGTGAATTACGCCTTCACCAGCCGGCTGGCACGCAGAAATTCGGCCTTGAGGTCCTCGTAGGTGTGTACTGCCGGGAACTGGGGAACTCCCGGATCACGTTGTCCGGCGCATGGAACAGAATACCCGCATCAGCCTCGCTGAGCATGGTGGTGTCGTTGTAACTGTCCCCGGCGGCAATCACATAGTAGTTGAGGCTGTGAAATGCCCGGACGGCGTTGCGCTTGGGATCCTTCTGACGGAGCACGTAGTTGACCACCCGGCCCTTCTCGTCGGTTTCCAGGCGGTGGCAGAACAGGGTCGGGTTGCCCAGCTTGCGCATCAGGGGCATGGCGAATTCGTAGAAGGTATCGGACAGGATGATGAGCTGAAAGCGCTCGCGGAGCCAGTCCAGAAACTCACGGGCACCGGGCAGCGGGTCCAGGGTTTCGATGACGGCCTGGATATCCGGCAAGCCATAGCCGTGCTCATCCAGAATGGCCAGGCGTTGTTTCATCAGCACATCGTAATCGGGGATGTCCCGGGTGGTGGCGCGCAAGGCATCAATGCCGGTCTTTTCGGCAAAGGCAATCCAGATTTCGGGGATCAGAACACCTTCCAGGTCAAGGCAGGCCAGTTCCACGGTCACTCCTTATTTTGTTTCAATCGGGTTCAGAGGAGTGCTATGTTATCGGATTATCATTATGCCTTTATAGTATTTTTCGTTATAAAAGCCTTTTGATAGGCTTCCTTTCCTCATGATTTGCAACCGGACACACAAGGCAACCTGATGAGCACGTCATTCAATCCCATTGAACAGGCCGAAGCCATGAAGGGCTGGGCCCCCAAGAAAATCATTCAGGCGGCGCTGGCGCAGTTTGACAACATTGCCATTTCCTTCAGCGGCGCAGAGGACGTGGTGCTGGTGGACATGGCGGTCAAGATCCGGCCGGACGTGCAGGTGTTCAGCCTGGACACCGGACGCCTGCACCCGGAAACCTACCGTTTTCTGGAGACCGTGCGCAAGCACTACGGCATCCGGCTGGAAGTGCTGTCTCCGGACGCGGCAGCAGTGGAAGCACTGGTACGGGAAAAGGGGCTGTTCAGTTTCTATGAGGACGGTCACGAGGAATGCTGCGGCATCCGCAAGGTGGCGTCCCTGAAGCGCAAGCTGGCTACACTGGATGCCTGGATCACCGGGCAGCGGAGGGATCAGAGCCCGGGCACCCGTGCGCAGGTACCGCTGGTTCAGCATGACGCGGCCTTTTCCACGCCGGAGAAGGCCCTGATCAAGTTCAATCCGCTGGCAGACTGGACTTCAGCCGATGTGTGGAACTATATCCGCATGTTTGACGTGCCCTACAACGCGCTGCATGAGCGGGGTTACATCAGTATCGGCTGCGAGCCCTGCACCCGGCCGGTACTGCCCAACCAGCACGAGCGCGAGGGCCGCTGGTGGTGGGAAGATCCGGGTCACAAGGAATGCGGCCTGCACGCCACCAATCTGCAGAAGCCTCAGTAAACGGGTAACGTCACGTCCTGAAAGAGGGCTTCCACCTCCTGCCGGCTATGGCACCGGGCGGCTTCCTCCACCCGTTCCCGCGTGAGGTGCGGGGCGAAGCGCTCGATGAAGCCGTACATGTAGCCGCGCAGGAACGTCCCCTTGCGGAAACAGATCTTGGTGGTGCTGGGCTTGAAAAGCCTGGACGCATCCAGCGCCACCAGATCACCATCGGTCACCGGGTCATAGGCCATGCGGGCAATGATGCCGACCCCGAGTCCCAGACGGACGTAGGTCTTGATCACGTCCGCGTCGGCGGCGGTAAACACCACATTGGGCGACAGACCGGCCTTGCTGAAGGCCTCGTCCAGTTTTGAACGGCCCGTAAAACCGAAGACGTAAGTGACAATGGGATGCCGGGCCACCTCTTCCAGCGTCAGCTCGGGCACGGCCGCCAGCGGGTGGTTTTTCGGCACCACCACGCACCGGTTCCACTTGTAACAGGGCAGCATGATCAGATCCGCAAACAGCTCCATGGCCTCCGTGGCAATGGCGAAGTCCACCTTGCCCTCGGCGGCCATTTCCGCGATCTGACGCGGTGTGCCCTGATGCATGTGCAGGGAGACTTCGGGATACTCTTCGATGAAGGCCTTGATCACCGGTGGCAGGGCATAGCGGGCCTGGGTATGCGTGGTGGCAATACTCAGGTCACCCTTGCGCTGATTGCTGAACTCCTGGGCAATGCGCTTGATGCCCTCGACACGGCGGAGAATCTCGCCGGCTTCCCGGATGATGACCTCGCCCGCCGGGGTCACATGGGTCAGGTGCTTGCCGCTTCGCGCGAACACTTCCACGCCCAGTTCGTCTTCGAGCAGCCGGATCTGCTTGCTGATACCGGGTTGAGAGGTATAGAGGCTCTGGGCGGTTGCCGAAACATTCAGATCATGGTGGGCCACTTCCCAGATATAACGAAGCTGTTGCAGTTTCATCCCGTTTCCCTTTTAGATCCCAAAGCGATAAAAATATATAAATTTATTCTTTTTAAGAATACAGCAAAGCCTCTAAAGTACCAACACGGACTTTTACCGATGCTTCCAGTGTAGACCAATCTGATGGATTTGCTGCTTTACATACTTGCCGGTGCAGGCGTCGGCTTTCTGGTGGGCCTGACAGGCGTGGGCGGCGGCTCGCTGATGACGCCGCTGCTGATCCTGTTCGGCTTTCCGCCGCACACGGCCATCGGAACGGATCTGCTCTACGCTGCCATCACCAAGGCAAGTGGCG
Source organism: Thermohahella caldifontis (assembly GCF_041153465.1). Taxonomy (NCBI): domain Bacteria; kingdom Pseudomonadati; phylum Pseudomonadota; class Gammaproteobacteria; order Oceanospirillales; family Hahellaceae; genus Thermohahella; species Thermohahella caldifontis. The sequence continues at coordinate 1,014,287 of NZ_CP154858.1, forward strand.
TGATCACCCATGCCCGGCAGAAAACCGTGGACTGGAAGATCGTGCTGAACATGGCTGCCGGCAGCGTGCCCGCATCCATCATCACGGCCGGGATACTGGCCGCCTATTTCCCCGATGCCAGTGCCTATCAGCATCTGCTGACCGTTTCCCTGGGATTCATGCTCATTCTCACCTCCGTGGTGCTGGTGTTCCGCGACCGGATCGTCAGCGCCCGGCTGGCTCACATGAATGACGACAGCTTCTCCTCCCGGCACCGGGGACTGCTGACCTTCGTCAGCGGCGCCGTACTGGGTGTGCTGGTGACACTGTCATCCGTGGGCGCCGGCGCCATCGGCACGGCCATCCTGCTGACGCTGTATCCGGCGCTTGTCGCCAGCCGCGTTGTGGGTACCGATCTTGCCCACGCGGTGCCGCTGACCCTGATCGCCGGACTCGGCCATCTGCATCTGGGCAACGTGGATTATACCCTGCTGGCCAGTCTGCTGGTCGGCTCTTTGCCCGCCATTCAGGCCGGCACCTGGCTGAGCCGGCGGCTGCCCTCGCGGATGCTGCGCCCGGCGCTGGCCAGCATGCTGATGATCATCGGGGTCAAATACGCCTTCTTTTGAGGTGTCAGAGCCGCGCACCGCATACTCCCGATTGACAGGGGCCCGCACGTCCATCATCCTAGGCGTATGGACAGGATTACGCCCCCCCTTTCACTGATCACTCCACCCGATGTCCGGGAGGCCTTGCCAAGCCCAGATCTGGACAAATGGCTGGAAAGCCAGCCCCGCGTCTGCATTCAGGGACCCGCCGGCACCGGCAAAACCCTGCTGGCGGCACGCCATGCGGCACGTCTGCGTCGTCAGGGCACAACGGTGGTCTGGATCAGCCTAGCTCCGGCCTGGTCAGACAGGGACAGCATCCGGACGCTGATCCGCACGGCGCTGGCCCGGGCCCTTCCCGAAGCGGATGACCCTTTCGTGGCCCTGACTGACGGCACCCTGCCGCTGGCCGTATTCGTGGATCAGACGGAACACCTGACCCAGCCTGATGCGGTGGCCGAGCTTGAAGCATTGTGTCTGCAGTTGCCCGACAGCGCCCTGATCTGGATGCTGGGCCGACCTCCCCTGCCTGCCAGCCGCTGGTTGCTCCGCTTCCGGCTCAGGCTGGTGGGTGGCGAACAGCTCTGGTGGAATGACGAGGCCCAGAGTCCTGTCTGGGCCCGGCTGACCGTCCCGCTGAGCCCGACGCGCAGACAAGCCCTGGGCCATCAACTGGGCGGATGGATCGCCCCCCTCACGTTATATACCGAAGCGCTGAGTGCGGGCGAAAGCACGGCCACACTGCTCGTTCGTCAGTATGTGGAGGAAGAGGTACTTGCACCCTGGCCGGAACCCGTCCGGCATCTGGCCCGACGCCTTGCCCTGCTGCCGGAGTGGTCCCTGGAGATGGCAGCCGGGGAAGACGAGCACCTCCTGCAGGCGCTGGGGGAGGCCATGGCGTACCTTGCACCCTTTGAGGTTTCCGGCTCCTTTGGCCGGCAGCTTCACCCTCTGCTGGCCGCTTGTCTGCGCCCCCACGCCACGCATGAGGAGGCGGGAGATGAGGCATGGCAACAGGCCATGGCGGCGCACTATCGTGATCACCCGGACCCGCTGATCTGCTGCGAGTGGTTCTGGCGCAACCAGCAATGGTCCGGCCTCAGCCAAAAGCTCGCAGAAACGGGGCAGACGCTGCTGCGCAAGGGCTATCACCTGCAGGTTCTGGGCTACCTCGAATCCATGCCCGAAGCGGTGCGCAACAATGCGGCCATGTTGCGTCTGAGACTCTGGTCCCTGTTCTATGCCGACAGGCGCGGAGAACTGGCTCGTGCCATCCAGCATGCACGCATACACATCAGTACCGGCGGGTTGCCTGCAGATGAGCTGACGCTGCTGGAAATGATGACGCGCCCGCCGAAGGAGCTCGGAACCGGCCCCGATGCACTGGAAACACTGGCCCGTCTGCGCAAACAGACTGTTCCCGTGCGTTCGGTGGCCTATCTGGGCCTGGCCAGCGCCTATTACTGGCAGGGAGAACTGGGCGAAGCCGAGACCCTGGCACTGGAAGCGCTCACCCATGCCAAGCTGGAACAGCGTTTCAGTACCGTGTTGTCGGCCAGCGGACTGGCACTCTGGCTCATGAGCATCCGCGGAGAGGTGATCCGCGCGCGCAACCTGCTCCGCGACAGCACCCTGTGGCTGGAGAATTTTCACGAATCCGGACAGGCACCGAACCTGGTGTCCTGCTGGCGCAATTCGGCACGCATCCGGCTGGCGGTCCTGCAAGGTGATCTGGAGAGCGGATGGAAGGCACTGCAACCCATGAAGCTCTTCATGGCCAGTGCAGAGCCGGCGCATCAGACCATGACCCTCTACAGCGAAGCCTTCTGGCTCCTGCACGCCGGTCAGCCGGCCGAGGCACTGGACCGGCTTGACCAGGCAGAGCGCATCATCCGCAGCGAAGGGGAAAGATTTTCCATTCCGGCCCCGCCTGTGGATGCCCTGCGGATCCGTTGCCTGCTGATGCTGGGGCGCCTGCGTGATGCTGGCGAGCTCATTCAGTCCGGGACCGGTGGCCGTGGTGCAATGCACCCGTTTGATACCATGGAATGGCAGGAAGCCGAGTGCCTGTGGGCACTTTTTGACGGTCAGCGCCAACAAGCAGAAGAACGGGCCCAGGCATTGGCCACACGGGCCAAGGCAGAACGTTTTCTCGCTCACCATCTGACCGCAAAACTGGTGCAGGCATGCCTGACCGGGGAAACCGGCAAACGCAGGGCAACCTTTGAGCGGTGCGTGGAGATCGCGGCATCCAATGATCTTGTGTTTCCCCTCCTGCATTTCCGGCCATTCTTCACTCAGGACCTCGAGACACTGCAGGACGTCCCGCTGATTGGCGAGTTTGTCGAACGGATTACCCATCTGAACGTGAAGCAGACCAGCGAAAGCGACACGCCGCTGCCATCCGGGGATCACGAGGCACTCAGCCGTCGCGAACTCCAGGTGCTGGAGCTGATTGCGGAGGGACTTTCCAACAAGGAAATTGCCGTGCGGCTTCATCTCGCTCCGGCGACTGTCAAGGCCCACATCCGCAACATCTACAGCAAGATTGGCGCCCGATCCCGGGCGGACGCCCTGCGTCTTGCTGATGCGCTCAATCTCCTGTAACCCATGGGTACGCCGTAAAATCGCCTGGGCGTATCCGGTTAAATTCAATATATACGCCCATCATATTTATATTTTACGCCCTAAATTAGTCCCATCGAACGATGCCACTACGCCCCATGCTGAGTATAATGGACACCATGAAAACGAATTCGTTATGGCCTTTCGAGTCGTTTTCTCCTTTCAGCCAGGGCCTCCCTGACCCACACTGCCCGGCGAATACGGCGATGTATCCTTGTTCGGCGAGATACATCGTCTTTTTTTTGCCCGGAAAACGGCAGTATCTTCCAGCGGGACGGGATGTTCAGGCCTGTTCGGCCAGTTGCGTCACATCGTGAATCTGTCTTCGGTAGGGTGGCAAGGCGTCGAGAATGCGCTTGCCATAGGCGCGGGTGAGAATCCGGCCATCCAGTATGGAAATCTGGCCACTGTCCGTTTCCGAGCGCATCAGGCGGCCGCAGGCCTGAACCATCTTCAGGCAGGCGTCCGGCACGGAAATGCTGTAAAAGGCATTGCCGCCACGGCGTTCAAGCCATTCGGCAAAGGTTTCATCCACCGGATCATCCGGTACGGAAAAGGGCAGCCGGGTGATGACCACATGGGTCAGCAGCTTGCCGGGCAGATCAAGCCCTTCCGCAAAACTGGCCAGACCGAACAGGATGGCACGCTCCCCCTGTGCCACCTTGTCCTTGTGATCGGCGATCTGCTGATGCCGGCTGGCATCCCCCTGTACGGTAATGGCATCGTGCCAGGGATAGCCTTCGAGGCGCTGATGAATGGCCTGCATGTGACGCCGGGAATTGAACAGCACCAGCGTCGGTTCACCCTGATCCAGAATATGGGCCACCAGCCGGGCGAGTTCATCCATATAGTCCGGATCTTCCGAAGGCACATGACGGGTGCGCCAGAGGTTGAGCACGCCCCGCTCCTGAAAACGAAAGGGGCTCGGCAGGGAGATGGCCGGACTGCCTTCCGGCAGTCCGGTGGAGGCCTGAAAGCGTCTGAAATCCCCACCGACACTGAGGGTCGCCGAGGCGAGTATGGCAGCGTAGGCATTCTGCCACAGGCGTTCCATCAGAAAACCCGCGGCAGAGGTGGGACTGACACAGACAAGGATATCCTCCCCGGAACCGGCCTGCTGCAACCAGCGTGCAGTCGGCGTGCCCTCTCCGGCTTCGGCCTCGCTGACGGGGGCCCTTGCCCAGCCCTGCCAGACCTCGGTCTGGTTCTGCAATTGCCCCTCGAGGGGCCCCAGGCTCATCAGCCCGGTTTCCAGTGCGGTGCGCTGGGCCGCCGTTCGGGCTTCCTTGTCCAGAAGAGCACGCAGGCGCCGGGTGGTCAGCCCGACAACTTCCAGCGTTTCCGCACTGGCTTCCGCGAGTTGCCGCATGGGTGTCTGCAGCGATTCCGGAATGACACCCAACGGATAGCGTTTCAGCGCACCTTCGGAGAGCTCGGCACTGCACAGGCCCTTGAGGGTTTCAAGGTAGCGGCCTGCTGCCAGACTGTGGGAAGGCAGGTTGCCGAGGTGGCCACTCAGGGTTTCATCCCATCCCACTTCGGACATCAGCCCGGAACATACCCGAGAGAGCTGTTGCAGTGTCCGGCGTGCCGCATCGAGCCCGGCGAGGCCACCAAAATGACTGAGGGCCTTGGCGGCAAGGTGATGGGCTTCATCAAAAACGTAGATGACACGGTCGGGTGGCGGCAGTACCACACCCCCGCCCAGGGCCAGATCGGCAAAGACCAGATCGTGGTTGGCGATGATGATGCGTGCCTGCTCGGCTTCGGCCTTGGCCTTGAAATACGGGCACTGGTAGAAGAAGCTGCAGCTCCGGTTCAGGCACTGGCGATGGTCGGTGGTGATCTGGGGCCGGATCCCGGCCGCGATCTCTCCGGGCGCACTGTCCAGATCACCATTCCATTTCTGGTCCAGCATCCAGCTCATCAGCCGCCGCGCGGTCTCGCCATCCAGCGTCCCCTCCACCCCTTCCGCGGCGAACAGGGGCAGCGTGTTGTCTTCAGCGGCTTCCAGCCATTGTTCGAGCTTGTGGGGACACAGGTACCGCCCGCGCCCTTTGGCCAAGGACACCTGCAGGTCCAGTCCGGCATGCCTGAGCAACAGTGGCAGTTCCTGCTCCAGGATCTGCTGTTGCAGGTTGACCGTTGCCGTGGACACCACCAGCTGCTTGCCCTGCCGTTCGGCCAGGATGGCGGCCGGCAGCAGGTACCCCAACGTCTTTCCGGTACCGGTACCGGCTTCCACCACACAGACACGCGGATCGCTGATCCGCCGGCCTTCCCCGTCCGCCTCAATATCTCCGAGATAGCGGGCGATATGACCGATCATTTCACGCTGCCCCCGGCGCGGCTTCAGGTTGCGCTCGGCAATGTAGCGGCTGTAGGCGGCCTGTATGGCGGCCTTGCTGGCATCATCCAACATGCAGGTTACCTTGGTGTGATCCAGTCGCGCACGACCGGGACTTCAAAACGGGTGCCGTCCAGATTGAAAATCACGCCATTCTCTGTGATGGCGTCGATGCGCATGCCGGCGATGCGTTGTCCCGTGCGGAGATACTGATTGTTGATCATCACCCGGCTGCGCGCGGGATCCGGACTGTAGATGTGACTGTTGAAGGTGAGGTTTGGCACCCGACGCTGAAAGCTGACCGGAAGATCCGTCAGACGCGGAACCGCCTGTTCCGATGCCGCGCCGGCGGAAGCCTCTGTCGTCGGGCGATGATCCGCCTGCGGGGCGGCTTGCGGTGCAGTCTCTTCCACCAGATAACGGGGCGCCTTGCCGGGTTCGATCAACAGGGGGACATCTTGGGTAACCGGCATTCTGACCGGTGCCCCGGCCGGTACAGGTTGAACGGGCCCGCTGACTGCCGGGGCACGGCGCTCCACGGAAGCCGGTGCCGGGGTCACTGCAGGCGGAACGGCCTGCAGCGCCGGTTTCGGGGTCAGCGCGGTTCCGGGTACGGGTGCGGAAGCCTGTCCGATGGGCTGGGCCGGCCCTTCGGATGCCTGTTGGCCGGTGGGTTGGCCAGCCACGGGTGACGTATCAGGGGCGTGACGGCTCACCCACCACCAAGTCCCGGCACTGGCCGTGATCGCAATCAGCAAGGTTGCCGTGATCCAGGGCCAGACCGGACGGCTCTGCCGGCGGCGGATCCCCAGTGTCGGCGGATTGAGCGGATCAGGCAGGGCTTCCTGACGACGTTCGGACTCGGATCGCTTGAGTGCATCGAGGATGTAGGACATGGGTTACCTCTGCACCAGTTTCGGGACGGTCGGATCCGTCAGCGTGTTGATCCGGATGAGTGTCATGGCACCGGCAATACCATCCGCTCGCAGGCCGGCATCCGCCTGCAGCGCCCGGATGGCGTCGTCCAGTCGCCCCTCCGCGGCCTCACGGTAGCCCGCGCGGACCAGCTTGCCGATCAGCCAGCGCTGTTCATCCCGCTCCTGACCCGGCCGGATGATGGCGGAACGGTAGGGCGGAACACGCCAGGCCACACTGAAGCGCCCTTCCCAGCGCGTCTGTATCGCGGCCACGGGCAGTGTCATGGCCTGACCATCCATGACCACATCAGCTTCTTCCCCACGTACGGCCAGCAGTGCGGCATAACGCTCTTCCCCCGGCTGTCGATCAGGGTGAGCACGGCGGGACGATCAATCTTCAGCAATGTGGACCAGCTGCCCCGGCCATGCAGGCAGTCCAGGCCCTGAGTCTGCAGCCAGGGGCAAATGAGCGCTTCATTTTCGCCGGGCAGGGGCAAGTGCCAGCGTCTGATCACGGCCAGCCAGGCTTCGCGCTGATCGCCGGGGCTCTTCTCCAGCCAGCGTCCCGGATCAGCGGAGTCCGCCGGAGCGGCAGCCATCACCGGCGCTGCAGCAGGTTCAGCAGACACTGGCGATTCAGTTGACACCTCTTCAGGCGCCACGCTGGCCGACGGTGGCGGCAGGGTACCGGTGGTGACCGGCGCCGTCCGCGACCCGAGACTGAACACCAGTACCAGCGTGAGCAATCCGGCCAGTACGCCTCCGGCCACACCACGCACAAACCAGTTGCGGTGCCAGGACCTGAGCGACTTGGCAATATCGGCCAGACCCAGCTCCCGTGCCGCCGTGTTGACTATCCGGGCAGATACCTGAGGCGCTTCCGCCGCATAGGCGCCGAGCAATGCCCGGTCACAGAGAAGATTGATCAGGCGCGGAATGCCCTTGCTGTGGCGGTAGACGCGTCGCACGGCTGTGGGGGTAAACAGTTCGCGCCGGCAGCCGGCCACGGCCAGACGATAGGCGATATAGGCGCGCACATCAGTCAGGCTCAGTGCTTCCAGGTGGTAACGGGCCGTCACGCGCTGGGCGAGCTGCCGGAGCTCCGGCCTCGCCAGCATGTCCAACAGTTCGGGCTGCCCGAGCAGAATGATCTGCATGAGCTTCTTGCTGTCCGTTTCCAGATTGGTGAGCAGGCGCAATTGTTCCAGCACGTCGGAACTCAGGTTCTGGGCTTCGTCAATGATCAGCACCACATGACGCCCCTGGCTGTGCGCCTTGAGCAGGTGGGCATTGATGGCATCAATAAGTGTCTTGACGGACGCCTGGTTGCGTACGGGGATTTCGAGCTCGTCACAGATGGTGGCCAGTAACTCCCGCGCCGTGAGCCGCGGGTGCACGATAAAGGCCACATCCGTGCCTTCGGGGAGTTTCTGCAGATAGCAGCGGCAAACGGTGGTCTTGCCCGTGCCCACTTCTCCGGTCAGAAGCACAAAGCCACCATCGCGCCCCGTGCCATAGAGCAGATGCGCCAGTGCCTCCCGGTGGCGCTCGCTCATGTAGAGGTAGCGCGGATCGGGGGCAATGGAAAACGGCAGTTCCCTGAGGCCAAAGAAGCTTTCGTACATGCGGGGCGGTTTCCTGTGTTCAGCCGCCTAGTTTACGGCAAAGGCGTCCCGCTACCAACCTCTCGGCGGCCTGTCATTGGCCGGATACCACTTTCAGCACCGGCGCCGGCGTTTTCAGCCGCTTCTTGAGATCATTGACCACCTGCGAAAGCAGCAGACTGATGCGGGAATGAATCCGTATCCGTGACAGATGCGGCCAAGTCGCCCGCTCCCCTTCCAGGGTGATTCTCTGCAAAAACTCCGGCGTCGGATTGCTGAGCATGTGCCGGTAATGATGCAGCGTGTAGCGCGGTGCGATGGTCACATCGCCGCTGTAACGCTGAGCCAGAATGGTATATGCCTGCCCGGCGACCTGACGGACCAGTTCATTGTCGCTGTGCTGACGGAGGTAATTGGCCAGCTCGGCGCCGTGGAAACGCAACTCCTTCTTGAGCAACCGGTACGGCAGGCTGGTGACCCCCTGCTTCTTGCCCGACCTGTTGTGCAGAAACGGCACCACATGGGGGTTGGTCTGACTGACGATGGTGAAGTTGACATCATACAGGTGACGCAAGCGGTCGATGGGCAGGTCCGATACCACCGAGCCGTCCACCCACCGGAGACGGGGCTGGTAAGGCACGATGCGGCCCAACTCATCCTTTTTCATGAGCTTGACCGGCGCGAAGATCCCCGGCACGGCACAGGAGGCCAGGCTGGCACTCCAGACCATGAGATACGGGCTCGTATAACCGCTCAGCAGCCGCTCGCGCTGATGTTCGTGGACGGGAGAGACGGAGATGTTGATGCCGCGCCCGCTGCGCTCCCAGGCCTCGAGAAAGGTGTATTCGCCGATGTTTTCACGCAGGCACCTTTCCAGTTGCCGGTTATCCATGAAACCCTTCCCGGCAATGCCGGAGAGCAGCCCTTTCCAGCGCCAGGGCTGAAACTCGTGGTGGTCCGAATGCAACAGTTCGTCGAGCTCGGCGTCCGTACGGGTACCGATCATGGCCGCCATGATGGATCCGGCCGAGGAACCGGCAATCACCCGGGGAAGCAGACGACGCTCCCAGAGCGCCTTGACCACACCGATATGAAACAGGCCAAGGGTGGCACCACCGCTGAGCAGCAGCGCCGGAGAACCGAATGCGAGGGCAATATCCTTGAAATAATCCAGCTTCTCCTGCAAAGGCAGCTCGGGCATGTCCGTGGCGGCCACGTAGCGGATGGCGTGGCACACGATGTCGAGGTAATTCTCGATCAGCAGCTTGGTTCCGACCCGGCTGCGCGCGAACAGGGCCGGATTGCCGATATTGCCCAGATCGTGGTGCAGACCTTCACGCAGGGACCGGATCAGGCGCGCGTGATCCCGCCTTTCCAGCGCATCGCGCAGTTCATTGTAGCGATCCAGAATGAGCGGCACGTTGTAGAGATCGCTCTCGAGCTCCTGTTTCCACTCTGCCTGACCGGTCAGGTAGTCAAGCTCCAGGGCGATCTCGTGCCACTGCTCGTAGGAAGTGGCCTCTGCCAGTTGCTGTTCAAGCCGGGCGATTTTTCTGTCCTGACTGACTGCCATGCTGCCTCGCAATATGTGAACCCATGTTCACTATAGCCAAAATGGGGCGAGGTTGCTGTGACAAAGTGTCAATCCTCACTCATCAAAATAGGGATCGTCATCCGCAAAGGGATCATTGAGGATCACGCCATCCAGAATGTCGTAATTACGTTTTTCCAGATAGGCATTGCGAATGAACAGATATCGGTCACCCTGAATCATGCGCTCGGCGGGAATGACATCTGCGCGCTTGTCCACCACTTCCACCGCCTTGGCAACCAGACGTGTATCACGATGCGGGGTGTAGTCAAACACTCCGGTCCAGAGGTTGTCCGGCACGATGCCCACGGCATCCGACACCGTGCGCGGCCCCAGGAAAGGCAGGACCAGATAGGGTCCGTCCGGCAACCCCCAGTGCACCAGGGTCTGACCGAAGTCTTCCTTCTGGTCGCGCAGGCCCCATTCGTGCGCCACGTCAATGACGCCGCCCAGCCCGAAAAGGGTGTCAAAAATCAGGCTGAGCGTGGTCTCTGCTGCCGGTACGGGCTTGAGTTGCAGAATCTGGTTACCCAGCGTGGGAATGCGGCGCAGATTGTTGAAAAAGTTGGTCACGCAGTTGTCCAGCACCTGGGGCATGACATCGCGGTATGCCTGGGCAACCGGTCGCAATGCATACTGATCCAGAACATCGTTGAATGCAAAGACCTTGCGGTTCCAGTTTTCCCAGGGGTCTCTGTCATCAAACCGTGCGGCCTGGGCCCAGGGTGCAAGGCTCAGAACCAGGGCAATCATTACCAGCATCCGGCTTTTCATGTCATCCTGCCTGTTGTGTGTGCGGTCTGTTCAAAATATATCGTTTTTTTCACTGTTCAGCGCCGTATCCCTGCTGAAGGCAGCAACGGGGCACTGTTGAGGGTATACTGTCCGGGTTTTACATGGCTGTTTCAATAGGTATTTGTGAGGAAATCACCGTGCTCAATGACCTGTCACTGCTGGATGCCATCGAAATTCCCGTTCGCTGGGGCGACATGGATGCCTATGGCCATGTCAACAACACTGTCTATTTCCGTTATTTCGAGGAAGCACGCGTGCGCTGGCTGGAGCGCAACGGGTTCCGGGTGGACGGCAAGGATCAGGGCCCCATTCTGCTGCAGACGAGCTGCACTTTTCTGCGCCCGGTTCACTATCCGGAAACCCTGTGGGTCACCACCTGGTGCAAGGAAATCGGGCGAACCAGCTTCGTGACGGGACACGAGGTCCGCTCCCACAACGGTGAAACCCTCTACTCCGAGGGTTTCTGCAAGCTGGTCTGGCTGGACCATGCCCGGCACCGCTCCATTCCGTTGCCGGACACTCTGCTGGCCCTGCTGGAGAAGTCACTGCACGCCCGCCAGGCAAAAGGGCCCGGCGGACGCTGAAATCAGCGTTGCCGGACAACCACAACCCCGGCGGAATAACCCGCACCGAAGGAGCAGATAACCCCAAGATCACCCGGCTTCAGATCTTCCCGGAACAGGTGGAAGGCAATGATGGAACCGGCCGAACTGGTATTGGCATAGCGATCCAGCGCGGTGGGCGCTTCATCGTCCGTGGCGTCCCGGCCCAGCACCCTGCGGGCAATGAGCTGGTTCATGTTGATGTTGGCCTGATGGAGCCAAAGCCTCCGGAGGTCGGCGGGCTCAATGTTCTGGTCTGCCAGTGTGGCCTGAATCATTTCCGACACCATGGGGACCACTTCCTTGAACACCTTGCGACCATTCTGGACGAAGAGCTTGTCCGGCTTGCCGATGCCCGATTCGTCACAGCGATTGAGAAAACCAAAGTTGTTGCGGATGTTGTTGGAGAACACGGTCTTCAGCCGGGTGGTGACAATGTCCAGCGCCCGTGACGCCGTGCAGGTGGACGCCGATTCCACGACAGCCGCCGTGCAGGCATCTCCAAAGATGAAGTGGCTGTCCCGGTCGCGGAAATTCAGGTGCCCGGTACAGATTTCCGGATTGACCATGAGCACGGCCCGTGCGGCACCGGTTCTCACCAGACTTTCCGCTGCCTGAAGACCGAAGGTGGCAGAGGAGCAGGCCACGTTCATGTCCCAGGCAAAGCCGTCAATACCAAGCGCCTGCTGCACTTCGATGGCAATGGCGGGATACGGACGCTGCATGTTGGAACAGGCAACGATCACGGCATCAATGTCGGCTGCGGTCTTGCCCGCCTGTGCCAGCGCTTCCCGTGCAGCGGCAACCGCCATCTCGCACTGGATGGACATCTCGTCATTGCTGCGCTCCGGGAGGTACGGGCACATGCGTTCCACGTCAAGAATGCCGGCCTTGTCCATCACGTAACGGCTTTTGATGCCAGAGGCCTTTTCGATAAATTCCACGGACGAGGGCTGTTTGGGTTCCAGTTCGCCCCGGGCAATGGCGTCTGCATGCTCGGAGTTATAGCGCTCGACCCAGGCGTTGAAGCTGGCAACCAGCTCTTCGTTGCTAATGCTTTCGGGCGGGGTGAACAGGCCGGTCCCGCTGATTACTACGTCTGTCACATCTGGCCTCTTTCGATTTGTCTCAATGTGCTGTGAAGGATAGTCCTTTGACGCCGCGCTGGAAAGGGTTGTGGTCTAGAGACTGACTTTCTGCCACTGTTTCCCGAGCCGCTTGTCAGAGACCGGAAACAGCGTTTTCAGCTGCTGGGCAAAGACGGAGACGCGCCACTCCTCCAGCATCCAGCGGAACCGGACCAGCTCCGGGTCGAACCGCCCTTCCCGTTCGTGGCGCGCCCTGCGCTCCAGGTACTGGCTGCGAAATGCGTTGTATTGCGCCAGAAACGCACGCTCCCGACTGCTGTCCCGGGCAATCTTTTCCAGCCGGATTTCCGCAGCCTTCAGATAGACGGGCAGCCGCTGCAGCCACTCGGAAGGCGTCTGAACCAGAAAGCCGGGATAGACCAGCTCGTCGATCTGGCGCTTGATATCCGCCATGGATTCGGCAACCTCCAGCCGGATGGGACGTGACAGGGCCTTTCTCAGGCCGTGCCAGGCCTTCAGAATGGTCAGGGCCTGTCCGGCCAGCTCATTCGCGTGAGCCACCAGTGTCCCCCGCTTTTCTGCCAGCCTGGCCTCGAAGTCCCGGCGCGTGCGAACCGGCGGCTGGCCATCCACAAAGTGATGCAGAAATGCAGCCTGAATGAGGTCGTTCTTGAGGGCCTGAAGCTGACCGATGGGAGCGAAGTACAGGCCCAGTTCCTTCTGGTTGGGCAGCTTCTTGTCCAGATAACGCACGGTTTCACCAAGCCTGAGCATGAACAGCCGCGCCAGACCGAATCGACCGGCCTCCAGGGCCGTGGTTTCATCCAGCGCCTCCTCAAGACTCACTCCGTCGCCGCAGTCCTTGATATACGGCCAGGCCCGGACCAGGGTGCCGCTGACCTTGCGTTCCAGCACTTCGGGCAGATCATCCCAAACGAAATCGGTTTCTGTCTTGCGGCCGTTCCGGCTTGTTGCCGCTGCCGGTCCCGGCGTGGCAGGCACGCGCGCCTGCTCGATATCCTGCTGGCGACTGCTGTAAAGCTCATGGTAGTCCCGTCCCTGCGCCAGTACACGCCCCTGCTCGTCCACCAGCCGGATATTCATCCTGAGGTGCGGCGGCAGGGCTTCGGGACGCCATGCATCCGGCGGGATGGTAACGCCCGTCATGCGTCGCAGCTCCCGGGCGATGGCTTCCGTCAGGGGAATGTCATCCATCTCCAGCGATTCCACGACCGCCTGGGCAAAGTCCGGCACCGGCACGAAGTTGCGCCGCAGCTGCTTGGGCAGCGTGCGGATCAGCGCTTCCACCTTTTCCCGGAGCAGGCCGGGCACCAGCCATTCCAGCCGTGCCACCGGCAACTGGCGGTAGGCCTGAACCGGTACGATCAGGGTGATGCCATCCACGTCACTGCCCGGTTCGAAGGCGTACTGGAGCCGGAATCGCTGTCCCCGCCATTCCAGGTGATCGGGAAACTGTTCCAGTGCGAGGACGCCCGTTTCAGTGCGCAGCACATCTTCCGGGGACAGATTCAGCCGGGCCTTTTCCTCTTCCGGCAGCTTGCGATACCAGGCTTCCAGTCCGCGGACATTCACCACGTTTTCCGGTATGCGGGCGTCATAGAAGGCGAACAGGGTTTCCGGATCCACCACCAGATCCCGTCGCCGCACACGTGCTTCGATATCCTCGGCTTCATCCAGACATTGCTGGTTGTGCCGTATGAACGGCAGGCGGCTGTTGATCTGGTTTTCAATCAGGCCTTCACGGATCAGCAGTTCCCGGGCGTGCTTCGGATCAATGCGGCCATAGCTGACACGCCTGCGCGGCACCACAATCAGGCCGAACAGGGTACACTGCTCCCAGGCAAGTGCTTCTCCACGCTTGCGTGACCAGTGAGGTTCCAGCCAGGTGCGCTTGAGCAGATGCGAGCCCAGTTCCTCGATCCATTCCGGTTCTATGCGTGCGATGTTGCGGGCAAAGAGCCTTGAGGTCTCCACCAGTTCCGAAGCCATCAGCCAGTTGGGTGACTTGTTGCGCACGTGAGCCCCCGGGAAGACCAGAAAACGCCGGTTGCGTGGCCCCTGATATTCGCGCTTTTCGTCCTTGCAGCCCACCTGGGTCAGGAAGCCGCTGAGCAGGGCCTTGTGGAGGCTCGCATAATCCGCGGGCACCGTATTTTCCTTCAGTTCCAGTTCCCGCGTCAGCACACGCAGTTGCCGGTGCGTTTCCCGCCATTCGCGCATGCGGAGATAGTGGATGAAGTTGCGCTTGCACCACTGACGCAACTGATTTCCGCTCAGTGCCTGGCGCTGTTCTTCCCAGCCGTTCCAGAGGTTGAGGAGCGAGACAAACTCGGACTGGTCATCCTTCCATTGGGCGTGGGCCTGATCGGCCTGCGCCTGCTTGTCAGCCGGACGTTCGCGCGGATCCTGAACCGCCAGCGCGGCAACAATCACCAGCGCCTCGCTGAGCGCCCCGTAACGGCTGGCTTCCAGCAGAATGCGCCCGAGCCGGGGATCCAGTGGCAGGCGTGCCAGCCGACGCCCGAGTGGCGTGAGCCGCTGCGCGGTGTCCACGGCACCAAGTTCCTGAAGCAGCCGCATGCCATCATTGATGTAACGCTTGTCCGGCGGCTCGGGGAACGGAAAGCGACTGATGTCGCCCAGCCGCAGCGCAAGCATCTGCAGGATGACCGCCGCCAGGTTGGTCCGCAGGATTTCCGGCTCGGTAAACTCGGGCCGGTTCAGAAAGTCATCTTCCGCATACAGGCGGAAGCAGATACCCGGTGCCACCCGGCCGCAGCGCCCCGCCCTTTGCTGAGCACTGGCTTGGGAAATCTTTTCAATGGGCAGGCGCTGCACCTTGCTGTGATAAGAGTAGCGGCTGATGCGCGCCAGGCCCGAATCGATCACGTAACGGATACCCGGTACCGTCAGGGAGGTTTCGGCCACGTTGGTGGACAGCACGATGCGACGTCCGGCATGCGGTCTGAAGATGCGCTGCTGATCGCTGGCGGACAGACGCGCATAGAGCGGCAGCACTTCGGTGTCCGGCCAGGATTCCTTGCGCAGCCGATGGGACAGTTCCCGGATCTCGCCTTCACCACTGAGAAAGACCAGGACGTCACCCGGAGGCAGCCGGTTCCTGCGCTCGTGGTCACGGATTTCATCCAGCGCCGCCACCACGCCTTCCTGCAAGGTGAGATCCATGGTGTCCGGGTCATCGGACACCAGCGGGCGATAGCGGATCTCCACAGGATAGGTGCGGCCGGAGACTTCAATGACCGGGGCACCGCCAAAGTGCCGTGAAAAACGTTCCACGTCGATGGTGGCGGACGTGATGATCACCCTCAGCTCCGGTCGCTTGTGCAGTATGCGTCTGAGATAACCGAGCAGAAAGTCAATGTTGAGCGAGCGCTCGTGGGCCTCGTCAATAATGATCACGGAGTATTTTTTCAGCAGGCTGTCACGCTGGGTTTCCGCGAGCAGGATGCCATCCGTCATGACCTTGAGACGGGTGTCGGCGCTGGTTTCGTCGGTGAAGCGAACCTGAAAGCCGACGGTCTGCCCGAGCGGCTCACCCAGCTCTTCCGCAATGCGGGTGGCCACGGAACGTGCGGCGAGGCGCCGTGGCTGCGTATGGCCGATGAGGCCCTTATCTCCCCATCCCATCTCCAGGCACAGCTTGGGCAACTGAGTGGTCTTGCCGGAGCCGGTTTCCCCGGCCACGACAACGACCTGACTGGAGGCCAACGCCTTGCGGATATCCGGCAAGCGCTCGGTAATGGGAAGGTTGTCGGGGAAGCTGATGGATCGCATGGCAGGTACCGGTTGACGATGCGGTGGCCCAGTTTAGCGGCTGGGCGCGCCGAGTCAACGGACAAAGGCGTCCGGCGCAACCAGCCTCGCACTGCTGTCCAGACCGTCCGCCTTCCCCGTCAGGATGGCAGTCAGCTCGTCCGCGGTCATGGGGTGGAAGAAATAGTACCCCTGAGACAGGTGGCATCCCCACGCCCGCAGCATGGCCAGTTGCTCTGCGGTCTCCACGCCTTCTGCAACACAGGTGATCCCCAGGTTGCGGGCCAGCGTAATCATGGCGCGGACAATTTCCCGGTCGTGGCTGTTAACGGTAATCCCGCGAATGAAATCCTTGTCGATCTTGAGCTTGTAGAATGGCAGCCGCTGCAGGTAGACCATGGAAGAATAACCGGTACCGAAATCATCCAGAGAGAAGCGGATCTGCTCTCCGGACAGCACGCCCATGACCTTGCTGACGTCCTCGATATCTCTCAGCAATGCCGTTTCCGTCAGTTCCAGCTCAAATCGGGCCGGATCGCACAGGGCATCTTCAAGCCAGACCAGCACACGACTGGCAAACTGGCGGTCCCGGAATTGTGCCGCCGAAATGTTGACGGCCAGGCTGTCCGGCGCCACGCCCAACCTGTCCCACTCGGCCAGCTGCTTTGCGGCCAGCTGAATGACCCGCTCTCCCAGCGGGTGAACGAGATGGCTGTCTTCAATCTGCGGTATGAAGCGTGTGGGTGCAACCAGCCCCCGCTCGGGGTGCTGCCAGCGCAACAGTGCTTCCACGCCGACAATCCGGCCGGTTTCATTGTCCACCTGGGGCTGATACACAAGAAACAGCTGGTCCTGGCTCTCCAGTGCCTGTTCCAGATCCTGCATGAGCGTCACTTGCTCGGCAAACTGATCCGACAGGCGCTCATCATAAAACGCCCACTGCCCCTTGCCCGCCTCCTTGGCCCGGTACAGCGCCAGATCTGCCCGGCGAATCAGTTCGGCACTATCCACCTCTCCGCCTTCGGAAATGGCGATGCCCAGACTGGCCCGCGGCCGGACTTGCGCCTGCTCCAGCTTAACCGGCATCTCCAGTGCCGACATCAGCTTTCCACAGAGTACAGCAATATCACCGACGCTGTGGATGCCATCCTGGATGATCACAAATTCATCCCCGCCCAGCCGGGCCACCACATCGGCCGCCCGCAGCAGATGGCGAATGCGCTGGGCCACCTCGCGCAACAACAGGTCGCCGGCCGGATGGCCCCAGGTATCATTCACCGCCTTGAAATCATCCAGATCCAGCATGAGCAGTGCCAGCGTCACGCCTTTCCTGCGGGCGGCGAGCAGCATGCGCTCCAGGTTGTCCTGGAATGCCTTGCGATTGGGCAATCCGGTGACGTCATCGAAGAACGCCAGGCGGCGAATCTGGGCTTCAGCCTGAATGCGCTCCGTGATGTCCCTGGACACCAGCACCGCATGCCGCTCTTGCCCGGTCACGCTTTCGGGATGACGGGGCACACTGATGCGGGCTTCAAAGTGGCGCGTGCCCGCCGGCACTTCCAGCGTGTACTCGAACGTTTCCAGACGACCGGTGCGCTCCGATTCCTGAATCGTCCGGATCAGGGCCTCGGCGACCTGTTTGGGCAGGACATCCCGAACATTCCGGCCAATCAGTTCATGTGCCGGGGCGGCCAGCAGGGACTCGTCTCCGATGACCGCAACATACACGCCCTCAACGGTCAGGATAAACCCGAGGTCCGGCATGGCATGCGCAAAGGCCTCCAGAAGCCGGTGATCCATGTCCCGCTGCTCTCGCAGCGTCTTTTCATGGGTGATGTCCCGAACAACGGCAATGATCTTGCGGTGCACGTCCCGCGGCTCTACAGGTGATATCCTCACCTCGAAGGCGTGAAGCTTGCGATCCCGCTTGCTGACAAATTCCATGACCACCGTCTGGGTCTCGCCGCTTTCCAGCGAACGCCCCACCGCATCGAGAATGCGCTGGCCATGCGGCGGCGGCATGACATCCTCCACGGGCATGCCAATCAGTTTTTCCGGATCATCGGCCAGGTGGGTGGACTGTACCCCGAGCCGCTTCACGAACCGGGCCTGATCATCCATGATCCAGACCAGATCGGGCAGCGCATTCGCAACACCCTGCAGCAGGTCATCCGAATGGCGTGCCGTACGAGTGAGCTCGCGGTTCTCCATCAGTGTGGCCATGAGCTGACTGGTCTGATCCAGCAATCGCCGGCGCAGACGCACGAACATGACAATCAGCACGACCCCCAGCGCCGTGGACAGCCCCCACAGGATACGATCATCCCGGAATCCGGTATCCGCATCCCCTCCTGCACCGTCTGCCGCGGGCACCAGTCCGTGTCTGAGCAGCGACCGGCCATAAGGGGAGTCCGGCCGGCCTTTCCATTCCGTCAGCCAACTGTCAATGCGTTCGCGAACTGCCTCATGCTGCCCCTTGGGAAAGCCGAAACCGACTCTGGAGGGTGAAAACACGATGTCACTGGTCACAACGCCAGGATAATCCCGCAGATTGATGGCATAGAACGAGTTGATCACGCCGGCATCCAGCTCGCCGGACTGAATGGCCTTGAGCAGGGCCTGATAGGTGTCATAGGGCACAATTTTCGGTGCCAGCCCGGCGCGGGCGACCAGCTTCTGAAAATGAATGCCGTTGATGCCTGCCTTGAGCACTCCCACCCGGGCACCATCCAGCGCCTGCAGGGTCTTGACCGGGGAATCTGCCGGCAGCACCACCTGGCCCCACAGGGTGGCCACGGGAATCCGGTTGAAATCAAACCATTGCCTGCGTTCTTCAGTCATGACCATGCTGGTCGCCACGTCCAGCAGGCCCCTTTCCGTCAGGGTATAGATGTCCGACCAGCTCAGAATGCGATAATCCAGCGTCCAGCCTTCCTTCTGCGCAACGGCGTTGAGGATATCCACGTGCAGACCGGCCGGCTTACCGGCCTTGTCCACATACACCAGCGGATAGTTGTCATATACCCCGACGCGCAGCGTCAGACCCTGCACGGGCAGAGCCAGAATCAGGCAGACGATCAGGGCAAAGGTGCGCCCGAAGCATCCCATTGGAATCAGTATTCCCCCAAAAAAGGATTGAAAGCGGCCAGCTTTGAGGGCGAGACAAGCCCGCCCCTGTTTCAAGTATAGTCGTTCAGGCAGATCGCGCCTGATGCCAGCTCATGGCATCCAGCACCGCATCGGCAAAGGCTTCCGGTGCATCTTCCTGAAGAAAATGAGCGGCCTTGACCTGCCTGTGAGGAAGCCCGCGCGCCCCCGGGATCCGCTCCTGAAGACGTTTATCGGCATGTTTGAATATGGGATCATGAGTGCCAAAACAGGTCAATACGGGTTTCTGCCACCGCTCCAGCACTTTCCACGCCGCACGGTTCGCGGCCGTCGCCGGATTGTTGGGCGCCGTGGGGACCAGTTTGGGAAAGGCCCGCGCTCCGGCCATGGCCCTGCGCTCGGGGAACGGTGCATCATAGGCCTGCATCTCGGCGTCGGACAGGGATTTCAGACAGCCGGCATTGACAATCCGGCCGACCGGGAACCAGGGCGTGTACAACGCAAAGGCGCGCCACAGGTGAAAGGCCATGGGCACCCGGTCATCGCCAGTGGGCAGGAAGCCGTTGCCCACCACAACCCGGGCAAAGCGATGTTCGTTTTCCGCCGCCAGTCGCAGACCGATCAGAGAGCCCCAATCCTGACACACCAGCGTGATGCCTTCCAGCGACAGCGCATCCAGAAACAGTTTCATCCACATGACGTGGCGGACGTAGCTGTATTCCGCCACATCCGTCAGCTTGTCGGATTTTCCGAAGCCGATGAGATCCGGTGCAATCACCCGATAACCGGCTGCCGCCACCCTGGGGATCATGTGACGATAGAGATAGGACCAGGTGGGTTCTCCATGCAGCATGAGCACCACTTCGCCATCCCGCGGACCTTCATCCACATAGTGCATGCGAAGACCATCCACCTCCGTGTAGTGAGGCGCGAACGGATAATCCGGCAGGTTTTCAAACTGACTGTCAGGGGTACGGTACACGCGGGTCATGATGCTGCTCCTTTTTCCGGCGGATCGCGGGGTCGCCATATTGACACTGTAAACGTCCACTCTGCACGGATCGTTGCGCCAGATCAAGGCTGGCGGACTTTTGTCTATCCTGTTTGGCCGATGCTTTGCGGTATACTGTCCGAAAAAAGGAGCAACACATGATTCAACCGGAAAACGCAGCACTGGTTCTGATCGATATTCAGGGCAAACTGGCACAGTTGATGTTCGAGCGTGACAGACTGTTCACCCGCCTGCGCCAGCTCATCGACGTGGCCAACCTGTTTGACATGCCGATTCTGTGGATGGAACAGCTGCCGGACAAACTCGGGCCGACGGTTCCGGACATCGCGGAGAAGCTTGACGGCCTGTCTCCCATGGCCAAGTCCACGTTCAGTTGCTTCCGTGATGCCGGTTTCAAGCGCGCCCTCGCACAGTCACGGCGCCGCCACCTGATTCTGGCCGGTATCGAGAGTCACATCTGTGTGTATCAGTCCTGCCGGGATGCCCTGTCAGCAGGGTTTGAAGTCTCCATTGTCCAGGACGCCATCTCTTCCCGAACGGAAGCCAATTACCGTCTTGGTCTGGAGCGGATGGTCATGGCCGGAGCAGCTCCCGTGAGCGTCGAAATGCTGGCCTTTGACATGCAGCAGGTGGCGGAAGGGCCGCGTTTCAGGCAGATGATTCAGCTTTTCAGGGATGCATGAATGGCAGACCATCTGAACTCGGGTTTTGACCGCCTCAGCGCCATGAGCCGGCGCTGGCGTACCGTCCGGCTGGAACACCTGGGCGAGCTGCCGGTCCTGCATATCCGGCGTGGCAAGCATGAGTGCTGGGTCAGTCTTCAGGGGGCGCAGGTTCTTGGCGCACTGCTTGACGGAAAGCCTGCCGTCTGGGCCAACCCGGCGGCAGAATTCAAGGCCGGCCAGGCCATTCGTTCGGGCATCCCGCTGTGCTGGCCCTGGTTCGGTGATCTGAACCGAAACCCGCAGGCAGTCCGCGGGCAGTACAGCCTGCCCCAGCCGGCACACGGATTCGCCCGCACCCTGCCCTTTGCACTGACCGATGTGGTGGAACACGCCCACGTGACCGAGGTGGAGTTTTCCCTGAGGCACCGCATCGGCAACCAGAGCCTGATGCTGGCGGTGCAGGTGCGTCTGGGCAACATGCTCGAAGTCACTCTGAGCACCTACAACGGCAGCGAGGCGCCATTCGCGCTCAGCACTGCGCTGCATACCTATCTCCCGGTCACTGATATTGAACAGGCGAGGATCCATGGCCTGGGGGATCGCAAGGCCTGGGATGCCTGTCGCGACTGGCAGCCGGGCACGCTGGACGACCCGCTGGTGATCCGGGCAGAAACCGATTGGGTATGCCCCAATGCACCGGAAACCGTGACCCTGATCGATCCGCAGGGCGAGTCCGCCATCAAGGTGAACATCCGTGCCGATCTCAATGGCGAACCCCGGCCGCATGCGCTGGTGATCTGGAATCCGTGGACTGACAAGGCCCGCAGGCTGGGACAGTTCCGCGATGAGGATTACCGTCACATGCTGTGTCTGGAAGCCGCATTGGCGGCCGAGAACTGTGTCACACTGGGCCCGGGTGAGCAGCTGAATCTGACTACCGCAATTGAAAATCTGATCTACACTTGATGCAGGTTCAGATACTTTTTTCAATTGCGGAGCACCAGCGTGACCTCAGCACACAGTAATCCCGTTGCAGCAGAAATCGATCGTCGCATTCAGACCGGCAACCTGGATGTCCCCATGTTGCCGGAAGTGGTACACCGGGTCATTCAGATCACTTCGGATCCCGACTCGAGCGCTGCGGATCTGGTCAGAGTGATTCAGGGGGATCAGGCGCTGGCAGCACGGGTCATGCGGATTGCCAACTCGGCCGCCTACTCGCCCAGCGCCTCCATTGTGTCCCTGCAACAGGCCATCGCGCGGCTGGGCATGCTGGTGGTCCGGGACATCGCCGTGGCCGCCTCGCTCAACGCACGACTGTTCAACGCACCCGGTTACGAGCAGGCCATCCAGGAAATCTGGCAACATGCCGTGGCCACCGCACTCTGGGCGAAGGAAGTGGCCCGCCAGTCACGCCGCAATGTCGAGGCGGCCTTTCTCTGCGGACTTCTGCACTCGGTGGGCCGGCCGATCGTGATTCAGGAAATGCTGGACGTGGGGCGACAACAGAAACTGCCACTGACACAGGACATCGTGATGGCCATTGCCGACGAGCTCAATCTCGAGGCCGCCGCCCTGGCACTGGAAAAATGGGAAATGCCGTCACTGGTCCGCAACGCCATCGTGCATCAGGAGTCCTGGCAGGATGCTGGCGCGGCACAGGACCAGGCCATGATCATCAACGCTGCCCGCGCCTTTGCCTGTCATACCCTCTGGGGCAGTCCGGATGCCGATGCGCTGAAAGAAAAGGAGGTGCTGGCGGACCTGAACCTGTACCCGGATGAGGTGGACGAGTTGCTTGAAAAGAACGATCTGGTCAAGTCCGGGATGGAGGCCATGCAGTCATGAAGCACTATGATGTCGTGGTCATCGGCAGCGGGCCGGCCGGGCAGAAGGCGGCCATTCAGGCAGCCAAGGCGGGTCAGAAGGTGGCGCTGGTGGAACGTGACAAGATGCTGGGAGGCGCCTGCGTCCACCGGGGGACCATACCGAGCAAGACGCTTCGTGAAAATGCCCAGCGCATCCGCAACCTGCGCAAGAATGCGGCCCTGTTCAACTGGGAGCTGTCCGAAGATACGGAGATGACCACCCTGATCACCCGGCTGGATCAGGTTCTGCATGCCCACGATCATTACATGCGGGAACAGATTGAGCGCAACGGCATTGAGGTCATCCACGGCCGCGCCCGTTTTGTGACAGCCACCGAACTGGACATCGTCAAGGTTCGTGGCGAGCCGGAACGCCTCAGCGCAACCCATACGGTCATCGCAACCGGCTCCATTCCCAGGCATCCGCCGGACATTCCCATTGACCACGAGAACATTTTCGACAGCGATTCCATTCTCTCCATGCTCTACCTGCCCAAGAGTCTCATTGTCCTGGGTGGCGGGGTCATTGCCTCCGAATATGCCTCCATCTTTCAGGCTCTGGGTGTCAAGGTCACCATGATTGACAAGTACCCGAAGCCACTGGGTTTCCTGGATCAGGATCTGAGCGCGGCGTTCGTCACTACACTGGAAAGCATGGGCGGCACCTGGCTGGGCGAGACCGTCGTCAAATCCGTGGTTTACGACGGCATCAGCGAGGTGATTGTCACCTGCGAGGATGGCCTCAAGGTACGTGGCCAGAAGCTGCTCTGTGCCGCCGGCCGCATTGCCAATATCAAGGATCTGCAGATTGAAAATGCCGGACTCAGCCTGAACGAGCGTGGCCTGATCTCCGTCAACGAGCATTTGCAGACGGCCGTCCCCAACATTTACGCCGCCGGGGATATCATTGGCCCTCCCGCCCTGGCGTCCACCTCCATGGAACAGGGACGGCGCGCGTCTCTGAATGCGCTGGGCATGAGCACTCTGGGACTGCCCAACACGATTCCGTTCGGCATTTATGGTGTTCCGGAACTCGCCAGCGTGGGTCTGACCGAGAAGCAGGCGAGAGAGAAACACGGCGATATCCTGATTGGCCGCGCGCCTTTCTCGGAAATTGCCCGGGGACACATCAGCGGCAATGAAGACGGGATGCTCAAGCTGGTCTGTGACGGCAAGGGGGAGCACATCCTCGGCGTTCACATCATCGGTGAAAACGCCACCGAACTGGTCCATCTGGGTCAGTTGGCCATGACGGCAGGCATGACGGTGGACAGTTTCCTGGACAACATTTTCAACTTCCCGACGCTGGCTGAAGCCTACCGGGTCGCGGCGTTTGACGTCATCTCAAAACGCCCAGCCTGAGCGCATCGTCCACACAGGCCGTATGGGCAGGACAGGTGACCAGATGGTCATTGACCATGCCCACGGCCTGCATGAAGGCATAGCAGATCGTCGGCCCCACAAAACTGAAACCCGCCTTTTTCAATGCCTTCGACATGGCCTCGCTGGCCGGGGTGGAGGTGGGCACTTCACTCTGAGCCCGCCAGTGGTTGACCTGAACCCGCCCGTCCACAAACTGCCAGAGAAACGTACCGAGTGACTCACCCGTTTCCTGCAGGGCCAGCCAGGCTCTGGCATTGCCGATCACGGACCTGACCTTCAGGCGGTTGCGCACGATGCCCGGATGCTGCATCAGGCGCTCCACGTCATCCTCGTTCATCCGGGCAAGCCGGACGGCATCAAACCCGCAATAGGCTTCCCGATAGGCCGGTATCTTCCTGAGAATGGTGATCCAGGACAGGCCCGCCTGCTGGCCGTCCAGACACAGCTTCTCGAACAGTTCCTGATCGTCCACTACCGGCCGTCCCCACTGGGTATCGTGATAGGCCACGTACAGCGGATCGGTGCCACACCATTCACATCGCTTGTCGGTCATTCGTCCCTCTTCTACACTCATCTCAGACAGACCCGGAATTCACGGATGATCATTCTCAAGCTCACATTGTACCTGCTGCTCATCAACGGCATCCCGGTGGTGGCCAGCCGGTTGCTCGGCAAGCGTTTCAGCATGGCGCTGGACCTGGGGCTCAGCCTGCCGGATGGCCGTCGGTTGCTGGGTGAGAGCAAGACCTGGCGAGGTCTCATTCTGGCCACACTCGCTGCTGCACTGGTCGCCCCCGCGGTTGGCCTGAGCCTGATGCAAGGCGCAGCATTCGGGTTGGCCAGCCTTCTGGGTGATGCGATGACCTCTTTCCTCAAACGTCGTCTGGCCATGCCGCCCCATGCCCACGCTCCGGTTCTGGATCAGACGCTCGAGGTCATCCTGCCCCTCTGGTGGCTGCACGAACCCTTGGGCATCGGCCTGCATGACGGCCTGGCCGTCTGGGCTCTGTTTCTCGGCTGCCACATTATCCTCTCCCCCTGCTCTACCGGCTGGGCGTGCGGCTAGTGCCCTGGTAGGGCTCATGGCGGCATCCCGCTGCGCAACTCATGAATCACGATTTCCGGCGGACAGAACAGGCGCACGTCCAGCACGGACATGCCCGTGCCGCGCGAGGTATACCCTTCCAGTCCACCCCAGCGCCAATGGCCACTGGCCAGTTTTCTCGGGCAACGTGATTCGGTGATGATGGGCACCCCGCCCGGCAGACAGATCTGCCCGCCATGGGTATGCCCGCACAGCATGACATCCACGCCCACATGGGCAGCCTGCTGATACAGTTCGGGCGTATGTGACAGCAGTATGCAAAAGTGTTCACTGTCGGCCTGAGCAAAGGCATGACGAATGTCTGCCGTTTCAAAATAATGGCCGTCATCCACACCGGCTAGTGCCAGATGGCCGTTACCCAGTGTCAGTGTAACGGCTTCGTTCATCAGCACCGTGACACCCATCGATTCCAGAGCCCAGCCCAGCACCAGCGGATCATGATTTCCCAGCACGGCCACCACCGGACCCCGGAGGGCACTTACCAGCCGTTTCATCCCCGCTGCCGCCGCCTCCCAGGGCCCCGAGGTGCGGGCCCGGTAGTCACCGGTCAGCACGACCGCATCGTACTCCAGTGTGCGGATCATGCCGATGACCGCATCCAGGTTGGCTTCGGACATGTCGGCATGGATATCCGTCAGATGCAGGATCCGCACACCGTCCAGTGCAGGGGATATCTTGCGATGGTAAACCGGGTGAAAGACCACTTCCGGCCGGCAGCCCTGATTGCGGCCCACCTGATAGAGGCCCGAAACACGAAGGATGAAGCGCAAGAGCCGGGGCAGATTCACCAGTTGCTCGACATGAAACCAGGGCAAATCGAAGCCTTCCAGCATGCCCGCTGCGGCCTGTTCCCGTGCCAGACGCCTGACCACGGTCTGCCAGCCCATGCGCGGGGCATAGCGCTCCAGCAACACATCATGGTCCTGGCTGATATCCAGCAAACCTGTGGCTCCCGGCATTCCGGTCATCTTTTCAGCCGCCTCTTGGCTATCCCATCCGTCTCGGTTACTCTAGCCTAGCCTATAAGTTCAATGCACAGGGAGCAAACAATAACAATGAAAATTCTCGTAACGGGAGCCAACGGTCATATCGGCGCCCACGTGGTCAGACAGCTGCTGGACGAAGGTCATGCGGTTCGCGCCTTCGTGCGCCCCCGTGCGGATGTGCGGGCACTGGAAGGACTGGATCTGGAATACGCCCGGGGCGATGTCATGGATGCAGAAGCCGTTCATCAGGCTGCGGAAGGCTGCGATGCCATCATCCATCTCGCGGCGGTTTACAAGACCATTGCCGAAACGGCGGAAGAAATTGTGGAACCGGCCGTCCGCGGCGCCGAGAATGTTTTCAGAGCCGCCCATGCTCACGGCATCGGGCGTGTCGTGTATACCAGCTCGGTGGCATCCATCGGCTTTTCCTGGTCGCCGGATGAGCTGCGCACCGCCGATGACTGGAACACGGATGCCAAAAACCCCTACTATCTGGCCAAGACGCTGAGCGAGCAGAAAGCCCAGGCGCTGGCGCAGGAACTGGGTATCCACCTGGTGGTGATCTGCCCGGCGATTGTCATCGGCCCGCTGGACTACCGCATCACCCCCTCCAACCAGTTGGTCAAGGACTGGCTCAATGGCAAGGGACAGACTTATCCGGGCGGCCTCAATCTGGTGGACGTGGAGGATGTGGCCCGAGCCCACGTCAATGCGTTGACACGAGGCGAGTCCGGGCGACGCTATATCGTGGGTTCGGACAATCTGCCGGTGAAGGAGATCGGCCGGATACTGGAGCGGCTGACCGGCATCCGGCCGCTGCACTTGCCGTTTGGTCGCAGCACCATGCTGTTCACGGCCCGCGTGACGGAAACCCTGTGCCGGATCATCGGCATGACCCCGCCGTTCACCTACGATCTGGTCTATGAAGTGGCCGGACGCTATGCCTATTACGACATCAGCGAAACCTGCAAGGTACTCGAAATCCGTCCGCGGCCTTCGGAGCAGGCCCTGGCACGTGCCGTGCGCTGGCTGGCCGAACAGGGCCATCTGAAACCCTCCGTGGCCCGCCGCGTCTCCGAAATGCTGGCCAGCACACCGCACCTTTCCACCTGAGCATCCGGAACTTTCTGCAGGTCGGCCGGTCTGATCCGGCATACCTGCAGCCATCGTTTTTCAGGAGAGACCATGCACAACGAAGTACAGGCGTATTACGGACAAGTTCTCAAAGGGAGTGAAGACCTCAAGACCAATGCCTGCTGCACGCCCGGCAGCATCCCGAAACACATCAGGGAAGCCCTGCGTCACGTGCACGACAACGTCCTCAGCCGCTACTATGGTTGTGGTCTGGTGGCGCCCGAGCTGCTGGAAGGCACCCGCATACTGGATCTGGGCTGCGGCAGCGGGCGTGACTGTTACGTGCTGGCCCAGCTGGTGGGCGAACAGGGCAGTGTGCTGGGCGTGGACATGACACCGGAACAGCTGGAAGTCGCCAGAGCCACGGAGGAATGGCACCGCGAGCGTTTCGGCTACACGCGCAAGAACACCGAATTCCGGCTGGGATACATTGAGCGGCTGGACGAGCTGGATCTGCCGGACAACAGCTTCGATATCATTGTTTCCAACTGTGTCATCAACCTCTCCCCTGACAAGGAGGCCGTCCTGCGGGAAGCTTGGCGCCTGCTCAAGCCGGGCGGCGAGCTGTACTTTTCGGATGTCTATGCCGACCGGCGTGTCCCGCGATCCCTGCGGGATGATCCGGAGCTGTACGGGGAGTGCCTCAGCGGTGCACTGTACTGGAACGACTTCCACAATCTGGCAAAGCGTTGCGGATTTCAGGATCCGCGTCTGGTTGAAGACCATCCGATCACGATCGAGAACGAAGCGGTTGAGGCGCGGATTGGTCACATCCGCTTCTTTTCCGCCACCTACCGGCTCTTCAAGCTGGAAGACCTGGAGCCTGCCTGCGAGGACTATGGTCAGGCCGTGATCTACAAGGGCACCATCCCTCACCATGAAGAGGTGTTTACGCTCGATGCCCATCACCGGATAGAACGCGGGCGCGTCTTCCCGGTCTGCGGCAATACCTGGCGGATGCTTCACGATACCCGCTTTGCCCCGCACTTCGAGTTCATCGGCAACTGGGATACCCACTACGGGATCTTCAAGGGGTGCGGTACCGACCTGCCCTTCGGTTCGGCACGAGACGATCAGGACAGCACTTCCGCCGGTTGCTGCTGACCCGCTGTTACTCTGACGGAGCCACCAGCTCCGGGTGCTGCGCCCGGAGCTCGGCCATCATGGCCTTCAGCCGCCGGACTTTCTCCTCGCCTTCGCGCAGGCTTTCCGGATCCAGTCCCTGCGCTCTGGCACGTTCAATTTCCTGCTCGAGAAAGGCCACCTTCCTGACCGCTGCCTGAAGAAAACGCTGTTTGAGCGCCAGGTCCTGCTGCGCCTCCCAGGCCGCATAGGCATCCGGCTGATCCAGGATTTCCGGTTCAGGCCGGGGCTCCTCCGGTCCGCGCACGATGGGTGGTACACGCCGGTCACCCTCGGCCAGACTCTGCCGGAATGCCGCAACCGCGTCCGCATCCAGAACCGTATCCGGTTGCGCGCCATCGTCCTCGGGGCCGGTCGGACGAGGTTCCGTTCGGGGCTGCGCGGTCAAGGGCTGCGGTGGCTGCGGATCTGCCGACGCCGGAACCACAGGCAAGGGCGTTTCCGGACTATCGGCCACCACCACCAGCCGGCCACCCTCCGGCCACCAGGCGATGCCGGCCAGGGCAGCAAGGACGATCACGGCGCTCCCGAACATGCGCTTCATGTGTGTGCCCCGGGGTCAGCCTTGCAGATACGCGCGGCAGCACGCAAGGCGTCAAGCTTCTGGTCATGCGCCTGCCTGAGGCGCTCCCATGCCAGCGCCTGAGATGCAGCATAGCGGACCGTTTCCGAGTCCGGGGGCAGGCGGCGGGTTTCACGCTTCAGTACCCTGATCCGGATCCAGCCACCGGCAGGGTCGCGTGTTGCCTTCGACCACTGACCAGGCTGCTGGGTGAAGGCAAAGGTGGCCAGCCAGCCATCCTTCCGTGACAACCAGCCGGTCCGGATCTGATCCGCCGGCAACTGATCCGGGTTTTCGGCCTCCTCGGGCTGATCCGCATGAATCCACTGCGCCTCCACCTGCTCCACTACATCAAACTCATCGGCATGCTTGTCATACCACGCCCGGATATCCTTGTCCGACACCTGTCGGGCCGCCTCGCTCAGGGCCGGATTGTCATCATGCAGCCCCAGATGGAAGCCCATACGCTGCCGGAAACGCTGGGCCAGATAGCGGTCATTGACCAGATCCCTCAGGAACACGTACTCCCGCCCCGGCAGATGGCGGGATGCCCAGTCATCGGTCACCACTTCCAGTGCCCAGCGCGTCGCGAAGTTCTCGACCAGCGCCCGGTCGCCTTCCAGCAGCACCATCCGCCCCTGAATGTTCAGGGTGTCCCACACATCAAACAGACTCAGCGAAAATGCCCTGCCCTGAAGTGCCAGACGGGCCACCTCCACGGATGAAGCCCATCTCTCCGTTTCTGGTGACAACCCGGCATCCAGCAGCGGTTTCTCGGCCCGGAGGCGCGCCGACCAGTTGTCCGGCAGGCCGAAATGCATGACCGACGTGATCCCGTCAGGAAAATGCTCGCGCATCCAGGCATCCAGCTGCTGCGCATACAAACCGGTGATCAGACCAGTACGCTGGCGCGACAGATTGGCCCGGGTGGTGAAGCCGACCCCGGAATCCCGGTGCGGAAACGCCTGATCGCCCAGCTTTTGTTGCTCCGCCCGTGCGATCAGATGATTATCGATCAGCTCCTGAAGAAAGGCATCCGGAGAGCCTTCATAACTGCCCTCGGCGTGATACCGCTCATAGAGCGTTTCAAAGAGGTTCGCGGGCACTGACCAGTCATCCACCCGGGCCATTTCCCCCGGTGCAAGCTGGCAGTCTGCCCAAGCATGGCCGAAGGTCAGCCCCATCCAGACACATAAATAACGTACTGCTTTCATGACGTTGGCTCCCGGACCGCCCGGCAACGTACCGGACGGTCACTCCGGTGGGGTCAGAAACGATTCATGGCATGATTCAGCACATGTACCGTCATGGCAATGGCATGCGGAATCACCATGCGTGCCACCTGCACCCGGTCATTGTAATCCGTACTGGACAATACCAGGCCACCATTGCTGTAGGAGAAGGCCCCCCCTTCCGTCAGCAGGGGACGGATATCACGGCTGCTGGCCGGCACGGGCGTGAAGTCGCGCATGGCCTCGGTGACCAGACTGAAATCATTCAGGCGCTCACGATCATAATAGTCCGCCACCCATTGCTCCCAGCCCGAGTGATTATGGTCCGAGGTCGTCCAGGTGTGGTGTGGCTGGAGCAGATCCGTGGTATGCAGAACAAAGCCCAGAGTCTGAACGGAAGGCTGCGCCCAGAAGCGGTTGTACCAGTACTGCCCCAGGTTGTCGATGGGCTGGAACGGCATCTTCTCGAAGTCCTCGTACATGGACTTGGTAGAGTATGAACCCTGCCGGTAGTTGGCTTCGGTGATGCCATAGCTGTTGTACTTGGAGTTGTCGCGCCAGAACCAGCCGTGCAGACCACCCTTGCCATCGTCCAGATAGTCGCCGTAGAGCCAGGCTGCCGCCATGTTGTCAATGGTACCGGCCACGGTCAGTCGGCTGTAATCGTAGCCGCCGATATCGTTGCCATGCACATCATGGGCATGCGTATGGTTCTGAAAGTGCCAGTAGGAGGTGTACTTGACGATGGAAGCCCCCAACCCCCATACCGGCGCCATCTGACAATCACCGGTGATGGCACCACAGAGATAGGTATCCTCGAAATCATCCACGTCATAGGCACCCTGCCCCAAGATGCTGCCCAGTTGCTCAACCGTCACGCCGGACTGGGCTGCCAGTGCAGCCAGCTTGGCGTACTGGGTGGTGGCGGGATGTGCCTTCATGTAACGCACCGCATCTTCCACAATGCGCTTGTGGGTGCTCTGTTTCCAGGCCAGAGCAGGCTGAGTCATCACTGCCAGGGCCACGCCGGCCAACAGACTGCGGGAGAGAGTCGTTTTCATTTCCTCACCTTTTTCTTCCGGTTTTTGTCATCGTTTTTATTGCTGCAGCATCCTGCCAGTTCTCCTTTCAGTACAGATGTTCAGTTTAATGGCCTCAGATGACAGTTCCGAGAAACGTGACACTCTATAACCTTGACCTGCCGCACAATTCAGACTTTCGTACCAGATCGTCAAGGCCTTGTGACTCGCGGCGGAGCTTCTGATGCGCCTTCAGTCCAATAGTTTTTGGCGATAACATCCGTCCGATTTATAAGCCTCTCACAATTTACAACACACAATATAGTGGTATACTCGCTCACAGACACACTATATAGTGTTGGTCGCCTGTACGGGAAAACAACAATTCACAAACCCGTTTGACCCGCCGCGACCAGTCCGGGCGCGTTGTATCCGCCCATCTGCTTACCATCCAGACACTGAACAGTAAGGAATAAGTCGATATGAACGCCAAGGTTCAGCCGCTTACGCCCGTGATTCCCATGCAACCGGCATCGCTGGATATCTGGAGCTCCAAGTATCAGCTCAAGACCAAGTCCGGGGAACCCGTCGACAAGAGCATTTCCGATACCTATGAGCGCGTGGCCCGCGCACTGGCATCCGTGGAAAAGCCCAAGGTTCGCGAAAAGTGGTACCGGGAATTCCTGTGGGCACTGGAAAACGGCGCCATTCCGGCGGGCCGGATCACCTCCAATGCCGGCGCGGAAGCGCACAAGCCCGCCACATCCACCATCAACTGTACGGTGTCCGGTACCATCCATGATTCAATGGACGACATCCTGATCAAGAACCACGAAGCCGGCCTGACCCTCAAGGCCGGGTGTGGGATCGGTTACGAATTCTCCACCCTGCGTCCGAAAGGCGCCTATGTGGCCGGTGCCGGTGCCACCACGTCCGGCCCCCTGTCCTTCATGGACATCTTCGACCGCATGTGCTTCACCGTATCCTCGGCAGGCGGACGCCGGGGTGCCCAGATGGCCACCTTCGACGTGCATCACCCGGATGTTTTCGAGTTCATCCGGGCCAAGCGCGAAAATGGTCGCCTGCGCCAGTTCAACCTCTCGCTGCTCATCACCGAGGATTTCATCGAGGCCGTCAAGGCGGATGCCGACTGGCCACTCTCTTTCCCCGTGACCCGGAAAGAGGTGGAAGACGAAGGCCTGGATCTGTCCGATCGCAGCAAGTTCGTCTTCCGTGACTTCCCGGTGAAGGAAGGCTATGTCCAGGACAGCGAGGGCCGGGTCGCCTGCCGCATCTACAAGGTGGCCAAGGCCCGCTCCATCTGGGATGCCATCATGACCTCCACCTATGACTTTGCGGAACCGGGCTTCATCCTGATCGACAAGGTCAATGAGATGAACAACAACTGGTTCTGTGAAAACATCCGGGCAACCAACCCCTGTGGCGAGCAGCCGCTGCCGCCCTATGGCAGCTGCCTGCTGGGTTCGGTCAACCTGACCAGGTTTGTCGAGCACCCCTTCACCGAGCGGGCACGCTTCAACACGGAAAAATACCGCAAGGTGGTCGCCATCTTCTCGCGCATGCTGGACAACGTGGTGGAGCTCAACGGCCTGCCGCTGGAAGGCCAGCGCCATGAAATCCTCTACAAGCGCCGCCACGGCATGGGGATCCTGGGCCTGGGCTCCACGCTCACCATGCTGCGCATGCCCTACGGTTCCGAAGACTCCATCCGCTTCACCGAGGAAGTCTGCAAGGACATGGCACTGGAAGGCTGGCGCCAGGCTCTGGAACTGAGCCGCGAGAAGGGGCCGGCCCCCATCATGAACGACGAGTTCGTCATCACCGAAGAGATGATGCGCAAGCGTCCCGAACTGGCCCGGGATGGCTACAAGGTGGGCGACAAGGTCAAGGGTCGCATCCTTCATGCAAAATACAGCCGCTACATGCAGCGCATTGCCGAAGTGGAGCCGGAACTGGTGGAAGCCCTGGCTGAAGAAGGTGCGCGCTATACCCATCACACATCCATTGCACCGACGGGAACCATTTCCCTGTCGCTGGCCAACAATGCCAGCAACGGCATCGAGCCCAGCTTTGCACACCACTATGCGCGCAACGTCATCCGTGAAGGCCGCAAGACCAAGGAAAAGGTGGATGTGTTCTCCTACGAGCTGCTGGCCTACCGTACCCTGGTCAACCCAAAGGCCATGCCGTACAGCGATGATCCGGAGGCGCAGTTGCCGGACTACTTTGTTGCCGCAGATCAGGTGACGCCCAGGCAGCATGTGGACATCCAGGCTGCCGCCCAGAAATGGGTGGACTCCTCCATTTCCAAGACCGCCAACGTCCCGACAGACTTCCCGTACGAAGACTTCAAGGACATCTACATGTACGCCTACGAAAAGGGTCTCAAGGGCTGCACCACTTTCCGTTTCAATCCGGAGGCCTTCCAGGGCGTACTGGTCAAGGAGTCGGACCTGGAGAACACCATCTATGAATTCACTCTGGAAGACGGTACCAAGGTCAGGCTCCGCGGCAATGAGGAAGTGGAGTACGACGGCGAGATTCATACCGCCGCCAACCTGTTCGATGCCCTGAAAGAAGGCACCTACGGCAAGTTCTGATCACGATTTGAGGACACACACATGGCAGTCAAGATTGACAAGAAAATTGTAGATTACCGGGTGGTGAGCAAGCCGGATCAGAACGCCCCGGCACCGGCGCAGGAACCTGCGCCGGTCGAAAAGCCCGTGGAAATGAACGAAAGCATTGCCCGGCCCGATTTCCTGCTGGGCACCACCTACAAGATCAAGCCGCCCATTCTCGACCATGCGTTTTACATCACCATCAACGACATTGTCCTGAATGAAGGCACCGACCACGAATCACGCCGGCCCTACGAGATTTTCATCAACTCCAAGGCGATGGAACATTTCCAGTGGGTCACGGCACTGACACGCGTCATCTCGGCCGTGTTCCGCAAGGGAGGGGACATTACCTTCCTGGTGGAAGAGCTGAGTTCGGTCCATGATCCCAATGGCGGCTACTACAAGAAAGGCGGCGTCTTCATGCCCTCTCTGGTGGCCGAAATCGGTGCGGTCATCGAGAAGCACATGAAGGCCATCGGCCTCATCAAGTCGGAAGACATGACGGACGTGCAGAAGCGAATTCTGGCCAAGAAAAAGGCCGAGTTCGAAGCACGCCAGAAGTCTTCGGGCAAGCACAAGGGCGAAACGGCATTCCCCGAAGGTGCCACCCTGTGCAAGAAGTGCAATACCAAGGCCGTCATCGTCATGGACGGCTGTATGACTTGCCTCAACTGCGGCGACAGCAAGTGCGGCTGACGCCCCCGGACCCCGGCCCGGATGACCGGGGTCCTTTCCTTTGCTCTCCCGGCATGCAGCCGGTCATCAGCTGACCCTGAGCTTGAGAGCCCCTTCTCCGTTACTCACGGCCTTTTCTTCTCCGGGCATCAGATACCAGAGCACGCCTGCCACCGCGAAAAGGGCGGGAATATCCCCCAGCAGATTCGCACGTTCCGTCACATCCAGCATCGCCTGAATCAGCATGATGCCACCGTGCACGATACTGGACCAGATGGCGAACCAGATGAGGCTGGCGTGGGCCAGCGGGTTTCGGGCTGCACGGACCAGAAAGACCCCCAGGGTCATGTACATGCCCATGATCATTTGTTCGTATTCGGGTTGAGCCGGTGACCAGCTCCAGCCGGACGGCCAGACGACCATCATCATTGCCGGCACACCGACGATAAAGAAAGCACCGATGGCATAAAGCGCCATGGTCAGGAATTTCTGTCTGGAATCGGACGTCATGTCATTCTCCATCAAATGAAAACGCGATCCGGATACCTGCTCAACAGGATCCGGTTTCCCCATCGTACGCTCTTTGACCGTGTCCGGGGCGATTGTTTTGTAACGCCGGCCCAATGGATTGAATTGAACCCTTTCTCCAAACCGTTCGCCTTACCAGTGAACAGGGAAGACCGTACCGATGGGCCAACGCCAGAGGAAGGCATGACATCACAGGAAAGGAGAACAGCCATGAACATCCTCACCCGACTCACGGCACTGACACTCATGACCGCTGCACTGCATGCCAGCGGTGCGGAAACCACCTTGTCACTGCCCAAGACCCTGGTTGCCAATGTGCTGAACCAATCCTTCAGCAAGACTGAAGTGCTCATCGACAATTACGGCGCCAAACACGGCAACTCGTGGCTGGAGCAGAACAGCTACATCCGTCTGCCGGACGGAGAAACCCGTCACTTCAACATTGCAGAACAGGTCACCCGGATCACCAAATGGCGTCAATGGAAGCACTACGTGGACGACCTACGCAGTCAGAGTGTTTCGGTCACGGCGCAGGGCCAGGGGCTTCGTTTCCTCATCACCTTCGAAAGCCAGGGCGAAGAAATCAAGGGCAAATGCCTGCGCAACGGCAAGGAATGCAAGCTCAAAATGGAACGGGATATCCATGTGGACAATGCCCGCCTCAGCGTGGACATCCAGCCGGTTCCCCTGAATAACAGCGTGGGTTTTCTGGTGGGTGACGTGGACTTTTCCGCCAGCCTGAAGATCCCCAACAAGCTCTGTCAGGCCGTGAAAAAGATCTGTGACAAGATCGAAGGCAAGATTTACAAGGAACTGAAATCACAGCTGGAGAAGACGGTCCGAAACGAGCTGATGCGGGACAAACTCCGCAAGCAGGTTGCCGCCAACATCCGACCGCAGATACAGGCCAGCCTGTCACCGCTGCTGAAACTGAGATTCGGCGGTTATGAACCCAAGCCCTGGGAGATTATCGCCATCAGGGACAACGGCAGTCAGTATCAGGTCACCATACGGCATCCGGAGGTCATTGACGCCGGCAGCGTACGCATCAAGCAGTTCAAGGTGAAAGTACCCAAGCAGGTTATGAGCTGTCCGGCAAACGTGGAATATGTGGCCACCATTGAAACCGATGCAGCCATCTCGGGATCGGCATGGGTGGAATATCTGCATCCGGCATCGGGGAAAATGGTCAGGGATCCGGGCGATTTCAAATGGAGCACCCAGGGCAAGGGTACGGCCACCTCGGTAATATACTCCAAATGGATTGCCCCCAAGGGCGTGTGGAAAACCAGCGAGGCGCGCCTGGCCCTCAGCTGGAAAGGCAGCAATGGCCAGACCCATACTCTCAAATCACCTCTCGTCACCTTCCAGCGCAAGTGCAGCAAGACTGCCGGCCAGATCACGTTCTGACCGATCGGCTCTGACACGGAGACAAGGACCCCGGTGCCAGAGCCGTCTCCGATATGCTATCCTTCGCCCCATTCCGCATACTGTACAGGGTCTTCAAGGAAGCGATCATGATCGAAAAATGTCTGTTCCCCGTCGCCGGCTACGGCACCCGGTTCCTGCCGGCCACCAAGGCCATGCCCAAGGAAATGCTGCCGGTGGTCAACAAGCCGCTGGTTCAGTACGGTGTCGAAGAAGCCGAAGCCGCCGGCATTCATACCTTCAACTTCGTGACCGGACGCGGCAAGCGTGCCATCGCCGACCATTTCGACATCTCCTATGAACTGGAGCATCAGATCAAAGGCTCCGGCAAGGAGCCGCTGCTGGACTCCATCCGCCGCCTGCTCAGCCCGGAAAACTGCTTTGCCTTCACCCGCCAGCGGGAAATGAAGGGGCTGGGACATGCCGTACTCTCCGGCAAGCCGCTGATTGGTGACAATCCCTTTGCCGTCATTCTGGCGGATGACCTGTGCATCACCGAGCCGGGAGACGACACCGTCCTGGCTCAGATGGTCAAGCTCTACAGGCAGTTTCGCTGCACCATTGTCGCCATTCAGGAAGTGCCGGAAGATGAAGTCCACAAGTACGGCGTCATTGCCGGTGAATGCCTCAAGGAAGGCCTGTACCGGGTCACGGACATGGTGGAAAAGCCAAAGAAGGAAGAGGCGCCCAGCAACCTGGCCGTGATCGGGCGCTACATCCTGACGCCAGACATCTTTGACCTGCTGGAAAACACCGAACCCGGTGCCAACGGTGAAATTCAGCTGACCGATGCCCTGCAGAAGCAGGCTCAGGACGGCTGCGTGCTGGCCTACAAGTTCCGCGGCCGACGCTTTGACTGCGGCAGCGTGGAAGGCTTCGTGGAAGCCACCAACTACGTGTACGAACACATCTACAAGCAAGGCAGGGGCTGAACCTGCCGGCGTCTCCTGCCGCTCAGTCGCCGGAGACGCCCAGCATCCCCAATACCAGAGCCTGCCTGTCCCCGTCGCAGCGTCTGAACGCCTCGAGTATCTTGCGTTCCCGTGCATCCGGCAAACTGCTCTCGACACGCTCCATGAGGGTGCCCACGGCTCTGAGCAAGTCATCCCCCGCCTCATCAAAGCCCGGCAGACTGAGCTGGTCACCCGGATCGCTGTCCAGGTGTTCCAGGTCCAGAAATGCCCTCAGGGATTCGCCGGTCTTGAGGCACAGTTCAATGAGCTGATCCACGTTCGGGTAGCAGCGCACCTGCTCCGACAGGGCCTCCCACTTGTGAACCAGCCCGCTGTCCACGCCCACCAGTGCCGCCACATCCTCCGGAGTCATCCGGTGTTTTTCCCGAATAAGACGCAGCCGTACATTGAATGCCGAGAGATACCGCATGGCCGACTCCTGGTTAAGAAAACCTTAAGGGATTGACGCTACGTTAGCGGCAAAGGAGGTTCGGATGCAAGCACGAATCAAGGTCTGGGACGGGTTTGTCCGTCTCTTCCACTGGCTGACCGTCGCACTGTTCACCGCGCTCTGGCTGACCGGTGAAGGGCGCGAGGTGGCCGTGCATTCGCTCATGGGCTATGCACTGGCTACGCTGATTGTTCTGCGCATCATCTGGGGCTTTGCCGGCAGCGAACATGCGCGCTTCAACAATTTTGTGCGTACGCCCGGGGAAACCCTCGCCTATCTGCGTGACATACTGGCCAATCGTCCCGCCCACTATCTGGGACACAATCCCGCAGGCGCCGCCATGGTGGTGGCACTGCTGCTCTGCCTGACCGGAATCATCGCAACGGGCATCGTGCTGCTGGGCAGCATGGAGTTTGAGGGCCCGCTGACAGTGCTGGGCTTTCTCCTGTCAGACGAGCAGGTCCACCTCATCCGAGAGGGCCATGCCATACTGGTCAACCTGACACTGGCACTGGTGGCGCTTCATGTCCTGGGCGTGATATCGGCCAGCATTCAGCACAAGGAAAATCTCGTCGCCGCCATGATTCACGGCTACAAGAACTCAGATCAACATTCCGTTGGAGGAAAACCTGATGCCTCATCCTGAACACTTGCGGCCCGCCCTCTGTGCCGCAGCACTGGTTCTGGTGTCATCCGCAGGCCATGCGGAAGAACCGGCCCCTGTTCCGGCAAACTGGTGGAGCTATCAGCAGACACCGATCCTGTACACCGGTGATCTCTATGCCAGTGCCGGCCAGAATGCAGCGCCGGTACAAGCCAGCACCCTTAAAGAACAGTACCCGGAACCCCTGATCACCCTGAACAGCACCCACAAATATCTGGGTCTGGCCACCCTCGCCGCCCTGGCCGGCACTATCCTGGCGCCCAAGGCGGAGAACGGCGCACATGAAGCCCTGGCCAAGACCTCGGTTGCGCTGGGTACGGCGACGGTTGCCACCGGCCTCATTGCCCACTGGGATGATATCGGACTGGATCAACCCCTGACTGACCCGGACAACCTGCACGCCCTGCTCACCGGAGCCGGCCTGATGGGCATGGCCATTGCCGTCTCGGAAGCCCCGGATTCCGGCCATGCAGGCTTTGGCGCAATCGGCGGTGCCGCCATGGCGATAGGAGTCAAACTGACATGGTAAAACGTACACTGATTCTGCTGACACTGATTGCCGCCGGCAGCACCTGGGCTGCCAGGCCGGACGCAGTCACCACCCTTCAGAAAAATTGGGAAAAGGATGCACAGACACTGCCCTTCTCCGCTGAGCGGGGCAGCCGCATCTGGCACCAGGATGGCACAAACCAAAATGGCCAGATTCGCCGCTGCACCACCTGCCATGGCGAGGATCTGACCCAACCGGGCAAACACGCCCGCAGTGGCAAGGTCATTGAGCCCATGGCGCTGTCAGCCAACCCTGAACGCTATCAGGATGCCAAAAAATTGCGCAAATGGCTGAAGCGCAACTGCAAGTGGACTTTTGGCATGGAGTGTACCGCCCAGGAAAAGGGCGACATCCTCGAATTTCTGACTCAACAATAAAGGGCTTGGCAAATGGTACGTATCAAAACCCTGTTTCCGGCGCTGGCCATCAGCGGGGCCCTGCTCGTCTCTGTCCCCGCCAGTGCGGACAGCCCGGACATCCTCAACTGGCTGATTTCCGTGGACCGCAAAAAGGGTGTGGAACCTGTCACCAACGATACCTGGGCTGAGGAATGTGGTGCCTGCCACGTGGCCTACCCGCCCGGACTGTTACCCGCCCGCTCATGGAAAGCGCTCCTCGCCCCCAAGGCACTCGCTGATCACTTCGGAGAGAACGCAGAGCTGGATGAGGATACTCTGAAGGTGCTGACGGAATACGCCACCACGCATGCGGCGGATCAGTCCCTGTACAAGCGCTCGCGCAAGATCATGGCTTCCATCCGTGACGACGAAACGCCGTTGCGCATCACGGAGACCCGCTATATCCGCCGCAAACACGGCGAGATACCGGAAAAATATATCAAGGGCAATCCGAAAGTGGGCAGCCTGTCCAACTGTAACGCCTGCCATACGGAAATCGACAAGGGCGTGTTTGATGATGATACCGTCATCATTCCGGGTGTCGGCCGGGACTGGGAGGACGACTGATCCGGACGTCTGGCTTCCCTCAGGGAGCCAGACGCTCAATCACCCACTGACCACCTTCCAGACGATACTGAAAACGGTCGTGCAGCCGGCTTTCACGTCCCTGCCAGAACTCGATCAGGGTCGGCTTGACCCGATAGCCACCCCAGAATGACGGGAGGGGGATTTTGCCCTCTCCGAACTTGCGCCGCATCTCATCCAGCTTCATTTCCAGAAACTGTCGACTGGAAATGACATGGCTCTGCTGACTCACCCATGCACCCAGCTGACTGCCGCGCGGGCGTGATGAAAAATAACGCAGGGACTCGGAGGAACTGACCTTTTCCACCTCGCCCTCGATCTTGACCTGCCGATTCAGTGGCAGCCAGGGGAACAGCAACGCCGCCCTCGGGTTCTCGTCAAGCTGTCTGGCCTTTCTGGACTCGTAGTTGGTGTAGAAGACGAACCCCCGGGCATCAAAAAACTTCAGCAGCACCGTCCGCACACTGGGCTGACCATCCGCCCCGCAGGTCGCCAGACTCATGGCATTCGGGTCATCCATGCCGGAATCCATGGCCTCTCTGAACCAGCTTTCAAACTGCAGGATCGGATCATCATTCAGATCCTCCCGATCCAGCCCGCGACTCATGTACTCGCGGCGCAAATCACCAATATCCACCTGTTGTACCTCCCATGAAAAAGGCGCGACCTCAGCCGCGCCCCACTCTATCAGATCCGTGTACCGGAATCATCCGGGCCGGTACGCAGCCGACCCGAAGCCCCGTCCCGGCGGTTAGCGAATGACCAGATAGAAGGATCCGCCATCCCGGACAACCAGCAGCAGTGTCTTGTCATCCGACTTTTTCAGTGCCTTCTTCAGATCCTTGGTGCCACGGACACGCTCCCGGTTCACCTCGACGATCACGTCACCCGGGCGCAGGCCTGCCCGGGCAGCCTTGCTGTCGGGCTTGATATTGACCACACGTACCCCCTCGGGATCATCGCTGTCCTCCAGCTTCACCCCCTTGAGGGCATCGGTCTTCACACCATCCAGCCACTTGCTGAACCAGCTGCCACCTTCATCAGTGCTGGCCACCTCGCCATCCTTGCCTCCCAGCGTTGCCTTGACGGTCTTGATTTCACCATCACGCAGGATCTTGAGGGTGACTTTGGTACCGGCACGCTTCAGGCCGATTTTTGCCCGCAACTGGCCACTGCTCTTCACCGGCTTGCCGTCGAGCTCAAGGATCACGTCGCCGCGCTTGAGACCGGCCTTGTCTGCTGCGGAACCTTTCGCCACGTCACTGACCACCACGCCCTTCTGGCCATTGTCCAGACCAAAGGCCTCAGCCAGGTCAGGATTGAGATCCTGAATCATCACACCGAGCACAGCACGCTTGACTTCGCCATACTCCAGAATCTGGCTCACGGTGGCCTTCACCATGTTGGAAGGAATGGCGAATCCGATCCCCACGTTACCGCCGGACGGTGCCAGAATGGCCGTATTGATGCCAATCAGCTTGCCCTTCATGTTGATCAGGGCACCCCCTGAGTTGCCGGGATTGATGGAGGCATCCGTCTGGATGAAGTTCTCGTAGCCCTCGATGCCCAGGCCACTCCGACCCAGCGCGCTGACAATACCGGTCGTCACGGTGTGGTTGAGGCCGAACGGGTTGCCGATGGCCACCACATAGTCCCCCACATGCACCTTGTCACTGTCGGCCACCGGCAGCTCACGAAGGTTTTTGGCGTCAATCTTCAGTACGGCAATATCCACGTCCGGGTCCTCACCGAGCAGCTTGGCTTCAAATACCCGGCCGTCGTTGAGGGAAACCTTGATTTCATCCGCATCCTTGACCACGTGGTGATTGGTGATGACGATGCCCTTTTCGGCGTCAATGATCACGCCCGAACCCGCGGCCTGAATCTTGCGCTCCTGAAAACCCTGATTGTCGGGAATGTTGAAAAAGCGGCGAAAGAACGGATCGTCAAACAGGGGGCTGCGTACCTGCTGCGTCCCCTTCACGGCGATGTTGACCACTGCATCACTGACCTGTTCCAGCAAAGGCGCCAGCGTCGGGCCGTTTTCATTTTCATAAACTGCTGTGGGCAGTGCGCCCGCCTGCACATTGGAAGCGACCAGCGGGGAAAGCGCCACGCCCGCGGCCAGAACCAGTGATGCCAGTTTTTTCATGCGTGTTCTCCTGTGCAAGTTGACTCGGGACTGTCTTGGTCAGACCCAAGTGTTGGGGCTCCCGCATCCGTTTTCAACTTAAAATCGGGTTACATCCTTGTCATCACGCAAAACGGGCCCGACCGGGCCCGTTTCGTACAGTGCTGACTCAGCCCTCAGGACTGCTTTTTCAGCTCTTCATCCCTGAGCGCGCGGCGCAGGATCTTGCCCACATTGGTCTTGGGCAGTTCATCCCGGAACTCGATGGTCTTGGGCACCTTGTAGGCCGTCAGCCGCTCACGACAGAAATCACGCAGCGCCTGCTCGGTCAGGGCAGGATTGGATTTCACGGCAAAGACCTTCACCGCCTCACCGCTCTTGAGATCCGGCACGCCGATCGCGGCACACTCCACCACATCCGGATGGGACATGACCACATCTTCCACTTCATTGGGGTACACATTGAAGCCGGAGACGATAATCATGTCCTTCTTCCGGTCAACAATCCGCATATAGCCATCTTCCTGGATCAGGGCAATGTCACCGGTCTTCAGCCAGCCGTCTTCGGTCATGGTCTTGGCGGTCTCATCCGGACGCTGCCAGTAACCCTTCATGACCTGGGGCCCCATGACACAGAGTTCACCGGGCTCGCCGATGGGCTGCTCCTTGCCCTCATCATCAAGAATGCGGATGTCCGTATTGGGTACCGGCAGGCCAATGGTTCCGAGCTGGATGGCATTGAGGGGGTTGAGGGAAATCACCGGCGAGGTTTCCGTCATGCCGTAGCCTTCGGCAATGTCGCAGCCGGTGACTTTCTTCCACATCTGGGCCGTT
Source organism: Thermohahella caldifontis (assembly GCF_041153465.1). Taxonomy (NCBI): domain Bacteria; kingdom Pseudomonadati; phylum Pseudomonadota; class Gammaproteobacteria; order Oceanospirillales; family Hahellaceae; genus Thermohahella; species Thermohahella caldifontis. The sequence goes on from NZ_CP154858.1 coordinate 1,057,297, forward strand.
GCGGTCGTCAGTGCCATACCACCGGAAGCGGTGATCTTGAGATGGCTGAAATCCAGATCCTGGAAGTCTTCGTTGTTGCACAGCGCCACAAACAGCGTGTTGATGCCCAGCAACGCCGTGAACTTGTACTTGGCCATTTCCTTGACGAAGCCCGGGATGTCCCGCGGATTGGGAATCAGCACAGAATGGTTGCCCGTTTCCACCATGATGCCGCAGTTCATGGTGAAGGAATAGATATGGTACAGCGGCAGCGGAGCAATAACCGTTTCCGACGCCTCGTCAAGACGGGTCATGAGGAAGGGCTTCACCTGCAGCACGTTGGAAACCAGGTTGCCATGGGTCAGCATGGCGCCCTTGGCCACACCGGTGGTGCCCCCCGTGTACTGCAGCACGGCGATGTCGTCACGCTGAGGCTGGTGGCGCCTGAATTCGGACTTGCTGCCACGCAGCAGGGCCTTCACCAACGGCACGGCACCCGGGATATTGTAGTCCGGCACCATTTTCTTCACGTACCGTACCGCGCTGTTCATGACAAAACGCTTCAGCGGCTTGTGCATGTCCGCGATCTCGGTCACGATGACATGTTCGATTCCGGTATGCGGCAGCACTTCCTCCGCCAGCTTGGCCATGTTGGCCAGCACCACCAGCGCCTTGGCACCGGAGTCATTGAACTGGTGTTCCATCTCGCGGGCGGTATACAGCGGGTTGGTGTTCACCACAATCATGCCGGCACGCATGGCCCCGAATACCACAACCGGGTATTGGGTCAGGTTCGGCATCTGAACGGCAATCCGGTCACCCGGTTTGAGGTTGGTATGGTTCTGCAGATAGGCCGCAAAATCCCGGGACAGCCTGTCCAGCTGTCCATAGGTCAGGGTCACACCGACAGCGGTAAACGCGGGCTTGTCCGCAAACTTCCGGCAGGACTTTTCAAAGAGATCCACCATGTCGCTGTACTGATGGATATCCACTTCTGCCGGGATGCCGGACGGGTATTTGTCCGCAAAGAAATTCCCCATGAACGACTTCTCCTGTCCAATCGTCATTATTTTGATTCAACCAATCTTGATGTTCTGGCAAGGCAAGGGCTGTACACTCCGCAGCCGGTTGTCCGCCCTTCGGCAAGGATACCAGCTTTGCCTTGCGGAATGTAGCCAAAAGTCTATAGGCGCAATCCGTTACATCCCGTTACATTCTGTGTGACAGTGCACATTTCGGAAGCCCGACCGGTTCAAACCGCAGCGTCGGCGTTGACCCTGCCGGGATGACCCCTAGAATGGTACAAAATTACCAACAGGAACCTGATACCATGACCGCTGCAGCCCCCGTTCTCCAGGGTCTATACGGACACTCCATTCCCCTGTACACCTGGCAGCCGGAGCATCCGGAAAATGCCCGTTTCGTGGTTCAGATTGCCCACGGCATGGCCGAGCACGCAAGACGCTACGACCGCTTTGCCCGGCACCTGACCGAACAGGGTGCCATCGTGATCGCACATGATCACCGGGGTCACGGGCGTGCCGCGACCAGTGGCGTCTATGGTCATTACGGCGACCAGAACGGCTGGCAGGCGGTGACGGAAGACGTCTGGCGCGTGCACCAGTTTGCGCTGCAGCGCTGGCCGCAGCTGCCACATTTTCTGTTTGCCCACAGCATGGGCTCGTTCATCACCCTGTCCAGCCTGCTCGAGCACCCGTATCAGCTTGCCGGTCTGATTCTCAGCGGCAGCAATCATGAACCGCCGCTTCGGGTGCGTGCAGCACGTCAAATTGCCGCTTTCGAGCGCTGGCGCCAGGGCCCCCGGGGAAGAGCAAACTGATTGATCAGCTTTCCTTCGGCGCCTTCAACAAGCGCTTTGAGCCCGCACGTACCGCCTTCGACTGGCTGTCCCGGGATGCCAGCGAAGTCGACCGCTACATCGCCGATCCGCTCTGCGGTTTTCTCTGTACCAATGAAACCTGGTATCAGTTCCTTGGCGGACTGAGCCGCCTGTTCGCGAAGCAGGCCTTCCGTGACTTTCCCGCCGGTTTGCCGGTACTGATTGTCTCGGGCAGTCTTGACCCGGTCGGTCGCTATGGAAAGGGCCCGCGATCACTTGAACGGGCACTGCGGAAATCGCCTGCCGGACCGGTTCGCTGCCGGCTTTATCCGGTAGGACGGCATGAGCTGCTCAACGATGTGGGACGTGAGCAGGTCATCGCCGATATTGATGCCTGGGTCACAGCGCTGCTGAAGGCGAATACCTGAAAAAATGCTAAAATGGGCAGACAAGGCCACTTGCAAGATCACATGAGGAGTGCTGATGGACGCCCTGGAAAATGTCACCTACGACGAACTCAATGTCGGGGATACAGTCACCTATACCCGTGCCCTGACGGAAGACGAAGTTGTTCTGTTCGCTGCCGTATCCGGTGATGTGAATCCCATTCATCTGGATCCGGATTATGCCGCCACAACTCCTTTCGGAGAGCGGATCGCCCACGGGATGCTCTCCGGCGCCCTCATCTCCGCTGCGCTCGCCACGGTCCTCCCCGGCCCCGGAACCATTTATCTGGAGCAACAGCTCAAATTCCGGGCACCGGTTCATCTGCGTGATATTCTGACGGTCACCCTGACGGTAGCGGAGAAGCTGCCCAAGAACCGCGTGCTGATCGACTGCCTGATCACGAATCAGAATAACGAAAAGGTGGTGACCGGTCAGGCCAAGGTCATTGCCCCCACGGAAAAACTCTCTCTGGAACGTCCTCGCCTGCCCAAAATCATCCTGGATGAGGATGGGCGGTCCCATGTGGTGGATCCGCAAAAGCATGCGGACTGAACCGTAACCGTACCATTCACCTGCCCAATCCTGGTCTGTTGGTGCCGTCCACTGCTGCCTATCCCAATCGGGTGGTCAGCAGTGGACAGTCATGATCAGGATGGCAGGAAATCAAAGGTATAACGGACGATCTGCTGTGGCGCCCCTGATTTGGCCCCGAAATTCAGCATCCGGAGACGATTGCACAGGTTCTTCTCCAGTGCAGGCGCCTTCAGCTCGGAGCTGACCACCTTGCAGCTGCTAACGGAACCATCCGGTTCTATCGTCAGTTCCGGCACAAACTGGCCCTGGAGGGTCGGATTCTTCCGCAGGGCCCGGGTGTACATGCGCATGATGGTGCCTTTGGACGCATCAAATACACGCCTGATTTCTTCTGACGAGCGGCCCGCGGCGGTCTTGCCGGCGGATGCCACCTGAGTACCACGCTCCTCACCGGCATTCGGGTCCACCGGTGCCTGTACCGTTGCCTGCTTGTGTGCTGCCAGGCGTTCACCCGAAGCTTGCGCCTTTTTCAGGTTGAGGCCGGCAATACCACCACTTGACCGTGTTTTTGCGCGGGTGACCAGGGCTTCCTGTGTTTTTGCTGCCCCCTTGACTGCCCGTTGTGCGGGCGCCTGAGCCAAAGGCTTGACGTCGTCAACCAGCTCCCGCAGATCATTCAGCTCATCAGCCTGAGCCAGCAACCCCGTTTTTTGGCCACCTCACGCGCTTTTTCGATAGCCTTTTGTTCCGCAGGCGGTGTCACCGGCTTTTGAGGCGCTGGTCGGGGCTTGCTGGTTTTTGGTACGACCCGGGGCTCAGGCTTCGGTTTCGGCTTCCTGACAACCTTTGGCTTTGGCTTGGGCTCCGGTTTTTTAACGACCTTGGGCTTGGGCTTGGGCTTCGGAGGTGTCTTTTTTTCCAGAACGACCTTGGCAAGTTGAGGCGGCAACGCCTCACGCTCGGCACGGGGCACCTCCGGCAGATTGAACGCGGCAATCCATGCCGTCATCACCAGCGTCACACCCAGAACCCCCCCCAACAACAGGCGGAAACGACGCTGATCACGGGGATCGTTATCCCAGGGCAGACGTTCATGTACCGCCATCTTGCCCTCCTGCCTTGAGTGTCTTTTGGTTGACGGCCAGCGACAGGACGGTATAACCCGACTCCACAGCCGTTTTCATGACCTTCTTCAGAATGCCATAAGGTAACGACCGGTCTGCCAGGACGTTAAGGGGTTGCGGCTTGTCCTGCTGATCTGCTGGCAACCGGCTGATCCGGTAGGTCAGCTCCTTCTTCAGGCCCGCTATAATATCCTCTTCCGAGTTTGCCGGGGGGGTCTGTGCCACGGGTTGCCCGGCCACCAGAATACTCTCCGGGGTGACACTCACCATCAGTACATCACGCGGCTTCTGATCCACCACCGAATCCGGCAGACGCAGGGCCGACGAACTCTGAATGACTTCAATGTCCGAAGAGTTGACCATCAGGAAGAACACCAGGATCGTAAAGATGTCCATCAGGGACACCAGATTCAGCATCGCCCGCTGACTGTGCCGAGCCTGGCGCCTTGCAATACGGTGTGCCCGGGCAGACTGTTTCATGTTCCCTCCCCGTTTGCGGCAACCGCATCGACAAGATCAGTCACGGAAATTTCGGGAAAGAGTTCGGCCTGCACCAGTTGCGCTGCCACGACTGTCGGGTAGCTGCGTACCGTATCCATCAGCGTCACCAGTGTCTGGTAATCTACCCGGTCATCTACCATTAACGTGAGGCTGCGCTTTTCCGGCAGACGTGCCTTGACTTGCTTGAGCGTTTCCCGAAGCGTCTCCAGATCGGGCCCCTGCGCCGTATTGGGCAGCCGCTTGATAATTCCGCCCAGGTTATCCGCCAGCAGCAGTTGATCCGGTGTCACGGCCAGCTGAAGCTGCAGCGTCTTGCGAGTCTCCGGATTGTCCAGCCCCTTGGGAAAGTTCAGCTCAATCACTGTTGTACGGGCAAACACCATGTTCAGCAGCAATACCGGCACCAGGACAATCATGAGATTCATGAAAGCCGTGATATCGAGGTCAGCGCTCGACGTCAATCGGCGGTGACGTGTGTGCCTCACGCGGCCTCACCTCCGCGTTTGCCCTGTCCCAGCAGGTTGATGACCTTGATGCCTGCCGACTCGAAGCTGTCCACAATCTCATTGGTGAGATTCTGCAGAAAGGCATGCAGAAGCAGCAGAGGGATGGCGACCATCAGACCGAATGCGGTGGTGTTCATGGCTACCGATATGCTCTGTGACAACAAGGCCGCCTTTTCCGCCGGATCCGCTGATGCCACAGCCGTAAAGGCATCGATCAACCCCATGATGGTACCCAGAAGTCCCAGAAGCGTGGCGACATTGGCGAGCGTGGCCAGATACTGGGTTCGCTTTTCGAAACGCGGAATGACTTCGAGCAGACGCTCTTCCATCGCATACTCGATTTCGGTCCGGCCGCTGCCTGCCGCCAGCCGGCTCAGACCCGCCGCAATCACATCCGAAATCGCACTGTTGCTGGATGTACTGTGCTGAATGGCCTTCTTGAGGTCTCCCCTTTTCAGGCACATGAGCAGAAACCCGAAATCCTTCCGGTTGCTTGCCCGGGCAGCAGTGAGCACGATCAGTCGCTCAATGGCAATGGCCAGTCCCAGCGCCAGCACGATGGCGATAGGGAACATGAATGTGCCGCCGTCCTGAAAAAAGCGGATGATCGAATCATTCATAAATCTGTGTCTCCCGAAATCATGGTTTGGATGTGGATTCTGTGTCAGGCTCACCCAATTCAAGGTGGTTTCTGAAATAGATCTGGCGCCGGAATCGCTCCCGGCTGACCGGCCGCAACCACGCATCAAGATGGGCGGGCGGGGCTTCCGTTCCGATTTCCGGGCTCGGCGGATTCTGCCAAGGTACCAGAAACAGGACGCCGGGTTGCTCCTGATTGCCCCGAACCACACCCTTGAGCTCGATGCGCTCCGCTGCCGATCCGGTTGCGATCTGAGCCAGAAGCATGACCGTCATTATGCTGCGTTTCATTGTGCCCGGTTCTCCAGATCCCGTATCCACAGCGCGACCTGCTGGTCAGCACCTGAGCTGAGTTCCTGATAACGGCGATAGTGTGCCAGCGCACAGGACGCATCGCCAAGATACAGGTCACAGAGTATGGCAAGATTGCGATGAAAGACGGGACGATCCGGTGCCTGACGGATGGCCTGCTCGTAATGCTGCCGCGCCTCCTCAAAACGTCCGGCCTGACGTGCCAGCCAGCCAAGCTGATGCCACGCTTCCGGTGCCTGGGGGTTCACACTGACCGCCTTGCGGTACCAGCCCTCTGCGTCTCCGGTCTGGCCCCGCCGCTCGGCGATCAGGCCCAGATTGATATAGGGTGCCGCCAAGTCTGCCTTGAGCGCAATGACCGCCTGCATGGCTTTTTCTGCTTCATCAAGTCGCCCCGCTTTCAGGTCACTGACACCCTGACTGAACAGCGTATTGACCTTTTCAACGAGCTGTGGGTCCACCGGTGCTTCAGGTGCCTTCACCGGTGTGCCGCTGCAGCCTGCCAGCAGAACCAGCAGAACAACCAGTCCCCCTCGCTTAATACAGCGCAGTGACCACATCAATTGTCTGCTCCTTCTTGTTGTAACGTCCGGGCACCATATCCGCCAGCGCGGCATAGCTCGCCTTCACCCAGTCATCAAAAATCCCTTCGCGGGCGCGCCGGGCATTGCTCTCGAAGAGTTCAATCGCTTTCTCTTCAAACGGGAAGGCCTGATCTTCCAGCAAGAGTGTGTACTGCTCCAACTCCAGATCCGACAACCCCTTCGGCCGCTCGGAAGCGAGAATGTCCCGTGCCATCGTGCGGTAGATTTGGCCCAGGGCATGAGTAGCGGCTGTCGCATACTCCACCACACCGTATTCGAGCGTCGCCTTCAGTCGGGTCACCGCCTGAGTCATGGCCCGTTTTTTCTTCTTCAGGCTGGCTTTCAGGGGTACCGTCAGCCGAATGCGCTCAAAGTTTTTCTTCTCCGCACGCGCCAGTACCCAGCTGGCTTCCGCTGCCAGGGTACGCGTGACCGGCGTGTGTTCACCGGCCGCTTCCGCCCGGATCAGGGCTTCACGTGCTTTCCTTGCCGCCCGCTCGTTGCCGGTTTCATCATGCAGCGCAATCAGCGATGCCCGTGCCCGGATCTGCGCCTCGAAGGGTTGCGGGTGCTTGCGGATATAGGCTTCCAGTGCGGCCATGGCCTGCCCGGTATCGCCCGCCTTGCGGAAGTAATCCACAGCCTGAAGACGGGCCTTGCGGGCGACTTCCTGATCCGGTGTCTGCTCCGCGATGGCCAGCAGTTCCCGGGCCGCGCGGTCAAACTGGCCGTTGCTGGCATAGGCAAAGATCAGGTTTTCGGCCAGTCCCGCCGTCAGCGGATCTCTGGCGAACTGCGAGCGGAAATCTTCCATCAGCTGGATGGCGAGGGGCCAGCGCTGCAGCTCAAGTGCCAGCATGGCCGCATCATACTGCGCCTGCTTTCTGACCGCACTCTCCGGCACATCGGCCACCACCTGCCGGAACAAGGTGAGCGCTTCCTCCTTCTGTCCCTGCTTGCGACGGGCTTCCGCCTGGGCATACAGGGAGGCGGCTAAACCATCACGCAACGCGCTGTAATCCGCATGCTTTCGGGATATCAGACCCAGTGCGGACCGGTAGGCCTGCTCGGCATCAGCAGGCCGGGAAAGTCTGTCAGCTGCCAGTGCGGCTACCTTCCATGCACGGTAGCGGCGCTGCGGGTTCCGGGTAAACTGGGCCAGACGGGCTGCGAGCAAATAGGCTTTCTCGGGCTGAGCCAGACTCAGCAGCTCACGGGCGGCCTCAAGCTCAACGGATTCTGCGCGCGGATCTGACGGAAAGGTCTGCGCAAACCGCAACATGGCATCCACCCGCGCCTGCCGGAGCCCGGCGTCGCCATCCTGACTGTCGATACCAGGTTGCCTGCTCCGGGTCACGATGCCCGCATAGGCTGCCTCCGCACGCTCTTCGAAGTCGGGGTAGTCATAGCCGGCACGGTCATAGTGTGTGATGGCCCGTGTCAGATCCCCCGTGTGAACCAGGGCTTCCGCCAACAGGTAATGTGCCCTTGCGGTGCGCGGGTCTTCCGGATACACGCGGACAAGCTGATCCAGCCATCGTGCGGCCGCCTGCCAAGCACTGACGTCTCCGCGTGATTTCTGCGCCGCCGCGTAAGCCCGTCTGGACAGCAGATCAAGATACTCATGGAGCGTTTTGGCAATGGCCTGTCGCTGAGACGCTTGCGCACTGGCCCAGTAACTACTGTCCATGCCATAGCGCTCAACATAGCGTTCCCGCTCCTGCCAGGCGAGCGTGGGCAAGCGCCCCTTGAGCAGCAAATCCACCTTCCGGACCTGGAATGCGGGCGCACGGGGATCGCCCGGGTACGCCTGAATGAAGCCTTCCGCAACCGCTACGGCCAGCTGCCAGGCCTCTTTTTCTCGTACAGTCCGACCAGCGCATCGTAAAGCGGCGGCGCCAGTCCCGGCTTGCCGGCGCGCTCAATGGCCGCCTGCAGAGTACGGGCGCCCTGCTGCTCGCTGGCAATGATCGCACTGATGCGATAGATATCGCGACGCAGCGTCTCCATGGCCTCCTTGTCAATTTCCGGCACCGCCAGCACGGAGACAAAGAGATCAAGCGCCGGAGCCTGACGATTCTGCTTGAACAGGGTCCAGGCCATCATGTAGCGCGCCTTGAGATCGAATTCCGGATTGCCCGCTGCCAGCACTTTCTTGTATGCGGCTTCAGCATCGGCATAACGACCTTCTGCATAGAGACGTTCGGCAATGCGGAACCAGGCTTCAGTAGCCAGTGCAGAACGGGGGAAGCGCCGGACCAGCGTTTCAAGTTCAGCTCTCGACTCGCTGGCCTTGCCCAGCATGTCCAGTGCCCGGGCAAGCTGATACCGGTACTGATCTTCGGCTGCGTCACCCGGGTGCGCCTCAAGCCATTCGCGATAGGTTTTCACCGCCATCTGCCAGAGCGCATCATCCATGAAGCCGTCTGGATATTCTGCGGCAAAGAGGTTTTCAAGGTTGAGCAGTCGGTGCAACGCCTTGAGCCTGACTTCGGGATCCGGCGCCCCCAGGATGAGTTTCCGGTAGCGGCTGACAATTTCACCCATGGGAACGTGTGGTGCCTTGCGGTATCCGAAGTCCACATAGGCCGGCTTGAGCTGCCCGAGCGTTTTGCCCTTCTCGCTGTCATCAATGACAATCAGGCCGGACTCATCAGGCCACGCCAGGAGGTGCCCGCACAGGAGAGGCAGGAGAAAGATAAGGCGCCCGAACTTCATTGTGCCGGCCTCCCCGTTTCCGTACCGGTACCATACTCTGCCACGGCCAGCTGATCATAGAGATTGACGAGTGCCAGCTGACTGCGAACCAGATAACGCCCCATACTCGCATCATGCGCATCCAGGCGCTCCAGCGCCATTTGCGTCACCCTCCGGTCGGCCTTGACCAGCAACCTGTTCATGCGCTTTTCTGCTGCCCGGATGCGCTTCAGCAACGAGTTGATCTGTTGCAACCGGGCCTGAAAATGGGCACGGCCCTTCGCAAGCCGGGCTTCCACACGACCCAATCCGTCCCGCATCTGGTTGATGAGGCCGTCTATGGCCTGAATCCGCTCCCTGAAAGTGGCCCTGGCATCTTCCAGGTGGTCCATTTCTTCCCACAGAATACGTCCGTGGACCCGTGTTGCCCGGCTGGCAAGCCTCTGATAGTCCTGTTCCGGCAGTTTTGCCCGCAATACCTTGAGGTCTGCCACCAGTTGCTCAAGATCCTGACGCGCCTGCAGCAGGCGATCACTGCCGATTCGGGCAAAATCCTGCCTGGCGGTAGCTTCCTGATAGGCGTTGACCAGCGCATTGCGTCGCTTAACCAGCGTATTCAACTGCGCCTTGAGTTTCGCCAGACGTGACTTGCCACCTTTTTTACCATGTCTTGACGTTGCACTGACCGCATTCGCGAGGATCTCCAGTCGTGCACGATTGTCGCTGAGCTGACGGGAAATCACCTGTAACTGCATCAGTTCCCGGGCCTGATCAAAAAAGGCGTCATCGGTCATCAAGGCATTGAGGAACATGACGCGTGGCGTATTGTTGGCCAGTTCCGTATTGAGGAACCAGTCCGGTGTTTTCTGCTCTGCCCGGGCCGCTTTCAGAAAACCCAGAAAACCATTCTGACCGAGTTCCTTGCGAACCTGCCTGGTCTGCTGCTGCTCCTTGCCGTAAACCGAAACCGCTTCAAGCCAGGCATCAATGGCTGAACCCCGCAGGTTTTCCTTCATGTAGGCCCAGGCAATGGCCTGAAAGGTTTCCGCCACACCGGGCATCATCAGCGCGTATTTCTTGGCACGCTGCCAGGTTCGTACGGCAGTCCGCACCCGGCCATCCGAGGCTTCGGCCATCCCCATGAGGTAAATGGCCGAAGGGGCTTCAATGGCTTCAGCCCGGACCTGTCTGACCAGCCCGAGCGCCTTCTCCGGATCCGAGCTCCGGAGCGCAAGGTCCGTTGCCGCCGTGAGCGCCCGGTCACGCAACGCCATCCCTTCTTCACTCTGACCGGCCAAAGCCGCCACAACCCTGAGCGCAACAAGTGCCCGACTGCTATCCGGATCCTCTTGGGCATACCGGGTTGCCAGGTTAAAGTAGCCATATGCGGCCCAGAGACTACCCTGCGAAATGGCAGACAGTGTTCGGGCCGCCTCGGCTACTTTTCCACTGCGTGTCTGAGCTGCCGCGAGCAGATACAGGGCCTCATCCCTGTCTTTACCCTTGAGCAGAGTCATTTGCCCCGGCAGCCAGGAGAGCAGAGTGTTATCTTTACCAAGCTGATACAATGCGCGAGCCTTGTACAGCATGGCTTTCTGTTTGTGATTCTTTTCCCGTGCAGTAAACAGCAGGTGTTCGGCCAGTTTCAGCGCATCCTCAGCCAACCCGAGACGAAGTGCTGCCTCCATGGCCACCAGGTGGTTCTCGTTATGGAAATGGTTGTCGATTTGTGTTGCGCCCGTGTGCGTATTCTCCAGTAAGGTCAGCACATCCAGCGGCCGCTCATTAGCCAGGGCAAAGCGGGCTTCGCCCAGCAGCAGGCTGTCCGGCTCGGCCGAAACGGCATGGCCGATCATTGACAGGACGATCAGTAAACAAAAGAGACGCTGCATGGTGAATTACTTCATTTCGCGGACGATAAAGTCCGGTTGAGCAGCAGAGCGCCCGCTTCGGCGCACTCTCAATTCCAGATATTTGGCATCTTTTGTCTTGGTCATTTTCAGGCGCGCAGCCTTGCGCATGTAACGACCATTGGCGTCCCGACCATTGAACACGGCCACGATTTCGTGGGGCCCGGCCGCCACATTGCCGGTATAGAGTCGCTGAATCCCCCCCTGCCGGAGAGCACGCAGTTCACGATCGGAGTAGAGGTAGGAGGTGCCGGGCGAATTGTCGATGGTCAGCTCCACGCCATCCAGCTCAAAGGGCGCATCAGGATCCATGGCCACATAGACAACCAGCTGGGTATCGGCGGGATACAGCAGTTCCTCTTCCAGCCGGTAGAGTTCCCGATTAAGTTCGATCACGTCCTGCTTCAGCCGGGCTGCCTGCGCCTGCAGGGATTCTTCTGCCAAGACACCCAGACTTGCCATCCAAAGAATCAGACATACCAGTATGCGCATGCATTCCCTCTTGTACTTGTACTGCAGTCACGACGCGTTACGAAATGTAGTCTAGCATTTCAAGCTGTTGAAAAATGTGAACAAGGCTGCGTCTGTCACGGACCTGTGCCTCAATCCGGCCTGGTACAGGCGCCGCCCCGCGGGGGCCCCACGGCAGAGGAATACGTGGCAACTCCAGCTTTCAGGTCGCGTCCGATGTAGCGCTGTTTCACCGGAAAGTGCCCTGAACCGGTTTCAGGAAGTGGGTACGGCATGCCAGGTGAACCTGCTCACCCGATCACGCAGACTGCGGATCAGTCCGGCACGTTTATCTGGCCAGGTATTTCATGGCCGATTCCAGGCCTTCCAGGGTCATGGGATACATGTTGTGATTGACAAGCTGTCGGGTGAGTCCGAGCGATCCGCCCTCCCCCCAATAAGGTTCCGGCAGCGGATTAAGCCAGGCCACGCGGCGGAACTTGTCCATGACACGCTGCATCCAGACCGCCCCGGCCTCCTCGTTCCAGTGCTCGATGCTGCCACCGGGATGGGTGATTTCATAGGGCGCCATGCTGGCATCCCCCACAAAGATCACTTTGTAATCACTGCTGTACTTGTGCAGGATTTCCCAGGTGGGAATACGCTCCGAATGACGGCGCAGGTTGTTTTTCCACACGGCTTCATAAATGAAGTTGTGGAAATAGAAGTATTCCAGATGCTTGAACTCGGAACGCGCTGCGCTGAAAAGCTCTTCGCAGACGCGGATATGCGGATCCATCGAGCCCCCCACATCCAGAAAGAGCAGCACTTTCACCGCATTGTGTCGCTCCGGGACCATCTTGAGGTCAAGATAGCCGGCATTGTTTGCCGTGCTACGGATGGTATCCGGCATGTCAAGCACTTCCGGAGCGCCCTGGCGGGCAAACTTGCGCAGGCGTCTCAGGGCCACCTTGATATTGCGGATACCCAGCGTCATGGAGTCGTCATAATCCTTGTACTGACGTTGCTCCCAGACCTTGACCGCCTTCTTGTGCCGCGACCGGCCCTGCTGGATCCGGAAGCCTTCCGGGTTGTAACCGTTGGCGCCGAAGGGCGAAGTCCCACCGGTGCCAATCATGCGATTACCCCCCTGGTGCCGCTTCTTCTGTTCTTCGAGCCGCTTTTTGAAGGCCTCAATCAATGCTTCCAGTCCGCCCAACGCCTCAATGCGTGCCATTTCCTCCGGGGTCAGATGCCGTTCGAACTCGGCTCGCAGCCAGTCTTCCGGCAAGGCTTCCGGCAAGGCTTCCGCGAAGAGGTCGTCAAGGGTTTCCAGCCCCTTGAACCAGGCGGCAAAGGCGCGGTCGAACTTGTCAAAGTGGCGTTCATCCTTGACCAGACACGTCCTTGCCAGCAGATAAAACTCATCAACGGAACCAAATGCCAACCCCTGCCGCATGGCATCCAGCAGATCCAGAAGCTCACGCAGTGAGACCGGCACCCGTGCCTGACGCAACGCATTGAAAAAGCCTATGAGCACAGTGGTCTCCTAGCCGCCCCTGCGTGCCATGAAAGCCAGCTTCTGCAGTAACTGCACATCCTGCTCGTTCTTCAGCAGTGCGCCGTACAGAGGCGGAATCATGGTGGAGGTATCCTTGTTGCGGAGCACCTCGGGCGAAACGTCATCCGCCACCAGCAGCTTCAGCCAGTCCAGCAGTTCCGAGGTAGAAGGCTTTTTCTTGAGCCCCGGCACCTTGCGCAGATCGAAAAAGACTTCGAGTGCCTGATGCACGAGCTCCTGCTGAATGCCCGGGAAGTGCACCTCGATGATCCGGCGCATGGTGGCTTCATCCGGGAAGCTGATGTAATGGAAGAAACAGCGACGCAGAAAGGCGTCCGGCAGCTCCTTCTCATTGTTGCTGGTAATGATGACAATCGGGCGGGTTCTGGCCTGAATGCGCTCCTGAGTTTCATAGACATAAAACTCCATGCGATCCAGTTCCAGCAGGAGGTCATTGGGAAACTCGATGTCTGCCTTGTCGATCTCGTCGATCAGCAGCACCGCCTGCTTCTCGGACTCGAAGGCTTCCCAGAGCTTGCCCTTCTTGATGTAGTTGCGGATATCGTGAACCTTGTCATCACCCAGTTGGGAATCCCGCAGGCGTGATACGGCATCGTATTCGTAGAGGCCCTGATGCGCCTTGGTTGTGGACTTGATGTGCCAGGAAATGAGGGGCAGATCCAACGCCTCGGCCAACTCTTCGGCCAACATGGTCTTCCCGGTACCGGGTTCACCCTTGATCAGAAGCGGTCGCTGCAGGGTGATGGCAGCATTGACCGCCATCTGCAACTCCGGTGTTGCGACGTAATGTTCGGAACCTGTGAATTTCATACGCTCTTGCCTTGTTTGACTTGCCGCCACTATAGCAAAAAGTATGCGCTGATTACATCCGGGCGCGTGCCTCAGCCCCCATCCCGCTCGCGCAGCTTTTCAAAGATGAAACCATTCAGCACCAGACGCGCTGCTTCGGAGAGCTGAGCAAACTGAAGCCCGTAGAAGAACCGGTGCGGGCCCTCCTCGTCCAGCGGGATCCGGTTGCGAATCACGGATTTGAGATGAAGCTGCTTGGAGACACCGGCCACCGTCACGATGAAGTGCACGACCACTTCATGTCCCGGCACACCAATGGGCAACCGGGTTCGCAGGCCGCAGCCGCTCTTGCTCAGATCCACCATCAGCGCATCACGCGGCCATTCACCGGTTCCCGTGTCGAACTCGGACGTCACACTGGCCTCAATGCGGACATCCACGCGCTCGGATTCGCGCACCTGCAACGCCTGCATTTCTTCGGGATACTGAAGATGGCTGTACGCATACGGCTGCATGTGGGTGAACAGTACCTGGGTTCTGAATGCACAGACCTTGCCACCTACCGCGGCACGTACGTTGTAGATCTTGTCCTTGCGCAACAACACCTGCTTGCCCTTGATCACGGGTGGCAGGACCAGAATGCTGCCTCCGGGTACGTAACCGATCAGCTTGACCGTGAAACGGGTTTTGGTATCGATGCTTTCCAGGTGCAACACATCGCCTGTCTTCATGCCCAGGCGATCAAAGGGTGTACTTTCAGGAACTGGCGTATCCGGCACGTGACTCCCCAACTGCTAATCCGGCTTGACTCTGAAACCAAGCGCCTCCAGTTTCACGGCAAGCGACTTGCTGGGCCCCTTCAGCTCCAGTCGCGTTCTGCCGAAACTGCGGCGAACGGGATACTGCTTTCTGAGCCGGTCGAACTCACCGGCCGGCAGCCGCTCCGCCTCCCCGAGTGCTGCCCGCAAGGCCCGGTCGTCTCTTCGTATGTCATGGCAGGCGGTCACGAGATGTCGGGTCACCTCCCGGATATCATCGGCCTGTCCGAGCGAAACTTTACGCCAGGCCGGCTCCGGGAGAAACTGTCCGAGCTTGCGGCGCACCGGCAGCCCCAGATGGGTGCACAGCGCCTGATAGACCATCTCGGTTCCCCGGCACTTGCCATCCAGGCTGTATCCGGCCACATGCGGCGTCGCCAGAGCCGTGTGACGGACAAGCTCTGCGGGCAGTTCAGGCTCCTGTTCAAAGACATCCAGCACTGCCTGAATCTTTCCGGTTTTCACATGGTGCAGCAACGCCTGATCATCCACAACTCCGCCCCGCGAGGTATTGATCAACAGGGTGCCGGGTTGCATCCGGGCCAATTCCGATTCACCGATAAGGTGCCAGGTGGGATGTTCACCTTCCCGGATCATGGGCACGTGAAGACTGATCACATCGCACGCCAGCACCTCATCCAGACTGCTGAGCCCGCTGCCCCCCTGACTTTCAAGAGGTGGATCGTTGACCCGCACGTCGCAACCCAGCTTGCTCAATACCTGCGCAAGTCTGCTGCCGATCTGGCCATGGCCTATGATGCCGTAGCGCTTGCCGAGCCAGTCAAAGTCCTGAAAGGTATCCAGATACACCAGCGCACTCAGCACATGCTCCACAACAGAGTCGGCGTTGCAGCCCGGCGCATTGAAGAAACGGATGCCCTTGCTCTGAAGCCAGGCTGTGTCCAGATGATCCGTGCCAATGGTTGCCGTACCGACAAAACGTACCGCACTGCCCTCAAGCAGGCTGGCATCCACCCGGGTCACGGAACGCACCAGCAGCACATCCGCATCACGCACATCCGCTGCCGTGATGGCGCGTCCCGGCAACGTGACAATCTCGCCCAGATCGGAAAAAAACGCCTCCAGAAGAGGGATATTCTCATCCGCCACGATCTTCATGACGTCAGCCCCGTTCACCTGCCGGCGCGCCGGCACGGCCATCCGGGTCATCTGCGTGCTTTTCTCCGGCCATCCCTTCCGGCTCAGATGTAGCGTCATCCACCGGCACCCCGGCGGCCCGCTCAACTTCAGGTTCGGATGCGACGGAGCCTCCTTCTGTGGGCGTCTCCTGCTCAGATTCGGATGCGGCTTCCGATGTCCTGGCTTCCGCTTGCTTTGGCATCCAGGGCGCATCCTCGGGATGCAGCAGCTTGAGGGGCTGCCCCAGAAACGCTTCGAGATCCGGAATCAGAAAGGAGTCATCCTCGCAGGCAAAACTGATGGAGATCCCTTCTTCGCCCGCTCGTCCCGTACGACCAATACGGTGCACGTAATCTTCCGGGTCTTCAGGCAGGTTGTAATTGATCACGTGAGTGACGCCGTCAATGTGAATCCCCCGGCCCGCCACATCGGTCGCCACGATCACCTGGAGATTGCCTGCCTTGAAGCGATCCAGTGTCCGTATGCGCTGATTCTGTGCCAGCTCTCCGGAGATCATGGCCACCTTGAGGCCGGTTTTTTCCAGCTTTTCGGTCAGACGGCGGGTTTCATCCCGGCGGTTACAGAAAATGATCACGCGCTGTGCATCCGGCTGACTCAGGATGCGCTTGAGAAAACCGAATTTCTCTTCACTGGCCAGCATGTAGACCTGTTGATCGATAGTTGTTGCCGGCAGGGTATCCGGAGACAGCATCACCTTGATGGGATCCTGAGTCCAGCGCTCAGTCAGGTTGATGATGTCCTGAGTGAAGGTGGCACTGAACAGCAGCGTCTGGCGTACCTTGCGTGGTGTCTGGCTGATGATGCGCTTGACGTCCGGGATGAATCCCATGTCCAGCATGCGGTCGGCTTCATCCAGTACGAGCAGCTCCACCTGATCCAGATAAATATCGCGATTGCTGGTGTGATCCAGCAACCTCCCCGGTGTCGCTACCAGGATATCAATGGCCTCGGCCCTCAGCCGCTGCCGCTGCTTCTCCAGCGCCGTGCCACCGATGACAGAAACCAGATTCAGAGGCAACCCCTTGCACAAGGCCCGGGCGTCCTTTTCGATCTGCAGTACCAGTTCCCGGGTCGGCGCCACAATCAGCGCACGCGGCTCACTGGCGTAACGTTCCTCGAGCGGTACCCAGGGCTCCAGCAGACGCTGGATGATGGTAATGAGAAAGGCGGCTGTCTTGCCGGTTCCGGTCTGAGCCTGCCCGACGATATCCCGCCCCTGCAGGGACCAAGGCAAAGTCTGCGCCTGAATGGGTGTGCAGGTTTCGAATCCCTGCGCCTGAATATTGCGCAACAGCCGCTCGTCAAGTGGCAGGTCTGAAAATCTGACGTCAGGTGTATCGGTATGACTGTCCATAAATGCTTCGTGTCTCGCTGATTGCAACCTTCTCTGACTGAGCACAGATCACGCGTTGCTGATTCGTTCAAATGTCGCTCATCGTGTTTCCCGCCCCCCGGAAAGCGTCACCCGGCGGCAGGACACATACATTCTGACAAAGGCTCTGCAGTGGCATCTGCCAATGCTGCCAGTCTGGATTATAACCGTTTTGTCGTGAAAAGCTCGGGCGATACGCTCCTGAGTGGTACATGCTCTGCCAGCCACGACATCCATTCCCTCGCTCTGGGCGGCAGGCGTTCCCCCCTGCCAGGGCAGCCGCTTCCTGTGCCACGGCCTGACAGAATGCCGGCGACGGCCCTGTGCCAGCCCGGAGATTATCCGCACTGACAAAAAAGCGGATGCCGAGCTGCTCGGCGAACCACCATTCCAGCGCCTGAGGCCTGACCTCCACACGCTCGAATTCCCGCTGCTGCGACGGACTGCGGCCATCCGGCTCATACCAGTACCCGTAATCCACACACTTTCGCCGTTCCTCACCGGCAATCATCCAGTGAGCAATCTCATGCAGGGCACTGTTTTCCGAATCCCCGGTAAAGCGGATACGCGCGATACCATCAGGACACTGATGTGCAGGCAGGTAGAGCGGTTCATCAAACCCGCCTTCAAGCCGGGTCTGCCAGCGTGCTTCTGCCCACTGATTAAAGAGCGTTAACAGCAACTCAAGCGTCATCGTGATAATCTTCAAGCGCCTATTCCGGCGGACACTATACACGGAATCCGGTTTCGGGCAATCTTCGCGGCCGGAGGGCTGGCAGCACTCTCCGGGATTTGGTTACAGTCTGTAAACCTACGACATTTATCAACTTTTCGGAACCTCTATCCCTTAAACTGGTCTGTCTGTGAGTCAACACCGTCGGTCGATACGGAAAATGAAGATGATGAGAAAACTGATGCTGGCCCTCTGGCTGGTCTGGATGGGGCCCGCCGCACTGGCGGCGACCGGGCTGGACGCACTGGGAATCACAGATACGCCTGCAGCAGAAGATGACGACCTGTCCTTTCTTCCGGCCAGCGAAGCCTACCGGTTCGTTTCTTCCCAGGACGGCAACACGCTGATCCTCCACTGGACGATCGCCGACGGCTACTACCTTTATCAGGAGCGGTTTTCATTGACCCCCCTGAACGGTGCGCCGGAACCCGGCCCCATGGTGTTTTCACGTGATGGCGACCCGAAGGACGATCCCTACTTCGGTCGCGTACGCGTGTTCCACGATGAAGTCGGGATCCGCGTCCCCATCACTGCAAACGCGCCCGCGGAATACCGGGTCGCCTGGCAGGGATGTGCCGAGGCGGGGCTCTGCTACCCCCCTCAGAAACAAACGGTTCTGTTCGTTCCGGCCGGCGACACGGCCTCAACGGCCACAGGCAACCCATCCGCCACGCAGACCCCCGCGGGTAATACCGACCCTGCATCAGATGCTGCCGCAAACGAGCGCGTCACACCCGTCTCATCTGCCGCCTCACTCAGCGAAATCAATACCGAATCCGCAAGCGACCTGGCCAGCCTTCTCAGGGGGCAGGCCGGCTGGGTCACACTGGCCATCTTTCTGGTTCTCGGCATCGGCCTGGCCTTCACACCCTGCGTCTTTCCCATGATCCCCATCCTCTCCTCCATTGTCACGGGTAGCGGCCATATCAGCACGCAGCGTGCATTGGTTCTCTCGCTCGGTTACGTACTGGGCATGGCCGCGACTTACGCTCTGGCCGGTGTCCTGGTCGGTATCTTTGGTGCCAGTGCCAACATTCAGGCCTACATGCAGGAACCCTGGCTGATCGGGCTGTTTGCACTGCTCTTCGTCCTCCTGGCCCTGTCCATGTTCGGATTCTACGAACTTCAGTTGCCCGCTTTCATCCGTGACCGGCTTGCCAGCAAAACCCAGAACGCCCGGGGCGGCAGCCTGCCCGGTGCCACCGTAATGGGTGTCTTCTCGGCGCTGGTCGTATCGCCCTGTGTTTCCGCCCCGCTTGCAGGTGCTCTCGTTTACATCAGCACCACGGGAGACGGGCTGCTGGGCGGTGCGGCACTCTTTACTCTGGGGCTGGGCATGGGCATCCCGCTGATCATCATCGCCGTCGGCGGCAAGCGCTTTCTCCCCAGAGCGGGCGGCTGGATGGAGTCAGTCAAGGCGGTATTTGGTGTTCTGCTGCTGGGCGTTGCCGTCTGGCTGCTCGAACGCATCCTGCCCGCCCCGGTCACGCTCGGGCTCTGGGCCCTGCTGGCCATTTGCAGCGCCGTATACATGGGGGCCTTCGGGACGCCCCAATCCGGCTGGCAGAAATTGTGGAAAGGTATCGGTCTGGCATTGTTTGTCTATGGTCTCATGCTGCTGACGGGAGCGGCCCTGCATGCGGAAGATCCGCTCAGACCCCTGGCCCCCCTGACCCGAACTGTGGCTGTAGCGGGTGGTACCACGGTTCCGGCAACTCAACCGAAGTTTCGTCGGGTGACCTCCATTGATGAACTGGAAACGGCCCTGCAGGATGCCCGCGCCCGGAACCAGCCTGTCTTTGTGGATTTTTACGCAGATTGGTGCATCAGCTGCAAGGTTGTTGAACGAGAAGTCTTCACGGATCCGGAAGTGGCTGGCCTGATGGGGCGCGTGGCGCTCATCAAGGCCGACATCACCGAAAACGACGAGGCCAATCAGGCACTTCTGAACCGTTTTGGCCTTTACGGCCCCCCCGCCTACCTGTTTTATGACCAGACGGGCCGGCAACGCGCGGATCTCAACTGGATCGGCGAAATCGATGCCCCCAACCTGAAACGCATCCTGTCCGACTTGCTGTCTGCTGAAAGCTGACGCTGCAGCATCAGCGCATGCAGCGTCAGCAGATCTGATTGCGCAAGTCGGTGTCATGCCGTACTGGGGAACCCTCATGCACTGATTGCCCTTCCCGGAGGCAGGGCGCTTACGTTGTCACGGGTTCTGCCGGACGCTCAGGAGCCTGCCTGCTTGCGAATGTGGTAATAATAGATGGCATCCCGCTCTTCGCTGAGCAACAGCTCATGACCGAGGAACTGGCAGAATCTGGGAATATCACGCTTTGTGGACGGGTCGGTGGCACGGACTTCCAGCACCGCACCCACTTTCATGTCCATCACACGGTTGTGCAACAACATCACGGGCTCCGGACAGTAGAGTCCGGTTGCGTCCATGACTTCATCAACGGCATACTCCGACATCGTCTACACTTACTACCAGTCACTTTCGGGGAGCCTTATTGTATATGATTCGGGTGATTATTGAACGCCAGATTGCCGAAGATCTGGAGCAGCCCTACCAGCAGGCCGTGAGGCAGATGATTCAGTACACCGTTCGGGTGCCCGGATTCCTCTCCGGAGAGACCTTCCGGGATATCCGCAATCCGCGCCACCGTTACGTCATTTCCAACTGGCGTTCACTGGAGGATTTTGAGCGCTGGTGGCATTCGGCTGACCGCAAACGCATGATGACGGACCTTCAGCCCTTTCTGGACGGGCCGGAAAAAGTCCACATCCTTGAACATGCCTGAGGCTGCTCGTGCTGCTTTACTTTGAAAACGGCGTTGTTCGCGACATCGTCAAGCCCGGGGATCCCGATTGTAACGTCGAAAAGGGGCGTTCCGTCCGCACCCTGCTTCCGGCAGACACCCCTGACGACCTGCAGCGCGCCTGGCACGATGCCCTTGACCAACAGCGCCCGCTGTGTCTCGTCATCAAGCCATCCGGGCAAGCACCGCTTCAGACCTGGAGTTACTACCCCGGTGACACAGCCGGTTCCGGCTGGATCGCGGCCGAACCGGCCACGACCCAACAGCAGCACCGTCTGCAGGTCTGGCAGGATCAGTCCCGGCCGCCTCACCCGCTGCGCCTGAAAAACCGGATCGCCCACACCCTGCTTGCATTCAGCCCTGCCCTCCTCGCCTCATTTCTTGTCAGCGTCATCCCGCCGCCCTGGACCTGGCCGGCTGCACTTCTGCCTGCACTGGGACTGGCATTCGGCGTCGCCGGTTATCTGAGCCGGCCGGCACGCATTCTGAGGGAGACAGTGCTGAAATCCGGTGCTTCCGATATGGCTACTTATTTCGCTGTCGGCAGACTCGGCCCCACTGCCGAATTGCTCGCCCGTTTCCGCCATGAACAACAATGGATGAAGCGGCTGACTGCTGCCTGCAGACACCAGACTGCTCACTGCACATCCCTGCTGAGCACCTGCGAGCAGGAGAAAAGCGCCCTCGAGGACGAACTCCGGTCTCTGAGGGAGAAGCTCCGGACATACGAAGACACCTTTCGAGAGATCCTTGCCAATCTGCACGCAGAGACCGGTGAATGTGCTGTCACCGAGAACCCGATACCCAATCTCTCCATCGCGGATCATGAAGAAGTCATTCTCGGCGATCTCTCCCGGCTGAACGACGGGCTGACTGCAATCCTTGCTGCACAACATGAAACCCGGGAACAGACGCTGGCACTGATCCGCAACATTGGCGAAATCGCTGCCCAGATCAATCTGATCGCACTGAATGCAGCCATCGAAGCTGCCCGTGCCGGAGATGCCGGGCGCGGCTTTGCCGTGGTTGCAGACGAAGTGAGAGCCCTGGCGCAACGTACACAGGACACACTCACCGCGAGCCAGCTGTCCACAGATGACACCAGCCTGCACGCCGCACGGGACTGGTCTCAGCAGGTGGAACAACTCAAGGCCCGGATTTCCGTCAGCCTTGATCAATCAAGGACCGCATTGACACAGATGCAGTCCATCATCGCCACCCTCAGCACAAGCGTTGACAGGCTCGAGACCAGAGAACAGCAACTCCGTCGGCAGCTCATTCCGCTGGTTGCCAACTCCTCGCGTCCGGAGCCGGGCGCCTGGCACAGCGAAGAACAAAATCGCTGAGCGCTTTTGCCGCCGCCTCGAGATTATCCTCATGCGTACGACCCGATGACTTTCTCGGCATCAGATCGTGATTGCCATCCTCAATCCACACCAGTCCGACATTGGCAGGCAACCAGGATGCCACCGGCTCCCGGGCCGAACCAAAGGGATCCCGGGTGCCCTGGATGACCAATCCCGGAAGGCGGCATGCCGCCATATGCTCAGTACGCAACCTGTCCGGTTTGCCCGGAGGATGAAAGGGGTAACCCAGCGCTGCCCATCCACAAGGATGAACCCCGAATTCCCCCGCTGCGGCCGCAAGCAGGCTGGCCATTCGCCCGCCCATGGATTTTCCGGCGACAATCACCGGATGACCGACCGGGACAGACCGCACAGCGTCCGCAAAAGCGTTGAGCAGTTTCGGCGCCCGGTCAGGGGGTGCCTTGCAGCCTTCCGTCCTGCGCCGGGCCATATAAGGAAATTCAAATCGCAACACCGTCAGGCCCAAGTCGGAAAGCCGGCCGGCCATCGTCGTCATGAACGGACTGTCCATGGGGGCGCCGGCACCATGGGCAAGCACAACCACCGGCTGTCCATCCAGCCATTTTCCATCCTTCAACGTGAACAAAATGTGCTCCAATAGATTTTTGTCAATTCTGACATATCACAGATGTGGCAACATAACCGAAACACCTTGATCCAGGAGTCGTCAGATGGCACCCGTTTACCCCTCGAGCCAGCGCAAGATCGAATGCAGGGACTGCGCCCTGTACGAACTCTGTGAACCGGTGGCTGCCGGCCCGCAGATTCTCGACCTGATCGAACCCCGGATCCGCAAGGATATCACGCTTGATGCAGGCGAGCAGCTCACGCAGGAAGAGCAGCCCGCAGACTTTTTCTATGCGGTCACGACTGGCTCGTTCAAGCTCGTGAACCAGACCCTGTCCGGCCAGCAGGTCACCGGATTTCTCTTTCCCGGCGATCTCATTGGCCATGAGGCCCAGCACAGAGGGCAATACGGAGCCACCGCCATTGCGCTGGAACCTTCTCGCGTGTGCGGCCTGTCCATTGAAGACTTGCGCCATATTCTGGGCAATGTGCACCCCATCTATCAGCGCCTGATCAACCTCTATGCCCGCCATGCCTACCTTCAGTTCCGCCAGACCCGACTGATCATGCCCCGCACCAGCGCCGCAGGCAAACTGGGTGCCTTCCTCTTCGATCTTCATCTTCGTGCGTCCGAACGCGGTTTCGACGGCCTGCATCTGCGCCTGCCCATGAATCGTGCCGACATCGCCAGCTTTCTGGGGCTGACACAGGAAACCCTCAGCCGAGTGTTTACGCGCCTGAAACGCGACGGTGTGCTTGAGGTCAGCGCCAAGCACATCCGCATCCTGAACCTGGAAAGCCTGCAGCGTCTTGCCGCGGAATAGCCCCTGAAGCAGAGATCTGCTTCAGGATGCGATGCTGATTTGACGTACATCAAACCCGCAGGACGCAGATGCGCGATAATTGGCCAGGCAGCAGGTTCAAAGTTGACTTTGGTCAGGCAGGAAGCCTATCCTACGCGCGGCCTGAGTTCGGGCCCCGCATCCCAATAACCACAATAAATGTCAGGCTTTGAACTCTGCGCTACACTGTCGAAGAGCAGCTGGCTCACTACTTCAACCAAACCGGGTATGGAAGTCAATCGATGAACACAGCAAGTGCAACTGAAACCTACAACTACAAGGTGGTGCGTCAGTTCGCCATAATGACTGTGGTGTGGGGCATTGTCGGCATGGCCGTTGGTGTCCTCATTGCCGCTCAGCTCGTATGGCCCGAACTGAACACCCAGTATCCCTGGTTCCACTTCGGACGCCTGCGTCCTCTGCACACCAATGCGGTCATTTTTGCATTCGGTGGCTGCGCCCTCTTTGCCACGTCCTACTATGTGGTACAGCGTACCTGTCAGACCCGTCTGTTCTCGGACACGCTGGCAAGCTTCACCTTCTGGGGCTGGCAGGCCATCATTGTCGCCGCAGCCATTACGCTGCCACTGGGCCTGACCTCAGCCAAGGAGTACGCTGAGCTGGAATGGCCGATTGACATCGCCATCACCATCGTCTGGGTTGCTTACGCCATCGTATTTTTCGGCACGGTTGCCAAGCGCAAGACCAAGCATATCTACGTGGCCAACTGGTTTTATGGTGCCTTCATTCTGACGGTTGCCGTTCTGCATCTGGGTAACAGTGCTGCGCTGCCGGTTTCCGCCTGGAAGTCCTATTCCGTCTATGCAGGAGCAGTGGATGCCATGGTTCAATGGTGGTACGGACACAATGCCGTGGGCTTCTTCCTGACAGCCGGCTTCCTGGGCATGATGTACTACTTCGTTCCCAAGCAGGCCGAGCGCCCGGTTTACAGCTATCGCCTGTCCATTGTCCACTTCTGGGCCCTGATCGCCACATACATCTGGGCCGGCCCGCACCACCTGCACTACTCCGCCCTGCCTGACTGGGCACAGAGCGCCGGCATGGTCATGTCTCTCATCCTTCTCGCACCCTCCTGGGGTGGCATGATCAACGGCATGATGACCCTGTCCGGCGCCTGGCACAAGCTGCGCACGGATCCGATCCTGCGTTTCCTGGTGGTCTCCCTGTCCTTCTACGGCATGTCCACCTTTGAAGGGCCGATGATGTCCATCAAGACCGTCAACGCCCTGTCTCACGATACGGACTGGACAATCGGGCATGTTCATTCCGGCGCACTGGGTTGGGTGGCCATGGTTTCCATCGGCTCCATCTACCACCTCATCCCGCGCCTCTTCGGTCTGCGCGAAATGTACAGCGTCAGTCTCATCAATGTTCACTTCTGGCTGTCCACTATTGGTACCGTCCTGTATATCGCCTCCATGTGGGTCAACGGCATCATGCAGGGTCTGATGTGGCGCGCCGTGAATGCTGACGGCACACTGACCTACTCCTTTGTGGAAGCGCTGAAGAACAGCTACCCCGGTTACACGGTACGGGTGTTGGGTGGTGCAATCTTCCTGGCCGGCATGCTGATCATGGCCTACAACGTCTGGAAAACGGTACGCCAGCGTGACGCCATTGCAGCCGATAACGTACCTGTAGCAGCCTGAGGGAGGACACACCATGAATCATGAAGTGATTGAGAAAAAACTCCCGCTGATGATCCTGCTCACGCTGATCGTGATCAGCTTTGGTGCACTGGTCGAGATCGTGCCCCTGTTCTTCCTCAAGAGCACGACAGAGCCGGTGGAGGGGCTGAAGCCGCTGTCGGCTCTCGAGCTGGAAGGCCGGGACATTTACATCCGGGAAGGCTGCCATGTCTGCCACACCCAGATGATTCGTCCCTTCCGTGCCGAAACCGAGCGCTATGGTCACTATTCGGTAGCGGGCGAGTTCGTGTATGACCACCCGTTTCTGTGGGGCTCCAAGCGCACCGGCCCGGATCTGGCCCGGGTTGGCGGCAGGTACAGCGATGCCTGGCACCGGGCGCACCTGTATAATCCGCGTGACGTGGTACCCGAATCCAACATGCCGGCATTCCCGTGGCTGTTCCGGAACAAGCTGGATGGCAAGTACACTGCTGCCAAGATGGAAACCCTGCGCAAGCTGGGCGTGCCCTACACCGACGAGCAGATTGAAAATGCCCGTTCAGAGGTGGAAGGCAAGTACGAAATCGAAGCACTGGTGGCCTATCTGCAACAGCTGGGTACAGTCATCACCAACAAACGGTAACCGGTATGGACATCAATACACTGCGCGGCATTATCACGATCCTCGTCATGATCACCTTTATCGGGCTGGTCATCTGGGCCTGGTCCAAGCGGAACAAGGCCGACTTCGACGAGGCAGCTCAGTTGCCCTTTGCGGACGAGGAGCTGGCCGCGCGGTCCACCCAAAAAGCGGAGAACGAATAACATGAGCACGTTCTGGAGCCTGTGGATCACCGTGATCACACTGGGCGTCATCTTCGGATGCGCCTGGCTTCTCTGGGTTACACGCAAGAGCCAGAAGTTTGATTCCGAAACGGATCAGACCATGGGCCACGCGTTTGACGGTATTGAGGAATATGACAATCCACTGCCCAAGTGGTGGCTGTTCCTGTTCATTGGTACCATCGTATTTGCCCTGACCTATCTGACACTTTACCCGGGCCTGGGTAACTGGAAAGGGCTGTTGGGCTGGTCTTCCGCCGGCCAGTGGGAAAAGGAGGTTCAGGAAGCCGAAGCCAAATACGGCCCCCTGTATGCATCCTTTGCAGAAAAGCCCATCGAAGCACTGCAAAATGATGCCCAGGCGCTCGATATTGGTCGCCGCCTGTTCCTCAACAACTGCGCCGTCTGTCATGGCTCCAATGCCCGCGGCGGTCTGGGTTTCCCCAATCTGACCGACAATGACTGGCTCTATGGCGGCACGCCGGATCGCATCGTGGAAACCATCACCAACGGCCGCAATGCCATGATGCCGGCCTGGGGAGAAGTGCTCGGTGAAGACGGCGTGAAAAACGTGGCGGCTTATGTCCTGTCACTCAGCGGTCGTGAGGTGGATGCTGAACGCGCAGCCAAGGGCAAGGAAATCTTCCAGACCAACTGTGCAGCCTGCCACGGTGCAGACGGCAAAGGCAATCAGATGGTGGGTGCACCCAATCTGACCGACGATGTCTGGCTCTATGGCGGCACGGAGCAACTGGTAGAGCAGTCTATCCGCCATGGCCGTCAGGGCAAGATGCCCGCCTTCAGGGAGCGTCTGGGCGACGACAAGATCCACCTGGTCGCCGCTTACGTGTATAGCCTGAGCAGCAAGAAGCAATAAGGTATCCGGATGGGCGGCATCGCCGCCCATCTTTTGATACCATCTATTCCTATATTGTCATACTGAATATGAAAGCAGGTGCGCCATGGGCAGTAAATTTCCGGTCAAGAATGTCACTCAGGACAAGCCCGCCTCCCAAACCATTGAGCTGTATGAAAGCCGCAAGCGGATTTACCCCAAGGAAGTGAAGGGGCGCTTCCAGCGTATCCGGACCGTGACCCTCTGGATGCTGATGGCCGCCTATTTCGGATTCCTGTGGATCCCTTTTGAAGGCCAGCAGCTGATCTACTTTGATCTGCCCCACAGGCAGTTCCACCTCTTTGGCACCACATTCTGGCCCCAGGATTTCTACCTGCTGGCGTTGCTGCTCATTACCGCAGCCTTTGGCCTGTTTTTCGTGACCACGCTTTTCGGACGCATCTGGTGCGGTTACACCTGTCCGCAAACCGCCTGGACCTTCATTTTCATGTGGATCGACGAACGCGTGGAAGGCAGCCGCAACCAGCGGATCAAGCTGGATGTGGCGCCCTGGACAACCGAAAAGATCCTGAAGAAATCCGTCAAGCATGGCCTGTGGTTATTTGTCGCCTTCTGGACAGCGGTTACCTTCGTTGGCTATTTCTACCCCATCCGGGAGCTGATTCCGGATCTCTTCACACTCAACGCAGATTCCGGCTGGGCATACTTCTGGGTCTTCTTCTTTACCGCTGCGACTTACATCAATGCGGGCTGGATGCGCGAGCAGGTCTGCCTCTACATGTGCCCCTATGCCCGCTTCCAGTCCGTGATGTACGATCAGGACACCTGGGCGGTCTCCTATGACTACAACCGCGGCGAGCCACGGGGCAAGCGCAAGAAAGGTGTCGATCACAAGGCCCTGGGCCTGGGTGACTGTGTGGACTGTACCCAGTGCGTACAGGTCTGTCCCACGGGTATCGACATTCGGGATGGTCTGCAATACGAATGCATCGGCTGCGCGCTCTGTATTGACGCCTGCGATGAAATCATGGACAAGATGGGCTACCCGCGCGGCCTGATCCGTTACTCGACCGAGCACGAGCTGGAAGGCAAGCAAACACACGTTTTCCGGCTCAAGTCGGTCGGTTATGGTCTGGCCATGCTGACCATGATCGGCGCCATTATATTCCTGCTCGGACACCGTGTGCCCATTGATGCTGAGGCGATCCGCGATCGTGGTCAACTGTTCCAGACAAGTACGCGCGGTTATATTGAAAATGCCTATACACTCAAACTGGCCAACATGGATACGCATCCACACAAATTCAAAGTTGAAGTGAGCGGAATCCCGGGTGCTGAACTGGTTGGAGACTCGGTATTTGAGATCAATGCATCTTCTGTTCGAGAGATTCCTGTCACGGTAGAAGTACCACCCGAGTCACTTGAAAACAGCCGCTATGAGATTGAATTCGTCATTACTGCCGTTGACAATCCAAAACTGACAAAAGAAATTGATAGCCGCTTTATCGGCCCCACACGAGGTTATTGATGACATCTTCATCCACCACATCACGCCCATGGTACAGGGAATCCTGGGCGTGGTTTCTGATCATCATGCTCTGCTCTTCATTTGTCGTGGGCGGCATCCTGCTCTACTTCGCCGTGAACGGACAGGACTCTCTGGTCCGGGATGATTACTACAAGGCCGGCCTGGCCATCAACACGCAGCTTGAAAAAGACAAGACGGCCCGTGCACTCGGTCTGACATCCAGAATCGAATTCAAGCCGGACCAGTCCATCCGGATCTGGCTGTCCGGTACGCCGGCATTTGTTGCGCCCGAGTTCCTGAAGCTGGTACTGATCCATCCGACGCTGGCCGGCCGGGATCAGGACCTTCGTCTCATGAAACAGCCCGACGGCTCGTACCTGGGCATTCTCCACGAGCCGGTAACCGGCAAGTGGCATCTGGACCTGCGTGATCCCGAAGAGCACTGGCGACTCAAAACGGAAGCCAACCTGAGCCAGCCCACCACAATTCAACTGGATCCACCAGCCGCTCCGTGAAGTCATTCACCTGCGATCACTGTGGCGGTACCGGCACCGCCACCCCGGTGTGTGAAGCTTTCAGCGATGGTATTGAGCGGAAATTCTGCTGCCACGGCTGTGCCGCCGTTGCCCGCCTGATCCATGAGGATGGTCTGGACGCCTTCTATCGCTTCCGGGACAAACCGCTCCAACGTCCCGAACTGCTGGACGAAGGCGAACGCGCCAGCTATCAGCTCTATGCCGATCCGGACATACAGATCCGCCTGAGTCGACCGGGCTCCTCCCCGGGCACACGGGAAATTGAACTGATCATCCGCGGTATCACCTGTGCCGCATGCACGTGGCTGATTGAACAACATCTGAAAAAACTGAGCGGCGTGGAAGAGGTGTGGGTCAACGGCACCACCCACCGGGCGCTGGTTCAGTGGCATCCGGATCAGATTACGCTGGCTGACCTTCTCCTTGGTCTGCGTGCGCTGGGTTACGAAGCACTTCCCTATTCTCCCGCCGAGGCGGAAAAGCAGGCGGCTGAAAACCGCAGGCAACAGCTCTTTCGCATGGGACTCGCCGGCATCGGTGCCATGCAGAACATGATGCTGGCCGTGCCCACCTATTTTGCGCTTCAGCCAGACGAATCCTTTTACGACCTGTTCCGATGGCTGGGCCTTCTGATCACCCTCCCCGTCCTGCTTTACTCTGCCCGCCCCTTCTACGTCAATGCCCTGCGTGATCTCAGGGCACGGCATCTGACGATGGATGTGCCGGTTGCACTGGCCCTGACACTGGCCTTTGGCGCCAGCACCTGGGTACTCGTCAGCGGGGGTACCCACACCTATTTTGATTCGGTCTGCATGTTCACCTTTTTCCTGCTGGTGAGCAAAAGCATCGAGCAGGGTATCCAGCACCGGGCATTGGTCACGCTCAATGAGGTCGCACATCAGCCACCCCGGTACATTGAAGTCCTGGACAGCCCATCGCGCTGGAAAGCGGTGGATCAGCTCGTACCCGGAGACCACATCCGGGTTCCTGCCGGCGCAGCCGTCCCCGTGGATGGTGTGGCCCTGAGCGAAGGTCAGATTGATGAAGCCATGATGACCGGAGAATTCCTGCCGCGCGAGATCACCGCCGGAGAGCAAGTGCTGGCCGGAAGCCTCGTTTGCCACACGGCCCTGACGCTCGAAGTGACGCGAGAACGGGACGAATCCCAGCTTGCGGTACTGGAACAGCTGGCTGCCCGGGCACAATCGGGCAAGACCAGAATGGTGCGCATGGCTGACCGTGTGGCGGCACTGTTTGTGGGCCGGCTTCTCATTCTGACCGTCCTGGTGGGGGCGGGCTGGCTCTGGTATGACCCGACACGCGCTTTCGATGTCATCCTGTCGCTTCTGGTCATCACCTGCCCGTGTGCACTATCCCTCTCCATCCCCGCGGCACAATCGGCCGGGCTGGCCAGCCTCAGGCGTGCAGGCGTGCTGATCGTGAAACCCGACGCATTGGACCGCCTGCCTGAGATTCGGGTGGCCGCATTCGACAAGACGGGCACCCTCACCCACGGGCGTTTCAGTTGCACCGCCATACATTGCCTGGCACCGGATATTACGGAAAACATGGCGTTAAGCCATGCCGCCGCACTGGAAGCGCACAGTAGTCACCCTGTTGCCAGAGCCTTTGCCGGAGCCGGTTCGGACACTTCGCCGCCATTTGATCAAGTCCGTGTCTGGCCGTCGGCCGGCGTCGAAGGCTGGCTGGACGGTGACTGCTACCGTATTGGCTCGCCTGACTTCACACTGGATGATCCCGCCATGGTCTCCGGATACGGCGACGGGTTGCCCATAGTGCTCAGCCGCAATCGCCAGCCTCTGGCCGTGTTCGTCTTGTCGGACGCACTGCGTGACGATGCCGTGGACACCCTGGCAACGCTCAGATCCCGCCATCACCTGAAAACCGTACTGCTTACCGGGGATGGCTCCACGCATGCCCGTCAGCTGGCCCGACAACTGCCGCTGGATGAGGCCCGCTTCGGATTGTCGCCGGAAGACAAGCTCGAAACGGTGGCCCGGTTGCGCAGGGCGCACGGCCCGGTACTGATGGTCGGTGACGGCCTTAACGACGCCCCCGTGCTGTCTGGTGCCGATGTCTCGGTTGCCATGAGCGAGGGGGCGGATCTGGCCAAAGTCAGTGCTGACTGCCTGCTCCTGACCCACTCCCTGAGTCGTGTGACACGCCTTGTCGATACGGCATTTCGCATTCGCCGTACCGCCAGACAAAACATTGCCTGGGCAATCGGTTATAATGTGATGGCCATACCCGTTGCCGCACTGGGCTGGGTGACCCCCTGGATTGCGGCCCTGGGCATGTCCCTGTCCTCACTTGTGGTGGTCATCAACGCCAGCCGGCTCTCACGCCTGAAAGAGTAAATGCCATGGAAGTTCTGTATCTGCTGATTCCCATCTCCATCATTCTGGTAACCATCGGGGTGCTGCTGTTCAGGTGGGCGGTACGCTCCGGGCAATATGATGACCTGGACACGGCAGGTCACAGCATACTCTTCGATGATGACATGCCGGCCAAATCCGGCACCAAGGCTGAACCGAAGCGGCCTTCCGGCAACGATGACTGAACAGCTGGTCTCTGCAATGCTCATCGGATTGCTTGGCAGTCCTCACTGTCTGGGCATGTGCGGCGGGCTGGCTGCCCTGGCCGCCTCCCGGGATCACCCTCACCCGCTGGCCCGGACCTGCCTGCTCCATGGATCCCGGCTGCTCAGTTATGCGACGCTCGGACTGGCCGGCGGCTTTCTGGGGGCATCACTTCAGTTCTCGCCCCTTGCGGCCAGTGTGGCACGTGGGCTTGCAGGCATCATGCTCATCCTGATGGGCCTGTATCTTTCCGGCTGGTGGCAGGGACTCCGCCATCTGGAGCGCATCGGCGGGCAGATCTGGCAGCGCATTCGCCCCAGGGGGCGCACTGGCACCTGGCGCCACACGCTGCTCCTTGGCCTGAGCTGGGGGCTGCTACCGTGCGGACTGGTGTACAGCACCCTCATCTGGTCCGTGGCGCTGGGTGATCCACACACATCACCCGCCGTCATGCTCGCATTCGGAGTGGGCACGCTGCCCTCCATGATGGGCGCATCCCTTTTCAGCGTTTCACTGCGCCGGTTTCTGGCCAGAAAAGGCGTCCGCCTTGCCGGTGCATTCATTCTGGTGCTTTCGGGCATCTGGACACTCCTGTTCCCGATTGCGAATACCCTGTAAACGTGCCTCATGCCCGTGAAAAAATCCGGCGATGTCACGTTGTTGACATATATCAAACGTCATGCCGGACCGATGCCCTAGAATAGTCCCCAACGACCTGGGAGAGACACTGTGAGCACACTCTATTTTGATGAAGCCCTGATCCGCAAATACGATCTCCAGGGCCCCCGCTATACGTCCTACCCGACTGCCGTGGAGTTCTCCGAAACCTTTTCGGAAGAAGATTACCGCAAGGCTGCGGCGGACAGTGTGGCCGCAGGACGCCCTCTGTCCCTCTACATGCACATTCCCTTCTGCGCCCGACTCTGTTACTACTGTGCCTGCAACAAGATCATCACCAAGCGGCGCGAGAAGGCCGAACCCTATCTGCACCGCCTGTACCGTGAAATTGCCTGGCAAGCCCGGCATTTCGCCGGCGATCGCCAGGTCGAGCAACTGCACTGGGGCGGCGGTACACCCACCTTCATTTCACCCGAACAGATGCGGGAGCTGATGAAGGTTACGCGTGAGCATTTCAGGCTGAGGGATGATGACAAGGGGGATTATTCGATTGAACTGGATCCCCGGGAAGTCGACGACGAAACCCTGGAAACGCTGCGCGAGATCGGCTTCAACCGGGTCAGCCTGGGTGTTCAGGACTTCAACGAAAAGGTTCAGAAGGCGGTGAATCGCATTCAGAGCCGGGAGCTGACACTCTCCGTTCTGAACAAGGCCAGGGCGCTGGGCTTCCGCTCCATCAATCTGGATCTGATTTACGGCCTGCCCTTCCAGACGCCCGAAAGTTTCGCAGAAACGGTGGACACGGTACTGGAATTTGCGCCCGACCGATTGTCCGTATTCAACTACGCCCACCTGCCGGAACGCTTCATGCCCCAGCGGCGCATCCAGGCAGAAGACCTGCCCAGTCCGCGTGACAAGCTCACCATACTTGAACAAACCATCGAAAAGCTGGTTGACGCGGGCTACGTTTTTATCGGCATGGATCACTTTGCCAAGGCAGATGACGAGCTGGCCGTGGCACAGTCCAAAGGGGAACTGCACCGCAACTTCCAGGGCTACACCACACACGGCAACTGCGATCTCGTGGCCATGGGCGTCTCTTCAATCAGCATGATGGATCGTCACTACTATCAGAACTTCCACGACATGGAGGGCTACGAGGCGGCCATGGACGAAGGTCGCACGCCCATCAAGCGTGGCGTCATACTCAATGACGATGATGTGCTGAGACGAGCCGTGATCATGCAACTAATCTGCAATTTCACCCTGGACAAAAAGGCGATCAGCACGACGTTCGGGATTGATTTTGACACCTATTTCGCGCCGGAACTGGACATCCTGTCCGGCATGGAAAAAGATGGCCTGGTGTCACTGTCCGCGAACGAGATCCGCGTGCATGACAGCGGCCGTCTGCTGATCCGGGGCATTTGCAAGACCTTTGACGCATACCTGCCCAAGGCGGAACAGAAGAAATTTTCAAGGATCATCTGATACGAATCAGGCTGCCCCGGATACGTTGGGCAGCCTGACTCAGCACACGGCCTCTCAGATGTTGAGCACGGAGATGACATCCGGCTCGCGCGTGGCCGGATCCACCTCAAGTGACTGGAAGTCATACAGTTTGGTGTCGCACAGATGTGACGGCACCACATTCTGCAGTGCCCGGGCCATGTTTTCCACCCTGCCCGGGAAGCGCCTTTCCCAGTCCTGAATCATCGCCTTGATGGCCTGCCTCTGCAGATCCTCCTGCGAGCCGCAGAGATTGCAGGGAATGATGGGAAACTGACGGTACTTCGCATAGCGGGCAATATCCTTCTCCCGGCAATAGGCCAACGGGCGGATCACCACGTTGCGGCCATCATCGCTGCGCAACTTGGGCGGCATGGCCTTGAGTTTTCCACCATAGAACATATTGAGGAACAGGGTTTCCAGGATGTCGTCCTGATGATGGCCCAGCGCAATCTTGTTGCACTTCTGCTCCACCGCAAAGTCATACAGAATACCCCGGCGCAGCCGACTGCACAGACCACAGGTGGTCTTGCCTTCCGGAACCTTTTCCTTCACCACGCTGTAGGTATCACGCTCAAGGATATAATGTTCGACGCCAATGGAGGACAGGTATCCCGGCAGCACATCCTCGGGAAATCCGGGCTGCTTCTGATCCAGGTTGACTGCAATCAGATCAAAACGAATGGGGGCATGTTTCTGCAGGTTGAGCAGGATATCCAGCATGACATAGGAATCCTTGCCGCCTGACAGGCAGCACATGATCCTGTCCCCCTCCTCGATCATGCCGAAATCCGCAATGGCACGTCCCACATTGCGGCGCAGCAGTTTCTGCAGCTTGTTCAGTTCCAGCTTGTCCTTTTTCAGTCGGGCTTCTGTTTCGACATCACTCATGATCGGCCTCCGGAAAACGGTCAGGCATTATACACAAGGCCGCCACGGGACTGTATGGGTAAAAATCCTGTTGTACGGGTTCACACTCATAGCATGACACCCTGTCCTTTTTTGGTATAATCGTGCAACATAAAATCACATAAAACGACTTGCTTCAGAGAGGACAGGATGCCCACGACCAAATCCGCGACCGTTGCCCCGCTGGGAAAACGCGATCAGAACCGACTGCGCAACCGTCAGGCCATACTGGATGCTGCCAAGGCCTGCTTTCTGGAAAAACCCTACACCGAGGTCAGCGTTCGCGACATCATTCGCCGCACCGATCTGGCAGCAGGGACCTTCTACAACTATTTCACCGACAAGGCCTCCATATTCCGGGCCCTCGTGGATGACTATCTTTCTTCACTGAACGAACGCCTGCACCACATCCGTCGCAATGCCACCTCCATGCCGGATATGGTCCGTCAGGCCTACGTGGCCCTGTTTTCCACCATCCAGGAAAACCCGGCCCTGTTTCAGATCATCCGCCAGAACGAAGCCACACTGAACGAAATCTACCAGTCCTCCATGATGGGTCTCAATCGTGAAAGTCTGAAGCGGGATCTGGAAGATGCCCGCCAGAGAGGACTGCTGCCACAGGATACGGATATTGATTATCTGGCCGCCTGTTTTTCGGGGTGGCCTATGAAATGGGCATTGCCTTTGCCCACCGGCCCAGTGCCAAGCCCGAAGACGCCGCGGATTTTGCCATGCGTCTGTTCCTTAACGGCCTCAACGCACTGGCCACTCATTGAGCGACCAGTCATAGTCATAGCGGATATTCCCCTGCCTGGCTGCGTCCTCCAGTGACGCAGCATCGCCCGGGCGCTTCAGGGACAGGTGGCGAATGACACCCGCTTTGCCACCAAAGTCCTCCGCGTACCAATCATAAATGGAGGACAGGATCCAGTTGTCCCCTTCCCGGCGAGCTGACTTGGGCAGCGCAAGAAAATCCGCTTCTGCAGAAGCCAGTTGCGCATCAATCCGGCTGCCCTCCCAGGCTTCGGGCTTCAGATTGGGGCACCCCACACTCGCACAGTTCACGGCATAGTGAATCCGGTAGTCTTTCCAGAGCGGCCTCAGGATACGGTGTTCGATGTCATTGAGCGTCAGCGTCTGGCCTGCAACCCGGGTAACGGGATCATCCCACGGACCGAAACTGAACCACCCCTTTCCCAGCTTCGTTATGCTTTCCAGAGGGTAGTTATTCAGGATCAGCTGGACGGTCAGAGCATTGTAGAGGTTGATCCAGTACGCTTGCGCATCATCCCGGCTGAGCCGCCGGGGATCGGTCCCGGTCAGCATCCCGATATAGACATCCAGACGGTTCCTGTCCTCATCCGTGACCTCCGCATAGCGCACCCTTACCGTTCCGGACGCATCCCTGATCAGATATTTTTTCAGCCAGGCATCCCAGCTGCTATGATTGATCTGAACCAGCGAAGCCGGCTGGAAATGATCAAAATAATCCCAATATTCAGATTTGGGCGCACCGAAGGCCAACTGACTGATCAAACCCAACAGGAACACCCATACAATTCTCATGTCTTCATCTCCCGGTTCATCCATACATTCGCCCCATCAGACCACTGACAGCGGTGATGGTTCCCCGTTTGCCTGGTTATGCCGATCGCTCAGGCAGGCGCTCACTGAATTGATCCGTGCGGATGCCCCACCGGTGCGCGAGTACGACCTCATCCGCACGCTCAGTGACGAGCCCTGGCACCTGTTCCGGAAAAACGCCCTTGGTGAGCCTCTCAGCCTGTTTCAGACCCACTTTCTGCTCTTCCACGTCCTCCATCAGCTCAGACAGGAATGGGCAACAGCCAGGAAAGGCTGGCTGATCATTGATCCGCTCGGAATCAGATTGCTACCCTGGTCGAATGTACCGCCCCCGGAGCAAACCCAGGTTGTGGCGCGTGATCCGCTGGCAGATTATTACCTGAACATTGAGCATCTTTTCAACACGTCCGAAGCCGATGTCAAAGCCATGCTTGATCATTTCTTTCGAAGGCTGCTCCATCCGGAGCAAAGAGAACAGGCACTGGCGACACTGGGGCTGCCACCTGACTGCCGGGACAAGGCACTCATGCAAAAACGCTACCGCTCACTGGCCATGAAACACCATCCCGACCGGGGTGGCGATGCCAGCACGTTTCAGGCCATCCAGTCTGCCTGGACCTACCTCAGGTCACTGCCATGACCGGATTTGCCGCCCGAGTAATGCTGCTGCTTGGTGTACTGCTGTCTCCCCTGTCGGGACGGGGAGCAGTCATACTGATGTACCACCATGTTTCGGACGACACGCCACCCGCCACCAGCATTTCACCTGACCTGTTCGAAAAGCACCTTGAATGGATCGAAGCATCCGGCTTGCCCGTCATGCCTTTAACGACCCTGCTGGACCGGACACTGAACCGGGGCGAAGAGGTGGAGGGCGTTGCCATCACCTTCGACGACGGGTATGCAAACGTCTTCACACAAGCGTTTCCAAGGCTGCGCGCTCGTGGCTGGCCATTCACCGTCTTCATTAATCCGGCACGCGTGGGAATCTCTTCAATCTACGCGGACTGGGCGGCGCTTCAGGCCATGCATGACTATGGTGCCCTCATCGCCAACCACACCCGGGATCACCCTCACTTGGTCAATCTTGATGCTGCGGCAATACGCCATACCATTGAGCGCGCCCAGGCTGACATCGAAGCGCGATTCGGCAAGACACCCAGGCTTCTGGCATACCCTTACGGAGAACGCTCCCTGGCGACGGACCAGGTACTCAAGGCACTGGGGTTTCTGGGCCTGTCCCAGCATTCAGGGGCGGTATCTCCCGAAACCTCACCGCTGGATATCCCCCGCTTCCCCATGAACAACCATTACGGCCAGGAAAAAGACTTCAGGCTCAGGCTTCTGACCCGGGCCCTGCCCTGGCAGCCGGACGCGACAGATCCTCTCGTCCGGACAGGTGAAATCCCGGTGCTCAGATTCAGTCTGAGTGACACGATTGGTGCAAGGCTCAACTGCTTTGCAGAGGGTGAACGTATTCCGGTGATCCGGATCGGTTCAGGGCGCTGGCAGACAGCCACCGAGCACGCCTTCAGACAAAGGCGCTTCAAATACACCTGCACGGCGCCGGAATCCCGAAAGCGCTTTTACTGGTCTTCCTGGCTGTGGATCCGGCCGGAATTACCGGAGTAGATCGCAGGAATCCGTACGTCTCCATTCCAGTCGCGCAAGCGCCCACAATCACGCGCTCCGCATCAACCGCCGAAGACGGACATCAAAAACTTACCGCACGGCCAGGAAGTGGAGATCACCGATCCGCCCATGTCGCACAACGATCGGCTCTTCCGACAAACCGATGGTGACGGTCTGGCGCACCAGATCCGCATCATCCATGAAGACAACCAGATGCCTTTCACCCGGTGCGAGAGCGATGTACCCCTCGATGAAGGCATGCCGGAACCATGTTCTGGGCTCATAACGATAAACCACGTCACGCAAAACGCGGACCGGTCGGAAGTCCTTGTCCAGCGTGACCAACGTGGGATAGACCGCTTTCTTGCCGACAAAGGTACGTACCCGATATATCGTCCCTTCAGTGCTTTCCGGCAGCGTAATCAGACGAAAAGGCGTTTCACTGCCCAACAGCCTTGTGACGGGCTCGTCCCGCTCGAAACGGATCAGCAGCTCCGGATCGTCCCCCGGCATCTCCAGGTGATTGAACGTAACGTCCGTCAGCGCCTTGCAACACCCGGCTGCCAGATCAGCCGGAACGGGTTCAGTACGCGCCAGAATGACCGGCTCTTCTTCGCGCACTTTCGGTGGGGACTTGTCTTCCTCTACCGCAGGTAGCGGATCTGAGCGAATCTGGCCGGTGGCATCCACCCAGGTCATGAATCGCGGGCGGTCCTTGCGGGAAAAGCCTCGCGCTTCCAGCGCGGCAGCATCCTCATAGACCTCACCATCCAGAAAATAAGTGCCTTCCGGCCCCGGTTTCAACGCCTGCTTCGCGGAGGCACCCGCCGCCCCGGGTGAAACGTCAGCCCCGGCAATCCCGGATGCCACCCCGGCTCCTTCTGCATCTTCATTGGGTTTCTGAGTACCGTCCTGGGGTTTCTGGTCCCGCGCCACATCACCGGAAATGGCCTTCTCTGCAGGCGCAGCCTGGCGTGGCGCTACAGCCCCGGCCGAAGCCTGGGGTGTTGATTCTACCCGTTGTGCAGGATCGGCAGGCACCACCTGCGTCTCCGGAGCACCCGCCGCGTCCTGCGCCTGAGCAGCACCCGGTTCATCTGCTGACTGCCCCCCTGCATCCAGAGATTCCGGATCAGTCTCCCTGATGACCGTGTGGCGTATGTGGCCGTTCTCGTCCACCCAAGTGAAGATGCGTTCACGTGCAGCGGCAACCTGCGCCAACACACTCACCAGACACACACACAATACAATCCGGTTTCGCATCAGAAACTCGTCCGGAACGACAGCCCGAGAATGATAATCTTGAGCTTCGTAGTCACATTCAAACCGGCATAGGGGTTGTAGACAATATTCTGCAGATCATCACAGTTCACATTACAACTGGTGCCTGCGGGAATCTGTTCGAACGAGCGCATATACGTCGCCGAAAAACTCACATCCGTATCCCGGCTCCACCGATAGCCCATGCCCAGGCTGTACATATTGGCCCCGCCCAACGGTGCCAGTACATCCCTTCTGTTTTCGGGAATGACGGTATCCCGTATTTCAACTCCCGCACGCAGGTCCACCCGTGAATTGACGTGGAACTCCGCACCAAAGGCCCAGTTCCACACATCATGGTATTCCAGGGGAAGTTTCAGCGTATTGGATGTGGCATTTTCCGGCGCCAGCAGTCGGGCTGCGCCCAGGAACTCCAGATTGCGGTCAAATTCCAGCTTGAACGCGTCCCAGACGCTGTAGTCTGTCCAGCCCACGTCCACGTTCAGCGTCAGCTTGGGATGGACATCCACGCTGATACCGGTCTGGAAGTGCTGCGGATAACGCAGGTGCATGGTGACATTGCCCGCTTCGCGGGGGACACCGGAAGGCAGACTGAAGATGGCCGCAGAGATGGCGCCGAAAATGGAACCATTGAAGGACTGCCAGAAACCGGCCCAGTCGGGGGTATAGTTCAGTTCGAACGTCCCCTTCATATTCATCTTGCCTTCCGACTGATAGCTTGCCCCCCATCGGAACCAGGGGGTAGGCTGCCAGATCACACCAACATTGTAGGTGGGTGACAGTGTTTCCTGCAGCTCCAGATGCAGGCCACCAATATCATCCCAGGGACCGATATTACCGCCACACAGCCCCAGAAAAGGTGCCAGCGGTTCCCGGCCGGACTCACAGTTGAAGGCGTCCTGCAGAATTTCCACGACCCCGAGCATCATGTTGGGGGCACGCATGTACTGATCCAGCGCCAGCGCCTGATAGGAGAAGTTGATGCCGAGTCCGACCTTCCACTCATCGTTGATCTCGTACCCGAAAGTGGGCGAAAGATAGGTAATCCGCTCCAGCGCTACGGTTTTGCCGTTGTAACGTGCCGGGTCATTGTTCTTGCGATAGAAGCCTACAAACTGAGGCGCATAAAAGGCATTGGCAAAAGTGAAACGGGAACCCGGCGGATTGATCATGAATCCGCCTGTCGGCAACAATCCAGGCCCTTTCGGCAGGCGCTGCAGGCCCCAGCCAGGGATATAGAGCGCTGCGGTGCGCGTCTTGCTGCGCTCCCCGACAACCGGGTCATTCTTGACGCCGTCAATACCGAAAATGTTGTAGCCTTCAGGCGCCTCGAACGACGCTTCAATATTGAGTGCCGGATTGAGCAGGTTGACTTCCAGCTTGCGCCCCTTGATATAGGCCAGGCCCGCCGGATTATAGTGAATGGAGGAGATTCCCGGCGGGTCGGCTGTCACGGCATTTCCCAGAGACAAGGCCTTCGGATCCACCAGCAGGTTCTGCCCAAGCTGAGCCTGGCTGACACCCGCCAAACCCGACATCAAACTTACAGCCAGTCCGAACCGAAACCACCAGCGTCCCGGGTACATACGTCCTGTCACAGCATGCACTCCTGGTTATTGTTCCTTCAGCCCTTCGATGTTGATGGGAATGGAAAGTCCCACCATCACGTCCGGCGAATCCTCGGTCAGACCGAAGCCCATGTAAGTGGTAATCAGTTTGGTATCGCTGACACGCACCCCCAGAGAAAAGTTGACGGTGGCGCTGAGCGAATCCATGGTGTTCTGCTCACGGCCATCAAGAAACGTCAGTGTCGTCTGATCCGTGAACGAAATCTGATTGGAAATGCTCAGTGACACATCATAAGACAGGGCATAAGAAAAACCTGCCGAAACGGAAAGCGTATTGCCCGGATCCACCTTGACCAGCAGATTACCGCCCCGCACCTGGTTCAGACCGGTTTCCGGGAGGGCCAGCGTGGCCGTGACCGAACCGAAAACGATGACCGGATCCAGCACTTTGGAACCGCTGGCGCCGAAGGAAACCGAGTAGTACCCCGCGCCCGACGCCAACTGTCGTTCCACGTCGATTTCATAGGGGGACACCCCGGTCTTGCTCTTGAGTGTGCCAAAAAACGTATAGGAGGGCTTGCCGGGCACATACGCAAAGGGCTGCCAGCGCAACGTAAAACTGACATCCCCCATATCCGTGTTGACCAGGTTTTTGCTGGACTCGTATTTGACGACCAGTGGCACCCGGGTACTCAGCGTGAGGTTATTGAGCACGCCATAGTCGAAGGTGAAACTGTTGGTAAAGGTATGCTGGGCATCCGGCGTCACATCAAAGTTGCGAATGCTGCCGTTGACGATGTCCACATCCAGGCGCTGATCGCCGAAGTAGCTGTAGTCCAGCCCATAGTTCAGGGACATCTTGCCCTTTTTCAGAAGACTGTAATTCTTCTCCGTTGCCGTAAAGACCTCTTCAAGCTTCTTGGCTTCGTCACCTTCATCCTGCTTGGCCAGAGCCTCCCTCGCCTGATCCACGCTGCTTTTCTCTGCGGCCTGCAACAGGGGCGAGCCCGCACTGCTCAGACCGATCAACCCGAGTAGCACCCAACGTTTCATCCGTTACACCTTTATCCCAAGCTGTTATTGTCGTTTATAACGCAGAACCTTATTGGCATTCTGTATGGTACCGTCTGCGTCGTTTTTCGCCCGCTCAAGCAGGTTGTTGATCCGGTTTTCCACGCCTCGCGTAAAGATCGGAAACTCTCTGTACGCCGCCATGGTAAAGGTTTGTTCGTCCACAAACCGCATGTCTTCTTCTCGCAGTTCAAGCCCGTCAAGCGGCTTGGTATTACCGGGAAAGATGATGAACAGTACGTTGTTATCCCAGTGCTCCTTGAACTGCTCCACCGTAAAGGTGAGGTTGCCCTGGGAAGGGTCAGCCACAAAAACCCGGTCATACTTGATCTTGCGCACCACAACGAAGTGCTTGAATCCACCGTACTTGATCGGCACGATCGCCGGATGATCCAGCTCCTTCAGGTCATCAATCTCAGCCTTGAAGCCACCCGACGGATACCCCAGCGCTGTCACGAAGCGCTTGAAATCCAGCATGGAAAAACCCTTCCTCTGAACGATTTTCTCGGCATCCCCATAGTGCAGCAGCCCTTCCATGACCTGCCGCTCTTCCAGCTTCCGGCCAAGATAGTTTTCCAGAACAATCGTCAGCGCAGCCGATCCACATGAATAGTCATAGGCCTGGCGCGTAATATTGCGGAACCGTTGTTCCGACAGCGGCTCCACCTTGGTATCTGTTCGCAGAAATGCATTGCCCTTGTTGATGCTCTCCTGATAGATCACCACAGACTTGTCCAGTGGCGCTGTC
Source organism: Thermohahella caldifontis (assembly GCF_041153465.1). Taxonomy (NCBI): domain Bacteria; kingdom Pseudomonadati; phylum Pseudomonadota; class Gammaproteobacteria; order Oceanospirillales; family Hahellaceae; genus Thermohahella; species Thermohahella caldifontis. Next base: position 1,099,805 of record NZ_CP154858.1, read on the forward strand.
TCCAGGGTTTCATCCGCAATATTGAACGCCAACAGGGCTCCCGTCAGCACGAGCAGTAGAAGCATGACATCCCTTTTTATACATTTGTACAGTAACTTACTGTAACAACAAGATTACCCGAATTATACGAAGCGTAAAGATAACCAGTCCTCAAAAAGTATTTTGCCCGGCTGGCCAGTTTGATCTGCTTCACAAACCAAAAAGCCCTGCGGTTCATCGCAGGGCTTTCCTGAGGCATGAGTCCTCAATCCGGGTCAGAGACGTGTGATCTCTGCACGCGCATTCAGGTCTTCGACCAGAGCACGATAGTCCTGCTGACCAAGACGACTGGCCAGGAAGTTTCTCAGGCCCGCCAGGGTCTTGGCATCCATGCTGGCCGGATCCGGATTCCGGACATCTTCCAGCGCAACGAGCAGATACCCCTGAGGCACTTCAAAACCGGCAACCTTCACACCCTCACCCGCCGGCACCCTGAATGCCCAGGCCACCCAAGGATCCTGGCGCTGATCCGCCCGGCTGACATTTTCCTTGCGAATCCATTCACCTTCCTTCCTGAGCGCCTCCCAGGACTTCTGAGCCAAACCAGCCCCCTCGCTGCGCACCAGTTCGAGCGCTTTCTGCTTGCGCAATTTGGCGACGATCTGATCACGCACTGCCTCCAGGGGCTGAATCTCCTCCGGCTTGATTTCACGCTTGTGCGCAACGAGCGCCCGGTCATTGGAGAGCTCCACAACAGGGCTATTATAGCCATCCACAAGCACTTCATCTGACATCAGCTTCTGGACGACTGCGGGGAGTCCCCATATTCCCGCCCCTCCGCTGCGGGGTACATCGGGTGATGTCTGAACAGGGAGACCCAGCGCTTCGGACACCGGCTTCAGATCATCACTCTTGAAAGCCAGATCGCTCATCTGCTCCATCCTGGCAGCAAACAGCTTGCGTGCCTTCTCCGTCGCAATCTCGTCACGGATCCGGTCTTTTGACTCTTCAAGTGTTGGCGGATTCTGTTTCTGAATCTCATCCAGGCGAATAATGTGGTAACCGAATTCAGTCTTGACGGGCTCAGATATTTCATCCGGCTTCAGACTCCAGAGCACATCCTCGAACTCGGGCACGTAAGTCCCCTTTGCCGCCCAACCCAAGTCACCTCCCGCTTCCGCTGAGCCGGGATCCGCTGATTCCTTCCTGGCCAGTTCGGCAAAATCTGCACCATTTTTCAACTCTTCGTACAATTTTTGAGCCTTCTGTCTGGCAGCCTCTTCACCCTCATCACCAACTTCTACCAGTATATGCGATGCCCGGCGCTGCTCCTTGCCCTGAAAGCTTTTCAGCTCGGTGTTGTAACGCTCTTCAATCTCACTGTCGGTCACCTCAACCTGCTTTTTCAGCTCATCCAATGACAGCAGGAGGTAATCAAACACCACCCGTTCAGGCAAACGGAATTCATCCTGGTGCGCCTTATAGTAGTCTTCCACTTCTGCATCGGTCACGGTTACGTCACCTTCCAGTTCAGACGCATCCAGCAGGCGATAGCTGAAGGTCCGCGTCTGGCGATCAATGCGCAAAATATCCTGAAGCTGCGCATCGGTGATGTAGGCTGACCTCACCACTCCCTCTCGCATCTGATTGATCAGCACCTCCTTGCGCAGCGCTTCTCGGAATTCGAGCGGCGTCATGCCCAGGTTGCGAACAAATGCCAGAAAGGCCTCTTTATCGAACTTGCCATCTCGCTGCGCCTGAGGCAACGTGACGATCAACTGGTCAATCTGGGCCGGAGAGACGGCCATGCCCGCGTCTTCGGAAAACTGCAGCAACACTTCACGACGGATCATGTCTTCGAGCGTCGAGGAGCGCAGCAGATTCTCATCCAGCGCGGCCGGATCGAAGTTTTCACCCATCTGATTGATGACACTTCTTCGCTTCAGCTCCAGAGCACGCTGGAACTCCTTGTCCAGTATCGGCTTTCCATTGACGGTAGCCACTTCCGGCTCACCGCTGAGGCCGCCGACAATGGACTCCACACCAAACAGCGCGAAAGTCACCGCAATGGCGCCTACAATGATCTTGGCCACAATGCCCTGGGCATTGTCCCGCATGTTCTGAAGCATGAAGCCTCCGTTGTCGCTTGCATCAAATACGAAAAAGGCGCTTTGGGTAAAGCGCCTGAACATGTTTCATGGCGGAGCGGACGGGACTTGAACCCGCGACCCCCGGCGTGACAGGCCGGTATTCTGACCAGCTGAACTACCGCTCCGGAAAATTAAAACCGCCGGTGATCAGTTCACCGCATCCTTCAGCGCTTTACCAGCCTTGAAGCCGGGAACCTTGGCCGCGGGGATATTGATCGTCTCACCGGTTTGCGGGTTCCGGCCGGTGCGTGCTGCACGCTCCTTGACCTGGAAAGTACCAAAGCCGATCAGAGTAACCTGATCACCTTTTTTCAGAGCATCGGTAATCGCTTCAAGTGCCGCATCCAGCGCACGGCCAGCCGCAGCCTTTGAAATGTCTGCAGACGCAGCAATCGCATCGATCAGTTCGGACTTGTTCACACTAAACCCCTTAATTCACTTTTAATTGGACTTACTGACGGGTGACGAGTAGCCGATCGGAACTCCTTTGACCAGCCGGGTTGGGAGCCTGAGCACATCACCATTTTTCTTCTTGATTCGCCGACAGCCCTTGTGTGACGCTGCCTGACAACGCGACCATTTATACCAACTGGCGCAAAAGCGTGTCAAGCAGCTTTCGGATTAATGAGGCTGTATCTGGCCCATTTTTTCATCCGACTCGGATCCGGCAGCATTCGCGGCAGTTTCGGCGGTCGGATCGTCTGATTTTTGAGCAACGCGTGGCATCTCGGCCAGCGCAATGGCCCAGACATCATCAATCCACTGAACCGGCCGGATATCCAGATCACCCTTTATATTCTCGGGTATATCCTTCAGGTCGCGCTCATTTTCCTTCGGGATGATGACGGTTCTGATGCCCCCCCGGTGGGCAGCCAGCAGCTTTTCCTTCAGACCGCCAATGGCCAGCACTTCGCCACGCAGGGTAATCTCACCCGTCATGGCAACGTCTGCTTTCACAGGCACCTGCGCCAGTGTTGAAATCAGCGCTGTGCACATGGCAATCCCGGCACTGGGACCATCCTTGGGCGTCGCACCTTCAGGCACATGGATATGAATATCCTGCTTCTCATGGAAGTCGAGCGGAACCCCCATACTGGCTGCGCGGCTGCGTACAACCGTCATGGCCGCCTGGATGCTTTCCTGCATGACATCGCCCAGGGAGCCGGTCTTGATCACACGCCCCTTTCCCGGTACGGCGGTGCATTCTATGGTGAGCAGCTCACCGCCCACCTCAGTCCAGGCCAGCCCGGTGACCTGGCCGATACGATCCTGCTCTGCAGCCTGGCCAAACGTGTACTTGCGCACCCCGAGATAATGTTCCAGCTGATCCGGTGTAATCTCGGCAGAGTCCTTGCGCTCGCCCAGTGCGGCTTCCTTGACCACCTTCCTGCAGATCTTGGCAATCTCGCGCTCCAGACCACGCACACCCGCTTCACGGGTGTAATAGCGGATGATGTCCCGGATACTGGCCTCCGGCAGGATCAACTCGCCCGGCTTGAGCCCGGAGTTGCGAATCTGCTTGGGCAACAGATAACGCTGTGCAATGTTGAATTTTTCATCTTCCGTATACCCCGGAATGCGAATGACCTCCATGCGGTCCAGCAGGGCCGCCGGAATATTCATCGAGTTGGACGTACAGACGAACATGACCTCGGACAGGTCATAATCCACCTCGAGGTAATGATCGTTGAACGTATGATTCTGTTCGGGATCAAGCACCTCAAGCAGCGCCGAAGCGGGATCTCCCCGGTGATCCATCCCCATCTTGTCGATCTCGTCGAGCAGGAAAAGCGGGTTGCGAACACCGCACTTGGCCAGCTTCTGGACGATCTTGCCCGGCATTGAGCCGATGTACGTGCGGCGATGCCCCCGAATCTCGGCTTCGTCACGTACGCCACCCAATGCCATCCGGGTGTATTTGCGATTGGTTGCCTTGGCAATGGACTGTCCAAGAGAGGTCTTGCCCACGCCCGGGGGGCCCACCAGACACAGCACAGGCCCCTTGATCTTCTTGACGCGCCCCTGAACGGCCAGATACTCAAGAATACGCTCCTTGACCTCTTCCAGTCCGTAATGATCCGCATCAAGAATTTCTCGCGCCCGTTTCAGATCGTGCCGGACACGTGAGCGCTTCTTCCATGGCAGACTCACCATCCAGTCAATATAACCGCGTACGACCGTAGCCTCGGCAGACATGGGAGACATCATCTTGAGCTTGTTCAGCTCGCTCTCGACCTTTTTGAGGGCCTCCTCGGGCATTCCGGCCTCCTTGATGCGCTTCTCCAGCTCATCAATTTCGTTGGCGCCTTCCCCCAGCTCGCCCATTTCCTTCTGAATGGCCTTCATCTGCTCATTCAGATAGTACTCGCGCTGGCTTTTCTCCATCTGCTTCTTGACTCGACCACGGATGCGCTGCTCGACCTGAAGGATGTCAATTTCACCTTCCAGCTTTTCCAGCAACAGCTCGACGCGGCCAACAACGTCCGTGACTTCCAGAAGCGACTGCTTGACCGGCAGTTTGAGATCCAGGTGCGCACTGATGGTGTCCGCGAGCCGGCCCGCATCCTGAATACTGCGCAAGGATTCAACCAGCTCACCCGGAACTTTCTTGCTCAGCTTGACATAACGCTCAAACTGACTCATCAGAGACCGGACCAGCACGTCTTCCCGGGTCGATGTCACTTCATCCTCGTCCATCCGGACCACGTGAGCAGTCTGCCAGTCATGACTGTCAATGGACTCGATGCGGACACGATGACTGCCCTCCACCAGCACCTTCACAGTGCCATCCGGCAGCTTGAGCAGCTGGAGAATATTGGCAACCGTCCCGACCTCGTAGACGTCCGCCTGCTCGGGCTCATCCACGTTGGCATCTTTCTGAGCAACAAGCACGATCTGCTTGCCCTGCTCCATGGCCTTGTCGAGTGCCCGGATAGAGCGTGGCCGCCCGACAAAGAGCGGGATAACCATGTGAGGGAACACCACAACGTCCCTGAGCGGAAGCAGCGGCAAATCTTGAATGACAGAAGGATGACTCATGGAATACCTTTCACCTTTGCAGAACTGTTGTGCGTACTATGGGGGCTTTCGGAAAAAAACAAGCCGGCGAACCGGCTTGTGCATTACTCTTCCGAAGCCGCTTTGGGCTTTTCGCTGTTGCGATAGATCTTGATGGGCTCCGATTCACCCAGGATGACGCCTTCGTCGATAACGACTTTGCACAGGTCCTTCTCGGACGGAACCTGGAACATGAGCGACAACAGCACCGACTCCAGAATGGACCTCAATCCGCGGGCACCGGTCTTGCGCTCCATGGCCTTGCGTGCCACAGCCCGCAGTGCGTCTTCCCGGAAGTCGAGCTCCACGTTCTCCATCTCGAACAGACGCTGGTATTGCTTGGTCAGCGCATTCTTGGGCTCGGTCAGAATCTGAATCAGCGCATCTTCATCCAGCTCATCCAGCGTCGCAATGACAGGAAGACGTCCGACAAACTCGGGAATCAGACCAAACTTGATCAGATCCTCGGTTTCCACATCGCGGATGGTCTCGCCGATGGAGCGCATGTCTTCCTTGCCCTTGACGACGGCATTGAAGCCAATGGAACTCTTCTCGGAGCGCTCCCGGATGATCTTTTCAAGCCCTGCAAATGCACCACCGCAGATGAACAGGATATTGGACGTGTCAACCTGCAGAAATTCCTGCTGGGGATGCTTGCGGCCACCCTGCGGCGGGACCGAAGCCACCGTCCCTTCAATCAGCTTCAGCAGTGCCTGCTGAACACCCTCACCCGAAACATCCCGGGTAATGGAGGGGTTGTCACTCTTGCGGGAAATCTTGTCAATTTCGTCAATATAGACAATGCCGCGCTGCGCCTTTTCGACGTCATAATCACACTTCTGAAGCAGCTTCTGGATGATATTCTCGACATCTTCACCCACATAGCCCGCTTCCGTCAGCGTGGTGGCATCCGCAATCGTGAACGGCACATTCAAAAGGCGCGCCAGCGTCTCAGCCAGCAGCGTCTTGCCGCTACCCGTCGGGCCAATCAGCAGGATATTGCTCTTGCCGAGCTCAACTTCGCCCTTCTTGTCCTTGTAACGCAGACGCTTGTAGTGGTTGTACACTGCCACGGACAAAGCAATCTTGGCCCGGTCCTGGCCAATGACATATTCATCCAGCGTAGCCTTGATTTCCTGGGGTACAGGCAGGCGCTCGGACTGCTCGCCTGACGCAGCTTCCTGAATTTCTTCCCTGATAATATCGTTGCACAGATCCACACACTCATCGCAGATAAAGACCGAAGGCCCTGCAATCAGCTTGCGCACCTCGTGCTGGCTTTTACCGCAGAAAGAGCAATACAGCAGCTTGCCGCTGTCATCACCCTTGCCGTGTCTGTCGTCAGCCATTCACTTACCTCTGAAAAATGCAGTTTGGGTTGCGCGGACGCAACCATGTGACTCTAGTATGACTAACTGGCGGCCCTTTTATCAAGTACCGCATCAATCAGTCCGTATTTCACGGCTGCCTCGGCGTCCATGAAATTATCACGGTCCGTATCACGGGCAATACGCTCCACGTCCTGCCCGGTATGATGCGCCAGTATCCTGTTCAGGTTATCCCGGATTTTCAGGATTTCCTTGGTATGAATCTCGATATCCGTGGCCTGCCCCTGAAAACCGCCCAGCGGCTGGTGGATCATCACCCGGCTGTGGGGAAGCGCAAAGCGCTTGCCTGCTGCCCCGCCTGCCAGCAACAGCGCACCCATGCTGGCCGCCTGACCGATGCAGAGCGTGGAGACATCCGGCTTGATGAACTGCATGGTGTCATAAATGGACAGGCCTGCTGTGACCGATCCACCGGGAGAGTTGATATAGAGGTGAATATCCTTGTCAGGATTCTCCGACTCGAGGAAAAGCATCTGCGCCACGACAAGATTGGCCATATGATCCTCAACCTGCCCGACCAGGAAGATAATACGCTCCTTGAGCAGCCGGCTGTAGATATCGTAGGACCGCTCACCACGGGCAGTTTGCTCAATGACAATGGGTACCAGCGCGTTGGCGATTTCCATTTTTTCCTGAAGTCTGTCGTCAATGCGGCTCATAGATCCTGTGTGCTCCTGTCAAACCCAAAAAGGAAAACAGCCGGTCTCGCCGGCTGTTTTGAGTGTAGCGCAAGCTGAGTCATTACTCAGCTTCTTTTTCCGCCTCATCTTCATTTTTCGTGGCGGGCGCCTCGTCAGGCTTGATCGCAGCCTCATAGGTTACCGTTTCTTCAGAAACTTTGGCCTTGCCCAGGATCGTTTCAACAACAAGATCTTCGAGCACGACAGTTTCAAGCTGCGCACGTGCTTCAGGTGTATTGGTATAATACTCAATCACCTGCTCCGGCTCCTGGTAGCCTTCGGCAATTTCACGTGCCTTGGCTTCGATGCGTTCGTCGTCTGCCTTCAGCTCTTCCTTCTTGATAATCTCTGCGAACAGCAACCCGGTACGCACCCTGCGCTCGGCCTGCTCGGTAAACAGCTCGCTGGGCAATTGCAGCGCGCTCTCTTCGGGCATACCGAAACGTGCCGCAGCGTCCTTCTTGAGCGTCTCAACTTCCTGCTCAATCAGCGCCGACGGGATGTCGAACTCATTTTTGGCCAGCAGCTGCTCGATGATCTGCTGCTTGAGCTTGCTGTTCAGCGCCCCCTTGGCTTCGCGCTCCATGTTCTTGCGCACTTCTGCACGGAAGGCTTCTTCGCCACCTTCCTCAACACCGAACTTCTTGAAAAACTCCTCATTCAGCTCGGGCAAACTGGGACGCTCAACCTTCTTGACGGAAATTTCGAACTGTGCGGTCTTGCCGGCGAGGTTCTCGGCGTGGTAATCCTCGGGGAACGTCACGTCAATGGTACGCGTCTCGCCCGCCTTCATGCCGACGATACCCTCTTCAAAACCCGGTATCATCCGACCTGAACCCAGCTCAATCTGAGCATCCTCGGCGCTACCACCTTCAAAGGCCTCACCATCAATAGTGCCCTTGTAGTCCACGGTGACACGATCACCTTCTGCCGCGGCATCTTCAACTTCTTCATACTCAGCCGCCTGCTTGCGAAGCTGGGCGATCATGCTGTCCACGTCAGTGTCTTCAACCACTGCAGTACGACGGGTCAGCTCGAGCTCTTCAAGCCCTTTTACTTCAATTTCCGGATAGACCTCAAAAATGGCCGCAAACTCCACATCTTTTCCGGCTTCCATGGATTTGGGCTCAAAGCGGGGATAACCTGCGGGCTGGAGATTCTCCTTGCCCAGCGCTTCCACGTAGGCGTCACGCATGAGCTCACCGATCACCTCCTGGCGAACACTTGCACCATAACGCTGACGCACCACGTGCATCGGTACCTTGCCCGGGCGGAAGCCATTCATGCGAACCGTCTTCACCGCTTCCTTCAACCGCTTCTCAACCTCACTTTCCACCCGCTCCGCGGGGATACCGATTGTCATCTTGCGCTCGATGGCAGACGTGGACTCAACCGAAACTTGCATGAATTTTTCCTCGAACGTTCATGATCGCCAAAATATAAAGGTGCAAAATATTAGAAAGGCTTGATGCCGAGCGCAAGCCTTTTTGCACATTAACGCTGCAATATATTGCCCGCCAGGCCGGACATGGTGCGAAAGGAGAGACTCGAACTCTCACGGGTTTCCCCACTGGAACCTAAATCCAGCGCGTCTACCAATTCCGCCACTTTCGCACATCAACTCTTTCGGACACCAAGGATACGCGGTTCTCTGGCAGGAAAAAGAGGGAGGGAATGGGGTGGACGAAGGGGATCGAACCCTCGACCGCAGGAGCCACAATCCTGAGCTCTACCAACTGAGCTACGTCCACCACCTTATCTTCTTGCAGCCATCATGTGGCGCGCCCGGCAGGACTCGAACCTGCAACCCACGGCTTAGAAGGCCGTTGCTCTATCCGGTTGAGCTACGGGCGCGATGCCTGTGCACCGCGGCGCAGGGTCTCCCCCACCCCTCTCTGACCCGTCTTCGTCAACCTGATGGAAGCGACTCAGATCACAGGCCCAGCTGCAAAAAGCTGGCGCGAATGATAGCGGCGCCCCGTAACGGCGTCAACCCCATTTTTCGCCAACTGTTGGGAGCAAATAAACTGTCCGGACTTGTAGCACGTGATTTGTCCGGTTTCATGATCACCAAGGAGGTGAGCCATGAGACGGACAGAACTGCTACAGGAGATCCGGAAAATGCGATTCGAAGAAGCCTATACGGGATGGACCGAGAAACGGCTGACCCAGGAAGAGGCGGCGCGGCTGCTGGGGGTCTGTGAGCGGACCTTCCGGCGCTATATCGACCGCTACGAGGAGGAGGGCCTCGACGGCCTGATCGACAAGCGCCTGAGTCAGGTTTCCCACCGCAAGGCCCCGGTGGATGAGGTTCTACGCCTCGAGGCGCTCTACAAGGAGCGCTACGACGGCTGGAACATCAAACACTTCTACAGCTTCTACCGCGACCGTCACGGCGGCACACGCAGCTATACCTGGGTACGGAACACCTTGCAGAAGGCAGGCCTGGTCAAGAAGGCACCGGCTCGGGGTAAGCATCGTCGACGCCGCGAGCGGGCGCCCATGGTCGGCATGATGCTCCACCAGGATGGCTCCACCCACGAATGGGTTCCCGGCCACCACTGGGATCTGATCATCACCTTCGATGACGCCACCTCTGAGCACTACTCCATGTTCTTCGTCGAGGAGGAAGGCACGGCTTCGAGCTTCCAGGCCATGCGAGAGGTCATCACCGATCACGGCCTTCCCTCGAGCCTCTATACCGACCGGGGCAGTCACTACTGGCACACCCCCAAGGCCGGCGGCAAGGTCGACAAGTCCAACCTCACCCAGTTCGGCAGGGCCATGGCCCAGCTCGGGGTCGAGATGATCCCCGCCTATTCCCCCGAGGCCCGGGGCCGCTGTGAGCGCCAGTTCGCCACCCATCAGGGACGCCTGCCCAAGGAACTTGCAGCCCAGGGCATTACCACCATGGCGGCGGCCAACCGCTACCTTCGGGAGCACTACCTGCCGGCCTTCAACCGGGAGTTCTGCGTCAAACCCGCCGTCGAGGGCAGCGCCTTCGTGCCTTTCATCGGCCCTGGACTGGACGACATCCTGTGTGAGCAGTACGAACGCACCGTGAACAAGGACAACTGCGTCTCGTTCGAGGGACTCAAGCTGCAGATCCCTGCCGACCGCTATCGGCGCCATTACGTCAAGGCCAAGGTTCGGGTACACCGTTATCCTGATCGCTCCCTGGCGATCTTCCACGGCCCCAGAAGACTGGCCAGTTACACCCCAGAAGGCCTGCCCTTCGACCCCCTCGAACCTATTGATCAGGCACCGGCCAACGTCCGCTGCCAAGTCTGATCATCAGTGGACCCAAAGCGGACAGTTTATGTGCTACAAAACCGGACAGTTCTATTTGTTGCTAACACCCCATTTTTCGCCAACCACCCAAGAATAATCCGACCTGAATTAAATCTGCCCGGTGCATTTCCCAGATTGAATGCTTTCCGATAAAATGCCTGACCACTTTTGAACGCTCTTCACCGGAAATGACAACCATGCCCAAAGCCCAGATCATTGATGGCAAGGCCATCGCCCAGAAAGTGAAAGACGAGGTGCGTGCCCGGGTCGAGGCTCGCACGGCCGAAGGCAAGCGTCCACCAGGACTCGCAGTCATTCTTGTTGGCAACAATCCGGCCTCCGAGGTGTACGTGCGCAACAAAAAAAATGCCTGTGACCAGGTGGGGTTTTACTCCGAATCCTACCATCTTGAAACGAGCACCTCTCAGGCCGAGCTGATGGACCTCATTTCGGAACTCAACGAGAAGGAAACCATCGACGGGATTCTGGTTCAACTTCCCCTGCCCGGCCACCTGGATGTGGACAAAATTCTTGAGCATATCCGAACCGACAAGGATGTGGATGGTTTCCACCCATACAACATCGGCCGCCTCGCGCAACGCCAGCCCTTGCTGAGACCCTGCACGCCAAAGGGCATCATGCGCCTTCTGGATGAAACAGGCACAACATACAAGGGCAAGGAGGCAGTCATTGTCGGCGCCTCGAACATTGTAGGCCGCCCCATGGCTCTGGAACTGCTTCTGGCGGGCGCAACGGTCACCATTACCCACCGGTTCACCACCAACCTGCCCCAAAAGGTCAGTGAAGGCGACATCGTGGTAGTTGCCGTCGGCAAGCCCGGCCTGGTCAAGGGGGAATGGATCAAGCCGGGAAGCATCGTCATTGACGTCGGTATCAACCGGCTCGAGGACGGCCGCCTTGTCGGCGACGTCGATTTTGAGGTGGCTGCGGAGCGTGCGGGCTGGATTACGCCGGTACCCGGCGGCGTGGGCCCCATGACCGTTGCCACGCTACTGGAAAATACACTCTGGGCCCTGGAGCATTTGCACGAATAATACCCCGGATCGGCAGTGGAGGCTCAGGCCTCCCACTGCCAGGTCGTGCCCTCGCGGCCATCCTTGACGAGCACGCCCTTTTCCTTCAGCAGGTCACGTATCCGGTCAGACTCCGCCCAGTCCTTGCGGGCTCTCGCCTCCGTTCGCGCCTGGATCAAAGCTTCAATTTCCTCAACACTAATCCGGCCTTCGCCGGTTTTCCGACCTTGCAGGAAGGCTTCGGGGGCTTGTTGCAGCACACCCAGAGGTTCCGCAAGACGCACCATCAGCGCCCCAAGATCCGAGGCTTCATCAGTCCGCCCGTCCTTTTTGAGGCGATTGATTTCCCGCGCCATATCAAACAACACCGCGATGGCTTCCCGCGAGTTGAAATCGTCCAGCATGGCATTCTCGAATCGCTCCGACCAGTCACCGGATACCGGCTTTTCCCCGACCGCGGGCGGAAGACCTGCAAGCGCATTGTAAAGGCGGTCCAGCCCCTGGCGCGCTTCATTGAGGCTGTCCTCCGAATAATCAATCGGGCTGCGATAATGACTGGATACCAGAAAGAACCGGATCACCTCGGCCGGATGCGTTTTCAAGACATCCCTGATGGTGAAAAAATTGCCCAGTGACTTGGACATTTTCTCCTTGTTGACCCGCACCGCCCCCGCATGCATCCAGTAACGCGCAAATTCATGCCCGGTTGCCGCCTCGGATTGCGCAATTTCATTTTCATGATGGGGAAACTTGAGATCCGGTCCACCGCCATGAATGTCAAAGGTTTCCCCCAGGTATTTCATGGACATGGCCGAACATTCAATGTGCCACCCGGGCCGCCCTTCCCCCAGGGTGACGGCCAGGCCACCTCTCCCTGCTTGGCCTGCTTCCACAAGACAAAATCCAGTGGGTTTCGCTTGGCCTCTTCCACATCAATCCGGGAACCGGCAATCATGTCCTCCAGCTTGCGGTGGCTCAGCTTGCCATAACCGTCAAACCGCTCCACGTCGAAAAAGACGTCGCCGTTGCTGCCCTGATAGGCGAAGCCTTCCTCAATCAGCCTTTCAATCAGCGCGATAATTTCCTGTACATGTCCGGTTGCACGCGGCTCCACGTCCGGCGGCAGTACACCCAGCGCACGCTCGTCCTCATGCATGTACTGAATGAATCGCTCGGTCAGCGCTTCCGGCGCCTCACCATTCTCTGCAGCGCGGCGGATGATCTTGTCGTCCACATCGGTAATGTTGCGGACATAAGTCAGATCCCAACCTTGCTGACGAAGGAAGCGGGTAATCATGTCAAAGGCCACCATGATCCGGGCATGACCGATATGGCAGTAGTCATAAACCGTCACGCCACACACATACATGCGGATACGCCCAGGTTCCAGCGGCCTGAACACTTCCTTCTTTCCGCTCAGGCTGTTGTAAATTTTCAGCGGCTTCATGCTCCCGCCTCCATTTTTGCCCAGGAATCGCGCAGCGTCACAGTACGGTTGAACACCGGAAGACCGGATGCCGTGTCGTCAGGATCGCGAACAAAATAACCTTCCCGCTCGAACTGCCAGGGCTCGCCGGGACGGGCATCCTTCAGGTTGATTTCCGCTCGCGCCTGCTCCACTACCACCAATGACTCCGGGTTGAGATGTGCGGTAAAGGGCGTTGCCTTGTCCGCATCTGGCGCAGGATGCTTGAACAAGCGGTCATACAAGCGCACTTCCACGGGTTGAGACAGCTCCGCGGACACCCAATGAATCACACCCTTGACCTTGCCTTCAGCCGGGTCCTTGCCAAGGGTATCCAGATCCACCGTGCAGCGCAGCTCGACCGGCTCTCCCGCATCGTTCTTCACCACTTCCTGACAGCTGATAACATAGGCATTGCGAAGCCGCACCGACTTGCCCAAGACCAGCCGCTTGAACTTCTTGTTCGCACTCTCGCGGAAGTCGTCTGCATCAATGAACACTTCGCGCGTAAAGGGCAAGCGGCGGGAACCACGCTCCGGGTACTGGGGGTGCAGCGGTGCGTCCACATACTCCAGATGCCCCTCGGGCAGATTGGTCAACACCACCTTCAGCGGACGCATCACACACATGGCTCGCGGTGCATGCTCATTCAGGTCATCCCGTATGGCGTGCTCGAGCATCGCCATGTCCACCACGCCTTCACTCCGGGTCACCCCGATTGCATTACAGAAATTCCGGATGGCGGCGGGCGTGTAGCCGCGGCGTCTCAACCCTGCCAGAGTGGGCATGCGCGGATCATCCCAGCCCGCCACATGACCTTCATCCACCAGCTGCTTGAGCTTGCGCTTGCTGGTGACGGTGTAATTGATGTTGAGACGGGCAAATTCGATCTGGCGCGGCCTGGCTGGCAATGTCACATTCTCGATGACCCAGTCATACAGCGGCCGGTGGTCTTCAAACTCCAGTGTGCACAGGGAGTGTGTAATGCCTTCCAGGGCATCCGAAATCGGGTGCGTAAAGTCGTACATGGGATAGATGCACCAGCGGTCCCCGGTCTGGTGGTGGCTTGCATGACGCACCCGGTACAGAATCGGATCGCGCAGGTTGATATTCGGTGATGCCATGTCGATTTTGGCACGCAGCACCGCTTCGCCATCAGCAAATTCACCCTTTCTCATCCTTTCAAACAGCGCCAGATTCTCCTCCACGCTGCGATCACGGTAAGGGCTGTTGCGGCCGGGCGTTTTCAGCGTTCCGCGATATTCCGCAATCTGCTCCGGTGTCAGCTGGCAGACATAGGCCAACCCCTTCCTGATCAGCTCCAGCGCCGCCTCATAGATGGCATCAAAATAGCCGCTTGCGTACCGGACCGGACCCTCCCAGCTGAAACCAAGCCAGCGAACATCTTCCATGATCGCATTCACATAATCCTGATCTTCCTTTTCGGGGTTGGTGTCGTCAAAGCGGAGATGACACACGGCGTTTTCATAACGCTCCGCAATACCAAAGTTCAGACAGATGGATTTCGCATGACCAATATGCAGAAACCCGTTGGGCTCCGGCGGGAAACGCGTCACGATGCGTTGGTGCCGACCTGCAGCCAGATCTTCATCGATAATCTGGGTAATGAAATTGTCCTTCAAGCGCGGAAAGGTGCTGTCTGACATGGAGGCTGTTTCCCATCAATGGATTTTCAAACAATCAAGCGGGCCATTATAGCGGAATCACGGCACGGGAGAAGGCCGGTTTTCCGCGACGTCGGCGAGATGCCCGGTTGCGGTGCAAGCAGCGATACAGACATCACTTCGCGGACCCGCTCTGACAGGTTATAATCAAACGGCTGCTTGCATGAGGAACGAGAATGATTGTACTCCACACCAACTTTGGCGATATCAAGATTCGCCTGAACCACGAGAAGGCACCGGAAACTGCTGCCAATTTCGAGCGATATGTGAAGGAAGGTTTTTACAACGGCACCCTGTTTCACCGGGTCATTGCCAACTTCATGATTCAGGGCGGAGGCTATACGGAAGACTTTTCGGCCAAGGCCACCCACGATCCGATCCGCAATGAGGCCAATAACGGTCTCAGCAACAAACGCGGAACCATTGCCATGGCGCGGACGCGAGACCCGCACTCGGCAACCGCCCAATTCTTCATCAATGTCGTGGACAACGGCTTTCTCGACTTTACCTCCGAAACCCCGGAAGGCTGGGGCTATGCGGTGTTTGGCGAGGTCGTCGAGGGCATGGATGTGGTGGATCGCATCAAGGACACACCGACAGGCATCCGCAATATGATGCAGGATGTGCCGCTCGAGAACGTTGTGATCGAGTCTGCCGAAATCATTGAGGAAGCCGAATGACGGCAAGTGTCCTGATCTCGGACCTGCACCTGGAAGAGGCCAGACCGGATCTGGCCTCTTTCTTTGAGGAGCTGGTGTCCGTGCTGTCCGGCAGGATCGACACCCTGTACATCCTGGGTGACTTTTTTGAATCCTGGATCGGAGATGATGGGGCCGGCGACTTTGAATCCGCCATCGCAGACAGCCTCCGTCACTTGCGTGACTCAGGCACGGCCATTCGTCTGATGCACGGTAACCGCGACTTCCTGATCGGACAACAGTGGCTGGACACCTTTGGCGGCGAGCTGCTGGAAGACCCGGTTTCCACGACCATAGCCGGCACGCCGGTCACGCTCATGCACGGGGACAGCCTGTGTACCGACGACGTGCAGTACATGAAATTCCGCGCCACGGCACGCTCCCCCCAGTGGCAGCAACAGATTCTGGCCATGCCCATTGCACAACGACGCCAGCTGGCTCAGGCCTTGCGAGGCGCCAGCAAGGAAAGCCAGACCATGAAATCATCAGAGATCATGGACGCCAATGCCCAGGCCGTGCTGGATGCGTTCATGCGTCACGGCACACCCTGGATCATCCATGGCCATACACATCGCCCTGCGATTCACTCATACACAGTGGATGGCAGCTCCGTATTCCGAATGGTTCTGGGTGACTGGAGCGACCATACCCACATTGGCTGGCTGACACCCGACAATCCCCCTGCACTGGTGCGCATCGACGCTGGCCGCGTCGCACAGCAGCTGGACGATCTGCTGCACGCCTGAGCCCCGCATCCGCCCACCCGGCCGTCAGCCGCCGGGCAGCGGCCCGGAATGAAAGCGAAAGACCCCGTCCGGCTCGGTAATGAGCCGGGCTTCAACTTGCCGGAAGTGGTCTTCGCGCGCATCCACCTCATCACCGCCAATTTCCCTGGCATAATCAAGGTAAATGCGATAGTGGCGACCTTCCGACTCCAGAAGTCCCGCATAAAAACGGCCGAGATCCTGATCTACAAGAGGCGCCAGTTTTGCAAACCGCTCGCAACTGCGCGCCTCGATAAAGGCGCCAATGACCAAGAGATCCACCAGCCGACCCGGCTCCTGCTTTCGCACATGATCATGCAATCCGGCGGCATAACGCCCCGGGCCCAGACGGCTGTACGGCACGGCGTACTGCCGCATGATGCGCACCACCTGCTCGAAGTGGCGCAATTCTTCCCGCGCCAGCTTTGACAGACGCATGCACAGGTCAACATGCTCACAATACCGGTGCATCAGATGCAACGCGGTGGCAGCAGCCTTCTTTTCGCAGTTGGCATGATCCACCAGCAGAATTTCCGCATGAACCGGCTCGCAGGCCTGCTCCAGCCATAGGTCAGGCGTGGGCGCCCCCAGAAAGGCCTCAATTTCCTGCAACATCTCTCTTTTTCCGTCCAAAACGCGTATTCTACCTGTGGGAGATCACCCTCGCCACAACAGGGCAATCCCTTCGACAAAGGTGGCGATATTAACTTTTATACGTATTTGACGTAAAATATGCCGGCCATTTTAAGAAGGCCAACAGCCTCTCCCCGCAACGAATGTGCCCCAATGCTGCACCATCCGGGGGCACCTACAGGAACTGATGAGGGTTATATCGTGCTAGACGAATACCGTAAACACGCAGAAGAACGTGCCGCTCTGGGTATTCCGCCCAAGCCGCTGAATGCCGAGCAGACGGCCGCACTGGTCGAGCTAGTGAAGAATCCACCGGCTGGCGAGGAAGCGTTCCTGCTGGATCTTCTTGAAAACCGTATTCCCCCGGGTGTGGATGAAGCCGCGTACGTCAAGGCAGGCTTCCTCACCGCCATCGCCAAGGGCGAAGCCACTTCTCCTCTGGTGGACAAGCGCAAGGCCGTGGAACTGCTGGGCATGATGCAGGGCGGCTACAATATCCAGACCCTGATCGAACTGCTGGATGACGCGGAGCTGGGCGAACTGGCTGCCGAGCAGCTCAAGCATACCATTCTGGTTTTCGACTCTTTCCATGACGTGAAGGAAAAGGCCGACGCCGGCAATGCCAACGCCAAGGCCGTTCTGGAGTCCTGGGCCAACGGTGAGTGGTTCACCAGCAAGCCGGAAGTACCTGAAGTCATCACGGCAACCGTGTTCAAGGTTCCCGGGGAAACGAATACCGATGACCTGTCTCCCGCCCCGGATGCCTGGTCACGCCCGGATATCCCGCTGCATGCACTGGCCATGTACAAGATGCCGCGCGAAGGTCTCGAGAAGCCTCTGGAGACGATCGCCGAACTGAAGAAAAAAGGGCATCAGATTGCTTTCGTGGGCGACGTTGTCGGAACCGGTTCTTCACGCAAGTCAGCCACCAACTCCGTTCTGTGGCACATTGGTCACGACATCCCCGGCGTACCCAACAAGCGTGCCGGCGGCATCTGCATCGGCGGCAAGATTGCACCGATCTTCTTCAACACCATGGAAGATGCCGGCGCTCTGCCCTTCGAGTGCGACGTGTCCAAGCTCAACATGGGTGATGTCATCGACATCTACCCGTACGAGGGCAAGATCAAGAACCACGAGACCGGCGAACTGCTGGCCGAGTTTGAACTCAAGAGCGATGTCATTCTGGACGAAGTCCGCGCTGGTGGCCGGATTCCGCTGATCATCGGCCGCGGCCTGACTCATCGCGCCCGGGAAGCACTCGGACTGGGCCCGACAGATCTGTTCCGCAAGCCCAAGCCGGTTGCGGAGAGCGACAAAGGCTACACACTGGCGCAGAAAATGGTCGGCAAGGCCTGCGGCGTGGAAGGCGTACGCCCCGGTCAGTACTGCGAACCCAAGATGACCACCGTCGGATCGCAGGACACCACCGGCCCCATGACCCGCGACGAGCTGAAGGATCTGGCCTGCCTGGGCTTCTCTGCAGATCTGGTATTGCAGTCCTTCTGTCATACCGCGGCCTACCCCAAGCCCGTGGACGTCGAAATGCAGCACACGCTGCCGGACTTCATCATGAATCGCGGTGGCGTCTCTCTGCGCCCGGGTGACGGCATCATTCACTCTTGGCTGAACCGCATGCTGCTTCCGGATACCGTGGGTACCGGCGGTGACTCTCATACGCGCTTCCCGCTGGGTATCTCCTTCCCTGCCGGCTCCGGTCTGGTCGCCTTTGCTGCAGCCACCGGCGTGATGCCGCTGGACATGCCGGAATCCGTTCTGGTGCGCTTCAAGGGTGAAATGCAGCCCGGTATTACCCTGCGTGACCTGGTCAATGCCATCCCGCTGTATGCCATCAAGGAAGGCCTGCTGACCGTCGAGAAGAAGGGCAAGAAGAACATCTTCTCCGGCCGCATCCTGGAGATCGAAGGCCTGCCCAAGCTGAAGGTCGAGCAGGCATTCGAGCTGTCCGACGCATCAGCAGAGCGTTCAGCTGCAGGCTGTACCATCAAGCTGGACAAGGAACCGATCATCGAGTACCTGAAGTCCAACATCACGCTGCTGCGCTGGATGATTTCCCAGGGCTACGGTGATGCGCGGACGCTGGAGCGTCGTGCTCAGGCCATGGAAAAATGGCTGGACAACCCGGAGCTGATGGAAGCCGATCCGGATGCAGAATACGCTGCGGTCATCGAGATCGACATGAGCGAAATCAAGGAGCCGATCGTTGCCTGCCCGAACGACCCGGACGACGTGAAGTTCCT
This sequence comes from Thermohahella caldifontis, assembly GCF_041153465.1. Taxonomy (NCBI): domain Bacteria; kingdom Pseudomonadati; phylum Pseudomonadota; class Gammaproteobacteria; order Oceanospirillales; family Hahellaceae; genus Thermohahella; species Thermohahella caldifontis. Next base: position 1,118,890 of record NZ_CP154858.1, read on the forward strand.
GTCCGAGGTTGCCGGCGACAAGGTGGACGAAGTCTTCATTGGTTCCTGCATGACCAACATCGGTCATTACCGTGCAGCAGGCAAGCTGCTCGACAAGACCGATCAGCCTCTGACCACCCGCCTGTGGATCGCACCGCCGACCCGCATGGATCAGTACCAGCTGGTTGAGGAAGGCTATTACAACATCTTCGGCCGCAAGGGTGCACGGACCGAGATCCCGGGCTGCTCCCTGTGCATGGGTAACCAGGCGCGAGTGGCACCCAAGTCCACGGTGGTCTCCACCTCCACGCGGAACTTCCCGAACCGTCTTGGAGATGGGGCAAACGTATACCTGGGTTCTGCCGAACTGGCTGCCGTTTCCGCGATCCTGGGCAAGCTGCCCACACCGGAGGAGTACATGTCCTTCGCCAAGGATCTGGACACCATGGCTGCCGATATCTACCGCTACCTGAACTTCAATGAAATTGAGGCCTATCAGAAAGCGGCAGATGAGGTGAAGGCCAAGAACGCTGCGGCCTGAGCCTGACAGACGCGGGCAAGCTGATTGCCCGCTTCCAGAACTGAAACGCCCCGGTTTTCCGGGGCGTTTCAGTTTATTGAGACAAAGAACTCATGAGCACGGGCCACACGCTCAACGGCATGACCGCGTTCACAAGCCGGACAGAATCGCTCTTCGGATAGCTTCCTGCACCTTCTCAAGTGGCTGGTTGCTGTCAATCACGACAAAACGATCAGGCTCCTGCCGGGCACGCTCAAGATACGCACTCTGAACACGCTCATAGAAAGCAATGGTTTCCGACTCGAAGCGATCCAGTTCAGCCCGCGCACGCGCACGCGCCATACCTCGCTCCGGATCCACCGTCAGCAGAAGGGTCATATCCGGCCGACGCTTGCCTTGCACCATTTGCTCCAGTGATCCGATCATTTCCTTTGACAAGCCGCGTCCGCCGCCCTGATAGGCATAGGTCGCATCGGTAAACCGATCCGAAACCACCCACTGCCCTGCATCCAGTGCCGGTTCTATCCGGGTATGCAAATGCTGAGCACGTGCTGCAAACACAAGCAATAGCTCGGCCTGCGCATCAAAGGGCTCATCCCAATGCTTCAGAAGCAGCGCCCTCATTGCCTCCGCAAGCGGCGTACCTCCGGGCTCTCGCGTACAGAGCACTGTCTTGCCCTGCCTTTCAAGCACCTCCCTGATAACCTGTATGCAGGTGCTTTTACCCGAGCCCTCTATGCCTTCAACGGTAATAAAACGGCCTGTCATCTTGATGTTTTCTCGCGCTGTTTTCGGATGTATGTCCTCACGGCCCTGTTGTGATCACGGAGTGTGCTGGAAAAGGTATGCCTTCCCTCACCCGTCGATACAAAGTACAAACTCCCGTCTTCCACCGGATGCATCACCGCCTGTATGGCCTCGCGGCCAGGCAAGGCTATCGGAGTCGGGGGCAGGCCGGCACGTCGATAGGTGTTGTATGGATTGCCCGCGTCGGCAAGGTGCCGACGGGTCAGGTTACCGTCAAATGCCTGTCCGAGCCCGTAGATGACCGTCGGATCTGTCTGCAGCCGCATACCTCGCCGCAAACGACTGATGAAAACCCCGGCAATGCGGGGCCGCTCAGGTGCCCAGCCCGTCTCTTTCTCGACAATGGATGCCAGAATCAGCGCATCATAGGGTGACTTGAGCGGAAGATCCGGCTCACGGTCAGCCCACGCTGTTTCAAGCTCCTGCATCATGGCCTTGTGTGCACGCTTCAGCAGTTCGCGATCCGTAGTCCCGCGAATAAAATAATAGGTCTCTGGCAAAAACTGCCCTTCCGCATTCGGGTATCGCAACTGAAGCTGTCTGGCTGCCTTTTCGGGGTCGGAAGACAGATCTGTCCATTTCAGCGCCTCCGAATCCTTCAAGACCTGACGCACCTCGAGCCACGTCCACCCCTCAATCAGCGTCAGCTTGTGCTGAACCGGCCTGACCCTGAAGAACTGCTCGACCAGTCCCGGAATGGTATCTGGTAACCGGACCTGGAATTCGCCGGCGCGCAGATGGAGGTGAAGATCCTTCCATCGCCCCCATGCATAGAACAGATCGCTCTCCAGCCCCGGAATCCGTTTTTCGAGCTGCACGGCCAAGGCCCTGAGCTGAGTGCCCGGTGCGACCACAATGATGACAGGCTCGCTACCCACGGGCTCATTGAGGCGCTCATGGATCGACCAGACGACGGCACCCGCACCCAGCAACACAGCCAGCAGGAATATCCCAATCCAGCGCAATACAGGTTTCGTTGATTTAGCCTGAGATTTGTTGATTGAGGGCTTGGCTTTCTTTCCGGATCCAGGCATTGAACAGGTTTCGCCAGTCAGTCATGGTCTCTGTATTCAGTGGGCGATCATTCAGTCGGTGAACAGGCAAAAGGCCGTATATGGCGTTCATGACCGCAGCCGATTGTGCTCCTGAGATCGTGGTGGCACTGACCGGTGCATTGTACACGCTTACCCCCTGTTCGGACAGCCAGGATAGCAGCGCGTCGCGCATGACACCATTGACACCGTAGGGCCCCGCATCAGGCAGATGTATTCTGCCTGATGCATCCAGAATGAGAAAATTGGTCCGGATACCATCTACCCAGCCACCCGCAGGAGACTTCACCCAACCCTCCCAGGCCTGACCGCCGAGCATCCGGTTAGCAAGCACCTGGTCCAGTCGGTTCATGTGCTTGATCCCGCCCAGCGCGGGCCCGCTGATACAGTAATCCAACGTCCAAACATCAACGGAATCGGGAATGGATATAGCGCCTGGTTTAAAAGTCACCTGCATGCGCCAGTCGGGTGCGTACGCATATCCACGCACCGGGGCGTGCCGGACCATCATGAGTTTGAGGATGCCATTGAGGCAGGAAACCTCTCCAGCCAACCATTGCAAAAGTGCCGCTTCATCCGGCAGAGGAAAGAATCCGAGACATTCGCAGCCCTTGAGAAGCCGCTGCCAGTGGCGCTTCCACAGCACACAGCGACCATCCCGGACTGCAAGCGTCTCAAAAAGACCATCACCAAATTGCAAACCACTCGGTAGGCAATCAGGGTCTGGAACAAATTCGGGAGTCAGCCAGCTCACGGGCGGGCAGAACCGGGAGCACTGGGGCTCCCGGCGAGCAGTGCTTGATTACTGATGTGAAACGATGAAGTCAATTGCGTCCTGAACCGTCGCAATCTTCTCCGCTTCCTCATCAGGAATTTCAATCTCGAATTCTTCCTCAAGCGCCATCACCAGCTCGACCGTGTCCAGCGAGTCTGCGCCCAGATCCTCCACAAACCGGGAGCTTGCCTGTACCTCGGACTCCTTGACGCCAAGCTGTTCACATACAATCTTCTTTACGCGCTCTTCTACAGTACTCATCGTTTTCCTCACTTTGTGTCAAACCAAGCACGGCTCGCGTGCTAGTCTATTAGAATGTCTCTCGCGGTTTCAAGTAAAAAACCACCTGATTCACATATACATGCCACCATTTACCGGCAGTACGACACCGGTGATGTAACTGGCCGCGTCCGAGGCCAGAAAACGGACTGCTCCGGCAATTTCGTCAGGTCTGGCAAAACGCGCCAGCGCCGTCGTGGCAATCATGGCTTCCCGCTGAGCCTCGGGAAGGCTTCGGGTCATGTCCGTATCCACAAATCCAGGCGCCACCGCATTGACCGTGATGTTCCGGCTGCCAAGCTCTCTTGCCAGCGATCGGGTCAGCGCCTCCATGCCCCCCTTGGATGCCGCATAATTGGCCTGGCCTGCATTCCCCATGGCCGCAACCACCGAACTGATATTGATGATCCGGCCACCCTTCGCCTTCATCATGCCGCGCATGAATCCCTTGCTGAGCCGGAATACTGAAGTCAGGTTGGTCTGAATGACGGCCTCCCAGTCTTCTTCCTTCATGCGCAACACAAGGTTGTCGCGGGTGATGCCAGCGTTGTTGACCAGTACCCAGGGTGCACCAAATTCATCCGATACCGCTTTGACAAATTGTTCCACATCCTGAGAATCCGACACATCCAGACGCATGCCCTTGCCACCAGCACCCAGGTAATCGCTGATTGCGACAGCACCGGATTCACTCGTGGCTGTACCCACAACAAAGAATCCATCAGCAACCAGGCCTTCGGCGATGGCACGGCCGATTCCCCGGCTGGCCCCTGTCACTACGGCCACTCTTTTCGTCATGACTGACTCCATTCTGCATAATTGGAGAGTGTAATCACTTCAGCATTGCGATCGATTTTTTTAACCAGACCCGCGAGCACCTTGCCCGGGCCACACTCGTAAAACTGTGACACCCCCTGCCCCAGGAGCCATTGAATACCTTGAGTCCAGCGTACCGGACAATACAGTTGCTCTACAAGATTGCGCTTGAGCTCATCCGGATCCGTCACCGCCTGTGCCACGGTGTTCTGAACAACCGGAATCCGGGGCGCCCTGAATACCACGGCATCCAGGGCTTCAGCCATCCTTTCCGCCGCGGGCTTCATCAACAGGCAGTGTGAGGGTACGCTGACGGCCAGCGGCAACACCCGGCGTGCACCAGCCGCCTTCAGCGCCTCTCCCGCCTCAGAAACCGCCTGCGCAGTGCCTGCGATGACGACCTGTCCGGGACAATTGTAATTGGCCGCCGCCACCACCTGACCCAGCCTTTCGGATACGGACTGGCAGATATCGGCCACTGCATCGTCATCCAGCCCCAGTACAGCAGCCATCGCACCCTCGCCTTCGGGCACTGCCTCCTGCATGAGCCTGCCACGCAGACGCACCAGCTTCAGCGCATCCACAAAATCCAGTACATCAGCCGCAACCAGCGCGGAATACTCTCCCAAAGAGTGCCCGGCAACCGCATCGGGCCGGGGCAGGCCGCCGGCTTCAGCCGCCTGCCAGAGGGCATGACTGGCCGCAAGCAGGACCGGTTGTGTAACAGCCGTCTGATTGAGCTGACTCTCGGGGCCTTCGTTGACCAGCCTGGCCACATCCAGACCCACAATATCTGATGCCGCCTCCCAGGCCGCATCCAGACGGGACTGAATGCCGCTCAGTGATGACAGCATGCCAACAGACTGGGAACCTTGTCCGGGAAAAATGTATGCAGTTTTCATGGGGCGTAAGGGTATCTTCAGCGAAGTTGAGACGTAATTAGATCAAAGTCGCACATGTTTTCCTACCTTTTCCCTGCAGAATCCGAGATCACGTCAAAGAATGTCATCAAGCAGGGCATTGACGTGCTCGGGAACACGGCGTAACGCTTCTTCACGAGCAAGCCGGATGGCACTGTAAAACGCCCGCGCATCCGCATTGCCATGGCTTTTGATGACAACCCCCTGCAATCCCGCCAACGTCGCGCCATTGTGTGTGGATGGGTTGAGAACATGGCGCACCCTCCGGAACACTGGCCGGGCCATCCACCCCAGAATTTTGGTAAGCACATTACGCTGAAAGGCCTGCTCAATAATCCGGACCACCAACTCGGCAACCCCCTCTCCGGATTTGAGCGCCACATTACCGACAAATCCGTCGCAGACCACAACATGGGCGATGGGCTTGAAGAGATCCCCACCTTCGACATAGCCGATATAATTGATGGCATCGCACTCTGTCAGCATGCGAGAGGCCAGGCGGACCTGTTCCGTGCCCTTGATTTCCTCTTCACCCACATTCAGCAGGGCGACCCGCGGGTGCTCAATCCCCTCGACTGCTTCAACGAGCGCAGCACCCAATACCGCAAACTGAAAAAGGTGCTCGGCACTGGAATCCACATTGGCGCCCAGATCAAGCACATAGCACCAGCTATCCAGCCCGGGAATCTTCTTGACGATTGCCGGCCTGTCAATGCCGGGACAGGTTTTGAGAATGGCCCGGGCAAGCAGCATCAGAGCGCCCGTATTGCCCGCGCTGACACAACCTTCCGTCACCCCTTCCCGAACCAGCCGCAAGGCCACGGCCATTGAGGAGTTCTGCTTCTTGCGCAGCGCATGGCTCGGTCGCTCATCCATGGCCACAATATCGGGGGCATGGTGAACCTGGATGCGGGGCTGCCTGGGGTATTGGCCCAACAGTGCGGTGAGTCCCGGACTGTCTCCGACCAGCGTCAGATGAAGATCATCGAATTTTTCGCAGGCCTGTAACGCAGCGGGGACCACGACCTCCGGGCCGTGATCCCCGCTCATTGCGTCAATCGAGAGACGAATCACGCTCTCCAAGAACGACTCACTCGCCGGCAGTTTCCACTACTTTCTTGCCACGATAGAAGCCGTCAGGTGTCACATGGTGACGACGATGCTTTTCGCCTGTGGTGGCATCTACGGACAGTGCCGGACCCGTCAGGGCATCATGAGAACGACGCATACCGCGACGTGAACGGGACTTTTTGTTCTGCTGAACAGCCATCTAATCTCTCCTGCATTTAACAGTTCATTCAAATCGGTCAAAAATCTAGTCGCCAAGCAGGGTCCGCAGCACGGCAAAAGGATTGTCTGCCGTTTCTTCAGCGCTTTCCTGCACGGGCTCAGCCACTTCTACAGCATGACAGCGATCATCGTCATGACAGGCATGCAGCGGCATGGCCAGCAATATCTCTTCTTCCAGTGCAGCCACCACATCCAGGTGCTGCTCAAGCAGCATGGGCTCACATTCCCTGGGCACCTGCCGGGCCTCTTCATCGGTCAGTGCGAAGGCGACGGATATCCGGCCTTCCACCCGGGTCATCATCGGCTCCAGACAGCGTTGACAGATCCGGGGCACCTCGGCCACAACCTGCCCGGCCATTCTCCGCCAGCCCGACTCATCCCGGCTGAACCGGAGCTCGGCCTGAACCTTCTGTTCCCCGAGTCGCTCATGACTGCCCGGCTCTACAGCCTCAACCACCCGCACGAGCCGGCTCAGCGGAAAGGTCACCGAGTACTGGTGCTCCGCTTCACATGCCCGACGAACATCCAGGCGATCCGGGATAGACTGCTTGATCATAAGCGCGCAATTTTAATGAGCCGGTGTTGCAAAGTCAAAGGCAAATCCGGATACTTTTTCGCCATCCCAGATCGAGGACGTACCGGCATGATTTTGCTTGCAAGCCAGTCTCCGTACAAGCGACAACAGTTATCAGCACTGGGTCTGCCTGTCAGCTTCTGCTCTCCGGACACAGATGAATCGGCTCTGCCAGGTGAACACCCCCGCGATACAGCACTGCGCCTTGCAGCCGCCAAGGCCGAGAACCCGGCCAGCGCCAACAGCACAGACTGGGTCATCGGCTCGGATCAAACCGCTCATCTCGAATCAGAAACACATCTTCTGCGCAAGCCGGGCAGCATCGAAGCGGCCATTGAGCAGCTCACATACTGTTCCGGGCAGACAGTACTGTTTCATTCGGGCATTGCCGTTCGTCCTCCCGGAACAAGGGCAGCCCGCGTGGCAGTTGAGACAGTCCGGGTCCGCTTCCGGAATCTGGACAAGGAGACGATCTCTCGCTACATCAGAAAGGAGATGCCACTGGACTGTGTGGGCGCCTTCAAGTGCGAGGGATTAGGTATCAGCCTGTTCGAATCCATTGAATCCCGTGATCCCACAGCCTTGGTGGGGCTGCCGATGATCGCCCTGTGCCGCCTGCTGCGCGAGGCCGGACTGACAATTCCGTAACAGACCTCAACGCAACTGAATGGCTGTTCCGGACGCCGCGCGATACAGCCCCTCCGCAAACGATGCCCCCAGCCGGGACACCAGAGTTTCAAAAGGATCCGGCCTCGGTGTGTAATTCACGGTCTCTTCCTCACCGACAATCTCCCGGGCCACATAACCGGCGCTTCCGAGCCCGTCTATCAACCCAAGCGCCAACGCCTGCTCGCCGGTCCAGACCAAACCTGAAAACAGTTCCGGTGCAGGCTTCAGACGATCCCCTCGCCCCTTCTTCACCTGCTCGATAAACTGCTTGTGCGTGGTATTGAGCACTTCTTTCCAGAAGGCCACTTCATCCTCTTTCAGCGGGCTGAACGGATCCAGGAACGCCTTGTGCTCACCGGCCGTGAAAATACGTCGCTCCACGCCCAGCTTTCTGATCGCCTCATGGAAGCCGAAACCCGAGGCCGTTACACCGATGGATCCCACCAGACTGGCCTTGTCGGCGTAGATTTCGTCCGCCGCCGCGGCAATATAGTAGGCACCGGATGCCCCCAGATCACTGATGACAGCGTACACCTTCTTGTCGGGATACTGATCCCGGAGACGTCGTATCTCATCATAGACGTAACCCGCCTGTACCGGGCTGCCCCCGGGACTGTTTATACGCAAAATGACCGCCTTGGCATTCTCTGCCTCAAAGGCATCACGAAGCCCCTGAACGATCGTATCCGCATTTGCCTGCTCATCGGCTGCGATGACGCCGTTAATGTCAATAACCGCCGTGTGCGGGCCGTGAACAAGACCGGAAGAAGGCGTCATGCCTTTTGCCAGAAGCACCAGCAACACGAACAAATAGACAAAGGTCAGCAGCTTGAAAAGAATTCCCCAGCGCCGCGCCCGCTTCTGCTCCCTGAAAGACTCCATAAGCATACGCTCGATCACCTGCCACTCCCGCTCACTCTGCGGTCGGTCGTTCATCCATTCACTCATCGGTTATCTGCTCTCCAGAACCTCAAAAAGTTGAGTCATACGCTCCAGTATTGCCAAAGGCTGCCACTGAATCAACCGTGACGGGTCATGGGCTCCATATCCGACAGCCACTGCCGGTACCTTGGCACGCTGCGCCATTTCCAGATCGTACTCGGTATCCCCGACCATGATCATCTCATGCGCCTCCAACCCCGTCGCAGCCCGGATATCCCACAACATCTGCGGATGCGGCTTGCTCCGGCTTTCGTCCGCACAACGGGTGATCTCGAACAGGGCAGCCAGATCCAGCCCCCTGAGCACCCGATCCAGCCCGGGCCGGCTCTTGCCGGTCGCTATGGCGAGACGATACCCGGCGGCACGCAGCCTTTCCAGTGTGTCCATCGCACCTTCAAACAAATCTTCCCGCGTGGGCGTGACGGAAAAGAAAATCTCCGCGTATGCCTTTCGAAAACTTTCGATATCCCTTGACGAACGCTCGCCGAACAGCGCAACGATGGACTCCCGCATCCCCAGACCGATAATGTTTCTCGCCGCGTCATCTCCCGGCCACGGCCAGACCAACTGATCTGCCGCTGTCTTCAGGGCATGAACGATATGTCCCGTGGAGTCCAGCAGGGTACCATCCCAGTCAAAGACCACCATGCGGACACGCTTGACGTCAGGCTTCTGCATGCCAATCCTCCAGCTCCCACGGCGCTTCAAATGTCATGGACCCCTTGCCCCAAGGGAAGGTCAGCTTGCGCGCGTGCAGACACAAACGGTTCAGTCCGCGCTTCGCCCACTCCCGATTGACCGCATCCTCCCCGTACTTGGTATCACCGATAATCGGACAGCCTGCAAATTGTGCATGCACCCTGATCTGATGGGTTCGACCTGTCAGCGGAAAGGCCTGAACCAACGTCACCCCATCCTCAAAACGTACCGGAACAAACCGGGTTTCGCTTGGCTTGCCATCTGCCAGGACACGAACAACACGCTCCCCGGAACGGAGCGTGTTCTTCTTCAGGGGGGCAGTAATCACAGACCTGTGCCTGGGCCAACGACCCTGCACCCAGGCCAGATACACTTTTTCGGTGGAGCGATCCCGGAAAGCATCGTGAAGGCGCATCAGTGCCTTGCGATTCCTGGCCATCACGAGGACGCCTGATGTGTCCCGATCCAGCCGATGCGCCAGCTCGAGAAAGCGGGCATCCGGCCGGAGTTCCCGAAACATTTCGATCACGCCAAGCTGAATTCCGCTTCCACCATGCACAGCGAGACCCGCAGGCTTGTTGACCACCAGCAAATGTTCATCTTCGTATATCACGCTATCCTCAAGCTGAGCAGCACGGGTTCCGGGCACTGCGGGCAAGGAACGCTCTGCGTCCTGCTTTACGGGAGGAATGCGCACTTCATCTCCCGCCTGCAACTTCTGCATGCTCTTGGCCCTGCGTCCATTGACCCGCACCTGTCCGGTTCGCACCAGCTTGTAAACGATACTCCGCGGAACCCCCTTCAGATGACCAAGGAGGAAATTGTCCAGGCGCTGCCCTGCGTGATCGCGGCTCACCGAAACGTGCCGGACCCCCTGATGTGTCTTGTCCAAATCAAATAACCCCATTGACAAAAAGGCTGGCGCCTGCAATTGATCGGCCCGGCCTTTACTGCTATATTCCAGAGTTGGAACGTCAGTCCCGCCACTGAACATACGGTCGGTGCATTATAAACGTTCCGGACAGGATTATTCAGTTTCCGTGCCTTTTTCTATGCACGGGACACTTTAATGAAGAAAACGGGCGATCGGGCCCGGTGAATTTGCGCGGCAATGCCGGCACAGAAAGCAATACAGGTTTTGATGAGTACCGTTTGTACAACAGAACGGTACTCCGGATTAACAGGCGGACACCTTGCCTGAATGCAGACAGACCCATACACCGGGCAGCCAGTCAGGCCGTCGCCAGGCGACACCTTGTGTAGAAGTAGTTAGCGCTGAACGCCCAGCCACTCGCGGGGCGCGCGATTTGGCATACCTGCTGGAAACAGGCTCTGCAGACAATCTGGGACCTTCCGCTGCATGTGCTGGCAGTGCTCGCGCCTGAACGACTCAGGAGCACTGACAGTTTTATGAAACGCATGCTGATTAACGCAACCCAGCCGGAAGAGCTGCGCGTTGCACTCGTGGACGGTCAACGGCTGTACGATCTGGATATTGAAGCCGCCTCCCGCGAACAGAAAAAATCCAACATTTACAAAGGCCGGATCACACGGATCGAGCCCAGCCTCGAAGCCGCATTTGTCGACTTTGGCGCCGAACGCCACGGCTTCCTGCCACTGAAGGAAATTTCAAAAGAGTACTTCAAAACCAAACCTCAGCGTGGCAGCAAGCCGAATATCCGTGAATTGCTGAGCGAAGGTCAGGAAGTTATCGTTCAGGTGGACAAGGAAGAACGTGGCAACAAGGGCGCAGCGCTGACCACTTTCATCTCCCTGCCGGGGCGGTACCTCGTCCTGATGCCGAACAATCCACGTGCCGGGGTATATCCCGCCGCATCGAGGGGGAAGATCGCGAAGCCCTGAAGGCCGCAATGGCCGGAGTCAACACACCCTCTGACATGGGGGTCATTGTACGGACCGCAGGCGTGGGCAAAACCACTGAACAGCTTCAGTGGGACCTCGATTATCTGCTGCAACTCTGGAACAGTATCGAGGCAGCCTGCGAATCACGCAAGGCACCCTTTCTGGTATACCAGGAAAGCAATGTTGTTATCCGTGCCATTCGCGACTACCTGCGCCAAGACATCGGCGAGGTACTGATCGACAAGCCGGAAGTCTATGAAGAGGCCCTGAGCTTCGTCCGCGCAGTCATGCCGGCCTTCGAAAGCAAGCTCAAGCTCTACACGGATGACATTCCCCTCTTCAACCGTTATCAGATCGAGTCTCAGATCGAAACCGCATTTCAGCGTGAAGTCAAATTGCCGTCCGGTGGCTCAATTGTCATCGATCCGACTGAAGCACTCGTCTCCATCGACATCAACTCGAGCAAGGCCACCAAGGGTGGTGACATTGAAGAAACCGCACTCCAGACCAACCTGGAAGCTGCAGACGAAATTGCCCGTCAGCTCCGCTTGCGGGATATGGGCGGCCTGATTGTTATCGATTTCATCGACATGGGGCCGGCCAAGAATCAGCGTGAAGTGGAAAACCGCCTCAAAAAGGCCCTGGAACTGGATCGCGCCCGGGTACAGGTTGGCAAGATCTCCCGCTTCGGCCTGCTGGAAATGTCCCGGCAGCGGTTGAGACCCTCGCTTGAAGAGACACGAACGGAAACCTGCCCGCGCTGTGCCGGTCACGGCACCATCAGGACGATTGAGAGCCTTGCCTTGTCAATTCTTCGACTCATCCAGGAAGAGGCATTCAAGGAGCGTACGGCTGAAGTCCGCGCCATCTGCCCGGTGACGGTTGCGACCTACCTGTTGAACGAAAAGCGGATTCAGCTGGCCCGGATTGAAAAGCGTCATGGTGTACGGGTATTGGTTGTTCCCAGCCAAACCATGGAAACACCATCCTTTGAAGTTGAGCGCGTTCGGGACGACAACGAGGAAGTCAATCAGACCAGCTACAAGCTTGCACCGGCCGAGGAGGATGATATCGAAATTCATCGCTCTGCCACCCCCACCGAGGCGGTTCGCCAGGAAGCAGCAGTTAAAAGCATCGCGCCTGCACAACCGGCACCTCCCGGAGCCGAAGCGACCAAACCGGAGCCGGCAGCCGAAAAGCCGCTGAGTTTCTGGGCCCGTCTGCGAGCCTGGTTCAAGGGCGAAACCGGTGCAGTCAAACCTGCTGCTCCCGCCAAGCCGGAACCGACAAAGCCGGTTCAGCGCCGGCAGGCAAGCGGTACCAGCTCCAATGTCAAAAACCGCAACAATCCGCGCAACCGCAACAGGCAGTCGGACAACCAGGAGTCTTCCCGAAACACTTCGGCGCGAACGTCTGACAATGCGCAACGCAAGGACGCCACCAAAGAAGATTCCGGCAATACAGCCTCAACCAGCAACCGGAGTGGTCAGGCAGGGCGCAAGCGCCAGCGTAACCGTAACCGGAATGACAACCGTACTGCGGCGCGTCAGGACACTCAGGAAAGCCCGACAGCCAAAGCGGGCAACACAGTTGAAACGGCATCCGGCGAAGCAGCGTCTGAATTTGCACGCCCACGCAGGGATCGGTCAAGCAGGCCGGCAGAGCCGCGTGATCGGCGACCAGTCACCACGGAAAATGCAGAACCGGTGACCGCTACAGAACCCCGTGCAGAGGCCTCCCCGGCTCCGAAGGAGATGCAGGCACCCACAGAGAGCACGGTATCGGCTCAGACCACAGAGCAGCCATCCTCCCCATCCGTCGGTGAGGAAAAGATCAGTACAGCAACGCAGGCAACGGCTGCAGACAGCGCAGAGCCGGCAGAGACCAAGACAGCAGGCTCCGGGTCATCGCCTGCCCAGGCGCAGCCCCGCTCTGAAGAGACGACTGATACCGCCGGCGAAAATGCGGGAGATGCCAAAGACAAATCCGGATCAGAGGGGCGCCCGTCACGCAGGCGCAGCCGCGGTGGCCGGAACCGCAATCGCAATCGCTCTGCGACAACCAGGGAGCAGCAGGACGACAGCCCAAGTGAAACAACGGAAAAGAAGGCATCCGAAACCACGACAAACAATAGTGAAGGCGAAGCAAAGCCGGTGGCAGACAAGGTGACGGATCAGCCAGAACCGACCACGTCACCTGAGCGCCCGTCCGAGCTCGTGCAGAAAGCGGCCCAGGAGACTCATGATGCAGAAAAAGCCAATGTGACCGCATCAGAAGAGGCGGCGCCAGCAGGTGAAAAGCAGCAGGGCTCCGCAAGGGGTACGGCATCCCGGACACCAACCGCATCACCGGTAGCCACACCGGTCGCCGAAACCAGCAACGAGACGCCTGCCACCGGGGCAGAGCATACCCCGGAGAAAAAGGCACAACCTGCCACCGATACGAAAGCTGAAGAGGCGTCATCACCGGAAGCCACCAAAAAGGACAGTCGCGAGAAAGCTGCCGAGATATCTGACGAGGAGACCGCAAGTGAGTCGGCACGTGACGCTCAGAGTCCCCAAACACCCCGCATCCCCTCCAGGCGGCGCGCCCCCAATGATCCGAGACTTCGCCGCCAGAGTCAGACCGGGCAAAGCGGGACCTCCGGCGAACAGCTGACAGATACAACAACTGAAGACAGCTCCGGTACGCCTTCCAATTGAGACCATCAGCCGGGCTTCGTGCCCGGCACCTTTCTCCACCCGACCAGGATAACCCAAAATGGATGACAGCCTGATCCAGTTACTAGAGGAACGCCTGTTTCAGGACAGCTATCCGGACGCACTGGATTTCTTCGGCGTTCACGGACTGCTGACAGCAGAAAGCATCGCTCAGACTTCCCTGGACGACGACCTGTTTCTGGAGCTGGTGTTTGGCGAAACACCAAAGTCACCCGATGCGGAACTTGCGCCCCTGAACGAAGCACGCAGGGCCGTGCGGACAGCGTTCAGTGCTGCACTCCTGGAGGACCTGCCACCCCCCCTGCCCCCGGAAGTCATGGAGGATGAAGAGGCACGGCTAAATTGGTGCTCCGGATTCATGGAGGCTGTGGATGGCGCCGGCCTGTTTCTGACGGAAGCCCGGGAGCAACAGGAGCAGATTGCTCAACTGCTTGTTCCGGTCGTCACTTTTGCCGAGGAAAACCCAGAAGACATCCCTGATGCGCTGGCTGTTCAGCTACTGGAGCAACTGCAGGATAACCTGCTTGACCTGTACCTGCTCATTCATGCCACCCAGAACTGATATAGCGTCCGTTCTACGGACGCAATAAGGCGCGCCAGCCAGCGCACCCATAGCGGTGCCTGTGCCAGCGGATCCCGATCGAGCCTTTGCGCTGATCTCAGCCAGCCGGATACCCGTTCGGCTGCCTGCCTGGCAAATGCCCGATCCCAGACTTCCTGATTCGCTTCCAGTGCGAGCATCTGAGTCCAGTGATCCAGGTTGCAGGATCCCACACTTGCCCAATCATCCACGATTACCACTTTTGCATGAATGAAACTCGGGGCATACTCATAGACCCGTACCCCGCGACGAATCAGCTTGCTGATGTGCTGCCAAGCTGCATAACGGACAGCAGGATGGTCGTTGTACGGACCCGGCACGAGCACACAGACATCCACTCCACGCCAGGCCGCATGCCGCAGTGCACGCCTCAGCCGCCTTGATGTCACGAAATAAGGCGTGACAATCCAGACCCGCTCCCTTGCCTTGCGTACTCGCTGCAAAAGAGACCGGAACAGATCCTGCCGCTGACGTCCCTGAGAAAAGGCCAGCCTGCAGACCGAAGTGCCGGAATCACCTGCTACAGGACGCATGGTCTCGACTTCGCCTCCGCAGCGACGCCAGGTTCGTGCAAACAAATCCGACCAGTGCGCTGTAACCGGTCCATCCACCTCGACACCCGCATCCATCCAGAACCCCATGCCCAGCCCCTGCCCCTTCAGACCTGCCCATTCATCTGCCAGCCCCCACCCCCCGGTGAGCAGCAGCCGGCCGTCGACCAGACACATCTTGCGATGATTTCGCCTCAGGTTGCTATACCAGGGAGACAAGCGTAACGGATTGAATATGCGCAGGTGACAACCGTGCCTCAACAGCATGCGGCTGGCCAGCCGAAGCACAGGTGCGGAGCCCACTGCGTCAAGCATGACATAAACCCTGACACCACGCTCAGCCGCCCGAACCAATGCCTTCATGACTGACCGAAAGATCTCGCCATCACGACAATAATAGGTTTCAAACAGAATGGTATGCTGTGCACTGTCCAGTGCCGCAAGCAGACGGGTATAGTACTCAGGACCTTCTATCCAGCGTACCGTATTTCCTGATACGGGCGGATAGGGCTTCACTGCAACACTCCCAGACGCTCCGCCAGACTGGGCATGCCTTCAGGCAGGCGCGGGTAGCGACCGAGAACAACCCAGCTTCCCGGCCGGTGAAAGTCACTGCCGCCTGACACCAGCAGATCCTGCTTCCGCGCCATCTCCTGCAACTGGCCATACCAACCGGATGAGATGCCCGGAGAGGCCACTTCCACGCCTTCTCCTCCCAAGGCCCTGAAATCGGCCAGACATTCTCTTAACCGGGTGGCCGTCATGCGGTATTTGACAGGGTGCGCCAGCACGCGGATACCGTTGCGGCTCAGGTGCATGGCCTCTTCAAGAGTTGGCCAGTGAGATTTGACATCCCCCATCCGCCCCTGTCCCAACCACTTGTCAAAGGCTTCAGCATGGCTTCTCACCACACCCCGCTCCACCAGTACCTGTGCAATATGAGGCCGGCCGGGTGTCCCGCCTGCCACCTCCCTGGACGCTGCCATCAGCCCGGAAACACCCAGCTTGCGTTCGAGCTTGAATACAATCCGCTCTGCTCTCAGGTGGCGGTTGCGCGACTGAAGTGACTCGAACTCCAGGTGTCCGGGATCATCGGCAGGGAAACCATACGTCAGTACATGCAGTGTCATGCGCCGCCAGACAACGGACATTTCCATGGCCGGGATGAGACGCACGTCAGAAGGGCGCGAGTCCATCAGCAACCTGACTGCCCGAAAGTTATCGTGATCCGTGATCGCCAGCGTCCGGATACCACGGCATCCTGCTTCCCTGGCCAGATCAGCGGGGCTGAGCGCGCCATCAGAGCAGGAACTGTGGCAATGTGCCTCAAATGAGTGAGAAACGGGAAACATAACCCTCTGGCAAGTTCAAGTTGCAAAAAAAATACAGTATGATCCCTCACACATGCATCGCCGATACTAACACTCATGAAGCTGTTTTTCGATTTCTTTCCCATCGTCCTGTTCTTTGTTGTTTTCAAAATGACCGGCGATATTCTTGCCGCCACGGCCGTGCTGATTCCGGCCACGCTACTACAGGTGGGCATCACATGGTGGAAGTTCCGCAAACTTGAGGTGCTCCATCTGGTCACACTCTTCTTTGTGGTGGTACTGGGCGGCCTGACACTGATCTTCCACGACCCCACCTTCATCAAGTGGAAGCCGACAGTGGTATTCTGGCTGCTGGCGCTGGCCTTCATGATCAGCCAGTTCCTGCCCGGCAAGAATTTCTATCAACGCATGATGGAAAGCAGCATTCAGCTTCCCGAACGAGCCTGGACCCACCTGAACACGTCCTGGGTGTTGTTCAATACGGCCATGGGGGGAGCGAATCTTTATGTCGCCTACACCTATCCCATGGACACCTGGGTCAACTTCAAACTCTTCGGCATCCTCGGGTGCACGGTTGCGTTTGTGCTGCTTCAGACGCTCTATATTGCCCGGCATCTCCCCGACCAGGACGCCGCTTCGCACTCATCTTCGGAGGATCATTGAGCATGTGGTATCTGATTTTTGCACAGGATGTTGAGAACAGCCTGCCGTTACGACAGCAGGCACGGCCGGCTCATCTTGCCCGCCTGCAACAGTTGCAGGACGAGGGACTGCTGCTGCTGGCCGGTCCGTTCCCGGCCATTGACGCCGAGAACCCGGGAGAAGCAGGGTTCACCGGCTCCGCCATCATCGCCGAATTCGAGTCACTTGAGGCTGCACAAAGCTGGGCCGAAGCCGATCCGTACTGCGAAGCCGGCGTTTATGCTTCCGTGACCGTCAAACCGTTCAAGAAGGTGTTCCCACAATGAAAACAAGGAATGTCGGGACCAGACTGGTACGTGCAATCAGCCTGATGCTGGCCTGCCTGGTGGCGTTGCCGGTACTGGCCGAAACCATGTATGTTGACGATACCCTTTATGTACCGCTGCGTGCCGGCGAGGGCTTGCAGTACAAGATCATTCACAAGGGCATCAAGAGTGGCACGCCGGTCGAGGTGATTCGCCAAAACCCCGATACCGGTTACAGCGAAGTCCGTACACCCAGCGGCATTACCGGTTTCATGCCAACCCGCTATCTGGTTCCGGAGCCGGTCGCCCGGGACAAGCTCAAGGCCTTGCAGGCCAAATATGATGCCTTGGTGGAAAGAACACGCACGGCCACCGAGCGGGAAAAAGAGCTGAAATCCACTATTGCCACACTGACGCAGGAGCGTGACAGGCTCCAGAAGGAAGTGGAGCGCCTTCAGACCGAACTGGCAGATATCAAGCGAGTGTCGGCCAATGCGATCCAGCTCGACAGCCGCAACCGTGAGCTGAGGGAGGAAAACGTGCGCCTGCGCAACGAAGTGGAACTGCTGACTTCCGATAACCAGCGCCTCAAGGACAATCGCGAACAGACCATGATGCTCTACGGTGCCGGGCTTGTGGTTCTGGGCATCCTGATTGCCATCATTGTGCCGAACCTCAAAAGACAAAAACGTTCGAGCTGGTAATTCATACATCCATACCAGATATGGTGTGCCCTGCCACCAGCGGCACACCATATAGCATACCCCTCCTGTTTTTTATAACGAATACTGCTTTGACAGTCCGGAAATCAAAGCGTATAAATCTAATCAGAACAACAAGACAGAAGGGGCCGCACCATGACTTCCAGCAGCATGCGCAACTACAATGAAAAGCGCGATTTCATTCGCATGAGGGTCGATTCCGAAGTCCAGGTTACCGACCCGGAATCCGGCAGAGTTTTGAAAGGTATCTGTCGTGATCTTTCCGGCGCGGGTATGTCCGTGGAACTGGACATGGCCTTTGAAGCCGGAGCCACACTGAAGGCGCTGCTACCGTCCAACAATGAAGCTTTCCCGCCACTGGAAAGCATCGTTCGTGTCGTCCGGTGCACTCCGAAGGATGAGGGTCGTTTCGAACTGGGCCTCAAGATCGAACAAATCAGCCGCTGAGCCTGATTTCCGTTCCGCTTCCTGAAAGGGAGGCGGTTTCGATCGCCTGAGAGCGGACAGAAGCTTGCGTCCAGAATGCGCCAGGTCAGGAAACTGCCCGGCGCATCGGGTGAAACCATCGGGTCAAAGCAATGCAACCGGCGAAACGATGATGCCGTTATTGTCGGCATACACCCAATGCCCGGGATGAAAGGTCACACCACCGAAAGTCACGGGAACATTCTGCTCGCCAATGCCCTTCTTCTCCGTCTTCATCGGGTGCGCACCCAGTGCCTGAACCCCCAGATCTGTCTCGGCAATGACATCCACGTCCCGGATACAGCCATAGACGATAATGCCTTCCCAGCCATTGCGGGCCGCTTCGGCAGCCAGCATGTCTCCGAGCAAGGCGCGGCGCATGGACCCACCACCATCCACAACCATGACCTTGCCCTCACCGGGCGTTGCCACCAGCTGCTTGACCACCGAATTATCCTCAAAGCACTTGACCGTCACAATCTGACCGCCAAATGCCTCCCGACCTCCGTAATTGCCGAACATGGGCTCAACGACCTGCACCTTGTCAGGATGTGCATCGCACAAATCCGGCGTCACGATATCCGTCATGCTCTTGTCTCCGTTTGATTCAGATCCGAAATGAAACACCGGCCACTCGGGCCGGTGTCTGTCAGTCATGAGTCTGTATTACTTGCCGTGTTTCTCGGCAAGGAAGAACCAGGTATCCAGGACTGAATCCGGGTTCAGGGACACACTGTCGATCCCCTGATCCATCAGCCATTTGGCGAGATCCGGGTGGTCGGACGGTCCCTGGCCACAGATACCGACGTACTTCCCTGCTTTCTTGCAGGCCTGAATGGCCTGAGAGAGCAGTTTGAGTACCGCCTCGTTCCGCTCGTCAAACAGATGCGCGACGATGCCCGAGTCGCGATCCAACCCCAGCGTCAGCTGGGTCAGGTCATTGGAGCCGATGGAGAAGCCGTCAAAGTACTCGAGGAACTGTTCGGCAAGCAAGGCATTGGCCGGCAGCTCGCACATCATGATCACGCGCAAACCATTCTCGCCGCGACGCAGCCCGTTTTCCTCCAGCAGTTCGACCACCTGTGCCGCTTCACCCACGGTCCGCACAAACGGTACCATGATCTCCACGTTGGTGAAGCCCATCTCGTTGCGAACCTTCTTCAGTGCGCGGCACTCGAGCTCGAAACAGTCACGGAACGCATCCGAAATGTAACGGGAAGCGCCACGGAAGCCCAGCATGGGGTTTTCCTCTTCCGGCTCGTAGATCGTACCACCGATCAGGTTGGCGTATTCGTTGCTCTTGAAGTCGGAGAGACGCACGATCACCCGCTTGGGTGCAAAGGCGGCGGCCAGTGTTGCAATGCCTTCAACCAGCTTCTCGACATAGAAGTCGACCGGCGAAGCATAACCCGCAACCCGGCGCTCGACGACCTGGCGGACATCCCGGGGCAGCGTGTCGAAATTCAGCAACGCCTTGGGATGCACACCGATCATGCGGTTGATGATGAACTCCAGCCGTGCCAGACCCACGCCCTCATTGGGCAGCGCCTGAAAGTCGAAGGCACGATCGGGATTGCCGACGTTCATCATGATCTTGAACGGCAGGCTCGGCATGGCGTCAACGGAGTTGGTCTGGCGCTCGAAGTCCAGCAGCCCCTCGTAGATCAGGCCGGTATCACCTTCCGCACAGCTGACGGTCACTTCCTGACCGTCCTTGAGCACGCTGGTGGCATCGCCGCAACCCACTACCGCGGGGATACCCAGTTCCCGGGCGATGATCGCCGCGTGACAGGTCCGGCCACCACGATCGGTCACGATGGCAGCCGCACGCTTCATGACCGGCTCCCAATCCGGATCGGTCATGTCGGTCACCAGTACGTCACCAGGCTGCACCCGCTCCATTTCACTGATGTCCTTGACGATCCGGACACGGCCGCTACCGATCTTCTGGCCGATGGAACGTCCCTCGACAAGCACCTTGCCTTTCTCCTTCAGGAGATAGCGCTCCATGATGTTGGCCGAGTCGCGGCTCTTCACCGTCTCAGGCCGGGCCTGCACAATGTAGAGCTTGCCGTCGTCACCATCCTTCGCCCATTCGATATCCATGGGGCGCTCGTAGTGGCGCTCAATTTCGATGGCCTGACGGGTCAGTTCATAGATCTCGTCGTCAGTCAGGGAGAAGCGCATGCGGTCCGCCGGATCCACGTTCACGGTCTTGACGGAGCGACCCGCTTCCGCGCTGTCTCCATAGACCATCTTGATGGCCTTGGAGCCCAGGTTGCGACGCAGAATGGCAGGACGACCGGCAAGGAACGTCGGCTTGTGGACATAGAACTCGTCGGGATTCACCGCACCCTGCACCACCGTTTCGCCCAGACCATAAGAGCTGGTGATGAAGACGACGTCACGGAAGCCGGATTCGGTGTCCAGGGTAAACATGACACCGCTGCTGGCAGTTTCACTGCGCACCATTTTCTGAATGCCCGCGGAAAGGGCCACCAGGCTGTGGTCAAACCCCTTGTGCACCCGGTAGGAAATGGCGCGATCGTTGAACAGGGAGGCGAAGACTTCCTTGACCGCCTTCTTGACATTGTCCAGTCCGACAATATTCAGGAAAGTCTCCTGCTGGCCGGCAAAGGATGCATCCGGCAGGTCCTCGGCAGTGGCGGATGAGCGCACGGCCACAGCAAGGTTCTCGTTGCCGTTCTGGAGCTTGATGAATGCCTCTTCCAGCGCCTTTTCGAATTCGGGCGGGAAAGGTGTATCCATGATCCACTGGCGGATGCGGGAACCGGTCTCGGCCAGTGCGATGACGTCATCCACATCCAGTTTGGCCAGTTCTTCGTTGATGCGCTGGGCCAGATTGTCCTGAGCCAGGAACTGTCGATAGGCATGGGCGGTTGTCGCAAAGCCACCCGGAACGGTCACGCCGGCGCCGGACAGACCGCTGATCATTTCGCCAAGCGAGGCATTCTTGCCGCCGACCCGCTCGACATCCTTCATCCCCAGGTGCTCAAACCCGATAATGTACTCTTCCAAGGCGCTTCTCCTCAAAGGTTGGGGAACCTTGCCCCCGATTGCACTCGTTACTGGTAGGTCTGAAAATTTTTTGGGCCCTAGTCTAGCACCTTTGGGCTTCTCTGTGTATGGTATTGACACGGCTTGATCCCCCATGACACCAGACATACAGGCTGAATCACACCATGCAGGAACCCCGTCCCGTCCGCACTGCGTTTTTCATTTCCGATGGTACCGGCATCACGGCCGAAGCGCTTGGCAATGCCCTGCTGGCGCAGTTTGACAACATCCGGTTCGAGAAGATCACCATCCCGTATGTTGATACGGAAGCCCATGCGCATGAAGTGGTGCAACAGATCAACCGGGCCAGCCGTCAGGACAGCGGCCCGCCCATCATCTTCGACACCATTGTCAACAAGGAGATCCGGGCCATCATTGCCCGCAGCGAAGGTTTCATGGTGGACATCTTCGGCACCTTCCTGGAACCACTGGAGCAGGCACTGGGCGCCAAGTCATCCTATACGGTGGGCAAGTCCCATTCCATTGCCAACGACTCCAACTACCAGCAGCGCATCGAAGCGATGAATTTCGCCCTGGAAAATGATGATGGTGCGCGTACCCGTTACTACGACGAGGCGGATCTGATTCTGGTCGGGGTCTCACGAAGCGGCAAGACACCGACTTGCATTTATCTTGCACTCCAGTACGGCATCAAGGCAGCCAACTTCCCTATCACCGAAGAAGATATTCAGGATCAACGCCTCCCCTCCCAGCTCCGGCCGTACAAGCAGAAAATTTTTGGCCTGACCATTGATCCCGAGCGCCTCTCCGTCATCCGCAACGAGCGCAAGCCCAATTCGCGTTATGCGTCGGTCGCCCAGTGCCGTTATGAGGTGGAAGAGGTAGAACTGATGTATCGGCGCGAGCGTATTCCCTACATCAATTCCACCGACTATTCCGTGGAAGAAATCGCCACCCGGGTGCTGATGCAGACCGGACTGAAGCGGCGGGTCTGAAGCCGCCCGCCGCAGGCCTGCCCCGTCAACCGTTCAGCTCAAAGCGCTCAAAGCCACGCGCTGCAAGGCTGGCGGCACCGGCTTCCGATGTGACCACGGCCTCGGCAGCCTCACCATTGGCCAGCCAGGTTTCGGCGACCCGCCTGAGATCCTCTGCAGTGGTCCCGAGCACCTGCTGCCTGAGCCCTTCCACGTAAGCATCCGTGCGGCCGAACAGGCGCTCCTGGTGCACACCCAGCGCTTCGCCGGCCGGAGACCGGGGTTTGTCGAGACCACTGATCACACCCAGAATCGCCTCTTCAAGCGCGTCCGGATCCACGGGGCTCGAGCACACCCAGTCGATGGCACGACGGAAGTCGTCGAGGGTATCGCCCAGACGGGGGTCCCGGTAACTGTAGAACTTGAAGACACCCGCGCCGGAATCCTGTGTCGCGCCGCCTCCATAGGCTCCCCCTTGCTCCCGAATCACCCGGTGCAGCCAGGCATTGCGGAGATAGTGACCGAGAACCAGCAGCGCAGCCTGGTCAGGATGCCCGCTGACAACACTCGGAAAGGCCAGCGCACAGAAATTGACCTGCGTGGTGGTGACCCAGGCTTGTTTACGGGGTACCGGGTCATTCTCCAGTGTCAGATCGCAGGCATGACGCGACCAGGCGTCAGGTTGCCAGCGCTTCGCCGCCGATTCCGTCCAGGCACGCACGGGCTCGGGTTCATCAACCAGCACCACCTCGGGCGTCTGAGCGGTGATCACTTCATAAAGCTGTCGAAGCCCGGCCAACCAGTCGTCAAAGACAGCCTGGCCCTGTCGGGCTGCATCATCCAGGGCCACCAGCTCCCGAATCCCCAGCAGCCCTCCCCCTGGTGGCTGAGCAGGGCAAGCGGACTGATGGCCGCCGCGGCAGCCATCATGGCATAGCTGTGCCCCGACCCCGTCACCGAAGCCAGGCGCCTGGCCCGTTCCTGAGTCAGAAGATCCCGGATCCGGGCAATCTCATCAAAACGCGTACGCGTGGCCAGATCCGTCAACAGGTCAGCCATGGCATCACGATTACGGTGGAGGGCCTTGCCGGTCAGCCCCAGATAGCCCTTGTAGGGCGCGTCAGGCCCGCACATCTGCCGGACCTCCGCATGAGCCCGGATACCACCACTCACCAGTGCCATCTGCCCCTGAAGCGCCATGTAATCCCGCTCTCCGGCCCCGATCTCACCCATTAGTCTGGACAACCAGCCCAGCCTGACCAGTTGTTCTGGCGAAAGCTCGGGGAGGGGGTAAACCAGCCGTGCATAAGCAATACCGTTGGTCCCCCGCGCATAGGCGGCCACGCCTTCCGGCGCCGGTGACAGGGGCTGTGGGCGGCGCAGGGATTTCGGCACATCCTCAATGGTGACCTTCGGCAGGCATCCGGCATCAGGCTGAGCGTTCTGACGCGCTTCCAGAATCCGGGCCTGCTCCACCAGACGGGCCTTTTCCTCCTCGTCCATGCCCGACTTTAGTTCTGCCAGCGCTTCCCGCAACGCAGCCTCTCGCCGGCCCTCAAGCCTGTCGTCGGCCCTGAGGGTCAGGGTGACCCGATGGGGATTGTCCAGCAGCCAGCGACGGACCAGTCCGGGCACATAACCCGGATCACGAACCTTCTCCCGAAGACTGGCCAGTGCAGGCTCCAGATCCAGCGCCCGGACAGGGTCACTGCCATGAACCGCATAGGGCAAGGCAGAAAGGATCAGATGCAGCCCGAAAGGATAGCCGTCACCGCTGATTTCCCGCTGGGACAGTTCCAGCTGATGCAGTACGGCTTCAACCTGATCCTGTTCGACGCCTTCCCGGACGATGCGCTCCAGCTCACTCAGGATGAGCGCTTCCACACGAGCCGAGTCCTCGGCACGAACTCCCTCCAGGCCACAAACAAAAAGCGTTTCCCGCTGTCCGTCCTCAAACCCGCAAAGCGGCGATGGCGCATCGCCCAGTTCGGTGGTCTCCAGCACATGCATGAGAGGCGAGGCACTGTTGTCGAGCAGCACATTGCTGAGCAGGTGGCCTTCCAGCACACCTTCCAGATCAGTGGCATCGCCGAGCAGCCAGCCGACAACCACGTGGTCCTGTCGCTTTCCTTCCTCCTTCGGCGCAGCATAGCCCTCTTCTACGCGCAACGGAGAAAAGTACCGTTTCTCCCGGGGAACGGAGAACGGCGCACCGTCCCCCTCAAACCGTGACAGGGCATTGGCCTGCAGGCGAGCCTGAATCTCGTGGGCCTGCATGTCACCGAACGTCATGACGATGGCGTTGCCGGGATGATAGTGCCGGGAATGGAACTCGCGCAGCGCTTCCCAGGTGAGATCAGGAATGCAGTCCGGGTCACCGCCGCTGTTGTAATGATACGTCGTTGTCGGATAGAGGTGGCGGGTGACCGCCTGCCAGAGCTGGGACACCGGCGAGCTCATGGCCCCCTTCATTTCATTGTAGACCACACCCCGGATCGTCAGCGGTGTGGCGGGATCATCCGGCTTCTCGAATTCCAGACGGTGACCCTCCTGGGCGAAGTCGAGCGGATCCAGCTTCGGAAAGAATACGGCATCCACATAGACGTCAAGCAGATTGAAATAGTCCTTGCGGTTGCAGCTGGCGAAGGGATAGGCCGTCCAGTCCGCTGAGGTAAAGGCATTCATGAAAGTGTTGAGAGAGCGCCGCGTCATCATGAAAAACGGGTCGCGTACCGGATAGCGTTCACTGCCACACAACGTGGTATGTTCAAGAATATGCGCCACACCCGTTGAATCCTGTGGCATGGTTCTGAAGGCAATGAGAAAGACATTCTCGTCAAAGTTGCCATGCAGATGGTAGTGCATGAGACCGGTCACGCGATGGCGCCAGGTTTCCACATCCAGACCCAGTGACCGGACATGATGTGTACTCAGATGTTCAAAGGGTTGCTGATCATTCTGTTGAGTGTGCGTCACAGTGACCTCTTATCAGATTTTGCGCTCGGTATAACTGCTGAAATCGGGGCGTTTGGGTTCGTACTGCTCGAACAGGGGCGACGTGAGCAGCATGTCAGCAGTCACCTCATTGGTTGCGGTGGGGATATTCCATAGCGTTGCCAGTCGAAGCAGCGCCTTGACGTCCGGATCATGGGGCATGGGTTCCAGCGGATCCCAGAAAAATATGAGCATGTCCACGCCGCCTTCGGAAATCCGTGCGCCAATCTGCTGATCCCCGCCCAGCGGGCCGCTGGCGTAGCGAATGACCGGCAGGCCGGTCTCTTCGGCAATGAGGCGGCCCGTCGTTCCTGTGGCCATCAGCGTACAGCCTTCCAGCCGCTGACGATGCCGGACGACCCAGCTCAGCATGTCCTTCTTGCGGTTGTCATGAGCAATCACGGCAATATTCTGAATCCTGCTCACATTCGTTCTCCTTCATCGCCGGTTTACAGCCGGCAGCGGGTTTGATACAACACTCCACCAGTTTACCAGAAAGGCCGGACAGGAAAGAGATGACCGTTCAGACGCCCTCGCCCTCCGACGGTTCCCGGACGGGGCCGATCAATGAAGCACTGCTGGAAGCCTATTGGGTGGAGCGTCAGCGTTACATCCAGGAAATTCGCAAGATACCGGAGATTCGCCGCCGTTTCTACCGGGAGCTGATGATTTACATTCTCAGGCGACTGCTGTGGTCTTTCTTCTTCTTTCCGGTCTTCATCGCGTTCTGGGTACCCTTGGTGCTGTCCAACTTCAATCTGGTCATCCTCATCCAGGGCATCATGCCCATGCTGCAGGACTTTCTCGATTCGGCCCCCCAGACACAGGCGGCAACCGTGGAAATGCTTCTGATTGCATGGCTTTCCGTGGGCTTCGCGTTTGCAGTCTTCGATCTGATTCTCACCCCCTTCCGTTCTCCCTACGAATATGAAGCGGATGTGCATATGCGGATCTGGGAAGAACTGCAACGCATTGGACAAAGCGAAACGACACCCTCCCCGTGAACCAATTCCAACCCGAGTGTGATGGCCTCTTCAATTCCGGAAACATAACTGCGTTTTCCGTTACAATTTGAAATCATGCCCGCTACTATAAAATGGTACAACTTGTACCAAATGATCTGTCGAAGGAATGATCGGCCCAGGAGACGTCAGCGACTATGGTGGATCTCAGACCACTGCTTTTCATCAATGCACTTTGCTTCATGCTGCTGGTCACAGCCGGCTTTGCACAGTTCAAGGCCGCCCAGAATCCGCTGACCCGGTCAGTAACTCAGGCTTCCACAGAAACACCGCAACCCCGGACTCAGCCAGAGTCCAAAGAGAAAGCGCAGGCTGAAGATGACGACACTGCGCTTGCAAGCTTCCGTGTTCAGGAGGATGTGAGCGTGGATGACCTGGACGAAGCCATTCTTTTCGTGGATCAGCTTCCCGACAAGCCGGCCGAGCCTGAATCTGCTGACAACACGCCCGCCAACCCCGGGCAGGTGGCGGCCGCTCGCCAACCTCAAGTCAGCACGGAACCCTCTCAGCCGGCCGCACAACCCAAGGCACCACCAGCACCCAAGGTTCCGGTCGTGGGATCTCTGGTTGTCCGGTCCAATGTTGTCGGAGACCGTGTCCGAATCAATGGCAAGGATGTAGGACCAACACCGGTCACACAAAAACTCAAGGTGGGCAGCTATACCATTGAAATCACCAAGCCCGGTTACAAGCCCTGGCGCACCACGTTGGACATGGCCGGCGGGGTGACACGTACCGTGGTCGCGGTACTGGAACCCTCTACGGACGTGAACTATGTGAAGGGCGTCTGGAAGAATGGTGTCAAGACCGGCCGCGGTACCTACCTGGCAAAGAATGGAACACGCTATGAGGGCGAATTCCTCAATGGCAAATTCCACGGGCAGGGTGAGCTGGTCCTTCCCGATGGCACCCGCTATCAGGGTGAGTGGTTTGAAGGGCGCAAGAATGGTTATGGTACGCTGACCCTGGCCAATGGGGACAGCTATACCGGCTATTTCCGGGATGACCAGTACAATGGTGAAGGTACGCTGACACTGGCCAATGGTGATATCTACACAGGCAACTGGAGCAACGGAAAGCTCAATGGTGAGGGGTCACTGACAGCAAGGGATGGCACCCTGTACGTGGGCGGTTTCGCCGACAACGAATATCACGGTCAGGGCTCGCTGACGCTTCCGGACGGCACACATTATGAGGGCACTTTTGCAAACGGCCTTTACCACGGCAAGGGCGAGCTCGTTTATGCGGACGGCAAGAAATACGTGGGACAGTTCTTCGAAGGCAAATTCCACGGGCAGGGCATCCTCAAGAACCCCAACGGGTCAAGCATCGAAGGTACTTTCAAGTTCGGCAAGCCTTATGGCATGGCCAAGCTGACCACACCGGAAGGTGAAGTGTTCACGGCCCGCAGCACGGAGCCCGGTGTCTGCTACCGCTGGAAGAGCTATCGCGCCACACAATGTCCACCACTGGAAGGCTGGTAAGAACCCCATGGAGCGCCTGATCAAAGGTCCGGCGCCAGAACAGAGGTAGAACAACATGTTGAAGAATGCACTGCTGGTTGATGACTCCAAGGTTGCCCGGTTTGCGCTGAGCAAATTGCTGGAGCATGAGAACATGAACGTCAGCATGGCCGGATCGGCAGAAGAAGCGCTGGACTATCTGCGCAAGAATGATCCGCCGGATGTGATCTTCATGGATCACCTCATGCCGGGCATGAATGGCGTGGAAGCAACCAAAGCCATCAAGTCCAACCCCCAGACAGCCACCATTCCGGTGATCATGTGCACGTCCAAGAAATCACGTGAGTTTGAAGAGGCGGCCAAAAGATTCGGGATCTACAATATCCTCACCAAGCCCCCCATCCGGAAGGGCTCTCCAGCATACTCAATCAACTCAGGGAAGATCTCAAGGCCGGCGAGCTGGCACGCCAGACTGTCGATCTCACCGCCATGGATGCACTGTCCGATGATTACGACGAGCCCGCTCCGGAAGCGCCGATACCTGAAGAGGCCCAGGCCGTATCGCTCAACGGCAAGGTGATCAGCCTGCCCACGGACATGATCGAACAAGTGGCCCGCAGCTCGGTGAAAACCACCATCAATCACCGCATGCACGAACTGTTGAGCGAGCTGTTTGATGAGCAGTATGCGCATCTCAAGCGCTTGTCGGATGAAACGCTGGCCAAGCAGGAAGCCATGTCCGAAGCGCTGCGCGAAAGCGTCGCCAGCGCACTGGAAGAAAAGCTGGCCGGATTCAAAGAGGATGTGGTGGCGGATATCACGCTGAACTTGTCTCAGCAACTGGAAGAATTCCGTGCATCGCTGTCCGAGCTTGGCAACGTGACAGCCAGCCTGTCTCAGGCACAGCTGGATGAGCTCAAGGATCACATGACCTCGGTACAGTCCATCGATACAGAGTTCTGGCAGACGCTCCAAGCAGAAGCCATTCAGCAGGCCCATGACATCTCCCGGGAAACTGCCGAAGACATTGCCCAGCGGACAATCGAGCTGTACAACGAGCAGCAGCGCAATGCCAGCAGCAAGATCTATGCAATGGCGCTTGCCGTCAGCATCGGCATCTTCACGGCGGGCATTGCCTACATTGCCCTGTTCATGAACTGATCAGCGCCTGCCCTGCCCCGGCAGCACCCTGACCGTGCTGCCGGTCAGGGCCAGCAACTCTTCCATCGGCACAGGCGGACTGAAATGGAAGCCCTGATAGGACTCCACACCGTACTGCCGCAAGATTGCCAGCTGCTGCGGAGTCTCCACCCCCTCAGCCACCAGTCGCTTGCCCAGAGCCCGGGCCAGCGCCACAATGGCGCCAACAATAGAGCGCCCCTCTTCCGTCTCCAGACGCTGCACGAAAGCCCGATCAATCTTGAGGGTGTGAATCGGGAAGCGGTGCAGATAGCTCAGTGAGCTGTAGCCTGTTCCGAAATCGTCAATGGCAAGCGAGAACCCCATGTCACGCAAGGCGTTAAGCTGCGCAATGGTACGATCGATATCCTCGACGAGCATACTTTCAGTCAGTTCCAGTTCGATCCATTCAGGCTGGACACCACAGGCCAGCACCAGATCACCCAGCATGAGCTTGAGCAATTCGCCCTCCCTAAGCTGTGCAGCAGACAGGTTGATCGCCATCTTGATGGGGCGGTTCAATGCCTGATGCATGAAAGCCAGGTCAGTAATGGCCTTCTTCAGCACCCATCGCCCGATATCTTCAATGAGCCCGGTTTCCTCTGCCAAGGGAATAAACTCACCAGGAGAGACCAGCTGCCCGGCTGCATTGCGCCAGCGAATCAATGCCTCCACACCTTCGATTTCTCCGGATTCCAGGGCGATCTTGGGCTGATAAAAGAGCTCGAATTGCTCTTTCAGAACGGCCTCCCGGAGCTGCTGCTCCAACGCCACCTGTCTCATTGCCCGGGCGTTGATTTCTTCCGTATAGAACTGGAAATTGTTACGCCCGAGGCTTTTGGCATGATACATGGCCAGATCCGCATAGCGGAGCAGCGCATCCACATCATCTGTATCATCGGGATACAATGTGATACCCAAACTGGTGGAGATTTGTATTGTACTGCCCGCCAGATTCAGGGGGCGCGCCACCTGGCTGAGTATTTCCTCGGCAATCAGCACCACTTCGGACATATCCACGACCTTGCTGATGACCACCGTGAATTCGTCCCCGCCCAATCGTGCCACGGTATCCGCCTTGCCCACCACCTTTTCAAGCCGCTGCGCAATGACCTTGAGCAACTCGTCACCCACAGCATGGCCCAGAGAGTCATTGATCTGCTTGAACTTGTCCAGATCCAGAAAGAGCACGGCCAGACTGTGTCCCTGCTCACGGGCCATGCGGATGCTCTGGCGCATGCGGTCATGCAGCAGGCGCCGGTTGGGCAACCCGGTCAGGGGATCATAAAAGGCCAGCTCTTCAATCAGCTCCTGTGCCTTCCGCAAGTCCGTATAATCCTCGGATGAGGACACAAAGTGAGTAATCGTCCCCGACTCATTTCTGACCGGTGAAATGGTATCCATGGACCAGTAAACCTCACCGTTCTTTTTCCGGTACCTGAATTCACCTTTCCAGCTCCGCCCCTGGAGCAGGCCCTTGAGCACCGATTTGTACTTGCGCGCCTCCTGATCAGTGGCGCACAGGAAGGTGGGCAGGCGGCCGATGGCCTCATGCTGGCCGTAGCCTGTCAGCTGCTCGAAACGGGCATTGACCCACTGGATGACACCATCCGTTCCAAGCATCATCACGGCATCTGCGCTCTGTTCCACCGCCTGGGACAATTTCTCGAGTTCCTGACCCGCACGGGCACTTTCCCGCGATAATTGGAGATGATGCAGGGCAAAGCTGAGGTCTTCTCCCAGACTGCCCAGCAGCGCCACCATGTCGGAATCGAATGCATGAGGCTGATGGCTGTACAGCACAACAACGCCCCAGCATTGCTGGCGAAGCATGACCGGAATGGCAGCAACGCTGTGAATATCCGACTCCAGCGCCAGATCACGCCAGGCCCGAAAGCGCTGATCGGTGGAGACGTCATTGACCACGACCACCCTGGACTGACGCACGGCCTCGCTGACCGGACCAATGCCGAGTTCCGGATGATCCAGAATGATCCGCAGCGAGCCAATGTATGCCGAAGCCGAACCGGCCTGATACTCGGGTCTGATGGTACCGTCAACCAGACGCCCGGCCCAGGCCGCGTCGAACGTGCCCTCCTCAACGGCAATCCGGCACACCTGGCTTAACAGACCATCCTCCGTCTCTTCCCGTGTAATGGCACGGTTGACGGATGACAACACCTGGTAGACCCGGTTCAGCCCCTTGATCCTGGCCTGAGCCCGGAGCTTGCGGGTAATGTCCCGTCCCACCACCAGCACGTAGGTTTGCCCCAGGTAACGCACGGGATGCGCCACCAGCTCGCAGTGAACCTCCTGCCCGTTGCGGAGCCGGGCCGTGGTCTTGAGACGCTGGACATTGCTGCATGCCCGCCGGATGAATAGCGACAGTTCCCGGAAATTTTCATCGGGATGCACTTCAGCCAGGGACATGCCCTGCATGTCATCCACTTCATACCCCAAGGCCCGGCTGCCCGCAGGATTCACGTCCACGTACACCATACGTTCGGGATCCACGATATAGATCCCTTCAAAGGCGGCATCCGTCACCCGGGCCAGAATCGCTTCCCGCTGCGCCAGCCGGTCTTCAAGCTGATCCTGTCTTGACAAGGTTGTGCGGACATCTTTCCAGAAGGCGCCCAGCACCAGAAGCCCCGAAACCAGATAGGCCACGGGCTGCCAGTAATGCGTACTGAAGATCCGTGTTGCCGATTGGAGCGCGGCACTCTCTGCGAGAAAGCCTGAAAACCAGGCCAGTGAACCGATGACGGGAGCCAGCCCCATCAACGCCAGGACGGAATACACCAGACGGCTGCCCTGCCCGGTCTGCGTGCGCAAAGCTCTCCTGGCCGCCATACCGGTGATGGCGCCCCAGACGAGCAGCACTGACAGATGGGCTGCCATCAGACCGTCGGCCGCCATTACCCCTCCTGCACAAAAACCCTTACGGACCGTTTTACCCGAGCACTCTGTTCAAATCTAGCCCGGTTGACGCAATATCGCCACCTTTTACGATGGTTTGCATTCCTTCCCGACAGACTCTTGGTTACAATGCGGGCTTTCCTGCCATGATGAAGTGCTTCATGAACTGTCTGTTTGTCCGCCATCTGACCAATCTCGATTTCACCTACCTTGACAGCGAACGCGGGCTCGTCGGCGAGACCTGGATTGTTGATCTGGAACTGACCGGTGAACTGGATGCCCAAGGGATGGTCTTCGACTTCGGGCAGGTCAAGAAAGTCATTCGTCAGGCGGTGGAAGGGACACTGGATCACCGGCTGGTCGTGCCCGAAGCCATGCAGGGGCTGGAATGGTCCGAACATTCAGGGCGGGTGCACCTTTCAGCGCACTCGCCGCGCGGATTCCTGGCGGCACTGGAGCTGCCGGTGCAGGCCGTGGTCAGAGTCCCCGGCGAGCGGCTTGACCGGACCGCTCTCGAACACTGGATTGCCGCGCAGATACGCCCGGTGCTTCCGGAAAATGCGCGGGATCTGCGGCTGCGTCTGTACCCCGAACCCATTCAGGGCGCGTCCTACCACTACTCTCACGGCTTGCGAAAGCATCAGGGCCCCTGCCAGCGCATTGCCCATGGCCATCGCTCGCGCATCGAAATCGAAATCAACGGCCAGCGCAGCCAGCTGCTGGAGTATCAGTGGGCCAAGCGCTGGAAGGATATCTATCTGGTCAGTCGCGACGACATTGCAGGGCGCATCGAGAATGCGGGCATCACCTGCCTGGACATCCGGTATACGGCACAGGAAGGTGATTACCGGCTGATCCTGCCGGCAACACGTGCTTATGTCCTGCCCACGGATACGACCGTGGAGCTGATCGCCGACCATATCGCAGATACGCTCCACACCCAGCATCCTGACGCGCGCATCCGGGTGCGCGCCTATGAAGGGGTCAACAAGGGCGCCATCGCCGAGCGCTGATCCCCATCAGAATGACCCTGAACTGCGCCGGAAGGCCGGTACCCTCAGGCACAGCCAGAGGACACCGGCGCCGTTCAGCAACGACAGCGCCACAAAGTACTGCAACAACGTCAGTTCCATCACGGAGATCAGAACGATAGCCACCACCGCGCTGGCGACCATGAACAGTGCGTTGAGCACGTTGTTGAGACCAATGACCCGGGCACGTTCATGTGGCTCCGCATGATGCTGAACCAGGGTGTAGAGCGGCACAATGTAAAGCCCCCCGCTGATCCCCACCAGCAGCAGTGACAGCCACACCGGGAACATGCCCGGCGCGCGGATCATGTCGGGAATCGTCAGGACAGCAGAAGCCACCTCACTTGGTGTCGACGCGACCAGCGCCAGCCCGGCGCAGGTCAGGCCGCCCCCTCCCCAGATCACCAGATCCGCCCGGATTTTTCCTCCGGATATCCAGGCTGCCAAGGCGGCACCCAGACCGATGCCCACAGAGAACAGTGTCAGCAGCAAGGAAGCCACAGCCGCCTCGCCGCCCAGGTAATGCCGCGTGTACAGATTGAATTGGGTCAGGTAGCTGGCACCCATGAACCAGAACAGGCTGATGCCCAGCACCCCGTACCAGACCACCGGTTGACCTCTTGCATCACGGACGAGATTCCCCAGCCCCCTGAACGGATGCCAGCTCACCGGCA
Organism: Thermohahella caldifontis; assembly: GCF_041153465.1. Lineage (NCBI taxonomy): Bacteria > Pseudomonadati > Pseudomonadota > Gammaproteobacteria > Oceanospirillales > Hahellaceae > Thermohahella > Thermohahella caldifontis. The sequence continues at coordinate 1,152,707 of NZ_CP154858.1, forward strand.
GGGACGGGTCGCTCGCCGGCGCTTCGGGTATGCGGGTACTGACCGCGAAGCCGGCCAGCGCCACCAGCACCACACCCGCAGCAATCAGCCAGGGCCCATCCGACAGGTCAAACAGGAATCCGGCACACATGGTGCCGGACAGAATGGCCAGAAAGGTGCCGGCCTCAACCCAGGCATTGCCCGCCATCAGCTCGTCCGGCCTCAGGTGCTGGGGCAGGATCGCGTACTTGACCGGTCCGAACAATGCGGACTGCGCCCCCATCAGTCCGAGCAGAACCAGCAGGGGCACCAGGCTTTGCTGCACAATGGCCCAGGCCCCGAACAGCATGATCAGCACCTCGAGCAGTTTGATTGCACGGATCAGGCCCGCCTTTTCATGGCGGTCTGCCAGACGCCCCCCGGGAATGGAAAGCAGAAAGAAAGGGAGTATGAATATCCCGGCCGCGAGATTGAGCACCAACGCCTGATGGGTGCTCAGTCGATAGGCAATCCACAGCAAGATGGTCTGCTTGAACAGATTGTCATTGAAGGCACCCAGTGCCTGTACCCAGAAGAACGGCCCGAAACGGCGATCCCTGATGAGATGCAAGGAATGGATGGTCATTCGCTTTCCCTGTGGTGCGTTTCGATGCACAGACTACCGAAAGCGAAACTGAAAAGGCAAGCGACGAGAAAAAATGGCGTCCCCTAGGGGAGTCGAACCCCTGTTACCGCCGTGAAAGGGCGGTGTCCTGGGCCTCTAGACGAAGGGGACGCTGAGGCTTAGAAACGGCGCGCATTCTATCTTCCGATATGGTCGCTGTCAAACACTGTCGGATTTTTTTCAAAACGGGACGCAGGCTGTCAAAAACCCCCCTATACTTTCCGTGAACGCTTGCTGTCAGAGGATGAACATGAGCGCACCGGTACTCCTGGCTCGCCAACCCATTTACACGGCATCCAAGCAGTTATACGGGTACGAGCTGCTGTTCAGGGGAGATTTCAGCGCGCCAAACTTCAATGGGGACGCGGCCACATCCACCGTGCTTCTGAACGCCCTTGCCGAACTGGATCTCGCCCAGGTCACGGGCGGGCACAAAGCCTTCGTCAACTTCACCCGGGCACTGCTCGATCACACGCCACCTGCGCCACCGGATCAGCTGGTTGTGGAAGTACTGGAAGACATCATCCCGGATGAAAGCGTGATTCAGGCGGTTCGCCGCCTCAAGGCGGCAGGCTTCACCATCGCCCTGGACGACTTCGTGCCGGAAACCACGACCCACCCCCTCATGTCACTGGCAGATATCATCAAGCTTGAGGTGCCGGCCATCGCGCCGGGACAGCTGAGCAAGGTCTGCCGGACACTGGTGGCATCAGGCAAGCAGATTCTGGCCGAAAAGGTGGAAACCCACGATGTCTTCAACACCTGCCGTGATGCAGGATGCACGCTGTTTCAGGGATACTTCCTGTCCAAACCCGAACTGATTCACGGGCAGCGACTGGCCGAGAACCGGACCGCCGTCCTGCAACTCGTCGCCGCGGTCAACAATCCCAATGCCACGGTGCCGGAGATCATCAGCACCATCAAACAGGATCCCAGCCTGTCCTACAAGCTGTTACGGCTCGTCAACTCCGCGGCATTCCGCCGCAGCAGCGAGATCGAGTCGATTCACATGGCGGTCATGCTGGTCGGTATCGGTCGCATCAAGGCCTGGGCCACCCTGCTTGCCCTGAGCGATCTGGATGACAAGCCTGTGGCGCTGAGACAGATCAGCCTGCAACGGGCGAGATTCTGCGAGCTGCTGGCACCCCACCTGGAACCGGGCGCAGAGGAAATCTACTTCACGGTCGGTCTTTTCTCGTGTCTGGATGCCTATTTCGATCAACCCATGGACGTGCTGCTCACCCGTCTGCCGCTGGACCCGCGCATCCGGGAGGCGCTGGAGCGCTTCAAGGGCAGGCCCGGCCTCGCCCTCCACACCGCCATTCTGTACGAACGTTGCAAGCTGGCGGGCATTCACTGGTCTTTGCTGGAAAGATTCGGTGTCGATACGAAAATGCTGGCCGGGCTGTATCTGGAGGCCATAGACTGGAGTCATGCCAACGCGACCCTCTGAACGGGTCGCGCGGAAAAAAACCGGAAGGCATCAGGCCTGAATGTCGATATTCGCACCCAGCGTATCGCTGGCCGAAGGGCCCCTGGCAGGCACCGTCTCGGGACGACGACTGTCCGTTCCGGCGCTCACCGCCTGCGAGGCCTGGGGGACCTGTTCTGACGCGGACACGTTGAGTGAACGGCTTTCCGAAGACAGGGTCACCTGAACATCCGGGGGATTGGGACGCGCCTGCACGTTTTCCTGCAGGGCCTGACGGCCGGACTCCGGCTCATCTGCACGCCCCGGACGATCCCGGTCTGTCTGAAGCGGCAATGGTTGCGCCGGCACGGCACCAACGGGGTTTGTAGCCATGAGTCACCTCTCGCCCACCAATAGCATGGTCAATTATTGCACAGCGCACAGTTTTTTTCCATTTCCCGTACAAAAAGATACGCAAATTATGATAAAGATAGTCTATATTTTCCAAAACCCCGGATGATCGGATTACGCGACTGCATGAAGCACTTACGGAACAATCCCCTGACCCGGAAGTATTCCCCCTTTCCCTGCGGATGCTGGGCTACATCCTGCTGGCCAGCTCCATCTTCACACTGCTGGCAACGGGCTTCCAGGTCTGGACCGACTTCCGGAATGATGTGTCACTGGTCCAGTCGCGCATGTCGCTGATCGAAACCAGCTACAAGGAGCCCCTGTCCAGAAGCCTCTGGTCACTGGATCAGAAGCTGATGCGGGTTCAGCTGGAAGGCATCAAGAACCTCCCCGACATCGTGCACCTGTATCTTCAGGTCTATCCGGATCAGGAAATTGAGCTGGGTGAAATTCCCACCGATGCGCCCACGCTGCAACACACGATCGAGCTGAGCTATACGTCAGACGAAACCTTCGAGCTGGGCAAGCTCACCATCACCGCCAGCCTCGAGCATATCTACGCCACGCTCAAGGAGCGCATTCTGGTGATCCTCGGCACCCAGAGTCTGAAGACCTTCGTGCTGTCGTTCTTCATTCTCTGGCTGTTCCAGTATCTGGTCACCCGCCATCTCACGCATATTGCCGACTATGCAGAGCGGCTCAATCTGAACCGGCTCGACCAGCCACTCATTCTCGACCGGCACGTCGGCAAGGGAAAACCCGACGAACTGGAACGGCTGCAGGAGGCACTCAACCGCATGCGTGTCACCCTCAAGCAGGAAGTGGAAAAACAGCAAAAGGACGCGGCGGAGATCCGCAAGCTGTCCCAGGCCATCGAGCAAAGCCCCTCCAGCGTGCTGATCTGCAACCGGCAGTGGCGCATTGTCTATGCCAACCGCAAGTTCACGGAAATCACTCACTATGACATGAACGAACTGCTTAACCGTCACCCGAAGGAACTGACTCCGCTCAGCCAGGATCATGCGGACAACGAGCAGATGTGGCGGACTATCGAAAACCAGGTGGAGCGGGCAGGCATCTGGCAGGGCGAAATGCACAGCACCAAGAAAGGGGGCGAAAAATTCTGGGAGCAGGTTGTCATCACGCCCATCAAGGAAGAGGGAGATCGGGCACCTCAGCACTTCCTGATCCTTGGAGAAGATATCAGTGTCCGCAAACGGTATGAGCAGCAACTGTTGCGCCAGGCCAACTATGACCTGCTTACAGGATTGCCCAACCGGCTGCTGGCACTGGACCGAATGAAACTGGCCCTCGCTCAGGCCAAACGAGACAATTCCAGGGTCGGTGTCATGTTCCTGGATCTGGACAACTTCAAGACGGTCAATGACACCCTGGGACATGATGCCGGGGACACCCTGCTCATCGAAGCCTCAAGGCGCATTTCCGGCAGTCTGCGTGGCTCCAGCACGGTTTCGCGCCTGGGCGGAGACGAGTTCCTGATCATCCTCCCGAATCTGGATGATGGCGCCAGTGCCGAACGTGTCGCAGACCGGATTCTCAAGGCCTTCCGGCCGGCATTCAGCCTTGCCGGTCAGGATGTGTTCGTGAGCACCAGTATCGGCATCGCCATTTACCCGGATGACAGTGACAATTCCAGCGCACTCCTGCAGCATGCGGACGCGGCCATGTATCAGGCCAAGAACAAGGGCAAGAGTGCATGGCATCGTTACACCCCCGACATTCACGAAACCAGTCACGAGCGCCTGAAACTGGAGACGCTGCTGCGCAAGGCATTGAACAAGCAGGAACTGCTGCTTCATTACCAGCCCATCGTCGAGCTGCCCTCCTCCCGGATCACCCGGGTGGAAGCGCTGATCCGCTGGAACAATCCCGAACATGGCCTGATACCGCCTGACAAGTTCATTCCGCTCGCCGAGGAGAATGGCACCATTGTCCCCATCGGGGCCTGGGTCATTCACACGGCCTGCCAGGCCGCCCGCACCTGGCGCGACCAGACGGGAGCCGAACTGGTGATTGCCATCAACGTCTCGCCCAGACAGTTCCGGGATCCGGGATTCGTGGGCACGGTGCGTGCAGCCCTGTCGGAACACGACCTGCCCGGTGAATGCCTGGAGCTTGAAATCACGGAACGGCTGCTGCTGGATGATTCCATCGAGACTCAAAGCATCCTCAATGAGCTGGATGAAATGGGTGTCAATCTCAGTGTGGATGACTTTGGTACCGGCTATTCGGCCCTGAGCTATCTGAAAAGCTATCCGTTCGATACCCTCAAGATAGACCGCTCCTTCGTCAATGATGTGAACACGGAAGACGAGGACGCCGCCCTGGTGACGGCCATCATCACCATGGCGCACAGCCTGGGACTGGAGGTCATCGCCGAGGGTGTCGAAGATGCTGCACAACTGCAGTTTCTGATCCGCAATCACTGTGACATGGCTCAGGGCTATTTCTTCAGTCGTCCGGTGCCCTCGGATGAACTGCTGGAATGGATCCGGGCCAATCTGGCCACAGCCACGGCCTCGTAGCTTCGCGTATTGCGCTGGATCAATTCAACACGCATAGTCAGCGTTTACACTTCCCTCATTCAATCAGGCAGAGAGCAACATGTCACCAACATTGGTCTGGGTGATGAACTGCGGCAGTTCATCCGTCAAATTTCAGCTGACCGATCCGGATACCGGTGCTGCGGTCTGCAAGGGGCTGGCAGAGCGACTGGGCACGACGGACGCGCAACTCACTCTTGATCTTCCAGGCGGGCGCCAGGTTCATCCGGTCAAGCCCGGAAGCGCCGAGCAGGCCATCCGGATGATCATCGCACGGCTCAGTGCCGAACAAGGGCTGCTGGATCGCGTGAGCGCCATAGGTCACCGTGTGGTGCATGGCGGTGAAACCTTCACCCGTCCCACCCGTCTGGATGCCGGTGTCCTGCAGCAGATACGCGACTGTTGCAGTCTGGCTCCCCTGCACAATCCCGCCAATCTGCAGGGCATCGAACTGATGCAGGCAGCCTTTCCCGGGCTGCCCCAGGTGGCCGTTTTCGACACCGCATTCCACCAGACGCTGCCGGCGCATGCGTTCCTCTACGCCCTGCCCTGGGGGCTCTACAGCGACCACCGCATCCGTCGCTACGGCTTCCACGGCAGCAGCCACCAGTTCATTACCGAGGAAACGGCGCGCCGGCTTGGCAAGCCGGTAAGCGAAGTCTCCCTGGTCAGCGTGCACCTGGGCAACGGTTGCAGTGCCACCGCTGTCCAGTCCGGCCAGTCCGTGGACACCACCATGGGACTGACGCCCCTCGAAGGGCTGGTCATGGGCACGCGATCCGGCTCCCTGGATCCCGGGATTCTCCTGCACCTGCAGCGCCAACTGGGATACAGTGTGGAGGATGTGGATCGCCTGCTGAACAAGGAAAGTGGCCTGAAGGGCATCAGCGGCCTGAGCCATGACATGCGGACGCTCACCGAAGCGGCCGAGGCCGGCCACGAGCGTGCACAGCTGGCCATCGAAATCTTTTGCTATCAGGCCGCCAAACAGATTGCCGGTCTGATGCTGGCCGCATCACCACTGGATGCACTGGTATTCACCGGAGGCATCGGTGAAAATGCAGCCGGTATCCGCGCCCGCATTCTGGGCTGGCTGGCCCCGCTGGGGTATGAGCTTGATCCCGGACTGAACGACAATGCGGGTCGAAGCACGCAGGGCCGCATTACCAAGGCCAATTGTCCGCTTGCCCTGGTCGTTCCGACCAATGAAGAGTGGCTGATTGCCCGGGAAACCCGCAACCTGCTTCAAGAGGAGGCACAGGCATGACCAAAGCGCTTTTCATGGCACCCACTTCACCAGGGACCGGACTGACCTCTGTCTGCCTGGGTCTCGTGCGCGCGCTGGACAGCATGGGGGTGCGGGTAGGCTTTCTCAAACCCGTGGCCCAGCCACTGACTGACCCGGATGACTGTGACCGCTCCATTTATTTCGCACGCAAGGTGCTGAGACAGGAGCATCCGGATCCCATACAGCTTTCGGAAGCCCAGAGGCTGGTCAGCCAGGGCGAACAGGATCTGCTCATGGAACAGGTGGTGGGCATGTTCCAATCGCTGGAAGAATCCTGCGACGTCGTCGTCGTGGAGGGCCTGGCACCCGTCGAAGCGACCGCGTACATGACCCGCATCAACATGAATATTGCCCGGACCCTGAACGCCGAGGTCATTCTGGTTGCCGCGCCGGGGAACATGGACCCCGACGAACTCGACGCACACCTCAATCTCGCGGCCCGCCTGTATGCCTCGCCGGAAGATCCGGATGTCATCGGATGCATTCTGAACAAGGTCAATGCGCCGGAAAACAACGAAGCGCCGCTGCAATATCTGACCCACTCGGCCCACTGGCAGCGTCCCCAACACGACTATGCACGGGAGTGCGAGAGCTTTCGCAAGCCCGGCTTCCACCTCATCGGCAGCATCCCGTGGCGACCGGATCTGATTGCGCCGCGCACGAAGGACGTGGCCCGCTGGCTGGATACCCTGCCCATTCACATGGGCGATGCGGCTCACCGGCGCGTCATGCAGATCAGCGTGGTGGCCCGCACAGTGCCCAACATGGTGGAACAGCTCACGCCGGGCACGCTGGTCGTCACGCCCGGAGACCGGGAAGACATCCTGATTGCCACCGCCATGGCGGCGCTGACCGGGCGCCCGCTGGCCGGCATCATTCTCACCGGCAACCTGCAACCGGACCCGCGAACACTGAGACTCTGCCAGAAAGCACTGGATACGGGTCTGCCGGTGCTGTCCACCCAGCATGACTCCTACCTCGCTGCCAACCTGTTATCGCGCATGAACACCGAGGTACCCACTGACGATATCGAGCGGGTGGAGCGGGTCATGGACGCCGTGGCCAGCGCCCTGGATGTACGCTGGCTGACCGAGCAGGTGCAGGTGCCGCGCAAGCGCCGCATGTCTCCCGCAGCATTCAGATATTTCCTCAGCAAGAAGGCGCGGGAAGCCGACAAGCGCATCGTGCTTCCGGAAGGAGACGAGCCACGTACCGTGCGCGCAGCGGCCATCTGTCACGAACGCAAGCTCGCGCGTTGCGTACTGCTCGGCAAGCCCGACAGTGTCCGGAGCGTTGCCGAAGCTCAGGGCGTGCAACTGCCGCCTGAAATCGAAATCGTGGATCCGGATGCTATCCGGAGTCGCTACGTGGCCCCCATGGTGGAATTGCGCAAGCACAAGGGGCTGACGCCGCAAATGGCAGAGGCGCAACTGGAAGACAACGTGGTGCTGGGTACCATGATGCTGGCTCTGGACGAGGTGGATGGTCTGGTCTCCGGCGCGGTGCATACCACAGCCAATACCGTGCGCCCTGCCCTCCAGCTCATCAAGACCCGGAAGGATGCCAAACTGGTTTCTTCGGTCTTTTTCATGCTCCTGCCGGATCAGGTTGTCGTATATGGCGATTGCGCCATCAACCCTGATCCCAATGCTGAAGAACTGGCTGACATTGCCATTCAGTCCGCTGAATCCGCACGTCTTTTTGGGATCGAGCCCAAGGTCGCCATGATCAGCTACAGTACCGGCACATCCGGCAGCGGTGCGGATGTGGAAAAGGTGCGCAAGGCGACGGAGATTGCCAAAACGCTGCGCCCGGATCTCGTCATAGACGGGCCATTGCAGTATGACGCGGCAGCCAATGCGGACGTTGCGCGCATCAAGGCACCAAACAGCCCCGTGGCCGGTCAGGCCACCATCTTCATCTTTCCGGACCTCAATACCGGAAACACCACCTACAAGGCCGTGCAGCGCAGCGCCAACGTGGTGAGCATCGGCCCCATGCTGCAGGGCCTGCGCAAGCCGGTGAACGACCTGTCACGCGGCGCATTGGTGGATGATATCGTGTTTACCATTGCCATTACCGCAGTCCAGGCAACACAGCAACCCGGCTCGGTCTGATACGAAAAGGTATCCTCGGACACAAACGGGGCACTGTCACCAGTGCCCCGTTCTCTGTTCGCACGACCCGGTTCCTGATATCTTGCCCGAGACGTGCCTCAGCGGCCGCGCTTGAGCTTTTTCTTCTTCTTTTTCTCCGCCTTTTTCACATGCTGGATCAGCCGTGCACGCTTGCGGAGCTGTCTCGGTGTCAGGGTGTTGGTCTTGCCCGCGTACGGGTTCTCACCAGACCGGAACTCGAAGCGTACCGGGTTGCCCACCACTTTCAGCTCGCGCCGGAAGACATTTTCCAGGTAGCGTTTGTAGCTGTTGGGCAGCTCTTCCACCAGGTTGCCATGCACGATCACCCGCGGGGGATTGCTGCCGCCCTGGTGTGCCATGCGCAGCTTGCTGCGACGCCCTCTGACCAGCGGAGGCGGGTGATCCTTGACCGCATCCTGCAGCAAGTCCGTCAACCTTCTCGTACTCCACTTGGCAAAAGCGGATTCATGGCAGGCGTGAATGGTATCGTACAGGTGCCCCACTCCGGTGCCGTGCAATGCGGAAATGAAATGAACAGGTGCCCAGTTGACAAATCCAAGACGCAACTCAACCTGTGCTTTCACCCGCGCCTTCTGATCGGCCGACATGCCATCCCACTTGTTGATGGCGATGACCAGAGAGCGTCCCTTCTCCAACGCATATCCAAGAAGGTGGAGGTCCTGATCCACGATACCTTCCCGCGCATCAATGACCAGGATCACCACATGTGCATCGGAGACGGCCTGCAACGTCTTGATGATGGAAAACTTTTCGACGTGCTCGTCCACATTCTTGCGGCGCCGGACACCGGCGGTATCGATCAGCGTATAGCGCTTGCCCTGACGCTCATAGGGGATGTACACGGAGTCACGGGTCGTGCCGGGATGGTCGAACACCACCACCCGCTCCTCGCCCAGCAACCGGTTGACCAGTGTGGACTTGCCCACATTGGGGCGCCCGATGATACCTACCCGGATACTGTCTCCCAACTCATCCGAATCGGAAGCCACCGGCAAAGGTTCCAGAATTTCTTCGAGCATGGAGCGGATACCACGGTTATGCGTGGCCGCCGTGTAGAAGATCTTTTCTCCCACACCCAGCGAAAAAAATTCCGCTGCCGCCGCCTCCGGTTGCAGACCATCCACCTTGTTGACCACCAGATGACAGGCCTTGCCCCGCTGGCGCAAGGCCTCGGCAACCACCTGGTCCGCGGCGGTCATCCCGCTCTGGGCATCCACCACAAAGAGCACCACATCCGCCTCATCCATGGCGGTGTAGGACTGCTGGGCCATCACCTTGTCAATGCCGGTTTCGTCCCCGGTGATCCCCCCGGTATCCACAACGATGAAGCGTTTGCCTTCGAACTCCCCTTCACCGTATTTGCGGTCGCGGGTCAGGCCTTCAAAATCCGCGACCAGGGCATCCTTGGTACGGGTCATGCGATTGAACAGTGTGGATTTGCCCACATTCGGGCGCCCCACCAGCGCAATCACCGGGGGCGCCACGCGCGTTTCGACAGCAGCTTGCTCCGGGGATTCCGGTGTAACAGACGACTCGGTCATCAGTCAGAAGACTCCAGTTGATAGAGAATGAGATCACCACCCTGGCTCTGTACCAGCAGGCTGTCTCCAACCACCCGGGGTTCCACTTGCAATGCAGACCGGTCCGCACGTACGCGTGCACGCAACACGCCGGACGCCTTGTCCAGGACATGGAGGTATCCTTCAAAGTCCCCCACAACAATGCGTCCCTGCCAGAATACGGGCGCCGTCAGGTCACGCCATGCCAGCTCATCCTGAGACCAAAGGGGCTGCCCGGAGCGGTTGTCCCAGGCCCGGATGGTGCCGGATGCTTCAGCAATGACCAGCATATCCTGATCCACGGCCGGTGCGACGTAGCCCGAAGCTTCGTCACTCCATACGACCTTGCCGCTGGCTGCTTCAATTTGCACAACGCGTCCTTGGTAGGCCACAGCCGTCACGAGACCCCGGGAGACCTTCAGACCGCCGTCCACATCCACCAGACGATCCAGCAACGTCCGGCCCTTGGGCTCGGCAACCAGGGCGTCCCATACCCGGGAGCCATCCTGTGCATCCAGTGCCAGAACCCGACCGGATGACAGCCCCGCGTACACGCGCCCGCCCTCCGCCACCAAGGGTGCAGTACCCCTCAGCGTCAGGCTCGGCTCGGCGACCTGCCATGTCCAGAGGGTGCTTCCGGTCCGGCTGTCCAGCGCCATGATCACACCATTGATGGCGTAAACAAAGACGCGCGAACCGTCTGTCACCGGCGTCGCCACCACTTCACTGGGCAGCGCAGCGCGCCAGGCAATGGCCTGATCGGCCAGGGCAACGGCGATCAGCTCCCCGTCACGGGTGGCCACATACAGATTGCGACCGTCAATCCCCACGCCAGCCAGCAGTGGCACGTCCAGGTCCACCCGCCAGAGACGCTTGCCCGTCTCCAGGTCAATGGCGCTCAGTTCGCCATCAGCGCCAGCAGCATAAACCACGCCCTCACCGACTGCCGGCTCAAGCCTGAGGCGCAAGGGTTCGGTATCCGGCCCGACACTTCGCGACCAGCGTTCAACGAGCTTGTCCACCGCCTTGAACGGTTTGAGTTCGGCAGGCGGAGGCCGCACCGCCTCACTGCTGCAGGCACTCAGCACGACAGCCAGCAGCAGCGCCATCAGGCGGGTGGTCAGAGCACGCATGTCAGGCATCCGCCAGATCTTCCAGTTTCAGGTCCACAAGCTGTGTACTGAACCCGGCCTTGGTCAGGGCTTCACGGGCCGCCTCGTAGGCCTTGCGGGCACCGGTGCGGTCACCCTTCATCTTGAGGATGTCACCACGGAGCTCCTGCTGCTGCGGATAGTAGGGGCTCTCTGCGCCGGCATCCAGCTGAGCCAGCGCCTCATCCAGCTTGCCCTGTGCTGCCTGAGCCAGCGCAATACGTCCCTTGATCAGAGTACGAATGCCGGGATCGGAAACCTTGGTGGCCAGCCCGGTCAGGAGACTTTCCGCCTCGGCGGCCTTGTTCTGCTCCATCAGCAAACGCGCTTTCAGAAGCTGGCCCAACTGTGCATAGGCCGTGTCGGGAAACTGCTTCTGCAGTTCCTCAATCTTGAACTCGGCTGTTGCACGCTGCGTCTCCGGCGCATCCGGTTGAGTCGCCGCTGCGACCAGGTTGAGTGCCTGCTGGTAGAGGAGCGATGCCTGGTATTTCTGTTCCGCCTGATGCTGCTGCCAGGCCTTCCAGCCGAACACAATGGCCAGAGCGAGACCGACACCAATCAGGAGACTGGTACCATTCTCCTTCCACCAGTTCTTGATCAGCTGAATCTGTTCTTCATCCGAGCGCATGTCCACGCGGTTTCTCCTCTCAATTCTTTTCAGTGCCGATGCCTGTGCATCGCGCAAGATACTCGTTCAGTGCACTTTTTTCCACTGTCTGCTGCTCACCCTCAGCACGCAACGGCTTGACCGTAACGGTCTGGCCATCCCGCTCGCTTTCACCGATGATCAGCGCCCAGCCGGCACCGGATTTGTCGGCCTTCTTCATCAGACTCTTGAAGGAGCCCCCGCCACAGATCTGCATGACCCGCAACGCAGGCAGTCCACTGCGAACCGATTCCGCCACCGCGAGGGCATAGGGCTGAACCGACTCCCCCATGGCCAGTACGGCCACATCCGGGATATTCTGCAAGGTATTCGGCAGCAGATTGAGTGACTCAAGCAGCAGAACAAGCCGCTCGACACCCATGGCAAACCCTACTCCCGGCGTCGGCCGCCCGCCCAGCTGCTCGACCAGTCCGTCATAGCGACCACCGGCACACACGGTACCCTGAGCGCCCAGGGCATCGGTCACCCACTCAAAAACGGTACGGCAATAATAATCCAGCCCGCGCACCAGAGCCGGATTGACGATGTATTCCACCCCGCACGCATCCAGCGCAGCCCGGAGCCCGTCAAAATGCGCCTGCGAGGCCTCATCCAGATAGTCGGTCAGTCTGGGTGCGTCGTCCAGCAGACTGCGCGTGTCCGGATCCTTGGTGTCCAGAATGCGCAGGGGATTGGTTTTCAGGCGACGCTTGCTGTCCGCATCCAGCTTGTCTTCGTGCTGGCTGAGATAGGCCACCAGCGCTTCACGATAGCGTGCCCTGGCCTCGTTGGATCCGAGGGAGTTGATTTCCAGTCTCACATGCGGTGCAAGGCCCAGGCGCTGCCAGAGTCGGGCGGTCAGTACTATGACTTCCGCGTCAATGTCCGGACCGGCCATGCCGAAACACTCGGCGCCGATCTGGTGAAACTGGCGGTAGCGGCCTTTCTGGGGGCGTTCGTGGCGAAACATGGGGCCGCGATACCAGAGGCGCTGTACCTGATTGAACAGCAGGCCATGCTGTTCTCCGGCACGCACAACCCCGGCCGTGCCCTCGGGCCGCAGGGTCAGGCTGTCCCCGTTGCGATCCTCGAAGGTATACATTTCCTTTTCGACAATATCCGTCACCTCGCCAATGGAGCGCTTGAAGAGTTCGGTCTGCTCCAGTATCGGAGTGCGGATTTCGTCGTAACCGTACTGCTGAAACACGTCCGCCGCCAGCGTTTCAAGATAACGCCAGGCAGGCGTCTGGGCAGGCAGGATGTCGTTCATCCCGCGAATAGCCTGTATTCGGGCCAATGTTGCGTTCCTCTCGGTTTTCAGTCTTTGGCGATGAGTTTGTCCAGTTCCGCCTGACGGGCGCGGGCCTGCTCACGAATCAGCTGTTCGAAATGGTCGATCAGTTCTTCGTTGCTGACCTTGTGATCCGGCTTGCCCTTGAGATAGACCAGATTGGAGGGTGAGCCACCGGTGATCCCGAGATCCGCCTCGCGCGCTTCTCCCGGACCGTTGACCACACAACCGATGACGGCCACGTCCAGCGGGGTGGTGATATCCTCAAGCCTGGCCTCCAGGGCATTCATGGTGGAGATCACGTCGAAGTTCTGACGCGAACAGCTCGGGCAGGCAATGAAGTTGATGCCTTTTGTACGCAGCTTCAGGCTCTTTAGAATTTCAAACCCGACCTTGATTTCCTCCACGGGATCCGCAGCCAGGGATACCCGCAAGGTATCACCGATACCGTCCATGAGCAGGATGCCGAGACCAATGGCGGACTTGACCGTTCCGCCACGCAATGCGCCGGCCTCGGTAATACCCAGATGGAAGGGTTGTTCGATCTGCGTGGCCAGCTTGCGGTAGGCCGCCACAGTCATGAAGACATCGGATGCCTTGAGGCTGATCTTGTAGTCCTGAAAGTCGTGACGATCCAGAATATCAATGTGCCTCATGGCGGATTCAACCAGCGCGTCCGCCGTGGGCTCACCGTACTTTTTCTGCAGATCCTTTTCCAGGGAGCCCGCATTCACGCCGACCCGGATGGGAATGCCGTGATGTCTGGCGCAGTCGATCACTTCCCGGACCCGGTCCTCACGACCGATGTTGCCGGGGTTGATACGCAGACAATCTGCTCCCCGCTCTGCCACGGCCAGGGCAATCCGGTAGTCAAAATGAATGTCCGCAATGAGCGGCAACCCCACCTGCTTGCGAATCTTGCCAAAGTCTTCCGCCGCATCCATATCGGGCACGGATACGCGTACCATGTCGGCACCCGCTTCCTCGAGCCGCCGGATCTGGGCGACCGTAGCCTCCACATCATGGGTGGAGGTATTGGTCATGCTCTGCACGCTGATCGGTGCATCTCCGCCCACAGGCACGGATCCCACATGAATCTGACGGGTCTTGCGACGGACGATGGGTGAAACACTTTTCATTCCTGACTCACCAGATCTTCTGCTGAAAGTTTGAATTCCACGCGCTTGTTGCGTACCCGGAACCGGTCAAAGCCAACCGGAATACCATTCACACGAAGGCTCACCGCATCCACATTGCCAATGATGAAGGACAGCGGGAATGCCCCCTTGAGCCGAACCACGTCTCCTGCCTTGAACAGTCCCACTTCACGCTGACCGTCCGCACTTCGCGCATCAAACCAGCAGCGGTCGGAGAACGTGGCCACCATTTCCGCCTGGAGGATATCAGCCATGCCGGAGGATACAGCGGTGCCGTCCCCGGTTTCCCCGATCGCCTGATCCGCAGGAACGCCGCCTTCATCAACCGAATCGGACTGGAGGGCTGCCGTTTCCTGAACAATATCCGTTTCGCCGGCTGCACCAGTGGCCTGCCCGGAGCTCAGCGCATTGTCCTTTTCCGGCACCGGGGGTGTGGCGGATCGACTTGTCTCTGCAGCAACCGGCGCACCGGTTTCACCTCCGGGATTTCCGGCAGCGGTTTGATCGCCCTCACCCGGTGTGGAGGCCTTGCTGTCAGACGACATAACCGCCCCGCCAGGTGCCTGCCCGGACGCGGCCTCTTCCCCCTGCTCCACATCCTGGCGGCCTTGCTGTTGTATTTCAGCGAGGTCTTCTGAACGGCTGCCTTGCTCAGCCTGCCAGAAGGCATAACCGATAGCGGCTACCACAATTAACACAAAGACAATCCAGCCACCGTTACGCTTGCGCACCGGCATCGATGATTCTGTCCGGGGAGAAGCCGCTGCGGCCAGCTCCGTGCTCAATTGCCCGAGCAGTGGCGCCGGATCCAGTTTCAGCAGTTCGGCGTAAGCACGGACATACCCCTTGATGAAAACCTCGCCGGGCAGAAGATCAAACTGACTTTTTTCCAGGGCCTCTACGTAGCGGGGGATGATGTGAAGCCGGTCTGCCACCTGCCGCGTTGACAACCCTTGTGCCTGCCGTGCGCGTGCCAACTGAGCACCCGCCGTGAGCGCGAGTGCTGAATCTGGGACAACATCTGTATCCGGAGCTGCCATATTGCCTTAATTCTCCCGGAAAATCCGGCGCGCCTCATCGGACTCACCGAACTGGTTTTTGAGCAAAAGCCTGAGTGAAGCCGCCTCATCCTGGCGCCCCGTCCGTTCTGCAATCTGCACGCCCAAAGCCACACTGGCGGCAGAATGGCGGGTCAGACCGCGGCGAACCGCTTCACGGAACTGACTGAATTGTTTCCAGGCCAACTCATCCTGACCGCCATCCGCATAGGCAAACGCCAGCGCCAGACGCACCTGAGGTTGAGCAGGGTTAAGTACCAGCGACTTGCGGTAGGCTTCGATCGCCTTGTCATTATGCCCGAGCCTGCGCTCGATCTGCCCGATATTAAAAAAAAGTAACTCGCGACCACTGTACTCGACATCCTTGACCGCTTCCCGCAACTGCGCAAGCGCATCCTCAAAACGGCCTTGCTGATACAGGAAGGCTGCATAATAGTTACGACCTTCGGTAAATTCCGGGTGAGACCGGATGACCTCCCTGAACATTTCTTCCGCCAGGTCGTACTCCTGCTGAGCCTGGTAAACCAGCCCAAGTCCTGATCTGGCACGAGGATCATCCGGATCGATTTCGAGGGCTCGCCGGAATCGCTTGATCGCGAGATCGTACTGCCTGGTCTGGAAATAGCCCATGCCCAGGGATACATATTCCTGAACAGCCTTGCTTCGGGATGCCTTCTCCGTGAGGGGATCATGCACAACCGTCACACAGCCGGCCAGAATCAAGGCCAGCCATGAAACAAGCAGAATTCTTTTCACTGTGCTGCACCTCTCCGTACCAAATCCTCTGATCACATGCCTCCCGAGCCTGTTCTGGCTACCTGCTCTGCCAGACCCGGGCCTGATGTACTGGTGGCAATATACTTCTGACTGCGTCGTGTCCTGTCTTCCACACGCCCTACCAGCTGACCACAGGCCGCATCAATGTCGTCACCCCGGGTGGTCCGGACAGTTGCCACGTAGCCGGCATTGGAAAGTATGGTCTGGAAACGGCTCACTGCCTCGGGCGGCGAGCGCCGGTAATCGCTGAGGGGGAACGGGTTGAAAGGAATCAGGTTAATCTTGCAGGGCAGTCCCCGAAGCAGGCGGGCCAGCTCGCGGGCATGTGCGGGCTGATCGTTCACCCCCTCAATCAGGGTATACTCGATGGTCACGCGACGCTTGTCCGACAGTTTGGCCAGATAGCGACGACACGCATCCAGCACCTGGGCAATGGGATACTTGCGATTCAACGGCACCAGTTCATCCCGCAGGCCATCATTGGGCGCGTGCAGTGACAGGGCCAGCGACACATCCGTCACATCACCCAAGCGATCCAGTGCCGGAACCAGACCGGCTGTCGATACGGTCAGCCGGCGTTTGGAAATGCTGTAGCCGAAGTCGTCCATCATGATGTCACATGCCCGGACAACTTCATCAAAATTCATCAGGGGCTCACCCATTCCCATGAAAACGACGTTGGTGATGGGGCGTTCCTGATCAATGCGTGCCGGTCCGAAAGACTTGGCCGCATTCCATAGCTGTCCGACAATTTCCGCTGTCGAGAGATTGCGGTTGAAGCCCTGCTTGCCTGTTGCACAGAAACTGCAGTCCAGTGCACAACCAATCTGAGAGGAGACACACAGGGTGCCACGCTTGCCGTCAGGAATGAACACGGTCTCGATACTGCTGCCGCCAGCCATGCGCATGACCCACTTTCGGGTACCATCTCTGGAAATGCCCTCGTAGATCACTTCGGGCGCACGAATTTCGGCCACTTCGGCCAGACGCGCGCGTAGCGCCTTGCTGAGGTTTGTCATGTCCTCGAAGTTGTCGCAGCCTATGTGGTGAATCCACTTCATGACCTGGGTAGCACGGAACGGCTTCTCGCCCAGATCGACAAAAAAGGCTTCCAGCTCCTTGCGATTGAGTCCCAGCAGATTGACTTTCTTCTCAGACATTTCTCAGCATCTCATATACGCACAGTGCAGAGCCAGGCCCTGCACTGCTTTGAACTTACGGATCTGCGCCCGAAACAGGGCGCAGGCATCGCGATCAGGCGCGCGGACAGATTTCGCTGTCCTTGAAGAAATACGCCACTTCGCGCTCGGCTGACGCCGGAGAGTCGGAACCATGTACCGCGTTGGCATCAATGGACTCCGCGAAGTCAGCGCGGATGGTGCCCGGTGCGGCTTCCTTCGGGTTGGTTGCCCCCATCAGCTCGCGGTTTTTGGCAATGGCATCCTCACCTTCCAGAACCTGAACCATGACCGGACCACTGGTCATGAATGCGACCAGATCAGCAAAGAACGGACGTTCCTTGTGCTCGGCATAAAAACCTTCAGCCTGCTCCTGAGTCAGATGCAGCATCTTGGCTGCCACAATCCGCAGACCAGCCTTTTCAAAACGGCTGTAAATCTCACCGATGACGTTCTTGGCAACCGCATCGGGCTTGATGATGGAAAGCGTACGCTCTACCGCCATGCTCTATTCTCCACGTTAATCAACTTGACGAAATAACCGAACTGGCCATTATACGCGTCCGGTCGAAAAGTTACACCACTCCCCGCAGCTTGCGGAGGGTATTTACAAGAATTTCACCGGCCCTTTCAGCATCCCGCTCCGTGGTGAAACGCCCGACCGTCAGGCGCAATGCACCCAGCGCCCGCTCTCGCGGCAGCCCCATCGCCCGCAGGACATGCGATGGTTCCACGGTGGCAGACGTGCAGGCCGAACCGGAGGAAATCGCAAGCTCACGCAGCGCCAGCAAAAGCGTCTCGGACTCCACACCTTCCACACTGAAGTTGAGATGCCCCGGCAGCCGCTTTTCCGGGTGACCGTTGAGGACGACCCCGTCCACTGCAGACAAAGCCGCCCAGATCTGTTCGCGCAATCCCTGCAGGCGTTTTGCTTCAGCTTCACCTTCTTCCGCCATGATTGCCATGGCCTGGCCCATGCCCACGATCTGATGTGTCGGCAGGGTGCCGCTTCGCATTCCGCGCTCGTGCCCCCCACCGTGAATGAGCGGCACCAGCTTCAGCGCCGGATCACGACGCACGTACAACGCACCGATCCCCTTGGGGCCGTAACACTTGTGCGCACTGACCGACATCAGGTCAACAGGCAATTGACTCAGGTCGATCTGAACCTTGCCGACACTTTGCGCCGCATCGACATGAAACCATACGCCACGCTCACGGCACACCTGCCCGATGGCAGCAATATCATTGACTGTGCCGACCTCGTTGTTGGCATGCATCACCGAGACGACAAAGGTATCCGGACGGATCGCCTCGGCAACCTGCCCGGCAGTCACCTCACCGTATTCGTCCGGCGACAAGCGGGTCACCTGATGTCCCTGACTTTCCAGCCAAGCACAGGTATCCAGGACGGCCTTGTGCTCAATGGCGGTGGTCACGATGTGGCCGGGCTCTCCGCGAGCCCAGGCCAGCCCCTTGAGCGCCAGATTGTCCGACTCCGTCGCCCCCGAGGTCCAGACAATTTCTCTGGGATCCGCTTTCAGCAGATCCGCCACCTGACGCCGGGCACGCTCCACGGCTTCTTCAGCCCGCCACCCCAGCATGTGTGAACGCGACGCCGGATTGGCAAAATTACCTTCCAGGGTCAGACAGGCCGACATGACTTCGGCGACCCGGGGATCAACCGGTGTTGTGGCAGCGTAATCCAGATAAATGGGCAATGTCACAGTTCGATTTTCCTCAGGATGATGCAGTTTGCTGGATTCTTAGCTGACGCTCGGCGACTTCACAGATATCCCGGTTCTGAATGAGGTCCTGCAGTGTAATACCACTGAGGAAACCGTAGATACGATCACTGAGCTCGCACCAGAGATGATGTGTCAGACAGGTCTGACCATCCTGGCAATCGCCTTTCTTTCCGCAGCGGGTCGTATCCAGATTTTCGTCAACCGCTTCCACAATTTCGGCCACCGAGATACCGCTCCGGTCGCGCGCCAACTGATAGCCACCACCCGGCCCCCGCACCGAAACAACGAGAGAGGCTCGCTTGAGCCGCGCAAATAGCTGTTCAAGGTACGACAGGGAAATGCCCTGACGCTCGGCAATATCTGCAAGGTTTACCGGTTTCTGCTGTGCATGCAGTGCCAGATCCAGCATTGCGGTGACAGCGTAACGGCCCTTCGTCGTCAGCTTCACATCCGCCCCCTATTCCCCATCCAGTGCGGGGATATTGTCTATCATTTCATCACCACCCGCAAATCCGATCAGGGTGCTGGGTCATTCTCCTTGTCCGCTGCGGAAGCCTCATCACGCACACAATCAAAGTCTTCCTCGCGCAGGGGCGGAAGCTCACCTTCCGTTGCTGTGCCACCATTCATCCCGGACACTACACGGCAGAGGGTCTCAACGCGCTCGTCCACAGCGTGCATATGATCCAGTATCGCACGTATGGAGCGGGCCACCGGATCAGGCATTTCCTCGCTGACCCCATAGGCATCAAAGCCTATTTTTTCTTCCATGGCCTTGCGCTTGTCATCATCCGCGGGGCGCTTGACGATCACACGCCCCGGAATACCCACCACCGTGGCTCCGGCAGGCACTGCCTTGGTGACTACTGCATTGGACCCTATCTTGGCATTTTCACCGACTTCAAAAGGCCCCAGAATCTTGGCACCGGCCCCGACGACCACGCCATTTTTCAGTGTGGGATGACGCTTGCCCTTGTTCCAGCTGGTTCCTCCCAGCGTAACCCCCTGATAAAGCGTCACATCATCACCGATCTCCGCGGTTTCTCCGATGACGACGCCCATGCCGTGATCAATGAAGAAACGGCGCCCGATTTTTGCACCCGGGTGAATTTCAATGCCGGTGAACCACCGTGCCAGCGTAGACAGAAAACGGGCCAGCCACTTGAGATCATGCTGCCACAACCAGTGATTCAGACGGTGCATCAGCAGAGCATGCAATCCGGGATAGCAGGTCAGGACCTCGAACCAGTTCCGGGCTGCCGGATCACGGTGAAATACACTCTGAATATCTTCTTTAATCTGTTCCAGCCAGCTCATGACGGGTCATTTACCTCAGAATTGAACTTGTGTGCATACCGCCCCCGGGCAGCTTTTTGTGTGTGCGAGAGAATGCCGCGCAGAATGGCCATCTCATTCTGATCCGGCTGAACACGCTGATACAGCCTTCTCAGTCTCGACATCAACTGGCGAGGACGCTCCCGGGTATGAAAATCAATGTCGATCAGCGCCTCTTCCAGATGGGCATAAAAGCGTTCCATTTCCTCCTGCGAGCACGGTGGCTGATCCCATTCCGGGTCAAGAGGACCGGTCAACGGCTCCAGCACACTGGCCTGCCGGTGTTCCAGACTGGCATGGTACACCTCATAGGCAATCACCTGGACGGCCATGGCCAGATTCAGCGCAGCATACTCCGGATTGGCAGGTATGGCGATATGCCTGTGGCAACGGGTGAGCTCCTCATTTGACAGACCACTCTGTTCCTGACCAAAAACGATAGCCACTCCGGCATCAGGCCTCAGCCGCATCACATCCGCCGCAAACTGGCGCGGCGTCTGTACCGGCCAGGGCATCCCCCGCCGCCGGGCACTCGCGCCCACAACAAGATGCCGGTCCGCAACAGCTTCCTCCAGCGTACTAACCACTTTCGCGTTGTCGAGCACGTCGGTTGCACCGCTGGCGCGCCATTCAGCTTCCGGGTGAGGAAAGCGCTCCGGCGAAACCAGACAAAGATCCGCCAGACACATATTCTTCATCGCCCGGGCAACAGCACCAATATTACCGGGATGGGTTGTGCGCATGAGTACAACCCGGATATTTTCCAGCATCACAGGACCCCAGATCTCTTCCAAGCGCTGCAGTTTACCAGATTCCCCCATTGTCATCATGAACCTGCGTATAAACCACAATGTGCACACAAGAATGATGAACGCAAAGGAAATTAGCGCTATCATAGCGGGTTCTGAGAATTCGGAAACAACACGTTCTGTAATAAGTGGGTACGCCATGCAGCCAATGATTAACATTGCTCTGAGAGCCGTGCGCTCGCATCTTGAGCATCTGATGACGGTTATCGATCGGGAAAACCTGTCCTTTTCGGATCCGGCCAATCTGAAAAGAGTACTGTCCCGTATCGAGTCGTCCTTTTACGAACAACTGTCCCGGGGCCTGCAACGCGCCTACCCGACACATCATATTGCCAAGCGCGGAGACCTGAGCGCACCCGCCAAGGGCTTCAGCTGGCATATCATGCCCCTTCACAACCCCATCAGCCTGGTCAAGCGACAGCCGGACTGGGGGTTTTCCGTGCTCTGCAAGAAGGATGGCCACGCCGAGCATGCCCTGATCCTCATGCCCGCACTGAATGAAGAATATACAGCCAGCCGCGGGCATGGCGCTGAGCTCAATGGCCGCAGGATGCGGGTATCTCCTCTGGCCGACGAGTCACTTGCCGTGGCGAGCACCAACCTGCTCAAAGGCCTTGCGGAAGTGGAGGACCCTGACCGTCGTCAGGGGCTGGTGGAGCTCTATGCACGCCTGGATTCGGGTGTCTTTACCCTCGAAAGCCACCGCTCCCTGGCCATCGCGCTGGCCCAGGTGGCCGCCGGCAAGACCGACCTGCTGATCAGCAAGGCCCCGACTGCACACGAAATGGCTGCTGGCCTGCTGATCGCCAAGGAAGCCGGCGCATTGTCCTCCGAGTTCAATGGCAACCCGGTCACGGAGCGCAGTCCGGTCATGCTGGTCGCCAATCCGAAGCTGGCCAAACGCGTCCTGCCTTGGTTCAAGGGCAAGCAGGCACTGTTTGTCAAAGACGCAACCTGAAGCATGTGAAGCGGTGATAGACCAAACAGAAAAGGCGCCATCGGCGCCTTTTCTGTTTGTTGGCAAAGCCCCGACTTTGACCGGGGCTTTTTTGAGTTGAGAGAAGTCCAGTCAGACGACCCCGTCTTCCGGCTGGTTTTTCACCGGCAGCGCAAGATCCTCACGTGAGATCCCCTGTACCAGCAGCAGCGCACTGGCCACATAGATGGACGAGTAGGTGCCCACCACGACGCCGATAATGAGCGCCTGAGAGAACCCGTGCAGGGCGTCGCCTCCCAGGAAGTAGAGCGCGATCAGTGTCAGCAATGTGGTCAGGCCCGTGACGATGGTACGTGCCAGGGTTTCCGTGAGAGAAATATCGATAACCTCCTCAACGGACCCCTTGCGGATCTTGCGGAAGTTTTCGCGAATCCGGTCACTCACCACGATGGTGTCATTCAGCGAGTAGCCGATGATCGCAAGCACGGCCGCCAGGACGTTGAGGTCAAACTCCCACTGGAATACGGAAAAGAAGCCTACGGTAATGATGACATCATGAATCAGTGCTGCCACCGCTCCCACCGAAAACTTCAGCTGAAAGCGGAAGGCCACGTAAAGCATGATCATTGCCAGTGCAAGCAGCAGGCCCATGCCCCCCTTCTCGCGCAGCTCGTCACCAATCTGTGCACCGACAAATTCGGCCCGCTTCAGCGTCACCTGCTGTCCATCCTTCTCCAGCGCAGAGACCACCTTCTGGCCCACCTTGTCATCCTGACTTTCCGCCAACCGGATCAGAATGCTCCGGTCAGAGCCGAACTTCTGCACAACCACCTTGTTGTATCCGGCCTGCTCAAGCTGCCTGCGTACGTCATCCACGCGGGGAGGCTGAGCATATTCGACCTCGATGACCGTCCCGCCGGTGAAATCCAGCCCGAGATTGAGTCCCCGCACCGCCAGGGAAACCAGCGATATCAGGATGAGCGTCAGGGACAGTCCGAGCGCAACTTTGGACCCGGACATGAAACGGTAGATCTTTTGTTCGCTCATACAGCCAGGGCCCCCGTTTTTCCGCCAATGGACAAGGTCTTGATCTTGCGACCTCCGTAGATGAGGTTCACCAGTGCACGCGACACGGTAATGGACGTGAACATGGACGTGATGATACCGATGGACAGCGTAATGGCGAATCCGCGGACGGGCCCGGTGCCCACCGCAAAGAGTATCAGTGCGGCAATCAGGGTGGTAATGTTGGCATCAAAGATGGAGATGAACGCCCGGTCATAGCCGGCATGAATGGCCGACTGCGGCGGCAGACCATTACGCCATTCCTCGCGGATGCGCTCGTAGATGAGCACGTTCGCATCCACTGCCATACCCACGGTAAGCACGATACCCGCCATGCCCGGCAAGGTCAGTGTGGCACCGAATATGGACATACAGGCAATCAGCATGACCACGTTGGCCGCCAGCGCAACATTGGCCACCAGACCAAACACGCGGTAATAGACCAGCATGAACAGCAGCACCAGAGAGAAGCCGATGATGATCGACCACTTTCCGGATTCGATATTCTGCTGCCCAAGGCTCGGGCCCACAGTGCGTTCTTCCACAAAGTAAATCGGTGCAGCCAAAGCGCCTGCTCTCAGCAGCAGAGCCAATTCCTGAGCTTCATAAACCGAATCCAGTCCGGTGATGCGAAAATCCGATCCCAGCGCCGATTGAATGGTAGCCAGACTGATGATCTGCTTCTCTACATAACGTTCCTTGACCGGAACTTCCTTGCCGTCTTTCTTTTCATAACCCACCGTACGCTCCTTGTGCTCCACGAACAGCACAGCCATGCGGCGCTTGATGGCATGGCGGGTCACACGATTCATCATGCGGCCGCCTTCAGAATCGAGCGAAATATTGACCTGAGGCTGCCCGTTCTGATCGAAGCCCTGAGATGCCCGGACCACCGATTCGCCGGTGATAATGACATCTTTTTCAAGAATCGCAGTACGTGCCGGATTGCTTCGGAACGGATAGGTTTCGGTTTCGGAAGCTGGCGCATCAGGCTTGGCTTCGAGACGGAATTCCAGGTTGGCCGTGGCACCGATGACGCGCTTGGCTGCTGCGGTATCCTGCACCCCAGGCAATTCGACCACAATCCTGTTGCGGCCCTGACGCTGCACCAGCGGCTCGGCCACCCCCAGCTCGTTGACCCGGTTGCGCAGAGTGGTCAGATTCTGGGTAATGGCGTTATCCTCGATTTCCCTGAGCTGCGCCGGTGTCAGGGTCAGCCTCAGCGCTGGCAGTCCCTCATGCTCTGTCGTTTCGATAAGGAATTCCGGCATTTCCCGGCGCAAAATGCCTGCCGCCTTGTCACGATCCCCCGCACGACGCAACGTCACGATCAGCGTTGCCCCCTGATCCCGGATAACTTCCCGATAGCGCAGCTTCTCTTCACGCAGCCGTGACTTGATCCGGCTCTGGAACATGTCCAGACGCTGTGCCACGGCCTTGTCCATATCCACTTCCAGCAGGAAGTGCACCCCGCCACGCAGGTCCAGACCCAGCTTCATGGGTTTGGCACCTATGGCCTTGAGCCAGTCCGGCGTCGTGGGAACAAGGTTGAGCGCTACAACAAAATCATCACCCAGCGCCCGTGTCAGGACCGGTTTGGCTGCCAGCTGATCTTCATTGGAATCAAACCGGAGGGTCACACGCCGGTCTGCCAGCTCCGGATCCCGGTAGGGCACACCAGCCTTGTCCAGCGCCGAAGTCGCCTTGTTGAGCACAGATTCGTCCACGGCTGTGGTGGCACTTGCACCACTGATCTGGACGGCATAATCATCCGGGTAAAGATTGGGTATGGCGTACAGGGTGCTCAGCGCGAGCACCAGTAAAATAAGCAGGTTTTTCCACCAGGGATAGTGGTTGAGCATGATGCCCCCTTAATACAACGGCCCTTGTCTTCTTCAGGCTCAGATATCCTTGAGCGTGCCCTTTGGCAGCATGGCGGTGATGGCCATCTTCTGGACCTTGGCTTCCACGCCGTCCGCAATTTCGATGACAACGAAATCGTCCTTGATGCGGACAATCTTGCCTGCCAGACCACCATTGACCAGCACTTCATCACCCTTGGACAGGCCCTCGATCAGTGCCCTGTGCTCCTTGGCCCGCTTGGACTGTGGCCGCCAGACAAGGAAGTAGAAAATCAGAACAAAGCCGCCCAGAAACAGGATCTGGCTGATGGCGCTGGGTGCACCGGGTGGCGGTGCCGCTTCGGCCCAGGCAGACAGGGGTGCAAGTGTAAGCAGTGCCGTAATGAGGCGTTGTGACATGGTTCTCTTTCTCCAGAATAGTCGTTTCATTCGGGCACACCATCGGCCCGTTCCCGATAGAACTGTGCGACAAAGTCGGACAATGTACCGGCTTCAATCGCATCGCGCAAACCTTTCATCAGACGCTGGTAATAGCGCAGATTGTGAATCGTATTGAGGTGGGAGCCAAGGATCTCTCCGCATTTATCCAGGTGATGCAGGTAGGCGCGGCTGTAATGCTGACAGGTATGACAGTCGCACCCTTCTTCCAGCGGCCGGGTATCATGACGATACCGGGCGTTGCGGATCTTGATGGTGCCCCAGCGGGTAAAGAGGTGGCCATTGCGCGCATTGCGCGTGGGCATGACACAGTCAAACATGTCCACCCCCCGCAACACGCTCTCCACGATATCTTCCGGCTTGCCCACTCCCATGAGATAACGGGGCTTGTCTGCCGGCATCATGGCAGGCAGATAGTCCAGCACCCCCATCATCTCGTCCTTGGGTTCGCCCACGGACAACCCGCCAATGGCATAGCCGTCAAAACCGATATCCTGCAATCCTGCCAGGGAGGCCTCGCGCAGCGGCCGATACATGCCCCCCTGGATGATCCCAAAGAGGGCCGAAGGACTGTCCCCGTGTGCGGCACGACTGCGTGCCGCCCAACGCAGAGACAGTTCCATGGATTCACGCGCCTGCTTCTCCGTGGCCGGATAGGGGGTGCACTCGTCAAAGATCATGACAATGTCGGAGCCCAGATCGCGCTGAACGGCCATGGAGGATTCCGGCGTCATGAAGACTTCGGCCCCGTCAACCGGTGACCGGAACCGGACGCCTTCTTCGGTGATCTTGCGCAGATCCCCAAGGGAAAACACCTGAAATCCACCGGAATCCGTCAGAATCGGCCCCTGCCACTGCATGAAGTCGTGCAGGTCACCATGGGCCCGGATGACTTCCGTACCCGGCCTGAGCATCAGGTGGAAGGTATTGCCCAACAGGATGTGTGCGCCAACGTCCCGCACATCATCGGTTCGCACGCCCTTGACCGTACCGTAGGTCCCGACCGGCATGAATGCGGGCGTTTCCACCACTCCACGGGGAAAGTGAAGGCGACCACGACGGGCGCGCCCATCTTCGCCCAGTTTTTCAAAATGCATGAAACAGGCGTCTCTCAACGGTGACTCTCCTCAGGGGCAACCGGCCCATTGTACAGGAACATGGCATCTCCGTAGCTGAAAAAACGATAATGTTCACGAACGGCTTCAGCATACGCTTCCAGTATCCGGGACCGCCCCGCATAGGCGGAAACCAGCATGAGAAGCGTGGATTTTGGCAGGTGAAAATTGGTCATGAGCGCATCCACCACCTGAAACCGGTAGCCGGGGTAAATGAAGATACGGGTCGAGGCTGTCCGCGCCCGGATCCGGCCGTCCTCGAATGCGGATTCCAGGGTCCGGACCGAGGTGGTGCCCACGGCCACAATCCGCCGCCCAGCCTCACGCGCCCGGTTGAGCCTGTCGGCGGCCTCTTCGCTGACCCTGTAATATTCCTCATGCATGTGATGCGCATGGATATCCTCCACACGAACCGGCTGAAAGGTGCCCGCCCCCACGTGCAGGGTAACCTCCACCCTTTCGACTCCCATGGCATCAATCCTGCCGAGAAGTGCCTCGTCAAAGTGCAGACCGGCAGTCGGAGCCGCCACGGCTCCCGCTTCCCGCGCAAAGACGGTCTGATACCGGTCTCGGTCGGTCGCATCATCCTCACGATCAATATAAGGCGGAAGCGGCATGTGACCCACGGCGTCCAGCAGCTCAAGCACACTTCCGGCACCACACCAGCGCAGGTGAAACAGGGCGTCATCACGATCCAGCACCTGAAATTCGCCCTCCGCGCCATCCACATGGAGCACGCTCCCCGGCTTTGGCGACTTGCTGGCACGCACATGGCACAGCACTTCACGCTCACCCAGTACGCGCTCCACGAGCATCTCCACGCGGCCACCGGTCGCCTTGCGGCCAAACAGTCGCGCAGGAATCACCCGCGTATTGTTGAACACCATGACATCACCGGGGCGCAGCCACTCGGTCAGCGCAGCGACCCGGGCATGCGCAATGGCGCCGGTCGCGGCATCAAGCGCCAGCAGCCGACTGGCCGAGCGCTCGGGCATGGGGCGCCGGGCAATGAGTTCATCCGGGAGGTGATAGTCAAACAGGTCAATATGCATGAGGACAGGTAACGGGCAGTGATTTCAGGGGCGCATACTTTACCTTAAATCCCCGCCTCGCTCCATGCCGGCATGGGCCCTAGCCATCCTTGATTTTGCATTGATCCTGAAGTAGTGTACAAATAACCAGACTGGACAGGAATACAGGCATGCAGAAGCTGACACGCCGGCAGCAGGAAATTCTGGATCTGATCCGCGATCATATTCAGGAAACGGGCTATCCCCCGACGCGGGCGGAAATCGCCGCTCACTTTGGCTGGAAATCCCCCAATGCCGCCGAAGAACATCTGAAAGCCCTGGCACGGAAAGGCGCTATCCGCATGGTGGCCGGTGCATCCCGGGGCATTCAGCTCCCCGACCAGGGCCAGGAGGGCATCCCGGTGGTCGGACGCGTGGCCGCCGGCCAGCCGCTGCTTGCCGAAGAAAACGTGGAAGACTATTGCAAGGTGGATCCGGCGCTCTTTCATCCAAGAGCCGACTACTTCCTGCGCGTCCGCGGCGAAAGCATGAAAAATATCGGTATCCTCGACGGAGACCTGCTTGCCGTTCACAAGACTCAGGAAGCCCGGAACGGCCAGATCGTGGTCGCCCGGATCGAGAATGATGTGACGGTCAAGCGCCTGGAACGCAAGGAAAGCGAAGTTATTCTCTGGCCGGAAAACGAAGCGTTCGAACCCATTCGTGTTGACCTGAAGCGCGAACCCTTTGCCATTGAAGGGCTTGCCGTGGGCGTGATCCGCCCTCATGCGTGAACCGCATCGGGACTCAGAACTCTTCCCAAGTTGTGCGCCACTCTGTCAGCCAGGCCTGAAAGGCGTCCAGAATGAACGCCCGGTTTTGCTCCGGTGTACCGGCATCCGACGCCAGCAACGCATCACGCCAGGGCGCATTGACTGCCTCCTGGGCCGGCCCGGCAGGTTCAGGCTCCCCCATCTGGCGAATCAGCGCCTGAATCCGGCTTACCCAGTGCCCGGGCTCCGCTGCACCCTCCAGCAACAGATTGAGTGCAGCAGGCCTCGCATCCGGTTCAAAGAAGCGAGTGACGGTTTCGAGCGAATCTGCCCGCGCCTTCTGGCCTGACCGTGCCAACATCTCATTGAGCATCCCCCGCCATGCCTGTGCAAGCAGGGCATCCGCAGCTTCGTCATGGGCCCGTTTCGTCAACCCCTCCTCCGACGCCAGGCTGCGTTCATGATGCCAGCGGGAGAGAAACAACTTGCCATCCGTGTACCGACGCCAGGATTCGCTCATTTTTTCACCTATGGTTACAGAATGTGACAAAGCCCCACTACGCGCACTTTCGTAAAGTACGTACTATACTGTCAGCCAACTATTAGCCTGTATCCTTCACTCAGAGTCAAGAGAACTTCATGACACGACACAGATATTCAATCCTGACGTTTGCACTCGCCCTCAGCGTGAGCACATTCACGCAGGCCAAGGTTTCAGAAGAGGTGGCCAGCCGTCTCGGACGCGACCTCACTCCTCTCGGAGCCCAGATGACGGGCAATGCTGACGGCTCCATTCCGGCATGGACAGGGGGAATCACGGAACCGCCGGCAGGCTATGAGAAAGGCATGTGGCACATCGATCCCTTCGCTGGAGAAACGCCGCTGTTCACCATTGACGCCAGGAATGCCAGTCAGTACGCGGCGCATCTTACCGAAGGTCAGCAAGCGCTGTTCCGGACCTATCCGGACAGCTACAAGATGATTGTCTATCCGTCGCACCGGTCTGCTTCTTACCCGCAATATGTCTATGATGCGCTGAAGCGTAACGCCCTGAATGCGGAAGTCATGCCCCGCGGTACCGGGGTCAGGAATGCCGTGATTACCAGCCCGTTCCCCATTCCCCAGTCCGGTATTGAGGCACTTTGGAATCACACCCTGCGTTACCGTGGCGAGCAGGTCAAATTCCGCTCTGCCTTCGCATCCCCCAACCGGAACGGCAGCTATACGCCCGTACTGACCGAGTACGAATATTTCTTCACCTACAGCCAGCCGGATGCCACACCTGAAAGTATCAACAACATCATTTTCATGCTGCGCACACGGGTTCTTTCCCCCCGAAACTGGCCGGGACCATGACACTGGTTCACGAGACGCTGGATCAGGTTCGTTCACCCCGAAAGGCCTGGCGTTACGAAACCGGGCAAAGACGGCTGCGCCGCTCTCCCCAGCTGGCCTATGAAACGGATCTGCCCAACAGTGAGAGCCAACGCTCGGTGGATCAGCTCGACATGTACAATGGCGCGCCCGATCAGTACGAATGGACGCTCAAAGGCAAGCGTGAGATCTATATCCCGTACAACGCGTACCGCCTCCACTCTGATAATACGACGATTCAGGAAATTGTCAGGCCACAGCACATCAATCAGGATCTGGCACGCTACGAACTTCACCGTGTTTGGGTGGTGGAAGGCGTTTTGCGGGAAGGTTTGAGCCACATTTATTCCAAGCGCCGCATGTATCTGGACGAGGACAGCTGGCAGATTGTACTGTCCGAGGAGTTTGATAATGATGGCAAGTTGTGGCGCGTGTCCGAAGCGCACCTCATCAACTACTATGAAGTGCCCGTGCCCTGGACCACGCTGGACCTGACCTATGACCTGAAAAATGGTCGCTATTTTGTGGACGGGCTTGATAACGACCAGCAGCCCAGAGATTTTGCCCCGACCTGTCACCGAGAGATTTCTCGACGTCGGCCGTGCGCCGGGCAGCAAAGCGCTGACGCCACTGCAGAAGACTTTCCCAAGCGTCGAACACACAATGTTAACCATAAAGAACAAAGGGGCACATGGCCCCTTTGTCATAACGTGGCGATCTCCGAATCTCAGTTTGCCAGCTCAAGAAGCAGCTGATTGAGCCGTGTGACAAACCCAGCCGGATCCCTGAGCTGCTGACCGCTGGCCAGGCGCGCCTGGTCGAACAGCACCCGGGTGAACGCTTCAAAACGGCCATCATCCTGTTCATGCTCCAGACGCTTGACCAGGGCATGCTCCGGGTTGATTTCGAAAATGGGTTTGGACTCGGGCAATGACTGACCCGTTGCCTCCATGATGCGGCGCATCTGTACGCCAAGGTCATGCGCACTCAGCACCAGGCAAGCCGGCGAGTCGGTCAGGCGATGCGTGACCCTGACCTCTTCCACCTCATCCTTCAATACCTGTTTGATGCGCTCGATGAGAGGCTGGGCAGCCTTCTCCAACGCCTCATGCTTTTTCTTGTCCTCTTCATCCTCGATGCCGGACAGATCCAGATCACCCTTGGTGATATCCACAAAGGTCTTGCCATCATATTCGGTCAGATGACTCATCAGCCATTCATCAATCCGCCCGTGCAGCAGCAGGACTTCCACGCCCTTCTTGCGGAACACTTCCAGATGCGGGCTGTTGCGCATGGCTTCCCAGCTATCGCCGGTCATGTAGTAGATCCGGGTCTGCCCTTCCTTCATCCGGGAGATGTAATCATCCAGGCTCTGATCTTCTTCCGCGGACTCGGACACCGTCGTGGTGAAACGCAGCAACTTCGCGATTTTCTCACGGTTGGCGTAATCTTCTGCAGGTCCCTCCTTCATCACGTCACCAAAGGCCTTCCAGAAGGTGCGGTACTTGTCCTTGTCGTCCTTGGCCAGCTTTTCGAGCATGCTCAACACCCGCTTGGTCAGCGCTGACTTGATGCTGCGCACGGCCTGGCTGTCCTGCAGGATCTCACGGGAAACGTTGAGCGGCAGATCCGAGGAATCAATGACGCCCTTGACGAAACGCAGATACAGGGGCAGGAACTGCTCGGCATCATCCATGATGAACACGCGCTTGATATAGAGCTTGAGCCCGCGCGGAGCCTCCCTGTTGTAAAGATCAAAAGGTGCATGGGACGGAATGTACAGGAGGCTGATGTACTCCTGCTTGCCCTCGACCCGGTTGTGTGACCAGGTCAGCGGATCCTGCCAGTCATGGGCAATATGCTTGTAGAATTCCTTGTACTCTTCATCACTGATCTCGTTGCGCGGCAGGGTCCAGAGTGCCTTGGCGGCGTTCACGACCTCCCATTCCGGGGCGTCTTTCTTTTCATCCTCCTCCTGCGCTTTCGGCATCTGAACCGGGAAGGCAATGTGATCGGAGTAGGTCTTGATCAGGCTGCGCAATTTCCAGTCATCCAGATGTTCGGACGCATCCGCCTTCAGGTGCAGCACGATCCGCGTGCCCCGGTCAGCCTTTTCACAAGGTTCAACGGTGTACTCGCCCTGCCCTTCCGAACTCCAGAGCACACCCGCCGAGGCCGGTTCACCCGCCTTGCGTGAATAGACCTCCACCTTGTCTGCCACAATGAATGCGGAATAGAAGCCGACACCAAACTGACCGATCAGATTGGCGTCTTTCTGCTTGTCACCGGACAACTGCTTCAGAAATTCTGCCGTCCCGGACTTGGCGATGGTCCCCAGGTGCTGGATGACGTCCTCCCGGTTCATGCCGATACCGTTATCCTCAACGGTCAGGGTCCGGGCGTCCTTGTCGAAGGAAACCCGGATCCGCAGGTCGCTGTCATCCTCGTACAGAGCATTGTTGGCCAGTGCTTCAAAACGCAGCTTGTCCAGCGCATCTGACGCATTGGAAATCAGCTCACGCAGGAAGATGTCCCTGTTGCTGTACAGGGAGTGAATCATCAGGTGCAACAGCTGCTTGACTTCCGTCTGAAAGCCCAGGGTTTCTTTCTGTGTGTCCGTCGTCATTCGTTCGCTCCGTAACCACTCAATACATCAGCCCCTTAACATGGGGGTGCAGGATGTCTTTTCAAGATGTCCCACGTTTGGGGGAATGTATTGAGGGTGCCCCATCCGTATAGTGTGTACGGCAGTACCAATTACAAATACAACAAACCAGGAACTGAACCATGAAACAAGTCATCCTCGCACTGGGGCTGCTGCTGTCGTCCCTCACGCCGGCTCAGGCAGCCGATACCTATACCCAAACCCGCTACCCCATTGTCCTTGTACACGGTGTCATGGGCTGGGACAGTCTTCTCGGGCTGATCGAGCACATGTACCGCATTCCCTACGAACTCCAGCGTTCCGGTGCCAAGGTCTATGTGCCGACCGTTGCCTTTCTGAACAGCAACGAATACCGGGCTGACCAGCTGGTGCGCTATCTCTCTGCGCTGGAAGACTACAAGTTCAATCTGTTCGCCCACAGCCAGGGTGCTCCGACATCACGCTGGGCGGCCACCGTGATACCGGAGCGGATTGCCTCCATTACCTCCATACACGGGGTCAACAAGGGCTCGTTCTTCGCCGACACCTTTGTCAAGGCTGTTCCGCAGGGCACTGTACGCGGTGGCGTGATTGATGCGCTGGGCAAGACACTCGGGTATCTGGCCACCCTGCTCGACGCCGGCAACAGTGACGATCTGACCTGCCTGACTACCGGCCGCTGCAGCCAGGACTCCATGGCCGCGGCCTACACCATGACCACGGATGAGATGATTCGCCAGAATAGCCTGCTCGGCTGGCAGGGACTGGATCCCGACGGCTGCGGCACCGGCAGTGAAGATCTCTGGATCTACGGGCACCGCATCAAGGCGTTTTCCTGGGGCGGCACGGATCCCACCACCACCGACTTCAAATGGTATGATATCTTCCGGCCGAACATGGTGCTCAACGAAGCCGAAGACGCCTTCCTCAGCCTGACCGCCAGCTTTTCCAGCCGGCCCAGCGACGGCCTGACAGATATCTGCTCACAAAAATTCGGTCGCGTCATCCGCATTGACTACCCCCTCAATCATTTCGATGCCGTCAACCATATTTTCGGCGAAACCGGCAGCATCAATGTACCCAGCCTCTATCGCGCCCAGGCAAACCGGCTGCGGAACATGGGACTCTGAGGCATGAACAGCCGGATACCACGACAACTGATCTTTACCGTACTGGCGTTCGGCGGCATGCTGGGCATGGGGTGGCTCTGGTCACCGTCCAGTCCGGAGGTTATCGCAGATACCCCGGTACCACTGGTTGCGGCACGGGGTGAGATGCCTGCGCCTGCGACAAAGCAGACCAAGGCGGATGAGGTTCAGGCCGCCATACTGGAAAGGGACTTCCGCCCCCGGTCACTGGCCGGCACCCAGGAGGATGGCCGCCTCACCACCGACACGACCGGAAGGCTGGTGCGCGACCGGGCATTGCGGGACCGGATCGACTACTGGCTCACCAGCCTGGGCGAGCTGGACGTCAACGCCATACGCGCCCGACTGATTCACGAAGCGCAACAAACTGGCGGCGAGGCGGCCGCGCGGGACATGGCGGATCTGCTGGACCGCTATCTGGCCTACCTGGATGCTGCAAACGAGCTGCTCTCCAACCCGGCACCGGCCCGGGGCAGTGGCCCGGAGGCCATCATTCAGTCGCTTTCCGACACGCTGGACTCGCTGCATGGTCTGCGGGTCAGTTACCTGGGACCGGAAACCGCCAGTGCCTTTTTCGCGGACGAAGAAGCCTACGGCGCCTTCACCATTGAAACCATGAAGGTGCGGACCAACCCCAATCTCAGTGCGGACGAGCGTGAACGTGCCCTGCGTCAGGCACGCGAGCAACTGCCCGAAGGCCTTAAGGAAGTGGTGGCGTCTCAGGAAGCGACCAACGCCCGCATCTCGGCGGGCCTGGAGGCCATGCAGAAGGCACGTTCAGAAACCGAACTGGATGCCCTGCTGCAACAGGCCGGCTATGACGAGGCAGCAAGACAACGGGCCATCACTACCTGGCAACAGGAACGTGAGTTTGATGAGGCCTATTCCGGCTACCGCAAGGCCGTGGAACAGCTTCAGACGCAGAGCGGACTGGCACCGGAAGACCGGGCCAGCCAGCAGGAAAACCTGCTCAGAACCTGGTTCAGGCGACCCGAGGCACGTCAGCGTGCGCTCATGCGGGACCGGACTCATCAGGGATAAGGACGGCCTTCCCTGTCAGGCGGCGGGACTCCATGTCCGAAAAGGCCGTCTGCCAGTCTGACAAGGCATAGCGCTTCACGGCGGGTGGCGTGAGCTTACCCGCCGCATACAATTCGGCCATTTTCCGGAAATTATCTGCATTGCCCTGAGGGTCTTTCATGGTGTAGGCGCCCCAGAACACGCCACAGATGTCACAACCCTTGAGCAGAGGCAGATTGGCCGGCAATTTCGGAATTGTACCGCTGGCAAAGCCCACAATCAGCAGCCTTCCGCCCCAGCCCATGCTACGCAATGCCTGCTCGGTCAGGTCGCCCCCCACCGGATCATAAGCCACATCCACACCTGCACCCTTGGTAAGGCTTTTGACCGCATCCCGGAGTGAGGTTTCCGTGTAATTGATGGTATGGGTCGCCCCCGCCTTGCGGGCAGCCTCCAGCTTTTCGTCTGAGCTGGCTGCCGCAATGACGGTGGCACCCAGCGCCGCACCGATATTGACCGCCGCGAGACCGACGCCGCCGCCCGCCCCCAGTACCAGCAATGTCTGGCCGGCCTGCAGATGCCCACGCTGAACCAGCGCATGCCAGGATGTACCGTAGATCATGGGAAAACCGCCTGCCGTGATCAGATCCATGCCTTCCGGCACCGGCATCAGGTTCTGCTCGGTGACAACCACCTCTTCGGCGAAAGCACCAATCCCCGTCAGCCCCATGACACGATCACCCGGCCTGAAGCGGGTCACCTGCTCCCCGACACTGACCACCTCTCCGGCAACCTCACCGCCCGGGACGAACGGTAATGGCGGCTTGAACTGGTACTGCCCCCGAATGATGAGCGTATCGGGAAAATTCAGACCCGCCGCGGCCACCCGGACACGCACACCCCTGCCCTTGGCCTCAGGCGCGGGAATATTCGCAAGTTGCAGACGATCCGGCCCGCCCAGCTCAACACATTGCAATGCTTTCATGATGACCTCTCTCAAACGACCAGCGGTCATTCAAGCATGAGTCATGCGCCGGGTAAAGGAACAAGGGCACACACGCCGGAAAGCGTACACGACTATCAGAAGTGATTGATCGGAAAAGGGAATCGAAAATTGGGAGATGG
The DNA here is from genome assembly GCF_041153465.1 of Thermohahella caldifontis. Lineage (NCBI taxonomy): Bacteria > Pseudomonadati > Pseudomonadota > Gammaproteobacteria > Oceanospirillales > Hahellaceae > Thermohahella > Thermohahella caldifontis. The sequence continues at coordinate 1,188,406 of NZ_CP154858.1, forward strand.
TGGGTCTAACTGGACTCGAACCAGTGACCTCTGCCATGTCAAGGCAGCGCTCTAACCAACTGAGCTATAGACCCATTCGTTAACTGCGTCAGCGGGTGCGTACTCTATCAAAGAGCCGCACCCTGATCAACCCCTTTTTTCAACCCGGAATCAGGTCACTGAAAGGGAGGAATTCGACCAGGTCACCTTCCTGAATCACGGCACCGGCGGGCACGCGTACCAAGCCGTTCCCCCAGGTCGCGGAATACAGAACACCCGAGCTCTGATTGGCGTATCTTTCTACAACCCATTCCTCTCCGGCCCTGATTGCACGGCAACGCAGAAACTCTTCCCGCTTCTGCGGCTTGCGTGTGGAGAAGCTCGCACGCAGGCGCACGGACAACGGCTCGGCGGCCGATTCCCCCTGTAACCGCCGGATCACGGGCCGGCCCACCATCAGCGCCGTGACGAACACGGCCATGGGATTGCCGGGCAATCCCAGATAATGCGCATCGCCCACGCGCCCCCAGGCCAGCGGTTTGCCCGGCTTGATCGCCAGACGCCAGAGGTTCAGGGCACCCAGACGTTCAACCGCAGCCTTGAGGTGATCTTCTTCACCCACGGAAACGCCGCCCGATGTAATCACCAGGTCTGCCGATTCGGCCGCACGGGACAATGCCGCCTCGGTTGCCTCCGGTGTATCGGCCATCACCCCAAAGTCGACAATCTCGCAGCCCCAGGCACTCAGAAGGCCGCGCAGAGTATAGCGGTTTGAGTTGTAGATCTGTCCTTCGCCCAGCGGTTGACCCGGCTCACACAGTTCATCTCCACTGGAAAGCAAGGCCACGGTGAGACGCCGCCGGACCGGCACCTCTGCCAGGCCCACTGATGCCAGAAGTCCCATGTCCTGAGGCCGAATGCGCCGCCCTCCGGGGAGCATGAGCTGCCCTTCATGCAGATCCTGTCCTCTGGGACGGATATTGTCACCGGGCTGCGGCCTGGCGTCCGTGACCAGAAACCCCGACTCTTCCCTGCAGACTTCCTGCATGATGACGGCATCGGCACCTTCGGGCACCGGCGCGCCGGTGAAGATCCGCGCCGCAGTGCCGGGCTGCAGGGGCTGCGGCACCGCACCCGCCGGGATCCGTTGTGAAACCGGCAAGCGCCCTTCGGCCTGCACGAGATCCTGTACCCGAACAGCATACCCGTCCATTGCACTGTTGTCCCAAGGCGGTACGGCCACCGGCGAGACCACGTCCCGACTCAGAATCCGCCCCAGGGAGGCTGTCAGCGCCACCGTCTCCTCGCCATCCACCGGATTCAGTACCGCCAGAATCTGAGCGAGGGCGTCATTGAGCGGCGTCAGTCCCCCGGTATCACAACATCCCGCACTCATCCCCGGCTCCCGCACTCGGGCTTGGCTGAAATGGGGGCTTTCTCCGGCGCTTTCTTCTGGAGCAGCAGCCCGGCAAAATTGCACGGCTTGTGTCGTGCATCCAGCTGTTCGCGGATGATACCGTTCCAGGCAGTCCGGCATGCTCCCGTTGAGCCCGGCATGCAGAAAATCACCGTCTTGTTCGCCAGTCCGGCAACGGCCCGGGACTGAATGGTGGATGAACCGATTTCAGTGTGGGATATCTGCCGGAACAGCTCGCCGAAACCTTCGATTTCCTTGTCGAAAAGCGGCCTGATCGCCTCGGGTGTGCTGTCCCGATCCGTGAATCCGGTACCCCCGGTAATCAGGACCACGTGCACCGTCGGCTCCGCAATCCAGCGGGATACCTCGCGACGCAGAAGGTAGACGTCGTCCGGAATGATCACCCGGTCTGCAAGAACGTGACCCGCCTCCTGAAGCCCTTCTACCAAGGCGTCTCCGGATGTGTCTTCAGCCAGCCCACGGGTGTCGGAAACCGTCAGCACGGCAATGTTCAGAGGCTTGAATTCGGCTTGACTCTTGTGTCCCACAGGACCCCCTCAAAATTGAGATTCATCAGAATGGTACATGGTCCGAAGCATAGCGGCTTTGGGCCATGCCTGCTTTGACGGTGGTCAACCCTGCACATAACGATATACACCGGGCAACTGGTCCGGACCGCTGACCGTCACCTGAAGATCCTTGAGCAAACCATCCGCCAGTCCGTAGATCCAGCCATGCACGGCCAGTTTCTGACCGCGCTGCCACGCATTCTGCACGATGGACGTATAGCACACGTTGCGCACCTGGTGCACCACATTGAGCTCACAGAGCCGGTCCGCCCGCAGCTCTTCATCTTCGATGGCATCCAGCTCGCGCTGATGAATGAGGTAAACATCCTTGATGTGGCGCAGCCAGTTGTCGATCATGCCGAATTGTCCGCTGGACATGGCCGCACGGACGCCGCCGCAACCGTAATGTCCGGTCACGATGATGTGGCGCACTTTGAGCACTTCGACGGCATACTGCACAACGGAAAGGCAGTTGAGATCCGAGTGCACGACCACATTCGCCACGTTGCGATGGACGAAGACCTCTCCCGGAGGCAGGCCCACAATTTCGTTGGCAGGCACCCGGCTGTCGGCGCAGCCGATCCAGAGGTAGCCGGGTGTTTGCTGTTGCTTGAGCCGGTCAAAGAAGCCCGGATTCCGCGCCTGAATGTCTGCCGCCCAGCGGCGGTTGTTGTCCAGCAGGGACAGGATGGATTCCGGCATGTGACGCAGCTCCCCTCAGACCTTGTAGAAGTCCCGGTACCAGTCCACAAACTTGCGGATCCCGACTTCGACGGGCGTTTCCGGCTTGTAGCCCACGTCGTTGATCAGATCCTGCACATCCGCATAGGTGGCCGGTACATCCCCCGGCTGCAGGGGCAGCAGGTTTTTCTCTGCCTTGCGGCCGAGACATTCCTCAAGGATCTCGATGTAACGGGACAGTTCGACCGGGTTGTTGCTGCCGATGTTATAGAGCCGGTACGGGGCAAAGCTGGTGCCCGGATCGGGCCGCTCTCCCGACCAGTCCGGATTCGGCCGGGCAACGTGATCCAGGGTGCGCACCACGCCTTCCACGATGTCATCAATGTAGGTGAAGTCACGCTTGTGCTTGCCGTAATTGAACACATCAATGGGTTCGCCCGCCAGAATCTTGCGGGTGAAGATGAACAGCGCCATGTCGGGCCGGCCCCAGGGACCATACACCGTGAAAAAGCGCAGGCCTGTGGTGGGGAGCTGATAGAGGTTGCTGTAGGTATGCGCCATCAGCTCGTTGGCCTTCTTGCTGGCCGCATACAGACTCAGCGGATGATCCACATTGTCGTGAATCGAAAACGGCATGCTGGTATTGGCGCCGTAGACGGAGCTGCTGGATGCATACACCAGATGCTCCACCTCATGACGACGACAACCTTCCAGAATGTTCATGAACCCGACCAGATTGGCATCCACGTAGGCGTGCGGGTTCTCCAGCGAATAGCGCACACCGGCCTGAGCGGCCAGGTGCACCACACGCTGGGGCTTGTAGAGCGAGAAAAGTCGGTCCATGCCCTCCCGGTCTGCAACATCCAGACGAACATCCTGGTAATTTTCGTAGGGCTCCAGCGTGGCCAGCCGGGCCTGCTTGAGCGAGACGTCATAGTAGTCGTTGAGGTTGTCCACCCCGATGACCTCATCCCCGCGCTCAAGCAGATAACGTGAGACATGTGAGCCGATAAAGCCGGCACTTCCTGTTACCAATATGCGCATGCGATCCCCGATCAGAAGTGTACAAAGGCGCCCAGGTAGGGACCGCCGATGCGAACATCGAAATCCACGTCATCCACGTCGTCCAGCACCACATCGAATGAGCGGTAGCCGGCTTCGATACCCACGACATTGATTTCGTACTTGATATTGGCGTTGACATCCAGCAGCCGGTTGCCACTGTATCCGATGCCGGCCACCGAGGCATTGGCGGACAGCCCGGTAAACGGCAGATCCACTCCCGCGCCCACATAAACGAGTGGCAGCACTTCGTTGACATCCACCGTTTCCTGTTTGGCGATTGGCAGTGTTTGTTCCACCCGAACCATGCCATCAAAGAACTTGGCCTGCAGCCCAAGGTCCAGATTGACGACATTGTCCAGCAGTCGCCAGTAGGCCGTGAGATCCGTGTGGGTCAGGTCGAATTCGGTTGTGACATCACCGGAAAACGACACGTTGCGGAAGGTCTTGGTCAGCGTGCCCTTTGCCGTTTCGCTCAGCTCCGTATATCCCAGCCTGAGGTTGGGTAGTGCAGGCACCGGGTGTTCAAACGCCACATAGCCCGTGACGAAGGTGCTGTCATCAAAGCCCAGGTCCTTTTCCATGTCGATGTCATTGTTGTTCGACGTGAACGTACCGTTATAGGACGGCATCCAGCCACTGACGCCGGCAAACAGACCCAGTGTATCGGCCCGGACAGCGGGCGCCAGCGCCGCAGCGCAACTCAGGGCAAGGATGGTGTGCTTCAGCTTCATCGTATCCTCCGGTTCTGTGTTCGGAATGTCTTTCAGAGTGACACGCCCAGACGACGCCCCACTTCCTTGTAATAGTCTATGACATTTCCCAGATCTTGCCTGAACCGGTCCTTGTCCATCTTTTCACCGGTCGCCTTGTCCCAGATGCGGCAACCATCCGGACTGAATTCGTCACCCAGCACGATCCTGCCGTCGCACTCGCCGAACTCCAGCTTGTAATCCACCAGAATCATGCCCGCCTCATCGAACAGTCGACGCAGGACATCATTCACCCGGAAAGTCAGATCCTTCATGGTCGCCAGTTCGGCCTCGGTGGCCCAGCCGAAGGTGATGGCATGGGAGTCATTGATCATCGGATCATGCAGCGCGTCGTTCTTGAGGAAAAGCTCGTAGGTGGGCGGATTCAGTTCACGACCCTCCTCAATGCCCAGACGCTTGCACAGACTGCCTGCGGCCCGGTTGCGCACCACGCACTCCACCGGAACCATGCGCAGGCGCCGGACCAGGGATTCGGTATCGCTCAGCAGACGGACGAAGTGTGTGGGGATGCCCGCGGCCTGCAGCTTTTCCATGATGAACGCGTTGATCTTGTTGTTCACCGCGCCCTTGTCATCCAGTTGAGCCTTTTTTGCACCATCGAATGCGGAGGTATCGTTCCGGTATTCCATGATGAACAGATTGGGATCATCCGTTTCATAAACGGATTTGGCCTTGCCCCGGTACAGTTCTTTGCCTTTTTGCATGCGTTTCTCCGCAAATTTAACTCAGGTGTTCCAGTACGTTCTCGATCAGCCGTCGTGCGCGTTCCTGGCCGGCCTGCCCGCTTGACAGGGGTTCGGCCTGCAGGATCAGTCCGTCATTGCCGCGAATCAGCCGCAGGCGGGTGTCGGCAGGTGGCTGATCACCGAGCCCTTTCAGTCGATCCAGCCAGCGCTCGAAGATGGTGCGTGTCTTGAGGGCGACATCCCAGGTTCCCTGGCTGCGATCCCGGTCCACCACCCGGATACCCGCCTGTGCGAGGGCCTGATCCACTTCGAACCAGCCGCGGTCATAGTCGACATACAGGGCGAGCTTCGCCGTACCGTCCTCGCTTTCAAGCAGTTTCACGCGCGGTTTGCTGTCCAGCTGGCGTGCACGCAGGGAGTAGGACTCTTCGTTGCGTTCGGCGAGCCAGGTTTCCAACGCCGTGAGCAGTGCTTTCTGGGCCGCCCCATCCGGCCCGTCCAGCCGGATCTCCGAGCTGTTGCGCTTGAGCCCGTTCTGAATGTGCACTGTCCAGGTTTCCGGCAGCGCATCAGTCAGTTTCAGGGTGTCCAGCCAGTTCAGTGCCCGGGCTGCATTGCGAGGCACTTTCACCTCCATGACACCGCTGTCGGGCTGCTCGCGCACAATGCGCAGACCGTTTTCAGCCCAGTAGCGGCTGACGGCTGACCAGATCCTGGAAGGACTTTCACTGACCGCCAGCCAGCGATCCTCACCAAGCTCCCGGTAAGCGGCCTTGATGGCCGTGATGTCTTCCAGGGCACGTGGCGGAGGGGGCAATTCGAACTTTTCTTCGGAGAGCGCCTTGCGCTCACCTTCCGGAACCACCCAGTCATCCCTGAGCTTCGAACGGTCAAAGACGCCACCGGTTGACAGCGGCGGGAGCTGCTGCGCACGGGTATAGTCCAGAGTCCGGTCCGGTATGAATTCGCAGGCCGGGAGCACCAGGGCGAAACAGAGCGGAGCAAGCCAGCGAAGTTGCCTCATGCGTCCAGCAACCCCTGCTCCGCCAGCACCTGCCGCAACGGTTCACGCAGCGGCTCGGCCAATGGGGTCAGGGGCAGACGGATACCCGTGTCAATCATGCCCATGAGATGCAGTGCCCACTTGACCGGGATGGGGTTGGACTCCACGAACATGGCCTTGTGCAGCGGTTGCAGTCTCGCCTGGAGGGCTTCGGCCGCCTCGCGCTCGCCTGCCATGGCCAGCCGGCAGAGTTCGGCCATTGCGGACGGTGCCACGTTCGCAGTGACGGAAATGTTGCCCTTGCCTCCGGAGAGCATGAGCTGTTCACAGGTACCGTCATCGCCCGAATATACGGCCATGGCATCACCGACCAGGCGGATCAGCTCCTGACCACGGGGAATATCTCCGGTGGCATCCTTGATGCCCGCGATCCGGGGGTGCTCCGCCAGGCGCAGTGCGGTTTCATTCTTGAGGTCCACGGCGGTACGGCCCGGGACATTGTAGAGAATCTGGGGAATGTCCACGCTGTCAGCCAGCAACTTGTAGTGCTGGTACAGGCCTTCCTGGGTCGGCTTGTTGTAGTAGGGTGTCACCAGCAGACAGGCATCAGCCCCCGCTTCTGCTGCCGACCGGGTCAGCTGCAGGGCTTCCTGCGTGGAATTGGCGCCGGTACCCGCAATGACCGGAATCCGCCCGGCCGCCTCTCGCACCACAAACCGGATGACTTCTGCATGCTCATCAAAATCGAGCGTGGCGGACTCGCCTGTCGTTCCCACGGCCACGATCGCATCCGTACCGTTCTCGACATGGAAGCTGACCAGCCTGGCGAGCGCCTCCCAGTCAATGGAACCGTCTGCATGCATGGGCGTTACCAAGGCAACAATGCTTCCCGAAATCATGTTCTGTGCATCCTCATTCTGTCATCTGTGCGGGCCCGCCGATCTGCGGACAAGCTCTGGCGCTATGGTACTGCCAGCACCCCTCCGACACAAGGCTGCTCATGCCGGGGAGCAACGACCATAAAGCCCGGGCAACTGACAGGGAGGCGCTCAATGCGAGGCATGATATGTGTTCTCCCGACAAGGTCTATTGCAGCTCAAGGTCATTCAGCGTCATGACAAACTCATCGCCCTCGGGGGTTCGGTATTGTGCCCGGAGAGGCAAATGGGCAAGCGCCGGGGCCAGCCAGACCTGCATCCCGATACCGGACGCCCCACCGAGCCGAACCTCCTGCACCGCGTAGCGGCGACCCCGCCAGAGGATGTGATCCTCTCCCGCCAGACGCGCCGGCGTCCATTTCAGGCGGCCGCCATCGGACATCCTGCAGCCCTTCGGAACCCGCCCCTCCAGCAGTTGCACCCGCAGATAAAGCTGGCAGCTGAGAGTGTCCAGGTCGCCCTGCCCCAGGGGCTGGGTCCAGCGCTCACCGTTGACACTGATGACCAGCCGGTGTGCCCTGCGGTCAAAGATCAGATCGACCCGCCGGGTTTGCCACAACCACCGTCTGACATAGGTATAGCGTAAAGGTTTCGGGTACACCCCCTCCCACGTCAGAACCGATTCCTCGCGCCGGGCATAAAGCCAGCCCTCTGCCGTCTGGGTCAGGTGCCAGCGCCCGTCCTCAAGCCGGATCAGCTGGCGGGTCACCCTGACCTTGAGGAGGAACAGGCCGCTGCGGCGGGCTTCATAAGTTGCCACATAGGGAACAAGGCGCTCGGGCACACCCTCTGCCCGCACAGGCGAGACCGTGAGCCCGGTGAATGTCAGCCAGCAGAGCCACGCGCACAGCCAGCCGCCGCACGCGGTGGACGTGCGGCGTTCAGGCTTCTGCCACCGCACAGTTTTCAATTCTGAGCGGCGCGGTCAGAACGCGGCCATCCAGTTCGACCTGATCGCCAGCAAGAGCCAGTCTGCCTGCACAGGCAAGCCGGATCACCTCCGGGTACAGCAGGTGTTCCTGTCCCAGCACCCGCTCTGCCAGCGCTTCCGGCGTATCGTCCGGCATCACGGGCACGACCGCCTGCATGATGACGGGGCCACCATCCAGCGCCTCGGTCACAAAGTGAACACTGGCGCCGGCTTCACGGTCTCCGGCTTCGAGGGCGCGGGCATGCGTGTTCAGACCCGGATACCTGGGCAGAAGGGAGGGATGAATGTTCAGCATGCGCCCGGCAAAGGCCTGAACGAAGCCCGGTGTCAGGATGCGCATGAATCCGGCCAGGATGACCCAGTCCGGTTCATGGCGTCCGAGCACGTCCATCATGGCCTGATCGAAGGCTTCACGCGTCGCATACGCCCTGTGATCCACGACCTCAGCAGGCACACCTGCCTTGTGCGCCCGTTCCAGTGCCAGGGCATCCGGACGATTACTGAGCACGACTGCCGGCTCGGCATCAATATGCCCTGTCCGAATGGCATTCAGAATGGCCTGCAGATTGCTCCCGCTGCCTGAAACCAGTACTGCCAGACGGGGTTTTGCGGACATGTCACTCACGCCTCGATCCGGACGTATGGCTTTTCACTGTCTGCAGATTCGATCTGTCCCAGTTCGATCACCTCTTCGCCACACCCTTTGAGGAGCTGAATCGCCTGATCACGGGCACTTTGGGGCACAACGATGACCATGCCGATACCGCAGTTGAAGGTTCTGTACATTTCCCGGTCTTCAATATTGCCGGCCTCCTGAAGCCAGTCGAATATGGCAGGCCGTTTCCATGCACCGGCATCAATCACCGCTCTGGTGTTGGCAGGGAGCACCCGCGGCAGGTTTTCGGGCAGTCCACCACCGGTAATATGTGACAGCGCATGAACAGGCACGTTGCGAATGAGCTCCAGGATGGTCTTGACGTAGATGCGGGTCGGCGTCAGCAGTGTTTCGCCCAGCGTGCTGCCCTCAAAGGGGTCATGGAGACTCGCCCCGGAAACCTCCAGCACTTTTCTGACCAGAGAGAAGCCGTTGGAGTGCACCCCGGAAGACCGCAGACCCAGCAGGATGTCACCTTCCCGCACCAGGCTGCCGTCTATGATTCTGGGCTTGTCCACGATACCGACGCAGAATCCGGCCAGATCGTAATCTTCACCTTCATACATGCCCGGCATTTCTGCGGTTTCGCCACCTACCAGTGCACAACCTGCCTGACGACAGCCTTCAGCAATACCGGAAACAACGTCTGCCGCCGCATCCACGTTGAGCTTGCCGGTAGCATAATAATCCAGGAAAAACAGGGGTTCGGCACCCTGCACAATGAGGTCATTGACACACATGGCCACCAGATCGATACCGATGGTGTCGTGACGGTTCAGGTCCATGGCCAGACGAAGCTTGGTGCCGACACCATCGGTACCCGACACCAGTACGGGCTCCTGATACCCGCGCGGCAGCTCGAACAGCGCGCCGAAGCCACCCAGTCCGGCGAGCACTTCCGGGCGGCGGGTGGATTGTGCGGCGCCCTTGATCCGCTCAACCAAAGCATTGCCTGCATCAATGTCTACACCGGCGTCACGGTAGCTCAGGGAGGGTCGGGATGTTTCGGTCATGGAGGTGTGTCCTGCAATTTGCGTGGCTGAATGAACGTGGTATTTTACCAGCGCGTCGCCGGTGCGCCAATTGCCGGTTTGAATTAGTTTGACTCGCCATCACGAGGGCAGCACCGCCATGAGCGAACCCAGACAGGCCGACCTCCGACTCAGGCTTTACCAGATCATCTTCGAGTCGGACACGCCCGCCGGCAAGTATTTTGATATCGCTCTGATTGTGTGCATTCTGGGCAGTGTGCTGGTGGTCATCCTGGACAGCGTCCAGGCACTGTCGGCCAAATGGGGCATGCTGTTCAATGTCCTTGAGTGGATTTTCACACTGCTCTTCACCGCCGAATATCTGCTTCGCATCTATTGCACCCCCCAACGGGCCCGCTACATCTTCAGCTTCTGGGGGCTGATTGATCTGGTCTCCGTACTGCCGTCCTATCTGGCCATCTTCCTGCCCCAGGCACACTATGTCCTGCTGGTCCGGATCTTCCGGGTGGTCCGGGTCTTCCGGATTCTGCGCATGGTCAAGTACGTGAAGCAGGCCGAGACTCTTATGCAGGCACTGCGCCAGGGCAGGCAGAAGATTCTGGTATTCCTGTGCGTGGTCATGGGCATCGTCACCGTGTTCGGCGCCATCATGTATCTGGTGGAAGGACCGGAGCACGGCTTCACCAGCATTCCCAGAGCCATGTACTGGGCGATCATCACCCTGACTACGGTGGGTTACGGAGACATTACACCCCAGACTGAAATCGGCCAGTTCATCGCATCAGCCGTCATGCTTGTGGGCTATGCCGTGATTGCCGTACCCACGGGCATCTTTACTGCCGAACTGGCGACCGCCATGCGCAAGGAGTACTCCCACCACGTGTGCACCAACTGCCACAAGGCCACCCATCACATCAACGCGGTCTATTGTGACCGCTGCGGTCACAAGCTTGACCGGGAGTGGGATCACATGATGAATCAGGAGGACAGCTGACGCATGATGGTCCGATGCTTCAGGATGCGCTGTTGCGCGTGGCCCAGCAAGGTGGTACGCCCATAACGCCCCTTTGCATTGGGCGTGCCGGTCTTCAGACCGGTGAGCAACTCGAGCGCCTCGGCAACCGTCTCCACGGCATAAATGTGGAAGAGCCCAAGGCGGCACGCTTCCACCACCTCATCCTTGAGCATCAGATTGACCACATTCTTGGCAGGAATGATGACACCCTGTTCTCCGCTCAGCCCCTTGAGCCGGCAGGTTTCGAAAAAGCCTTCGATCTTCTGATTCACACCACCGACCGGCTGCGCCTCACCGAACTGGTTCATGGAGCCGGTGATCGCCAGGGATTGCCGGATAGGCACCTCGGCAATGGCAGACACCAGCGCACAGAATTCGGCCATGGTGGCACTGTCCCCATCCACCGGGTGATAGGACTGCTCAAAGGTGATGCTGGCGGCCAGCGGTATGGGACCATCCTGACCCAGCAACGAGGCCAGATAGGCGGAAAGGATCATCATGCCCTTGGCATGGAGTGCGCCGGCGAGCTTGACGTCCCGCTCAATATCAATGACCTCTCCGCTGCCGTGATAGCAGGTTGCCGTGACTTTCGACGGCATGCCGAATTCGTGATCACCGGTATACAACACCGAAAGCGCATTGATCTGACCAATCCGCTCTCCCTCCGTCTCCAGGATGGTGGTGCCCTCGGCGATGGTGTCATAGATCTGGTCCCGGATCCTGCTCGACCGGTACTCGGCACTGGCCAGTGCCTTGTCTACATGATCCGGTGCAATCATCCGCGCGCCGGCCTGTCTGGCCCAGTAATCGGACTCCCTGAGCAAGCAGGCAATGTCCGCCGCATGAAGTGAAAGGCGGTTCTGATGCTCGGCAACCCGGCTGCTGTGTTCGATCACGCGCATGACCGCATCCCGGGACATGGGCAGCAGATTCTTGTCACGCACAAGGGAGGCGATGAATCGGGCATACTGGAGCTGCGTTTCGGGTGTGCGACTGATGACATCCTCGAAGTCCGCCACCACCTTGAACAACTCGCCAAAGTCGGGATCGTAATCCCTGAGGAGCAGATAGGTTTCCCGGTCTCCGAACAGGATAATCTTCACGTCCAGTGGCAGGGGCACGGGCTCCAGCGAGATGGTTGCGGAGAGAGACAGCTCCTTTTCCAGCGTATTCACCGCCAGCTTCCGCGAGCGCAGGGCCCGCTTCAGACCGTCCCACACAAAGGGCTGCTCAAGCACCTTGGCAGCATCCATCAGCAGATAGCCACCGTTGGCCCGATGCAGGGCGCCGGGGCGAATGAGCGTGAAGTCCGTGTACACGGTCCCCTTGTAGGTGACGTTCTCCACATAGCCAAACAGGTTGGCGTGGGTGGGGTTATCCTCCACCACCACCGGTGGTGCGCTTGCGGCATCATCGTGGGATGCCACCACATTCACCTGATACCGGCGCGGCAGCTTGTTGTCCAGCGCCGCCTGGGACAGGGCCGCGGATTCGTCATCGTCCTCGAAGAACACGTCAAAATGCTTGAGGATATCGGTCTGCACATCATCCAGCCACGCCTGGATGGCCGGACTCTCCCTGTACTTTTTCTTGAGCGTTTCGATGGGATGGCGCGTGACGCCAAGCGCCACTTCCTCGTTGAGTTGCTGGTGCATGTCGGTGTACTGCTCTTCCCACTCGCTGAGCTTGCGCAGCACGGCCCGCAGCTTCTTTTCCATGCGATTGACCGCATCCTCGGCCTGCTTGCGCTCTGCATCACTCAGACGCGCAAAGGTTTCTTCCGTGTGCGGTTCGTCACCATTGAGCGCCACGAGCCGGTATCCGCCCGGTGTCTGCAGTGTCAACAGCACGCCCTGTTTCTTTGCCTGATTTGCCAGACGCTTGAGCGCCCGCTCCTGCTTGTCTGCCAGTTCGTTCTTGAGCTTCTCGGCCCGCTCGTAGTAACTGTCGTTGTCAAACGCCTGAGGTACCAGTTTCTGAAGACGCCGCAGCAGTGTGTCCATGTCCTTGCGAAAGGCAGTCGCTGTCCCCGGAGTCAGTTGCAGGAATCGTGGCGTGCGCGGATTCTCGAAGTCATTGACATAACACCAGTCCCAGACGTCGCTGCGGTTTTCCTGGCGTGCCAGATAGCCCAGCACCATGGTCCGCTTGCCGAGCCCGTTGCGTCCCACGGCATAGACGTTGTACCCGCCCGCCATCATGGATATGGCAAACTGTACCGCTTCTTCTGCCCGCCCCTGCCCGAGGATACCCTGCAAGGCATCCAGTGTGCGTGTGGACGAAAAAGGAAAGTCCTTGCGCCGGCAGGCATGCTTGAGCCGGCTGACCGGCAGGGGCTTGCGAAAATTCATCCAGGCTCCTTTATGCAAATGGAGATCATCAGGGTATGGGTCCAGTGTAACCCGCCCGGGGCCGGGGTCAAAGACTCATCCCTGAAGTCAGCCTCTTCGGGTCAAATGTGATCTGAACCACATTATTTCTGTACACTCGTCCATCAATCCTCCCCATATCGCCGGCTTTGGGCTAGAATCATCCGGACGCAAGGCATCCACAAGAACAAACTCTTTCAGGTGCGTCATGCAGGAGCAACTCTCAGTGCGTTTTATGGATCGCCGTATCAAGGAGCGGCATCAGGCCCGGCATTTGCAGGTGACCGCACGCGTCATCACTTGGTTCGGTGTGCGCAAGGCGCCCGTCGAGGTGGAATGCGTGGACTTCAATCGTTATGGCATGGCCATCGAAACGCCCCATGCCTTCCGGCGCGGTGACCGCATTGAGTTCAGTTTCCGGGGGCGTTATATCTCCGAACAGGGGATTCTTGGCACGGTCGTGAGCCGCGCACCCTCCCGGAACGGAAACCGCTACGGGATTCTGTTTGCCTACTGTCAGTCGCCCCGCTACTATACCCGCGAAACCGACAATGCACTGGCGCGGATAGAGCGCCTGTGCAGTGAACTGGGTATTGCAAGCGATTCCGCCGAGGCAGGATGATTTCACAGCCGATCACCGCTCTGATCCTGGCAGGCGGCCAGGGCAGCCGTCTGCAGGGCGCCGACAAGGGCCTGCTCACACTGGGGAACCGGGAGCGCTTTGCCGAGCGGCTTTCCACCTTGTTCCGCCAGCATCATTTTCCCGTCTTCATCAGTTGCAACCGCAACGCTGCAACCTACACCGGTTTTGCCGACCGGGTGTTTGCCGACACCCTGCCCGGCTTTCATGGTCCGCTTCAGGGCATTCTGGCGGCACGTGAATACCTTGAGACCCCCTGGCTTCTGGTCACCCCCTGCGATACCCCGCTTCTGGATCATCGTTACCCGGATCGCATGACGGCAGACCTGTCACCTGACAGCAAGCCGGTGCTGCGCGTCGCCCACGACGGCCGGCGCCTCCAGAATCTGCATGTGCTGCTGCATCGTGATCAGCTTGACCTGCTGAGTGACTATCTGAACGCGGGCGGCAAAAGTGTCTATGGCTGGCTCAACCGGACCGGGCATGAGCCGGTGGACTTCAGTGACTGCCCGGACCTGTTCCGCAACGTCAATACTCCCGAAGACCTGGAAGCACTCAGCTTGCAGGCGCGTCCGGCTCGGGGTTCGTAGCGCGCCATTGCTCAGCCCGGCGCGAATCCTTTTCCCTTGCATCCACCCAGTGCGCTCCATCCGCTGTGATTTCCTTTTTCCAGAAAGGGGCCTGTACTTTCAGGTAGTCCATGATGAACGCACAGGCCTCAAACGCGGCTTCGCGGTGCTCCGAGGAGACCAGAACCGCGACAATCTGGTCTCCGGCAACCATCCGCCCGATACGATGCACGACCATGACACGGATCAGCGGCCAGCGCTCCCCCGCCTCATGAGCGATCCGCTCGAGGGATTTCTCGGTCATGCCGGGATAGTGCTCCAGCTCAAGGGCCTGTACCCCCTCACGCTCACTGAAGTCCCGGACCAGTCCCGTAAAGGTGGAGATCGCCCCCACGCGCGGGGCATCTTCACGGAAACGCGCATGGAGTGTTCCGATATCGAAATCCTCGGTCTGGATGCTGATCTGTACTTTCATCTCAATCTTCCGCATCATGCCATCTTTGAAGCGACCTTAACCTGTTCCCATCCCGCTGACAACAACCAAACGGAGGTACTGACGGCATGTATGCCGCACTGAAACATATCCATATGCTGACCGCATTCATCAGCATCACCTTTTTCGGGATTCGTGTCTGGTGGCGCCTCAGTTCACCGGAAAAACTGACACGCAAATGGGTACGCATCGCCCCCCATGTGAATGATACCCTTCTGCTGGCAGCCGCAATCGGTCTGACCCTGATTCTGCAACAATACCCGTTTCAGGCAGACTGGCTGACGGGCAAGGTGATTGGCTTGGTGGGCTACATCATCTTCGGCTTCATTGCGCTGAAACGAGCGGCCACGCCACGCGGCGTCCTCATGGCAACAGCGGCTGCCTATGCCTGCGTGGCGCTGATTCTCAAACTGGCGTTCACGAAGCAGTTTCTATAACCGGAGTCTCGAACCGTGACAGACCGGGCTTGCCGTACCAGTAACCGTTGCAGGAATTGGTAGCGGCTGTCACGGGCTCACCGGCCAGTGCGTTGCGGAATCGTGCCACCACGTCTCCGGTCCCTACAGGCTCCGGACTGATCCGGATGTGCGTGGCACCGGCAGCCTTCAACTCCCCCACACGGTCGGAGAGGTCATACCGGCGCCCCGATTGGGTCTGAATCCCATTGATGGTGAAGACCTGCTCCTCTTCCTGAGAGTAGACTTCCAGCCCCACCGGGTAGTCCATGCATTTGAAACGACAGTCATCCTTGGGCAGCTTGTGATGACGCGCCGTGAAGCAGCGGGCGGAATACGCCAGGGGCAGATATCCCCATGCGAAGACTTCGGTCTCCGGAAGGGTTTCCAGACGTTCGCTTGCCTCGTCAAGAATGGCGCGAAGTGCTTGGCCTGAGAGCTCGACCGGCATCACCCAGCGCCGTGCGCCGGTTCTGGCCAGCAACGACAAGGTGCGACCGTTGTAGGTGTTGATCGTCGGGCCTGCCACAAAAGGAACGCCCGCCTCGGACAGCAACTGAACGGCAGCCATGTCATTGGCCTCAATTGTAAACGGGCTTTCACGGCAAATCCGTCTCAGCATTTTCAGGTCCGATTCGGCCGACAGCAGCGCCAGGGTGGACAGCACCACTTCCTTGCCCGCTTCAGCAAGCTGCTCGCCAATCGCGATCCAGTCCTCGAGCCTGAGCTCCCTTCGCTTCGGGCACACGGTTTCGCCCAGATACACCACGTCCACATCCCAGAGCGCAGCCTGCCGGTAAAAGTCAAAGGTTGCTTCGCGCGGCCAGAAATACAGATTTGGACCCAATGCGAGTTTCATGCGATCTCCTATTGCCAGGGTCGGGAGTAGGCACCCAGGGTGGTCTGAGCACCTTCGGACACCTTGCCCAGCGCCTCTGCCCAACGTGACTTGACCCGGTAGGCATCCGGCTGACGGGCATACAGATCCAGTGCGCTGCGCCAGGTCCGGACGACCTGTTCCACATAAGCGGGGCTGCGCTGCCGACCCTCTATCTTGACCGCCTTGATGCCGATGGCATCCAGTTGCGGGATGAGCTCGATGGTGTTGAGGCTGGTCGGCTCTTCCAGGGCATGATAGGTCTGACCGTTGACCACGTAACGCCCCTTGCACAACGTGGGGTATCCGGCTTTCTCCCCGGACCGTAACGGTCGATCAGCACATCATTCAGACGCGACTCCAGCCCCTGATCCGTCTCCTGCCAGCGAACAAAACTCGCCGGTGAGCAGGCGCCACAGGTGTTGGGACTCTGATCCGTCAGATATGACGACAGGTAGCAACGACCTTCAGCCATGATGCACAGCGATCCAAAGGCGAACACCTCCAGATCCACCGGTGAATGGGCGGCCACCTGTTCCACCTGCTTCAGAGACAGCACGCGTGGCAGCACCGCCCTGCGGATATTGAAATGCTTCTGATAGAATCGCAGTGACTCATAGTTTGTGGAGGATCCCTGTACGGAAAGGTGAAGTGCCACCTCCGGCCAGCGTTCCGCTGCATACTCAAGCACGCTCATGTCGGCTGCGATCAGCGCATCCACACCCAGGCCGGCGGCTTCATCCACCGCACGCTGCCAGCGCGACCATCCGTCCGGTCTCGGATAGGTATTGATGGCCACAAAGATCCTCACGCCCCTGTCCCGAGCGTACTGAATGGCCTGTCGTGTCTTGTCTCCTTCAAAATTGAGGCCTGCAAAATGGCGTGCGTTGGTATCGTTTCTGAAACCGATATACACCGCATCGGCACCGTTATCGACGGCTGCCTTCAGTGCGGGGTAACTGCCTGCCGGACAGACGAGTTCCATAATGTGTCCCCGTTATGTTGTCTGAGTCTCTGTTCAATTGCCCTGAGTACCGGGCCCTTGTGTTCACACCACTGCGGTGCGAGCAACAGCTCACGGCTTGCTGTGCCCGTAATACGCTGAAATATCAGATCTTCCGGCGCACGCCGGATCACTTCCACCACCACGTCGGCGTATTCCTCCAGGGTGATGGGCTGGTATTCTCCTCTCTTCCACTCTCTGGCCAGTTGTGTGCCGCGCACCACATGCAGCGGATGGAGCTTGATCGAGTCCGTGCCCAGCGCCATGACCCGGTCAAAACTGATGAGCGTATCGGAAGGTGCCTCCCCGGGAAGCCCTGCAATCAGGTGCGTACACAGCTTGAGACCATGAGCCCGCGCACGCTTGACTGCATCGACATACTCGGCGAAACCATGCCCCCGGTTGACCCGTTCAAGCGATGCGTCGAAGGTGCTTTGCAATCCCAGCTCGAGCCAGACCTCATGGCCAGCGTCCTGATAGCCGGCCAGCAGTGCCAGCACCTCATCGGGCACACAGTCCGGCCGGGTGCCCACGCACAGTCCGAGCATGTCGGGATCTTCAAAGACCTGATCATACAGGTACCTCAGCGTTTCCACGTCGGCATAGGTATTGGTATAGCTCTGAAAGTACGCCAGGAATTTCCGCGCCCCGAAGCGTTTGGCAAGGCGTACCTTGTCACGGGCGATCTGCTCCCGGATACCGGCAGCCTGCCGATCCCGCGCATGGGGACTGAACGTGGCGTTGCTGCAGAAGGTACAGCCCCCGATGCCCTTGCTGCCATCCCGGTTCGGACAGGTCATGCCGGCATGAAGGGAGATCTTGTGCACGTGCTCTCCGAAGCGGCGACGCAGATAGCGTCCAAATGTCAGGTATGAGGTGGTCATGGGTCCGGTTGTCCTGAACTCAGGGCGGCCAGCCTAGCAGATCACGACCGACATGGAATTGACACACATCAATGCCTTTTCCCGCTCAACGGGCATACTGGCGTTTTGTTCGCAGCATCAGGAGAGACCATGAAACTGCCGACACCTCGCGCCATTCTGCCCCGGCTTCCCGTGCTGGCAGCTCGCCCGGCTGCCCATGCTCCGTTTTTCATCCAGAAGCGGGCACTGACCCGCTTGCTGGAACACGTGCTGAGCGATGCGCTGGCCGCAGGTGAGTGCGACTTCCTGAGAGGACATTGGTTGCGCGTCTCCATACAGGATATCCCGCTGGTCTGGGACTTTACCCTGAAGCCGGACCGGCGAATCGAGGTCTCCCGCCACCAGCATTGTGATGTGGAGATCCGGGGAACGTTGCGCAGCTTTCTGTTGCTGGCCTCCCGGAAGGAAGACCCGGACACACTCTTCTTTCAGCGGGATCTGGTGATCGAAGGCGATACGGAACTGGGGCTGCGCACCAAAAACCTGCTGGATACGCTCGAACTGGAGGCACTTCCGCCGGAACTGGTGTTTCTGATCCGCAGCGGCGCCGAATATGTCACGGTGTTCCAGTGACAGCGTCAACATGAGGCATTATCCTATGCCCGTCGAGAGTATGAGGATGCACCATGTTGCACGCATTGACCACGGCTTCGCTGCGCCGTCATTACCTGTTCAGCAAACTGTCAGAAGATGAACTGGCCCGTATCGGGGAACACGCTCAGATCATTGATCTGGAGGCAGGAGAAAACCTGTTCTTCCAGGATACCGAAGCCGAGTATTTCTATCAGGTGCATAGCGGCCAGATCAAGCTGTCACGCCTGAATCCGGATGGCAACGAAAAAGTCATCGAGATTCTGTCACCGGACGAAACCTTTGCCGAGGCCGTGATGTTCATGAACATCCGCCGCTATCCGGTGACCGCAACCGCGGTGACGCCCTCAACCATTTATGCGTTCAGGAGTCAGGTGTTTCTCGATATCGTCCGCAACAACAATGATCTGTGCCTCAGACTGCTGGGTGACATGGCCATGCGCCTCAGAAGCCGCATGCACGAGATCGAACAGCTGACAATGAAAAATGCCACCTACCGGGTGGTACGCTATTTTGTCCATGAACTGGAACAGGTAGGAAAGGAGAGCGGCGAACTGGAGCTGAGCGTTCAGAAACAGTTGCTGGCTTCACGCCTGTCCATCAAGCCGGAAACCCTGTCACGCATTCTGGCGGTCCTGCGGGACCAGGGACTGATCCAATCACAGGGCAAGAAGATCGTCATCCTTGACCCGGAAGCCTTGCGCAACTACGAGTAACGTTCAGAGCTTGTCCCCCTCATGATCATCCGGAGGGGGATCCATGTCACTGGGTGGCTGCACGTAGAACCGTTTCTGATCCACTTCCTTGACTTCCGGATCCGTATAGGGATTGCGCTGACGGCCCTTCCAGAGCCAGATGCCAATCCCGACCACCACCAATGCTGCGATGAGCCATTGCATGAGGTTGTCCTCGTTTGTTGTACACGAATACAGTGTAGCGCTGTTTATCTGAGGACAACCTGTCAAAAGTCAATAAATCGCTCAGTTATTCCGGGATCACGGTCTCGGCTTCAGTGGCTTTCACGACCGGCTGAGGCATCAGCTCGGCACGGATGGCCTGCTCGATTTCCTGAGCGACTTCCGGATGCTCTTCAAGGTAACGGGCAGCGTTGGCCTTGCCTTGCCCGATCTTGTCACCCTTGTAGCTGTACCAGGCGCCGGCCTTGTCCACGAGCTTGAGCTGTACCCCCATATCGAGAATCTCGCCCATGCGGTAAATGCCCTTGCCGTAGAGAATCTGAAATTCGGCCTGCTTGAATGGCGGTGCGACCTTGTTCTTGACCACCTTGACGCGGGTCTCGTTGCCGATGACCTCATCCCCTTCCTTGACTGCACCGGTGCGGCGGATATCCAGACGCACCGAGGCATAGAATTTCAGGGCATTACCACCGGTAGTCGTTTCCGGGTTGCCGAACATCACGCCGATCTTCATGCGGATCTGGTTGATGAAGACCATCAGACAGTTGGCCTGCTTGACACTGGCCGTCAGCTTGCGAAGTGCCTGAGACATGAGGCGCGCCTGCAGGCCCACGTGCGAGTCGCCCATCTCGCCTTCAATCTCGGCCTTGGGCGTCAGTGCTGCAACGGAGTCGATCACGATCACGTCCACCGCACCGGAGCGCACAAGCATGTCGGCAATTTCGAGCGCCTGCTCCCCGGTATCCGGCTGGGAGACGAGCAGGTCGTCAATGTTGACCCCCAGCTTCTCGGCATAAATGGGATCCAGCGCATGTTCCGCGTCCACAAAGGCACAGGTCTTGCCCTGCTTCTGGGCTTCGGCGATCACCTGCAGGGTCAGCGTGGTCTTGCCCGAACTTTCCGGGCCGTAGATTTCCACAATACGTCCGTACGGCAGACCGCCGATCCCCAGTGCCACATCCAGCCCGAGCGAACCGGTGGAGACAGCCGGAATCGCCTCACGCGGCTGCTCGCCCATGCGCATTACTGCGCCCTTGCCGAACTGGCGTTCAATTTGCGTCAACGCGGCACTCAGTGCCTTCTTGCGATTATCATCCATTCTTGGCCTCACACCTTTTTACTGTATATCTGAACAGCATTATTCCACATCCTGTGGGCAATGCCAATGCGCAATTGTCTCAGAGGCAGCCCGGCACCTTCAACTGCCCTCCCAGGCCTCAATGCGGTGCAGCAGTCCGGTGAGCGCATTCATCACCGCCTGCTCACGCACTGCCGCCCGGTCGCCTTCAAACAGATAGCACTCTGCCGTAACCTCACCGTGCACGCACCAGCCGATCCAGACGGTCCCGACCGGCTTGCCAGGCACGGCGCCTCCGGGTCCCGCAATGCCGCTGGTCGCCACGCCCACGTCCACACCGGTTACCCGGCAAACCTGACGGACCATTTCCCGAACCACCGCTTCGCTCACCGCCCCCTCACGAGCCAGCAGCTCCGCCGGCACGTTCAGCAGACTCTGCTTGAGGTGGTTGCTGTAGACCACCACCCCGCCTTCATACCAGTCAGAACTTCCCGGCAGTTCCGTCAGGGCCTGTGCCACGCCTCCGCCGGTACAGGACTCGGCCGTGCTGACCCGCCAGCCCCGTTCCACCAGCACCTTGCCCGTCTTGATCAGCAAATCCCGCATCAGTACCCCCTGAACAATTCCCATGGCTGCAGCCACTATACGAGCCCACCCCACCTTTATCAATCCGGCCCCTTCCCGTAAAATCCAGAGCCTTCCAGCCACAGATCAGACAGGATGCCCATGAACAGTCCGGCACATACTCCCATGATGCAGCAATATCTGGCCATCAAGGCGGACTACCCCCGCCAGTTGGTCTTTTACCGCATGGGCGACTTCTACGAACTGTTCTACGACGATGCCAAGCGTGCAGCCGAACTGCTGGACATCACCCTGACGGCACGGGGCCAATCCGCAGGCAAACCGATCCCCATGGCCGGTGTGCCCTATCACGCCGCCGAAAGCTACATTGCCCGGCTGGTCAGGCTCGGCGAATCGGTGGTGATCTGTGAGCAGGTCGGGGATCCGGCCACCAGCAAGGGACCGGTGGAACGCAAGGTTGTCCGCATCATCACGCCCGGCACGCTGTGCGAAGAGGCCTACCTGGATGAACATCAGGACAACCTGCTGGTTGCAGTACGTACATCCGACAAGGGGTTCGGTCTGGCGGTCATGGACATTTCCGCTGGCCGGTTCGTGATTCAGGAACTGCGCGATCCTGACACCCTGAAAGCGGAACTCCAGCGGTTGCGCCCGGCGGAACTGCTGGTGGAGGAAGGATCGGACTGGACAGACGGGCTGAACCTGGAGTGCGCCATCAGCCAGCAACCCGACTGGTACTTTGACACGCAGACCGGCGAACGTCTGCTCTGCGAGCAGCTGGGCACCCATGACCTCAGCGGCTTTGACTGTGCCGATGCACCGCTGGCCGTCGGTGCAGCGGGATGTCTGGTTCAGTATGCCCGGGAAACGCAACAGAACGAGTTGCCCCATATTCAGTCCCTCACCCGCGAGCGCAGCGAAGATGCCATCATCCTGGATGCGGCCACACGCCGGAATCTTGAGATTGACATCAATCTGCGTGGAGACAGTCGCTTCACGCTGGCCTGGGTGATGGACAAGACAGCCACCGCCATGGGCAGTCGCCTGCTCAAGCGCTGGCTCAATCGTCCGCTTCGCGACCGGGCCGAAGTCATGCGCAGGCAGTCGTGCGTCACCTATCTGTGCGACCAGGCCCTGGATGACCCCATTCACGCCCTCCTCAAGCGTGTGGGAGACATTGAGCGGATCCTGGCCCGGGTGGGCCTCGGATCGGCCCGCCCCCGTGACCTGACCCGTCTGCGTGACGCATTGGCCATCTTGCCCGAGCTGCAGGAGACGCTGGCGCCCCATGACGAGCCCTTGCTTGGACAGCTTGCTGCGGATGCCGGCACCTTCCCCGGGCTGACAGATCTGCTCGAACGCGCGCTGATCGACAATCCGCCGGTCACGATCCGGGATGGTGGCGTCATCGCCGAAGGCTTTGATGCCGAGCTCGATGAGCTGCGGGGACTGAGTGAACATGCCGGTGACCATCTGCTGGCGATTGAGGTCCGGGAAAAGGAACGGACGGGCATAGCCTCACTCAAGGTGGGCTTCAACCGGGTACACGGCTATTACATCGAGATTCCACGCACCCATTCCGACAAGGCGCCCACCGAGTACGTGCGCCGGCAGACCCTCAAGAATGCGGAACGCTTCATTACCCCCGAACTGAAAGAGTTCGAGGACAAGGCACTGAGTGCACGCAGCCGGGCACTGGCGCGGGAAAAGTACCTCTACGAACAACTGCTGGAGACGCTCAAGGCGGACCTCGTTGTCCTTCAGAAGTGTGCCCGCGCACTGGCTACCCTGGACGTGCTCACCACCTTCGCCGAACGGGCCCAGACCCTGCGCTTCTGTGCGCCCACGCTGGTGGATGAGCGCCGGATCGAGATCCGTGACGGCAGGCATCCCGTTGTCGAACAATTGCTGGACGGACCTTTCGTTCCGAACGATCTGACGCTGAACGACAACCGCCACATGCTGATCATTACCGGCCCGAACATGGGCGGCAAGAGCACTTACATGCGCCAGACCGCCCTGATCGTGCTGCTGGCGTACTGCGGCAGTCATGTTCCGGCATCGGCCGCCACCCTCGGACCGATTGACCGGATCTTCACGCGCATGGGCGCCTCCGACGACATCGCCGGCGGCCACTCCACCTTCATGGTCGAGATGACGGAAACCGCCAACATTCTCAATCATGCCACGGCCCACAGCCTCGTCCTCATGGATGAGGTCGGCCGGGGCACCAGCACCTATGACGGCCTGTCACTCGCATGGGCCGCTGCCGAATATCTGGCCCGCAAGCTCAACGCACTGACCCTGTTCGCCACACACTATTTCGAGCTTACCGAGCTGCCGGCGCTCATTCCCGGTGTTGTCAACGTGCACCTGACGGCCCGGGAGCATCAGGACACCATTGTCTTCCTGCACAGTGTGCTGGAAGGGCCGGCCAGCCAGAGTTACGGGATCCAGGTGGCCCAGCTTGCGGGCATTCCCCGGCAGGTCATCCAGCAGGCACGCAAGCGGCTGCAGAAGCTGGAAAACCAGAGCCGGCACACACCGCTGCATGATATTCAGCCCGACATGTTCGCCGAGCCGCCCGAGTCCGAAATAGAATCACGCCTCAAGGCCATCGACCCGGATTCGCTGACGCCCCGGCAGGCACTGGAGCTTTTGTACGAGCTACGCTCCGGTCTGGAGCGCTGAAAGCCGTATTTGAGCACGGGCGAAGTTGCGGCACGGGGCGCAAACGGCCTAAAATACCCGGCCTGAACGCTGTGAAGAGGCACTGCGCCCTGGACCACTCTAACTATTAGGAACCCATCATGACCTTTGTCGTTACCGAAAACTGCATCAAGTGCAAGTACACAGACTGCGTGGAAGTCTGTCCGGTGGATTGCTTCTATGAAGGACCGAACTTTCTGGTCATTGATCCGGACGAGTGCATTGACTGTGCCCTGTGCGAACCCGAATGCCCGGCCCAGGCCATTTTCTCGGAAGATGAGCTGCCGGAAGATCAGAAGCAGTTTATCGAAATCAATGCCGAGTTGTGCCGGGTGTGGCCGAACATCACCGAAAAGAAAGATCCCCTGCCGGATGCCGCCGAGTGGGATGGCGTCAAGGGCAAGCTGAAATATCTGGAAAAGTAATTCAGCGACACAGGACATCGCGGCACACCACGGGTTACCCGTGTTGTGCCGTGCGTTCCCCGTCACTCAGGTATTCGGTGTTATCCACCCACGCCCGGGCTTCAGCCGGAATCGAGCGGCCCGGACACGCCCGCAACGGGCCGGAAACGTCTCACCGGCTCATGCTTTCCCGGCTTCCAGAATCTGCCTGACAGGCCTGTAGGTCGTTCGGTACTCGTCCAGAACCCCCAACCTTGCCAGTGCCTCCAGATGCGCTGCTGTCGGATAGCCCTTGTGGGCGGCAAAACCATAGCCGGGGAACTGCCTGTCCAGGTCAATCATCCATTGGTCCCGGTGAACCTTGGCCAGTATGGATGCGGCGGAAATGGCGGGGACTTTCTGATCCCCCTTGACGACTGCCGTTGCGGGAACCCCGAAGGCGGGTGCCCGGTTACCGTCCACATACACGTGCTGCGGCGTGATGGACAGCTGCGCCACAGCCCTTTGCATCGCCAGAAAGGTGGCCTGAAGAATATTGAGGCGATCAATCTCCCGGGCAGACGCTTCCGCAATCGCCCATGCCAGAGCCTTTTCGCGGATTTCTTCGGCCAGCGCCTCCCTTTTTCGTTCGGTCAGCTTCTTGGAGTCCGCCAGTCCGCTGATCGGCCTGTCCGGATCCAGAATCACCGCAGCGGCAACCACCGGACCGATCAGTGGCCCCCTGCCTACCTCATCCACACCGCACAGCCTGACCGGCTCCGGTGTTTCCGGATCCAGAAAGGAGAGCTGTTCAGACACGAGGTGCCTCCTTCAGGAGAGATGCAACGGCATCCGCAGCCTTCTCACTGGCGTTGAGCCTCAGCTGACGGTGAATCTCGGTGAATGTCTGTTGCAACGCCGCAGCCGCTTCGGGTTTCAGCCGTTCCAGTACAGCCGTTGCCAGTCGTTCCGGTACGGCAGCATGCTGAAGAAGCTCGGGTACCAGCTCCCGTCCCGCCAGGAGGTTGGGCAGCGATACCCAAGGTACTTGGATGAGCCGGCGCATGATCCAGTAGGTCAGCAATGCCAGACGATAGGCCACGACCATGGGCTTCTTCAGCAACATGGCCTCCAGTGTGGCCGTCCCGGAAGCCAGCAGCACCACGTCGGCCGCCATCATCGCGGTGCGGGACTGACCTTCGATCAGGGTTACCGGAAGCGTGCCGCCCAATGCTTGCAGCAAGCCGGCAATCTGAGCCTTTCGGTCCGCATTGACGGCAGGTATCACGAAATGGACATCTCCCCGCCGTTGATGAATACGCACCAGCGTTTCCATGAATACCGGACCGATACGGCTGACCTCGCCATGCCGGGAACCGGGAAGGATGGCCACTACCGGTCTGTCCTGAGGAAGGTTCAGCGCGTGCCGGGCCTGCACCACATCCGGCCGTAAGGGCAACTCGTCTGCCAGCGGATGGCCGACACAGACGGCCCGGACACCATGCTCGCGATAAAAGTCCACCTCGAACGGGAACAGGGTCAGCATGCAGTCCACAGCTTTGCGGATGGTCTTGATCCGACCCTGGCGCCATGCCCAGACCGAAGGGCTGACATAATGCACCGTCGGTATTCCGGCCGCCCGGAGCGGTTTCTCCAGGCGCAGATTGAAATCCGGCGCATCAATGCCGATGAACACATCCGGCCGGTCTCCGCTGAAGTGATCCAGCAGGCCTCTGCGGATGGCAAACAGCTCCCTCAGGCGTCCCAGCACCTCCACCAGCCCCATGACGGAAAGCCGCTCCATGGGATACAGGCTGACCATCCCCTCGGCACACATGAGGGGCCCGCCGATGCCGGTAAAGCGCGCTTGAGGATAACGGGCTTTCAGGGCGCGGATCAGGCCGGCGCCGAGGATGTCCCCGGAAGCCTCACCCGCAACCAGACCAAAATGCGGACGGGCGCCCGGGGACGGGGTGTGTTCAGCGGACGATACCACGGGTGGCCCGCCGGAGGCTGTCCACAAAGACCTGGATCATGGGCTCATCACCGGATTCTTCCAGTATCCGGGAAATGGCCTCGTCCAGCGTCAACCCCTGACGATAAACACGCTTGTAGGCGTTCTTGAGCGTACGGATCTGCTCGGGAGAAAAACCTCTGCGCCTCAGTCCTTCCACATTCAGACCATGCGGCTTGGCCGATTGCCCGCTGGCCATGACGAAGGCGGGGATGTCCTTGAGGACAATACTACCCCCTCCGGCCATGCTGTGTGCGCCGATGTGGCAGAACTGATGCACCATCGTACCGCCGCCCAGAATGGCGTGATCATCTACCGTCACATGCCCGGCCAGTGTGGCCATGTTGGCCAGAATGACGTGATCACCGATACGGCAGTCGTGTGCCACATGAACATATGCCATCAGCAGGTTGTGACTGCCCATGCGGGTCACGCCCTCATCCTGAACCGTGCCCCGGTGCAGCGTGCAGTTTTCCCGGATCACGTTGTGGTCGCCGATCTCGAGGCGGGTCGGCTCTCCCTTGTACTTCTTGTCCTGACAAGCCTCGCCCACGGAAGCAAACTGAAAGATTTCGTTGTGCCTGCCAATATGGGTCGGTCCCTTGACCACCACATGAGAGTGAATCACTGTACCGGTGTCAATGGACACA
The DNA here is from genome assembly GCF_041153465.1 of Thermohahella caldifontis. NCBI lineage: Bacteria > Pseudomonadati > Pseudomonadota > Gammaproteobacteria > Oceanospirillales > Hahellaceae > Thermohahella > Thermohahella caldifontis. The sequence goes on from NZ_CP154858.1 coordinate 1,215,363, forward strand.
TCGGGGCCAATGACGGAAAAGGGGCCCACCTCAACATCCGGAGCCAGTTCGGCCCGCGGATCAACAATCGCCTGGGGATGAATCGCCATCGTCAAATACTTCTCTCTGCTGTCAGAATCTCCGCACTGCAGACCAGCTGCCCGTCCACACGGGCCTCGCAGGCAAATTTCCAGATACCGCGCTTGTCCATGATGAAGTTGGCATCCATGACCAGCTGGTCTCCCGGGATCACCGGGCGCTTGAAGCGAACCTTGTCCGCCCCGGCAAGATAATACGTGAAACCGTCGGCAGGTTTCTTGCCAACGGTCACAAAGCCCAGCACACCGGCCACCTGAGCCATGGCCTCGATGATCAGGACGCCCGGCATGATGGGATTACCCGGAAAGTGCCCGGTAAAGCAGGGCTCGTTCACAGTCACGTTCTTGATGCCGCGGGCGCGCTTGCCGGGCTCCACCTCGAGTATCCGGTCCACCAGCAGAAAAGGATAGCGATGCGGCAGATACTCGAACAGTTCATTGATCTGGATGGTCATGGTGAGTTCAATCCTCGGATTCTTGAGAGCGGCTTCCGGAAGCCAGTTGCCGGATGGCCTTTTCCAGGGCCGTGACCTTTCTGGCCAGCTTGTCCAACTGGTGGAAACGTGCCACATTGCGGCGCCATTGTGCATTGGGCTCGACCGCAGTGCCGGACGAGTAGGTTCCCGGTTCATGAATGGAATGGGAGACCAGGGTCATGCCCGTGATCTGAACCCCGTCGCAGAGAGTCAGATGGCCCGCGATACCCACACCACCGCCTATCATGCAGTGCGAACCGACGGTCGTACTGCCGGCAATCCCCGAGCATGCCGCCATAACCGTATGTTTGCCGACCCTGACGTTGTGTGCAATCTGGATCTGATTATCGAGTTTGACGCCATCCTCGATGACTGTATCACTGAGGGCACCCCGGTCAATGGTGGTATTGGCACCGATTTCGACATCATTGCCGATCCGCACACCGCCAATCTGGGCAATCTTGTAAAAGCCCGGAGAAAGATCCTTTCTGGCGCTCTGACGGGACAGGTCACCGAACGCCGGGGCAAACCCGAAGCCGTCCGAACCGATGACCACACCGCTGTGAACAATGACGCGATCCCCCACCGTCACACCGTGATAAAGTGTCACATGCGGGTAAAGATGACAATCTTCGCCCACCATTGAGCCGGTGCCGATGAAGCAGCCGGCATCAATGCGTGTCCGCGCACCAATCCGGGCACCCGCCTCCACCACCACGTTGGGGCCGATCGACACACCCTCCCCGATCACGGCAGCCTCATCCACGGTGGCAGAAGGATGAATCCCCTCTGCGCGTTCAGCCTCCCGGGAGACAAACAACCGGGACGCGAGGGCGTAACCCAGATAGGGATTGCCCATGACCAGCGCCGCCGAAGGCACCTGCTCCGCCAGATCGGGCGCCACAATGACCGCAAGGGCACGGGTATGTGCCAGTTTCGGTACGTAGGTCGGGTTCGCGATAAAGCTCACCTCATCCGGACCGGCTGCATCCAGTGTATTCAGCCCGCGCACCGGTGCATCCGGATTACCCCGCAGTTCGGCACCGATCTGTTCCGCCAATGACCTGAGCGTCAGCATGACGTCACTTCTGTGCGTTGAGCTGCTTGATCAGCTCCGGAGTGATATCCAGTGCCGGTTTGACATGGATAACGGACTGTCTGGGCAGAACCAGGTCATAGTTGCCCTTCTCAATCAGCGCCTGAAGTGCCTTCTGGAGCCGAGGCTCGGATTCACGGATAAACGCTTCCTGACGCTGGGATATCTGCCCCTGATACTTGCGCTTGAGATATTCGAAATCCTGAACCTTGGCATCGAACTCGCTCTTGAGACGGGCCTTTTCCGTTTCACTCAGGATCGCAGCATCTTTCTGAAGCCGATCACGCAGCTTCTGCGCTTCCTCCCCCAGTTTGCGGATTTCCTCTTCCTTGCCGGCAAACTCCTTTTTCAACTGCTTGGTATATTCCTGAGCCGCATCGGATGCCATGAGTGCACCACGATAATCCACCACGGCCACCTTGAGCTCTGCCATGGCCTGCCCGGCCAGAAACAGGGCAAAGAATACGCCCATCATTCGCTTCATCATGTGTCTGTCTCCTTGTTATGATTGACGCCGGGTCAGAAAGTCTGCCCCAGCATGAACTGGAAGAACTGCGTATTGTCCCCATCCTTCTTCCGGATGGCCTTGCCCAGGCTGAAGGACAGGGGGCCCACTGGGGTGATCCAGGCCAGCGAGACCCCCGCCGAGACGCGCAGCTCATCCAGCGCCGGATCGAATCCCCGGTCGGTATCAAACACGTTCCCCGCGTCCAGGAACAGCGCGCTGCGCACTGCGGACCGGTCTTCCAGCAGTGCAAAGGGGAAAATCAGCTCGAGACTGAATTCGGTCAGCAGGTTCCCGCCAAACGGATCGCCGGACTGATCCGGATCCAGCGCATCCGGCGTGCCCCGCAGACCCAGACTGGAGTTCTCGAAGCCACGCACGGAACCGAAACCGCCGGCATAGTAATGCTCATAGAAGGGCAGCGATGCCGTTGAGCCATACGCATTGCCATAGGCCAGGTTGGTGCGCTGCCGGACCACCCACTCGTGACTGTCTGACAGGGGAACATAGTAATCCGATTCATACTGCACTTTGTAGTACGTCAGGTCCGAAAGTTTCGGTAACGTGATGTCCGCCCCCAGTGTCTGTGACCAGCCCTGCGTGGGATAAACCCCCTTGTTCAGCGTGGAGCGGGTCCAGCTTCCGGTGATCAGGACCGCATCGAACTTGTTGCCGTTGGTGTTGATGAAATCGGTGATTTCCTGAGCCGGATAGGTGCCCAGCTTGATGTTGCGGCTTTCCGCCTGCAGACCGAAACGCAGCCGGCTCACCCGGTCGATGGGATAGCCGAAGGTCATCGCCGCCCCCAGATTGTCCGAACTGTAGGAGGAAATGTCCGAGGCCTCGTAGTCAGTCTCCTTGTAGAACACCCGGAAACCGCGGCTGACTCCGTCAATGGTGAAGAACGGGTTCGTGTACGACAGATTGGCGCTCTTGACACTGGCGCTGCGGTTGAGACCAAAGGATACACTGCGACCGGTACCGAAAAAGTTCTTTTCCGTCACGCTGACACCCAGCAGCAGGCCGTCACTCTGCGAGAAACCCATGCTGGCGCTGAGGCTGCCGGTGGGTTGTTCTTCCACGGTGTAGTTGACGTCAATGAGGTCATCATGGCCGGGCACGAGCGGGGTATCCACGGACACGGTCTTGAAGAATCCCAGACGGTCAAGGCGCGTCTTGGAGGCTTCGATCAGATCGCTGTTGGCAGGCGCAGCTTCCATCTGCAGCATTTGCTGACGCAGCACCTCATCCGCCGTGGAGACATTGCCGTTGAAATTGATGCGCCGCACATAGGTCCGCTTGCCCGGGTCCACATAGTAGGTCACGGTAGCGGTCTTGTCTTCCTCGTGTGGCGTCGGGATGGCCGATACCGTGGCAAAGGTATAACCTTCGGCGCCCAGCTTCTTGCTGATGAGGTCGGCATAGAAGTTGACCTGCTTCTGATTGAACACTTCGCCGGGCTCCAGCCGGATCAGCTCGCGCAGCTCGGCCTCGGGCACGATGAGATCGCCCTTGAGGGCCACGTCACGAATGCGGTACTGCGGCCCCTCCGTCACATCCACCGTGATGTACACCTGCTCGCGGTCCGGACTGATGGAAACCTCGGTGGAATCGATGGTGGCCTTGATATAGCCATGATCCAGATACCAGTTGCGGATCTTCTCCAGATCACCGGCCAGCTTCTGCCGGGAATACTTGTCCGAATTGAACACGTTGGCCCAGAATCCGGTTGTCTCCAGATCCAGCAAATCCGTCAGAGTGCCGTCATCCACGTCCTTGTTGCCGACAATATTCAGGTGGTGAATGGTCGCAACGGGCCCTTCCTTGATCTCGATGCGGATCTTGACCCGGTTGCCGGTCTGCTTTTCCGTGCTGGCCTCCACACGGGCACTGTAACGCCCCTGCTCGATATAGCTTTTCAGCAGTTCCAACTCGATCTGCTTCAGGGTGGACAGGCGGAAGACCCTGCCCTCTTCGAGCCCAGCAGCCTTCAGAGCCTTGAGCAGCTGATCGGTCTCGATGTTCTTGTTGCCTTCAATATCGATCTTGCTGATGGCCGGTCGTTCCTGTACCTGAACCACCAGCACATTGCCGTCCCGACCGACACGGATATCCCGGAACAGCCCTGTCTTGAACAGATCCCGGATCGCCCGCGCGGTATCGGCCGGGTCCACGTCGTCACCGAGCTCGATATTCAGTGCATTGATGACCCGACCTGCCGATACGCGCTGAAGGCCTTCCACCCGGATATCATCCACCGGAAACGCCGACGCCGTGCCGGCCAGCAGCCACAATCCCAGGATCATGGCCCCTTTACTGAATACATTTACCTTGGCGTGCCTCACTGGCTCCCCTACTTCAAACAGGATTTAAAGGCGAGCGATATCGTTGAATATCGCCAGAAACATCAGGGCCCCGATCAGCGCCATGCCGATGCGGATTCCCATCATCTGCGCCGCCTCGGACAGCGGGCGCCCACGCAGGATTTCAATGCTGTAAAAGAGAATGTGCCCGCCGTCGAGCACCGGAATGGGCAGGATATTCAGCACCGCCAGCGTGATACTGAGCTGGGCCAGAAAGGTCAGAAAACTGTCCAGCCCCATGCTGGCGGTGGCTCCGGCCACCTTGGCAATGGTAATCGGCCCGCCGATATTTTCGACGGAAATCATGCCCACCAGCATTTTTTTCATGGAGTCCAGCGTCAGCCACGTCATGTCCACAGTCTGCCGCCAGCCTTCTGCCACCGCTTCGAGCGGGCCATAGTGGACCGTACGGAGCATGGCTTCAGGCCACTGCGGTGCGCGCACCTGAGCACCGATGCGGCCAATGGAGCGACCTTCATGCTCAACCGTCTGGGGCACCACCCGCAATGTCAGCGTCTCGTCCCGGCGCTGAACAGTCATGTCCAGGGGCACGCCCGCAGAAGCCTGAACCCGTTCAACCAGTTCCATCCAGTCGGTCACGGGCTCACCTTCGATGGACAGCACTCTGTCTCCCGCCTTCAGGCCCGCTTCTTCGGCGACACTGCCCGGAACCACAGCCCCGATTACTGGCTCCAGGGCCGGCCGCCAGGGCTTGAGCCCCAGCGCCCGGATGGGATCCGGTTGGGCCTCGCCCTGCAGCCAGTTGCGCACCGCAAGACTGAAATCCCTGCTTTCGCTCCCTTCAAGCGGTCTCAACCGGATCACCAGCTCTCCGGTCTCGCCCAGCCGTTCAATCAAACGGATGTTGACATCATTCCAGTCCAGGACCGGCTCATTGTCGATGGACTCGATTACCCACCCCTCAGGAATACCCGCCTCGGCAGCCGGGGATTCCGGCAGCACCTCACCGACCACAGGCAGCACCTTGGTGGTACCACCGAACGCGACGACCGCATACACAACAATGGCCAGCAGAAAATTGGCCAGCGGGCCGGCCGCCGCAATGGCGATACGGGCCCAGGGCGACTTGCGGTTGAATGCGGCGTGCACCTCGTCCGGTGCCACCGGACCTTCGCGCTCGTCCAGCATTTTCACATAGCCGCCCAGTGGGATGGCGGCGATCACATATTCAACGCCATCGCGACCGTGCCAGATCCAGAGCGGCGCGCCAAAACCGACAGAGAAGCGAATCACCTTCACGCCCAGTTTGCGGGCAACCCAGAAGTGCCCGTATTCGTGAAAGGTGACCAGTACGCCCAGCGTGACCACCAGCGCCAGCACGGTATGCAGAAGTTCAAGCATGATTCATGACCTGTTCCCGGAGTGTTTGGCAATCCATTCACTGGCCGCTCGTCTCGCCCAGTCATCCGCCTCAAGTACCGCTTCCACCGAGACAGCGGCAAAATTATCCAGTTTCTCCAGGGTGGATTCCAGTACATGAGCAATTGTTAAAAATCCGATGCGCTCATTGAGAAAGGCCTCTACCGCCACCTCATTGGCCGCATTGAGTACGGCAGGGGCCACCCCGCCCGCTTCAAACGCCCGCGCAGCCAGTGGCAGGCAGCGAAATACTTCCGGTTCCGGCGTCTCGAAGGTCAGTGATCGGGCTGCGAACAGATCCAGCGGCGCGACGCCCGCCTCCAGACGGTCGGGCCAGGCCAGGCCATAGGCGATGGGTGTACGCATGTCCGGCGCACCCAGTTGAGCCACCACGGAGCCATCCAGATAGCGGACAGCCGAATGCACGATGCTCTGGGGATGAATATGCACATCAATATCCGAGGGACTGAGACCAAAGAGCCAGCAGGCTTCGATCAGTTCCAGCCCTTTGTTCATCAGCGTGGCACTATCTACCGAGATCTTGCGTCCCATGGACCAGTTGGGATGGGCGCAGGCCTCTGCCGGGGTGACATCACCAAGCTGTTCGGCCGTGCGTCCCCTGAACGGCCCGCCCGATGCGGTGAGTACAATACCCCGGACGCCATGGGACCTGAGATCAGGCCGGCGCCAGAGCTGCTGGGCTTCGGCGGGCAACGCCTGAAAAATGGCATTGTGTTCGCTGTCCACGGGCAAAAGCTCCGTCCGGTGACGGGCGACTTCGGCCATGAACAACTCACCGGCCATCACCAGCGATTCCTTGTTGGCCAGCAACACCCGGCAGCCCTGCTTCACCGCTTCCAGTGCAGGCAGCAATCCCGCCGCTCCCACAATGGCAGCGACCACAATATCCGGGCGGGTCAAACGGATCAGCTCGACGGCCGCATCTTCGCCCTGGAGAACCCGAGCCACCTCCGCGACGTCCGAAACGTCCACGGCAGGGTCGGTCACCGCAACCCACGGGCACCGGTGTGCCTGCGCAATACGAGCCAGTGCATCCGTCTGCCGGTGTGCCGTCGCCCCGACCAGTTCAAAGGTTTCGGGATGGCGTGCGAGAATATCCAGAGTACTCTGGCCGATGGAACCGGTTGCGCCGAGAATGACAACCCGCCGGGTCACACCGCCACCCAACCGAGCTGCAGCGCAATGAACAGAAACAGCGGCGCGGCCAATGTAATGCTGTCGATCCGGTCAAGGATACCGCCATGGCCCGGGAGGAGTGAGGAACTGTCTTTCACGCCCGCCTCGCGCTTGGCCAGGCTTTCCATCAGGTCACCCAGAACGGACAACAGGCCGCAGAGCATGGATACGCCGACCCAGCTCCCCAGCTGTGCAGAGGTCATGTGTAATACCATACTGCCCACGGACCAGGCAAACAGGGCCACAGCCAGCACACCCCCCACCACACCTTCGATGGACTTGCCCGGACTGACCCGGGGCGCCAGCTTGTGTTTTCCGAAGGTCTTGCCCGCGAAGTAGGCCCCGATATCCGCACAAAAGACGATGGCCAGGCTGTAGAGCAGCATCCAGGGAGAACCGTCTGCGGGCACACCCAGCCCTGTCCAGTCTCCCTCCCGCATGCGGGTGACCGCCAACCAGGTCGGTGCCAGCACGAGATAACCCACCGCCAGTCGCAATACCGGGTTGGACCACGACCTTGCGGAGAACGGATAGGTCACGACCAGCAGCGCCGCAATGCCCCACCAGATGAGCGAAGCACTCAGCACGGTGGTGACTTCACGGTGCGCGACAAGCCAGATGGCCGGCACCAGTGTCAGGGCGTACAGTATCCGCTGCCAAGCCCGTTTCAGGCCCGAAAGCCGGGCCCATTCCCAGCCCGCCAGTGTCACGATCGCACCAATGACCAGCGCAAAGATGCGATCATCAGCAAGAAACACCAGTGCAAGGAAAAGAGGGGCCAGAATGAGTGCGGTGATGACTCGTTGTTTCAGCATGAATCAGTGTCTCCGGCCAGCCGGGCATCCAGCTGCTCATCAGTTTGTCCAAAGCGACGGCGCCGGCTGGCATACGCAGCCAGTGCCTCCTGCATGGCCTGCTCACGGAAGTCCGGCCAGAACACATCAGCGAAATAGAATTCCGAGTAGGCCAGCTGCCAGAGCATGAAATTGCTGATCCGAAGTTCACCTGCCGTTCGGATCATGAGATCCGGCGGGGGCAGATCCGACAGAGCCGTATGCTGATGGAGGGTGGCCTCATCAATGTCACCCGGCTCCAGCTCACCGCTTTTGACCCTTTCAGCAACACGACGTGCGGCCTGCGTCATGTCCCAGCGTCCGCCATAGTTGGCGGCAATCACAAGAGTCATGCCGGTATTGTCGGCCGTCAGCGCCTCGGCTTCTGCCATCTTTTGCTGCAACGCATCACTGAAAGCGCTGCGGTCACCTATGATCCGCAGCCGAAGGTTATTTCGGTGCAGGCGCCTCACTTCCCGGTCAAGCGCCAGCATGAAGAGCCTCATCAGTGCACTGACTTCATCCTTGGGGCGACGCCAGTTCTCGCTGCTGAATGCGAACAGCGTGAGGACCTCAACACCTGCCCGGGCGCAGGTTTCCACAACAGCCCGGACAGCATCGACGCCCGCCTTGTGTCCGGCGACGCCTGGCAAATGCCGCTGACGCGCCCAGCGGTTATTGCCATCCATGATGATGGCAACGTGCCGTGGCACCTTGGGTGCGTCCAGCGGAATCCTGGAATAATCTGTCATGAGCAAAGCGTCCGGTCAGACCTCCATCAGGTCTTTTTCCTTGACAGCCAGCGCCTCATCCACCTTGGCGATATACTGATCCGTCAGTTTCTGGATGGCGTCCAGCGCCTTCTTTTCTTCGTCCTCCGAGATTTCCTTTTCCTTCAGGAGCTCCTTGATGTCCGCATTGGCGTCACGCCGGATATTGCGGATGGAAACCCGCGCATTCTCCGCTTCGTGACGGGCCTGTTTGACCAGCTCCTTTCGGGTTTCTTCAGTCAGCGCTGCAAGATGTACCCGGATGACATCACCTGACGTGGAGGGATTCAGACCCAGATCCGACTTCATGATCGCCTTTTCAATCACCGGCACCATCTGCTTTTCCCAGGGAGAAATGGCCAGCGTTCGGGCATCTTCCGCATGAACATTGGCCACCTGGGTAAGCGGTGTGTCGGTTCCGTAATACGGCACCATGACACTATCCAGAATGTTGGGATGTGCGCGGCCCGTCCGGATCTTGGCAAACGCGTGGGCAAGTGCCTCAACGGACTTCTGCATCCGCGCTTCAGCGTCCTTCTTGATATCGTTAATCACTGCCGTCTCCTCACTCAATCAATGTGCCTTCATTCTCGCCTACAACAATATTCAGTAATGCGCCGGGCTTGTTCATGTTGAATACGCGCACAGGCATATTGTGGTCGCGGCACAGACAGATGGCTGTCAGATCCATGACCCCCAGCTTCCGATCCAGCACCTCATCATAGGTCAGACGATCAAATTTCGTTGCACTGGGATCCTTGACCGGATCTGCCGTGTACACGCCATCGACCTTGGTGGCCTTCAGTACCAGGTCTGCCTCGATTTCAATGGCCCGAAGGCAGGCTGCGGAATCCGTGGTGAAAAAGGGATTGCCCGTACCGGCACAGAAGATTACCACGTCACCGTCTTTCAGGTCACGAATGGCTCGCCTGCGATCATACACATCCACAACGCCACTCATGGGAATGGCAGACATGACACGGGTAGAAATGTTCGAGCGTTCCAGAGCGTCACGCATGGCCAGACCGTTCATGACCGTGGCAAGCATGCCCATGTGATCGCCCGTAACCCGGTCCATGCCTGCTTCCTGAAGCGCCTGCCCGCGGAAAAGGTTGCCGCCACCGATCACCAGCCCGACCTGAACACCAATACCGATCAGCTGGCCGATTTCGAGCGCCATCCGGTTCAGAACCCGTGGATCAATACCAAAGCTCTCGGATCCCATCAGGGCCTCTCCACTGAGCTTCAGCAGCACCCTTTTGTAGCGTGGTTGTGTATTGTCTTTGGCAGGCATGTCTCGCTCCGGTTTTCAGTCTTCATATAGCAAACCGGCGAGAGCAGCCAAGCCAACTCTCGCCAGTCAATCATCAGGATGCGACCCGAATCAGTCTTTCTTCAGGCCTGCAGCCGCAGCCACTTCCTCGGCAAAGTTGCTTTCCTGCTTTTCGATACCTTCACCCACTTCAAACCGCACCATCTTGAGCACCTTGGCACCGGCTTTTTTCAGCAGGTCACCGACCTTGGTATCCGGATCCTTGACAAACGGCTGCTCAAGCAGGCTGATTTCGCTCAGGAACTTCCTGATGCGACCATCTACCATCTTGGCAATAATCTCGGCCGGCTTGCCGCTTTGTGCAGCCTGGGCCTCATAGATTTCGCGCTCCTTGGCAATAACATCCTCGGAAACATCTTCCGGTGCCACAAAGCGCGGATTCACGGCGGCCACGTGCATGGCGATATCCTTGGCCAGCTCGGCATCACCACCTTCCAGCGCAATCAGGACGCCGATCTTGTTGTTGCCGTGAACATAGGCTGCCACCACGCCGCCTTCCACGTCAGCGACACGACGCACGTTGATGTTTTCACCGACCTTCTGAACCAGACCCTGACGAGCCTCTTCCAGAGCGCCCTCCATCAGTGCGGCCACATCAGTCTGACGCGCGTCAAAAGCCGCCTCCTGCACCTGCTTCACAAAAGCGAGGAAGTTATCGTCACGGGCCACAAAGTCCGTTTCGCTGTTCACTTCGACCAGCTGGCCATAGGTACCGTCTTCGGACACCTTCGCCGCGACCACACCATCCGCGGAAACACGGCCTGCCTTCTTTGCGGCTTTCAGGCCGCTGCTTTTACGCAGGTTTTCAATTGCGGCTTCAATATCACCATTGGCTTCCACGAGTGCCTTCTTGCACTCCATCATGCCAAGGCCGGTACGCTCACGCAGTTCTTTTACCTGGGATGCAGAAATAGCTGCCATCTCGGAATCCTCTGTGTTCTGTTCGGAATATGCGGGGGCCTCGATGAGCCCCCGCCCACACTCATGCTTCGCTGTCAGTGCCAGCGTCCTGCGCTGCAGGCTCTTCTTCGCTGACTTCAACAAACTCGTCTTCGCTGACTCCCTGCTGGGCACCTTCGATACAGGCGTCCGCAATCAGGCTTGCGTAGATCTGGATTGCACGAATGGCATCATCGTTACCCGGAATGACCAGATCCACACCATCGGGATCGCTGTTGGTATCCACCACGGCAATCACGGGAATACCCAGCTTGTTGGCTTCCTTGATGGCAATCCGCTCGTGATCCGCATCGATCACGAACAGCGCATCAGGCAGACCGCCCATATCCTTGATACCACCGATGGAGCGCTCCAGCTTCTCCATTTCGCGGGTACGCATCAGGACTTCTTTCTTGGTCAGCTTGTCGAAGGTTCCGTCCTGGCTCTGGGTTTCCAGCTCACGCAGACGACGGATGGACTGACGGATGGTCTTGTAGTTGGTGAGCATGCCGCCGAGCCAGCGATGGTTGACATAAGGCATGCCGGCGCGGGTTGCTTCTTCCTTGATGATCTTGGCGGCGGAACGCTTGGTCCCCACAAACAGGATCTTGTTCTTGCGGGCTGCCATGTTGCGCACCATGTGCACGGCTTCTTCCAGCGCAGGAACGGTCTTTTCCAGGTTGATGATATGAATCTTGTTGCGCGCACCAAAAATGTACTTGCGCATTTTGGGATTCCAGAAACGGGTCTGGTGCCCGAAGTGTACGCCTGCCTTGAGCAGGTCACGCATGCTGACTTGTGCCATGTGTTTACCTTTGATTTTACAGGGTTAAGCCTCCGCACACCCCATGATCCAACCCGAAGGCACCCTGAATCACGTGCCGGTGTGCGTGTGTTTTAGTCCATTTGCCAAAGCAAACGGCGCGCGCTTTATACCACAATCCGCCCTTTATTGAAAGTGAGAAACCTCACTGGCGTCTCCCCATTTTTTACCCCGGCCCCGTGGCGAGAGAACCATTTCGGGCAAACAAGTCATCAATCAGACTTCGTGTTTTTCGTTTGCGCCAAAGTGGCCAGAACAGCACCCGTGCACCTCTGAACAGGTTCTGCCATCCCTTGAGCAGGCTGTAGAACGGGAACTTAAGCGCCTTGTCCGGCTTTTGCCGGCGTGAACTTCTGATCAGACAGCTATCCCGGTCCTGCCAGACGGCAAGCAGTCCCCAGGCCAGACTCGCCAGCGCAACCAGATTCTGAAGTGTGGTGAAGCGCCGTGCCGGTACAGACTCCAGCGCAAAGCCCTGCTTGGTAAAGCGGTAGCCTTCCTCGCAGGCCCAGCGGTCCATGTAGGCATGTATCATGCGCTCTCCCTGTCGCCTTCCGCGCACCGGACGCGTGGTAACCAGCACCAGAGGCTCCGGGCGGTCATGGCGGACGACAATCATCCACAAGGGGCTGTCCGGATGCTCTCGCAGCATCACCCGGGTGATACCAAACCTGACGCGGGGGCCTCCCCGTCTGAGCTGCCCCTGATGCTTCAGCGGCAGTTCACGGGCAATCTGCTGCGCTGTTTTATGGCGGTCCCGCCAGCACCAGTAGCGCTGATTGGCCGCTCTGACCAGCACCTGGCGCTCACACCGGATCCAGGCATCCCACAGGATGCCCCGGTCGCCTCCCCGGTCTATCACCCAGAGCAGATCCTTCCGGATATGCCGGCTCACTTCATCCATCACCGAGAGAATGTCATGGTTCTCGCTTCTGAATGCCGTGCGCCGCGGGGTATTCAGGCGGGTCAGCAACGGCAGCGTCTTCCCGCGCCGGACATCCCGTGCCACCACGGTCATCAGCGGATATCCGCCGACAATTTCTCCGGTATCGCCGTCCCTGACGCGGCCCCGCCATTCACTTTTCGGTGCGCCGTCACGGTTCAGATCGCCCGGATCAATGGCCAGGATCATGTCCTGCGTGACGTGCCGGCTGACGTGAGCAAGCTGCACCTGCTCTGCGGCCCAGGCCACTTCACTGTGTCCGGCCAGCATGCGGGAGATGCGCTTCTGGGTATGGTGCAGTCTGCATGGCTCATTGAGTGTGCGGGCAATCTCTGCCTGCGTGAGGGAACCGGAAGTGAGGATGCCGAAAGTGACCTCTGCCATGAGTTTTCTCACAGGCCGTGTGATCTGTTCAGGTGCCTGGTCAATCAGGCTGCAGAGGCGGGCTTTCCATTTTGTCCGATCTGTGGCATGGTAAGGCATCGGGGTTTTCCTTTGGGTTCAGTGACTTATAGGCAATCACATTGTACCTGGAGGGAAACCCCGATTCCGTTACCACATCACGTTTTTCCCCTTAAAGTCAAAAGGTTGAATGGCGCCTTCTGAAAAAATGGGGAGACGTCAGAGAAACCTCATTTCGTCCGCCCCGGCAAAGCGCCTGCCCCCATGTGACACGGCCGCGCAGTCGGGATACAATACCCTGCCATTTTACCTGGACAAGCCTGGATACCCCTTTCAGATGACCGTCACTATCAAGACTCCCGAAGAAATCGAAAAGATGCGCGTCGCCGGCCGCCTGGCTGCCGAAGTGCTGGAAATGATCGAACCCTATGTACAGCCCGGCGTCACCACCGGCGAGCTGGATCGCATCTGTCACGATTACATCGTCAACGAGCAAAATGCCATCCCTGCCCCACTCAACTACAAGGGATTCCCGAAGTCCATCTGCACGTCGGTCAACCACGTGATCTGCCATGGCATCCCCAGTGACAAGAAGGTGCTGAAGGCCGGTGACATCATCAACATCGACATCACGGTGATCAAGGACGGGTACCACGGCGATACCAGCGCCATGTTCTTCGTGGGCGAACCCAAGCCCGCTGCAGAGCGGCTCGTGCGGATCACCCAGGAGTGCCTGTACAAGGGCATTGCCCTGGTCAGACCCGGCACCCGTCTGGGCGATATCGGTCATGTTATCCAGCAGCATGCCGAATCCAACTACTATTCCGTTGTCCGCGAGTATTGCGGTCACGGCATCGGCAAGGGATTTCACGAAGACCCGCAGGTCATGCACTATGGTACCCCCGGCACGGGCATGGTGCTGCGCGAAGGCATGACCTTTACCATTGAGCCCATGATCAATCAGGGCAAACGTCACTGCAAGGTTCTGCCGGACAACTGGACAGTGGTCACCAAGGACCGCAAGCTGTCTGCCCAGTGGGAGCACACCATTCTGGTCACCGCCGACGGCTGTGAGGTGCTGACCTTGCGAAAAGGGGAAGTGATTCCCGGCGTCACGGACAAGGAGTAAGGCGTGGACGCTGCCCTGGCTGAGCACAAGAGACAGTTTCTCGCCGAAGTGGAAGCGGCGCCTGCCCAGCCGGTTCCGCTGCGCAAGCTTCTGGAGACCTACCAGAAAACGCTGGATGCGGCCTTCGACGAAGGTGCCGACGTGGAGGCCCTGATTCATGCCCGCAGCGAAGCCGTGGATGCGGTGCTCGGGAAGCTGTGGACCGCTTTCGACTGGCCTGAACCTGATCGTATCGCGCTGCTGGCGGTGGGTGGATATGGCCGGAGCGAGCTTCTCCCCCATTCGGATGTGGATCTGCTTGTGCTGCTGGACGATGAGTGCGATCAGGAGCGCTATCGCGAAGCACTGGAGCGGTTCGTTCCCCTGCTCTGGGATCTGAAGCTGGATATCGGGCTGAGCGTGCGCACCATCTCCGAAACCATCCGTCAGGCTGCGGCCGATATCACCATTGCCACCAACCTGCTCGAGACGCGCACCATTGCCGGCTCGGATCGACTGCGCATCGTCATGAGCAAGCGCGCCTATTCCGACGAGACGTTCACGGACCGTGCCTTCTATCTGGCCAAGCGCGACGAGCAGAAAGCGCGGCATACCAAGTATGGTGACACGGAGTACAACCTGGAACCCAACGTCAAGACCTCTCCGGGCTCGCTGAGGGACATTCAGACCCTCAACTGGATCACCAAGCGTCATTTCGGGTTCACGCCGGACAATCAGAGCTACTCCTTTCTCACTCCGGATGAACGCAAGCTGCTGCGTGACGGAGAGCGCTTTCTCTGGCAGCTGCGCTGGGCACTGCACAGCATCACCGGCCG
This sequence comes from Thermohahella caldifontis, assembly GCF_041153465.1. Taxonomy (NCBI): domain Bacteria; kingdom Pseudomonadati; phylum Pseudomonadota; class Gammaproteobacteria; order Oceanospirillales; family Hahellaceae; genus Thermohahella; species Thermohahella caldifontis. The sequence goes on from NZ_CP154858.1 coordinate 1,230,444, forward strand.
GAATGAAAATCGCCTGCTGTTCGATCTCCAGCGCGCCGTGGCCGAAAAGCTGCATTTCACGGACAGCCAAGAAGGCACTGCCGTCGAAAAGATGATGCAGCGTTACTACCGGTATGCTCTGGGACTGGCCGAGCTGAACGATGTGGTGCTCCAGTACTATGACCAGACCATCCTGGGGGAGGATGACCAGGAAACGCCCATTCCACTCAACCGACGGTTCCACCTGGTCAATGACTACATTGAAGTGACCAACGACCGGATCTTTGGCCACTACCCCTTTGCACTGATCGAAATCTTCCTGCTCATGGCGCAACACCCGGAAATCCGCGGTATCCGTGCCAGCACCATCCGGCTGATGCGGGAGGAGCGCCACCTCATTGACGAGGATTTCAGGAAGGATCTGCGGGTAACGTCCCTCTTCGTGGAAATTCTCAAGACGCCGCATGCGCTGCACAAGACCCTGTCACGCATGCGCCGTTACGGCATTCTGGGGCGCTATCTCCCGGAATTCGGACGCATCATCGGCAAGATGCAGCATGACCTCTTTCATATCTATACCGTGGACGACCACACCATCAAGGTGATCCGCAACATGGTCTCCCTGCAGTCGCCCGGCAGCTTCGAGACCTACCCGCTGGCGTCACGTCTGGTGCACCGCCTCCCGAAGCTGGAACTGCTTTACATCGCCGGCCTGTATCACGACATTGCCAAGGGGCGCGGCGGCGATCATTCGGAGCTGGGCGCAAAGGATGTGGAGCGTTTCTGCAAGCGTCACCATCTGAGTGAGCGGGATACGCGACTGGTGTCCTGGCTGGTTCGTAATCACCTGCTGATGTCCATGACGGCCCAGCGCAAGGACCCCTCCGATCCGGACGTGGTGCATGAATTCGCCAGCAAGATGGACTCCCAGGTTCATCTTGACTATCTGTACGTGCTGACCGTCTGCGATATCAGTGCCACCAACCCCAAGCTCTGGAATACCTGGCGCGGCGCCCTGCTTCGTCAACTCTATACGGAAACGGTCCGGGCCATGCGCAAGGGACTCGACACGCCACCCGACCGCGAACGCTGGATTCAGGCGACCCAGGCGGAAGCGATCGATATCCTGCGCGGGCAAGGCTTCGACCCGGAAAAGGTACACCAGCTCTGGGACCGCTTGGAGCCGGACTACTTCCTCCAAGCCTCGACCACGGAGATTGCCTGGCAGACGGCAGCGGTGCTTCGTCATACCCGACCTGACGAGCCACTGGTGCTCATCCGCGATGCCAAGGGTGGGGCCGCACAGGGTTACGTTCAGATTCTGATCTTTGCCCCCGCCGACGAAGCCCTCTTTGCCGCCACCACGGCCACGCTGGAGCAGCTGAACCTGAACATTGTCGAGGCACGCATTTACAGCCACTCGGGGGACCAGACCCTGAGCACGTTCGTGGTGGCCGCCGAGGATGATCACCCCATCAGCCAGGCCGAGCGCAATCAGATCAAGCAGGAGGTCTTCGAGGCCCTGGATGATCCGCGCGATTTCAGCGAAATCATCCACCGTCGTACGCCGCGAAAGCTCAGACACTTCTCGTTCCCGACGGAAGTCACCTTTTCCAACGACACGGTCAATCACCGGACACTGATGGAAGTGATCACGCCTGACCGCCCGGGTCTGCTGGCACGGATCGGACGGGTGCTGCTGGAACAGGGTGTACGCCTGGTCAGTGCGCGGATTGCCACGCTGGGCGAGCGCGTGGAAGACGTCTTCGTCGTCACCGACGAACAGGGTGCCCCCATCCGGGACGCCGCGCTCTGCCAGCGCACGGCCGATGCGCTGAAACAGGCGCTGGACAACTGGGGATAGCCGGCCACAAGAAGCCTGCATCTCCGGACAAGACATCATCAAGAGAAACCGAACAGGACCATGAACCCCACACTGGATCAACTTCAGCCTTATCCGTTTCAGAAGCTGAGCATGCTGCTGAACGGCGTGAAGCCGCCGCCCAATCTGCCGCCGATCCGGCTTTCCATCGGTGAGCCCATGCATCCGCTGCCGGACATCGCGGCCCAAACCCTGGCCCGCAACGCCCATCTGTTCAACAAGTATCCCACCACACGGGGTGAGGATACCCTCAGGGAAGCCATTGCCGGCTGGCTGTCGGGTCGCTTCCGCATACCGGAGACACACCTGGATCCGGCAAGGCACATTCTGCCGGTCGCGGGCACCCGCGAAGCACTGTTTTCCTTCACACAGGCGACCATTGACCGGAACACTGCCCCCTTGGTGGTCATGCCCAATCCGTTCTACCAGATTTATGAAGGTGCCGCCCTGCTGGCCGGTGCCGGAACCTGGCTGATGCCCTGCACGCCGGAGAACGATTACCTGCCGGATCTCGCCGCCGTTCCGGAGGCCGTGTGGCAACGCTGCCAGATCCTGTTTCTCTGCACTCCCGGCAACCCCACCGGCGCGGTCATGCCGGAGGCGCAGCTCGCCGAGGCCATCCGGCTGGCCCACCGCTACCACTTCGTGATCGTTTCGGACGAATGCTACAGCGAAATCTATCCGGACGAGCAGACTCCGCCTCCCGGCTTACTGCAGGTGTCGGAAGCTGTCGGCAATCCGGATTTTGCCCGCTGCGTCGTGTTTCACTCTCTGTCAAAACGCTCCAACGCACCCGGCCTGCGTTCGGGTTTTGTGGCCGGTGATCCGGACATCCTGCAGGCTTATTTCAGGTACCGGACCTACCACGGGGCCACGCTGCCCCTGCCGGTTCAGGCCGCCAGCGCTGCGCTCTGGCAGGACGAAGGCCACGTGCAGGCCAACCGTGCCGCCTATCGGCGCAAGTTTCAGGTCTTCATGTCCACCCTGGAAGATGTCTGGCCCCAGCGCCGGACCGACGCCGGCTTTTATCTCTGGGCACAAACACCTGTTGCCGACGAGGCGCTGGCCCGAGTCCTGTATCAGCAGGCCAACGTGGTGATCCTACCCGGACGTTATCTGTCACGGAGCTGCGATGATCAGGATCCCGGCGTGAATCATTGCCGCATGGCACTGGTTGCCAGCGAGGCCGACTGCGAAGAAGCGGCCGTCCGGATCCGCACCGTACTATCCAACTATCTTCCGGAGGCACAACGGACATGCTGACAGTTTACGGTATCCGCAATTGTGATACGGTGCGCAAGGCGATCAGGTGGCTGGACGCCCACCAGGTTGCCTGGCAATTCCATGATGTGCGCCAGGACGGTCTTGAGGAAGCCCTGGTACGTCAGTGGCTGGAACACAAGGCCCCTGCCGACCTGATCAACACACGCTCTGCCACATGGCGACAGATTCCCGAAGCGGAGCGCCGGTTCAGTACCCATGATGAGGCCGTCCGGCTGATCATCCGGTATCCGACGCTGCTCAAACGCCCTGTCATGACTGACGGAGACACCATTCAGGTGGTCGGCTTTGATGCTGACGCCTATTCACATCGATTTCTGACCCATTCCTGAGGAGGCACCATGTTCGCATTTGGACTTGGCATTGGAACGATCAACACAAAAGGCGACTGGCTCGAGGTTCTGTACCCGGTTCTTGAACTGAATCCGGCCACAGAGGTCGTGGAGCAGATCCGCAGCATGTCCGACAACCAGTCCGGCCGCTGGACCGGGACACCGGATGCCGGTCAGCTCGGCCGCCTGGCCGAAGTCCTGCAGGGCGCAGGTCTCGAAGCAGCCGCTGAGCGCACGCGCCAGCTCGCCCGGTCCCCGGTAGGTGGTCGCCAGCGTCTGATCATCCTGATGCTGGAGGAGGACGGTCCTTCCGCATCAACACCGGAAGTGTACCTGAAACTGCAACTGCTCTCCCGGCGCCTGAAAACACCCCACAGCGTCAATCTCGAAGGCATCTTTGCGTTGCTGCCCAATGTGGCCTGGACCAGCGAAGGTCCGATTGATCTGGACGAGCTGCCCGAACGCCAGCTTGAAGCCCGCCTTGCCGGCCGCTGGCTCAAGGTTCATGCCGTGGACAAGTTTCCGCCCATGGCGGACTACGTGGTGCCCAAGGGTGTGCGTATCGGTGATGCGTCCCGAGTTCGTCTGGGTGCACACCTGGGCGAAGGCACCACCATCATGCACGAGGGGTTTGTCAACTTCAACGCCGGCACGCTGGGAACCTCCATGATCGAAGGCCGCATTTCAGCCGGTGTGGTCATCGGCAAGGGCTCCGATCTGGGCGGCGGATCCTCCACCATGGGCACCCTCTCCGGGGGTGGCAACATCGTCATCTCTGTCGGCGAAAACAGCCTCGTGGGTGCCAATGCGGGAATCGGCATTCCCCTGGGTGACCGTTGCAAGGTGGAAGCCGGTCTTTACCTCACGGCAGGCACCAAGGTGGCTCTTCTGGACGACAAGGGCGAAGTGATCCGCGTGGTGAAAGCACGTGAACTGGCCGGCGTGCCCGACCTGGTCTTCCGGCGCAACTCCCTGACCGGTCGCGTGGAAGCCACGGGCAATACCGCAGCCATCCAGCTGAATGAAGCCCTCCATGCCCACAACTGATGGTTCTGTCATGTCCGAGACGCTCGAACATGCCCGGGCGCTGATACAGCGCCCCAGCGTGACGCCCCATGATGCCGGCTGTCAGGAATACCTCAAGGCTCACCTTGCGCCACTGGGCTTTGTCTGCGAGGACATGCCGTTCGGAGAGGTCACCAACCTGTGTGCCCGCCGGGGCCAGGACGGACCGCTGCTGGTCTTTGCCGGCCACACGGATGTCGTCCCTCCGGGCCCTGAAGAGGCCTGGACCTTCCCTCCGTTCGAGGCGCATGTGGAAAATGGCGTGCTGCATGGTCGGGGTGCCGCCGACATGAAAGGCAGCCTCGCCGCCTTCCTCACCGCCTGCCAGCGTTTCGTGGCCCGGCACCCGCACCACAAGGGCTCAATCGCCTGGCTCATCACCAGCGATGAAGAAGGCCGCGCCGTCAACGGTACCGTCAAGGTGGTGGAGGCCTTGCAGGCGCGTGGTGAAAAGATTGACTGGTGTATCGTGGGGGAGCCCTCGTCCACCCGCACCGTGGGTGACGTGATCAAGAACGGCCGGCGTGGCTCCCTGACCGGGCGCCTGACCATCAAGGGCATTCAGGGGCATGTGGCCTACCCGCATCTGGCCGACAACCCCATACACCGCGTGGCTCCGGCACTTGCGGAACTGGTCAGTGCACACTGGGACAACGGCAATGATTTCTTTCCGGCCACCAGTTTCCAGATTTCCAACATTCATGGCGGCACCGGGGCCGGCAATGTGATACCCGGCGAAGTGGTCATCGATTTCAACTTCCGCTTTTCCACGGAAACCACGGCAGAAGCCCTGCAGTCCCGTGTCCATGCGCTGCTGGACAGCCATGGACTGAATTACGGGCTTGAATGGACCCTGTTCGGGCAGCCTTTTCTGACTGCGGAAGGTCCGCTGGTCGAGGCAACGGTTCGTGCCATCCGGGAAGAACGTGGCTTTGAAACCGAGCTCAGCACCAGTGGCGGCACGTCCGATGGCCGCTATATCGCGCCCACGGGAGCCCAGGTGGTGGAGCTCGGCCCCATCAACAAGACCATTCACCGGATCAATGAACAGGTGTCCGTGGAAGAGCTGGATCAGCTCAGCCGCATCTATGAGCGCATCATGGAGAACCTGCTGCTGTGAGGCGATTCCGGCGACTGGTCCGATGGCGCGATGCCCTGCTCCGGCGGGGCATCCACGCCCGGAGCTGTTTCCAGACTTTCGTGACGGGCGGTATCGTCTTCGGCTGCAGTCTGGCCACCCTCTACCTGACGGAGAATCCGCCGGACGCCTTTCTGCTCCTGCTCTGGCTGCTCATGACTGCTGGCGGCCTGATGGCCGTTGCGGGCTATCTGAGCCTGATGATTTTCCGCTTTACCGACTTTCTTACCAGGGATACCCAAGATGACGAAGAATGAACCCCGCTACCCGGATATCGAAGTGTACCTCCGGGGTGTTGATACGGCAGCCATTCAGGCCTGGGTCGAGTCACTGTCCGACACCCCGGTTTCCTGGCAACAGAAAGGCCGCACGACGCGGGGCACCGCAACACTCAAAGGGCAGTCCGTCCCCGTACACCTCATCGAACGGGCGACCGGCAGTTGGCATTGCATCTGGTTTGAAAGCGACCGGACGCCCTGGCCGACCGATCTGGATTGCGGGCGGGACGTCTTCCGCGCACTGGGCGGTGTGGTTCGCTGCTCGTCCGGATCCTGGTCAGAACAACCTGAGGATGAGGGCTGGATGGAACTGACCGCTCAGGGCGAGCGGCCAGTGAAGTGGGACAACCCGGACAAGTAGTCCGGGCAAGTGACTCAGCTTTCGCGAATGACGGACACATCGTCCGCCTGCAGGCCTTTTTCACTCTCGGTGACCCGGAAGCGCACGACCTGCCCCTGCTTCAGGACACGGTGTCCCCGGCCACGAATGGCGCGGAAATGCACAAAGATGTCCTCGCCCGACCCACGGGTAATGAAGCCGAAGCCCTTGTTGGCATTGAACCACTTGACCGTACCTTCCTCGCGGTCATCGTTTTCGTCCATGGTCGCTGGCTGATCCATATCGGACTGGCGGCTTCTGCCTGCAGAGGGGACGGCCGTCACCATCCGGGCCGCAACCAAGGCAGCCACAAATGCAGCCAGCCAGACAGCCAGATACAACCCGATTCCACGCGCACCGGACAGGGCGTCATGCCAGCTGGCTTCCTGTGCAGTCGCATCAAACTGCGGTACACCTGCAACCAGATGAATCAACACACCGGCAATCAAGGGAACAGGCGCTGTACAGACCGCCGAAACAGCAACGGTTTTTGCAAATGACGTACTCATGAGTTTTCAGTATTTCCTGTTGTCAAACGTGTAAAAAAATGAAGACATGCCACCCTGAAACCGTGACATGATGTTAGCAACAAATAGAACTGTCCGGTTTTGTAGCACATAAACTGTCCGCTTTGGGTCCACTGATGATCAGACTTGGCAGCGGACGTTGGCCGGTGCCTGATCAATAGGTTCGAGGGGGTCGAAGGGCAGGCCTTCTGGGGTGTAACTGGCCAGTCTTCTGGGGCCGTGGAAGATCGCCAGGGAGCGATCAGGATAACGGTGTACCCGAACCTTGGCCTTGACGTAATGGCGCCGATAGCGGTCGGCAGGGATCTGCAGCTTGAGTCCCTCGAACGAGACGCAGTTGTCCTTGTTCACGGTGCGTTCGTACTGCTCACACAGGATGTCGTCCAGTCCAGGGCCGATGAAAGGCACGAAGGCGCTGCCCTCGACGGCGGGTTTGACGCAGAACTCCCGGTTGAAGGCCGGCAGGTAGTGCTCCCGAAGGTAGCGGTTGGCCGCCGCCATGGTGGTAATGCCCTGGGCTGCAAGTTCCTTGGGCAGGCGTCCCTGATGGGTGGCGAACTGGCGCTCACAGCGGCCCCGGGCCTCGGGGGAATAGGCGGGGATCATCTCGACCCCGAGCTGGGCCATGGCCCTGCCGAACTGGGTGAGGTTGGACTTGTCGACCTTGCCGCCGGCCTTGGGGGTGTGCCAGTAGTGACTGCCCCGGTCGGTATAGAGGCTCGAGGGAAGGCCGTGATCGGTGATGACCTCTCGCATGGCCTGGAAGCTCGAAGCCGTGCCTTCCTCCTCGACGAAGAACATGGAGTAGTGCTCAGAGGTGGCGTCATCGAAGGTGATGATCAGATCCCAGTGGTGGCCGGGAACCCATTCGTGGGTGGAGCCATCCTGGTGGAGCATCATGCCGACCATGGGCGCCCGCTCGCGGCGTCGACGATGCTTACCCCGAGCCGGTGCCTTCTTGACCAGGCCTGCCTTCTGCAAGGTGTTCCGTACCCAGGTATAGCTGCGTGTGCCGCCGTGACGGTCGCGGTAGAAGCTGTAGAAGTGTTTGATGTTCCAGCCGTCGTAGCGCTCCTTGTAGAGCGCCTCGAGGCGTAGAACCTCATCCACCGGGGCCTTGCGGTGGGAAACCTGACTCAGGCGCTTGTCGATCAGGCCGTCGAGGCCCTCCTCCTCGTAGCGGTCGATATAGCGCCGGAAGGTCCGCTCACAGACCCCCAGCAGCCGCGCCGCCTCTTCCTGGGTCAGCCGTTTCTCGGTCCATCCCGTATAGGCTTCTTCGAATCGCATTTTCCGGATCTCCTGTAGCAGTTCTGTCCGTCTCATGGCTCACCTCCTTGGTGATCATGAAACCGGACAAATCACGTGCTACAAGTCCGGACAGTTTATTTGCTCCCAACACTGAAACCGTGACATGACCGCGAATGATATCAAATCATGGTAGAATTGCACGCTGACTGAGAGATGAGGACCCCGGAATGCACAATCTGGAACAAATCGTTGCCGACCTTCAGGCACGACTGGCGTTTCTGGATGATACGGTCGAACAGCTGTCCGATACCGTTTACCGGCAGAGTCAGGAAATCGAGCGCCAGAGACGACGTGTCGAACTTCTGGAAAACAAGCTCAAGGCACAGGCCGAGCCCCTCATCCGCAAGACCGATGAGGAGCCCCCGCCCCCCATTACTGAGCCGGTGCTGCCTCGGAATGGACCTCATCCCGTGCAAGGCCGGCCGTTCCCCACCCCAGCACGACAGTCTCCGGGTGAGACTCCAGTATCGCATCCGACACCCGTGGCACCCAATGGCGCTCCACGAGACGGTGAAGATAGCGCACCCCCATGGGTGACGACACCAGATCCCCGGCAAGCGCCGACACCGCCGGTTCCGCCAGCTCCAGCCGGATACCGTGCCGCATGGCCTGCTCCGCCAAGGACTCAAAGCGACGCTGAACCAGCGTTGCGGCCATCGTCAGGGAAAGCGGCCGGAAGGGAATCACGTCCATGCGCCCCAGCAATGCAGGAGGCAGCACCCGGACAAGCTGAGGCCAGATGCGTTCGGTCACCTCATCCGGGCTCATTTCCGGAGACTGCTGCCACAGTGACTGGATCGCATCCGCAGCCAGATTGGCCGTCAGAATGACAATGGTATTGCGGAAATCCGTGGGCCGGCCTTCACCATCATTCAGGAAACCGCTGTCGAACACCTGATAGAACAGGCTGTGCACGTCCCGGTGTGCCTTTTCCACCTCGTCCAGCAGTACCACTGACCAGGGATTCTTGCGGACCGCTTCGGTCAGCACACCGCCCTCACCATATCCGACGTAGCCCGGGGAGAGCCGATCAGGCGGGATACGCTGTGCGACTCCTGATATTCGCTCATGTTGATACGCACCAGCGCCCGGTCATGACCGCAGATCTCCTGCGCCAACAGTCGCGCCAGTTCGGTCTTTCCCACCCCCGAAGGACCGGTGAAGAGAAAGACACCTTGTGGCTGGCGCGCGTCAGTGAGGCCGGCTGCACTGGCCTGAAGCCGGCGAAATACCCGTTCAATGGCATGATCCTGGCCGATGAGCCGGTCTCTCAACCGCGCCGGCGCATGCTGGATGGCCTCATTCCGTGCACTGAGAATCCGTTCACGGGGGATGCCGGTCCAGCCCGCAATCACATCCGCCACATCGGCTGCGGTGACCACCAGCGAATCAGACCGGTCATCCCGGAAACCCTGTCCTGCGTCACCCTTGTCAAGGGTATCCAACCTCTCTTCAAGCTGACGGAGCTCCGCCTCGCACGCAGTCAGCGTCTCTGCCACATCAAAACCGCGTTCCGACTCCGCCCGCAGGCCTTCAAGCTGCTGCACCAGGTGAGTCCTGGTACTGGCCAGCACCATGTCGTCAACAGGCTGCACATGGGCGCGGAGGTAGACGCGCACGCACGCCGTATCCAGCACATCCAGCGCCTTGTCCGGCAGCATTCGGTCGGCCATGAAACGATGACTGGCCGAAACCGCCACGCACACGGCCTCGTCCCGGATCAGCACACCGTGCCGGGCCTCCAGTGCGGGACGGACGTGCCGCAGCACATGCTCTGCCTGATCCGGAGCCAACTCCTGAACCGTGACGGGCTGAAAACGGCGCACCATGGCCGGATCCTTTTCGAAATACTTCTTGTATTCCCGCCAGGTGGTTGCCGCAATGACCTTGATTTCGCCTCGGGCAAGTGCGGGTTTGAGAAGATTGGCCAGGTCATCTCCACCCTGACCATCTGCCGCCAGCAGGGTGTGGGCCTCATCGATGAACAACAGGGCCTGGCCGGCCAGGACCTTCAGCGCGTCGAGAATGGTCTTGACCCGGCGTTCCAGCTCTCCCCGGACACTGGCCCCGGCCTTGAGCGCCCCCAGGTCCAGTGCGTAGACCTCCACCCCTATCAGCGCGGGCGGCACACGCTCCTCATGAATCCACCAGGCAAGCCCTTCCACGAGCGCGGTCTTTCCGGTGCCCGCCTCGCCAAGAATCATCGGGTTGTTCTTCTTGCGCCGGCACAGGATGTCGATGAGCTGGGCGATTTCCTTTTCGCGACACATGACCGGATCAAGGCGCCCTTCGGCCACATCCTGGCAGAGATTCTGGCAAAACTGAGCCAAGGCATCGCGTGCGGCGTCGTTTCCCCCTTCTGTCCCGGACATCTCCGGTCCGAGGGCGGTGGTATCAGGCTGGCGGAAAGCTGCAGTGGTCACACCGGCTTCTGCGCAGGCCGCCCGATACAACGCGCTCCGTTTCGCGCCTGCCAGGGCCTGCTGCAAACGGGCATCTTCCACCAGCGCCTCGGGATGAGCGGCCAAGCTGTACAGCAGTGCAGCAGGACTCACCCGTTCACCCTCAAACTCGGTTCGCGTGTATTCCGACGCGATGCGCAGCCACTTGAGAAAGCGAACGGACAATACGGGCGTGACGCCCCGGGATCCCGGCTCACCCGCTGCCTTCACCGGCAAGCGCCAGTAGAACCCGCTGTCGGCCGCCAGCTCCTGAACCACCACGGATTCATCCAGTGCCGCCGCGACAAAGTGCTCCGGGCTGAGCGCCTCCTCACAACGCTGCATGCACAGTCGCGCTGCGCTCTCCATGATGCGCAGCGATTCCGTGTCCAGCTGCTGCATGGCCGTATCAATACTCATGTTCTACTCCTTGAAAAATGACTGTCAGACTGTAATGCCGTTGTGAGAAACGGTTGCGCTCACCCAATACGGCCCCCTGCCCGAGCCGGGTTTGCCCCAGCGCACCGGCAGACACCGAACCGGCCTCCAGCGCCACAACCAGTACCACCTGAAGCGGGCGCCCGGCCGCCAGTCCGGCCAGCTCACGGAGCTGAGCGTGACGCAGTCCGCCCGGAGCCAGTGACCGGGCCTCATCCGGATGGCTGCACCGCACGGTCAGACGGATACGGTTGGCATCATTGCGAACCCGCTGTCCCAGGACGTGGTGACCACCCAGTTCAAGGTTGCGTCCCAGCCGGCCACACAGGGTGTCCGGCAAACGCATGTGACCCGGATCATTCTCCAGCACTTGTACGGGCTGCCCGAGCAACTGAGAGATCGCCATGCGAAAACCTTCTGCGCTGCCTGGCTGGCTGCGGGCACAGGTCAGGTTGAACGGGCGGCCCCGCACCAAGGCACGGCGTAGCGGGGCCGATAGCTGATCCCACTCCGAGATCCCCAGCAAGCGCCGGACATCCCGTGCCGGCAGCCGATGCTCATCCGCAAGGTCATGCGTTACACAAAACACATCCGCCAGCTTCTGACCGAGGTGATGTTCGAGCACCTGCATGAACTCGGTGAAATTTGAGGTGCTGTCCTGTGCGGCCTCTTCAAGCATATAGGGTGGCAGCGTGCCCTGTGCGCCCATGAGCACACACACGGCACGCTCAAGGTGCCGGCTGATCCGGTTTCCGTTGCGGATCTCCAGCAGTCGCCCCGGTGCGGCCGGTGACGCCAGTGACGGTGAGGAAGTAAAGCGCAGGGACTCGTCCGGCCGGCGATTCTGAACCAGCAGCCTCAACACATGTCCGAGATCGGAAACCGCGCGGCTGCGCGCCGCCATGTGCTCTCCCATCTTTACCCCCACTCCCAGATCCCTTGGTGCTTGTGACCGACCAGCCTGAGGGACAGGTGCTCATTGATTCGCCGGCCTCCCGCCATCAGAGCGTACAGCACCGCCCCGAACAGGTGGATATCACCGTCACCGAGGAAACGGGATTCATCCACCTCCAGTACGATTTCCCGCCCCATGACCGGGATGCCGCGTCTCAGGGCCAGGGCTTCGCGGCACCGCAGTGACAGAACCCCCTGAATCTTCTTGTGGATGGCTTCCGAATGGGCCCGGTCATAGTGACTGCGACGGTCCAGCACCTTGAGGGTTTCAATCAGCGCCTCGCGCGAGCTGTAGCGTGAAACGGAGGACCGGAGCAGGCCCAGCAGCTCGTAGATGCGATGGCCATGCAGATAGGGAAACAGCGGGGGCGTTACCGGTGTGATGTTGCGGGCACTGACCAGCGCCGTCAGTGCTTCAGCCGGGTAGCAGACATCGCCGACGCCCAGCTTGCGGGCGCGCATGCCATCCGTACATCTGAGACGGGCATGAATCACCTCTCGCTGGGGCATGAGAGCCTGACGTCCTTCCCCGTAGAAGCCCGTCCACAGTAGCCACTGATAGTGGCTGACCTGCGACGGCAGGCACTTCTCCCAGTAATAGGTGCCCTGCTCCTGAAAATGGCAGCTTTCCAGCGCCTGACTCAGCGGCGCATAGCTGCGATAGCGGCGTGTATCCCGGTTCCAGCCCTCCAGGTGGACAACGGAGTGGGCTTGGACACCCGGCACAACCGTATCAGGCTGAAGGAGATACCGGCTTTCCAGGTGCTCGATGTCCAGAGGCCGGGCATCACATTCGAAAAGGTTGATGGCCGGAGAAACATGCAGCTGAACCAGCTGCGACACATCCTGAAATGCCTGCCGGGTACGCTTCGAGAACCGAAGGGTCAGACGGATCCGCTCTGCACATTCCAACGCCTCCGCCGGCCATCGTGACCAGAAGGCACGCAACCCCTTTAGGGCCACGAAGCTGAATTTCTCGGGATACAGGAAATACTCGCTGGCCAGTCGCAACCCCGATGCCACCGAGGCCTCGTCCGGCAGCAACTGAAACCCTTCATCAAAGCCTTCCGGCTCGACGGTGACGGCGCCCCACTCCGGCGCGCCGTCATTCAGCGACACGCCGAGTGACAACACATCCCGCTCGAGATGCTGCAACCAGTATCCGGTCTGACGGGCATCACCATGCAGATAGAGCGACAGGGCATCCGGTCCGCCGGAGAGCAGAAACGCCGGATTCAGGACATGCAGATCCAGGACCAACTCATCGGCCGTCTCCGTACGCATGTGACGACAGCCCGCAAGCCGCCAAGGGTGCAGCGCCACTTCGCGACACGTCCGGAAGCGGCAAGGATGTCCGTCCACCGGAATGGAGGTCAGCGCCGCGCCTCTGGCAATCACCCGGCTTTCGCCGACGGCATCGCCCGCCTCGAACGCCACCATGGTCATGGAAGGGGTCACCTGTAGCTGCCCCGGCCAGGCCAGACGAAGCAGCTCATGGGTGACATCCGCAAAGACGCCATCCAGACGTTGCTGAAGCCTGGCTGTCAGAAAAGCCACGGACTCCAGAATACGCTCCACATCCGGATCCTGCCCCTCTTCGGAGAGAAAGGCGGCCAGCCTCGGATGCTCCAGGGCAAAGGCCTTGCCCGTTTCCCGCAGGGCCTTGAGCTCCTTGAGAAAATAATCACTGAAATCCATTTCGGTGTACTGCCTGTTGGTGGCTAACGCTCCAGAAATGCCCGGCCGTTACTGGTCATCACCGTATAAAATGCCAGCGGATATCCGCCCAGATCGGGACTGAGCCGTGCCTCGATGCGGAACTTGAGCTGAAGCGGCTGTTCCGGATCCGGCATGTAGACCACATCGACATCCGCAAGGCGGTTTTCATAATTCAGCAAAAAGGCCCGTATGGCGTGGCCGATCCGGTAAATGGCATCCGGAAATTCAAACACCAGGTCATTGAAATCCGGCACGCCAAAGTCAGGCAGGAAATGATAACTCCCTGCCCGGATCTGCAGCATGCGCCCGATATTGGCCATGACGGCGCCGGCCACTTCCTGTTCGGGCGCGACACCACGCGGGTGTCGCTCGCCCAGCACGACACGGTCCAGAAAGCCAATGCTGGCCATGATCAGGACTTGTCGAGCTTGCCGACCAGAGACAGCTCGAAGTCGGCCCCCATGTACTTGAAGTGGGGCTTGACCAGGAGGCTGATCCTGTAGATGCCCGGCTTGCCTTCGACATCCTCGACTGTCACCTGTGCCGCGCGCAGCGGTCGGCGACTGCGAACCTCCGGTGCCGGGTTCTCCTGATCGGCGATGTAGGTGTTCAACCAGGCGTTCAGCTCACGCTCGATATCCTGACGTTCCTTCCAACTGCCCAGATTCTCGCGCTGCAGCACCTTCAGGTAGTGCGCAATGCGGTTGACGATGAACATGTAAGGCAGCTGAGTGCTGAGGCGATGGTTCAGTTCCTTGCGCTTGCCGTCTTCACTGTTGCCGAAGTTCTTCGCCTTCATCACCGAGTTGGCGGAGAAGAAGACCGCACTGTCACTGCCCTTGCGCATGGTCAGCGGAATGAATCCCTCCTCGGACAACTCGAACTCCCGCCGGTCAGTAATCAGGATTTCCGTCGGAATCTTGGCTTCCAGATCACCCATGTTCTCATAGAAGTGCAGCGGCAGATCCGGCACCGCGCCACCACTGCGCGGACCGATGATGTTCGGACACCAGCGGTATTTCGCAAAACTGTCCGACAGACGGGTTGCAAACGCAAAGGCCGTGTTACCCCAGAGGTACGCTTCGTGGCTGTGCTCGACCGATTCCCGGTAATTGAAGGTCTTGGCCGGCTGATTCTCCGGATCATAGGGCTGGCGCAGGAGGAAGCGCGGCAGTGTCAGCCCCACATATTTGGCATCTTCGGACTCGCGGAAGGAACGCCACTTGGCAAACTGGGGGCCCTCGAATACGGAGGACAGTTCCTTGAGATTGGGCAGTCCTTCAAAGCTTTCCAGACCAAAGAACCGGGGCCCCGCCGCGGAAATGAACGGCGCGTGGGACATGGCAGCAACGGCCGCACAGTTCTGCAGGATACGCATGTCCATGGCGCCCGGTCCGAACTCGTAATTACCCAGAATCACACCAAAGGGCTCGCCACCATACTGGCCGTATTCGGCGCTGTAGGCCAGCTTGTACAGCCCGGACTTGGTGACATCGGGGGCATCCTCGAAGTCATTGAACAGGTCTTCCTTCGAGATGTTGACCATCTCGATGCGGACGTTCTGGGAAAAATCCGTACGATCCACAAGGAGCTTGAGCCCGCGCCAGGCGGACTCCACTTTCTGGAAATCCGGATTGTGCAGAATCTCGTCCACCTGCGCGGACAGCTTCCTGTCCAGCTCGGCGATCATGCGGTCAATGAGATTCTTGTTGACCCGCTCTTCCCGGTTTTCGTCCTTCAGGAGCTCGGCAATGAACGCGCCCACCCCGCGCTTCGCCACCTCGAATCCCTCATCCTGAGGCTTCATCTTGGTCTTTTCGACGATCTGGCTGATGAGCGAGGTTTCTTCCAGCCCGGCGGCACGGGCCCCGTAGGCCAGCATGGATTGATAATCAGACATGACGATGCTCCTTATCCTTCGATTCCCAGTTCCCTGAACAACTCGGCCTTGAGGTTGTCGTCCTTCAGGGTCTCCTCGATCATCTTGCGGAAGGCGGGCACGTTGCCCAGCGGGCCCTTGAGCGCCACCAACGCCTCGCGCAGATCCATGAGCGCCCTGAGCTCGGGCACCTGCCCGACGATGGCGTCGGGCGTGAAATCGCGAATGCTGCGCACGTTCAGTGTCACGCCCATCTCCTCGTCTTCCTCATCGGAAAGCCGGTTGGCGACAGTCATGTTGATCTCGATATTCTGGCTCGCCAGCACGTCATCGAAGTTGTCCTTGTCCACATTGATGGGTTTGCGCTCCTCCACCATGCGGTCGTCTTCGCGGTTGGTGAAATCACCGGTCACCAGCATCTTGAAAGGCAGCTCGATACTTTCTTCTGCTGCGCCGGTTTCGGACTTGTACTGGATATTGATGCGCTCGCGTGGTGCTACGGATCCGTCCTTTGCCATGTGAAGTCTCCTTGTTTACATGTGATTGATGAGTTGTTGTGCAATATGGGGCTGACAGAGACTCAGCTCGGAGAGTTCCGGCCGAATCTCCAGCGGGGCCCCGGCTGCGAGCGCCAGAGCCTTCATTTTTTCCGTACGCAGGAAGTAACCGGCCGGCTGGCGGTCCAGTTGCGCCAGTACGCCCCGCCCGATGGCAGAGGCCAGAGGCGTTTCTCCCCGCTCCCTTGCCAGCTCACCCTGGGCCAGCCAGATATCCAGCTGGCGTCTGGGCTCGGGCTCGCCGGCAGCGGCCTGGGCCAGCGTCCTGAGCGCATCAGGCGTATCCAGAGCCGACACATCCGGCAGTTCATGCGCCTTGTCCGCCTGCCCGCCTCTCTGCTGCGGAACCGGCGATTGCGGGGCCGCTTCCACGCGCGTGCTCACGCCTGTCCGGCTCAGCCATTGGCGGGTTCGGGCATCCGCAAAATGTACCTCCCCGCCCTTGAACCGATAGTCCGTCAGCGCCGGAAACCGCTCAACCCAGGCGTGGCAGAGTGCCTGAATCAACTGCGCCACCCCGCTTCCACCCAGCTTCTCAAGGGCCTCGGCCACCATCCGGTGTCCCGTCAGCCAGAACGGCAAACGAAAGAGCGAACGCTCGAGTTCATGGATACAGGCTGCCCACTCTCCGGCTGCTGCCAGGGCCTCCAGTTTGTGCCGCTTTTCATCCGGCACAGGCCGCAGCTCCGTGACGCCCTCGCGTGACGGTGGCAGGCTGACTACCCCGGAGAAAGCATAGGTTCGTGCCATGAGGTAAGCATTGGCATCAAGCAACGACTTGTGGCGCAGGTAGTCACAGAGCGACTCGATGAAGGATTGTCCGGACCGGTGAGCTTTCACCAGAGTTTCCGCGGAATGGATACCGGCTGACGCAGGTGCCGAAACAATCGGCGGCACCGGGCTTGTGACGGCTGGTGCCGGAATATCGGCAGAGGCCTCCGGATCTGACACGGCAGCGGCATGGGAATCGGGGGGCACTCCGGCAGGCGCCATGGAAGCGGTTTTAACGGTCTCCGTCGCACTGACCGCACGGGCCATCCGGGACTGAAGGGCCTTTCTGACCTGGGCCGCCCAGGTGTACCAGGCGTGATCACTGTCCGCACCCAACGGCTCCAGCCAGGCTGACACAGCTTTCACCTGCGCCAGCACGGCCTCATTGACGTCCTGCCCGCTGAACGCCTCTTCCGACAGCCATCGGGAAGCCAGCCAATCCACCGCCATGCAAAGCGCCCGCTTGCGCTTGCGGCCGGGATGAACCCCCTCCCCCATTCCGTCAGTGCCTCCCCCAGTATCAGGCAGGCTTCCGTCACGCCCCGTTCGGGAACATGCTGCCCCCATGCGTACGCCAGCCAGCACAGCAGCAGAATATCCTTGCTCTCGCTGGCCAGCAGATGGCAGCAGGCTTCGGACAAGCGCTTCCAGTCCGGATGGGTTTCACTTTCCAGACTTTCCCATGCCTGAATTTCGCTACGGATCGCATCGAAGCGTTCATCCAGCCGAATATCGCCACCCAGCGGATTGAGCGCCGTCACAGGCTGCAATACCCGGGCACGCAGGGTTTCGAAGTCCATTGCGGATCCCGGTCCGGGCATCAGTGCCGGGTGAGCTGCAGGGGAAGTCGTGAGGGGAAAAGGAGATCAGGCGAAAAAGGTGTCATGATTGCGCTCCATCCTTAAGCACGATTCGGTTCTTCCATGTGCGGCCATCATAACGTCTCTGCCGCAACCCCGCAAGCCCCGACGCCACGGGTGTTGGGAGCAAATAAACTGTCCGGACTTGTAGCACGTGATTTGTCCGGTTTCATGATCACCAAGGAGGTGAGCCATGAGACGGACAGAACTGCTACAGGAGATCCGGAAAATGCGATTCGAAGAAGCCTATACGGGATGGACCGAGAAACGGCTGACCCAGGAAGAGGCGGCGCGGCTGCTGGGGGTCTGTGAGCGGACCTTCCGGCGCTATATCGACCGCTACGAGGAGGAGGGCCTCGACGGCCTGATCGACAAGCGCCTGAGTCAGGTTTCCCACCGCAAGGCCCCGGTGGATGAGGTTCTACGCCTCGAGGCGCTCTACAAGGAGCGCTACGACGGCTGGAACATCAAACACTTCTACAGCTTCTACCGCGACCGTCACGGCGGCACACGCAGCTATACCTGGGTACGGAACACCTTGCAGAAGGCAGGCCTGGTCAAGAAGGCACCGGCTCGGGGTAAGCATCGTCGACGCCGCGAGCGGGCGCCCATGGTCGGCATGATGCTCCACCAGGATGGCTCCACCCACGAATGGGTTCCCGGCCACCACTGGGATCTGATCATCACCTTCGATGACGCCACCTCTGAGCACTACTCCATGTTCTTCGTCGAGGAGGAAGGCACGGCTTCGAGCTTCCAGGCCATGCGAGAGGTCATCACCGATCACGGCCTTCCCTCGAGCCTCTATACCGACCGGGGCAGTCACTACTGGCACACCCCCAAGGCCGGCGGCAAGGTCGACAAGTCCAACCTCACCCAGTTCGGCAGGGCCATGGCCCAGCTCGGGGTCGAGATGATCCCCGCCTATTCCCCCGAGGCCCGGGGCCGCTGTGAGCGCCAGTTCGCCACCCATCAGGGACGCCTGCCCAAGGAACTTGCAGCCCAGGGCATTACCACCATGGCGGCGGCCAACCGCTACCTTCGGGAGCACTACCTGCCGGCCTTCAACCGGGAGTTCTGCGTCAAACCCGCCGTCGAGGGCAGCGCCTTCGTGCCTTTCATCGGCCCTGGACTGGACGACATCCTGTGTGAGCAGTACGAACGCACCGTGAACAAGGACAACTGCGTCTCGTTCGAGGGACTCAAGCTGCAGATCCCTGCCGACCGCTATCGGCGCCATTACGTCAAGGCCAAGGTTCGGGTACACCGTTATCCTGATCGCTCCCTGGCGATCTTCCACGGCCCCAGAAGACTGGCCAGTTACACCCCAGAAGGCCTGCCCTTCGACCCCCTCGAACCTATTGATCAGGCACCGGCCAACGTCCGCTGCCAAGTCTGATCATCAGTGGACCCAAAGCGGACAGTTTATGTGCTACAAAACCGGACAGTTCTATTTGTTGCTAACAGCCCCGACGCCACGGGATGCCGTACGGGTCACACTCGCGGCTCAGATCTCGTATTGATCGCCCAGCTCGGGAACATCCGCCGGCCAGCCCAGCTCATCCTGAATGCGAAGCCGCAACGCGTCGGCGGATTCGGGCTCACCATGCGTGACCCACACCTGCTTGGGCGGCGCGGGCATGCCGCGCATCCAACCGATCAGTTCCGGCGCATCGGCATGAGCCGAAAGCACATCCAGACAGGCCACCCGCGACCTAACCGGAACATAGTTGCCAAAAATCTTGATCCGGTCCGCACCTGAGACCAGCAGGGATCCCCGGGTGCCGGGTGCCTGATAACCGGCAAAGAGAACCGTATTGCGGTGATCCGGCAACATGCGCTGCAAATGGTGAAGCACCCGGCCACCTGTCGCCATGCCGCTGGCCGAGATAATGACGGCAGGATAGCGCAGGTGGTTGAGCGCCTTGGACTCATCCACGGTACGGGCATAGTGCGTATCGGCATGAATCGCCGCCGCCACTTTCGCTGACAGGCGAATACCGGCATTGGCCTTGCCGAGATAGGCCGACGAAGCCCGTATGGCCATCGGACTGTCCAGATAGATGGGAATGCGCGGTATCCGGTGTGTTCGCATCAGCTCATGCAGCACATACATGATCGCCTGGGCACGCCCCACTGCGAACGCAGGCACCAGCATCTGCCCGCCCCGGGAAAGGGTATCCAGCACAAGCTGGCCAACTTCATCGAAAACATCGACCTGGGGATGCACACGGTTGCCGTAGGTGGACTCCACCACCAGATAGTCGCACGCCGGTGGCGACTCAGGTGCCTTCATGATCAGGTCATTGGGGCGCCCCACATCACCGGAAAACAGCACACGCCGGCCAGCGGCATTCACCAGCACGGAACTCGCCCCGAGAATATGGCCGGCCCGGGACAGTTCCGCCGAAATATCCCCGGCAACACGCACCGACTTGTGAAACGGAACGGGACGAAACTGCTCCAGACATCTCAGCGCATCCTGCTCGGTATACAACGGCAAGGCCGGATGATGCTTCGTCAAACCATGACGATTCCGGAATTCCGCTTCTTCTTCCTGCAAATGCCCCGAATCCGGCAGAATGATTTTGGCAAGCTGATGCGTGCCTTCGCTGCAAAAAACTGGGCCGGCAAACCCCTGCCTGACCAGAGCGGGCAGGTAGCCACTGTGATCCACATGGGCGTGCGTGAGCACCACCGCATCAATACCTGACGGCTCGACGGGAAACGGCTGCCAGTTGCGCTTGCGCAGGTTCTTGGTGCCCTGAAAGAGACCGCAATCCACCAAAACGCGCGCAGCGCCAGTGTCCACGAGGTAGCGTGAACCGGTGACGGTTTGGGTGGCGCCGAGAAAATGCAACTGACAATCCATGTTATTCCTTTACTTCAATGCCCAACAAAGGTAAAACCATAAAGACGACGTACCAATACTAGCCTGATTATCCAGAACTCAGTGATGAACACAATTCAATTCGGAAAGAATTTGTCAGTTTGACTGCAACAGTGTACAGCGACCATCTATACTCAGCCCAACACCGCATCAGTGAAAAACGCAGATGAACTCACCTGATCCCGCAGTCTGGTTTCCCACTATCCGAGCCAATAGCGGTGTGGATGTGTTCACCCAACGACTGTGCAAGGAGCTCATTGCACGCGGCTACCGAGCTGAAATCACCTGGCTGCCACTACGGGCAGAGTATGCACCCTGGAGCGTTCCTGTTCCCCGGCCACCAGCCTGGGCCAATATTGTTCATGTCAATTCCTGGTTGCATCCGAGATTTCTACCCAAACACTTGCCTGTTATTTCAACAGTGCACTCCTGTGTGCATGATGACGCCCTGACACCTTACAAACGCCACGCGCAGCGGCTCTACCATACCTTGTGGATCAAACGCGTGGAAGCTGCCAACCTCTCCCGGGCCAACAAGGTAGTGGCGGTGAGCGAATACACGGCCACGCAGGCGCAAAAGGTGTTTGGCAAACACGACATCACAGTTATCTACAATGGTGTGGACACAGAATTGTTCCACCCTCTCGAACGCAGCGCGCCCAACACACCATTTCGCTTACTCTATGTCGGAAACTGGAATTACCTGAAGGGTGTCGACATGCTTGCACCAATTATGAAAGAGCTGGGAGAAGGTTTTGAGCTCTGGTACACAGCCGACCGAAGCAATCGTCATGAAAGCTATTCTTTACCTTCAAATTGCCGGTGCCTGGGACGTTTGGCAGGCAATGATTTGATCCATGCTTACCAAAATGCAGATGCGCTGATATTTCCCAGCAGAACTGAAGGCTTCGGGCTTGTAGCCGTCGAAGCCATGGCTTGCGGACTTCCTGTTATTGCGAGCCATACCTCGTCGCTACCTGAAGTTGTCAGGCACGGCGAATCTGGGTGGTTATGTCCAGTGGACAACGTGGAAGCATTTTTATCTGCAATTCATGAGGCGACCAATGAATTAAAAAGATATAAGGCTATACGTGAGTCGGCCAGAGAGTCTGCACAACATAATTTCTCCATCAATATATCCGTCGACAATTGGATAAATCTTTATAACTGCACAGTCTCAAACACATCATTTTCCCAGCCTACTAATACCCCCAGGCCTGAATCTGAACTATTCCGGCAGTAACCTGGGTTACAAACCACCAACTGGTTACTCATTATTCATCTTTGGGTAATTAATAATCACAGCGCACAAAGCAGTGACGGCAGTAAAGCCTTCACTACCATACATCGCCGCTACGGCCCCCTTGAGACCATGGCGGGGCACCAAAAATACTGTCAGCAGGATGCCTGATATCGCGGCAGTCAAATACATCATATAAAGTGATCGCCTTCTCCCATCCGCAATCAAAGAGGCTCCTGCCAAATTTCGCAATACTTGGACTGTGGGTAGAAACGCCAACATTGACAGCACACTGACAGCCTGCCCATACTCTTCTCCAAGTAGCAATTGAAGCAGTGGGGCCGAAAAAGAAATAACCCCACCTAATAGCAATGCGAACATAACAAGCATAGAACCGGTGCGGACAAGTTGCTCCTTGGGGGAAGCAGAAGAAAAAACACGTGGCCACAGCGCCTCCTGAAGTGCGGCTAGCGGCAGAGATGCCATGTCTACCACCCTATGTGCGACATTCAAAGCGCCCGCAGCCGCAAAACCCGTATGCGCTATGACGGGTTTATTAAATTCTGCCTGCAACCTGTATGCAAGCGCCCCCATAACAAATGGCACCCCATCCTGAACAATCTTTCCGTACGTGGCAGAACCACTCGAATCGAATTTTTTGTCATCTTCGTCGTCGTACTTTCTGGCAATTAACCACCATAGAAGCATGACATAAAGCCAAGTGACACTTGCATATGCAACCAGCCAGTCATCCGTCGCAGGCTTGGACACAGCCATCAGGATCAGAAGAATGCTGCAGCGTACTACAGGAAGGCCGGTAATTATTGCGCCAAAGCCATTCAGCTGATGTCGTGCCTGCTTGGATCTTGAGATGATTTCAATTAAAGAGACTGCGGCGACTTCTGCGCTCACAAAAATAGCGGTTGCCCAAAAACCTGAAACGCGAGGAAAAACCAGAAGAATAGTTCCCAATGCCGCAGCGGAAGCAACAATGCTCGCTATGGCCCATAAACGATTTGCTTTTTGAAGATAGTCACTCAACAAATGTATAGACTTCGCACCATCTCTAAGAATCAGTGCCGCAAGCCCCAAACCAGCTAATGGTGTAAAAAAACTTGCAATCGCAAGTATTGACACAAATATACCGTAGTTCTCAGGCCCCAGCCAACGGGCCAGCAACAGCACCAGAACAGCTTGGACAGCGGCGCGTAACAGCAGCCAGCCGAACAAACGAGTGCTCTGTCTGGCATAGTTCCCAGGTCGCCAAACTAACACTCTTTTCAATTTTACCTCCATCATCCTGACCAGTAGTCGAGACAGACCGGAGCGCGGACGACCATGACAATTTGTTCGAAAGGCACCAGAACACGCAGATATTATACAGGCCGGACCACGGCAATTTAAAAACTAGCCAGCAGCCTTGTCCAGTATCTCTCTGTACTCAGCTGCAACAATGGACCAGTCGAAACGCCTGACAATCAAGTCTCGCTCTACCAGTGCCCGATGCCTCAAAGCTTCATACCGTCCAAAAGCTTCAATAACACCGCGCGCCAGCCCTTCAGGATCTGAAGGAGGCACAGTAACTACCGAACCCAGACCATCATAAACATCGCGACAAGTTGCGAGCTCCGAAACCACAACCGGTGTTCCACATCCCAAAGCCTCCACCAACACCAGACCCAAGCCCTCGTTTACAAATGGCGCGACAAACAAATGCGAACCACGGTAAACATCTGGCAAATGAATCTGCGGAACTGCCCCTTCGAACAAGATGCTCCGGGAGACACCGAGCTGCTCTGCCAGGCGCTCAAGTGCTGCCTGGCATGGCCCAAACCCAACTATTTCAAGTTGAGCGGACGGTATTTTCTTGAGAATAGCAGGCAATGCTTTTATCAAGATATCAACACCTTTATTTTCAACAAGACGCCCGACAAAAAGCATTTTGAAAAACTGAGTGCTCGATACTCTGTTTTGAGACGGGACAAAGTGTTCAAGCAAATCCACGCCCATAGATCTTACGACGACAGGAGTTTTTCCCTGTGCAACATACGCTGCATGTCCTAACATTGCACGACTCATAACGGTCAATGTACTTGCACGGGAAACAACGAGTCTTTTTATCCACAAAAATAAAAAACCGCGCAACGAATTTAAATCAGAACCATGAGAAGTCAGTACTAATGGTACTTTCCCACGCTTCCCGCAGCCCGAAAGGATAGCCACAAGCCCTTGAGGTATTATCCAGTGCGCATGAACCACATCAGGTTTCCAAGTACGAATCTGCTTGCGCACGGCCCACCATTGCGCCAAGAAAAAAAAGGGCAACAAAAAGGCCTTAAACCATGATTTTTTCAGATTCCCTAAAATACCGCCATTATAAACAAGCTTTTCCAAGAATTCCGGCGCATACCTGAAACGATAAACTTGAACACCGTCTAAATCCTCCGTATCTTTTGCTCCCTTATCATGAGGACAGACGACCCTTACTTCGGCATCAAAAGCAAGACGGCGACATAATTCATGCACAAATCCAGGCTCATTATCATTACGCCACCGAGGATATGTGGATGCCAGAACAAGAATTTTCAAAACACCACTCTACCTATCGTCTTTCTTGTACATCAAAGCAGTAATCTGCTCCGAAACCAAACCCACCATGAATATGACTAGTGATGTTGTAAACATCAGCGCGCTCATGTTGGTGAAACGTCTGAACTCGAAGAATGTGTATCCATAATAGGTCAACCCAATAAAGAAGGTGAGCAGCGAGACTGGCAAGAAAATCTTCAGAGGAGAGTATAGCGTACCAACTTTGAATATAATCAGCAGAAAGCGGATACCATCACGTAATGGTTTAATATGGCTTTTACCTACCCTCTGCTGCGCAACAATCGGAACGTACGCGACAGAATATCCCGCACGAAAAAAGGCCATGGTGATCGTTGTCGGGTAGGAAAACCCATTGGGCAACAAATAGAGAAACTCCTTGAAAGGCTTTGCCCGAACAGCTCTGAAACCAGAAGTCAGATCCTTGACCTCCTGCCCACTGACGCCGCTCGCCAGCCAGTTGTAGAATCCATTGGCAAGCCTTCTGCCAAAACTTGCCTGAGACTCTGCAGAACGGGCACCAACCACCATGTCATAGCCTTCGTCCAGCTTTTTCAGCAAGCGCGGAATATCGTCCGGATTATGTTGTCCATCCGCATCCATGCAGACGATGACCTCTCCGCTTGCTGCCCGGACGCCTGTCTTGATTGCAGCGCCATTGCCTTTTGAATACGGATGGCGAACGACACGTGCTCCAGCCTGCTCTGCGACACGCGCGGTTTCATCGCTGGAACCGTCGTCCACCACAAGAACTTCTCCAAAGCCTGACTGAACCAGAGAGGTCACAACCTTCCCAATGGACACCATCTCATTCTTGGCCGGGATAACTATGGAAACCTCACCGTTATTCATATTTTTTTACCAGCCTCAAGTACAGATCATTTCCCTGCAACCGTATCAGCGACTTGGCGCCTCGCTGCCTGATCTCTTTCATGATTTGACGTGCTCCCATTGTGTCACCTGCCTCATCACGCAACGCAGCCTCAAACACCAAAAATTCAAGTGACTTGTCATTGTCGGGAATACTAGCCGAAATACCAATTGCTTTATCTTTCAAGCCTTGCAGGAAGTATGCATACGCCTGCAGTTGGCGCAAGGAAACACGAACCCGATCATACGCATCATTTTCCAAAATTGCCTGTATCGTATCATTGATAACCGGCCAGCCAATCCTGTCACACTGCCCGTTGGCCTTGATATTGATAAGGTCTCCGATCGTATCTGTCGATTGATCAAAACGCCTAATGCCAAGTTGATTCCGATCAAAATCTGACAATCTCACTGCAGGTCCCGGTATCAGACAACTCAGAAGCTGAATCTGAACAATAACTCCGGGTGATACAAGCTCCGGTTCCTTGTGCCGCATGTTATCCAGCACGAGGTAGGCAGACAGATAATCCCCTTGTCGCGCATAGTATGATGACATATTCTGATAAGCGCGGAGAGAGTGAGGCCTCTTGAACAGTGAGTCGGAGGCCATCTTGAGATCAGAACCCCAGCTCACTGACTCAACATAGCTCACCCACCCCCAATAAACACCGACCAGGCACAATATACCTGCACCAATACGCCGGTCAACCTGCATGCCAGCCAACAACACTTGAGCGCTCCCCACAACGAACCCAAAGATCAGGCCCACTGACGGAATATAATTTCGATGCTCGAAGTATATCTCCAGCGGGAGTATTGTTGACTCCAGCAGGTGGCCTGCCACAAACCATAACCACCCGAAGGCAAACCATCTCAGCCTGGCGTGACCAAGAAACCGAAGAGACGCAAAGGTGATCAACAACAACGCAAGCAAAGGGAGGTATTGAGCAAAAGAAGATTCCTCACAATACAAAATAGGGTAACCGTCATTAAACAAGGAAAAATCGCGCAAACCGGGAAGTATTATCTTGCGGACATAATCAAACATAACGACGGGCTCTGTAATCAGCCGATCACAGAGGTTAAATGAGCGTATGGCGTAGCCCACCAACTCCCCTCTTGCCACAAGGTATATCATCAACCCCAAAAAGCCAGCTACACCACCTGCCACATACCACCTTGCCCAAAATGAATCCTGCCAGCCCGGGCTTTTTCGTATGAAAAGGTAGGTCACCCCTATCAAGGGCAATACGGTAACTGTTGACTCTTTGGCAAATATTCCGATCAATACCATAACGGCCGACAGCACCAGAAAGACCAATCCTTGCCTGATATTTCGGCCTCGGCTGCCCGAAAGGACAAACAGATACACAGACGCAAGGGAAAAGGTGCCGGCAAGCAGCGTCATGCGCTGGACAATATACTGCACTGCATTCACATGAATGGGATTGATACTCCATAGCACAGCGAGTATTACAGCAAACCCGTACACACCAGAACCAAAGGTTCTGTCTGCTTCCAGAAGCCTGCGGAATAACAGAAAAGCCAGTACAGCGTTAACAAGATGAATAATGTAGTTTACAAAACGGAAGTATTCGGGATGATCCGGCCATGCTCCTGCTTGCAAACCAAAAGACAGATACGCCAACGAGCGACCACTCCCCCCAGACGGCGCACTCAGAATATACTGGAGCAACCCGGACGCGCCTTCATTGATCGCCTCGAGCCCGGAAAGATTGGGAAAGTCATCAAGGAAAAATCCACCATACAGCCCGGGAATGTAAGGAAAAACAGACAAAAGAAGCAGCATCCCGAGCAGGGCAGATCTTCTCACTTACAATTCTCCACTACAAAAAGACGCCCCTCAGGCGGGGCGTCTTGAACAAATCCAAATCAAAGAACTTAGTTGCAGATCTTGGGTGCAATTGCCGTGTCGATTGTATTGCAGTTGAACGAGAAAGTCCCATCCGTAGTGTTAAACGTCATTGAAATACTGTGACCTTGCAGTTTGCTGCTTACCCCTGAAGTCTTGAAGGGTGCGGTATAAACATTGCTACTGGCGGTAATGGTAGCCACATATTTACCCCTATCAACAACATTACCCAACTGGGCAAGAGTCGGAATCGAACCCTCTGAGTTCCAGTATTCTGCGATAGGCGTTTTCAACCCACCCAAGAGTGTCACAGCCTCGGCAGCCTGCGCCCGGGCGGTATAGTCCTGGTATGCCGGAATGGCTACAGCAGCCAGGATACCAATGATCGCCACAACGATCATCAGTTCGATCAGGGTAAAACCTTTTTGCATTGTCTTCATGGTTACTCTCCTCTGGTTTTGAGTTAGCGGTCGCCGCGATTGGCGCCACGACCTTGCCTGTTACAATACAGAAACCGTGCCAAGTTCTGCAATCTGCCGTATGGCCTATGGATTTCAATCAGTTGCGCGACCGTGCCTATTCATGCAACACTCTCTGACCAGCATCTTCAGTGCCCCAAATGCGCACCAGGTGACAATTTTTGTCACCCCCGACTCACCCCGGGTAACAGGTTGCTTTTCAAGGTACGCCCGAGCGACTACACTTCATGCACACGTATGCGAAGCTGACAGAGGCAGAATGAATACACCGGCCAAACCCCTGACGGGTCACGCGAGACGACTGGTACAGGACGGACTGCTGGATGAAGCAGCCGCCCTGCGAGCCCAAGAGGAAAGCAGGAAGGAAGGCATTTCCATTATTACCTACCTCGTCCAGAAGGGGCTGGTCAAGGCCAGTACGCTGGCCACGACGCTTTCCAACGAGTTTGGCGTGCCCTTGCTGGATCTGGATGCCTTCGACTGGCACCACATGCCGGACAAGGTGGTGGATGAGAAGCTGATTCGCAAGCATCATGTCCTGCCCCTTTATGTGCGTGGCAATCGGCTGTTTCTGGCGGTCTCCGAACCCACCAATTTCCAGGCACTGGACGAGATCAAATTCCACACCGGCATGAGCACGGACGCCATTCTGGCCGAAGAAGACAAGCTTGCCCGGGCCATTGACCGCTATCTCGACCAGCAGGAACAGCCGCTCGGCGACATGGGCGACATGGACATGGATGACCTGGATGTGGAGGCCGTGGATGAAGGTGCCGACCGCGACGAAGCCACCTCCCCTGAACAGGATGATGCGCCGATCGTCAAGTACATCAACAAGATGTTGCTGGATGCCATCAAGACCGGCGCATCGGATATTCACTTCGAGCCCTATGAAAAGATGTATCGGGTGCGCTACCGAATTGACGGTATTTTGCGGGAGGTTTCCAAACCCTCCGTCAAGCTCGCCAATCGCCTCTCGGCACGGATCAAGGTCATGTCCCAGCTGGACATTTCCGAACGGCGCATTCCCCAGGATGGCCGGATCAAGCTCAAACTGTCCAAGAACAAGGCCATTGACTTCCGGGTCAACACCCTACCGACCCTGTGGGGTGAAAAAATCGTGCTCCGGATACTGGATCCTTCCAGCGCCCAGCTCGGTATTGATGCCTTGGGCTACGAGGAAGACCAGAAGAAGTTGTATCTGGATGCCCTGGCACAACCACAGGGCATGATTCTGGTTACCGGTCCCACCGGTTCCGGTAAAACGGTTTCTCTTTATACCGGTCTCAACATTCTGAACACGCCGGAGCGGAACATTTCCACGGCAGAGGACCCGGTCGAGATCAACCTGGAAGGCATCAACCAGGTCAACGTCAACCCCAAGGTGGGGCTGGACTTTGCAGCAGCACTGCGCTCGTTCCTGCGACAGGATCCGGACGTGGTCATGGTGGGCGAGATCCGGGACCTGGAAACTGCCTCCATCGCCATCAAGGCTGCCCAGACAGGTCACCTGGTACTCTCGACACTGCACACCAACAGTGCTGCCGAAACCCTGACGCGCCTGCGCAACATGGGTGTACCCGCATTCAACATTGCGACCTCGGTGAGCCTGATCATTGCCCAGCGCCTTGCCCGGCGGCTTTGCCCGGAGTGCAAGACCCCCATGGAGGTGCCGGAGAAGGTGCTGCGTGAGGAAGGGTTCACACAGGAACAAATTGAAACAGGCCTGACGTTGTACCAGCCCCAAGGCTGTGATAAATGCAAGGATGGATACAAGGGGCGCGTGGGTGTGTACGAAGTGGTACGCATCACCCCCGAGATGCAGGACCTCATCATGCGCGACGCCAGCTCTCTGGAACTGGCCCGAAAGGCTCAGGAGCAGGGTTTCCGCAACCTGCGCCAGTCCGCGCTGATGAAGGTCATGCAGGGTGTCACCAGCCTCGCTGAGGCCAACCGTGTAACCAAGGATTAAACACCATGGCACAAAAAGCCGAAAAGCTGGCGACCTTTGTCTGGGAAGGCAAGGATCGCAGGGGAAACAAGACTTCAGGGGAAACCACCGGCCCCAACGTGGCGCTGGTCAAGGCCCAACTGCGCAAGCAGGGCATCACGCCGGTCAAGGTCAAGAAAAAGGCCACCGCAGGACTCGGCCGCAAGAAAAAGATTACTCCCTTTGACATTGCCGTCTTTACACGGCAGATGGCCACCATGATGAAAGCCGGTGTGCCGCTGGTGCAGTCCTTCGACATTGTCGCCGAGGGCCTCGAGAATCCGGCACTGAGAGACCTTGTGCTCGACATCAAAAACGAAGTGGCATCAGGCAACAGTTTTGCGGATGCCTTGAAAAAGCATCCGAAGTATTTCGATGACCTGTTCTGCAACCTGATCGAGTCCGGCGAGAAGTCCGGTGCGCTGGAGACGATGCTGGAGAAGGTGGCCACCTACCTTGAGAAAACGGAACTGCTCAAGAAAAAGGTCAAGAAGGCGCTCACTTACCCGGCAGCCGTTGTGGTGGTGGCGATTATTGTGACGGCCATCCTGCTGGTGAAGGTTGTGCCACAGTTCCAGGAACTGTTCCAGGGCTTTGGCGCAGATCTGCCCGCCTTCACCCTGATGGTCATACACCTTTCTGAGTGGTTGCAGGAGTGGTGGTTCCTGGTGCTGTTTGGTCTGTTTGGTGCCGGCGCGCTCTTCAGTGAAGCGCGCAAGCGCAGCAAGGCCTTCCGGGACTGGATCGATGCAACCGTGCTGAAGCTCCCCATTATCGGAGATATACTGCACAAGTCCGCCGTGGCCCGCTTCGCCCGGGTGCTGTCCACCACCTTCGCGGCCGGTGTACCGCTGGTGGACGCTCTGGACTCGGTCGCCGGCGCCTCCGGCAACGCCGTATTCCGGGACGCCATCTTCAAGATCCGGGACGATGTATCCACCGGCCAGCAGTTGCAGTTTTCCATGAAATCCACCGGGATTTTTCCCCCATGGCAGTACAGCTCACTGCGATTGGCGAAGAGTCGGGCTCACTGGACGCCATGCTGGCCAAGGTGGCCGAACACTTTGAAGCTGAAGTGGATGATGCGGTGGACAACCTGACCAGCCTCATGGAGCCGTTGATCATGGCCGTGCTGGGCGTACTGGTTGGCGGCCTGATCATTGCCATGTACCTGCCCATCTTCCAGCTCGGCTCGGTGGTATAAGGCGGCATGAGCATTCTGAACAACCTGGCATCGGTGGGTGCGCTGGTTCCCGCCGCACTGATTCTTGGCCTGCTCATCGGCAGCTTTCTGAATGTGGTCATTTACAGGCTGCCCAAAATGCTGGAAAGGCAATGGAGGGCGGAGTGCGTGGCACTGACCGGAGCGTCCGCAACACCGGAGCAACCCGAGGCGCCGTTCAATCTGGTGACGCCGGCCTCCACCTGCCCCCACTGCGGCCACCGTATCCGCCCCTGGGAGAACATTCCCGCACTCAGTTACCTGCTGTTGCGCGGGCGTTGCAGCCAATGCCGGCAGCGGATTTCAGTCCGCTATCCCATCGTGGAAGTGGTCACCGGCATACTTTCGGCCGCACTGGCCTGGCATTTTGGCCCAACCCCTCAGCTTCTGGCTGCTCTGGTGCTGACCTGGGGCTTGATTGCGCTGACCATGATTGACGCCGACACGCAACTGCTGCCGGATGTACTGACACTTCCCCTGCTCTGGCTTGGGTTGCTGGTCAACACCCAGGGACTGTTCACTGACCTGAACAGTGCCGTGTGGGGTGCTGCAGCCGGCTATCTCAGCCTCTGGACCGTGTACTGGCTGTTCAAACTGATCACGGGCAAGGAGGGCATGGGCTATGGCGACTTCAAACTGCTGGCGGCCCTGGGCGCATGGATGGGCTGGCAGATGCTGCCACTCATCATTCTCTTGTCCTCGCTTGTGGGTGCCGTGGTAGGTATTGCCATGATCATTGCACTCGGGCGCGACCGCCAGATTCCCATTCCGTTCGGCCCCTACCTGGCGACCGCAGGCTGGATTGCCCTGCTCTGGGGCGAGCCCATCGTCAATGCCTGGCTGGGCAGTGGCGCAGCCGGTGGCGGTTTCTGATCATGCTCAGGGTAGGGCTGACAGGCGGCATCGCGTCCGGCAAATCTACGGTGGGACGCTTGTTCACCGAGCTGGGCGTTCCCCTCATTGACGCCGATCAGGTGGCGCGGGACGTGGTGCAACCCGGAGAACCGGCCCTTGACGCCATAGCCGGACACTTCGGCCCGGCCTCCCTGACCCCGGAAGGCACGCTGAACCGACCCTGGCTGAGACAGGTCATCTTTGCCGATCCGGCTGAAAAGACATGGCTGGAACAACTGCTGCATCCCCTGATTTTTGAGCGCATTCGCACCTGGCTGGCCACCCAGACCGCGCCCTACTGTATCCTGGAGTCCCCTCTGCTGCTGGAAGGGAATCAGAAATCCCTCGTGGACCGGGTGCTGGTGGTGGATGTTCCCGAGCCTCTCCAGCTCGAGCGGGCCATGGCCCGGGACGGGAGTCCGCCGGAAACACTGAAGGCCATCATCGCCGCACAGTCACCGCGCAGCTTCCGGCTGCAGCATGCAGATGATATCATCCTCAATGATCGAAGCTTGGAAGATCTGAAGCATGACGTCCAAACACTCCACAACCACTACCTCCGGCTCGCAGATACGGACGGTGAAATGCCCCACATGTCGCAAGCCCGTCCCCTGGATTCCTGAATCCCGCTTCAGACCCTTCTGCAGCGAACGCTGTCGTCTGATCGACCTGGGGGCCTGGGCCGATGAGGCCTACCGCATTCCCGAAACCGATACACCGGAGCCATGACACGTTACCTCATCCATCTGTCCGTGCTGCTGAGCTTCCAGTGGGCTGGGGCGTTCATCAGCGCCAGGCTGCCCTTCCCGCTGCCCGGTCCGGTGGCCGGTATGCTGTTGTTGCTCGCAGCACTATTCCTCATCGGGGATCAGCGCAGCCTGCACCTTCGTCACACGAGCAAGGGGCTGATCCAGCTTCTGCCTCTCTGGTTCATCCCTGCCGGGGCCGGGTTTGTCAGCATGGCCGCACCCCTTGCTCAATATGGCTGGTCACTGGGTGGCGTGGTGCTGGGCAGTACGGTGCTGACCTTTCTCGCCACGCTGCTGATCAGTCAATGGCTCACTGCCGGTGAATCCGGACATGACACCCGTTGAAGCCCTGACCTCCACCCTGCTCAGCTATCTGCTGGCGCTGGCCCTCTATCGTCTGTCAGGCGGGCGTCCACTGTTTCAGCCGGTCGTCACCGGCATTCTCATCATGATCGGATATCTGCTCTGGCGGGACGTGGATTACAGCACCTATTTCAGCCAGGCCCAGGCCATTCATACCCTGCTGGGCACCGCGACGGTAGCACTGGCCATACCTCTGTATGAAAGCCGTCACCGTATCCGACAGTTTGCACGCCCCATTGTCATCGCGGTCATCACGGGCGGCACCATCGCCGCGGCCTCTTCCATCATGCTTGCTCGCTGGCTGGGCCTGCCCGATGAGCTGGTGATCACGGTTGCCCCCAAATCCGTGACCACCCCCATCGCGCTGGCGTTGAGCGACGCTCTGGGAGGGCTGCCCGCACTTTCGGGTGCAATCGTCATTATTACCGGCATGCTGGTGGCGCTGGCCGGCCCGCTGGTCGAACGGCAGGTTTCCCATCTCAGTCTCGGTCTGGCCATGGGCCTCAGCGGCCACGGCATCGCCACCGCCCGCGCTTTTGGCGTGCATGGCGAAGCCGGCGCGTTTTCTGCCCTGGCCATGGGGCTGACAGGCATCTACACCTCCTTTCTGCTACCCGTTCTGCTGCCCCTTTTTGGTCTATACTGATACTTGTTCATACTCCTGAAGCATAAGGAAACAGGTTGTCCGCACGTTCATGTTTGATATTGATTGTCTGTTTCCGGCTGCTCATCATGCCGGCATGGGGCGCACCTCAGGAAAATGCCCCGGAACAGGCCTCCACACCGGAAACCCAATCTCAGCCTGAAGCGCCCCGCGCAGACAAACCGACAAGCTGGTCAACCCGCTCTCTGGACTGGCTGATCAACCAGCGCAACAACTGGTCCCACCGCTTGGTTGCCACCGGCCGCTCCATCGACGGCTTTCTGGCCAACCGGGACAGTAAGGACGCACCGAATCACAGCCACCTGAAACTCAGCTGGACCAGCGTCTGGAAAAAGTCCGAAGTCATCGAAAATACACCCAAGGCACGTTTCAAACTGGACCTGCCTCTGACCAACGAGCGTTTCAGGCTGGTCATCGAAAACGAACCGACGGATGAAACCGCAGCCAGCACCAAGCTCCGCGACAGCAACCTCACGGACAAGGAGCGCCCGGGCACCCGGACAGAAGGCCGCCTGAGTTTCGGCGAGCTGATTCATCACTGGAAATGGCGTGGTGAGCTGGGCGTCAAGGCAGAGTTTCCGCCGGATCCGTTTGTGCGGATCAAGGCCGCCCGCAAGTGGAACTGGCCGCATGACGGGGGCGAAACACACTTTCAGAGCACTTTATTTTATACGCACATTGAGCACCTGGGTTTCAAGAACGCCCTGACCATGGACAAACCACTGAAAGAGCGCTGGCTGGGCCGCAGTTACACGGATGCCAGCTGGGATGATGACGACCATTCATGGACCTTTGTCCAGTCGTTTTCTGCCTTCTTCACGTGGGACGAGCGGCGCCTGATTGAAAACCGCGTTGCATGGATTGGCGAAAACAAACCCAGCCTGAGAAGTACGGATTATCTGTATCAGTTTCGTTATCGCCAGAAGCTTTACCAGGATTGGCTGTTTCTTCAGGTTGTGCCGGAAGCGCTCTGGTCCCGTGACAAAAACTGGGACCTGTCGCCATCACTTTCGGTGGGCCTTGAACTGGTTTTTTCAGAGTAACCATGATGAACGAGACGCTCGAACTCCGGCCTGTGGGCTGGGTACAGACCCTCTTTGACGAAAAATTCGGGACACCCCGCCAGCCCGGCCTGGTTCGGCACACCAGTCATATCGCGTTTGCTGAGGACATCGACCCGCAACTCGCCACCCGCGAGCTCGAGAGCTTCTCTCATATCTGGCTGATCTTCTGGTTCCATCAGGCCAGGGGCCGGCGCGATCAACCTCTGGTGAGACCGCCCCGGCTCGGCGGCAACCGCAAGGTGGGCGTGTTTGCATCACGCAGCCCGTTCCGCCCCAACCCGCTGGGGCTCTCGCTTGTCAGACACCGGGGACTGACACGACAAAACGGCCGGACGGTCTTGCAAATCGAAGGCGCGGACCTGGTGAATGGCACGCCGGTACTGGACATCAAGCCCTACCTGCCCTATACGGAAGCGATACCCGATGCCCTTGGCGGGTTTGCACCCGAAGCGCCGCGCCCGAGACTGACTGTCACCTGGTCACCGGCTGCACTGGATGCCCTGGCCTCCCTTGAGCGGCTGCATTCCGGTGCCGGTGCAATCATAGAGGAAACCCTGTCCCTGGATCCCCGGCCTGCATACCGGCATCAGGAAGACAGCACGCACGGGGTACGCATGTTCGGCTGGAACGTTGTCTACTGCGTCACCGGCGAACAGGTGACGGTACAAGCCCTGGAACCCCCGCCCTACTGACAGGTTTGAGAGGATTCGGGCTGGTTGTCCGGGGCGAAGGTTCCGGCATATTTGCGGATCCATTCGGCAGCCGCCTGTTCGGGCGTCAGCATGCGTCCCTCGTTGACCGCCACCTGTTTCCGGTAATGCTCGATATGACAGACTTGCTCCACCATCCGCGCGGCATAGGCATCCTGTTCCGACAGGAACTCCAGCCCCAGTTCGAACTGCCCGGAACTGCGAGGCCTGCACCAGACAACCCGTACCGGACACTCGAATGGCGGATCAACGTGCCGGATCGTCAGCGTCAGTGACGTACCGGCCTTGTAGGGCTTGTCCGACATGCAGCACACCCCGCCAAAACTGATGTTTCTCAGCGGCAATTCGTCAGGCTCGGCATCACTGCAGCGCAGGCGGACCGGAATATCTGTCGGATGTCGGATGAAGCTGCGCATGGCACACCCCAATCTTGAATATCTGTTTTCAGTGTATCGCACCTGTGATATTTGACCAGCACCGACACCACTTTGTTTCAATGTTTTACGCATACGGACTATACTTGCCGGCCACTGTACTCAACGAGCGAGATTGCGCACATGAAATGCCGCATCGGCTGTGGCGCCTGTTGCATCGCCCCCAGTATCAGCTCGCCCATTCCGGGTATGCCGGAGGGCAAACCGGCGGGGATCCGTTGCATACATCTGGACAGCTCAGGCAAGTGCAGCCTGTTCGGTCTTCCCGAGCGCCCGAAGGTTTGCCTTGATTTTGACGCGGATCCGCACGTCTGCGGAGAGACAACGGAGGATGCCCTGATCAATCTGACGTGGCTCGAGCAGGCGACACAGGCAACAGACCCGCTTTCTGCACCGCCTCACAGAGCTCCTCGTAGCGGATAGGCTTGGTCAGAAAGGCGGTCACGCCCGCCTCGACACAACGGGCCCGTTCACTTTCGGTCACCTGAGCCACAAGCGCGAAAATGGCCACTTCCTGATTTGGCCCGGGTTGCTGCCTGAGTGAACGCACCACTTCCGGGCCGTCCAGATCGGGTAGCCGGCAATCCAGCAGAATCATGTCATAGGGCGCTTCCTGTGCCCGGGCAAGTCCTTCCTGCGCGGTACGGGCCTGGGCCACCTCGCAGCCACATTTCTCCAGCAGGCGCCGTGCAAGCATCAGGTTGACAGGGTTGTCTTCCACAACAAGCACACGGAGCCCCACCGCCATTTCCTTCTGTCGCTGATGCGGATCATCGCCGGAGGGGAACCGGGTCACAAAGAGTTCCTCCCCTTCCAGCAGGCGGATCAGTACGCCTCCCAGACTGGTTTCACGGTACTCCTTGCTCAGATAGCCATCCGCGCCCAGCCGACGATAGAGTTCCGCATCACCTCTGTGGGCATGGGTGGCCAGCACCAGCACGGGGACGTGACGGACCGAAGGGGCCTTCCGGATCCGGCGGATCAGGGCGCCCCCTGATCCGATGCCACCAGACTGTCAAGAATGATGACGTGATAACAGGTTTCATCGTCCTGACAGTTTCGCAGCAGGCGCAGAAACGCCTCCTCGTGACTGACACCCTCCACATCAGCATGCCATGCCTTGAGTTGCTGTACGGTTGTTTTCAGGCTCAGGGCTTGCGGATCATAAACAAGCACCCGGAATCCCTCAGGCAGATGCGGTGTTTCGGTGATGAGGCTCACATGTGCCTTGCCCAACTGCAACTCCAGCCAGAAGGTGGCGCCATCACCTTCCCGACTGGTCACGCCCACCTTCCCATCCATCGTTTCTGCAAGACGCTTGCAAATGGAAAGGCTCAGCCCCACACCGCCATCGGAGCCAGCCTGGTAGGGCCGGTAAAACTCCCGAAAAACCAGCTTGAGTTCATCACGGGACAGGCCGGGACCAGTATCCTCAACCGAAAACCTGACCCGCCACGCGTCGCCTTCCTGATCCACGAACTCGGCCTGAACAAAGACGTGGCCTTGCTGGGTGTAACGGACGGCATTTCGGGTAAACACACTGAGAATATGACGTATCTTTGCAGCATCGCCCGCCAGCCAGGGTGGCAGCGCATCATCTATCTGGTAATCCAGAACCAGGTTTTTGCCATCTGCAGCCCCCATATGCGCCCTGACCACTTCCTGAATCAACGGGCGCAGCTCAAACGGCTGAACTTCGACTTCGACCAGGCCCGCATCCAGTCGGGAAAGATCCAGAATGTCATTCACCCGCTCGAGCAGCAGCTGCGCGCTTTCGTGAATGACACGAACGCTGTCGCGCACGTCATCCGGCAGAGGCCGCTCCAGCAGCAGGTTGGTATAGCCCAGCACATTGTTCATCGGCGTCCGGATGTCATGCGTCATGTTGGCAAGATAGAGACTGCGCATGCGATGCGCTTCCCGCGTCTCTTCCTGCTCCTGTCGCAAGCGCGCCTCAACGTCATGGAGACGATGTGCCTGCTCCTGTATGCGTTCACGCATCAGGTTCAGCGCTTTCACAACACGCGAGAGTTCATCATCCTTCGCCGGCTCGTTGCGCTTCAGCACGAGAGGCGACGCCAACGTCTCAAGATCTCGCTCCCTGGCATACTCGGCCATCGCCTCCAGATGCCGGCTGACCAAACGCCGGAATACCATCAGGAAAAAGAATGCTACCAGTAATGCCTTGATGCTCTGGCTGACCAGTATTGTGATCCCCCGGTCCAGAACCCGGTCGTACAATGCTCGCGGATCCAGAAAAACCGTCAGGTCACCCATCCATTTTTCCGGGGGCAAATTGAATACGACCGGCCAGGAGAGTGCCCGGGTCTTCACCCCGTCAATGACCGGCGATTCGCCCGCGGTATAGACGCGGTCATCCGCGGTGATGAGTGAAACGTAATACACCCCATTGGTGGTGCGGATGCCTTCGAGCAGGGAACGGATGTTGCGCTCGTCCACGGCCCAGATACTATTGGCCAGACTGGGCAACGCAGAATGCACGACTTCATTGATACGCAGATCGAACTGACGGGCATCTTCCCGATACTCCAGCCAAAGCTGGACTCCGGTAAACACCAACGCCACCAAGCTCCCGAATACCAGCACCCACAGCCAGACCCGTGTTGCCAGCGGGTTGTCGGAAAACCGCTTCAGGAGTCGTCTGATCAAGAAAATCGCCTCTCGCTCGTCTGCCTTGCAGCCCTCATTCTAACAGAGGCTTTTCCGGAGCGTCCAAAAATCCCTTGGCAAAGGACATTCCATGTTGTTAATCTTCGCCAATCTTCAGCCGCATGAGACCTTTGTCTTGTCTGATCAAATTGCACTTGCTCTGATTCTGGGCTTTGGCGTTCTGGCACAGTACATCGCCTGGCGTCTCAGACTTCCCTCCATCCTGCTGCTGCTGATTTCCGGCTTCATGCTTGGCCCGGCAACCGGCTGGCTGGAGCCGGACCGTCTGTTTGGCGAGTTTCTGTTTCCGGCCGTAGGCATGGCCGTCGGGGTCATCCTGTTCGAAGGCGGCCTCAGCCTGAAGTTGCGCGAAGTCAGGGCTACGTCCGGAGTTGTCCAGGGGCTTGTCAGCGCTGGTATTCTTGTGACCTGGGTGTTGGCCTCTCTGCTGGCCAAGCTGACCCTGGGTCTCGATTGGTCATTGGCCATGCTGCTCGGTGCCATCCTCACCGTGACCGGCCCCACGGTGGTCATCCCGATGCTGATGATGATCCGGCCAAAGGGCCGAGTGAACACCATCATTAAATGGGAAGGCATCCTGAATGATCCCATCGGTGCACTGCTTGCGGTTCTGATCTACGAAGCCATCGTGGCCTCCAACTTTACCTCGGCCACGACCGTACTCATTTCCGGGTTTCCCATCACTATCGTGGTGGGCGTCGTCGGCGGCCTGATTGCCGGCTGGATCGTGGCACACGCGATGAAGCATCACCTCGTGCCGGAATTTCTGGTCAACACCTTCACGCTGGGCATGGTCGTGGGCCTCTATACTCTCTCCAACCTGATCCAGCATGAAAGCGGTCTTTTCAGCGTGACCGTAATGGGCATCTATCTGGGCAACCAGAAAAAGGTCTCCATCCGCAATATGGTCGGCTTCAAGGAAGATTTGCGTGTACTGCTCATTTCTTCCCTGTTCATTATCCTGGCTGCGCGCATGCGACCGGAAGATCTGCAGCAGATCAGCGCAGGCAGCTTCGTGTTCCTGCTGCTGCTCATCCTGCTGGTGCGCCCCGCTGCCGTCTACCTGTCAACTCTGCGCAGCGAGCTCCCCTTCAAGGAAAAGCTGTTCATTTCCGCACTGGCGCCACGTGGAATCGTGGCAGCGGCGGTCACCTCCCTTTTCGCCTCACAGCTGATCCAGCTCGGCGTCCCCGGTGCCGAAAAACTCGTACCCAACATGTTTTTCATCATTGTCGGCACCATTCTCATCTATGGTCTGTCAGCCCGGCCGCTGGCCAAGAAGCTGGATCTGGCCGATGAAGATCCGCAAGGTTGCGTCATCCTGGGGTCAAACCTGTTCTCCCGCTCCCTTGCCAAGGCCCTGATGCGGGAAAAGATCCCGGTACTGATCATTGATGCGCAGTGGACTGCAATCAAGGCCGCCCGCATGGAAGGCATACCAACGCTGCTGGGCAACGTACTGTCCGACAAGGTCACACAGACAATTGATTATACGGGCATGGGCCGCTTCCTGGCCCTGACACCGAACCTCGAGCTGAATTCACTGGCCTGCATCCGCTTTGGCGACGTCTTTGGTCTCAAGGAGGTCTATCAGCTGGGCGAGCCGCAGGACAAGGAAAAGCCCGAACAATGGATCCCGGAAGATCTTTCGGGACACACACTGTTCGGGCCTCAGATGTCTTTTGCCTACATCACCCGGCGGCTGCATCACGGCGCAACGATCAAGCGCACCCCGATCACCAAGGACTTCACATTCGAGCAATTCAAGGCCCAATATGCCGACCAGGAAGCCGCACCCCTGTGTGTGATTTCGGAGTCCGGCAAGCTCACACTCTTTACGACGGACAGGCAGGTCGTCCCCAAACCGGGCCAGGTCCTGATCAGTCTGGTGGGAGGGGTGTGATCACCCCTCCTTCAGGCCCATCTTGCGGAAAATGGTCATGGCAGGGCACCACTTCGTGAATGCGGACTGAATCAGGTTCAGTCCGACAAAGGCTGTCA
Organism: Thermohahella caldifontis; assembly: GCF_041153465.1. Classification (NCBI taxonomy): domain Bacteria; kingdom Pseudomonadati; phylum Pseudomonadota; class Gammaproteobacteria; order Oceanospirillales; family Hahellaceae; genus Thermohahella; species Thermohahella caldifontis. The sequence continues at coordinate 1,270,976 of NZ_CP154858.1, forward strand.
GCAAATAGCCATATTCATTGACGAAATAGCCAATGGCCAGCCCCACGAGAACCACAATACCTGCCAGCAATCTGAGCGCTTCATTCACTGTCATACACTTGCCCTCCGTTAAATTCCATATCAATTATATTCCCATCTATATATTAGTCAAATATGCTAGTACTGTAATATACTGCTGCCATGAAAGGGGGACACCATGAAACCAATGAATGACGTGCTGTTGGGCGAAGTTGCCCAGAAGTTCAAAGTACTCAGTGATCCCATTCGCCTTCGTATTCTCCATGAACTGCAAAACGGTGAGAAAACGGTCAATGAGTTGGTCTCCGCAACCGGCAGTTCTCAGCCCAACATTTCCAAGCACCTGGCACTGCTGAGAACGGCAGGGCTGGTACACAGGCGCAAGCAGGGCAACCAGGCCTACTTCTCCATCGCCGCACCCTACATCTTTCAACTCTGCGACATTGTATGCGGCGGGATTGCAGAGGAACTTGAACAGAAGAACCAGAGCCTCGCATGAGCCGTTCACGTCGCTGGCAATGCCAACTCCTCGTTCCAGCCATGTTGGGGGCTGCGGCGCAGGCAGCGCCGGTCGCACCGGGCACGTTTGTCACCAATGACAATCCGTGGCAGAGCGGTTATCCGTTGTTGCAGCTGGATGCGACCCGCCCCGAACACACCACCCTTGAACTCCGTGCCTCTGCCGCGAATGTGTTCCAGATTCAGCAGGGACACGATGAAACGCTCGAACTGGACGGCGAAGTCCAACGCGGTATCGTGCGCATTCGCATGCCACTCACCCCAGCCCTGGACATGAGCTTTCAGGCACACTATGTTCGTCACGACACGGGTATCTGGGACAGCATCATTCAGGACTGGCACCAGTTCTTTCAACTGCCCAACGGCGGGCGGGAGCTCAGAGACAAGAACCGGCTGTTTTATCGCCACACGGACGCATCCGGCACCCATGAAGTCAGCAAGGTTACCCCAGCCTGGCGGTATTTCGAAGTTGAAGGTGGCTGGAGTCGGGGTGATCGAGAACACCCAGAACGGTTCCAGTTCGCCGTCTCCTGGTCACCGGCCGACAACGCGGCCCTCGGCGCCGCCGAATGGGCCATTCACGGCGGTTGGACCCGAGGCTGGTCCCTGAGCCCCGAGCTGTCCGCACAGGCCGGAGCCGGAATGAGCGTCTTTGCCGGCGGGGATGACGCCCTTGAGGACAGACGCCACGTGCTGCGGTTTCAGGGCCGGGCGGGCCTGGCATGGCAGCCCTGGACTGTGCTGGTACTGACCGGTCAGCTGGATACCCACACTCCCCTGTATGACAGCCGTATGGACGCACTGGGAAATCTCCCGCTCATCCTGTCACTGGGGGCGCGTGTGCCGCTTGGCCGACTGACTCTGGAAACCGGTTTCAGCGAAGACCTCAACCCCGGGGCCTCACCGGACTGGTCCACGTGGATTGCGGTCAGGACCTCCTGGGACTGAATCGCGCCTTGTTCAGGCCGATCCGTATCAGTACCATAGCCTCCACACCTCAAACACCCTGGAGTTCCCAATGAAACGAATCGTGTTATGTCTGCTTTGCCTGACTGGCACCGTCGCGACTGCCAATGAGCTCGACACAGCACTGAGCAACGACGCGGTCAACCTTGATCTGACATTGTCGGGAGTGGGCAGAAACATCGATCTCAACTTCGGCTACCTGTATCACGAAGGGAGCCGCCATCTGGTCACAGCCGGCATGCATGCAAGGGGACAGACCGCTCTGGGCAACCTGCCCACTACCGTCACGCTGGGCGGCATGATCCATTACGCCAGCGATTCACCGTTTGAAGGCACTGCACTGGCGCTGGGTGGCAGTGCGCATATCAAGATCCCGGATGTTCCCGGACTCGGCGTACGCACCACGCTCTACTATGCGCCGGCCATTACTTCATTTGGCGATGCGGATGGCCTGTTCAGGTTTGAGCTGAGAGGCACCTACCGTGTTATCCGCAATGCGGATGTGTTCCTCGGTTACCGCACCATTGAATTTGATACCGAAGGCAAACAGGACCTCAACGTAGATGAAGGTCTGTTCGCGGGCCTGTCCATCAAGTTCTGACACCTGTTGTTCAGGGCTGCTCTCTCCGGGCAGCCCTTTCTGAATCCGGTCACACTCTTCAACTTCCCGCCTTCCATTCGCCTTTGCGAAACCGTACTCTTGTACGCATAGTGACTGACATGTATCCGGAGCACACATGAAGAGGATGACTCTGCTGGCCACGCTGTTCTCGGCGCTCTTGCTGACTGCCTGTGGTGGCGGCTCGGAAGCCGTGGATGGCGCCAGAAACATCAGTACAGGCAAGACCGGCTCGGGGGACACGATTGAAGGCGGGACGGAAAGCAACAAACCGGACAGCTCGATAAACCCCAATGAGGTTGTGGTACGTGTCGAGGCCACCTCCGGAATGACTGCCCGCGCGCTGTCAGCCGGGTCCGCCACAACGGCACCCTCCATCAGTGTGGTTCGCCTGGACCGGGAAGGCAATGAACATGCGGATGTGGTTCAGGGATCCGATTACAGCGTGCGAATCAACAGTGACAACACCTACACCATTACCTTTCCCGATGGCATTCCGAACCGGCTGGATCTGGTCGTCAAGGCGACCTTCACGGATGGCAGCGGTACAGTTCTCCGTCGGGCGCTACCCAACAGCAATCAGGGTATCCTGATCAATGCCGCGACCGAACATGCCGTTCGTCGTTTTTTCTCAACCCGGACCTTCCCCGATCAGAGCACCTTTGACGCGCTCCTGCCCTGCGGTACGCTGGAAAAGGACTGCCATGAATCCAATGATCCCAGACCCGCGCTCTGGCAGGGATTGAATGACGCAGTGACCGACTTCGAAATCAGCTTTGAGGACTCGGCGGACCTGAACACCATCTTGTCAGCACTGGATGACAATGCCCTGTTCACCCGCTACGAAGATCAGTATTTCAATGCCATCAAGGCCGACATCATCAAGGGCAACACCCTCAGCGAAATTTCACAGGCTCTGGAAGTCCCCACCGTACTCCAGAACCGCGGCGGCACCTACAATGCCGTCAGCTTCGCCCTCGAAGCCACGGCCTTTACCGATGACACCCCGTCGACCGGTGTGGGAGATCGCTATGGTGACCCCGCCCAGCTGGAATCGGACATCACGACCTGGCAGTATCCCCGGGTCATCCTGTCCAATCTGGGTATTGCCAGCATTCCCACAGTACTGACAGAGGATGTCCCCATCCTCAGGGATGTGCTGAAGGAGTCAGTCGGCGGCAGTGCCGAGCTTATTGTTGAAAACAGTGACTCAGAACACAACTCCCAGTTTGCCGGCAATACCTTCATGTTTCTGAATACCGGGGGTTTCTGGGAATTTGGTCGCCGCCAGACACAAACCATTACCCGCAAGAACGACCCTATTCCACAAGGCTGGCTGCAAAATCCCTTCTTCAGCCACTTGTATTCGGCCCAGGCCCAGAAAGCCATGGTGGGTGTCATGCTGGCCAATACCCAAAACTACAATCTTCAGTACAACGCGGACAAGAAAACCTATTCGCGCCTGAACAAGGCCCGCGACATCTATACGTTCGGATGGGATGTCTACCTGCGCCAATCGGATGAGGATACGGAAACCACCGACGACGATTTTACGCTGGCGCGCCTGGACAGCGGCAACGGCCAGGCAAAATACGGCGCGCTCTATTTTGAGCAGACACTCTCGGCAAGCAGCAACCCGAGAGCGGGCTATGCATCAGGCGTGGAAATCTGGACATCAGGCCCCATCTCAGGCAGCAGTGTGACACTGTCGCGCAGCCAGCCCAATGCCTTTTACACAACAATCAGCCTTTCCCGGGACAGCAGTCATGTCGTCAGTGGCCCGGCATCCACCGTAACGACTTCGCCGGGCAACCTGACTGCCTCGCTGGCAGAGACCCTGATCTATGATAAAGACACACAAACCAATATCGACAGGCCCGTTGGCCGGCTCATGCTCTCTGACGCTGTCGGCGCAGCCTCACCCGATGGCAGTCTGCTGGCAGCAACGGACGCCAGTGACAGCAGCACGCGGCGTTTCTGGGTCGCCGTCAAACTGCCCGCAAGCCATACGGTCAAGGATTTTGCCGGACAGACATGGGAGTTGCATGGCAACTTCGTACTTCTTGATTCAGGCCAGCACTGTTTCGGTCAGACTGACGGTGCCACACTGACGTTTGACAGTAGTGGCCTGGCAACGCTGAACTGGGGCGAGATCAGAGTGTGCGAGACGGCCAACTCCGGGCAATTGACCGCCCCGGTCAGGGAAACCTTCACACAAACTCCCTCCGCCCTGCCTGCCACCGAAGGTGCCGCTGATACCAATGTCCCTCAAGCCTTCAGTCTGAGTTTGTCTGACCCGGCCGGCGGCAGTGATACCTTCGGGTTGAAGGGCTTTGTGGCGGACCAGGGTGTGGAAGGCTCTGACAAGGCAGACCTGATGGTACTCAGGCTGGAATACGGCAACCGCCTGGGACTGATCTTTGCCACCCGCAGGCAGTCCCTGACTCCGGACAGCCCCTGAAGCAGGCAAGGCTGCGGGTTCGTCAACAACAGAAAACTTATTTCCGCAATCCCTTGCGCTGCTGCCCCCGCAGCGCAAGGATGTGGAACACGCCAAAGGCCAGAATCTGCATTTTTTCGTACTTTGGCTCTATCCAGCTCTGGGCCCACATCCGCGAAGCCAGGACGGCTTCCACCCAGTGGATGGCCAGGATGGTGACCGCCAGAATGTGATAGATGCCACTCACTTCCTTCGGAAACACCTGAAACAGGTTCAGCCCTTCCCCCAGCCAGAAAAGCCCTACAAGCCCCTTGCCCATCATGATGAACAGCTTCATTCCACCCCCTTCTCGGTTAATACGGGTTGATCCCTCTTCATTCAACCTGCAACAATCCAGCAACAGACATTCTTGAAGGGGCAGTATATGCGGGTTTGGTGGGCAAGTGTATTGGGGGGCGCGCTTCTGACAAGCTTTCTGGCAGGGGGATGGACACTGAATCAGATCACCGCACAGCTGTCCCCATCCCAGCATGCCAACACCAAGGCTCCCAAACCGGACATCATAACCGCTCCGCGCAATTCCAAGGCACAGTCAGACCGTTTCAACCATCGCTATATGGCTGAGGGAGCACTGCCCAACTTCAATGCATTCAAGGATGTGCGAGAACGCAAACGTGCATTTTTCAACTTTCTTTTACCGGTAGTTGAAACTGCAAACCGACACATCATGGAAGAAAGGCGCCTCATAGTGAACCTCCGGGCCCGACAAAATCAACTTTCTGAAGCAGAACAAGGGATGCTTCACCGATTGGCACGCAAATACCGCGTGCCTTTTGAGCCTGACAACCAGGACTTCTGGAATAAACTCCTGGAACGGGTCGATGTCCTTCCGCCCTCTTTGGTTCTGGCGCAGGCAGCCATCGAAAGCGCTTGGGGAACATCACGCTTTGCTGTCAAGGGCAATAACCTCTTTGGTGTCTGGTGCTTCACGCCAGGCTGCGGCCTTCCCCCGCTCAACCGGGATGAAGGCAAATCCCACGAAGTCAGGCGTTACCCGAATGTACTGGCCTCCGTTGAAGACTACATGCTGAACCTGAATCGCCACAGTCACTACGAGGCGCTGCGAAAACTGCGCGCCAGACTACGATCAGAGGGAGTGCCCCTGACGGGCACTGCACTGGCCACCGCGCTGGCGCGCTATTCCGAACAAGGGGATGCGTACATTACCCTGGTCACCGACATGATCCGGCAGAACCGACTGGAAAAGTACGACATGCTTGCGGGTGAAATCCCGGCCAAAGGGTAGAGAACCTGGCTAAGGCTCCCGTATAATACCTGAGAGACTATCCTGTCCGGGTTGATAGAACGGAAAACGCATGACGACACGTATCGTACAGAATTTCAAGGGCATCACGGCACTCTTGCTGATCACGCTCAACACCACTCTGCTCTTTCCCATCGTGGTCAGCGTGGGGCTTATCAAACTGATCCCCATCCGCAGCCTGGATGCCGCGCTGACGCGCATGCTGATTGGCGTTTCCAACTACTGGATGTGGTTCAACAGCATGCTGATCGAACTGTTCCATAACATTCAGTGGGATATCCGCGGCACCGAAGGATTGAAAAGGGATGAGTGGTACCTGGTGACCTGTAATCATCAGTCCTGGGCAGATATCCCGGTAGTACAACATGCTTTACTGGGCAAAACTCCCATGCCCAAATTTTTCCTCAAGCAACAGCTGATCTGGGTGCCAATCATCGGACTGATGTGGTGGGCACTGGATTTCCCATTCATGAAGCGTTATACGCGAGAGCAGGTAGAGCGCAACCCTGCCCTCAAGGGCAAGGATCTCGAAACGACCCGAAAGGCCTGCGAAAAATTCCGCTACACGCCGGTTGCCATTTTCAACTTCATGGAAGGTACGCGTTTTACCCCCGAAAAGCATGCGCGTCAGAAATCACCCTACAAACATCTCCTTAAACCCAAGGCCGGGGGTGCCGCGTTTGTTCTGGGCGCACTGGGTGACTATATCCACATCATGCTGGACATCACCATCTGTTATCCCGAGCGCGTCATCAGCTTCTGGGACTTTGTCTGCGGCCGTATCCCCAGAATTATTGTAGACATCCGGCAAATCGAGATTCCGGCGCACTTCCGCAACCGGGATTACACCACAGATGAAGTGTTCAAAAAGCAGTTTCAGGAGTGGGTGGCCCAGCTCTGGGCCGAGAAAGATGCCCGGATGGATGCCTTGCTCAAGGAAGCAGGGGCTCTGCCGCCGGAGCGCAAATCTGCATGACGGGCTTTACATGCTAAAGCAACCCCAGCTCGCGGGCACGGGCAATGGCCTGTGTCCTGTTCCTGACCTGCAGTTTGGCATTGATCCGCCTGGCGTGCGTCTTGACCGTATGCAGTGAGATGAACAATTTCTCACCGATATCCTTGTTCGCATAACCCTCCGCAATCAACTGCAGCACCGCCATCTCCCGGCTACTCAGAGGCTCCTCCAGCGGAGGCACTTCAGGATGCACCGCTGGCACCTGTTCCATCAGCACATTGAGAACGCGCTCAGCAAACTGCCCGCTCCCCGGTGCCTTGACATAGTCGCGGATTGTCGGTGCCAGGACTTTGCCAAACTCCACAAACGCATTGACGTAACCCTCGGTCTCCGCCACCCGCAGCGCTTCCCGGAACATGCTTTTAGCCTCGATGGCACGCCCACGGACCTGTGCAGACAAGGCGCGCAACAAATACAGAAATACATTACCGACCGAGAACGGAGACTGGCCCGACAATCGCAGTGCCAAACGGTGAATGGCCTCATCCGCCGCTTCCAGCCGTTCCTGCATGATCAGATATTTGATTTGCGCCACTCTGAAATACCCCGGCAGCATCGGAAACAACTCCGGATAACGGGTTTCATGCAGCGTACGCTCTATCTGTTCTATACCACGGGCAACGAGATCCTGCCGGCCGCGATCAATCTGTATGTCTACCCGAAGCACATCCAGCAGATTTCGGTAGAGGTGTTCATCCACATGCCAGAATTGCATCAGCCGCTCTGCATGACTCAACAGCAATTCCGCTTCTTGATAACACCCCTGAGCCTTTTGGAGCCGGGACAAGACCACACAGACAATCAGTACACTCAGATCACGCTGACGTTCTGCACGGTAAAGAATGTCCGCCCCATGCCGAATCAACCAATCCCGATCAAAATGGCACCAGCGCTCAACCATACAGAGCGCGTCCAGGCGACAGGGAATCAGACCTTGCAGAGGGCCTGTCCTGGACTCTCTCCGGGACAAGGCTTCCCGGGCCAGCTTGAGCGCCAACTGAGCCTGATGGAGATAGCCCTCTGACAGCTCGATTCTGGCCAGATCATAAAGAGCCAGTACTTCAAGTGCGTACAAACGCTTCGCCCGGGCCACCTTGAGGGCAGAACGATTGGCTTCCCGGGCCTGAATATATCGCCCCTGTGCCGCATCAGTACTTGCCTTGACCAGCCAGGCCAGCACCTCAAGATCCGAACGTTCGCCGACAACATTCAGACATTGGGTGACCACCTCGGCGGCTGCATCAAGGTTGCCTTCACTTCGGGACAAGAAGGCCCTGACCAGCAACCAGATGGCTTGATGCCCGGACGTCCCGGGCTCACAACGCTCAAGTATCGCCTGGCTCTCAGCCAGCCGCCCCGCAAGTGCAAGTGACCAGGCCTGCCTGAGCAGCACCAGAGGGCCACCCCCCGCTTTCAAATCGACATTCAGAAGGTGCCAACCCCCTCCCCGATCCAGAAGAACCGAAGCCGGAACCCGGTTGGCCTCTTCTTCTGAGAGATGCAAACGAAAGCGCTGAGCCAGGTCATACCATTCATGCCAGTTGCCCTCTGCCTGATAACCGGACGCCAGTCTCTGTATTTCAGAACGAATCCTGGTATTGCCGGCGCAGGCATGCTCCGAAACAAGATCCCCAAACAAGGGCGCAACCCGCCACCACCCGGAATGGGCCGGATGTCTGAATACAGGCCAGACCCCTGACGAGAGTGCTTCGTGTAGCTGATCAGCCTTTTCTGCAAGAATCCTGACGGCGCGATTGTCGAATTCACCCAGCCTTGCGAGAACCGGCCAGTATGAGTGGGAGCAGGCACTGCGGGCTTCCGGATAGTCGGACAGATATTCAATCAGAGCAGCCCTGGCATCACCGTAGTCCAGCCAGCGCCCGTGCTTCTTGCACAAGGCCAGCCAGACATTGATCGCCAGGGGCCAGCCCTGTGTGTAGTGCCTCAACATGAAAAGCGACTGCAGGGAAGGCACCTCTCCAAGAGCTGCCTTGTACAAACGGCGAATGTCCTCGATACCCAAAGCAATCGAGGCCCAGTCCGCTACACGTGGAAATGCCGTAGGCTCAACCTGACACCCTATGACTGCAATATAGCCTTCGCCGCCATCAACCAGAGATTGCTGACGATATTGCCGCCACTCGGGTTCTGTCAGAAGCTTCAGAGATTCCGCGCCAGAAACGGCAACGCCGGAACCAGAGGCGTGAAAGCCCCACCCGTGATACGCGGCCCAGCTTTTCAGCATGGGGACAATGCCACTCAGATCCGACATGCGGAAGGCCACGACTCGTCGTCCGGGTTCCAGACCACCATACAGCCGATCCAGCGCATCAAATGGAAGGGGGGCAATCTCCGGCTGCCGGAATGATGCGCCCAGAGCTGAAGTCAGGTGGGGCAGACGATCAGGTGAATCGGGGGGCGTATGCACGACAGTCCTCTGCGCAAATGAATCCACTGCGCAGAAGAGTATCGGAATACGGACTTGAAATCAAAAACGGGAGGGTTGCCCCTCCCGTACGTATGGATCGAGCCATGAACACCCTATCAACGGCGGCCCGCTCGACGCAGTGCTGCCGGTGTATAGTCTTGGTAAGCGCGCTTGATACCGAATTTATAGCCATCCTGCGCCTCGTTCGAAAGGCCCAGAACCAGATAGCGCCCGGACAGCAGATCATAGACGACCTGCACGGCATACCAGGGCACCTTCTGATCGTAAAAGGATACTTCATGCGCTTCAGACACACGCCACAATTCACCACGGCCATCATACATATCAATCACTGCCGCCTGCCAGGTATCCTCGTCAATATGGAAGACCCGCTTGGCATAAACGTGGCGCATGCCGCTCTTGAGCGTGGCTTCAACCACCCACACGCGATGCAGTTCATAACGCGTCAGATCCGACGCAATGTGCCCGGGCTTGATGATGTCCGCATACTTGAGCGACTTGTCCATCAGCTTGTAGGAATTGTACGGGATGTACATTTCCTTCTTGCCCACCAGCTTCCAGTCGTAGCGATCCGGCGCACCATTGTACATGTCAAAGTCGTCAGAGGTTCTGAGACCATCTGACGCCGTACCAGGCCCGTCGTACGCAACCTGAGGCGCACGCCTTACACGGCGCTGACCCTGGTTATAGATCCAGGCCCGGCGAGGCTCCTTGACCTGGTTGATCGTCTCATGCACAAGCAGAACGTTGCCCGCCAGACGAGCCGGCGCCACAATTTCCTGCCGGAAGTAAAACATGACGTTCGGGTCCTTGGCCGGATCATAGTCGGTCAGCTCGTCCCGCCAGGTGATCTCTTCGTGGAACTTGACCGGAGTAAAATTACCATTTGCCAGAGGGGTTGCCTGGGCAATGGTCCGCTCCACCGACCCGCCCCGATAACGGGTGATGTGATTCCAGATCACCTGAAGCGCCTGGTCACGGTTGCTGCCGGAAGGAATCGGGAACGGTACCGCAGTTTCAAACGGGGTCAGACCGTTGCCATCTGCCACCATATCCACTGTGGTGGCGTTCTTTTTGGCAGCATCGTAAACCTTCTGCGGGTAAGCTGCCGAGCGGTGAGTGGGATAAACGGGGATGGAGAAGTCGCCATACTTCTTGATCATGGCGACCTGGCCCGCACTCAGCTTATCCTTGTACTGCTCCACATTGCTCTGGTTGATCACGAAAAGCGGCTTTTCATCAGCATAGGGGTTCACCCAGTTGCCGGGCGCGAAACCTGCCGGCGTACCGGTATACCCCCCCTCCCAGGCCGGGATGGTGCCATCTGCATTGCCGGCGCGCTCTGCACCCACCGGAGTGAGCGTATCGCCCAGCTTGGCGGCTTCCGATGCACTCACCTTGCCCCAGGCCGTTGCAGAGGACAGCGTTGCAAGCCCTACCACACCAGCCACCATCATTGCTCTTATTTTCATTGAGGTTACCTCATTTAAATCATTGAACCTGACACAGATCAGAACGAATAGCTGACGCTGACAGACACGTTGTCCCTGTCGTTACCCAGGTTGTACGGTTTTCCACCGAAGATGTTGGTGTAACTGATGGACCCGGTGTACTGATTCAGATACACCGCCTTCAGTGTCAGACCCACAGCCTTGCGCCCTTTCTTGAACTGTGCACCAGGCTCGGCACTGTAACCATTGACATCGTGGCTCCACGCCAGAATCGGCGTCAGGTTGACACCGGCAAAGGCATCGTTGTAATCCAGCGCAAAGCGCATGCGATAACCCCAAGAACTGCGCGTCACAAACCCGTCATTCGTACAGTAGGAGGGGTTGTTGTTTGTCGGGAGTGCACTCTGATCCGTACAACTCAGGCCGTAGGGGGCATAGTAGAAATCACCAATGCCAAAGGTCGAGTCACGACCATAGCGCATCACATCCTTGCTCGGCAGATTATGGATCAGCTGCCCCCCCACTTCCGTCACGAACGTCAGACGGCTGGCCCCCAGAATCTGGTCAAAGAACTTGATGAACGTAACCTGGGCCTGGGTGACCTTGAAACGGTCATAGCCTGAAGCCGGTTGGCCAAGCTGTGCACGGGACGAGAGCTTGGAGTATGGAATGGGTTCATAAACACCATCCAAATCCGGATCTATGGCCAATCCCGCATAGATGAGTTCAAAAGCGTTAGCCTGAACAGGCAGATTAGGACGGTAGCTGACCTCACCGGACACGGACCAGCCGCTCTCGGTACTGGTGTTGAAGCTGATGCCCCAGAGATGGATATCCTCCGGGAACTCGACGAAATAGCTGGGCAGCGACTTGCCGTTTGCAGGATCAGCTACCACACCGCTCACGTAGGGGATGCGGCTATGGTAGTTGATGTAGTAGAACCCGAATTCAGTGTCATTGAGCGCAGCCGCATACCAGCGGGCGGCCAGACCAAACTGGCCGGAGTCGGAAGGCTCCACGTCTTCAAGACGATCCGCGAAAACGCCATTGGCCAGCGCGAGTCCGTCAGGTGTTTGTCCCGCCAGCAGAACCGGACCACACCCATCTGCACCAAAGTCATTGGTGGACCAGAATGTACCACAGGGGTCGATCCGCGTCTTGTCCCACTGCAACTGGTAGAACGCTTCCAGCGTGACGTCTTCCGTCAGGCCCAGAGATCCGTACACCAGATTCACCGGCAGCAGCACTTCCTTCACCTCGGCACCCGGCGTATGGAAAGCCGTGGCGTCAATGGGGCTGATAATGTTGATCCCGCCTTGAATGAAGGTGCTCTCGCCCCAGGAAATCACCTGCTTGCCTGCACGCAGGTTCAGCGGCGTGCCACCTTCCCCAAGATAGAAATCACCCCAAACATAAGCATCCAGAATTTCCGCACGGGCACCAGCCTGATCCAGAGCATCGTCGCTCAGCTCGCGCGTCTGACCGACATTATCGTATGCCCGGCCTTCATCCATCAGCTCCTTGTCATAAAACGCCTTGCCACGAATGAAGCCGCCAAAGTCACCCTTGCGCAGCATCAGATCGGTTGTCAGCTTGATGACCTTGGAATAGGTCTCACCTTTCTTGAAGTTCCAGTTGCCATCGTCGGTGTTGTTGGTCGATGAACCACGGGTGCTGTACTGGGGAACGCCCAGGTTACCTTGTGCCAGCTGATTCTCGTCCCGGTCAGAGACACGCCAGCTGGCTCCGGCGGAGATGGTGGTATCCCAGCTCAGATCTGCATCCAGTGATTCCAGATAAAACTGACGCGCTGAGGAAACTGGTGAGACCACCAGTGCAGCGATAGCGGCTGCCAGCGGCAGCTGAGCCCATTGCCGACCTTGTGTTTTTCTTGTCATCGAACGCTACTCCGTGATTATTATTGCTGATGTTCGCACTATATCCGAGCCGAAACTACGACTTCATCCATCTAAAGTATGATTTTCTACTATAGCGGCTCGCAACCGATCTCTCCATTATTTTCAACAGTGTAGACCACCACGCCGTTTTGCCAAGTCATCAGGGGTGAATTGTGACTCAGGTGAGGCGTATAATGCGGGCGGTATTTTCATCACAACAGGAGAGACTCATGGGCGAGAGAGAGGTTGTCATTGTCGATGGCGTGCGTACGCCGATGGGCGGTTTTCAGGGCGTACTGAGCGGCCTGACCGCAGTTGATCTGGGCGCCATCAGTATCCGGGAAGCTGTCAGCCGGGCGGGATTGCGTCCCGAAGACATCCAGGAGGTGATCATGGGCTGTGTGCTGCCGGCCGGCCTGAAACAGGGACCTGCACGTCAGGCCATGCGTCAGGCAGGCCTGCCCGATTCCACCGGCGCCACCACCATCAACAAGCTGTGCGGTTCCGGCATGAAGGCCACCATGCTCGCCCATGACCTGATCCGGGCAGGCACCAACGACATCATGGTCGCGGGTGGCATGGAGAGCATGTCCAATGCACCCTACATTCTGGACAAGGCACGCAGCGGCTATCGCATGGGGCATGGCGCCGTCAAGGATCACATGTTCCTGGACGGGCTGGAAGACGCGGAAACCGGACGCCTGATGGGCTCATTCGCGCAGGAAGTAGCTGACCGCTTCGGTCTGACCCGCGAGCAGATGGATGCCTATGCCGTGGAATCCCTGACCCGCGCCAAGCGAGCCATCGAAGACGGCAGTCTCGAGAAGGAAATCGTTCCGGTGACGGTGAGCAGCCGCAAGGGCGATGTCGTGGTCAAGGATGACGAACAACCGCACAAGGCCAATATCGAAAAGATTCCCCAGTTGCGCCCCGCATTTGCAAAGGACGGCACCATTACGGCGGCCAACTCCAGTTCCATTTCCGATGGCGCCTCAGCACTGGTGCTTACTTCTGCCTCCGAGGCGGAGAAACGCGGCCTCAAGGTGCGAGCCCGCATTGTCGCCCACAGCACTCACTCGCAGGCCCCCTCGGAGTTCACGCTGGCACCCATCGGCGCCATTCAGAAAGTGCTGGAGAAAACCGGTTGGAACAAGGATGAAGTGGATCTGTACGAGATCAACGAAGCGTTCGCCATGGTGACCATGCTGGCCATGCAGGAGGTCGGACTGAGCCATGAGAAAGTCAACATCTGGGGCGGTGCCTGCGCGCAGGGTCATCCTGTCGGCTCAACCGGCTCGCGACTCATCGTCACCCTGCTCAATGCCCTGGAGCAAACCGGAGGCCGTCGCGGCATCGCCTCCCTCTGCATCGGTGGCGGAGAAGCGACTGCCATTGCCATCGAGCGAGTATAAAGCGTCAAGCCGCAGAATGCCGGGGCATGCGTTCCCCGGCATTCTCATTCCTAGCCCCGGTGGGGCGCTGCCAGATAATCCTGACTCTGCATTTCGAGCAGCCGGCTTTCAGTCCTCTCAAACTCGAATTTGAGACGCTCCCCCTGGTAAAGCGCGTCAATGGGCGCTGCCGCCGAGCATACCAGCTTCACATTCCGATCGTAGAACTCATCCACAAGATTGATAAACCGTCGTGCCTGATCTTCCTTGCTGCTGTCCAATACAGGAATGCCCGAGAGAATCACTGCATGAAATTCTCTGGCAAGTTCAATGTAGTCATTCTGACTGCGCGGCCCGTCACAGAGGGTTTCAAACTCGAACCAGACCACGTCATCCGAACGGCGCACGGCAGTCAATACGCGCTGATTGATTTCCAGTCGGGTGCCATGCTCACCTTCATCCATGGCAAGACGCAGGTACATGTTCTCAAGCGCCTGTTCAGCCGCTTCATCCAGTGGTGTGTAGTACAGACTGGCCTGCTCCAGCGCCCGCAGCCGATAGTCCACACCGCCATCCACATTGATCACTTCCGTGTGCCGGTTGAGCAGGTCGATCGCCGGCAGAAAGCGTGCTCGCTGAAGCCCGTCCTTGTATAGCCCGTCGGGTACAATGTTCGAAGTGCACACAAGCGTGACCCCGCGGGCAAACAATCCCTTGAGCAGGTTCGCCAGGATCATGGCATCCCCGATATCGGAAACGAAGAACTCATCGAAACAGATGACACGCGCTTCATTGGCCAGTCTTTCCGCCACAATTTCCAACGGGTTGGGCTCCTCCTTAAGTGTTGCCAGCTCCCTGTGAACGCGCTGCATGAAGCGATGAAAATGGGTGCGCATCTTGTTGGAGAATGGCAGGGATTCGTAGAACGTATCCATGAGATACGTCTTGCCCCGACCAACGCCTCCCCAGAAGTACAGCCCACGAACCGGCTGAGTCTCCCGCCCCGGTTTCAGGCGCTCCGCCAGACGTTGCAGGCGCGTCCGGTTGCGACGCTTTTCCTCATCAGCAACCAGCCTGTGATACAGGTCATTGAGTTTTTCTACGGCCAGGCGCTGGGCCGCATCCTCGTGAAAATCTTCACGCTGCAGGTCCCTCAGGTATTTGTCGAGCGGCGTCATGGGTACTCCTCTGCTTGCGGCGCCCTATTGTGGCGAACCCGGACAATGTTGCCAAGAGGCGTCATGGGAATTGACCTGAGCCCTACGTCTTATGTCCCCCAAAGACATCATGGAGTATACTGGGCACCCCACGCATTGATACAAACGGAAGATCCATGCAAGAAAATGTGCTGATCGCCCTGATCGCCTTTGCAGCCGGCTTTGGCCTGGCCTGGCTGTTTCTCAGCCGCCGCTCAAATGCGGCCCAGAGGCAGCGCCGTGTTGAAAGTCAGCTCGAGCAACTCAGAACGGAGTACACGCATTATCAGGCCGAAGTTGCTGAACACTTTAACCGTACAGCCGAACTGCTGGGCGAGCTCAATGCTCGCTACCACGACATGTTCAACCATCTTGCACGCGGCGCTGAACGCCTGTGCAATGATCCGGACTTCAAGCGTGTTGCCAGCAATGCACCGTCCCCGGTAGATGTATCCGGCATTTCACCTGATGAGCTTGAGGAAGATGAGGATACTGATGTTGCCCCGCCTCTGGATTACGCGCCCAAAAGGGCACCGGATGAAGCGGGCATGCTGTCTGAAAAGTTCGGGCTTGCGGGGGCCAGTGTAACCTCCGATCCGGAGCCTGAATCCGACGGAACCGAAAAGACCGCGGCTCGCGGTTAAATTGCCTGGCGAATGGACAAAGTCCGGGGCAGGATAGCTGTACGCTTCAAACCGGATTGGGTTCGTCCACAAACTGCCAAGTCACCCCGAACTGCTTTTCCAGCGCTGCCCCCAGTGCCTGGACACCGTAGCGTTCAGTGGCATGATGTCCGGCCGCAATATAGTGAATACCCAGTTCTCGCGCCAGATGATAGGTCGGTTCCGAAATTTCGCCACTGATGTAGGCATCCACACCCAGTGCCGCGGCGGTTTCAATGAAGCCCTGGGCTGCGCCGGTGCACCAGGCAATGGTATTGATGGGCCGGTCATGCCCGGAAACCGGCAAGGGCCTGCGCCCCAGGACACGTTCAAGTCCCTCGCATAACTGCTCCAGTGAAGCGGGTGCATGCAAGTGGCCGTACCATAGCAGCCCTTCTGTTCCACCAGCACGGACCTGACCATCCACTACCCAGCCCATCAGGCGAGCCAGGCACGCGTTATTCCCCAGCTCGGGGTGACAGTCGAGTGGCAGATGATAAGCGACCAGGCTGATACCCGCATCCATAAGTGCGCGAACACGCCTGTATTTGATACCGGTGATGGTCGGGTTTTCGTTTTTCCAGAACCAACCATGATGGACCAGCAAAAGGTCTGCACCAGCCTCTACAGCGTGTTCGATCACATGCTGTGATGCGGTGACTGCAGTAACCACGTGACCAACCTGATGCTTGCCATCCAACTGCAAGCCGTTGGGGCAGTAATCCCGATAGAGGTCGGGTTGCAACCATTCATCAAGCTGCCCGATCAGCGTGCCACGATCAACCACGAGCTAGCGCCTCCAATGCGGATAACAAGGTATCGTTTTCCTCTGGTGCTCCGACAGTCAGGCGCAGACAATGCGCCAGCAAGGGGTGGGCACCGTGCAGATTCTTGACCAGAATACCCCCGGCCTTGAGCCCGGCAAACCACGCCGGGGCATCCGGTACCCGCACCAGCACGAAGTTGGCCTGAGAGGGGAACGGTTCCACCCCGGGCAGCGCTGCCAGCGCGTCAAGCATGGTATCGCGGGAGGCCCGTAATTGCCGGGTCTGTGTCTCCAGCACGGCAAACTGCTCCACGGCAAGACGCGCCGCGGTCTGGGTCAGCACATTGATGTTGTAGGGCAAGCGTACCTTGTTGATCTCCTCAATCAGCTCCGGGCGTCCGAACAGCATACCCAGTCGCAGCCCCGCAAGACCGACCTTGGACAGGGTCCGCATGACCAGAACGTTCTCATGCCGGTTAATCCAGTCGAGATGGTCCGCATCGGTGAATGCCGTATAGGCTTCATCGATGACCACATATCCCGGGGACGCCTCCACAATGGCACGCAGCGCATCCGCATCAAACAGGTTGCCCGTGGGATTGTTCGGACACGCCAGAAAACAGACAGCGGGTTCATGCAGGCGAATGGCCGCAAGCACCGCCTCCGTGTCCAGGGAAAAATCCGGCCTGAGATCCACCCCCACATAGCGGCTCTGGGTAAAGGTAGCGATCATACGGTACATGACAAAGCCCGGCTCCACACTGAGCAGCGTACGTCCGGGGCCGCCGAGCACCATGGCTATCAACTGGATCAGTTCATCCGATCCGTTGCCAAACAGCATGCCCACGTCATCCGGAATCTGCCAAAGTGCCCGGATGGCCTGACCGAGCACCGTAGCCTGCGGATCCGGATACCGGTTGACAGGCACCTCAGCCAGCCGCGCGGCGATGGTTTGACGCAAGTCTCCGGGCAAGGGCCAGGGATTTTCCATGGCATCCAGCTTGATCAGGCCACTGGCATCCGGCACATGATAGGCAGAAAGCGCCCTGATTTCGGGTCGCACCCAGCGTTCCAGACGCCCGCCGCTCATTCCCCATCCTCCCTGCCGAACCGGTATTCCGCTGAACGGGCGTGGGCTTCCAACCCTTCCGCCCGGGCGAGAGCGGATGCAACCGGCCCGATCTGCTGTGCGCCGCGATCCGACACACAGATGATGGAACTGCGCTTCTGAAAATCGTAAACCCCCAGCGGCGAAGAAAAACGGGCCGTTCCCGAGGTGGGCAGCACGTGATTGGGGCCTGCGCAATAGTCCCCAAGGGCCTCTGCCGTATTGCGTCCGACGAAAATCGCACCGGCATGACGCACCTTGCGGAGATGATCAGCCGCTCCCACAAAGCTCAGCTCCAGGTGTTCCGGCGCAATCCGGTTCACGACCTCCAGCGCCTCATCCACCCCGTCGGCCTCAATGATCAGCCCCCGTCCTGCCAGCGAAGCCTGAACGACGGCATGCCTTGCCAGCGTGGGCAGCAGGCGCCGGATGGCTTCCTCAAGCTGGTCCGCGAGTCCGGGTGCCGTGGTAATGGCAATCGCCTGCGCCTGCTCGTCGTGTTCGGCCTGGGAGAACAGATCCATGGCGATCCAGTCGACAGGCGTCGAGCCATCCCAGACCACGCAGATCTCGGATGGCCCGGCGATCATGTCGATCCCCACCTGCCCGAATACCAGGCGCTTGGCCGTAGCCACATAGATATTTCCCGGGCCGACAATCTTGTCCACTCTGGGGATAGTTTCCGTCCCCCAGGCCAGCGCCGCGACAGCCTGCGCCCCGCCCACGGCAAAGACACGGTCGACACCGGCCACGGCCGCCGCCGCCAGAACCAGGGGATTACGCTCACCACGGGGACAGGGTACGACCATGATCAGTTCCGGCACACCCGCGACCTTGGCCGGAATGGCGTTCATCAGCACCGATGACGGATACGCGGCCTTGCCGCCCGGCACATACAGCCCTACCCTGTCCAGCGGGGTGATCTGTTGCCCGAGAATGTTGCCTTGCTCGTCTTCGTATTGCCAATCAGGCTGCTTCTGGTGAGCGTGGTAGCTGCGAATCCGCTCGGCAGCCTGCTCCAGTGCAGCTCGCAGATCGGGCGCCAGACTCTCCAGCGCTGCCCGGCATTCACTCAGGGGAATCTCCAGCCCGGCTGCACTGCCCGGCACCCAGCCATCCAGTTCCCGGGTCAGGGAGACCAGCGCGGCATCGCCTTCACGACGGATGCGCCGGATGATCTGTTCAACCGTGTCCACCACCTGGAGGGACGTTTCGGACTCGAAAGACAACGCCTCTTCAAGGAGACGCCCGAATTGCGGGTCCTTTGCAGACAATCGTTTCATGCACTTACCTCCCCGAACTCAACGGCCCCGGCCAGTATCCGTACAATGGGCTGTATGACTTCGTGCCGGGTCTTCATGGATGCCGCATTGGCAATCAGACGGGAGCTGACATGACAGATCTCTTCACGCGGCTCCAGACCATTTGCGCGCAACGTATTGCCGGTATCCACGATATCCACAATCTCGTCCGCCAGCCCCATGATGGGGGCCAGTTCCATGGCTCCGTAGAGCTTGATGATATCTGCCTGCACGCCAACCGAGGCATAGTAACGACGTGCCACATTGACAAACTTTGTCGCCACCCTGCGCCGGCCTGCCGGCGGCTGCTCACCACGGAGTCCGGCTGTCATCAGGCGGCAGCGGGCAATATTCAGATCGAGCAGCTCATGCACCCCTTCCGCGCCATGTTCCATCAGGACATCCTTGCCGGCGATACCCAGGTCCGCACTCCCCAGCTGCACGTAGGTCGGCACGTCAGTCGCCCGCAGAATCACGATACGAACGTCCGGGCGCGTGGTTTCAAAGATCAGCTTGCGACTGGTAAAGACATCCTCCAGTGGCGTGATTCCGGCCTTTTCCAGAAGCGGGAGAGTCTCCTTGAGAATACGCCCCTTGGACAGGGCAAAGGTCAATGTGTTGGTCATGTATTCATCCTGGCAATCGTCGTATGCGGGCCCCGAGCAGCTGCAGCTTTTCCTCGATACATTCGTAGCCACGGTCAATATGATAGATCCGGTCCACCAGTGTCTCGCCATCGGCAACCAGGCCGGCAATCACGAGGCTGGCCGAAGCACGCAGGTCGGTGGCCATGACCGGTGCGCCGGTCAGGCGGTCAACACCCTCGGCAATGGCGGTATTGCCCTCAAGCCGGATCCGTGCCCCCATGCGGTTCAGCTCCTGAACATGCATGAAGCGGTTTTCGAATACGGTTTCCGTCACTGCCCCGACACCTTGCGCAACACTGTTCAGGGTCACGAACTGGGCCTGCATGTCGGTAGGAAAGGCCGGATAGGGGGCGGTCTTGAGATTGACCGCCTTCGGCCGGCGGCCATCCATGGTCAGCTCGATCCAGTCATCACCAATATCCAGGTGTGCACCGGCCTCCTGAAGTTTGTGGAGGACCGCATCCAGAATGTCCGCACGGGTGTCCTTGACGCGCACACGACCACGGGTCGCGGCCGCAGCCACCAGATAGGTCCCGGTCTCGATACGGTCGGCGACCACCTCATGGCGACAACCATGCAATTCAGGCACGCCTTCCACCTCAATGATGGCCGTACCCTGCCCCTTGATCCGGGCACCCATGGCAATCAGACAGTTGGCCAGATCCACCACTTCCGGTTCGCGGGCGGCATTTTCTATGATCGTTTTGCCTTCGGCCAGGGTGGCGGCCATGAGCAGGTTCTCCGTGCCGGTGACCGTCACGGTATCCAGGAAGATCCGCGCACCCTTCAGCCCGTTCGCGGCCTTGGCGTAGATATAACCGTTGGCCACTTCAATCTCTGCCCCCATGGCTTCAAGTCCACGCAAATGCAGATCCACGGGGCGGCTGCCAATGGCACAGCCACCCGGTAACGAGACTTCCGCCTGACCGAAATGCGCGACCAGCGGTCCCAGGACCAATATGGAGGCACGCATGGTCTTGACGAGTTCATAGGGGGCATGGCAGGCCTCGATGGTACCCGCCGTGACTTCCACCGCCATTTTCTCGTCAATGGTAACCGACACGCCCATGCGCCCGAGCAGCGCAATCATGGTGGTGATATCGTTCAGGTGCGGCAGGTTGCCCACCCGGACCGTATCCTTGGTGAGAAGCGTTGCCGCGAGGATGGGCAACGCGGCATTCTTGGCACCGGAAATGCGGATCTCGCCATCCAGCGGTCCATTCCCGGTAATCAGCAATTTTTCCATGGGAGGCCGCCGTCAGAGTTCATCCGGGGTACGCACTTTCAGAGAAAGCGCATGGACCGTGTTATCGGCAAGCAGATCACTGACACAGGCCATGACTACCTGTTGGCGCCGGACCCGGCTCAGACCGGCAAAGCGCTCGCCCACGACCTCTGCTTCAAAATGATAACCATCCGGACTGCTGACCCGTACCTGACAGTCAGGCAGTTTTTCGGACAAATAGGCTTGAAGCTCTTCCTGATTCATGGCATCTCTCGCTGTTGAAACATCAGCGTGCCATTCTACCCGAAAGGGGTTACGCCTGCCACGCGCTGTCGGCAGATGCCTTGTGGATGGAATCGATGGGCAGCACTGCATCCAGACCGCTGACCCTTGCCATTTCAAAGACACGATGCGGCATGCTTTCGAGGCGAAGCTGCAGCCCCTTCTTGTCGCAGGCCGCCATCAACCTGAGTAGAACGGACAGCACCACACTGCGCGCACTGGTCACGCCGCTGAGATTGAGCACGAGGACTTCATCCTGCCAGGCTGCAGCTATCTTCTCCAGGGCCTGGCGCACGGCCACCGCGTTACCGGTGTCGACACACCCGCTCAGCCATACCTGACCGTCGCGTGTTTCAACACTGAATGTCATGCCGCCTTGTCCGTCTTGATTTCCACATCTGCCTTCCATTCGGCAATCACCTTGTCCAGATTGCCGCCGGCCTGCTGGTAAGCCTGCTCGAATCGCTCCTTGAACGCCAGTCCCACATTGACGCCATTGACAATCACATTCTCCATTTTCCAGATACCCTGCGCATCCTGGTGCATGCTGTAAATTACCGGATAAACGTTCCCAGATGCAGACTGAATGTCTACCATGACACTTGCACGCGTACTCCGCCTGGGGTCAATCACAACGCGACGAACCTTGAGCGAAAACTTCCCGCTGTCAACCAGTGCCTTGCCATAAGCCTCAAACAGACTGCGCTTGAATACTTCGGTAAAACGCCTGATCTGGTCCGGTGTCGCTTCACGGCGATAGCGCCCCATGACCCGCATGGCAATGCGCTCAAAATCCACAAAAGGCTCAAGCGCCTCTTCCATCAATACATAGAACTTGTCCGGATCCGTGTTGTAGAGACCCTTTCGGGACTCAAAGGTGGCGACCAACTGATCCATGTTGCGGGAAACCGTCTCTTTCAGCACGTCCTCCTCACTGGCCCGGGCACTGCCAGCAAACCCGAACAGGACAAGAAAGACCGCGATAACGATACGGGTGGATGATTTCATGATGCGCACGCCTCTATTTCTGGCCCGAGACAAACTGATTGACCAGCGATTCGATATTAAGTGCCCCACTGGTGCTCTCGAAGCTGTCACCATCCTGCAGTACTTCGATGTCGCCACCTACGGATATGCTCAGATAATTTTCGCCCAGCAGGCCTGCAGTACGAATGGAAATGGCGCTGTCCGCCGGGATGTAATTCACATCCTTGAAGATGGCCATCTCCACTTCCGCCATCAGCGTCTTGGGATCCAGACGGATATCGCGAACCTGCCCCACCGTCACCCCTGCCAGAGTAACACGGCTGCGCGTATTCAGCCCGCCAATATCATTGAACTGCGCGTAGAGCCGATAAGTCGGCCGATCGTCATTGAAGGTGATGCCGCTGACCTGCAGGGCAAGAAAAAACAGCGCCCAGACACCCAGCACCACAAACAGGCCCACTGCAATTTCGATCTTCCGGTTGAACATGCTTAGCCTCCGAACATGATGGCAGTGAGAATGAAGTCCAGTCCCAGCACTGCCAGCGATGAATAGACAACCGTACGTGTTGTGGCCCGGGCAATCCCCTCCGAGGTCGGAATCAGGTCATACCCCTGATAGACGGCAATCCAGGCACACACCCACCCAAACACGACACTCTTGATGATGCCGTTCATGACATCATCCCAGAACTCCACACTGCCCTGCATGTTGCCCCAGTAGGAGCCGTCATAGACACCCAGCCAGTCCACGGCGACCATCTTGCCGCCCCAGATGCCGATCATGCTGAAAATCAGTGCCAGCAGCGGCATGGAGAGAAATGCTGCGATAAAGCGCGGTGCAATCACCCGCCGCAGGGGATCCACCCCCATCATTTCCAAACTGGACAGCTGCTCCGTGGCCTTCATCAGGCCGATTTCAGCGGTCAGGGCCGAGCCCGCCCGCCCGGCGAACAACAAGGCGGTCACCACAGGCCCCAGCTCCCGGACCAGCGTCAGCGCAATCATCTGTCCCACATTTTCCTGAGAGCCGTAATCTACCAGCACATTGTAGCCCTGAAGCCCCAGAACCATGCCGATGAACAGGCCGGAGACCAGAATGATGACCAGGGAAAGCACGCCCACTGCATAGAGCTGCCGCACCAGGAGAGGAAAACCGGACAGGGACGGAACGTTGCCCAGCACGGACACCAGAAACATCACACTCCGGCCCAGCGAAGCCAGTGCATCCAGTGTTGTACGTCCCAGTTTCTGCAATCCATCCATCGGCTTACGCGCCCTCCAGCAAATCCACCCGGTAATCGGCGGCCGGATAGTGAAAGGGTACCGGCCCGTCCGGCAATCCGTTGAGGAACTGGCGCACAAACGGTGACCCTTCCCGCCTGAGCGCATCCGGACTGCCTTCCCCCATCACGCGACCTTCGGCAATGATACACAAATGGTCGGTGATGCTCAGGGATTCCGCCACATCGTGTGAAACCAGCACACTTGTCAGCCCCAGAGCGTCATTGAGCAGCCGGACCAGTTGCACGATCACGGCCATAGCTATCGGATCCTGACCGGTGAAGGGCTCGTCATACATAATCAGCTCCGGATCCAGCGCAATGGCGCGTGCCAGGGCGGCACGCCGGGCCATGCCTCCGGACAGTTCACTGGGCATCAGCTCACGCGCGCCACGCAACCCGACCGCGTGCAGTTTCATCAGCACAATATCGCGGATCATGTCGTCCGGCAGATCGGTATGAACGCGCAGCGGGAAGGCCACATTCTCGAAAACATTAAGATCAGAAAACAGCGCCCCGCTCTGAAAGAGCATGCCCATCCGTTCACGCATCGCATACAGCTCCTTGCGTTTCAATGCGTGAATATTGACACCGTCGACATGAATCGTGCCTGAATCCGGGCGCAATTGCCCGCCGATCAGCCTGAGCAATGTGGTTTTGCCTGTCCCGCTCGGCCCCATGATCGTGGTGACCTTGCCGCGAGGAATGGTCAGGCTCACATTGTCAAAGATGACCCGCTCACCTCGCCGGAAGGTCAGATTGCGTATTTCAATGTATGCGTCAGACGGTTTGTCCATACCTCGGTGCTCCCCTCGGGGCGCTCTTGCGAAACAGGGCGCACTATACCACAGCAGAAAAAGAGAAAAATACTTGGTTATCGCGATTCCTGGTGTCTTATGACACGCACCATTATATTTCTGTATTGCCATGCAGTTATAGCATACACTGATTTTGTTCCCATTGCCATCGGGGACTAATGAATCGGAATCTTATCAGTTATACTTGCTGCCACACTCTGAACGACCCGAGACTCATGAAAGCCTTCACTGACGAGCAACTGATCGCCTCCGGACAACGCACCATTCACCTTGAGGCCGATGCGGTCCGTGCACTGGCCGACCGACTGGACACCGGCTTTGTCCGTGCCTGCCGCCTGATTCTGGACTGCCCCGGCCGCGTGGTGGTCACCGGCATGGGCAAGTCCGGTCATATCGGACGCAAGATTGCCGCCACGCTTGCCAGTACCGGCAGCCCTGCCTTCTTCGTTCATCCGGGCGAAGCATCGCACGGGGATCTCGGCATGATCACCCGGCAGGATGTGGTGCTGGCACTCTCCAACTCGGGTACCACGGCTGAAATCGTGACACTCCTGCCCCTGTTGCGGCGCATGAATGTCCCTCTGATTGCCATGACCGGAAACCCGGATTCGACCCTGGCTCTGGCTGCCGAAGCCCATCTGAACACCAGCGTGGCTACGGAAGCCTGCCCGCTGGGGCTGGCACCCACGGCATCCACTACGGCAGCACTGGCCATGGGCGATGCGCTGGCTGTCGCACTGCTGGAAGCCCGGGGATTCACGGCCGAAGACTTCGCCTTCTCCCACCCGGGCGGTGCACTGGGGCGGCGGTTACTCCTCAAGGTGGAAGACATCATGCACACGGGCAACGAAATCCCCTGCGTGCAGCCGGGTACACCACTCAAGGAAGCGCTGCTGGAAATGTCCCGCAAGGGCATGGGCATGACCGCCATCGCCGACCAGGAAGGGCGTATTTTCGGCATCTTTACGGATGGCGATCTGCGCCGCACCCTGGACCGGGATATCGATATCAACACCGCGCTGATTGATGATGTGATGACGACCCACGGCAAGACGGTTCCGCCCTCCATCCTGGCCGCAGAGGCGCTGGGGCTCATGGAAAGCAGCAAGATCAACGCACTGCTGGTGGAAGAGAACGGGCGTCTGGCCGGCGCGCTGACCATGCACGACCTGCTTCGTGCGGGAGTCCTGTGATGCCGACCGAACAGATCCGGTTGCTGGCGCTGGATGTGGATGGCGTGCTCACGGACGGCAGCGTCACCTACGACAGTGCCGGCCATGAACTCAAGAGCTTCAACATCAAGGATGGACTGGGCCTGAAACTGCTCAGGGATGCCGGCATGGCCTTGGCCATCATCACCGGCAGAACCTCTCCCATGGTTGATCGTCGCGCCCGGGAGCTGGGGATTGATCACATCATTCAGGGCCGTGAAGACAAGCTGGTTGCACTGCGTACCCTTTGTGATCAACTCGGACTTTCCCGGGAGCAGGTCGCCTACATGGGTGATGACCTGCCCGACCTGTCCGCAATCGAGTGGTCAGGAATCGGGGCCGCGCCGGCGGATGCCCATGTTTATGTGCGCGCACACGCGGACTGGATCAGCACACTGCCCGGCGGCAAGGGCGCCGTGCGCGAGCTGGCGGAACACCTGCTGGCACGGGAGCAGTGTCTGACCGCCGTCTGGCAACGCTATCGCCTGCAACAGGAGCGCTGAACGTGCCCGATCCCGGCCGGCTGATGCGAATCATCCTGCCCCTGCTGCTGGCAGGCGGCGCCTGGTGGCTGTTCACGGCAGATCCTTCGAGCGTGATTCAGCCCCCGGTCGTGCTCAAGGACAGGGAACCGGATGCGTTCATCAAGGATGCCACCTACCTGACCTACAGCAAGACCGGCACGCTCTCCAGCCGGATCCAGGCGCAGGAAGCCTGGCACTACCCGGACACTGACGAGGGAGAACTTGTACAGCCGGTCGTGGAAGTTTATCAGACCGATGCAGCCCCCTGGGTGCTGAAAGCGCAACGCGGTATTTACAGCGCCTCAGCCGACACGCTGCGCCTGGAGGAAGACGTCCACGCCGTGGGGATTGTCGGCAGCGGCCATCCGCTCCAGTTCGGCACCGAATCCCTGACCTACCTGAATGCGAAGCGCTTTATTCAGACGGACCAACCCGTTAAGATGACCTCCGACCGCGCTGAAACCACGGCAGTGGGCATGAGCGTTTCCATCGATGACAAACGCATAGACCTGCATCATGAAGTTCAATCTGTTATCTATCCTTAGTGCGCTGATTCTGGCCCTGTCCGG
This sequence comes from Thermohahella caldifontis, assembly GCF_041153465.1. NCBI lineage: Bacteria > Pseudomonadati > Pseudomonadota > Gammaproteobacteria > Oceanospirillales > Hahellaceae > Thermohahella > Thermohahella caldifontis. The sequence continues at coordinate 1,297,642 of NZ_CP154858.1, forward strand.
CATATCGGCCACCCGCGCACTGGAGCTTGCCGCCAGCACTGATCCGATCCGGGTTCAGGCGGATCGCGCACAGCTGGACGAAGCGTCCGGCAAGGCCACCTATTCGGGGCATGTTGTAGTGACTCAGGGCGAGGCCCGGCTTGAAGCGGAAACGGTTATTCTCTACCGCGATGCTCAGGGTGTTTCCCGGGTTGAAGCACATGGCCAGCCGGCCTATCTCAGGCAGATCGCCCCTGGCGATACCGTCGCCACCGAGGCCTGGGGTGAGACACTGGTGTACTCACGGGATACGCAGACACTGGAACTGTTGCGTGGCGCCCGGCTGAAGCAGGGCACCAATGTCTTCCGGGGCAACACCATCCATTACAACACGCGCACACGAGTGGTTGACGCACGCTTCGACGAAAATACAGGCACCGGACGGGTGGAAATGATCATCACGCCTGCCAACAAAGAGGCGCCGGCCAAACCATGAGTCAGGGCATCCTCCAGGCACTGAATCTGGCCAAGAGCTACAAGAAGCGGCCTGTCGTGAAGGACGTCAGCCTGGACGTGCGCCAGGGCGAAGTCGTGGGATTGCTCGGCCCCAATGGCGCAGGCAAGACCACCTGCTTTTACATGATCGTGGGATTGATTGCCTGTGACAAGGGCCGCATCCTGATTGACGACGAAGACGTCACCTTTCTGCCCATGCACGGGCGGGCGCGAAAGGGACTGGGCTACCTGCCGCAGGAGGCTTCGGTTTTTCGCAAGTTGTCAGTGGAAGACAACATCCTGGCCATTCTTGAAACGCGAAAGGACCTCAACCGGGCCCAGCGATTGGAGCGCCTGGAAGATCTGCTGCAGGAATTTCACATCACACACATTCGCAAGAGCCCGGGCATGGCACTGTCCGGTGGCGAGCGACGACGTGTCGAAATCGCCCGGGCACTGGCCACGGAACCGCGCTTCATCCTGCTGGACGAGCCCTTCGCAGGCGTTGACCCCATCTCTGTCGGTGACATCAAGCAGATCATTGATCACCTCCGTCAACGTGGCATCGGCGTCCTTATTACCGACCACAATGTCCGGGAAACGCTGGAAATCTGCGAACGCGCCCATATAGTGAGCGAAGGATACATCATTGCGAGCGGCTCACCACAGGAAGTGCTTGAAAACCGCAAGGTTCGCAAGGTTTATCTGGGCGAAAGCTTCAAACTTTAGTTTGTTTGCAAGCAAGAATTGTGACAGACTTTGTCCAAACTACCTGAACAATACTGACAGAGGTTGCGAAGCCGTCACGCATGGTCATGAAAACATCTCTTCAGCTGAAGATTGGTCAGCAGTTGACCATGACCCCGCAATTGCAACAAGCCATACGGCTGTTGCAGTTGTCGACGCTGGATCTCCAGCAGGAAATTCAGACCGCTCTGGAAAGCAACCCCATGCTGGAGGTGGCCGAGGATCTGCCCCCTGCCCCGTCCGAAGGCAAACAGGATGAGAGCGGGGCTCATCAGGATACCGAAGCGGAATCGGCCCATGAATCCGATTCGCAACCTGCTGCAGATGAAGGTTTCAATGAATCCATCCCCGAAGATCTTCCCGTGGATACGGCATGGGAAGACATCTATCAGGGATCCACGCTCAGTTACGGTTCTGCACCGCCAGACGAAGAGTTTGATTTCGAGTCACGCAACTCCCAGACGGAATCGCTGCGTGACCATCTGAGCTGGCAGCTGAATCTGATGCCCATGAGTGAGCCGGACCGGCGAATCGCCGAAGCCATCATCGACGCCATCGATGATGACGGCTATCTGATGGCCTCGACAGAAGAAATCCTGGAATCGGTCAATCGCGACCTGGAAGAGCCGGTCAATGAGGACGAATTCAACGCCGTCCTCAAGCGCATCCAGCATCTGGATCCGACCGGTGTAGGGGCACGCAACCTGCAGGAATGCCTGCTGATCCAGCTCAATCAGCTGGCCCCGGACACCCCTTGGCTGAATCAGGCCCGCAAGGTCGTACACCATTATCTGCACCTGCTGGGCAACCGGGATTACGCTCAAGTGATGCGTCGTGCACGGCTCAAGGAGCACGAGCTGAAGGAAGTCCTCCGCCTGATCCAGTCGCTCAATCCGAAGCCCGGAAGCGTCATCAGCACCAGTCAGTCCGAATATGTCATCCCGGATGTCATCGTGCGCAAACATGAGGGCGCCTGGCGGGTTGAGCTCAATCCGGAGATTGCGCCACGCATCCGGGTCAACCCCATGTACGCATCTCTGGTTCGCCGGGCAGACAACAGCGCTGACAACACCTATCTCAAGGATCAGCTGCAGGAAGCCCGGTGGTTCATCAAGAGCCTGCGCTCCCGGAATGAAACGCTGCTCAAGGTCGCCACCAAGATCGTCGAGCACCAGCAGGCTTTTCTGGAACACGGTGAAGAAGCCATGAAGCCTCTGGTACTGCATGATATTGCCGAAGCAGTTGGCATGCATGAGTCCACCATTTCCCGTGTCACAACCCAGAAATATATGCACACGCCCCGTGGCGTGTTTGAGCTGAAGTACTTTTTCTCCAGTCATGTCAGTACGGATTCCGGAGGAGAATGCTCGTCTACAGCCATTCGGGCCATGATCCGCAAGCTGATCGCAGACGAGCCTCCAAAAAAGCCGCTCAGTGACAGCAAGATTGCTGCACTGCTGGGCGAACAGGGTATTCAGGTGGCCCGGAGGACGGTTGCAAAATATCGGGAGGCCATGAACATCCCGCCGTCCAACGAAAGAAAGCGCCTGATATGATCAACTGAAATGCGATAGATCAATTCAAAGCCCCACGCTTCTGTTATGCTGAAAGTGGGCCTCAAACAACACAGAAGGAGCCAGTTATGCAAATCAATATCAGTGGTCATCATCTCGATCTGACCGACGCACTGAAAAGCTACGTCAACGAAAAGATGGAGCGACTCGAGCGTCACTTTGATCAAATTATCGGGATTGATGTCACCCTTTCCGTCGAAAAGGAGCGTCAGAAGGCTGAGGCCAATGTGCGCATTCGCGGAAACGATCTGCATGCGGAAGCTGAAGACAATGACATGTACGCCGCCATTGATCTGCTGGTCGACAAACTGGATCGCCAGCTGGTGAAACGCAAGGAAAAAACTGTTGACCGGAATCACGGCGCGTCCTGATACGGAATCCCTCCAATGAGCGATCAATCCCTGACGATTGAGTCCATCCTGTCTCCCGCCCTGACCCGCCGGGGTCTGGCGGGAACCAGCAAGAAAAAGGCGCTGGAAGACATTGCCAACATGGTGGCCGCGCATTACCCGTTCCTCGACGAGCACACCCTGTTCAACAACTTGGTATGCCGGGAACGGCTCGGATCAACGGGTATCGGTCACGGCGTGGCCATCCCCCACTGCCGTCTGGAAAACTGCGACCGGGTAATCGGTGCACTGGTCACACTGGATAATCCTGTCGACTGGGATGCCATTGACCAACAGCCCGTGGACATCCTCTTTGCCCTGATTGTGCCTCAGGAGGCCACCGGCGAACATCTGGATCTGCTCAGTCAGCTGGCGAGACGATTCAACTCTCCGGTATTCAGGGAGGCCATTCGCAACGCCCGGTCTGATGACGAGCTTTTGCGTGTGGCTGTGAGTGATCAGGTGCAAGAGCAGTGATGGAGCTGATTATCGTCAGCGGGCGCTCCGGCTCGGGCAAAAGTACCGCCCTGCATGTACTGGAAGATATCGGATTTGACTGCATCGACAACCTGCCTGCAGACCTGCTTCCCGAACTGATCGAACGCACGTCCCACAGCCGGCAGGCCTCAAGCCTGAAACTGGCCGTCGGTATTGATGCGCGCAATCTGATGGAAAGCCTGGATACCTTGCCCGACATGCTCGCGCCGCTGCGTGAGCAGGCCAATGTCTGCATTCTCTATCTGGATGCCGATGACGAGGTATTGCTTCAACGCTTCCACGCCACACGCCGGCGGCACCCTCTGACACGACAGGGCTTTTCACTGGAAGCCGCCATTCAGCAGGAGCGCAAGCGGCTGGACGCCATTGCCAGCTGTGCGGACCATCGCGTGGATACCTCAGGCCTGTCCCTGTATGAGCTCAGGGACAGCGTCAAGTACATTGTCCTAGGTCATGAAGAGCAGGATCTGGAACTCATTATCCAATCCTTCGGATACAAGCACGGCATTCCCCGGGACTCCGACTTCGTATTTGACGTCCGCTGCCTGCCCAATCCTTACTGGGAACCCTCACTGCGCCCCCTGACCGGAAAGGACAAACCCGTTCAGGACTTTCTGAACAAACATGAAGACACCGCCAGGATGGTACAAAGCATCTTCGGCTTCCTGTCAGACTGGATGCCCGGGTTTCGTCAGAACAACCGGGCCTACGTCACCATCAGCGTCGGTTGTACCGGTGGGCAGCACAGATCCGTGTATGTCTGTGAAAAGCTTGCCGAAATGTTCCGCGACACGTATGCTAACGTCAAAGTCCGGCACCGGGAGCAAGGCGACACATGATCGTTGAGCGGATCGAAATCATCAACGAGCTGGGCCTCCATGCCAGAGCAGCAGCCAAGCTCGTGGGTACAGCATCCCGGTTTGGCTGTGACATCCGACTCACCAAGGATGGCATGACGGTGGATGCCAAAAGCATCATGTCCGTCATGATGCTGGCCGCAAGCAAGGGCACCTGGATCGAAATCACCGCTGAAGGTGAGGATGCCGAAGACGCCATTGCTGCCCTCAGGGAACTGATCAACAATCGCTTCGGTGAAGAGAAGTAACCGACCGATCACCCGGGCCGCGACATGACCGAAACCTATCCCAGAAGCAAAGCCCGAGCACGTCTGCGCTCTCTCGCAGAAGCTCTGGATAGTGGTGCGATTGCCCAGGTCTCCAGGATACTCAATTCGGACCTGTCACCCGGCGATATCGCGCACCTGATAGAATCCTCCCCACCCAAGCAGCGGCGCCTGCTCTGGAGCCTCATTGACCGGGATCTGGAAGGGGATGTCCTGGCCTATGTGGACGACGACATCCGGGCGGAGTTCCTCTCCGAGCTCAATGCGCAGGATGTTCTGGAGCTGACCGAAGATTTCGAGGTGGACGACCTCGCCGACCTGCTTCAGCAACTTCCGGAGTCGGTGTATGAGGAAGTGCTGGCCGCCATGGACGAGCGGGATCGCAAACGGGTGGAGGAAGTCCTCTCATACCCGGAGGATTCCGCAGGCGGCCTGATGAATACGGATGTCGTGACCATCCGTCCCGACATCACGGTCGATGTCGTATTGCGTTACCTGCGCATGCACAAGCAACTGCCGCCCATGACTGACAGCCTCATCGTCGTCAACCGCAAGGATGAATATATCGGCATCCTGCCCATTACCCGACTTCTGGTCTCCCAGCCATCGGCAACCGTACGCGAGATCATGCGCACGGATATTGATCCCATCCCCGTTACCATGCCGGATCGGGAAGTCGCCAACCTGTTCGAACGACATGACCTGGTTTCCGCACCGGTTGTGGATGAAAACGGCCGGCTGGTAGGGCGCATTACAGTGGACGACGTGGTGGACGTTATCCGGGATGACGCAGACCATGAAATTCTGAGCATGGCGGGCCTGGATGAGGAAGACGACATGTTTGCGCCCACTCTCCAGACTGCCCGCAACCGCGCCGTCTGGCTGGGCATCAACCTGGTGACCGCCTTTGTCGCTTCCGCCGTGGTGGGCATGTTTCAGGACACGATCGACAAGGTTGTGGCACTGGCCGTGCTGATGCCCATCGTCGCCAGCATGGGTGGTATTGCCGGAACACAGGCACTGACGCTGGTGATTCGGGGCATGGCGACCGGCAAGATCAGCCAAAGCAACTTTCGCTGGCTGATCAGCCGGGAATTTATCGTTGGTGCGCTGAACGGCCTGCTCTGGGCCGTTGTGGTCGCGCTGGGCGCAGTCATCTGGTTTGACGACTGGACTATAGGCGGTATTATTGCCAGCGCCATGCTCATCAATCTCGTTATTGCCGCTCTGGCCGGTACCACGCTGCCCATGATTCTGAAGATGCTCAGAATCGATCCGGCACTGGCGGGTGGTGTCATTCTGACCACCCTGACTGACGTGGCGGGTTTCATGTCCTTTCTCGGGCTGGCCACAATTGTATATAGCTAGGAAACCTCATGCACAACGATATTCCCGGTGACGAGCCGTTTGAAGACGATGACAACTGGATCAGCAAAACACAGCGCAAGCGGGAAGCGGAAGCGCTTCAGAATCTGGGCAAGCGCCTGACAGAACTGAAAGCGGAACAGCGTCGTCAGATTCCCATCTCGGACCGGCTGCAGGAGGGTATCGAGACCTACCTGCGAATCCGAAGCCACGAAGCCCGCCGCCGTCAGCTCCAGTATATCGGCAAGGTCATGAAAACGGAGGATATCAACGCCATCCGTGAGGCACTTGATCGACTGGACAGCGCGTCGGAAGTCTACGCCCGAATCCATCATCATGCCGAGTACTGGCGAGGTCGGTTGCTATCGGAAGGCAAGGAAGCACTGACCGAGTTCCTCGACGCTCATCCTGGCATGGATGTACAGGCGCTGAGAACCCTCATACGCAATGCGATGAAGGACCAGCAAACCGGCAAGAACCGGGGTCATGCCCGCAAGCTGTATCAAATGATCCGGGATTGGCAGCGGGATCATTCCGGAGACTGACAGGGCAGCCTCCGGTGCGCCCACACGGGTATTGACCGGCGCAAGGATGCGAGAAACTCCCGGTCGATCTCCGCAATCATGACACCCCCCTCAGCAGTGGCATCCCGTTGTTCAGCGAGTACTTCACCGTCAGGCGAAACGATCATGGAATGCCCCCAGGTTTCACGCCCCCCGGGATGCAAGCCGCCCTGGTTGGCCGCCACAACATAGCACTGGTTCTCTATGGCACGAGCCCGGCAGAGAATTTCCCAATGGCGCGCGCCGGTGACCGCTGTAAAGGCGGACGGTGCTGCAATCCAGTCCACCGGTGCGCCCCACACCCGGAACAGCTCCGGGAACCGCAAGTCATAGCAGATCACCGGCTGCACCGACCACTCACCCAGATCAACCCTCGCAGGGACAGTCCCCGCCTCATAGATTGCCGACTCGCGATACCCTCCGCGCTGATCATTCACCTGAGCATCAAAGAGATGAATCTTGTCGTACCGGCCAGCAATCCGCCCGTCATGATTCACTATCCAGCAGGTCGCTCGTGCTCTCCCCCCATCAGGGAGGGATCCGTCCGGCCGCTCGGGCCAGGCCATGCTGCCGCCCACAATCCCCATGCCCAGATCCCGGGCCTGAGCCACCAGCCAGTCACGGATTGCTTTGGCTTCCTGCATGACCACCCCGGGATCCGCATCGAGAGCGGCAAAGTTTTCCGGCAGTACGGCCCAATCCACACCGGACGAGGCTGCCCGGGACAGCAAGTGAGCCGCCTGCTCCAGATTTCTGCCGATATCCGGGCCCGAACACATCTGGATCGCGGCAACACAAAGCTTTCGACTCATGGTTATTCCTTGTCACGTTCTGCCCCGGCCGGGGCAATCACTTTTTGAAGGGTGACCTCCGGTTTGCCCAGGGTCCCCCTAACGTCAAAGGTGGCCGTTGTCAGTTTGGACAGGGGGTCACCCAACAGTTTGTCCAGCAGGAACAGCGCCCCCCCGACTTGTGGTGCGCCAACAAGCAACGCCGCCAGCGGCAGATTCTTGGAAACCGGCAAGGCGACGATCATGGTCAGATCCAGCGCTTCGGTGTTCAGATCCACTGTCCCCTTGAGATTATAGGCGCTTCCGGGCGTTTTGATGGCCAAAGGCTGTACAAAACGCAATACGCCCGATTGAATACGGGTTTGTGCAGCCAACGTATCATAAGTCATTCCCTTGGCGTAAAGATCGGAGAAATCCAGCTTGAGGCGTCTGACCAGCGTATCCGTGTTCAGTACACCCAGCAGCCGGAAAATATTGGTACTGGACGCCACATCACGAATGACCCCCTCTTCCATCTCAACGTCAAACCGCCCGAAAAGCTGGGACAATTCAAACTTGTCAGGCGGCCCCATCCAGACCAGAGAGCTGACAAATTTGTATTGCCTTGATGTCAGCGGCGCCTGCCAGTGAAGCGCTTCGGAAAGCGCTGAAAAGTCTTCCCCCTGCGTCTCAAAGGTCAGAATGGTGCTGTGTTGAGCATTGGACGGGGTATAAACCCAATGAAGAGACCCCTTCGTTTCGCTACCCGCCAGGCGGATGACAATATCCCGGGCAAACAATCCATCATCCACCGGTTCCAGCCGGGTCTGCCAGCTTCCCAGATCAAGTCCCTGCCAGTGCAGTTTCTCCACGGCAATGTCAAGTGCAGGCCAGCGACGGGGGTCCGTACCCTGTATGTCCGGCTTCTGTTTGCCCAGGATCTGGTCCAGATCAGCTTGGCTCAGCCTGATCTCAGGCAGGCTACCCTCTTTCCGGTTGATCACCCCCTCCAGTCCGCGCGCAGCCACATTCAGATTCCAGCCCTTGTTTTCAGGCACCCAGTCTGCAACCAGGTGTTGCAGCTTCAGGGCTGAGTATCGGAATTCGTCAGTTTCCAGCCGGTATCGCGACAGCGTGCCCGAAGGTGGACCGCCAGCCAGCCCCTCCAGTGCCTCCTTCCAGGCTTTCCCGTCCAGGGCCGGGACATGAATCACCAGCGTGCCCGGCTCCAGGCCACCAAGGGGCAAAGGCTCTCCCGCCATGCCCAATCGGATCCGCCAGCCGGAATCATCCTTGCGGGCATTCAGGAGCATTTCCCGGGAGCCATTGGTCAGCCGGCCACTCCATTGTGTACCAGCAGGGCTCTGCTGCATGACCAGCTCCAGCGGTGCAGCCTGTCCCGTAGACTTCGAAAGGGGATCAGGCCAATTGCTGGCAATACTTTCCAGTGAAGACCGGATGACCAGGCGAAGTGGTGTCTCGCCACCAAAACGGAGGGACAGGCTCAGCGGGGCCTCCCCCGTCAGGTGCTGCGCCCACGGACCTGGCCACTGTTTTCTGATCCACGCCATATCCGCCTGCGTATCGATATCCAGTCGAATCTCGTGTGACTTCGGCCAGTCAGCAGACGCCAGGACACCTTTCAGCGCCAGGCCCTGCCATTCCGAATGAATCGGGTTCGAGGTCACTCCGGTCCGGGAGTCATAACTCAGAACACCCGTTACGTTGTCCAGGCTTGCCACCGGGTCGGGCAGTCCGGTCAGGCGTCCGCCCTCCAGGATTCCCTGAAGCCGTACCTGTGGAGGCGCGTCTCCGGACATCGGCAGTGTCACTTCAAACGGCAACTTCAGCCCGGGCTCATACCTCAACGCAGCCAGGCCTGCAGGCAGTGAACCGGCAAGCGGGGATGCGGTCAGCCACCAGGCTTGCGCATCCATGTCCAGATGCCCTGTTCCTCTGACTTCCACAACCCGGGTTCCTGTAGCCTCCCGGTTCAATGACACCTGCATGCCACGAATATCGGTTCCGCCCAGGCGACCGGCGGGTACCCGTGCTGACAGCTCACCATCGCTCAGGGCGATTTCAGCTTCGGGCACCTCCAACGCCGGCCATTTGTCAGAAAACTCCAGATTCAGGTCTGCAACCCTGGCGCGCAACAGCGAACGACGGTCTTCGGGCCGGCTACCGGGCCCCAGGTACGCGTCATACCGGTAATGTGCGTAGGTTACGCTTCCCTGCCGGAGGGCACTGCGCAACCAGTGCATCAGTCCCGGACTGACGGCCCGGTCCGGCACGTAATTCACTACCTGAGCGACAGGCAGATCCCGGATACCGAGATCCAGCATGAATCGTGCTGGCAGCACATCCTCGCTCCACTCAAAGCGCCCCTGAATGCGCCCCCCGTGCTCGGGCCTGAGATCCAGAGCCTCTCCCCAGATCCGCAACGCAGAAGGTGCTGTACGCCACTGGACACGTCCGCTGGCCGCTCTGAATCGCCAGCCGTTGCCGTACAGGTCCGGAAATGCCAGACTAAGGCGATCCGAATTGAACTGAACCCAACCTCCATCCGGTTCAACTCGGAATACGCCATCAATATGGCGGGCAGCCGGTGCACCACCCACCGCGCGGACGTTGATATCATCCAGCCGGCCCTCAACCCGGAAAGCACCCTGAAAAGGTGCCTGTATGGACAGATCACGTACCCAGCCTTCCGGTTCATAAGCCGCGAGTTTTTCAGACAGTATCCCGTTCAGCCCGCTGGCAATCAGAACCCGGCGTGTCAATGCCATCGGAATCCCGGCCGCCTGGATGTTGATCGCTTTCTGATCCGTCCACGACAGGGACATCGGTGGCAAGGCGACTTTCTCCCGACCCAGTGCAAATTGAAGGTATCCGTCTTCAGCTGCAGGGTCTGATCATCGATTGCGACCTGCAGCCGCCCCGTCAGGTGCTCAACCGGAGCAAAGCAGGTGCCTTTCCCGGCAAGACCAATTTCCCCATTCTCCACCATGGCAGTCATGACAGGCCCGCCATCTGCCTCCTGCCTGAGCCAGAATTTCACCACGCCGGACAACTGATATAGTGTTTCCGGATACAGGGTATTGATGAGAGCACGAAAACCGGCAATCTCCGGAAGATCCGCATAGATATCCAGCCTTCCCCCGAGGCCATTCACCGCCTGCCGGATCACCAGGAGGCCCTTCCGCTTGCTTTCCGGCATGGCAACGCTGGCCTGCAGCCCCAGACCATTTCGGCTGTCGACCACCAATTCGGGGAAGTGCCAGCGATAATCCGTTTCCCTGATGGGCCAGATGACATCGACATCTGTCAGGGTGAGTAAATCAATACCCGGGAGGAGAGAAGCATCCGGCGGCCTCTCGGATGCCTGCAAGCGACTGATCACCCCCTTGACCTGCCCGGGTCCGAGACGGATTTCCACACCCGTGATATCCAGAGTACGGAAAGCAGGCTTTTGCTTCAGCAGGGTCTGCCAGAGGTCAAGTTCCAGGTTGATATTCTGCACGCGACCCGAGATCCCCTGCCAGGACACGCTGACCCCCTCCACCCGGACACGCGGATACAGACCGGGCCAGGCGCCCGACAGCCGGCTGGCATGCACAAGCACACCGGTCTCCTGACTGAGCCATGTTTCAATATCGGGTCGCAACGCATCCAGATGCTGTATACTGAAACGTCCCAGCGCGACCAGCGATGCCGTCAGAAAGAGTCCCGTGACCACAAGGTACAGGACACATCGCCCCATCCAGGTCAACACTTTCACTTACTGCAACACCACGTCATACTGTTCCTGGGTATACAGGACTTCAACCTGAAACCGGATACGCTTGCCTATAAAGGTTTCCAGGTCGGCAACACTGTCTGACAACTCATCAAGCAACAGGTCAACAACGGACTGACTGGCCAGCACCAGATAGCCCGGGGGTTCGTAATCGCGATTGATGCGCAGAATCTCCCGGAAGATTTCATAACACACCGTCTCAGCTGTTTTGACCCGCCCGCGTCCCTGACAAGCCGGACAGGGCTCGCAGAGCATCTGCCCCAGACTCTCGGTCGTGCGCTTGCGGGTCATTTCCACCAAACCCAGTTCGCTCACACAACTGATCTTGGTCTTGGCGTGATCCCGCTCCAGCATCTTTTCCAGCATGCGCAGGACCTGCCGCTGATGCTCCGGATCTTCCATGTCGATGAAATCCAGAATGATGATCCCGCCAAGATTGCGGAGACGCAGCTGACGTGCAATGGCTCTGGCCGCTTCCAGGTTGGTCTTGAAGATGGTTTCTTCAAGATTGCGATGCCCGACAAAGGCTCCGGTATTCACGTCAATGGTAGTCATGGCCTCGGTTTGATCAATGATCAGATAGCCACCTGACTTGAGCGCCACCTTGCGACCAAGCGCCTTCTGGATTTCATCCTCGACGCTATACAGATCAAAGATGGGACGTTCGCCTGTATAGTATTCGAGCTTGTCCTGGATCTCCGCGACAAACTCCTCGGCAAAGGCTTGCGCACGCAGGAAACATTCTCGCGAGTCGATCCGTACCTTTTCGGTATTGGGGCGAACCAGATCACGCAATGTCCGGATATAAAGCGGCAGATCCTCATAAATTGTCGCAGGGGCCTCTGCCTCGCGAATCCGGGTCTCGAGTGAGCGCCACAAACGCCTCAGAAAGATCACGTCGGCCCGGATTTCATCCTCGCCGGCGCCTTCAGCCGCCGTACGGATAATAAAACCGTTCCTGCCCGTCTCGCCTTCTTCTGCCGTGGCCTCCGCCACACCCTGGACAAGTGTGCGGAGCCGTTCACGCTCTTCTTCATCCTCAATGCGTTGGGAAATCCCCACATGCGACGTACCGGGCATGTAAACCAGGTAGCGGGACGGTATGGAGATATGCGTGGTCAAGCGAGCACCCTTGGTACCGATAGGGTCCTTGGTGACCTGAACCACCAGGGACTGACCTTCATGCAACAACTGCCCGATATCCCCATGCCGGGCCTTGTCATGCCCGGCCGGCCCCACATCCGAGACATGAATAAAAGCTGCCCGCTCAAGGCCGATATCCACAAACGCCGCTTCCATGCCGGGCAATACCCTGACCACCTTGCCTTTGTATATATTGCCAACAAGTCCACGGCGCCGGCTGCGCTCGATATAGACTTCCTGCAACATGCCGTTTTCCACCACGGCAACCCGGGTTTCCACCGGCGTCATGTTGACCAGGATTTCTTCACTCATTCGCCGCTTTCTCCCAGAATCTCGAAGCCGGCCCGGCGCAGAGCCCGTACTGTCTCGCACAATGGCAACCCGACCACTGCACTGTAACTGCCCTGAATACGCTCGACGAACGCCGCCCCCAGCCCCTGTATTCCGTAGGCGCCTGCCTTGTCGAGCGGCTCCAGTGACCGGACGTAAGCATGAATCTCGGCATCACTCAGTGGCCTGAACGTGACCTCAGTTGTGACCAGAAAGACATCTTCATAGTCCTGACGAAGCACCGCAACGGCAGTCATGACCTGGTGACTCCGGCCCGAAAGCAGGCGCAGCATGCGGGCGGCATCATCCTCGTCCGCCGGTTTGCCCAGCACCTCACCATCCCGGACCACGATCGTATCCGAGGCAAGAACCGTGGCATCGGGCTCATGTCCCAGCACGGTGAGCGCTTTCTCACGCGCAAGCCTGCACGCAAGATCTGCCGGGGCCTCTCCGGCACGGGCACGTTCATCAATATCAGCCACCGCCACGGTAAAGTGAAGATCCAGCTGTTCAAGCAGTGCCCGCCGCCTTGGTGACGCGGAAGCGAGAATCAGGGTCTGCATGTCTTGGCTCCCTTCAAAGTGTCCGACCACCCATATAGTCCAGAGTATACCGTACAAACGGCCAGAACAGGGCAGAGCCGAATGCGCCCAACATGAACATCAGGTCACGGGCGGGGACACCGGTCAGCTGATTGATCCAGTGCCGGACCATGATGGCAATCCCGGTCAGCAGGAAAACAACCAGTGATTGCTGCAACATGCCGTAGAGCCGGAACCGATGCTGAACGTTCAGCAGAAAGTAGGTCATGATCGCGTAAGCCATGGCATGGGTACCAAGATGCGTACCGAGCATGAGATCCGTCACCAGCCCCATTCCCCATGCGGCCAGCACGCCGATTCTGTCCGGGTGGCGGTAGGCCCAGTACAGAATGATCAGTGCCACAAGATCCGGGCGCCCGAAGGCCCAGAGACCTGGCAAGGGCACCCAGGCCAGCACCCAGGCAGCAAGCAGGCTGACGCAAACGAGAAACAGGCCGTGTCCGGAAATCATTGCACAGACTGCGGTTCGGATTGCACCAGCAACACGTGACGGCTGCGATTCAGTTCAGCCTTTGGTGTGGCCAGTACACGGGCGAAAGGCTCTGCCGGGTCATGCTCCACCCGGGAAACGACCGCAACCGGATACCCTGCGGGGAAACGTCCCCCGAGTCCGGAGCTGACAAGCAAGTCACCCACCTGAATATCCGCGGTCTGAGGTACATTGACCAATTCCAGCTCATCGAGACGCCCCCTGCCCACCAGTACGCCACGAATACCGTTCCGATTCACCTGTACCGGCACCGCATGGGTCACATCCGATATCAGCAGTACCCGGGACATTCTCTCGCCAACGAAAGTGACCTGCCCCATCAGACCACTGGAGTCCAGAACCGGCTGGCCGACAAAGGCACCGTCTTCAGCACCCTTGTTGATCATGACCTCGTGGAGATAAGGATCCGGATTGATACCGATGATTTCAGCCACCGCCACCGGATTTTCGACAATCCGCGAGGCATTGAGCAGCTCCCGCAGACGGTTCACCTCGGCCGTCATGGCCACCAGACGCTCGGTCTTGGCCTCAAGAATGCGCAGCCGGGCCTTGAGTGCTGCATTTTCTTCTTCAAGCTCTGCCCGTGACCGCACACTGCCGTCCACCTGCTCCCAGAGACGAGCGGGGAGATTGACGAGCCAGTGTACCGGTGCCTGAATCACGTCCATGTTTTGCTTGAAACGGTCCAGAACCCTGAACTGGTAATCCGCCACCAGCAGGGCGAGCGAAAGCAGCACAGCCACAAGGAGCCGTGCACCGTAGTACGGTCCTTCGGCAAAGATGTTCTTGATACTGCCTCCCGGTCAGCCTGGCCTTAGTCTGAAAACAGGAATCCGCTGTTCTTCCGGTCCACCAGGTCCAGAGCCTTGCCACCTCCCCGCGCCACACAGGTCAACGGGTCTTCGGCAACAATGACCGGCAGTCCGGTTTCCTCACTGATCAGCTTGTCCAGACCTCGCAACAATGCACCACCACCGGTCAGGACAATACCACGCTCGGCAATGTCAGAAGCCAGCTCGGGTGGCGACTGTTCCAGCGCACTCTTGACGGACTGGACAATCTGCGCCAGCGATTCCTGCAGCGCCTCCAGAATCTCTTCACTGTTCAAAGTAAAGCTTCTGGGGACACCTTCTGCAAGGTTCCGGCCCCGCACATCAATTTCCCGCAGCTCGAGACCTTCATAGGCACAGCCGATCTCCTGCTTGATGCGCTCCGCCGTGGCATCACCAATCAGGCTGCCATAGTTGCGGCGAACGTAGGTAATGATGGCTTCGTCGAACTTGTCACCCCCCACCCGAACGGAATCGGCATAGACAATTCCATTGAGCGAAATGATGGCGATTTCCGTGGTACCACCGCCAATATCCACCACCATTGAACCACTGGCTTCCTCAACCGGCAGTCCGGCACCAATGGCGGCCGCCATGGGTTCTTCGATCAGATAGACCTCCCTGGCACCGGCACCTTCGGCAGACTCGCGGATCGCCTTGCGTTCCACCTGGGTGGACTTGGAGGGAATGCAGATCAGTACCCGAGGACTCGGCGTAATGAAGCTGTTCTCGTGCACCTTGGCAATAAAATGCTGGAGCATTTTTTCAGTCACGATGAAGTCGGCAATCACACCGTCCTTCAGCGGACGGATCGCCGTAATATTGCCCGGCGTCCGACCGAGCATCCGCTTGGCCTCTGCACCAACGGCTGCAACGCTTTTCTGGGCACCCTGATTGCGGATAGCCACCACAGAGGGTTCATTCAGCACGATGCCGCGACCGCGAACATAAATCAGGGTATTGGCCGTTCCCAGGTCGATGGACAGGTCACTGGAAAACAGACCACGAAGACGCTTGAACATGGATATGTACTCTTCCCGAAGAAAAAAACAGACAGGGTGTGAAAAACTGACGCAACTTTAACAGTGCGTAGGCATGGGAGCAAGAGCTGCCTGCTTACAGCACGGCAAGCCTGGCGAATGACCGGAACAGGCCCGGAAAAGACGTTACATGGCCCGGATGCAGATATCCCGGCGGAAGCTTTTATCGGAGGTATTCAGATGAAGTGGCGCGCTCGGGAGGATTCGAACCTCCGACCGCCTGGTTCGTAGCCAGGTACTCTATCCAGCTGAGCTACGAGCGCGCATTGTGGGCGTACTCTGCTTTATAAAAAGTGGCGCGCTCGGGAGGATTCGAACCTCCGACCGCCTGGTTCGTAGCCAGGTACTCTATCCAGCTGAGCTACGAGCGCGCAGTACGTGGCGGAGAGGGAGGGATTCGAACCCTCGATGAGATTTCTCCCATACGCCCTTAGCAGGGGCGCGCCTTCAGCCTCTCGGCCACCTCTCCGGAAAACGCGGCGTATAATACCACATTTTCCTGAAATGCAAAGGGGGCCCACCGAAATACGCCCCCTTTTTACCCGGTAGATTTACCTACCCGGATTTCAGTCGTCCTGACCGACCTCATCCTGACCAGGCTGCATCGACCGCTCACGCTGGATGCGCTGGTAAATTTCCTCACGATGCACAGCCACTTCCTTGGGTGCGTTGACACCGATCCGCACCTGATTGCCCTTGACACCCAGCACAGTGACGGTTACGTCGTCACCGACCATCAGCGTCTCCCCAACACGACGAGTCAAGATAAGCATGGTATTCTCCTTTGAAATCTATTCCAGTTTCATTGATATGCACCGGAGCACGCTGACCAGGCGAACCGGCGCTGCAGTCTTCCTGCATCTTTCATTATTGACCAAAATCCGAAAAATGACAGGGAAAACGTGCGCTCATTGTAGACCCTTTGGAACAAATGCCAATACGCAATGATCGTATTTTCACCGCCAGGCCTTGCGAACCTCCTCGGCAACCATGGCAAGACCGCGCTCCACCTCGTCCGGATTCTGCGAATAGGTGATCCTCAGACACTCATGCTTGTGGGACCAGTCATCGTCTTCCATTCCCGGAAAGAAGTAATGGCCCGGCACGACCAGCACCCCTCTGGCCTTGAGGCGCTCGTAAAGCACCTGGGATGACACCGGACAGCCGGGCATCCACAACCAGAGAAACATGGCGCCTTCCGGCACATGGATCCGGCACGGTGTACCCGCCAGCCCTTCGGCCAGCCATGCCCGCGCCTGTTCCGCCCGCTGACGATAGAATGGCTGAATGTGTCGGCGACACAACTCCAGCAGTCGGCCATCGCGCAACAAGGGCTCGACCATCACCGCGCCCATGGATCCCGGAGCGAGACTGAGGATACCGTTCACTTCCCCCACCGCACTCACGACCCACTCGGGCCCGATGACAATCCCCGTGCGAACGGCGGGCATGCCGAGCTTGCTGAGAGACAGGCACAGCACCGTGTTCTCACGGTAAAGCGGTTGTGCATCCGTGAAGACCAGCCCCGGAAAGGGCAATCCGTAAGCACCGTCAATGAGCAGCGGGATGTCATGCCTTGCAGTCAGCTCCGCAAGGCGAGCCAACTCCTCATCCGTCACCACGTTACCGGTCGGATTGGTCGGCCGGGACAGACAGACAGCGCCAATCTCGTCGGACAGTTGCAGACCGTCCACATCCAGCCGGTACTTGAAGCTCTGATCGCCGATCAGCTCAATGCGGGGCCGTCGGCTGACAAAGGTGCCATGAGCCAGCCCCGCGTCCGCATAACCGATGTACTCCGGCACCATGGGCAGCAGAATGCGCCGGGTGCGGCCATCTCCGGACGGCCCGGCAAACAAATTGAACAGAATGAAAAAAGCGGTCTGACTGCCGTTTGTCAGACAGATATTCCGGGGCGTGACCGGCCAGCCATACGCTTCCTGAAGCATCAGGGCGAGCGCCTCGATGAAGGCCTTCTCCCCCTGGGGCGTGTCATAGATCCCCACGGCACGCCGGAACAGGCCGACATCTTCGCCAATCTCCCTCAGGCGGGCCATCAGCACCGATTCGACCTCGGGCACATAGCCGGGATTGCCTCCCCCCATCATGATCTGGCCGCCGCCCGCAAGCGCAGCCCCCAGATCCTTCATGAGCAGGCTGATCCCGGATTCGCCCGCAAACTTTTCACCAAACAACGAAAAACGATGTGTCATCTCTCCCCCTCCGGCACATCACTGATCCCCAGATTGCTGACGCCCTCCTGATTCGCCAGCGCCCGCAGGGATTCCAGCGCCTCCGGATCCGGTCCCTTCAGCGCCTGCAGCTGCCGGCATACCGCTTCCTGAAAGGCCAGCTCCACCTGCACCGCCTCGCTCTCATCCAGTGCGCGAATCAGGTCATTCTCCGGCATGTCTCCCAGTCTCAGCTCCTCGTAGCGGACGACCAGATCAAGGCTCCGGCGTGCCGCTCGCTGAGCCCGCTTGATGTGATCATTCTCGATGCTGAGCAAGGCTTCCCGGATCAGCTCACAAGCCACTCCCGCCGCCTCGGCACCAAAGCTGTCCTGCTCACCGAGCTGTTCGGCAAGCGCTTCCAGTTCAGGCAATCGTCGCATCGGTCTGAAGGGCTGGTCTGCAATCAGCCGTCTCCAGACGAGCTCCAGACTGTGCAACACGGCGTCCGCACCGGGCAACGATGCCCCGTCGGAAGTCACCAGCCGGGCGAAAACCGCAAGATTGATGCTGTTCCGCTCCGCCAGAGCGGCCAGAAACGCGGTTTCCCGCCAGCCTCTGAGGCGATCGATCTGCTTGAAATGACGCATGTTCATGATTCAGCCACCCCTCCCATAACGTGCCACCCGGCCACACAGACTCAACAGCCGCGTCAGCGCTTCATCTGCCGTTTCACCCCATGCCAGCACACCGTCTTCATGCCCGCCGAGAATCAGTACGGATGACTCCGCTGCCGGCGCCAGCCGCAACACTTCCCGGAACATGTCCGGCGTACCGTAGGCGACGCCCGGGTCGGTTATCGGGTAACCCAGCCGTGCCCTGACGGACCACACCTCCGGCGCATGGACGTGCACCACACAACGGGCCGAGGGAACAGCTTCATACACGGCGGCATGGGTCAGCGTCTCTGAAGACGGCGGACGCAAACCACTGTACTGCACCCGATTCGCTTCCGGCCTGACCGCAACCACATGGCACCAGTGCTCGGATTCAAGTACCGGCACCGCACCGATCTGCGAAGCCGTAATGAAGAACCCCTCTGTCTGACCATGACGAATGCTGATATTGCCGAAACCGTCGCCACCATAGCGCCGGGGGTCCTGCCCCATCCAGCCCAGCGCCAGCATCTGACCACGCACCAGACTTGCCTCCCGCAGGCTCACTTCACATCCCCCGGGCATCCGCTCCCCCAGGCATACCGCCTCAAACCGGATGACGCCTTCCATCTTCCCGCCTCAATCTGCCCCATTCCCAGATGCCCAATGTCACCGCCGCCAGCACGAGAATCGTCAGGAGCACCAGCAGCATCATACGCCAACCGCTGTGTGCATACACCCAGCCGGGCGCAACACTGCCCACGGTACCGGCCACATAGTACCCCGACACGTACACGGCCGAACTCAGTCTCGCTTCCCGGATTCGCGCGGTAAAGTCCGCCATCGCATGCGAATGCACCCAGAACATGGCGATGCACACCAAGGCGAGTGCAAGGAAGATGACCCCCAGCGACGGCACCATCAACCCTGTCAGGGCACAGCCATACACCAGCATGCCGGCGGTGTAACGCCAGCGATACAAACCCGGATACCGGACCGATACCGGCGCAACCAGAGAAGCCACCAGCCCCAGGGCATAGCCCCCGTACATCAGTCCGATCAGCAGTTCACTGCTCCCGGGGCTGATTTCACGCACCCGGAATGGCAGCACATTGAGCACGGCCTGAAAGCAGAAAAATGCAATCATCACGGCCATGAGAGGATAGCGCTGACGGGGCCGTGACAGCATGCGCCGGACGGACACCAGATCAAAACCGACTTCCTGCGACGCCGCCGGGCAGTGATCGTGCAGCCCCCGCGGATTGCACGCCAGCAAAACCAGCAGGGCGGCCAGCCCGACATAAAAATAACGCCAGTCCGACAGGGTAAAGGCAGCCCCCATTACCGCCCGCCCCAGAAAACCGCCCAGGATGGTCGCGGCAACAAAGGTGGCCATCCACCCGGGCCGCAGCGCCGCAGGAGCCAGTGCGGAGACACGCGCCATGCTCACGGAAAAGAGTACGGGTAGCAGCAGCGCCTGCAGAATTCGTCCGGAAACCCAGCCGGCCCACCCCAGATCCAGGGCAAGCCAGACGCAACTCAAGGCCAGAGCCAGCCAGACAACCCGCAAGATCAGGGTCGGGGACAGTGCCCGCGTCAGACGACCGAGCACCAGCGGGGCCACCGCCAGACCCGCCAGCACGATACTGACCAGCAGGCCGGGCATTGCGGGCGAAAGGTCATAACGGGCAGCCAGCCATGGCAACAGCGGCTGAGGCGCATAAAGCGCCATGTAACCCGCGATGGCCCCCATCACCACAGACAGGGGGAACGGTTGCATCAGGCCTTGGGCAGCGTCACGCCCCGCTGACCCATGTACTTGCCCCCGCGATCCTTGTAGCTGACCTCGCAAACCTCGTCCGATTCAAAGAAGAGCATCTGCGCCACGCCTTCGTTTGCATAAATCTTGGCGGGCAGGTTTGTGGTGTTGGAAAACTCCAGGGTCACGTGCCCTTCCCACTCGGGCTCCAACGGCGTGACATTGACGATAATGCCGCAGCGGGCATAGGTCGATTTGCCCAGACAGATGGTCAGCACGTTTCGCGGAATCCGGAAGTACTCCACGGTCCGGGCCAGCGCAAAGGAATTGGGCGGGATGATACAGACATCCCCGACAAAATCCACGAAGCTGCGCGGATCAAAATTTTTCGGATCGACCGTCGCTGAATGCACGTTGGTGAATATCTTGAATTCATTGCTGCAACGCACATCGTAGCCATAGCTGGACACGCCGTAGGAAATCACCCGCTCTTCACCGGCATAACGCACCTGACCGTCCTCAAACGGCTCGATCATGCCGTGTTCGCGCGCCATGCGCCGGATCCACTTGTCGGACTTGATAGCCATGCTTGTTCTTACTCCCAGGTTTTCACAATGATCTCGGGGGCAACCTGCTGCTGGTCGCGCACCAGGCGTGCCAGATTTGCCGCCGCACGACGCGCGATGTCCCGGTAAATGAGGGCCACCTCACTGTCCGGCTCGGCCGCCACCGTTGGCTTGCCGCCATCCGCCTGCTCACGGATGGTCATGTGCAACGGCAGCTGGCCCAGCAGATCGACCTGATAGGCGTCCGCAATCCGCTCACCGCCGCCTTCGCCGAACAGGGGCTCCCGATGGCCGCACTGACTGCAGATATGAATACTCATATTCTCGACCACACCCAGCACGGGGATATCCACCTTGCGGAACATTTCCACGCCACGCTTGCAGTCCAGCAACGCAATGTCCTGCGGCGTGGTCACGACCACCGCACCGCTGACCGGAACTTTTTGCGCCAGCGTCAGCTGAATGTCTCCCGTGCCCGGCGGCATGTCCACGATCAGATAATCCACATTATCCCAGCGGGTCTGGGACAACAGCTGCATCAGGGCACCGCTGACCATCGGACCACGCCAGACCATGGGCTGGCTTTCGTCCACCAGGAAAGCCATGGACATGACCTGAAGCCCGAGCGCCTCGACCGGCTTCATGGTATTCTCGTTGATCAGCTCGGGACGCGTCCCGGCCAGTACTCCCAGCATCATCCCCATGCTGGGACCGTAGATGTCCGCATCCAGCACACCAACGCGCGCACCTTCGGCAGACAGGGCCAGCGCCAGGTTGGCCGCCGTGGTGGACTTGCCGACACCGCCCTTTCCGGATGCCACGGCAATCACATTCTTCACGCCCGGCAGGGGCTCGGCCTTGCCTGCCGGTTTTGCTGCCTCGACGAACCAGGTGACCTCAACCCGGGCTGACTCGATACCGTCCACGTTCAGCAGCTGATGTTCCAGCACCTGCGCCATGCCACCCGCCAGCCCCTTGGCCGGATAGGGCAACTCAATCCCGACATGTACCTTGCCGTCCTGTATATCCAGTACACGTACCCAGCCGGCATCCTGAACGCTGATCCCCCAATAGGGATCGATATGGTTTGCCAGGACTTCTCTTACAGCCTGTTCTGATACATGCGTCACGTGCTGACCTCCGGTGGCAGTATGATGAAATTCCCATATAAAGCGGGTATCATAACGCCCGACCCTGACAGGGTAAATGTGTAATTGCACAGCCTGTCCATCCTTTCCCACAGACGAGGTTTCCGAACAGACGATGACAACGCCCAAGCGAGAAATTCTGGTCACCAGCGCTCTGCCCTACGCCAACGGCCCGATTCACCTCGGCCACCTGCTGGAGTACATTCAGACGGACATCTGGGTGCGTTTCCAGAAACTGCGCGGGCATACCTGCACCTATGTCTGTGCCGATGATGCACACGGCACGGCCATCATGCTCAAGGCCGAACAGATGGGCATCACCCCGGAAGCGCTGATTGATCAGGTCAGGGCCGAGCATCAGCGGGACTTCGCCGACTTCCTCATCCAGTTCGACAATTACTACAGCACGCATTCACCGGAAAACCGCGAGCTGGCGGAAACCATCTACAAGGCCTGCGTGGAAGGCGGTCATATTGCACGCCGGGAAATTGTCCAGGCCTACGACCCGGAAAAGAACCTGTTTCTCGCTGATCGGTTCATCAAGGGGACCTGCCCGAAATGCGGCGCCGAGGACCAGTATGGTGACAACTGCGAAGTCTGCGGTGCCACCTACACCCCTGCGGAGCTGATCAATCCGCGCTCGGCCATCAGCGGGGCCACGCCGGTTCAGAAGGCCTCCGAGCACTTTTTCTTCAAACTCCCCGATTTCGAGGACTTCCTGAAATCCTGGATCCGCAGCGGCAGCCTGCAGCCTCAGATTGCCAACAAGCTCTCCGAATGGCTGGATGCCGGGCTGCAGGAATGGGACATCTCCCGCGATGCACCCTATTTCGGCTTTGAGATCCCCGGCGAACCCGGCAAATATTTCTACGTATGGCTGGATGCGCCCATCGGCTACATGGCAAGCTTCAGAAATCTGTGCCAGCGCCGCAATGACCTGGATTTTGATCGCTACTGGAAAGAAGGTGCCACCACGGAGCTGTATCATTTCATCGGCAAGGATATCATCTCCTTCCACGGCCTGTTCTGGCCGGCCATGCTCAAGGCCGCAGGCTTCCGGACCCCGACGGCGATTTATGCGCATGGTTTCGTGACCGTGGACGGTCGCAAGATGTCCAAGTCCCGCGGCACCTTCATCATGGCACGCACCTATCTGGACCACCTGAACCCGGAATACCTGCGTTATTATTTTGCGGCCAAGCTGACCGGCGCCGTTGAAGATCTCGATCTCAACCTGTCGGATTTCGTCAGCCGGGTCAACTCGGATCTGGTGGGCAAGCTCGTCAACATTGCCAGCCGTTGTGCCGGCTTCATCAAGAAGGCTGGCGGCAAGCTGGCGGACGAGGCTGATGATGCAGCCTTGCTGGAGAAGTTCGCCGCCAGTGCCGAAACCATCGCCCATGCGTATGAAAGCCGCGAGTTCGGCCGTGCGGTACGGGAGGTCATGGCGCTTGCGGATCTTGCCAACCAGTATATTGCCGACAAGGCCCCCTGGCAGCTGGCCAAGGAAGCCGGCAAGGAAGACGAGGTGCTGCGCGTGTGCTCGCAGGGCATCGAGATGTTCCGCATTCTCATGACCTATCTGAAGCCGGTACTGCCGGCCATGGCTCAGAAAGCGGAAGCCTTCCTCAATACAACACTGACCTGGGACAGCCTGAATGCACCCCTGTTCGGGCAGACCATCAATGCGTTCAAACCACTGGCAACCCGGATTGATCCCAAGCAGGTACAGGCCATGGTTGAAGCCTCCAGGGCACCGGCAGCCGAACCGGCAAAGCCGGCAAAAAAGGCAGCCAAAGGCAAGAACACGGGCGAGACACCGGCTCAGATCGAGTACGATGATTTTGCCAAAGTGGATCTGAGGATCGCGCGCATCGTCAAGGCCGAACATGTGGATGGCGCGGACAAGCTGCTGCGCCTCACACTGGATCTGGGCGGCGAACCGCGACAGGTTTTCGCCGGCATCAAGTCTGCCTACGCACCCGAAGATCTTGAAGGCCGATTGACGGTCATGGTCGCCAATCTGAAACCGCGCAAGATGAAATTCGGCGTCAGCGAAGGGATGGTGCTGGCCGCCGGCCCCGGGGGCAAGGAGATCTTCCTGCTGTCCCCGGACGACGGCGCACAACCGGGCATGCGCGTCATGTAAGCCCGGTTATAACCCTCAACAATAAGAACAACATCAATCAATATTTGAAGTTATAACCCGCCTGTAGATAATACAGGCTAACCGTGTATGAGGGTCGGGCATGACGGAATACCTGCTGATTCTGGTCAGCACCATATTGGTCAACAACTTTGTGCTGGTTCAGTTCCTGGGACTGTGCCCGTTCATGGGTGTCTCCAACAAGGTGGAGTCGGCGGTCGGCATGTCCCTCGCCACCACATTCGTGCTGACCCTCAGTTCGCTGTGCAGCTATCTGGCCTATACCTGGCTGCTGACGCCGCTCGGGCTCGAATATCTGCAGACCATCACCTTCATCCTCGTGATTGCGGTAGTCGTCCAGTTTACGGAGATGGTCGTCCGCAAGACCAGCCCTCTGCTCTACAAGGTGCTCGGCATTTTCCTGCCCCTGATCACCACCAACTGTGCCGTTCTCGGCGTGGCGCTGCTGAACATCAAGAAGCAGAACGGACTGGTGGAGTCCATTCTGTACGGGCTGGGCGCGGGACTGGGCTTCTCCCTGGTTCTGGTCCTGTTCAGCGCCATGCGTGAACGCATCGCTGCGGCCGACGTGCCGGCTCCGTTCCGCGGCAGCGCCATCGGACTGATCAGCGCCGGTCTCATGTCACTGGCCTTCATGGGCTTTTCCGGGCTGGTCAGACTTTAGGAGGCAGCATGACTGCAGTTATAATAGCCATTGTTGCCCTGCTGATTCTGGCACTGATTTTCGGTGCCCTGCTGGGATATGCCTCCGTCCGCTTCAAGGTGGAGGAAAATCCCATCGTCGATCAGATCGACAACATTCTGCCGCAGACCCAATGTGGCCAGTGCGGCTATCCGGGCTGCCGCCCCTACGCTGAAGCCATCGCCAACGGTGAGGCCATCAACCGCTGCCCGCCCGGAGGTGAGGCCGTCATTCAGCAACTTGCCGACCTGCTCGGTGTGGATCCCCAGCCCCTGGATGCGGAAGAAGGCGCCACCAGCGAGAAACGCGTGGCCTATATCCGGGAGGATGAGTGCATCGGTTGCACCAAGTGCATTCAGGCCTGCCCGGTGGACGCCATTGTTGGCGCGGCCAAGCAGATGCACACGGTCATCGCGGACGAATGCACGGGGTGCGACCTCTGTGTGGAGCCCTGCCCGGTTGACTGCATCGAGATGCGCCCGCGTCCCGTGACACTTCAGAACTGGCACTGGGAGAAACCCGAAACCGAGACGGTCCCCATCCGCATCGTCGGCCCGTTAAAACCGGCCACCAGGACGGAGGATGAAGCAGCATGAGAAAGCTCTGGGATTTCCACGGCGGCATTCATCCTCCGGAACACAAGGCCGTCTCCACGCGCAAGCCCATCCGCACGGCTCCCCTGCCCAAACAGTTCAGCGTACCGCTCAATCAGCATATCGGGACCCCTGCGGAACCGATCGTCGCGCCTGGCCAGCACGTACTGGCCGGTCAGCTCATCGCCCGTCCCATCGGGCTGGTCTCGGCGGCCGTCCACGCCCCCACTTCGGGTACCGTGACGGCGATTGAAAACCGACCCGCCGCCCATCCTTCGGGATTGCCCGTACCGTCCATCATTATCGACGCCGACGGACGGGATCAATGGGTGGATCCGGAACCGGTCCCCGATTACCGGACCCTGTCGCGTCAGCACCTCCTTGAGCGGATCCGCATGGCCGGAATCAGCGGCATGGGTGGCGCCGGTTTCCCCACGGCAGTCAAGCTGAGCCCGCCAAAAGAAGACAAGGTCCATGCCCTGATCATCAATGCCGCGGAGTGCGAGCCTTATATCACCGCGGATGACATGCTCATGCGTGAGCGTGCCCCACAGATAGTCCGGGGCATCGAAATCATGGCTCACCTGCTGGCGCCGGAAGAATGCATCATCGGCATCGAGGACAACAAGCCGGAAGCCATAGCGGCCCTGAAGCAGGCTACGGCACACACCGGCATAGAAGTGGTCGTCATCCCGACCAAATACCCCTCCGGGGGCGAAAAGCAGCTCATCCGGATTCTGACCGGCAAGGAGGTCCCGCACGGCCGGATCCCTGCAGATATCGGCGTGATGTGCCAGAATGTGGGTACTGCCTACGCCGTGTATGACGCCATCGAAAACGGGAGGCCTCTGGTTTCGCGTATTGTGACCGTCACGGGAGAGGGTGTGGGCGAGCCGGGCAATTTCGAGGTCCGGATCGGTACGCCGGTCTCCTTCCTGCTGGATCACTGTGAACTGGATGCCCAACGGACCCGCCGTGTCATCATGGGCGGTCCGATGATGGGTTTCACGCTGGAGAATCTGCAGGCTCCGGTCATCAAGACCACCAACTGCATCATTGCAGCAACTGCCTCCGAGTTCCCGGATCCGCCACCGGAGATGCCCTGCATCCGCTGCGGATTCTGCGCCGAGGTCTGCCCGGCAGAACTGCTGCCCCAGCAACTGTACTGGTTCGCCCGCTCACGCAACCTCGACATGGCCGAGCGCTACAATCTCATGGACTGCATCGAATGCGGCGCTTGTGCCTATGTCTGTCCCAGCCACATACCGCTCGTTCAGTATTACCGGTTTGCCAAGGGCGAGCTTCGGCAGGCACGCGAGGAAAAGGCGCGCGCGGAACATGCCCGGGAGCGCTACGAGCAGCGCCTGGCACGCCTGGAGCGTGAAAAGGAAGAAAAGGAAGCCCGCCGCAGGGCACGCGCCGAAGCGGCTGCGGCCGCACAGGCTGCCAAACAGACCGCTGCGGAAGCCTCCGGCACCACGACGACGCAGCCTGAATCTGCCGCGCCCCCTCCGGAAGAGCTGGAAACCCTGCGCAAACAGGTTGAGCAGGCCCGCAAGAAACTGGACAAGGTCAAGGCTGCCGCTGCCGAGGTTCCCCCCGATGATGCGGAAGGCCAGGCCCGTATGGCCAAGGTGATTGAAAAGAACCTTGAGCGCCTGAAGCTGGCGGAAGCACGTCTGGCGGAAGCGGAACAGCAAAAACCACAGGTCGCGGCAAAACCGGCACCCGGCGCACCGGCCCTGGACCCCGAACAGCAGGCGCGCCGGATCAAGCGTCTGCAGGACAAGATCCGGACCCTGGAAGCCACCATTGCCAAGACCGATGACGACGTACGGCGGGCGAGCCTGGAGGCCACGCTGACCAAGGAAAGATCGCGACTGGCTGAACTGACGGGTGGTACTGCAGCGGAAGCCCCGGCACCTGCGGAGCCCCCGGCACCGGACAGAGAAGCCCTCAAGGCTGCCGTGGACAATGCTCAACGCAAGCTGGACATGATGCAGAACATGCTGGATGAGGCACGGGCCAACCAGGATCCGGAAGACAAGATAGCCAAACTGGAGCGCGCCGTGGAAAAGAACCGTGAGCGTCTGAGGCAGGCCGAAGAAGCTCTGGCGGCTGCCGGCATCCCCCAACCGGAGAATACCTGAGATGGCACTGATTCGCGTCACCTCGCCGCACCTTACAGGCCCCAATCATACCGGGCGCGTCATGCGTCAGGTCATGCTGGCGACACTGCCCGGCGTGGCCGCTCAGACCTGGTTCTTTGGCTGGGGAAACCTGATCCAGATTCTGCTGGCGGCCACCCTTGCTCTCTTCTTTGAAGGCATCGTACTGAAACTCAGGGGCCGGCCTGTCCGCTTCTATCTCAATGATGGCAGCGCCGCACTCACCGGGGTATTGCTGGGCATTGCACTGCCACCCTTTGCGCCTTGGTGGATCGCCGCAACCGGTGC
This sequence comes from Thermohahella caldifontis, assembly GCF_041153465.1. NCBI lineage: Bacteria > Pseudomonadati > Pseudomonadota > Gammaproteobacteria > Oceanospirillales > Hahellaceae > Thermohahella > Thermohahella caldifontis. Next base: position 1,325,577 of record NZ_CP154858.1, read on the forward strand.
ATTCTTTGCCATCGTCTTTGCCAAGCAACTCTATGGCGGGCTGGGACAGAATCCCTTCAACCCGGCCATGGCTGCCTACGCACTGTTGCTGGTCTCCTTCCCGCTCTACATGACCACACGCTGGGCAACGCCGGTGACCATTCACGGTGATACACCTTCCCTGATGGACACGCTGGGCGTGATCTTTGCGGGACACCCCGTGGCAGACGGCTTTACCATGGCCACACCGCTGGATACCTACCGCCACGAAATCGGCGCCAGCACGGCAGAAGTCCTGCGCAGTGAGCCCATGTTCGGCAGCTGGATTGCCGCGGGCTGGGAGTGGGTCAACCTGGGCTTCCTTGCCGGGGGCCTGTGGATGCTCTGGCGTCGTCTGATTACCTGGCATGTGCCGGTCGCCATGCTGGGAGGACTGTCACTCATGGCGCTGGCCTTTGGCTGGGACCCGGATACCCACACGCCTCTGAGCATTCATCTGCTTTCCGGCGCCACCATGCTGGGGGCGTTCTTCATCGCCACCGATCCCGCCACCTCGGCCACCAGCCACCTGGGCAAACTGGTTTACGGGCTTGGGATCGGCATGACCGTCTATATCATTCGTACCTGGGGCGGCTACCCGGATGCAGTGGCCTTCTCGGTGCTGCTGTTCAACTTCGCAGCTCCTCTGATCGACTACTACACCCAGCCCCGCGCCTATGGTCATACCTCCGCACCACGGGGACTGAAAAAGGGAGGTGAGCGTGGATAACAGCCTGAAAGCCTCCATACTCCGCGGCGCCATCGGACTGGGTCTGTTTGCCATGGTCACCGCAGGCATCATTGCCGTCACACACGAGGTGACGGCTGACGATATTGCCCTGGCGGAAGCTCAGGCCCGGGCCAGGTCGCTGTACACCCTGATTCCGGAAAATGCGACTGACGTTCCCATTCTGGATACGGCTTTCGACCTTGAACCCGGTACGGCACTGGGCCTGCGCCAACCCACGCCGGGATATCGTGCCATCCGGCAGGGCAAGGTGGAGGCCGTCATCCTTCCCTTCACCGCCCGGGAAGGCTATAACGGCGATATCCACGGCATTGCCGCCATCCGCGCGGATGGTACCCTGATAGGCGTTCAGATCATCAGCCACAAGGAAACACCGGGTCTGGGCGACCAGGTTGAAGCGCGCAAATCCGGCTGGCTCAGGCAATTCCAGGGTGCATCCCTGCAGAATCCGCCCCGCGAACTCTGGAAGGTCAAAAAGGATGGTGGTGCCTTTGATCAGCTCACGGGGGCGACCATCACGCCGCGGGCCATTGTCAGTCAGCTGACAGAGGTACTAGCCTGGTTCAGCGCGCACCGGGACGAGCTCCTGAAAATGCCGGCAGACAAACAGGAGGCGCCATGAGCACCAAATCACTGAAAGACATCTCGATGGATGGCCTGTGGCACAACAACCCGGCACTGGTGCAGGTGCTGGGACTCTGTCCACTGCTGGCCGTCACCGGAACCGTTGTCAATGCGTTGGGCCTTGGTGTGGCCACCCTGCTGGTGCTGACTGCATCCAACATTGCCGTATCCCTGATCCGCCATTATGTTCCGGCAACGGTTCGCCTGCCCGCATTTGTGATGATCATTGCCTCCCTGGTGACCTCGGCCGAGCTGCTCATGCAAGCCTATACCTACGAGCTGTATCAGATTCTGGGTATCTTTGTCCCGCTGATTGTCACCAACTGCAGTATCCTGGGGCGTGCCGACGCCTTTGCCTCCAGAAATCCCGTACTGCCGGCTGCGGTGGATGGCTTCATGATGGGCCTGGGTTTTCTGATCGTTCTGCTTCTGCTCGGCGCCATGCGCGAATTGCTGGGCCAGGGCACACTGTTCGTCAACATGGATCTCATGTTCGGGCCTGCAGCCAGGGACTGGACACTGCACGTCTTCAGGGACTATCCCGGCGTACTCTTTGCCATGCTGCCTCCCGGGGCCTTCATCGGGCTGGGCCTGATCATGGCGCTCAAGAACATCATTGATGCGCGCATCAAGGCCGCACAGGTGGCGAAGACAACACCGAAACCCTCTGCTGAAAGCCGTCGGGTGAGGGTCACTCAGGCATGAATGCCGCCAAGCGCCGGGAAATCTTCGAGCGTCTGAGGGCTGCCAACCCCCATCCCACGACAGAGCTCAACTACAGCACACCGTTCGAACTGCTGATTGCGGTCATTCTCTCGGCTCAGGCCACGGATGTGGGCGTCAACAAGGCAACTGCCAAGCTGTTTCCTGTAGCCAACACGCCACAGGCGATTCTGGACCTGGGCGTGGATGGCCTGAAGGCCTATATCAAGACCATCGGACTTTACAACAGCAAGGCCGAGAACATCATCAAGACCTGCAGGATACTGGTGGAAGAGTACGGTGGTGAAGTGCCGCGCACCCGGGAAGCACTGGAAAAGCTTCCTGGAGTGGGCCGCAAGACGGCCAATGTGGTGCTGAATACGGCCTTTGGCGAGCCCACCATTGCGGTGGATACCCATATCTTTCGCGTAGCCAACCGGACAGGACTGGCGAAGGGCAAAACGCCGCTGGAAGTGGAAAAGAAGCTCCTCAGGTACGTGCCTGCCGAATTCAGGAAAGATGCCCACCACTGGCTGATCCTGCATGGCCGCTACATCTGCACCGCCCGCAAGCCCCGATGCAGCGCCTGCATCATCGAGGATCTCTGCGAGTACAAGGACAAGACCTCCGACTGAACGTCTGGCCACGGGTACGACTTGCCCGTCACTTTCAACCGGCGTAGCTTCAGGGGGTATCGGCGTGGCGTCGCCTCAGCCGTCCGGCACCACCGGCAATTTCAGATGGGGACGGCTTTGCCACCCCACGATGTGACGCTGCCCATCCAGCTGCCAGGTGACGTCCGCAATATCCGGGAGCACACGGAGCCCGTGCCGTGTCAGGCGTTCATAATGGGCCACGAACTGCTCAATCTGCGCTGCCGACATGAGCGCCGCCACCGGTTCTCCACGCGCCAGTCGCCACTCCCGGAGACGATCTTCCTGCTCGGACCGCCAGCGGGCCACACAGGCAAAATCGGGCGCCCGCAATGACAGCAACACATCCATAAGACAATACAGGGGTACGTAGTCTTCCCGCAGCCGGGCGTTGACCCAGTGTCGCCAGCGGCCATCCGGATCTTCATTGGCTTCCAGCGTGTTGACCGGCGTTTCCAGTGCCGGTTCCGGCTCCGGCGGAATACCCCAGCACCATCCTTCAAGAATGACCACATCCACCGGCGTGTTCACTATCGGCCAACCGGACGCCGGCACGGGGTTGTCCGTGGCCTTGTCGAACCTTGGCAGGGCGACCGGAACACGCCCCTGCCGGAAATGCTCCAGCACGTTCACCAACCTGCCGACATCGTGGGTTCCCGGTACGCCGCGCGTGCGGAGCAGCGGGTGTACCCTCTCTGCCAGATCCGCCCGGCTGTCCCTGGGCAGATAGAAGTCATCCAGCGAGAGGGTCGCCACGGTCAGCCCGGCCTCCGTTAACGCAGCGTCCATCCAGGCCGCCAGCGTGGACTTGCCGCTGCCCTGACACCCCTGGATACCCATCATCAGGGGGCGGTCACCGGGCCGGGTGGCCAGCAAGGTTTCCAGTGCCGGCCGGAACCAGCGTTCCGCCATGTCCGGATATGCTGGCGGCAGCCGGTGTGCCTGAATGAATCGCCTTTGCCAAAGTTCCATCAAATTAATTCCCGCGTAAACAAACTGAACCCTTTGAACACCGTATACGACTCATATAATGAAAAGCACATAAGGAGAGGATGGGCATCAACCCATGCTTTTCCCAAGCTGAATAAGGATAAACCCTTTGCCGACCACCTGCCTCACGGCAGCCCATACCGTGACCGGACAGGCAGGCCCTGACAAGAGAGGTGCCCAATGAACGCCGTCATCCAGACTCTGTTGGCCTTACTGGCATTGACAACCCTTGCTCACCCGGCAAACGCCGGCTTACCCAAGGCAAACTTTGTGCTTCCCGTTGCGCAACCTCAGCCCGGGGCAGCGGCCTCCCAAGCCACCCCAAAGCTGAAATCCCCGAGCAACACATTTACAAGCATCCCCCATTTTCTCCAAACAGGCAAAACGCCGGTGGCCCGTATCAGAATGAAGCTGGTCAGCGGCAACCTTAAGGAGGGCAAGCTTCTGAAATGGGAACCCGTAAGCACCGAGGGCAATCTGCAGCTTCAGGGCACACTAGGCATGAGCTGTCCCGCGACTATGCACCTCACCTACCTTGCCTACAACATTCAGGCGCCTGTCGATAGCCCACCCGTTGTACTGCATGAGGAAAGCCAGAAAAACAAGGCGGGTATCAGTGGGCTGACAAAAACCATTTCCCTGAAACCCTTCAGCACCGCCAAGCTTGCGGAGTCCTGTGAGCAGCTACTGCAGAATGCACCGCCCGGCCAATGGGCGCAACCCAAGGGAGCAACCCTGAAGGCGACTGTCAGAGCGACAGGGCGCTGCAGCGGCGGCGCACATCCCGATCATGCACCAAGCCGCCTTGTTCACCGTGACTATCCTGTCCTGCTGAAACTCCAGTGCATTGCCGTTGTCCGTCACGGCAAAGGTGGATAATGTTCGGATCTGCCTGGCCCGGCCAATAGCGGCCGGGCAGAGAAAGGATCACAAGCCCGTTACCTGAACCGGCTCATGACTGTCTGTGGTCGTTCCGTCTCCCAGCTGCCCATGATCGTTGCTGCCCCAGCACCATACGTCTTTTCCCTGATTAGTTTCAACGAGGGCGCATGTGTGCATGCCGTCATACTGAATGAGCGCATTGTCCAGCGGATCCCGTCCACCACCACCTACGGCAACTTCGAGAATCGTCCCCGGCAGGTTTGTCGGTCCGGGTATCGCAAAGGGGGCTTTATCAACCAAGGTCGGATCCTGGCCCAACTGGCCATGGGTATTGTCGCCCCAGCACCACAAGCTGTTATCGTTTTTCAGTGCACAAGTGTGACTTCCGCGCTCCGTGACGATACGTTTGACATCTGTGAGGCGTGTACCTTGGTTGTCCACCAGCACATATTCAGCCCGCGGTGCACTACCGGCGCTGCTGTTGCTTCCTACTTGCCCGTATGCATTCCATCCCCAGCAAACCACCTCATTCGTATCCAACAAGGCGCAGGTATGATCTGCCCCTGCTGCGATCTGTGTAGCGTTTTCAATAACCGTATTGTTACCGTCGTTGAGTTGCACGGGATCGGATGGTGCAACGGCGTAGGCGTCGGTGAGATTTCCGTTACCCAACTGCCCCTCACTTCCGCCATTCCAGGCCCAGCAACGCACTCTGCCCTTACCGTCCTGATCAGGATCGATCAATGCACAGGTATGATCTGAACTGCCTGCCGAAATCTGAATAACATCAGTCAATGGGGACTGAGACCCGGCAGCGGTGACTACGGTCAGTGCACGGGGCGAGAACAGCGTATCCCAGTCAGGGTTAAGTGGATCAAAATCCACAGGATCCTTGCCAATCCCCAAGGCACCATCGAAGTTCTGACCCCAGCAGACCACTTGATGATTCTCTCGCAGAGCGCAAGCATGCCATGAACCCGCAGTAACAGAGACAGCATCTGTTAGTGGCTGATCGTTTGTATCAACGACATCAACGGGATAACTGGAGCTGGCTTCATCCGCATACGGAATAAAGGGAGCGACCGCAGCAGAAAGGTTAAAGGAGTTATAATCTACTTTGCCGTCCCCCAGCTTACCGCCTTCATTCCAACCCCAGCACTTGACTCCACCAGTGTCCAGTCGCGCACAAGTGTAGTAGCGGCTGGCTGAGACCTCTTCCACACCCGTGAGCAGAGTACCGGTGTTGTCTGAAACGACCAAGACAGGTGTCGGACTGTCTTCTGTGGTAGTACCATCACCCAGTTCACCGTGCCCGTTACTACCCCAGCATTGAACAGTGCCGTTATCCATCAACGCACAGGTATGGTGCCAGCCAGCAGAAAGCTTCACCGGTTCCGGCTGGGCGGACGGCGTTCCTCCACTACCACTGCCACTACTGCCGCTGCCAACACCACCGACAACTGAACCGCCTCCGCCACCTTCGTCACCACTACCTCCCCCACCGCCACCACAGGCGGCAAGCAACGCCGTGATCAGGGTGATAATAAATACATTAATACGATGGCTCATGACTGAACCTCCCTTAATGCTCATCACCTGTAATCATTCAGAACACATACGTCTCCGTACTTCGGGTCGCACGCAAAGAGGTAATATATGCTCACCATTGACAAATTCAACCCTTCCACATTCGAATGGGCACTGCGGCGTTTTCTCGCTGCGCTCGAATCAAACCGCGAAGGTTCTCACCCTCCCTCCGGACGGCCAACGCCACCATGACCTGCAAGGGCGCGGCGAATAATCAAGGAGAATGGAGAAAACAAGTGGCGGTGGAGAGACAACTTACATCAAAAACTGCTGACTATCGGCAACTTTACTCCTGTTGATCACGACTGCTGGTGCGCGGTAGCAGCCAATGGTAGCCACGGCTTGAATACACTAACCCGCAACAGCAGTCAGCCTTATCCGGTGGTGCGACTCATCTTTATCTTCGCGAGACTTGACAGGGATCATGGCGCCTCCGGCAATCGTAACAACCGCTCGCTACGCCAGACGCGCACAATGCGAACCTTGCCCGGATCGTGCCGATAGACGATACGAAAAGGTGGCTGGATCAACTCCCTCAAAAAAGGCTGGTCGAACTCAGGCACGATTCTACCCAACTCAGGATGCTTTTCGAGCGCCTCGATCCGTTGGATGATCTCGGTGATAAGCCTCTCCCCGACATCGGGAACGCCTTGCTTCGCATACCAAAGCCGGATCTTCTCCAGATCGGCAACCGCCGACTCCGCAAAGCGGATAGTAACTTTGCCCAATGGCATCACTCCGGGGCTGACAGCCCAAGTCGGCTCTTTGCCTCTTCCAAGGATAGCTCCCTCCCGGCGTCAAGATCAGCAAGACCGGCTACCACCGCCCGCATGAACTCACGCTCTTCCTCTGCGGCCTCATAATCCGTAACCGATTGTATTACGGCCACCCCACGCCCACGGCTTGTCAGGAGTACCGGCCGGTGCGCCTCAACAGCATGCCGAACCGCCTTACCCGGATTGACCTTCAAATCGGTCAGCGGCACGACGTCTTCGGAAAATTTGATACTCATTGACCACCTCTATTGGCCCGCCCAAATGGTGCTGATTATAGCACCTGATAACAGCACCCACCAAGAGTGCTCTCGATCGTTGCCCCACTGTTATCTCGATGTGCTGATTGAGTTGCCATCTGTCGGTTTGTGAGCATTCATGAAGGAAACACAACGCAGGAGAGCAACCTATGAGACATGAGCAGACGGTTTTCAATCATATGAACCAACAACAGCTGGCCGAATATTGGGGTATCTCGACACGTACCCTTGAGCGCTGGCAGTCGATCGGCTGGGGACCGAAATTTATAAAGATCGGCGCACGGGTGTTTTAAGCTGGGATGGGAGCCGGGCATCCTTAACAGCGACGGCTGGAAGCCCAAGAGGATGCACTGGAACACCTTCGAGCGGTTGACCGCACAGCATGACGCCTTTGTGCAGGTTCCATTGGCCGGGATGGCGGCGCGGTTCAACCTATTGGGGGAATCGTTGGATGATTGGATTTAAGCCCTGCGGGGGACTGAACGTGAAATAGCAAAAAGATTCCAATGTATTCAGTGGCTTATTTTAATTGGCGGTGAGGGAGGGATGACTCGGCCTGCGGCCTCGCCCTTCGGGCCGCCTTGCGCAAAGCGCTGCGGCGTTTTCTCGCTTCGCTCGAATCGAACCGCGAGGGTTCTCACCCTCCCTCCAGACGACCAATGCTGCCATGACCTGCAAGGGCGCTGTGAATACTCAAGGGGAATGGAGAAAACAAGTGGCGGTGGGAAGACATCTCTCATAGAAATCGTTGACGAACTACGCCTTTCCATCCAATACCGTCTTACGAGAACGCCCACTGGTAGCAAACAGCCCTCACCGCTTGAATACGCAATTACTCATTGGCCGTCACCCCCCGTCTGGCACAGATCAACTTGCCTTTCAATACCTTATGAGCCTTCATGGCGCCTGAACGGACTGCAGGAGGACAGAGCCATGGTATTCCCCCCATTTTTAGAGGTGCGCAAAAGTGGAGTCAGGCTGCCTTATGCAGCTTGTATCGGGGCGGTACACCGCCAAGGGCCATATTCGGCCGCTCGTTATTGTACTTCCATAGCCACTTGGTCGCGAAGTCCTGTACCTCTTCGAGTGTTTCAAACAGATGCCGATTCAGCCAGTCATAGCGGACGGTGCGGTTGTAGCGCTCGACATATGCATTCTGCTGCGGATTCCCCGGCTGAGTATGCATCAGCTCTATTCCGCGTTTCTCTGCCCACTCCATGATTGTCTGGCTGATGTATTCCGGGCCATTGTCACACCGGATTTTCTCAGGCTTGCCCCGCCATTCGATGACCTGATCCAGAACTCGTGTCACACGCTCTGATGGCAGTGAGAAGTCCACTTCAATTGCCAGCCCTTCCCGGTTGTAGTCATCAATGACATTCAGGAGCCTGAATTTACGCCTGTTTTCAAGCTCATGGTGCATGAAGTCCATGGACCAGACCTGATTGACGCGTTCAGGCTCGGCCAGCGGTTCCGGCTTTTGCCTCACGATTCTCAGGCGCGGTCTGATGCGCATGTTCAGCTCCAGTTCCTTGTATATCCGGTAGACGCGCTTGTGGTTCCATCTGAACCCCTTGACATTGCGCAGGTAAAAGAAACACAGGCCAAATCCCCAGTTCTGCTCATCGGCAGTGAGCCTGAGCAACCAATGGGCGATCTCTGCGTTCTCTGAGCTCAGAACCGGTTTGTAGCGGTAGCATGTTTCGCTGATGCCGAAGACTTCGCAGGCCAGGCGGATACTGATGCCTCGCTCCCTGACGACGCGTCTGGCCATCTCCTTGCGGTGAGATGGCCTTACAACTTTCCCTCCAGGGCATCCTTGCGCAACTCGGCCTTGAGGCGCTCTTCGGCATACATCTTCTTGAGCCGGGCGTTTTCAGCCTCAAGCTCCTTCAGGCGCTTCATCATGGACGCGTCCATACCACCGTATTTTGAGCGCCACTTGTAGAACGTGGCGCTGCTCATCCCATGCTCTCTGCACAGCTCAGGAACCGATGTCCCGGCCTCTACCTGTTTCAGGATGCTGATGATCTGGCTGTCTGTGAATCGTGATTTACGCATGTGGAATCTCCTGTCTGTAAGTTACTGGAAAATTCCACTTATGAACACCGCTTTTTTTCGGGGGGAATACCCCATGAAGCACAAGCACGCCATGTTCAGACACATGAACCAGCAGCAGCTGGCCGAATACTGGGGAATCTCCGCCCGCACGCTCGAACGGTGGCGATCGATTGGCTGGGGGCCAAGATACATCAAGATCGGCGGGCGGGTAGTTTATCGAGTCGAAGACATCCTCGAGTACGAAGCTGAGCATCTTTACGAATCCACCAGATCACGATCTCACCCAACAGCCCCCGGAGAACTGGAAGAAACAGCACCTTCGGAACTGGTGCCCTCCGCTTCGTTGGCCGAACTACCGGAATCTGAGTGGAAAATGATCAGCGCTGAAGTCCGAAACGGCCTACTCAGCTTCAGGATCCCACCCGAATTTCAGGCTACCAACGACGGACTAGAGTATTGCCTCGTCGACGGGGAACTGCGCCTCCGGCCGAGAAAACTGCCGTTGGGCCTGGCGGTACGAATGATAGCTGGGAAGTAGCGCTAAGCACGCTACCTTGGTGGTGGATGGGCCACCTGCCGCAACCCACCGCTTCCAAGAAGGTTTCCGGTGCCTGCTAGGGTGTGATAACCGATTGAGAAGCCAGCGGAAAGCTGCGTGCCTTTACCTCTGATTCTTGCCGGGGAGCTGTCATGGCGCCTAACCGATTCGATTCATACCTCGGAATCGAACCCTAGTCCTGCCGTTGACTGCTCCCGCCTGCAAGAGCCTCCATATGCCCGATGAACGGAGGCGGCTTGGGAAGCCAACCGCCATCTAAGCTAGCTGAGCGCAAAATCCGTGCAGTAAACGCATTACTGCAATAATACGCTTGACAGCGCGTTGTACGGATTCTATACTGCGCTTTATGAATACAGTAAAGCCATTACAGCCGAATGTCGCCTCAATAAAACTCGGTCAACTGGCGGACATAACCATGGGCTACGCCTTCCGCTCCCGTCTGGAAGCGACGCCGGATGGCAACTTGTCAGTGATCCAGATGAAAGACCTGACCGACGACAACCGTCTCGATCCGGCGACCCTCACGCGGATCGAGTATAGCAAGGCAAAACCTCGGCAGTTTGTGCGCTTAGGAGACATCATCTTCCGTTCGCGTGGGCAGACCCATACCGCCGCGCTAGTTGACCAAGACCCGGGCCCGGCGATCGTTGCCGCCCCCTTGCTACGGATCCGTACGCGGGAAGGCATCCTCCCGGCCTACCTGGCCTGGTTCATCAACCGGCCGGCCACCCAGGCCCGGTTGACCAGCCGAGCGGAGGGCACCGCCTTGCGCATGATTAGCAAGCAATCACTGGCGGAACTGGAGGTAATCCTACCGCCGCTGGAGTGCCAACGAGCCATCGTAGAACTGGCCGAACTAGCCGCCGAGGAGCAGCAGCTCATGGCGCGTCTGGCAAGCGCGCGAAAGCAATATATGGATGGAATTCTGATGCGGGCTGCATCGGGATCCCAGTGACACCAATCGCTGGGTTTGGGTGGCCTGCCCGGTGCGGCAACACCGGGCAGGCTGGTTCACAAGTGATCTTGCGAATAGGAGTAAATAGCATGGCAAAGAAATCAGGCAGCGGCAAGGGCGGCACCCGGCATGTGGTCCCGCACAAGGATGGCTGGGCCAACAAGAAGGGTGGCGCGGAGCGGGCATCCAGCGTGCACGGGACCAAGCGTGAAGCGGAACAGGCGGCACGCGCCCAGAGCCGTCGCGAGGGGTCCGAACTTGTCATTCATGGCAAGAACGGCGAAATCCAGCGCAAGGACAGCCACGGCCACGATCCGCGAAACATCAAGGGTTAAACGAAATGGGAGGGCGCAAGCCCTCCCGGTTCAAAAGCATAAGGGAGTCCACAGACGGATGAGTTCAAAAATCGACCAGAAAGACATCAACAGCGCCGCCTGGGCGGCCTGCGACACCTTCCGGGGCGTGGTGGACCCGGCCCAGTACAAGGACTACATCCTGGTAATGCTGTTCCTCAAGTACATCTCGGACGTGTGGCGCGACCACTACGAAAAATACCGCGCGCAGTATGGCGACGACGATGTGCGCATCCGCCGCAAGCTGGACCGCGAGCGCTTCGTGCTGCCGCAGATCGAACTCAAGGACGAGGAGACCGGCAAGGTCACCGACAGCTTCGTCGCCGACTACTACAGCCTCTACGAACGCCGCAACGAACCCAACGTCGGTGAGCTCATCAACATGGTGCTGGATGCCATCGAAGAGGCCAACAAGGTCAAGCTCGAAGGCGTGTTCCGCAACATCGACTTCAACTCCGAGGCCAACCTGGGCAAGACCAGGGACCGCAACCGCCGCCTCAAGCTGTTGCTGGAGGACTTCCACAAGCCGCAGCTCGACATGCGCCCCAGCCGCATCTCGGAAGACGTCATCGGCAACACCTACATCTACCTCATCGAGCGTTTCGCCTCCGATGCCGGCAAGAAGGCCGGCGAGTTCTACACCCCCCACGGTGTCTCGCGCCTGGTGGCCAAGCTTGCCGCCCCCAAACCGGGTGACCGCATCTGCGACCCGGCCTGCGGCTCGGGCGGCCTGCTCATCGAGGCCGCCCACGAGGTGGGCAGCCGCGACTACGCCCTGTTCGGCATGGAGGTCAACGGCAGCACCTGGGCGCTGGCGCGCATGAACATGTTCCTGCACGGCGCCGACAGCGCCCGCATCGAATGGTGCAACACCCTCACCAGCCCGGCGCTGGTGGAGAACGACCGCCTGATGAAGTTCAACGTGGTGGTGGCCAACCCGCCCTTCTCGCTGGACAAGTGGGGCGCGGACGAGGCAGAGCACGACCGTTTCAACCGCTTCTGGCGCGGCGTGCCGCCGAAGTCCAAGGGGGACTGGGCCTTTATCAGCCACATGATCGAGGCCGCGCTGGAGAAGGAAGGCCGGGTCGCCGTGGTGGTGCCCCACGGCGTGCTGTTCCGGGGCGGGGCCGAGGGCCGCATCCGCCGCAAGGTGATCGAGGAGAATCTGCTCGACGCCGTCATCGGCCTGCCCGGCAACCTCTTCCCCACCACCAGCATCCCGGTGGCCATCCTGGTCTTCGACCGCAGTCGTGAAAAGGGCGGCGCCCGAGAGGCATGCCGCGACGTGCTCTTCATCGACGCCAGCGGCAAGGAGAACTACCTGCCCGGCAAGAACCAGAACACCCTGGGCGAGGAGCACATCCAGCGCATCGTGGATACCTACCGCGCCCGACAGGAGGTGGAGAAGTTCGCCCACCTCGCCGACCTCGACGAGATCGCAGAGAACGACTTCAATCTAAACATTCCGCGCTACGTGGACACCTTCGAGGAGGAAGAGGAGATCGACATCGATGCGGTGCAGCGGGAAATCGAGGCACTGGAGAAAGAGCTGGCGGTGGTGCGGGCGAAGATGACGGAGAAGTTGAAGGAGTTGCACCCGTGAGATTACCACGCCAGAAGCTAAGAAACTTTTTGAGGGGCCCTATTAGAAATGGATATTCCCCAGTCTGCGTTGAAGGGCCTACATCCAAGAAGATCCTTGGCTTAGGTGCTCTTACTGATAATGGGCTAGACCTCCGTCAAACAAAATGGGTTCCGGATTCAGATGAACAATCTAATAGCTATATTCTGCAACCCGGCGATTTCCTTGTAAGCCGGTCTAACACCCTGGACAAGGTGGGTCGTGCAGCACTTTATAGAGGTGGGCTTGAGAATTGTTCATATCCGGACCTCATGATGAGATTTCGTATCGACGAATCTAAATTACTCCCAGATTACTTGGAGGCGGTGCTCCAAAGCACTCTTGCCAGAAAACATTTTATGCGTGCTGCATGTGGAACAAGCGGCAGTATGGTGAAAATTACAAAGCAAGCTGTTGGATCGTTAGAAATACCTGTGCCAGGCATTGAAGAGCAAAAAGCCATCGCCGACCTGCTCTCCACCTGGGACGAGGCCATCGAGAAAACCGAGCAGCTGATTCAGGCGAAGGAGCGGCGGTTTCAGTACCTCGTTCGCACCCTGATTAACGATCCACACTACCCTCGTTGCCACATACGCGACTTCACTTCGGAGTGCACGATTAGAAACCGACAAGCCCAGTGCGAACGAGTACTCAGCGTTACCAACACGAATGGATTCATCCTGCCCGAGGAACAGTTCAAACGGCGTGTCGCCAGTTCTGACCTGTCCAACTACAAGCTCGTTACGCGCGGGCAATATGCCTACAACCCGTCCCGAATAAATGTCGGGTCCATTGCACGCTTGGATGAGTGGGACAAGGGGGTTTTGAGTCCGATGTATGTCGTATTCGAGCTTGACCAGACAAAGGTCAATAGCGATTTCTTTCTGCACTGGCTTTCATCACACGAGGCCCGGCAAAGAATCCGTAACAGTGCTCAAGGCAGTGTCAGGGAGACTGTCAGCTTTACCGACCTGGGGGCCATAGTTTTTCCGTTGCCCAATTTCACAAGACAGTCACAAGTGGCCGATGTGCTCAATAACGCACGGCGCGAAATCGACTTGCTGAAAAAGCTCGCAGATGAATACAAGACCCAGAAGCGAGGCCTGATGCAGAAGCTTCTCACTGGGCAGTGGCGGGTAACACAAGGGGAAGTCGCATGAAGTTCGCATATATTGACGAGTCGGGCGATCAGGACCAGGGCGATGTGTTTGTCATGGCTGGGCTTCTCATAGACGCCTATCGGCTCCGCAAATATACCGCCCAGTTCGATACAGAACTGACCACGTTTCTAGCGAATCATCCGGCTGCACCCAAGGAACTGAAGACAAAAGCCTTCATCAATGGCAAAGGCGGCTGGAACAAGGTGCCGCCCGATGATCGGAAGCAGTTTCTTGCCGACATGTGCGACATCGCTGTCCAATGCTCAAAGATTGTGGGCTTGGCCATATCCTTCGAGGCCTTCAAGGAGGCCACTGAAAAAGGCGGCTTCCATTTACCTTGCGCCGGCAACTACTGGGCGTTATGCGGGATGTTTGTGGCGGCCCAGATTCAGAAGAAGGTGCAAAACGAGAAAAACAACAAGGGGCTCACCGTCCTGATTTTCGACGATAACCGCGCTCACATGCCAAAGGTGTCAGACGGCCTTTACCTAGCTGACCCATGGTTCGATGCGCTTTATCAGCAACGTGGCAAGGTTCGTGGCAAATCTCAGTGGTTGTCGGTCAAACCAAAAGAACGATTTGACCACATCATCAATACAGCGTTCGCTATCAAGTCCGAGCACTCGTCGCTGATTCAGATCGCGGATGCCGTCAGCTATATCTATCGGCGCTGGTTGGAGTTACGCACCGAGGAGGAAGCCTACGCTGGCGAGAAAGATTATTACGACCAATTGGTAGAGAAGCTTGATGAAAACAGAATCCGACTTGGCCACACCCCAAAGGCCGAGTGCGTCGTCTTCTATCAGGCGATTAAGCACCCTCAATGGAAACTTTAAGGAGGGTATATGCAAGGCTTCCGCTTCAACGAGGAATACCTCTCCCAGATCCCGGCCCTGCAGCTGCTGATCAACCTCGGCTTCGAGTACCTGCCGCCGGAGCAGGCGCTGAAGGCCCGTGGCAGGCGGCTCGGTAACCTGTTGCTGGAAGACATCCTCCGCCAGCAGCTCAAGGCCATCAACCGCATTCAGTACAAGGGCCGGGAGTACCTGTTCAGCGAGGAAAACATCCAGTCGGCCATCCAGAAGCTGAAGAATGTCAAGTACGACGGCCTGCAAAAGACCAATGAGGCCATCTACGACCTGCTTACCCTGGGCACCGCACTGGAGCAGTCCGTGGAGGGGGATTCCCGCAGCTTCAACCTCAACTACATCGACTGGCGCAACTGGCAGAACAACCGCTTCCATGTGGCCGCAGAGTTCAGCGTCGAGCGCAGCCGCAGCACGGAGACGGTGCGGCCGGACATCGTGCTGTTCGTCAACGGCATCCCCTTCTCCGTCATCGAGTGCAAGTCGCCCAAGGTGGAGGTGGAACAGGCCATCTCCCAGTGCCTGCGCAACCAGGGCGAGGACTATGTGCCCCGGCTGTTCACTTATGTGCAGCAGGTGCTGGCGGTGAACAAGAACGCGGCGCGCTACGCCACGGCTGGCACCCCGGCCCGTTTCTGGGGCGTATGGCGCGAGCTGGCGGACCGGGAGGAGGCGGTGGCCGAGGCGATCAACCGGGCCCTGCCCGAGGAGGAAAAAGATAGACTGTTCTCCGGCGACTTCGCCCCGGCCCGGGCCTATTTCGACGCCCTCGAAGCCGAGGGGCCGCGCCTGGTGACCGAGCAGGACCGGACGATCTACAGCCTGTGCCGCCCGGAACGCCTGCTGGAGCTGGCCTACAAGTTCACCCTGTTCGAGGGCGGGCTGAAGAAGATCGCCCGCTACCAGCAGTATTTCGTCATCAAGTCCACCCTGGAGCGGGTGAAGCAGCGGGACGCCTCCGGTAAGCGGCGCGGCGGCATCATCTGGCACACCCAGGGCTCGGGCAAGTCGCTGACCATGGTGATGCTGGCCCGCAACCTGGCGCTGGACCCCGACATCCCCAACCCGCGCATCGTACTGGTCACCGACCGCGAGGACCTGGACCGGCAACTGGGCAACACCTTCGCCGCCTGCGGCCTGGACCCCAACCGCGCCGCCTCGGGGCGCCACCTGCTGGAACTGGTCAGCGAGCACAAGGCCGGCATCGTCACTACTCTGGTGCACAAGTTCGACAAGGCGCTCAAGGCCCGCAAGTTCCGGGAGGAGTCGCCGGATATCTTCATGCTGGTGGACGAGAGCCACCGCACTCATTTCGGCACCCTGGCGGCGCGCATGCGGCAGATGTTCCCCAATGCCTGCTATCTGGGCTTTACCGGCACGCCGCTGATGAAGAAGGAGAAGAACAACTTCGCCAAGTTCGGCGGGCTCATCGAGCCCTACTACTCCATCAAACAGGCGGTGGAGGACCATGCCGTGGTGCCGCTGCTCTACGAGGGGCGGCACGTGGAGATGGAGCAGAACCGTGCGGCCATCGATCTGTGGTTCGAGCGGCACACCAAGGGGCTGTCCCGCGAACAGCAGGCAGACCTGAAGAAGAAATACGCACGCGCCGAGATGCTCAACAAGGCCGACCAGGTCATCTACATGCGTGCCTTCGACATCAGCGAGCATTACCGCGCCAACTGGCAGGGCACCGGATTCAAGGCCCAACTGGTGGCACCCAGCAAGGCCGCCGCCCTCAAGTACAAGGCCTATCTGGACGAGATCGGCGAGGTCTCCTCGGAGATCATCATCTCGCCCCCGGACAGCCGCGAGGGCTTCGAGGAGGTCGAGGGCCAGCCGGCGGACGAGGTGGTGGCCTTCTGGCAGAAGATGATGCAGCGCTACGGCTCGGAGGAGGAGTACACCAAGCAGATCATCAACCAGTTCAAATACGGCGAGGAGCCGGAGATCCTGATCGTGGTGGACAAGCTGCTGACCGGTTTCGACGCCCCCCGCAACACGGTGCTCTATCTGTGCCGGACCCTTCGCGAGCACACCCTGCTGCAGGCCATCGCCCGGGTCAATCGGCTGTTCGAGGGCAAGGACTTCGGCTACATCGTGGACTATGCCAGTGTGCTGGGCGAGCTGGACAAGGCCCTGACCATGTACAGCGCCCTGGAGGGTTTCGATGAGCAGGACCTGGAAGGCACGCTGACCTCGATCCAGGAGGAGGTGTCAAAGCTTCCGCAGCGCTACTCCGATCTGTGGGACCTGTTCAAGGAGGTCAAGAATCGCCACGACGAGGAGGCCTACGAGACCCTGTTGGCCGACGACGCCCTGCGCGAGGAATTCTACCAGCGGCTGGCGGACTATGCCCGCACGCTGGGCATCGCCCTGTCCTCCGAGCAGTTCATCATGACGACCCCAGAGGCGACCCAGCAGCGCTACAAGGACGACCTGAAGCGCTTCCAGAACCTGAAGGCGGCCGTGAAGCTCCGCTACGCGGAGTCCATCGACTACCGCGACTACGTGCCGAAGATCAAGAAGCTGCTGGATACCCACATCCAGGCCAACGAGGTCATCCAGCTCAACGAGCCGGTCAACATCTTCGACGAGCAGACCTTCAACGAGGTCAAGGAGGACCGGGGCGTCTACGCCGCCAAGACTACCGCCGCCAAGGCGGACGCTATCGCCCACGCGACCAAGAAGGCCATCACGGAGAAGATGGACGAGGACCCGGCCTTCTACGAGAAGTTCTCCCAGCTCATCCAGCAGGCCATCGACGATTTCCGCGCCAGGCGGATCTCGGACCTCGAATACCTGAACAAGGTCAGCGAGATCCGCGACAAGGTGGCCAACCGGCAGCACGACGACGTGCCAGACTCCCTGGCGGGCAACGAGGATGCCATGGCCTACTACGGAATTCTGAGGCCCTTTTTCTCCGACGGTGCAGACGGGGGATCTGGCTCGGATGAGATCGCCGCCGAAACCGCGCTGGCGATCCAGGATATCCTGCAGCGGCACTGGAAAGTGCACTTCTGGGACGACAGCGACGCCCAGAAACGGGCCATGAACGACATCGACGATTATCTGTTCGACCACGTGAAGGGCGAGCGCCAGGTGGATCTGGATCTCGCGCAGATGGACGAGATCATCGAGCGCACCATGCAGGTCGCCCGACACCGGATGCAGGCATGACCGCTTCGAGTCGCGCCTTGACCTACGGGGGGGCACGCCTGGAGTTCGATGTGCTCCGTGTCCCCAGGAAAACCATGGAGATCGCAGTTCATCCCGATGGTCGGGTGGTGGTAAAGGCGCCGTTAGATGCACAAGACGAGGATATCGATGAGCGAGTGCTCCGACGCGCGCGCTGGATACGCAGGCAGCAGGCCTACTTCGACCAGTTCAGGCCCCGCACACCACCACGGCAATACATCGGCGGGGAGACCCACTGCTACCTGGGGCGCCAGTACCGCCTCAAGCTGGTTCGAGGCGAGCGGTCAGCCGTGAAGCTCAGCCGGGGTTGTTTCTGGGTCACCTGCCGGGGCGACGGCCAGCCAGACGAGGTGCGACGATTGCTCTGGCAGTGGTATTCCGAGCGGGCGCATGAAAAATTCGCTGAGAGCTACGAACACTGTTGGCCCCATTTCTCCCGCCAGGGCCTGCCACGCCCCACGCTGAAGATCCGACGCATGAAAACCCGCTGGGGAAGCCTCTCGGAAAGCGGTACGCTGACGCTGAATGTTAGCCTGATCCAGGCGCCGCGCGAGTGCATCGACTACGTCATCACCCATGAGCTGTGTCACCTCAAACACCCGGACCACAGCCCTGCCTTCTACCGGTTGCTCGAGGAGGTCATGCCGGATTGGGAAAGGCGCAAGCACAAACTTGAGCTGAGTTTAATCTAACCTCGTGATGAGTAACTGCTTGTTCAGAGTCGGTACCGCATAGACTCATGTAAGCGTCGTGTAATCAATCCCCGGAGTTTTCGACCCCCTGCCCACACCCATCGCATAAACTCCCGTGGCACTTGCTCATGCTCCTCCCGGTTCACCTTCCGTCGCAACGTGGACCGCTGAAGCGCTCCGGTGCCGAGGTTGAAGGTAAAAGACACCAGCGCATCGAACTGGCCATCGCTCAGAGGCACGTCGATCAGCCGCAGGACGCCCTGCTCGGCCCAGCGGACATCCCGTTGCAGCAGATCCCCGGCTTCCTCCTCATTGATCCCGTCTGCAAACTGCTCTCGTTCGTCATTGCGAACGACGTGTCCGTAGCCGATGGTCGGATAACCCGCCGGACAGAGGTAGATCGTGGGGCTGAAGCCTTCAAACCGCTTGATGAGGTCCAGCCCTTCTTGAGTGATGTGGCGCATTTCACTTGCCCCGTGCCTTGGCCAGTGCCCGCTGGCCGAACCAGAAGCTCATGACGGCGGCAAACAGGGCCTGGGTCTCCGGGTCCCAGATCCGGGGCAAGGCGATGGTGAATGTGAGGCCTTCGTCAGCCATCAGCACATACAGGGCGCAAAGCTTCACCGCGGTGAACAGCAGGAAGAAGGCGTAGGTGATCACCGGGCGCACGGAAGCACGCAGACCGTCCACCCATTTGACGCCCGAAGGCTTGCTGTCGTGCCGGTAGAGGGCCTTGCTCTCGGCGATGTCCGCCTCTACGGCGATCTCCTCCAAGCGCTGGGCGTGGCCCAGTCGCATCTGCTCCATCTGGCGATCGAGGATGGCCAGTTCGTGCTTACGGTCCTGGTGGTCCTGCCAGAGCCTGAGCAGGTCGGGAAAGGCGCTGGAGATGAATCCCAGCAGGCTGCCAAGTAGCGTCAGCATGGTCACTGTCCCCCAAAGATTTTCAGTTTGATGGCGGCGCCGGCCATCAGCGCCAGGATGAGGCCGGTGGTGGTGATGCGGATCAGGGTCTGCCAGGCGGTGTGCTTGGCGGTGTTGTAGGCCTCGAGCAGACCGCGCAGCTCGCGGATGTCGCTGGCGGCGTCCTCGCCGTCGAGGCCGACGTCGGCCAGGGCCCGCCTGGCGCCTCGCTCGGCGGCCTGCTCGAGCAGCTTCTCGAACTCCTCACGCGGCATGACGACCATGCCGTCTCGCAATTTGGGTGGGGTCATGGGGTACGCTCCAGAAACGAAGAACCCGCCACGAGGGCGGGTCCGGTGATACGAATGGGAGATGGGTCAGATGCTGATGCCCGGGCTCCAGCCCGCGGCCTTGTAGGCCGAGAGCAGGTCTTCATCCTCGACGTAGCAGAGCCAGCCAATCCGGGAGGCATGGAATTCCCACGTCCCGCCGATCCAGACGGCGATCTCGCCGTCACGGCCCGCCCAGGCGCCGGTCGCCCCGGCCGCAACGATGTAGCGGTCGCCGTGGATCGGGGTGGCCGGCGGCGCGGTCAAGGAGCGGCTCTTAACCGACAGGCCGACCACGGTGCCGAGCCGTTTGAAGTTGGCATCCATCGCGGTGTTCCAGCCGGACTCGCCCAGCGCCCAGCCGTAGGTGAGTCCGAGATTGGGATCGGTGTTGGCCATCAGATGCCTCCGTAGTAGTTGCCGTACTGGTAGCCGTATCCGGCGCGGTCCACTTCGATGCGGTGCCGGTGCAGGCTGTCGAGGGCGCCGCGCTGCGCGTCGATCTCCACCGTGAGGTGGCCGTTGAGCCGTCCACCGGGCAGCGCGCTGTCGGCTGCCTCCTCGGGCCAGCCGTCGGCGGTCGCAGTGAGGCCCGTGCGCGTGCGCAACAGCGTCCCGGCTTCGCCGTAATAGCGGACGCGGTAGGTCACGCCCGGCTCGGGCCCGATGTCGCCGTCGGTCTGGGCCACCAGGTAGGCGGTCTGCTGGGTGCGGTCGCGGTGGGACCAGGCGAGTGACACGGGACCCACGATGGCGGCTGGATAGGATGCGCCGTTGATACGCACGTTGCCCGGCGGGAACGGCAGGCCCTGCCGGCCCGCGAGACTGAGCGTCGGCCCGCCGGTCACCGCCACCTTGGTGCCGACGTCCGTCACGGTGTGAGGCTCGAGCCAGACCCCGATGCTGGTCGCCGGGGCACGGACCGTGGCATCGTAGCCCGGAGATGGACCGGCGCCGATCAGCCAGGTGCCGGCCGGATGCGCCACGGGCACGGTGTCGAGTACCGCCCGTTGCAGGGTGACGGTGCCGGCCGCCTCATCCACCGCGAGCACCCCGACCGCCTCGACGGCATGGCCTGCGGTGGTGACCAGCCAGGCGTAGTCGCAATCGGCGAACAGGGCGGCGTCGGTCAGATCGGTGACCGCTACCGTCACGTCATCCACGGCCTGGGGCAGATCGGCGCCCAGTCGGGCGGCGGGGCTGTAGCCGGCGGTGTTGCGATACTCGGCCGTACCCGCGGTGTCGCCGGTGTAGAGCCGCCACTCGCTCTGGGCCTGTCCATTGCGGACCGCCAGCGCGGCGAGGTAGGTGTCGGTGTCCTCCACCACGCCGAGTTCCGCCCGGCTCAGGGTGTGGGCCAGATCCCAGTACGTCGCCTCGACCGCCACGCTCATCAGCGGTGCCCGAGCCGAGGTGTCGTCCGGCACCCAGGTGGTGTCGTTGTCGCCGATGATGGCGTTCTGCCCCAGGGCGAACACGTCCTCCACGCAGGTGAGCGTCATGCTGTGGTCGGTGTGATCGCCCAGGTCGATGGCGCCCACCCGCAGCACCATCTCGGCGATGCCCAGTTCCGGCCAGTCGAGCACGATGACATCCCCCGGCAGGGGCTGCCCGGATGCCGCGCTGTCGCCACGGGGGTTGATCTTCAGCTTGACCCGGGCCAGCGGGATCGAGAGCGAGCGAAGGTCGCGTAGCGCCACCCTGGCGGCCAGAGCGTCGTCGGTGATGCCCGGATAGTCCCGCCGCTCGGCCACCACGCCGCCCTGGGCCTCGATGTTGGCCAGGTTGTGGACGGTGAGCGACTTCGGCTTGCCGGTATCCCGGTCGGTGTAGTTGACGGTCAGCTCGTTGACCGTCTCGGCCCAGTCGGGCCGCTCGAAGGATTCCAGGGCGATGATGTTGTGCGGTCCGAAGTGGCGCGCGTTCCACAGATCCGGCTCGCGGATCAGCCGCAATGTAAACCGCCCGCTGGCGTCGATGACCAGCACCCCGCCGATGTGATCGAGCACCTGCTGCACGAACTGCTCGATGGGCGACTGGCGGGTCCAGAGCAGATTCAGCCCGAAGCCCTCGTTGTAGAGCGTCCACGAGGCGGAAGAGAAGCTGCCCGTGTCGATCATCGAGGGCGCATAGCCCATTCCCCAGCGGGTGTCGGTCAGGCAGGCATAGAGAATGGCCGCCGGGTTCATGCCGTTGGCCAGTTGCACCTGGTAGCTGCTGAACGGGTTGGGCGCGGCCGGATCCCATCCCGACAGAAACCGTCGTACCCGGGCCGCGATGGGCTTGAGGTAGGGGTTGTTGGCGGCGAGATAGCACTTGCGTAGCACCAGTCCCACCACACCGCGGAAGGCCGGTACGGTGCCGCCGCCGGCCATGCGGGACTGCAGGTAGTCGTTGGGCGTCTGGGTGGCCTCGCCCAGCAAGACATCGATGGCGCCGCTGATGCCGCCCTCGCGCTTCTCGCCGCCGAACAGGTTGGGCCGGTCGACCTGCAAGCGCTTCGGATTGCTGCCCGCCACGCTGCCGCTCCAGAAGGTGCGCCCCTGCATGCGCAGTTCGGTGATGTCATCCACCGGACCGTGGCAGAGCACCAGGTGCATGCCCATGTAGTAGCGGTAGCCGACGATCTGGCGGCTCGCCCCGCTGCTACCGCCCATCGCGCCTCCTGCGGGCCGTCTCCACCGCGCGCGCCGCCATGGCATCGCGGGATTCGATCAGGCGGGCGGCCTCGACGCCTTCTTTCAGGAACCGGTGCCAGTCGATGCCGTGGCGCTTGCACCAGAGCCGCGCGCCGGGGATGCACAGGCCGGCCAGCCGCACGTCCTCGATGGTGACGATCAGGCTCACTTCTTGCCGCCTCCGCCGGAGTAGATGGGCTGCGCCTCGCTGTCGCCGTACCAGACCACGTTGGGCGCCTCGATCAGCACCTCCCCGAACACCACCGGGATGGGCCGTCCCTCCTCGGCCACCGGTGCGCTGAAGTCGCTGGCGGGCTTGGCGTTCTCGACCCGGGACTTCGGCGTGAGCGCGATCTGGATCAGCGCCGAGACGACGAACAGGACCAGCTGTACCCACATGCGATCTTCCTCAGTAGGCGCTTTCGTTGAACGGGTTCTTGCGCGGAATCCAGGGAAACCCGCCGAAGTTGTCGGCATTGCCGAAGCGGCTCTGGCAGGTCTGCAGGGTGTGGTCGCAGCCGGCGTAGAAGCTCACCGTCTCCCCGACCTGCAAGGGGGCGGGATAGATCAGGGTGATGCCCGATCCGTAATAGTCGCTGTGCTCGATCATGTGCCGAGTGCCGTCGGCGCGCTCCAGATAGCCGCCCGCGAAGCGGTCCGGCGGGAAGCTCGCCCCCTCGAACCAGACGAAGCGACCGTCCACCTGCGAGACGGTGAAGGACTCGGCCACCGGCGTCGCCCGGCA
The DNA here is from genome assembly GCF_041153465.1 of Thermohahella caldifontis. NCBI lineage: Bacteria > Pseudomonadati > Pseudomonadota > Gammaproteobacteria > Oceanospirillales > Hahellaceae > Thermohahella > Thermohahella caldifontis. Next base: position 1,348,934 of record NZ_CP154858.1, read on the forward strand.
CTCGGCCCCGTAGAGCACATGGGGACAGCGCCGGGCATAGAGCCGGCGCAATCCCAGCCGCTTGAGGCTGATGCTGGCCGGCTCGCAGCGGATGCGCGCTTCCCGCTCCTCGAAGATCACCTGCAGCACCCGCCCGGTCCAGACCAGCGCCCAGCTCCAGTCGCTGCCGAAGCGGCGGTAGATGCTCACGCCCATGGGCTGCGGTTGTGGCGCGCCGCGGTACTCGCGCACCAGATCCAGGTCGCGGGGACAGCGCAGGTCGATGGCGCGCCGGCCCGCCTCGGGACCTAAGCCCAGCGCGCCACGGGAGATGGCCGCAGGCTGGTACGTCCGGTCGCCGTTCCAGTCCACGTTGGCCACCACCTCGCGGCTGGCCGAGGTGTAGTACCAGGCAGTGTTGCCACGGGTGAAGCGGTAGAGCTCGGTGACGTCGTCGGTGTAACAGTTGAAGCCGGGGCCGGACGGGATCTCGCCGCCCGGCGGCCGGCCGATCGGGATCGGCATCGTCTGTGGTTCCTGTCAGAACGGAATGTCCCCGCCGCCGCGCAGGTACGGGTGGCAGCGTGCCAGCGTCATGAACCGCGCGGCCACTTCCAGTACCTCATCGGTGTGCCAGGTGAACTCCACCCGGTCCTGGTCGAGCCGGACAAAGTGCAGGGGCGTGACGGGCGTGCCCGCCGGCACGTCCACGGGCAGCGGGTCGGCCAGCAGCAGGCGCGCCATGGTTTCCGACTCGGCCTCGAGCCGTGATACATGCACCGCTACGGGTGGCTGGCCGGTGGGACGGATCAGCAGCCCCAGTCCCGGCTCTTCCCAGTGCCAGGGCAACCGGGCGCGGCGCAGCAGCAGATGGTCGTCGCCGGTTCCTCCCGCCTGCGCCAACGCAAGGCCCGTGAACTCGTCCGGCAGCCAGACGGGGTTGATGCGTCCGGCCAGATACTCGAACAGCCCCAGCAGCCGGTCGCTGGCCGCCTGGCCCGCCGCCAGCCAGCGGCGGCTGAGGATGCGGGAGGGACGATCGTCCACACGTTGGATCCACGGCCGGCCCAGCCGGTTGTCGATCCGCTCGATCCGTGCCCGGTACTCGATGGAAGGTTCCGGCTGCCACTGCTCGACATCCACGATCACCGGTACGCCCTCGAGGGTCAGGTCCGGGGTGAAAGGCCATTCCCATACCCGCTCGTCGAGCAGGATTTCGACCGGCTGGGAGGTGGCGGCGGCGCAATGGCGCCTGGCCGTTGTCGCGTCAGGCACCACACCCCGGACCAATGGCGCGAAGGTCGAACCCGCCACCACCGGCCGGGCCAGCGGCAAATCCAGGCTGGCCTGATTCAAAGCGGTATCGAAGGCGGTGACCGTCACCTGCTGCACGTCGCCGTCGGGCGCCAGGATCAGCGCCGGTCCCTGTCCCCAGTTGTCCAGCGTCTCGGTCTGGGTGGCGCGCATGAGCGGATCGGTGACCGTATCGAGCTGAACGGTGGTGCCGCCCGCGGCTGCCTCCGCCGTCACCCGGCGGGCCACCGGCCAGAACGGAAACAGCGCCTCGCGCCCCTGGTGCGCGGTGAGCCAGGCATCCAGGCCGATGGCGCCGGCATCCCAGGCCGTGACCAGCATCTCGACTGCGCGGCGCGGATGGCGGCGCAGGCGGATGCGCGACTCGGTGCCGTCGCGCGAACGCAAAATCTGGGTCTTCCACTCCCACCGCTCCACCCAGGGCTGCGACCAGTCGTGCCGGAAGGCGAAGATCCCCCGCGGCGGCGGCTCGCGCCAGACCATCTCGATGAGGGTGGCGAGCAGCGCCACGGGGGGATCCGGGCGGGCCGTGCTCTCCGTATTGAGAGCATCGACCCGAACCGGCGGATCGGGCCGGACCGCGGGCTCGGCGACCTGCTGGAGCAGATCCGACGGCGGCAGCGGCCGTGCCGCGGGTTCCAGCAGCGCCTGATCGAGTTCGGTTCCGGGTACCCCCTTGCTCGCCGGCTCGATCGCGACCTGATCGACCTGCGCGGCCATGGATTACCCTTTCTCGACGCCGAACTCGGCGGCGTTCAGTTCCGTCTCCGCCCAGTCCACGCCCGCGGCGGTCTGCTCGAACACCGTGGTGAGATAGGTGGGATCGGTGGTCAGCGCCTGCGCCGCGCCGGTGGCCACCGTGGCGCCCGACTGGGTCAACGCCTTGAGGGTGCCGGCGCCGGCGTCGGTCTTCTTCGCCAAGGCCGTGACCTGCACCCCCAGAACCGTCGGCGTGTTCATCGCCGGCAACGGCTCGAAGGCGTAGCTGTCCCGGTCGCCGGTGTTGGCGGCGGTCACATAGTCGCTGTGATCAGGCAGCGGTTCGTCGACCATCTCCCAGTTCTGCCCCGCGCCCGAGGGGGTCCACTGGCTGAAGCTGCCTGCCCCGGTCGGATGCAGGGCGTCGATGCGCACATCGCCCAGGTAGTCGTTGTTGCGGGTTCCCGAGCCGTCGGCCAGATAAAAGTCGTCGAACAACAGCTCCACCGGGTACGGCTGATCGGCCCAGCAGACGCCGCCGGCGACCAGGTTGCCGCCGGTGGGGATGCTCTGGCCGCTGAGGGTCAGCCAGGTCTGGCTGTTGACCCGCAGCTCCAGCAGCCCGGTGCCGTTGCCTTCCACCACCTTCAGCTCGAGGTGGTTCCAGGTCTGGGCCGAGATGGCCCGCAATGACTGGCCGGATGGAAATCCGCCCTGGCCGATGCCCAGCAGCCCGATGGCATTGACCGACACCTCATAGCGCTGGTTGCCGGCGGTGCGCACGAACAGCAGCGGAAAGCGGTCCGGCGGCAGCAGATCGAGGCGGAAGGCGCAGCCGAGGATGATCCGGCTCACGCCGTAGCCGATCTCGCGCACCATGGCCACGCCCTGGGTGTTGGCGGGAAAGCGAAGTGCGGACGAGACACTCCGGCGTCCAGGCACCCGCTCGCACTGGGGCGCGTACTGGGCCTTGGCGTAGCCGTAGTTGGGCACGCCGTCGGGCTTGAGGGCCTGGGGATCGAAGTGATCGAAGCCGTCGACGAACAACAGTGCCATGCTAACTCCCGAGGTACTGGCGCACCGTGGCGGCGTTGCGCCGGATGACATTGGTGATGACCTGCTCGCCCGCGGGCGTGGCCAGAAAATCGCCCACCAGCGACTCGTCCACGGCGTTCACCACCCGGACATTGACCTGGGGCTTCTCCTGGCGTCCCGCGTTCGGCACCAGGCCGCCTGTGGCGAAGGCCAGATTCGGACCTCGCCAACGCGGCGCGAAGACTCCGCCGTTGATCGCATCCAGAAACGCCACACCCACTTTCTTCACCGAGGCCGCATTGATCACGTACTCGCCAGCGGAAAGGCGCGCCGGGATGGAATCGGAGGTGGATGTGCCGGGCCCGGTGACGTAGCCGCCGGCCGCGAAGCCCCTGAACAGCGCGCCGACGAAACCGCCGATGCCGCCGCTTAAGTTCCCGAATAGCGACTGGGCCAGCTTTTGCGCGGCGATGCGGTTAATCGAGGCGATGACGGATCGAGCGAAGTCGCGGAACGCCCCCCTGGCCGATTTGGCGCCCGAGCTGATTTGCTCGAACATCGTGGCGAAGGCGTCCTGGACCTGGCCCTTGACCCGAACCGCCACCTCATCGACCACCAGCCGGGTCCGGGCCAGTTCGTTCTTCCAGGCCTGCACGCGGGCGACCGCCTCGGGGCCGATGGCCCGGGCCGCTTGCTTCATGAGCGGCAGCAGTTTTTCCAACTCGGCGGCGGACTGCCGTTGGAGACGGACGATCTGTTCGCGCGCCTGCGCCTCAGTCAGCAGCCCCGCCTGTTGCTGGATGCGGATCGCTTCCTGGACGTTGCGCATCCGCTCCACGATCAGGCGCCATTTCGACTCCAGGGCGTCGAGGTTGGCCTGCGCGGCCTTGACGTCGACCAGCCGGTCGATCAGCGAGACGCCGGCGGTGTCGTTCTCCGCCAGCAGTCGGGCGCGCAGATCGCCGTAAGCCCGGGCGATGGCCTCGCGGCGCTGGGCGTCGGTCCCGGTGCCTGTAAGGCGGGTCAGTTCGTCGCGGGCCTGGGCGAGCGCGTCCCTGAGTTCCCGTTCTGCAGCCGCCGCCTTGCGGGCATTGGCCACTTCCGCCTCGGCGCGGCGGTTGTTGAGCGCGATCAGGTCGGCCTCGAGCTTCGCGATCCGCCCCTTGGCATCGAGGCGCGCCTTCTCGTCACCGGCTTCTCTCAGGACGCGCCGCTGCGCGGCCAGGGCCTGTTGCTTGCGGGCGATCTCGGCGTCGATCTCCCGCTGCTCGATGGCGGTCTTCTGCGCGTAGTAGTCGCGGATGGAGATCAGGCGGTCGGCCAGCGCCCGGTCGAGGGCCCTGGACGCCTGCGCCAGTCCTTCCTTGAGGATGCGTAGTTCGGCATCGCTTTGCGCCTGGGCGAGCTTGAGGCGGGCGGCGTTGTCCTCGCTGGATGGCGCACCCTTGGGCTGGGGTCTGGCAAAGAGCCGCTGGCGTTTCTGCTCGCTACGGATACGCGCGGCGATCGCCCGTGCGGTCTCGCCCACATAGTCGCGTCCCAGCGACTCCTTGACCGCGTCGCCCAGGGCCTTGCCGAAGCCGCGCATCTCGTCGCGGCCCGCGCGCAGCGCAGCCTTGAGATGCCGCAGCGAGAAGTCGCCCTTGAAGGCCGCCGCAATATCCCGGCCCAGGGCGCGTGCCAGCGCGGCGATGTCGGAGAAGGCACGCTTGAAGCGGCGCACGAGGAAGGCGGCCGTGATCCCCACCACCTTGCCCACGGCGTTGAAAGACCCGATGATGCCGTTGACGAACGAGCGTACCGCACGGCCGATGGCATTTACGCCGTCGATCACCGTCTCACGCAGGCTGGCCCAGGTCTCGTCGTTGATGCCCACCAGGGAGGTCAAGGCATCGACCAAGACCCCGATCTTCTCGGTGACGAGATCCCAGGCGGCCGAGACGATCTGCCCGATGGAGGCGGTCTTGCCGCCGAATGCCACCACCTTGTCCCGGGCCGAGAAGGCGGCGGTGGCCAGCAGTCCCAGGCCGGTGACGATGAGCCCGATGGGTCCGCCGAGCAGCGCAAGCGCGCCGCGCAAGAGCCCGCCCGCGCGGGCCAGCAAGGTGGTGCCCTGCGCCGCCGCGGTGACGGCCCGCCGCGCCTTGAGTGCTTCCTGCGCCGCTCGGGCCAGGTCCGCGCGCAAGGCCGTGGCCGCCTTGCCCTGGGCGGTAGCCTGCGCCAGCACCGCCCGGGCCGCGCGCAGCCGGGCGGTCGCCTCCGCCTCGATCAGGCGCAGGTTGTTCAACCGTGCAGCCGCCTCGGCTCGGGAAGCGGCCATACTGGCCGCTATGGAGGCCACCATGCGGCCAAGAGCCGCAACCAGCGCGGTGCCGGCCAGCTGGATCAGCAGGTCGATGTGGGCGGCAAGGAACTGGATCGCCCTGGCCAGACCGGCGGTGAATCCGCTCCCCGCGTCCCGCTCGCCGAAGGCGCGCAGAAAGGCGTTTCGGAGCCGGGTCAGCGCCCCGGAGACGGTGTCGGGTAAAGCGGCGTATTCCTGCGCCAGCCGTTCCTTCTGTCCGAGCAGCGCATCGAGCACCACCTCGGCGGTCAGCTTGCCCTGCTGGGCCAGCGCCCGCAGCGCGCCCAAGGGCACGCCGAGCCCGTCGGCTATGGCCTGGGCCAGCCGGGGGGTCTGTTCGATGACCGAGTTGAACTCATCGCCGCGCAGCTGTCCGGCGGCCAACGCCTGGCCAAACTGGAGCAGCGCGCCGCTGGCAGCCTCCTCCGAGGCGCCGGACAGTGCTACCGACTGGCTGATGGCCTCGGTGACCGTCAGGGCATCGCGCTGATCGCGCCCAAGCGCCCGAATCGAGGGCGCGAGCTTCGCGTACAGCGTGACCGTCGCGGAAAGCGGCGCCCGGTTGCGCTGGGCGATGTCGAACAGCTCGCGGTCGGCCCGGTTGAACGCCTCCTGCGAGGTGACCGCCAGCTGTAACCGGGCCTGCAGGCCCTTGTACTGGTCGGCGGCCTCGGCCATTTCCCGAAGGCCCAGCCCCACGCCGATGGCACCGCCGATGTTGCGGAGCGTGTCGCCGACGCGCCCGGCCTGGTCGCGCAGGCGCGTGAGACTCCCCTCGATGGACCGGAAGGCCCGGCGCGTCTCGTCAACGGCGGTAATGAGGATTTGTGCGCGGTTGCGTGCCATGGTGGATTGATCAGCGTTGTTTTGCTACACTCTGACCAGTCTAGTCAGAATAGAGGTGCGTCATGCGTCATTGGCAAATGCAGGAGGCCAAGGCCAAGCTCTCCGAAGTCATCAAGGATGCCGAACGCGAAGGCCCTCAGGAGATCACGCTGCACGGCAAGCCGGTGGCGGTCGTTTTGTCGCGCGAACACTACGAGCGGCTGACCGGCACGGGTGAATCGCTGGTGGCCTTCATGCGTCGTTCCCCTCTCTACGGTGTCGAGGAGGTTAATCTCGAGCGGGACAAAAGCCTCACGCGCGAGGTCGAGCTTTGAGCTATCTGATCGATACCAACGTCCTGTCCGAATTGCGCCGCAAGGAACCGAACCCAGGTGTAGTGGCCTGGTTCGAGGAACGGCCGGCGACCACCCTGTACGTCAGCGTGCTGACCCTCGGAGAGATCCGGAAAGGCATTGAGGCGCTCGGCAAAAGCAAGCGCAAACTCAAGCTGCTGGATTGGCTTGAAACCGAGTTGCCGGCATTTTTCTCTGGTCGGATACTGCCCATAGATGAGGAAGTGGCCGATCGCTGGGGTCGGTTGCTCGCTGCTGCAGGGCGTCCCCTCCCAGCCATCGACAGCTTACTCGCTGCCACCGCTTTGACACATGGACTAGAACTGGTCACCCGTAACGTGGATGACTTTCCACACCCGGATCTCGAAATCATCAATCCTTGGGAAACGGAAGGAATGTAGTTATATGTCTACCTGGTTGAGACATCGACAAAACAAGGAATAAGGACATTATCGACAGAGGGCCGCCAAAATGCTGCTATTTGCAACCGAGTTTCCAGTCAATCCAAATCAAGGAACCAGCAGCTTTCTTGAAGCAATGGTGAAATGGGTTGGCGGCTCACCACATACAAAACTATCTTTGGAAAAACTCCAAGAGATCCAAAGAGAAAAAAACACAAGCATCACGGTTGACAACGAATCTGTCCAGTCGCTAACCGTCACCGCGGAAGATTTGGAGCTTGCCGGCTTCCGGTATGGGAAACGCGATCACGATCTGAATTGGCTAACAACAATTGTTTTTTCAAAAACGTCTACCGATGCATGGGTTGGCATCAGAGTCGAGTGTGAGTCACAACATCCTTCAGCACGTCTCCCGTCAGCAAAAAAACCGGTTGTTATACGAACCCTGCTGGAGGCGCTCGGTGGCGCAAATGATGGCCCGTTACCCAGCGGGGATCATGCACATTACCTCAAAAACGATGATATTGACCTTGCTGCGAGACTGATTCAGGGTGAAGCAGGGTGCCGTTTGCCCATCATTTATGTGAGCTCAGGATTCCAGGGGGGCTACATCCTCGATCCAGACCGACTTGCCAGAGATCTCTCTGGTATGGCGCATGTCGTCGTCGAGCCAAACCGGCCCTTCTCTGTCCGCTTGCAACACGAAGTTGACTCCGAAAATGTCTATGGCGGTACAGTTGGCGTTTACTGGCCAGAGGGTGGTGGTCGTAGAGCATTCTTCCTCGGTGGCGAGTACTCAAACGCAGGTCAACTAGCGCACGGCATCAAAGATGAAGTGCAAACCGCCCTTGCTAACCGTAGGCCTCTCGATCGGTGCACATGGGCGTATGTCCGTGAAACTGCCTCTCGGCAAACTATTTTGGACCTAAGAGCATCAGGTTCTCAGGAAATCGACCAGTACATCAAGACATTTGATCAGGAAATAGAAGCTAAGGATCAACGCCTCCAGGATGCTGAGAAAGAGATTAAGCGACTACGCAATGAGCTTCGAATACTTGAATCGCGTGCTGGGGCGACCTCCGGCAGGCTGTTAAAGCCAGGCCGGGAACGTGATCTGTATCCAAACGAAGTCCTTGGCATCGTACTAGATGCGCTACGAGACGCATTGACACGTATACCGGAGAATAGTCGGCGTCATCACGTTTTGGAGTCGATATGTGACGCGAACCCGATTCAGGAAGATTACGCCGAAAACCAACGGAACCATTTAAAAAAGATCCTTCGAGGAACCAGCACAATTGATGCCAAACTACGCCGAGAACTCGAGAATATGGGATTCAAGATTTCTGAAGATGGAAAACATTTCAAGCTCGTTTACCAAGGTGATGACCGCTATACCTTTACGCTTGCGAAGAGTGGAAGCGACTGGCGAGGCGGTCTGAACGCGGCCAGTGAAATCGCCCGGCTATTGTTCTGAGGTTTCCCCTTTATTTATTACCTCCCTCACCCTCGACTTCTTTCCGAATTGCTTGTGCAAGCCGGGGCAGCTTGCGCCGAACGGCGGATTCCAGATCGAACCGTTTGTGCAGGCGCACCGAATCGACCAGCACGGCAACGGGGATCTCCTGGCCGCGACGCAGGCGTTTTCGGCCCGTTTGCTGCCGTTGACCGCGCTTGAAGCGCGCGAGCGCCCGGTCGTTTTCGCGGATGTTCTCCGCCATCAGAAGCGTCTTGCCGTTCTTCTCGACGAAATAGGCGTTGCCAGCGCGCATCAGGCTGTCGATCACGCGCCGGAAGGCCTTGCGGCCGATGCGCTGGTGCCGAGGCAACAACGGAATCAACATGCGACCGCCGATGGTGCCGCCTCTCTCGTGGATGCCAAGCCAAGGGATCTTCGAACCGATGTACAGGGCCGGGAAACGATCCCGGCGCCGATCATAGACCTTTGCCCGCAGGGACTTGATGAAGGCCAGCTTGCGCACCTTGAAGGCACGGCGCATGTCGCGGCGCACATCCTCTGCCATTTCCCGGCCCACGGTACGCATGGCGCGGGCAGTGGCCTGGCGCATGGCCTGCCCGGTCCGGGCGCGCCAGGCGCTGAAGCGGCGCCGGTCGAGCAGCCCCTCGGTGGTCAGGCTAATCCTCATGGCGCAGTTCCCGGTGAAGCCGCTCGATGGCGGCCTTGTCGCCCTGGGCGCCGTGGCTGATCACCGCAAGCAGCGTGGCCAGCCGCTCGCGCTCGATCCGGGATTCCGCCTCGAGAAAGGCGTTCATCTGAGCCAGCGTGTAGTTCAGGACGTCGGGGTAGCGGTGGCCGGCGCGGACGAGCCGGTGGATGCACTCGATCCATCCAGCCGTTGGCCGATTTTCTCCGACAGCTGAGTGACGTTGGGCGCCACCCGGGCCACGAAAAAATCGGCGTTTACCTCGAAGACCGCGGCGGCCAGTTGCAAGGCGTCGTCCAGGTCCAAGCCGTCCACCCACTCGCGCGGGCGACGGCAGGCCAGGGCCAGGGCGTCGAGCAGCGCCTCGCCGTGCTCGGCCAGCAACGCGAGCCAGTCCGGCTCGCCCGCCAGCTGCTCGGCGAAAGGCCGGATGGCCCGGAGCATGGCCGGGAACTCGCCTACGCGCAGCGGGGTGATTTCGATCCGGCTGCCGGCGATCTCCACCACGACCGGCTCGGGCACGAGCGTATTCAGATCATCCATCGGTCATCTCACAGGAGCACGATGCGGCCGAACTGGCCGAGATCGCCGGCGGCGGGCTTCAGGGTATCGGCGAGCACCTGTCCGGACAGCTCGAACTTGAGCAGCTCGTCGGTGATCACCGAGAGTTCGTTCGCCGGGTTGATGGCGACCCGGTAGAGGTCGATCACCACCTCGCGGTTGCCGTCGGCGGTGTTGAGCCCTTCGAAGCGTACCCAGCGCTCGGGCAACGGCTGGGTGAACATGGCGGTGCGCTGGGCGGCACCAAAGGCGTAATCCACCGTGAAGGGCTCGGTGTAGGGACCGCCGGTGGTGGCATCGTTGATCACGATGGAGCCGTGCTTGCTGTTCACCGTGTACTGGGTGGGCGGCAGCGTTTGGGGCGTGGCGGACGAGTCCCGCACCACCACCGAGGAGACATTCTGCTGCGCCAGCAGATAGAGACTGCCCGGGGTGACCGGGTTGGGCAGCGCCTCGCCGGTGACCGTGCCCGCGGCGACCTGGGTGGTGGTGCCGTAGAGGGCCAGCTCCAGGTTGACCGGCACCAGCTCCTCCAGGGTGCAGGAGAACTCGCCCTTCTTGGTCTTGATCAGCTGCAGGTCGGTGAGCCGCTGGCCACTGGTGGACTCCTGGTGCTCCAGGGTCTCCACCGACAGCGACACCTTCAGTTCGGGCACGTTGCCTACGTAGCTCAGCCCCTGCGGGTTGCCGGCGGCGTCACGGGCACCGATGTAGACTCTGCCTTGTCCAGAGAAATATGCCATTTGCTTCCTCCTTAGCTGCGAGTGATTCGTCCGGACAACGCGCCGCCTTTATGGCGCGTTGCGGCGAAGGCTAATGCCCGCGCAGCGGGCGTTAAGCGAAGCGGCCGGAGCCACAAATAGGCCATGGTCAGTCTCCTTTACGCGAAGGTTGCTTGATGGACTCGGGGGATGCCGCCCTGGCGACCTTGAGTTCGATCAGCCACTTGGCCGAGGTCTCGTCGAGGTCGAGGCGCTCCCCGGGCGGATAGCGCTTGCCCGCATGTGTGTGGGGTTTCAACAGTTCGATCTTCATGGGGTTTCATCCTCTCTGGGTGAGGTCATGGGTACGGGTGCGGTAGCGGATCGCGTAGCGGGCGGGGATGGCGGCCACAACGCTGTCGGCGTCCTCGACCTCCCACTCGCAGTCGAGCTCGAGCACGGCCAGCGCGAGCCCGTTCAGGCCCGGGTCTTCCATGAGCGCCGCGTGGGCCGCAACCAGCAGCGCGTCGGCCTCGGTCTCCGGCACTGCCGGCGGCACCGCGCGGGCCAGCGCCACCACCCGGATCACAAGCTCCCGTTCGACCCGGTCGTTGGGCCGGTCGATCACCTCGTCGCTCTCGGGGAAGACGACCACCGCGGGCGCCTGCTCGCGGGTCAGCGCCACGGTTGGCGAGCGGTGCACCTCGGCGCCTCTGGGCGCGAGACTTGCGGCAATACGGCTCACCGCCGCTTGCAGGATCTGCTCGCGGATGGAATTGGGCATGGCGAGTTCAGAGACGGGTCAGCGTGGCCCGGTGTTCGGTGCCGTCACCGAGGGCGTGGACCTCGCGCACCTGGTAGGCGTGGCCAGCGATCTGCACCGTGTCGCCGGGGGCGAGATCCGGCAGGCGCGATGCCGGGTAACGGATGGCGTACTCGGTGGACAGTGCGAGCCCGTCGAGCACGGGCTCGTCCGGGGCCCGGAATTCGGCCATGACGGCCGCGCCGCCGGCGATCACCTCGGTGAGCAGGCCGGCGGCACTCGCCGCGTCATACAGCGACTCGAGATCCACGGTCCGCGACTTACGCCGTTACCTTCACCAGCACGCCGGGCCGGTGGCACATGGGCAGCGGATTGCTCTGGGTGTGCAGGTCGGTGCCCCGGTCGAACTTGCGCGGCTCCTGCTTGGCATACAGCGGCCGGCCGAGGGTGTTGGCAGTCTCGTTGAAGTCTGCCGGCGCGAAATAGGTGGCGAAGGTGTCCACCGTGCCGAGCGGGAAACAGTGTCCTTCACCCGCGGCGATGAAGCGGCGGGTATTGCCGTCGGCGTCCACCGCCTGGCCGCGGTACTCCTCGAAGGTGATGCCGGCGAAGGTGAAGCCCGCGCGCATGTCGCTGCGCAGGGCCGCGCCGTCTTGCCAGCGCTCGTAGGCCTTCTCCACCTTGGGATGCGAAGTGAGCGCGTCGAAGAACTCCTCGGAGACCAGGCAGTGGATGCCAGTCATGCGCTCGCCCTTGAGGTTGTCCTCCAGGTGGCGCTTGATGGCAAGGCACTTCTTCTTGACGTCGGTATTGGCATTGCCCAGGTTGAAGTTGACCACCTTGGGGGTGATGCCGAACTCCTGGTACAGGTCGTAGAGCGTGGAGCCGTCGGCGTCCAGGATCACGCCCTTGAGCGCCCCCATGCGCAGATGCTCGAGGGTGATGGCGTGCTTGTTGCGCATGGTCTGCAGATGCTCGGCCATGACCTGGGCGAGGGTCTGCACCTCGGACTCGGAGCCAAAGGCGCGCACGCCCTGGACCTCCTCGGGCAGCACCACGTCGTCGTGGGGGATGTGCGGGATGGTGAAGGTGCGAAGGGCCCGCTTGCCGCGCTTGCCCACGGTGCCCGGGGCGCCCACCGGCAGGGTCGGCAGCAGGGTCAGCACGCCGTTCTTCTCCTCCACCGCGATGGAGCGGAAGCGCACCGGCTTCTCGGGCATCAGGCCCATCTGCTCCAGCCGGCCGTAGTTGTTGGGCAGCAGGTTGATGGCGGCGGTCAGCGCCGTCATCGAGAAGGCCGGCGACTCGAATGGATTGTTCATGGCCATGGTCAGACTCCTTTGCGAACGAGGATGCCGATGGCCTTCAGCTGGTCTACGGCAGCGGCCTTCTCGGCGTTGGTGATCCCGGCGGGCCACACGAGGGCGTGATCGGCGACGATGGCGTGACGGGCGAGCAGGATGCCGTCGTCACGATCGCCGGCGGTGGCGTCCACCGGCTGCAACAGGATGCCGGCGGCGGTCTGGCTGCCGTCTGTGGCCGCCGGATCCAGCGCCTTCACCTTGCCGGTGGCAGCGACAATGCCCACCACCGCGCCCAAAGCGAGGTTCTGGCCGGAAGCCACGATGACCTGGTCGCGGGAATAGAGATTGGGGGCCTCGTACTTGAGCAGGTCCCCAAGGTTCATGCCTTCGGTGATCACGGGCATCTCACACCTCCTTGGCCGCGCGCTTGCGGGCGGCGGCTACAACGGGGTTGTCATCCAGACTCGCGGCGGGACTCGTGCGCTGCGGGTCGATGTGGCTGTTGATCTCGGGCGCCTGGGCGCGATATTCGAGCAGGGCCTCGCGCACCGCCTCTTGGCTCATGCCCTGCGCGAGAAAGCCCGCCGTCTTTTCCGGGCAGCCGGCGAGCAGGCAAAGATCGGCGATGGCGCGGGCCTCATTGCGAGCGGCATCTACCGCCGCGGCGATCCGCGTTTCTTCCGGTTCGGTCGAATCCGCTGCCACAGGCTCGCAAGCAGCGGGATCAGGGTCATGGTGCTCCATGGTCGGTGCCTCCTGGGGTTGGGGTAAGGTCGTGTGAATGGGCGTTGAAAGTTCGGTACGCATGGCCGCGATGGCGTCATGCAGGGTGCCGACCCGGTCGGCCAGTCCCGCAGCCACGGCGTCGCCGCCGAAGTAGAGCCGCGCTTGGGTATCCCGCACCGCCTCGACGGTGCCCCCCCGGTGCTGGGCCACCGACTCGGTGAAGATGCCGTAGAGGCGATCCACCTCGGCCTGCAGCGCGGCGCGGGCGTCATCCGAAAGCGGCGCGTGGGGGCTGAAGTCGTTCTTGTGGCTTCCGGCGTAGACGGCGGTGAAGCGGTAGCCGTCCTGCTCGTCCTTTCGCGACTGGTCGGCGTGCATGGCGATGACGCCGATGGAGCCGACGCCGCCGGTGCGGGTCACGAATACCTCGTCGCTTGCTGCCGCCAGCGCGTAGGCGGCAGAGAAGGCCTGGTCGTTGGCTACGGCCCAGACGGGCTTCTCGCGCGTGGCGGCGCGGATGCGCTCGGCCAGTTCGAACACGCCGCCGGCCTCGCCGCCCGGGCTGTCGATGTCCAGCACGATGCCGGCCACCGCCGGGTCGGCCACCGCCCGGTCGATCTGAGCCCCGATCTCCTGGTAGCTGGCAAGCCCCGAGGCCGCCTCCAGCCCCAGCGCGCGGCGCACCAGGGTCCCGTGGATCGGGATCACGGCGATGTCGCTCTGCTGCCGGGGAACTGGCCGTTTGGGACCGGATTCGAAAGGTTGGCGCTTCAGCCCGCTCTCCGGCCAGCCGATACGCTCCCCCAGGACGGCCAGGATGATTTCCAGCTTCTCGGGAGCGATCAGCAACGGCGTCCCGATGATGCGGGCCGCGAGATGGGGCAGACGCATGGTTGCAAAATCTCCGGGGTTTACTACAATTGTGGTAAATGAATCGAGGGTATTGATATGAGCGTATCCGTCCGCATCGACGAAACCCTGGTGGAAGAGGCCCGCGCCGCCGCCAAGGCCGAATTCCGCACGGTCCAGGGCCAGATCGAGTTCTGGGCCAAGGTGGGCCGGGCCGCCCTGGACAACCCGGACTTGCCGGCCAGCTTCATCGCCGAGAGCCTGATGGCGATGAACGAGCCGCGCGAGCAGGCCGAACCCTTCGTGCCGCGTACTCGCAAATCCAAATGACCTGGGAGGTGCGGCAAACGCGCCGCTTTGCCCGGGCCTACAAGAAACTGCATGACAACATCGCCGCGGATGTGGATGCGGCGGTCGCCGCGATCGCCAAGGATCCCGACATTGGCGAGAAGAAAAGGGCGATCTCGCCCGGCTCTGGGTCTATAAATTCCGCAGCCAGGGCCAGCTGTATCTGCTGGGCTACACCCGGGAAGACGAAGTGCGCCTGATCTGGCTCGAGGCCATGGGGCCGCACGAGAACTTCTATCGCGATCTCAAACGCTGACGCTCATTCCTTGGCGGTTCGCGTCGCCGCCCTTTGCTGCCGGGGATCGGAGTCGAACACCAGTCCCAGCTCGTCGGCGCGCTGGTTGTCCGCGGCGATCTCGCGATCCACGTCCTCGGCGTCGTAGCCGAAGGCGGAAATCGCCTCGGAACGGCTCATGAGCCCTGCGCGGATGGCGGTGAGCAGCGCCTTGAACTCCTTCTCGGGGTCGACCCACTGCCAACCCTGCGGGATCCACTTGCAGTTGAGGTACTCCCGCCGGCGGCGGGCGAAGTCGGGCAATGGCAGCGCGCCTTCCAGCGCCGCCTGTTCCATCCAGGCGCGCCAGACCGGGCGGCAGAACTGATGCACGATCACGCCGTGCTGGATCGCCTCGCAGCGGCGCCGGAACTCCAGCAGCCCCGCGCGGATGCTGGAGTAGTTCACGCCGGTGAGGTCCCCGGTCAGCTGCTCGTAGGTGACGCCGATGGCGGCGGCCACCGCGCGGAACTGGGTGCGCAGGAACTCCGAATAGGAACCGCCCACGTCGGCCGGATCGGAGAACTTGACGTCCTCGCCAGGCTCCAGGATTTGCAGCGTGCCGGGTTCGAGTCCGGCCAGCGCCACGCCGGATGCATCCGCCTCGCCCTCGCCCATGAGGTTGTCCTCCGGGCTCTGGCGGGTGATGAAGCCGGCGAACATGGCGGCGGTCTTCTTGCGCACCAGTTCGGCGTCGTCGTACTGGTCGAGTTCGTTGAGCTTGACCAGCGCCCTCGAGAGCCAGGGCTCGCCCCGGATCTGTCCCGGCCGCAGGGGTCGAAACAGATGGATGATCTCGGAGGCCGGCACCCGCACGGTTTCCATGTCGGCGCTGCCCGTGGGACTCAGCGCGCCGTCCTCCGGATGGACGCGATAGAGGTGGTAGGCGACGCGCCGGCCCAGCCGGTCGAACTCGATGCCGGCACGGATCCGGTTGCCGTTGGGCGCCTCCGTGTTCAGCGTCAGCGGCAAATGCTCGGGTTCCAGCAGTTGCAGCTGGAGCGGTACCGACAGGCCGTCCTCGGGGCGGCGCGGGCGCAGCCGCACGAGGCATTCGCCGCCTTCCAGCATGGCCCGGCAGGCGAGCGCCTGCAGGCCGTAGAAGTCGGTGAGCCCCGCGCTGTCCGCCTCCTCAACCCAGGTCCACCACAAGGACTGGATCACCTTGCGTAGCTCGGCGTCATCGACCAGGCTCTGCGGCTTGATGCCGGTGCCGACGGCGTTGGCCACGAAGGCCTCGACGGCGGCGGAGGCCCAGGCGTTGCGGCGCACCAGGTCGCGGGACTTGGCGCGCAGCTCGCTGTTCGTGGCCAGCATGGCGGCCACCGCGCCCGGATTGCCGGGCGTCCAGACGACACTGCGCCGCCCGCGGCCCGCCGCCTCGTGCACGGGCGGGCCCTTGAGCCGGCTGCGGATGCGCTGAAACCAGCCCATCTCAGAAACCCTTGTCCGTGGTGACGCGGATCTGGCGCACCGGAGTCCGTCCCTGATCTCGGGCCAACTGGGCGTCGATCTCGCGCAGCGCCGCGCGCAGCTCGGCCACCGAGCGGTACTCCACCGTCTTGTCGCCGAAGGTCACGCGCCGCTCGCCCCGGGCCAGGGCGCGCTCCAGGGCCTCGCGGTCGGCCTGGGTCCAGGCCATCTCAGGCGCCCGCCAGCGCGGCCAGTTCCAGCACCAGGTCGGATTGAACCCGGTTGCCGTTCTGGAACACGATTCGAGCAAAGCGGCCCACCGGCCGGCCCTGCACCGTGAAATAATCGTTGCCGCTGTCGGGTTGGTACCAGGCGACGTTGGCGTCCGGATAGATACCCGCGGCAGGCAACCAGCGCGTCCCATCCACGGAGGACTGGATCTCCATCGCCTCGTTGCGCGATGCGGTGCCGAGCTTGCGGGCCACCAGCAGGGTGAACGGGTGGGACTCGCCCAGATCGACCGGATCGGTCGTCGCACTCTCGCCGCGTGGCACACGGCCGGGATGGAATGCCCAGGTCAGCATCCCAGTGGCCGCGCCGCCTGCGGCGTGTGCTGACAGCAGTCGCCCTTCGACGTCGCAGCGGATCAGCCGCCGCTCGTCTGTGCCGGTGTCCGGGTTGTGGTAGATGCCTTCTATGACGCTCATGCTCAACTCATCCAGGAACTCTTGATGATGGTGCGCCCGCGCGGCCTGCTGCACTTGTCCGGTTTGGGCTCGGTATCGGGCTCCGGCAGAAGCTGGCGTTCCAGCTCGCGCCAGTGGCGTTCCTCGAAACGGTCGAGCCCGGCGGCGGATGCCGCGGCGCGGGCGTAGACGTAGCAGTCGAGCGCCTCGTTGCGCTCGCGGATCTTCTGCCACTCGCGCACCGGGTAGCCGTTGCGATTGCGCCGGGTGATCAGTTGCTCGGCGCAGAGCTGCTTGACGAACTCGGCGTCCACCTTGGGCAGATGGACGTAGCCCTCCGGATAGCGGATCTCGCCGTCGTCGAGCACCTCCACGCTCTTGCGCAGGTTGTTGTAGAACTCGAGCTTGGCGATACCGCCCGCGACCGCGAACACCTTGACGCCCCGGCGCAGCTTGCGGCCGCCCAGAGTGACGTCCACCGCCGTCGGGGTGCCGACCAGCGCCGCGCCGCGGGCCACGCCCTTGACCGCCATGAGGCGGGCGTCCTTCATGCGGCGCACGAAGGCGTAGGTCTCCTGGGTGGCGAAGCCGGTGTCGATGGCGAACCGGGTCAGCGGCAGGCGGGCGCCGCTCTCGTGGGTCCAGGTCTCGGCGAGCATCTCGGCCAGTCGCTTCCAGACCGCGTCGCGGGCGGTGTCGCCCATGAGCACCCGGTGCTCGACGAGCCAGGACTCCTTGCCGCGGCCGAAGGCCCAGACCGAGGCCTCGATGCGGTCCTTCTGCACGTCGGCGCCGCCCACCAGCAGCAGACCGCCGGCGGGAACGGTGCCCAGCGGATAGGCCTCGCGCCGCTCCAGCAGGCGCTCCCAGTCGGGCGCCTCGCCTTCCTCCACCCAGACCTCGCCCAGTTCGGTGTTCTTGAACGCCTTGAGCCGGGTGGCCGAGCCCTGCGCCGCCTCCCAGGCCGCGGCGATGTCGGCCCAGGAGCGCCAGCCCAGGGGGCTGTAGAGCGAGGACAGGTGAAAGCCCACGGTCTTGCCCGCGTTCTCAGGCTTGGTTGCCCGCCACTCGCCGTGCTCGAGCATCCAGGTCTTGTGCAACTCGGCGATGGCCTCCTCGCAGGCCTCGCAGACGTAGCGAACCGTCTGCGGCTCGCCCCACTGCCAGCGCAGCTGCTCGAAGCGCAGCCATTGCCTGTGGCCGCAGTGTGGACAGGGCACGAAATAACGGCGTTGGTCGGAGGCCTCGAACTCCCGCTCGATGGGGCTTGCCCCCGCCACGGTGGGGGTGGAGACGATGAAGATCTTGCGCCGGGCGAAGGTGCGCGTGCGCGCCTCTGCCAGGCGGATGGCGTCGCCTTCGCCCTCGACGTCCGCGGGATAGCCGTCCACCTCGTCGAGAAAGAGGTAGCGCACCGGCATCGAGCGCAGCCCCACCGCGCTGTTGGCGCCGGTCATCACCAGCACACCGCCGCGGAATTCCTTGGCCAGAACCGTGTTGCCGGCATCGCGGGATCGGGACGGCGCGATGCGTTCGGAGAGCGCCGGCGACTCCTCGATCAGCGGATCGATGCGCTGCCTGGAGTTGCGCTTGGCCATCTCCACGGTGGGCGAGACGGCCATCATCGGCCCCGGGGCCAGATGGATGCAGTAGCCGATCCAGTTGTTGCCGCACTCGGTGCCGCCCACCTGCGCGCCCTTCATGAACACCACCCGCTCGGCAGGCGAGGACGGCGAGAGACAGTCCATGATCTCCTTGAGATAGGGCGTGCGCCGGGTGGACCAGCGCCCCGGCTCGGAGGCCGACTTGGACGAGAGCATCCGGTAGCGGTCGGCCCACTCGGAGACGGTGAGCAATGGGTCGGGCGTCAGTCCCTCGCGCCAGGCGCGTTCGATGGCCTCGGCGCCTTCATAATCGAACACGGCGCATGTCAGTCCACCCTGGGGGCGGGATCCCCGAGTTCCTCGAGATGCCGGCGCACCTCGCGCTCGAGCATCACGTGCAGGGTATGGGCGTCCACGCCCAGCTCCGCCGCCATCTGGCTCGAAACCCGGGCGGGCCAGTTGAGCCAGGCGTCGCGCTCGGCCCGCGCCAGCTTGAAGACATGGGCGAGCGCCTTGGCCCGGTCCACCAGCTCCCCCTTGAGGCGGGCGAGCCGGACCTTGGCGGTCTGGGCCTTGAGCACCTCGTTGGCGGTGCGTGCTTGCAACAGCGTCGTGCCGCCCGAGGGCAGTGCCGACTCGCCCGTGGCCTCGCGCACGGCGTTGACGGCATCGATAGGCACTGCCTTTTGTTGGCGTTGCCTGCGCTGCTGGGCGCTATCGGTATTGGTCGCCCACTCGGCGTCCGCCTTTTGCGGGTCGATGGTCCCGTCCGGCTCGGGCGTGATGCGCCCGGTCTTGATCGCCTTGCGCACGGCGGCGTCGGAGACGCCCCGGTGGCGGGCATAGGCGCGGATCGAGATACCCATCGTGCATCCTATTGATCAAGAAGGAAAATTGTTCGGAATAGGACTTGATAAGCGGGCCGAATGAAGCGTTCATCAGGGTATCGCAACGATCAATCGAAAGGAGCCAACGATGACCGCTACCCACCCGATTCCCGCCACCCGCAACGAAGGCTGGGGCTTCTACGGCACCCTAGGCGAGCACGCCGCAGAGGCCTGGCCGCTCGCGATTCATACCATCTCGAATGCCACCGGCCAGCCACCGGAGTCGGTACGGGCCTTCCTCGACAGCCGTATCGGGCGCCACTTCGCGGACGAGGTACTGAACTACCGGCACGCCGGCCACGACCTCGCCACGGCGATCGAGGCGGCCACCCGAAAGTGGATGACCTGGACGATCGGTCGCCGTACCAGCCGCGACAACGGGATCCCGCGCGGCCTGCCATACCTGACAGGCTTCGTGATCCACACCGAAATCATCCACGACGACTGACAGGAGGACAGACCAATGAAACTCACCACCACCCAGGAACGCATCCTTCACGCCGCCGCCGGACGCCCCAGCGGCGACATCGAGCCGCTGCCGCCCAATGTGAACGCCGGCATCCGCCAGCGGGTGATCGACGGCCTGCTTAAGCGCGGACTGATCGAATTCAAAGGCGGCTACCACCGCATCAGCGCGGCCGGCTTTGAGGCCATCGGCAAGGCACCGCGCCCGGGAAGCTACCGGATCGGCACCAAGCAGGCACGGATGATCGAGCTGATGCGCCGGCCCGAGGGCGCCAGTATCGACGAGATCGCCCGGGAGACCGGCTGGCTGCCCCACACGGTGCGCGGCACCATGACCAATGCGCTCAAGAAGCGCCTCGGGATGACCATCGTCTCGCACAAGATTGATGGCCAGCCGCGTCGTTACCGGATCGCCTGATCCTCAAGTCTCAACGGACTCGGGCGCCTCAGCGGGCGCCCGGGTTTCCTGTTCTTCGTCACCGATCCGTTCGGCGGCCGCGGCGGAGAAGCTTTGGCCACTGCCCTCGAGCAGGGCCTCGTTGCCCGTGTACTCCTGCCAGCGCCGCACAATCACGTCCACGTACCTGGGATCGAGTTCAATGAGGCGGGCGCGACGTCCCGACTTCTCGCAGGCGATCAGGGTCGAGCCCGATCCGCCGAAGGGATCGAGCACGATGTCCCGCGACTTGGAGGAGTTGCGCACCGCACGCTCGACCAGCTCCACCGGCTTCATGGTGGGATGCAGGTCGTTTTTGGCCGGCTTGTTGAAGAACCAGACATCGCCCTGGTCCCGTGCGCCGCACCAGTAGTGCTCGTTGCCCTCCCGCCAGCCATAGAGGATGGGCTCGTACTGGCGCTGATAATCGGAACGGCCTAAGGTGAAGGTGTTCTTGGCCCAGATGACGAAGGTGGACCAGCGGCCGCCGGCAGCACGAAAGGCCGCCTGCAAGGTATCCAGTTCCGAGGACGACATGGCGATGTAAACGGCGCCCTTCGTCACCTCGAGCAGATGCTTGCAAGCCGTCTGCAGAAAGGCGCCAAAGTCGTTTCCTAAATTGTCGTTCAGGATCGGCCGGTTCTTGCCGCGCAGCTTGTCCTTGGGGCTGTTGGCGTAGTTGACGTTGTACGGCGGATCAGTGAAGGCCATGTCGGCCAGCTCATCGCCCAGCAACGCCCGGTAGTCGGAGGCACGGGTGGCGTCGCCGCACAGGACCTTGTGGCTGCCCAGCAACCACAGGTCTCCGGGACGGGAGACGACACGCTCCTCCGGCTCGGGCACCGCGTCGTCGTCGGTGAGGCCGGCGGTGTCCGTCTCTGGGGCCTCGAGCAGCTGCGCCAGTTCGTCCGGGTCGAAGCCGATCAGGCTGAGATCGAAATCCTCCAGCTGCAGTTCGCCCAGCTCCTGACGCAGCAGTTCATCGTTCCAGCCGGCATTCTCGGCCAGCTTGTTGTCGGCGATGGTCAGCGCCCGACGCTGCGCGTCAGTCAGATGCGCAAGCCGGATGACCGGCACCTCATCGAGCCCCAGCTCGCGCGCCGCCAGCAGTCGCCCGTGGCCCGCGATGAGGGTTCCGTCCGCGTCGATGAGCACCGGGTTCACGAACCCAAACTCGGCGATCGAAGCGGCGATCTGCGCCACCTGCTCCTCGGAGTGGGTGCGCGCGTTGCGGGCATAGGGCGTCAGCGCCTCGACGGGGAGGCGCTCGATGTTCAGATCCATGGTGATTGCGTGCGAACCTCGGGTGAGAACCGCGAACCCGGTTTTTCGGGGTGACGCTGGCAAAACGCCGCGCCTCCGCCCCCCGCAGGGCTCAGCGGCCAGGAAGGACCCGCAGGTGACGACAACGGTTGGCAGGGGGTGAAAACAACGAGGGCCCGGGAGAATCCCCGAGCCCCGAACGCGCTTTGCTCGCGATGCTAGCGCAATCCTAGCGCAAAATCGGCGAAAGTGTTGCAGCCTGAAACGGGTGCGGGTTTCGCAGTGTTGCGCACCGGTTCGCGGCGGCTCGAAGCGAGCCACAACTTCACGCAATCTCACTTGCACGAATGGGTGTAGCCGTGGCATTCAGGCGACCCACTACCACGGCCAAGGCCCGCTGCCAACGCCGCCAGGCGGTGGTGCGATCGCAGCCGATTCGGCGGCAGATGTCGCGCCAGCGCCATCCTTCTGCGCGCATCCAGACCAGATGGCGTTCCTCCTCGCCGAGCCACAACACCCAGCGCATGGTTTCCTCCATGCGGTCGATGGCGGCCGGGTCCGGCGGGAAGCGGTAGTACGCATCCTCGCCGGAGAAGGTCTCCCACGGCTGGCGCAGGATGGCTGGCCAGGTGTTGAAATAGCCCTGCACCCGGACGGGCGGCAGACGATGGGCCGTCTGTGCCGCTTCGCGGAACCGCTCGGCCACCTGCTCGATGGTCCACTCAGCCATGGTCCACCTCCCGCCGGTCGCTCCCGCCATCCCTGGCTTCCGCGACACTCGGGCGTCCCGGCCGTCGACCGTAGAGCCGTTCCCCGATGCGCCGGATGAACTCCCGCTCGATCCAGTCGAGCCGTTCGTCCTCGGGCGAGATCACCAGGATGCCCTGTTCACGCCAGCCCTCGCGCTTGATGGCCTCGGGGTCGGCACGGTCGGGTTGCAGGCGTCCCAGGGGACAGCGGTAGTGAGGATTGGGGGCGCTGCTCGCTTTGCGGTCCAAATTCGTTCCCGACGAATTTGTCATGGCGTCACCTCCTGCTGCACCATGACCCAGAGCAGCAGCGCGATGGCGTCCGCCTCGTTGTCGTCGGCCGGCTGGAATCCCCGGGCCTGCACCGCGGCGATCACGTCCCGCTTGCCCGCGTTGCCACGGCCTGTGGCGTGCTTCTTGATCGTGCCCACCGGCACGCCCTGGTACGGGATGCGCTGGTGCTCGCACCAGGCGGTCAGCTGCCCCAGGAAACCGCCGTAGGCGTGGGCGGCATCCACGCCTGCATGGCGGCGCACTTCCTCGAAGTAGATCGCCTCGATCGGGCCAACGGCGGCCTTCAGGTTCTCCAGCCAGCGTCGGAAGCGGAGGTAACGCATGCCGCCGCCTTCGAAGCGCCCAGGCCGGAAGGACTCGGTGCCACTGGTGATGCGGCCCTCGGGGGTGCGGACCGCCCAGCCCGTCCGGGTGCCGAGGTCGAGTGCCAACAGAGTCGCGTCAGCCATGGACACCTCCCCGGCGGTATGCCCTGCGCTTGCCGTCCACCGGGACGCCGGGCCAGCGATGACGTGGACAACGGCGAGTGAGATGTTTGGTTACAAGCCCCGACGTCGTCGTGAAGGATGCGCCACATTCCGGGCATTGGCTCCGCCAAATGAGAATGACCGAGAGCGTCCCGTCACAGCGCCGGTGCGGCTCCGACCCGATCAGCTCATAGCGCTGGCCTCGATACCGGATGGCTTTTCCTGCCATCGGGGCCACGCGAAAGTTGACGGCATCCATCAGTCCGTCCTCCCGAAGCGCACCCCGGCCGGCCCAGCGAGGCCGGCGCGAAAGAACCCACTGGCGAACGTCAGTGACGCCAGTGGGTTCCTGTACTGTAAGTACAGGGAGAGTTCCCGCCAACTGGATTCATCATCGTAATTGGCTGATTTATCAATCAATTTTTCCAGTTGGCAGGCATGATCCGCCAACTGGCCCTTGCCAACTGCCAACTGACGCAACCCGTTGATTCTGCGGGATTCCAGTTGGCAACCAGTTGGCAGTTGGCAGGCGGTCTGCCAACTGGATTTTTCGGCACGGGTGAACCTTGCCTGCCGAATGAAAGGCGTCAAACTCATCGATCTTCCTCCTCGTGATAGATCCAGACGGTAGGGTCCTCGACCGGCAGCGCAGCACCGGTCTGCGGACACTTGTAGTGGGTGGGCAGAACGGGAAGCGCGGTCGCGATGACCTCGCCGGTCTCCTCGTCGATGCGTTCGGGACCGGGTACGGTCATGCCCTCGACGCACAGGTAGCCGAAGCGGGTACGCGCCAGCAGCGGCAGGCCATAGTCCTCGGGGTCGCGGAAAAACTTGATGTAGCCCTTGGTGGCCAGCACGCCGATCCGCTCGCGGATGGTGCGATTGGCGCCGAGACCGGCCTTTCCCTCGAAGGCCTCGGCAAACTGGTTTGCCGTATAGACGCGTCCCTCGGCGGCCTCGTCGAAGAGCAGTTCCAGGATGACGTCGCGCTTGCGTTTGCGCTCGGCGTCCAGGCGTTCGCCATAGTCCTGCATCACCAGCCGCTCGCTGGCCTGCACCTCGACCCATTCGCTATGGATCTTGTCCACATGTTTCATGGGGAGGGCCGGGCCGTTGCGCAGCTCGAAGATCAGCTGCCGGGTGGTGCGGCTCTCGTCGGGGCGGAACAGCAGCATCCCGGTGGAGTAGTAACCGCGCAGGCTGCCGGCGCCGGCCAGGGCCTGGAACGGGTCCTCCTCGAACTGGCGCTTGCCGAGCTTGCGGGTGTGATGGACGAGGATGATGCCGGCGTCGGGATTGACGGCGTCGCGCAGGCGCTCGATGCGCTGCGACAGGAAGAACAGCATCGCCGCGTTGTCGTTCTCGCCGCCCGTATCGCCCCCGTCGAACAGGTTGCGGATGGGATCGATAGCAATGACGTCCGCGCCAGTCCCGGGCCAGGCGGCCTCGATGGCCGGGATCACCCGCTGGACGCCCTCGTCGTCGAGCACCATCTTCAGGTGCGGCGTGGCCACGAAGTTGTCGCGGGCCTGGTCGAGCCGGCTCGCCGGCAACCGGATCGCCTTTACCCGCTCGCGCAGGTAGTGGTATTGGACCTCGGCCTGCAGGTAGAACACCCGCAGGGGACGCGACGGGCGCAGACCCAGGAAGTCGCTGCCCGCGGCCATGTGCGCGAGCCAGGAGAGCAGGAAGTCGCTCTTGCCCACCTTGGGCGCGCCGCCGAACACCAGCAGGCCGCCGGGCGTGAGCACCCGGGGCGCGATCAGGTCCTCCGGCAGCGGCGAGTCGTCGTCGAGCAGCTGACCCAACGTGAAGGTGGACAGTCGCGGTGTCGGGGCCTTGATGATCCGACGCTCGCCCTGGGCGATGAACGCCTCGACATCAAAACCTTCGGCCACGGCATCGGCCGCGTCCCACTTTTCCGGCTTGTCCGCCGGCGGCACCAGAATGGCCACGGAGACACAGCCCGCCTGCACGCAGGCGCGGGCGGCGTTCTCCGCGTAGTCCAAGCCGGGCGGATCCCGATCCGGCCAGATCAGGACGTCCTTGGCCGCGAGCGGCGACCAGTCGGTCTTGTCCACCGGGACCCGTGCGCCGTTCATGGCGGTGGTCGCAACGATGCCCTCCCGGATGAGGGCGTCGGCCGCCTTCTCGCCCTCGACCAGCACCACCTCGCGCGCCCTGGCCACTGCCAGCAGGTTGTAGAGCGGGCGCGGGCTGGGCGCGCGCCAGAGCCGGGCGCGCACGTCCCAGGGCCGGTACGCCTTGCCCGTGGGCGGATCGAAGCGGTAGACGCAGGCGATCAGCTGGCCGTGCGCGTCCCGATAGTCCCACTTGGCGGTCCAGGGGCCGAGATCGTCCAGATGGGGCTCTGCGCGTTTCCGGTCGGGCTTGCTCCGGGGTTGCTCCGGCTGTCCCAGCCAGCGACCGATCTCCTCGGCCAGTTGCGGGAAGTCCCGTTTTGCCGACAGCCCGCGAGCAGCAGCCCACAGGTCGATGGCATCACCGCCTTCATCGGTGGCAAAGTCCTTCCACAGACCGCGATGCTCGCCGTCGAGCGTCACCACCAGGCTCTTGCCAGGCGTGCCCTGGACGTCGCCGATGAAGAACTGCCGGCCCCGGATCTTCCCATCAGGGAACAGGTGCATCAGCGCCGCTTCCAGCCGGTCCAGCAGCCCGCGCCGCAGGGCCTCCGTGTCCCGTTCGGGCAGGGCGTGTTGGTCCGGCGCGTCGTTGAAGTCCAGCCAAATGATGTTGTCGGTCATCATGCCTGACTCCAACAACGGTCCTGCCACGCGCAGCCCTTGCACTCGTGGTGCATCGGCGTGGTGGCGAGGCGAGGCAGAAGCTCGCCCGCCTCGGTGGCCTGGAGGATGCGCACGGCGCGATCCGACATGCGCTGGGCGAGTCCTCCATCGAACGGCACCCGCTCGAACCAGAGTTCCTGGGTGTCCTTGTTGATGGCGGTGAACAGCGCCGGGTGGCGCGAGATGCCGGGAACGCTCGCTTCCATGTAGGCTTGGTAGACGGCGATCTGGGCGGCGTAGACCGGCTTGGCCTGGACCACGCCGCGCTTGACGGTCTCCCGCCAGGCGCGGGCGTTCATGGTCTTGCACTCCCACAGCGCGGGATACGCGAGGCCCAGCGTCTCGGGACCGCCGGCCAGGATGCCATCCACATGGCCCTGGATGCGGCCGTCGGCCACCGAGAAGCCAAACTGCCCGCCGTCGGCCTTTTCGGTATGGAGATCGAATCCGGCCAGCCGCAGCCAGCGGATCGCCAACGCTTCCAGCGCGTGCCCGACCTCGAAGATCCGCAGGACCCGGCCGGGCAGTTCACGTCCCGGATCGACCGGGGCCTGGGCGTACTCGTACTGCAGCGCGCGCTCGCACGCGACGCCGAGGCGTGAAGCGCCCAGATAACTGCGCGGCGTCCGGGACGCATGCTCGGCGGTCAGCGCCGCGTCGATGACGGCCGTGACCTGATCATGGAATTTGGGGCGGTGGTTGTAATCGAGCATGGCCACCCCCTCAGAACGGCACGTCATCGGGCGTGAGATCCCGCAGGTTGTCGAAGTAGGCGGTGAGCACCACGTCGACCAGTTGCAGGATCTCCTCGCGGCTGTAGTCGGCCAGCGGCCGGTCCATGCCGACGGAGGCGACGTATTCCCCGAGCCGGGGCAGCACCGCCTCCATCGCAGCCTTCTCGTTGTGGGTGGGATCAATCACGACGCCACCTCCGGCCTTCGCCCTGCGCGCATGAATGTCCTGGCAGCGCATGGAGCAGAAGCGCTTGAACTGCCGCTTTACTCCGGCTCTGGGCGGCGACACCCAGCAAAAGCCCCGCCCTTCGCGTCCACATACCGCGCATATCACGGCGCACCTCCCTGTGCGCCGCCCTTCGGGCAGCCGCTGCGCGGCTGTGCAAATGCTCTGTCCTGATCATTTGTCACGCCGCCTCCTTTGCGTCTGCTGCGCCGAACACTCGGGCCTGGATGTCGCGCTTGTTGAACCGGAACGCCAGCAGGCAGGAGGCCTGATAGCGGGTCAGGCCGAAGTCCTGGCGGTACTCGGGAGGCAGGTAGCGCAGCTGCTGCTCGGTGGGCGGCTGGTTGAGCCAGCGGCGGGACTTGGCTGCGGTGTCGTCGCTCTCGTGGGTATTGATCCAGTCGTCGGCCTGGGCCAGGCAGACGGTGCGCTCGCCGATGGCGAGCAGCCGGGTCGCGAGCTGTTTGCCGCCGCCCACGGCGTGCCAGCGACCGGACAACCAGAACACGCCGGCCCAGGCGCTGAAGCCGGTGGCCATCAGCGCCGCGTCGTCTCCGAACAGATCGCACCAGCGGAAGGAGGAACGCTTGAGTAGGTCCACCTCGGACATCACGAAGTCGGTCAGCTCGTCGCCTTCTTCCGGCGGCGTGCGCGCCCAGACATGGCCACACAGGGGACATTCCAATGACGCCGCCGGCACCTGGGCGCCGCATTTGGGGCAGTCCTTTTTCGGCGCCTCGCCCTTGAACGTCCGGCCATCCAGATCGACGTCTTGCTCCAGGGAGCCATGCAGCAACGTGCTGGTGCCGAAGTCCAGCACGATGCAGTCGGTTTTGGTGACGCCGGGATGCTCGTTGGGATCGACGGTACGCAGGCCCCGTCCCACCATCTGGATCAGGGTGGACTTGAAGGAGCTGGGCCGCAGCAATACGACGCAAGAAGTCGGCTGATGGTCCCAGCCCTCGGTGAGCACCGCGACATTGACCACCACCCGGGCCTCGCCCCGGGCGAAGCGGTCAAGTTGTTCTTTGCGCTCGGCGGCAGGCTGGTCGCCATGCACCACGACGGTCGGAACGCCTGCGGCCTCGAAGGCTTCGGCCACGTTCCTGGCATGATCGACCGTGGAGCAGAACACCACCGTCTGGCGATCGCCGGCCTTCTCCTTCCAGTGGCGGATCACGGCCTCGGTGACGGGCAAGCGGTTCATGATGGCGTCCACTTCCGCCATGTCGAAGTCGTCCGCCGTGCGCTTCACCCGGGACAGCGCGTCCCGGGTCCCCACGTCGATGACGAAGGTGCGCGGCGGCACCAGATGCCCGGAGCGGATCAGCTCGCCCAGGGTGATCTGGTCGGCCACGTTGCTGAACACCGGCCGCAGCCCCTTGCCGTCGCCGCGGCCCGGGGTGGCGGTGACGCCGAACACCCGCGCGTCGGGATTGCGATCGCGGACGTGGTCGATGATGCGCCGATAGCTGGGTGCGGCCGCGTGATGGGCCTCGTCCACCACCAGCAGGTCCAACGTCGGCATCCGCTTGAGGTTGTTCTCGCGGGCCAGCGTCTGGACCATGGCGAAGGTGGCCTGGCCGGCCCAGGACTTCTGGCGGGCGTCGAAGATCGAAGTAGTGATCTTCGGGTTGACGCGGGAGAACTTGGCGGCGTTCTGGCCGGTCAGCTCGTCGCGATGGGCGAGGATGCAGGCCTTGGCGTCGGTGTCGTGCAGGATGCTGCCGGCCGCCGCCGATAACATGATCGTTTTACCTCCGCCCGTTGGGGCCACGCCGAGCGTGTCGCCGTGCTTGTCGAGCGCGCGGAGCACGCGCTCGACAAACACCTTCTGTCGGGGTCTCAGTATCATCGCCAGCCCTCCTCACTGCGCCCAGCTGGGGCGATTGGGCTTCGTTCCCGGCGCGGCCTGCGTCTGCTGAGGCGCGGCCGGAGCCGAGGGCTGCCCCATGACCGCGGCGTAGTCCTTGTGGTCGGGCGTAATCGCCTGCTTGACTACGTTTCGGTCCTCGCCGTTCTGGTCCTTCTCGACATCCACGCGGGCGACGAACTCGATGCCGTCCAGATCCTGAAAGCCCTGGATCCGGCGCGCCTGCTGCGCGCCGGAAGAGTTGTCTCCGGGATGCACGCCGCGGGCGGAGTTGAGGATGCCCTTGATGAAGGCGCGGCCCATGTTGGCCCACTCCGGCCCCTTGGGGCTGTGCAGCCCGATCAGCGACCACATCTTGCGCCGGGCGTATGGGCCCTCCAGCACCACGAACTCGCAGTTGAGATAGACCGAGCCCGTGGTCTGGCTCTGGGTGGCGTAGCCGCCGGTCCAGCCCTGGGTGGGGTCGTCGAAACCGCCCGGGCGGATGGTCATGCGCACCTTGACCAGGGTGCCCTTGGGGATTAGGTCGAAGCCGGTCTGGTCTTCGGCGTTGTTGAAGTCGAAATAGCTCATGGGGTCACCTCTTCATTCGGTTCGGGGTTGGCGGGGCGGTCGAAGCGCAGGCGCTCGGAGGCGGGCCGCGCAGGGCCGGCGATCTTCTCCATGAAGCGGCCGAGATGCGGCTCCTCGATGAGGTCCAGCCGGCCGGAGCGGTCCTTGGCGGGATAGCCCCACGGGTTCAGGGTGTGGCAGACGAAGGCGCGGTACGGCTCGGCGTCGGCCTCGCGGATCTCGGCCAGGGTGATGACCTCGTCCACGATGCCGGGCAGCTCCAGGCCCGTCTTGGAGCCCTCGATCTGCAACTGGAAGACGCGGCGGTTGAAGTCGTCGAGCCTCTCGTCGAGGATGCCGACGAACCAGACGTTCTTGCCGCGGGTGTGCTGCAGATGGGTGAGCCAGGCGATCATCTCCTGACCCAGCAGACCGTAGGCGCCGCGCATGTCGGGCTTGCCGGTGCGCTCGGAGAGCGCCTGCGGCTGTCCCTTGCACCACTGGAGGCACAGCCGGCCGGCGACGGTGATGGAGTCGACGAACACCGTTGCGTACTTTTCCATCACAGACGGATCGCCATACTTCTCGCAGACGGCGTCGAAGTGGGCCTGGCTGTAGGCCTGATCACTGCGCAGCGCCGGGTCCGGCCCGCCGATGAACACGGCCAGGTCCCGGCATTCGGGCCAGGTGCGCGGGCGGATGGTGTCGCCCGCCCAGCCCTCGACGGCCAGATCGCCGGCCTCCAGGTCGAAGAACAGCGTGCGCTCGGGATCCAGGGTCCAGAGCTGTGAGGTCTTGCCGATGCCGCTTCGACCCACCAGCACCCCCTTGACCCCCCGCCGTTCGGCGAGGCGTTCATCAGCGGAGATGATGGGCAGGCTCATGACCGGGCCTCCTCGTCGGAGAAGATCTCGTCGAGGCACTGCGCGCCGAGCCCGCGGCGTTTGCGGGCTTGTTCCACCAGTTCGCGGAGCGCGTGCATGCGCCGGCTGACAGGACGGAGGCCTTCTTCCATCTCGAGGATGGCGAACGCTACCTGATCGAGCGTGGCTTCCTCGAGAGCCACCTCCGTGCCGTCCACGTGGATCAGCGAGGGGAGTTCATCCAGAAACAGGTTCTGCTTGCGCAGACGGTCGAGCAAAGTGCGTTTTTTGAACATGTCAGTTACTCCTGCATCAGAGCGAGACGGAACCCGGGTTTTCCGGTCTTGAGGGTGCGGGCGGGCGCGAAGGCCTGCCGGATGGACTCGGGCCAGGCGTTGAAGCGGCTCTCGGGCACGCGATAGCTGACCTCGACGTACTCGGCAGGGTCGTCGCCGCTGGCCTCGATCCGGCGCACGATCTCGGCGAGCCGCTTCTGGTCCCAGGAGACCCGCTTGGGCAGGTCCGCGGTGACGCGCACCGGACCGTCATCGAAATGCACCACGCCGGTATCCTTGCCGGCCGCCAGGCGAAGGGCCTGCGCCCGATCGGCGTACTTCAGCTCCAGGGCGCGGTCGATGTGCTCGACCAGCGTACGAGCCGAGGCCAGCAGGTCGGCGGCATCGTTCTTGAGTCGGAACAGGGTCTCGGCGGGCTGCCTCGCGAGATCGCCGGGCGGCGTCGCCAGCACCTGGTCGGGGGTGAAGGTAGCGGTCATGCGGCACCTCCCGCCTGCGGCTGATGCGCGGGCTCGGAAGTGGAGGCACGCATGTGCTGGCGCTCATAGGCCTCGATGTCCTCGAGGCGGTAGACGACCCGGCCTCCGATCTTCAGGAAGCAGGGCCCCCACCCGATGGCGCGCCAGCGCTCCAGGGTTCGCTGGGAGATCTTCCAGCGGTCGGCCAGTTCGGCCTGATTGAGATGTCTTACGGTCATCGTTTTCTCCTGCGGGTTCGTGCGAAACGCAGGAGAAAGGATGCGGGGTGAGCGGTTAGGAGCCGGTCAGGTGGAGGTTAGGAGATGGGTTAGGAATCAATGAGTTGCGTCAAATCGCGCCTCCCGATACTATCAAGTCACTATGGGGCTTGAGTTTCTGTGTCAACCCAATTCTAAAATGTCCCCTTTTTACCAAAGCTAAAGTGTCCCCTTTGGGTATCCTGTTTCAGGAGGTTACCGACTGCCTGCCGGAGGCCGCTTTACCAACCGGAGAACGTCGCCATGGATGGTCCGGCGCGGGCTTTCTGCCTGAGGATGCCTTTTGTCTGGCTCTCGCCTTGTCGACACGTTGGTGGAGGCTTTTCTCGTCATCCAAAGGGACCGGGGGCTCGCCTTCGCTCAGGATTTGCCAATCCAGTTGATGCCCTTTGTGGAGCACCGTCACATGGCCATCCTGTGCTTCACAGATGGTGATCCGGGCGCCCCGGAGCCGATAGCCCTTTCCATAGCCGGTGAGCTGGTATTCCCGGTTCCTGAACTGAAAGGTCAGGTTCTTTGAGAGCTTTCGGTGGTTGTGCAGGCACAGGATGAGCGCCAGCTCCTCTGGTGTGTGCAGAACGGGGCGGTGAGCATCCGTGGCGTTCTGGGCGGGTTTGGCAAAGCGTGCGTTGAAATCGCGCATAAAGCCCGGCAGCCAGGCATTGGCGGTCTCAATGTCCGAGATGCCCGCAAGACGCAACTCCTTGACGAGGCGGTCCTGAAGCGTCTGGTTGGCACGCTCGACACGCCCCTTGGCCTGAGGGGTATTGGCATGAATGGGCTCGATATCCAGCGTTTTGAGAGCCCGGGTGAACTGGGTCAGCTCACCTTCGCGCTCGGGTTGGTTTACCCGGAAGATGCTGTGCTTGTCGGAATACAAAGCAGCGGGGCGGCCGTGCTCGGCCAGATAGCCTTGCAGTGTCTGCAGGTAAGCCCAGGTGGTCTCGGCCGGGGCGAAGCGTAATGCCATCAGTTCACTGGTGGCGTCATCAATGAACACGATCAGGGTGCAGCGCGGGCCGCGCCCTTCAAACCAGTCATGTGGTGAGCCGTCAATCTGAATCAGCTCGCCGCGACAGGGCCGTCTGGGACGTCGCTGGTGAATCCGGGCGGCCTTGCGTTTTCCGGGTTTCCAGAGTCCGTCAGCGATCATCCACTGTCGGAGGGTCTCGGCTGACAGCTTGTATCCATGCAGTGCGGTGAGTTTTTCACAGGCAAGCGTTGGTCCGAAATCAGGGTAGCGTGTGCGAACCAGAGAGAGTACTTCCTTGCGCACGGCCCCGGGAATTGCATTGCCCGGGCGTTTACCGAGATGGCCGGAAACCAGTCCTGACGGCCCCTTCTGACGAAAGCGGGCGACCAGACGCTTAACTTGCCGGACACTCAGCCCAAGCTGCCGGGCAGCTTCCTGTTGCCGAAGCTGTTTTGCGGTCACCTGCTGAATGATTGCCAGCCGATCGATCGCTTTTTGCGTCATTGCAATGGTCTCCTCTGCCATTGCCCCCTCCTGTATCCCAAAAGGGGACATTTTAGAATTGCGAGAAGGGGACATTACAGCTTTGGGCTAACAGGGGCTTGAGTTTCTGTCGTTGTTGGACGATAATCGTGTTAACGACTCACCCCTTGCGAGGTCATTCAGTTGACTCCCGCTCGGGGCGGAAAAACCGCCGAAAGGCGGTTTTTCCATTTCTGGGGTAAGGAAACCGGTGCGAACGATCGTCTACATCGATGGGTACAATCTATACTATGGCCGCTTGAAACACTCGCCTTACAAGTGGCTGGATATCTATCGATTATTTTCAGAGCACATCATCAGAGCCCAGTCACCTCAGGCCAAAGTTGTCAAAACCAAATACTTTACTGCTGACATCAAGGCCAGGGTTGCCTCTCACGGTCAAGCAGCACAGAAAGCACAGAACGATTATCACAGGGCTTTGACAACCCTCTATCCCGATCACATCGAGATCATCAAAGGTTTTTACTCGCTCGACTACGCAAAACTCCCGCGTTATAAACGTCCACTGGATAAATCCGACCGAGTGGATGTCTGGCGATTGGAAGAAAAGCAAACCGACGTCAGTATCGCACTCCATGCATATCGTGATGTCATTCGGAAAGAGTGCGATCAGATTGTGTTGGTGTCGAATGACACCGACCTTGAACCGGCACTACAGATGATTCGGATGGATGTTGGAAACAATGTCGATATTGGGATCGTCATTCCGATATCGAAACCAGAACCAGGAAAGGCACATCGTCCGCCTAATCAGCGGCTTAGCCAATATGCGAACTGGACAAGACGTTACATCTTGGATAGTGAGCTTGCGAACAGCCAGTTACCGAACCCGATCCCAACGAAGAAAAAACCCATCCTTCGCCCCAATTACTGGTGACCTTACACCATGAGCCAACAATAACCGCCACCATAGCCGATGGCCGATTTCCAGTCTTCCTTGCATCCGCTGAATACGTGGCTCATTGTCCTTACCGTCGACCCCGCCTCTACTTCCACAAGAACCTTGGCTGTCCTCAATCGAGGTTCACCTCGCTCCCATGCCTCATAGAGAATGCGGACGATCCTCTTGTGCGTGTGACCGGTAAAACGGTACTTCCGCTCATGGATACGCAGATAACCGCCGTCCTCGCTGCACTCCACGGGTGCCCACTCTTTCGTGGACTGAGCGGACATCCCGACGAAGGTGGCCAGGGTTTCCATGTCCACCCTCTCCAGAACATCACGATTCGGCGAAAAGAGATCCAGCAGGGGTAAGAGGATCGGGTCCCCTGGCAAAGTGGGGCCATGCCGGCTCGGGTTGGTATCCGTAAGAATGAGGCAGGATCCCCGCCGGGGATATTCGAGAAGCGCCGTCCGTACACTTGAGTGGGTTTCCGGGAGACCCGCCCGTCGCAGAAAGAGTACCGCCATCCTACGCCGGCCGATCCAGGTCTCTCCCAGTTCCCACAGTAGCTCCGGCAGTAGAGCCTCTGGTTGGGTGCGCTCCGGCATATCGAGCCACTGTCGGATCGCCGACAGCAACTGCTCGAAATGGACCTTGCAGGACTTCAACCGGTCGGGCGGGACGGTGACCCAGCCGGCCGTGGGCGAGAAATACCGATAGGCCTTACGTTCACTGTCCCACTCCAGTTCGTAGTCTCGACCGTCCACTTCGATGTGTCCGGTGCGGTTACCGGACGGAACCAGCCATCGGTTCGAAAGTAGTTCGCCGATCTCGGGGAAATCCTCGGCCAGTGCCGCGTTCAGGAGAGCCTTCGGGTGTCCTGCGGCGCGCAGCAAAAGGGCCAGCGCAGCTCGCGAGAACCGGGGTTGCCCAGCCGTCATTCCCCAGCGTCCTCGAGCAGGCCCCAGCGCTTGAGGTATTTTTCGCCGATCAGCCGCTCACGGTCCGTCCGGCTACGGAGATCGCAACCGTTCGGCATGGAGATCTTGACCGGCAGCACCTTGCCCCGCTTGGCGCCATTTTCAGGATGGAAGCGAATGGAGAGCTTTGCTTGCGTTGGAAAGAAAAATCCCGACTTCAGGGGATTGCGGTCTCCGAGAAACTCATCGGCATATTCGTAGAGGTTCATGTCAGAGCGCACCGGTACCTCAAGGGTAAGCCACCCTTGTTCACCGGTATCCTTCAGCCGGATCATAACCACCTCGACCGATTCGATCCCGTCCTCGGGATCGGTGTCCAGGTTGGGCCGGGACATGAGCGGCTGCAGGTTGTAGCGCCGCAGCGGGACCTGCACCGCTTCGACCGGCTGCTTCAGCAGTTCCCGGGTGAAGGCCCTGGCGATGGTGTCCCGGCGCTCCCGGCGTGAGGCCACCACCTCGATGACGCCGGACTCCGGGGCATAGATGACGGCGTGCTCGGACACGGGCCGGCGGATCCGTGGGACGATGTCGTTGCCGGCGAACTCCAGGTAGGAATCCGGCAACCCCTCCTGATAGATCATCACCTGGATGACCTCGGTTTCCTCGCCTTCCCCATCAGGCAGGGTCCGTTCGAAGACCTCGATCTTCACCTTGTCGCCGAGTCCGAACATCTCCCGCAGCCGGGACTGGAACGCCTCGATCGACACTGGGTCCGTGGCAAGCGTGATCCCCGGCTCGCTCTGGTAGCCGCCCCAATTCCGGCCGAAGCGGTACTGGTCCGCGTAGCGGATGTCCTCGGCATGCCGGAAATTGTCCGGCTCGTGCAGGTAGACCCAGCGGCTCCGCTCCACGGCGGATTCCAGCGACCGGAACGTCGTCACGTCACCGACGGCCTCGAGCAAGGCCGCCTGACCGATCTCGTCGGCCATGTGGTAGATGCGTTCGGCGTCGATGCGCAATCGGGCCTTCGCGTCGGAATCGAGATGGTCGACCAGCTGGATGACGTTCTGCGTGACCGCATCCGGGTCCTGCGTCCAGTCCACGCCCTCGAGGGGGATCTTCTTGTGGGTGAAATACTCCCGCAGGCCTTCGGCGGAAGCGTGACGGATGAAGTTTCGAACGATTGGCATGATCGGGGTCCTCTTTGTCTGCGGGAGCACAAAAAGTTCACTACAGAGAACCCCTAAGGTAGAAGCGGGAATAACGCTTGTCAAGCACAACTCGTATGCCTATACTGAACTTCTGATTTTCAAGCAAAAAATCACGGGAACGGACCATGGCCAACCTGCTGGGATCGAAGATCAAGAAGCTGCGCAAGGCCAAGGGACTGACCCTGGAGCAACTCGCCGAGATGGTGGGGTCAGGGAAGAGCTACATCTGGGAGCTGGAGAACCGCGGGGTCAAGCGCCCCTCCGCGGAGAAGCTCGCCGCCATCGCCCGGACGCTGGACACGACCACCGAGTACCTGGTCGACAACGGCATGACCGAGCCGACCGACGAGGTGCGCAAGGAAGCGTTCTTCCGCAAATTCCAGGGACTGAGCCCGGAGGATCAGCGGAAAATCGAAGACATCGTCGATGCCTGGAGCCGCAAGCAGTGACCGGGAAGAAGCGGCCCCACAAGGAAGCCAACCGAATTTCGCATATTCTGGATCTTGCCCTTCCACCGGAAGACCGCTACCCCGTCGACATTGAGCACATCGCTCTGCATCTCACGCCCGATTTCAACGAAGACCCGATCACAATGGTTCGGGGCGACACCTTCGACCGCTTCGAGGGTGCCTTGCTCAGGAACCCGGAGAAGCCGGAATGGGCCATCCTGTACAACACCAACATCCAGCATCCCGGACGCCTGCGCTTCACCCTGGCCCACGAACTGGGCCATTACATGCTCCACCGGAAAGACTTCGATACGAACGGCATCGAATGCGGCACCGGCGATATGCTCCGCTACGACTCGGGGTATACAGAGCGGGAGGAGGAAGCCAACGCCTTCGCGGCCTGCCTGCTTATGCCGGCCCATGATTTCCGCAGCCAGACGGAAAATGAGCGCTTCAGCTTCGACCTGCTCGGCCACTGCGCCGACCGCTACGGGGTTTCCCTGACCTCGGCCGTGCTGCGCTGGCTGGAGTTCACACCCAGGCGTGCCATCGCGGTCTTTTCCGAAGAGGGCGGGATGCACTGGGCCAAGTCCAGCACCAAGGCCTTCAAAAGCGGCAAATACTTCGCAACGCGCCGTGGCTACAATGAGGTGCCCGCCGCCTCGATGGCGGCGCAACAGACCTTTTCCCATGAAGCACGCAACGGCGTCCGCCACGGCCCCGGCGTGTGGTTCGACGACGAGGAAGTGGTCGAGCACACCATCTACTCGGAAGAATACGAGAAGACCCTGACCGTACTGCTCCTCGACGACATCGGCGGCTACGACCGGCTGGACGAGGAACCCGAGGAAGACGTCGCCGACCGGTTCTCCCGGGGATTCTGACTGTCATTCCTACGCACTGGCACGCGCCTTCGAGATGAGGCGGAGTGCCGCCTTCCGGACAATATCGCTTGTCAACGGTTTCGAATCTTTCGACGCTAACCGGAACAAGCGATGCAAACCTTTCTACCTACGCAAGACCTCACCGACGAGGAACGCATCACCGAGGCCGCCGAGATCCTCGCAGCAGGCGTGATCCGCCTCCGGAACGCCCGAAAAGAGAGCGAAGTTCCACTGGACTTCCTGCCCGCCGGAAGCGTTCATCATGATCCCTATCCCAACGGAGAAGATGAACGATGAGCGATGACGTAATCGGCAAGGTGGCGGCCCTGCCGTCGCTGGACAACGACGAGCTGAGGCGCCTCTGGCGTGAGCTGTTCGACGAGCCGGCCCCGCGCAAGAAGCGAGACTACCTCATCCCGCGGCTGGCCTGGCGCATCCAGGAGCTGGCCTACGGTGGCCTGTCCGATTCAGCGCAGGACCGCATCAAGCGGCTGGTACGAAGCGGTGAGCAGGTCAAACCCAGCAGCCGACGGATCAAGCGCCCCGCCGTCGGCACCCGACTGATCCGGGAATATCAGGGCGTCGAGCACCATGTCACCGTGACCCGCAACGGCTTCGAGTACCAGGGGCGCAACTACCGCAGCCTGTCCCATATCGCGCGGGAGATCACCGGCACCCGCTGGTCCGGCCCGCTGTTTTTCGGCTTAACGGGGAAGT
This sequence comes from Thermohahella caldifontis, assembly GCF_041153465.1. Classification (NCBI taxonomy): domain Bacteria; kingdom Pseudomonadati; phylum Pseudomonadota; class Gammaproteobacteria; order Oceanospirillales; family Hahellaceae; genus Thermohahella; species Thermohahella caldifontis. Next base: position 1,386,506 of record NZ_CP154858.1, read on the forward strand.
GAACCATGGCAGGAAAAACGAAATGCGTCCGCTGCGTGGTCTATACCCGCAAATCCTCCGAGGAGGGCCTGGAACAGGAGTTCAACTCCCTGGACGCCCAGCGCGAGGCCGGCGAGGCCTATATCCGGTCGCAGAAGCACGAGGGCTGGGTGCTCCTGCCCGACCGCTATGACGATGGCGGCTACTCGGGCGGCTCCATGGACCGTCCCGGCTTGCGGCGGCTGCTGGATGACGTGAAGACGGACAAGATCGATGTGGTCGTGGTCTACAAGGTGGACCGGCTCAGCCGCTCCCTGGGCGACTTCGCCCAGATCATCGACCTGTTCGACAAGCACGGCGTCTCTTTCGTCTCGGTCACCCAGCAGTTCAACACCACCACCTCCATGGGGCGGCTCACGCTGAACATCCTCCTCTCTTTCGCCCAGTTCGAGCGCGAGGTGACCGGGGAGCGGATCCGGGACAAGATCGCCCTGTCGAAGAAGAAAGGCATGTGGATGGGCGGCCATGTGCCGCTGGGCTACGACGTCGCCAACCGCAAGCTGGTACCCAACGAGCTGGAGGCGGCCCTGGTGCGGCGCATCTTCAACCGCTTCGTCCGGCTGGGATCCACCACCCTGCTGTGCAAGGAACTCAACGAGCAGGGCTTCCGCACCAAGCGCCGGCGCGGGCGCGACGGCCGGATGAACAACGGCTTTCCCTTCACCAAGACCACGATCTACAAGATCCTCAAGAACCGCCTCTACCTGGGCGAGATCCGGCACAAGGACAAGTGGTACCCGGGGAACACCAGGCCATCATCGACCAGGACCTGTGGGACAAGGCCCAGGCGATCATGGCGCAGGACCGCGGCCGGCGCGCCGCCGACTGCCGGCGCAAGACGCCGGCGCCGCTCAAGGGGCTGCTCTACGGCCCCGACGGCAAGGCGATGACGCCCTCCCACACCCGGCGGGGCGACAAGATCTACCGCTACTACGTCACCCACACCGCCAACAAGAAAGGCTACGAGGAATGTCCGGTGCGCCTGGTGCGGGCCGGTGACATCGAGGGCATCGTCTTCGACCAGATCAAGGCGATCTTCAGGAATCCCGCCATGATCGTCAGCACCTGGAAGGTCGCGAACACGCTCGACGACGGCATCACCGAGGACGAGGTGCGCGAAAGCCTGCAATCCATCGAGGCCGTCTGGGATCACCTCTACCACAAGGAGCAGGCCCGGCTGCTGCAGCTTTTCATCGAGCGCATCCGCGTGGAACCGGAAGGCGTCCACATCGACATCCGCACCTGCGGCATCAACAGCCTTGTGCTGGACATCAAGGCCGCGGCGCGCGAAACGAAGGAGATGACGGCATGAAGCCCCGAATCAACCTGAGCCGTGACGGCAAGCGGATCGAAATCTTCATTCCGGCCCGGCTGGCGCGCAACGCCGGCCGCAAGACCATCCTCTCGCCCACCGGACAGCCGGTGAACCCGGACCGCAACGAGGAGGCGGACGTGACCCTGCTCAACGCCCTGATCCGAGCCCACCGGTGGAGCCGCTGGCTGGCCAGGGGCAAGTACGAGAGCGTCAAGGAACTCGCCGAGGCTGAGGGCATCACCAGCGCCAGCTACGCTTCACGGATTCTGCGCCTGACCCTGCTGGCGCCGGACATCCAGGAAGCGATCCTCAACAGCACCCACCCGGCACACCTGACCTTGGCCGACTTCATGGATCCCTTTCCCCACCTGTGGGAGCTGCAGCGGAAGCAGTTCGGGTTTTGATAGCCATGGAGGGGGCAGGCGTTCCAGGCAAGATGCTGATTAATGCCCGAACCGTTCCTTCCAGCGCGAAACTTCCCTGCGCACAGCATCCAGCAGCTGATCCTCCGTCATGTTGAGAAAATCCAGCCCGTACTGTTCTTTTTGGTACGAATAGGCGTCATGCCCTCCCAGGGAATAGGGGCAGTCCGGTTGCCAGCGATAGAAGTACCAGTGCCGTCGCGGATCGTACTCATTCAAGGGCAGCAGATAGATGTGTTCCTCGTCGACATACTGGAACTTTGGGCCGCAATCGAAAATCGATATACGCGCCTCCTTGGTCGCCGCTCTGAACCGCTCGTCGGCCCGTTTCAGCCGAAGCAAGAGTTCATCCGCTAGCGTGGACTCACCACCGAAGCGCTCTATCAGATCATCGACCACCTCGCGACAGCCAACATCGGATTGGTACTCCTCGATGCAATCCCAGCCCTTCTCTATCCAGCTGACGGCCTCCTCCCAGTCGGCGATCGCCTCCTGTATATCGGCAACAGTGGGACGGTTGATGTTGCTGGCCCGATGACCACGTTCACGACCGGTTTTGTCATGCGCCCGGGCGATGATCTGCAGGTAATCGTGGAACAGTCTCGCCTCGCGCGTCGCATCCTGCCCCAGATCGAGCTCCAGATGCACGCCGCCTCGCTTGGTTACGTACGCTGGTACGCCGTCGTGGAGCAGAACCCGGTCACCCACCGCGAGATCAACCTCGGGCGCGACGAGTTCCTCCAGCCGGGTGATCGCCTGTTCAGCCACCTCGAGAACCACCGCCAATTGCAGCAATCCGCTTGGATCGAAATCTGTTATCCGTTGCCCTCCGCGCCACCCGCTCAACATCTCGACGCGCCGCATGGATTTGAGCAACGGGTCGGCAACCTCGGCGGGCGCGGTGCCTCCTAGTTCATACACGTGTCCCGGCATGCGATGAGGCCAAGCGACCGGGGCTTCGCCTGGCGCGAAACTCGCCCACCACGCTTTCGCCGCGGCATCCAGAGCGTCGAACAGCATGTCGCGGACGCTGGGAAAGTCGGTCCCGCGCATCTTCTGTAACAAAACTCTCGCCTTGCGCATACGCCGACCTGCTCGCACCAGCCAGTAGTAACCCGGTGCGGCGATGGGACCGTTCGAGGGTGGCTCGACACGCACGACGCGCGTATAAGCCAGGTGGTAGCCGCGAATCGCCTCATCCAAGGCATGCTCCGCCGCCGCCGGGAAGAAGACCCAGGCCGTCAACCCCCGTAGCGCAAGGATCCTGCCGGTCACGCCATCTGCGTGCATACGGTCCGCCAGGTGCGTGAATCCATTCAGCAACATGTGGTTTGCCAGCGCCCTGTCCTCCAAGCGCAACCAGTCGCCCGGTCGCAGTGCGATGAAACGGGCTGCGAAAGCGGATTCCATGACACGCACCAATCCTCGCAAGGCTGTGATATAGCGATCCTGTCGCGCCAGCCCATCGTTCAGCGCTGCCCGACTGGAATCGGACAACGGCGTGGACAACTCCGGGAAAGGCGTGGCGAGAATCGCGTCTTCGGCCAGCCTTGCGTCCTGCCAGAGGGACTCCAAGACCGGTGGTTTTGGCATAGCGGCAATCGCCTGCAGCCGTGCCTGCATGACCTCCTTTTTCAGGTAACGCTCTATGGGCGGCAACGCCGGCAGTTCCCCTAACAGCACAAGCCATACCTCGGCGACCCGCGCCATGGCCTGCCTCGCCGACCACAGTCCGCGCTCGGTCTCGTGCCATAACTTGCGATCGGCGGCATTAATATGGCCGTCCGCCTTGGCCAGCCGCTCCAGCAGCTCCTGGCGCAGCGCAAATGCCGGGGAGCAGTCCCCGGCCTCCCGCGTGGTAGTGTCCCCGGAAGTGGTGTAAATCTTTGCGGTGGCTAGGTAGCCACCGTGGGTCTCCGTAAACTGGAGGTTACGACACCTTCACCAGAGACGGAGAGCACCACGATGACCGAAGATAGGATGGCATTGATTCGATTGGCTGAGAAGTATGCGGACAGGGATTTGCTGCGTGAGCTGGGACAGCTTGTGTTGCAGCGGCTGATGGAGGCGGAGGCCGAATCGCGCTGTGGCGCGGGTCTGCATGAGCGCAGCCCGGGGCGTGTGAATCACCGCAATGGCTACCGCGCGCGGACGCTGGAAACGCGTCTGGGGACTTTGGATCTGAAGATTCCGAAGCTGCGCTCGGGTAGCTACTTTCCGAGCTTCCTGGAGCCGCGCAAGGCCTCGGAGCAGGCACTGGTGGCCGTGGTCCAGGAGGCCTACGTGAAAGGGATCTCGACGCGCAAGGTCGATGATCTGGTGCAGGCGTTGGGGATGACGGGAATCTCGAAGAGCCAAGTATCGCGGCTGTGCGCAGAACTCGATGAGCGGGTCGAGGCGTTCCTGAGTCGCGAGATCCGCGGCCAGTGGCCTTACCTGTGGCTGGATGCGACCTACGTGAAGTCGCGCGAGCGGGGCTCGGTAGAGAGCCAGGCTGTGGTCGTGGCGGTCGCTGTGAACGCCGAGGGGCGGCGCGAGACGCTGGGTATGGCAGTGGGTCCGGCCGAGACGGAGGCCTTCTGGATGGACTTCCTGCGCGGCCTGATGCGGCGGGGTCTGTCCGGAGTGCGGCTGGTGATCTCGGATGCGCACGAGGGCCTGAAGCAGGCGATCGCCAAGGTCATCGGTGCGACTTGGCAGCGCTGCCGGGTGCACTTCATGCGCAACGCCCTGGCCCACGTGCCGCGGCGCCAGCACCAGATGGTCGCCGCGGTGATCCGCACGGCCTTCGTACAGGAGGATCAGGCGCAGGCAAGGGCTCAATGGCGGGAGACGTCAGACAAGCTGCGCGAACGCTTTCCGAAACTATCGGCGCTGATGGACGGGGCCGAAGACGACGTGCTGGCCTTCATGGGCTTTCCGAAGGAACACTGGCCGCAATTGGCCTCGACCAACCCGCTGGAACGGCTGAACAAGGAGATCAAGCGCCGCTCGCGGGTCATTGGGATCTTCCCGAACAACGCTGCGATCGTGCGCCTGGTCGGCACGCTGCTCGCCGGGCAGACGGATGAATGGCAGGTGACCCGCCGCTACATGAGCCAGGAAAGCCTGGCTCGGGTCATCATCCCGGACAACGCTCAGGCACAGCCGTTGCTCGAAGACCAGCAGGCGGCTTGAGAGGATGAGACTGGAGACCCGGACTTACACCACTTGACGGGACACTACCTCCCGCGTGATCCACACCCCAGTTGTCTCATCCACCTCGACGGTCATTCCGGGAAGTTCTGATGTTGCTGAATCCTGCGCCAAGTTTGGCGTACTCCGTCATCTGCATAGGATAATCCGGGCATGGGCTCAGAATATGAGCCAGCCGCCGCGGGTATACCCGACATGGATACTCGCCAGCAAGCGCCGAGGGCGTTCGCCCCGGACATCCGAGGCCAGTCGTCGAAATCGAACAAATTTTAACCAACTCCTATAAGTCATTGATCTGCAATGCTCATGCAAGCGTAACAACAGCACTTGAGGGGTACGCTTCCGAGGGGTGGTGGCAGAGAAACTCGGTCCAGGAGAGAACCAGAACGGGAGAATGGCGGGATGGAGCGGCGAGCCCGAGGTGCGCTTGCTGGGGCCGAAACGCCCGGAACGACGGGGCTCCGGGCACAAAAAGCCGGCTTCAGAGAACCGGCGTTTTCGTGTATTGGCGGTGAGGGAGGGATTCGAACCCTCGATACGGGGTTACCGTATACACGCTTTCCAGGCGTGCTCCTTCAACCACTCGGACACCTCACCGTTGAAGGGCAATCATTTGAGGTGCGCAAGATACAGAAAGCCGGCGCAAAATGCAAGCATTACGGCGCCGGGAGCCATCACTATTTGGCCCGGTAAACGATCCCCGGACTGCAGTGCACCATGTCGAACTTGTCCTGCATGCCGCTGAGCGATTCCGACGCGCCCAGCATGAGGTAGCCCCCCTTCTTCAGCGCACCGTGCATGCGGGTCAGGATGTCCTTCTTGAGATCCGCAGAAAAATAGATCAGTACGTTGCGGCAGAAAATGATGTCGAACTTGCCCAGCAAGGCATAGGAATCCTTGAGGTTCAGCGGCCGGAACTCCACCATGCGCTGAATCTCCGGCTTGACCTTCCAGACCCCGGACTCCACCTCATCAAAGTGCATGCGCAGGCGTTCCCGGGACAACCCGCGACCGATGGCGAGCATCTCGTACTCGCCCCGTTTGGCAATGTCCAGCACCCGGCCCGAGAGGTCAGTCGCCACAATGCGGACCGGGCGACGCACCAAGTGCGGCTTGGTCTTCTTCAGCTCGGCAATCACCATGGCAATGGAATACGGCTCCTGACCGGTCGAACAGGCGGCCGACCAGATCCGGATGGGCTGGGTGGTACGCTCTTCCGCAAGTTCGGGCAATAGCCGCTCTTCCAGAATACGGAACGGGTGGATGTCCCGGAACCACAGGGTTTCATTTGTTGTCATGGCGTCAACGACCGCCTCGCGCAAACCACTGCGTGGCTGCTTCCGGATACGATCCACCAGCTCGGTGAGGCTGCTGATACCATGCTCTGCCAGAATTTTCCTCAGGCGACTCTTGACCAAGTATTGCTTGTTATCACCCAGCAGGATGCCGCTGCTTTTCTCCAGCCAGTCCCTGAAGACCTCGTATTCATTCGCGCTAACCAGAGCACTGCCTCCTCTTTCTCGCGGCCACTGGCGATCAGCCGGCCTCGCCCTGCCCGACATCCTGTCCTGTACGTTCCTTGATGATGGACGCCACCCTGGACGCCAGCTCATCCGGGCTGAACTTGGCCATGAAGTCGTCTGCACCCACTTTCTGGACCATCGCCTTGTTGAATACTCCGCTCAGGGAAGTATGGAGCATGATGTAAAGGCTCTGCAATCGCGGATCCTGCTTGCATTGTGTGGTCAGGGTGTAGCCATCCATTTCAGGCATTTCCACATCGGAAATCATCAGGACCAAGTGATCACTGATGTCGCTGCCATCTTCCACCAGCGACTTGAGATAGTCCAATGCCTCCCGGCCGTTGTTCTTGCTTTCCACCTCGACACCCACAGCCTTCATGCAGTGCATGATCTGCCGCCGCGCCACGGCGGAATCGTCCACGACCAGTACCTTGAGCCTGCGTGCCTCTTCCACCACGTCCTCGGCAATCACGCCCTCGGAGACGTTTTCCCTGGCCGGAGCGACTTCCGAGAGAATCTTTTCGACATCAATGATCTCGACTAGCTTGTCATCCAGCCGGGTCACCGCAGTCAGATAATTGTCCTTGCCTGCGCCCTTGGGGGGAGGATGAATATCTCCCCAATTCATGTTGACGATGCGCTCGACGCCCTGAACCAGAAAACCCTGGGTTTTGCGGTTGTATTCCGTAATGATCACGAAGCACTGCTGAATCTTGTCTTCGGGAACCGGAGGCAACCCCGTCGCCATGCCCATGTCAAGGATCGGTATGGTGCCGCCGCGGATGTGCGCCACTCCCCTGACTGCGGGATGACGCTTGGGCATCATGGTCAGCCTCGGGCATTGCAGGACTTCTTTCACCTTGAACACGTTGATGCCATAGATCTGTGGCCCCTGAAGCCTGAACAACAGCAGCTCCAGGCGGTTTTCCCCCACCATCTGGGTTCTTTGATTCACACTATCCAGAATACCTGCCATGACTCCGGTCTCCCGTTTAATTCAGCCGGCACGCCGTTTGCTTGATACCTTTCCGGGCATCGGTTTTGTCAAAATCCGGACGCCAATATTTTTCTTAGGATAGGCCATAAGATGAAAGTTCGCCTAGTCTGTGTCAGTCTTTTTTTAACCGCATCCCTGTGGGCATCGGCGGCAACGGACGTCGTGCCTGCTTCTCCGGAATCACCGGATGCCGCGGACACCGGGGAGCCGCAGCCGGCGACAGAGGGCATGGATCAGGCTTACCAGGCACTTGAGACCTGGCTGCTCGGTCAGGCTGAACGGGAAGGCGCCGAACGTCAGCGGGAGCTGACCTTTGACATTCAGGAGATGGACAGCCGCCTCAGCCTGCCCGCCTGTGACAGTCTGCCCACCGTGGAGGGCACGCTCAGTCTCAACCGGAAACGGCAGACTTTCGCCGTCGGGTGTCCGGGCAGCTGGACCGTCCGCATACCTGTGGATGTCTCGGTCATGGCTCCGGTCATGGTCAGTGCGCGTCCACTGTTTCGCGGACAGGCCCTGACGGAATCCGATATCCGCTGGGAAGCCCGTGATCTGACTCGCCTGTCGCGCGGCTTTGTCGAACAGAGCCAGGACTGGCGGGACATGCGGATTCGCCGTACGATCGGCGCCGGAACCGTCATCACGCCTTCCGGCCTGCAACCACCACTACTGATCAGCAAGGGAGATCGTGTGGTCATCGAGGCCGGCAACGACCGTTTTTTTGTTAAAATGGTCGGAGAGGCGCTGAGCAACGGCGTGAAAGGCCAGCAGATTCCCGTCAGAAATCTGACGTCCAGTCGGGTTGTCCGGGCGGAAGTCGTGGGCCGGCAGAAGGTTCGGATCCGTCTGTAGATCATCTCAAAAAAGTCCCGATTTCTCTCTAAAGTTTTGTCGGGCGATGCCGATAATAGTGCCAGAAGCTGATTTGAATGAGGTCAGGAGCAGATCATGAACATCAAGGGTGTCGGCAATGGTTTGCCGCAACAGGTCTCCCGGCGTGCCGCCGACGAGGCTCGCAAGGCCGAGACGCTGCCGCCTGACGGCGGTGATCGCCGTGCTGCGGATGAGCAAAATAGCGCACAGGACAGGGTCGCCCTCAGCCCTTCCGCGCGTACGCTGCAGGCGGCGGAAAAGACGCTGAAGGACGTTCCGGAAGTGAACAGTGAGCGGGTGCGCGCCATCAGGAGTGCCCTGGAGAAGGGGACATATACGATTGACAACCAGCGTGTGGCAGAGAAATTGCTTGGTATGGAGCAAGACTTGTCCTGAACCACGCTGGAGGCATCATGTCCGACCTCAAACAGTTTCATGCTCAGCTTCAGAATGACCTTTCTCTCCTCGCATCCCTGCTCCGGACACTGGAGGCCGAACGGGCCTGTCTGGAACAGGGAGATCTGGACACCCTTCAGACCCTGACCCAGACCAAACTGGACCTCATGCAGTCGCTGGATGCCAGTGCACGTGCGCGCAGCCAATGGCTGGCCAGGGTGCGCTTGTCACCGGAGCGCCTGCGTACCATTCTGGCCTCCCGCTTCCCCTCCATCCACGACAAACTGCTGGAATCGGAAGCGCGTCTGGCACAGTGCAAGCATCTCAATGAAGTGAACGGACGGATCATCGTGGCCGCCCGCCAACGTACGGATCGGGTATTGCGCATCATCAAGGGGCAACCGGATCGCCCGGTTGTCTATGGCCGGGAAGCAAAAACCGAGCATGTGCCCGGTACCGGCCACGCCCTGGGTATCGCCTGATACGATCCGCTCAGGGCATGGGCCTCCGGCTTACCTATCTGCGCACAGACAAAAAAAGCCGCACGGATGTGCGGCAACCTCACTCGACAACAACAAGAGAATTTCCGGCTAGTGCGCGCGAATCACGATACTCGCATTGTCATGAAACTGGATACCCTCAAATGCGATGCTGCCCATGGTCGGCCCTGTGCTGCCGGCCACCCGGATATTGTCAAAGTGCATACTCTCGATTCGCGTCGGCAAATTGACGTTCATGCTGCCATCAGCGTTGAACAGGGGTTTTGCCCGGGCGGGATCCCATGTCACGCCCTCAATTGAAGTATCCGCTTCCAGAAACTGGCTCACCGGGAACAGCAACTTGCCCAGGGCAGTGAGCGTCTTGACACCATCCAGCGCCTCCGGCTCTTCACCCTTGGCCTGCTTTTCCAGGGCACTCTTTTGCGCACTGGAAATCTGAGCACCCAGATTCTGCCAGGCTTCGGCCACCCCGCCCTGTCCGCTCACTTCGGCCATGTCTTCGTCGCTCAGTGCACGCATGCTGCCAAGCTTGAGCGAAACGGAAGGGTTGACCGGTACGGCCTGGGTGGCGGTCGCACCGAATGCCACGAGAGGCTGAAGCGGTGTCGCCACCATGGCCACGAAGGCCGCCGCATAACGATAGCGGGATTGATGCTTGAGCGTGCGCTGGAGGGCTTTTTCGGTAACATATCCCAGGCCGACCAGCACCTCGCCCAGGCGCAGCCCCTGGTCGCGCTGGATCTGCAAGGCTTCTTCCAACTGGGCCTCGGTAACGTAGCCCCGGTTGACCAGCAGCCGTCCAAGACGGGATTTGTCCAGATAGGTTTTGTTGCCAGCCATGAGCGTGCCCTCTGTTTCATGTATTCCGGTTACTACTATGGGCGCTGGCCCGGATATTTTACAGGCAGAGTTTGTGAAAAAGTGTAGATTCTGTGCGTAAAACCGCACGTTTGTGCCGCATTTCATGACATTCGACGGCATTCTGTGTCAGAGTGTAACACCACCGGCCCGACTGCAATTGTACCGGGTTTCGCCTACACTCTTGTGAAAGGCCCGAGCGAATCCGACCGTGACAGACAGCCATTCCGATCCGACCAGTCCCACGCTCTCGGAAGACAGCGTCCAGTACCTGCGCTATACCCTCGCGCGCGGCATGCGGGGCCTTCAGTTCATTCCCGAACTTGAGCAACGCTTCAGCGAGCACTTCCGGCAAAGCAACTATACCATCAACCGCATCTATACCATTGTGGGTGCCCTGGTGCTGGCCGCCTTTCTGATTGCGGATCAACTGGTCATACCGGAGCTTGTCCACACCACTTTCTGGATCCGGGCTCTGGGTGCCGGCGTGGTCGTGTGCTTTGCGCTGCTTTCCCGGATGCGTCGGCTGCGTCCGTTCTTTCACTCCATGCTGGGCATCGGCGCCTATATCATCCATCTCTCGGTGCTGGCAGTCGGCGTGCTGGCCGCCAAGGCAGGGAACTTCAATTACCAGACGGGCTCAATTCTGTCCTTGTTCTATGCACTGGCCGTCCTGAGAATCCCCTTCAATAACGCCTTTCCGCTCGCCCTGCTCATGTGGATGACACAGATTCTGGTGATGCACAGCTTCATGAATTTGCCTTCGGAGCAGTTCATCGAACTGAGCTTCGTGGACAGTTTCGTCGTCATCATCAGCCTCCTGGTTTGCTATCGGCACGAGTACGAAACCCGGCGCAATTTCCTCCAGCAACTGCTGCTGATGCACGAGCAGGCCGCTTTGCGCAAGGCAGAAGAGCACCTGATGGAACAGGCGTTGCTGGATCCCCTAACCCAGCTGGCCAACCGGCGGGCACTGAATACGTTCATGGAACGGGAGTGGCGGCGCGCCAAGCGACAGCACGCCCCGTTCTCGCTCATCATGATCGATGTGGACAACTTCAAGGCCTACAACGATCACTATGGCCATCAGGCGGGGGATGCCTGTCTCATGACCATTGCCCAGTGTCTGAGCGACTTTGCACGCCGCGGCAGTGACCTGGCCGCCCGTTTCGGGGGTGAAGAGTTTGCCCTGATCCTGCCGGATACCGACAGCCATGCCGCAGCCGACATTGCCGATCGCCTCGTCAGACAGGTCGCCGCCCTTGAGCTGCCGCATGCCAAATCCCCCGCCGGCATCGTCACCATCAGCGCCGGTTACACCACCCACACGCCCGGCCCCGAGGACGATTACGAAGCCCTGATCCGGGAAGCGGACGAGGCTCTTTACAAAGCCAAGCAGACCGGTAAAAATCGGGCCTGTCCTTACGTTGCCGACAACAAGCATAACGACACTTCACGTCAGGGCCCGTTTTCCGTCCAATAAACTGTCCGGAGGGGGCAAAATGAAGCCACGTTTGATCCGCTGGCTGGTCGGCACACTGCTGACCTGCCTGATGGCCATTCCCGCACTGGCACTGGAAGCCGAATTCCGCACCAATCAGGGAATCTTCACCATCAAGTTGCTGCCCGACAAGGCACCGCAGACCGTGAGCAACTTTGTCCGTTATGCCAGAGAATCCTTCTATGACGGCACCATCTTTCACCGTATCATCCGGGATTTCATGATTCAGGGCGGTGGCTACGACCAGCGCATTCGCAAGAAACCCACCTATCCTCCTGTTCCCAACGAGTCTGACAATGGCCTGAGCAATCTCCGCGGCACCGTTGCCATGGCCCGCACCCGGGATCCGGACTCGGCCACCAGCCAGTTCTACATCAATGTGGTGGATAACCCGCATCTGGACGGTCAGCCGCAGCGCCCGGGCTATACGGTTTTCGGGCGTGTCGTGGCCGGCATGGATGTTGTGGACCGGATTGCCAACCTGCCGACACGTGCCTGGGGCCAGTTCAGAAACCTGCCTGTGGACCCGGTTGTCATCGAGCAGGTGATCCTGAAAGATGACTGACGGTCCCTGGCTGCCCTGGGCTGAACCCGTCTGGGACGAGGCGGGCACACCGTCGTCTCCGGAATATGGTGATGTCTACTTTTCCAGGCTGGACGGCCTTGCAGAAAGCCGCCATGTCTTCATCCGCGGCAACGCACTGGAAGAGCGGTTTTCCGCGCTGGATTCCTGTGCCACCTTCGTGGTGGCAGAAACCGGATTCGGGACCGGCCTGAACATCCTGGCCTTGCTTGATGTTTTTCTGGCCCATGCGCCGGCTTCAGCCCGCCTGCACATCTTCAGCATCGAGAAGCATCCCCTGCACCCGGATGATATCCGCCGGGCAGCCCTTCACAGGAGCGTGCCGGGGCACCTGACCGACCTGTTGCTGGATCTCTGTCCGGAACCTTTGAAGGGCCTGCACAGGCGCAGCACGGCTGACGGCCGAATCACCCTTTCGCTGTATTTTGGCGATGTGCGGGAAGCGCTGGACGAGGTCCGGTTCGGGGCAGATGCCTGGTTTCTCGACGGTTTTTCTCCGGCCCGCAACCCCGACATGTGGGCAGATGACGTCCTCGAACGCATCCGCCACCATACCGCCCCGGGCGGCACACTGGCCACCTTCACGGCCGCCGGTCGCATCCGCAGGACACTCGCCGCCCTGGGCTTTGTGGTGGAGAAGGCGCCGGGATTCGGGCACAAGCGGGACATGACCCGGGCCCGCCTGCCGGGGCACCATACACGTCATCGTCCCGGCCAGGTGGTCATCATCGGTGCCGGAATTGCGGGAGCCTGTCTCGCACGTCAGCTTGCCGGCATGGACGTTGAGGTCATGATACTGGAAAAGGGTGCCGCTGTGGCCTCCGGTGCTTCCGGCAATCCGCAAGGTGCCCTCTACTTCAAGCCCGGCGTGGATTACTCGCCGCATACGGCACTGCACGCCGCCGCTTATGGCTACGCGCGCCGCTTCTATGCCTCACAGACGCCGGAACACTGGCAGCCGACAGGCCTGCTGGCCCTGGCCTACAGCGAGCATGAAGCCCGCCGACAGGCGCGTTTTCTGTCACGCAATACCTACGGCACCTGGATCCGGCAAGCCGATCCACAGGAGAGTGCCGTGCGTACAGGGCTCTCCGTACCGGCCGGGGGCCTCTGGTTCCCCGGGGGCGGATGGCTGCGACCGGCGCGTATCGTCCGCAGCTTACTTGACCATCCGCGCATACGGATACATACCGGTGCAACGGTTACCACCCTCTGCACAGGTCTCGTGAACTGGCGGGACGCGGAAGGTCACGAGCACGAATGTGGTTGCGATGCCGTCGTCCTGGCAGCCGGGGCAGAGACCCGATTCTGGCTGCCCCCTGCGCCACGCCCTGTCCTGAAGCCCATACGGGGACAGGTGATTTCCGCGAGAATTCCGGGCTGGCCGGTTCGTACCGTGATCTGTGCCGACGGCTACATGATGCCCGCCGATCACGGTCAGGTGACGCTTGGCGCAAGCTTCCGGCCGAACGATGACTGCTGCGAACCGAGCAACGAAGAGACCCTCCAGATCCTGCGGCAGGCGGCAGAAGTGTTCCCGGAGTCCGGGGCGTTGACAGAGGGTGCCGAATGGGTGCCGCGTGTATCCGTGAGGGCGGCCGCGCCCGATTACATGCCGGTCATCGGCCAGCTCGCGCCCGGGGTGCATGTTTTCAGCGGGTTGGGCTCGAAGGGCTTTCTGCTTGCGCCTTTACTTTCTGCCCACCTGGCCGATACCCTGTCAGAGAGCGTGCCCGCACTGCCGCAGTCTCTGACCCGGCGTGTGGACATTTCCCGTTTCCAAGGCATGGAGCCACCTCGTGAGCGTATTTTTTGTTCAACCCAGTCAGAGCACGGTCACCCCGATTCGGGTGAATCCGGAGGCGAGAACAGCAGAGCCGGTCACTGAACTGACCCAGATCCGGCCTGTTGTCGCCCACGCGCCCGAGGAAGTCATTGTCCGGCAGCGCGGTCCGAAGGGCTGGCTGAGCCGCTGGCGACGGGCGCCGGCGAACGAAGAGATGGCCGTCACGGAAGATCTGCGGCCCCGCGTCAGGGATGCCATGAATCCTTCGATACTGTTGGGCGACATCCACTGGACACTGGCCGATGCTCATGAATTCATGGTGGCGCACAAGATCCATCATCTACCCTGCGTGAATGACCGGCGACAGCTGACCGGCGTGGTCACACGGGAAGAAATCCTGACCTGGTGGCTTGAAAAAGGGGAAACGGAAACGCTGGCACATCTGGTGCCCCGGCATCCGTTACTGGTCACCACACCCGAAGCCACCATTGCGGATCTGGTGATCAGCATGGTGGCCTGGGATCTGAGGGGCGTGCCGGTGATGACCCGGGAGGGCCATCTGTCCGGCATGATCACGACGCTGGATATCAGCCGTCTGTTTCTGCGCAATCAGGTCGATGGCTGGGCCTGATCAGGGCACCACCAAGTCCTCTCCTTCCGGTGTGATGGGCCAGATAATCAGCAAGTTGCCGGCATCACCTTCCACTTCATCCACCACAAAAACCTTGTTCTGGGCAGTCGGCAGCAGACTGACAATCCGATCCGCACCCGGTCGCGCGGTCTGGCGAATCCAGGTCTGAATCAGGTCCTTGTCCTCGGGTTTGGCTTCGTAGCGGGCAAACCAGCCATCCTTGCCATCCACAACCGAAGTCCCGGCAACCAGACTGCCGCCCGTTTCCCCGCCCACAAAGGCATACAGACCCCGGCCGGCCGAGGCCAGAGCGCGGTCATTGGCGGCTGTACCAAGCTGAATTTTCTTGTCGGGAAAGGACAGCGTCTTGTGATAGGCGAGCATGATGTCCTCGCCCCCGAAGCCCAGTCTACCCTCAAACAGGGATCCTGTGGTGTAGCCGGCAGACACATAGCCCGTGGACAGCTTGCCCAGCGCCAGAATTTCATCTGTCAGCGGGGAGCCGAACTGATCCTTTCTGACCACACGGCCTTCCGTGTTATACGAACCGGTGATGGCATCCCGCCCACCCCGGGGCAGATCATCGTATTCACCCACAGCAGAGCCGGCAAAGTCCACCGCACTGGAGCTGCCGATCCGGGCCGAGGCGATATGGTCTGCCCCGGTGGTTCCGGTATTGATCGCATAACGGAACTGGCCGGTTTCCGACAGAAAGAGAACAAACCCGTCGCGGCCGCCCAGGTTGCTGTCATTTTCCACCGCACCGTCCGTATCACCGACCACATAGAGTTCACCGCCCGTGGTGATGGCCAGACTGTTGGCGTAATCATCCTGATCGGAGCCGTACTGAACCCGCCAGTTGACCACCAGCGGCGCGTTGACGTCTGCCCGCTCCCAACGTTCGGCGACCGCATCCCAGCCGCCCAGTGCCGGCGCACTGCCGGACGGGACCGAGGTAAACCGGCCATTGGCCGACCCGACAACATAGAGCACCAGAGCCGGTTTGCCCGTCCCGGATTGGGTCTGCAAGCGAATGGCTCCGATCCGGGCATCGAAGCGATCGTCTCCGCTCGCAAAGGGTATCGTCTGGAGCAGATTGACACCCGTGCGGTCATAAACCCGCACCTCCCCTGCCTGGTGCCCGTTGCTGCGCGTGTAGTTGTAGGCCACATACACCCGACCCCAGTCATCCACGGCCGCATCGGCAAACACCCCGCGCTCGCCCATGCTGCTGTCCGGGGGCAGATTGACATACACAGGCGCTAACCACTCATTGATCCAGAGCGTCATTGAGGGCATCGTGTCACCCGCACAGGCTGTACGGACTTCACTGGACTTGCATGCATCCCACCGCAGAGTCAGCTTCTCGTCCGCGTCCTTGTCGCTGTCATCCGTGAGCTTGAGCTCGATGGTAAAGGTCTTTTCGGTTTCACCCGGATTGAAATTGACCGTGTTGCCGGACGCCCCAAGGATCTCATAGTCGTTCGAATCCGCCGTGGTTTCCCCGTCCACCACCGTGAACGTGGCGCTGGCCGCAACCTCCGGTGCCTTGTTCAGACGCGCCGTCACGGTAACGGTCTTGCCTTCAGTCGAGGAAATTACCGCCTGATCGAAGTTCACCCTCGGCTCGTCATCCAGAATGGTGACCGAAACCTTGGGTACAGCCTGATTCTCTTTCTCCGTCACATCACCGAGCCCGGAAACCACACGGTCGAACTCATAACTGAAGATTTCATTGGGTTCCGCCTCGGTGTCCTTTTTGACAAAGGCCGCGATCAGGCACCGCGTCATACCTGCCCTGAACGTCAGATAACCTTCACGCTCCACATAATCCACACCCGGTGTCGCGCCGCTGCTGGTGGCCGACACGGGCTGAAAGTGGAAGACCACCGGTTCCACAGGTGCGGCATCCAGCGTGGCCAGCACATAGGCCAGAGTCATCCCGTCAGGCACTGCAGGGGGATCTCCCTGCTCACTGTTCCAGGTTCCGGCGTCATCCGATTCACAGACGGGAATGGGTTTGCCGTCCTCACTGACAGGCCGCTCCATGTCCGTGTCTTCATCCACTTCCGACGATACGCCCTTGATCAGATTCTTGGGCACACTGATGGAGAAGGACTTGGTGACGAGCTGGTCGCCATCGGTAACACTGAGGACAATGGTGGTGTCATCCGTGTCCTGAGTCAGATCGCCGGTACCATGCCGGCCGCCGGTAATGCCCGGGATACCCCGCATCACGATGCCGCGGCGGAACTTGTTTTCCACCCACTCCACGGACAGCCAGCGCGGGGCGTTGGTCAGCGTGAAGTCCGGTATGCCCTTGCCACCGTCCACGGCCCATTCGTAGAAATACTCGGCACCAATCACCGCCGTGCCGGGCGGCTCACCCAGTACACGCAGCGGTTCGACAGGGGTTTCCTCCACATTGCAGGCAGTCAGCAGAAAACCGGGCATCAGCGCAAACAGCCCGATGCGCAAAATCCGACTCAGCATCAATTCCATGCGTCCTTCTTGTTTGATGGTTTGGCGTGTGACTATTTGTAACCGGAAGGACGCCAAAGAAATAGCGGCCACTTCACAGATTGAGCGTCAGGCCCCGGGAATTGCAAAGCCGGCCTCGGTCAACAGGCGGATGAACGCGTCTTCATCCAGAACCGGGACCCCCAGTGCTTCGGCTTTGGTCAGCTTGGAACCGGCCTTCTCACCGGCGATCACGAAATCCGTTTTCGCCGAGACGCTGCCGGTAACCTTGGCTCCGGCCTGCTGCAGCAGGGCTCTGGCCTCATCGCGGGTCAGTCGGCCGAGTGTACCGGTCAGCACCACTGTCTTGCCGGTAAAAGGGGATTGCCCCGCCCCGGCGCTGTCTTCCACCGGTGGCCAGGTGATGCCTGCCGCCAGCAGTTTTTCGAGAATTTCCCGGTTATGAGGCTGTCGGAAAAAGCTCACCACATGACTGGCGACAACCGGACCCACATCCGGCACGGCCATCAGTGCGTTTTCGTCCGCCTGCTCGAGGGCCTCCAGCGTGCGGAAGTGACGCACCAGTGCACGGGCCGTGGCCTCTCCCACTTCCCGGATGCCCAGCGCATAGACAAAGCGTTCCAGAGTGGTGTGTTTGGAGCGTTCGATGGCGTCGAGGATGTTCTGAGCACTCTTTGGCCCCATGCGCTCCAGTGCCACCAGCTGCTCATAGCGGAGGCTGTACAGATCGGCGACTGTTTCCACCAGCCCCTTGTCCACCAGGGTATCAATGAGCTTGTCACCGAGGCCTTCAATATCCATGGCCTTGCGGGAGGCGAAGTGCTTGATGGCCTCCTTGCGCTGTGCCGGGCAATACAATCCGCCGCTGCAGCGCGCATCGGCCTCGCCCTCCGCCTGAACGATCTCGGAACCACATTCGGGACAGTGGTCAGGCATCTCCACCGGTCGGGCATCAGCGGGCCGGCGGTCGGCCACGACCCCCACGATCTGCGGAATCACGTCACCGGCACGACGCACGATCACCGTATCGCCAATGTGGACGTCCAGACGACGTACCTCATCCATGTTGTGCAGGGTGGCATTGGAAACGGTGACCCCACCCACGAATACCGGGCGCAGACGGGCGACCGGCGTGATCTTGCCGGTGCGCCCTACCTGAAAATCGACGCCTTCCAGCACCGTCAGCTCTTCCTGTGCCGGAAACTTGTGGGCGATCGCCCAGCGCGGCGCTCTGGAGACAAAGCCCAGGCGTTGCTGCAGATCGAAACGATTGACCTTGTAGACCACCCCGTCAATGTCGTAGGGCAGGTTGTCCCGGCGCGCGGCCATTTGCCGGTAGTAGGCCAGACAGCCTTCCACACCCACGGCCGTCCTGATCAGGGGATTGATCCGGAGGCCCATCTCCCGCAGCACCATGAGGGTGTCATAATGGGTGTCCGGCAGGGTCATGCCCTGAACCTCGCCCAGGGCGTAACAGTACATGTCCAGGTGGCGGCTGGCTGTCACGCGGGGGTCCAGCTGACGCAGGCTGCCGGCCGCGGCGTTGCGCGGGTTGACAAAGGTTTTCTCGCCCCGCTCCCGGGCGCGGGCGTTGAGTGCCTCGAATGCGGCCCTGGGCATGATGATCTCGCCCCGCACTTCAAGCAGCCCCGGGAGGGTGTGGCCTCGCAGTTTCAGGGGCACGGCACGGATGGTGCGGACATTGGCCGTGATATCTTCGCCCGTGGTGCCATCGCCACGTGTCGCGGCCTGAACCAGACGTCCGTTTTCATAAAGGAGACTGACGGCCATCCCGTCCAGCTTGGGTTCGCAGCAGTACTCCAGTTCGGCTTCCGTACCCAATCGTTCCAGAATCCGGCGCTCGAAGGCACGCACGTCCTCTTCGGAAAACGCGTTGTCGAGCGACAGCATGGGCACACGATGCGTGACCGTCGTGAAGCCCTCGGCCGGCGCCCCGCCGACACGTTGCGTCGGCGAATCGGGTGTCACCCACTCGGGATGCCGGGCCTCCAGCTCGCGCAGCTCGGCCATGAGCCGGTCATATTCCGCATCCGGGATGGACGGATCATCGAGCACATAGTAGCGGTAGTTGTGCTCGTTGATTTCAGCGCGCAGCGCTTCGATACGGGCCTTGTCGTCCGCCATGTTCAGCGTTTCCTGCCCTGACCGGCCAGTTTTTCGCGACGGAGAAATTCCTGGATCCGCTGACGGCAATAGTCCACGGTCTGCTGGGTCATCACGCTCTGATGCTCGTCACGGAGCTCCCCATCCAGCTTGTCAGCCAGATAGCGGGCCATTTCCAGCATGTAGTCAAAGGCGCGCATGGGATCCTGGGGGCCCGGCAGCCCGACAAAAAAGATCAGTCCGCGGATGCGGGTACTCTCCAGATCCAGCTCGTCAAACCGGCCGCTTTCGCTGGCATTGGCCATGCTGAACTGTACCGGTCCCACGCCCGTATCCAGTTCGTGCCGGACATAGAGGCCCTGGGGATTGAGTGTCATGCCACAGGCTTCGGCAATGCTCTGAATCGCCGTGCCACGGAAGCCCTCCCGCTCCCGGGAGACGAGATGAATCATGATGAACTGCTCGGCCTCCACCGGCGCCAGGCCGCTGTCAGGATCGTGGTGTACCCGCTCACGGGATGGCTCAACACCCCTGTT
The DNA here is from genome assembly GCF_041153465.1 of Thermohahella caldifontis. Lineage (NCBI taxonomy): Bacteria > Pseudomonadati > Pseudomonadota > Gammaproteobacteria > Oceanospirillales > Hahellaceae > Thermohahella > Thermohahella caldifontis. The sequence goes on from NZ_CP154858.1 coordinate 1,406,266, forward strand.
CCCGGAGCCTTCATTTTCCACGGTCGTCCGAACGCTTCCCGGAGCCACCGTATCCGTCGATATGTCCTCGGCGTTTAGTCCGGCCGCCTCTTCACACATCTCGAAGTCACCACGCTCTGCATGCAGGCCGGTCATTACACCCGGCAGTTCATCCGCATCTGCTGAACTGCTCCCGCTCTGTTTCTGCCCATCAAGCGGTGCAAGGCGATCTTCCCCCTCGCTCTCCGATCGCGGCCGGATGACCCGGTAGCCCCCATTGGGCAGCTCTGGGTTGTAATCTTCATCCAGGGGGGTACCGGATACTTCGCCCCCCATGCCCGCGGCGATCTCACGGGAGTCCAGTCGTGCACGGCGCACCCGGCGCCAGCCGTCAATCGCCACGGCGACAATGATGATCAGTCCGATGATCACCAGCCATTCCCGCAAACTGCTGTCCATTCAGCGCTGCCTCTTCGGAAGGTTGTGTTCTTGTGCAGGGATAGTATTCAAAAGTGGCGGTCTTTACAACGCAGCCAGTGCCACGGTGTTGGGAGCAAATAAACTGTCCGGACTTGTAGCACGTGATTTGTCCGGTTTCATGATCACCAAGGAGGTGAGCCATGAGACGGACAGAACTGCTACAGGAGATCCGGAAAATGCGATTCGAAGAAGCCTATACGGGATGGACCGAGAAACGGCTGACCCAGGAAGAGGCGGCGCGGCTGCTGGGGGTCTGTGAGCGGACCTTCCGGCGCTATATCGACCGCTACGAGGAGGAGGGCCTCGACGGCCTGATCGACAAGCGCCTGAGTCAGGTTTCCCACCGCAAGGCCCCGGTGGATGAGGTTCTACGCCTCGAGGCGCTCTACAAGGAGCGCTACGACGGCTGGAACATCAAACACTTCTACAGCTTCTACCGCGACCGTCACGGCGGCACACGCAGCTATACCTGGGTACGGAACACCTTGCAGAAGGCAGGCCTGGTCAAGAAGGCACCGGCTCGGGGTAAGCATCGTCGACGCCGCGAGCGGGCGCCCATGGTCGGCATGATGCTCCACCAGGATGGCTCCACCCACGAATGGGTTCCCGGCCACCACTGGGATCTGATCATCACCTTCGATGACGCCACCTCTGAGCACTACTCCATGTTCTTCGTCGAGGAGGAAGGCACGGCTTCGAGCTTCCAGGCCATGCGAGAGGTCATCACCGATCACGGCCTTCCCTCGAGCCTCTATACCGACCGGGGCAGTCACTACTGGCACACCCCCAAGGCCGGCGGCAAGGTCGACAAGTCCAACCTCACCCAGTTCGGCAGGGCCATGGCCCAGCTCGGGGTCGAGATGATCCCCGCCTATTCCCCCGAGGCCCGGGGCCGCTGTGAGCGCCAGTTCGCCACCCATCAGGGACGCCTGCCCAAGGAACTTGCAGCCCAGGGCATTACCACCATGGCGGCGGCCAACCGCTACCTTCGGGAGCACTACCTGCCGGCCTTCAACCGGGAGTTCTGCGTCAAACCCGCCGTCGAGGGCAGCGCCTTCGTGCCTTTCATCGGCCCTGGACTGGACGACATCCTGTGTGAGCAGTACGAACGCACCGTGAACAAGGACAACTGCGTCTCGTTCGAGGGACTCAAGCTGCAGATCCCTGCCGACCGCTATCGGCGCCATTACGTCAAGGCCAAGGTTCGGGTACACCGTTATCCTGATCGCTCCCTGGCGATCTTCCACGGCCCCAGAAGACTGGCCAGTTACACCCCAGAAGGCCTGCCCTTCGACCCCCTCGAACCTATTGATCAGGCACCGGCCAACGTCCGCTGCCAAGTCTGATCATCAGTGGACCCAAAGCGGACAGTTTATGTGCTACAAAACCGGACAGTTCTATTTGTTGCTAACACGCAGCCAGTGCCACGGCTTCGTCCACATCTACCGCGACCAGTCTGGAAACGCCCGGTTCGTGCATGGTCACGCCCATCAGCTGGTCCGCGGCTTCCATGGCCAGCTTGTTGTGCGTGATGTAGATGAACTGCACGTGTTCCGACATTTCCTTGACCATGGCGGCATAGCGTCCCACGTTGGCGTCATCCAGCGGTGCGTCCACCTCGTCCAGCATGCAGAACGGTGCCGGATTGAGCTGGAAGATGGCAAAGACCAGCGCGATGGCCGTGAGCGCCTTTTCACCGCCCGAAAGCAGATGGATGGTGCTGTTCTTCTTGCCGGGAGGCCGGGCCATGATGGCGACCCCGGTCTCGAGCAGGTCATCACCGGTCAGTTCCAGATAGGCGCTGCCGCCGCCGAAGACCTTGGGAAAGAGCCGTTGCAGACCGGCATTGACAGTATCAAAGGTCTCCTTGAAGCGGGCCCGGGTTTCCCGGTCGATCTTGCGGATGGCTTCTTCCAGGGTGGCGAGGGCTTCTTCCAGATCGGCTGCCTGCTCGTCGAGATACTGCTTGCGTTCCAGCTGCTGTTCATATTCCTCAATGGCGGCCAGGTTGATGGACCCGAGCCGTGAAACCCGGCTGGCAATCTGGGCCAGCTCGGATTCAAGATTGTCTTCCCGGTCCGCTTCCGTCAGCATGCCCAGCACAGCGTGGAGGTCATAGCCATCCTTTGCGAGCTGTTCACGCTGTGCATTGCGCTGCAGTGTCAGGGCCTGCAGGGCCAGGCGGCGCTCCTCAAGCTGGTTGCGCAAGGTCTGGATGCGCTGCTCGTTCCCGAAGCGTTCCTGTTCCAGTTCCCGGAGTCGGTGCTGAACGTCTTCCATCTGTCTGCGGGCCGCTTCCAGTGCTTCCTCCTGACGAATGCGCAGGGCAAGCAGCTGATCCAGCTCCGCCTTCAGCGCATCATCCGGGGAAGACAGCGCTTCCCGCTGCTCTCTGAGCATGTCCGTCTGCGCCCGGGTTCGGGAAAGGCCCTGCCGGGTCTTTTCGACGGCCGCCCGGAGCGCTTCCTGACGCGATTTCAGTGTCGTGTGCTGGAGCTGAAGCTGGTGCACGCGCTCACGTGCGTGGCGGTGAGCTGCCCGGACCGTATCCAGACGAATTCTGAGGTCATCCCGGGCCGTGAGCAGGGTTTCCCGGCGATCGGCCTCCTGCTCAAGCCTGCTCACGGCCTCGTCCCAGGCTTCCCGGGCCGTTTCCAGCTCCATGCGCAGGTCTTCTTCCAGGCAGCCGGTCTCCTCCAGCTCCTGCGCGACCTGCTCTGCCCGGGCGCGAAGGTCATCCCGTTTCTGTTCGAGGGACTCCACCCGGGCGGTCAGGCTCACTACCTTGTCCTGCCAGATGCGCAGCGTCTGCTCCGCTTCCCGGAGCGCTTCCCGCAGTGCCTGACGCCGTCCATCGGTTTCCTCACGGGCGCTGACCAGTGCCTGAAGACGGGCTTCCAGTTCGGCCTGGCGCTGCAGCACCTGCTCAAGCGCCTGCCTGCGCAGCAGCAGGCTATCCTCTGCATCACCGGCAGGCGTCGACAACCAGTCGCGACCCACCTGATGGCCCTGCGGTGTGACCCACCAAGTGCCGGGCGCCAGTTCATGACGGCGCGCCAGCGCCTCATCCAGAGAAGCGGCGCAACGCGCCCCGCGAAGCCAGTCCGCCACAGCCCGTGGCGCGGTCACCTGCCGGATCAGCGCATCTTCCGGCCAGGTGCCCCCCTCCGCGTCCGTGACCGGTGCGGTGGTGGTGAACCAGACCGGTTGTCCGGGCAAATCGCCCGGCAGGGCGTCACCCGTTATCCAGGCTTCACGCAAGCGGCTGTCCAGAACCGCCTCGAGCGCCACCTCCCAGCCCGGGTTGACCCGAACCTGCTCCGCCAGGGGCGTGAGCTCAACACCAGCGCTGCGCGCCCAGGTCTCAACCTTTGCGGCAGAGGCGCTCTGCGCAATCAACGTTTCCAGAGAGGCCCGCTGCCCGGCCAGCCCGGCAAGTTGCCGCTCTGCCTGTGACTGCATGTCGAGATGATCCTGCCACTGCCTTTCCGTTTCCTGCAGCTCCGCAGCCTGGGACTCCCGCCTTGCCTGCCACTCCGCCAGCGAGGCACTTGCCTCTTCCAGTTCCGCCCGGTGCGCCCGGATATCCTGCTCTACCGATTCCGTATCCAGTGAGGAGAGGCTGTCCTGCAGGCGACGCCTGCGCTCGACCAGATCCTGAATCCGCTGCTCGATGCGCTGCACGTTGGCCTGAGCACGCTCGGCGGCATTACGCAGATCCGCCGTTTCCGCATTGAACGCATCCCAGCGCTCCTGCCAGTCCTGCATGGCCTGCTCGGCGTCTTCCAGCGCAAGGGCGTGTTCTTCCTCGGCAAAGCGCAGTTCCTCGAGCTCCGGCACGATCAGCTCAAGCTCTTCCTCGACCAGCGCCAGCGCTTCCCGTTCCCGGGTCAGTTCCTCGTTGAGCTGGGCCATCTGCGACTGAAGTGCCTGTTCATCCTGATCCAGCTGGGCCAGACGCTCCGCCGTGTTCTGAATTTGCTGCTCGATACGTGCCAGACGGCTGCTGGTGTCGTAGAAACGGGCCTGAGCGGCATCCAGTGCACGGGACTGGTCATCCTGGGCCTGGAGTGCGGCTTCCCGCTGTCCGTCCAAGGTCAGCCTGACGTTGAGTTCATCTTCAAGCCGATGTTCCACCTCTGCCACGGCGGCCTCTGCCGCACGAGTCTGCTCGTCCAGGGACTGCCAGCGCAGGGCAGCAAGCTTGGCCCCCAGCAGGCGCTCATCCGCCTTCAGGGCCTTGTAACGCTCCGCATCCCGGGCCTGACGCTGGAGCTTTTCAAGCTGCCGCCCCAGCTCCTCGCGCACATCCTTCAGGCGCTCGAGGTTTTCCTGGGTGCGGCGGATGCGCGATTCGGTTTCCTTGCGGCGTTCCTTGTAGCGTGAAATGCCAGCGGCTTCTTCCAGAAAGATGCGCAGATCTTCAGGCCGGGATTCGATGAGCCTGGATATCATGCCCTGTTCGATGATGGCATAACTGCGCGGCCCCAGACCGGTGCCCAGGAACAGATCGGTGACATCCTTGCGGCGGCACTTGCTGCCGTTGATGAAGTACTGTGACTGGCCGTCCCGGGTCACGCGGCGCTTGATGGAGACTTCCGTGTAGGCCGCATATTCGCCCCGGAGCTTGCCTTCGCTGTTGTCGAACACCAGTTCGATACTGGCCTGCCCCACCGGCTTGCGTGCGGTTGAGCCGTTGAAAATCACGTCCGTCATGGATTCGCCGCGCAGGTTGCGGGCCGAAGACTCCCCATGACCCAGCGCACGGCATCAATGATGTTGGATTTGCCGCAGCCGTTGGGCCCCACGATGGCTGACATGTTGGTGGGGAAGCTCACGGTCGTGGGGTCCACGAACGATTTGAATCCGGCGAGCTTGATGGCCTTGAGCCGCATCGCTGTCAACCCGCTCCCGTGGCCTGCCCGGCATTCACGCCGCCGTGCTCTGCCAGTGTATCCACAACGGACAGGATGAGGGCGCGCTGATCTGCGGCAAATGCCGTGATGAGTTTATCGGCAGCCTGCAGGTCCTTCTCCTGAACGACTTTCACCAGGCTGTTGAAAAATTTCATGGAACGGAACAGCTCGTCCGGGCGCCGGGTGACGGCCAGGTAGTAGGTCCGGCTGATCGCCGGCCGCAGGTTGTCCAAAGTATCCTGCAGGTAGGGATTGGCCACCCGCTCATGACACAGCCGCATCATCTCGAACCCGGCCTCGATGATGGCAAAGAGATCACGCTCTTCCGCCAGGATCAGCTTGTTGAGCCGCTGCAACTGGTTGACCAGGGCAACGATATCCGTTTCATCCCAGACCGCCATGAACCGGTTGACCAGGAGCTTGAGCAGGACTTCATACAGGTCGTAGAGGGCGGCAACGTGCTCTCGTGTCAGTTTTGACACGGCTGCCCCCGGCGCGGAAAGATGTCCACCAGATAGCGGCGCTCCAATATCAGCAGGGCTTCACGCACCGAACCGCGGCTGACCTGAAGCTCATTGGCCACACGCATTTCCTGTATTCGCTCGCCCGGCCTGAGCTGACCGTTGATGATCTGACGCCCGACATGCTGCGCGATCTGCTCGGCCAGACTCTCAGGTGCCTGAAACTGCATCGCTCTCCCATCCTCCTGCGCACATTGTGCGGCATTCTAGCACACCCTCACGGGAACTCACGCGCCTGTCGCAACGGGGCGGCTTCTTTCCTGCCCCCGGAACGGTCAAACAGGATGGCACGCCCCGGGGATCACCGTCAAACTTCCGTCATCCTCCAGAAACAGAGGCAGAAAGCTGCCGGAATTCAAAACCTATCTATTTGTTTTTAATGTCTTATTGGAATTTGGCACAGGCTTCGCTAATTACCTGACAGAAACCCGGTTCGGAGTCAGGATCATGACACAAGGTCAACGCGAAACCCATACAGTGAGTCAGAATGTTGTCGCGCTCAATCTGAAGGGCGCACAGAGCACCATCGCTCCGCTCACCACACTGGAACGTGTCCAGCTGGATCTGCTGCAAAAACTGCAGCGCACGCTGGTCCTGGAAGAGCTTGTGGCCCTGTTCTCGGAGCAGCTTCAGCAACTGGTACCCCATGACAGCTACTGCTACCTCTACCGGGATCTGACCGTTCGCACGACACACCCCCAGCGGGCCTCCCACAACGCCCGCTACAACCTGACGCTGGATGATCAGTATCTGGGCGAAATGGTACTCTACCGGCAGACGCGCTTTGACGAGAGCGAGCTGCACCTTATTGAGTCCCTGCTCGGCACCCTGGTTTACCCGCTGCGCAATACGCTGCTGTATCAGGATGCCGTCAATGCTGCCATGACGGATGCCCTGACCGGTGCCGGCAATAAGCGCGCCTTCGACTACAATCTGCATCGCGAAGTGGCCCTGGCCCGGCGCCATCGCACTGAACTGTCACTGATCATGTTCGACGTGGACTGGTTCAAGCGCATCAACGATACCTACGGACACGCGGCGGGCGACGAAGTGCTGCGGGAAATGAGCGAGCTGGTGCGTGACAACCTGCGCCAGACCGACCAGTTGTTCCGCTTTGGCGGTGAAGAATTCGTGGTCTTGCTGGGCAAGACCAACCTGCCTCAGGCACGGCTGGTCGCCGAACGGATCCGTACAGCCGTCGCCAACTACACCTTCCTGAAGGGGAAAGAGGATATCCGCACCAGCATCAGTGCGGGCATCACTCACCTGCAGGCCGGCGACACGCGCGACACGCTGATCAGGCGTGCCGATGACGCCCTGTATGAAGCCAAGCGCAGCGGCCGCAATCGTGTCATGGCCGCCGCACAGCCCCGGGCTGCCGATCAGCTCTGACGGGAACGCCGGTGTCCTGCCGGTCGCGCCGGCCGGGGTGACTTGCGGGTCTGCCGCTTGCGTTCGTGAGTATCCGGTTGCCGGGTCTTGCGTGCGGGCAGGCCGGCCATGTCATACAGCACGTTGAGATCCGCCTGGCTCATCCATTCCCATTGCCCCATGCGGATGCGTGAAGGCAGGAAGATGAAGCCGTAGCGCACCCGCTTGAGCCGGTTCACCACGAACCCCTGGGATTCGAAGATCCGCCGGACTTCCCGGTTCTTGCCTTCCTTGATGGTGACGTGATACCAGTGGTTGGCACCACTGCCGCCGCCATCCGAAATATCCGAGAAGCGGGCGATGCCATCCTCGAGCAGGACGCCTTCCTTCATGCGATTGAGCGCATCTTCATCGGCCACACCGAGGATCCGGACGGCATACTCCCGGTCGATACCCGTCGAGGGGTGCATGAGCCGGTTGGCGAGCTCGCCGTCGGTGGTGAAGATAAGCAATCCCGTGGAGTTGATGTCCAGACGCCCGACCGAGATCCAGCGGCCCACCGGCGGTTTGGGCAGCCGGTCAAAGACCGTTGGCCGCCCTTCCGGATCATTGCGTGTGGTGACTTCACCTTCCGGCTTGTTGTACACCAGTGCATACACTGGGGCATCTTCCTTGTCCCGAACGGGCTTGCCATCCACCATGATGCGGTCCGATGACGAAACGCGCTGCCCCAGCGTGGCCACCTGGCCGTTCACCGTGACACGCCCTTCCCCGATCCAGCGTTCTGCCTCCCGGCGGGAACAGACCCCGATCCGGGAAAGCACTTTCTGCAGCTTTTCGGTGCTGCCATCCGTTAAGTCAGTCATGTTGCCTCTTGTGTTTCCGTATCCGGAGCCGGCATGTCGTCGCCCTTCTCACCAAAGAGTTCCTGCGCCAGATGTTCCGGGTCGCGCAGTTCGGCAAGCGGCGGAAGATCATCCAGCCCCGTGAGATTAAAATAGTCCAGAAAATGTCGTGTGGTGGCATAAATGGCCGGCCGGCCGGGAACATCCTTGTGGCCCACGACGCGTATCCAGCCATGATCCAGCAACGTGCGCATGATCTGACTGCTGACGCTGACCCCGCGGATATCCTCGATCTCGCCACGCGTCACCGGCTGTCGATAGGCAATGATGGCCAGGGTTTCCATGAATGCCCGGCTGTAGCGCGGCACCTTTTCCTGTTCCAGTTGCTGCACCCAGTCGGAGAATTCCGCCCGAACCTGAAACCGGAAGCCTGAGGCCACCTGAACCAGCTCCAGCGCGCTGCCCTCTGCATAACGCTGTTGCAGGGCCTCGACGGCCTCTTTGACTTCCTTCCGGGTGACCGGCATCCTGGCATTCACCGCGTCCTGCAACGCATCCAGCGGCAAAGGCGCATCCGCTGCAAAGATCAGCGCCTCGACAATCTGCTCAAGTGGTGGCGGCTGCATCGTCGACTTCCTCTTCCCGGCTTGCCCGTGCCCGGACATGAATGGGTGAAAACGGTTCGTTCTGGATCAGTTCAACCACGCTTTCCTTGACCAGCTCCAGCAGCGCCAGAAAGGTGACCACGACGCCAAGCCGCCCCTCCTCGGGCCGGAACAGGGCCACAAAGGGGACAAACTGTTCGTGATTCAGGCGCTCCAGAATCTGACTCATGCGCTCCCGTGTGGACAGTTTCTCCCGCTCCACATGGTGGTGCCCCCGAAGACTGGCACGCCTGAGCACATCCCGCATGGCATCGAGCAGTTCTCCGAGAGAGACCTGCGGGCGTGGCGCCTCCCGCTTCACCTTAGGCCGGGCAACCTGAGCGGCAAACACATCCCGCTCCAGCCTCGGCAATGCGTCCAGGTCCTCGGCGGCCTGCTTGTAACGTTCATATTCCAGCAGGCGACGCAGCAGCTCCGCCCGCGGATCGTCCTCTTCCTCTTCCGCCTCCTGCCTGCGCGGCAGCAGAAAGCGGCTCTTGATTTCCGCCAGCGTGGCGGCCATGACCAGATACTCGGCCGCCAGCTCGAAGCGCATGGCTTCCATCACCCGGATGTACTCCATGTACTGCTCGGTCACGGCGGAAACATCCACAGCCAGAATATCCATGTTTTGCTTGCGGATCAGATAGAGGAGCAGATCCAGCGGCCCCTCAAAGGTGGTGAGAAAGACTTCCAGGGCATCCGGGGGAATGTACAGATCCTGTGGCAGCTCACGGATCGGCTCTTCACCGACCCGTGCGATGACCTCACCTGCCGGGGTGTCGGATGCCATGGCGGGCATTACCGTGAGTAGGCCAGCCCCATGGCCTGACGCACTTCATCCAGGGTATCGCCGGCCACATCCCTCGCCTTTTCGGAGCCCTCCACGAGAATGCTGCGCACGATATCCGGATTCTCCTCGAAGTGTCGCGCGCGCTCGCAGATCGGGCGCTGCTCCTCGATGATGGCATCCGCCAGAGGCTTCTTGCACTCGATGCAACCAATGCCGGCAGAGCGGCAGCCCTGCTGCACCCACTCACGGGTCTCGTCATCGGAATAGACCTCGTGCAGCTTCCAGACCGGGCACTTCTCGGGATCACCGGGATCCGTGCGCCGGACACGCTGCGGGTCGGTCTGCATGGTGCGGATTTTCTCGGCCACACTGTCCGGAGACTCTCGCAAGCCAATGGTGTTGTTGTACGACTTGGACATCTTCTGGCCATCCAGGCCGGGCATCTTGGCCTGCGGAGTCAGAAGCGCCTGAGGCTCCGGAAGGATCACACGACCACTGCCCTCAAGATATCCAAAAAGGCGTTCACGGTCGCCAAGCGACAGGTTCTGCTGCTCTGCCAGCAGTGCGCGCGCAGTTTCCAGCGCTGATTCATCGCCCTGCTCCACATAGCGCTTGCGCAGGGAGGTGTAGAGCCTGGCGGCTTTCTTGCCCATCTTGCGCAGGGCTGCCTGTGCCAGTTCCTCGAAATCCGGCTCGCGGCCATAGAGGTAATTGAACCGCCGGGCCAGCTCACGCGTCATTTCAATATGCGACACCTGATCCGCACCGACCGGCACCCGACCGGCCTTGTAGATCAGGATATCGGCAGCCTGAAGCAGTGGATAGCCGAGAAAACCGTAAGTGGCCAGATCCTTTTCCTTCAGTTTTTCCTGCTGATCCTTGTAGGTGGGCACCCGCTCAAGCCAGCCCAGCGGGGTGATCATGGAGAGCAACAGGTGAAGTTCGGCATGCTCGGGCACACGGGACTGCACGAAAAGCGTGGCACTGCCGGGATCGACGCCCGCCGCCAGCCAGTCGATGACCATATCCCAGACCGCGTCTTCAATGCCGCGGGGATCTTCGTAATGGGTCGTCAGGGCGTGCCAGTCGGCCACAAAAAAGAAGCACTCATATTCGTGCTGCAGTTTGATCCAGTTCTTGAGTACGCCATGATAGTGCCCGAGGTGCAGCTTTCCCGTGGGGCGCATGCCGGACAGCACGCGATTCTGCGATTGCGCGGAACTCACTGTATCTCCTGTCAGTTTCCAGCCGGTTTGATGAAAACCGGAGTATAACAAAAAACCCGCACAGAAACGTGCGGGTTTTTTGAGGTGATGCCCGGAACGCGATCAGTACTGGAGGCTGAACTGCTCGTCTTCCATCGCCATCATGGAGGCACTGCCGGACTTGATGGCCGACAGCAGTGCTGTGCGCTTGGGCAGCAGACGGTCGTAGAAGAACTGCGCCGTCTTGATCTTGGCGTCGTAGAAGCCGGACGTATCGCCTTCTGCCTTGGCTGCCGCCACGGCCACCATGCGGGCCCACATGTAGGCGAAGGATACCAGCCCGAACAGTTCCAGATAGTCCGCGGAAGCGGCGCCGACCAGGTTGCCGTCCTGTGCCGCATTGTCCAGCACGAAGCGGGTGGCTTCGGTCAGGTTGTCCAGCGCTTCGCCCAGCGGTCCGAGCAGTGCGGCCAGCGCCGGATTGCCCTGCTGGCCGGCCATGAAGTCACGGACTTCCTGCTCGAAGATGGCGTAGTAACGACCACCATTGGCCGCAACCTTGCGACCCATGAGGTCCAGTGCCTGGATACCATTGGTGCCTTCGTAGATCTGCGAGATGCGCACATCCCGGACCAATTGCTCCTGACCCCACTCACGGATGTAGCCGTGACCGCCGAAAACCTGCTGCCCCAGGACGCAGGCTTCCAGTCCGCGGTCGGTCAGGTAGGCCTTGCAGACCGGCGTCATGAGGGCAACCAGCGCGTCGGAACGCTTGCGCTCTTCCTCGTCATCACTGTACTTGGACAGGTCAAGGTGCATGGCCACCCAGGAGGAGAAGGCACGAGCCGCCTCGATGTTGGCCTTCATGGTCAGCAGCATGCGACGCACGTCCGGATGGACGATAATCGGATCGGCAACCTTGTCCGGACACTTCGGCCCCGTCGGCGCACGACTCTGCAGACGCTCGCGGGCATACTCGATGGCGTTCTGGAAGGAACGCTCCGCCGCCGCCAGACCCTGTACGCCAACCCCCAGGCGCTCATAGTTCATCATGGTGAACATGGCGGCCAGACCGCGGTTGGGCTCACCAACCATCCAGCCCTTGGCGCCGTCAAAGTTCATGACACAGGTCGCCGAGGCCTTGATGCCCATCTTGTGCTCGATGGAACCACAGCTGACAGCATTGCGCTCTCCCAGCGAACCATCGTCATTGACCAGTACCTTGGGTACCAGGAACAGGGAAATGCCCTTGGAGCCGGCCGGTGCGTCCGGCAGCTTCGCCAGTACCAGGTGAATGATGTTCTCGGTCAGGTCGTGTTCACCACCGGTAATGAAGATCTTGGTGCCGGTGATGCTGTAGGAGCCGTCCGCATTCGGCTCGGCCTTGGTCCGGATGATCCCCAGGTCCGTACCGGAGTGCGGCTCGGTCAGACACATGGAGCCGGCCCAGACACCGGAGTACATGTTGGGCAGATACTTCTCCTTGAGCTCCTGAGTGCCGTGGCTGTCCAGGGCCAGGGCCGCACCGGCAGTCAGCATCGGGTAGAGGCCGAAGGAAATGTTGGCAGACTGAATCATTTCCTCGATCTGGGCGCCGATCATCTTCGGCATGCCCATGCCACCGAATTCGGGATTGCCGCCGATACCACACCAGCCGCCTTCCATGAAGGTCTGGTACGCTTCCGGGAAGCCCTTGGGCGTGGTCACCACACCGTTATCCCAGTGACAGCCTTCCTCGTCACCAGTGCGGTTCAGGGGATCCAGAACCTTGCTGGACAGCTTGCCGGCTTCTTCGAGAATCGCGTCCGCAGTTTCCGGGTCCACGCGCTCGCTCAGGGCGGGCAGTCGTGCCCACAGTGAAGGCGCATCAAATACTTCGTTCAGGACGAAGCTCATGTCACGCAACGGTGCCTTGTACTCAGCCATGTTCTGTTATCCTCTGTACCGAAATGTGATAAACCATTATTTTTCTGCCTGCCGCAAGCGGCAAAAAGCCCGCCGGAGCGGGCTTCGGGAGATGCCGGATCAGACAATGAAGAAGTTGTCTTCGGCCATGTCCATCAGGGTGCCCGCACCGGCGAGCATCGCTTCGGCATGTGCACGGGTCCGCGGCAGGAGACGTTTGAAGTAGAAGCGTGCAGTCTGCACCTTGGCGGTGTAGAAGCCTTCCTCGGTCGTGCCTTCGGCCAGCTTCTGCTGTGCCACCAGCGCCATGCGGGCCCAGAAGTAGGCCATGGTGACGTAACCGGAGTACATGAGGTAGTCCACGGAGGCCGCACCCACTTCGTCGCGGTTCTTCATGGCCGCCATGCCGATCTTCATGGTCAGCTCGCCCCACTCCTTGTTCAGTTTCGCCAGCGGCTCGACGAACTCCTTCATCTGCTCGTTGTCGGCGTGCTCCTTGCAGAACAGGTGGACCTGCTTGGTGAAGCGCTTCAGGGACTCACCCTGGGTCATGAGCACCTTGCGGCCCAGCAGGTCGAGTGCCTGAATACCGGTGGTGCCTTCGTACATGAGCGAAATGCGGGTGTCACGCACGATCTGCTCCATGCCCCACTCGGTGATGAAGCCATGACCACCATAGACCTGCATGCCCAGGTTGGCGGCTTCGTAGCCGACTTCCGTCAGGAAGGCCTTCAGGATCGGCGTCATGAAGCTCATGATTTCCTCGGCTTCCTTCACGGCTTCCTGATCGTCGGACTGATGGACGATGTCGCCCTGCAGACCGGTGAAGTAAATCATGGCACGACCGCCTTCCGCAAAGGCCTTGGCGGTAAGCAGCATGCGGCGAACATCCGGATGAACGATAATGGGATCCGCTGGGCCGTTCGGGTTCTTCGGACCACTCAGGGAACGCATGGCCAGACGCTCGCGGGCATAGCGGATAGCGCCCTGGAAGGCCAGTTCGGCTGCGCCGACGCCCTGAATGGCGGTACCCAAGCGGGCAAAGTTCATGAAGGTGAACATGCAGGCCAGACCCTTGTTTTCGGGCCCGATCAGGTAACCCTTGGCGCCATCGAAGTTCATGACGCAGGTGGAGTTGCCATGGATACCCATCTTGTGCTCGAGGGCACCGCAAGTGACCTTGTTGCGCTCACCCAGCGAACCGTCTTCGTTGACCAGGAACTTCGGCACGATGAACAGGGAGATACCCTTGGTGCCAGCCGGCGCGTCCGGCAGGCGGGCCAGTACCAGGTGAATGATGTTCTCGGCCATGTCATGCTCGCCGGAAGAGATGAAGATCTTGGTACCGGAGATGTTGTAGGAGCCGTCTGCGTTCGGTTCGGCCTTCGTGCGTACCAGCCCCAGATCGGAACCTGCCTGCGGCTCGGTCAGACACATGGTGCCCGTCCATTCACCGCTGACCAGCTTGGGCAGATAGGTGGCCTTCTGCTCATCGGTGCCATGAGATTCCAGTGTTGCCAGGGCACCGTGGCTCAGCCCCGGATACATGCCCCAGGACCAGTTGGCCGTCCCCACCATTTCGCTCATGACCAGGGCCAGCGAGCTGGGCAGTCCCTGCCCGCCAAACTCTTCCGGCGCCGCCATGGAAGGCCAGCCGCCCTCGACATACTGCTGGTAGGCTTCCTTGAAACCGGTCGGCGTCTTGACTTCGCCGTTTTCCAGCAGCTTGCAGCCCTCCTTGTCACCCACCGGGTTCAGGGGAGACAGTACCTGCTCACAGAACTTGGCACCTTCCTGAATGATGGCATCCACCATGTCCGGGGTCGCCACTTCGGCGCAGGGCAGCTTGCTGTAGTGCGTTTCGGCATCCAGCAATTCATTCATGACGAAACGAATATCGCGAAGGGGCGCTTTGTATTCAGGCATTTCACTCACCTCTCAATCTGCGGTGGCCGCTCCCAAACCCGTTTGCAGGGCAGGTACCGTGTCTCGGCCGGAATGTATTTTTCTCAAACAGGTGTTTGAAACATACGTTTGCCCGTTTTTTTTGTCAAGCGAATACGACGCGGGCGTGCAAAATTTTACGTTGGCGGTGTCACATTTCAGCCGATCAGTTCGGCGAGATCCGGAACGGCGGGTATTGAGGAGGGCGCACCGGATTCATTGAGCTGACGGTAGGTATCAAGCGCGGTCTGACGCTGTCGCGGATTCCGGTTGTCACCGGTCGCACCGGCTTCACGCATGCGTTCGCGCTGCTGTGCCAGCATCTCTGCACGGGCCTGCAGCATGGCCTGGGTGGCCTTGGCGGCAACCAGCCTGTCCTGGGGTGACGGATCGGCCGGTGCCAGGGCCGCCCGGCGCACCTGCTCCATCTTGCGGAGGGTGGCTTCCGGATTCCCGGGCACGGGAGAAGCATCAATGGGCACCTCACCCGCCACCGCGTAACGACGGCCATCCGGTCCGGTTTCGAAATCAAAGGAAGGCGCACCCGCCAGCTGTCCGCCCACGGAGGCGTGGGCCTGTTCATGCTGCTTGACCTGCTGATCAATCTGGCTGAGCCGACGAATCTGAGCCAGGACAGCCGGATCAGCCTTGCCGCCCGCATCCGGCGCCCCGGATGCCGGAGCGGATCCGGCGTCCGGCCGCGAAGGATTCGCGCCCGGGGACTGATCCGCCTTCTTCGCAGCCGCCCCGTCCTGATCAGCGGGCGGAGCACCCGCGGCTTCATTCCCACCGGTTCCTGCCCGTGACCGACCGGTATCGGATGCCGGCTGGTTGCCGCGCTGTTCAACGCCTTCATCCATGGATTGCCGGACGCGCGGACGGGCATAAACAAGCGGAGACTGAGTGGCCGAGCCGGTGACCGCTGCGGCTTCCAGTGGCTGTGCAGGCGCGAGCGTGGACACAAGGGCCTCAGGCGCCACAGCCGAAGCTGGCGCCTTGGCCGTGCTGACATCCGGGGTCAGCACGGGAACCACGGGCATCTGTCCGCTGATCTGCATGGCGACCCTCAGGCTTTCACATCCAGAAGTGTACCCAGCGTCTGGTCAGCGGTTTTCACCACCTTGGCCGAGGCCTCAACCTGCACGGAGTACAGCCTGAGCTCCACCAGTCCGGCGGTGAGGTCGGTCATCACATCAGGCGCACCACCTGCCGACACAGGCACTTCACCCGTGCGTTCTGCCGGCAGGCCGGCTTCGGCCACCCGTTCGGCCGCCCGGGCCATGCCCTGCATCCCTCGGTTCACGCCCTGGATGCCCTGGGACAGTACGGAGTTGATCACGTCACACCTTCAATACAGACGGATTCAGTTTGATTTTACCGCAGTCGCTGTTCATTTTTCAATCAAATCCGTCCGGCCCGACCCCGATCTGCTACCGGGATCACGCTTCACCGGGCCAGCGCAGACAGCCGGCGAGATCATCCAGCCGGGCCATGGGTGACGGGGTAAAGGGGAGCACCCCGAGGCAGGGCGCAGGCAGCACACGGACCAGCGTGTCGAGATTGGCCTGTTCCTCGCTCATCACGTCCGGGGTACTGTGATTACCGATCCAGCCAGCCAGTACCCCGCCGTCCCGGACAATGGCTTCTGCCGTGAGGCGTGCGACACTCAGGCAGCCGAGCCGCAGATTCACGACGAGAATGACCGGCAGTTGCAGGCGAATGGCCAGCGCGGACAGATCTTCCCGGTCATTCAGCGGCACACGCCACCCCCCGGCACCTTCCACCAGCGCCAGGTCGGGTTTTACGGTGTCCAGTGTCCGTGCGACGGCTGTTGCCAGCTTGTCCACCGGGATATCCAGTCCCGCCCGGGCTGCGGCAATGTGGGGTGCAACGGCCGGTTCGAGGCAGACCGGATTGACCTGTGCGTAAGGCAGCTTGACGGTCGACGCTTCCATCAGGGAGCAGGCATCCTCGTTCCGGAGACCGTCTGGCGTCCGGCTGGCGCCCGCCGCGACCGGTTTCAGCCCCAGCGTCGTTTTCCCCTGCATCATGCCGCGGTGCAGCAACGCTGATGACACCACGGTCTTGCCGGCGTCCGTATCCGTTGCGGTCACAAAACAGACCTGTGTATTCATGCCTGAGCCTCCAGAAAGAGAACGTGCCAGCTCTGGGGTACCCCCTCGGGTGTCCGGCATGCCTCCCAGGCCTCCAGAAAACGGCGAAACCGCCGGATGCCGGTCAGGCTGCTGCGCCGGCCGGGATTCATGTTGTGTGCGCCCACATCCTTGATGGATCGTGCAGCCTCGGCTGCTGACGCAAAGTGACAGGTGCGGACGCAGGCCGTCTGATGGCGTAGCGACAAGCCGGCGGTCTTCAGCGCGGCCAGCACCTCTTCATGAGGGACGAAACGGTTGACGTGTACCCCACCCGGATCGGCTTCGGCCCAGGCCTCTGCCATTTCCTGCAATGTCCCCGGCAACAGCGTGGTGGCGAAAAGCCGGCCACCGGGTCTGAGGACGCGCCGGACCTCCCGGAAGAAAGGCAGAGGATCCGGCAACCATTGCAAGGCAAAATTGCTCACCACCCCGTCCAGCTGACCACTGCCCACCGGCAGATCCCGCATGTCGCCCTGCAGCCACTGCACCGCTTCAGCGCCGGGCCGGCGTTGTGCTGCCTTCAGCATCCCGGGTGCCAGATCCAGCGCCAGCAGCCGGGCGCCCCGCCGCGCCAGCTCGCAGGCCAGCCAGCCGGTTCCGCAGCCCGCATCCAGATAACGCCCCGAGACAGGACTCATGCGAGCCAGCAACTGTTGCGCGGCCCAGCGTTGCACGGCCGCCACGTCATCATAGCGGGTAGCGGCTTCGCTGAAGGCCTCGGCAATGCTGGCGCTGTCAATGGCCATGGTGCGTCTCCAGAAGAGTGCGTATGCGCCGGCACTGATCCGCATCCGGCAGGTGTCCGCCGGGCAGTATCACTGTGGCGGCATCCGGTGCTTCACAGGGGAACACGGCATCCTGCCCGAACACGATACTGAGCCGGCGGGACGACGTGGCCGCCCATTCAGCGGTCAGATCCTGCTCTGCCAGTGCCTGCAATCCGGCGGACAGACCGGCCATGCGCTCGGCCAGACCGTCCGTCAGGCCGGCCTGGATCTCACGTAACGCCTCGCGGGAATGCCCCGCACCCTGCGCCAGCAACAGTGCAAACCGGCGCAGAGTTTTCTCCGGAGATTGACGGAAGTCACGACAAAAGGCCGCCAGCCATGCCTGACGCTGTGCGTTGCCCGCAACAACGAAACGGGGACCGCTGCCCAGAGTCACGACGGGGCAGCCATGGGCCGCAGCGAGCCGAACGGCCTCCTGCCCCCCCAACGACCAGCCCGCCACCAGGTCAAAGGGCATGTCACCGGCGGGCCCGGTTCGCGAAACGCCATCCAGTGCTACCCAGCGTACTTGCCAGGCTTCGGGCAAGGCACGCTCCCAGATACTGCGAAGCAGAGGCTGCAGCACCGCCCAGCCGCCATAAAACAGCACCTTCATAGCCAGGGTACCAGCTCCCGTTCCAGAACCCGGAGCAAATGATCCACGTCGGACAGGCGATGGGCGGCGCTGAAGGTAAAGCGCAGACGACCCTGCCTTGCCGGCACCGTGGGGGGTCGAATGGCCGTGACCAGAATACCCGCCTCAAGCAGCCGGCGCGAGGCCTCCAGCGTTCGCGCCGCATCACCGGTCAGCAGAGGCTGGATGGGGGTCTGACTGTCCATGAGGGGCAGCCCCAGGTTCTCGCATCCGGCACGGAACCGGGCGACCAGCATCTGTACCTGCATGCGCAGGGCATGTCCTTCACGCACCATTTTCAGGGCGGCCCGTGTGGCTTCGGCCAGCGCGGGCGGTTGCGCAGTGGTATAGATGCTGGTACGTGCAAACTGCTCCAGCGCACGGATCAGCCAGTCCGGCCCGCTGACGATGGCACCCGCCACGCCCAGAGCTTTCCCGAAAGTGGCGACCAGCACCGGTACCTGCTCCTGATCCAGCCCGAAGACTTCAAGCGTGCCGCGTCCTCCGGCACCCAGGACACCGATACCGTGGGCATCATCCACCATCAGCAGGGCATCATGCTTCTGGCAGATCCGGACCAGATCAGGCAAGGGGGCGAGATCGCCATCCATGCTGAACACGCCGTCCGTCACCACCAGCTTGCGGGGGGCCGCCGAAGATGCGAGCAGCGTATCCAGATGTTCCGGATCGCCATGGCGATACCGCTTCAGCCGGGCACCACTGAGGCGCGCACCGTCGAGCAGCGACGCATGGTTGAGGCGATCCTCAAAAATCTCCGTCTGCCGGTCTGCCAAGGCGTCGATCACGCCCAGGTTGGCCATGTATCCCGCGCTGAACAGCAGGGCGCCATCACGGCCGGCAAACTCGGCAAACTCACGCTCCAGCTGTTCATGGGGCAGCAGGTGGCCATTGACCAGGTGGGAAGCACCGGCACCCACGCCCCAGTCTTCCACCCCCCGGGTGAAGGCCTCGGCCAGTTCGGCCGAAGCCGCCAGTCCGAGGTAGTCATTGCTGCAGAACTGCAGGCAGGTGCGTCCGGCCACGGTGACTTCCCGCCCCTGCGGGCTTTCAACAGTGAGCCGCTGACGCAGCAACCCTTCCCCGGCACGCTCGGCGACCCGCGCCTCCAGCCAGTTCCGCCAGCTTGACGTCATGCAGACCCTGCCGCATCGTAGAAGGGCTGATGACGCTCGGCAACTTTCCCGGCTGCCCGCATCAGCTTTTCCCCGTCCCGCTCCAGCGCGCTGCGACAGGTCTCGTGGCGCTCGGGCCGGATACCCAGGCGGCGGAACAGGTTCCGATCATGGTCGGTGTCCGGGTTGTCGGTCGTCAGCAATTTCTCGCCGTAGAAAATGGAGTTGGCACCCGCCAGGAAGCACAGGGCCTGCATCTGATCGTTCATTTTCTCCCGACCGGCGGACAGGCGCACGTGAGAGGCCGGCATCATGATCCGCGCCACGGCAATGATGCGCACAAAGTCGAACGGGTCCAGCTCTTCGGCATCTTCAAGGGGTGTACCACGGACCTTGACCAGCATGTTGACGGGCACGCTTTCCGGGTGTTCGGGCAGATTGGCCAGCTGAACCAGCATGGCCGCCCGATCCTCCACCGCCTCGCCCATGCCCAGAATGCCGCCACAACAGACCTTCATGCCCGCCTTGCGGACATTGTCCAGCGTGCGCAACCGGTCTTCATAGGTCCGGGTGGTAATGATCTGGCTGTAGTATTGTTCGGAGGTATCCAGGTTGTGGTTGTAGTAGTCCAGCCCGGCGGCAGCCAGTGCCCGGGCCTGAGACTCGTCCAGCATGCCCAGTGTCATGCAGGTTTCCAGCCCCAGCGCCTTGACGCGACGCACCATCTCGATCACATAGGGCATGTCCTTGTCCCGCGGGCTGCGCCACGCCGCCCCCATGCAGAACCGTGTTGCGCCCTTTTCCCGGGCCTGCTCCGCGTGCCGGACCACCTTGTCAATCTCGAGCAGCTTTTCCTTTTCGAGCCCGGTGTTGTAATGACCGCTCTGGGGGCAGTACTTGCAGTCTTCGGGACAGGCCCCGGTCTTGATGGACAGCAGGGTACTGACCTGTACCTCGTTCGCATCGAAAAACTGCCGGTGCACCTGTTGTGCCCGGAAGATCAGATCATTGAAGGGCAGTTCCAGCAGTTCACGGACTTCCTGCAGGGTCCAGTCATGGCGGATCAGCGGGTGGGCGGCGTCATTCATGGGGGCTTCCTGTATAATGGATACGGCATTTTTTGTTCAGGGATTGAACGCATGATAAACCACGGACACCCGCTGTCAACCTGGATCAAACTAAAGGTTAACAGCCTCCTGCCCGCTCCCCGCTGCCCCTTGTGTGCCGAGCCTTCCGACATGCCGGGGTTCTGCAGCAGTTGCCGGGCGGATCTGCCTCCCCCGCAACCGGTTGCTGCCGGTGTGCGGATCCCAACTGGACGCTGGCCAACCTGCCCTGCACCCGCTGTCTGGACCGGGGGGAAGTGCTGGACCGCACCTTGCCTCTGTTTGCCTATCGCTTTCCGGTCGATGGACTCATCGTACGGGCCAAGTTCCGGCGCCAGCCCTTCTGGCTCGAATCCCTGGCATGGGCGGGCCTCGGACGGATACCGGCGGCCTTGCTGTCAACCCTTGCCGGCGCTGTCCTGATCCCGGTACCCCTGCATCGGAACCGCCTGAGCGAGCGGGGTTACAATCAGGCCGAGCTGCTGGCACGCACCCTGAGTCGTGCATTGTCCCTGCCCTGCAGAACCGACCTGGTGGTCCGCAGTCAGGCCACCGCCCAGCAGGCCCGTCTGGGGGCCGCGGCACGACAGCAGAACCTGCGAGGGGCCTTCCGGCTGATCGGCATGCCGCCCCGGCACGTCATTCTGGTGGACGATGTGATGACGACAGGTGCCACGCTCTGCAGTCTGGCCGGGACGCTGCGTGCCGCGGGGACGGAGGAGGTCAGCGTCATCGTGCTGGCGCGCGCGTCAGGCTGAGGACAGAGATGCGGCGACGTGCTCGCCCAGTGCCAGCGCCGCGGTCAGGCCCGGGGATTCAATGCCGGCCAGAATCCAGAGGCCGGGCACCCCATGCGCACGCTGATCGTCAATCCGGAAATCCATGAAGGCAGATGACCGTTCAAGCTTGGGGCGGACACCGGCCCACGCAGGCTGAAGTCGCCGCGGATCCACTTCAGGCCACCAGCTGCGGATGGCCTCGACGAAGGCGGGCTTGCGCGCCGGGTCTGCCTGCCAGTCCGGCCTGTCCACCCAGTCCACATCGGGACCGAAGCGTGCAGCACCACTGAGGTCCAGCGTCAGATGAATCCCCAGCCCCCCTTCAGCCGGCAGCGGATAAATGAGATGACGGAAAGGCACGGCGCCCTGATAGCTGAAGTAATGCCCCTTGGCCCAGGCATACGTGACCCCATAATCACGAGCCAGGCCGGTGGTGGCGGATAGCAATGCCGGCAGGCCCAGACCATTGGCCAGCACGATACGTTCGGCCCTGACCTCGAACACGCGCTGGTCCGGGCCGCGCACCTTCAGCACACGGCTGCCTGCATCCATGGCTTCGACCCGGTGGGCACAGGCCAGCACTCCACCCGCCTCGGCAAGGGCTTGCCCGAGGGCCCGGATGAAGGCCGCCGAATCCAGAATACCGGTGACCGGACTCCAGAGGGCTGCGCGGGCGTTCAGCACCGGACAAGCCGAGCGAATGGCGGCCCGATTCAGCAGGGCCAGTCCCTCGACACCATTGTCCCGGGCGTTCTCAAGCAGGCGAGTCAGGGTGCTTTCTCCGCGCTCATCTCTGGCCACTACGTACTTGCCTAGCCACTGATGGGGCACCTGCCACGTGCGCAGGAACGTGCCGAGCAGGTGCCGCCCCCGCACGCACATCCGGGCCTTGAGTGAACCGGGTGGATAATAAAGCCCTGCATGAATCACTTCACTGTTGCGCGAGGACAGCTCCTCTCCCGGTCTCCCGTGGCGCTCCAGGACAATGGTCTGCAGCCCTTGGCGGGCGCAGGCCAGGCCGATCGACAGGCCTACGGCACCCGCCCCGACGATGATTACCTCAGCTTGCATACTTTCCACGTTAGTCTGCCTCTTGGACCCAGCCTGCCTTGTGTTATAGTGCCGCTTTCAATCAGGCATTTCCATCCATCATGACCGACCGCAAACACCACTGGCTGGCACTGGCCGGACTGGCCGGCACCTCGCTGTTCTGGGGCGGCAATGCCCTGGTCGCCCGCGCCGTTCACGACAGCATTCCGCCACTGGCGCTGTCTTTCTGGCGCTGGGCATTGTGCGGACTGCTGATGCTGCCCTGGATGGTGCGTGCATGGCAACGGCACAGGGCATTCATCCGCCGGCACATGCTGCAGATCTGGATTCTGTCGCTGACCAGCGTGGCCGCGTTCAACTCCCTGCTCTATCTCGCCGCCCAGCATACGACCGCCATCAACATCACGCTGGTGAACACGCTCATGCCTCTGGCCACGGTGCTCTGTGCAACCCTGCTGCTGGGCCACCGGTTGAGTGTCCGGGAATCCCTGGCCATTGTGCTGGGATTTGCCGGTGTGCTGGTTGTCATCACGGAGGGTGAACTGGCCAGGGTACTGTCACTGTCATTCAACCGGGGCGATCTCATCATGGCGCTGGCCATGCTGTCCTGGTCGCTCTACTCGGTGCTGCTCAAGAAATGGCCGATGCCCCTGCCCCACCTGGATTTGCTGGCCGTTCTGGTGGCCTTCGGGCTGCTCCAGATTCTGCCTTTCTACCTGTGGGAACTGAGCCGGACAGGCCCCTTTGCGCTGACGCCTGCCAACCTGATGGCACTGGGATATGTGGCCATTTTTCCGTCCTTGCTGGCCTATGCATTCTGGAATTACGGGGTGGCGGTGGCCGGCCCGGGAGTTGCCGCCATGTTCAGCTATGTGACGCCACTGCTGGCGGCTGCACTGGCCGTACCTTTCCTTGGCGAATCCCTGCTGCCGGCCCATTACGTGGGGGGTGCCCTGCTGTTTGCCGGTCTGAGACTGAGCCAGACCCGACGCCCGCCTCAGGGCCCCACCGTTGCGAAGCCCTGAATCCACGCCATCAGGCCGCGCTGGCCTGTTCCCCGGACGCCGCGCGGCTGTCCGAAAGCACCTCGAACCGGATACCCATGCGTTGCAGACGCTCCAGCATGGGCTTGCCCGTCGCCGCCACCGGGGTAATGACGCCATAGTGGCGCGGCAACCGCCTGCGGTCCAGTGCCAGGCACAATCCCGTTTCCGCCAGCATCCGGGAGGTTTCCCCATACCCCGGATCTCCGCCGCTCACCCGCGTGTGCAGCCTGCGACCGGTCGAGTCATGGGCCAGAAAGTCCACCCGGAACCAACCCCGGGCCCGTTCCGCCGGTGACGGGCCCTCCCCCTGGTGCTTGAGCTGAAGCAACCAGTCACGCGTCCAGCGGAACTGAGCCAGCGTAAAGATGCCCCCTACCGCAGCCACTCCCATCAGCACACGCGGCAGCTTTTTGACCTGCACATAGTGCCCGTAACGGAATTCGCCACCGAATTCGGGCATCACCCGTGCCGTACGCTTCACCACTTGGGGGTCAATGGTCGGAAACGGCACACCCCAGACACCCAGTTCCTTTTGGAATTCCAGTTTCATGGGCACGGAACCCACCTTGCGGCCGGCAGCATCGCGTCGGCGTTTGGGGGTATACTTCATGAACTCCCGGGCACGGGAGAAAGCATGAATCGCCGAGTGCCAGGTCCCACCGGAGAAGGTACCGGATGCACGGACAAATCCCTCGATGGTGATGGACAGTTTCTCACGCTCGGCCGGCGACAGCCCCTCGGTGAGCTGACGCGCCGTGAACCAGGCACCGAAATCATGGGGAATGCTGTCAAAACCGCAGCAGTTGACGATACGTAACTTGCCGGCTTCAGCCGCTTCCCCGTACCGGTCCTGCATCCGGGTCACGAACTCGGGCTCGCCGGTGAGATCGGCGTAGTCGGTACCCGCTTCCACACAGGCCGCAACCAGCGGTTCCCCGTGCAGGATATAGGGGCCTACGGTGGTCAGGACCACCCGGGTCTGTGCGGCCATCTTCTTCAGGCTTTCCGGGGTCCTGCTGTCGGCGACAATCATGCCCACCTGATCACGAACATCCGGATTCACGGACTGCAGCCGCTTGTGCACACGCGCCAGCTTTTCCGCATTGCGGCCGGCAATGGCCCAGCGCACGGGCTCCCGTTTCATGGCTTCGGCCAGGTAAGCCGCCACCAGCTCACCGGTGAAGCCCGTGGCGCCGAAAACGACGATGTCATAGGTTCGCTTGCTCATGATTTTTCCTTGTGGTGACACTGTTGCCCGGGTCATTTTCCGCTATACTACTCGCAACTCTGGCCAAATACAGCCCTGTTGCACGCAAAGCATACGTGAAAACTTCTCCTTACCTGTCCGACATCAAACACTTCCTGCTGGTCATGCTGACGGCGGTGCTTTTCGTCGCCTGGATACTTCAGGATCGCATCGCACTGGTTCAGGTGAACGCTGAAATCCGTGACGATCCCAGGCTCAGCCAGTTTCCGTATTCGTTCCGGCTCCTGAAACAGGAGGGTGACCAGTTGGTCATGAGCACCCTGTCAGGTCGTCTGTCCCGCTATCCGGTCTCACTGGATACCCTGCTGCCCGTGCTCTTTCCGGAACTGTCCGGTACACCGGACGAAGCCACGCTATCCGTGGCACGCCGCCGCTTCGCTCAGGCACAGGCCGTGGCACAACAGAAAGCACTGGAACTGACCGGCGCCCGGTCCATTGTCTGGGAAATGGATGAGAACTGGCTGCGTCTGAAAGGCATCCTCCCCAACAAAACCTTCTATACTGTCTATCAGGATCTTTAATCCAGGGGGCCGCCATGGCCACTGATGTCTCCCCCTCTTCAATCCGGTCGCAGCAGGCTATGCACGCGCACGCCCGGACTATCCGGATACCCTGATTCGCTATGCCGCCGGCCTGCCGACCCTGCGACAGCATGCACTGGATCTGGCAACCGGCAACGGGCAGGCCGCCCTGGCTCTGGCCGGATACTTTGATCAGGTGACCGGCTGTGATGTGAGTCCGGCTCAGCTTGCCCATGCCAGACCTCATGATCGGGTCCGCTATCTGCGCTGCAGGGCCGAAACGCTGCCATTGAAGGATCACAGTGTTGATCTGGTGACAGTCGCACAGGCCTGGCACTGGTTTGATGGCCAGGCAGTGGAGCAGGAACTGTTGCGTATTCTCAGGCCCGGTGGTGCGGTCGTCATCTTGGGCTATGTACTGGCCCGCGTGGATGATGCAGTGGACGAACGGGTGCGCTGGTACCACGATGAACTGCTGGGTCCCTACTGGGCCCCGGAAAGGAACGACTTGCTGGCCGGCTATCCGGCATTCCCCGCCCTCCTGGAGCCGGTACCATCGCCACGCTTCACCATGAGCTGCCAATGGACACGGGACCAGTTTCTGGACTATCTGGACAGTTGGTCCGCAGCCATCGCCTACCGAGCAGACCGGGGTGAAAATCCGCTATATCACATCAGGGAAGCGTTGGAGCCGATCTGGCCAGCGGAAGCGGTTCGCACCGTTCGCTGGCCACTGGTGGTCAAGGCTGCCCGACTTCCTTCCGGAACAGACTGACCGACTAGTTGTCGAAGGGATGACGCAGGATGATGGTCTCCGTACGCTCCGGGCCGGTGGAAATGATGTCGATGGGCGCACCGATCTGCTCTTCAACAAACTTCAGGTAGTTGCGCGCATTTTCCGGCAAGTCCTCGAGGCGCTTGACGCCAAAGGTGGACTCTGACCAGCCGGGCAGTTCCTCGTAAACGGGGGTTACGGCCTCGAAACCCTCGGCGCCGGCAGGCGGATGATCCAGGGTGCTACCCTGCTCATCCTTGTAACCCACACAGACCTTGACCGTCTCCAGACCATCCAGCACGTCGAGCTTGGTCATGCAGATACCGGACACACTGTTGATCTGAATGGCGTAGCGCAACGCCACGGCGTCAAACCAGCCACAGCGCGGGGGCGGCCCGTGGTGGCACCAAACTCATTACCTGCCTTGGCCAGATGCTTGCCGACCTCATCAAACAGTTCAGTCGGGAACGGTCCAGAACCTACACGTGTGGTATAGGCCTTGGTGATACCCAGCACGTAGTCCAGATACAGGGGGCCGAAGCCGGAGCCGGTCGCCGTGCCGCCTGCGGTGGTGTTGGAGGAGGTCACATAGGGGTAGGTCCCCAGGTCGATGTCGAGCATGGAACCCTGGGCGCCTTCGAACAGGATGTCTTCCCCGGCCTTGCGGCGTGCATGGAGCATGCGGGTCACGTCCGACATCATGGGCAGCAACTCTTCGGCCTGCTTCAGGGCTTCGTCAAGCACCGCTTCAACATCCAGGGCCTCTGCGCCATAGTAGCCGGTCAGCACGAAGTTGTGGTAATCCATGATCTCGCGCAACTTGTCCGCAAACTGCGCCGGGCGGGCCAGATCACCCAGACGGACGCCACGGCGTGCCACCTTGTCTTCATAGGCCGGACCGATTCCGCGCCCGGTGGTGCCGATCTTGGCATTGCCACGACGCGCCTCCCGCACCTGGTCCAGCGCGATGTGGTACGGCAGAATCAGCGGGCATGCCTCACTGATGAACAGGCGATCACGGATGGAGACGCCGTTCTCCTCCAGCATGCGGATTTCCTTCAGCAGCGCCTCAGGAGACACCACCACACCGTTGCCGATGAAGCAGGATACGGTTTCACGCAGGATGCCGCTGGGGATGAGATGGAGAACGGTCTTCTTGTCCCCGATGACCAGCGTGTGACCGGCATTGTGCCCGCCCTGATAGCGCACGACACAGGTGGCCTTCTCGGTCAGCAGGTCAACAATCTTGCCCTTGCCCTCGTCACCCCACTGGGTGCCCAGAACCACTACATTTTTGCCCATGATCTATGCTCTCTGAAAATTAAGGGGAAGTGGAAAACGGTTGTACACACCAGGCATCCCCCTGGCGCACAATCTGTCTGTCGCATCGTGCGGCGTAATCCTCGGGCCGGTCTCCCGGCAAACGGCGAATGACCACTTCGGTCTCACGCAAACCGGCTATCAGTGCGTCCAGCTCCGGATCCTCTTCGGCTGGCGCGAGGACAGCACTGGGTGTAGCTGGCCTGATGCTGAGCAGGGACAGAATCACGCGCATGTCCATGCTGAATCCGGTCGCCGGCCTTGCATTGCCGAAACTGGCACCCACACCGTCGTAACGTCCGCCCTGCGCCAGTGCAACACCCAGTCCCTTGCGATAGGCGGAAAAGGTCAGTCCCGTGTGATAGGCGTAGCCGCGCATCTCGCCAAGATCCACATGCAGGGCCACTTCCGGTGCCATGCGCTGAACCTCGGTGGCCACCCGGCGCAGCACATTCAGCACCGCTTCAAGCCCGGTGCCCGAAAGCAGCGCCGCCGCTTCATCCAGCACTTCAGGCCCGCCGGAAAGCCGTGGCAGTGCACACACCTGTTTCGCCAGGTGCTCAGGCAGCTCTGCGGCAAGCCTGTCGATTTCCGGTATGGCCCGTCGCTTGAGGGCATCAAACAGATCCTGTCGCAGGCTTTCCGGAATACCGGGCTGAGCCAGAACGGCACGGTAAACTCCCATGTGCCCGAGTTCGAGATGGGTCGCGGGGGTGCCACAGATCGCCAGTGAAACCAGCATCATGCGGATGATTTCCAGATCCGCCTCCAGCGCGGCGCTGCCAAAGAGTTCGCACCCCACCTGCACCGGTGCCCGGCTGCCGTTCACGGTCTTGGGGCGCGTCAGCAGTGTCGTGCCGATGTAACAGTAGCGCCGTACACCACTAGCGGGCTGGCGCGCATCAATACGGGCCACCTGGGGCGTCATGTCGGCACGGATGCCCATCATGCGGCCGCTGAGCTGATCCGTGATCTTGAATGTCTTGAGATCCAGGTCGCGCCCGGTCCCGGTGAGCAGGGATTCCAGAAATTCCGCAAGCGGAGGCACAATCAGCTCGTAACCATTATGCCGGTACTGATCCAGAAGACGCTGGCGCAGGTCCTCCAGTTGCCAGGCGGCGGGTGGCAGGACCTCCTCGATACCTTCCGGCAACATCCACCTTTCGGAGGCCGCTGCATTCAGGGCCGTGTCTTTCATTCATCAACCTCTGTCTGGGTTGCAGTCGGGCTGCACACATAAAAAACCGGGGTCGGGCCCCGGTTGAAGGATTCTATCACGGCTTGTGACCGATCCAAATGTTTATTTGCCGCCGTTGTTCTTCAGATAGCGCAGGAAGTCGCTGTCCGGTTCGAGCACCAGCAGGTCATCCTTGCTGCTGAAGGCATTCTCATAGGCACTCAGTGAACGGTAGAAGCGGTAGAACTCCTTGTCCTGATTGAACGCATCGGCGTAAATCTGTGCCGCGATGGCATCCCCTTCACCGCGAATCTTTTCCGCATCCCGGGTGGCTTCGGCGATGATGATGCGCGCCTGGCGATCCGCATCCGCACGGATACCTTCTGCCAGCTGCTCACCCTTGGAGCGATGCTCCTGAGCCTGCTTGCGCCGTTCGGATTCCATCCGGCGGTAGACCGAGTCACTGACCTTGGGCGGCAGATCAATCGCCTTCACCCGGATATCCAGAATCTTGATCCCGAAGTCAGCCTGGGCAATGCGGTCCATGCTGGTGGTCAGCTCTTCCATCAGCTCTTCGCGCTGGCCGGCAATGACCTCATGCATGGTGCGCTTGCCGAACTGGTCACGCAGACCATTGTCGATGCGCGATTCCAGCAGCAGCATGGCCTTGCGCTCGTCACCGGTGGTGGTGCGATAGTACTTGGCCACGTCCACGATCTGCCAGGTGCTGTAGGCATCCACGGCCAGCGGCTTCTTCTCGTTGGTGAGATAGGTCTTGGTGGGGAAATCCATGGCCAGCACGCGTACGTCGAACTGCAGAATCTCGTGCATCACCGGCACCCGCAGGTGAAGTCCGGGCTGAATGTTGTCTTCCACCAGTTCACCAAAGCGCAGCTTCACGGCACGGTGAGTTTCCGGCACCACATAGATGATCTGGCTGGTGACCAAAGCAATCACGAGCAGCCCGAGCAAAATACCTGTCAGTCGATTACTCATGTTCAGCCTCCTCGTCTCAGCAGCCGGCTTGCACCGGATTCAAGGTTACGCACCGGTTGTTGCAGGACATCGGATGAATCGCCCTGAATACGTCCCGGATTGGTTTGTCCGGCATCGGTACTGCCCGAACGGAGCTTGTCCAGCGGCAGATAGATCAGGCTGTTGCCCTGCTTCTGGTCCACCAGCACCTTGCTGGTGCGAGAGAGCACGGTTTCCATCGTGTCAATGTAGAGACGCTCACGGGTGACATCGGGCGCAGTCTTGTAAACAGCCAGCACTTTCAGGAAACGCGACACCTGACCTTCGGCGCGGGCAATCACGGCAGCCTTGTAACCGTTGGCCTCTTCCTTCACACGCTGGGCCTGACCACGGGCCTCGGGCACGATCTTGTTGCGATACGCTTCGGCTTCGTTCACCACCCGCTGCTCGTCCTCCTTGGCGCGCTGAACATCCTCGAACGCGGCCTGTACGGCACGCGGCGGCTGTGCATCATTGATGTTCACCTGACGCACTTCGATACCGGCGCCATAAAAATCAAGATATTCCTGCAGCCGCTGCTTGACCTTGGCGGCGAGAATCTCGCGCCCTTCGGTCAGCACCTGATCCATTTCCGTGCTCCCCACTTCATGGCGCAGCGCACTGTCAATGGCAAAGACGAGCGTCCCCTGAGGGTCACGGATATGCAGGGCGTACTGCTTGAGATCGCGAATGAGATACTGAACCGTCAGATCAATATCGACGATGTTCTCGTCTTCGGTCAGCATGTGGCCCTTTTTCTTCTGGGTCTTGACGGACGTGACGTCTTCAATGATCACCTTGTCCACGATGGGAATGCGAAAGCGCAGACCCGGACCTACCGTATTGAGGTACTTGCCCAGCCGCAATACCACGGCCTGCTCGGTGGCATCCACCCTGTAGACCGAGTTGTAGCCCAGCAGTATGACAAGCAGGATCACGATGAGTGCGCCGATGCCGCCTGCCGCAGCGTTGTTGCCACCGCCGCTGCTGCCATTGCCCTTGCCGCCGCCAAACAGGCCGCCGAGCTTGTTCAGCGCCTTGCGAATGACTTCATCCAGATCGGGCGGTCCATCGTTACGACGCCCGCCACCCCATGGATCCTGATCGTTCTTGCCTGGTCCATCCCAAGCCATAAGACTCCCCTTTTTCGTTTTTCTCAGTTTTCCGGAATGAGTGCTAGTCTAGGCCGCCCACCACAGGAGGACAACCGTCCAGCAGGAATTCCGCCGGATCGACGGCCTGCTGGCGCAGAATCTGGTTCCAGTCTGCCAGAGGCAGGCGGACATGCAACAGGTATTCGCCCTGTTCACCATAATTTTCAGTAAGAATTGCCCGCGCTTCATGCAATCTGGCACGAAACCGTGCATGCGACGGCGGCAGTCGCAGCCAGCCTTCAAAGGTTGCCACGGCCAGCCGCTCCTGAATCGCCCGTGCGAGCAGATCCAGCCCTTCGCCGGTTCTGGCGGACACCCAGACACGTGAGGCCCGCCCGGCTTCGTCCCGGTCAATCCGCGGACCGCCGAAATCTTCCAGCAGATCCGTCTTGTTGTAGACCATCAATACCGGCACGTCATGGGCGTCAATTTCCTCGAGCACGCTATTGACCTGCTCGATGTTGTCCCGCCGGCGGGGATCGGCCGCATCGATCACGTGCAGCAGTAGCGAGGCACTGACCGTTTCCTCGAGCGTTGCGCGGAAGGCATCGACCAGCTTGTGAGGCAGGTGACGGATGAAGCCGACCGTATCGGCAAAGATCACCGGCCCCACATTCTCCACTTCCAGACGGCGGAGTGTGGGGTCAAGGGTCGCAAAGAGCTGATTGGCCGCATAGACATCGGCGGAGGTGAGCGCATTGAACAGCGTCGATTTGCCGGCGTTGGTATACCCCACCAGCGAGACGGTCGGTACATCCGCACGCTTGCGGGCACGACGGCCCTGCTCGCGCTGGCGGCGCACCTTGTCCAGCCGCTTGTTCAGGGTTTTGATGCGCTCCCTGAGCAGTCGCCGGTCCGTTTCCAGCTGGGTTTCCCCCGGCCCGCGCAGACCGATCCCCCCTTTCTGCCGCTCCAGGTGTGTCCAGCCACGGACCAGACGGGTGGACAAGTGCTCCAGCTGCGCCAGCTCCACCTGCAGCTTGCCTTCGTGGGTCCGGGCACGCTGGGCAAAAATGTCGAGGATCAGGCCAATGCGATCCAGCACGCGGCACTTGAGCTCACCCTCCAGATTGCGCTCCTGGGAGGGGCTGAGGGCATGATTGAAGATGACCACATCAGCCTCGTGCAGACCGATGGCCTCGCGAATTTCCTCCACCTTGCCTTCGCCCACAAAGGTTCTCGGGCTGGGCATGCGCCGGCTGCCGGTAATGAGCACGACAGGCTCCACACCGGCAGAAGTCACCAGTTCGGTAAATTCGCGGGGATCTTCGCGATCCTTGTCTTCCTGCATGTCGAGGTGAACGAGCACGGCACGTTCACCTCCTTCGGGACGTTCAAACAAGTTGAGGCGTGTTTCCTGTCAGTCAGCCTGCGCTGGCTTCATCTTCAGCCTGGCCGGGCTGGGGCAGGCGCACATTGCGCGCCGGAACAACCGTTGAGATCGCGTGCTTGTACACCATCTGGCTGACCGTATTCTTCAGCAGGATGACAAATTGGTCGAATGATTCAATCTGACCTTGCAGCTTGATTCCGTTGACCAGAAAAATGGATACGGGAACGCGTTCCTTACGCAGCGCATTCAGGTAAGGGTCTTGTAATGAGTGCCCTTTTGACATCAGTATTCTCCTGTTTATTATCGAGGTTAACCAAAAGATGAGGTGCAGGAAACGAAATCCAAGCCGTTCAGCCAGATAGTATAACGGGCCAGCACGATTTGACCTAGTACGTGTTTATACAATTTTACCGGTTTGTCGAAGAATTTCGATTACCCGGTAGTAATTTTTCTCCGTTCCGTCATCCGTATCCAGCCAGTGCACGTCCGGCCAGCGCCTCAGCCAGGTCAGTTGGCGCCGGGCCAGTTGCCGTGTTGCAGCGATTCCCTTCTCCCTGGCCGCCTCCAGAGTGGTCAGGCCACTGACGTAATCCCACATCTGCCGGTAGCCTACCGCACGTACGGAAGGCAGATCGGCATGCAGATCGCCCCGTGCGTGCAACCGCCTCACTTCGTCCTCAAAGCCCGCTGCCAGCATGAGATCGAACCTCTGTGCAATACGGGCGTGCAGCGCCGCCCGGTCGGCCGGCGCAATGGCCAGGTTCAGAACCGGCCAGGGCAGCCCCGGCGTTGCGTCCTGCTTCCAGGCCGGGCCACCTGCCTGCCCGGCCTGATCGGCCCAGAATGCGGAGAGGGGCCTGCCGGTCAGGCGATAGACCTCAAGCGCCCGCTGAATGCGCTGCCGGTTGTTGGGGTGCATCCCGGCTGCGGCGACCGGATCCACGCTGGCCAACTCGGCATGA
This sequence comes from Thermohahella caldifontis, assembly GCF_041153465.1. Taxonomy (NCBI): domain Bacteria; kingdom Pseudomonadati; phylum Pseudomonadota; class Gammaproteobacteria; order Oceanospirillales; family Hahellaceae; genus Thermohahella; species Thermohahella caldifontis. The sequence continues at coordinate 1,439,063 of NZ_CP154858.1, forward strand.
AGCGCCGGCCATCCCCTTTCCGCCGCCTCGGCTTCAATCGCGGCCCGCACCCGCTCGTCGGCCGGCGGGAGATCCGATATGCCCTGCGCCAGCGCCTTGAAATACATGGCCGTCCCGCCAACCAGGACGGGCAGTTCCCCCGCATCCAGTGCGGACTGGATGCAGGCCAGCGCATCCTCGCGAAATTCGGCAGCCGAATAAGGTACAGCCGGATCACGGATATCAATCAGGGCATGGGGCGCCCTCGCCAGCACTTCCGGCTCGGGCTTGGCCGAGCCGATGTCCATGCCGCGATAGACCATGACCGAGTCCACGCTGATCAGACGACAAGGCAGCGCATCGTGGAGCGCGATTGCCAGATCAGTCTTGCCCGAAGCGGTTGGCCCCATGAGAAAGATGACACAAGGTTCGGCCAGCTGCATCAACGGCCCCGCATGAACAGTTTGTCCAGTTCGGCCAGACTGAGCTCGAACCAGGTCGGCCGGCCATGATTGCATTGTCCGGAACGCTCGGTGGCTTCCATATCCCGCAGCAAGGCGTTCATCTCGGGCACGGTCAGCCGGCGATTGGCGCGGACTGCGCCATGACAGGCCATGGTACCCAGCAGTGTGTTGATGCGGTTTTCCACTTCGCCACTGGCACCATGCTCGGCCAGTTCTTCCAGCACCGCACGGGCCAGATCTGCCACATCACTGTTGGCCAGCACCGCAGGCACCTTGCGAACAATCACCGACTCATCACCTGCAGGCTGAATGTCCAGCCCGAGGGTGGCCAGCAACTCCGCCTCCTGCTCCGCGGCTTCCACCGCGCGCAAGGACACGGGAACACTGACCGGCACCAGCAGCGGCTGGGAAACGATACCCTCCTGATGCCAGGCTGTTTTCATGCGTTCATAGACGATGCGTTCGTGCGCGGCGTGCATGTCCACCACGATCAGCCCGCGCGCAGACTGAGCAAGAATGTAGATGCCGTGCAGCTGGGCGATGGCATAACCCAGCGGCGGTACGTCTGCCTGTGCGCCGTTGCCGCCGGCTTCGTCCACCCGGGCTGGCGGACTGCTGAAGCTCTGCGGCCGCGCTTCCGAGACGCCCTCATCCCCACGATCATCCTGCCGGTCGCGGACCCCATAAAGCGCACCGAAACCCTGTTGCTGGGCCGGCCCGAAGCCCGCTCCCCTTTCGGTTCTCAGGGGCAGCGCAGTCTGGATGCGCGGCGGCGCCGCCGGACTGGCGCCAGAAGCCGGCGCTGCAGATGCCATCGCCGGGACCGCAGGATCGATATACGTGACCTGATCTGCCGGTGATACCTGGCCGGCCCGGGTTTCCGCCAGCGCCCGGTGCAGCGAGCGGAAGAGAAAATCATGAACCTGCCGCCCTTCCCGGAACCGGACTTCGTGCTTGGTGGGGTGGACATTGACATCAACAATCGCGGGGTCAATCTCGAGCGACAACACAAACGCCGGATGACGACCATGGTAGAGCACGTCCTGATAAGCCTGACGGATGGCGTGCGCGATGAGTTTATCCCGGATCACCCGGCCATTGACGAAGAAATACTGCATGTCCGCCTGCGCCCTGGAAAAGGATGGCCGGGCCACCCAACCCTGCAGGATCATGCCGGATGCCGACACGTCAATGGGCAGCGCCGCTTCCATGAAGCCCCGTCCCACCAGCTGGGCGATCCGCTGGGCACGGAGGGCATCATTTCCGGCCTGCCGCACCTGCAGCGTCACCTTGCCATTGTGCCGCAAAGTGAACCCCACGCGCGGACGCGACAGGGCCTGACGCTTCACCACCTCCTCCAGATGCCCGTACTCGGTTTTTTCGGTCCGCAGGAACTTTCTTCTTGCCGGTGTATTGTAGAACAGATCCCGCACTTCCACGGTGGTACCGACCTGATGCGCCGCAGGCCTGAGCTCCGGCTTCATTTCCCGTCCGGCCACGGCAATGGACCAGGCTTCATCCGATCCTTCCGCACGAGAGGTCAGCGTGAGACGCGAAACGGAGGCAATGGAGGCCAGCGCCTCGCCCCGGAAACCCAGTGTGGCCACGGCCTCCAGATCTTCCAGCGACAGGATCTTGCTGGTGGCATGGCGACTGAGGGCCAGGGGCAGATCATCCTTTTCGATGCCGCAGCCGTTGTCCCGTATCCGCATGAGCTTGATGCCGCCCTGCTCGATATCGATATCAATCTGAGTCGCCCCGGCATCCAGCGCGTTCTCCACCAGTTCCTTGATGACGGATGCAGGCCGCTCCACCACCTCCCCGGCGGCAATCTGATTGGCAAGACGGGTATCCAGAACGTGTATTTTCGACATGATGCACCTTGTGTTTGCGCGTATGCTAGCAAAGCCGGGCCCCGGACGCACGGGGCTGACCCGCTTTACGCATACAGAGACGCTTTCAGATGCAAAGGTCAGTGCACAGTTGACTCACGGCAAACCGCGCGGCCGTGCGCCACCTATGGCTGCAACCGCGCAGCCAGCTGATCAGGCTCTGCCGGTTTCGTATACCGGGCAACCAAATGCCCTTTCGGGTCATAAATCAGCAGAACAAAATCCTCGTTACCCAGCAGCCCTGAGGCGACTTCGGTCGCAAGATGATAGCTACCACGGAGCTGACCGTTGCGAAACCCCGGCACCAGCATCACCTGCTGATCTTCGAAGTCAAAAGACTGCAGCTTTCCGATCTGCTCCCTGTAGTCACTCGACTCAGGAGAATCACTCAGAACAACAAAGACAAAGCGGACATGTTCAGGAAAAGCACAGACTCCGCCCATGCCCCGACTGGTTGCCCACCGCATGGGGCAATCCGCTGCATTCAGGATAACAGGCGGTACTTCCGGTGTGTTGGCACATGCCGTCAGGAGAACCAGCACTGACAAGATCAGATAGCGCATCATCTGACCTCCAATATCAGCTTTGCTGTTGCTGGCGTCAGCTTGATAGCATTGTAAAACCCCGACGTATCTGGCTCAGTAATACCAATACACCCCAAGGTCCCGGGCTTGTTCCCATCGGGATGAATTCCCAAGCGACCGCCAGTCTTTCCCCGGTCAGTGTCAAAGAGGGGCGTAATGGGCAGAAAAAAACCGTAACCTGTTCTGTCCTTGAATGGTTCGGCAATGGCTGAGGTGTACTCGGTAATCTGCTGCCGAGCGACTTTATATAGCCCTGCTGGCAGCGGGCCAAGACCATACGGGCCGCTGACAGCCCGCCAGTACTTGCCCAAAGCCGGCCATTCAAGAAGTCGCCTGGATGAGTCGAAAACAAGATCTGCCACGAAAAACGTCTCCCTGTTGAGAATTTCCTTTATTTTGGCACCCGGATTTTAGCGCCTGCCACCGGATACGGCAACGAAGCCCCAGGAAACGGGTATATCCCCTTGACGACCAGCCGGCCTGCTTCCGGAGGCGGCCTCAGGTGCGCGCACCGCAGCCGCCGGAGGAAGCGGGCCGGCGGGTACGCAAATACCTGTAAGCGGGCACGCAACAGCCACACTTCCCTTTGCGCCGTACGTCCGTCAACGCCATAATACACGGTTCCTGTTCCTGAAAGCCTGGGTGGCGGCAGATGTTCTTTGAAGGTCCGAGACAACAGTTTTTCAGACCCCTGACGAGCAAGTACCGGGCCTGGACAGCGGCCTGTCTGGCCCTGCTCTACCGGCAGCTCTATTCCGACATGGCCGAATATGGCCATGCCCTCAGTCGTGAACAGATTCTCGGCATCTTTCAGGAAGCCATCACCCGCCTGCCCGCTGCCAACGCCGCATTACCCGACGGGGAAGATGATGAACGCCCGCTGCGCACGGAACGCGAGCAGGCGGTCTGGGTGTTCAATCAGTTGCGCGAATGCGGCTGGCTGGAAGAAGTGGTGGACGAAGCCACGCTGGACGTGCGTTTCCGCTTTACCCGCGCAGGCCGCCATTTCACCCAACCCTTCGTGGAGCTGGAAGGCGGCAGCCTGCGCACGCGGCAGCGCAACACGCGCAATACGCGCAACGCCCTGGATGCCTTTCTCCAGCATGGCGAAATCCATGATCTGCTGGATGCCCACGAATATTCCGAGCGCATCATCAACGACTTCACGGATGTGATTGCCGAGCTGGAAGACCGCCGCCGCACGCTCATCCGTGAAGTCAGCGCCGATCAGGACCGTCGCCTGGCAGGGGAGGCCTTTTTCGAATTCATGGAAAAACGCTTTCAGCCCGACATTTCCATTCGCCTCTCCGCTGACAGTGTCGAAAAATACCGGGATGAGATTCTCGCACTGATCGACCGGATCCGCGCCCAACCCAAGGCCTTCAAGGCCGATGCCGAACGACGACTGAGAGACCTGTTGCCTGACCAGGTCCGCAAGGGACAGTCACTGCTCTGGCAGATTCTCGACCGGATCGAGCGGCGTCTCAATCACGCCACCGATACCATGCTGCCGGCACTCAGGGATGCGCTGAGACAGTTTACCCGTCGCGCGGATCTCATCATCCGCCAGATGTCCTACGTGGCCTCCCAGCGCCACACGGATCTGGTCGCGGTCTGCGAACGACTGCGCGCCAAGCCTGCGACGGAACAGGACACCCTGCTCACACGCATGGGCGAGCGCATGGGCGGTGTCAGCATCGGTCTCGTGGATCCGGCCCGTGTCAGGCTGAGAGAGCGCAGGCCACCACCTCCCGTCAACACGCGCCTGGAACACCTGCCGGAGGTGGATGACAGCGCGCTGCGGGCGGTGAGCCTGCGCATGGCGCTCGACAAGGCCTTCACCATTACCGACGCCCATATCCGGGACTACATCCTGAGTGCACTGGATACGCGCGACCGCATCGACACCGACGAGCTGCCCGTCCGCACCGCGGCTGACCTGCTCGCACTGACCCACTGCGTGGAGCTGGGTTCGGCCAATGCGCGGCACGATGGCTGGCAGTTCCGCGTGATCCCCTCCGGCCGGCGCACCCAACGCCCGGGCCTGACTGAAACCGACCATTTTGTAATCGAGGCCGTGCATCCCGATGATGTTGCGTGACACACTTGAGCAGGCCCTGAGTGAAGCTCAGCTGACCCTGCCCGCATTCTCCGAACTGCTCATTCGCCTGCTGGATCAGGGCGTACTCTGCCGCGATGAGAGCCTGACCGAGCAGGCACTGTATGATCGTTTCGTGCGCATCGAACCTCTGGTTCGTGAATATCTGTCGGTCCTCGGCATGGACCTGCTGCACGACACGCGTTTCCGCTACGTTCGCGTCTATCCGCCCGGCGCAGAGCGGCCGGGGCTTCCGGATACTCCCGATGCGCCGCCGGCCACAGGTCTGCGCGCCCGGCTCTCGCCGCTTGAAGTCGCGCTGGTTCTGGTTCTGCGTGCCCAGTATGACCGGGCGCTCCGCGAAGGTGACGTGGACGAGGATGGCTGTGTTCTGCTCACTTACGAAGGCCTGACACTGGCACTGCGCAACCTGCTCGACCGCAGCCTCCCCGACAGCCGCACGGAGCGACGCGCCCTGTTTGCCAGTCTCCGTCGCATGCGGCTGGTCCAGTACAACGCGGAGGAGTGGATGGAACACCCGGGCAGCTACCTGAAAATCCGGCCGCTGATCGTCACCTTCGTGAGTGACGATGTACTGGCCACACTCAACATGCAAGACGAGGCGGCAACGGAATCGGAGGACGATCAGGATGTACGTTAAGCGCGCGCTCTTTGTCAACTGGGGCAACCTGCCTCATACCGAGTTCGAGCTGGGAGCCATCAACCTCTTTTCCGGCGGCAACGGCTCCGGCAAGACCACCGCAGCGGACGCCATCCAGACAGTCATGACCGCCGCCTACGACTATCTCTACAGCTACAATCCCGGCCAGGATGAGACCACCCAGCGCGGGCGCGGTGGCAAGGTCGTGCGGACCCTGTCCTCCTACATTCTCGGCTGTGACGACGGCAGCTATGCACGTACCGACACCACGGACGGCTACATTGCCCTGCACTTTGCACCCACCCGGGGCGAGAAGGCCCTGCCCTTCACCGCACTGGTCGGTGCACGTGCCCATCTGGATCAGGCCGGCCTGAAACCGGTAGCCAGACTGGATGATCTGCAGTTCTTCATTCTGCCGGATGTGGCCCTCCATCTGGAGGGAGATCTGGTGGTGACGGAGCCGGATGGCAGCAAGCGCCTGATTCCCCTCGAACAGATCCAGAAGCGGCTGACCCACAAATACGGCCCGGACTGTGTCGAACGCTACGATGCCAAGAAGGCCTATCTCAAGCGGCTGTACGGTATTCTGCGCGGCAAGCGCGACAGTGTATCGGAACGCGAAGCCATGCATGCAGCGCGGGCATTCTCCCGCTTCATGGCCTACAAACCCGTGCGCAGCATCAACGAATTCGTGGCTACGGAAATTCTGGAAAAGAAGGATCTGGGCGAAGCTATCCGTACGGTTTCCGAAACCATGAAAACCATCTACCGGATGGAAGCGGATGCCCGGCGACTGAAGGACGGCATCGACCTGTTGCAGCGTACCGGCCAGCACTGCGACCAGTGGATCCGACAATGGATCGAGGACAACACCCTCGACTATGCGCTGGCCCACCGGCGTTATCTGGATGACCAGCAGCGCTATGTGGAGGCCAAGAACACCCAGCAGACACTCCGTGCACGGCTGAAGGAACTGGCGCAGGAGCAGGAGAACCTGACCCGCTCGCTCAAGGCGCTGGATCAGGAGCGTGTCACGCTCAAGGCCCGGCGTCTGGGCGTCCAGTCCCTGCAGGAAAGGGACCGGCTGGAGTCCCGGCGGCAGGCCCTGAGCCAGTCCTTCACCCAGACAACCACCCGCTACATGCAGCAGACCCGGCAGATCCGACTGGCAGTGAGTGCTGCGGAACAGTTGCTGAAATTGTCGGCCCATCTGCCGGACGAGCCGGAACGCCAGGCCCTGCTGGCCGCACTCAGGCACATTCCGGACATGGCGCGCCAGCTGCCTGCCGACGCGGCACAACTGGTCAACGAGGACTGGATCGGCGAGAGTGATCCTGCCGCCCGGGTGGCGCAGGCCCGACAGCTCCAGAACGCCCTGGAGGCTGCGGTCCGCCCGCTTCATGATCGTGTCGCCGGAGAGGACAGCCTGCGCCAGAAACTCTATCACGTATTGGTCAGCCGTCAGCACCAGCTCACCCGTCTGGATCAGCAGCGCCAGCAACGGGAGCAGGATATCGAACGTCTGGAGCGTCAGCATGCCACCTATCCGCCGGCCGTGCGCCAGGCCCTCGAGGTCCTGCACAAGGCACTCCCGGAAGCCGACGCCCGCGTACTCTGTGATTACGTGGACATCACCGAGCCCGAGTGGCAGGCGGCCATAGAAGGCTATATCGGCGGGGCTCGCTTCGGCATTCTGGTGGAACCGGAATACGAAGCCGAAGCCGCGCGACTGCTGCGGGAAACCCTGGGGCGTGACAACCGGGCCCGCATTGTCCAGGGCGAGCGCGCTGCCCGGGATGCAGCACGCATGACGCTCGACAAGGACTCCATCATTCACGTCATGCGCTTCGAACACGCGACCGCGCGAGCCTGGATGACGGCGTCTTTCGGCAATGTGCTGCGGGTGGAGGGCGAGGAAGCCCTGCGCATGACCCGCCGCGGCATCACCCGCAATGGCCTGGGTTCGGGCGGCTACAGCATGTGGCGGTGCGATCTGCCCGACAGCGAACTGGTCTTCGGACGGGCGGCCCGCCAGCGTGCCCGCGCGGCGCGTGAGGCGGACCTGCACCGCCTGCTGACCCAACGCCAGACATTGCTCGATGAAATCCAGGCGCTGAAACAGGCGCTGGAAGCCGCCGACCAGCTGCAGCCAGTCCCCTGGGCAGACACGCTGGCAGAATTGCTGGAACTGCGCGCGCAACTGAAGGATGTGGAAGACAGTCTGGCCCTGACGGAAAGTACGGACGAGAGCGGCCTGGATGCCCGGCTGGCCGAGCTGGACCAAAGACATCTGACACTCAATCAATCACTGGAGAATCTGCACAAGGAAGCCGGCGCGGTCAATCGCGAACTGGAAACCGTCACGGCAGCCTGCGAACAGCTGGACGCCCAGCAGAACCGTGCGCTTGCCATTCAGGAAGAGCGTGAAGAGGCCCTGCATCAGATTGCCCGGCTCTGGGCCGGCATGGACGTGGACGCACAACTGGAAAAGGCGGAACAGTTGGCCCGCCAGAGTACCGCGGAATCCCTGGCGCGCCAGCAGCAGGAGGCCCGCGGGCGGCTTTCCGCAACCGTCCATGAAATCGAGCGTCTGGTCGTGGCCACCAATCCGGTGCTGACCGGTGACGACCGGCTTCACTACACCCCGGACTACAGTGACATCCGCAGCCGCAGCTTCTTCGCCGATGTCTGTGACCTGCGTCGTCAGGTGGACATTCTGATCAACCGCCTCAAGAACAACATACTGGTGGAGAAGCAGGCCCAGATCAGCAGCTACCGGGAATCCTTCAGCCACGCCTTCGTGACCAACCTCTGCCACCAGATCTATCAGGCCATCAACGAAGGCAAGCGCACACTGGAGAATCTCAACCGGGAGCTCCGCCATCATCGCTTTGGTGCCGACCGTGAATCCTTCCGCTTTGCCTGGGAGTGGGTACCGGAGTTCAAGGCCTACTGGGAGTTCTTCGAAGAGGTCAGTCAGTTGCCGAATCTGGGCGAGGGTCAGACGCTGTTCAATGCGGAGCTGTCCGACAAGGCCAGACAGGTTCGTGATCGACTGCTGGATATGCTGCTGGCCGAAGATGAGCAACAGGCGCTGCAGGAGCTGGAGCGCATCTCCGACTACCGCAACTACCGCCATTACGAGATCTACAAGGAACCCGAAGGCAAGGAACCGATCCCGCTGAGCGAGTACGGTACCGGTTCCGGTGGACAGCTGGAAACGCCGGCCTACATCATCCGTGCAGCGGCCATCACGTCCGCATTCCGGTTCGATGAGGGCGACAGCCACCTGCGCATGGTTCTCGTGGACGAAGCCTTCTCGAAGATGGACGAATACCGTTCACGCGAGGTGATCGAGTATCTGACGGACACGCTGGGCCTGCAGCTCATCTTCATCATGCCCAGCAGCAAGTCGGGCCCCTTCATGGATCTGGTGAGCAACCAGTTCGTCTTCAGCAAGGTGCCTTCGGAAACACCCGTCGGCCAGTTGCATACCCGGGTACTGGTGGACCGTCAGGTACTGGATCCGGACAAGGTGCGTGCACTCTGGGAGCAGGAACGCCGCTCCCTGCGCCAGCAGTTCGCACTGGATTTCATGGATGCCTTTGAGTGAGACAACGAGGTGCTGCCTCACCCGTTGGGGATGCGCAGCACCTGACCGACACGGAGCATGTCGGAGTTCAGGTTATTGGCCCGCCGGAGGGCCTCAACCGAGGTTTGGACGCGCTCGGCAATGGCGGTCAGCGTATCGCCACGCTGAACACGATAGTGCTGTACCTGAGCCTGTTGCAGCTTCAGATCCTTTTGCCAGGCAAGCCAGGTGCCGGGTACCGGATGCTCGTCAAAATAGGCGGCAACCCCCTGGGCAATGGACGCCGCCAGCTTGCTCTGGTACGCGGAATCCTTCAGCTTGCGGGCCTCGCGGGGATTGCTGATGAAGCCCGTTTCCACCAGAATGGAAGGGACATCCGGGATCTTGAGCACCACGAATCCGGCCTTCTCGACCGAAGGCTTGTGCAGGTGCGCCACCTTGCTGATGTGCTTGAGCACATAACGCCCCGCCGTATCACTGAAATTCATGGATGAGGTCTGCGACAGATCCACCAGCACGGTCTTGAGCAGATCATCCTTGTCATCCAGAGAGACACCACCATCCACGCCGCCGATCAGGTCCGACTGGTTTTCACTTTGCGCCAGAAAACGGGCCATGCTGCTAGACGCGCCTCGCCGGGATAATGTGAATACGGATGCCCCAGCGGCTTTCGGGTTCGTAAACGCATCAGCATGAATGGAAACGAACAGGTCAGCACCACGCTCACGTGCCAGCTGAGTACGTTTGCGCAAGGGAATGTAATAGTCGCCCTTGCGGGTCAGGATCGCCTTGAAGCCCTTTCGCCGGTTGATCTCGGCCTGAAGCTTTCGGGCAATCCGGAGTACGATATCCTTTTCCCGCATACCACCTGGTCCGATGGCACCCGGATCATCTCCTCCGTGTCCGGCATCAATGGCCACGATCACATCCCGTTTGCCGGCCAGCGTCTGCAGCGTTTTGACGCTCTCCTTCTCCTTCGCCTGCTGGCCTTCCAGATCCACCACAAGCCGGTAACCGTACTTGCTGTTGGGCTTGAGCAGGAAACTGCGCATCCGCACGGAACGCTTCAGATCCAAAACGACTCTCAGCGTCTTGCCATCATGCAGCGCACTGCGAACCCGCCGGATAGGCGTCTCTGTAAAGTTCAGGGATCGGGTGGAGGCTTTCATCACCGCCTGGTCGAGATCCAGGACAATCCTGTCAGGCTTGCTCAGGGTAAACGCCTTGTGATCAACCGGTCCATCCAGATCAAACACCAGCCGTGTGGACTCCGGTGAAGGCCAGACACGAATCGTCTTGATCGTTGTGGCCGCCTGAGCAAGCACGGACACCATCAAGCCGAAAACGACCAGTGCACCACGAAGGATACGTCCCGCTTCAATCTGACGCATGTTCTGTCATCCTGTTTGCCACGGCCTGTGCAGCGGGCCCCTGAAGCGTGATCCGGCGCCGGCTGCCCTCCGGCACCAGCCGGATCAGCCAGTCCGGCTCGGGAAGCAGCCCCTGCCCGCGCTCGGCCCACTCGATCAGACGCAGACTCTCTGAATCAAAATAGTCCCGCATGCCCATGTATTCCAGTTCCTCCGGATCACCCAGCCGGTAGAGGTCAAAGTGATACAGGGTCACGCCGTCCAGTTCATAGGGCTCCACCAGTGTATAGGTCGGACTCTTGACCGCACCTGAATGACCCAGTGCCCGCAACCAGTAGCGCACCAGGGTGGTCTTGCCTGCCCCCAGCGTCCCTTCCAGAAAAACGGTCGCCGGGGCCTGAACCACATGGGCGAGTGCTGCGCCCAGCTTTTCGGTTCCGGCTTCGGATTCGAGAATCAACTCTGCAGTTGTGTTCATGTACCACATCCATCATGAAACAGGTGAAGCAGGGCATCGGTCTGATCGCTGGCCAGCCAGGCATGGGCCGGGCCGTGCGCATCCAGCCAGGCCGCCATGCAGGACTGTGCCACCAGTGCGGTTTCGATCACTTCCGTGCCGCTCAGCCCCTGTGCTGCCAGGGCGCCCAGCATACCGGAAAGCACATCGCCACTGCCACCCTTTGCCAGGGATGCATGGGCACTGGCCACCACGCCCCGCACCTGTGCGCCGGCATACAGGGGACCGGCCCCCTTGAGCAGCCAGTGTCCGCCAAACCGGTCGCACAGGGTTTCAATGGCCCCAAACCGGTCGCGCTCGACCTCTTCGACGGCAATGCCCAAGAGGCGTGCGGCCTCTCCGGGGTGAGGCGTGGCCCACCACTGGCCGGAATCCGGCCAGTCCACCGCTCCGGCGGCCAGCAGATTCAGGGCATCGGCATCCAGAACCAGCGGTTTGCCGGACCGGCACGCCGCCGCGAGCAACGCAATGGCCCAGTCATCCTGACCCAGCCCCGGCCCGATCACCCACACATCGGCCCAGGGCAGGCGCCCGACAAGGCCCTGCGGATCATCACTGCCAAGAAACTGCACATCCGGCCAGCGTGACAGCCCGGGCCCCACGTGCTCCGGCCGGGTCAGTGCCGCCACCAGCCCGGCACCCATGCGGCAGGCGGCCCCCGCCGCCAGCAGCAGGGCACCGCCCATGCCCCGGTTGCCCCCCATGATGCCAACACGACCGAAGCTCCCCTTGTGTGCGGCCGGGGAACGGGCAGGCAGCAGTCTGCGGAGCAGCTCCGTCAAGGGCACGACCAGCTTCCAGGGATCGCCCACCGCCTCATAAATGCTGTCTGACACCGCCAGGCGGTCAAAAAACAGATCCCCGGTGAAGGCCGGACCCTGCCCGGTCAGCAGGCCACGATTGATGCCGATGAAGGTCAGCGTCACGTCTGCAGGCACCACGGGCCCCATGGGCTGTCCGGTGTCGGCATGCAGTCCCGAAGGAATGTCTACCGCCAGCACGGGTGCCCCGGCCGCAGCCAGCTTTTCCAGTTCCGCAGCGTGGTGAGCCCGGACCGGACCGTTGAGGCCGGTACCGAGCACGGCATCCACAATGACATCCACCTGCTCCGGCAGGGGCTGGTCCGCCGTGACCACACCGAGACCGCGATCCATGGCCCAGCGCCAGGCCCGGGCAGCCTCGCCACGCAGGCTGTCGGGTTCAAACAGGATCCGGCAGTGAACATTGAGGCCTTGCTGATGGGCCAGCGCGGCGACAACAAGACCGTCACCGCCGTTGTTTCCCCCTCCGCAGCTGACTACAATGCGACGAGCCTCCGGCCAGCGCTGGCGGAGCAACCGGAAGGCACTGCGTCCGGCCCGGCACATGAGGTCGAAACCGCTGTCCGGCCCCCGGGCGATGGCGGCGGCGTCCAGCGCACGGGTCTGCGCCGCGGTCCAGGCAAAGGCCGTCGCGGGCGGATCATTCAGGTGGTAACAAACAGAGGCCGGTCTCATGCAAGAGAATCCACTTCAAGGTTACTCTCCAGCCTATTGTAATTCCGGGCGATTGGCAAGAATTTGCATGTTTTTTGAGCATATATCATGAGCACGAAGCCACTGCCGGCAGAGGACGATCCCGTCTGGCGTGAACTCCGCGGCGAGCTTGAAACCCGGGCCCGGGAACTGGGCTTTGCACATCTGGGCATTACCGACACGGATCTGGGTGAGCATGCCGTCCATTTCGAGCGCTGGCTGGCCAAGGGGTTTCACGGCGAGATGGACTACATGGCCCGCCACGGCACCAAGCGCACCCGACCCGACGAACTGGTGCCCGGCACGCTGCGGGTCATCAGCGTGCGCATGGAATACTGGCCGGAAGCCATGGCGGCCGAGTCCGTCCTGGCTGATCCGGAGAAGGCCTACATCTCACGCTATGCATTGGGCCGTGACTATCACAAGCTGATGCGCAAGCGTCTGGCACGCCTGGCCGAGTGGCTCAAGGCGCGGCTGGACGCCATGGAATACCGGGCCTTCGTGGACAGTGCGCCGGTGCTGGAACGGGCCGTTGCCCAGAAGGCCGGGCTCGGCTGGATCGGCAAGAACGCCATGCTGATTCACCCGAAGGCCGGCTCCTATGCATTTCTCGGAGAACTGTTCACCAACATTCCGCTGCCCATTGATGAGCCGTTCACCAGGCATCATTGCGGGCGCTGCAACGCCTGCATCCCCGCCTGTCCCACGGATGCCATCGTTGCGCCCGGCGTGGTGGATGCACGGCGCTGCATTTCCTATCTGACCATCGAGTATCGTGGTGACATTCCGGAAGAGTTGAGGCCCGCCATGGGCAACCGGATCTTCGGATGCGATGATTGCCAGCTGGTGTGTCCCTGGAACCGTTTTGCGACGGTAACGGCAGAGCCGGACTTCAACCCCCGCCTCGACCGCGACAAGGCGACCCTGTTGGAACTGTTCGAATGGTCCGAAGAGACGTTCCTGACCCAAACCGAAGGCTCCCCGATACGGCGCATCGGCTACGAATGCTGGCTGCGCAATATCGCCGTCGCCCTGGGGAACGGGCCGGCCACCCCGGAGGTGATTGCGGCACTGCGCCGGCGCCGGCCGGAGGTGACGCCCAGGGTTCAGCGTCACATCGACTGGGCACTGGCCCGGCTTACGGATTCATGCGAATGAAGTGTTCGCGGTAGTAGCGGAGTTCTTCGATGGATTCGCGGATATCATCCAGCGCCAGATGCGTGTTCTTCTTGGTCAGACCGGACAGGATGTCCGGACGCCAGCGGCGGGCCAGCTCCTTCAGCGTGCTCACGTCCAGATTGCGGTAATGGAAGTAGGCTTCCAGGCGGGGCATGTACCGGGCCAGAAAGCGCCGGTCCTGACAGATGCTGTTGCCGCAGATGGGCGAAACACCCTGATCCACCCACTTCTCCAGAAAGGCCAGCGTCTGCGCTTCGGCGTCCGCCTCGCTCAGGGTGCTGGCACGCACGCGCGCCGTCAGGCCGCTTTCTCCGTGTGTGCGCGTACACCATTCATCCATGGCATCCAGCACCGTATCCGGCTGGTGAATGGCCAGCACCGGCCCTTCCTCAAGAATCGTGAGGTCCTTGTCCGTCACAATGGTGGCGATTTCGATGATCCGGTCAGTCTCCGGATTCAGACCGGTCATTTCCAGATCAATCCAGATCAGGTTATCTTGGCGTGACATCGTGTGCGTACCCTTTACAATGTGCATGTCCTTCAAGTGTAACCCGGAACGGGAGCAGCGCCCAATCACATGAGCAAACGACGTCTGACCCGCCAGCAGAAATGGCGCATCGAGCGCATCCAGAAAGAACGTGCCGAGCGCGCCAAACGCAAGGATGTGCTTGCCGAGACGCTCGATGAGGCCGGCGAGCTGGGCCCGGAGCAGGAGGGTTTGCTCATTGCCCATTTCGGCCGTCAGGTTGAGGTCGAACCGCTGCCGATGCAGCCGGATCATCCGGTTTACCGCTGTTTTGTGCGGGCGAACGTGGATACGCTGGTGACCGGAGACCGCGTGGTCTGGCGTGAGGACCTGAGCACCCCGCACACCGGTGTGGTGGTGGCCCGGGAGCCCCGCCGCAGCGAACTCTGCAGGCCAGACGCCTACGGACACCTGAAGCCCGTGGCCGCCAACATCGACCAGATCGTCGTGGTCGTCGCTGCCGAGCCGGAGCCCTTTCCGTTGCTGATCGACCGTTATCTGGTGGCCGCCGAGGCCGCCGGCATTCCCGCGACTCTGGTACTCAACAAAGCCGATCTGCTGAGCGCGGACAGTCACCTGCCCAACCTGCTGGCCTTTTACGGCGGGCTCGGCTATCCCGCCATTCTGGCGTCCACCCGCACCCGAGACGGGCTCGACGCGCTGCAGGCGCATCTGGCGAACAAGACGTCAGTGCTGGTGGGCCAGTCAGGCGTGGGCAAATCGTCTCTGATTCAGGCACTGCTGCCGGGCGAAACGCTGCGCATCGGTGATCTCAGCGGCACCACCCGCAAGGGTCGGCACACCACCACTTCCGCACGGCTCTTCCATATCCCCACAGGCGGCGCACTGGTGGACTCACCGGGCATCCGGGACTTCGGCCTCTGGCACATGGATGAACGGACACTGGAGCAGGGCTTTGTGGAGTTCCGGCCCTATCTCGGACAATGCCGCTTCCGTGACTGCCGGCACGAGCAGGAACCCGGATGCGCCTTGCGGGAAGCGGTTCGGGAGGGCAAGATCAGCGAACGGCGGTTTCAGAACTTTCTCCACATCCGCGAAACACTTGACGATGTAACCATGCGCCCGTCGCGCTGATATCTCCCTTGCGCCCTACCAGTTCAGCTCTTCAGGGCGCGGTGGGGGCTGGCTGCTTTTCCGGCGAATGATCAGACCACTTTCCTTTTGCAGATCCTCCAGGCTCTGGTCACCTTGTGCGGCGGCCTCACCGTCCTGAACCTGTTGCTCATGCGAGGATTCCGCGTTCTGAATCTGTGCGGCAGCCTTGCGGTTGAGGACGACGATGCTGATCCGGCGATTGATGGGGTTGTAGGGGTCATTCTGGTCAAACAGTACCGACGAGGCATGCCCCACGACCCGTGCAATCTTGTCTTCCGGCAGACCACCCTCCACCAGCGCCCGCCGTGCGGCATTGGCCCGTTCTGCAGAGAGCTCCCAGTTGCTGAACCCCGCCCTGCCGCTGAAGGGGGTCGCATCCGTATGTCCCGAGATACTGATCTTGTTGGGTACGCGGCCGATCACCTTGGCCAGTTCGCGCAGAATGTTTTCGGAATAGGGATGCAGTTCCGCACTGCCACTGTCGAACATGGGGCGCTTGCTCTTGTCCACAATCTGAATGCGCAGCCCCTCATCCGTGATGTCCAGCAACAGCTGATCCCTGAACTGGCTCAGCTTCGGGTCAGCTTCAATCCTGGCCTCGATCTCCGCCTTGAGCGCCTCCAGTTTCTTCTGTTCGATCTGGGCCGCGATATCCTGAACCGTCTCCTCCTCCATGATGATGGGTGGCTGTTCCTCCGGGATATCGGCCTTGTTGTCCGTTACCGTAACCGTCACACTGCCTTCGAGATCAATGGCTGACGGACTGCCGCCCTCGGTGAACCCGACCGGATCCCTGAAGTAGCCCTCAATGGCTTTTTTCTGCTCAGGTGAGGCCGTGGCCGAGAGCCACAACACCAGGAAAAACGCCATCATCGCCGTCGCGAAGTCGGCAAAGGCCACCTTCCAGGCGCCCCCGTGATGCCCCACAACCTTCCTGATCCGGCGGACGATGATGGGTGGCTGCGCTTCGTTCATGCCACCCATCCCTTAATGCGAACGCACATACTCGTTCAGTTCGAGGAAGCTGGGACGCTTGTCGGATTCAAGCACCTTGCGCCCGAACTCCACAGCCAGCTGGGGCGCCAGCCCGCTGAGCGAGGCCAGAATGGCCGCCTTCACACATTCGTAGGCACGGATTTCCTGATGTGCGAGGTTCATCAGCGCCAGGCTGGCCGGGCCGACGAATCCATAAGCCGCCAGGATACCGAAGAAGGTACCCACCAGTGCCGCAGCCACGTGCAGCCCCAGTTCTTCCGGCGGTCCCCCCATGTAGTTCATGGTGATCACGATGCCCAGCACCGCCGCCACAATACCGAAGCCCGGCATGGCATCCGCCACCTTGTTGACCGCCTCGGCCGGTTTTTCCAGCTCATGCAGCCGGGTTTCAATTTCCTGATCCATCAGCCCTTCCAGCTCATGGGGCGCCATGTTGCCGGCACTGACAATGCGCAGGTAATCCGTGATGAACTCGATGACCGGCTGCGCCCGCATGACTGCCGGATAAGCCAGAAAAATGTCGGAATTCTCCGGCTCATCAATATCCTGCTCAATGGCCATGATGCCCTGACGGCGCGCCTTCTCGAACAGATCATACAGCAGGCTGAGCAGGTCCATGTAAAAGAGCTTGTCAAACCGGCTGCCCATCAGCATTCTCGGAATGCTGGCAAAAACGGCCTTGATGGTGCTGAACGGGTTGGCAATCAGAAAGGCACCAAACGCTGCCCCGCCGATAATCAGCAATTCGAACGGCTGCCACAGGGCGGCGAGCTGCCCCTTGGACAGCACATAGCCTCCCAGCACACTTGCCGCCACCACAATGGCTCCCAGAATCACCAGCATTCGTAAACGAACTCCTCAAATCACTGCTTGTCAGTGCAGCATTGGATTTAATGAAGAAAGTTTCCTATTTTCTAAGAGAATCTGTAACGTTACTCCACCTGTTCCTGCAGGGGAAGCATGCAGATCACTCAGGTTAGTAAAGATGATTTCGCACTGAATCACAAGCATTGATGGCGGCCTCGAATGGACAAACGCACAGCAGAAGAATGGGCTGACTGGCTACTTGACCAGGATCTCCCCTCCACACAGGACACCAGTCGTCAGCTTCTGGCTGCGCTGGATACCGGGATGCCAACCTATCAGGCCATGAGTGATGAAATTCAGGATGACCCGGTCCTGGCGCTCAAGCTGCTGGCCCGGGCCAATACCGCTCTGGATGCCAAGGACACCATGGTCAGAACACTCAGCCATGCCCTGAGCCTGCTGGGCACGGACTTCCTGCGGACCCTGCTGACCAGCATCCGGGTGGAAGACAGCACCGCCTCGCCCGAGGCCAAACGCTTCCACCACCGCATGGGCCGGAGTTTTGTGGCCGCACATCTGGCGCGGTGGCTGGCAGGCTTCCGCTTTCCCAAACGGCAGGACGAATTCTTCTGGGCCGCACTGTTCAGAGGAATCCCCCACTGGTATCTGGCCCGCATGATTGATGATGCGGAACAGCCGCCACCGGAACTGCGGGGCCGGGCGCGGCGGGACTGGCAACGTGAGCACTGGGGCGCGGACGAGGAGGCGATCTGGCGGGTCATGATCCCCCGGCTGGGCATGCCGGAGATGGTTCGCCGCGCCGCCCTGCCGGAAACACGCTCCGAACTGCTCCCGTGGCTGCGACTGAGTCGCCTCTGTCCCGAGCAAGGCCCGCCGCCGAAGCTCCAGGACCGGCATCTTGCCCTGCTGGCCAATGCACCGGAAAGCCTTGTGGTGCTTGCCCACTGGCTGGAGGCCGAAATCCGGATCAGTTGGCTGAGCCCTACTGTGGACAAACTGATGAAAGCGGCTGCCGTCATGACCGGACAACCCCTGGAGGTCGTGATTGCCGGTATCCACGAAGCGGCAGTGGAGGCCGCCCGGGATCATGACAACCCCGGTGCTGCACAGCCTGCACGCCAGCTTGTGGCCGAACAGCGTGAACCGGTGTGGGAATCCGCCTCACAGGCTGCACCGCAGACACCGCGCACAGAAACGCTCCCGGAAACCGGACAGAAAAAGGAGCCCCCGGCCATCACAAGGCCCGAACCGGAGCCTGCGCCCCCTCCCCGAAAGCGGCCATACTGGATCTGCCGGAGTCCCCCGGGCCCGCACCGGCGCCAACGGACCAGACAGTGCACACACCCCCGCCGGCGCGCCCTCCGAAAAAGACATCCGGGGAAACCGGCATTGCAACCCGCACATCCGCCCCCGTGCCGGAGCATCCTCAGCCGCCCCCTGCCCGACCGGCCGCAGGTGTGCAGGGATCCGTCCTGCGCACCCGGCGAGGCAACGATCAACTCTACGAAGACATCACGCACATGATGTTCCAGTTGCCCCACAAGTTCGAGAATGTGGCCGCACTGATGAACGCTGCCTGCCAGTGCATGGTCTACGGCATCGGCCTGCATACCACCATGATTGCCCTGTGCAATACGGACAAGACACGCCTCAGATGTTATTACTCGCTGGGGTTCAAAAACCGGACGGCTTTTCGTGACTGGCAGTTCCCGCTCGAGGGGGGTACGCTGTTCGACCGCCTGCTGTCCGGCCCTTCCGGTATCTGGATCAGGCCGGAAAGCAGTCCGAAGGTCTGGGCCAGCATCCCCGAGTCGTTCCGGGCCATGATGAACACCGATCAGTGCTTTCTCATGTCCGTTTTCGTGAACAAGAAGGCCATCGCCCTGGTGTATGCTGACGACGGCACGGAGCATCCTCACCTGACGGATGCCGACTATGCGCGCTTCAAGCATGTATGCGCCGGCATTTCACAGGTGCTCCATTACTTCTCCATGCGGCGCAAGCGTGCCCGCGAACAGGGCCGCAAACCGATGTCACGCTGAACGGCATCCGGCGGTACGAGCCGGATGCCTGCGGTGTTGCCTCGCTGGCCTCGAACCGCATCAGGGCTGGTCAGCATCCACGAACAGCTTGACCGGCGTCGAAGAAGAAAACGTCAGCGCCGCCCTGGACCAGGTTCCGTAAAATGCGGCAGTCACAAACCGATTCACACTCCGGGCCACATCCTCAAAAAAGGAATCCGGGGTATTCTGGCAGTTCGTGCAAGCCGGACAGTGACCATCACAGAAGCTGCAGTGAAAGTATTTGGGTGAATACCCGCAGGGCCCCCAGCTGTACTGCTTGGCCACCCTGACGAACGCCCGCTGTCCGTTGCTCTTGTAGTAGGCCAGCTTGGCGGCCTTGTCCTTGTCCACAAAACAGGTTGTCACGTCAAATCCCCAGTTCAGTGTCGGCACACTCACTTCCGCCACCTTGGTCATGTCAAAGGGATCCAGGTTGAACATCGCATCTGCCAGGCCGCCGTAGCTTGATACGGCATTCTGGGCCGCCTGACCGCCAGCGGAGTGCCCCCCCGAGCACCCAGTGCCCGACAGCTCTGCAAGCCGTGCGGCTGCCCAGCCAGCTTATCAGCTGATTTTTCACGGCCAGCGCCAGTGCGGTGTACTTGTTGGCATCGGTCTTGACCATCTCGCCGGGCGCATGATCCATGATCACCACAAGATACCCATAACCGGCAAGCTGCGTGGACAGCTTGTCATAACTGCTGGTCTGCATGGCCGTGCCGACACCGAGAAGGATGGCATCGCAGGTCGCGGGCGTCTGAGCCACATAATGGATGCGAACCTTGCCCTCATTGAGACTTTTGTCCAGATAAGCCGCCAGAGCAGTATTGGTGGCAAGACAAAGCACAACGAGCACAAGCCAGATACGGGCGATACCCGACAGCCGGGAACATTCCGGAGCGTCTGAGAAGTGGGTTGACATGATGAATGCCTCTCTGGGTTGTTATTGTTATACCATTCGCTACCAAGCGCTTGCTTGGCAAGTGTCATTTATCCAAAACAGGTCAAACTGATCAATATTTACACACCCAATTTGAGACATGTGTCACACTGCCACACGCCATCACGCCTGCCGGCCATGATTCGCCGGATTCAAATGACAACCTGATCCATGCGTGCTGACAGGGAGCCGTCAAGCAGGCCCGGCAATGGCGATCCGGGCGCAAAACATGCTGAACCACAAACTGTTGTCCGGCCGGACCGGGACCCGGCACACCACACATCATCCGTTCATCCGGTATTGAATGTTGCGCTTTTTTGCTACCATTGGCGCACCTGAACAAGAGACGACAGGCATGCCCTTCAAACCGGAACTGATTGAACCCGCACAACTGGCCGAGCGCCTCGGCGACCCGCAGCTTGTGGTGATTGACCTCTGCCCCGAGCCGGATTTCGTGCAGGCACATGTGCCGGGTGCGCGATATCTGCCGCCTGCGGCCACACAGAATGGTCGCCCTCCCGCCCCCGGCGCCCTTCCGGACCCGGTGCAACTACGGCGCATTGTGGCCTGGCTGGGCCTGCACCCTGAAAGCGACATCGTGGTCATGGACCATGAGGGTGGCGGCTGGGCCGGCCGCATGCTCTGGTTGCTGGCCAGCATAGGCGTCAGGAAGGCTGCCGCCCTCAACGGTGGCCGGGTGGCCTGGCTGGCCGAGGATCTGCCCGTGGAACCCGGCGTGCCCGAACCGGCTCCCGAAGCCGGCACCCTGCCCGTCACGCCCGACACTTCCGAAAGCATCGGCAAGGCTGAGCTGATGGATGCGGTCAGGGCCGGTACGGTACATATCTGGGATGCCCGCTCTGCCGACGAATACCACGGCCGCCGCTCGGGCGCCCCCCGTGCAGGTCATATCCCCGGTGCGGTTCACTATGAATGGACCCGTCTGATGGACCCTGCACGCAATTTGCGACTGCGCGATCCCGAAGAGATTCGGGCAGAACTGGCGCGACTCGGCATTGATGGCTCCCGCCCGGTCGTGACCCACTGCCAGAGTCACCACCGCTCCGGCCTCACCTGGCTGGCCGGCAAACTGATGGGGCTGGATATCCGCGCCTACCCGGGCTCCTGGGCCGAATGGGGCAGCTGTCCGGACACCCCGATTGAATGCTGAAATGAGGAAAACGACCCCATGAAATGGCTGGAATCCCTGTTTGTTGCCGGTCAACACGTCATGCCCCACCACACGGTCTCCCGGCTGGTGGGCTCCATCGCCGACAGCCGCATTCCGCAGGTCAAGGACGCGGCCATCCGCTGGTTCATCGAGCGCTACAACGTGGACATGAGCGAAGCCCTGCATGCTGATCCGGCCGCCTATGACACCTTCAATGAATTCTTTACCCGGCCCCTGAAGCCGGGGGTGCGTGATCTGTCACCACGGCCCGGGCACCTCATCAGCCCGGTGGATGGCGCCGTTTCCCAATGCGGGCGTATCGAGCACGGGCGACTGTTCCAGGCCAAGGGTCACAGTTTCAGCCTGATCGAGCTGCTGGGAAATCAGCTGGACGATGCCAAACACTTCATCGGGGGGCAGTTTGCCACCATCTATCTCTCCCCACGTGACTATCACCGCATTCACATGCCTCTGACCGGCAGCCTGCGCCGGATGATCTATGTGCCGGGCCGCCTGTTCTCGGTCAACCCGGCCACGACACAGCGTGTTCCGGGACTGTTTGCCCGCAATGAGCGGGTGATCTGCGAGTTTGAGACGGAAATCGGGCCCTTTGCCCTGATTCTGGTCGGCGCCATGATCGTGGCCAGCATCGAAACAGTCTGGGCCGGTCGGGTGGCCCCCCGTTCCGGCGGCGTGGATGTGCAGGACTATGCGCCCAACGCCCTCACCCTGAAGCAGGGAGAGGAAATGGGGCGCTTCTGCCTCGGATCCACGGTCATCATGCTGGCACCCCCGGAAACCCTGGCCTGGGAAGAA
This sequence comes from Thermohahella caldifontis, assembly GCF_041153465.1. NCBI lineage: Bacteria > Pseudomonadati > Pseudomonadota > Gammaproteobacteria > Oceanospirillales > Hahellaceae > Thermohahella > Thermohahella caldifontis. Next base: position 1,461,369 of record NZ_CP154858.1, read on the forward strand.
TCGTTCGCCCCGGACGCGACGGTGCGGCTCGGCCAGAATATCGCCCGGATTCAGGCCCGGTCAAAAGGAAAGGCCAATACCTGATCCAGGCGGGAGTACCCGCCCAGCACCATGATGAGGCGGTCCACTCCCAGCGCGATCCCGGATGCGGCAGGCATCCGGGACACGGCCTCCAGAAACAGCCGGTCTTCCGGTATCTCCGGCAAACCCGCCATCCGTCGGGCAGCATTGTCCGCCCGCGCGCGGCGGGCCTGCTCTGCCGGGTCCGCCAGTTCATCGTAGGCGTTGGCGATTTCCAGACCATTCAGATACAGCTCAAAGCGCAGTGCCACCTCGTGCCCGCGCGCATTACGCGTGGTGCGGGCCAGAGCCGCCTGCGCAGCCGGATAGCCGCTCACGATAACCGCCGGCTTTTCGGCCAGGGCCGGTTCGACACAGTGACTGAAGAGCAAGTCCAGTGCCGCACTGCGATCCAGCAGGCCAGGATTCATGTCTCCCGTTCTGGCGGCCAATGCCAGCAGAGATTCGTCTGGCGCTTCAAAGGGGTCAATACCGGCATGGCGGATCAGCAGCTCGCCATAATCCGCATGCATCACTTCTCCCTGCCAGCCCAATGCGGCGAGCAGATCCAGCAATTCCGCTTCCAGCTGTCCAAGGGTAAAACCCGGACGGTACCACTCCAGCATGGTGAACTCGGGATTGTGGCGTCCACCCTGCTCTGCGGCCCGGAAAGCACGGCAGATCTGGTAGATGGGGCCGCTTCCGGCCGCCAGCAGACGTTTCATGTGGGGTTCGGGCGATGTCAGCAGGAAACGCCGCCCGGGAGTTTCGACTTCAAAACTGGCCAGTCCGGGATCTGTGGCGGTGGAGGCGGAAAGCAGCGGTGTTTCCACCTCCATCACATCCCGTCCGGCAAAAAAGGCACGGATGCCGGCCAGAATCCGCGCCCTGAGCTGCAGCGCCTCGATGGAACAGGCCGGCTCCCAGCACACGGCTTACTTTTTCACCCGACTGACGTACTCACCCGAACGGGTGTCCACCCGAATGACTTCACCTTCCTCGATGAAGAGCGGCACGTTCACGACCGCACCGGTGGACAGGCGTGCCGGCTTGGAGCCACCCTGTGCCGTATCACCGCGGACACCCGGGTCCGTTTCGACAATTTCCAGTTCCACGAAGTTCGGCGGGGTGACTGTGAGCGGATCGCCATTATACAGTGTCACGGTGAACACATCCTGCTCCTTGAGCCACTTCAGTGCGTCGCCCATGGCCTCCTTTGACGCAGCGATCTGCTCAAAGGAACCGTCCGTCTTCATGAAATGGTAGAACTCGCCGTCGGTGTAGAGATATTCCATATCCACGTCCACCACGTCAGCGCCCTCTACCGTTTCACCGGATCTGAACGTCTTCTCGCCCACCCGGCCGGTCTTCAGGTTCCGGAACTTGACCCGGTTGAACGCCTGCCCCTTGCCCGGCTTCACGAATTCGTTTTCGATAATGGAACAGGGATCCCCGTCCAGCATGATTTTCAGGCCGGCACGGAATTCGTTCGTTGCATACGTTGCCATGACACATACCCCAGAAGTTAGGTTACAATGGTGCTTGCCGCCCCGGCAAATCAGGGGCTCTCATAAACCGGCAATGATAGCGTGAATCATGGGGTCAATAGAAGTCCTGCCCTGGCAGGTTGAACTGAAATCATCACACATTGCAGTCAGCGAGTTGCTTGAACGCCTCGGGCTCCGCGTATCGGACCTGCCCGGTGAAGTGGATCCGGACAGCCCGTTCCCCCTGCGCGTCACGCCCCACTACCTGAGCCTGATGCGTCCCGGCAATCCCCGTGATCCGCTGCTGCTGCAGGTGTTGCCGCGAAAGGTGGAGAACCAGCCCGTTCCCGGATTTGTCGCCGATCCTCTCGAGGAAGTCCAGGCCGGCACATCCCCCGGCATGCTGCACAAGTATTCCGGCCGTGTGCTGCTCATTCTGACCCAGGCCTGCGCCATTCACTGTCGCTACTGCTTCCGGCGCAATTTTCCATATGCCGATCATCGCCGCTCCCTGGAAGCCTGGTCCGAAACACTGGATCAGATCGCCCGGCAGCCCGACATGACCGAAGTGATCCTCAGCGGAGGTGATCCGCTTGTGCTGCCGGATGCCGCCCTGTTTCAGATTCTGGACAAGGTGGAGGCCATCCCGCATGTCCGGAGGTTGCGCATTCACACGCGATTCCCCGTCGTGCTGCCGTCCCGCTTCACCGGCACACTGCTGGATCGCCTGTCCCGTTCACGACTGCGCGTGGTACTGGTGAACCATGCCAATCATCCTCAGGAACTGGACACACAGTCCGCGCGCGTCTTTGCAGATCTGCACCGGGCCGGTGTCACGCTGCTGAATCAGGCCGTCTTGCTGGCCGGCATCAATGATGACCTGGTCACACTGACCCGGCTGTTCACCACGCTTTTCGATCAGGGCGTACTGCCCTATTACCTGCATCTGACCGATCGCGCAGCCGGAACCGCCCATTTTCACGTTTCCAGAGAAAGGGGGCTGGCCCTGTATGCCGATCTCATGGCCCGCCTGCCGGGCTACCTCGTTCCCAAGCTCGCCGAAGAGATTCCCGGGCGTCCCAGCAAGACCTGGTGGACCCCGGACCGGGCGTAAAAAACTGTAAAAAACGCTGAAAATGCTGGCCTTTTCTCGCTTTTGTCAATTCTCTGCTATGCTTGCTTCAGGGGCTTGGTTAAACTGAGTCTGACTCAGAGACCATTAAAACGAGAATAAACAGGTGGGTTGTCGTACATGGATGATCTGAATGAATCCTTGAAACTGCGTGTGCCCGAACAGCGCCTGACCGCGCTGTCCTTCTGCGAGGCCACCCCACGTGCGCTGGAAAAATGGGTCAGGGATCTGCCCATGGCCAATATCGGCGAAACGGCCAAGCGCCTGTATCACGCCCAGAATGAGCTCAACCAGCTCATCATTGCCCCGACTGAGCGCTATGCACTGATAGAGCTCATCAGGGATCCGGTCTATTTCGTGTGCGGCGAACTGGCCAAGCACTACCTCAACCAGCCTGTCGTACTGCCCGAAAAGCCGCGCAAGATCGCCAACCTGTGTCAGGCCCTGCAGCTGAATCTGGCCAACGGATACAAGCATATCATTCTGGATTCCCTGGCCCCGTCCTACCCGGAAAAGGTTCGCCGGACACTCGCCACCGCCTGTCACCGGGCCATCAGCGACCTCTCACGCACCATCCTGCGGGCCAATCAGCTCTACAGCAGCAGTCCGCAGGGCGCCTGGCTCGAAATCCACCAGCTGTTTGCCTTTGCTGAAGAGCAGAACCTGCTCAAATACGCCATTGAGGATGGCCAGAACCGGCATCGCAACCCCAGCACAATCGGAGATGCCTATCACCGGATCCTGCTGCTTGCCTGTGCCCGGCCCAACCAGCTCCGCCAGTCCGACCTGGCCATGCTGTTCCATACCTTCGAGGCGTGGTCGCGACATGTCTATGCCGGTCGGGACCTGGTCGGCGATGCCCTGTTCATCATTGATCCGGATACGGACAAATCGCCCGTTTACCGTACGCTGGCCAAGGTCAACCCCAACAGCCGGCGGCTGATCGGTTTTGATACCAGCCAGCTCGCCAAACTGCTCACCGACCATCTGGCCAACCTTCATAAAGAGGGCGAAAGAGCAGAAGCGGTGCTCGAACTGCCCGAGCGACTGGCGGAGAGCCACCTGAGTCATCTGGCCAAGGCCTTTGGCGTCCTGACCAAGCGCACATTCAACCGGATTGATCGTTCCGGTGTGCTGCAGGTGACGGTGGGGCTGACCTCCACGCACTATCACTGCGCCGGCGGCGTCGAGTTTGCCCAGCAGCTGCTGCACCAGGAAAATGATGATCCCAATGACAACTATTTTCTGCGCCAGATGCGACGCAAGGATGTCTGGGGGGCGCCGGAGATTCGGGCCGTAGCCGGGACGAACGCTTGGGTGGCACGCCCGAACTGACGGCCATCAACTACACGGGCCCGAAAAATCAACAGAAAAGTGACGCCGAGCGGAACTATCCCGTGTTCAGTGTCCCTCTGGTCAATACCAGCCCGGGTGGCTACTGCCTGCAATGGCAGGGCAATGTACCCGGCAACCTGCAGGCCGGCGAACTGCTGGGCATCCGCGAAAATGATCGGGAACCCTGGGCAATTGCAGTGGTACGCTGGATCCGGAGGATTCAGCAGACCGGCACGCAACTGGGCGTTGAACTGCTGGCACCCAGCGCAGAGCCGGTCGGGGTTCAGCTGGTTCAGAAAACCGGAGACAGCAGCGAGTTTCTGCGCGGCCTGCTGATGCCCGAACTGCCTTCCATCGGCCAGCCTGCCACACTCATTACGCCGCGGCTGCCCTTTCAGGCCGGCAGCCGGGTCATCCTCAATCAACGCGGACGGGAGAGCAAGTGCCTGCTGACCCGGCGCCTGTGTGCCACCGGCAGTTTCAACCAGTTCGAGTTCCGCCCCCTTTCAGCCGGCGGAACGCCGCCACCCCAGACCGGAAGGAGAATGGGCGGGACAAGCGAGGACGAATTCGACTCCCTGTGGCCGTCTTTATGACCCATGCACATTGTAAGCCGGGGGGCAGACCACTAGAATAGCCGGTATTGGACTGAGCATATGCTTACGTAAAACTTACCGGCAAGCCTCCTGTTTTATTATGGATTCTGCAACCATCACACAGGACGCACGACGAGGCAACAGCCCCTTCATGGCAAAGAAAACACAACCGGTCCACCTTCTGATACTGGACCCGTCACAGAACGAAGCGGAAAAGATTGTCAGCCTGCTGCGCAACGCGGGGCTGGCGACACGTGCACACCGCCTGACCAGCCAAGAAGACCTTGTCGAGCAGCTCAAGGCCCAGCCTTGGGATCTGCTGATCGCCAACGAGCAGGGGCAGACGGAAGACCTGACGCTGGACGACATCCTGACGGTCATCCGGGACCTGGAAAAGGACCTGCCCGTTCTGGTCCGGAGCGAGCAACAAGATGAAGATCACACCACCGAGCTCATGCGTCATGGTGTCGCCGACGTGATCCCTGCGGGCCATCCGAAACACCTGGTCCTGGCGGCCAAGCGTGAGCTGGCCGCCCATCAGGCGCGGCTGACCATCCGGCAGCTCCGCCTCCAGCTCAAGGAAGCCGAGAAACGCTGCCAGCTGCTGCTGGAAAGCTCCATGGACGCCATCGCCTATATCAACGAAGGCATGCACATCTATGCCAACAAGGCCTATCTGGACATGATGGGCTACGAAGATGTGGATGAGCTGATGTGCATCCCCGTCATCGACACCATCAAGCCGGCAGACAAGGATCGCTTCAAGGAGTTTCTCAAGCAGATGGAGAAGGAAGGTGCCCAGGAGGCCAGCCTTTCCGTTCACATCCGCAACAGTGATGATGAGGATATTGCCGTCACACTGACCGGCTCGCCGGCCACCTATGACGGCGAGGCCTGCCTGCAGATCGTGGTGCGCCCCGAAACGGATGCGGAGCTGGAGGCACAGCTCAGAAAGGTTGCCAGCCAGGACCCGCTCACGGGCCTCTACAACCGGCTGCATTTCGACAATCTTACCGACCAGACGGTTCGCGATGCGGTGGAAGGACGCTTCAAGGGCGCGCTGATCAATCTGCTGGTGGACGGTTATGATGAGGTTCGGGCCCAGCATGGCATTCAGGGTACCGACGCGCTGATGGTGGAAGTGGCCAACCTGATCCGGAGCCAGTGCCCGGAACAGTTCACGCTGGCCCGGATCAGCGATGACATCATCGCCATTCTGGCACCGGCCACGGATGAGTCCCAGGCCCGCGCACTGTGCGAGAAACTGCTGGCGAGCGTCCGGGATCACCTGATCGAGTTCAATGGCAAGACGCTGCAAACCACCCTTTCAGCCGGCATCGTGCTCATCAATGACAGCGTGCCGGACAAGGAAGAGCTGCTCAACCGGGCCAATCAGGCCGTCAACCACGTGCTGTCCCTGGAAGGTCATGAAAAGGGCGATGGGATTTACGTTTACACGCCCCGGGATTTCGCCTCGGATCAGACCAGCGACCGGGACATGATGGATATCCTTCAGGAGGCGCTGGATCAGAGCCGCTTCAAGCTGCTGTTTCAGCCGATCATCAGCCTGCGCGGAGACAGTCAGGAGCATTACGAGGCGTTCCTGCGCCTGATCAATGAGGCCGGAGAAGAAATCAGTCCCAGCGAGTTTCTGCCCATCGAGGACAAACCGGAGCTGGCCATCAAGCTGGACCGCTGGGTCATCATTCAGAACATCAAGAGCCTGTCTGCGCACCGGTCAAAGGGTCACGATACGCGCCTGTTCATCAACGTGACCAACCACACGGTCACCGACAAGACCTTTGTGCCCTGGTTGTCCGTGGCACTCAAGGCGGCCAGGCTGCCGGGAAGCTCCCTGGTCTTCCAGGTCAGCGAACCCGATGCGGTCGCGCACCTCAAGCAGGCCAAGCAGTTCGTGGACGGCGTCAAGGATCTGGGCTGTGGTGCCTCGCTCAGCCGTTTTGGCGGCGCCCTGAATCCCTTCAACACGCTCAAGCACCTGAATGTGGACTACGTCAAGCTGGATGGCGCCTATACGGAAGACATCCAGAAAGGCGCCGAGGAGAAGGAGAAGGTCAGGGAGCTGATCAACCAGTTGCACGAGGCAGGCAAGCGAACCATTGTGCCCTTCGTGGAAAGTGCTTCGGTGCTGTCCACCCTCTGGCAGGCCGGTGTGCACTACATTCAGGGCTACTACCTGCAGGCACCCGCCGAAAGCATGAATTACGACTTCTCGGAAATGGAGTAGCCTTGCGGCTACTCGATTTCCGTGTCAGCATCCCGGAATCCCAGCAAGTACAGAATGCTGTCCAGCCCCAGGTTGGAGATGGCGTGACCGGCACTCTGACGGACCAGTGGCTTGGCCCGGAATGCAATCCCCAGCCCTGCCGCACTCAGCATGGGCAGATCATTGGCACCGTCTCCCACCGCGATCACCTGCTCCAGCCGGATGTTCTCCCGGGCAGCAATGTCCCGCAGCAGGGCGGCCTTGCGCTCCCCGTTGACGATCTCGCCTGAAACCTCACCCGTGACCTTGCCATCCCGGATATCCAGGGTATTGGCATGGACATAGTCGATCCCCAGCTTTTCCTGCAGCTTGTGGGCAAAGTAGGTAAAGCCGCCGGACAGGATGGCGGTCTTGTATCCCAGCGCCCGCAAGGTGCCGATGAGGCGCTCCGCGCCTTCCGTCAGGCGCAGTCGTGCCGCCACGCCTTCAAGTACCGATTCGTCCAGTCCCTTGAGCAGGGCCACGCGCTTGCGGAAGCTCTGGTCAAAATCCAGCTCGCCACGCATGGCGGCTTCGGTGATGGCGGCCACCTGATCCCCCACACCGGCTTCCTTCGCCAGCTCGTCGATGACCTCGGCCTCGATCAGCGTCGAATCCATGTCGAAGGCCACCAGCCGCCTGTTGCGCCGGAAGATGTCGTCGCGCTGGAAGGCCACATCCATGTTGAGATCACTGGCCGCCTGCATGAACTCCGCCTTGAGGGCCTGCAGGTCACCCGGCACACCACGAACGCTGAACTCGATGCAGGACTGACGGCGGGCATCCGGTTCATGCAGCGAGATCCGCCCCGAGAGCCGGGTGATCTGGTCAATGTTGAGGCCGTGGCGTGCCGTGATGCCGGAGACACAGGCAATCTGTCGGGCGGTGATTTCCCGGGCCAGCAAGGTCACGATATAGCGTGGCTTGCCCTTGCCGCTGACCCACTCCTGGTACTGGTCTTCCGAGACGGGGGTGAACTGGACCTGCAAGCCCGACTCATGCATGGCAAACAGGAGCTCCTTAAGCACAGGTGCCGTGCCGCCCTGTTCGTCCGGAATCTGGACCAGGATTCCCCAGGTCAGATGATCATGAATCACGGCCTGGCCGATATCGAGGATGGTAACCCCATACTCGGCCATGATGCCGGTAATGCGGGACGTCAGGCCCGGCTCATCCTTTCCGGAGACGTTGATCAGCAAGATGGCGCTCATTCTGAAGACTCCTCCTGTGTTGCCGGGGCACGTTCAATTTCAATCCGGTCGACGCGTTGCAGGCCGCGCGGCAGCTTCATGCCCCGCCGGCCGCGCTCGCCCCGGTAGTGGTCCAGATCAGCCGCCTGCAGGCCGAGGTGACGACGTCCGGCGTGCAGGATGACGCGGTCACCCGGCCCCACCAGCGCCCAGTGGGCCACGATCTCCTCCCGGCTGCGTGCACGTGCCGCCGGAATGCTGATCAGCTTGTTCCCCTTGCCCTTGGCCAACTGGGGCAGATCGGCCAGCGGGAACAGCAGCATCCGGCCTTCATTGGAGATCACCATCAGATGCAGGGATTCCATGGCCCCTTCCACACGCAACGGCGGCAGCAGGTGTGCCCCCTCGGGAACGGTAAGCACGGCCTTTCCCGAGCGGTTCTTGCTCTGCAGGTCGGCAAAGGTGGTCACGAAACCGTAACCCGCATCGGTACCCACCACCAGGCGGTCATCGTCCGCCCCGGTCACCACATATTCGACACTGGCACCGCTGGCCAGGTTGACACGACCGCTGATGGGCTCGCCCTGACCTCTTGCGGAAGGCAGGGTATGCGCCACCAGCGTGTAGCCCCGCCCCGTGCTGTCCAGGAAAACCACGGGACGGTTACTGCGGCCCGGTGCATGGGTCTTGTAGCGGTCACCGGATTTGTAGCTGAGGCCTGTCGGGTCGATGTCATGGCCCTTGGCGGCTCTCACCCAGCCCTTTTCCGAGAGCACGATGGTCACCGGCTCGGAAGGGATCAGCTGTGTTTCATCAAACGCCTGGGCCTGTTCCCTTGGGGCCTCGACGACGGAGCGCCGCTCGTCTCCGTATTTTTCCATGTCCGCCCGGATTTCTTCGGCGATGAGATCACGCAGTTTTTCAGGACTCGCCAGCACGGACTCCAGCCACTTGCGCTCGTCTTCCAGTTCGGCCTGCTCCCCGCGGATACGCATTTCTTCCAGCTTGGCAAGATGGCGCAGCTTGAGTTCCAGGATGGCCTCTGCCTGGCGATCCGTGAGACCGAAGCGGGCCATGAGCACGGGTTTGGGTTCATCCTCATTGCGGATAATGGCGATCACTTCATCAATATTGAGAAATGCAATCAGCAGACCGTCAAGAATGTGCAGGCGATCCACGACCTTGTCCAGACGGTACTGCAATCGCCGGGTCACGGTATCGCGCCGGAACGTCAGCCATTCCACCAGCATCTCGCGCAGATTGCGCACGGCCGGCCGGCCGTCGAGACCAATGCAGTTCAGGTTGACGCGGACGGTCTTTTCCAGCTCGGTCGTAGCAAAGAGGTGCGCCATGAGGGCATCCGCATCCACCCGATTGGAGCGCATGACAATCACCAGGCGCGTGGGGTTCTCGTGATCGGACTCATCCCGCAGATCCACCACCATGGGCAGCTTTTTGGCCTGCATCTGCTGGGCAATCTGCTCCAGTACCTTGTTTCCGGAGACCTGATAGGGCAGCTCGTGGACGATGATGTCCTGTCCCTCCACCTGATAGCGGGCACGAACGCGCACGCTGCCCCGCCCGGTTTCGTAGATCTCCTTCAGCTCCTTGCGACCGGACACAATCTGTCCGCCGGTCGGGAAATCCGGTGCCTGCACATGGGCCATGAGCTCATCCACGGAGGCTTCCGGATGAGTCAAGAGGTGCAGGCAGGCATTCGCCACTTCCTTCAGGTTGTGAGGCGGAATGTCGGTCGCCATGCCCACGGCAATACCGGTGGTGCCATTGAGCAGGATGTGGGGCAGCCGTGCCGGAAGCAGACGGGGTTCCTTCAGCGAGCCGTCAAAGTTGGGCTGCCAGTCCACGGTGCCCTGCCCCACTTCCGCCAGCAGAATTTCGGCAAAGCGGGACAGCCGGGACTCGGTGTAGCGCATGGCGGCGAAGGACTTCGGGTCATCCGCGGAGCCCCAGTTCCCCTGCCCGTCAATCAGCGGATAACGGTAGGAGAAGGGCTGCGCCATGAGCACCATGGCCTCGTAGCAGGCCGAGTCACCGTGCGGGTGGTATTTGCCCAGCACGTCACCCACGGTCCGGGCGGATTTCTTGTGCTTGGCCAGCGCCGACAGGCCCAGTTCGGACATGGCATAGATGATTCGCCGCTGTACGGGCTTGAGGCCATCACCGATATGCGGCAGTGCACGGTCGAGAATGACGTACATGGCATAATCCAGGTACGCCTTTTCGGTGTATTCCTTGAGCGAGAGGCTTTCTGCGATCTCGTCCGGTCGGGTGCTCATTCGGCACACTCCCCCTTTGTGACAGGTCATTCGGTCAAAGGCGCATTATACATGCTCCGGGCGGGGGTGCAGCCTTGCTGCTAACGGTATGTACGCATTAAGCCCCGTGCGGGGCTCCGGTACACTGAAGAACCTCACCCAAGCGAGACCGCCATGAATCTGAGACGTGTGCTGAAGCACTCCGCACTCTGGACACACAGTCTGGCACTGGGAGCGAGTGCACTGGTTGTCATGCTGGCTCTGGATTATGTCTCCACCGGCAGCCTGACGTGGCACTGGGCGTATGGGGTGGTGGCACTGGGCATCACCCTCGGCACCTGGTGGCAGGCAGCCTGGCGCGCCTGCCGGCAGCCGTCATCGCATCCCGAGGGGTCGCCGGTTCAGCGATCCGGTCCTCTCTCACGCTGACCCTTGTCAGCCTGCAATCCGGAGAAGTCGAAGACATTCTCTGCTGTGTCTGCCGGTGTCGTGCTCAGTGTCTCCAGAGTATCATTGAACAGGTTGGTCACATTGACTGCGGCAGAATAGAGCGTGATGGCAATGATCAGCAGCACGGGCTGCACGTAGGTGACCAGCTCCGGCACGGTCTGCGGATTGCCCCCGCTGCTCACGATCTTGAGAATGATGATGATGCCCGGTCCCAGACAGAAAAAGATATCCAGCGCGATGAAGAACACGATGCGCTCCTTGAACCGGGACAGATCCGCATCAGAGACCAGCCCGAGCACAAACTTGCCGACGGCCAGACCGGCCAGCACGGTCGCGGCAATGGCCAGATCCGGTGCCCGCAGGATGTCGCCCGTGTTCTCGCCGTTCCATAATCGCTGCATGATCATGGCGAGAAACGGGAACATGACGAACAGCACGTCCGCATAGGTGGCCTGCATCAGGTTGATGCTCTTTTCCTCGTCTTTCATCCGTTGTTCTCCGTCGGTTCGGGGCGACCGGTTCGGGTACCGCCCAGACAGTTGTTTAACAGGGTGTAGAGTTGCTGCCGGTCAACCGGTTTGGCCAGGTGTCCGTCACAGCCCGCTGCAAAACAGCGCTTCACATCAACCAGTGAAGTATTGCCGGTCAGGGCATAAATGGGCCCGGTATACCCCATTTCCCGCATCGTTTGCGTGGCCTCGAGCCCGTCCATGTGCGGCATTTCCATGTCGGTCAGTACCAGTCCGATATCGCCCCGGTGCTGCGACATCAGCTCGACCGCCTTGCGGCCGTCCTCCGCGACCAGAACACTGAGACCGGCCTTTTCCAGATAGCGCCGGATCAGCTTGCGGTTGACCGCGTTGTCCTCGGCCAGCAGGACAGTGCCTTCCAGTTGTGGCACCTCCTGCCGCACCTGTTCGTGCGACAGGCAGCGTTCCATCAGCTCGTAAAGCCTGGTCCGGTCAATCGGCTTGGCCAGCCAGTCATCGAAGCCCGCCTGCCTGTAGGCATCGACATCTGCGGGCAGCACATTGGCGGTCAGCGCCACGATCATGCCCTCATATCCTGCCTGCCGGAGCCGGACGACTGCCTCCCGGCCATCCATTTCCGGCATCTGAATGTCCATCAGAACGAGGTCGTAAGGCGTGGCCAGCGCAGCATCCACCGCTTTCCTGCCCGTGTCCACCACCGTGATGCCGACACCGGTCTTGCTCAGCAGCATGCGCAGCAACTGCTGATTGTCCCGGTTGTCTTCGGCCACCAGCACCCTTCCGGAGAGACGTGGAGCCGAGAGATCCACCTGGGCGTCCTCCAGCCGGGGCATTTCTTCCATGCTGCGTACCCATTTGCCGCGATTGAGATTGCCGGCCTGCACGGTGACCCGGAAAATGCTGCCCCGCCCGAACTCGCTGCTGACCTGAATATCGCCCCCCAGCAGCATGGCCAGCCGTTTGGAAATGACCAACCCGAGCCCGGTGCCACCAAAGCGCCGTGCCACCGAGTCATCCGCCTGGGTGAATGGCTGGAAGACGCGCACCAGCTGCTCCGGTGTCATGCCGATACCGGTATCCCGGATCTCGAACTGAAGACGTCCCGTGGTCGCATCGCACCCCACACTGAGGACCACTTCGCCTTCCTCGGTGAACTTGACGGCATTGCTGCACAGATTGATCAGGATCTGCCTCAGGCGGACCGGATCCGTTTCCACGACTTCCGGCAAGGGGAACCGGTACTCGACCCTGAAGCCGATTTCCTTTTCCCGGGCCCGCTCCTCGAATACGGATCGCACGTCATCCAGCAGGGCAAAGAGATTGACCGGAATGATTTCCACGGTCAGGCGGTTCGCTTCGATCTTGGAGTGATCCAGGATATCGTTGATGAGATTGAGCAGGTGGTTGCCGCTGCGCACGACCGTACGGGCGGCCATCTGCCGTTCTTCCTCGGTCACATCCTCGTCCAGCAGGGTTTCGCCATAGCCGATGATGGCGGTGAGCGGGGTACGGATTTCGTGGCTCATGTGCGCCAGGAAACGACTCTTGGCCTCGGCACTGGCCTGGGCCACCTGCTGCTGCAACCGGGCCTGCTCGCGTTCCTTCTCGAGCTGTTCGCGTTCCTTGCGCTCGGTGATGTCCACGAACATGCCTTCGATATGACTCGGGCGGCCGCGGTGATCAAACACCACATGAGCCGAAACATTGGCATATCCCGGCTGACCATCGGAACGCAGGAACTGCACTTCTTCTCCCTGAATGGCGCCCTGCGCCTGCAAGGCGTCAACAATGCGCTGACGCTGTTCCGGGTCCGCAAAACAGGCAGACAGGGCGTCAGCACAGTGCCTTTTCATCAGTGACGGGGAAGGATAGCCCAGCATGCGGGCCATGGCCGGATTGGCCTCCAGAAAGCGGCCATCCAGACCGATCTGAAAGATGCCCTCCACCGCATTGTCAAAGACCTCCCGGTACCGGCGCAGGTGTTGCAGTGCCATTTCGCGGTCACGCAGGGCGCGTCTCTGAACCGTTTTGATATGATTTGCCAGGGCAAAGGCAATCAGGACGATCTGGGCCAGCACACCTACCGGCGGGTAGAAAGGGGTCAGCGGGCCGTAGGGAATCAGACCCAGAGTTGTCGCAGCAAAGAGACTGGCGCCAATGAAGTTGGCTGTCCAGGCCAGGGAGTAGTATCCGGCCGAGGGGTTGCCGCGGCGCTGTGCCACCAAGCCACAGCCGATCATGAGGATACCGCCGAGCAGGGTCAGATAGGTTGCCCACTGGACGGATCGGGTCAGCGGCATGACAAAGGCCAGCGCCAGGGACACCAGCGCCGTGTTACGGAACAGGCGCAGAACCACGTCAATGTCCTGCTCCCGTTCACGGGTATTCAGAAAGGTACGTGCAAACTCAATGATGAACAGCCATTCGACCCACATCTGGTAGGGCAGATAGCGCTTGTCCGTCAATGCCGGCACCTGATTGAATATGGCCAGACCCTGAACCTGCTCCGTCAGCATGAACACGATCATGCCGGCCAGATAGAGGCAATAGTAGATATAGCTCCGTTCCCGGACTGTCCAGTAGATGAACAGGTTATACAGGAGCATGATGAGCATGCCGCCATAAAACAGCCCCAGACCCAGTTGCTTGCGCAGCATGTGCTCCGCCCAGGCTTCGGTGGTCCAGAGCATGACCGGCACATTGGTGCCGTTGGTATTGATCACCCGGATCCACATCTCCCGGGTTTCGCCCGGCGCCAGTTCCACATTGAACAAATGCGCCGGGGCATCCATCTCCCGCTCACTGAAGGGGGTCCGGTAATCACTGATACGTTCGGAGGGTGGCCGGCTGCCGCGCAGTTCGTATAGCCGCACTTCATCCAGAATCGGGTTGGCCACCTCCAGCCACCGGGCGATGGGGTCGGGACCCGGATTATGCAGGAACAGACGCAGCCAGAGTGCTCCGTCGATATAGCCCTTGTTGAGCACGCCCTTTTCCACCGGCCTGAGCAAGGCCACGTTGGCCCGGGCTGCCTCCAGGTCAAAGGCGGCGCGGGGATCATGGAACCACTGCACCCGGTCACTGATATCCAGGTGTTCGCGATAGTCCAGCTCAACGGCGGGCTGCGCCGCAGCGCCCTGAGCCTCGGCCTGAACGCTGCCCGGCATGGCCATGAGCAGCCACATGAAGCCGGTCAGACAATATAAACAGTACACGCGTTTTACATCCGGCATGATGCCTTCTTGCCCGTGAGAACCTGTTTACACTATAGACGCTTGCATGCGTTTTCGCTGCAGAATTTGCGCGGCCCGGATGGTGGTTGACGGTTTACCGACCGCTCCGGGACCGATTTGACATCCTGACCGGACGGGCGCGGTCAGGACCGGATGGCCGACTGTGCCGTGCTCGCCGGCAAGCGCTCCGGCGAAGCTTCGGAAGATGGGGCCGGCAGCACGGGGGCAGGGCTTGCCGGTGCAGGCTGGATGGCTGCGCGGGGCGCGGGGCCTACGGCTGTCTGGCTGACATCCTGCCTCAGATGATCGGCAGCCCAGCCCAGGCCGCCGGCCAGCACCAGTGACAGAAAGAAAGGTTTGAGATACAGGTCAAACAGCGGGCTGTCCTGTTTCCGGGGGGCATGAGCCATACCACGTCTCCCATGCGATAGGTATGACTCTCATTGTAAGCCGCTGGCCGCAAACGTCTGTTGGAATGCTGTAGCGCAGGCCCCGGCATCCGGTGACAACGCGTAACAGCAGGTATCCGGATTGCAAAATATCGTCAAAAGATATCCGTGAGCGTGATGCCGAGACTGAACCGCTGACGATGGATATTGTAGTCAATCAGGCTCTCGCCATAACCGTTGAAATACTCCACATATCCCTTGAAGCGGCCATCCAGCGGGAAGGACCAGCTGGCGAGCACGCTGCCACGGTTATCACTGTCGAGCCTGAAGTTGTTGTGCAGGACGAGCTTGACCGTGCTTTCATTGTACTTGCGCGCGACGGCCAGCTCGCCATAGCCCATGTAGGCTTCCAGATCCGGGTTATTGTCGCTGCTGCGGCTTTCCGGTATGCGCCACCAGGGCTTGAACAATATGGCCCAGGGCCCCTTGGCATAGACAGCCGCGACATAGATGCGATTCCAGCTCCGAGAGAGCGGATCCGGCCGCCCGTTGGACTGATGGCTGAAACCGGCAATCAGGTACTGGGAGTCATAGCCGAGGATTCGTGTGGGCAGTTTGTACTGGACGAACGCCTCGGGCTCGTAGTCGGTCTCCCGGAACGGCGCCGAGTCATCCTGATCGTAGATCTGGAAGTAACTGACCTGCGTGTACGCAAACCAGAGGTGCGTCTTGGGAGGCATCACATTGCGCATCAGCTCGGTCTTGAAGCTGATCTGAAACTTGGTCTCCACGGGCTTCATGCCCGGCCAGGGTGTCACCTGCTGCTGGGTGGGCGTTTCCGGTGAGCGATTCACGTGAGTCATGTAGCTCAGGGGAAGCAGGTAGTTCTCCCTGTGCGGAATGATGGTGAAATACTGGGTATCCAGCAGCGTTTCGGTTTCCAGCCGCCGGTCCAGCTCGGAGCGCTCGTCCACGCTCAGGCGCGCGCCCCCCGTATCGTAACAGGTCAGCCGGACCGCCGGATCCGGGATGCTCACGCAACGTTCGATGCCTTCTGCGGCATGTATCCGCGTCACCAGCAAAGTCCAGCATCCTGCCACCAGGATCAGGCGCCGCCCCGAGTGCCCGGCCATACGGATCATACGGTCACATCCGCCATGTTGCCGCATTCTTCCAGCCACTTGCGCCGGTCAGCGGCACGCTTGCGGGCCAGCAGCATGTCCAGCACGCTATCCGTGCCGTCACCGGGCTCCAGCGTCAGCCGCACCAGCCGCCGCGTATCCGGCGCCATGGTGGTTTCGCGGAGCTGGAGAGGATTCATCTCGCCCAGTCCCTTGAAGCGGGTGACCTGAACCTTGCCCTTGCGTTTCTCTGCAGCAATGCGGTCCAGAATACCCTGCTTCTCGGCCTCATCCAGGGCGTAATACACATCCTTGCCCACATCAATGCGAAACAGGGGCGGCATGGCCACATACACATGCCCGGCTTCCACCAGCGGCCTGAAATGCCGGACAAAAAGCGCGCACAGCAGTGTGGCAATATGAAGCCCGTCCGAATCCGCATCGGCCAGGATACAGATTTTCCCGTAGCGCAATCCGTCCAGATTGTCGCTGCCCGGATCCACGCCGATGGCGACAGCAATGTCATGCACCTCCTGAGAGGCCAGAATCTGGTCGGAATCCACCTCCCAGGTATTCAGAATCTTGCCCCGCAACGGCATGATGGCCTGGAACTCCCGGTCCCGCGCCTGCTTGGCCGAGCCACCGGCGGAATCCCCCTCGACCAGAAACAGTTCGGAGCGAGCCGTATCCGCGCCGGAACAATCCGCGAGCTTGCCGGGCAATGCGGGCCCCTGGGTCACCTTCTTGCGCGCCACCTTCTTTGCGGCCCGCATGCGGGATTGCGCCCGCTGAATGACCATCTCGGCCAGTTGCTCGGCAATGTCCACATGTTCATTGAGCCACAGGCTGAAGGCATCCTTCACCACACCCGACACAAAGCTGGCACACTCCCGGGATGACAGACGCTCCTTGGTCTGACCCGAGAACTGGGGTTCCTGCATCTTGACGGACAACACATACGCACAGCGCTCCCAGATATCGTCCGGGGTGAGCCTGATGCCCCGGGGAAGCAGGCTGCGGAACTCGCAGAATTCGCGCATGGCTTCCAGGAGTCCGGTGCGCAGCCCGTTGACGTGGGTCCCCCCTGCGCCGTCGGTATGAGGTTCACGTAGCTTTCCGTGACCAGCTCACCCCCTTCAGGCAGCCACAGCACGGCCCAGTCCACGGCCTCGCGCTCGGCAGCAAAACTCCCGGTGAAGGGATCGGGCGGAAGGGTTTCCCAGTCGGCACAGGCTGAAGCCAGATAGTCCCGCAGACCGGCCTCGTAATGCCAGGCGTCTTTCTGACCACTGGCCTCATCCGTGAAAGTAATGTGCAGTCCCGGGCAGAGTACCGCCTTGGCACGAAGAATGTGACGCAGGCGGGTGAGCGAAAACTTGCCGCTGTCAAAGTATTTGGGATCCGGAAGGAAGCGCACCGTGGTCCCGGTGTTGCGCTTGCCGCAGGTGCCGATCTCCTTCAGCTCCGAGGCCTTGTCACCATTCTCGAAGCGCATGGCCCAGACCTTGCCGTCACGCCTGACTTCCACCTCCAGCCACAGGGAGAGTGCGTTGACGACGGACACCCCCACGCCATGCAATCCCCCGGAAAACTGGTAATTCTTGCCGGAAAACTTGCCTCCGGCGTGCAGCTTGGTGAGGATCAGTTCCACCCCGGGAATGCCTTCCTCCGGGTGAAGGTCCACCGGCATGCCGCGGCCATCATCACTGACCGTCAGCACGCCCTCTGCGGAGAGCGTGACATCAATCCGGGTGGCATACCCCGCCAGTGCTTCATCCACACTGTTGTCGATGACTTCCTGCGCCAGGTGGTTTGGCCGGGTCGTATCCGTATACATGCCCGGGCGCTTGCGCACGGGATCGAGACCGTTCAGTACTTCTATGGCATCGGCATTGTAGCTGCTGGACACGCGGAGCCTCCGGATGGGTTGAGTGCTCCGCCAGAGTACACATCCGGGGCCAAAGGTCAAGGTGCGAGCGCGCTGGCGTCTCCCCATTTTTTACCCCGGCCCCGTGGCGAGAGAACCATTTCGGGCAAACAAGTCATCAATCAGACTTCGTGTTTTTCGTTTGCGCCAAAGTGGCCAGAACAGCACCCGTGCACCTCTGAACAGGTTCTGCCATCCCTTGAGCAGGCTGTAGAACGGGAACTTAAGCGCCTTGTCCGGCTTTTGCCGGCGTGAACTTCTGATCAGACAGCTATCCCGGTCCTGCCAGACGGCAAGCAGTCCCCAGGCCAGACTCGCCAGCGCAACCAGATTCTGAAGTGTGGTGAAGCGCCGTGCCGGTACAGACTCCAGCGCAAAGCCCTGCTTGGTAAAGCGGTAGCCTTCCTCGCAGGCCCAGCGGTCCATGTAGGCATGTATCATGCGCTCTCCCTGTCGCCTTCCGCGCACCGGACGCGTGGTAACCAGCACCAGAGGCTCCGGGCGGTCATGGCGGACGACAATCATCCACAAGGGGCTGTCCGGATGCTCTCGCAGCATCACCCGGGTGATACCAAACCTGACGCGGGGGCCTCCCCGTCTGAGCTGCCCCTGATGCTTCAGCGGCAGTTCACGGGCAATCTGCTGCGCTGTTTTATGGCGGTCCCGCCAGCACCAGTAGCGCTGATTGGCCGCTCTGACCAGCACCTGGCGCTCACACCGGATCCAGGCATCCCACAGGATGCCCCGGTCGCCTCCCCGGTCTATCACCCAGAGCAGATCCTTCCGGATATGCCGGCTCACTTCATCCATCACCGAGAGAATGTCATGGTTCTCGCTTCTGAATGCCGTGCGCCGCGGGGTATTCAGGCGGGTCAGCAACGGCAGCGTCTTCCCGCGCCGGACATCCCGTGCCACCACGGTCATCAGCGGATATCCGCCGACAATTTCTCCGGTATCGCCGTCCCTGACGCGGCCCCGCCATTCACTTTTCGGTGCGCCGTCACGGTTCAGATCGCCCGGATCAATGGCCAGGATCATGTCCTGCGTGACGTGCCGGCTGACGTGCGCAAGCTGCACCTGCTCTGCGGCCCAGGCCACTTCACTGTGTCCGGCCAGCATGCGGGAGATGCGCTTCTGGGTATGGTGCAGTCTGCATGGCTCATTGAGTGTGCGGGCAATCTCTGCCTGCGTGAGGGAACCGGAAGTGAGGATGCCGAAAGTGACCTCTGCCATGAGTTTTCTCACAGGCCGTGTGATCTGTTCAGGTGCCTGGTCAATCAGGCTGCAGAGGCGGGCTTTCCATTTTGTCCGATCTGTGGCATGGTAAGGCATCGGGGTTTTCCTTTGGGTTCAGTGACTTATAGGCAATCACATTGTACCTGGAGGGAAACCCCGATTCCGTTACCACATCACGTTTTTCCCCTTAAAGTCAAAAGGTTGAATGGCACCTTCTGAAAAAATGGGGAGACGTCAGGCGAGCGCGGTGGGAATTCCCGAACCGGCCGATGAAGCGACCGGTGTCCGGTAGCTGAGCCCAAGCGACAAGCCCGTCAGACTGCCGCCCATGGTCAGTTCCTGAGGATCCGTGGTCACGGGATAGAGCGCCACGGCTTCACCATCCTCGGCAATCACATTGTCACCATCACGGTCCGTACTGGCCAGCAGAATGTAAGTGCCTGCCGGGATGCCGCTCAGGCTGAAGGCTGCCGGACTGCCTCCCTGCGTTGCCACCGCCACCTCGTAGACCCGGCTGTCATCCTGGGTGTCCCGGAGCTGGACATACACCGTCCCCACGTCGCCATAGGCGATGGCGGCGGTGGTCTGCAGGTAGTTCACGGTCAGCCGCAGCGTGTTGTTGGGCGTCACGATATCGATGACGCCCGTCAGACGGGTATCGGTCGGCAGTTCAGTGCCCGGTTTGACGCCCGCACGCCAGGTGACCGAACCATCCGCATTGGTACCCACTTCTTCCACGCTCAGCCAGTCACCGCCGTTAAGCGTGGTCGGCGTCACACTGTCAATCACCGGTGTGCGTCCTGACGGCCAGGACAATGTGAAGGTCGCCGTATCCGTCGGGCTACCGAGCAGCAGACGCGTGACATCGGCCGAGACCAGCTCGGCGTCCGGATCCAGCGCCTTGAGTGCAGCCTTGTCGGCATTGATGCGCCCGGCTCCGAACCTGAGCGGATCTCCCAGATCATCGGTAATGTCTGCCAGCAGACTGCGAAAGGCCTGCGGGCCAAAGCTGCTGCCCCGTTTGGCACGGATCATGGCCGCCACGGCAGAGACATGGGGCGCGGCGATGGACGTGCCGGACGCCAGGAAAGGCCCCGTATAAAGACCGCCGCCCTGCTCCACCGCTCCGGTGGTCAGGATCGGATCCCCGGTATCACCGCCCGGTGCGGCCACATCAATGGTGGAGCCATAGTTGGAATAGGTCGCCAGCGTATTGTCGCGCGTGAGTGCACTGACGGATATCACGTTGTCATACGCTGCGGGGTAGAAAGGCACCGAGGTGGCCTCGTTGCCCGCGGCAGCGACAATGATGGGCGCATCGGGCAACGCCGCCACCTGATCAATGGCATTCTGCAGCGCCGTATCCGGTGTTGCCTGCCCCAGACTCAGGTTGATCACATCTGCCGGCCGGGAGGGCAGCCGTCCCGAAGCGTTGGGCAAGCCCGCAGCAAACTTGATGGCCTCGATGATATCCGCATCCGTGCCCTCCCCGTTTTTCCCCAGTACCCTGAGCGGCATGATGCGCGCGTGACTTGCCACCGAAGCCCCGTCCCGGGCGTTGTCGGTCAATGCGGCGATGACGCCCGCCACGAGGGTACCGTGAAAGGAACTTGTTGTGCCGTAAGCCTTGTCACCCGGGTCCGACGGATCCGGATCCCGTCCGGGTGTCTCGTCCAGATCCAGGCTGGCAGCGGAGACAAAGTCATACATGTCCGCATCCTCCACCAGTTGTCCGGCGAGTTCCGGGTGCGATTTCACGATACCGGAATCGATCACGGCCACAACAGCGCCTTCACCGGGCGCAGGAATGCGATCCCAGGCCGATGCCATGTTCAGACTTTCGGACAAGGCCCACTGATAGTCTGCGTAGAGGGGATCATTGGGCACAAAAGCCGCCCGACGCAGGTAATTCGGCTCCGCCCACGCCACATCCGGGCGAGTCCGCAGGCTTTCAATCCAGGCCAGCGTTGCCAGCCTGGCGGACAGGTCCCCCGCTGCGGAGAGCGAGCGGACGACACCCGGTTGCCGGACATGAAACCCGAAACGTGTGTCACCGGCAATGACCTCCACACCACTGCCCAGTGCACGCATGGCCGGCACATCGCCCCGGAACTGTACCAGCGCCTCCCCCGGCACGAAATTCAGGCCACCATAAGGTGAAGCAGCCGTTGACGTACCGGTGCCGCCCAGACTCAGCACATAGCTGACGGGTGTGGTGCCGGTGTTCAGGCGAATGCGGATCAGGTGATAGCCGGCCACCTGCGCCGTGAGTTTCAGGGGCGAACCGGCAGCGCCGTCAGTCTGCTTCCCCGAAGCGGCATCTGCCTCCGGCTCCATTTCCAGCGTCAGTGCGGAGAGCGGCCCTGGCGAAGCAGAGGACAGTGCACTGAAATAGTCCAGCCGCACACTGTCATCCTGGTGGAGATAGACCCGGTAGATATCCGCCGTATCCTGAGGAAAGTGCAAGGTGCCCGAATCCTGCGCGGCTGGCGACACGTACCCCCCGACGACAAAGGGATTGGGCAGGGGCTGGGCCTCCGCATCCGTGTTGTTGCCCGGCGTCAGCGCACCCTCAACCGGCACATCCGCATCCCTTACCGCAAATTCCGGTGTGGTGAGCTGGCCGCTGACCGTATACAGTGCCGTCTTGCCATCACTACCCGATCCCGAACTGCCGCCACCACCTCCGCATGCACTCAGCCCGGCCAATGCGATCAGGCAGGCCACTCCGGTCAGGATCCGTAATGTCTTCATCACTCGCGCTCCTCGTTCCTGCACCCGACTGAACAGACCGACCATGACCTGACAGCGAGGCTCTGATATGCTGAGTATAGTTGAACCTCACCAGAGTGCGCGGTCATGTCCTATACCCTGAAATCCGTGCGCGCTCCGAAACTCCGCGGACGCGCGCTCAAGTCACTTGTTGCGGCGCTGGACAGCCCGCTGACACGTCGTTTCATCGAATACACATTGCTGCGCGAAGCGGGCCTGCCCCGTTTCCGGAGCCAGCCTCTGGATACACCGCCCCTCATGCAACCCGTCAACCTGGCTGCCACGGGTGCCCCGATCGGGCAACCGCCCGCCCGGGTCCTGGACGCTCTGGTCAAGGCCCCCTTGCCCACCCGCCTGCCGGGCATCCTGGATTTCCACGCCGCCTACCGCGAGGGCCGGACAACGCCTTCGGACGTTGCAGAGCGCCTGATCGCCCGGCTGGAAGAGCTTGACCGCACGCCCTTCAATCCCGTCGTGTTCCGCAATGACCAGAACATCCGGGCCCAGGCCCGGGAATCGACACAACGCTGGCAGCGGGGACGGCCGCTGAGTCTTCTGGATGGCGTACCGGTGGCAGTGAAGGACGAACTCGACTTGGTGCCCTATGCGACAACCGCCGGCACCCGTGTCTTCGGGCAGGATGGCTCGGCACAGGACGATGCCACCGCCTGTGCGCGACTGCGACAGGCCGGCGCGCTTTTCATCGGCAAAACGCACATGCATGAAATCGGCATGGGGGTGACGGGCCACAACACCCATTACGGCCCGGCCCGCAATCCCTGGGACATGACCCGCTACACCGGAGGATCATCCAGCGGCAGTGCCGCGGCGGTAGCACTCGGGCTCTGTCCTGTGGCCCTGGGGGCCGACGGAGGCGGATCCATCCGCATCCCGGCTGCGCTCTGCGGCATCAGCGGCCTCAAGCCCACCTGGGGGCGGGTCAGCGAACACGGTGCCTTTCCGCTCTGCCCTTCCGTCGCCCATATCGGCCCCATGGGGCTGACAGCGGATGATCTGGCCATCGTCTACAGCCTCATTGCCGGGCCGGACGTGATGGACAGCCATACCCTGCATCAGCCAATGGTCACGCTGGACCTGTATCCGGATCTCAGGGGGCTCCGGATCGGCATCTATACCCCCTGGTTCAGCGATGCCTCCCCCGAGGTCGTTCAGGCCTGCCAGCTCGGGGTTGAACGCATGAAGCAACTGGGTGCGGAGGTGCACGCGGTCATGCCGGAGGATCTGGACAATGCCCGGGTGGCCCATGCGGTCACCATTGCCAGCGAAATGCTGGCCAGCGTGTGGTCAGCCTTCCAGCGGACACCTGAGGCCTTTGGCATGGAAACCCGCCTGAACCTGGCCATGGCACGCGCCTTTACCGCTGCCGACTATGTCCGTGCGCAACAGGTGCGCCAGCAACTGATGGATACGCTCAACAACCTGTTTCAGCAGGTGGATCTGCTCGTCACACCGACGACAGGCATCACCGCGCCGCCGATCCCGGAGTCGGCATTGCCGGACGGGGAGTCCGATCTGAAGACCCTGACCGCACTGATGCGTTTCGCCTTCGTGGGCAACCTGTCCGGCATCCCGGCACTCACTCTGCCTGTGGGTCAGGATGGCTGCGGCCTGCCGGTGGGGCTTCAGCTGATGGCCAGCCACTGGCAGGAATCCCGCCTGCTGGCGGTGGCGCGCTGCCTCATGCAGGATGAACCCGCACCGGCAGCACCCGGCGCCCGGTCGCTGCTGACCGATTAATCGCGGACGAAGGGGTTGTAGCGCCGCTCGTGGCCGAAGGTGGACATGGGGCCGTGACCGGGAATGAACTGCACATCATCCCCAAGGGGAAAGAGTCTGGTCTTGATGGACCGGATCAGGGTCGCGTGATCGCCTCTGGGAAAGTCCGTTCGCCCGATGGAACCGTTGAACAGGACATCCCCGACCAGGGCAAGGCGGTGCGGCACCGAATGGAACACCACATGCCCCGGAGTATGCCCCGGGCAATGAATCACCTGGAGGGTTTCCGTCCCCACCGTCACGGTTTCACCATCCTTGAGCCAGCGATCCGGCATGAAGCTGCGTACGGCGCCGAATCCGAACATGGCCCCCTGTTGGGCCAGCCCCTGTATCCAGAACAGGTCTTCCCATTCGGGCCCTTCTATGGGAATACCATAGCGTTCCGCCACGTCCGCCGCTGCACCGGCATGATCGATGTGTCCGTGCGTGATCAGCACCTTCTCCGGGATCACGCCCGCCTTGCTGACGGCCGCCTCGATACGCGGCAGATCCCCGCCCGGATCCACAATGGCCGCCTTGCCGGTGGCCTCGTCCCAGATCAGCGTACAGTTCTGCTCGAAGGGTGTCACAGGAATAATGGTGAACTTCATCGTTCCGACCTTGTCCAAGAGTCACGTCGGGGAGTATACCACCCTGCGCCCTCACCACAATGATCTGCGGAGAGATGTCATGCGTTCACTTCTGCTGTCCAATACCCCGGATGCGTACAGTGACCTGCCCGTTGCGCTGCTTGATGTACTCGGCAGGCTTGGGCTTTCACTGATTTTTCTGCTTTCGGGACTGAACAAGATCCAGAATTACGAAGCCAATGCGTCATACATGGCATCCGGCGGCTTGCCCGCCGAATGGCTTCCGGCCGTTATCCTGCTTGAACTCGGCGGTGCCCTGTTCATGCTGGTGGGCTTTCAGACGCGCCTCGTTGCCCTGGCCTTTGCCGGGTTCAGCCTGCTCACCGCAGTGCTGTTTCACAGCAACCCGGACGACTCGATTCAGTACCTGATGTTTCTGAAGAATGTGGCCATTGCCGGCGGTTTTCTCATTCTCGCAGCTCACGGTGCCGGCAGGTTCAGCGTGGACGCCTGGCGCGTGAGACGCCCCCGGGCCTGATCAGGGGTCACGATCCTTCTCAGGCGTTGCCATTGGCCAGGTGCGTCAGCCACTGGCGTTCGAAGGCATCCAGTGCCATCGGTCGTGCTTTAAGGTAACCCTGCATGGCGTCACACCCGGCGTTGCGCAGCCATTCCAGCTGGGCTTCGGTTTCCACACCTTCCGCCAGGGTCCGGAAGCCCAGGTTGCGCCCCATGTTCAGAATGGTGGACGTAATCGCCGCATCGTGCTCATCATCGGGCAATCCGTCCACAAAGGAACGATCCACCTTGAGCAGATCCACCGGATAGCTCTTGAGTGCGGCCAGATTGGAATACCCGGTACCGAAGTCATCAATGGCAATCCGCACCCCCAGTCGCTTGAGGCGATTGAGGGTCTCCACTGCCTGCTGGTGATTGGTGGCCAGCACCCCTTCGGTCACTTCGATTTCGATCAGGCCGTCAGGGAGGCGCGACTGGCGCAAAATGCGAGCGACATTCTCCACAAAATCAACGCGGGCAAACTGGCCGGGCGAGACATTGACGGCAACCGGATGTCGCCATCCCCAATGTTCGTGCCAGTGCTGCACGGCCCGGGCGGACTGTTCCAGCACCCACTCACCGATCTGCTGGATGAGCCCGGTGGATTCGGCAACCGGAATGAATTCGGAGGGGGGCACCAGCCCGCGTTCCGGATGTTGCCAGCGAATCAGCATTTCCGCGCCGCAGATCTGCCCCGTCCGGCAGTCGAACTGGGGCTGGACATGGAGCACCAGCTGATTCTGAACCGTGGCCCGGCGCAGGTCATGGAGCAGTGCAACACGCTCACGCAAGGCTCTGGCCATGGCTTCTTCAAAAAAGACATACCCGCCCTTGCTGGTCGCCTTGGCGTGATAAAGTGCCGTATCCGCATGCTTGATCAGATCCTTAGGACCACTGGTTTCCTTGCCGGTATAGATCACCACGCCAATGGAAAGTGTCAGTTCAATTTCCTGGCCGGTGACGAAAAACGGCATGGCCGCAATGCGATTCAGGTGCTCGCACAGATTCCGCACCCGCTCGAAGTCCGGCAGACTGGTCAGCAGAATGGCAAACTCGTCTCCGCCTTCCCGGCTCAACACCGCCTGTCGGGGCAGGGCCGAACCGAGCCGCTGGGCCATGTCCAGGATCAGGGCATCGCCCACTTCGTGCCCGAAGACGTCATTGATGTGCTGAAAATTGTCGATGTCCACCAGCATCAGCACCATGAGTCCCTGCCGCTTGCGCCGGGCCCGCTCCATGGCCGCCTTGAGCCGGGCTTCGAACACGCTTCGGTTCGGCAGCCCGGTCAGCGGATCATGGCGCTCCTTGTAGGCCAGATCCTTGACCAGCGAACGGATGTAGCGGTTGACCATGCGCGCCCGGCGCACCCGGGCCAGCAGATCCTGGGTCAGCTTCCAGGGTTCGATGGGCTTGGTCAGGAAGTCATCTCCTGCCACACGTACCGCCTGAAGCTGCTTTTCAGGATTGGTTTCCGATGACAGAAACACGATGGGGATGCTGGCCAGACGGTGATGCTGACGAATTACCTGTCCAAGCTCGATACCACTGCACTCAGGCATGTACAGATCCAGCACGATCAGTTCGGGGCGGAACTGGTTGATGACATCCAGCACCTTGCGGGGATCGGTTTCGGTCCTGACCTCCATACCCTTTTCTTCCAGAAAGAGCTGGTAGAGCTTCAGCAGGTCTTCATCGTCATCCACCAGCAGGATCCGGTAGGGCTCCCGTGGTCGTTTCTCGATCAGTTCCTCAAGTGCCAGAAAGAGCTGATCCACATCCAGGGGCTTGGTGAGATACCAGGTTGCCCCGGCACGCACGGCCTTCAGGCGTGACTCAAAGTCGTCACGCAGGCTGACCACCACGGCAGGCAAGGGAGGCTTGTCGTCAGCCAAACGCTGCGCGCCGATGCGGGACAGGCACTCCAGCCCGCTCAGGTCGCCTTCCTCCAGCATGACGTCCACAACCAGTGCCAGCGGCTCGACACTCTGAAGCCGTGCTTCCAGACGGCTTGCGTCCGCATGGCACTCCACGCGATAACCGCGGGACTCGATCTGCGTCTTCAGCCATTCGGCATACAGGTGGTCATCTTCCAGCACCATGACCGGCCGGCCCTGGCGCGCACCCGCTATCGGCTCTTCTTCCAGCCAGGCCACCTTCTCTGGTGAGGCAAGCGCCCGGATTTCCGCGATCAGCTCATCCAGTGCTGCGGACAGTGCCTGCCTGTCTTCTTCGCTGGCGCCTTCTTTCTGGGCCAGCACCTGTCGTTCGATCAGGGCCGCATGGGCACTGACGTGACTCAGGCCGAACACGGCCGCACTGCCGGCGAGCATGTGCAGCAACTGAGCCAGGGCGGCGAGGCTTTCCGCCCCATCCTGCCTCAGATCCTCTTTCAGCAATCCCAGTCGGGTACTCTTTTCTTCCAGTGAACGGCGGTAACGTGCCCGCAATTGCAGCAGCCGCTGTGTGTATTCTCCCTTCATGGGGCATCCCCTTGCCTTATTCCTTATCCTGCCAGACTTCCAGCCGGTTGCGGCCGTTGCGCTTGGCCTGGTACAGCGCCTTGTCGGCCTGCTGTCGCAGCGTCTCCGGTGACATGCCGGGCTTCCAGCTCGCCAGGCCGGCACTGAAGGTCACATTGACCCCCGTCTTGCCGAGCCGGTGCTCAATGCCGGCAAAACTCTCCCGCAGTGCATCAATCAGGTGCACGGCCTCGTCCGTCTCCGTATCCGGCAGGATGACCGAAAACTCTTCACCCCCGTAGCGTCCGACCGAATCGGAACGCCGCAGGCGATTTTTCAGCAGGTGGGCGAAGTCCACCAGCACCTTGTCACCCATGACATGGCCATAGGTATCATTGATCTGCTTGAAGTGATCCAGATCCAGCATGACAAAGACCAGAGGCGACTCATTGCGTTCCGCCCGCGCCACTTCACGCTCCAGCACTTCCTCGATGGCCACGTGGTTGAGGAGATTGGTCAGGCCGTCACGATTGATCATGCGCCGCAGTTCCCGGCCCCTACGGGCACGGGTTTCAATACTCGCAATCAGGAAGGGCACCGGCACGGGCTTGATGAGAAAATCATCCCCCCAGCCCGAATGGGGCCGATATGACGGATAATGTCCTTTTCTACCGAGGCAAAGATAATGGGCACCCCAAAAAAGGCAGGGTCCTGACGAATGGCGCTGGCCAGCTCGATGCCGTTGTATTCCGGCATGTAGAGATCCATGAGAATGACGTCCGGCCGGAACTCTTCCAGAGCCGACTCCACTTCTTCCGGATCTCCCACCACCCGCGTGAGCATCCCTGCTGAACTGAGCACTTGCGCATAATACAAACCCAGTTCCACATCATCGTCGATCAGCAGCACACGGAACGGCATTTCCCGCACGTTGGCAAAACAGCTTTCGATTTTCGCTATCAGGTCGGTACTGTCTACCGGCCAGGGCAGCACACTGTGCACCCCCCGCCGGTAATACCCGACGCGCTGAAGAAGATGGGGCGCACCGGCAAGCACCATGATGTAGGGCATGGCTTCCATCTGGTTGCGGAGCGACTCAATCAGCGAGTCGGAATACGCGGCCTCCTGAATGAGCAAGAGATCCGGCTGTACCTTCACCAGTTGCGCCACACAGTCGCATTCCGGAGCGCTGCACAAGCTGATCTCGAATCCGTACTGCCGCATCAAACGCCGCAGATCGCTGGCCTGTTCATCCGGCTCCGCGAGCATGACGATATGCAGGCGGTCAGTGGCCATGTGCTTCGTGAACAGTTCGGTCGCCTGCAGGTCATCACCGGGATCGTCCGGAAGCGTCACCTCGCGCAGGGCGGCAAACAGGCGATCCAGTTCAATGATCAGCGACGTCGCGTCTTCCGGAAAGTCGGCCCATTGATCCAGCTTCTGCTCGATGGACTGCATGAGTCCGGAGAGGCGGGTATATCCATAAGTGGCCCCCGAACCGGCCAGGCGATGAACTTCCATCCGCAGATCGTCCATGGCCTTGCCGTGCGGCTGATTCCGCGTCCGGAGTGCCTTCCAGAGCTCCCGCAACCGTGCCACTTTCTCCGGCAGCCCTTTGGCATAGCTGGCTCTGAGTACCCGTAGCTGATCCTCGGCAAGTTTGCCGGTCTTGTCACTCAGCGGCATGGGCCTTCTCCCAGAGCGCGCGCACCTGATCAGGCAGTGTCATCGGATCGAAAGGTTTGGCGATCACCCCCACCGCACCAATCTTGAGAAAGCTATCCTGCTCCTGAGGCTGAACCCTGGCGGTCATGAATGCGATGGGGATGTCTGCGCAGCCGGGCTGGGCACGAATTTCCCGGAAGGTTTCAAAACCATCCATTCCCGGCATCATCACGTCCAGAAGGATCAGATCCGGTCGCTCCTGAGCCGCACGCTGCACCCCTTCCTCTCCGCTGGCACACAGAATGACCTCGTACCCCCCAGGGTTTCCAGGGCCATTTCTGCCACGGTCCGGATATCGGGCTCATCTTCCACGTACAAAATGCGTCTGAGTTCGGCGGCCATACAGAGTCTCCATATTTCCCTGTTCAGTGTAGTCCAACTGGCCGGATTTGCGAATAAAAACGCACAGAGCCGGACAACGCCGGCCCTGTGATAAATATGGTATTTTTGCTATTTTCAGGGCGCCAATCCAAAGAGTACCCGGCCCGCTTTCAGGTGAGTCACCTTGGTCGGATGAATCTCGTCAAAGAAGATGTAGCTGTCGAAATTCTGACCGTAATTGCAGCCCGGATTGAAGTTCATGGCCTGAGAGCTGAAGCAGGCTTCGGTGGTATTGGTATATCCATAGGCGTCCGCATCACGCAGGAGATTGCCAAACAGCGTGAACAGATCCGCTTCGACGATATCGATCCCCGCATCCTTCTCCACCTGACGGACAACCCGTGAGAGTTTCCTGTTGAAGATCATGGTCTTCCAGGTGGCCAGCAGCGGCAGCATGGGCTCGCCCAAGGCTTCGCTCTTCAGACGGGTCTCCGGAATGGCACCGATATCCGGCACATTGATGACCATGACATGGCGCGCACCGGCACCAATCAACCTGGAAAGATTGGTCTTGACGCCTGCAGCCGCAGTGCCGAGGATATCCAGAGCGGCAGAAAAATCCGCCTCATCACGTGCGGCGCGGACATCGTTGCCACCGATGAACACCACATAGAGTGCATCCTCCGGCGCCACACCGCCATGATTGAGCAGGAAAGCGTTGACCTGGGTATTCAGGTCAATGGCCTCATCCGTACC
Organism: Thermohahella caldifontis; assembly: GCF_041153465.1. Taxonomy (NCBI): domain Bacteria; kingdom Pseudomonadati; phylum Pseudomonadota; class Gammaproteobacteria; order Oceanospirillales; family Hahellaceae; genus Thermohahella; species Thermohahella caldifontis. Next base: position 1,491,515 of record NZ_CP154858.1, read on the forward strand.
GGAACGCGCACCGGCCACCGCGTAGTTGGTGCCCTGCTCCGGCCCGACCAGATGCAGGGAGGGCTCGAGGGTGTACCCCATCATGGCCGCCATGACTTCCACCGCCACGGCACCGTTGCTCACCCGGTTGCCAAAGAACGGCGGATTGGGAAAGGGTTGCGTCACCGAGGCCAGATTTCCCTGATCACTGAGACTGTCTCCGAAAATGTAGACCTTGCTGTACTGTCCGGCCTGAACGGCAGAGGCCAGAATGGTGAGAAGCAGGCCCGCAAGAAATGCAAACCTGTGTTTGAGTTGTTGCATGCTTCCATCCTCATTGTTGTTATCGGGAAGCACAAGTGTGCCGAAACCGAGGGGACTTCAGGTGTCAAAAAAGGTAAAAATGGCCCGTCTCAACTGGCATAACGTGCTGTTTCGGAAGCATTTGTGACGGGTTTCACAGGCGTATCCGTATAGGCCGCCTCCACCTCCCGGATCAGCGCAGAAAGTTCGGCATGCTCCTCTTCGGCAAGCTCGCAGTGATTGATCACATATCCGGCCGTACGCAGGACCTGGCGCCAGCGAGGGCGCGCCGGCAGGGTCTTGAGGCTGAGGTACTTGTCCAGTGTGCGGGTCTTGGCCGTGCCGCCATCAATATAGACCCGCCAGGCCCGGCTCTGCTCCGCCAGATCAGCCTTGGTGCGCCCGGTACGAAACTCCCAGAGCGCCAGACTGCGCGCCAGCAACGCGACCAGTTTTGCCCGCCTCATGTCATCGACACCCGGTTCTGCCTGGCGTGGCGGCGTCATGCTGCCCTCCGGCATCCTCTCCGGTTCCGGTTGGCCGGCCTCTGAAGATCGCGTCCGAGCGGGTATCCTTGCAGTCGTACGGTAATCACCCAGCACCGACATCAACGGTCCCGTGACAGCCAGAGCACTGACCACGCCTGCATCCTTTGCATGCACGGCAACCGGCGCCGGATCCGGCCCTGACACCTGCCGCGTCACCAGCACTGCCAGGCTCAGGGCCAGTCCCAGCACACCATACCCGAGCCAGGACGCGCCGCTGATCACGAACTGCGTGATCAGCACATCATGAACCACGGGAAGCACCACTGCCGCCAGCATGGTCAGCCACACCGGCCGCTGGGCCGGATGCAGGCACCAGGCCTGCCACCCCACCCGCACGGTCACGCCCACGACCGCCAGTATGGCCAGTTGCATGGGAGACCCTGTCAGGCTGAACCACTGCGGCGGAAACAGCCAGACCACGCCAATGCAGGCCAGGCTCAGTCCGCGGATCACGGCCAGCCACTTGCGCGCCCGCCTGCCCGGCTCCGACAGCACCTCCAGTGTCCGCGCGTAGGCCCAGAGCGCCAGATACAGAAAAGTGAACTCCAGCCGCATCAGCAGGGTAAAGCGGGCCACGCCCGGTTGCATTCCTGCCGTACTGAACCAGGCTTCCGGCACATGCCCGGACAACAGCTGACGCCCCAGCATCGCAAAGGCGAACAGCGCCAGGTACCAGGCTGCCCGACGCCGTCCGGTGCGATACCCGAACAACAACAGAAAGATACCGGTCACCCCCAGTGCGCCCATCTGCAGGAGTGCCGGCATCCACTCCCAGAGTAACGGCATGTCCTGCGGTGAGCCGGTTTCCAGCCACACCGGCCCCCAGACTGCGGCCTCCTTGAAATGATGTCCGGAAATCTGCAGCACCAGCCAGTGCGTGCCGGGCGACAGGTTCCCCAGTGGCACCGCGAGCGGCTGAATGTCCGGCACTTCATCCGACCCCGTCGCCGCAGGCCACCCGGCATGACCCACCACCTCGCCATCCATCTGAATACGCACGGCCGCGGCAACGGGACTCATGCGCAGCCACCAGAATCTGGGCTGAGCGCCATCCGGAATGTCCAGCCTGCCGACCAGCAGCCCATGGCGCGGCCCGGCCGGCGCACCGCCGAACAACCGGTGCGAGAAGTCCGTTGACGCGTAGACACCCGGCGTGGTGGCCGGTTCGCCCTGCCTGAAGGCGACCCCGGGCGCCATCCCGGGATCCGCAAGGTCAGCCGCAGGCAACCAGCGCCATTCCGGCACCACCTGTACTCTTCCCGAATCGGCCACGGTACCCGCGGCCACACTCCCGACAGCCGACAGGGTCAGCACCAGCACCAGAACAAGCCGGAAGGGATGCATCAACTTCAGCCAGTAGCAGTCAGACATGGTTTCCACGCCGCGCATCGGGATAACAGACCACTCAGACTAAGAGCTGTCGCTCCGTCTTGCCATGAAAGGCTTCACTCTTCCGTACATTTTGTTATGTTTTTTTACACTCTTTCCACATTTTGCGACGCATTCCCTTTTCGCAATGCGCATTCAGGCACTATGCTTAAACCACCATTACAACCGAATCATGAACCATGCGCCGTCTCGCACTGCACCGCTGTCTGTGGATGTGGCTGACGGTGGTCATCTGGGCAGGGAGTGCGCAGGCCGCCGAAGTCCGCACGCTTTCCGTCAGCCCTGAGGATGACTACTACAACCTCGGGCCTCAGCTGGTCTATTTCGAGGACCCCTCGGGCAAGATCAATTTCTTCGACGTCCTGTTCCGGCACAATGTACCCTTCTGGGAGCCGGTCAACCAGGAAGTACCCTCGTTTGGTTATTCCTCATCCACATACTGGTTTGCGGTGGAGATCGAGAATCCGGACTACGCACCCAATGACTGGTTGCTTGAGATTGCCTATCCGGTGCTGGACTGGGTAGACGTGTACATCACCGAGGGCGAACGCATGCTGCACCAGTACCGCGTGGGGGATCATCTGGTCTTCAATTCCAGACCCTGGGTGCACCCCAATTTTGTCATGCCCATTACCATGGACCCGCTGCAGAAGATTACGGTGTTCATCAAGGTGCAGACGGGCACCTCCGTACAACTGCCCATCCGCCTGTGGAACCCGACAGCCTTCGACGCCCACAATCAGAGAGTGATCCTGATCAACGGTATCTACTATGGCTTCATGATTGTCATGGCCATCTACAACCTGTTCCTCTTTTTCTCCATCCGCCAGGTTCGCTATCTGCTTTACGTGGGCTTCATCTGTGGCTTCTCGCTGTTTCAGTTCACCCTGCAAGGCTACGCCTTTCAGCACCTCTGGCCCGAGAACATCCGGCTGAACGAGCTGGCACTGCCACTTTCCCTCGGTGCCACCCTGTTCTTCATGGCCCAGTTCATCCGCAATTTCCTGCAACTCAAGCAGCATGCGCCGCTGGGCAATCTGTTCTTCAACCTGTGCGCCCTGATTGCCCTCATCATTCTGGCCGCCACACCCTTCGCCGAATACCGCATCCTGATTTACGGCCTGATTCTGCTCGCCCTGCCACTCAACGGCGGCGCCCTGGTCTACGGGATCAAACGCTCCCTGGCGGCCGACCGGGCAGCCCAGTATTTCACCCTGGCCTGGTTCTCTTCCTTCGTGGGGGCCATCCTGCTGGCGCTGAGCAAGCTCGAGATACTGCCGCGCAATGCCATTACCGAACATGCACTGCAGATCGGCACCGCGCTGGAGGTGGTACTGATTTCCTTTGCACTGGGGGAATACATCAACATGCAGCGTCGCGAGCGGGAAGAGGCACGCCGCCAGCGCCTGCACTTTGAACAGCTGGCGCGCAAGGCCCAGGAAGAAGCACTCAGTGCCGAGCGCAAGTACAGCGCCAAGCTGGAGGAACAGGTCAGCGAGCGTACCCAGGCATTGCAGGAAGCCATGTCACGCCTTGAGGAAGCGAACCGGAAACTGGAGCGCCAGAGCCACATTGACGAACTCACCAGCGTGTACAACCGACGCTTCTTCAATCAGCGCTACGATATGGAATTTCGCCGGGCTCAGCGGGAGCAGGTGCCGCTTTCCGTCATCATGATTGACATTGACCACTTCAAGAACCTGAACGATACCTATGGCCACCTGTTCGGTGACCAGTGCCTGCAGGCCGTGGCATTGGCACTCAAGGGCTGCAACCACCGCCCCGCCGACACCGTTGCCCGCTATGGCGGCGAGGAATTTGTCATCCTGCTCCCCAACACGCCGCGCGAGGGCGCAAGGGTCGTTGCAGAACGCATCCGCAGCGAGGTGGAACACCTGCGCATCCGTAACGGAAACGAAGAGATTCAGGTCACCATCTCGCTTGGCGTGGCCTCTGCCGTGCCGGATGCACGCATGACACCGGCACGGCTTCTGGACAAGGCCGACTCCGCGCTCTATCTGGCCAAGGAAAGCGGCCGCAACCAGGTGCAGGTTGCCGCCTGACCCGTCTACCTGAGTCGCTGAACCAGACGCGAGAGCAGGCCCTTACGGTGATGCCCGGCTTCGGATAGCAGAGACTTGTCCTCTGCCACCGGCAGGCTGAGTACCGAACAGACGGTCGTCGCAGTGTCCGTTTCCAGATAGTGTCCGTGATGGTCACTGAAAACCGACTGCGCCAGCCGCCAGGGCATCAGCGTATCCAGGTCGCGCAGTGCTGCGGGCTGGTAGGTACCCACCCTGGCCTGCCAGGCGACCCGAATCCGCTCAGGCTCACGCGCAAGGGTGACCTCCACCCGGTCGGGCACACCCCCGCGCTGGCGCAACCGGTGCAGCAGCGCACGAACCCCCTCCTTCAACCAGTACTGGCTGCCCCGGATCCGGCAGGGTTGACCCGTGATCTCCAGCCGGTAGCCATCGGTGACGCTGGCTGCCTGATTCGCCAGTGCCCGGAGGAAGGCGACCAGTTCAATGCTATCCCAGCCCGGCAGGGGATAACGTGACAGCAACCTCAGATAATGCTGGATCTCCGTGGTGCGCTGCCAGAGATACCGGGCGTCGGTTTCCGTGACAATCCCGCCGGAGACCGGCAGGTCTTCACCGGCAACCGCCACCTGAGCCACCGGCTCGAGGATTTCGGTCTGGATTTGTTCCATCAGTGTGTCAAGAAAGGCAGTCATGGGCAGGTCCAACTCATCAGAATACCCTGGCAGCATAGCCTATATGATATATATGATAAATATAACAATCGTTAATTCAAGTGAAATGAACTTAGTTGCAAACTGCTCAGGAATATCTAGACTATCGGTATTGATGTATGGAGCCACCGAATGGCCGAAAAACTGATTACCACACGACAAGCCGCGCAAATGCTGGGCGTGGCACTGCGAACCGTACAGCTCTGGGTGGAGGCCGGTGCCCTCCAGGCCTGGAAGACGCCCGGCGGGCATCGCCGCATTGCCCTGTCATCGGTCGAGAAGATGCTCGCCGAGCGCGCCCGCGCGACCGGAGAAACGCAGTCCCCTGAACCGGAGGCGTCATCGCAAGCGGACAGGCCCACCATACTGGTTGTGGAAGATGATCTGGATCTGCTGGCCCTCTACAAGGCACATATTGAAGACTGGCTGCCCGAGGCGCGGGTTCTGTCAGCGAGCAACGGATTCGAGGGTCTGCTGCGCATCGGGGAACACAAACCCGACGTGATCCTGACCGACCTCAGCATGCCGGGCATGGATGGCTTCAAGATGCTGCGCACGCTGGAGCGCAACGGTATCGTCGCCCACTGTACCGTGATCGTGGTCACCGCGCTGAATGAGGAGGATATTCAGAACAACGGGGGCCTGCCTGCCGGGGTCGTCTGTTTCTTCAAGCCGGTCCCGTTCTCGGAGTTAAAGAAGCGCGTGCTGGCCGCCTGCCGACGCTGAGGGAATGACCATCTTCAGCGCCTGGTCGGCCAGGTCGTCCAGTGACATGCTGCCGCCGGGCTTGTACCAGAACACGGTCCAGCTCAGGGCCCCCGTCAGAAAGCGCCGCAGCACCCAGACATCCGCATCCAGATAGCCGGCTTCCCGGGCCGCTGACAGGGCATCCAGCCAAAGCTGTTCGTACTCATCCCGCATTTTCAGGATGCGGGCCTGACGGGCTTCGGACAGGCTCCGCCACTCGTAGACCAGCACGGTCATGGCCTCACTGGTCTCGCCATGAATGGACTCCAGCTCGCAACGGATCAGCGCCCTGACCTGCGCAGCCGGGTCACCCGCCTCGGCCAGTGCCGCCTTCATGCGTGCGGTGATGTAATGAATGGTTTCTTCCATGATGGCATAAAGAATGTCCTCCTTGGTCCGGAAGTGATGAAAGATGGAACCGGACTGGATGCCGACCGCAGCCGCCAGATCCCGGACCGTGGTCCGCTCATAGCCACGGGTCTTGAACAAGTGCGCCGCCTGGGCCAGCAATCTGCCACGGGGACTGTTGGGATCGGTCACGCGACCGGATTCGATCAGCGCCTGTGCCGTTGAATTCATGAATCATCACCGCCTTCATCAAGAGGAAGCCATTGTACCCGCCGGCACCGCCGGCTCAAGGTCAAACCTGTTTTCAGTTTAACTGAAATCCTCCACTTTACAAACCAAGCGCTTGCTTGGTATCGTTACCCCATACTGACAACAACAAGGCAGAACACCTCATGAGCACCCATCCCAAACCACTGCGCATCGGCTGCGCTGCCGCCTTCTGGGGCGATACCAACGCCGCCGCACGGCAACTGGTTGAACACGGCAATCTGGATGTTCTCGTGTTTGACTATCTGGCGGAGATTACCCTGTCCATCATGGCCGGACAGAAACTCCGGGATCCCGGTCTCGGCTATGCACGGGACTTCGTGGACAGTGTCATGGCCCCCCTGCTGCCACGGATTGCGGAACAGGGCATCAAGGTCATCAGCAACGCCGGCGGCGTCAACCCCGATGCCTGCCGCAAGGCCCTGGAGGCAGCGGCCCAGGCGGCGGGAGTCTCCCTGCGCGTGGCCGTGGTCCGGGGCGATGACCTGCTGCCCCGCAAATCCGCATTGGCCAAGACGGGTATCACCGAGATGGATACCGGCGAACCGCTGCCCCCCGTGTGCGTCAGCATGAACGCCTATCTGGGGGCACCGGCCATCGCCGCAGCACTGGATGCCGGCGCGGACATCGTGATCACCGGCCGCATTGCCGACAGCGCCCTCGTGCTGGGCCCGCTGGTACACCACTTCGGCTGGTCCTGGCAGGATTACGACAAGCTGGCCCAGGGCAGTCTCGCCGGCCATATCATCGAATGCGGCGCCCAATGCACAGGCGGCAACTTCACTGACTGGCAGACCATTCCGGACTACGACAACATGGGTTTCCCCATCGTCGAATGCGAGGCAGACGGGACCTTCACCGTCTCCAAGCCGGCCGGCACCGGCGGCCGCGTCACCCGGGCCACGGTGGCGGAACAGCTGGTTTACGAGATCGGCGATCCCGGCAGCTATATCCTGCCGGATGTGGTATGCGATTTCCGCCATGTGAACCTTGAGGAAACCGGCACGGATAGCGTCCGCGTCTCCGGAGCGCGCGGCCGTCCGCCCACGGATACCTACAAGGTGTCCGCCACCTGGCCGGACGGTTTCAAGTGCACCGCGACCTTCCTGCTTGCAGGCATGGACGCTCCGGCCAAGGCACGGCGGGTGGCCGATGCCATCCTGATCCGGACACGCAGGCTGTTTCAGGAAGCCGGCCATGGCGACTACAGCAGCACGAACGTGGAGCTGCTCGGTACCGAGTGCACCTACGGCCCGCATGGCCGGCGACAGGATACGCGCGAGCTGGTGATCAAGATCAGCGTGGCTCATCCCGACAAGAAGGCCCTGGTGCTGTTTTCCCGGGAAATCGCCCAGGCCGCTACCGGCATGGCTCCGGGCATCACCGGCATTGTCGGCGGACGCCCCGATGTCTGGCCCAAGATCCGGCTGTTCTCCTGTCTCGTACCCAAGCGTGAGGTGGAGGCCGCATTCGAAATGGACGGCACGCTTCATCCCGTCCCCCTGTCCGAAAGCACACCGGCCCCGGCGGCGGAGCCTGTTACCCCGCCGGCGCCGGCCGGCACCGGTGACACCACCGTCCCGCTGGTTCGTCTCGCCTGGGCGCGTTCCGGTGACAAGGGCGATCACAGCAACATCGGCGTCATCGCCCGCCGTCCCGAGTACATGCCCTGGATCTGGCAGGCCCTGACGGAACAGCGCGTGGCCGAGTACATGCAACACGTGCTGGACCCGGAAAAAGGTGCCGTCGAGCGCTGGTACATGCCCGGACTGCCGGCCATGAACCTGCTCCTGCGCCACAGTCTGGGGGGCGGTGGCGTGGCGAGCCTGCGCATCGACCCCCAGGGCAAGGCGTTCGCCCAGCAGTTGCTCGAATTCCCCGTCCCCGTGTCCGCTGCGCTGGCACGCGATCTGAAAGGAGATGCCTGATCATGCCCTTTGATACCATTTTTCGTCCCGGACTCTTTGCCGGTCAGACCCATATCGTGACCGGCGGCGGCAGTGGCATCGGCCGCTGCACCGCGCACGAACTGGCGGCGCTGGGAGCCCATGTGGTGCTCATCGGCCGCAAGCCGGAGAAACTGGAACGGGTTGCGGCGGAAATCCGTGAAGATGGCGGTGACGCCTCCTGTCATGCTCTGGACATCCGTGAAGAGGATGCCGTCAGGGCGGCCGTGCGCGAGATCGTCAAGGCACGGGGGCAGATCCATGGCCTCGTGAACAATGCCGGCGGCCAGTTTCCCGCCCCGCTGGCCAGCATCAATCAGAAAGGTTTCGAGGCGGTCGTCCGCACCAACCTGACGGGCGGCTTTCTCGTCGCGCGCGAGGTGTACAACCAGAGCATGAACCGCCACGGGGGAGCCATCGTCAACATCATCGCGGACATGTGGGGCGGCATGCCCGGCATGGGTCACTCCGGTGCCGCCCGGGCCGGCATGGACAACCTCACCAAGACGGCCGCGGTGGAATGGGCAGCGTCCGGTGTCCGTGTCAACGCGGTTGCGCCCGGCTGGATCGCCTCCAGCGGCATGGACAACTACGATGCCGGCATGAAGACCTTCATCGCCAGCCTGAAAAACGGCGTGCCGCTCAAGCGCCTGGGAACGGAAGCGGAAGTCTCCGCCGCCATCTGCTTTCTGCTCAGCGATGCCGCTGCATTCATCACCGGCAGCACCCTCAGGATTGACGGTGCCGCACCCCTCGGTGGGCGTGTCTGGCCCCTGCCGAAGGCACGCAACGTCAAGGTCTGGCAGGGTTTCCACCGCTACGAAAAACCCCGCGTCATTCAGATGATCGAAGAAGAGGAGGCGGGTCATGCCGGTCATTGAATCCACGCTTCATCCGGGCAGTGACGAATTTTCCCGCAACCGCGACGCCATGCTGGAGGCCATAGCGTCCTTCCGTGCGGTGGAACGCAAGGTGGTGGAAAAGGCCGAAGCGGCACGGGAAAAATTCCACAAGAAGGGCAAGCTCCTGCCCAGGGAGCGCCTGGGCCTGCTGCTGGACCGCAACAGCCCCTTCCTGGAACTCTGCTCCCTGGCCGGCTACCGCATGCACGATGACAAGGACGGCTCCATGGCCGGTGGCGGCATCATCGCCGGCATCGGCTACGTGTCCGGCAAGCGCTGTCTGATCGCCATCAACAACGCGGCCATCAAGGGGGGCACCATCACGCCTGCCGGACTCGACAAAACCCTGCGCATCCAGACCATCGCCATGGAGAACAAGCTCCCCATCGTCTCCCTGTCGGAGTCCGGCGGCGCCAACCTCAACTACGCCACGGACATCTTCGTGCTGGGCGCCCGCGCCTTTGCCAACCAGGCCCGCCTGTCGGCCATGGGCATTCCCCAGATCACCGTGGTTCACGGCAACGCCACGGCAGGCGGTGCCTATCAGCCCGGACTGTCGGACTACGTGATCGTGGTCCGCGAAAAGACCAAGATGTTCCTCGCCGGCCCACCCCTGCTCAAGGCCGCCACGGGCGAAATTGCCACGGACGAGGAACTGGGCGGCGCTGAAATGCACGCCAGCGTGGCGGGTACCGCCGAATTTCTGGCCGAAGACGATGCGGATGGCATCCGGATCGCCCGGGACATTCTCAATCACCTTCCCTGGCCCCGTCCGGACAGCCCCTTGCGCCAGCCGCCCCGGCCACCCCGCTATGACGCGGAAGAACTGCTGGGCATCGTACCGGCAGATCCCCGGCAGCCTTATGACGTGCGCGAAATCCTGGCACGCATAGCGGATGACTCCGAGTACCTGGACTTCAAGCCCGATTTCGACAGCCAGACCGTCTGTGGCTGGATCCGGGTGGACGGATGGCCGGTGGGCATCATCGGCAACAACGGCCCCATCACCCCCAAGGGGGCGGCCAAGGCCAGCCAGTTCATCCAGCTCTGCGAACAGAGCCATACCGCCCTGCTGTTCCTGCACAACACCACCGGCTTCATGGTGGGGACGGATTCGGAACAGAACGGTGTCATCAAGCACGGCTCGAAGATGATCCAGGCCGTTGCCAACGCACGGGTTCCCCGCATCACGCTGGTGGTGGGCGGCTCCTACGGCGCCGGCAACTACGCCATGTGTGGCCGGGGGCTGGATCCGCGTTTCATCTTTGCCTGGCCCAATTCGCGCACCGCCGTCATGGGCGGCGCACAGGCCGGCAAGGTACTGCGCATCGTCACCGAGGAAAAACAGCGCAAGATGGGCATGGAGCCGGATCCGAAGATGCTTGATGCCATCGAGCAGGCCACGGCCTCGAAACTGGATCAGGGCTCGACCGCCCTCTATGGCACCGCCCGCCTCTGGGATGACGGCCTCATCGACCCGCGGGACAGCCGTGCGGTTCTCAGCGAGGTCCTGTCCATCTGCTATGAGGCCGAGGCCCGGTCCCTGCGCCCCATTACCTTCGGCGTTGCCCGATTCTGACAGAACAAGAACGAGGACAGACAGATGATTTTCACTCAGGAACACAACGAACTGCGCCGCACCGTCCGCAATTTTGTGGAAAACGAGCTCAACCCGCATGCGGATGAGTGGGAAAAGGCCGGCGAGTTTCCCATACATGACGTCTTCCGGCGCATGGGCGAACTCGGCCTGCTGGGCATCCACAAGCCGGAACAGTATGGCGGCATGGGTCTCGACTACAGCTACAACATGGTGGCGGCCGAAGAACTGGGGTGCTGTGCGGCAGGGGGCGTAGCCCTGTCCATCGGCGTCCAGACCGACATGTGCACCCCCGCCCTGGCCCGCTTCGGCTCCGACGAGCTGAAGGAAGAATTTCTGGCACCGGCCATCCGCGGTGAAGCGGTGGGCTGTATCGGCGTGAGCGAACCCGGCGCCGGCTCCGATGTGGCCGGCCTGAAAACCACCGCCCGCAGTGACGGCGATGACTACATCATCAACGGCACCAAGATGTGGATCACCAACGCCCCCAAGGCTGACTTCATGTGCCTGCTCGCCAACACCTCGGAAGGTGCGCCGCACAAGAACAAGTCGCTCATCATCGTCCCCATGAACCTGCCCGGCATCGAAGTCGCCCCGAAGCTCGACAAGCTCGGCATGCGCAGCTCCGAAACGGCTCAGGTGTTCTTCGATGACGTCCGGGTTCCCAAACGCAACCGGATCGGTGCCGAAGGCATGGGCTTCATGATCCAGATGATCCAGTTTCAGGAAGAGCGCCTCTGGGGCGCCTCCAACATCATCCGCGCACTGGAGCGCTGTGTGGAGCAGACCATCGGCTACTGCCGCGAGCGGGAAACCTTCGGACAGCCGCTCATCAACAACCAGTACATCCACTTCCGCCTGGCCGAACTGCAGACCGAGATCGAGGCCCTGCGTGCCCTGACCTATCGCGCCTGCGAACTCTACATCCACGGCAAGGATGTCACCCAGCTGGCCTCCATGGCCAAGCTCAAGGCCGGCCGTCTGGGACGTGAAGTCACCGACACCTGCCTCCAGTACTGGGGCGGCAACGGCTTCATGTGGGACAACCCCGTCTCCCGGGCCTACCGGGACGTGCGTCTGGTCTCCATCGGCGGGGGCGCAGACGAAATCATGCTCGGCATCATCTGCAAGCTCATGGGCATCCTGCCCGGCAAGCGCAAGGAGAGCTAATCATGGACTGGCCCTACTTCACCACCCTGGAACTGGACGAACAATCCGGCATGGTGCACGTCTGGCTGAACCGGCCGGACGTGCGCAACGCCATGAGCCTGGACATGGTCAACGAACTCAACACCCTGTTCGAAATTGCCGATGCCAATCCAGGGATCCGGGCGCTCATCCTGCGCGGCAGGGGCGGCCACTTCTGCGCTGGCGGCGACATCCGTGACATGGCCAATGCGCGGGCGCGGGCCGCCAAGGGAGACGGCGACCCCTTCTTTGAGCTCAACCGGGCATTCGGGCGCATGATCACCCGGGCAAACCGCGTCGCCTGCCCCGTGGTGGCGATTCTGGAAGGCGCCGTCCTGGGCGGCGGTTTCGGCCTCGCCTGCGTCAGTGATATCGCCCTGGCACATGCCGACTGTCAGTTCGGTCTGCCGGAAACCGGGCTCGGCATTCCGCCGGCTCAGATTGCCCCGTTCGTGGTGCAGCGGATCGGTCTGACCCGGGCACGTGCCCTCGCCCTGACCGGTGCCCGATTCGATGGCCGCACGGCCCTGCAATATGGCCTCGTTCACGAGACGGCAGACACCCCGCAGGCTCTGGATGCCGCCGTGCAGGAAACCCTGGAACGCATCCGCCGCTGCGCACCGGGCGCCAACCGCGTCACCAAGGCACTGCTGCTGGGGACCCTTGAGCGCCCCCTGGACGAACTGCTGGATGATGCCGCCCGCGCTTTCTCCAGCGCCATTCAGGGTGAGGAAGGGCAGGAAGGCACCCTGGCCTTCATGCAGAAACGCAAGCCCCGCTGGGCGGAGGTGAAGGATGCATAAGATTCTGATCGCCAACCGGGGGAAATCGCCTGTCGCATCCTGCGCACGGCGCACGATCTGGGCTACCGCACGGTTGCCGTCTACAGCGAAGCCGACCGACATGCCCGCCATGTCAGTCTGGCTGACGAAGCAGTCTGCCTGGGTCCGGCTGCAGTGTCCGCTTCCTACCTGAACATGGAGGCCATTCTCGGGGCTGCACAGCGCACCGGCGCCGATGCCATCCATCCCGGCTATGGTTTCCTGTCCGAGAATGCCGACTTTGCCGAACGCTGTCAGCAGGCCGGCCTCACCTTCATCGGCCCCCCAGTGGAGGCCATTCGCCTGATGGGATCCAAGCGCGAATCCAAGCTGGCCATGCTCCGGGCGGACGTTCCCTGCGTGCCCGGTTACGAAGGTGATGACCGGGACGACAGCGTGCTGCTGGACGCCGCGCGCCAGATCGGCTTTCCGGTCATGATCAAGGCTTCGGCAGGCGGCGGCGGTCGCGGCATGCGCCGCGTGGACCGGGAAGAGGATTTCCTGGCCGAACTGCGGACCGCGCGCTCCGAAGCCCGCAACGCCTTCGGCTCCGACACGCTCATTCTGGAAAAGGCGGTCATCGCCCCCCGGCATATCGAAATCCAGGTCTTTGCCGACCGGCATGGCAACGTCATCCATCTCAACGAACGCGACTGCTCCGTCCAGCGCCGCCATCAGAAGGTCATCGAAGAAGCCCCCTCCCCCTTCATGACACCTGAATTGCGTGATGCCATGGGCCGGGCCGCCGTGCAGGCCGCCCGCGCCTGCGGCTACGTGGGTGCCGGCACGGTCGAGTTCCTCGTGGATGCGGAACGCAACTTCTACTTCCTCGAAATGAACACCCGCCTGCAGGTCGAGCACCCGGTCACCGAAGGCATCACCGGTCAGGACCTGGTTGCCTGGCAACTGCGGGTTGCCGAAGGTGATCCCCTGCCCCTGACCCAGGCGGAAGTCCCCCTCCTCGGACACGCCATCGAGGCACGCGTGTATGCCGAAGACCCGCACCGGAACTTCATGCCCCAAAGTGGCCCGGTGCTGCGCTGGCAAGCCCCCGAAGGCGAAGGCATCCGCGTGGATCACGGGCTGGTGGAAGGGGGGCAGGTCACCCCGCACTACGACCCCATGCTGGCCAAGATCATCGCCTGGGGGCCCGACCGCACCACGGCCATACGCCGCCTGCAGCGTGCCCTGCAGGAAACCCGCGTACTGGGCGTCACCACCAACCTGGACTATCTGCAGGCCATTCTGGCCATTCCGGAGTTTCACCAGCCCGGGCCGACCACAGCCTTCGCCGAAACCTGGTCCGACACCCTGCTGGCCCCGCCACCCGAAGACCGGATGAGGAGCCTGCACGCACTGGCTGCACTCTGCCTGCACCTCGAACAGGCCCCCGTCGAGCGTGCCGCATTCTGGAACAGCAGCCCCAGCGCCAGTCCCTACGAGCTGCGCTACGGGGACGATCTGATCGAACTCACACTGCATCCGGAACGGGACGGCGCCCTGACGGCACGACTGGGAACGCACAGTCTCAGTCTGCGTCCACTGACCCGCTCGCCGGGCCGCCTTGTCGTCGAAGTCAATGGGATCCGCAGCCAGGTGGACTACACTTGTACGGATCATCAGATCCACCTGCACTGGCAGGGACGGCGAGGTGTCTGGCACGACCTGACCCATCAGCCGGCCGAACGCAGTGCGGAGGCCGCCAGCCGTGAGATCCTGGCCCCCATGGACGGCCAGGTCATGCACGTGGCCGTGGAGCCGGGACAAGCCGTGGCAGCCGGCGACCTGATCGCCGTCATTGAAGCCATGAAAATGGAACACCCCCTGCGCGCCAGAGCCGCGGGAACCGTCGCCGCCGTGCACGTCAGCGCCGGCCAGCAGGTCCGCATCCGGCAACTGGTGGCAGAACTGGATCTGAACACGACCGAGGAGAATGCTGAATGACATCGCCCCTGCACGACCGGGTTATCCTGATCACCGGCGCAAGCCGCGGCATCGGACGAGCCATGGCCCTGCGCCTGGCCCGCGAGGGCGCCAAACTAGTGCTGGCCGGCAAGACGCTGGATCCCCACCCCAAGCTGCCCGGTACCCTGCCGGAAGTCGCCGAGGCCATCCGCAAGCTGGGCAGTGAGGCACTGGTCGTGCGCTGTGACGTGCGTAACGACAATGAACTGGATACGCTGGTGGAAACCGCATGCGAGCACTTCGGGGGAATCGACGTCGTCATCAACAACGCCGGAGCCATCTCGCTGACACCGGTCGAACACACGCCTCTCAAGAAATTCGACCTCATGCACCAGATCAACACCCGGGCGGTTCTGGCACTGGCACAGCGCGCGTTACCGGCGCTGAAGGCATCCACCCATGCACACATTCTCAACCTGTCGCCGCCCCTGAACCTGGATCCCAAATGGTTCGCGGCCTATGCCCCCTACACCCTGACCAAGTACGGCATGTCCATGCTCACGCTCGGGATGGCGGGGGAATTCCGCAAGTATGGCATTGCGGTCAACAGCCTCTGGCCCAGGACGCTCATTGCCACGGCAGCCGTCGAACACCAGCCCGGCGGAGAAATGCTGATCCGCCAGGCACGCAAGCCGGACATCATGGCAGATGCCGCCTGCGAGATCCTCAAGGGCGACCCGGCGACACGCACCGGACAACACCTGATTGACGAACAGGTTCTGGCGGAAGCCGGCATCACCGACCTGGATCGTTACAAGGCCGATCCCAACGCCGACAAGCTGCTGCCCGACCTGTATGTGACATAACAACAACACCAGGAGACCGAACCCAGATGACCGAACACACCACAGCGGATGACCGCATCCGTCTGCCCGACGTGCTGCGCAAGCTGCCGGAACTGGGCCGCCGTGCCCCGAAAATTGTCCAAGGCTACTATTATTACGCACTGCTGGGGCCGGAAAGCCGCAAGACCCTGGCCAGCGTGCTGGAGGACAATGCACGCAGTCACCCCAACCAGCCGGCCATCCTCTACGGTGACCGGACGCTGACCTATGCGGCACTGGATGCCTGGGCCAACCGCTTTGCCCATTATTACCGGGCCCGTGGCATCGGCCGTGGTGATGTCATCGCCATCGACATGGAAAACCGTCCGGAACTGTTTGCCGCCATCATGGGCGCACACAAGCTCGGCGCCGCGTGCGCCATGATCAATACCGCCCAGAAGGGCGCGGTGCTGGCCCACAGCCTGACCCTCACCCACCCCAAACTGCTGGTCATCGGCGCCGAACAGGTCCCCCTGTTCGAAACGGTGAGGGAGGAAATGCAGGCCAGCGGCCACACCCGCATCATCTGGATCCAGGATCCCGATCAGCCCGGCGACTGCCCGGAAGGCTACGAGGATGGCCTCACCCAGCTCAACCGCTACCCGGACACCAAGCCCCGACTGGCAGATCCACCCAGAGCGGGTGACGTCGCCTTCTACCTGTTCACCAGCGGCACCACCGGCCTGCCCAAGGCCGCCCCCTCCAGCCACCAGAAGTGGTTCAAGGCGTACGGCGGCTTCGGATTCATGTCCCTGGCCATGACGCCCGATGATGTCATGTACGTCACCCTGCCCTTCTATCACGGCACCGCACTGCTGGTATGCTGGGGTGCGACCCTTGCCGGCGCCTCCACCCTTGCCGTGCGCCGCAAGTTCAGTGCCTCCGCCTTCTGGGATGACGTGCGTCGCTACCATGCCACCTGTTTCGGCTACGTGGGTGAACTCTGCCGCTACCTCCTCAACCAGCCACCGTCGCCCAACGACCGCAACCATTCACTGCGCAAGATGATCGGCAATGGCCTGCGCCCCTCCATCTGGCGCGAATTCAAGGAACGCTTCGGCATCGAACAGGTTGCCGAACTCTACGGCTCCAGCGAAGGCAACATCGGATTCAGCAACTTCCTGAATCTGGACAATACGGTCGGCTTCTCCACCGCTCCCTTTGCGCTGGTGAAATACCATGAAGGCACCCGCGAACCGGTACGGGACGAAAAGGGCCGGCTCATCCGCGTCAGAAAGGGTGAACCCGGTCTCCTGATCGGCAAGATCACCAGGCGCTGGCGCTTCGAAGGCTATACACAAAAGGAAGCCACCGAAAAGGTCATCCTCAGGGATTGTTTCAGGAAAGGCGATGCCTGGTTCAACACCGGTGATGTCCTGCGGGAAATCGGCTTCCGGCATCTCCAGTTTGTCGACCGCATGGGCGATACCTACCGCTGGAAGGGCGAAAACGTGTCCACCACGGAAGTGGAAAACATCTTTGACGGTTTCCCCGGCATCGAAGAAGCCATTGTCTATGGCGTGGAGATTCCCGGCACCAATGGCAAGGCCGGCATGGCCACACTGGTCCCTGCCGACCGCTCCTGCCCGCTGGACATGGACGCCCTCGCCCGGCACCTGTTTGACAACCTGCCCCCCTACGCCGTCCCCGTCTTCCTGCGCATCACGGATGCCATTGAAAAGACCGGCACGTTCAAGTATCGCAAGGTGGATATTCAGAAACTGGGCTACAGTCTGGAACGGCCGGGGGACGAGGTCTGGGTCATGCTGCCCGGAGACAAGGTCTGGACCCGCATGACACCGGAGATCGAAGCGGCCATCAACGCCGGCCAGCACCGCTTCTGAATGGCCGGGCATCCTCGCGATGCCCGGCACGGATCCGGCACCGTGGCGTTCAGATCAGGGCGCCGGACATCACTCGCCGCCGGCCTGCCGGTCAGAAAGGCGCGCGCACCGGTTCGGCATCCGCGGCCTGAGCCCAGCCGGGTGACCAGGGAGCCATATACGGTTTTCGGGCAAAGGCTTCCATCATGGCACCCGCCACCTCGGGAATGCGATACCGGGTAATGTGCTGATTCAGCCTGTCCAGCAGCAGGCGACCCGCAGCCGAATCCCTCACGGCAATACTGACCGGCCGGCGTGCCAGCGGACAGGGTGAAGCCATGAGACTGTCTTCCAGCCCCAGTTCGCGGATCATGGCCATGCCCGAATGATACTCCCCCACAAACACGTCAATCCGGCCAGCCGCCAGTTTGCGCAGATTCAGATCGTCACCGTTGACCCAATCGGCCTCGCGCCCCGTGTCCTCGCCGATGGCAGCATCCATCCCGGCGGGGTAGACGTACCCTTCCGTCAGCCCGAGCCTCATGGGGCGCGACGCCAGTTCCTGCCAGCTGCACACGGGGGCCGTGCCGACGCGGACAAACGCATGGTCCTGTTGCCAGAAAACGGGCTGACTGCGCAACACACCCTGCTCGTCCGAGGTTTCAAGATAGGGAAAGTAGATATCCGCACGCCGCATCTCCCAGACCAGCCGTGCACGCTTGGGCGGGAACACGTCAATCGTGAATTCGTAGGGCAGTTGCCCCACCACGCCCCGGAACCAGGTCATGAACAGACCCTGTTGTTCATTGTCCACATAGAAGGGGATTCTGGCGGCCGACACCCGGAAAACGGGATCCGTTCCCGCCCAGACCGGCCAGGCCAGGCCCAGCATGAGTCCTGCAATGCCTGCTCGCACGCAGCGCGACACCGTCATCCTGATTATCCTTGTCTCCGCCGGGCTGTTCTCTGCACCGCGCCTTCATCGCGCAGCGCGAACACGCACCTGCCCATTCGCGAAATTCAGCCCCGTGACTCGCCACCCGTTCTAACGCCGGGCTTGAAACTCCCCGGCGTATCCATCAGCCTAGGATGACAGAAGGGGATGCGTCCATACGCCAAAGGTCGAAATGCGACATAATTTCTGACACCGCGCTCACTTTAACGCGACCTCA
This sequence comes from Thermohahella caldifontis, assembly GCF_041153465.1. Lineage (NCBI taxonomy): Bacteria > Pseudomonadati > Pseudomonadota > Gammaproteobacteria > Oceanospirillales > Hahellaceae > Thermohahella > Thermohahella caldifontis. The sequence goes on from NZ_CP154858.1 coordinate 1,510,089, forward strand.
AATGCAAAAATGGGAAGATCATCACACTTTGGTCATCTACATTTGTCCGGATGGCCGCTATCATGGGCCACCGATCATAACGACAATAACAACACCTCAAATCCGGATTGCGCCATGGATTCAACGTACTGGCTCGAGCAGATCAATGTGGGTGAGCAGATCGAGCACGCCCGCCATCTGGAACGGCATGATTTTGGCGAGGCGCTGGCCAGGCTCCGATCCGCCACCGAACAGTATCAGGCACTTCGGCGACACCCGGAGGCCGCCACCTGTCTGCGGCTGGAAGACCCGCGTCCCCTGCTGGCCGCCTGGCTGGAACAGGCGGGAGAATATGAAGCCGCCTACCAGCTCGTCCAGACCCTTGGTATGGCCCCGGAGCGGCCACACCTGAGCCCGAACCAGCTTCAGGCACTGGAAGCCCTCAAACTGAGACTCGAACACCGCCTGATGTTTGGCCGCGCAGCGCACCGGGGTACGGACCAGGTTTCTGCCCGCACGCCCGGTCAGCCCCGCAAAACGCCGTGCACCCCGGACGTCCGGCGCATACCGGTTGCAGTATGACCCTGCACCCGGCACGCCCCGTTTCACACGCCCGCGGTACATTCGGGCTCATCCGGCCCTCCCCTTGCCAAATTCCGCCACCTGCAACACAATGTCCGCTATCACACCGTCAGAGACCCGCATGACCACTTCAGACCGACAATGGGTGGCAGATGCCATACGCCGCATCCAGGCCGACTATCAGCGCTCGGCCGATACGCACCTGATCCGCTTTGACCTGCCCATTCTGGCGCAGCACGGCATCCAGATCTATCTGAAGGACGAATCCACCCACCCGTCCGGCAGCCTCAAGCACCGGCTGGCCCGCTCGCTTTTCCTGTACGGCCTCTGCAACGGACATATCGGACCCGATACACCCATCATCGAAGCGTCCAGCGGCAGCACCGCCATTTCCGAAGCCTATTTCGCCCGCCTGCTGGGCCTGCGTTTCATTGCCGTGGTACCGGAACACACCGCCCGGGAAAAGCTGGCCCAGATCGAATTTTATGGCGGCGAATGTCACAAGGTACCGGCCACCGCTCTCTACAGTGAAGCCGAACGACTTGCGAGAGAACTGGGCGGCCATTACATGGACCAGTTCACCTATGCTGAACGCGCCACCGACTGGCGGGGCAACAACAACATCGCCGAAAGCCTGTTCGGTCAGATGCAGCATGAGGCCCATCCCATTCCCGCATGGGTGGTGATGAGCGCCGGTACCGGCGGCACCTCGGCCACGATCGGCCGCTACATCCGCTACCGGCCGGAGTACCTCGAAAACACACAACTGTGCGTCGTTGACCCGGAAAACTCCGTGTTCGAACCCTACTACCGCACACGCAATCCGAATCTGACACTCGCGACCGGCTCACGGATTGAAGGCATTGGACGGCCAAGGGTCGAACCCTCCTTTCAGCCTCAGGTCATCGATCGCATGATGGTCATCCCGGACGCCTTCAGCCTGGCCACCATCCACTGGCTGATGCGCCATCTGGGACGCCGCTGCGGGGGCTCCACCGGCACCAACCTCGCCGGCACACTCCTGCTTGCGAGTGAAATGATCCGGGCGGGCGAACAGGGCAGTCTGGTCACGCTCATCTGCGACCCCGGCGAACGCTACCTGGAAACCTACTACAACCCCGAATGGCTGGCCGAACAGAAACTGGTGCTTGCCCCCTGGCTGGAAAAGCTGGAAGCGTTCGAGCACAGCGGGCACCTGACACTCGGCTCCTGAACCGTTCGGCCCCGAGTCATTGCCTGCAAACCGATATTGCTTGCAATTTGATCGCCACCTCTCTAAAATTACCGCCTCTTGAAATCCATGATTCAACTCCTTGCTGGCCGAACCAAGGTTCGCCGGCTGCCTTAAACCGAAGGGAGAGACAATGCGTCACTATGAAATTGTGATCCTGGTACATCCGGATCAGAGTGAACAGGTTCCCGCGATGATCGAGCGCTACACCTCGAACATCACTGCCAACGGCGGCAAGATTCACCGCCTGGAAGACTGGGGCCGTCGCCATCTGGCCTATCCGATCCAGAAAATCCACAAGGCTCACTACGTACTGATGAACATCGAGTGCGATCAGGCCACGCTGGACGAACTGGCTCACGCCTTCCGCTTCAACGATGCCATTCTTCGCGAACTGATCATTCGTCGCAACGAAGCAGTAACCGAGCCTTCGCCGATCAAGGCTGCCGAAAGCCGCGAATCACGTCGTGACGACCGCGCTTCTGCGCCGCGCCGTGAAGAAGCGCTGGCAACCGAAGCCGACGAATCCGACGACGAATCCGACGACGCTACCGAAGAATAAGGGGGCACATCCATGGCACGTTTTTTCCGCCGCCGCAAATTCTGCCGTTTTTCGGCCGAAGGCATCAAAGAGATCGATTACAAGGACATCGAGCTGCTCAAGGGCTACATCACTGAGACCGGCAAGATCGTACCCAGCCGCATTACCGGTACCAAGGCCCGCTATCAGCGTCAGCTGGCAACTGCCATCAAGCGCGCACGCTACCTGGCCCTGCTGCCGTACACCGACAGCCACGATCTGTAAAGAATTAGCCGGCGAAGCCCCTGTTTCGCCCCAGAAATGAGGTTTAGCAAGATGGAAGTGATTCTGCTCGAGAAGGTCGCCAACCTTGGCAACCTGGGTGACAAGGTCACCGTCCGTCCGGGTTATGGACGCAACTACCTGATTCCTTATGGCAAGGCCGTACCTGCCACCAAGGAAAACCTGGCAGCATTTGAAGCACGTCGTGCCGAGCTGGAAAAGCAGGCTGCCGAAAAGCTGGCAGCTGCCCAGGCACGCGCCGAAGCACTGGATGGCAAGGAAATTACCATTACTGCCAAGGCCGGTGACGAAGGCAAGCTGTTCGGCTCTGTCGGCACCCGCGACATCGCGGAAGCCATCAGCGCCACAGGCACCGAAGTTCACAAGAGCGAAGTGCGCCTGCCGCAAGGTCCGCTGCGCGAAACCGGTGAATTCGAGATCACCCTGCAGCTGCACAGCGATGTGACCACTGCAGTCAAGCTGATCATCGTGGCCGAGTAATCCTTTACGAAGGATGACCGCAAGGGCAGCCCACCGGGCTGCCCTTTTCGTTTCAAGCGTTCACAACCCTGCCGCAAAAAGCCATAATACGCATCCCTAACTTCGCTGTCCGAGAGTACCTGCCTGCCGTGAAAGACGATACCCAGAAACTGCGCACGCCCCCTCATTCCAATGAGGCCGAACAGTCCGTCCTCGGAGGCCTGATGCTGGACAACAGCACTTGGGATCATGTTTCCGACCTGATCACCAGCCAGGACTTCTACCGCGTAGAGCACCGGCTGATTTTTGAAGCCATCTCCAGACTGGCCAATGAAAGCCAGCCTCTGGATGCCATCACGGTGTCTCAGGAACTGGAACGCCGCGGAGAACTGGAAAAGGCAGGCGGACTGGCCTATCTCTCCGAGCTGGCCCGCAACACCCCCAGCGCAGCAAACATCCGGGCCTATGCGGACATCGTCCGGGAGCGCGCAGTGCTGCGCCGGCTGATTACCGCGGCCAATGAAATCCAGGAACAGGCCTACAACCCCGCCGGCCTCAAGAGCGAGGAGATTCTGGATGAGGCCGAACGCAAGGTCTTCCAGATCGCCGAGGACCGCCCCAACCAGGGCGGCCCGGAAAAGGTGGCCCCGGTACTGGTCAAGACGCTGGAAAAGATTCAGCAGCTTTACGAGCAGGAAGCCAGCATCACGGGGGTGACAACCGGTTTCAAAGATCTGGACGACATGACCGCGGGCATGCAGCCCTCCGACCTCATCATCGTCGCAGGCCGCCCCTCCATGGGTAAAACCACCTTCGCCATGAACCTGGTGGAAAACGCCCTCATGAAAACCGGTCTGCCCACTCTGGTATTCAGCATGGAGATGCCCGCCGATTCCATCGTCATGCGGATGCTCTCGTCACTGGGCCGTATCGACCAGACCAAGGTCCGGACCGGCAAACTGGATGACGAAGACTGGCCCCGCCTGACCTCGGCCATCAACCTGCTCAAGGACAAACCGCTCTACATCGATGATACGCCCGCCCTGAGCCCGACGGAAATGCGCTCCCGGGCACGGCGCGTGGCGCGCGAGCACGGCGGCAAGCTGGGCCTGATCATGGTCGACTATCTGCAGCTCATGCGGGTGCCGGGCAACAACGAAGGCCGGACGGCTGAAATCTCCGAAATTTCCCGGTCTCTCAAGGCGCTGGCGAAAGAACTGGATTGCCCCGTGGTCGCCCTCTCCCAGCTCAACCGCAGCCTCGAACAGCGCCCCAACAAGCGTCCGGTCAACTCGGATCTGCGGGAATCCGGCGCCATCGAGCAGGATGCCGACGTCATCATTTTCATTTACCGGGACGAGGTCTACCACGAAGACTCGCCCGACAAGGGAATTGCCGAGATCATCATCGGCAAGCAGCGGAACGGTCCCATCGGCACTGTTCGCCTTGCCTTCCAGGGACGCTATACGCGCTTCGAGGATCTCGCGCCCGAGTATGCGGGAGCGAACTACGAGTGAGACCGCTCATCGCCCGGATCGACACCCAGGCCCTGCGCCACAACATGCAGCGTCTCCGGGGCATAGCCGGCACGGCCCGGCTGATGACATTGCTCAAGGCCAATGCCTACGGACATGATCTGGTGCTGGTGGCACGCGCCCTGGCAGATCTCAACGAACGGCTTGCCGTCGCCTGCCTGGATGAAGCTGTTGCATTGCGTAATGCCGGCATCCGGACGCCCGTACTGATACTTCAGGGCCCCTACTCGCCGGATGAATGGGACGAGGGCCTTCACTTGGGCAAGGTGGAATGGGTCATCCACCATCCCTCCCAGTGGGACTGGATCAGAACCGCAACCGGTAGCGCCATCTGGCTCAAGTTCAACACCGGCATGGGCCGCCTGGGCCTGCCTGCATCGGAAGTCAGAACCTGGCTGGATGCCCTGCAAAACAGCCACCACCAGTTGCGCGGCATCATGACCCACTATGCCTGCGCCGACGAACCCGAAGGCGAACACTGGCACAATCAGCACGCCACGGTCAGCCGGCTGGCCGAAGCACTGCCCGGGGCACTGGACTTCAGCGCCTCCAATTCCGCCGCCCTGTTCAACGGCATTCATCCCCGTGAAACCTGGGCACGACCCGGCATCAGTCTCTACGGCGCCTCCCCTTATGCGGATCGCAGCGCCGAAGCGCTCGGGCTGAAACCGGTCATGACGCTGATCAGCCAGGTGATTGCGGTCAACCGGATACGAAAGGGCGAAACCGTCGGCTACGGCGCCACCTGGACCGCGCCGCGTGACAGCCGGATTGCGGTGGTCGCTGCCGGATACGGAGACGGCTATCCGCGCCATGCCCGAACCGGCACGCCTGTCCGGGTTGCCGGCCACAGGGTACCCCTTGTGGGGCGGGTCTCCATGGATATGCTGACTGTGGATGTGACCGATTATCCGGATGTGGACGTCGGCGCCCCCGTCGAACTCTGGGGGCCCGGTCTGAGCGTGGACGAAGTCGCACGCCATGCCGACACCATCAGCTACACCCTGACGACCGGCCTGACCGCCAGGGTGCCTCGCCAGGCTGTCTGAAGCCGATCAGGCGGCCTTTGCCTCCTCGGCCTCGAACAGAATCTCCTCGATAAAGCCCGTGATGGCCACCAGCTGCTCTTCCGTCAGCCGGTGCAACACCTTCCTGATGACCATGCGAATGCCCTTCTGGGTGCTCGAAAGCCCCATCTGAGCGATCTTCATGGTCATGCTGCCGGCATTGACGCGACGCAGGGGCTCCATGAAATAAAACTCCATGCCCGACACCGTCATGTCCATGATGACCTCGTACATGAGGTCCACGTGCTGGGATGCCGGCTGATCATAGCGCACGCGATGGATCAGCTGTGCCGCGCGGTCCATGATGGGTTGCGGAACCGGTGCCGCGATATGAGATTGACTCTTGATCATCTTCTTCCTCATTGCAGGTGGATGCCGCTTCGGATGGCGGACTTACCATGGCTACGTTATGATTATGCCAGATCTCCGCCCCTTGCGGTGGTACACATGTCCCATTTGAATTCAGAGAGGAACCTTTTTTGACGGTCATCGTGACAGGCAGTGAAACCGCAATGGGCACCGCCATTCTGCGGCGCCTGATGGACAAGGGCATCGCCGTGCACCCGATTCTTTCGGGAGACTGCCACCTCCTCCACTCCAGACCGCTGAGCCATGCCAGACTACTGATACATGCTGCCCGCTTTGCCTGCCTGCAAACCTGCGCAGAAGCCCCCCAGGCCAGCCATGCCATGCTGGGTGCCATGGAGCAGGTCACACAATGGGGACTGGACACCGAAAGCCCGGTACTGGCGCTGTCCAGCTGCCTGATACTGAAGAGCCAGCCCCCGGAAAGACTTACCAGCCGAAGCCCCGTGGCGCCCCTCACGCCTCTGACACAGAGCCTGGCCGATTGTGAACGCTACCTCATGACCCGACACCCCCAGAGCATCGTTCTGCGTCTGGGTTGGCGGCTGACCTCCAACCGCGACGGCTGGCTGCACCGGATACTGACAACCCTCAGCGCACATGAACCGGTTCCGGCCCCCGAAGACAGCCGCTGCTCCCCCGTGTGCGAAGACGATGTCGCCCGCGTGGTCACCGCCATGACGCAGCAGATTCTCTGTGGTGCCCAATGCTGGGATGTCTATCATTACGGTGGCGTGGAAGATGTCAGTGTGCGGGAACTGGTCCGCTACATACAGGAAACGGCCCATATTGAAGGAACGCTGAACTTTGTGCAGAACACGGAAAACAGCCCCAGGCTGCCAGCCTGGTCACATACCAGCAGCAAGAAACTCAGGGATGATTTCGGCATACAAGCCAGACCCTGGCGCAGGGATCTGGGCGCACAGGTGGAACGGGTTCTCCGGCACCTGAATGCGCAGACCTGATTCTCTCAGGCCCGCTCACAGCTTGTCGCGTGGGAGACGACTTCCTTCAACCCCTCGAGGTCATGAATGGTCACATCGCGACCCTTCACATCCATCAGCCCCATCTTCGAGAACCGGGTCAGCAGACGACTGACGGTTTCCACCGCCAGGCCGAGATAGTTGCCCAGATCAGCCCGGGGCATGGGCAGACGGAACTGATACGGCGACAGATGACGCCGCTCATGACGCTTGCTCAGGGCAATGAACATGGACGCCAGTCGCTCCTCTGCCGAGTTCCGTGACAGCATGACGGCCAGCTGGCGACTGCCGCGAATCTCCTGACTCATGAGCTGAAAGAAATGGTGCTGCAGGGAAGGAATCTGCCCGGCCAGCTCCTCGAGCTTGTTCAGCGGTATCTCGCACACACTGCTGCGCTCCAGCGCAATCGCACAGGAGGTATAGCGATCCATGGTCACCGAATCCAGGCCCAGCACTTCACCCGGCAGGTAGAAGCCGGTAATCTGCTCCTCGCCGTCTTCGCTGACGGTATAGGTCTTGATGGAACCACTCTTGACGGCGTAACAGGAGCGGAAGGGTTCATCCTGATAGAATATGTGCTCGCCACGATCCACAACGCGCCCCTGATGAATCACCTCGTTCAGGCGATCCATTTCCTCGACCGACACGGCAATCGGCATGCAGAGCTTGCCGAGGCTGCAATGCGTACAATCGTTGGTCAGCACATCCGGTGCTGAAGCGATCCGTTGACCCATCCGCCATCCCTCCCAGAAAAGCTGAACATGAAATGCTTGCAATGTGGGCAGTGTACACCAAAAAGACTGGGAGGTTAAAGGCGGAATTATCTCTCAATGGGTAGATTTTTGCCCCCATGCCCGGATAACGGCAGCCGACCGGAATCCAGCGCTTCATAGTAGTGATCCAGACGCACCGTGTTCTGCCAGAACCCTTCGGCCGCGGCGGAAATTCCCCCCAACCCCAGGCCGCAGAGCGCGTCCACTTCAGGGAGTCCGGATGACCGCACGAAAAACCCCGGCACCGTTTCTCTGAAACCACCCAGAAGGCTGCGACAGGCTTCCAGATCACTTTCCACGAACACGGATGCCGGCATGCACAGCCTCAAAAGGGAATCCAGATCCCGCGCGGATTCGACACGAAAGTGCAGCCGTTCGAATCCCAGACTCCCGGCAAGACTGATGCACTGCTGCAAGGTGGCGTGGGCCCAGTGCTCGCCGTCCACAAAGTTGAAACAGAGGTCGGTGAACCCGAGGCCACTGAGCAACGGCAACACACCGTCTTCGGGCGGCGGCCCGCCCAGCTCCACCGAGCGGGCCGCGGGCCCCTCCGCGGATACCCCCAGCTTCCGGTTCAGACTGTACATGAGCTTGGTCAGCTCCAGCGGACACAGCAACCGAACCAGATCGGCCACCCAGTGCATGCCTGCAACCCGACCGGCCAGCAGGGGGCGGTAGAGATCAATTTCCCGAACCACGTAACTGACATACCGGCACCGGGCGCGGACATCCGCATGGCTGCTGAAGGGCATGCTCTCCATTCGCGGCACGGTCAGTGTCAGCAATACCCGGTGCTGCGCCAGCGCATCCACCTGCACACTCGGCAACGGCTCCGCACGATGCAGCCAGCCGACTGCCCCGGGATACAGCAGCGCAGTCCAGCTCGTCGTGGCCGGCCAGGAAAGTCCTTTCATGTCATGGGGCATCGTATTCGCTACCTGGGAGGGCCTGAATATCTCCACCGGATTCACGGATATTACCTTTGCCTGAATCATCGTCCAGCCTCCTTCTGCGGGCAGATCAGATATTCAGGCAGGTTCAGTATACGAAGCCCCCGCCCCTTCCATGTTGACGCCGGTCAATGCGCATGGCAAAAAAGTCGGATTGATCCGGAAAGGTTTGACCTGTTAGGCTTGCGCTCCCCGCTCGGAATTCGTCACAAAGGAGAAACGGGTTGCCCTGGATTCGCGGTGTCCTGTTCTATGCCCTGTACGGGCCCGGTATGGTGGTGTACACCACCCTGTTCCTGGTGCTCGGTCCCCTGCTCACCGCCCGGAGCAGGCACGCCCTCGCCCAAAGACTGGCCGGCGCCATCCTGACGACCGCTCGCACCGTTGCCGGCATACGCTACCGGATCCATGGCCGGGAAAACCTGCCGGACACACCCTGCGTGGTTTGCGCCAACCATGAAAGCGCCTGGGAAACCTACCTGCTGGGCTGGCTGATACAGCCCCAGTCGGCCGTACTCAAGAAGGAACTGCTCGCCATACCGTTCTACGGCTGGGCCGTGCGTCACCTGGCCCCCATTGCCATCGACCGCAATCGGCCGACGACCGCCATCAAACAACTGCTGCGCCAAGGCTCCGAGGCGCTCAAGGCCGGCCGCTGGGTGGTCATCTATCCTGAAGGCACCCGCGTGCGGCCGGGTGAAACCGTGCGCTACAACAAGGGCGCCGCGTCGCTGGCGATCCGCAATGGCGTGCCCATCGTTCCGGTCGCCCACAATGCCGGTGACTGCTGGCCACGCGGCACGGTCGCCAAATATCCGGGTACGGTCCAGGTGGTGCTGGGCCCGCCCATCCCGACCCAGGGACGCCGGCCGGATGATGTGATGGCAGATGTGGAAAGCTGGATCCGTAAAACCCGCAACGGTCTCAGTGCCCGGCCATCCTGAGTTGCCGGTCGGTATCAGGCGGGTCATTCGGACGGACAACCCTCACGACAGGTGCACGCCGCAACAGACGTCCCCGCGCCGAATGCCCCCTGAATTCCGGGCCCGCCACAACGTGATGCAAAGAGAGACAAAAGACGCAAACGGAAATAAAAAAGGCCGCCGGTATTCAGGCAGCCTTTCCAAGGAAGACATGGTAGCAAGGGGCGGATTTGAACCGCCGACCCCAGCATTATGAGTGCTGTGCTCTAACCAACTGAGCTACCTTGCCACGCTTTCGAGGCGCGTATTCTCAGGATTTTGGGCGCGCCTGTCAACCCCTTCAGAAATTTTTGTTAGCCCAAAGCTGTAATGTCCCCTTCTCGCAATTCTAAAATGTCCCCTTTTGGGATACAGGAGGGGGCAATGGCAGAGGAGACCATTGCAATGACGCAAAAAGCGATCGATCGGCTGGCAATCATTCAGCAGGTGACCGCAAAACAGCTTCGGCAACAGGAAGCTGCCCGGCAGCTTGGGCTGAGTGTCCGGCAAGTTAAGCGTCTGGTCGCCCGCTTTCGTCAGAAGGGGCCGTCAGGACTGGTTTCCGGCCATCTCGGTAAACGCCCGGGCAATGCAATTCCCGGGGCCGTGCGCAAGGAAGTACTCTCTCTGGTTCGCACACGCTACCCTGATTTCGGACCAACGCTTGCCTGTGAAAAACTCACCGCACTGCATGGATACAAGCTGTCAGCCGAGACCCTCCGACAGTGGATGATCGCTGACGGACTCTGGAAACCCGGAAAACGCAAGGCCGCCCGGATTCACCAGCGACGTCCCAGACGGCCCTGTCGCGGCGAGCTGATTCAGATTGACGGCTCACCACATGACTGGTTTGAAGGGCGCGGCCCGCGCTGCACCCTGATCGTGTTCATTGATGACGCCACCAGTGAACTGATGGCATTACGCTTCGCCCCGGCCGAGACCACCTGGGCTTACCTGCAGACACTGCAAGGCTATCTGGCCGAGCACGGCCGCCCCGCTGCTTTGTATTCCGACAAGCACAGCATCTTCCGGGTAAACCAACCCGAGCGCGAAGGTGAGCTGACCCAGTTCACCCGGGCTCTCAAAACGCTGGATATCGAGCCCATTCATGCCAATACCCCTCAGGCCAAGGGGCGTGTCGAGCGTGCCAACCAGACGCTTCAGGACCGCCTCGTCAAGGAGTTGCGTCTTGCGGGCATCTCGGACATTGAGACCGCCAATGCCTGGCTGCCGGGCTTTATGCGCGATTTCAACGCACGCTTTGCCAAACCCGCCCAGAACGCCACGGATGCTCACCGCCCCGTTCTGCACACACCAGAGGAGCTGGCGCTCATCCTGTGCCTGCACAACCACCGAAAGCTCTCAAAGAACCTGACCTTTCAGTTCAGGAACCGGGAATACCAGCTCACCGGCTATGGAAAGGGCTATCGGCTCCGGGGCGCCCGGATCACCATCTGTGAAGCACAGGATGGCCATGTGACGGTGCTCCACAAAGGGCATCAACTGGATTGGCAAATCCTGAGCGAAGGCGAGCCCCCGGTCCCTTTGGATGACGAGAAAAGCCTCCACCAACGTGTCGACAAGGCGAGAGCCAGACAAAAGGCATCCTCAGGCAGAAAGCCCGCGCCGGACCATCCATGGCGACGTTCTCCGGTTGGTAAAGCGGCCTCCGGCAGGCAGTCGGTAACCTCCTGAAACAGGATACCCAAAGGGGACACTTTAGCTTTGGTAAAAAGGGGACATTTTAGAATTGGGTTGACACCCCTTCAGAAATTTTTTTCACAACCGTTCCGGCCCCCGTCAGCCTGCCAGAACGGGGAACAGCCCCTTGAGTCCGTTGGCGATGATCTCGACCGCGATGGCCGCCAGTATCAGACCCATGATACGCGTGCAGATATTGATCCCCGTGGATCCCAGTCGCCGGACAATCAGCGGCGACATGTTCAGCACGGTCCAGATGACCGCACAGAGGGCCGCGATGCAAAGCGCAATCAGCAGGATGTGTCCGGCACCGTGCCCCCGGTTGGCGGCCAGAATGACCGTACTGATGGCACCGGGCCCGGCTAGCAGAGGCATGGCCAACGGCACGACCGAGATGGACTCGCGCCCCGCCGACTCATCCACCTCCTCCTCCGTCTGCTTCACGGGACTGTTGCGGGCATGCAGCATGGAAATGGCCATCAGCAGCACCAGAATGCCACCACCCACGCGAAAGGAATTGATCGTGATGCCGAAAAAAGTCAGCAGCAATTCACCGGACATGGCAGCCAACAGAAGGATCACGCCCACAGCCAGCGCTGCCTGATGAATCGTGTCACGCCGCTGCGCCGGTGTATCCCGGGCCGTGAGGCTGATGAATACGGGAACCGCACCGAACGGGTTCACGATGGCGATCAGACCCACCAGAATCTTGATGTACTCGCTGAACTCCAGCACCTGTTTCCCTCCCAGGATGTGTGGCGCGCATTGTTCCAGATCGGAATGGACATTGCCATGCGCATTTGCACGGGTGTGTGAAACCGGCTGCCTCCTGCCGGCTGAATAACGTCGCGATTGAGGAGAATGATTGACACCTTTCGGATCCCGCTCCGGAAATTAGGTTGTTTATTCAACGATTCTCCCTTAGGTTGGACACATCCCTAATCACCCGGCGGAGTCAAACCATGGGCAAGAAAGCAAAAGACCTGATCAAGAAGAACCTGGAAAAGGTAACGGATACTGTCTCCAAGGAAGTCAGCAAGGCGCAGGAGCAGTTCAATGCCATGCTGAACGACCTGCTCAGGCAGGCCGAGTCACTGCAGGCACAGGTAACCGAACCCTTCCGCAAGATGATCAAGGACATGGAAGAGCTGCGGGAAAAGGAACTCCAGCGCCTGCAGTCCGAATACCAGCGCATGCTGGAAGAGCTGCAGAATGTACAGCAGCAGTTCCTGGAGCGCCTGGGCCTGGCACGCCCCAAGGCTGACGAGCCTGCCAAAACCTCGGACAAGGTTCAGCCGGCCGCAGCAGAAAAACCGGCCGCACCCGCCGAAACGACGAAACCGGCAACGCAGGGCGCGTCCCGCTCCGGCAAGACAGCAGCACCCAAGGCATCCGGCACCCGGAAGCCGGCTCCGGCCAAGGCGGCGCCGCGCAAGAAGAAGGTAGATATTGACGACCTGACTCAGCTGACAGGCGTCGGTCCGGCCACTGCAAAAAAGATGAACGCCGCCGGCATTCACTCTCTGAAGCAGATCGCCAACCCGAGCGAGGACGACAAGGCCATCCTGGCGCAGTTCTCCAATGTCCGTCACCATGAAAAGTGGCAGGCAGAGGCCCGGGCGCTGCTCAACGGCTGAAAGCACTGATCCGGGGCAACCCCCGCGAAAGCCCCGCCTTCTCACCGAGGGCGGGGCTTTTTTTGCGGAAATACCCGGGCCGACTCATTAGGCCTCACAAAGGCTGGCAGGGCAGCCCTGTCGGCGATGCCGGGCCGCAATCACATTCGGGCAACCCGATCTCCGCCCGCAATTACTTGCGGACACCTTCCAGAGACAGGTACAACTCCACCGTTTCAGAGGCCGGTCCGAGATACTTGGGAATACCGAAATCCTTCAGGCGAAACGACGTGCGACCTTCAAAGCCCTGGCGATAGCCACCCCAGGGATCCTCGCCCCCGCCAATCCGGTGTGCGTCAATCACGATCTCCCGCGTCACGCCACGCAGAGTCAGGTTACCGACGATACGGGCTTCATCCGCATTCACAGCCTCCACGCGGGTGCTGACAAAGCGGGCACCGGGATACTTCTCGACAAACAGGAAGTCCTCGCTGCGCAAGTGCTTGTCACGCTCGGCGTGATTGCTGTTGACGCTGGACGTGTCAATGGTGACGTCCACCTTGCTGGCCCCGGGATTGGCCGGGTCGTAGTCGAAGGTGCCTTCAAAGCGGTCAAAGCGCCCCAGCAGCCAGCTGTAGCCAAGATGGCTGATCTTGAACTGGACGAATGCATGCTGGCCCTGCGTGTCGATCACGTAGGTGGCCGAGGTGGCCAGCGTACTCAGACCGAGCAACAGTGCGCCCAGGGTGAAGCGGAAAAGGCTGATCATGTGGTTTTCTCCTTGCTCTGTGATGGATGAGTGTAAAACAATGAAGTGAAGAAACCGTCTCAGACGGGCCGGCCAAACATGCGGCGCAACGTCGCGTCCCGGTCCACCAGCGTATGCTTGAGCGCACCGGCCACATGCAGAATGAGCAACCCGATCAACAGCCAGCCCAGCCAACGGTGGACATCACCCGCCCGGTCGGCCTGGGTCTGGCCCAGTGACAGAAGGGACGGCAGTTCCAGTACCCCGAACACATCCACCGGGTGACCCTCGGCGGTTGAAATCAGATAGCCGCTGATGATCATCAGCAGCGGAATCAGGTACAGCGCCAGATGGACCGCATGGCTGTGGCATTGCTCCCAGCGTTTCCAGCCCGCCAGGGGCGCCGGAAAACCCTGACGTATCCGCCAGGCCAGACGCACCAGAAAGAGCAGCCCCACCAGGATTCCGAATGATTTGTGCAGTGCTGGCGCACGGTGATACCAGGGACTGTAATAGTCCAGATCCACCATCCAGATACCGGATGCCAGCATGCCGATCACCAGGATCCCTGCCACAGCATGGAGCACACGGCTGACGATGCCATAGGTGGTCGCGGTATCTTTCCAGTTCATGCAGGGTCTCCGAACGTCAACTGCGCCCAGTTTACCGTCATGAAGCCGAATAAAAATATCAATTTTTCCATCAGAACGTTCGACCAAACAAAATAAAAGACGGATTCAGGACCTTCAACTGAACCAAGTAAAAGGTTGATGGAACGGACAGAGCGGCCGGAGCACGCCAAGCCATCATACTTTAGTAAAAATACGCAATATTTCGTAATGACAGTGTCATGCAGGTGAGCAATACTGGTCACAAATCAACCAGACCGCAGGAGGGGCACTCGTGGACAATCAGTTCGATGAAGATGTCGTGATTCCGAGCAACAACTGAAACTGAACAGCATCAGCGTTTTCATCTCGCAGGCAGCGGGACGGGACTTTTCTCAATTCGCCAGACCTGTGTAGACGTCGAAGCGGCCACGCTTGCCGGCAATCTGATGGTGGGGAGCCAATCCTCCCAGAAACGGCGCATGACGCGGGCGCTTCACCACCACGTTATGGCGCGCGCGGCATCGTGCCGGTGCCAGCAATGCGTCCGAATCCGAATCGCCCGCGCCCAGCAAGGCATGAAGGAACTGCATGTCTTTCTTGACGGCAGCGGATTTCTCTCTGGGCGGAAACATGGGGTCCAGATAGACCACGTCCCAGCTTTGCGTCGCGTCCTCAAGCAGGGTTTGCGCCTCACCGTGGATGAGGCGGATCCGGGACGCAATCTCCCGATAGGCAGGATCTTCGGCAGCGCGGGCCAGACCGTCCGCCAGCATGGCATGCAGCACCGGATGCCGCTCCACCAGCCAGACCTGCATGCCCTCCGCAGCCATCATCCAGGCATCCCGCCCCAGCCCGCCGGTCGCATCCAGGACCTGCCAGCTACCGGCACTCTGCCGGGGACGCACCGCATCCAGCAGACGCTCGCGGCCACGCACCCTCTGGCGATAGCCCATCTTGCCTTGCGTAAAATCCACAACCAATGGGTTGGGTCCCTTCTCTCCGGCCCAGATCAGGCGGATGTCAGCATCCACCGCGCAGACCAGATGAGGCCCTTCAGGTACCGGCATGCCGTCACAGTCCGGGGAACACTTCAGCCCCAGTTCGGCCAGGCGCGCCTGACCGGCCGGGGTGCATCGCCAGATCAGCGGCAGCGTCACCCGACAACCCAGAGCAGCAGTGCGGCACCCAGCAACAGCCGGTAGATCACGTAGGGCATGAATCCGGAGCGCTCGATGAACCGCATGAACAGGTGGATGCAGGCCAGCGCCGCCAGACAGGACAGGACAACCCCCAACCCGAGATCACCCCAAGCCACGGGCTGGGCCTGCTGGACCAGGTCCCTGGTCTTGAGCAGGCCGGCAGCCAGAATGATGGGCACGGACATGAAAAAGGAATAACGCGCTGCAGACTCGCGGGAATAGCCCAGAAACAGGGCGGCGGTCATGGTGATACCGGAACGGCTGGTACCCGGAATCAGTGCCAGGGCCTGAGCCACACCAATGGCGAGCGCGTGCTTCCAGTTCATTGCCCGCATGTCGCGCCCGCCATGAAAACGGTCCGCAACCCCCAGCAGGATGCCGAATCCGATGGTGGCCCAGGCAATGACCAGCGCTGACCGCAGATGGGCTTCAATCCAGTGATCCAGCAGTACACCGGCAAGACCGGCAGGTACGGTGGCCAGCACCACGGTCCAGGCCAGCCTGCCCTCTTCGGTGATCCGGCCGCGCAACACGTTGAGCCCCTGTACCACCAGAGGCCAGAGGTCACGCCGGAAATAAATGCAGACGGCCAGCAGGGTTCCCACATGCACCGCCACGTCAAAGGCCAGCCCCTGATCCGGCCAGCCCAGCACCTGAGACGGCAGAATCAGGTGTGCAGAGCTGGAGATCGGCAGAAACTCCGTCAGCCCCTGTATCAGGGCCAGTACAATCAGTTGAAAGGTATCCATCTCAGTGACCTTTTGGGGTATCCATCTTTTTCCAGGCATCGTGGCCACGCAGGTACGCCGGCTCCAGCGCATCCGGCCTGACGGCGGGAACGGTAGCCGCCAGTTCCAGCAGCGCCGTCCCGTCCGGCCAGACCGCCTGACCTTCATCCCCGGCCAGCAGCGGCGACCAGAGCTTCAGCAATGCTCCGGTGGCCTCGTGGGGGGACAGTTGCGGCGGCAGCAGTACCTTCAACGACTCGTTCTCCCAGACAAACACACCCACATAGTGCTCCCCCATGCGCGCATCCCGGATCAGGGCTACCGGCGTCCCGGCGTGCGACCGGGCCACGGACCAGGCCGCTGCCGCCAGTGAACACACGGGGTGCACTGGACAGTCCAGCCCCAGGGCCATTCCCTGCGCCAGCCCCACGGCAATCCGGATTCCGGTGAACGAACCGGGGCCGATACCGACCGCCAGGGCATCCACGTCCTGCGGTGACAGGCCGGCCTTTTCGAGAATCGTGCTGACCATGGGCAGCATGCGCCGGGCGTGCATCCGTGGCGTGTCATCCGTTTCCAGGTAATCCCGGCCCTGGTGACGCAGAGCCACCACACAGGCATCCGTTGACGCATCAAGTGCCAGAAGTGTTGTCAATTCGTTGCCCTCAAACAGGATCGGCCGCACCAGGGCGGCCGATTCTTGATCAGGATGCTGCCGCTACTCAGGCGCTCAGCGCGTCAAGCACCCGCTTCTGGATTTCCTCAACCGGTCCCACGCCTTCCACGCGAACGTAGCGCGGGGCGTTCGGGTCCTGTGCAGCCCAGTCCTGATAGAACCTGACCAGCGGTGCCGTCTGGCTGTGATAGACCTCCAGACGCTTGCGCACGGTTTCTTCCTTGTCATCCTCACGCTGAACCAGAGGCTCGCCGGTCACATCATCCTTGCCTTCCTCGCGCGGCGGGTTGTAGACCACGTGATAGACACGACCGCTGCCCTCATGGACACGACGACCGCTCATGCGGCGGATGATTTCCTCGTCGTCCACGGCAAACTCGAGGACATAATCAATGGGCACACCGGACGCCTTCAGGGCCTCGGCCTGGGGGATGGTACGCGGGAAACCGTCAAACAGGAAACCGTTGGCGCAATCCGGCTCCTGAATCCGCTCCTTGACCAGAGCAATGATGATGTCGTCGGACACCAGCCCGCCGGAGGCCATGATCTCCTTGACCTGAAGCCCCAGGGGCGTGCCGGCCTTGACTGCGGCCCGCAGCATGTCACCGGTTGAAATCTGGGGGATGCCAAACTTTTCGCAGATGAACTTGGCCTGGGTCCCCTTTCCGGCACCGGGCGGGCCGAGCAGAATTACTCTCATTGATTCACTCCTCAGTTGCAAGCACAGGTGTTGTTATGGCTTTTTTGCGCCAGTAGTGTACACCTTGGCGTCAAGGGCTGGAATTATACGAAGATCGGTCTGCCGAGGAAAGGCGAAGGCGGGCCGGATATTACACCACCACCGGATGATCGGTGTCCGAATGCGTCAGTTCAACGGTTTCAAACCAGGCCTGCACCCGGTCGGGGTCCAGTCCCAGCATCTGACAGGCCGGCCCGATGGGCTCCGGTGACAGGTCATCACCCAGTCCACGCTGCTTGAGCAATGCATTGGCCAGCACCACCACGGGCAGCATCCCCGGCTTCTGCTCCACGCACAACGGACATGCATGTCTGAGCGCAACGTCACACACAGCCTGCGGCAGTTTCCAGTGCTCCAGCACCAGACCACCCAGCACAGCGTGTCCCGCCGCCAGCACATCCCGTGCCTGCCCCATGCCGAGCACCTGCCTTTCAAGCGTCGTGACCGGCGTCTCGGGCTCGGCCGCAGCGAGCTTGTTGAGCATGGTGAACTCGGGCCGGCACACCCAGGCCATGACAAAGAAGCCGAAATTGTGCAGCAGTGCCGCCATCGGCAGAATCCGGGCGTCCACATCGGGCACGCCGAAGGTCTTCACGATACCCGTGCTGACCGCGGAACAGGCCAGCGCATGCCGCCAGAGGGCATTGAGCCCCAGCGGGCCGTCCAGAGGCGGATTGAGCGCCTTCATGGCACAGAGGGACAATGCAAGCTGGCTGACCCGTTCAAAGCCCAGCACACGTGTGATGGCTTCCTGAACGCTGCGGATTTCGCCGCGGTAGCCGTACAACGGCGACCTGGCGTGGCGGATCACCTGGGCGGTCAGCGCCGGGTCCTGACCGATGATGCGCGCCACATCGGCTACACTGCTGTCGGGATCATCGAGCACCGCCAGAAGACGGCTCGCGGTGGCCGGCATGGGCGGAATGCGGTACAGGCGGGTCAGCTTGTGCCGGAGCAGTTCGAGGCAGTCCGGCTCTTCCACCACACGGCAGGGTGTCTGTTCCCGGGCCGACAACCGGCATCCGGCAATTTTCCGGGCGCCCTGCATCAGTTCCCGGAAGGCTGCGCCCGGAAATCTGAGCAAGGTCGTGTGGCTGCCCGACTCCACATAGACTTCATCCGCCTCCAGCAGACTTTCATCCACGAGAACGCGAACGCCGTAGGCCGGACCGAGCGCCGGCCACGATCCCGGTTCACAGTCGCGGAACAGGCGGTCACACTGACTTTGGGGAACCGGGCGAAGTTGCCGCTGGAGCCGTTCGTTCAGCGCATCCAGATCCAGTGTCCGCGAGGCCGGAACCACCGCCATCACCACGCCCCGGGCATCGACAAGCAGTTGCGCACGGGCCACCTTGTCGGGGTCAATCCGGGCCTCTGCAATAGCCGTTTCCAGCGATCCGGCACGGTCATGATGGACCTGCTGATACGGTACGCGGTAGCGATTGAGGTAGGTCAGTACCGATGCAGCAACAGCCATGATGCACTCTCCCCGTTAACTGACTCCAGTATAGCGCCGTTCACCGATGCCGCGATTGCCGCAGGTCACATTCTCCCGTAACGCCGCGTAACCGTGTGTAAGGAATGTTATCCGGTATTGCGCATGCCGGCTGCAATCCCCGCCATGGTCACCTTGAGCGCCTTTTCCACCGTCTCCTTGTTGGCTTCCCCTTCGGACCGGTCACGCACCAGCAGCTCGACCTGAAGAAAATGCAACGGATCCGTGTAGGGATTGCGTACCCGCAGCGAGGTGGCTACCGCCGGGCTGTGTTCCAGCAGCTGTGTCTGTCCTTTTACGGTACAGACACACTCAATGGCCTGTTTCAGGCGCTGCCGCAGGCGCTCGCCCAGCGGCCACAAACGTTCCGGCACCAGACGTGCCTCGTAGGTTCGGGCAATATCCGGATCAGCCTTGGCCAGTACCATTTCCAGCATGTCCAGATGGGTCTGGAAAAACGGCCAGCCCCTGATCATCGCCTCCAGCATCGGTCGCTCATCCGAGTTGAGTGCTTCGGAGAGCGCCGCCTCGCTGCCCAGCCAGGCCGGCAGCATCAGGCGCATTTGCGTCCAGGCAAAAATCCAGGGAATGGCGCGCAGACTTTCCACGCCGCCCTGAGCCTTGCGTCGCGCCGGCCGGCTGCCGATGGCCAGCTTGCCCAGTTCCTGTTCCGGGGTGGCGCTGCGAAAATAATCCACAAAGTCCGGCTCTCCTCTCACCACATCCCGATAGGCCCTGAGCGCTCGTGCTGCAAGACGGTCCATCATGTCACGCCAAGCCGGCTCGGGTTCGGGTGGTGGTGCCAGCGTCGCCTCCAGCACGGCATTGAAATACAGGTTGAGACTGTTGATGGCCACAAGGGGTTCGCCAAATTTGAAGCGGATCATCTCGCCCTGCTCGGTGATCCGGAAGGAACCGTCCACGGAGCCCGGCGGCTGACTGAGGATGGCGCGGTTGGCCGGCCCGCCCCCGCGCCCCACGGTTCCGCCGCGACCATGGAAGAGAGTGAGATGAACACCGTGCTCCCGGGCGACCTTCACCAGCGCTTCCTGTGCCTGGTACTGGGCCCAGGCGGCCGCCATCTGCCCGGCATCCTTGGCCGAGTCGGAATAACCGATCATCACCTGCTGCTCACCGCCGATATGGCGCTTGTACCATGGCAGCCGCAACAGGGCATCTATCGCGCGCGCAGCGTGATTGAGGTCATCCAGCGTCTCGAACAGGGGGACGACGGGAATGGGTGCCCGCACACCACAGGCCTTGAGCAGCAGCAAGACCGTCAGCACATCCGAAGGTGCGGACGCCATGGAGATCACGTAGCTGCCCAGTGCTTCGGCAGGCTGACGGGCAACGACCCGGCAGGTATCCAGCACTTCCCGCACGGCATCGGAACAGGGAAATTCGGCCGGAATGAGTGGTCGCCGGCTCTCCAGTTCACGTATGAGGAACGCCTGCTTTTCCTCTTCAGTCCAGGCCCGGAAATCACCGAGCCCCAGATACTCGCAGAGTTCCGCCATGGCCTCCGCATGACGCTCGGAATCCTGCCGGATATCGAGACGCACCAGATGCAGACCGAACGCCCGGGCCCGATACAGCACGTCACGCAACGGACCTTCCGCAATCACCTCCATCCCGCAATCGATCAGGGAACGATAACACAGTTCCAGAGGTTCGATGAGATCGGCACTGTTGAGCATGACCGCCTCATCGGGCGGCACATCCCCGGAGAGTGCCCTTTCGGCCCACGCCCGTGTCGCCTGCAGCCGGTCGCGCAGGCGGCGCAGCAGCTTGCGATAGGGCTCGCGGGTCTGTCCGACCGCCCGGCGCATGGCGCCGTTGCATTCGTTCATGGACAGCTCCGCCCGCAAGGCCTCGACGTCACGGAGAAAGAGGTCCGCCGCCATCCAGCGGGCCAGCAGCAGCACCTGCCGTGTCACTTCTGCAGTCACGTTGGGATTGCCGTCACGGTCACCCCCCATCCAGGAGGCAAAGCGCAACGGGCAGGCATCCACCGGCAACCCGCTACCCACTTCCTGACGCAGCGCTTCATCCACGCGGCGAAGATAGACGGGAAGAGCCTGCCAGAGCGAGTTTTCAATGACCGCGAAGCCCCACTTGGCTTCTTCCACGGCAGTCGGGCGCTCATAACGGATCTCGTCGGTGTGCCAGCACTCAGCAATCAGGCGTTCCAGTTCCCTGAGGGTTTCACTCTGCACCTGGTCGTCCGCCCGGGCACGATCACGCAGGGCAAGCGTCTCGAAGATGCTGTCATACTTGCGGATGAGGGTACGCCGTGTCACCTCCGTGGGATGGGCGGTCAGCACGAACTCGATATTCAGGCGCGCAACGGTTTCGGCAATGCGCTCGGGAGACTGTCCCTGAGCCTTGAGGCGACGCAGCAGGTCGTCGATTCCCTCCTGACTGCCCAGGGCCTCCTCTTCCCGGCTCACATTGCGCCGGACCGAGTGGTACTGCTCGGCAATATTGGCAAGATTGAGAAACTGATTGAACGCCCGGGTGACCGGCACCAGGTCATCATCCTCCAGCGACTGCAGAAGGTATTTGAGACGACGCTCTTCTTCAGGCTTTTTCCTGTCATCCCGAGCGGTGCGGCGGATGGTTTCGATGGTCTCGAACATCTCGTCGCCCAGATGATGCCGGATGGCACGCCCGAGCAGTTCGCCCAGGCGCCTGACATTTTCACGAAGTTCCGGGTGCAATGCCTGCATGATCGGGTACCTGTCTCCAAGGTGTAGTTAAATTACGAGGTTTACCCAGTTTAACAAATTCACTACGTGTTGCCACGTATTAGGTAGTTTTCACAATGGAGAAGCCGGTTGGGGAAGCCTATGCTGAAATTGTGATCAGCCTGAACGGAGTGAGAGATGAATATCAAAGCCTTGGCCAAAACCTGGGAAGAGAACGCCAGTTCCCGCCTGACGGCGCGCGAATACAAGCTGCGCCTGCCCATCGAGGATGCGGCCCGCGTGGAAGCGTTGGCCGAGATGTACCCGCGCCGCTCGGTGGAAGATATCCTCAGCGAGCTGCTGACTGCTGCGCTGGATGAGCTGGAAACGAGCTTCCCCTACGTGCAGGGCGAGAAAGTCGTGGCCGTGGACGAGATGGGCGACCCGCTCTACGAAGATGTGGGCCCGACACCCCGTTTTCTCGCACTGTCCAAGAAGTATGCCCAGATGCTGAAGCAGGAGCTCAAGGCGGCCAATACCTGAGCCGTCTGGTCAGGCCGGCTTTTCGCCGGCCTTGGCGGCATCCCACCAGCGGTCCATTTCCTCCAGAGACGTCTCGCCCCAGTCCTTGCCTGATGCTCTGAGCGCCTTCTCCACGGATCTGAAACGTGCCTCGAACTTGCGATTGGTGCGCCTGAGCGCCTGCGCCGGATCCACCTTCAGCGCACGAGCCAGATTGACACAGACGAACAGCAGATCACCGATCTCCGCCTCCACATGATCCTGATCGCCTTCGGCAACCGCTTCACGAACCTCTGACAGTTCTTCTTCCACCTTGGCAAACACCGGCTCCACATCGGGCCAGTCAAATCCCACCGTCGCCGCCCTTTTCTGCAGCTCGAGGGCACGGGTCAGTTCCGGCAGGCCGGCCGGCACGGCGTCCAGCAGACTTGCCGGTTCGTCTGCCTGCGCCTTGCCGGACTTTTCTGCCGCCTTGATGGCCTCCCAGTTGGCCCGGATTTCAGCCTCTTCCGGAGTCACCGACGGATCCCGCTCGGAATCCAGTGTACCTTCGGGGAACACATGAGGATGCCGGCGCAGCAGCTTGCGGACGATGCCATCCACAATATCCGCCCACTCAAACCGTCCTTCCTCCTCGGCCAGCTGCGCATAGAACACCACCTGAAACAGCAGGTCACCCAGTTCCTCGGCAATGTGGCTGAAGTCTCCGCGCTCGATGGCATCGGCCACCTCGTAGGCTTCCTCCAGCGTATGCGGGACGATGCTCTGCCAGTTCTGACGCAAATCCCACGGACAACCCGTGCGCGGGTCACGCAGGCGGGCCATCAGTGTTCGCAGATCATCGAGTGTATAGCGCTCAGGCATGGCCATCTCTCCTGGGCTCGCGAACCCGGCGTACATCCGCAATATTGGGCAACTGGCGGATCTTGTCGATGAGGCGTCCCACCTGCTCAATGGAGCTCACCTCCACCGTCAGGCGGATGCGCGCACTGTTATCCGTTCTTGAAGTATGCGTGGTGAGTTCTGTCACATTCGCCTTTTCATTCGCCAGCAGTGTCGTGACATCCCGGAGCAGACCGGAACGGTCATAGGCATCAATCTGCAGATCCACGGGATAGAGCGCCTTTTCGCTGCCCCACTCCACCTGAATCATGCGGTCCGGCTGCTGACTCTGGAGCTGAAGGGCATTGATGCAGTCCTGACGGTGAATGGAGACACCCCGGCCCTGAGTGATGTATCCGATGATGGGGTCACCGGGCACCGGCTGACAGCATTGGGCAATATGGGTGAGCAGGTTGCCGACGCCGCTGATCGTGACCGTATCCTGGCCATCCCGACGGCTCTGCTGCTGCAGTCGCAGGGCCATCTGATCGGAAGCCTCCGGCTCCACCAGTTTCTGCAACTGGCGCACCACGTGCATGGGCTTGACGTCGCCGGCCCCGACGGCCGCATAAAGATCATCCAGCGTCTTGTAGTTCAGAACCGGCAACACTTTTGCCAGGTCCGCCTGTTCCAGCGACATGCGGCGCAAGGCATCCTGCAGCACGTCACGGCCCTCGCGGATATTGGAGGCCCGGTCCTGGAGCCTGAACCAGTGGGCAACCTTGGCCCGCGCGCGGGGCGTGGTGACGTAGCCCAGATCCGGGTTGAGCCAGTCCCGGCTGGGACGCGGCTCGCTGCCGGTGATGATTTCCACCTGGTCCCCGGTGCGCAGACGATAGGTCAGCGGCACGATGCGCCCGTTGACCTTGGCACCCCGGCAGGCATGTCCCACATCCGTATGAACCTTGTAGGCAAAGTCCAGGGGCGTGGCGCCCACGGGCAGATCCAGCACCTCGCCTTCGGGGGTAAAGACATACACCCGGTCCGGCTGCACCGTCTCCCGGATCTGCTCCAGCAGCTCCTCGCTGCGCGGCTCTTCGCCGGCTTCTTCTTCGAGCACCTGACGCAGCCAGGCAATCTTGGCCTCATAGGCTTCGGACTTGCGCTGCGTGTCCGTCCCCTTGTACAGCCAGTGCGCACAGACCCCCAGCTCCGCCTCCTCATGCATGGCATGGGTACGGATCTGAACCTCCAGCACCTTGCCTTCCGGCCCGATCACGGCGGTGTGGAGAGACTGATAGCCGTTTTCCTTCGGGTTGGCGATATAGTCGTCAAACTCCTGGGGGATGTAACGCCACAGTCCGTGCACCACGCCCAGCGCGGTGTAGCATTCGCCCACCGTATTGACGAGAACCCGGAGGGCGCGCACGTCATAGATCTGGGAAAAGTCCACCCCCTTGCGCTGCATCTTGCGCCAGATGCTGTAGATGTGCTTGGCCCGGCCGGTAATCTCCGCCTGGATGCCCTGCTCGGCGAGCTTTTCCCGAAGCGTGGCGATGGCGTTCTCGATATAACGTTGACGATCCAGCCTTTTCTCATCCAGCTGCCTGGCAATCTGCTTGTAGGCCTCGGGATTCAGGTACCGGAAAGACAGGTCCTCCAGCTCCCACTTTAGATGACCGATCCCCAGACGGTGTGCCAGCGGCGCATAGATATCGAACACCTCGCGAGCCACCTTCAGGCGCCGCTCGGGCGGGGCATCCTTCACATCCCGAATGGCACAGGTCCGCTCCGCCAGCTTGATGAGCGCAATCCGGACATCGTCAATCATGCCCACCAGCATGCGGCGGATATTGTCCACATGGTGCTCGTCGTGATCGCCCAGCGGCCGGGTGGCGCCATAGCGCAACGAGGAAATGGCCGCCATGCGACGCACCCCTTCGATCAGGTGTGCCACGCCCTCACCGAAACGGCGTTCAACGGTCGCCAGCGGCAGGTGGCCTTCGCGAACCGCCCGATAGAGCACGGCTGCAATCAGGGCTTCCGTGTCCAGGTGCAGGTCTGCCAGGATGTTGACCATTTCCAGCCCGGTGAGAAACAGGCTGGCACCCGGCGACCACTGCTCACCGGCATGCTCGACACGCTCATCGATCTGTCTTGCCAGTTCCGTGGCTTCGAGCATGGCTGCCCGGTCCGACAACGGTGCCAGCGCATCGATCTGATCGAGCCAGCGCGGTATGTCCACCTTGCCATGCTCATCCAGAGGAAAGTCTTCCCGTACCTTGACCATAACTGTCCGTCCCGGTTATCTCAGCCTCTGAGTTCAAACAGCGCCATGGACTCCACATGACTCGTATGCGGAAACATGTCCATGACCCCGGCCCTGATCAAATGATAGCCGTGATCCGCAAGAATGCCTGCATCCCGGGCAAGCGTGGCCGGATTGCAGGAAACATAGACAATCCGCCGCGGCCGGAAGCGGTGCATTTCACGACATACCTGCTCGGCACCGGAACGAGGCGGGTCGAGCAGCACCTTGTCGTAGGTCTGCACCCACTCCGCCCGGCCGTTCAGTGGAGCATGCAGGTCTGCGGCGTAAAAACGCACGTTCTCCAGACCGTTGAGCCGGGCATTTTCATAGCCGCGCTCCACCATGGCATCCACCCCCTCCACCCCGGTCACGCGGGCGGCCCGGCGTGCCAGCGGCAAGGTGAAATTGCCCAGCCCGCAGAACAGATCCAGCACCTCTTCATCCGCTTGCGGATCAAGCCACGCCAGTGCCTGCGCCAGCATGCGTTCGTTGACCTGACGATTGACCTGAGTGAAATCCAGCGGATGAAAGGCATAACGGAGCGCCCCACCATCCCCCTGATAATGCAGTCGCTCGGGCCCTCCATCCGGCCACAGACGATGTACCGTATCCGGCCCCTTGGGCTGCAGCCAGATCTGCAGCCCTGTCTCTTCACCAAAACGCTCCAGTGCGGACCGGTCCTCATCGGACAAGGGTTTCAGATGGCGGATGACCAGCGCCACCGCATCATCACCGCCTGCCACCTCGATCTGGGGAATGCTGTCGTAGGCGTCCAGGTTGCGGATCAATGTCCGCAGTGCAATGATGCGCTCCCCCACTTCCGGAATCAGAACGGGGCAACGGTCGATGGTAGTGAGGAAGTTGCTGTGGCGCTCCCGAAAACCCACCAACACCTCATCCCGGGCCCTGACAAAGCGGACGCCCAGACGCGCCTTGGTCCGATACCCCGTATCCCGGTAGCGGATGGGGGCAACCATTTCCGGCACGGCCAGATGGCTGATACGACCGAACAGGTCGCTCAGCACGGACTGCTTGTGATTGATTTGCGCATCGGTCGCCATGTGCTGCAATGAGCAGCCCCCGCAGCGGTCGTAGTGAGGGCAGACCGGTTCGGCACGCAGGGGGGACGGTTCGCCCAGCAATTCCACGGTCGCCAACTCATCGAAATTGCGATGACAATTGACATACCGGGCCCGTACCCGCTCACCGGGGAGCGCGCCATCCACAAAAGCCGTCTTGCCGTCGACACGCGCAATGCCACGGCCCTCGTGGCTCAGCTGTTCGATGGTGACCTCAATGGGTGCTTCCTGAATCTTGCGACGTCTGCGACGGGACATGAGCAGCGGTTCTCCTCGGGCATTGCCAAACGAAAAGGGGGGCATTATGCCCCCTGCACCCTGAACTGTACCGTGAATCAGCCGAACACGCCGGTGGAAAGGTAGCGGTCACCCCGATCGCAGATGATGGCAACAATGATGGCGCCCGACACCTCGGCCGAAACCCGCAGGGCACCAGCCACCGCGCCGCCCGACGAGACACCGCAGAAAATGCCCTCCTCCCGGGCCAGCCGGCGCATCGTCTCCTCGGCTTCGGTCTGGGTAATATCCAGCACGCGGTCCACTCTGGAGGCATCAAAGATTTCCGGCAGGTACTCCGGCGGCCAACGTCGGATACCCGGGATCTGCGCCCCTTCCGCCGGCTGCAGCCCGACGATTTCAATGCCGGGATTGCGTTCCTTGAGGTAACGGGATGTGCCCATGATCGTGCCCGTGGTGCCCATGCTGCTGACAAAGTGGGTGATACGCCCCTCGGTCTGACGCCAGATTTCAGGTCCCGTGGAGGTGTAGTGCGCCAGAGGATTGTCCGGGTTGGCAAACTGATTGAGCACCTTGCCCTCGCCACGCGCCTGCATCTCGAGCGCCAGATCCCGTGCACCCTCCATGCCGGCCTCCCGGCTGACCGTGATGATCTCGGCACCATACGCCCGCATGGCGGCCCGGCGCTCTTCGCTCATGTGCTCGGGCATGATCAGTACCATCCGGTAGCCCTTGATCGCGGCAGCCATGGCCAGGGCAATGCCGGTGTTGCCGGAGGTGGCCTCAATCAGGGTGTCACCCGGATGGATGTCCCCGCGGCGTTCAGCTTCCTGAATCATGCTCAGTGCCGGCCGGTCCTTGACCGAGCCTGCCGGGTTGTTGCCTTCCAACTTGACCAGGATAATGTTGTCGGTCTCACCGGGAAGGCGCTGAAGGCGGACCAGCGGTGTATTGCCGACACAGGATTCGATGGTAGGAAAGTTCATAGGACGTGCTCTGGCTCCCATGACGGGCTGTTTGCCCGCCAATGCTCTGTGTTAGACTGACCGCTCATGATAGTGCGATTCCAAAGCCGGCCGTTATATTCTTTTACAATATATTAAGCCGTTACAATTATAACCTGAATGACCCTGCGCATGAATCAGTGGCGAATCCGCACCAAAATTCTTTTGCTGGCCCTGCTGCCCGGCATCATCACGACCGTATCTCTGGCCGGGCTGTTTCTGCACACCCGCTTTCAGGATCTGGAAGCCATGCTGCAGGAACGCGGCGAAGCGCAGGCACGTCAGCTGGCCACTGCCGCCGAGTACGGCGTGTTCACCGGCAACCGCGCCCTGCTCCTCACGCTGACCAATGCCGCACTGGAAGAGCGTGATGTCCGTTCCGTGACCATCTTTGACCGGCGCCGACAGGTCATCGGTCACAGCGGGCCGTCCCTGCTGGATCCGCCCGGCACCCGGGCCAGCCTGGTGGATCAGCTCAGCCGTTTCGACATGGGCGATATTGTGCGGTTCTCTGCCCCGGTGCATATGCAGGATGTGCTCGCGGATGACGTGCTGGCACTGGGCGCACCGGATCGCAAGCTCGCGTCCCGGGAACCCATCGGCTGGGTGGTGGTGGAACTCTCCCGCGTGCCTACCCATCTGGAGAAAATGAATACGCTGATGAGGGTGGCCTTCATCAGTCTGGCCGGGCTCGGCACCATGGTCTGGCTGGCACTGCTGGTCAGCCGCCAGATTGGCCAGCCCATCCGGCAGATCATTCAGGCCGTGGAACAGATCGGTGACGGCAAGCTCGACACACGCGTCTACACCCGCTCCAGCCCCGAATTTGTGGCCCTGGAAAACGGCGTCAATGCCATGGCCGAAGCACTGGCACGCTCCACCCGGGACATGCAGGCGCACATTGACCAGGCCACCCGGGATCTTCAGGAAACCCTGGAAACCATCGAAATCCAGAACATCGATCTGGACATGGCCCGCAGGGCCGCCATCGAGGCCAGCCGGGTGAAATCCGAGTTCCTGGCCAACATGAGCCACGAGATCCGCACGCCCCTCAACGGCATCATCGGCTTCACCAAGCTGCTGCTGCGCTCACGCCTCACCAATCAGCAACGGGAGCAGCTCAGTACCATCCTGAAATCCTCCGAAGTGCTGCTCACCATCATCAACGACATTCTCGACTTCTCCAAGATTGAAGCCGGCAAGCTGGTACTGGATTCCGCGCCCCTGGATCTGCGCGACATCATGGAAGACGTCCTGACCATGCTGGCACCGTCCGCCCACGAAAAGAACCTGGACCTGGCACTGCTGGTCTACGAGGATGTACCCACGCGCATTCTGGGTGACGCCCTGCGGATCAAGCAGATCATCACCAATCTCGTCAGCAACGCCATCAAGTTCACGCAAAGCGGCGAAGTGGTTGTGCGTGCGGAACTGGAAGACCGGGAAGACGAAAACCGGACCTGGATCCGCATCAGCGTTCAGGACACCGGTGTCGGCCTCTCGCGCATTCAGCGGGATACCCTGTTCAATGCCTTCTCACAGGCCGATGCATCCACCGCACGACGCTTCGGCGGCACCGGCCTGGGGCTGGTGATCTGCAAGCGCCTCATCAAGCAGATGGGCGGAGACATCGACCTGGAGAGCGAACTGGGCAAGGGCTCCACCTTCTGGATCAGCCTACCGGCCAAGGTCATCCCCGATACCGCGGCGCCCTCGACGGAAAACCTGCTGGTGGGCGAAAAGGCCGTGTATCTGGAGCACCAGCCCAGAACCGGCCTGGCCGTGGGACACCTGCTGAATCACCTCGGGCTTGACGTCACCTGCGTGGACGACAGCGAGACCCTTCTCAGGACGCTTCGGGCCGCACAGGCGGAGGGCCAGGGATTTGGCGTTGCCATCCTGGGCATCACCCGTCATCACCTTCTGTCCAGTCGTTATCGCAAGCTGGTTCAGGAAATCGAAATGGAGCTGGATTGCCGCACGCTCATCCTGCACCCGACCCTCGAAGAATCGGGAACCCTGCCCGACCTCCTGAAGCTGGCCAGTGCCTACGTCCTAAAGCCCCCCAAGCTTACCAGCCTGGCCGACGCCCTGACACAGATCCTCCGGGGCGAACATCCCTCCGCTGTCAGCGCGCCCGAACAGCCGGCACTGCCGGCATCCGGTCCGGATGTACCGCACGTTCTGGCAGTGGATGACAATCCGGCCAACCTGAAGCTGATTGAGGCCTTTCTGCGCGAATTGCAGGTTCAGGTGACGGTCTGCAACAGCGGCTACGAAGCCATCAAGCTGTCACGGCAACACCACTTTGATCTGGTATTCATGGATGTCCAGATGCCCGGTATGGATGGCATTGAAACCACGCAACGGCTCAGGGAGGACACCCGGCAGAGACATTTGCCAGTCGTGGCACTGACCGCCCACGCCCTGAGCGAGGAGCGTGACATGCTGCTGCGCTCGGGTTTTGATGATTACCTGGCCAAACCCATCGACGAAAATCGTCTGAGGGAAGTGATCACCCGGTTTACAGGGTTCCGGTTTGACGCCGGAGAGGACGAGGCGGAGACCGACGATTCACGGGGAGGCAAGCGCTTCAGTCCGTCCCGCCGGACGGCCTCGGCCTGCTTTGATGCGGAGGAAAGCATCCGGCTCTCGGGCGGCCGGACCGAACTGGCGGAAGAACTGTTCTGCATGATGCTGGATGCCCTGCCCGACGATCGCCGGAAGATCGAAAGCGCCTGGCAGGCCGGTGACAGGGACGCGCTCAAGGCCCACACCCACAAGCTCCACGGTGCGACCCGTTATTGTGGTGTGCCGGCACTGCGGGAGAGCACCTACACGCTCGAAACCTGCCTGAAGACCCGGCCTGATGAGGCCGGCCCTCTCGTCACAAAACTGCTGGAAGAGATTGACCGGCTATCCGTCTGGGCCGAGCGCAACGACTGGCAGTCCCTGCTCCGGGCACGTGACGATCAGGATCAGGCGCGGGCCGCCGGCGCCTGATCAATCAGGCGTCGCATTTCCCTGACCGCGGCGTCGAAGCCGGTAAATATGGCCTGAGCCACGATGGCATGCCCGATGTTCAGCTCGTGAATGCCCTCCAGGGCCGCGACTGCCTGGACATTCTGATAGTTCAGCCCGTGTCCGCCATTGACAATGAGTCCGGCTCCCCGTCCCCAGACGACTGCCTGACGCAGCGTGGACAACTCCTTCGCCCGGATGCTGTCCGTTTCCGCGTCGGCGTAGCGTCCGGTATGCAGTTCTATGGCAGGCGCCCCTGCCCGGGCAGCCGCTTCGATCTGGGCTTCTTCCGGATCAATGAACAGGGAAACCTGTATGCCTGCCTCGCCCAGCCGCTCACAGGCCGCCCGCACACGGTCGAAGTGGCCAACCACATCCAGCCCGCCTTCCGTCGTGAGTTCCTCGCGCTTCTCCGGCACCAGACAGCAGTGCACCGGTTTCACCTTCAGGGCCAGATCAATCATGGCATCCGTAACGGCCATTTCCAGATTCATCCGGGTCTGCAGAACGTCCCGCAAAAGCCAGACATCACGGTCCTGAATATGGCGACGATCTTCGCGCGGGTGAATGGTAATGCCATCCGCACCGGCAAGCTCCGCCTGCATGGCGGCCATCACCGGATCGGGGTAACGGGTACCACGTGCCTGACGCAGTGTGGCGACGTGATCAATGTTTACCCCGAGCAGAACGCGTTGCTGTTGCATCCTGTTTCTCCTTGTATGCTTTGAACAGCGCCCTCGACCTCAGCGGCCGGGCGCCCAGCAAGATATCAAGTCGTTGCCGGAAGAGGCGGCGCGCAGGACGCTCGACTTCCGGCAGATGAAAGGAACCGCTGCGCACGGCTTCCAGCTCGGCACCCGTGAACTCGCCGCCGCAACCCACGGGCACCCAGCCCTGGGTCCAGTCCCAGCGATACGCCTGCCCGTTTTCCAGCGGCCGGCCCATGGCATCCGTTTCCAGGCTGTCGAGCCCGTAACCATGCACGTCCAGTACGGCGGCCTCATACGCCCTCAGCGCACCGGCGATGGCCGTACCGGCTCCGGCGAGCCCGTCCAGGGCCTGAACATACGCCTGAAAGAGCGACGGCAGCGGCACGCCGGGACGAATCAGGCGCACCGTCAGTTCGTTCAGATAGAGTCCGGCATAGAGGCGCTCACCCGTCAGGGTACGCAGCGCCCCGGCCAGCTCGAAGTTCATGAGGGTCTTGAGCTCGCCCCGGCCCTGCCAGTTGCCCCAATATTCCACAAAGGGCTGGAGCGTCACCCGTCCCTTGCGCCGGAGCCCGCGGGCGACTGCCTGCACACGCCCTTCTGCAGCGGTCAGCAGTTCGACCAGCGCCGAACTTTCCCGGTAGGGGCGGCTGTGCAGCACATAGCAGCGATGCCCGCCAGCGTCGGTCATGTCCGCTCAGCTGTCGTAACCCAGACTGCGCAGGGCGCGTTCGTTGTCCGCCCAGCCCGACTTGACCTTCACCCACAGCTCAAGCCGCACATGCTGGCCCAGAAACCGCTCGATGTCCTGACGCGCCTCCGTGCCCACCCGCTTGATCTTGCTGCCCTGCTCGCCGATCACGATGCGCTTCTGACTTTCCTTGGCCACCAGAATGAGCGCATGAATCAGGATGCGCTTGCCCTCATTGCGGAACTGCTCGATTTCAACGGTCAGGTCGTAGGGTACTTCGTCCCCCAGAAGACGCATGAGCTTCTCGCGGATCAGTTCCGCCACCACAAAACGCTCGGAGCGGTCGGTCAGCTGGTCTTCCGGGAAGAAATGAATGCTTTCCGGCAGGAGTCGGGCAACCGTCTGTTCCAGCACCTCCACGTTGTCCCCCTTTTCCGCCGACAGCGGAACCACCTCGTCGCAGGGCAGGATACCGGTCACCCGTTCGATGAATGGCAGCAGGGAACGCTTGTCCTTCACCAGATCTACCTTGTTGATGACCAGAATGCGAGGCTTGCGGACCTGGGCCACCTGCTCGGCCACCCACTGGTCCTCTTCATTCCAGACGTTGCGCTCCACCACCATGACGATGACATCCGCATCGCGCAATGCCGTGACCGCAGCACGGTTCATGACCTTGTTGAGCGCCTTGCGCTCCACCAGATGCATGCCCGGCGTGTCCACATAAATGAACTGACTGGCGCCTTCGGTCTTGATGCCCAGGATCTGGTGACGCGTGGTCTGGGCCTTGCGGCAGGTAATGCTCAGCTTCTGACCCAGAATACGGTTCAGCAGCGTACTCTTGCCCACGTTCGGGCGTCCGACGATCGCCACATAGCCACATCGCGTACTCTCGGTCATACATTCTCTCCCAGTGCCTTCAGCGCCATGGCGGCCGCCTCCTGCTCCGCCTGGCGCCGGCTCGTACCGGTGGCCACACAGGGTGAATCCAGCCCTTCAACTGTGCAGGTTACGGTAAAAATCTGTGCGTGAGCCTTGCCGCTGACATTCGTCACTTCATAGTTCGGCAAGGGCTGTCTGCGCCCCTGCAGGAATTCCTGCAAGCGTGTCTTGGGATCCTTTTGGGGCAGACTCAGATCCAGCGCCTGGATGCGCGGCTCAAACCAGGCCAGGATGCGCCCCTGGCAGGTCTGGATATCGCTGTCCAGATAAATGGCACCGATGATGGATTCCACGGTATCCGCCAGAATGGAGTCACGACGATACCCGCCGCTCTTCATTTCTCCCGGCCCCAGCCGCAGATACTCACCCAAACCAAATTCACGCCCGAGTTCAGCGAGGGTCACCCCCTTGACCAGGCGCGCCCGAAGCCGGCTGAGCTGCCCCTCGCGGGCTTCCGGCACAAACTCGTAGAGGCGGGCCGCAATGGTGAAGTTGAGGATGGAGTCACCCAGAAACTCGAGTCGCTCATTGTTGCGACTTCCGTAACTGCGATGCGTCAGCGCCAGTTCCAGCAGACTGACATCCCGGAAATGATACCCCAGCCTTTTCTGGAGTGTGTTCAGTGATGCACTCACGGCTGATCCGAACTGTATTGCTCTTTGAAGTACACGAGCGCATCAATGTTCTTGACCATGTGAGTCCGCACCTCGTAATCCAGGTCAATCATCACCTTGCCGTTCTCGATGGTAATGGTCACATAGTCGTCTTTGAAATCCCGGATGTTATTGACCTGCAACCGCTTTTCCAGACGCTGCATGATCTCGTCCTCGGAAAGCTCGGCCAGATTCTTTTCCTTGAGCACTTCCTGCACTGCGGAACGGACCGCGTAATGGTCAATATAAATGGGCACCAGCTTGACCGTCAGGGTGATCACCGACGCGATGATCAGCATCCAGAACAGCAGTGACCACATGGACATGCCGGTTTGTTTTGCGCGCATGCTGTTCACTCCTTGTCTCATTGAATGGTTCCTGCCCGACTGAAAGACGGCAGGGAAAACAGGGACTCCCAGTGCATCCAGATGAAAAAGGCCTTGCCTACCAGATTCTTCTCGGGCACAAAGCCGATAAAGCGACTGTCCCGGCTGTTGTCCCGGTTGTCCCCCATCATGAAATACTGGCCTTCGGGCACCACATAACGACCATCTCCGGATATCGCATGAGGAATACGGGTGATGATCTCATGTTTCACACCCAGAAGATCCTCTTCGTACCAGATCTCGCGCGGCTGATCCGGCGGCCAGGCCTGCAGCAGCCGCTTCGCAACCGTTTTGCCGTTGATTTTCAGCGTATTGTTGTACACCTCAATCACATCACCTGGCAAGCCGATGAGTCGCTTGATGAAATGGGTCTTGTTGTCCTCGGGATTGTAGAAGACCACTACATCCCCCCGTTGCGGCTCACCCGTTTCCAGAAACTTGGTCTGCAGAACGGGCAGCTTGAGCCCGTAGGCAAACTTGTTGACCAGAATGTAGTCACCCACCTGAAGGGTCGGCAGCATGGATCCGGACGGAATCTGGAAGGGCTCCACAATCCAGGAGCGGATCACCAGCACCACCAGCAGCACCGGGAAGAAGCTGCGGCAGTTTTCCACCAGCCAGGGCTCGCCCGGCCGTTTGCCATCCTCATCCGGACTGACAGGCAACCCCTGAGCCGCCCTTTTCTGACGCCGGCGCGGTGCAAAGAACCAGGCGTCCACCGCCCAGACCAGCCCGGTGCCCAAGGTCAGCAATGTAATCACCAGAGAAAAATCAATATCCATGCCTGTCCTTTACTTGTCCACTTTCAACACGGCCAGGAAGGCATCCTGCGGGATCTCCACCTTGCCCACCTGCTTCATGCGCTTTTTGCCTTCCTTCTGCTTGGCCAGCAGTTTCTTCTTCCGGCTCACGTCACCGCCGTAGCACTTGGCCAGCACGTTCTTGCGCAGCGCCTTGACCGTGGTTCGCGCCACGATCTGGCCGCCGATGGCGGCCTGAACCGCCACATCAAACATCTGACGGGGAATCAGCTCCTTCATCTTCTCGGCCAGTTGCCGCCCCTTGTACGGGGCATTGTCCTTGTGCACGATAAGCGCCAGCGCATCCACCTTTTCACCATTGATGAGAATATCGAGCCTCACCAGTTTTGCTGCCTGAAAGCGCACAAAATGGTAATCCAGCGAGGCAAATCCGCGTGACACGGACTTGAGCCGGTCAAAGAAGTCCAGCACCACCTCGGCCATGGGCAACTCGTAGGTCAGGGACACCTGATTGCCGAGGAACTGCATGTTCTTCTGCACACCCCGACGCTCGACACAGAGGCTGATCACATTACCCAGATAATCCTGGGGCACAAGGATGTTCGCTTCCACGATGGGTTCGCGCATTTCCTCGATCAACCCAGGATCCGGCAGGCGGGAGGGGTTGTCCACCTTGAGCACTTCACCGCGCTTGGTCACCACCTCATACACCACCGTGGGTGCGGTGGTAATCAGATCCAGGTTGTATTCCCGCTCCAGACGTTCCTGAATGATTTCCATGTGCAACATGCCAAGGAAGCCGCAACGGAAGCCAAAGCCCAGGGCATCGGATACCTCCGGCTCATAGAAGAGGGAGGCATCATTCAGCGTCAGCTTTTCCAGCGCATCCCGGAAATCGTCATAATCTTCCGAATTGACCGGGAACAGCCCGGCGTACACCTGCGGCTGCACTTTCTTGAACCCGGGCAGGGCCGGTACGTCCGGTGTATTGGCATGCGTCATGGTATCGCCCACGGGCGCACCATGAATGTCCTTGATCCCCGCAACAACGTACCCGACTTCACCCGCACGCAGCACATCACGCTCGAGGCGCTTGGGCGTAAACACACCCACCGCATCCACGATCTCCGTCTTGCCGGTGGACTTGATCAGAATCTTGTCCCCCTTCTTCAGGGCACCATTCTTGACACGAACAAGGGAGACCACGCCCAGATAGTTGTCAAACCAGGAATCAATGATCAGGGCCTGCAAGGGCGCATCCGGATCTCCTTCCGGTGCGGGAATCCGCCTGACAATTTCCTCAAGCACGTCTTCCACGCCCATGCCCGACTTGGCGCTGCAAGGGATCGCATCCTGGGCATCAATACCGATAATTTCCTCGATTTCCTTGCGTACCCGCTCCGGCTCGGCCTGCGGCAAATCCATCTTGTTCAGTACCGGAACCACCTCCAGCCCCATTTCAATGGCCGTATAGCAGTTGGCCACGGATTGGGCTTCCACGCCTTGTCCGGCATCCACCACCAGCAGTGCACCCTCGCAGGCCGCCAGCGACCGCGAGACCTCGTAGGAAAAGTCCACGTGGCCCGGCGTATCGATAAAGTTCAGCTGGTAGGTCTGGCCATCTTTGGCCGTGTAATTGAGCGTCACGCTCTGTGCCTTGATGGTGATGCCCCGCTCCCGCTCGATATCCATGGAGTCGAGCACCTGCTCTTCCATTTCACGGTCGGCGAGACCACCACAAATCTGGATAAAGCGGTCAGCCAGCGTGGATTTGCCGTGGTCGATATGGGCAATGATGGAAAAATTTCGGATATGACTGAGGTTACTCACCAAGGACTCTCACTGTGGACAGACGAAGCCGCGCAATTTTAGCCTATTTGTCCGGCCTAATCACCCGATTCCGCCCCATCCTGTGCGCCAGCCCCCGGCATGACGGCAAAAAACAGCTGACCCGCACGGTATATGCGTACCCATTGCTGCCGATCCGGCCGGTAGTACTGGTTCCAGTCATCCGGAGAGGTCAACGGCTGACCATCCAGAGAAATGAGCACATCATCCGGTGCCAGCACTCCGGACAGGGCACTTCCTGTTTCAATGGCGGCCACCCGGACTCCCCGGCTCAGTCCCAACGCTTCAAGTGCCTTCGCATCCAGCGCGACCAACTCCAGCCCATGCATGCCTGCACCATCAGCAACAACCGCATCCCCTTCAAGCTCTCCCAGCGTCAGAGTAACCCGGCTCTCCTTGCCATCCCGCCAGACCGTCAGTTCAACCTGATCACCCGGTGCCTGCCCCCCCACCAGCGGTGGCAGCTCATTGGAGCGCATCACTTCCTGGCCGTTGAGCGCCAGGATCACATCACCTTCCCTGAGGCCCGCGGTGGCTGCGGGTGACCCCTTCAGCACGGAGCGCACACTGGCCCCCTGAGGCCGGGACATGCCGAGGCTCCGGGCCTCTTCTGCGGATAGATCATCGATGACCACACCCAGCCATCCCCGGCGCACGACCCCCTCGGTCTGCAACTGCTGCACCACTTTCATGGCCACATCCACGGGAATTGCGAAGGAGACGCCCATGAAACCGCCCGAGCGGGTGTAGATCTGCGAATTGATTCCCACCACTTCCCCGTTCAGATTGAACAGCGGGCCGCCACTGTTGCCCGGGTTGATGGCCACGTCCGTCTGAATGAAGGGGATGTAATTTTCATTGGGCAGAGCGCGCCCGAGCGCACTGACAATGCCTGCCGTGACACTGTGTTCGAAACCGAAGGGGGAACCAATGGCCAGCACCCATTCACCCACCTTGAGGGTGTCACTCTTGCCGATCCGGACTACCGGCAGATGGTGACCTTCGATCCTGAGTACAGCCAGATCCGAACGCTTGTCCTTGCCCAGCAGCTTCGCTTCAAACTCACGCCGGTCACTCAGCCTGACAGTAATGCGCCTGGCACCTTCCACAACATGAAGATTGGTCAGGATCACGCCTTCTTCGGAGACGATGAAACCGGATCCGGTCGATGGCAGTGCAGGCGGCGTGTCCGGGTCCGGACGCCCGAAGAAGTGCTTGAGAATCTCACCGGGAGAGCCGTCGAGCTGACTCAGATCTGCCTGGGTACTGATATTGACCACGGCAGGCGACACCTGCTCCACCAGCACCGTAAAATCCGGCAGCTCCCGCGCACTGGCGTGCAAGCCCGCCAGCAGCAGTGATCCGATCAGAAAAAGAATCCGCATCATGCCCGCTCTTTTCAATGCCCTGTCCTGAGCATAGCACAGACCTTTCAGCAGCGGCGCAGTATCCTGGGTTCCAGATTGGCCGCACGCGGACTCTGCGACTGAAGCCGGCGCACCAGCATCAGCCCGACACCCATCCCCGCAAGCGCAGACAGCAATTGCACGCCTTCCGGCCAACCATTGTGCGCACCCGTTACCGCCCCGGCCACCAGACCCGCCAGCGGCAGAAGATACTGCGTCACCGCTCCGCGCACCAGCGCCTCTTCGGGCAGGCCGATTTCCACCTGATCCCCGGGCCTGAGCGGCTCATCGGTACGGATCTCGATCCGGCAGGTTGCGCCTTCCCGCAAACCCGCCACCGCACCGCTCGGACAGCTGTCGCGTGCTTTACAATGGCTGCAGGAACTCTGCTGACGGGTCTCCACCCAGACACGTCCCGGTGCCGTCTCGCGAACGATGCCTGTCTCCCTGATCATGCATTTCCCCCCACTGAATCGGCCACCTTGCGGGCCGTCGGAAGCGGGACCTCGCCCACCACCGTCACCCGCATGGCCTTGCCGGCCACCTTGCGTACCGTCGTATAGGCAGCAGAGGCCCCCACCCGCATGCCGCCTTCGGGCATACCGCCCGCCAGGGGCTCAACAAATACGGTCAGCGATGCCAGACCATCCGTATACGTTTGCGCCATGTCAGCCATCGGGTCCGGACTGGCCGTGACTTCTGTCGTGGCGCGGACAAATCCGGCCGGCAGCCAACCGGGTGCCCATGACTTCATTGCACCGGGCCTTGACGCATCCGCCGTTGAAGTCACGTGCCTGACCACCCCCTGCCCCTTGGGCACCTCAAACAAGGCATCGTCCAGTTCAGGGTTCAGCCGCAGCTCCGTGAAATGAAAACGCTCCAGCGGTTCACCATCGGTATCCACAATCCAGGATTTCACCAGCAGCCCGGTGGACGCCTCCAGCCACAGATCATAACTGTAGCGATCCGCATCCCGCGCCCTGAGCTGCAGGTGGACGACCGTCGCACCCGCCACCCGCTCATGCCCGATGACCCGGACATCATAAAAGCGTTCCATGGGCTCCACCCCGAGGATGGCACCCCCGAAGGGCCCGCCCGGCAACGCTTGCCGCAAGGCGACCTGCTTGTTGTCCGGAAAGATGCAGATGACCTGGTTGCCGTTGCGCACAATCTCGCGACGGTCACCATCCAGTGCGATCAGGCGCTCCTGCTCCACACCACCGACATAGCGATGCAGGATGCGCATGCTGGTCATGTCCCGGCCCCGGCTGTAAACAAACACACCTTCAAACGTCGCCTGCTGACGGGCCTGGGACATTTTCATCAGCCAGTCGCGGGCCTCGGGTGCCATCGCGGCTGCCTGCAGCGGCAACCAGAGCACCAGCCAGATGAACCACTTCAGTTTCGGCACTTCATTCTCCCAACGGATCTGCACTGTTCAGGCGCGCGTAGGCGATCAGCTGACCGCTGTTCATGGCGGAATACTGCAGGTGTTTCATCAGATAGGCCTGAAGCTGCGGCTGAACCGCAGGATCCAGTTCGGCCACCTGACCTGCCGCATCGGGCCCGACCGGTTGTGCCAGCCAGACCCCGGCCACGAGTACGGCCGCCGCGACTGCGCCCCCCAGCCAGCCCAGCCAGCCGGATCTGACCTCGGTCGGTACGCTGTCCGGCAATGCCGTCGCTGCAGGCGCCGCCCGGATCGGCGCCTCCCTGCCGGCAGCCGGTTCATCCTCGCCATCAAGAGCCGCGTGAATGCCCGCCAGCAGATCTACCGTTGCCCAATCAGACTCTTCTTCCCGCAAAACGGCACGCACCTGATGGTACCGGGACCAGGTCGCCTGCAAGGCCTCCTGATCGCCCTGCATCAGCATGCGGCGGACTTCCAGCTCGGTGGCTTCATCATCCATCAGCGCAGACAGGGTTTCTTTCATGCGTTCATCACTCATAGCGAATGTCCTCCCGGTACGGGACGCTGTCCCTCGTCGGATAACAGGGGCGCGATGGCCTTGTCCACCGCCTCACGGGCCCGGAAAATGCGCGATCGCACCGTACCCACCGGACACCCCATGATGTTTGAAATATCTTCATAGCTCATGCCATCGAACTCCCTCAGGGTCAATGCCACGCGCAGCTCCTCCGGCAAGGCGGCGAGGGCCTCGTGAATGGCGCGCCTGAGCTGGTCCCGGCGCATGGCCGCTTCCGGACCATCGTGAGTTTTCAGTCCCTCGCTGCCGCTGTAGTGCATGGCATCCCCCGCATCCACATCCGTGCCGGGCGGCCTCCGGCCTGCCGCGGCAAGATGATTCTTGGCCGTATTGGCAGCAATCCGGTACAGCCAGGTATAGAATCCGCTGTCTCCCCGGAACCCGGGCAGCGCCCGGTAGGCCTTGATGAACGCCTCCTGCGCCACATCCATGACCTCATGCGGATCCTGAATGAAGCGTGCGATCAGCGCCATGATCCGGCTCTGATACTTGCGCACCAGCAGATCAAAGGCCCGGCGGTCTCCCTTCTGCGCACGCATGACCAGTTGCTCGTCAGTGGGCGAATGCACTGTTTCCGTCACATGGTCTCTCCCGGTGCGCAGATTCGTATTCAGATACACGACCCGGCTGGTTGCAGGCATTTCCCCTCACTCCCGATTCATCACTCGTGGAGGTTTGACCCGCTTTTCCGCGCCAGGTTCCCCGGCATTTCACTTCCGGGGCTTGTTCACAGCTTTGCGAGTGATAGTATACCGCAATTGATTGACAACGCCTGCACGGACACTCATGACCGACTCTCTGGATTTCGACGTACTGATCATCGGCAGCGGTGCCGCCGGACTGACCACGGCACTGAACCTGCCAACAGATGCCCGGATTGCCGTGGTCTCCAAGTCCAGCTTGGCCAGCGGCGCCACACTCTGGGCACAGGGCGGCATTGCGGCGGTACTGGATGACCGGGACAGCCTCGAGGCGCACATTCAGGACACGTTGCGTGCAGGTGCCGGACTCTGTCATGAAGATGCCGTGCGCTTTACGGTTGAGCATGGCCGGGAAGCCATCGAGTGGCTGATCAGCCAGGGGGTGGACTTCACCCGAGACGAGTCCGACAACAATGGTCTGGGTTACCACCTCACCCGTGAGGGCGGACACAGTCACCGCCGGATCATCCATGCGGCGGACGCCACCGGCCGGGCCGTCTCCAACACCCTCGTGGACCGGGTTCAGGAGGCCCCCCACATCACCCTGCTGGAGTACCGCACCTGTGTGGATCTCATCACCCACGCCAAACTGTATCTGCCCGGCAACCGCGTGGCAGGCGCCTATCTTTACAACCGTCGCACCGGCAAGGTGGAAACCGTCAGGGCACGCTTCGTGGTGCTCGCCACCGGCGGCGCCAGCAGCGTTTACCTGTATGCCAGCAACCCGGAGGTAGCCACGGGAGACGGGATTGCCATGGCCTGGCGGGCCGGCTGCCGGGTGGCCAACATGGAATTCAACCAGTTCCATCCCACTTGTCTTTACCACCCGGATGCCCGCTCGGTGCTGATATCCGAGGCGGTCAGGGGCGAAGGCGGCGTGCTCCGGCTCCCCAACGGGGAGCGCTTCATGGCGCGCTTTGACGAGCGGCTGGAGCTGGCCCCGCGCGATATCGTGGCCCGCGCCATTGACCATGAAATGAAGCGGCTGGGCGCCGACTGCCTGTATCTGGACATCTCCCACAAGCCGACAGACTTCATCAAGAGCCACTTCCCGACGATCTATGAAACCTGCCTGGAGTACGGGATCGACATGACGAAGGAGCCGATCCCCATCGTTCCGGCGGCCCATTACACCTGTGGCGGCGTGATGACCAACCTGAAGGGTCAGACCGATCTGCCCTACCTGTACGCCGTGGGTGAAACCGCCTTCACGGGACTGCACGGCGCCAACCGCATGGCCAGCAATTCCATTCTCGAGTGCCTGGTGTTCGGTAAGGCCTGTGCCGAGGACATTGCTGCACGCCTGAACCGGGTGCCGGAAACACCCCCTCTGCCCGACTGGGATGAATCTCAGGTGACCGATTCGGATGAAGACGTGGTCATCTCCCACAACTGGGACGAGATCCGCCGCTTCATGTGGGACTACGTGGGCATTGTGCGCACCAACAAGCGGCTGCAGCGCGCCAAGCACCGGATCGACCTGCTGCAGCAGGAAATTCGTGACTACTACAGCAACTACCGTGTCGGCAATGACCTGCTGGAGCTGCGCAACCTGGCCGTGGTGGCCGATCTCATGATCTGCTCGGCCATCGCCCGCAAGGAAAGCCGCGGCCTGCACTACACCCTGGATTACCCGGGCACCAGTGACCGCCCGCAGGACACCATTCTGACCCCGATCAACCATACCCGCGATGCGTGGTAACAGCGGAGAAATGTCATGACAACCCAAGAAGATCTGGTCTACAAGCGACTGCGCTGGCACAGCCGCCGCGGCATGCTGGAACTGGATGTCCTGCTGATTCCCTTTCTGGAAGAAGCGTATCCGTCGCTGCCCGAGGATGACCAGGCCAGGTACCGCAAGCTGCTGGAGTGCGAGGACACGGATCTCTTCCACTGGTTCATGCAGAAGGGAGAGCCGGACGATCCCGATCTGAAGCGCATCGTCAGGATCATCCTGGATCGTGTTCAACCCGATTGAATTACCCGTTTTCGCCTCGCGCCAGCTCACGGCCTCGGGCCTGCTGATCTGGCTGACCATGGTGGCCGGCGTGGTCCAGACCAGCCTTGCGCTCTGGGCTCAGGCCGCACTGGTCGTGCTGGGCACCCTTCCGCTCCTTTCCGTGATATGGCATCAGGGATTTCAGGCCAGCCCGCGGAGCATCACGCACGTTCAGTATCTCTGGCATGACGGCACCCATTACGCCATCCTCAGTACGCGGTCCGGCCGGCAAATCAATGCCCGCGTGCATCCGGACACACGCATCCTGGGAACCTGGGTCATACTGCTGACCCACCACCCTCGCCACCAGATCATCCTGCATCCCGGCAATACGGATGTTGACGCTTTACGGCGCTTGCGGGTAGCCTTGCGCTTCCAACCGGGAGGGGAAGACCATGTTCGTGCGTAACGATCTCACTGCGCTCACACTTGAAGGACCGGATACTCAACGCTTTCTGCAGGGACAGCTGACCTGTGATGTCAACGCGCTGGCACCCGGCCAGTCAGTCTGGGGCGGCTGCTGCACGCCCAAGGGGCGTCTGGTGGCCACCTTCCTGCTGGCCCGAACCGGCGAGCACCAGTTCGTGCTTGTCGTGCCTGACAGCATGACGGACCTCCTTCAGGCCCACCTGAACAAGTACCGGGTATTCTTCAAGACCAACTGGCAGACCACCACCTGGAACCTGGTCTGCACCGACGCGGACACCCAGCCACCGGCGAGCGGAACATCCCTGCCCGCACCCGGTGGCTGGTCACAATGCCTGCAAGCCGCCAATGGCCTGCCGGAAGTGCCCGAAGACGTCCTCGCCCGGCTGCAGGTTGCGGAAATCAGGGCCGGGTTTCCGGTCATCCTGCCGGCCACCACGGAGCTGTTCCTGCCGCAAGCCGTGGGCCTGGACCACCTGGGCGGCGTCAGTTTCAGCAAGGGTTGCTACACGGGACAGGAAGTGGTTGCCCGGGCACGCTACCGGGGCAAGGTCAAGAAGGCCCTCTATGTCCTGCAGACGGATGCGCCCTGCGACCCCGGAGCACGCATCGCCGGTGACAGGGATGAGGCCTGGGGTACCGTATTGCGCTCAGCCGAAGCGGATGGCATCACATGGACTCAGGCGGTGCTCGACCGGCCCCCTGAAGGCGTGGCGCTCCGGGCCGGCAATGCACGGGTAATCGACTGTCAGCCCGCCCCCGGTCAGTAACGAATTTCAACAGCAAATGCACACTCCATCTGCTATAACTGTAGCAGTGACTTGATACCCAACTCAGGATGCCTGCATGTCTGCTGAACTGATTCAGAAAATCCGGACTGACATTATCGAAGCCATCAAGGCAGATCGCCTCGTGCTGCCGACACTGCCGGAGGTGGCCCTCAGGATCAAGGAAACGGCGGAAGATCCGGAGGCGTCCGTCGCCGAACTGGCCAGCATCATCAGTTCCGATGCCGCCATGACGGCCCGCATCATCCGGGTCTGCAACAGCCCGCTGTT
This sequence comes from Thermohahella caldifontis, assembly GCF_041153465.1. Classification (NCBI taxonomy): domain Bacteria; kingdom Pseudomonadati; phylum Pseudomonadota; class Gammaproteobacteria; order Oceanospirillales; family Hahellaceae; genus Thermohahella; species Thermohahella caldifontis. The sequence goes on from NZ_CP154858.1 coordinate 1,554,564, forward strand.
TCGCGGCAGCCGTGAAATCACCAGCCTGAACATGGCCGTCAGTCGTCTGGGCATGGAGTATGCCGCCAACCTGGCCATCGGACTGGCCATGGAGCAGATGTTCCAGGCCACCACAGACATGATTGACCGCCGCATGCGCGAAATCTGGCAGACCAGCACGGAAGTGGCCGGCATGGCCAACGTCCTTGCCCAGCGCTACACGCGCCTGAAACCCGATCAGGCCACACTGGCGGGGCTGGTTCATTACATCGGGGCCCTGCCGGTGCTCGCGTACATCGAGGAAAATTCCATTGCCATCAACAATGTCATTCTGGACAACCTGATTGACACCCTGCATCCGGCCATCGGCGTGCGGATCCTGCGCACCTGGGACTTCCCGGAAGAGATCCAGATCGTGCCCAAGGCACACCTGGACTTCAAACGGGAGCGCCCCGAGGCGGATTATGCGGATGTGGTCATGGTGGCCAAGCTGCAACGGGTCGCCGGGACCGACCACCGCTGGACGAAGCTGGACTGGAACGAAATCAGCGCCTTCCGGCGCCTGGGCATTGATCCCAATGAGGTTCAGGGCGAGGCCGAGGATCTGACTGCCGAAATGGAAGCTGCCATGGCCCTGCTGAACGGCTGATCAGTCCGGCAGCTGCCAGTCAATCGCCGGCATGCCGCGGGACTGAAGCCAGGCATTGGTCTTCGAAAAGTGCCGGCACCCCAGAAATCCCCGGTGTGCCGAAAGGGGTGACGGGTGGGGCGCACGCAGTACCAGATGCCGCGACGTATCCACCCGCGCCCCCTTCTTCTGGGCGTGACTGCCCCAGAGCAGGAAGACCAGCCCCTCACGCTCCCGGTTCAGATGATCAATCACCTTGTCCGTGAACAGCTCCCACCCCCGGCCCTGGTGCGCACCGGCCTTGCCCTGCTCCACCGTCAGCACTGCATTGAGCAGCAGAACTCCCTGCGCGGCCCAGTGACTCAGGCAACCGTGGGACGGCTGCGGAATGCCCAGATCTGCCTGCAATTCCTTGAAAATATTGACCAGACTGGGCGGAGGCTGAATTCCCTTCTGAACGGAGAAGCACAGACCATGGGCCTGCCCGGGCCCGTGATACGGATCCTGCCCCAGAATCACGACACGCACCTGATCAAAGGGCGTACTGTTGAGCGCATTGAAACAACATTCCCGCGGCGGATAAATCACCTTGCCGGCACGACTCTCGGCGGCCAGAAAGGCCGCCAGCTGCGCCATGTAGGGCGCCTCGAACTCAGGTTCGAGACGCTCGCGCCAGCCCGTGCCGGGCTGCAGGGATTCAAACAGCCAGGCGGTGACCCGGTCCATCAGCCGTCCTTGCGCGGACGCATGTGCGGGAACAGGATCACATCCCGGATGGAGGGCGAATTGGTCAGCAGCATGACCAGCCGGTCAATACCGATCCCCACGCCCGCCGTGGGCGGCATGCCGTGCTCCAGTGCGGTGATATAGTCCGCGTCAAAGAACATGGCCTCCTCGTCCCCCGCTTCCTTTTCAGCCACCTGCTTGCGGAATCGCTCGGCCTGATCTTCCGGATCGTTCAGCTCCGAGAAGCCGTTGGCCAGCTCGCGCCCGCCAACAAAGAACTCGAAGCGGTCGGTCACGAACGGGTTGGCGTCATTGCGCCGGGCCAGTGGCGAGACTTCGGTCGGATACTCGGTAATGAAGGTGGGCTGCATCAGACGGTGTTCAACCGTCTTCTCGAAGATCTCGATCTGCACCTTGCCGAGGCCCCAGGTCTCCTTCAGCGGAATCCCCAGGCTTTCAGCAAACCTGCGCGCGCCCTCCGGATCCGAAAGCTGTTCTGCCGTGATCTCCGGATTGAAGTGCAGGATGGACTCGAATACCGTCATGCGCCGGAACGGCTGTCCGAAATCATATTCGATGGTTTCGGCCTCATCTCCTTCTCCGACGGTATTGACGAACCGGGTGTCGCCCAGGACTTCCTGTGCCACCGTGCGCAGCATCTCCTCGGTGAGGTTCATGGCGTCCTGATAGTCGGCATAGGCCTGGTAGAATTCCAGCATGGTGAATTCCGGATTGTGGCGGGTGGACAGCCCTTCGTTCCGGAAATTCCGGTTGATCTCGAACACGCGCTCGAAACCGCCCACCACGAGGCGCTTGAGATAGAGCTCCGGCGCAATGCGCAGGTACATCTCGATATCCAGGGCATTGTGGTAGGTCACGAACGGACGTGCCGTGGCACCACCCGGAATCACCTGCAGCATGGGGGTTTCCGCCTCGATGAAATCACGCGCGGTCAGGAACCGGCGAATGGCCTCCACCGTGCGTGAACGGATCTGAAATGTACGCCGCGAATTCTCGTTGACGATCAGATCCAGATAGCGCTGACGGTAGCGCATTTCCGTATCGGTCAGCCCCTTGAACTTGTCCGGCAGCGGGCGAAGCGCCTTGGTCAGCAGACGTGCATCATCCATGTCCACATATAGATCGCCCTTGTTGGACTTGCTCAGGCGGCCTTCCGCGCCGACGATATCCCCCAGATCCCAGGTCTTGATCTGAGCCAGGGTCTCTTCCGGCAGGGCCTTCCGGTTGACGTAGAGCTGAATCTGCCCGGACATGTCCTGAATGACGATGAAGGCACCCCGGTTGCGCATGATACGCCCGGCCACCCGGACACGAATGCCACGGTCTTCCAGCTCTGCCTTGTCCATGCCGGCATACTTGCCCTGCAGCTCCGCACAGAGGGTGTCCCGCTTGAAGTCATTGGGGAATGCCTGCCCCTGCTCGCGCAGGGCCTTGAGCTTGGCCTTGCGTTCGGCAATCAGTCGGTTCTCTTCTTCTGTCAGCGCTGCTTGGGTCTTTTCGTTGCTCATCAGTCAGGTCATCTCACGTTAGGGTTACAGCCCTTTTTTCAGGCTGGCCTCGATGAAGGCATCCAGATCGCCGTCCAGAACGGCCTGTGTATTGCTGGTCTCGACGCCGGTACGCAGATCCTTGATCCGTGACTGGTCCAGCACATAGGAACGGATCTGGCTGCCCCAGCCGATATCGGCCTTGGTCTCTTCCAGCGCCTGAGACGCTTCGCGCCGCTTCTGCATCTCCAGCTCGTACAGCTTGGCCTTGAGCTGTTTCATCGCCTGATCCTTGTTCTGGTGCTGGGATCGGCCACTCTGACACTGCACGACAATGCCCGTTGGGTTGTGCGTGATGCGGACAGCGGACTCCGTCCGGTTGACGTGCTGTCCTCCGGCACCCGAAGCGCGATAGACATCAATCCGCAGATCAGCCGGATTGATTTCAATTTCCACGCTGTCATCAATTTCCGGCGATACGAAGACGGAAGCAAACGACGTATGGCGGCGATTTCCGGAATCGAACGGCGACTTGCGGACCAGGCGATGTACACCCGTTTCCGTACGCAGCCAGCCAAAGGCATACTCGCCCACCACATGGATGGTGGCACTCTTGATGCCCGCCACTTCACCTTCGGAACATTCGATCAGTTCGGTCTTGAAGCCCCTGGATTCGCACCAGCGCAGATACATGCGCAACAGCATGTTGGCCCAGTCCTGCGCTTCCGTGCCGCCGGAACCGGCCTGAATATCGACATAGCAGTTGTTGGCATCCATTTCGCCGGAAAACATGCGACGAAACTCGAGCTTCTCCACACGCTCTGCCAGCTCGGACAGCTCGGACTGGACATCACCGAGCATGGATTCGTCGCTTTCCTCGACGGCCATGTCCAGCAGCTCCTCCAGATCATCGAGCCCCTGGGTGACGGTATCCACGGTTTCAACAACCGCCTGCAGTGACGAGCGCTCGCGCCCCAGATCCTGGGCCCGCTCCGGATTGTTCCAGACATCCGGGTCCTCAAGCTCGCGCTCGACCTCGGTCAGACGCTCTTTCTTGGTATCGTAGTCAAAGATACCCCCTAAGCGCTTCAATGCGCGCACGGAGATCCTTGATCTGGTTCACAATCGGATTGATTTCCACAGTCTGCTCCCAAAGAAGTTCAAGGGGCGCTATTTTAGCGCGTCAATCGTGCCCCAGCCAGTGGCGGGCCAGCAGTTGAAGCCGGGTGCGCCCCTGATAGCGATTCACATTGAGCTGATAGGCCAGATGCACCCGCCTGCAGCGCTTCAGCACATCCCAGTGCTCGAAATTGAACAGGATGGCATCGACAACCTGATCCTGCCCCTCTGGCGTCAGAGTCAGCTTGAGGTGCTTCTGCCCTACCTGACGATGGGCCAGCACCTCGAACCAGCCATCAAAAACGGGTTCCGGAAACCCCTGGCCCCACGGTCCGGCGGCTTCCAGTTCCAGCGCGCTGGCCAGTGTCATTTCCTCAGCGGCCAAGGGCCCGTCCGTTTCCACCCGCTGTCCCGGTGGCTGTTCCCCCAGCCATTCACGGGAGACAGTCTCGAAAGCCCGCCTGAAGGTCTCCAGCTTTTCCCGCTCGATTGTCAGCCCCGCTGCCATAGCGTGCCCGCCGAAGCGGCTGAGCAGGCCGGGATGACGATTGGCCACGCAATCCAGCGCATCCCGGAGGTGAAAGCCGGGAATGGACCGTCCACTGCCCTTGATCAGCCCGCCTTCGCCGGGCGCCATCACGACCACAGGCCGGTGCACGCGTTCCTTGATCCGGGATGCGACGATGCCGATTACACCCTCATGCCAGCCCTCGTCAAACAGACACAGCCCCGCAGGCAGGCGTGCCAGGCTTTTTTTCAGACCACGCAGAATGGATTCTGCCCGATCCCGCATGTCCTGCTCAATTTCCCTGCGCTGCCGGTTGAGGTCATCCAGGGCTTCCGCGTGAGCACGGGCCGACGCCAGATCCCGGGCCAACAGGCACTCCACGCCCACCGCCATATTTTCCAGACGTCCGGCGGCATTGAGACGGGGCGCAACAGAAAACGCCAGATCCTGGGCTGACAGGCTGGACAGGTCGCGCCCGGCCACATCCAGCAGCGCACGGATCCCCGGCCGGCAGTCTTCTCGCCGCATGCGGGCGAGACCCGCCGCAACGAGAATGCGGTTGTTGTATTCCAGCGGTACCAGATCCGCCACGGTTCCCAATGCCACGAGGTCAAGCCAGTCGGCCAGCCGCACATCCGAAGCCGCTGCCCAGCCTGCGGCACGCAGCTGCTGACGCACCGCAGAGAGCACATAGAAGATGACGCCAACACCCGCTGTCGACTTCCAGGGAAAGCGGCATCCCGGCTGATTGGGATTGACGATGGCATCCGCGTCAGGAAGCACATCACCGGGCAGATGATGATCGGTAATGACGACTTTCATCCCCAGCGCCCGTGCCCGGGCGACACCGGCCACGCTGGCAATGCCGTTATCCACGGTGACGAGAACCCGAGGATCGCGTTCCCGCGCCAGTTCGACAACGGCCTCGCTCAGACCATAACCGCAGGCGAAGCGATCCGGTATTAGGTAGTCCACATGCCCGGCACCCAGTGCCTTCAGCGCGGATACGGCAAGTGCCGTACTGGTCGCACCGTCCGCATCATAATCGCCGATAATGAGAATCCGCTCGCCAGCCATGATGGCACCGGCCAGCACCCCGGCCGCCTCATGCAATCCGGCCAGCTGATCCGGTGCTGCCAGTGAGGCCAGACGATAGTCCAGCTCGCTGACAGACGAGACACCCCGGGCCCGGTAGACCCGCGAGAGGAGGGGCGAACACCCCTCCAGCGGGGTATCGACGCGGGGAACGCGCCGGACAAGACGCAATGAACCCGATTCAGGTGCGGTCATGCCTTGCGCATGTGCCCTGCGACAAACTGCTGTACGGCTTCCAGATCATTGGGCAGCACGGTGTAGCGTTCTTCGCGCTCGTAAAGATCGGCCATGTGACGCGGCAGCGAAGGTGCCACCCCGATGCCGCTCTTCTCGATGGCTTCCGGAAACTTGGCCGGATGAGCTGTCGCCAAGGTGACCATCGGCGTCTTCCGGTTGCGCCAGCAGTGCCGCGCAGCCCGGACACCAATCGCGGTATGCGGATCCACCATGTAGGCACACTCTTCCCAGACCTGACGGATGGTATCGAGCGTCTCATCATCGGTAACGGCCAGGCTGTCGAACAGGCGACGTGCAGCCTTCCAGCGCCCCTCTTCCACGCTGGCCTCACCGCGGGCCATGTCCTGCATCAGCGCGGCGACCAGTGTGCCGTTGCGACCATGCAGATCGAACAGCAGACGCTCGAAATTGCTGGACACCACAATATCCATGCTCGGCGACAGCGTATGGGTGAGCGGCTGGGTCTTGTACTGATTGGCGCTCATGAAGCGATGCAGAATGTCATTGCGGTTGGTGGCCACAATGAGCTGGTTGACCGGCAGCCCCATCTGGCTGGCCAGATAGCCCGCAAAGATGTCACCAAAATTGCCCGTGGGCACGGAGAACCCGACACTCCGCCAGGGTGCGCCCACACTGATTGCGGCATGGAAGTAGTAGACGATCTGAGCCATGATGCGCGCCCAGTTGATGGAATTCACGGCAACCAGCCGACGACCGTTGAGGAAGGACTGATCGCCAAAGCTGGCCTTGACCATGCGCTGGCAATCATCGAAGTTTCCTTCAACGGCAATATTGAACACGTTATCGGCCAGTACCGTCGTCATCTGACGGCGCTGCACCTCCGAAACCCTCCCGTGGGGATGCAGAATGAAGATATCAACGTGATCACTGTGACGACAGCCCTCGATGGCCGCCGAACCGGTATCACCCGAGGTCGCCCCCATGATCACCACGTTCTCGTTCTTTTTCTTCAGGACATAGTCGAACAGCCGTCCCAGCAGCTGAAGTGCATAATCCTTGAACGCCAGCGTCGGACCATGATGCAGTTCCAGCACCCACTCGTTCGGGCCAGTCTGCACCATCGGCGCCACGGCCTTGTGATCAAACCCGGCATAGGTGGCGTTGACTATCTCCCGGAAATCCTGTGCCGGAATGCAGGTTTCCACAAAGGGGTACATGACCTTGAAGGCCAGCTCAGCATAGGACAGCGCCCCCCACTCTCCGATTTCCTCCAGGGTGAACCGGGGCAACGTTTCGGGCACATACAGACCACCGTCTGACGCCAGACCGGCGAGCAGAACATCTTCAAATTCGAGTGCGGGGGCCTGCCCGCGGGTACTGATATATTTCACTGTCTTGTCCTTTTCAGGGCTCGGGTCAGAACACTTCCACGCGAATACGGAAGACTTCGCCATGAATATCCGGCAAGGCTTCAATGGCCTGCAGGGCATGATTGATGGCAGACTCCCGTACCCGATGGGTGAGCATGATCATGGGGATGTGACCGTTCTCAAGCTCCGATTCCTTCTGCATGATGGATTCGATATTGATACCGTGGTCACTGAGCACGGTCGCCACACGGGCGAGCACGCCCGGGCGGTCCTCTGCCAGGAGGCGCAGGTAATAGGCACTCTCCACCTCATCAATCGGGACAACGGGCACTTCACTGATATGTGCGCTGTGATAGCCCAGGTGCGGCACCCCGACGCGGGCATCCTGGCGCTTGCTTCGCGCAATGTCCACCAGATCGGCGATGACGGCGGATGCGGTGGCCTCGCTGCCGGCACCCGCTCCGTAGTAGAGGGTCTGCCCCACGGCATCACCTTCTACCAGCACCGCGTTCATGACGCCGTTGACGTTGGCAATCAGGTGAGTTTCCGGAACCAGCGTGGGGTGTACCCGGAGCTCAAACCCATTCTCGAGACGCCGTGCAATACCCAGGTGCTTGATTCGGTACCCCAGCTCGTGTGCGTAAACGAAGTCCTGCGGCGTAATCCGGCTGATGCCTTCAGTGTAAGCGCTGGCGAACTGCAACGGCACGCCAAATGCCGTGGAGGCCAGAATGGTCAGTTTGTGCGCCGCATCAATGCCTTCCACATCAAAGGTGGGATCTGCCTCCGCGTAGCCCAGTGCCTGCGCTTCTTTGAGCACATCGGCAAACTCCCGCTGCTTTTCTGCCATTTCGGTCAGGATGAAGTTGCCGGTACCATTGATGATGCCGGCCAGCCATTGAATACGGTTGGCCACCAGCCCTTCACGCATGGCCTTGATGACCGGGATGCCACCTGCCACGGCAGCCTCATACGCCACAGTGACACCCGCCTGCTCAGCCGCTTCGAATATTTCTGCACCATGCTCGGCAATCAGCGCCTTGTTCGCAGTCACCACATGCTTGCCGCGTTCAATGGCACCCAGCACCACCTCACGTGCGATACCCGTGCCGCCAATGGTCTCCACCACCACATCCACATCCGGCGCATCCAGCACCGTTGCCACATCCGTTGAGAACACGGCACCATGAAGATCAACTTCAGGCGCTGGCGGGGTCCGCGAGGCAATGCGCGTCACCTCGATGGGACCACCCGCGCGGGCAGCAATATCACGCTGATTTCGCGACAATACGTTCAGGGTTCCCGAACCCACGGTTCCAAACCCACAAATTCCAACTTTCATTCGGTTCTCCAGTGATGTCGTGCTTTGTCCAGACGGATGACGCTCCGGGCAGGGCTGCGGCCCGCTATTATAACCCGATCCGGAAGAATTACACCCGGCGATCCCCGGGCAAGTCGCCTTGGCACGACCGCTCAATCTGTTCTAGGCTTTGACGGGTAACCAACAAAGAGGAGATTTTATGGCACGCATCTGGATGTTGGCTGGAGTGCTTACAACTGCGATGATGGTGAGCGGCTGTGACAGCCGGCCCTTTGAAAACTACAGCAACTATGAACTCAGCCAGGAATACCAGTCCTGCCAGCGCGGCGGTTTGTCACCGGCAGGCGCACAACGCTGCAACAACATCATCAAGGAATGCGAGATCCGCAAGGAAGAAAAGAACTTCCGCTGCTGAGTCCGCTTCGTCAGGCTTCACCTTGCCTCAGGGGGTCAGCAAGCCCAGCGTTCTGGCCAGATTGTCTGCCGGCACATACCCGGGCAGAAGCCGCCCGCTTTCCAATACAATCGCCGGCGTTCCCGTTACACCGATCCGGTTGCCCAGCTCAAACTCCTCGGCAACCGGGTTGTCACAGACCCGGCTTTCCGGTCGGCCACCCTGCTTGGCCACCGTCATGGCCGCCTGCCGATCCTCGGCACACCAGACACTCACCATCTTGTTGTAGGAATCCGAACCCACGCCCGCACGCGGGTACGCCAGATAATTCACCTGGATACCCAGTTCATTCATGCGGGGGACCTCACGATGCAGTTTGCGGCAATAACCGCAATCTACATCCGTAAACACATAGACCTTGCCTTTGACATCCCCCCGAGGCCGGAAGACGACCATATCCTCTTCCGCCACCGCCGTGACCAGCTTTTTCCGGTAGGCTTCACGCCTCAACTCGGTCATGTTGGCAATCTTGGTTCCATCGATCTGATACATGTCACCGGAAAAGATGAAACGACCGTCTTCACTGGCATACAGGAGTTGCCGATTGGACGTTTCCACCATGTAGATCCCCTTGAGGGGACTGGGCTCGATTGAGGTAATGGCGATGCCCGGCACGGCCTGCTTGAGCTGAGAGCGGATACGATCCTCTGGATGCACCCCATCCTCCGAGGCCACCTGAGTAATGCCTGCAATACAGGTTACAGCTACCGCGGCCAGTCTGACCCACTGTTTCATGACATGTTCTCCAAGTTTGATACCCCAATGTAATCAAAACCTGAAACAGCTGCCATTAACATACGTCAATGCGGGCGTCATGCCCTGGGATGATGCTCAGAATGCAATCCCTTGAGCCGGGAAGCCGCAACATGCGTATAGATCTGGGTGGTCGACAGATCTGCATGCCCCAGCAGCAGCTGGACCACCCTGAGATCAGCACCATGATTGACAAGATGTGTGGCAAAGGCATGACGAAGGGTATGGGGAGAAATGTCGCCACGAATACCCGCCAGCCGCGCATAGTGCTTGATACGATGCCAGAACGTCTGTCGTGTCATGGGACGTCCGCGGGACGAAGGAAAGACGATGGACTCACCCGGCGCGCATAACAACGGCCTGACCTCCCTAAGATAGCGCCCCAGCCAGTCCATGGCCTCATCACCCAGCGGAACCAATCGCTCCTTGTTGCCCTTGCCGATGACACGCACGACGCCTTGCCGCAGATTGAGCTGGGTCAGGGTCAGCGCCACCAGTTCACTCACCCGCAATCCCGTGGCATACACCACCTCGAGCATGGTTCGGTCACGCATCTGAATGGGATCGCTGCAGTCCGGTGCAGCCAGCAACGCCTCGACTTCGGTTTCACTCAGTGTTGCGGGAAGTTTGCGTTCACGCCGGGGAAATTGCAGAAGTGCCGATGGGTCCGAATCCGCAAGCCCACGCTGGACTCGCCATGAATAGTAACGCCGTACCGAGGACAGCTTGCGCGACAGAGATGAGCGGGTAATCTTGCGATCAAACAGGCTGGCCAGCCACGCCTGGAGATCTGCCGCGTCCAGCGCATCCAGGGATGTCCCCTGCTGCCGGGCCCAGACATCAAGCTGCCGGAGATCCGTAAGATACGCCGAACAGGTCCGGGAGCTCAGACCCGCCTCAAGCCGGAGGCTCTGTTCGAAGGATTCCAGCATCACACGTCAACAAAAAAAGGGGCTTGCGCCCCCTTTTGTATACCAGGCAAGCCGCTTACGCCAGCTTTTCCTTGATGCGCGCAGCCTTTCCGAAACGCTCGCGCAGGTAGTACAGTTTGGCCTTGCGCACGTCACCACGACGCTTGACCTTGATGCTGTCAATCAGGTGGCTGTAGGTCTGGAAAGTACGCTCGACACCAACGCCGTAGGAGACCTTGCGAACAGTGAAGCTGGAGTTCAGGCCACGGTTGCGCTTGGCGATCACCACACCTTCAAAGGCCTGCAGGCGCTCACGGTTACCTTCCTTGACCTTGACGCTGACAACGACAGTGTCACCGGGTGCAAAGGCCGGAATTTCTTTGTTCATCTGCTCAGCTTCGATCTGGCTGATAATCGGGTTTTTGTTGCTCATGACTTGCTCCTGATTCTCGCAAAGTTCTCAAATTCATTCAGCCGGGTGCGATTGATCCACGCCCCACTGCCGCAGTAACTCTTTGTCCACCTTCGTCAACCGCGCCTGATCCAGCAAATCCGGCCGCCGTTGCAATGTTCGCTTCAGTGCCTGCTCCCGTCGCCACGCCGCAATCGCACCGTGATCGCCACTTCGCAGTACCTTTGGTACTTCCCGCCCTTCAAACACAAGGGGACGGGTGTAGTGGGGGCAGTCCAGCAGCCCTTCGGAAAAAGAATCCTCTTCTGCCGATTGCTCATGCCCCAATACTCCGGGAACCAGCCGCGCCATCCCGTCGATGACGGCCATCGCTGCCAGCTCGCCACCGCTGAGTACAAAATCACCCAGCGACCACTCTTCGTCAATCCGGGTTTCGACGATACGCTCGTCAATCCCTTCGTAGCGCCCGCAGACCAGAATGACACCCGGCTTGCTGACTGCTTCCTGAAGCAGCGCCTGAGTCACCCGGCGTCCCTGCGGGGAAAGGTAAACCACCGGCGCTCCCTCCGGTGCCACCTTTCGCGCCTCATCAATCGCCGCCGCAAGCGGTTCAGGCTTCATGACCATGCCCGGACCGCCACCGTAGGGCCGATCATCAACGGTCCGGTGCACGTCGTGCGTATAATCCCTGGGATTCCAGGCCCTGAACGTCAGAAGCCCGTCCCTGAACCCTCTCCCTGTCACACCCTCTTCGGTGACCACCCGGAACATTTCCGGAAACAGGGTGACCGCACCAAACCACATGTCAGTAGTCCGGGTCCCAGTCGACCGTTATGGTTCCGGCCTCCCGGTTCACTTCGCGGACAAACTGACCCGGAACCCAGGGGATCAGGCATTCCCGCCCCCAACTCCGTGTCGTGTCGCTGCGCACCACCAGCACGTCGTTGGCTCCGGTTTCCATCAGGCGCTCGACACGCCCCAGATCCCGGCCATTCAGATCCACCACACGCAGCCCGATCAGCTCGAACCAGTAGTACTCACCTTCCGGCAGCTCGGGCAGCACCGACGCATCCACCTGAATATCCAAGCCGGTCATGCGCTCTGCAGCGGTGCGATCACCGACACCTTCCAGACGAACCACCCAGCCTTTGCCCTGAGGATGCCAGTCCAGCACCTTCAGCGGCTGATCTTCACTGCCGTCGCGCACCCCGATCCATCCGGGGTACTCAAATATATTCTCAGCCGGGTCAGTGAAGGAATGCACCTTCAGCCAACCCTTCACGCCCCACGCGGCCCCCAGTCGACCTACAGTAGTCCTGCGAACCGCCATCGGGATCAGGCTGCCTGGTTGGCAGCATTCTCCTTCAGCAGACTGGCAACACGATCAGACAGCTGGGCACCCTGAGCCACCCAATGCTCAACACGGTCAGTGTCAATACGCAGACGCTCAGCCTGACCTTTGGCCAGCGGGTTAAAGAAACCTACACGCTCGATGAAACGGCCGTCGCGTGTATTGCGGCTGTCAGTCACGTTGATGTAGTAGAAGGGGCGCTTCTTGGAGCCGCCACGAGCCAAACGGATCTTTACCATTGTCGTCAGTATCCTGTTTTACGTTTCGATTGCACAAACAATCATCTATATCAGAAAGGGCGCATATTCTACGCAACTTTTCAAGCTTTGAAAACCGTTTTTTACTTGAATCGTCCCATCGGAGGCATACCCCCACCCGGCGGCATCATCCCCTTCATGCCGCGCATCATGTTGGCAAGGTTGCCTTTCTTCAGTTTTTTCATCATCTTCTGCATCTGCTTGTGCTGCTTCAGAAGACGATTCACATCCTGAATCTGGGTGCCCGAACCTGCAGCAATCCGGCGCTTTCTCGAGTTGTTGATGACGTCCGGATAGCGGCGCTCCTGTATGGTCATGGAGTTGATGATCGCCTCCATCTGCACGAACATCTTGTCACTGATCTGTTGCTGCACCTGCTGGGACATGCCCGCCATGCCCGGCAGCTTGTCCAGCATGGCCGCCATGCCACCCATGCGCTTCATCTGCTCGAGCTGATCCTTGAAATCCTCAAGGTCAAAGCCCTTGCCCTTGACGAACTTGCGTGTCAGCTTTTCGGCCTTGGCCTTGTCGATCTTGCGCTCGGCCTCTTCGATCAGGGAGAGCACGTCCCCCATGCCCAGAATGCGCGAGGCGATCCGGTCAGGATGGAAAGGCTCCAGCGCATCGGTTTTTTCACCCACACCAATGAACTTGATGGGCTTGCCGGTAATGTAACGGACGGACAGCGCCGCACCACCCCGCGCATCACCATCAGCCTTGGTCAGGATCACACCGGTCAGAGGCAGTGCATCGTTGAACGCCTTGGCCGTATTGGCCGCGTCCTGGCCGGTCATGGCATCAACCACGAACAGCGTCTCGATCGGATTGATGGCGGCATGCAGACGCTTGATTTCGGACATCATGTCCTCATCAATGTGCAGGCGGCCAGCCGTATCCACGATCACCACATCGCAGGCCGAGCGCCGGGCAGCATCAATGGCACCGCGGGCGATCTCCACCGGATCCTGATCTGCCGAACTGGGGTGAAAAACGGCTCCCACCTCTCCAGCCAGCGTTTCCAGCTGCTTGATGGCGGCAGGCCGGTAGATGTCCGCACTTACCACCATGACTTTCTTTTTCTGGCGTTCACGAAGGAAGCGTGCCAGCTTGGCCACCGAGGTGGTCTTGCCCGCACCCTGCAGACCCGCCATGAGAATGACCGCAGGCGGCTGACACCTGAAGGACAACTCCGCGTTGTCGCCGCCCATGAGCGCTTCCAGCTCACGCTGAACAATACGGACAAAGACCTGCCCCGGCGTCAGGCTGCGCATGACCTCCTGGCCCACGGCCTTCTGCCGCACGGTTTCGACAAATTCCTTGACGACCGGCAGGGCCACGTCGGCCTCGAGCAATGCCTTGCGCACTTCACGCAAGGTCTCCTTGATGTTCTCGTCCGTCAGCTTGGCCTGCCCGGTAATTTTGCGCAGACTTTCGGAGAGGCGTTCGGTCAGGTTCTCGAACATGATGACCAGACTCCAGGGTACAGGTTGAATTCAAGCGCGGGATTATACATGCTTTGCCTGCAGCTGACGAGAACCCGCGCACGCCGGCCACGACACATGTGCAGGAAGACCCGTCACAGGTCTGTACAACCCGCCACGACCTCCCTATCATTGGGACTTCTCAGGATCGAGCATTGACCCTCACGATGACAGGCGTCACCCTACTTCTGATATTTTTGTCCGCGCTGCTCTACGGGGCAGCCTGGGCGCTGCAGCTGCGCCACTACAGGCGCCGTCAGGCCGCCGTGTCCAGACGCGCGCTGTCGTTGGGAATCGTGGCGGCTGCCTTTCACTTCGGTGTGGCGCTCCGCCTGATCCGGGCGCATGGTGGCTGGGACTTCGACATTTTCAACACCGCTACCGTGATCAGTGGCGTCATCGCCGTGCTGGCACTTTATCTGGCGGCACGGAAGCGCGTCGGCAACCTGATCCTGTTTGTCCTGCCGGTCACCACCCTCTTCCTGTTTGCCGGCCTTTTCTCTCCAGGCGTACCGACCACTGATCCCAAAAGCCTTGGCCTGACCGCGCACATCAGTTTGTCTCTGCTCTCCTACGCCATTCTGAGTATCGCTGCGGTACAGTCGTTGCTCATCTACGCGCAGAACCGACAACTCAAGCAGCATCGCAACGGCCGGCTTCTCGGCGCGCTGCCACCACTGCAGGCCATGGAGGCCATCCTGTTCGAGCTGATCTACAGCGGCGCAGCAATACTCGCACTGGCGATTGCCCTGGGATTTGCCTTTGTCGACGACCTCTTCGCACAGCACCTGGCGCACAAGACCTTCTTCTCCTTGCTGTCTCTGGCTGTATTCATGACGCTGATCTGGGGCCACAGGGCCAGGGGGTGGCGCGGGCTGACAGCAGCACGATTCACCCTGATCGGCTGCATCTTGCTGATGCTGGGCTTCTTCGGCAGCAAACTGGTTCTGGAACTGATACTGGGCACACGCTGACGTGAGCGATCTGTCTGACCTTACCCTGTTCCTTCTCCTCGGGTTACTGATTCTGCTATCAGCATTCTTTTCCAGTTCCGAAACCGGCATGATGTCCCTGAACCGGTATCGGCTGAGACACTTGCGCAAGCAGGGACACCGGAGTGCAGCACTGGCTGCACGCCTCCTGGAGCGCCCGGATCAGCTTATCGGCGTCATTCTGATCGGCAACAATTTTGTCAACATCCTGGCTTCATCCATTGCCACGCTGCTTGCACTGCGATTCTGGGGCGAAGGCGGCATCGCCGCGGCCACCCTGATTCTGACGCTGGTCATCCTGGTCTTTGCGGAAGTGACGCCAAAAACCATTGCGGCCCTGCACCCGGAGCGCATCGCTTTCCCGGCCGCATACGTCCTCCTGCCGCTGCTCAAGGTCGCTTACCCCATGGTCTGGCTGGTCAACCTGGTTTCCGGTGGACTGATGCGGCTGGCCGGTATCCGCACCAACGAAATCGGCAGTGACCACCTGTCGCGGGAGGAGCTCAAAACACTGGTGCGGGAAGCCGGCAACCGGATCCCCAAACAACACCAGGACATGCTCGTCAGCATCCTTGAACTTGAGCAGGTGACCGTCGAGGACATCATGATTCCCCGGAACGAGATCAGCGGGATTGATCTGGATGACGACCTCGACCATATCCTGAACCTGCTCAAGGCACCGCCCCATACGCGACTACCCCTTTACAAAGGCGATATCAACGACATTGTCGGTATTTTTCATACCCGCAACAGCGGCCGGCTCCTTTCCATGCCCGAACCGAACAAGGCCGAACTGGTCCAGATGTCCCGCCCGCCTTACTTCATCCCCGAAGGGACGCCGCTCCATACACTCCTTTTCAACATGCAGCGGGAAAAGCGGCGCATAGGGGTGGTGGTAGATGAGTATGGCGAGGTAATCGGCCTGGCCACCCTGGAAGACATTCTGGAGGAAATTGTTGGCGAATTCACAACCGACCTCACCTCAGCCCAGAATGAAATCGCTCAGGTTGATGAAGGTGTCTACCGTGTCAGCGGCAGTGTCGCGTTGCGGACGATCAACAAGACACTCAACTGGAAACTGCCCACGCAGGGCCCCAGAACACTGAGCGGCCTCATTATCGAGGCACTTGAGTTCATTCCGGATGCGCCCGTGTGTGTAAAGGTTGGCCCCTACCGCATTCAGGTTCAGCAAGTCCTCGATAACCGGGTCCGTTCGGCACTCATATCACGCGAGTCCTGATGCCCGAAATAAACCGGGCATTATTCCACCTGCCTCTAAACACCGGGTGCTTAGCACCCAAAAATCTAAATCATGATTTGACTACAATTTGAACACGCTCCATATTGTTTTTGACAATAATCAAAACAAAGGAGCCCAACCATGATCCTCGAACATACTCTGGATCTGTTCACTCACCCTGACAAGGCCTGGCAGGACATCCGCAAGGAACATCCGGACACCAAGAAACTGTATCTGAGACACATTCTGATTCTGGCCTTGATCCCGGTTGGCGCCGCCTATTACGGCACCACTCAGGTGGGCTGGAGCATCGCCGGCGGAGAACCTGTCCGCCTGACGCCGGAAAGTGCCGCAAACCTCTGTGCGCTGGCTTACATGGCCATACTGGCCGGCATCTACATCTTGGGGCGATTCATTGACTTTCTGGCAGGCACCTATGGCGTTGACGGCAAGGAACACCGGGGGATTGAACTTGCTGCGTATACGGCCACACCACTGCTGATCATCGGCGCCATCCTGCTTTACCCCCATCTGTGGATCAACATGTTTGCCGGACTCATCGGTATGACTTACGCGCTGTATCTGCTTTATGAGGGACTCCCCATCCTCATGAACATTCCGCCGGAGCGCGGCTTCATGTTTGCCAGCAGCGTGCTGACGGTCGGGCTGGTCATGCTGGTCGGCCTGCTCGGCATCACGGTCATTGTGTGGAGCGTGGGAATCGGCCCCGTGTACGTTTCACACTGATTCCATACCGGCCCGAAGCATCCACTCTGTCCGGCCCGATCATGCGACCGAAAACCTTCGGGCGCATGATCGTTTGCGTTGGCATTTCGGCCCGATCCCGCTTACAATGTGTAACATATCCATTCGCCGCCAATGAGCATGGACCACAACAATAACAATTCATAAGTTTAAATTTGCGCCGGTACGTTTTGGGAGACCAACCTATGAACGAGGGATCAGGCGTTACCCCGCTCCGCGCAAAAAGCGGGAATCACGATTCGCAACGGCGGCTCACTACGGCCAGGCTGATCAGCGTCAGTGCGGATCATGCGCGCCAGTTTTTTCAGGGCACCTTCCAGCAGCTGTTTGACGGGATTGATGACGCCTTTTTCGATCTGGCCAATCACGCCCACAGCAACAACGAACAGAATGTTTTCTTCGAGGCCATGAGAGAGGCCCGCCTCAAGCGGCGTCAAATTGAACAATCCTTTCTTGCTAGCGTCCAGAGTCTCTTTGAACATCCGGTTGTACTCGGCGACATCAGCCGGGAGAAGCAGACGCCAACCGACGAGCCGGCGCTGTCGCTGGTGGATCATGCCGATCTGGAAGAAGAAGTGGCCATGACATCCCTGGCCACCAAAATCCGGGCAAATCACGCCGGTGAACTCCTTGCCTTTCAGGCCCGCTTTACCTGGCTGGTCTGCGAGGGCAAACCAATACAGGATGACGCCCGTTATAACCCCCTGGAACCCAGGCTGCTCTGCGATGCATTTGTCGATGCCTGCGCCATTCTGGACATGCACATCCGTGAACGGCTGATCGTCTACAAGCAGTTTGACAAGTGCGTCATGAGTCATCTGGGGCATTTGCTGGATGACCTCAATCAACGACTGATAGCAAGCGGAGTCCTGCCGAAATACCGTCCCGGTGTGGCTGGCCAGACTTCGGAAACGCGCAGCACTCGGCGCCGGGCTGACGACACTCAGGCCGACACCGCACAATCTGCGCAAGCCGGATCGCAGGATGCAACCGGCAATCTGCTGCTCTCCGAGCTGGTCAATGCCCTGCATGCAGCGGTACAGCAGCAAAAGCTCCAGTACCAGTTCCGGCCTACAACACCGGATGCCATCGTCCTGAATGGGACAGACCTGATCCACGTATTGTCTGCGCTCCAGTCAGATCACACAGACCTCTCGCCCGCCGGCGATCCGCTTTCTCCCGAGCAGATCCGGACACAGTTGAAAGCAACACTTCAGAATCGCAGCCAGCAATCCGGAAAGGAACACGCCCTGCGTGAATACGATGAAGATCTCATCAACCTCGTGTCCATGCTCTTCGAATTCATTCTGAACGACTACAACCTGTCCCCTCCCATACAGGTATTGATCAGCCGCCTGCAGATTCCGATTCTGAAGGTGGCGATTACAGACAAGAGCTTTTTCGGCCGCAGTGGCCACCCGGCACGCCGCCTGTTGAACGCACTGGCGAAAGCCGGCATGGGCTGGGCCGATGCGTCCGAGCAGGCCCGGGACAAGCTATACCAGGAAATCCACCGTGTGGTCGGGATCATTCTGGATGAATTTGACGGAGATCTGGCACTGTTTGAGCGCCTGCTCGATGAGTTCCAGCATTTCCTGGAACGCGAGGAAAAGCGGGCCCGGATCGTGGAAGCCCGAACACGCGAAGCCGAGCAAGGTCGCCTGCTCTCACGCCGGGCAAGGAAACTGGCAGAACTGTTCATCTCCGAACGTATTGCAGCCCAGCCGTTGCCGCCGGCCGCTATCGAACTGCTCCGGGATGGCTGGACACGCGTCCTGTTTCTTGCCTATCTGAAAGATGGCGAGAATGGCTTCCAAAAAGCTGCTCACTGGGTCGATAACCTGCTCTGGTGCCTCAAGCCCCATTCCCATGAAGAAGAACGCAAGCTCTGGGTCCAACTGGTTCCCACGCTGCTCAGGGAATGCCGCCTCAGACTCGCCGACACAGGATTTGCGCCGGTACGGCTGCAGTCCCTGATCACGGATCTGAAAACCGCGCTGACCGAAACCTTCAAACAGCAATCTGCACTGGCGGCTCAGGAGGCCGGACTGGGCAGGACCACTCGTTCGGCCACCCCGCCATCACGGCCGAAGCCGTCCCCGATACCCAATGCCGTGGAGCGTGAGGCGCGCAAGGAAGATGCAACTCTGGCACACTTCCTGCAGCAGACAGATGCTCTGCCTCTGGGCACATGGGTAGATTTTGAGATGCTCAACGGGACACACGTACGGTGCAAACTGTCTGCGCGGCTGGATGATGACACCCTGATTTTTGTCAACCGCATGGGGCTCAAGGTGATGGAAAAGACGCGGGAAGAAATGGCGCAGGCCCTGCGCAGACAACACGCGCGCGTTCTTGAGTCCGGTGCGCTTGTTGACCGCGCCCTCAACGCTGTTGCAGAGCGTCTGCGCAGCAAGGCAGCCTGACGGAGCCTTTGCCGCACGATGAGATATCTCGAGTTCGATGTGGTACGTGCGGCACTGGCGCTCTCGGTTTCGTTTGTGTTTCACCTGATTCTGCTGGCAATCCTGGGGCCGGGAATCCCGACATCATCCGGATACAGCACCACGATTGAAGTAGAACTGGCCTCTGCACCCGCCTCTGAAATGGGGGCATCATCCGGTGCAGCTGGCGACACCGCCCGAGACGTGACCGACACATCCCCGGCCTGGTCCGGAAAGACCACTTCATCACGCCCGATTCGTCGCAAGGCGAACCGTCAGCACAACCTGGACTGGATGAATGATTACTTCAGCGGGTCCGCAAAGTCCGGCACCCCGGCGCCCTCTTCTGACAGGCCGGTCTCACCGGATATCGAGAGCATTCTGGCGTCTGCCCCCACAACCGGAACACCTTACTGGCAATTCCTGGTCAGGCACCTGGCCCAGAGTCGCTATTTTGACAAGCAGTATGATTTCAGCCGGCTCAGAAAGGAACGCACCGTCATCCTGGAACTGAAAATCAGCCCCAATGGTTTCATGGAAAAAGCCCGGGTACGTTTGAGCAGCGGGGACAAGGCACTGGATCAGGCGGCGATCCGCTCAGCCTATGCCGCCAATCCGTTCAAGCCACCGCCTGCAGAAGATGCAGCCAGTGGCTATATCTATCTGGTCAGGATTACCTATACGCCACGCGAGCGGGCGAAGTAGCCCATCAGGCGTTTTCTTCGCCTGCAACGGCATCCTTGATCAGCTTCTGCAGTTCACCGGATTCATACATTTCGGTGATGATGTCTGCACCTCCCACCAGCTCACCATTGACGTACAGCTGCGGGAAAGTGGGCCAGTTGGAATAGATCTTGAGGTTTTCACGGATGTCCGGGTGCTCAAGGATATTGACATAGGCGAACTTCTCCCCGCACGCCATCAGTGCCTGCACGGCACGAGCCGAGAAACCGCACTGGGGCATGTTGGGGGTGCCCTTCATGTACAGAATCACCTTGTTGGAGTTGATCTGGTCTTTAATGGTTTCCATGATGTCCATCGGTCGAACCTCTTCAGATGTGAAAGACCCATTATAGCGCCAAGGTATTCACTCCGATACCTCGGGACTTGCATATCCGCCACCACCCGGCGTTTCAATCGTGAGCAGGTCACCCGCCGCCACATCCAGGTTGACTTTAGCCGGCAATTCTTCACCGTTGAGCAAGTTGACGCCCGGCTGCCCCGGAAAACCACCTGCCAGACCCGCAGGGACGCTCCGTCGGCGCTCCGTCAGCAGGGTCACCCGTGCCGGCGCAAGAAACCGCCAGCTGCGTACAAGCCCATCCCCACCATGCCAGCGTCCCTTGCCGCCGCTACCGCGACGAACCGAATAGCTTTCCACTCTGACGGGATAGAGTGTCTCCAGCACTTCCACCGGGGTATTGAGGGTATTGGTCATATGTACCTGTCGCGCACTGAGACCATCAAACCCCGGACCTGCGCCATGACCGCCTCCGAGCGTCTCGTAGTAATGCCATGCGTGACCCGCCCGGCTTCCCGACAGCACCACATTGTTCATGGTCCCCTGGCTGAGCGCCGGCACCCGTTCAGGCAGCATGGCGGCCAGCGCCCGCTGCATCAGATCCACTACCCGCTGACTGGTTTCCACATTCCCGGCGCCCACAGCCACGCCTGCAGGTGCATTCAGCAGCGAGCCTTCCGGAGCACTGACCCGGACACAGGAAAAAACACCGTGACAAGATGGGGTCTGCGGCGGCAGCAAACAACGCACGGCATAGAAGGCTGCTGCCGCGGTCACACTGAGAGGACAGTTAATATTGCCATCAACAGCCGGCGGTGCCTCGAAACAGCAGTGGATCTGTCCCGACCTGTGAATCAGCCTGAGTCCCAACGGAATCCGTTCATTCCCCCAGCCATCGTCATCCATCACATCCTGTGCACGCCACTCGCCCTCCGGCCACTCTTCCAGAGTGCCGGACACCAGTCTGCGTCCATACGCGTTCAAAGCCTGAAGGCCAGCTTCGAAACCTTCCTTCCCCATACCCTGAAGCAGGATGCCCAGTCTCCGGACGCCGCGCTCACAAGCCGCCAACTGAGCCAACCAGTCAGCCGGCAAGTCACCATCACCGCTCCGGGCTCCTTCCAACAGACGGATACGCGCTGCAATGGCTTCCTGCCACTGTCCATCCCTGCGCAGCAGCGAGGGTGGAAAAACCTCCCCCTCTTCCTCCAGTCGCCTCGCCAGGGGCATACTGCCTTCAGGTTCGCCGATATGAGCATGATGCGCGCGACTGGCGGCAAACCCGGCCAGGTCATCCTTCACAAAAACTGGCATGACCACCGTAACATCCGGCAGATGGGTACCTCCGCACCGGGGATCGTTGAATACCACCACATCCCCGGGCTGCCATGCGATACGCCCAACCACATCCCGCATGGCATGCGCCATGGAGCCCAGGTGAACCGGTATGTGTGCAGCCTGAGCACAGATATGGCCATCCCGGTCGAATAGCGCACACGAGAAGTCCAGGCGATCCTTGATGTTGGAGGAAACAGCGGCATGACGCAGTACCGTTCCCATTTCCTCGCACACCGCGTTAAGGCGGCTGGCAAACAGGCTCAGCCCTATGGCATCCAATGACATGATCTTGTCTCCATGCTGTGCATGATGCACCCATGGTAGCACACGCGTATCCAGCCATGTTAGCAACAAATAGAACTGTCCGGTTTTGTAGCACATAAACTGTCCGCTTTGGGTCCACTGATGATCAGACTTGGCAGCGGACGTTGGCCGGTGCCTGATCAATAGGTTCGAGGGGGTCGAAGGGCAGGCCTTCTGGGGTGTAACTGGCCAGTCTTCTGGGGCCGTGGAAGATCGCCAGGGAGCGATCAGGATAACGGTGTACCCGAACCTTGGCCTTGACGTAATGGCGCCGATAGCGGTCGGCAGGGATCTGCAGCTTGAGTCCCTCGAACGAGACGCAGTTGTCCTTGTTCACGGTGCGTTCGTACTGCTCACACAGGATGTCGTCCAGTCCAGGGCCGATGAAAGGCACGAAGGCGCTGCCCTCGACGGCGGGTTTGACGCAGAACTCCCGGTTGAAGGCCGGCAGGTAGTGCTCCCGAAGGTAGCGGTTGGCCGCCGCCATGGTGGTAATGCCCTGGGCTGCAAGTTCCTTGGGCAGGCGTCCCTGATGGGTGGCGAACTGGCGCTCACAGCGGCCCCGGGCCTCGGGGGAATAGGCGGGGATCATCTCGACCCCGAGCTGGGCCATGGCCCTGCCGAACTGGGTGAGGTTGGACTTGTCGACCTTGCCGCCGGCCTTGGGGGTGTGCCAGTAGTGACTGCCCCGGTCGGTATAGAGGCTCGAGGGAAGGCCGTGATCGGTGATGACCTCTCGCATGGCCTGGAAGCTCGAAGCCGTGCCTTCCTCCTCGACGAAGAACATGGAGTAGTGCTCAGAGGTGGCGTCATCGAAGGTGATGATCAGATCCCAGTGGTGGCCGGGAACCCATTCGTGGGTGGAGCCATCCTGGTGGAGCATCATGCCGACCATGGGCGCCCGCTCGCGGCGTCGACGATGCTTACCCCGAGCCGGTGCCTTCTTGACCAGGCCTGCCTTCTGCAAGGTGTTCCGTACCCAGGTATAGCTGCGTGTGCCGCCGTGACGGTCGCGGTAGAAGCTGTAGAAGTGTTTGATGTTCCAGCCGTCGTAGCGCTCCTTGTAGAGCGCCTCGAGGCGTAGAACCTCATCCACCGGGGCCTTGCGGTGGGAAACCTGACTCAGGCGCTTGTCGATCAGGCCGTCGAGGCCCTCCTCCTCGTAGCGGTCGATATAGCGCCGGAAGGTCCGCTCACAGACCCCCAGCAGCCGCGCCGCCTCTTCCTGGGTCAGCCGTTTCTCGGTCCATCCCGTATAGGCTTCTTCGAATCGCATTTTCCGGATCTCCTGTAGCAGTTCTGTCCGTCTCATGGCTCACCTCCTTGGTGATCATGAAACCGGACAAATCACGTGCTACAAGTCCGGACAGTTTATTTGCTCCCAACACACGCGTATCCAGCCATTGCACCCTTCAGTCCGAGCCGGTAAGATAGATCTTCTCGGGGCAGCACTGGCTGCCTTTTTGCGTTGTGAAGGGGAAAATCAGGACATGTCGCACAACCCGCTGATGCAGACTTATGGTCGCCAGCCGCTGGCCTTTGACCGGGGTGACGGAGTCTGGCTGTATGACGAAGCCGGCAACCGGTACTTTGATGCCATATCCGGCATCGGCGTCAACGGTTTGGGGCACAATCACCCGGCGGTTACCGATGCCATCCAGCGTCAGGCGGCACGCCTGCTGCACTGCTCCAATCTGTACGAAATTCCCTTGCAGACCCAGCTCGCCCGCGAATTGTGTGCAATAGCCGGCATGGACAATGCTTTCTTCTGCAACTCGGGCGCCGAAGCCAATGAGGCCGCCATCAAGCTGGCCAGGCTCTACGGACATCGCCGCGGCATCCGCACCCCCACCATTGTCGTGCTCGACAATGCCTTTCACGGCCGGACACTGGCCACGCTGACCGCGACGGGCAACCGCAAGGTTCAGGCAGGCTTCGAACCATTGGTTTCCGGGTTCGTGCGGGCGCCCTTCAATGACCTGGATGCGCTGCAGCATATTGCCCGGAACAACCCCGACATCGTCGCCATTCTCATGGAGCCGGTTCAGGGCGAAGGCGGACTCGCCGTGGCCTCGGATGAATATCTCCGGGGTGCAAGAGCCCTGTGCGATGCTCAGGGCTGGCTGATGATGCTGGATGAAGTCCAGACCGGCAACGGGCGGACCGGCCATTTCTTCTGTTATCAGGGCGCAGGCATACTGCCTGATGTGGTGACCACGGCAAAAGGGCTTGGAAACGGCCTGCCCATTGGCGCCTGTCTCGCCCGCGGCGAGGCGGCCGGCGTTTTCACCCCCGGCAGTCACGGTTCCACCTTTGGCGGCAATCCGCTGGTCTGTGCGGGCGCACTGGCTGTGGTCCGCACGCTGCGCGACGAGCACCTGCCGGAGCGCGCCCGGGTACTGGGTGATCGCCTTCGGGAAACGTTTGAAACCTATTTCAGGGGCTCGGGCTATGTGCGCGACATCCGCGGCAAGGGGCTCATGATCGGGATAGAGCTCGACGAGCCCTGCCCCGAGCTTGTGCCGCTGGCCAAGACCCAGCAGTTGCTGATCAATGTGACGCGCGAGTCGGTCATCCGGCTGCTGCCACCGCTGATCATGACGGACGATGAGGCTGACTGGCTGGCCACTACACTGATTCGTCTCATCAAACTCTACAAGGCAGACGAGCGTGTTCTGCCCCGCTCTTCATGACTGACAGGACAAGACCATGACTGCTGTTCAACATTTTCTGACTCTCAAGGATCTGCCACCGGGCACCCTGGATTATCTGATCCGCCGTGCCATGATTCTCAAGGACAAGCAGAAGCGGGGCATTCCCTATGCCCCCCTGCCCAACAAGGTGCTGGGCATGATCTTCGAGAAGTCCTCCACCCGCACCCGGGTTTCCTTTGAAGCCGGCATGGCCCAGTTGGGTGGCCACGCCATCTTCCTGTCACCACGGGATACGCAACTGGGCCGCGGAGAACCCATCGAGGACAGCGCCCGGGTGCTGTCACGCATGGTGGACATCATCATGATCCGCACCTTCGAGCACGAGAAGCTGGAAACCTTTGCCCGCTACGCCAGTGTTCCGGTGATTAATGCGCTCACCGATGATTTTCACCCTTGCCAGCTTCTGGCCGACATCCAGACCTGGGTCGAGCATCGCGGTGCCGTGCAGGGCAAGCGCGTGGCCTGGATCGGCGATGGCAACAACATGTGCCACAGCTACATGAATGCTGCCACGCAATTCGACTTCCAGCTTGTGGCCGCCTGCCCCAAGGGCTTCGAACCCAAGGCGGCCATCGTGGCTGACAACGCCTCCCACGTGGCAGTCGTGGAAGATCCCACCGAGGCGGTGCGTGACGCAGATCTGGTCGTGACCGATGTCTGGGCCTCCATGGGGCAGGAAGATGAGGCCGAAGCCCGCAAGGAAAAGTTCCGCCCTTACCAGGTTTCTCCCAGGCTCATGGACCTGGCCAAACCGGACGCATTATTCATGCACTGCCTGCCGGCGCATCGCGGCGAGGAAGTCTCGGAGGACATGCTCGACGATCCCCGCTCGGTGGTTTGGGATGAAGCCGAAAACCGGCTGCATGCCCAGAAGGCATTGATGGAATACCTGCTGCTGGGAGCCCTGAGCGCGTGACCACGGAAAGGCCCGAACTGGAAGTGACCGGCCTTGCCTGCCGTTACGATGAGACGCCGGTGCTGCAGGATGTCACCTTCCATCTGAATCGCGGCGGTCTCGCCAGCTTGCTCGGACCGAGCGGTTGCGGCAAGACCACATTGCTGAAAGCGCTGGCCGGCTTTCAGCCGGTTGATGCCGGACAGATCGTGCTGGCGGGACAGGTGCTGTCGCGGCCGGGCATGACCGTTCCGCCCGAAAACCGGCGCATCGGCATGGTGTTTCAGGACTACGCCCTGTTTCCGCACCTCACGGTTGCGGACAACATCGGCTTCGGTCTTCACCGGCTGGACAAGGCGTCCCGGAAGCGTGTCGTGGCCGACATGCTGGATCTTGTCGGCCTGCACAGCGTGGCGGAGCAGTACCCTCACGAACTTTCCGGAGGGCAGCAGCAGCGTGTGGCCCTGGCGCGGGCACTGGCCCCGGAGCCCGAACTGCTGCTGATGGACGAGCCATTCTCGAACCTGGATGCGGAGCTCCGGCTCCGGCTCTCCCTGGATGTGCGCGACATTCTCAGACAGCGCAAGACATCGGCCATTCTGGTGACTCATGATCAGAACGAAGCCTTCGCCCTGGCTGATCATGTGGGCGTCCTCCACCAGGGACGCCTCCAGCAATGGGATACACCCTACAACCTGTACCACAATCCTGAAAACCGGTTTGTGGCCGGGTTTGTGGGGCGCGGTTCCTTTGTCCCCGGTCGTCTGGAAACGCCGGACAGCGTGGCCACGGAACTGGGCGTGATTCGCGGTGACCGGGCCTATATCTGGCCGCCCGGCACGGCGGTGGACGTACTTTTGCGCCCGGACGACATTGTACTGGATGAACAGTCCGGTCTCAGAGCGCTCATCCGTGACAAGATCTTTTCCGGCTCGTCGACCCTCTACCGGCTGACACTGCCCTCGGGACTGGCGCTGGATGTACTGGCACCCAGCCACCAGGATTACCCGACAGGTACGGAGATCGGCCTGCGTCTCGTGGCCGATCACCTGATTGCCTTTCCCGTTTCGCCCTGAGGCTCAGCGGGTCAGCACCCGCTGAACGGCCGCCTGCCAGCCGTGGTAAAGCCGTTCCCGACGCTCTTCCGGCATCCCGGGCTCGAAACTCCGGTCGCACTGCCAGAACCTGTCCAATTCAGAGAGATCTCCGATCACCCCGGCGTTCAGCCCCGCCAGCATGGCGGCGCCCAGCGCCGTGGTTTCTGTCACCCGCGGGCGATCCACGGGCACGGCCAGCATGTCCGAGAGAAACTGCATGAGCCAGTCATTGACCACCATGCCGCCGTCCACCCGGAGCCGCTCCACGGATCCGGCATCCCGTGCCATGGCCTCGATCAGATCTCGGGTCTGATAGGCAACCGCCTGAATGGCCGCCGTGATGATGTGGTCGGCCGAAGTATCCCGGGTCATGCCCACAAGCGCCGCACGCGCGTCCGCATCCCACCAGGGCGCGCCCAGCCCGGTAAAC
Source organism: Thermohahella caldifontis (assembly GCF_041153465.1). Lineage (NCBI taxonomy): Bacteria > Pseudomonadati > Pseudomonadota > Gammaproteobacteria > Oceanospirillales > Hahellaceae > Thermohahella > Thermohahella caldifontis. The sequence continues at coordinate 1,581,874 of NZ_CP154858.1, forward strand.
GCGGGAACCAGATAAACCGGATTGTCCGCACCCACCCGCATGGCCGACTCGGTTGTTTCGGCGGCAGAGCGTATCAGCCCCAAGCCGTCCCGCAACCATTGAACCGCTGTGCCGGCATTGAAGATGCTGCCTTCCAGGGCATAGGTGGTCTGCCCATTGAGACGATAGGCGACCGTGGTCAGCAGACGCGAAGTGGACGTGACTGCTCGTTCGCCGGTATTCAGCACCATGAAGCACCCGGTACCATAGGTGCTCTTGATCTGCCCCGGCGCGAGGCACGCCTGTCCCACCAGTGCCGCCTGCTGATCGCCGGCCATGCCGCCAACGGGTACGGCAGACCCGAACAGTGCCGGTGACACATGACCATAATCCGCAGCACTGTCCCGCACTTCCGGCAGCATGACAGCAGGAATACCGAACAGATCCAGCAAGGTGTCATCCCACTGCTGGGTATGGATATTGAACAGCAGGGTTCGCGAGGCGTTGGTGGCATCCGTGGCGTGAACCTTGCCCTCCGTCAGGCGCCAGAGCAGAAAGCTGTCGATGGTACCGGCGCAGAGTTCACCCCGGGCAGCCCGCTCACGCGCGCCTTCCACATGGTCCAGGATCCAGGCGATCTTGCTGGCACTGAAGTAGGGATCCAGCAGCAGTCCCGTGCGTGCCGACACTTCTGCCTCATGCCCGGCCGCCCTGAGCGCCTCGCACCGTTCCGCCGTACGCCGGTCCTGCCAGACAATGGCGCGATAGAGCGGTCGCCCTGTGGCACGCTCCCACACCACAACCGTTTCCCGCTGGTTGGTGATGCCGATGCTGGCCAGGTTGCCGGCTTCGATGCCGGCGGCATCCAGCGCAGCACGAATGGTCTGCAGGGTGGTATGCCAGATATCTTCCGGGTCATGTTCCACCCAGCCATCCTGTGGGAAATACTGGGGAAATTCCTGTTGCCCCACGCCGCAGATGTTGCCCTGCCCGTCAAACACGATGGCGCGGCTGCTTGTCGTACCCTGATCAATGGCCAGCAAATATGTGTTCATTTTCGCGCAATTCCTTTTTGATTGGCGTTATACTAGGGTGATTTTCAGTTCTGAACATTCTAAACAGAAAACGAACAAAAAAATTTGACCCAGTCCGCCTTTCGGGCGGCCAGACGAGGGAGGCAAGGCGTGGCCCACGAACACAGACATGATCAGATTGTGGCGCTGGTACGCGAGCGCGGATTCGTGTCCATCGACGAACTGGCCCAGCATTTCGGCGTGACGCCGCAAACCATCCGTCGCGATATCAATGCCCTGGATGCGGAACAGCGCCTGAAACGCTACCACGGCGGGGCTGCCTTGCCGCCGTCCACCGCCAACACGGCCTACAGTGAACGGAAAATCCAGCATCTGGCGGAAAAACAGCGGATTGCCGAAGCCATCGCCCGCCGCATCCCGAATCAGTCGTCACTGTTCATCAATATCGGTACGACAACGGAAACGATCGCTCAGGCACTGCTCAACCATGAAGGCCTGACCGTCATCACCAACAACCTTCATGTAGCCAGCATCCTCAGTGGCAAGGAAGATTTCACCATCATCATCGCCGGCGGCCGGGTGCGCAGCCGTGATGGCGGTATCATCGGTGAGGCCACCGTGGACTTCGTCAGGCAGTTCAAGTGCGATTTTGCCGTGATCGGCATCAGCGGCATTGACGAGGAGGGAGACCTGCTGGACTTCGATTATCAGGAGGTCCGTGTCGCCCAGGCCATCATCGAAAGCTCGAGGCGTGTCTTTGTTGCGGCCGACCACACCAAGTTCGGTCGCAAGGCCATGATCCGGCTGGGGCCCGTGTCACTGGCCAGCCATATTTTCACGGATACACGTCCATCCGACGAGATGGTTTCGCTTCTGGAACGGGAAGGCGTAAAACTGGTTGTTTGCGAACCCTGACGGATCAAATTTCAGTACACTTGTCACATTTTTATTCAATTTGTATCGCCACCCTGTCCTTTCATGTTGTATTATGAAAATACAGCGTTCACACACGAAAGGACACTCTCATGGCAACTCTTTCCAACACTCCCGTGGATGTGCTGATCATCGGCGGCGGCATCAATGGCACGGGCATTGCCGCCGATGCGGCCGGCAGAGGACTCAGTGTACTGTTGTGCGAGCAGAGCGACCTGGCGGCCGCCACCTCATCGGCCAGCTCCAAGCTCATCCACGGCGGACTGCGTTACCTGGAGCACTACGAGTTCAGACTGGTTCGTGAAGCACTTGCGGAAAGAGAGGTGCTGTTGCGCAATGCCCCTCACCTGGTCGCACCATTGCGCTTCACGCTGCCCCACGCCCCGCACCTGCGGCCGGCCTGGATGATCCGCATTGGCCTGTTTCTCTACGATCACCTGAGCAAGCGCACGACGCTGCCGGGGAGTCGCCAGGTCAGTCTGCAAAACAGCCCGCTCAAGCCGGAGTTCACGACCGGTTTTGAATATTCCGACTGCCAGGTGGATGACGCCCGCCTTGTGGTCGCCAATGCCCTGCAGGCGAGGCTCCATGGTGCCCGCATCCTGACACGCACCCGCTGCATTCATGCCGAGCGTCAGTCAGCGGACAAATTGTGGAAAGTCCGCCTGCGCAATCTGTCAGATGGTTCGGAACAAGTGATTTTCGCCCGCGCGCTGGTCAATGCAGCCGGCCCCTGGGTGCAGCAGTTCATCGAAACCGGTATCCGGACCCGCTCACCGCGCAACATCCGCCTGATCAAGGGCAGCCATATCCTGGTCAAAGCGTTTCATGATGCGCCGGGCGCTTTCATCCTGCAGAACAAGGATGGCCGGATTGTCTTTGTCCTGCCCTGGGAAGATGACCTGCACATGATCGGCACGACCGACAAGGAGTATCGGGGTGACCCGGCCCAGGTGAGGATTGATGACGAGGAAATCGACTACCTGCTGGACGTGGTCAACCGTCACTTCCGCCATACGCTGACGCGCAACGATATCCTTGATACGTTCAGCGGTGTGCGCCCCCTGTGTGACGACGAAAGCAGCAATCCGTCCGCAGTGACCCGGGACTATACGCTGGAACTGGATGACGAGCTGGGTGCCACGCCACTGCTGAACGTCTTTGGCGGCAAACTGACCACCTACAGAAAGCTGGCCAATGCGGCCATGTCCCGGCTGAAGCCGTACTTTCCGTCAATGGGACCGGCCTGGACCCACGCTGCTCCGCTGCCCGGGGCCACCACTGCGCTGCATACCCGGGCACAGGTGGAGGAGGTGCTGCGTCAGGCCGCTCCCTGGCTGCCCGATACGCTGCTCAGGCGCTATGCCCGGAGCTATGGCGTACTGGCGCTCAAATTTCTGGATCAGGCAACCTGCATGGCAGATCTCGGCCGGGATTTCGGCTCGGGACTGACGGAAGCTGAAGTCCGCTACCTTGTAAACGAGGAGTGGGCGCTGACTGCCGAAGATATCCTGATGCGAAGGACTCGCCTGGGACTGCGTCTGAGCGCCGAACAGAAAGCGCAGCTTGATGACTGGCTCGCATCGGAAGTGAATACGCCAGCCCCTTCGGCCAGTCCGACAGGTGAGGCCCTTCCGGTCTGAACTGAAGGCGGAGCACAGGTGCTGTCAAAGGGATACCGACGGAATCCGGCCACTCGCCGGGCATCAGATTCCGGGCATGCCTGATTGTGGCGGCGTGTCCGGACGAAAAAAGGGCTCGCAATGCGAGCCCCCGAAACAAGGAAAGTTCGATAAGAACTACAACCTCAAAGAGTCATCCTTTACGGTTCTGATTATGGCCAAAAGGATGACGTCCGTCTGTAGGCTTCGTGTCAATAAACTGTAACATCAGGTAATATCCTGCCGACGGGGCCACACGAGCGTGAAGCAGGCACCTCCCAGTGACTTGCTGCGACTGACCATGGCCTGACCACCATGCCAGTACAGGATACGACGGACAATGGACAGGCCCAGTCCGTATCCTCCGGAGGAGCGGGTCCGACTGTCATCCAGTCGGGCAAAGGGCGTGAACACCTTTTCCCACTGGCTTTCCGGAATGCCCGGACCATCATCCTCCACGTCCACCCGACAGGTCTGCCGCTCCAGGCAACAGTTGACCACAACCCGGGACTTCGCATAGCGACAGGCATTACCGACCAGATTCTGGATGGCGCGATGGATATAGCGAGGCTCGACGTCGGCCAGCACATAATGCTCCGAACCGGGTGCAAAGCGGGCTTCAATACGGATCTCCGGGCGAATGCTCTGCTGCTCTTCCACCACCTGATTCACGATGTCGGCAACATTGGCCTCCTGAAAATCGATGACCGGCCCGCCCTGCTCCAGCCTGGCATAGGTCAGGATCTCGTCAATCAGCTCGTTGAGTTCCTGGATGTCATGGTCAATACCCTGCAGCTGCTTCTGGCGCTGCTCAGGATCGTCCAGATCCTCGATCATCTGCACGCCAAAGCGGATGCGCGCAACCGGTGTCCGCAGCTCGTGCGACACCGCGTGAATCATTTCCCGCTGCACGGACACCAGCCGCTGGATGTGCTCCGCCATGCGGTTGAACACGGAAGCCAGCCTGCCCACGGAATCCAGCGCTCCCGTCATTTCGCTCTCGTCGATCCGTGCGTCCAGCTCCCCGCGGGAGATACGGGTGGCTACGCTTTCCAGCTTGCGCAGGCGAAGCTCGGTGCGGGCAAAGGACTGGTACAGTACGGCGGCCAGAATGCAGAGCACCAGAATGGTCAGGCTGAAGATGAGCGGGGCGGACCAAGGATCAAAGGCGGGTTGAGGTGCAAGACTGAGCACGCCCAGTCCGGGCACTTCGAACAGATATCCCGCGTTTTCAGGCAGGCGCAGCCAGCCCTGCTGCGTGAGTTCTTCCCTCAGCACCGCAGGCAGGTCGGCCAGCGAGTCTCTCGGTGCCAGCGTCCAGGGCAGCTGCCAAGCCCGGGCGAACCGGGCAACACGCGCACGTGCCGCGTCCGCTGTCAGTCCGTCCAGCTCCAGAGTCAGAATGCGGGCCATCCATTGCACCGCCTCATCCACGGCATAGGTGTAATAGACACCCAGTGCCTGATCTCCGTCCTGCTGCAACAGGTGCGAGCCGAATGCGGTCGGCACCAGAATGGCCTGCCCCATGGTCAGACGCTCCCGTTGCACGGGGTTCAGCGGCAGGCTATCCAGCGGCAGTGCAGAAACCTGAAGTCCGGGCGGGGCCGAAGTCCTCAGCAGCATGGCACGGGCATCCCCGGGCTGCTGTCGCAACCACTGCAGGGGCAGACTCAGGACATGCTCCTGCCAGGCCGCGTGCCTGACCTCATTGATGCCCTGAAAGGCCAGCACGGCCAGGAGCAGACAGGCCGCCAGCCCGCTGACGACCAGCACGAATGTCCGGGCGAAGACCGTATTCACCAATCCGTGCTCAGGCTTCCTTCACGAACAGATAACCCTTGCTGCGCACCGTCTTGATCCGCCGGGGATGCACCGGGTCATCGCCAATCTTCGGGCGTATGCGGGAGACACGCACATCAATGGAGCGGTCCTGACCGTCATATTCGATACCGCGCAGGGCGGTAAAGATTTCCTCGCGGCTGAGCACCCGGCCCGCATTGCTGGCCAGCAGCCAGAGCAGGTCAAACTCGGCACTGGTCAGATCAATGCTGTTGCCAGCCAGCCAGGCCTCACGCATGGAACGGTCAATGACCAGGTCATTGAACTCCAGGCGCACGGGTTCCTCTTCCTGTGCAGCGCCGGTCTTCTCCCGGGCTGCCTCCTGCTCACGGATGCGTCTGAGCAGCGCCCGGATACGTGCCAGCAATACCCGTGGCCGCACCGGTTTGCACATGTAATCATCTGCGCCCATTTCCAGACCCAGTACCTGGTCCAGGTCATCGGTTCGCGCAGTGAGCATCAGTATGGGTCCGTTATAGTGCGGCCGCACCTTGCGACAGATCGACAGACCGTCCTCACCCGGCAGCATGAGATCCAGAACAACCAGATCCGGCTGTTCCTGTTCAATGCGCTCGATTGCACGCGTTCCGTTTCCCTCCACCGACACGACCAGCCCATTGGATTCCAGGTATTCCCGTGTCAGGTCGGCCAGCCGCTCGTCATCCTCTACAATCAGTATCCGCCAGGTTTCGTTGGTATCCACGATATCCTTAACTCTTTGTTGTTGTAACCCCGTCATGCCTGTTTCCCCCGGGTGGTGTTAACGTTCACACACATCCTTTCAAGAAACATAGCACTTGCCCGACATAAAGTATAACCTCTGTTTCAAAATTTACATGCATCCCGTGCACCCTGCCGGCGGATTTCCCGGAAGTGTCACACGCCGTTCATGGCACCGTCATGCCCGCACCCCATCATCACTCCTGTCCAATCAGGAGGGATGATCATGACCATCACCACTCAGCACAACCAGACCCCATCGGAACGTCCCCGAGCCCCCCGGCTTCAGGTTGGCCTTGCTGGCTCGGCGCTTCAGGTTGCCCGGGCTCAGCGGCTCAGGTTTGAAGTGTTTACCCGGGAGTATGGTGCCCGGCTTTCAAGCCCCATTCCGGGGCTGGACATGGATGCCTGGGATCCCTGGTGCGAACACCTGATCGTTGAGAACGTGTTCAATGGTCAGGTGGTGGCCACCACCCGGCTGCTGCGATCGGAGCATGCCAGGCAGGCAGGCGGTTTCTATTCCGAAAGCGAGTTCGATCTGTCTGCACTGGTGAAGCGATCCGGCAGGATTCTCGAGGTTGGCCGCACATGTGTCCACCCGGATTATCGCACCGGCGCCGTCCTGTCCCTGCTCTGGTCCGGTATCGCCGCCTTCGTGCTGGACGAAGGCTACGATACGCTAATCGGCTGCGGCAGCATCAGCATCCGGGACGGTGGCACGCTGGCCTGGTCAGTCACCGATCAGTTACTGGCGTCCCATGGTCTGGAGCCGGCACACCGGGTCTTCCCGCGCTTCCCCCTGCCCCGCCCCCATGAAGCCTCCCGTCAGCCGGCAGCCATTCCGCCGCTCATTCGCGCCTACACCCGTCTCGGCGCGCGCATCGGTGGCGAACCCTGCCTGGATGCAGCTTTTGGCTGCGCCGACCTACTGATTGTGCTGAATGTGAAGACACTGGCGGAACGTTATGCACGACACTTCATGAGCCGGGAGCGTAACGCATGATGGCTGCGATATTCCGGGCGTTGCGTATTCTGTCTCACCTCATCCGGGGCATGGGCCTGGCCCTGGCGATGCACCTGCAGGAAGCGGCCGGCATGGCAGTGCGCCGCGATATCGCCATGCAGGACTGGACCCGCAGGCTACTGGAGATTCTTCGCGTGAATGTCCATCATGTGGGCACCCCATCCGAAGGCGGGGCCACCCTCATTGTTGCCAACCATATCAGCTGGCTGGACATTCCCGTATTGGGGGCAGCATGTCCGTCACACTTCCTCGCCAAGGCAGAAGTGGGACAATGGCCTGCCATCGGCTGGCTGGCCCGGCAAGCGGGCACGCTGTTCATCCGCCGGGGCGGCGGGCATCTCGCTTCTGCACGCCGTGCCATCCGACAAAAGCTGGCTGCAGGCCGCACTGTGGTGTTCTTTCCCGAAGGCACAACGACCCGGGGCGACAAGGTAGGCCGCTTCTATCCGCGGCTTTTCCAGGCCGCGATGGAGGCCTCCAGGCCTGTTCAGCCTGTCGCCATCCACTACCGCAGGCGCGGAGAACCCGACACCCTCGCACCGTTCGTGGGGGATGACACCTTTGTCCCGCACTTGTGGCGCTTGCTCAAGGCACCGCCCACCGACGCCTATGTGCACTGGGGGCCCTTGCTTGAGCCGGCGGACAGTCCGGCCGCACTCGCGCGGCAGTCGCACCGGTTCTGTGCCACCACGGTTGCCCGGCTCAACTGGATCCCTCACGAAGGCCACCTGGATCTATGGGTGGAAGGGCTTGCCTGATGCAATTTCGTCCGGCGTGGCGTCCCGGACCGACAGGATTTCCACTTCAAAATAGAGTGTCAGACCGGCGAGCGGATGATTGGCATCCACCCGCACCTTGTCACCGTCCACATCCACCACCTTGACCACCTGGCGCTCATTGCCGGACCCGGTCTGGAAGATGGCGCCAGGCTTGACGGCTTCTGGCTGATCGAACAGGGCACGGGCCACCGTACGCACCTTGTCCGGATCGTGGGGCCCATACGCCAGCTCCGGCGGAATGGTGACTTCCAGAACCTGCCCCGGTTCACGTCCGGCCACCGCCTTTCTCAGACCGGGAATGACCGTCGGGCTGTCATCCAGAAAAGTCATGGGCTGGCCACCAACGGAGGTATCCACTACCTCTCCGTTGCGGTTCTTGAGCTTGTAGTGAATGGTATAGACTTTTGTCACCAGTACACCCTCCGTCTTGCGACGCGAGAGTGTACCAGATTCGTGAGGAAGACGCTGCGCCTGTCAGACCAGCCGCATCAGTTCCGCAGCCAACAGCTTCTGCTCCAGCTTTTCGCGGAAATCCTTCGGGGCCATCATGTCCATGCGTTCGAGCAGCGGTACCACATTCTGCGGAATCTCCCGCAAGCGCATGGCTTCCCACAGGGCCTTGAGCAGCCCCTGTCTGGTGGCCGTCCTGGCCTTGAGCTGCTTCAGCGCCTTGCCGATCTTGAGTTCTTCTTCGGTGAAATCACAGCCGAACGGGAAGGGATCGAAGGCGCCGCGCGGGCTGAACTTGCGATACATGGCCTGAATCCGCTCAGGCGTGTTCTGGCGGTAGGCTTCAGGAATCTGATAATCCTGAGGCAGCTTCCCGGCCGCCTTGGCCTGGGCCATGAGCTGAGGCTGGAAGCGCGAATCGGCAATTTTCAGCATTTCCATCACGCACTCCGCATCGCTCTTGCCACGAAGATCGGCAATACCGTACTCGGTCACGTAGATATCACGCAAATGGCGCGGAATGGTGCAGTAACCATAACTGAAGACGATGTTGGACACGGTGCGGCCGCCCGCCACCCGCGTTGACTTGAGCTTGAGAATGGACCGGGCGCCCGGCGTGTCGTGGGCCATGGCAACAAAGTTGTACTGTCCGCCCACCCCGCTGACCACCTTGCCGTTCTCCAATCCGTCCGATACGGCCGCGCCGAAGAGTGTGGCCATCATGGTGGAGTTGATGAAACGGGCATGCTGGCGCTGGGCGATCTTGAGCTGTTCGTTGCCCAGACGGTGGTCATAAAGATGATTGATGAAACGCACGCTGGTCATGCAGATTTTCTGGTGATCTTCGTCCGTCAGCTCACGCAGCATGTCATAGAAGTTGCGCGGCCCGAGGAAGAAACCGCCATGCAGGACAATACCGCCCTTCAGGGACTGCCCCAGCGCATTGGCGGCAATCCAGGCGCGGCTTTCCTCCTTGCGCAGATCGGCTTCGGCATGGTTATCCTCGTCCACGAGCAAGTGACCGCCCTTGAACTGAATGTCCTCGCGCAGAATGCCAAACCGCTTGAGATACTCGATGTCCCGGGCCAGCAACCTGGCGGAAATGGCACCTGCTTCCGCCAGGGCATCCAGCATGTCCAGATCCGGCGTTTCAGTAATCCGTCCGGTGTTGAGCAGCGTCTGCAGGGTATGATCCGGGAACACCTGCCGCTTGAGGATACCGGCCTTGTACAGGTGGATAAACCCATCCACCATCATTTCACTGCAGCCGTACAGGCCTTTCTCGAAGGTGTCCATTCCGCCAATTTTGCCGATAACCGGAAAACGGCTTTCCAGATCCAGCTCCTGACACATGTCCCGGTAGAGGGCATTATCCTGGTGACGGGTCAGCGTGGCGCTGGACAGGGCCGTGCCCAGAGAGCCGATGCCCACCTGCAGCGTCCCGTTATCACGGATCAGCGTGCTGGCATGGAAGCCGATCATGTAGTCCGTGGGCGTGACGGCCATGTTGGGGGCCCCGAACAGAGGGTAGTCATACCGCGGATTATCGATGATAAAGTCGAAGCTTTCCGCTTCCACCTCGGCATCATTCTGCATGAACGGCAGATTACGGTTGATCTCGCCGACGATCGCCACCGGCTTGCCCTGAGCCTCCAGCGCGCGCAGCTCCGGCTCAAGGTCAATGGCCACATCCGGGTTGCAGCTGAGGCTGTAGCGACGCTTGTCGCCCTCATCACGCACGGCAACGATCTGGGCGGCCACGTTCAGCCCCTGATCCATGAGGTCCCGGAAGACATGGGTGTAGTTGCTCATGATGTAGTTCTGCTGCTGCCCCGGATGGTTCAGGTAGCTGCCGGCCTTGAAGAAGAATTCGTGGATGACCACGTTGTCGGGAACCTGATTGCGACGCAGGTCGCGGACATATTCCAAGTCCGGTATGCCGTCAAACAGGCGCTTGGCAAAGGGCCCGAAAAACTTCTTTTCGAGAGCGGAGCTGCCGGACGGCTTTTCCAGCGAGATCGCCGTGATGATTTTCAGCCGGAGCGTCGGATCCTTTTTCGCCCGGGCGTACAGGGCATTGGCCAGATGGATCGGCTTGCCCAGACCCAGTGGCATACCGAACACGATCTCCTTGCCCACTTTTGCAATGATGGCATCGACACAGGCTTCCACATCCCGGAATACGGTTGGTGCTGACATGATTCCCCCTCTGCACGGAGCAGACTGCTTGAACATTGACGCTGAAAATGCCGGGCCTGACCAGCCCGTTCAGTTCTTGTATTGTGGCTGAAGTATGCCGGAATCAAAGTGCGGGCACTTTGACGATCATCAAAAGAGAGGCTTTATTGTAATATCTGAACGGCGGGGACAACAGCCCGGTGACAGACACATACCCGTTACCAATATCCGGCTGCCGAGGGCTTAAGAGGTTACTCAATCGCGTTCAGCAAGAGATCCGGGGCACCCCGTCACCGCAAGCAGGAAAACACTCCGCAGACAGCATGCTGAAAAGACCGGATCCGCACCTGACTCTACATTGCTTTTCAGGTTCGGATCCGAGCAAGACAGGACAATATGATTCTGATACAGGCCTTTCAGGTGTCGGGGCACTGCCGGTCAGCGGACATCAGTTGTATTCTCCCGCCTGAGCCGCCTTCACAATAGCGTCATAGGTACCATCCTCACGCAGCGCCTTCAGCCCGCGATTGAACTTTTCCATCAGCGCCTTGTTTTCAGGCTGTTTCTTGTTCAGGATAAGGTGGTAGTCCCGCATCTTGATCGGTTTGGGGTGAACTTCAATCTTGTCAGCCAGCCCCAGCTTGTTGACCAGCTCCATCCCCACCTGACGATCTTCGATAAATGCATCCAGACGGCCTGCCGCCACTTTCTGGAGGTTGGCATCCGCACTGGTAATGCGGCTGATTTTCACGGTACCCGCTTTTTCAGCCTCATCCAGACCATAACTGTATCCGATGACCCCGCCCAGACTCTTTCCGGAGAGCGACTGAGGCGTCCCGTCCCAGTCAAATCCACCTCCCTTCCTGACGAAGAGCACGGTTTCAAGCCTGATCACCGGGTCACTGTAGTCAAAGAACTGTTCCCGCTCTTCAGTACGACTCCAGACCAATGAACCATTGAGCTTTCCGTTTTTGGCCTCCTCGTAACCGCGTTTCCAGGGCAGAAAAACATACTTGACCGTCACGCCCTCACGCTCGAAAGACTGAGTCACAATATCCGAAACAAAGCCATACTTCTTCAGCTTCTCGGAAAGATAAGGCGCCCACTCACCGTTCGCCAGGGTGATTGTTTCTCCCCAGCTCAGAGTCGCAAAGATCAATGACATAAACAGTGTGATTATCCTCAACATTTTCTTGATACCTCTTGCATTGTTGTTGTAAAGGCCTTTCTCAGCATAGACGAAGCGCTCTTGTTTTTCACGACTACCCAGGTACGCGATCGCTTGCTTACCTGTGCAGATCATACCGCACACGGTCAAAGTGATGTGTTCCCGGGCCCGGGTTCGAACAGGCACACTAACATCCATCCTCCTGTATCTTGCCCCGCCTATACTTTGAAACGTTCCATCTGGCGGGCAAGGTCGGCCGCCATTTCTGCAGCTTCCCGGTTGGCCTTGACCGTCTCCTGCGCCTTGTCAACCGACGCATCGGCCACCTGGGAAATCGCCACAATATTCTGATTGATATCTGCAACCACCAGACTCTGCTCATGCGCTGCTTCGGCAATCTGGACATTCATGCGGGTAATTTCATCAACCGCCTCTGCAATACTGCGTATCGCTTCGCCGGCTGAAGCGACCTGATCAACCGAAGTAGATGCCTGATCCTGCACCTTGAGCATGCCCGCCTTGACCTCCTCAGCACACTGCTGCAAACGGGAGATGATGCTTTGAATCTCGTCCGTGGACTCATGGGTACGCTGCGCAAGCGTCCGGACTTCATCCGCCACCACAGCAAACCCGCGGCCCTGTTCTCCCGCCCGCGCAGCTTCAATGGCCGCATTGAGGGCAAGCAAATTGGTCTGCTCGGAAACGCTCTTGATCACATCCAGCACCGTGCCGATATTGGAAGCCTCGACCGCCAGTTTTTCCGTCACTTCTGAGGCATGATTCACCTCGCTGGACAAATCACCAATCACACCGATAACCTCCTGTACAACCGTATTGCCTCGCCGGGCCATATCATCCGCATGACGGGTCAGGTCGGACGCTGAGTTGGCGTTGTTTGCCACATTCTCGATGGCGGAAGACATTTCTGTGCTGGCGGTTGCCACCATCTCAATTTGTTCACGCTGACTTGAAATGTCTCGGGCGATCGCTTCCACCTGATGAGAAGCCCGAGCAAAGCTGTCAACCAGAGTGACCGCCGATTGCTTGACGTTCGCAATGATTGTCTGCAGGTTTTCTATAAAGTGATTCACCTCTCCGGCGAGCTCGGCGAACTCGTCCTTTCGGTCAAACCTGAGGCGACGGGTCAGATCGCCTTCCCCGCTCGCCAGATTGCTGACCGCCTCACGCACTTCTGCCAAAGGTCGCAAGACCTGGGCACGCAGAAGCAAAACCATCAAAACGCCAATCACGAGGTCAAGAACAACGATCTCTGTGACAGTACTGCGCAGCTGGCGGGACAGGGCTTTCCGAACCGGCGTGTCATCTACATAAACCAGAACCTTGCCAACCTCGTTTTCGGTGCCACCATCGTTGTATACGAGCTTTTCCTCAAGTGGTTCCGCCGCGTGCAAATTCTCAGGCTCCTGTTTGGATACGATTCCATCTGCATCCTTATACAGTGCGGCAATGACACCTTCCCCGTTCCGGACCACAATGGCTGATACCAGCGGATCCTGCATTTCTGACTCGATGCTGCGGAACAGGAATTCCGACTCGTAATTCCAGATCGGCGCAGGAAGACTGAGAGATAATCGATTGAGAACATTTTTGGTTGTGGTCTGCAGGCGCATCTGCAGATCGGTCCGTGCATCCTCATAGCTGATATACCCAAAAACGAGCAGAAGCACGGTAACCAATGACGTGAAGAGCAGGGGCAGGCGCACACTGATGCTGGAAAGTTTCATCTTGATTTCCGTTGCACATCTGAAGTTGATATCAGATTAGCTCAGAAAAACAACTTTGCCAGCGCCACGATGTTAGCAAGCGCTTGCGTTCGGACGCTGCCGGGGAGTAGAAAAGGTTCAGAACCGGAAGGTATAACCCAGCGTCGCGCCATCGTCATGGACATCCAGACGCAGCGCCGGATCAGTGGCCACCTCGACAAATGTACCGAAACCGCTGGGGAGCCGGTCACCCTCAATCCCCACCCACTCCCGGACCCACTGGCCGGCGAGGATGCGCAGGGTTTGCTGTACGACGGTACCCCGGGAAAGATCGCCCTCCGAGGCGAAACCCTGCACAACGGCACGGGCATCCGCTTTCTCCGTGGCATGCCCGGTGCCTGCCAGTGTCAGCGCCAGCAAAGCCAGGAGTGTCAGGATAATGCGTGCCATGGGGAACCATCTCTTGATACGGGTGTCTATGGTTTCAGAATACCCGGTTCTGAATGGTATTACCGTGAACGGGCCGTCATGGCACGCATTTCTTTTCGTCAATATTTTGACATCAGTCCGACCGTGAAGCCAGCCACTCGGCTGCAATAGCCCAGGTATGGGCCGGTGCCCGGCTCCCTGCGAACACTCCGGCATGGCCTCCCGGAACCACGCAGAATTCCTTGTCCTCGGAGGACACGATATCCAGAACCCGGTGCGCGGCTTCGGGGCTGACCAGGGTATCGTCCTCACCCGCAAAGGCCAGGATGCTGGCGTGAATACTATTGAAGTTGGCCTCCTTGTCCCCCATGCGCATGCGGCCCTTCGCCATCTGGTTTTCCAGCATCATCTTGGCCACCATTTCCTTGACGGTCGCGCCCGGATAATCAACCATGTCGTCGAACCACAGGCTCATGGTGGTGTGCTCCTTGAGATACTCCCGGTCCCAGAGATTGACCAGCACTTCGAGAGTGTTGACCAGCGTGCCCACCGGATTGGTCAGCTTGAAGGCCAGCGAGTTGAGCCAGCCTGGCACGTGCAGGTAGCGGGATGGCAGGTCCATCAGGGAGAAGTTCAGCACCCTCGAGACCAGCTGGGCCGGCCGATAGACAAACGAAAGCAGCCGGCCCGCCAGCCCGCTCTGGTGCATGTCCACCGGGCTGGCAACAGTCACGATATTCCGGACATGAGGATCCCCGGTCGCTGCCGCATACATGAGTGTCAGCAGCCCGCCCATGCAGTAGGCGAAAATGCTCACATCCTGCTGGCCGCCATGTCTGCGGATCGCCTCCAGCGCCTCCGGCATCCACTTCAGCACATAGGTGCTCAGTGACAGGTCTGTATGGCTTTCCGTCACCTCCCCCCAGTCGATGAGGTAAACATCATATCCTTGCGCCAGAAAGTAGCGAACCAGACTCCGGTGAGGCAGGAGATCAAATATCATGGCCGTGGCCGCCAGCGGCGGTACCAGCACCAGCGGGACCCGGTGCCGCGTCCGGCTGACCGGAATGATGTCATCTCCCACACGGATGCTGTCCTCTTCCAGAGGCAGATAGTGCCGGACCGACATGATGTCGTCACGAAAGATCTCGGTATAGGGGGTCTGGTTGGCCACCACGAAGTTGTCGGCAAACAGGTAGCGCTCCAGGCCGTTGAGAATGGCCAGAACCAGCTTTTCGGTCAGCCCGGCCCGCGCATTGGCAAACCGGCCCGAGAGTGCTTCCGCCGTGTTACGGGCAGGGGAAACGATAGCGTTCATGAATGTCCTCAATCTCCTTCAGCAGGGGTTCGGGCAGTTCCACCTCAAGTGACCCGATATTTTCATCAAGCTGGGCAAGCGAGGTGGCACCGATGATATTGCTGCTCACGAACGGGCGGGTCGTCACGAATTGCAGTGCCATCTGTGCCGGAGACAGGCCATATTTCCGGGCCAGCGCCACATAGGCCGCTGTGGCCTGTTCACCCTGCGGGTTCATGTAACGGCTGAAGCGTTTGAACAGCGTGATCCGGGCACCTTCCGGCCATTGACCACCCAGATACTTGCCGGTCAGCACGCCGAAGGCCAGCGGTGAATAGGCCAGCAATCCGACGCCTTCACGGTGGGCGAACTCTGCCAGACCGACTTCAAAGGTCCGGTTGAGCAGGTTGTAGGGGTTCTGGATGCTGACAATCCTTGGCAGACCCAGCGTCTCCGCATAATGAAGAAAACGGGAAACACCCCAGGGCGTTTCATTGGAGACACCGATGGCTCTCACCTTGCCCGATCGCACAAAATCCGCCAGCACTTCCAGGGTTTCCAGGATGGGTGTGGCGTCTTCCTGCTCGACCGGCTCATAGCCCAGACGACCGAAGAAATTGGCGTTCCGGTCCGGCCAGTGCAGTTGGTACACATCCACATAGTCGGTCTGAAGACGCCTGAGACTGTCATTCAACGCCTGCGTCAGATGCTCAGCCGTGAAACGGGGGCCGCCCCGGATATGCTCAATGCCCGGCCCGGCTGCCTTGGTGGCCAGAATGACCTTGTCACGGTTGCCGCGGGCCCTGAACCATTCACCGATGATGGATTCCGTGCGCCCCTGCGTTTCCGCCATGGGGGGCACCGGATAGAGCTCTGCCGTATCAAAAAAGTTGATCCCCGCATCCAGGGCTCTGTCCATCTGGGCAAAAGCCTCGTCCCGGGTATTCTGCTGCCCCCAGGTCATGGTGCCCAGGCACAGGGCGCTGACACGCATGTCCGTCTTGCCAAGCGGTCTGTATTCCATGCTGTTTCTGCTCTTCGTCCGGTTTTCGTTCGCCGTGTCGTCCTTCCATCATGGGTCAGACACGATACTCCGGACACCAGTTTACCACGCGCCGCACTTGTACCCACCCCCATTTGCTTCTATGCTCAGGGAACCGATAGCGGCCGGTCGCCGCTCAGAAAATGCCCTTTTCGTCAGAGGCCCATGATCACACGCCTGACACATCGCACCTGCATGCTGGTTCTCGTCACCTTGCTGATTGGCTTGCCGGCCGAAGGGGCGCTGCGCGACCGCCCCGACTGGCTGACGGTGGACGAAAAGGCATGGCTTGACCGTCACCCGGTCATCCGGGTCGGACCGGCACCGGCCTTTCCCCCCATCGAGTTTTTCAACGAACGGGGCGAATATTCCGGCATCGCCGCCGACTACCTGCGTGAAATCAGTACCCTGCTGGACGTTCAGTTTGATGTCCGGCGCTTCAGGGATTGGCAGGCGGTGCTTGATGCCACTCGCCACGGCGAGGTGGACATGTGGGCCGAAGCCGCCAACACGGCACCGCGCCGCACGTACATGCGCTTCACCCGCCCCTACATTCGCATGCCTTCGCTCATCATCACGCGCAAGAATCTTCCCTCCCTGACGCCCGAAGCCATGTCCGGCATGACGGTGGTTGCGGTGGCAGGCTATGCCTCCACGGAAGCGTTTCAGCGACGCTATCCCGAAATCAGGGTGCGCACCGTCCCCACGGTGGCGGATGCACTGAATCAGGTGTCCTGGGGACAGGCCGATGCCGCCATTGTGGCCAGCGGACCTGCCGTCTATTTCATGGAGCGCCTGGGCATCACCAATCTGCACGTTGCCGGCCAGTCCGGTTATGACTGGGAGCTGAGCATGGCCGTCCGCAAGGACTGGCCCGAACTGGCCAGCATTCTGGAGAAGGCGCTGGACCACATTCCCGAAACCACCCAAAGTCAGATCATGCAGCGCTGGATTCGTCTGGATACCTCCCACGCCCGGACGGAGCGCTGGATCTGGATGACGCTGATTGCCACCATTTGCACACTCGTCGTGGCCGGCATCTTGGCCTGGAACCGCTCGCTGCGCAACCTGGTCGCGCGCCATGCCGCCGTGCTGGCAGAACAGCGCCACGCCAGGCAGAAGCACCTGAGCCAGGTCAACCAGCTGCAGAGCCAGCTTGAAGCCGTGTTTGACATTTCACCCCAGCCCCTGATGGTTCTGGCACCTGATGGCAGCATTCTCAGAATCAATGAAGCCGGCCTCCGGCTGTTTGAACTGACCCCGGCGGATCTCCAAGACTTTCGCAAGGCCGCCATGCTTTCCTCACCCAAGGAAGACAGGCAGCATCTGGATCAGCGCTGGCGGGAAACCATTGCCGCAGGCGATGGCCGGTTTCGCTGGATCATCCGGGCGCAGCTGAGCATGAAGGACCGGAAAGTCGAAGTCCACGCCCGGCCACTGCCACATCATTCACCGCCTGCGGTATTGGTCGCACTGACCGACCTCACCGGGCAGGATGAACGTCTCAATGAGCGTGCCGAGGAGTTCAGGCACCTCTATGCCGAGGCCAGCCAGGCGGTCAACCGGCTGCAGGAAGCGGTGGACAGCCTGCGCAATGCGCTCACCCAGCCTGACAGCTGGCAGGATTCCACCACACTGCTGGCCGCCCAGCAAAGCGCCCTCCAGACCTTGCAGCGTCTGGTGGAGGACGCCTGCACGGCCGGACTGTTCAGTTGCTTTCCTCCGGATCCGGCCCGGACCATGCTGAACATCCGCGGGCTGCTTGAAGAAGAACTGCCCGAGCTTGAACACGCCGCGCAGCGCTATGGCGTGCAGGTCAGCCTGTTGCCCGTGGATCCGGGGCTGCATGTATTTGCCGATCCCAGACACCTCTATCAGGCAGTACGATACCTTTTCCGGGTCGCGGGACAGCTGGCCAACCCGGACTCCACCATCTCGCTTTCCGTGCAGAACCTGGCGGACCACGTGACGCTGGCGATCACCTATCACGGACGCCCCGTACCTTCAGCACAGTCCGCCCGGGCACTCAATCCTCAGCTGGCAACCCTGCCGGGCCTGAGCGGTTACGAACTGTACCTGGCACGCCACTATATCCAAGCGCAGGGTGGCCGCCTGATCATCGATAGCGCCGGCGAGTTGTCCACGGTCATGTATCTGCGGCTGCCCCGGTGTGAAGACAGTGAAACGGACGAAGGCGGGCAAGCGTAGACCCTCCGCCGGCAATTGCATACAATCCACAGCCAATGACCCAACGGAGACAGGATTCCCCCATGTCGGCTCCCCTGCGAATACGCGCCAGCCGCGCCATGCTGACCACACTGGAAATTCTCGAGACCGATCCGGAAACCATCCGGACATTTCTGCATGACCAGGCGCGCCAGGCCCCCGACCTCTTCCGACACATGCCGGCCGTGCTGGATCTCTCGGCCGTGGAAACAGATCTGGATCCTTCGGCCCTGGCCAGGCTGACTGAAGCCGTCAGCGGCTGTGGTGTACGGCTTGCGGCGGTGCATACCCGCTCGGACGACCTGCGCGCCGCGGCCGATGCCCTGGGACTCGGCGACCTGCATCTGCAGGCTGTACGCGAAACAACCGCCACGCCTCCTGCGGCGCCGGCGCCTGCTGCGGCCGAGCCGGTGGCCAGCAAGGTCATCACCCAACCGGTACGTTCCGGTCAGCAGATCTACGCCCGCGGCACCGATCTGATCGTCCTCGGGCCGGTCAGTGCCGGTGCCGAGCTGTTGGCGGACGGGCACATCCACGTCTACGGGCCGCTGCGCGGGCGCGCCCTGGCGGGTGTCCACGGCCGCAGTGACGCGCGGATTTTTTGCCAGCACCTGGAGGCAGAGCTTGTGTCCATCGCTGGTCAGTATAAAATCAGTGAGGATTTGCAGGCGACGCAATGGAAGCAACCGGCACAGATCCGCCTCGAAGCGGACAGGCTGGTCGTCAGCGCATTATAACACTCACACAACGACGATTACGGGAAGGGAACAACCTTGAGCAAGATCATCACGGTGACATCCGGAAAAGGCGGCGTCGGCAAGACCACCACCAGCGCCTCCATTGCATCCGGCCTGGCCCTGAGGGGCCACAAGACCGTCGTCATTGACTTTGACGTCGGCCTGCGCAATCTGGATCTGATCCTGAACTGCGAAAGACGGGTCGTGTACGACTTTGTCAATGTCATTAATCAGGAAGCCACCCTCAATCAGGCACTGATCAAGGACAAGCACTGCCCTGATCTGTACATTCTGCCGGCCTCCCAGACACGGGACAAGGAAGCCCTGACCAAGGAGGGAGTGGAACGCGTCCTCAACGAGCTCAGCGAACGCTTCGAATACATTGTCTGCGACTCGCCCGCCGGCATCGAACACGGTGCACTGATGGCGCTGTATTATGCCGACGAAGCCATTGTCGTCACCAACCCGGAAGTCAGTTCCGTGCGCGACTCGGATCGCATCCTCGGCATTCTCCAGAGCAAGTCCCGCCGCGCTGAACTGGGGCTGGATCCGGTGAAGGAGCATCTGCTGCTCACACGCTATAACCCGGAACGGGTGGAAAAGGGCGAAATGCTGTCCGTCAGTGACGTGCTGGACATTCTTGCCATTCCGCTGCTGGGTGTGATCCCCGAATCCAAGGCCGTCCTGACGGCTTCCAACCAGGGCGTCCCGGTGATTCATGACCAGGATGCGGACGCCGGGCAGGCTTATCAGGATGCCGTGGCACGCCTGCTGGGCGAAGAGCTCCCTCTGCGCTTTACCGAAGTGCAGAAGAAGGGCTTTCTGAAACGGGTATTCGGAGGTCGTGCATGAGTTTCTGGGATTACTTTCGCAACCGCAAGGAAACGTCGGCCTCCATTGCCAAGGAGCGGTTGCAGATCATCGTGGCGCACGAGCGCAACACCCGCAGCCAGCCGGATTACCTGCCCCAACTGCAGCAGGAACTGCTCCAGGTCATCAGCAAGTACGTGGACATTGATCCCGAGGATGTTCAGGTTCAGCTCGACCACAACGATCACTGCGCCGTACTGGAGCTGAACATCACATTGCCCGAATAGCCTACCAGCGGGCGTAGTGATCTTCGGCAAACCCGCTCAGGGGACCGAATTCCAGTGTCCGGCCATCGTCCAGCACGAGACGGCCGGACCAGAATCCCCCCATCTGGGTGAAGTTCGACGCCAGCATCAGGGCGTCCACACGTTCATGCCTTGCACCCCGGGGTTCAAAGGTCAGCTCGACCCGCCCGTCTTCCGATCGCACCTGCCACGGACGCATCAGGTCATCCCGGTCAAAATAAAACAGTACGGGCGGCAGACGCTGAATCTGCCCGTCCACCCAGCAGGCATTCTCGGTGGTACCACTCTCGTTCATGCCGGTTGCCAGATTGAGCCCGAAGGCTTGCCCTGATTCCAGTACGCCGTTGATGCTGGCCCATTGCCAGACCGTCTCCCGGCGCATGAAGCCACCACTCCAATCCAGACCGGCCCGCCAGGCGCGCGGATCCAGATCCAGGGACTGTCCATCCACCGACAAGTGACCCGAAACAGGCAGCCCGTTGCGTTTCTGGGTATAGGTCCAGCCATCATAGCCGGCTGGCGCACACACCCTCAGCGGCACCCCTTCCAGACCAATGGACACCTCGCCCCGGATACGGGGCGTCCGCACCTGAAGCATCAGTTCGTTGTCCCTGAGCGTTATCCTGATCTCACGGCCTGGAGCGCAGCCCACCGACTGCCCGGTATCCGGGGTTCGGGGCAAGTCAATGCCGGCGGCGCCCGGCGCAAGCCAGTTGTGTTCCGTCTTGTTTCCACCGGTCAACGGCAACGCATAGACAAAGGCATTGCCCACCCAGAACAGGTCAACCAGCGCCGCCCCCAGTACCCAGTCCGGCCCGGTGATGCCCACAAACTGAAACTGGTTGAAGGCCTGACGCCTGAACAGCCGGCTCCTGCGGTGCCCCATGGGCGAACGCAGGCTGGCATCCATGAAGTTGACACAGGAAACGGGCTCATCCAGCCAGCCCAGGCGGGGCCGGCCGTTTTCCACGAGAGGTCTGCTCACAACAGGTTCCTTCAGAAACGGTACTTTTCGACAGTTTTGTCCCGGCGGGTTTTGATAACATCCTGCCTCACCCTTAATGGACCGTCAACCAACAGGTACGTTTGTGCAATTATTTTTCCGAATTTCGTTTCTGATACTGTTCTGGGCCAACAGTGCGCTGGCCGCCGATATTCCGCTTGAGGCGGAGGACTGGACGCTGGCCACCGAACAGGATGGCATCATCCTCTATACCCGTCCCCAGCCGGACTCTTCCTACAAGGCCTTCAAGGCTGTCACCGTTCTGGACGCGCCTCTGAATGATGTGCTGGCGGTGATGGCGGATCCGCAATCCTGCCTGGCCTGGGTCAAGGGCTGCATTCATGTCGAAGGCTTTGACGAGCGCAGCTTCAACGACCGCTATGCCTATTCGGTCAATGACATGCCCTGGCCGGTGAAGGACCGGGACTACGTGATCCACATTGTCACCACGGCCCGGGAGATCCCCGGCACAGTGGTCATGCACATGACTGCCGCACCGGAGAAACGGCCGGTTTCAGCCGACCTTGTGCGTGTCACCGTGACCCAGACCCATTACTACTTCACCCCCACGGAAGACGGTCGCACCCGCATGGTCTGGCTTCAGCATGCCGAACCGGGCGGTGTGTTGCCCGCCTGGCTGGTCAATGCGTTGATTGTGGACATCCCGGTCGAGTCCATCAGGGCCTTGCAGAAGGTCGTGAAACAGCCCCGCTACCAGGGCTATCATCTGATTTACAGGGATGGCGAACTGGTGGGGGTGTCCCGCTGAGACGTACCGGCATCCAGCTCGCCACTCACCACCTTCAGCATGTCGAAGGTGGTGATGATCCCGGTGAGCTTGCCATCCCGGCGAACAAATACCCGGTGCAGATGCTCCTCCATCATCAGGCGCGCCACCTGCCGGACGCTGTCGTTTTCATCCACGGAAAAGAGAATCGGACACATGATATCGGAGACCTCAACCGGTACCCGCTGCATTTCCTCAAAGATGAACTGTTTCAGACGCCGCGCTTCCTGACGCTCTTCTTCAGTCATGTCCGTCTCGGGTGAACGCTCCACCGTATTCCAGTGGAAATCTGCGATATCGGTGAGCGTCGCAATCCCGATCACCTCACCCGAATCATCCACAACCGGACTGCCGCTGATGCCATTTTCACTGAGAAACGCAGCAAAACGCTGCAGTGTCCAGTGCTGGGGCACGCTCTTGATGTGGGGCGTCATGATATCGCGCGCCTTGAGCCTGTCTGCCAGTTCCATACTTCATCTCCTGAACCTTCGCCCCATAGTGTGATGGGTTTGTATCCGTTTTTGAAGTCCCCGAACGGGCTAAATCCTGTTTGATGCTGCAACCTGACCCTCTGCTTTCCTGCCCCATTGCACGGAGCGCCCGGATATCCGCGCGTATCCGGCTTCGCCGTCAACACATGAAGGAATCATTCGGGCTTCGGTCACGTTCCGGGTGAGCGCCCCCTGCTGATGGCGGATTCAGGGCAATGCGTACTGGTTCACAGACAGGAAAAGGCAACCGAGGCGACAAACTGCCCGCTTCACGCTATGATTCCGACATGACTCCCTTGCACATGGACTGAAGAGCATGAACAGATACACCCTCTGCGCATCCGCGCTCATTCTGGCCCTGGCCACCACAACCGCCCAGGCCGGAAAAGTCTACAAGTGGACGGATGAACAGGGCGTGGTGCACTACACGGATCAGCCTCCGGCCAGCGCCACGTCGGTCAAGGAAATGGACATTGCCGAACCCCGCTACACGCCGTTACCGAAGTCGTCCCCAGAGACCGGGAACAGGGACGCCGATACTCAGAAGGAAATAGATAAAGTCCGTGCCCAGCAGCAGGCAGAAAATGCGCAGGTGGAAAAACTGCGCAAGGAGCGCTGCGAGGCGGCACGCAAGAATCTGGACATTCTCAATACCACCACGCGCGTCCGTATTGAGGACAATGGCAAGAGCCGCTTCCTGACGCCGGAAGAAATCGTCGAACGCAAGCAACGTTATCAGGATATTGTCAACGCGGAGTGTCAGGACAACTGACAATGGACAGCGATCCGGAAATCGTTTCCGGCAGCCTGTTGCGGACATAAAAAAAGGGCGGCTCAAGGCCGCCCTGAGAGTGCAGCGTTTCAGGCTTTCTTGCGGAAGGCCAACTGGCCATTTTCCACATACCCCTCGATGGTATCGCCCGGGACAAATTCCCCTGCGAGCAAGCGCTGGGCCAGCGGGTTTTCCACCCTTTGCTGAATGGCCCGCTTGAGCGGACGGGCACCATACACCGGGTCGAACCCGGCTTCGGCCAGCAACGCCATGGCGTCTTCGCTCATTTCCAGCTTCATGTCCTGCTCGGCCAGGCGAGCATTCAGACGTTCCAGCTGGATGGTGGCGATGCCACGGATCTGCTCCGAAGTCAGCGGGTGGAAGACCACAATCTCGTCCACGCGGTTGATGAATTCCGGACGGAAATGTTGTCCCACCACCTCCAGAACTGCCGCCTTGATCTTGTCGTAATCCTCGTCCTTGCCGCCCATGGACTGAATCAGATCGGAGCCCAGGTTGGACGTCATGACCACCACCGTATTGCGGAAGTCCACGGTCCGGCCCTGTCCATCCGTCAGGCGGCCATCTTCCAGCACCTGCAGCAGGATGTTGAACACATCCGGGTGCGCCTTTTCCACCTCATCCAGCAGCAGGACGGAGTACGGCCGGCGCCGGACGGCTTCGGTCAGGTAGCCACCTTCCTCATAGCCCACATATCCGGGCGGTGCACCGATCAGCCGGGCCACGGAGTGCTTCTCCATGAACTCGGACATGTCGATGCGCACCATGGCCTCTTCCGTATCGAACATGAACTCGGCCAGTGCCTTGCACAGTTCGGTCTTGCCCACACCCGTCGGGCCAAGGAACATGAACGAACCATTCGGACGGTTGGGATCGGACAGTCCGGCCCGTGACCGGCGGATCGCATCGCTGACCGCCCGGATGGCCTCGTCCTGACCAATGACCCGCTTGTGCAGGAACTCTTCCATGCGCAACAGTTTCTCGCGCTCGCCTTCGAGCATCTTGGAGACCGGAATACCGGTCCACTTGGACACCACCTCGGCAATTTCTTCCTCGGTGACGCGGTTGCGCAGGAGCTTCATCTCCATCATTTCAGCCTGGCTGGCCATGTCGAGCTGCTTCTCCAGCTCCGGAATCCGGCCATACTGCAACTCGGACATCCGGGCCAGGTCGCCGGCACGCCGCGCATGCTCCAGCTCGATCCGGGCCTGTTCCAGCTGCTCCTTGATGCTCTGCGTCCCGTGGAGCGCCGCCTTCTCGGCAGTCCAGACCTCCTCGAGATCGGCATATTCTTTCTCGAGCTCGGCTATCTGCTTTTCAAGCTCGTCCAGGCGCTTGCGGGAGGCTTCGTCACTTTCCTTCTTGAGCGCCTCACGCTGCATCTTGAGCTGGATCAGACGCCGCTCCAGACGATCCAGCGGCTCGGGCTTGGAGTCAATCTCCATGCGGATCTGAGCCGCAGCCTCGTCGATCAGGTCAATGGCCTTGTCCGGCAGCTTGCGGTCCGTGATGTAACGGTGAGACAGCTTGGCCGCCGCGATGATGGCGCTGTCGGTGATTTCCACCCCGTGGTGCACCTCATAACGCTCCTTCAGACCGCGCAGAATGGCGATGGTGTCTTCCACGCTCGGCTCATCCACCAGCACCTTCTGGAAGCGCCGTTCGAGCGCGGCATCCTTTTCAATGTACTCGCGGTACTCGTCCAGCGTCGTGGCACCGATACAGTGCAGCTCGCCGCGCGCCAGCGCCGGCTTGAGCATGTTGCCGGCATCCATGGAGCCTTCGGCCTTGCCGGCACCGACCATGGTATGAATCTCGTCAATGAACAGGATGATCTGACCTTCCTGTTTCGTCAGCTCATTGAGCAACGCCTTCAGACGCTCCTCGAAATCACCGCGGAACTTGGCGCCGGCCAGCAGGGAGCCCATGTCCAGAGACAGGACACGCTTGCCCTTCAGCCCCTCGGGCACCTCGCCATTGACAATACGCTGTGCCAGACCTTCCACGATGGCGGTCTTGCCCACACCCGGATCGCCGATCAGTACCGGGTTGTTCTTGCGACGGCGCTGCAGAACCTGAATGGTGCGCCGGATCTCATCATCCCGGCCGATCACCGGGTCCAGCTTGCCTTCCTGCGCACGTGCCGTCAGGTCTATGGTGTATTTTTCCAGTGCCCCGCGATTTTCTTCTGCACCCTGATCCTGCACGGTTTCGCCTCCTCTGAGTTGTTCGATGGCCTGCTCCAGACGCTCACGCGTCACGCCGCAGGACTTGAAAATGTCGCCAAGCGGCCCCTTGTCTTCAATACCCGCAAGCAGCACGATCTCGCTGGAGATGTACTGATCGTTGCGCTTCTGGGACAACTTGTCGGCCAGGTTCAGCATGCGTGCCAGGTTGTTGGACAGATGCACTTCAGCATCAGCCCCCTGAACCTGAGGCAGTGCTTCCACTGCCTGGTTGACCTTGGCAGCAAACTGGTTAGCGTCCCCACCCGCCTCGCGGATGAGATTGAGCACGGCGCTGCCCGGCTGGTCAATCAGTGCCTTGACCAGGTGCACCGGCTCGATGAACTGATGATCCTTGCCCAGTGCAAGGGACTGGGCTTCTGAAAGGGCCGTCTGCAGACGGCTGGTGAATTTGTCGAATCGCATACCCGCTCCTGAAGTGTTTTTCCTCAATCTGACACTTTATCTGAGGGCAAATGAGGTAACTTCAAGACAAACGGGCAGAATTTATGGCTGATTTCGCCAAATCAGTGTCGCCATTCGCCCGCATGGTGCCTGACGACGATGAGAGAAGAATCGGGAATCAGACCAGGTACACCAACCCCCGCCGCTGATCTGCGACACCCCCGCAT
The DNA here is from genome assembly GCF_041153465.1 of Thermohahella caldifontis. NCBI lineage: Bacteria > Pseudomonadati > Pseudomonadota > Gammaproteobacteria > Oceanospirillales > Hahellaceae > Thermohahella > Thermohahella caldifontis. The sequence continues at coordinate 1,608,140 of NZ_CP154858.1, forward strand.
GCTGCAACCGCAGACGTGCCAGCTTATACAGGTCGGCAAGCCAGCGCCCGGCCGGTGAGGGACTGAACGCTGTCTCCGCTTCCGGCTGTGCACGGAGAAAGGCATCGCGCACTTCCTCGCCCACCTCGAAGGCCTCCGGGCCAATCGCCGGCCCCAGCCAGGCCAGAACCGATGACCGGACCGCACCTTTCCCGGCCAGCGCATCCAGTGTGGCCTCCAGTACACCCGACACCAGTCCGCGCCAGCCCGCATGGGCTGCGGCCACATGCCGGCCATCCGCCGTACAGAACAGCACCGGCAGACAATCGGCCGTCATCACGACGGCCACCCGCCCGGGCTGTCCCGTCACCGCAGCGTCCGCATCCGGAATCACACCCGGCGGAAGCCTGTCGAGATCCGCCACAGCGGTGCCGTGCACCTGATTGAGCCAGCCGAAAGCAGAAGGCGATAGCCCCGCCCAAGCGGCCAGTCGGCGACGGTTCTCGGCCACCGCGTCCGGGTCATCCCCCACGTGGGTCCCCAGATTCAGGCTCGCCCAGGGGCCCTGACTGACACCTCCGGCTACCGTGGTGGTCAGGGCTCGCACGCCGGCAGGCGCGGGCCAGTCTGCTTCAATGATCTGCATGTTGCGCTGCCGTCCAGGTCCGAAGTGCCTCGCAGAGCTGTTCCAGATCTTCCGGAACCGGCGCCTGAAATTCCAGCGGCTCCCCGGTTTCGGGGTGGTCCAGATGCAGCCAGTGGGCATGCAGCGCCTGACGACGAAACTGACCCAGCATGTCAAGCAGTTCCGGCGTTGCGCCTTTGGGCAACCGGGGCCGGCCAGCGTAAAGGCTGTCGCCCACCAGCGGGTAGCCGATGTGGCTCAGGTGGACGCGAATCTGATGGGTACGACCACTTTCCAGCTGACAGTCCACCCGGGTAAACCCCGCATAGCGCTCGGCAATCCGGTAATGGGTCACCGCCGGCTTGCCATCCGGCACCACCGCCATGCGTGTCCGCTGCTGCGGATGACGGCCGATGGGCGCATCCACCTGCCCGCCGCCGGTCATTTCACCATGGACAACCGCCACATACTCCCGTCCCATGGTCCGATCCTGCAGTTGCGCCACCAGGGACGCGTGGGCAATCAGACTCTTGGCCACCACCATGACCCCGGACGTATCCTTGTCGAGGCGATGAACAATACCGGCCCGGGGCAGTCGTGATGCGCCCGGGTGATGCGCCAGCACCGCGTTTACCAGGGTGCCGCGCATGTGACCCGGCGCGGGATGAACCACCAGCCCTGCCGGCTTGTTGATGACCAGGATGTGCTCATCTTCATGCAACACCTCCAGCGCCATGGGTTCCGGTGCCCAGTCACCCTGTTCGGGGAGGGTGACATCCAACTTCAGCCGGTCACCTTCCACCACCTTGTCCCGGGGCCGCGGCACCCGGCCATTGAGCGTAATGTCCCCGGCGCGGATCCAGCTCTGGATCTGCGAACGGGAGTAGCCCTCCAGCAGCTCGGTCAGCACGCGGTCCAGCCGCTGCTCGCCCAGCTCCGCCGGAACAATGAATTCAGTTACCAAAGTTTCAGTCATGCGTATGCCAGATCAGATGATTTGTACCGTGATTCTGTGGAATAATACCCAGCCCCGGATTTGCGTCCAGCATACACCAAAGCGGAAAAAAAAGCGTTTATGTCCAGACACCCCTTACTCCTGTTATGGCTCACCGGACTTCTGGTTCTGGGTGGCTGTGCCAGCCAGGAAGAAAAGATCCTTTCGGATCGTGAATATTACGAAAAGGCCAAGACGGCCATGGATACCCGGAACTTTCTGGAAGCTGCCAGGTATCTGGAGGCTCTGGAAACCTACCATCCCTTCGGCCGCTATGCGGAACAGGCTCAACTGGATCTGATTTACGCCAAGTACAATTCCCTGGATCTGCCCGGTGCGTCGCTGGCCGCGGATCGTTTCATCCGCCTGCACCCGGACAGCCCGCACGTGGATTACGCCTATTACGTGAAGGGCCTGGCCGCCTATTACGAGAATGTCTCGCTCGGTCAGCGCATCTTCCCGGTTGACGTGTCCAGGCGGGATCCCGGCAGTGCAAGGGAAGCCTTTACCCTCTTCTCGGAACTGGTGACCCGCTTTCCGAAAAGCGCCTATGCACCCGATGCCCGTCAGCGCATGCAATACATCAAGAACCGGATGGCAGCGTACGAGCTTGCTGCCGCTCGCTACTATATCCGCCGCGAAGCCTTCCTGGCCGCAGCGGAGCGTGGGAAGTATGTCGTGGAGCACTTCCCGGGCACACCTGCGGTACCGGATGCACTGGCCATCATGGTGGAGTGTTACAGAAAGCTCGGCATGGAGGAGCAGGCAACGGATGCACTGGCCGTGCTTGCGGGCAACTTCCCCAACCACCGGTCGCTGAATGCCGACCTCAGCTTCCGCGGCGGAGAGATCAAGCCCCCCGACGCAGCCTGCTCTCCATCATCAGCACCTCGCCCTGGTCGGAGTGACCGGGCGAGCCCCCGTCAGTCCCCCAGCGCCCAGCCTGAGGTGATCGGATAGCGGCGGTCGCGCCCGAAGCCCCTGGCCGTGATCCGCACGCCAATGGGTGCCTGACGACGCTTGTACTCGTTGATATCCACCAGGCGCAGCACGCGGTGCACCGTTTCCGGACTGAAGCCGGCGGCGATGATATCCTCGGCGCTGTCATCATGCTCGATGTAGCGCTCCAGTATGGCATCCAGTTCGCCATAATCGGGCAGGCTGTCCTGATCCTTCTGATCCGGCCGCAGCTCTGCTGACGGCGGCCGCACAATCACCCGCTCCGGAATCACCTCCCCGTCCGAATTGCGGAAGCGGGCGAGCCGGTAGACCCGGGTCTTGTAGACATCCTTGAGCACATCGAAACCGCCGGCCATGTCGCCGTAGAGGGTCGAGTAACCCACAGCCATCTCGCTCTTGTTGCCCGTCGTGAGCACCAGCGCTCCGGTCTTGTTGGACAGGGCCATCAGCAGCACCCCCCGGATACGCGCCTGGATATTTTCTTCTGTGGTATCCGGTGCGGCGCCGTCAAACACCGGCGTCAGTGCATCCATGAATGCGTCATACATGGGCTCAATGGGGATGACGTCATAACGCACACCCAGCGTGCGTGCCTCCTTCTCCGCATCCTCCAGACTCATCTGCGAGGTATAGCGGAAGGGCATCATCACCGCCCGGACACGATGTGCGCCCAGCGCATCCACGGCAACGGCCAGTGTCAGCGCGCTGTCAATGCCGCCTGACAGGCCCAGCACCACCGACGGGAAACGGTTCTTGTTGACGTAATCCCGCACGCCGGTCACCAGCGCCTGATAAATGGATTCATCCTCGTCCATCTGCTGATGGATGTCGCCCCTGAAGCGCAGCATGCCCTGTTCATCGGTCTGCACATGCAAAAGCACCAGCTCTTCATGAAACTGCGACGCCATGGCACCCAGCCGGCCATCCGCATCCACGGCAAAGGATCCCCCGTCGAAAACCAGCTCGTCCTGCCCCCCCACCATGTTGACGTACACCACTGGCACCCGATTTTCTTCAACCCGCTGCCGGACCACGTTCAGGCGTTCCTGTTGCTTGCCCACATGGAAAGGTGAGGCATTGATGTTGATGACCACATCGGCGCCGGCGAGCGCGGCAGAACGCACGGGCTCCTGTGCCCAGATATCCTCGCAGACCGTGAGCCCCAGCTTCAGACCCTTCCAGTCCACGACCACGGTTTCGTGGCCGGGGGCGAAATAACGCTTCTCGTCAAAAACCTGATAGTTGGGCAGCTGTTTCTTGCGATAACGGGCCTGAATGCGTCCACCGCTGATCAGTGCGCTGACGTTATGGACCACGCCGTCTTCCACTTCCGGATAGCCCAGAATCACGTCAATCTCCGGCAGGGTTGCCATCAGCTGGCTGAGTGCGCGATCCACCCGCTTTTTCAGGCTCGGCCGCAATAACAGGTCTTCCGGCGGATAACCGGTGAGCGCCAGCTCGGGAAAGATGATCAGCTCGGCACCCAACTGGTGACAGGCACGATCCGCTGCCTGCAGAATACGCTCCGCATTGCCGGGAATGTCTCCCACCAGAAAATCCAGCTGGGCCAGCACCCAGCGCCGTGATTGTGTCATAGCAGCCTCGTTACGCAGCATTTGAGCTCCAGGATGAAGGCAGGCATTATACTGGTTTTATCCGATGAACGTGACCCTGCCGAGGCGCACGCACAACATGACTGTCACAACAGCCCCCAACACGGGAGCGGACACGGACAACCGGCTGATCCGGATCTACAACCATTACCGCATCGTGGTGGGACTGATCCTGCTCGCCAGCCTGTTCCTGGCCCAGACACCCGCCAGTGGCGTCCAGGCCAGTTATTCCGTCTATCGCTACCTGGTGGTGGCCTATTTCTGCGTCCATCTGTTTACCGGGCTGATCATGCTGGCGGGCCAGACCCTGGCACGACGGCACGTCATCCTCTCGCTGGCCATCGAAATGCTGCTCATCAGCAGCATGCTGTTTTACGGTGGGGGCCTGGGCAGTGCCCTGACCAACCTGATGCTGATCGCCGTGGCGGCTGGCACCATCCTGCTCCGGGGACATCTGTGGGCCTTCTGGGCCGCTGCAGCCTCCCTGGCCTTCATGGCCATCCAGCTGGCCCAGATCATCCGGGACGATGCCTCGCTGGACAGCCTGTTCCGGGCCGGCCTGCTCGGCATCGCCGCCTTTGCCGTGGCTTTTCTCATGCGCACCCTGGCGCTGCGCATCCAGACGAGCGAGGATCTCGCCCGCCAGCGCGCCCGGCACATTCTGGATCTCCAGAAGCTCAACGAGCAGATCATTCAGCGCATGCGCACCGGCATCATCGTCGCCAATCCGGACGGTTCCGTCCGCCTCGCCAACACGGCCGCCAAGAATCTTCTCGGCGAAGACGAGCGTGCGCCCCTGCTCCGTATCCCGGATGCCCTGACCGAACGCCTCAATCAGTGGCGCACCAACCCTTTCCGTCGCACGTCCCCCTTTCGCGGCTCGCCCCTGCATGCCCCCATCCAGGCCAACTTCGCCGAACTGCAGCACAGCAATGACGATGAAATCCTCATTTTCCTGGAAGATACCGGCAAGGTGGCGCAGCAGGCTCAGCAGCTCAAGCTGGCGTCTCTGGGCCGGCTGACCGCCGGCATTGCCCACGAAATCCGCAACCCGCTCGGGGCCATCAGCCATGCGGCCCAGCTGATGAGCGAATCGGACACCCTTTCCGAGGCGGACCAGCGCATGCTGGATATCATTCATCGTCACTGCCAGCGCATGAACGGCCTCATCGAAAACGTGCTGAAGCTGTCGCGGCGCGGCGCGGCGGTTCCGGAAGAAATCCGGCTGGAAGAGTGGCTGGCGCGTTTCCGCGATGATTTCACTGCTCACGGGGCCATCGAGGCGGATATCCGCATTCACATTCACTGTGACAACCCGGTGGTCTATTTCGACTCGGGACAGTTGCATCAGGTGCTCACCAACCTGGTCAGCAACGGCCTGCGCTACAGCCGTGCGGCATCCGGGCAGCCGCTGGTGTATGTGGAGGCAGGCTCGCTCTCGCCTTCCGGGCAGGTTTACATTGACGTGATTGATATTGGCCCCGGAATCGGCGAAGATCAGGCCCAACATGTATTTGAACCCTTTTTTACCACGGACAAGCAAGGCACGGGACTTGGGCTCTACATTTCAAGGGAGCTGTGTGAAGCCAATCAGGCCCAGCTGGATTTCCTGCCACGCGAAAAGGGTGCGTGCTTTCGGATCACCTTTGCCCATACCCAGCGCATGATTATTCAGTGAGATCCTCATGGCCCAGAACATCCTGATTGTTGACGACGAACCGGATATCCGCGACCTGCTCGAAATCACCCTGATCCGCATGGGGCATCAGACGCAAACCGCAGAAAACCTCCGGGCTGCACGGGACGCTCTGGATACGCACACCTTTGACCTGTGCCTGACCGACATGAATCTGCCCGACGGCAACGGCATCGATCTGGTGCGCCACATCCAGAAACACCATCCCAACACGCCGGTTGCCGTGATCACCGCCTATGGCAGTGTGGACGCGGCGATTGCCGCACTCAAGGCCGGCGCCTTCGACTTCGTGTCCAAGCCGGTCGAGCTGTCGCGCCTGCGCGAACTGGTCACCACCGCGCTCAAGCTGAGTGCAGGCAAGACGGATAACCGGGACCTCAAGCGCGAGCTGCTGGGCACCTCGCCGGCCATGTCCACCCTGCGCCGCCAGATCCGCAAGCTGGCACGGAGTCAGGCCCCCATCTACATCAGCGGGGAATCGGGCAGTGGCAAGGAGCTGGTTGCCCGCATGATTCACAGTCAGGGCCCGCGTGCGGACGGGCCGTTCATCCCTGTCAACTGCGGTGCCATTCCTTCCGAACTGATGGAAAGCGAATTCTTCGGCCACCGCAAGGGCGCCTTCACCGGGGCCACGGACAACAAGACCGGCCTCTTTCAGGCTGCCAATGGCGGTACCCTGTTTCTGGATGAAGTGGCCGATCTGCCGCTGCCCATGCAGGTCAAGCTCCTGCGCGCCATTCAGGAAAAGGCCGTCCGCCCGGTGGGTGATGAGCAGGAATATCCCGTGGATGTGCGGATTCTCGCCGCCACTCACAAGAATCTGCAGAACGAAGTGGCCGAGGGACGTTTCCGCCAGGATCTGTTCTACCGCATCAACGTGATTGAGCTGAAGGTACCGCCGCTGCGCGAACGCAAGGAAGACATCCCCCTGCTGGCACGCCACATTCTGGACAAACTGTCCGCCGAGTGCGACCTGCCGCCCATGGGCATTTCCCAAGCTGCCCTGGACAAACTGCTCGCCTACAGCTTCCCGGGCAACGTGCGCGAACTGGAGAACATCCTCGAACGCGCCTTCACGCTCTGCGAAGGCGAAGAAATCGGCCCGGACGACCTGGCGCTGGAACCTGCTCCTGCCGGCACGGCAACGGACGACTCCGGACACAGCCAGGTACTCGGTGCCACACCGGAAATTCCCGTCAACCTCAATCTCGAGGATTTTCTGGAATCCATCGAGAAACAGGCCATCGAGAAAGCGCTGGAAGAGACGCGCTGGAACAAGACCGCCGCAGCCAAAAAGCTGGGAATCAGCTTTCGAGCCCTGCGCTACCGCCTCAAGAAGCTGGGCATGGAGTGAGGCCCTCAGGCCTCTTCCAATTCCGCCGGGGCAAGACGTCCCTCCAGCCGGTACGGTGACGGATCCACCGGCGCTTCCGCCCCCAGCAGCAGAGAAGCCATCAGGGCCACGCTGGCCGGTGCGGTCACCAGCCCGTTGCGGTACTGTCCGGCATTGACATACAGCCCGTCCACGCCGGGCACCGGGCCGATAAACGGGATGCCGTCCGGTGATCCGGGGCGCAGACCCGCCCATCGCGCCACCACCGGGCAACCTGCCAGTGCCGGGATCATGCGCAGCGCCGCCGCGGTCAACTGATCCAGTGCGTCGTCGGTGGTCGACTTGTCAAAACCCGCATGTTCCAGCGTGCTCCCTGCCACCACCAGTCCATCCCGGCGCGGAATCACATACTTGCCGTCAGCCAGCACAATCGTGCGGACCTGTCCCGGTTCAGCCTGGAAGGCAACCATCTGCCCCTTGACCGGCACCACGGGCAGGGTCACACCCAGGGGCGCCAGCAGACCGGACGTCCAGGCCCCGGCACAGAGCACCACCCGGTCAGCCTCGATCAGGGTCCCGTCTTCAGTCCAGACACCCTGAACCCGGTCCCCGGATCTTTCCAGCCTCGCCACACCATTCATGTCAAGCACGGTAACGGTTTGCAGATGATCGAGGCTGGCACGCAGCGCACGACACAGCCTGGGATTGCGGACGCTGGCCACCTGAGGCATCCAGAGCGCCTCCGTGAAGGTATCTGCCAACGCCGGTTCGATCTGCTTCAGTCCGGACGCCGGAACCTCATCCATCCGGTAGGATTCGGCCCGGGCCCAGCTCAGGGCAGCCTCCCGGTCGTGAACGGAGACCATGAGCAGGCCATGGTGAGAAATCTCCGCATCAATCCCGGTCTCGGCTTCCAGTGTCTGGACCAGATTGGGATAGAAATACTGAGACCAGCGTGACAGGGCCGTCACCGCCGGCCGGTAGCGCCAGGGATAGAGCGGCGACACGATACCGCCGCCCGCCCAGCTGGCCTCGCGTCCGCAAGCCCGGCGCTCCGTCAGGATGACCTGAACCCCCTGCATTCCCAGCTCCCGGGCCAGCATCATGCCCATGACGCCGCCGCCCACGATCACCACTCGCATGCCCACCTCACTTGTCAAACCGGTTCCTTGCCGGGCACAATACTGCCACGTTCAGGACGAACAGATCAAACAGGAGAGACCATGGAACGGGGACTGACCCTTGTGGAACTGCTGGTCACGCTGGTCATACTGGCCGTGACCCTGGCATGGGGCCTGCCGGACTGGCGGCACTTCATCGCCGGCAATCAGGCCAGCGCCATTCAGACCGAGCTGTATCAACTGCTCAATGATGCCCGCCACACGGCGGTCACGCACAACACCTTCACCACCCTCTGCCCGTCCGCTGACGGCCTGCGCTGCGGTTCGGACTGGCGCAAGGACTGGCTGCTGTTCACCGATGCCAACCTCAACCGGGAAGTGGACGGGAGCGACCGGATCATCCGCCGCTGGTCACCACCGGACGACCTGACCGACCTCGTGGTACGCCCGGCCGGGCGTACTTATTTCTCATGGACGCCACAGGGACTGACACATGGCAATCCGGGCTCCTTCACCTGGTGCACCCGCCATCAGCGGCGCAGTGTGAGACAGCTGTCCTTCACGCTGCAGGCCCGGGTCCGGGCCAGCCTGGATGTGGATGGCGATGGCTTCCATGAGGTCCCATCAGTTCCACCGGGATGCATTCAGTGATGCCATGACGGGTTTTCGGGCGGCTGTCAGGTCGCCATGGGTTACCAGCAGTCGCCCGTACCAGTCGCCCGCCTGAAACCCGTATGATCCAGAATCAGCGTGCCACAGGGATCGCCCGCCTGAGCGCCCTGGGGGATGGCCCGTATCTCGAACGATGATTTGTCCGCCACCGTGATCTGAAGCTCATACCAGGTCGTGGCGCTGCTGTCGCGGGGTACCTTGCTGAAGCCAAACACCTCGTTTTTCGGCGGCCCGGGCGGGCCGCTCTGGGCACTGTCCGCATAGCTCAGCGTCCGGGAGCGGTATGCCTCGAGCGCGCGCGCCAGTTCCAGCAAGGCAGATTGAGCCTCCGCACGATGAGCCCGGCGCACATACCCGGTATACATGGGGACGGCAATAGCCGCCAGAATGCCCGCAATGACGAGCACGACCATGAGCTCGACGAGCGTAAAACCGCGCACCCGACCGGTCATCAATGCACCTCCCGCCAGGAGTAACGGGTGTTGGACCAGGGATTGTTCTTCTCCGTGATCAGGTCCACGCCACCCTTCGACGTGCCGGTGTACTTGAACTCACGCGGGTTGTCCGTGTTATAGGTTGTCGGATCCTCCAGCATGGCCGGCGGTGTGGGAATACCGCCATCCTTGGGCTGGAATCCGCTGACGTACACGTCACCCTTGCCATCCCCGTCAATATCCACCAGATCCTCCGGGTTGAAGAGGTTGTCGTCATTGGTATCCACCGGGGTGTAATCCAGACGACCGCCGGTCGCGGCATCAAGCTCCATGACCCAGCCACTGCCTCCGGCTTCGCAGACATCGCCGGAAGGAATCAGGGTGGTGAAGATAACCCGGCCATGGCGCAGAACCGGCGCATGAATCACCCGCTCGCCCTTCTCGGCACCCGAGTCCCCAGATCCAGATACCAGCCCTTGTGGACATTCCAGTCTATCGGGTTCTCAGTGACGATCCGGTATGGCCGCCCGGAAACGGTGAGCGCTTTATCAATCTCCTGCTGAAGCAATTCATTGCGTGTCACGGTATCGGAACCGTTGTCCCACACAGCGTAGAATGTTTGCGGCTGCCCGGTCAGGCTCACATCCTTGTCATCGGTTTCCAGATACTTGCCGGTTCCGAAGAACACCAGTACATCCGAACCCGTTGGCGTGTTGGGATGGCGTCCCACGCGGACACGGGAAGTAACGGGCTGACGCGTACCCGAGGCATCCTTTGCCACGAACAGCGGGGCGGGCTGACCAAAGGACTTGTACGCAAAATCCCAGTCCTTTTCATCCGCCGAGGACACATCCACCTTCCAGAGATTGCCGAACAGGTCCCCCGCATAGATGGCATCGGCAATCATGTCGCCGTCCGTATCCACCACCATCGGGGCCGCCAGGCCGTTGGGGCGGCTTGCCCCCAGCGGATCCGCGGACATGCCCTGCCCGGTGTCGAACTTGCGGATCAGCTTGCCGGTTTCCGCCTCCATAACATACAGCACCGCATTGCCGGTACTGCTCACATGGTCGTCCGGCGCCGTATTGTTGTATCCGTTGCCGAACACGACAGCCCACTTGCCGTTGTGCAGGCGAACCACGGACGCCTCGCCATAGCTGTAGCCCATGTCCGGATCGTCACTGTCATCAAAGCGCCATTTCACCAGTTTGCCCGCATTGGCTTCGGAAAAGGCCAGATCAGAGCGATCCAGACCATCCGGATCACTGATGTCGAGCCCGTAGAACACCTGCCCCCCTTTGCCCAGGCCGGCCACCAGCAGCGTGTGCCACTTCTTGTCCGCAGTGAAGAAGGCATCGCCGTAAGTGACCTTGCCATCCACGAAATACTGGTGCTGATACCCCGGCCTGGCCAGATCCTGCAACCGGTCAAAGACCGTGGGCGGTACAAAGGCCAGGCGCTCCTGCCCGCCCGTGGCGTCCGCCGTTGCCGCCACGGCATGCAGCATGCCATCGTTGGCGCCGAAATAGAGCATGGGCGTGCGATCCTTGACGGCCGCCTGATAAGCGCTGTACGTCTCTGCGTCCGACTGATTCTCGGGTGAACCGGCTGGCCAGACATCCGGATAAAAGAACGCCGGCGCGCCGACAAACAGCGGGTCACTGTGGACAATGTCACCCAGGAGACTGGCCCGCTCGCGGAACAGATAGGTGGCACCGTTCTGACCGGACTCTTCGGAGGTGTCGCCGCGGAAATACGCCACCAGGGCCTTCCCATAGGCGTCGCTGCCGGAGGTCACGCCCGTGACCAGCTTTGCGGCAAGGGCCGCGTCCGGTTCCGTGGTCAGGGGTGACGCCGGATCCGAAGGCCATGCAAAGGACACGCCTTTTTCGTTGTCCAGGCGCTGTGTGATGACATTCCGGCTGGCCGGCTTGTCACGGAACTGGGCATCAATCTTGTCTGCCGCATCCCAGATGGCCGCATCCAGAGAACCGTCGGCCTTGACCGGGAACGCCTTGAGCTGCCCCGTCCAGTTGGCGGCATCAAAGAGTGCACGGAAAAGCAGCGATCCGGTTGTCAGTTCGCCCGCATTCACGGTCACGGACGCCGAAGAACCGCCCCGGGCCAGAATCTCGTCAAAGGCTTTCTCAAGCTGCGGTCCCAGGTTCAGGGCATTGGTCACCGGGAAGTAATTGTCCGGATTGCCGTCACCATCCGCATCCCACTCGGCAGCCTCCGGAATACCGTTCTTGTTCTCGTCCTGAAAACCGCCCCACTTGGCCGCATACCACAGCGGATTCTTCAGCAGCGTGGCGCCGGTGGTGAAGCCGGGGGCAAAGGTACGGGTATCCGTCAGCCCAAGCAAGCTCTCGCCCCGGTCCTCCCCGGCCCAGACACCCGCAGGTGTATCGAGGAAGTATTTGATATCTCCACCGTTTCTATCCTTGACCACCAGATAGATGCCATCCCGGCTCGTACCGGAAATGACATACCCCATATGCTGGTCGATGCTGCCTGCGGCGTACAACGATTCGACCTTCACCTCCACCTTGTCATCAGAGGTCAGGGTATAGCTATATCTGGCAATGGCATCCATGTCATGGTCCCCCCCTCTTCCACGTCTTCAAAGTTGATCAGGAAGGAGCCGGAGGTTGCGGACAGGGATTCCACATAGAAGTCCACAATCTGGTTTGTCGGTTCATTCTCCGTATACGGTGTGGTTGTCCGGTTCTTGGTTGTACCGACCGATTTCGCAAAGGGTACCAGTGTCACAAAGCGTCCGTTTCTCAAAGGAATCTTGATCGTTGGCAACGGGGACGACAGCGCCACGGCAAAGGTCTGCACGTTCTGGGTTCCGGCTGCCCCCTGATGCACATCATTCATGAAGCCCCAGTAGGCCAGACTGGCGGCATAATAGCTGCCCATCTTGGTGGGTTCTTCGGGAGCCAGTCCCCGGATGCGGCCAAGGCTGTCCACCTGCTTGGGCGAAGGGGTGCTGTCTTTCTCGGATACGCCGCTGGACAGTTTGCTCTCGCCGATAAAGTGCTTGCCCGGTACATCGGGCTCATGTTGAGTAATGTCGTCACCCAGTTTTTTAACATCAAGGCTCGCAGGCATGTCGCCGGTAAAAAATACACCGGAAGAATCTTTAAACGCACTCCCCGGAACACGGTCGGAATCATAGGAAGGATTGATGTCGCTGATCACAATCTGGAAGGGCTTGGCACAATGGGGATAGCCTCCGGCCCGGGTATCATAGGGATCGATCCACGTGTCCGAGAGATCCGGCAAACCCAGACTCTTGTCCAGTGGCCGGGTACCTGCCACAAAATCGGCGGTGGGCGTTTTCTTGCCCGCAAAATAACGCAGGGCTTCATACATCATTTCCGCAACGGGGTTGCCCCACATATTGCAATAGCCGTTTTCCAGGGGCTTGGTCACCCAGCTCCATCCACATTTGTAATACCATACGTCTTTGCCTTGATTGTTCTTGTATATAAAGTTAACAATCCGCAGCGCATCCAGCGTGCTCACGATGCCCGATGTGCCGGAAAACTGCCCCGTAACCGGGTTTACTTCATTGGCAAAGGATTCGACATTCTTGCGCAGGATGCCTCCCTGCAGATTGTTGTCATTGCTGCCCGTCAGCAGCCCGAAGCGCATGCGGTCATCTTCACCGTACTGATGCAGAATGCCGGTTGGCTTGGCAGTGCCGGAGGGATACACCTTGCAGTTGGGTTCGAGCAGCCCGGTCTTGCACACCTCCACCCGCACCACAAGATCCTCGGGCGTCACGTCACAAGACCCGTGCTGTGCGCTTGATCCCAGTGTCGCACACTCAGATCCTGCGACCGGTCGTTCCTTGGACAACCACTCCCACACCTTGAACCCTGTATTTTTCATGATGCGAAGGAGGGGCTCGCCCCATCCGACAATGTGGTGTTGGCAAACAGATGGCGTTTGCCGCCGACCGGCAGATCCAGAGGGGAATAGTCACGAATGTCGTAGCCATCAGCCTGAATACTGTCATAGCTCTTGCCCCAGCTATGGGCGTCCTGGGGAATGAAGGCCCGCTCAAGGACGGTCAGATCCTTGGTGTCCGCGCTGCGATAGCCGCCATAGAACACTTTTCTCAGTGCATCCATGCGGGAAGTGGTCAGGTAGTTGAGAAAGTCCCCGCTCCACTCCCCTGCCGGGCCGCCGGCACAGGTCTTGTCACGGCTGGCCACTTGCGCCGGTGTCTTGACCGATTTCGGGACGAAACGTTTAAGGCCCGAATCATAGTCATAACAGGCATAGCTGTTGAAATAGCCGAAGTAGTCAATTTCATCCGGCTTGTACCCGGTATCCACCTGACCGTCATCATTCAGATCCGAAGCGTCGTTATAGGCCTCGTAGTAGAGCTTGTGATCCCGGCTCATGGTGAGCATTACCAGAGGCGGGGCAGACTGCGCCACAAACAGGGGCGCATCCGCCAGTGTCAGATTGCCCGCCGTGGCCAGTCCGGTCCAGCCCGCCACCAGCAGTGATACCAGCCAGCGTTTGATCATGTGCCTCACCTTGCGTCTCCTCCCTGATCAGGGTGCATTGTTCTGTTGTTTCTTGATGAACCGGCTTTGCACGTAGACCAGTGCGCCACCCGGGCCTTCCGCCCGGGCGGTTGTCCGGTAAGCGGTGTATTTCGGCTTGATGTACCCCAGGCCAAGATCGGTGACGGCCGTATTGGGTTCATTTTTCAGAACCGTTCCCGGCTCAATGATGTAGTACGCCGTTGCGCCACTTTGAAACGTCACGACGCCCTTTCCCGCCCAGGCACCCGAAGGCAGTGTCCGCCACCAGCCGGGCGTGGCAAGCGTCCCGTCATAAGCAGACAGGCCCGTGACATCCTTGCTCCCCAGCATTTCAGCCTCCGACCGGGCCAGCGCACTTTCTCCTGCACCCATGGCCTGCCGCCGGTCCAGGGCATTGGCCGTGATGCGTGTATCAACCGTGGTGACCGCCAGCGTGACTGTCCCGACCAGGGTCAGCACCGCCAGCATCACCAGTGCCACGATCAGCACTGCACCGCGTTGCGAAGCATCTCTCATGACTCAGACTCCCGGATTGCGGTTACGCAGGCTGACTACCTGCTGAAGCACATGCCGTACATGTCCGTCCCCCGGGTCCGTGACCGTGCTGCCCAGCAGGTCGAACCCCGTCGAGCGCGACATGGCACCGGCGCGGTTCTGTGAGACGGCCAGCAGGGCAAACCGGGCACCCGCGACATTGGCCCAGTCGAGCCCCGATCCGGCTTCCACATACTGTGCCGAAGCGCCGCCGGTGGCATAGAGCACCTGGAATCCCTCGATACCCGAAATCAGGGGGACAGTCACCTGACTGACCTGGGCCCCGATCACACCGGTATTCAGATTCAGCGCGTACACCGTGGCTTCACACATGAGCACCGGCTCGGTTTCGGTACTGCCTGCCGACGTATCAGGGGGGCGAACATAAAAGTGCTCGACCACGAGCTGATTGTCGGCAGGCGTGCTGCCGGCACAGGTCTGAACCGACCCGTCCGCACTGCCGGTGAAGCGTACCCAGAGTTCATCGGTACCCGGCTCGATACCCGTTGCCGTCACATTGTTCTTGCCCGCCAGCACTGCCTCCTCGGCAAACCCGCCGTGGGCACGGAAACGCCGCATGGCGTCCACACTGTCCCAGTAACCGGCCTGATGCAGGTGACTGGCGAGCAGATACTCGGCAGCCCGGAGGTTCCCGGACACCTCGGACTTGGCCGAAACGGACTGATAAGTCTGCTTGCCGCTCAGAAAAACCTGAATGGCACCGCCGATAAGAAACAGCCCCAGCAGCAGCGCCACCATCAGTTCAACCAGAGAAACGCCACGCTGGCGCGACATCATTTTCATGGGGGACTCCTTGTCTCAGTGCAAACGGAAGGCAGTGAAATAGCACCCGGTCTGATCATGGTCCGCGCCGGTGCACGTGGGTGCGGTGTAGGGGGTTTCACCGGTCGCATTCCAGGTCACCGCGATCTGATAGCCGTCGGTACCGTTCCAGGTAAGGGTGGCATCGGCCTGGGGCAGCGCGCTGGCGAGTGCCTGACCGAATTGCCACAGATGGTAGGTTCGCCAGTCATTGGCATCACAGGCGCTGGCCGTACAATCCTTGGTGGTGGAAGGCAGCACGCTGACCGCAAACTTGCCTGGCGCCGCCGGGTCATCCCAGGCCGCAATGGCTTCGTAGAGGGTACTGATGGCCGCCTGTGCCTGTGACTGCTGCACCAGTTCACTGCTGGCACGCAAACCCCGTACCTGCATCCAGGCATACCCCAGCATGCCCACCGCCAGCACCAGCAGCGCCACCAGCACTTCGATCAGCGTGATTCCCCGTTGTCTGCCCCCATTGCGGCAGAACGCCATATCATGAGCAGTCTGCATCACCCGCACCTCCTGTGCGCACCTGTCCCGTTGTGGTCTCAATGATCAGCGCCCGTGGTGCCACCTGATTGTCCGGGTCGCAGATGGAAATGACATGCCGGGTCAGCGGTGTACCCCCGTAGGTGCTGACGCCGGTCGGTGTATAGCGGAAGAAGGTGCGCGGTGTCGCAGTGCTGTCTGCCGGGCGCACGCGGATACTGACCTGACGACGACCGCCCTCCCTGCGAATCAGCGTGCCTGGCTGTGTGGTGTCATCGGTCTTGCCGTCTTCGTAAACGATCCAGCCCGAGGCAAAGTCGGCTGTGGCCAGGCAACTGCCGCCATCGGCAGACGCGCAGAGGCTGACGGCCTTGTTGCGCGAAACCGCCTCGGCTCGGGCCTGAAGCAACCCGTTGAGCAGGACATCACGCGCGGCATCCAGTCGCTGATTGCGGGTGAAGGTATTGTAGGCGGGCACGGCAAAGCCCACGAGGATGGCGAGCACAGCCAGTGTCACCATCAGTTCGACGAGCGTAAAACCATTGGGGCGAGTCCGCATGAACACTCCTTGTAAATGCTGTCATCCTATTGCACGGCCTCTGTCTGTCCACGGACAGGCAGTGAGAGCCATGTGATCAGATGTTGCCGGTTTGACATGCAATCTTCCCTGACCGCCCGCTCATCCGTGACGCGGACGTCACTATATCGTCAAATCCGGTCATATTCCAGTCATCCATGACCATTATTGACGCTGATTCACACTTTGAACGGCCATTCACCGTTCAGTCGGCATTCTCCAGCGGAATGCGCAGTTCCCTGGGCATGCTGAAGACAATGTTCTCTTCCCTGCCTTCCAGGTTAACCGGCGCTTCCGCACCCAGGGTCTGTAACCGCTCCACCACTTGCCGCACCAGCACTTCCGGTGCCGAGGCACCCGCGGTGATCCCAATGGCCTGCACACCGTCCAGCCATGCCGGATCGATTTCTCCGGCGTTGTCGATCAGATGGGCCTGCGCGCCACAACGCTCTGCCAGCTCCCGCAGCCGGTTGGAGTTCGAACTGTTCGGCGAGCCCACTACCAGCACCAGGTCGCACTCGCGCGCCAGTGCCTTGACCGCATCCTGCCGGTTCTGGGTGGCATAGCAGATATCGTCCTTGCGCGGGCCCTGAATGTCGGGAAAGCGCTTGCGCAAGGCATCAATCACCCGGGCGGTGTCATCAACCGACAGGGTGGTTTGCGTGACATACGCCAGCTTTTCCGGCCGGCGCACGTTCAGCCGTTCCACATCCTCCACATCTTCCACCAGATAAATGGCGCCACCGGCCGAGGTGTCAAACTGCCCCATGGTACCTTCCACCTCCGGGTGTCCCGCATGGCCGATGAGAATGCATTCGTAGCCATCACGACTGTACCGGGCCACCTCGAGATGCACCTTGGTCACGAGCGGACAGGTCGCATCAAAGACGGCCAGTCCCCGTCGTTCGGCTTCTTCGCGCACCGCCCGCGAAACCCCGTGGGCACTGAAAATGACCCGCTGCCCATCCGGCACCTGATCCAGTTCGTCCACAAACACCGCGCCCCGCTCCCGCAGGTTCTCCACCACAAAACGGTTGTGCACCACCTCATGACGCACGTAAACCGGCGGCCCGAACAGGTCAAGCGCCCGATTGACTATGTCAATGGCGCGGTCGACGCCTGCACAGAATCCTCTGGGATTGGCCAGCAGCAGTTTCATGATACGGCCTCCACGGCAATCACCTGGATTTCGAAATCCAGCGTGCGGCCGGCAAGCGGATGGTTGAAATCCACCACCACCTCATCACCGTCCACGGCAGAGATCACACCTGGCACCTCACCATGCCGGGCATCGGCAAAGGACATGACCAGTCCCTTTTCCAGGGCCACATCGGCCGGAAAGTCCGAGCGACTGAAGGTCTGGACATTGTTCGGATTGGGCATGCCGAAGGCCTTCTCCGGCGGCACCTGTACCCGCTTGCGTTCACCGGCACGCATGCCGCGCACATAACTCTCGAAGCCTTCGGGCAGGTTGCCGTCGCCGAACTCGAAGACTGCCGGCTTGCGCTCGAAGGTGCTGTCCACCACCTCGCCGTTCTCCAGACGCAGGGCAAAGTGCAGGGTCACACGCGTCCCTTCTCCGGCATACAGGTCACTCATGAATTCTCTCCGTCGGTCTGTGGTGCAGGTTTGCGGAACACATCCAGGGCAATCATGGCCGCCCCGATGCTGATGGCCGTGTCAGCGATGTTGAACGCCGGGAAGTGATGGTCCCCCACATACAGGTGAATAAAGTCCACCACATAGCCCAGCAATACCCGGTCATACAGATTGCCCAGCGCCCCCCCGAGGACAAGGGCAAGCGCCACGGCCATCCAGCGATCATTGCGGGGCAGTCTGGCCAGCCAGACGATCAGTATGGCACTGATCACCAGTGCCAGGATCACGAAAAACCAGCGCTGCCAGCCACTTTCACCGGCCAGGAAGCTGAACGCCGCACCTGTATTGTGCAGCAGCGTCAGGTTGAAAAACGGCATGACCGGAACCGGTTCGCCATATACCAGCGCCTGACTGGCCCACTGCTTGGTGAGCCAGTCAAGTACAAACACGCCGACGGAGAGCAGCAGCCAGTGCAGCATGCCCCGCGATCCGCCCCGGTCAGACATAGAGGCGAACCTCTCCGTCACCCTCGATGTTGCTCACGCAACGACTGCACAGGTCACCGTGGCCTTCCAGGGTGCCCACTTCGGGACGCTGATGCCAGCAACGGGGACACTTCTTGTGCGGAGACGGTGCCACGCTGACTTTCAGACCCGCCACGGAAGTCTCCTCGGCCGCGCCGCCTTCTGCCAGCGGCCGGAGCTCCGCATCGCTGGTAATGAACACAAAGCGGAGTTCCTCGCCGAGCGGCCTCAGCAAGGCATCCAGGGCATCGTCCACATACAGCGTTACGGTGGCAGTCAGGCTGCCCTTGATCACACCGGCCTTGCGGGCGTCCTCGATGGCCTTGTTCACCACCTCCTTGACCTTCAGCACGCGGAGCCAGTAATCACGACCCATGTCCGTGTCTTCCGGCAGTCTGGCAAGGGACTCATACCAGGTTTCCAGGAAGACGCTCTCGCTGCGCCGGCCCGGCATGCACTGCCAGATCTCGTCAGCCGTGAAGCTGAGGATGGGGGCAATCCAGCGTACCAGGGCCTCGGCAATGTGATACATCGCCGTCTGGGCGGAACGACGTGCCACACTGTCGGGAGGCGTGGTGTACTGACGATCCTTGATGATATCCAGATAGAAGCCACCCAGATCAATGACACAGAAATGATGCACCTTCTGATACACCTGCAGGAAACTGTACTGATCATAGGCCTGACGGATCTCATCCTGCAGTTCGGCCGCACGATCCACGATCCAGCGATCCAGCGCGATCATCCTTTCCGGTGCCACCATGTGCTGGTCCGGATCGAAGCCATTCAGGTTGGCCAGCAGGAAGCGGGCCGTATTGCGGATTCGGCGGTAAGCATCGGCGGTGCGGGCGAGGATGTCATCGGAAACGGTCATCTCGCCGCTGTAGTCGGTGGCAGCCACCCAGAGCCGCAGAACATCGGCACCGAGCTTGTCCATGACCTCCTGCGGCGCGACCACGTTGCCCACGGACTTGGACATCTTGCGGCCCTGTCCGTCCACCGTGAACCCATGTGTCAGTACCTGCCGGTAGGGGGCAGCATCCTTGATGGCAATGCCGGTTTTCAGAGAGGACTGGAACCAGCCGCGATGCTGGTCGGAACCTTCCAGGTACAGATCCGCGGGATAACGTCCCAGTTCCGGCCGGGGTTCCAGAACGGCAAAATGGGTGACGCCCGAGTCGAACCAGACATCCAGCGTGTCAGTCACCTTGACGTACTGGTCGGCCTCGTCGCCCAGCAGTTCCTTCGGATCCAGCTTCCACCAGGCCTCCATGCCCTCCTTTTCGACACGCCGTGCCACTTCCTCGATCAGGCGCGGAGTATCCGGATGCAGCGCCTGTGTTTCCTTGTGCACGAAGAATGCGATGGGCACACCCCAGGTCCGCTGGCGCGAAATGCACCAGTCCGGGCTCTGCTCCAGCATGGCCTCGATCCGGTTCTGTCCCCATGACGGCACCCACTTCACGCCCTTGACCGCTTCAAGTGCCCTGGCCTTGAGGCCGGCCTTGTCCATGCTGATGAACCACTGAGGCGTGGCCCGGAAAATGAGCGGTGTCTTGGTGCGCCAGCAATGCGGGTAACTGTGGCGGAAACTCTTCTTGTAAACCAGACGACCACGCTCGGCCAGCACCGCGATGACCTTCTCATCCACCTTGTACACATGCTCGCCGGCAAAAAGCTCCACATCCGGTCGGAAAACGCCGTCATCCTGAACATAGTTCAGCGTGCCGAGCCCATACTTCTGCCCTGCCACAAAGTCTTCCACACCGTGATCGGGCGCCGTGTGCACCGCACCGGTACCGGCTTCAGTGGTGACGTGATCACCGAGAATGACAGGCACCGTACGGTTGTAGAAAGGATGCTCCAGTGTCAGATGTTCCAGCGCCTGCCCCTTGCAACGCGCCAGCACACGGTAGTTGTCCAGACCGTAACGGGCCATGACGTCCACATGCATGGCATCTGCCAGGATCATCCGTTCACGGCCAAGCTCGGACTCCACTTCCACCAGGGCATAATCCAGCCCGGCATTCAGCGCCACTGCCTGGTTGGCAGGCAGTGTCCAGGGAGTGGTCGTCCAGATGACCACCGACACCGGCACCCGGTCGTCTTCGGGCGCCTCAAACCCCATGCGCTGGTAGAGTTCCCGGGGCTCCGCCACGGGAAAGCGCACATCAATGGCAATGGAGGTCTTTTCCTGGTACTCCACTTCCGCTTCCGCCAACGCCGAGCCACCGACCACACTCCAGTAAACCGGCTTGAAGCCGCGATGCAGGTGTCCGTTTTCGGCAATCTTGCCCAGTGCACGGATGATATCCGCCTCGAAGCGATAGTCCATGGTCAGATAGGGGTTGTCCCAGTCACCCTGGACCCCCAGCCGGATGAAGTCCTTGCGCTGCTCGTTGACCTGCGCCATGGCAAATTCCCGGCACGCCTTGCGGAATTCCTCGAAAGGCACCTTGACGCCGGCCTTGCCGATCTTCTTCTCCACGGCATGCTCGATGGGCAGACCATGGCAGTCCCAGCCCGGCACGTAGGGGGCATCAAAGCCTTCCAGCGTCCGGGACTTGATAATGATGTCCTTGAGGATCTTGTTGACCGCATGACCGATGTGAATCTTGCCGTTGGCATAGGGCGGGCCGTCATGCAGGATGAATTTGGGACGGCCGGCACTCACCTCGCGGATTTTCTGATAGAGGTTCATGGACTGCCAGCGCGCCAGCATTTCCGGCTCGCGTTTGGGCAGGTTGCCGCGCATCGGAAAATCGGTTTCCGGAAGGTTCAGCGTATGTTTGTAGTCGGTCATGGTCCCGTTCCGCCTCGAAGGCTCATCATCTGTCAGTTGGAATGTTTTGAAAACCAGTCGTGTGCCCAGGCGATGTCAGCGTGAATGGCTGCCTGCAGCGCCTGAACCGAATCAAACGTGTGTTCATCGCGAATCTTACACCAAAAACGGGTCTCGAGGCGCCGGCCGTACAAATCACCGGAAAACCCGAACAGATGGACTTCCAGCTGCTGACGGACACCGGACACCGTGGGGCGCTTCCCCACATTGGCAACGCCCTGCCAGATCCGGTCGCCTGCCCGGGCCTCGACCACATACACACCGCGCAGCGGACTCCGTCGCCGCGCAAGGGCCACATTGGCCGTCGGCACGTCCAGTGTCCGGCCGAGCTTGCGTCCGTGCATCACCTTGCCGGCAATGGTATAGGGACGTCCGAGCAGCCTTTCGGCCGTCCCGAAATCCCCTGCAGCCAGCGCGTCCCGGACACGGGTGCTGCTCACGCGCGCCCCCTCAACCAGTACCGTGGGGGTGGCTTCCACCGTAAAGCCACGCAACGCACCTTCGTGCGCCAGCATGGCAAAGTCACCCGAACGGTCGCAGCCGAAGCGAAAATCATCGCCGACCACCAGGTGACGAACCCCCAGGCCCCTCACCAGCACACGTTCGATAAAGGTGAGCGCCGACATGTCGCGCAGACGGCGATTGAACTGAAGGCACACCACCTGATCCACGCCCAGTGCACGCAGCGCCTCCACCTTGTCACGAAAACGCATCAGTCGCGCGGGCGCAGCGTCCGGCGCAAAGAACTCCAGTGGCTGGGGCTCGAAAACCATGACACAGGCCGGCAACCCCAGCTCGCGGGCCCGCTCACAGACGCGCTGCACGATGGCCTGATGCCCCCGGTGCACCCCGTCAAAGTTGCCGATGGTCGCCACACAGCGCTGTGCATGGTTGCCCGGCAGATTGTGAACCCCTCGAATGATTCGCATGCCCGCTCACTCAAAAGCGGAAAGTATAAAGTAAAGCCAGTTGCAACCCAAATCCCGTCATCCTGCAGTCTTGCTCCCTGCCGGACGCAGGTGCCGGATGCGCAATCCCGAAGCCCAGAGTGCAAGCGCATAGACCAGTACCCCCCCACGCACACGGCGAGTACGTTCAGCGCGCCCGACAGCCCGTACGTATTGCCATCGAACTGCCACAGGTGTCGGGTCAGCCACAACCAGGCACCGAGACATCCGTTGCTGATCACGAGCCACGCCATCCAGCGTTGCCACTTGCCATCCGTCTCCACCAGCCCCTCCCTTCTCAACCCCCTCCAGAGCAACCCGGCATTGAGAAAGGCGGACAGAGTGGTCGCCAGTGCCAGCCCGGCATGTGCCAACGGAACAATGAGCGCCAGATTGAAGACCATGTTGGCGACCATGGCGATCACACCGATACGCACCGGGGTACGGGTATCCTTGCGGGCATAGTATCCGGGTGCCAGCACCTTGATCATCATGAAAGCCAGCAGCCCCAGGGCGTAACCCCGCAAGCTCTGTGCAGCCTGGGTGACATCATGGGCGGTCATCTCGCCACGCATGAAGATCACTGCGATCAACGGCTCGGCCAGCACCACCAGCGCTACCGCGGCCGGCAACCCGACCAGCAGTACGAGACGAATCCCCCAATTCAGGGCGGAGCTGAATTCACCGGGCGCGGCGCGTGCCCAGCTCTTCGACAGCGAGGGCAGCACCACCGTCCCCAGCGCCACGCCAAAGACCCCGAGCGGCAGCTCGGCCAGCCTGTCGGAATAATACAGCCAGGAGACACTACCCGTCACCAGCAGCGAAGCCAGTATGGTATCCAGCATCAGATTGATCTGACTGACGGAAACCCCGAACAGGGCGGGCGCCATGAGCCTGAGTATCTGCCTGACGCCTTCATGCCGGAAATTCAGTCGGGGCCGGGGCAAGGCATGAATGCGCGCCATGAAGGGGAGCTGAAACGCAAGCTGCAGAATACCCGCAGCCAGTACACCCCAGGCTAACGCATAAACCGGCGGATCCAGCAGCGGAGACAGCCCCAGCGCTGCGCCGATCAGCGCAAGATTGAGCAGCACCGGGGTAAAGGCCGGCACGGCAAAGTAGCCCCAGGTGTTCAGCACCGCACCACAGAACGCCGTCATGCTGATCAGAAGAAGATAGGGAAACGTGAGCCGCAGCATGTCGGTGACCATCTGAAGCTTGACCGGTTCATCATGAAACCCCGGCGCAAAGACCAGCGCAATCACCCCCGCCCCCGCGATGGCCAGCACCGTGATGCCCAGCAGTACCGTGGCCAGGGTGCCGGAAACGGCGGCAATCAGCTCCCGGGTTGCATCAGCATCCCGCCGGGTATGATACTCAGCAAGCACCGGAACAAACGCCTGGGAGAACGCGCCCTCCGCGAACAGGCGGCGGAGAAAGTTGGGGATCTTGAAGGCAACGTAAAAGGCATCCGCACCGGCAGTGGCCCCGAAGAGCGCAGCAAACACCATGTCCCGAATGAGTCCCAGCACACGGGAAATCATGGTCATGCTGCTGACCACAGCGCCCGAACGCAAAAGCCCCTTTCTCTGTTCTCCACGCCGCTCACCCGGTATCATGTTGGTTCTGCCGTGAGGGCGCATCCTAGCACGACCCGGACGCTGCGCCTATATTTCCGAAAACCGTTGTCAACCCAATTCTAAAATGTCCCCTTTTTACCAAAGCTAAAGTGTCCCCTTTGGGTATCCTGTTTCAGGAGGTTACCGACTGCCTGCCGGAGGCCGCTTTACCAACCGGAGAACGTCGCCATGGATGGTCCGGCGCGGGCTTTCTGCCTGAGGATGCCTTTTGTCTGGCTCTCGCCTTGTCGACACGTTGGTGGAGGCTTTTCTCGTCATCCAAAGGGACCGGGGGCTCGCCTTCGCTCAGGATTTGCCAATCCAGTTGATGCCCTTTGTGGAGCACCGTCACATGGCCATCCTGTGCTTCACAGATGGTGATCCGGGCGCCCCGGAGCCGATAGCCCTTTCCATAGCCGGTGAGCTGGTATTCCCGGTTCCTGAACTGAAAGGTCAGGTTCTTTGAGAGCTTTCGGTGGTTGTGCAGGCACAGGATGAGCGCCAGCTCCTCTGGTGTGTGCAGAACGGGGCGGTGAGCATCCGTGGCGTTCTGGGCGGGTTTGGCAAAGCGTGCGTTGAAATCGCGCATAAAGCCCGGCAGCCAGGCATTGGCGGTCTCAATGTCCGAGATGCCCGCAAGACGCAACTCCTTGACGAGGCGGTCCTGAAGCGTCTGGTTGGCACGCTCGACACGCCCCTTGGCCTGAGGGGTATTGGCATGAATGGGCTCGATATCCAGCGTTTTGAGAGCCCGGGTGAACTGGGTCAGCTCACCTTCGCGCTCGGGTTGGTTTACCCGGAAGATGCTGTGCTTGTCGGAATACAAAGCAGCGGGGCGGCCGTGCTCGGCCAGATAGCCTTGCAGTGTCTGCAGGTAAGCCCAGGTGGTCTCGGCCGGGGCGAAGCGTAATGCCATCAGTTCACTGGTGGCGTCATCAATGAACACGATCAGGGTGCAGCGCGGGCCGCGCCCTTCAAACCAGTCATGTGGTGAGCCGTCAATCTGAATCAGCTCGCCGCGACAGGGCCGTCTGGGACGTCGCTGGTGAATCCGGGCGGCCTTGCGTTTTCCGGGTTTCCAGAGTCCGTCAGCGATCATCCACTGTCGGAGGGTCTCGGCTGACAGCTTGTATCCATGCAGTGCGGTGAGTTTTTCACAGGCAAGCGTTGGTCCGAAATCAGGGTAGCGTGTGCGAACCAGAGAGAGTACTTCCTTGCGCACGGCCCCGGGAATTGCATTGCCCGGGCGTTTACCGAGATGGCCGGAAACCAGTCCTGACGGCCCCTTCTGACGAAAGCGGGCGACCAGACGCTTAACTTGCCGGACACTCAGCCCAAGCTGCCGGGCAGCTTCCTGTTGCCGAAGCTGTTTTGCGGTCACCTGCTGAATGATTGCCAGCCGATCGATCGCTTTTTGCGTCATTGCAATGGTCTCCTCTGCCATTGCCCCCTCCTGTATCCCAAAAGGGGACATTTTAGAATTGCGAGAAGGGGACATTACAGCTTTGGGCTAACATATTTCCGAAAACCGTTTGACATTTGAACGAAAAACGGGCATATTTCCGCGTCATTTCTTCACGGCTTCCATGCAATTTATCAGGATTTGAGGAGTTTCAACGGTGGCAAATTCACCTTCTGCGAAAAAACGGGCTCGTCAGCAGGTCAAGCGCCGCGCTCACAACATGAGCCTGCGTTCCATGGTTCGTACCTACATCAAGAAAGTCATCAAGCTGGCGGACGCGGGCGATTACGAAGGCGCTACCGCTGCATTCAAACAGGCTCAACCGATCATTGATTCCATGGTCAACAAGGGCATCTTCAGCAAGAACAAGGCTGCCCGCACCAAGAGCCGCCTGAATGCCCGCATCAAGGCGCTGAAAGACGCAGCCTGACCTGCCTGGTTATTCCGGACATAAAAAATCCCCGCCATGGCGGGGATTTTTTATGTCCGGACAAGCCTCAAGAAGCCGGGAGGTTGCAAACCGCCCCGGCTTCAGGCGTCCAGCACCACCAGATTGTCCCGGTGAATGAGCTCGGGCTCATTCATGTAACCCAGCACCGACGCAATCTCTGATGAAGACCGGCGCACAATGCGCGCGGCGTCCTCGGCATCGTAATTGACCAATCCCTTGGCCACGACCCGACCATCCGGCGCCACACACTCGACCAGCTCACCTTGGCGGAAGCGCCCTTCAACACGGGTCACGCCTACCGGTAGCAGGCTCCGGCCATGGCTGCAGAGCACACGCGCCGCCCCCTCGTCCAGATGCACCCGCCCCCGCACCTGGAGCTGACTGGCAATCCACTGCTTGCGCGCTGCCCAGCGCTCCTTGTCCGGGCGCAACAGCGTTCCCAGCGACTCGCCCTGCCTGAGCTTCACGAGCACATCCGGAATGCGCCCCCCACGATCACCGTGGAGGCGCCCGAGCGCGCCGCCAGCCTGGCCGCACGGATCTTGGTGATCATGCCGCCACGCCCCAGCGCACCACCGCCACCGGCCATGGCGTCCAGCCGGGGATCACTGGCCTGCGCTTCGGGAATCAGCCTGGCATCGGCATGCTCACGCGGATTGCGATCATAAAGACCGTCCTGATCGGTCAGCAGAATCAGGGCATCTGCCTCGGTGACGTTGGCAACCAGTGCCCCCAGTGTGTCATTGTCGCCAAACCGGATTTCGTCGGTGACCACCGTGTCGTTTTCATTGACAACCGGCACTACGCCCAGCTCCACCAGTGTGCGCAAGGTATTGCGCGCGTTGAGATAGCGCTTCCTGTCGGACAGATCTTCGTGCGTCAGCAGCACCTGAGCGGTGTGCACACCATGCGTCTGAAAGGCATGCTCCCAGGCCTGCACCAGCCCCATCTGCCCCACGGCGGCTGCCGCCTGCAGCTCCGAAAGACGCTTGGGACGCTCCGGCCAGCCCAGGCGCACCATGCCTTCGGCAACCGCGCCGGAAGAAACCAGTATCAGCTCCACTCCCTGATGCCTGAGCGACATCAGCTGCGCCACCCAGTCCGCCAGCGCCTGCCGGTCCAGACCGCGCCCTTCCGCCGTCAGCAGAGCGCTGCCGATCTTGACAACCCAGCGTTTGCCACGTGAAAGCATGGCGCGCGCCTCACCGGACATAGAAGACCTCAATGCCATCTTCGTCGTCATCGTCATCATCACGCTGGCGCTCTGCCTGCTTGCGGGCACGCCACGCTTCGCGCTGAGCATCAATCTGCTCCCGCACCTGCGTCTCCATTTCATTCCGGAAAGCCTTTTCGGACTCGGCAAAGGCCTCATCTTCCAGAAGGCGCTGACGGTAGTCCTCGATCCAGCTCATGATATCCTGACACAGACGCTCAGTACCTTCGCCGCTGAGTGCGCTGATGGTATACACCGGCCCTTCCCATCCCAGGGCATCGATAATCCGCTGCGTTTCAGCCTCTGCCCGATCACCCAGCAGGTCCGCCTTGTTGATGACCAGCCAGCGTGGCAACCGGGCCAGATGATCACTGAACCGCTCCAGCTCACCCTCGATGACACGAATAGCCTCCACCGGATCCTTCCCGTCCGCGGGTGCCACATCGACGATATGGAGCAGCAGGCGCGTCCGCACCAGATGCTTGAGGAAGCGGATACCCAATCCCGCACCTTCAGCCGCACCTTCAATCAGCCCCGGTATGTCCGCAATGACAAAACTGCGGTGTGCCTGAATGCGCACCACACCCAGATTGGGAACCAGCGTGGTGAACGGGTAATCGGCCACCTTGGGACGCGCAGCGGATACCGCGCGAATGAACGTGGACTTGCCGGCATTGGGCAGACCGAGCAACCCCACATCGGCGAGCAGTTTCAGCTCGAGCCGGAGATTGCGCTTCTCTCCCGGACTGCCGGGCTTGGTCTGCCGTGGCGCCCGGTTGACACTGGACTTGTAGCGGGTATTGCCGAGACCGCGGATACCGCCCTTGGCCACGACCAGACGCTGCCCGGGTTCGGTCAGATCACCCAGCACCTCATCCAGATCTGCATCAATGACCGTGGTCCCGACGGGCACCTTGAGCACCAGATCATTGCCATTGCGACCGGCGCAGTTCTTGCCCTGCCCGTTTTCACCGTTTTCCGCCTTGAACTTGCGCTGATAACGGTAGTCGATCAGCGTGTTCATGGAGTCGTCCGCTTCCAGGATTACCGAACCGCCATGACCGCCGTCACCGCCATCCGGCCCACCCTTGGGCACATACTTTTCCCGACGAAAACTGAGGCAGCCGTTGCCGCCTTTGCCCGCCTCGACAAAGATTGTGGCTTCATCGACAAATTTCATCGTACTACTCCCGGTTTTCGTCGTAAATCAAAACAAAAAAAGCCCCGCCTCGCGGAGCTTTTTCAAGTACCCGGGTCCGGATCAGTTCGCCGCGACGATGCTGACCGTCTTGCGCTTGGCAGGACCCTTGACTTCAAACTTCACATAACCGTCAGCCTTGGCAAACAGCGTGTGATCACGACCACAACCCACGTTCTCACCCGGGTGGAAGCGCGTGCCGCGCTGACGCACGATAATGCTGCCCGCCTTGACCAGCTGGCCGCCGAAACGCTTCACACCAAGGCGTTTACTTTCGGAATCGCGGCCGTTACGGGAACTACCTGCAGCTTTTTTATGTGCCATTGCTCTCTCCTTCCAGTTCTCTGATTAACCGGCAATTCCGGTGATGCGCACTTCGGTATACCACTGACGGTGGCCCTGGCGCTTCATGTGATGCTTCCGGCGACGGAACTTGATGATGTTGATCTTCTTGTGGCGGCCATGGGCAACCACTTCAGCCGTGACCTTTGCGCCTTCCAGTACAGGCGTACCCAGCTTGACGTCTTCGCCGTCAGCGATCATCAGCACCTTGTCAAACTCGACGGTAGAGCCGGTTTCCGCCTCGATCTTCTCCAGCTTGATGCGCTCGCCTTCGCGCACACGGTGCTGCTTGCCACCACTTACAATTACAGCGTACATATCAGAATGTCTCCAACGCTTGAACTCTTGCCTCTTGCCGACCCGCGCCTGCTTCAATGGGAAGCGCTCTGGCAACCCTTTGGCAGGGGGCATTACGCGGGCGCGATATTGTATGCGACCTGATCAGAAATGGCAAATACCTTTGGCTCTGCTGTTAGCCCAAAGCTGTAATGTCCCCTTCTCGCAATTCTAAAATGTCCCCTTTTGGGATACAGGAGGGGGCAATGGCAGAGGAGACCATTGCAATGACGCAAAAAGCGATCGATCGGCTGGCAATCATTCAGCAGGTGACCGCAAAACAGCTTCGGCAACAGGAAGCTGCCCGGCAGCTTGGGCTGAGTGTCCGGCAAGTTAAGCGTCTGGTCGCCCGCTTTCGTCAGAAGGGGCCGTCAGGACTGGTTTCCGGCCATCTCGGTAAACGCCCGGGCAATGCAATTCCCGGGGCCGTGCGCAAGGAAGTACTCTCTCTGGTTCGCACACGCTACCCTGATTTCGGACCAACGCTTGCCTGTGAAAAACTCACCGCACTGCATGGATACAAGCTGTCAGCCGAGACCCTCCGACAGTGGATGATCGCTGACGGACTCTGGAAACCCGGAAAACGCAAGGCCGCCCGGATTCACCAGCGACGTCCCAGACGGCCCTGTCGCGGCGAGCTGATTCAGATTGACGGCTCACCACATGACTGGTTTGAAGGGCGCGGCCCGCGCTGCACCCTGATCGTGTTCATTGATGACGCCACCAGTGAACTGATGGCATTACGCTTCGCCCCGGCCGAGACCACCTGGGCTTACCTGCAGACACTGCAAGGCTATCTGGCCGAGCACGGCCGCCCCGCTGCTTTGTATTCCGACAAGCACAGCATCTTCCGGGTAAACCAACCCGAGCGCGAAGGTGAGCTGACCCAGTTCACCCGGGCTCTCAAAACGCTGGATATCGAGCCCATTCATGCCAATACCCCTCAGGCCAAGGGGCGTGTCGAGCGTGCCAACCAGACGCTTCAGGACCGCCTCGTCAAGGAGTTGCGTCTTGCGGGCATCTCGGACATTGAGACCGCCAATGCCTGGCTGCCGGGCTTTATGCGCGATTTCAACGCACGCTTTGCCAAACCCGCCCAGAACGCCACGGATGCTCACCGCCCCGTTCTGCACACACCAGAGGAGCTGGCGCTCATCCTGTGCCTGCACAACCACCGAAAGCTCTCAAAGAACCTGACCTTTCAGTTCAGGAACCGGGAATACCAGCTCACCGGCTATGGAAAGGGCTATCGGCTCCGGGGCGCCCGGATCACCATCTGTGAAGCACAGGATGGCCATGTGACGGTGCTCCACAAAGGGCATCAACTGGATTGGCAAATCCTGAGCGAAGGCGAGCCCCCGGTCCCTTTGGATGACGAGAAAAGCCTCCACCAACGTGTCGACAAGGCGAGAGCCAGACAAAAGGCATCCTCAGGCAGAAAGCCCGCGCCGGACCATCCATGGCGACGTTCTCCGGTTGGTAAAGCGGCCTCCGGCAGGCAGTCGGTAACCTCCTGAAACAGGATACCCAAAGGGGACACTTTAGCTTTGGTAAAAAGGGGACATTTTAGAATTGGGTTGACAATACCTTTGGCTCTGCGCGACCATATCTTGACCTCCCTTGCCGGAACCCCTAGCATGCGGCCATCTCTTTGCGTTCAGCGACAGGATCCGCATGCAGTTTCATTCCATCTTCGCTCCGGTACGCGACGACTTTGATCGCGTCAACGTGCTGATTCAGGAACAGCTGTTCAGCAACGTACCTCTGGTTGAAAAGATCGGCCACTACATCATCGACGCCGGCGGCAAGCGGCTGCGCCCCCTGCTGGTCCTGCTGACCGCACAGGCACTCCGGTGCACCCATCCGGACAGGCTCAGGCTGGCCGCGGTCATCGAGTTCCTGCATACCGCAACCCTGCTCCATGATGACGTGGTGGACACCTCCGACATGCGGCGCGGGCGAAGCACCGCCAATGCCAAGTGGGGCAACGCACCCAGCGTGCTGGTCGGAGACTTCCTGTATTCCCGCGCCTTCCAGATGATGGTGGACATGGGCAGCATGCCGGTCATGGCCATTCTCGCGGAGGCCACCAACATTATCGCAGAAGGCGAAGTGCTGCAGCTGACCAACGTCCGCAACCCGGATATCTCGGACGAGCAGTACATGGACGTGATCATGCGCAAGACCGCCATGCTCTTCCAGGCCGCCTCCCACTCCGCTGCGGCCCTGGCCGGCGCGGATACCGAGACCGAAATTGCCTGCAGGGATTTCGGCCTGCACCTGGGCATCGCCTTTCAGCTGATCGACGACGTGCTGGACTACGAAGGTGACGCAACAACCCTGGGCAAGAACGTGGGTGACGACCTGGCCGAGGGCAAGCCCACACTGCCTCTGCTGTATGCCATGCGTCATGGCTCCGAGGCAGACAGCAAGCTGGTTCGCCAGGCCATTCGCAACGGCGGGGCCGACATGCTGGAAGAGGTGATTGCCGCGGTCCGGCGTACGGGTGCACTGGATCACACCCGGAGGCTGGCGGAAGACTATGCCAACCGGGCCCGGGCCGATATCCGGCGGCTGCCGGAAAGCCCCGCACGGGACGCGCTGAATGGCCTGGCCATCCTGGCAGTCAACCGACAGGTGTAGGCACACATCATGGAACAGCTTTCGGAACTGGACGCCTCATTTCTCTATCTGGAAACAGAATCCTGCCCGATGCACACGGGTGGCATCTACCTTTTCGAGACGCCCGAAGACGGACATCCGCTGGACTGGGAGTCCCTGCGTGCCCATGTGGCGGACCGCATTCAGGCGACACGCCGCTTCCGGCAACGCATCGTCGAGGTACCGCTGAATCTGGATCACCCGTACTGGGTGGATGATCCCGAATTTGATCTGGATCGTCATCTGCTGCATCTGACACTGGATGAGCCGGTGACCGCGGACACGCTGCGTCCACTGGCGGAGGAGCGTCAGAGCCGCTGTCTGGAGCGCGACAAACCGCTCTGGGACATGGTCTTTGTCGACAGCCGTCACCCGGATTCACGCCATACCGGCCTGATCGTCCGCACCCACCAGGCCATCATCAACGGCGCCACGGGTGAAGAGCTGATGACCTGGCTGCTGGATTTTACCCCGCACCCCTCCCGCAAGCCGCGCAAGCTGCCCTGGCAGCCGCGACCGCTGCCTTCCCGGGTGCGTCTGCTGGGTCAGGCCTATGGCAACGCCCTGACAACGCCGGTGCGTCTGGCAGGCATGGCACGCGACGCCATGGCGTCCGCTTTCTACACGGTGCTGATGCAGCGCCTCAGAAATCTGCCCCTGCCCATCAGGCTGTTCAGTGCGCCGGAGACGCCGTTCAACCAGCCCGTCTCGCCGGCGCGGAAATTGTACGACACCACCTTGCCCCTGGATCGCCTCAAGGCCATCAAGAAACGTCTGGCCCCGGCCAACCTGAACGATGTGCTGCTGGCACTGGTTGCCGAAGTGGTTCGCGACGAGTTGCTGGAGAAGGGCGCGCTGCCTCAGCAGCCTCTGACTGCCATGTCCCCCGTATCCGTGCGCAGCAAGCGAATCGAAAGCCCTACGGGCAGTCAGCTGTCGGCCATGGTTGTCAGTCTGGACACCCATATCGCGGATCCGGCGCACCGGGTGCTGAGCATTCATGCCAATGCAGAAGCCTCGCGCATCTACAGCCAGGCGGTCGCCGCAGCCCGGCTGACGCATCTGGTGCCTGCCGCCCTCCTGGGGCTCGCCGCGCGGGTCTACAGCGAGTTCCAGCTTGCACAGAAGCACCGCCCGCTGTTCAATCTGCCGGTCACCAACATTCCCGGCCCGCGTACCCCACTCTACCTGCTCGGACACCGGCTGGTGAAGCAGATCGCCTGCGCGCCCCTGTATGACGGGCTGGCCTGCTCATTCGTCTTCGTCAGTGATGCCTCTCAGGTCACGCTGTCAGTGACGCTGTGCCCTGACGTCGTCACCTTCTCCAAGCCCCTGGATCATCGTGTGGCCGAGGCACTGTCCCGGCTCGAAACCGCCGCCGAACATGCCGACGTGGAAGCACTGCGCGCCATTGTGGCAGAGGAACAGGCCAAAGCCGCCTCCTCGGGCTGGATAGAGGATCTGAGCCGGTTATTCAACAACCTGTTCAGCCCGGACACACTCAAGCGGTTGTACCGGCGAGACGCCCGGTAAGGGTCTTCACGTCCGGTTAGCCGCAGCAAGCCAGGCCTTCTGCGTGCCATAGATCTGCACCTGCATGTCCGGCGCCCAGAAGTCTTCCGGCAACCCGGCCTTGCGCTTGAGATGGGCGAGAAACTCAGCCGGATCAGGCAACTGTGCCCAGACATCCGGCAGGAAGG
Organism: Thermohahella caldifontis; assembly: GCF_041153465.1. Classification (NCBI taxonomy): domain Bacteria; kingdom Pseudomonadati; phylum Pseudomonadota; class Gammaproteobacteria; order Oceanospirillales; family Hahellaceae; genus Thermohahella; species Thermohahella caldifontis. The sequence continues at coordinate 1,641,457 of NZ_CP154858.1, forward strand.
TGGCACGATGCCCGCGCCACGACAGGATCACACCATCCTTGCCGGGCTGCAGACGCTGCCTGAGCTCGGCTTCGCCGGAGACAGGCAGCGGCCTGGGGGGCGTCAGCACGCTGACCTCCACGTCCACATCCCGCCATTCGGCTGCACTCAGGGGCGGGAACCGGGGGTCGCGAAAGGCTGCCGCCCGCGCATTCTCCCAGACATCCTCCCACAAGGGCCGCCAGGCCTGAAGCGAGCCGATACAGCCTCGCAGATTCCCGCTCCGGGTCAGCGTCACGAAGGACGCACCCGGCTCGTGCAGCCGCCCGTCTTCAGGCAACTCTACCGGCCCTTCCTGACCAGACAGTGCCGCCTCAATGGATCGCGCGGCCAGCCAGCACAAACGCTCAAGCTGTTCTGAAGAAAGCAAAGGCGCCATAGCCCACCACCCTTGACGGATCTCCCGCCGTATCTCCCGAATTTTTCACCATCAGCGTCTCGGCCTGCCAGCCCTGCTTGCGGGCATAGGCCAGCAGCCCGTTGAGTGCATAGCAACCACAGGCATCCTCGCCAGTCAGTTTCGGCTGCAGCGATTCGATCATCCGGGCGCTGCGCAGGTCACGAACGCGGGCCGCATCATACTCATGATAGTGGCTCAGGTCCGAACTGACGATGATCAGGGTTTCCTCGTCAGGCGCTGCCAGTTCCAGTGCCTGCACCACATACTCGGGGGGTGTTTCTCCCACCACAATGGGCACCAGACGGAACGAGGGCAGAACCGTCTGAAGGAAGGGCAGCTGAACTTCCAGGCAGTGCTCGTATTGATGGGGCAGATCATGAGCCAGAACGGCAGGACATTCCTGATGGAGTCTCTCGCAGGTTGCCTGGTCAATGGGCACGACCCCCAGCGGCGTCCTGAAGCCCTGCGTCGTCGGCACCGCCATGCCACGCAGCGCCACCCGGTGACTGGGGCCCAGCAGAATGATCCGGTGGATGTCCCCGGCCCAGGGCAGGATGCCATGATAGGCCTCGGCCGCAATGGGCCCGGAATAGCGCAGCCCCGCATGCGGTACCACCAACGCCTCGGGACGCCGGGTCAGTACCGTTCGTGCATTGTCCAGATACTGCCGGACGGTACGCTGCAACCGCGCCGGCTCGGACTCGTAGAACACCCCGCTGACTGCGGGTTCTCGTATGGCGTGCATGGCTGTCCCCTCCTGTGACATTGCATTACAGTGAGGGCCAGCCGTGCAAATTTCAAGCTACTTGAAGGCCCAGCGCAGGAAGGCCTTCTTCTCGGCAGGAGAGGCCTGTTTCCAGACTTCCTTGAGCGCATCCAGCCGCGATACGCCCTCGGTCAGACCGCTGCCGGAGACTTCGGACTCGGCACCCGCGTCGGCCGCCGGTACACAGTTTCCCGCCACCAGCGGGCTATCCGCAAACCCGGCACCGGTCTTGCCCTCTTCCATCGCCTTGGCACGCCGGGCGTAAACCGAACCCTCCCAGGGCTGGACGGCGTACCGGCCACCGTTGCTGTCCACGACCTCGGCAGAAAAGTTTGCCACCAGGGCGCGGGCCTCATTGAGGGTGTCCGGATGACGGAACTCCACCTGATAGGTGACGCCCGGCCTGACGTCCAGCACAGCCACCTGATCCGGCGATTCAATGACCAGCGCCTTGCTTTCGGCGTCGGACGTGGCCGCCGGATTGGCAAAGAGCCCGGAATACCGGAACACGACAACCCGCTTCCCGGGGAGCAGCTGATAACGCAGCGTCAGCGCATCCAGCAGGTACTCCCCCTGCTTGACGCCGTCTATGGCCACCACCTTGATATCGGGCGGCGCGACAAAGATGCCCGTTTCGGATGCGCTGCGATCCGGCCCTTCCCAGGTTTTGATGGTCCCCGGCGCGGTGCAGCCGCCCAGCCAGACCATCGTCCAAAGCATGCCCAAGATGCCCAGGGCCCTGATAACCTTCATGTCGCTGCTCCTCATTACTGTGCAAGACCCGCATTGTCCACGCCCCCCCGCTCACTTTCAAGCCTCCCGGGGACGATTTCCGGCGGCCATGGAAATGTAAAAAAGTGTTGAATTTCCATGCAGGATGTGCCAACTTCAAATCAGTCAGGCACAAGGAATCCCAGAATGCAGTCGCCGTACATGAACCGAGAAGGTGAAGAGGGGCCTGTGCCCTTCCGCAGCGACCGTTTTTTCTGCGTCGCCGGGAAGTGGCACTTCACGACGCGTGAGGGCGTGGAGATCGGCCCCTTTTCTTCCCGTGAACGCGCTCAGGAAGGTCTGAAGGCCTACATCCGGATTGCCCGGAAGCTGGCTTCCATGCAGAGCTGAACCCTTCCGGCTTCAGAACCCGTACAGCAGCGCGGCAAAAGACAGCGCCAGCACGCATGCGCCTGCCAGCACGTCATCCAGCATGATGCCCAGTCCACCATGAACATGACGGTCCAGCCAGCTGATGGGCCAGGGCTTGAGGATATCGAACAGCCGGAAGCCGGCAAAGGCCCACAACCACTCCCAGCCTCCCCATGCCGGAAGCACGAGACAGGCAATCCACTGCCCCACCCATTCATCCCAGACAATGGCCCCGTGGTCATGCACTCCCCAACGACGCGACGTTTCCCCGCAGATCCGGATGCCCATGACCGACGCCGCCACGATGACCGCAACCTGAACAGGCAGGGACAATCCCTCCAGCCACAGGATCCAGACCAGCAATCCCGCCAGGGAGCCGAAGGTACCCGGCGCCCGCGGCGCAAGCCCGGAGAGCAGTCCTGTGCCCAGCAGTTGCCAGGGATCGCGGATCACTTGCCGCCAGTCAGGTCGCATGTCAGCCAAAATGGTCATACCCCTTTTTCAATTCGCCGGAAACGCACTCATCATCCAGAAAGAGTCCCGCAGGCCCGATGACCCGGCCAATCCAGGACACCGGCACCTGCAGGCGCTTCAGCGCCTCTTCGATGGCACCACAGGCTTCCGGTTCACAGGTGAAACAGAGTTCATAGTCGTCACCGCCGGTGAGCGCCCATGCCAGCCCCTCTCTTTCCGGCAGGTCCGGGCACACGGGAACCGCGCTGCTGTCAAGCCTGGCGCCAACCCCGGAAGCCTGCAGGATGTGCCCGAGGTCCGCCAGCAAACCATCGGATACGTCGATGGCCGACGCGGCATGTTCGGCAAGTACCTGGCCTGCGGCAATCCGGTTGCCGGGCTGCCAGTAACGGCGCAGTACCGTGTCCGTCCGTGAGCGGGTCAGGTCCGGGTGCGCCAGCGCTGCCCGGGCCCCGCCAAGATCTCCCGTCACGCCGATCCGCTGCCCGGGGCGAACGCCATGTCGCCGGAGCGGTTTCGCGGCCGTGCCCATGACGGTCAGGGTCAGTACCAGCGGCCCCCGGGTGGTATCGCCGCCAATCAAGCGCAGGCCATGCAGCTCAAGCCCCCGGCGAAGCCCTTCCGAGAAGGGCCGCAACCAGGGGTCTGTTGCTCGCTCCCGGGGAAGCGTCAGGCCAAGCGTGGCGGCGACGGGGCGCGCACCCATGGCGGCCAGATCACTGGCGGTGACCCGAACCGCACGCTCGGCAATCCAGTCGGCCGGCGCATCCGCCGGAAAGTGTGTCCCTTCGACCAGGGTATCCGTGGACAGCAGCAGCGGACAGGACACGGGGCTCAGCGCCGCACAGTCATCGCCGACGCTGAATTCCACCCCCTCCGACGGCTCTTCATGAAACGAAAAATACCGTCGGATCAGGTCAAACTCTCCCATGAATCAGCGCCGGGTCTGGTTTCGTGCCGCGACTTCCGTGGCCCGAACCGTGGAAGCCAGACGATCCAGCACCCGGTTGACAAACTTGTGACCGTCCGTGCCGCCGAAAGCCTTGGCAAGTTCCACGGCTTCGTTGATGACCACCCGGTAGGGGATGTCCGGCCGGTTGCGCAGTTCCCAGGCCCCCATGCGACACACCGCGTGCTCGATGGGATCCAGTTCCTTCAGTGGCCGGTCCACACAGGGTTTGATGGCCTCGTCCAGCTCACCGACGGTGTCCGTGACGCCGCGAAAGATCTCGCTGAAATAGGGCCGGTCAAAGCGCTCCATGTCTTCGTCGGACAGAAACTGGGCCTCAATCTCGTAGGGCGCCGTCCGGGCCATGTGCCACTGATACAGGGCCTGCAGGCAGTAGCGGCGTGCGCGTCGCCTGAGCTCCACCGGAGAAGCCTTGCGTGGCGTGCCGCCGGACTGATCGGTTGTGCTCACTCAAACCCCCGCTGTCTTGATCAGGCTGACCATTTCATAGGCAGACATGGCGGCCTCGGCCCCCTTGTTCCCGGCCTTGGTGCCGGCTCGCTCTATGGCCTGCTCAATGGTGTCCACCGTCAGGACGCCAAAGGATACCGGCACGCCGGTTGACAGCGCAACCTGACCCAGGCCCTTGGCACACTCGCCGGCGACATATTCGAAATGGGGCGTGCCTCCACGGATGACGGCACCCAGCGCAATGATGGCGTCGTACTTGCCGCTTTCCGCCAGACGCTTGACCAACACCGGAATCTCGAAGGCACCCGGCACACGGAACACGCTGATCCGGTCCTCCGCCACGCCATGGCGGCGCAGGGCATCCAGTGCACCCTCCTGCAGGCTGCCCACGACAAACTCGTTGAAGCGTCCGACGACCAGGGCATAACGGCCTTGCGCACCCGCCAGAAAATCGCCTTCAAATACCTGTACACTCATCAGTTCTCTCCACTTTCATTCTGCTCACCCGCCTGATTGGGGCCGTGGTAAGGCAGATAATCCACAATTTCGAGGTCGAAGCCCGAGATGGCACCGAAACGCATCGGGGATCCCATGACAATCATCTTGCCCACATTCAGGGCACGCAGTATCTGGGAGCCGGTTCCGATGGTCGTGTAGGCACCGGATTTGGCGCCTCCCACCTGCGGCTTGCGGCTCTTGTTGAAATAACGGTCGAGCTGATCATCCAGATCCACCGCCCCCTGTTCCGCATCCAGCAGCACCAGCACCCCCCGACCCTCTTCGGCAATCCGCGCCAGGGCATGCTGGATGGGCCAACTGCCGGAATCGGGCCGGATGGCCCCGAGCAGATCCCGCAGGACATCCGCAAAGTGCACCCGCACGAGTACCGGCTCGTCAGGCGTCAGGTTGCCGGTATGCAGTGCGAGATGCAGGCCGCCATTGATCGTGTCGCGGAAGCGGGTCAGGGTAAAGGTCCCGTGTTCCGTCTGCAGCGATTCCTCGCTGACCTTTTCCACAGTCTGCTCATTGAGCGTGCGGTAGTGAATCAGGTCGGCTATGGTGCCGATCTTGAGGCCGTGTGTTTTGGCAAACGCCTCCAGATCGGGACGGCGCGCCATGGTCCCGTCCTCATTCATGATCTCGACAATGACCGCGGCCGGCTCAAGTCCCGCCAGCCGCGTCAGATCACAACCCGCTTCCGTATGGCCCGCACGGCTCAGCACACCGCCCGGCTGTGCCATGAGCGGAAAGATGTGTCCGGGCATCACGATATCCGAGGGCTTGGCATTGCGGCTGACGGCAACCTGAACCGTTCGCGCCCGGTCGGCCGCGGAGATGCCGGTGGTCACACCTTCTGCCGCTTCAATGGATACAGTGAAGTTGGTCTGGTGCGCGGCGCCGTTGCGGCTCACCATGAGCGGCAGCCCCAGCTGTTCGCAGCGCTCCCTGGTCAGGGTCAGGCAGATCAGGCCCCGCGCATACTTGGCCATGAAATTGATATCTTCCGGACGCACAAGCTCGGCGGCCATGATCAGGTCGCCCTCGTTCTCGCGGTCCTCGTCATCCATCAGGATCACCATCTTGCCCTGACGGATATCCTCTATGAGTTCTTCAATGGTGTTCAGCGCCATGTTTTACCTCTCTCAGGATCCTGGACGACCAAACCCGGCCGCCACCAGCGCTTCAAGGGTTACACCGGGCGCAGACGCGGTGTCTTCCCGGTGTGCGTAGTGCATCAGATGTTTCAGGTAGCGCGCCACGATATCCACTTCGATGTGCACGCGGTCACCGGTGTTCAGCCGGCAGAGTGTGGTCCGGTCCGCCGTATGGGGCACAATGGTCAGGCCGAACTCTCCGTTATCGAAACTGTTCAGCGTCAGACTGACGCCATCCACGCAGACGGATCCTCTGGGTGCCAGATAGGGGTGGAGTTCGGCCGGAGCCGCCACCCGGAGGCGCAGGGCGCGGGAATCCCGCTCGCGCCGGCGCACCGTGCCCACGCCATCCACGTGTCCGGTCACCAGATGGCCGCCCAGACGGGTCGACAGGGTCAGTGCCTTCTCCAGATTGACCGGCCGCCCCGGCCGCCAGCTGTCCACCAGCGTATGCGCACGTGTTTCATTGGAGACATCCGCATCAAAGCCATCCGGTCTCAGCACCGTGGCCGTCAGGCAGATGCCGTTCACGGCAATGGAGTCTCCCAGTGCCACATCATCCATGAAGCCTTCGGGAGTGCGGACACTCACCACAAGATCGCCACTGCGCGGCACGGCCCGCAGCAGGGTTCCGGTCGTTTCGATCAGTCCGGTGAACATTCGGCTGCCTCCAGTATCCAGCGCCAGTCCTCTCCCACCGGCCGGGCATCGCGGATATGCCAGCGCGGCGCATCTGCCAGCCGTTCCAGTCCGGGCAGGCACAGTGCAGAACGCGCTTTCTCGCCCATCAGAAGAGGGGCCTGATACCACCATAGCTCATGTACCCGACGGGCAGCCACAAAGGCACCCGCCAGTGTGGCGCCGGCCTCGACCAGCACTTCATTGATTTCCGCTGCACCCAGCGCTTCAAGTATCGTGTCCAGTGGCAGGCGCCCGTCAGCGCCCGGCTCCAGACTGACCAGCCGTGTCCCGGCACGTCGGGACAGCGCCGCAGCCCTGGCAGCATTCGCGGAAATGGCAGCCGGCGTACAGACAATCCAGACCGGCCCTTCTGCCCTGAGCAGCGCGGCCTGTTCCGGCATGCGCAGCCGGCTGTCGAGCACCACCCGCAGAGGCTGTTCTCCCCGGCGTCCGATCAGTTCCGCATCCCTGACAGTGAGCTGACAGTCATCGGCAAGTACCGTTTCGATACCCGTGATGATGGCCGATGAACGGGCCCGCAGCTTCTGAACATCCCGACGGGCAGCAGCCCCTGTAATCCACCGGGATTCGCCACTGGCCATGGCCGTCCGGCCATCCAGGCTGGCAGCGAGCTTGACCCGCACCCACGGGGTGCCATGGCGCATGCGGTGAATGAAACCCGGATTGAGCGCCGCGGCATCCGTTTCCAGAACGCCGGAAGTCGTTTCGATCCCCGCTTGCTGCAATCTTTTCAGACCACGCCCCGATACCCGGGGATTGGGATCAACCATGGCGGCCACCACACGCGTCACGCCGGCGCGGATCAGTGCATCTGCACAGGGAGGAGTACGGCCATGATGGCTGCAGGGCTCCAGCGTGACATAGGCCGTTGCCCCCCTTGCCCGCTCACCGGCGGCCTGCAGTGCGACCACTTCCGCATGGGGGCCGCCCGCCCTGAGGTGGGCGCCCTCCCCCACGACTTCGCCGTCACGCACCAGCACACAACCGACACGCGGATTGGGATGGGTGGAATACAGTCCCTGTCTGGCCAGTTGGATGGCCCGGCTCATCCAGCGGGCATCCTCTTGGGGGTTACTCATGCTGTGTGGTCTTGGCGGCCGAGAGCCGGTCAATTTCCTGACGGAATTCATCCAGATCCTGGAAACTGCGATACACGGACGCAAAGCGCACGTAGGCGACCTGATCCAGTTCGCGCAGTTCCTCCATGACCTCTTCACCAATCTGGCGCGAGGACACTTCCCGCTCCCCTGTGGCACGCAACCGGTACTTGATGCGATCCACGGCAGCCTCGATGGCTTCCGTGCTGACCGGCCGCTTTTCCAGCGCTTTCATCATGCCGTTGCGCAGCTTGTCTTCATCAAACGGGACGCGGGTACCGTCCTGCTTGACCACGCGGGGCATGACCAGCTCGGCCGCCTCATAGGTGGTGAAGCGTTCGGCACAGGTGGTGCATTCGCGGCGCCGGCGCACCTGGTTGCCTCCCGCCACCAGACGGGAGTCAATCACCTTGGTATCCGCTGCGCCACAAAAGGGGCAATGCATGAATCCGCCTCAGTTGCCGTACACGGGGAAGCGCTTGCAGAGTTCCAGCACCTTTCCGCGTACCGTTTCGATGGTCTGCTCGTTGCTGATGTCATCCAGCACATCACAGATCCAGCCGGTCAGTTCACGGGCTTCGGCTTCCTTCATGCCACGCCGGGTGATGGCGGGCGTACCGATGCGCAGACCACTGGTCACGAACGGAGACCGGGGATCGTTGGGCACCGCGTTCTTGTTGACGGTAATGTTGGCCCGGCCCAGTGCCGCGTCCGCATCCTTGCCCGTAATGTCGCGCCGGATCAGGTCCACGAGGAAAAGGTGATCGTCGGTGCCGCCGGAAACAATGTCGTAACCGCGCTCCAGGAAGACCTCCACCATCGCCCGGGCATTGGCCACCACCTGCTTCTGGTAGGCCTTGAATTCATCGCTCATGGCTTCCTTGAAGCACACCGCCTTGGCGGCGATCACGTGCATCAGCGGGCCGCCCTGGCTTTCCGGGAAGACCGCAAAGTTGAGCTTCTTCTCCAGCTCTTCGTTGGCTTTCGCCAGAATCAGGCCGCCACGGGGACCACCCAGTGTCTTGTGGGTGGTGGTCGTGGTCACATCCGCAATCCTTACCGGACTCGGATAGACACCCGCCGCCACGAGACCGGCAATGTGCGCCATGTCCACCATCAGGTAGGCGCCCACCTCGTCGGCGATGTCGCGGAAACGCTGCCAGTCCACGATGCGGGAGTAGGCGGAAAAGCCGGCCACGATCATGCGGGGCTTGTGTTCGCGTGCCAGACGGGCCACTTCCTCATAATCGATCTCGCCGGTTTCCGGATTCAGGCCATACTGGACAGCCTTGTAGATCCGGCCTGAGAAGCTGACCGGGGCACCGTGCGTCAGGTGACCACCATGGGCCAGACTCATGCCCAGCACCACATCACCCGGCTGGCAGAGGGCCATGTAGACCGCCGCGTTGGCCTGGGAGCCGGAGTGGGGCTGAACGTTGGCGTAGTCGGCCCCGAACAGTGCCTTGGCCCGGTCGATGGCCAGCTGTTCGACCTTGTCCACGTACTCGCAACCGCCGTAGTAACGCTTGCCGGGATAGCCTTCCGCATACTTGTTGGTCAGCACCGAACCCTGCGCAGCCATTACGAGAGGGCTGGTGTAATTTTCAGACGCGATCAGCTCGATATGCTCTTCCTGACGGCGGCGTTCGCCTTCCATTGCGTCCCACAGTTCCGGATCAAAAGATGCGATCGTCAAGTCTTTGTCAAACATCGGTAGCCTCTGTTATTGCGTAATGGGGTGCCGACCAGTTGTCCCGGCGGTGAGGAGCGACCATTTTACTGAAAAACACCCGCGACCGCACCCGTCTTTTGGTGAAAGCGTGTTCGCGGTACAGGGCTGCCGGATCCTGCGCCACATCAGGGGGTCCCGTGTGCCTGCTGGTGTGCCTGCCGGTTGCCTCGCACCGTCCTTTGGGCTACTTTATCGGCCAGTTCATTCATTTCTTTTTTCCCCGAGGATTCCAGCAAATGGCCCAGTATGTGTTTACCATGAACCGGGTGGGCAAGGTCGTCCCCCGAAACGCGAAATTCTCAAGGACATTTCGCTGTCCTTCTTCCCGGGCGCCAAGATCGGCGTGCTCGGTCTCAACGGTGCGGGCAAGTCCACACTGCTGCGCATCATGGCCGGTGTGGATACGGAGATCAACGGTGAAGCCCGCCCCCAGCCAGGCATCCGTATCGGCTATCTGCCTCAGGAGCCGCAACTGGACGAGGACAAGACCGTCCGCGAGAACGTGGAAGGCGCCCTGTCGGAAGTGAAGGATGCCCTGAAACGGCTGGACGAAGTCTATGCCGCCTATGCCGAACCGGACGCGGACTTCGATGCCCTGGCGGCCGAGCAGGCCCGCCTTGAGGCCATTGTGCAGGCTGCAGACGGGCACAATCTGGACCGCACCCTGGACGTGGCGGCAGAAGCCCTGCGCCTGCCGCCCTGGGACACGCCGGTGAAGGTGCTGTCGGGTGGAGAAAAGCGCCGCGTGGCGCTCTGCAAGCTGCTGCTTTCCAAACCGGACATGCTGCTGCTGGACGAGCCCACCAACCATCTTGACGCGGAGAGCGTGCATTGGCTGGAGCGTTTCCTGAAAGACTACGAGGGCACCGTGGTGGCCATCACCCACGACCGCTACTTCCTGGACAATGTGGCGGGCTGGATTCTCGAGCTGGACCGGGGCCATGGCATCCCGTTCGAAGGCAACTACACCCAGTGGCTGGAAGCCAAGGAAAAGCGTCTGGAGCAGGAAGCGCGTCAGGAAGCGGCCCGCCAGAAGACCATCAAGGCCGAACTGGAGTGGGTGCGCAGCAATCCGAAGGGGCGCCACGCCAAGAGCAAGGCCCGCCTGGCCCGCTTTGACGAACTGAACTCCAGGGAATTCCAGAAGCGCAACGAGACCAACGAGATCTACATTCCGCCCGGCCCGCGTCTGGGCGATCTGGTCATTGAGGCTGAAGGCCTGACCAAGCGCTTTGGTGACAAGGTGCTATTCCAGGATCTTAGCTTCCAGGTGCCGCCGGGCAGCATCGTCGGCATCATCGGTGGCAACGGCGCCGGCAAGTCCACGCTGTTCAAGCTGATTGCCGGCAAGGAGCAGCCGGATGCGGGCAAGGTTCGCATCGGCGAGACGGTGAAACTGTCCTACGTGGGCCAGATGCGCGAGCTGGATGACAGCAAGACCGTCTGGGAAGAAATCAGCGAAGGCCAGGACATCATGGACATCAACGGCTGGTCGACGCCCTCCCGGTCCTATGTTTCGCGCTTCAACTTCCGCGGCTCCGACCAGCAGAAGCGGATTGCCGAGCTGTCCGGCGGTGAGCGCAACCGGGTCTATCTGGCCAAGCTGCTGCGCCAGGGGGGCAACGTGCTGCTGCTGGACGAACCCACCAATGACCTCGACGTTGAAACGCTGCGGGCGCTGGAAGAGGCTCTGCTGGCCTTCCCCGGCTGCGCCATGGTCATCTCCCACGACCGCTGGTTCCTCGACCGCATCGCCACCCACATTCTGGCCTTCGAGGGAGACAGTGAAGTGGTGTGGTTTGAAGGCAACTTCAGTGACTACAACGCGGATCTCGTCCGCCGCAAGGGCGAGGATGCCCTCAACCCGACACGAATGAAATACCGCAAACTGGCCTGATGCCTGAGGCCGGCAGCCTTCTGCCGGCCGTGCATTTCCCCACGGGATTGTCTATCCTGAACACAGCAGACAGGAGAAGATCATGCCCGAAAATCGCCGCCAGTTCAGCCGCATTCCCTTTGACGCGCCCGCCCGGCTGGAAAAGCCGGACGGAACGTTCGCGGAAGTCACGCTGATAGATATCTGTCTGAAAGGCGTGCTCATTGCCGCCCCGGAAGGTTTTGCGCCGGAAGCCGCAACGCTGACGCTGCCCCTGGATGACCAGACACGCATCTGCATGGAGGTCAGCCGCGTCCATCAGGAGGAAGACCGGTTGGGTTACCGCTGCGATCACATTGATCTGGACAGCGTGGCCGCACTGCGCAGGCTGGTGGAACTGAACCTGGGGGACACCGATCTGCTGGACCGGGAATTCGGCGCTCTGCTCAGATAAGCTCGAGCGCTTCGGAAAGCCTCTCCACAGGCGTCACCCGCACGCCCTCGGGCAACTGCCGCACACGGTTCCCCTTGGGTATGATGGCATGGCGGAAGCCATGCTTGGCCGCCTCGAGCACCCTTTCCTGACCATTCTGAACCGGGCGCACCTCGCCGGAAAGCCCCACCTCTCCGAACACGACCCAGTCCCGGGGCACGACCCGCGACTTGAAACTGGAGGCAACCGCAAGCAGTCCGGCCAGATCCGCACTGGTTTCCGTCACCTTGACGCCGCCGACCACGTTCAGATACACATCCTGATCACCGCAGTGCAGTCCGCCATGGCGGTGCATGACCGCCAGAAGCATGGCCAGTCGCTGGGGGTCCTGTCCCACCGCCAGACGCCGTGGCGCGCTGCCGATGGCCTGATCCACCAGCGCCTGAATTTCCACCAGCAGCGGCCGCGTGCCTTCCCAGAGCACCGTCACCACACTGCCCGGCGCCGGATTCTCATCCCGGTTCAGAAAGATGGCACTGGGATTGCGCACTTCCTTCAGGCCCGAATCCATCATGGCAAACACCCCCAGCTCGTTGACCGCCCCAAAGCGGTTTTTCTGGGCGCGCAGGGTTCGGTAACGGGAATCCGCGCCGCCTTCGAGCATGAGCAAAGCGTCGATGATGTGCTCCAGAACCTTGGGACCGGCCAGAGAGCCATCCTTGGTGACGTGGCCGACGATCAGCAAGGCCGTCCCCGTCTGCTTGGCAAAACGGGTCAGTGCCGCAGCCGCTTCCCGAACCTGACTGACGCTTCCGGGGGCCGACTGAATGGCCGGGTTGAACATCACCTGAATGCTGTCGATGACCAGAATGCGGGGTTGCTCGGCCTGTGCCGTGACCAGAATGCGCTCCACATCCGTTTCGCTCATGACCTTGAGCGCATCCACCGGCAATCCCAGACGCCGGGCGCGCAGGGCGACCTGCTGCAGAGATTCCTCACCGGTCACATAGAGCACCGGATAGCGCTGCGCCAGCCCGGCCAGTGTCATCAGCAGAAGCGTACTTTTGCCCGCCCCCGGATGGCCACCCAGCAGAACCACGGAGCCGGGAACGATACCACCGCCCAGCACACGGTCCAGCTCGCCCATTCCGGTGGAAATCCGTGGCACATCGGAAACATCCACCTCGGCCAGCGTGCGCACTTCGGAACGCTCGCCGGCATAACCCGATGCCGGTCCCGACGGCCGGGAGGCCGGGACACGCGACTCACGGAATTCGGTGACGGTGTTCCACTCACCACAGGCACCGCACTGACCCTGCCAGCGCGGATAGTCCGCACCACACTGGGTGCAGACGAAGCGGGTCCTGGGTTTGGCCATCAGTGCTCCCGGTGGTACGGCTCGCTGAGCTCATGGACCGCATCAATCATGGCCGCGGCATGAGCGGGGTCAATATCCGGCGTAATGCCGTGCCCCAGATTGAACACATGTCCGCTGCCCTGGCCATAACGCTCCAGAATACTGGCCACCTTGCTGCGGATCACTTCGGGCGAGGCCCGCAAAACAGCCGGATCCAGGTTGCCCTGCAACGCCACACGACTGCCCACACGCTGACGCGCCTGACCGATGTCCGTGGTCCAGTCCAGTCCCACGGCATCACAGCCGCTGTCCGCAATGCTTTCGAGCCACTGCCCCCCGTTCTTGGTAAACAGGATGACCGGAACCCTGCGTCCGTCATGCTCACGAATCAGACCGTTCACAATCTTCTTCATGTATGCCAGGGAAAAGACCTGATAGTCATCCCAGGCCAGCGCACCGCCCCAGGTGTCGAAGATCTGGACGGCCTGAGCTCCGGCACGAATCTGGGCGTTGAGATAATCGGTGACCGCCGTGGCCAGTTTGTCCAGCAGGGCATGCATGACTTCCGGCTGTGTGAACATCAGTGTCTTGCAGGCTGCAAAATCACGGCTGCTGCCGCCTTCCACCATGTAGGTTGCCAACGTCCAGGGACTGCCGGAGAAACCTATCAGCGGCACCCGGCCATTCAGCGCACGACGGATGGTACGCACCGCATTCATGACATAATCCAGATCCCGCTCGGCATCCGGTACGGGGAGATTGACCACATCCGCCTCGCTCCGCACTGCCTTGTGGAACCGCGGCCCCTCGCCGGCCTCGAAATAGAGCCCGAGCCCCATGGCATCGGGAATGGTGAGAATGTCCGAAAACAGGATGGCGGCATCCAGATCAAAGCGCTCCAGCGGCTGCAGGGTCACTTCACAGGCCAGCTCCGCATTCCTGCACAGATCCATGAAGCTGCCTGCACGCTCACGGGTGGCCCGGTATTCCGGCAGGTAACGCCCGGCCTGACGCATCATCCAAACGGGAGTCCGGTCCACCGGCTGCCGCAGCAGGGCGCGCAAAAAGCGATCATTCTTCAGTTCAGCCATAGCCATCTCACTTGGTTCCAAATAAAAAGGGCATGGTAGGATATACCATGCCCCGGGGCAACGTCTTGACCTCGGGCAGCTCAGACGCCAAGGAAGTCGAGAATACCCTCTGCTGCCTTGCGGCCTTCCGCAATGGCCGTGACGACCAGATCCGAACCCCGCACCATGTCACCACCCGCAAAGATCTTGGGATTGGTGGTCTGATAGGGATAGGTCTGATCTTCCGGTGCCACCACACGGCCACTTTCATCCAGCTCGATGCCGAGCTCCTGCATCCAGGGGGCCGGAGAAGGACGGAAACCGAAAGCGATCAGCACCGCGTCACATTCAACAACCTCTTCACTGCCCGGCACGACCTGGGGTCTGCGGCGGCCGTTTTCATCCGGCTCGCCCAGTTCGGTACGCACCAGTTTCACGCCTTCCACGTGATCCTCGCCAACGATGGCTACCGGCTGTACGTTGAACATGAACTCCACGCCCTCTTCACGTGCATTGGCCACCTCGCGGCGGGAGCCCGGCATGTTGGCCTCGTCCCGACGATAGGCACAGACGACCCGGGTCGCACCCTGCCGGATGGACGTCCGGTTACAGTCCATCGCCGTGTCACCACCGCCCAGCACAACAACCCGCTTGCCCTTCATGTCAATGAAGGTCTCGCCTTCTTCCAGCAGGCCCAGGTTGCGCTTGACGTTGGAGACCAGGAACGGCAGGGCTTCGTAAACGCCCGGCAGATCCTCGCCCGGGAATCCGCCCTTCATGTAGGTGTAGGTGCCCATGCCCATGAAGACGGCATCATACTCGTCCAGCAGCTGGTCGATGGTCACATCCCTGCCGACCTCGGTGTTGAGACGGAACTCCACGCCCATGTACTCGAAAATCTCGCGGCGGCGACGGATGACCGCCTTGTCGAGCTTGAACTCGGGGATACCGAAGGTGAGCAGGCCGCCGATTTCCGGATTGCGGTCGAAGACCACCGGCGTGACACCATTGCGCACCAGAATGTCCGCACAGGCCAGACCGGCCGGGCCGGCGCCGATCACTGCCACCCGCTTGTCGGTCCTGACGACCTTGGACATGTCGGGCTTCCAGCCCATTTCGAACGCCTTGTCGGTGATATATTTCTCCACCGCGCCGATGGTGACCGCACCGAAACCGTCATTGAGGGTGCAGGAGCCTTCACAAAGCCGGTCCTGGGGACACACCCGGCCGCAGACTTCCGGCAGGGAGTTGGTCTGATGGCACAGCTCCACCGCCTCGAGAATGTTCCCTTCCGCGGCCAGCTTGAGCCAGTTCGGAATGTAGTTGTGCACCGGGCACTTCCACTCGCAGTAGGGATTCCCGCATTCCAGGCAGCGATGCGCCTGCTCGGCCACCTCGGGCGGCTCGTAGGGTTCATAGATCTCCACGAACTCGATCTTGCGCTTCTCGAGCGGAATCTTTTTCGGGTCGCGGCGCTCTACATCCAGAAACTGGAAAGTATTGTTCAGACGTTTTGTCATGTCGTTCTACCTCGTATCCGTTTGCCGGTTCACCCGTTACTCGGGCCGCGCCCGTGTGCTGTTGAGCAGATCGCCCAGGCTAGCTGCCTTGGGCTTCACCAGCCAGAAACGCGCAACATAATCATCGAAGTTGTCGAGAATGCCCGCGGCCCACAGGCTGCCGGTTTCTGCGACATGCTCGGCAATGACTTCCCTGAGGTAATTGCGGTAGCCCTCCATCGCCTCGGTGGTGATGCGATGAATTTCCACCAGCTCGTGGTTGTACCGGTCAACGAAACGGTGATCGAGATCGAGGACGAAAGCAAATCCCCCGGTCATGCCCGCACCGAAGTTGTAACCCGTCCGTCCGAGTACGGTGACCACGCCGCCCGTCATGTATTCGCAGCAGTGATCCCCTGCACCTTCCACCACCGCAAAGGCACCGGAGTTGCGAACCGCGAAGCGCTCGCCGGCCGTACCTGCGGCAAAGAGCTTGCCACCGGTGGCACCGTAGAGACAGGTGTTACCCACAATGGCCGTATCCTGGCTCTCGAAGGCGCTGTTCTCGGGCGGGCGCACGACCAGCTTGCCTCCGGTCATGCCCTTGCCCACGTAGTCGTTGGCATCCCCGGTGAGAATCATGTGCAGCCCCCCGGCGTTCCAGACACCGAAGGACTGGCCAGCCGTCCCTTCCAGATGCAGGACAATGGGCGTGTCCGCCATCCCCTGATTGCCATACCGTTTGGCAATTTCACCGGATATGCGCGCACCGATGGAGCGGTCGCAGTTGGTGACGCGGAAACGGAACTCTCCGCCCGAGCGGGACTCAATGGCCGGCAGTACCTCACTGACCATCTTCTCCGCCAGGACACCCTTGTCAAAGGGCACGTTACGTGCCACCTGACAGGTATGGGGCTTCTCTGCCGGAATGGCATCATTGCGCAGCAGCGGCGTCAGATCGAGGCGCTTGTGACGCTCGGTCTTGCCCGGCAGCACATCCAGCAGGTCAGTGCGTCCCACCAGTTCCTCCAGCGTGCGGACACCCAGCCGGGCCATCCACTCGCGGGTTTCACGTGCCACGAAGCGGAAATAGTTCTTCACCGCATCGACGGTACCACGGAAGTGCTTGGCGCGCAGTTCCTCGTTCTGGGTGGCAATACCGGTCGCACAGTTGTTCAGGTGACAGATGCGCAGGTACTTGCACCCGAGCACCACCATGGGCACCGTACCGAAGCCAAAGCTCTCGGCCCCCAGCATGGCGGCCTTCACCACATCCAGACCGGTCTTGAGACCACCGTCCGTCTGCAAGCGCACGAAGCCACGCAAATCGTTGGCGCGCAGGGCCTGATGTGCTTCAGACAGGCCCAGCTCCCAGGGGGAACCCGCATAGCGGATGGAGGTCAGCGGACTTGCGCCGGTCCCGCCATCGTAGCCGGAGATGGTAATGAGATCCGCATAGGCCTTGGCCACACCCGCAGCGATGGTACCTACCCCCGGCTCGGAGACCAGCTTTACGGAGACCAGCGCATCCGGGTTGACCTGCTTGAGGTCAAAGATGAGCTGTGCCAGATCCTCGATGGAATAGATATCGTGGTGCGGCGGCGGTGAAATCAGCGTCACACCGGGCACGGAAAAACGCAGCGTCGCAATGAGCTTGTTCACCTTGCCGCCGGGCAGCTGACCGCCCTCACCGGGCTTGGCGCCCTGGGCAATCTTGATCTGCAGCACCTCGGCGTTGGTCAGGTAGTGCGGTGTCACCCCAAAGCGCCCGGATGCCACCTGCTTGATCTTGGATTGCTTGACGGTACCGTACCGGGCCGGGTCTTCCCCGCCCTCACCGGAGTTGGAGCGACCGCCCAGCTCGTTCATGGCCTGGGCCAGCGCTTCGTGAGCCTCGGGGCCCAGTGCACCGATGGACATGGCCGCCGTATCGAAACGCTTGAACAAGGCTTCTTCGGGCTCGACCTCATCCAGCGGCAACGGCTCGTCTGCCAGCTTCAGAGACAGCAGGTCACGCAGCGCCGTGACGGGCCGGTTGTTCACCAGCGCCGCAAACTCCTGATAGGCCCCGTAATCACCCGTGGTGGTGGCATGCTGCAGTGTTTTCACCACATCCGGATTGAAGGCGTGGTATTCCTGGCCATGGATGTACTTCAGTATGCCGCCGGGAAGAATCGGCTTGCGCGGCGTCCACGCCTGACGCGCCAGCCATTCCTGATCCTTCTGGAAGTCGTAGAAGTTGGCACCCTGAATGCGGCTGGCAACGCCCCTGAAGCACAGGTCGACCACCTCATCCGCCAGACCCACGGCCTCGAACAGTTGAGCACCGCGATAGGAGGCAATGGTGGAGATCCCCATCTTGGAGAGGATCTTGAGCAGCCCCTTGTTGATACCCTTGCGATAGTTGTTCTTCGCCTGCACCGGATCCATGAGCATGTCGCCCTTGCGGATCAGGTCGTTGAGTACCTGGTAGGCCAGGTACGGGTAAACGGCTGTGGCACCGAAACCGATGAGCACCGCAAAATGATGCGGGTCACGCGCCCAAGCGGTTTCGACAATGATGTTGGAGTCACAGCGCAGCCCTTTCTCGACCAGACGGTGATGCACGGCACCCGTGGCCATGAAGGCATTGATGGGCAGTTCGTCCTGACTCAGATGGTTGTCACTCAGTACCAGCAGCACATACCCTTCACGCACCGCCTGCTCCGCAGCGTCTGCCACATCAATGATGGCCTGCTTCAGCCCCCGCTCCGGGCGGAACGACAACGGAATGCGCTTGACCCGGAATTCATCATGGGTGTTGTTCAGAAGACGATCGAACTTGGCGGGCGAGAGCACCGGTGTTGTCAGAATGATCCGGCGCGCATGCTCCGGTGTTTCCTCGAAGATGTTGCGCTCTGCACCCAGGCAGGTTTCCAGTGACATGACCACCGTTTCCCGGAGGGGGTCGATGGGCGGGTTGGTCACCTGCGCAAATTTCTGGCGGAAGTAGTCGGCCACATTCCGGACCTTCTCGGACAACACTGCAGTCGGTGTGTCATCCCCCATGGAGCCCACCGCTTCCTGGCCATTCTCGCCCAACGGGCGAAGCACCTGGTCGCACTCCTCGAAGGAGACCATGAACATTTTCATGTAGGTCTTGAGGGTATCCGGATCCATCAGCCGGAAGTCGCCGCCTGCCTGATCCAGCCGCGTCTCCAGACGCATGGCATTCTCTCGCAGCCACTTCTTGTAGGGCTTGGCGGACTTGAGGCGATTGTCCACATCTTCGGTATGCAGCACTTCACCCGTCACCGTATCCACGGCCAGAATCTGGCCCGGCCCGACACGCCCCTTGGCCACCACATCATCCGGGGTATAACTGTAGGTACCGATTTCGGACGCCAGGGTGATGAAGCCATCTTTGGTAATGACCCAGCGAGACGGTCGCAGGCCGTTACGATCCAGGAAACACACGGCGTAGCGGCCGTCCGTCAGAACAATGCCTGCCGGCCCATCCCAGGGCTCCATGTGCATGGAGTTGTACTCGTAGAAAGCGCGCAGTTCCGGATCCATGGTGTCCACGTTCTGCCACGCCGGCGGCACCAGCATCCGCACTGCACGGAAGAGATCCACCCCACCGGCCAGCAACACTTCCAGCATGTTGTCCAGCGACGAGGAGTCAGATCCTGTCCGGTTCACGATCGGTTGCAGGCTGCTCAGGTCCGGCAGCATGTCAGACTGGAATTTGCTGGCCCGGGCCATCGCCCAGTTGCGGTTCCCCTCGATGGTATTGATCTCTCCGTTGTGGGCCAGGTAACGGAATGGCTGCGCCAGCGGCCAGCGCGGCATGGTATTGGTGGAAAACCGCTGATGGAAGACGCAGATCGCCGTTTCCATCGCTGGATTGCCCAAATCCTCGTAGTAGCTGGGCAAATCCACGGGCATCATCAGGCCCTTGTAGGACACCACCTTGTGCGACAGGCTGCAGACATAGAAATCTTCATCATCGGCACACTCGATCTCCGCCTTGCGGCGCGCAATGTAGAGACTCACGGAGAAGCGATGCTCATCCATGCCCTCCGGCGCCTCCACATACAGCTGACGGATGACCGGTTCGCAATCTCGCGCCATGGTGCCCAGGCAGTCACCGTTGACCGGCACATCCCGCCATCCCATGACGGACAGGCCCTGCGCCCGAATGACATCCTCCAGCACGTTGCAGGCACGTTCGCGGCGGGCGTCATCCCGGCTCAGGAAAATCATGCCAATGGCATAGGTGTCAGCAGGCTCTCTCCCAAACAGGCGTTTTGCCTCAGCGCGAAAGAAGGAATCCGGCTTCTGCAGGAGCAATCCACATCCATCCCCCGTTTTGCCGTCGGCGGCGATACCACCCCGGTGGGTCATGCACGTGAGGGATTCAATAGCGGTTTTCAACAATCGATGGCTGGCTTGCCCTTCCATGTGGGCGATCAGGCCGAAGCCGCAGTTGTCCTTGAACTCACCAGGATGATACAGACCTGTCATCATATTTTGTCTCTCATCTAATTCTTTACAAATCAAAAGCTTGTTTATAAAGAAGAGCAGAATTCGCGCTTTTGATAGGCAAAAATGGGGGGCTTATTCTACACAAGCCCCCCACCTCGCTCAAATTTAAAGCGTTCTGTTAAAAAAATAAAGAATTTGATTCGGAATTGTTATTCTTTTTTATTATAAAAAGATTTTTCACCTATTCCTTCAACGCGGTTTGTACACTCGCAAATGTACGTATCCACGCGCCCTGCTTGCGGAGCGCTTCCGGTAGCGAAGCGAGCGCCTTGCGTGCTTCCGGCTTGCTCGCGTAGTCGCCTTTCAGGACAACATACCAGTCCTTGCCCTTCCAGCGCGTATCCACAACATAAACCAGACCCAGTTTTTCCCACTTGCGGGCAAACGCCAGCGCGGAAGCCTTGTTAACCGATCCGGTCAGCTGCAGCGCGTAATGTTCCGGCGGTCGGGAACGTACCCACTCCGGCGACCCGGGCTGCGGCCGGGTGGCTTTCGGGGCTGTCACACTGGCGTTCGTGGTACCAGGGGTAGCCTTTACTTTCTTGTCACCAGACTCTGCCTCACCGGTCGCTGGCTGTTTGCTGCCCCCCATATCCGAGGCTGCCACGGAAGATGCCTTGGCGTCAAGTGTCGATAGCCCGTCCACGGACGCGGCCCGGGATGCAGTGGAGGTTGCTTCAGAGGGGCTGGCCGGCACATCGGCGGAGCGCAACGGCGTCTCGACAGCGTGAGAGAGCTGCGCCACCTTCTGCCTTTTTTCGTGCGATTCAGGGTCGGTAGGCTCATCCTCACCTTTGCCGGCATTCGTTTCTGTTGTGACAGTGTCCTCTGCGAGTGGCGTCAAAGGCTCTTCCTTAACCGCCATGGGAGTGGGCTGAAGTTGCAATCCGCTATTCTGAGAAACAGTGCCAACCTGCTGTACGCTTTCCGCCGGTTCACCGGGAAGAGACAGGCCACCACTGGCTTCCTGCTGATAGCGCCAGACAACATACATCACGGAACCGATCAGAATGCCGACGGCCAGGCCGCCAAGCCAACGATACGCAGGAAGCCCGCTTCTCAGAAAACCTTGCCCCGCCCCCGCCATCACGGTCGGTGCCATCTTGGCCAGTCGCCCGGGCAGACCACGGGAAATCCCGTAGAGCCGTTCGAGCAGCTCATCGTCCACTACCGGTTTGCCGTTCCAGCCAGCCTGCTCCAGCCGGAACCGGACATAGGCATCTGACTCCTCACGACTAAAGGGTCTCATCAGCATTTGGCGGACATGCTCACGTACCGCCTCTTCCGGCAACCGCTGCAAAGCAGCCACCAATTCAGGGCTTCCTACCCAGAGTACGGTGAGATACTCCCGGCATGGAATAGCCAGACTGTTGAGCATCCAGCCCAATGCCTCATCGGACAGCTGCTGCGCATTATCCACCACAATCAGGGTTCTGCGTCCCAGCTCGTAGAGTCTGCGTGCCATCGTGCACAAGGCTTCCGAAGGCGCCTCATTGTCCACATCGCCAAGCTGACGCTGCTCGAGCTCTCTGGCCAGCTGACGGGCAAGGGCTTCCCGCTGATTGGTGCGCGCGCCATCGACCGTCAGGACATGCAGTGCGTCTTTCTCCAGCCTGATCAACTCACGAACAAGGCGTGTCTTGCCTGTGCCGCGCTCACCGGTGAGGACCAGCAATCTCTCGGAAAAATGCACCTGATGACGCAAGTCGTCCAGAAGTGACTGGCGCCCGCCACCCGGGAAAAATGCTCCCTGCGCTCTGAAAGGGTCGTCATTCAGATTGAACAGGGCCCTGAGTTGTACGCTATCGAATGACTTGCGCCCGGCAGCATCCGCCTCTTTCTTCATGACACCTCACTCTGACAAAAGGTCTCCAGTGTCTCCTGAAGCATTTTTTCCGGAAATTCACTGGTGACTACGGCATGTCCCAGCTCACGCAACAGCACCAGCCGCAGGTTTCCACTCACAACCTTCTTGTCAACAGCCATGTAACGCAAGAAATCTCCGGGTGTGATACCCGCCGGCGGTGTCACGGGCAAGTTCAGCCGACGCAAGAGATCCCGGGTTCTCAGCACAACGTCCCGGGGGATCCAGCCCAACCTGCAGGACAGGTCAGCAGCCATCACCATCCCGCAGGCAACCGCTTCACCATGCAGCCACTTGCCGTAACCAAGCCAGGCCTCGATGGCATGACCGAAGGTATGCCCCAGGTTAAGAATGGCACGCCTGCCGCTCTCGCGCTCATCCTCGGCCACAACAGACGCCTTCGTCGCACAGGACACCCGGATGGCATGTGCCAGTGCATCGGGGCACCGTTCAAGCAGTGCGTCGGCATGCTGCTCAAGCCAGCCGAAGAACTCTGAGTCGGCGATCAGACCGTACTTGACCACCTCCGCCAGGCCTGCGGAGACTTCCCGCTCCGGAAGGGTGCCGAGCGTATCCGTATCAATGAGCACCGCCCGGGGTTGGTGAAAGGCACCGATCATGTTCTTGCCGAGCGGGTGATTGACGCCGGTTTTACCCCCTACCGAAGAGTCCACCTGGGAGAGCAGTGTTGTGGGAATCTGTATGAAATCAACCCCACGCTGGTAAGTCGCCGCAGCGAAACCCACCATATCGCCGATGACGCCACCGCCCAACGCCACCAGCATGGTATTCCTCGGATGGCGCTTTTCGAGCAAGGTGTCGTAAATGGGCATCAGCGTTTCCGGTTTCTTGTAAGACTCACCATCCGGCAGCACGCAGGTGTCAACCTCGATACCCTGTGCCTGCAGCCCCTTGACGACCCGGTCCAGATACAGGGGCGCAATCGTCTCGTTGGTGACAACCAACCCTTTCTTTGCCCTGAACAGGGGAGCAATCAGGATCATCTCATCTAAAAGACCCCGACCAATATGGATGGGGTAAGACCGGTCACCCAGTTCAACGTGCAGCGTATTCCGTGGCTTCGCCATGTCAGACATGCACCATCTCCTTCAGTTTTTTCGCAATCTCCCGTGCGACTGACCAGGGTTTGCGACGGTCCGTTTCGACAATGATATCTGCGAGTTCCCTGTAGATGGGTTCGCGCTGGGCCATGAGGCGTTCCAGCACCGCCTTGGGATCCGACTGTTGCAACAGCGGCCGGCGGCGATCCTTGCGGGTCCGCTCATATTGCTGATCAACGGAGGTATGCAGATAAACAATGGCGCCGGCCCGCATCATGATGGCCTGATTGACCGGTCTGACCACGGCACCACCACCGGTAGCAATCACTGCGTGGGGCATCTCGATCAGATCTTCCAGGACGGCGGTTTCCCGGTCCCGAAAACCGGACTCGCCTTCCACATCGAATATCCAGGGGATGTCCGCGCCACAGCGCGCTTCGATCTCCCGATCCGAATCAATGAATTCGTAGCCCAACTCCTTGGCGAGCAGTTTGCCGATTGTGGTCTTGCCTGTGCCCATCGGCCCCACCAGAACGACATTTTTGGGGGCACTTGCCATGCGTATTGCTCCTGAGTCGCTTTGCGTCGGGAGCATAGCATGAGGCCAGCGCCGAAACCAAGGCGAAAAAAACCACCCGAAGGTGGTTTTTCATGCCTGGTGACTTATTGCTCCACCAGACCGTTCTTGAGGAGTTTCGGTGTAATGAAGATCAGCAACTCGGAACGCTGGTTGTTGGATTCTTTCTTGGTGAAGAGCCGGCCCAGATAGGGGATGTCCCCCAGGAACGGCGTCTTGGTGACGGTATTGGTCTCTTCCGACGTGAAGATGCCGCCAAGCACCACCGTTTCACCATTGCCCACCAGCACCTGAGTCTTGACCTCGTTGGTATCGATGCTCGGGATACCGGCGGTCACTTCACCGCGGGAATCCTGGTTCACGCGCAGATCCATGATGATCTTGTCATCCGGGGTGATCTGGGGCGTGACTTCCAGTGACAGCACCGCCTTCTTGAAGGAGACCGAAGTTGCGCCGCTGGAGCTGGCCTCCTGATACGGAATTTCCTCACCGGATTCGATCAGTGCAGTCTGGCGATCAGCCGTCACCACCTTGGGCTGAGCGACAATCTCACCCTTGCCGTCTGCTTCCAGAGCGGAAAGCTCAAGGTTCAGGAGCAGGTTATCACGCGCAAAACCCAGTGCCAGTGACGAGGTATTGGCCTTGGTAACCGCCAGATCAACCGCGTAGGCATCGGGGAACGCGTAGTTGTTGCTCACAAAATCCTGATCACCGGCGTTGGGGCTGCCATTATTGTTAGCCTGTTGTTGGACCTGGTTATTGCTGCCCCCGACGTAGTAGACATTGCGACCACGAACCGCCTTGTGACCGCCACCCCACTGCACTCCCAGATCCGAGGTGACATCCGTCCGGGCACGCACGATACGGGCCTCGATCAGCACCTGGCGCACGGGCACGTCCCAAGTCTGGATCAGCTTGCGTACCTGGGCGATCTTTTCTGCCGTTTCGCGGATGGAAATGGTATTGGTCCGCGCATCAGAGGAAATGAACCCACGTTCGGAGATCAGGTCCTTGTCCTGCTTGAGCAGCTCCACCAGATCTGCCGCCTTGGCGTAATTGATCTGGATGACCTCCAGACGCACCGGTGCCAGTTCGCGCACCTGCTTGTTCGCCTCCAGCTCGAGGCGTTCGCGTGCAGCGATTTCCTCGGCCGGCGCGACCAGCAGGACGTTTCCGACCTTGCGCTTGTCCAGGCCCTTGGTCTTCAGCACCAGCTCGAGCGCCTGATCCCAGGGCACATTCTGCAGACGCAGTGTAATGCGGCCTCCTACAGTATCACTGGCCACAAGGTTCAGGCCGGTAAAGTCGGCAATCAGCTGCAATACGCTCCGCACCTCGATATCCTGGAAGTTGAGGGACAGCTTCTCGCCGGTATAGGGGAATTTTTCCTTCTTGCGCTGCTCGGCCTCGTCGGCAGTCAGGGGTTCCACTGCCAGCGTGAAGACATTTTCTGTCTGGTACGCCAGATAGTCATACTCACCCTGTGCCTTGACCGCAATCACCGCGTTGCCTTCTTCTTCATACGCATCAATCAGGGTGACAGGCGTGGCAAAATCAATGACATCCAGACGACGACGCAACTCGGTCGGCAGCTTGGCATCATTAAAGACCAGTTTGATCCGTCCTGACTCTTCGCTCATGTCCACCGCGATTTTGGGATTGGACAGCTCGATGACCACACGACCATCTCCGCGTTCACCCCGGCGGAAATCCACATTCGCAATGGCAGCATCTGCACTGGCCGTCGCGACAGGCATGGAAACGGTCGCCGCGCTGGCAGTGCTGGTTTGTGCTTCCGCACCGGGCTTGGCCCCCAACTGGACGATGAGCGCGTTGCCATCCACGCGGGTGGCATAAGGTACCAGAGACAGAAGATTGACAATAACACGCGTCCGACCTGAAGCCTCGAGAACCGTGACGCTCTGAGTATTCCCTGTGGAGAGCTGATGGTAACGCTCACTCAGCTTGCTTGAAACGCCCGGCAGATCCAGTGCAATCCGTGCAGGCTGCTCAATGGCATACCCTTTTGGCTGTGGCGGTGTCCCGTCAAAGCTGAGCTTGATCTCGGTCCGGTCACCGGGCAAGGCAGCAAAGTCGATTCCGACCAGGTTTGCCCCCAGGCGGTTGCCGTCGCCACAAGGCCCCCAACAACCATCAGCAGTGTTTTCAAACGCTTTACCATCGTATTCTCCGCCCTATTACTCTTGGCTTCTGCCCTGAATCCCATTTATGACTTCTTGATCGACAGGGAGCGAGGCCGTTCGAACCAGCCACCCTGCCCGTCGGACACGATTTCAACGATTTCGATGTGCGTCTCATCCAGCTTGGTGATCCGCCCGAAATTCTTGCCGATATAGTTGCCCACCTTGACCCGGTGAATTCCGCCCTGATCATCAGCAATCAGCGCATACAGCGTCGGATCACCGGCCTTGCGGATGGTACCCACCATCTGCAGGGAGGATAACGGGAAGGCCTCCAGAGGCTCCTTGGGCCGGTCAAAGTCCGGCTTGATATTGCTCTTGGGCTTGTTTTCAACCTCTGCCAGCTTGACTTCCTGAGGCGGCTGGAAAGGTGACCTCAGGTTGGCTGCGCTATAGGTAAACGCCTGATAGGTTTTGAATTCAGGCAGAGGCTCAATCCTGCCTTTCGGACGCGCCTTGACCTCGGCCACGAATGCCTCCAGGTCAGAAAAGTCGTTACTACCACCGCAACCGGAAAGCACCGCAGCAGTCAGCACAAGAAGTACGGAAGCAAGTTTGCGCATCATTTCTTCTTCGCTCCCTTTTTCTTTTTCTTTTTCGTACCCTGTCCGTTATAGCGGTAGGTTTTCGCCTGGATCTTCATGGACAGGAGATTGCTGTCCTTGCTCTTCTGAATGGCAAAATCATGCAGCGTCACGATACGTGGCAGGCCGGCCACACTGCTGACAAAGGTCGCAATTTCGTGGTAGCCACCTGTCGCCGCAATATCAATCGGCAACTCCACGTAAAATTCCTTTGACACCTCGGGGCGAAGATCAATGGCCTGCAGATTCAGGCCGGACTGTGCCGCCGAGGTTGAAATATCCTCCAGCAATCCGGGCACTTCCGTATCACTGGGCAATTGCTTGAGCAGCGCACCGAATGAGCGCTCCATTTCAGCCATTTGCTCTCGATAGGCGTCAATGTTGGCCACCTTGTAGGCCTTGTCCTCGAACTGCTGCTTGAGCTTTGGTTCCTCGTTACGCGTACTTTCCAGTCGATTGTTCAGCTCCTGGATATCAAACCAGTAGAAGCCGGCAAGTACCAGAGCGAACACGATCAGACAGACAAACGCTTTTACCGGTGCAGGCCAGGAACCCGCGTTGTTGACGTCCAGATCGCTCAGATCCAGTTCGTTCAGTTTCTGTATCGATTCAGCCAGACTCATTCTTCGCTCCACCTAGCTCCGTGCCCCGGAGGATGTATCCTGCTCTTCCGGCGTTTCAAGCCTGACCGTCAGCTCGAAGGCACTCATGCCTTCCCGATCCCCGTCTTCTGCGGCCTTGACGGACGTGAGGTTGGGCTCTGTAAACCACGGCGACCGGTCAAGGTTGCGCATCAGGCTTGAAATGCGGCTGTTGGATTCACCCAGGCCGCTGATCCTGAGCGTATCGCCTTCACGAACGAGACTAGTGTAGTACACCCCGTCCGGCAATGTCCGTACCAATTCGTCAAAAATGCGAACAATGACCGGACGCTTGCCCTGCAGATCCTGAATGACGCGCATCCGCTCAATCAGCTCCTTGCGCTTTTTCTTCAGATCCTGAATTTCCCGGATCTGCTTTTCGAGCTGAGCCATTTCAGAGCGAATGAAGTTGTTGCGCTGCTCCTGGTATTCAATCTGGCGCAGAACCTGCTGGTGCCAGAGAAAACCCAACCCTACGGCAATGATGGCCACGCCGAGAAGCGCGGTAAGAAACTGTTTCTGTTTTTCTGCCCTGAGCTCTTCCCGCCAGGGCCGCAGATTGATTTTTGCCATCAGTCAAAACTCCTCATGGCCAGTCCACAGGCAATCATCAACGATGGCGCATCATTGGCCAGAAGCGATGCATTGACCCTGGAAGAGAGTGCCATGTCGGCAAACGGATTGGCCACCAGCGTGGGAATGCCCATGTGTTCCTGTACCTTTTCCGGCAGGCCGGCAATGGATGCCGTACCACCGGCAAGAATGATGTAATCCACCTCGTTATAAGGTGTTGAAGAAAAGAAGAAGTTCATTGAGCGATGGACTTGCTGTACAACCGCATCCTTGAACGGCTCGAGCACTTCGGGCTCGTAGTCATCCGGCAAACCGCCCTGTTTCTTGGCCATGCCGGCTTCCTCCAGTGACAAGCCATAGCGGCGCTGGATCTCTTCTGTCAGCTGACGCCCGCCAAACAGCTGCTCGCGGGTATAGACCGTCACGCCGTCTGCCAGAACGCTGAGTGTGGTCATGGTCGCACCGATATCCACGATGGCAACCGTCAGTTCCTCACCGGTACGCTCCAGCGAAGGCTCGATCAGACTGTAGGCCCGCTCCATCGCAAAAGCCTCCACGTCAACCACCTTCGCCTGCAACCCCGCGATTTCCAGGGCATCTTCGCGCATCTCGACATTTTCACGACGACACGCAGCCAGCAGGACATCCACCTGATCCGGATTGTTCGGGTTGGGTCCGATCACGTCAAAGTCGATGGCCACTTCGTCCAGGGGATAAGGAATGTACTGATCGGCCTCAAGCTGGATCTGGTTCTCCATCTCGGAGTCCTTGAGGCCTGCCTGCATCTGGATGGTCTTGGTGATGACAGCCGAGCCCGCAACGGCGACAGCAGCCAGACGGGTGCTGGTCTTGGCCTTGGCAACACAACGCTTGACGGCCTCTCCGACGGCCTCGACGTCAGTAATGTTTTTCTCGACCACTGCGTTGGGAGGCAGAGGCTCCACTGCGTAGCTCTCTACGCGGTAACGGCCGCCCTGCTGCCCAAGCTCAATGAGCTTGACCGCTGTGGAGCTGATATCAATCCCCAACAGGGCCTGCTTCTTTTTGCCGAATAGTCCGAACACGTCAATCCCTTCTCCAACCGGTTACCGTTCAGGATTTTACAAAAGCGTACACGTCTTCACGCGGTTTGATCTGAAACGAAGCCGTCTTTGTGCTTATAATACATCAGCCCAAGTTGACCTAAAGAAGTTTCTCAAATAATAGACATACATTCACAGGATGTCAGGGAAAATATGTTTTATTTTGTGAGCCTGTTACGATTTCTCGGCTGGTCCGTCCTGACCGGCCTGTGCGCTGGTCTGCTTGCTGCCAGCGCCTTGTATCTCTACCTTTCACCCCGCCTCCCCGATGTGGAACAACTCCGGGATGTGAAACTCCAGACCCCCCTGCGCATCTACAGCCGCGATGATCAGCTCATTGCCGAGTACGGTGAAAAACGACGCACGCCCGTGCAGATTGAAGATGTCCCCCGCCACGTCGTCGAGGCGTTTCTTGCAGCAGAAGATGCACGCTTTTACGAACACTTCGGCATCGACCCCATCGGGCTGGCCCGCGCCGCCGTGCAGCTGATCTCAACCGGGTCCATCCAGTCGGGGGGCAGCACCATCACCATGCAGGTCGCAAAGAACTTCTTCCTCTCTCAGGCAAGAACGTTTACGCGCAAGTTCAATGAGATCTTTCTCGCTCTGAAAATTGAACAGGAGCTCACCAAACCCGAGATCCTTGAGTTATACCTGAATAAAATCTATCTCGGCAACCGGTCATACGGTATAGAAGCCGCAGCAAATGTGTATTATGGCAAGTCCGTCACAGATTTGAGCATTGCCGAAGCCGCCATGATCGCCGGGCTGCCCAAGGCCCCCTCCCGCTACAACCCGATCATCAATCCCAAGCGAGCAAAAATTCGCAGGGACTGGATCCTCGGGCGCATGAAGGATCTGGGTTACATCAGCGAAGCGCAGTGGGCAGACGCCACCCAGACTCCCGTAACGGCCCGCTATCATGGCACACAGCCCGACCTGGCCGCGCCCTATGTTGCCGAAATGGCCAGGCAGCAGCTCCGCCAGGTATTGGGCGACGATCTTTATACAGCAGGCTACAAGGCATGGATCACGGTCGATAGCCGCCTTCAGCGCGCAGCCCGGAAAGCGGTCCGGCAAGGTTTGCTCGCCTATTCACGCAGACATGGCTGGCTTGGCGCTGCGGGCCGCCTGCCCGAAGGGCAACCCCTGGATGACGACACGCTGCAAACCCTTCTGCGGAATTACCCGCCTCTGGGTGGACTGGAACCCGTTGTCATCACCAGCATGGATGACCAGCAGGCGCAGGGAATCAATCGCCAGCGAAAAAGCATGATACTGCCGTTTGAACAGATGAAATGGGCCTGGCCAAGGATTGACGTGGACAATCAGGGACCGGCACCGAAAAGCCTGCCGACATCCTGAAGGTCGGTGACGTGGTGTACGTGGAACCCATTTCCGATCAGGAGGCGGCACTGGCGCAGGTGCCACAGGTCCAAGGGGCACTGGTATCACTGAATCCCACAGACGGCGCCATGCTGGCTGTTGTGGGTGGTTTTGATTTTGCACAGAGCAAGTACAACCGGGCCATTCAGGCTGCAAGGCAGCCAGGTTCCAACTTCAAACCTTTTGTTTACCTGACGGCCCTGGAGCAGGGCATGACCGCTGCCACACTGGTCAACGATGCCCCCATTGTTTTCAATGACGCCAAACTTGAAACAGCCTGGCGTCCGGAAAACTCCTCGGGCAAGTTTCTGGGGCCGACACGATTGAGGAAAGCACTTTATCAGTCGCGCAACCTGGTCTCCATCCGCCTGCTGCAAAAGATGGGCATCGACACGCTGATTGACGCGCTGGAACGCTTTGGCTTCGACACGTCCCGGTTCCCCCGGGATCTTTCTCTGGCACTGGGTTCCGCTGCACTTACCCCTCTGGAGGTCGCGCGTGGATATGCCATGCTCGCCAATGGCGGCTATAGCGTAACGCCCTGGCTGATTGACCGGGTGGAATCGCAAACCGGCACCGTTGTCTATCGGGAACCCCATGTCCAGGCATGCGAGCCCCCCGAATGCCTGCCTGAAAGCCTGCCGGAACCTGTCCGGCCCGCAAAGCGTGTCGCCGACGAGCGCGCGCTCTACATTCTCAACAGCATGCTGCAGGATGTGATTCGCAAGGGCACCGGCCGCAAGGCCAGGGCACTGGGGCGACGGGATCTGGCAGGCAAGACAGGCACCACCAATGACCAGGTGGACGCCTGGTTTTCAGGTTACGGAGATCATGTTGTAACGTCGGTCTGGGTGGGTTACGACGAACCGCAATCCCTGGGGCGACGGGAGTACGGTGCCCGTGCAGCGCTGCCCATCTGGATGGATTACATGAAAGAAGCCTTGCGAGGTGTACCCGAGTACATCCGCCCCCAACCTCCCGGCATTGTTTCCATTCGCATTGATGCCCGAACCGGAAAACCGGCCGACGCGTGGACAGAGAACGTGCTCTTCGAGTACTTCCGCGAGGAGTATGCGCCCACAGCAGACAGCAATCCCGGGTCGACGGATAATGCCACCACCGAGGCACCGGATCAGGTGCCGGCCGAGCTGCTCTTCTGACAGAAAGCCGGCGATCTGAACGATCGCCGGCTTTTTTGCTTCCGGTGTCTGTCAGGTGGGGCCTGCCACGAGGCAATACCCCCCCATCCCACGTCTATACCGGAATGCGGATGTCCTCAAGTGATTGAAGCGGATAATGAGACGGATAACCCAGGCGCGCGACGCCACTGTCCACCGCCGCCCTGGCCACCGCATCCGAAACCCGGGTCAGCAGACGCGGATCCGTCGGCTTGGGAATGATATATTCCCGGCCAAATTCAAACGACTCACGTCCATACTGCCTGGCGATCTCCCCCGATACGGGCTCCTTGGCCAGACTGCGAATGGCTTCCACGGCGGCCACTTTCATGGCCTCATTGATGCAGGTAGCCCTGACATCCAGCGCCCCGCGGAAGATGAACGGGAAGCAGAGCACATTGTTGACCTGATTGGGATAGTCGGAGCGGCCTGTGGCAATGATGATATCGTCACGGGTGGCCAGCGCCAGCTCGGGACGAATTTCGGGATCCGGGTTGGCACAGGCAAAAATGACCGGGTTGGGCGCCATGAGCCGAAGCAGGTCCGGCGTCAGAACGTCCGGTGCAGACAGGCCAACAAAGGCGTCAGCGCCATCCAGCGCATCTGCCAGCGTACGCTTGTCCGTCTCCACCGCAAACATGGCCTTGTACTGATTGAGGTCTTCACGCTTCGTGTGAATCACCCCCTTGCTGTCCAGCATCAGGATGTTGGCCGGATCCGCACCACAACTGATGAGCAGCTTCATGCAGGCAATGGCCGCACTTCCGGCCCCCAGACAGACGATTCGTGCTGACTCCACGGTCTTTCCCTGGAGCTCCAGCGCATTGAGCATGCCGGCCGCAGTAACAATGGCCGTGCCGTGCTGGTCATCGTGGAATACGGGAATGTTGCACAGGTCGATCAGCTTGCGCTCAATTTCAAAACACTCGGGCGCCTTGATGTCCTCGAGGTTGATACCGCCAAAGGTATCCGCGATTCGGGCAACGGTATCGATGAATTCCTGGGGAACCTGAGTATTCACTTCAATATCAAAGACATCAATTCCGGCAAATCGCTTGAACAGAACCCCCTTGCCTTCCATGACCGGCTTGCTTGCCAGCGCCCCCAGATTCCCCAGCCCGAGAATGGCAGTGCCATTGGAGATCACTGCGACAAGGTTGCCCTTGGCTGTATAGCGGTAGGCTTCATTGGGGTCCCGGGCGATTTCGCGCACAGGCTCGGCCACACCCGGACTGTAGGCGAGCGCCAGATCCTCGGCCGTTTCCGTGGGTTTGGTCACCTCGACGCTGATTTTCCCGGGCCGCGGATGCGCATGGTACTTCAATGCGGCTTCTTTCAAGTCTTTTGTCATTGCACTGTATCCTGGTCTTTCGTGATCGGAGAGCCCGATGGTGTATCGTTATTATGTGGCGGCACCCTTTTATGGTCGCAGACGCGCGTCAGGGCACTCATTATCGTATGTTTGCACACGGGCCTCAACCGCCCGCACGTGGCGCCATCAAAAAAGGCGCCCTCTGGCGCCCTTTTCCGAATCCTGTACCCGCTGTCACCCGCGGTTGATGCGTGTACCGAAACGCTGCTTGAACCGGTCGATACGACCGCCTGCATCAATAACCTTCTGCTTGCCGGTGTAGAAGGGGTGGCAGTTTGAGCACACGTCCACATGCAGATCCTTGCACAGCGTGGAACGGGTCTTGATGGTATTACCGCAGCTGCAGCTGATGGTAATCTCCTGATAATCCGGATGAATGCCTTTTTTCATTACCTTAACCTCAATCAGTTGCCGCTACCCGGTCGATGAGCTTGCCGGGCACCGCAAGGATGTTGCACACTTGGCGCTACACAAGAGCTATGACGCGCCGGCCAGTTGATCACAGTATGATCGGTGTACAGGGAAGGCGCAATCATACCAGAAATTTTCCCGACCTCAAGCCCGGATTGCACGTGTCCTCAGACTCACTGACCAGTATTGAAATTGCGGTTCCCCTGCCTGTCAGGCAAACGTACAGCTATCTTCCGGCTGACGGGGCGATACCCTTGCCCGGCATGCGCGTACGGGTGCCCGTCGGGTCCCGCGAGGTCACCGGATGGGTCGTGCCCCCGACAAACGGCCCCCTGCCGGATCCGGCACGGCTGCGGCCCATCTGCCGTGTTCTGGATGATGCACCGGTTCTGGATACCTCACTCATGAATCTGGCCAGGTGGGCTTGGCGATATTATCACCATCCGCCGGGTGAAGTCCTGGCCGCCATGCTGCCGGCCGCACTCAAGAGTGACCAGCCGCTGGCTGCACTGGAAGCCCGGTACGGTGACACGCTCTGCACATGGCAAACGGAAGCGGAAGCCGGCGTGCGCCTGTCGGCTGCCCGTCAGGCACTCAGGCAACTGCTCATGCATGCCGGTCGTGCAGTCAGGCGGGAGGACATTGAAGCGCAAGGCATCTCTCCGGCAGTCCTGAGAGGGGCCATTCAGGCCGGGGTGGTCAGCGTCACACAATCCTCCCCGTGGTCTGTGCCGCATGATGCGCTGGCCCCCTTCCCCACTCCCTGACACCGGCGCAGGCCCGGATTGCCGAATCCATACTGGCCGCACCGGACAGCGCACACCTTCTGGAAGGTGTCACCGGAAGCGGCAAGACGGAAATCTACCTGTGGCTGGCGCACCAGGCCGTATCCCGGGGAACGCAGGCCCTCATTCTGGTTCCGGAAATCGGGCTGACACCTCAGTTTGCCGCCCGCTTCGAAGCCGTTTTCGGAAAGCGTGTTGCGCTCTACCACAGCGGCATGACCGACCGCGGGCGTCTGCTGACCTGGTTGCGGGCCAGGTATGGCCATGCCGATGTACTGATCGGCACTCGCTCCGCGCTCTTCCTGCCCATGCCGCGGCCGGGGCTTATCGTGATCGACGAGGAGCATGACACCAGCTTCAAGCAGCAGGAGGGCTTCCGCTACCATGCACGGGATCTGGCCGTCGTTCGCGCCCACCAGCTGAAAATTCCTGTGGTACTGGGATCGGCCACCCCCAGTCTGGAAAGCCTGATGAATGCGGAACGTGGCCGTTACATCCACCATCGGCTCACCGAGCGGGCCCAGACGACGCCCATGCCAGGCGTACGGGTACTGGATGTACGGACCCGCCCGCTTCAGGCCGGTTTGTCCCAGCCGCTGATCCAGACACTGCAGCAAACGCTGGATCAGGGGCAGCAGGCGCTGGTGTTCATCAACCGGCGGGGCTATGCGCCGGTGCTCAGCTGTGACAACTGTCAGTGGATAGCCGAGTGCCGGCACTGTGACGTGCGCCTGACCCTGCACCGCCAGCCCCGGCAGCTGGCCTGCCATCACTGTGACCAGCGATACAGCGTGCCGGAAACCTGTCCGGCCTGCGGACAGGCCACGCTGGCGCCTATCGGTTCGGGGACAGAGCGTACCGAAGACGTGCTGGAAAGCCTGTTTCCTGACTTCCCCGTGGTCCGGATTGACCGGGATTCGGCCAGACAGGGCCGGGATCTGCCCCGCCTGCTCAAACGGGTACACGCCGGAGAGCCGTGCCTGCTGGTCGGCACACAGATGGTGGCCAAGGGCCACGACTTTCCCAACCTGGCGCTGGTGGCCATCCTCAATGCGGACGGGGGGCTGTTCAGTGCGGACTTCAGGGGGACGGAATGGATGGCTCAGCAGCTGATCCAGGTCGCCGGCAGGGCCGGTCGCCGGGCATCACAGGGCCAGGTGATCCTGCAGACCCGCTTCCCCGAACATCCGGTGATTCAGGCACTGGCCCGGCATGATTACGCCAGCATTGCCCGTGAAGAGCTGGAACGACGGCGTCTGCATCGCTTGCCCCCCTACGTGCAGCTGGTCGCGCTCTGGGGCGAGGGCCGAACCCAGGCCGAAACCGAAGCGGGCATGATGACCTTGCGCCAGACACTGGCGCAGCTGGGCGCCACACACAACGGTCCACTTCTGACCGGTCCCTTTCCCGCGGTCATTGCCCGCAAGCGTCAGCGTTACCGGGCCGTACTCTGGATTCAGGACGACAACCGCGCTCGCCTGCGCCACTTCCTTGCCCACTGGCTGGATGCCCACCCCAGGGGCGCACCCAAGCTGCCACCCACGTTCCAGTGGCGTCTGGATGTGGATGCCCTGGAGACACTCTGACACGTCCCACATCGGCCTGTGGTGGTCTACACTTTGAATCAGGCATAGATCAGAAAGAGGGCGGCATGACGAGCGAACGTGAGCTGAACCGCAAGCTCAGGGAACTGGAGCGGCGTGAAAAACAGATGGCACGAGAGGCTGACCGGGTCAGACAGGAAAGTCAGAAGCTGCGGCAGCAAACGAATGACCTGGCCGCGCAGCAAAAGCGTCTTCGCGAACAGGAGGCCAGCCTTGCCCGTCTGCGCGACACACTTGACCGCCGGGAGCAGGAAGTCGGGAAGCAACTCAATGAGATACAAAAACAGCTTGCCGGGATTCAGGCCCGGGATCAGCACATGCAACGGCTACAGCGCCGGCTCTGGATTTTCCTGATCCCTGCGCTGGTGGCACTGGCTGGCGTCGTGTATTTTTCCGTGCTGCAGGAGCGTACTCGCACGGCCACCGAGACCCGCCTGATGCAGCTTCAGACTCAGACCGAGCGACTGGTACGGGCACTGGAGGATACCGCCCAGGCCAAGGCTGCCGTGAGTGCGGATCTGAGCTCGACCCGCTCCGAGCTCAGCCGGACAGGCGAAACCCTGGCGTCCGTAAAGCAGCAGCTTGCCCAGACACAGACCACGCTGAAAAGCACCCTGGAGGAGAATGCCCGACTCAAAGCGACGCTCGCACAACAGACGGAGACCCTGTCACAACTCACACAGTCAAAGGCATCACTTGAAGAGCGGCTGCGCAAGCTCGAATCCGATAGCCAGAAACAGATTGACGCACAGACAGAGACGATTACCCGCCTGCAGGCCGACAACACACAGCTTTCAGCGCGTCTCTCCGGCCTGACAGACCAAGTGGCTCAAGCGGATGAACAGATGCGTGCGCTGCAACAACAAATCGCCACCCTGACCCGGGACCTGAGCACAGCCAACACGGCGCTTTCGGAGAAGTCGCAGGCACTGGAAGCCAGCCGCACCGCACTCGCCGACATGGACAGGCAAAACACCGCCCTGCGAATTGAGCTCGAGAATGCGAAAACGGCTCTCCTGCAGTCGGAGACCGAACGTCATGCGCTTGAAACGCGCGTGAACGAGCTTTCTGCGGCGCTGAGTGCGGCCAGATCGGAGGCCAGGACGGCACAGCGTGCACTGAACGAGCTGCGATCACGCATCAGTCAGACATCCACACCGGATGGGACAGCGGCAGACACCCCGAAAACGGCCGCGGGGGCGTCTCAGCCTCAAGCACAAAAGGCGTAGAGCACGCCACCGCCAGCCAATGATGCGGTCCCGGCGACCACAAACCGGTCCGAACCGGCGCCTGCACCCTGAGTGGCTGCCAGCGGATCACCGTCAGCGTGTTCAGATGCCCCGCAATCGTGAGTCCCAGACATTTGAGCGTGGCTTCCTTGAGGCACCAGGCCTGCATGAAGGCGTCCTCCCGCCCCTTCTCCAGTGCGGACAACCCATCTGCTTCCTCCGCCCGGAAAAAGCGGCGGGCCAGGCGTCCGGCAGCCGGATGAGACCGGCGATCCAGGTCAATCCCCACATCCGTATCCGCCGCATTCCAGGCAAGTGCCACCGCGGTTCGGGTATGTGAGAGACTGAAAGCCATGCCGCTATCGGGCACGTACGGCTTGCCGAGATCAGAGCGCGCCAGGGGCACGTCGGCCGGGGGGCATCCGAGCTGTTCTCCGAGCACTCGCCTGACCAATGCACGGGCCACAAGTCTCGGTCGCTGAGCCTCCGCCCCCGCTCCAAGGGCGTTCCATTCCCGGTCAGGTAACAGTGACCGGAGGGGGTCCGTATCGTCCGGGAGGCCGGTCACCACACACCGGATCCTGACGGGGATTTCAGTCGGCAAGGTAACGCTCCAGTTCGTCCCTGAAAGCGGCCTGCACCCCGAGTCGCTTGAGCATCCAGTAGTGACCGGCGATCATCCGGTCTATGAACAGGGTTTCGACGGGCGGCTGAAAATGCCGGATATGCTGCATGACCAGCGGCAGCTTTTCCGCCACACGCTGATGGAGATCCGAGGCGCCAAAGTCATAGGGTTCGCTGTGGCTGGCAAATGGCCGGATGAACACATCCCGCCAGACGGCGTAGTAGTCCGGGTCAACCGCGGGCTGGTCATGCACCCTCACACCCAGATCGATCAGACACCGGTCCAGTGCCCCATAGTCCTCGCTCAGTGCCGCCTTGAGCGCCTCACGGTAGGCGGCAACAATTTCCGGCTTGAGTTTCTTCACACATCCGAAGTCGTAGAGTATCAGCGTGCCATCAGGCCGGAAGGCGAAATTGCCCGCGTGCGGATCGCCATGAATGGCATGAAAACGGAACAACTGATCGGCCATGGTCCTGAACAGCCGGTGCCCGATCAGATTGATGGCCTCCTGGTCATAACGCGGCGGCTTTACCTGTTCAATATGGTCGCCTTCCACATATTCCATGGTCAGCACCCGCCGGCTTGACAGCGGATTGACCACGGCGGGAATAAGGACCCCCTCGTCCTCGGCGTGAAACTGACGGAAAGCCTGGATGTTGCGCGCCTCGTTTTCGTAATCCAGCTCTTCGTGCAACCGTTCGCGAATCTCGTTAAAGAGTTGCTCCAGGCTCTCGGGCGGAATGCGCACAAGACCGCTGAGGCGGAAGGCCAGCTTGAGCTGCCGCAGATCCGCATCCACGGAATCATCCACCCCCGGATACTGCACCTTCACAATCACCTCGCGGCCATCGTGAGTCCGGGCACGATGCACCTGACCGATGGAAGCGGCCGCCCAGGGTGTCCTGTCAAAACGCGCGAACAGATCTTCCGGGTTGCCGCCCAGCTCACGGCGCACCTGTTCGGCAATCACTTCCCAGGGCATGGGCGGCGCTTCCTTTTGCAGCCGCTGCAAAGCCTGGGAAAACTCCCGGGGCAGAAAATCCTGTGTCTGGGACGCTATCTGGCCCACCTTCATCACCGCACCCTTGAGCTGCCCCAGCGTCTCGGTAATGGTTTCGGCCATGGCTTCGTACTGGGCGCGGCGGACGGCCTCCTGCTGTGCCTCATCACGGTTGACAGCATTCCTGACCCGGGTCAGGGCATAGCGTCCGGCAACCGATGCCGTCATGCCGGCCAGCCTGAGCATCCGGCGGGTACGTGTGGCGGGTGGTCTTTTGTCTGAACTCATGATGCCTCCTGCCCACTATCTTAGGTGACGCCGGACAGGGGGACAATCCTCGGGAGATTAAGGTGTATTCAGGCGGTTCTGGCCCAGCGGGCCGTCATCCAGCTTGCGCACCAAGGCGTCATAACGGGACAGCAGCGCCTCGATACTGGCCAGCACTTTCACGGCATGAGACCAGTTCTTCATCCGTTCGGGGGCAAACTCGCAGGTATAGTTGAAGCAACTGCAATGCTTTTCACGACTGACCACGCGGGCTTCCAGCGTATCCAGCCGCAGATCCCCCATTTCCAGCAGGAACTGCACGGACAGGGTCATGCGATCACCCGGCCCGAACTGCTCGTCAGTCCGCAGTACCATGCCTTGAAGACCAAACTCCAGGGGGCGCACCTGCACCCATTCATGGGTCAGCCAGCCACGCCGGACCTTCAGATAGACTCTGAGGTGCGAGAGAGGCTGGCGCGCCTTGAAGCGACGCGCCTTGATACGGTCAAATGAAGACAAGCGGGCAATCCCTTGAAAGGCGTTTCACAATGTTTCACACATTAAACGCTTTTCAGGGTGCTGGCAAGAGCACTGCGGACAGGCCTTTCAGCGGCGCTGCATGGCCGGCGATTCCATCAGCGCCAGAATGCCCTTGAGGAGCATCTCGGGTGTCGGCGGACAGCCCGGAATTACCAGATCCACCGGAATCACCTTGCTGACGGCCCCCACGCAGGCATAGTTTTCGTCATAGATGCCTTCCCCTGCCGCACAACTCCCCGCTGCAATCACCCATTTCGGGTCAGCGGCCGCCTCCCATGTCAGGCGCAGTGCGGCCTCCATGTGCCGCGTCACCGGACCGGTGACCAGCAGGAGATCGGCATGTCTGGGGGAGGCCACGAAATGGATCCCGAAACGCTCGATGTCGTAGAAGGGGTTGTTCAGCGCATGAATTTCCAGTTCGCAGCCATTGCAGGATCCGGCATCCACCTGACGGATGTTCAGGGCGCCCTGAAAATGCCGGTCCACCCCTCGCTTGACCGCCTGCCCCAGCGCTTCGAAGGTGGCATCACGTTCAACGGGTTCGGTCACGATGCCCGTGGAAAAAATTTTGCGCAGCACACGATACATGGCCAGTCCTCAGAGGTCGTGTCCCGAATAGGAACCGTTTACCGATTTGTTGCAGACCGGGAAGTCCGGCACGATATTGCCCTCGATCAGCTGCTCGAGTGCCGGCCAGTTGAGCCAGCTCGGATCCCGGGGGAACCAGCGGGCGATGGTCCCGTCTGCATTCATGCGCACATAATGCACTGTTTCACCGCGCCAGCCTTCCACACTCGCCAGCCCCAGCCGGTCGCTGGCGGCCGGCAGCGCCATACAGGCCTCACCTTCGGGCTGATACCGGTCGATCAGACGGTAGATCAGCGACAGGGACTGCTCGATCTCGTCCAGTCGCACCAGGACGCGGGCCATCACGTCACCGCTCCGGTGGACGACCGGCTCGATGGCCAGCTGACCCCAGGGTGCCGTCGGTGCGTGGACACGCACATCAAACTCCAGCCCGCTTGCCTTACCCACATAACCCAGGCATCCCAGCACACTCGCCGTCTCCTTGCGCAGGATGCCGGTTCCGACCAGCCGGTCTTCCAGGCTGGGATAATCCTCGAGGATATCCCTGAGGGATTTCAGTTCGTCCCGCAACGTGTAAATGTCGTCGCGCTGCGCCAGCATGTCGTCCCTGTCCGGCCACCGGGTCAGCCCCCCGGCACCACCACATCCATCATGAGGCGGTGTCCGAACATGTGGTGCTGCCGGCGTTGCCAGAGTTCCCTCAGCCGGCTGCACTGCATCTGCATGAAGGCAAAGCCCACATCATTACAGATGGCACCGATGTCCCCCAGGTGGTTGGCAATGCGTTCACGTTCCAGTGCAACGGCCCGCACGATCTGTACCGCTTCGGGCAGACAGTCAAGCCCGGTTGCAGCTTCAACGGCCAGAGCAAAGGCCAGACTGTGCGCTGCCGCACTGTCGCCCGATACCCTTGAAGCCAGACGGGCCACCTGTGCAACGGACTGCCCGGCAGCCCGCTTTTCAATGCCCTTGTGCACGTATCCGAGGCGCTCTTCGAGACTGAGGATGCGCTCCCCTGCCGCATTGAAGCGAAAATGTCCCGGCTCGATGATCCCTGCATGGACGGGGCCCACCGGAATTTCATAGACCTGAACCCCCTGCACCTGGTGGTAACCGTAAGGCGCATCCGGATCAGTGCTCGCCTCCTGCCGTCTTCCCTCCGCCGGAAAATCCTTCAGCAGGGGGAAATCCTTCTTGCTCCACGCCTGGTGCCGGGCCCAGCGGCGACTGTCCAGGGCGTCGGTGAAATCAATGCCGTACATGTCCCGGGTGTAGCGTTCGGGCCGGTCCGCATTCGCCCAGATGCGGCTGACAGAAGGCAGCTGCATGTCCACTGGCCGGGTGCGCAGCAGGTAATACTGCCCCTCGCACCAGAGCAACGCATAGACGACCCGATCATCCGGCTCGTCGGCCCACAGGGCGGAAAAGCGCCCGCCCCTCTCCCGTATCTGTTCATGTGCAGCGATCCAGCAGCTCTCCGCAATCTCCCATGCAGCCAGACGATCACCCGCACGGGTCGCCGGGAATTCCCGGACGCCCAGAGTACTCAGCCAGGATTGAAGACTCACAGTACACCCCCTCCACTGATCAGCCGCGTGGCCTGATCAAACCAGCGGGCCAGCATGTCCGGGATGGCCAACCCCAGAAAAAGCACCAGAGCCAGATGCACAAACACCGGTATCATGTTGGCCCGAACCGGCTTCTGTCCTTCCGGTATCTCACCAAACACCATCGGCTGCACCTGCCGGAACAGGCCGGCAAAGGCCACGCCCAGACCGGCGAGCAGCATGACGGACAGCCAGGGCCAGTGCTCCAGGGTCGCGGAGAGGAGCAGGAACTCGCTGGTGAACACGCCAAATGGCGGTACACCGGCAATGGCTGCGGTGGCAATCAGCAAGCCACCGCCCACCAGCGGCTGAGTGTTGTACAGCCCCCGGATCCTTTCGATGGCCTGGGTACCCGCGATCTGGGTCGCGTGGCCGACGGTCACAAAGATGGCAGACTTGGTCAGGCTGTGGACCGCCATATGCAGCAGTCCGGCAAAGGTGGCCAACGGCCCGCCCATGCCAAAGGCAAAGGTAATCAGCCCCATGTGTTCGATGGATGAATAGCTGAACAGACGCTTGATGTCACTCTGCTTGTGCAGAAACAGGCCTGCCACGATGAAGGAGACCAGACCGAAGCCCATCATCAGCTTGCCGGGCATGTGCAGCCAGTAGCCTTCCGCGGGCATGCCGATGGCGGCATCCGCCAGCATCTTGACCCGGACAACTGCATACAGGGCCACGTTCAGCAAGAGGCCGGAAAGCACGGCAGAAATGGGAGTCGGGCCCTCCGAGTGGGCATCGGGCAGCCAGTTGTGCAAGGGAACCAAGCCCACCTTGGTCCCGTATCCCACCAGCACGAAGACAAAGGCGATGGACAGGATCACCGGCTCCAGACCGGCAGCCTGAGCATCCAGGCTCGACCACAACAAGGCATCGTCGGCACTGAGATTGAGCTGCGTCGCCGCAAAATAGATCAACACCGTGCCGAACAGTGCCTGAGCAATGCCCACACCACAGAGCACAAAGTATTTCCAGGCAGCCTCAATGGATCTGGGCGTGCGGTAGAAACTGACCAGCAGCACAGTACCCAGGGTCGCCCCCTCGAGCGCAACCCACAGGATACCCAGGTTGTTGGTGGACAGCGCCAGCAGCATGGATCCCAGAAAGCCTTGGAAACTGGCATAGTAAAGGCGCATGCGACCATCCGGAATCTGGCGCTTTTCCCGCTCGTGACGCATGTAGGGGCCGGAAAACAGCGCCGTGGTCAAACCGACAAAGGCGGTGAGCACGATCAGATAGACATTGAATGCATCCACATAGAACTGATGATTGGCCGAAAGCTGCGGACCTTCATCAAAGACCTGATGCGCCATCATGAGCGTGCCCGCAAAGGTCACCGCCGAGACCAGCATGTTCAGCCAGTCTGCCAGACGCGCCCTGCTGCCCAGCCAGGCCAGCAACAGTGCACCACCAAAGGTGGTCCATAAAGCCAGGTACAATGCCGTCATGAATCCACCTCTGACAACTGATTCAGGTGATCCACATCGAAGGAATCGAAGCTTTCCTTCATCTGGAAGAAGAACACGCCAAAGATGATTGCGGCCA
Source organism: Thermohahella caldifontis (assembly GCF_041153465.1). Classification (NCBI taxonomy): domain Bacteria; kingdom Pseudomonadati; phylum Pseudomonadota; class Gammaproteobacteria; order Oceanospirillales; family Hahellaceae; genus Thermohahella; species Thermohahella caldifontis. Next base: position 1,684,367 of record NZ_CP154858.1, read on the forward strand.
CCAGCACGTCAAAGGCCACCCCCAGCTCCACGATCAGCGGCATGCCCTTGGTTGCCGAGACCGCAGCGAGGAACAGGCCGTTTTCAATGGCCATGAACCCGATGACCTGCGAAATGGCTTTCGAGCGGGTGATCAGCACCAGGAAGCCGAGCATGACCGTGGTCATGCTGATGGCCACGATGGGCTGGGTGATGCCTTCGATATAGCGCTCGATGGGCAAGGCAATGTAGTAACAGAAGATGGCAATGGCACCCCCCGCCAGCATGACCAGGCTGGGCGAATACATGATGTCGGCCGCACGCTGGATATGGAACTTGCGCGCAATCCGGTGCAGCAGCCAGGGAATGAAGATCACCTTGAGCACCAGTGTCAGCAGGGCCGAATACATGAGATGCAGTTCCTTCTCTTCGATGGCCACCAGCCCGGTAATCAGCACGATCAGCACACTCTGTGCGGAAAAGGTATGAATGGTGGAGATCACCCGGGATTGTGACAACAGCAGGAACGACATGAACATGACCAGCGCCGCGGCGGTCAGAATCGCCTGCTCGAACAGGTCAAGCTGTGCAAGACTCATGTCAGGCCACCTCCAGCAGTATGTGGCTGAACATGCCCATGAAGGCGAGCATGAAGGCCAGAATCAGAAATACGGGCACCCGGAACAGACGCATCTTCGCCAGTACGGTTTCCACCACCGCCAGACCGGCCCCCATGAACGCCAGCTTGATCAGCACCCCTGCCAGCGCAGAAAGCAGATCGAGAGGCGTCTCGCTGGCAGCCAGACCAAACGGAAAGAATATGTTCACGATCAGCAGCCCGTACAGCATCAGCTTGATCTGCGCCGCCCACTCCACCATGGCCAGGTAGCGGCCACTGTATTCAAGGATCATGGCCTCGTGGATCATGGTCAGCTCCAGGTGGGTGGCCGGATTGTCCACCGGAATCCGTCCGTTTTCCGCCAGCCCGACCAGCAACAGTGCCGCCAGGATGAATACGAGAGAAGGCCTGAGCACCAATCCGGCGCTCTGGAGGGTTTCCATGACGATGGAAAGGTTGGTGGAGGAAGCCACCATGGCCAGAGTGAACACCACCAGCAACATGGCCGGTTCTGCAAAGGCGGAAAAATTGGCCTCGCGACTGGAACCCATGCCACCGAATGCCGTCCCCACATCCATGCCGGCCAGTACCAGAAAGAACTTGGCCAGCGCAAAGTAGCCCACCAGCACGATCAGATCCACGACCGCCGTCGTGGGCAGGTGCGTGGTCACAAAGGGTACCGCCGACGCCGCCAGCAAGGAGGCCCCCATCAGCATGTAGGGCGCCATGCGGAAGATAACCGAAGCGTTTTCAGCCAGCAGGGGCCGCTTGCGGAAAAGCTTGTTCAGCCCCCGGTACGGCTGCAGCAGGCCGGGCGCACGCCGGTTCTGCAGATGACACTTCATCCACTTGATCCAGCCACTGTACAGGGGTGCCAGCGCAACCACCGCCAGTGTCTGCAACAGGGCCAGCGCCCAGCCCGTCAGATCCCACTGTTGATCCATAGCAATACCACCAGCGTCATGAAGGAATAGGCCAGATAATGCCGGACACGTCCGGTCTGCATGCGGGAGACCAGCCGTGCGGAACGATTGATCAACCGTGCGATGGGCAGGTACAGTGCCCACCAGATCCAGTCCTGTGTCGCAGCCTGAAACTGCAGGCGTCGTGGCAGCAGCGCCGGGTGAACGGAAGGCTCTTCCGTCAGGGTCTCCTGCTCCTGCCAGAAGCCTTGCAGGATACGTTGCAGAGGCATGCTGTAGGCATAACCGCTGTACTGGGTTCGCGCCGTTTCACCGCCGAAACCACAGCCCCACGCCGGCACTCGCGGGTGCGCGGCATCCCCGTAGCGACGCCGGAGCACCAGCCAGGCGACCCACCAGACACCGATGGACAGCGACACACCGAGAAACACCAGGGGCGCACTGTAACTGGCAACACGGGGTGAAACCGGCGTGATCCACAACCACCCGTGCCCCATGATCTGCGGCAGGGCACCGTCGAACAGCTGGCCCGGCACTTCGGTCAGTGCTCGCAACAGATATTGCGGCTGCACGCCAATCACCACGCACAGCCCGGTGATGAGCGCAAAACTCACGATCATGGGTACCGGAGCCGGCTTGCTGCGCCGTGCCTGCCGATGACGGGGGCGGCCGAGAAAGGCGACCCCGAAGAGCTTGGTGAAGGTGACAATGGAGATGGCGCTGGTCAGAATGATCAGTGCCGCACTCAGGGGAATGATGGAACGGAGAATGCCGCTTTCCAGATGTATGGACTGCAGCGCTGCCTGCAGGGTCAGCCACTCACTGACAAAGCCGTTCATGGGCGGGAGTGCGGTGATGGCCACAATGCCGAGCAGAAAAAATGCACCCGTCCAGGGCATCAGCCGGAGCAAACCGCCCATCCGCTCGATGCTGGACTGGCGGCTCATCTGCATCACGGCACCGGCGCCGAGAAACAGCAGGCTCTTGTACAGGGCGTGATTGACGGCATGCGCCAAGGCCGCCACAAACGCCAGGGTGGCATAAAGCGTCTGATCCTCTGCCAAGAAGATGAGACTCATGCCAATGGCAAAGAAAATGATGCCGATGTTCTCGATGGAACTGTAGGCCAGCAGCCGCTTGATTTCCGACTGCACGGTTGCGTGGAGAATACCGTACAGGGCAGTGACGGCGCCCAGTATCATCACGGTGACGCCCCAGCCCGCCTGAATATCGCCCTGAAGGTCCAGCACCACACGCAGGAAGCCATAGACCGCCACCTTGAGCATGACGCCGGACATCAGCGCTGACACATAGGACGGCGCCACGGGATGGGCTTCCGGCAACCAGACGTGAACGGGCACCAGACCCGCCTTCATTCCGAAGCCGAGCAATGCCAGCAGGAATGCCACGGTTGCCCAGCCGGCAGACAGATCCACTGACCGGGCCGCGTCAAAGGTGAAACTGTGGGCATGCGCCGCAAAGACGGCAAAGGACAACAGGATGGCAATGGCACCCACATGCGCCATGAGCATGTAAAGGAAACCGGCCCGGCGGTTGGCGCTGTCTTCATGATGATGGCAGACCAGGAAGAAACTGGAAACGGACATCAGTTCCCAGGCGATCATGAAGGAAAAGGCATCATTGGCCCAGGTGACCCAGTGCATGCCCAGGATAAAGGTTGCACTGAAGAACAGGAGCGGCCGCTTGGACTTCCCGTGCCCGTCATGGCGCAGATAGGCGGGCACATAGGGTGCAGACAGCACCACCACCGTACAGATGATCAGGGAAAATAACGCAGACAGCGCATCGACTCTGAATTGCCACTTGAGCCAGGGTAGCCCGAAGGCGCTGGCCCAGGTCAGAGGCGTGTCACCGAGTAGGGCGGGCGCAACCGTCACTGCGCCGGTGATGCCCGCCAGCGCCCACAGGGCGGGGCACACACGCCGGATCCATGCGTGCGGTAACACCACCGCAGCGACCGCGGCCAACAGAAGAAAAAGCACACTAGCCAGGAGCCCGTCAGGCATTGCCACCTCCGATGAGTCAGACTACCCGTCAGAGGCGCTACTATACGCTTCGGCCACCCGGCTTTCAATTTCGATTTTACCGAAACATCACAAGCGCAATGTTGTAACAAGGTTCACGAGGCCGCGACCGGGTGCAGCGTGGTCCGGTTCCGGCCATTCTCCTTCGAATGGTACAAAGCCTGATCAGCCGCCTCAATCCAGGCCGTCCGGTTTGCCATGTTCTGATCCACCTGTGCCAGCCCGAGACTGATGGTAAAGCGGATGTCCTGCCCGCCATGAGTGACAACCTCTTCCATGACGCGCTGACGCAGCCGCTCGGCAAAAATCACGCCTTTCTCTCCCGGTGTATCCGCCAGGATGACCCCAAACTCCTCGCCGCCATAGCGCCCGCCCACATCCGTGGCACGCATGGTGTCCTTGAGTATGGCCGAAACCCGCCGGATGACCTCATCCCCCGCCTGATGCCCGTAGGTGTCATTGACCTTCTTGAAGTGATCGATATCGAACATCACCAGCGTTGAGGGCATTTGCGTGCGCTTGTAGCGCAGGAATTCCCGTTCGAGCAGTTCTTCCCAGTAACCCCGGTTGAAGAGCCCCGTCAGCCTGTCGGTACGGCTGAGCTGTGCGAGCCTGGCATTCGCGGATTCCAGTTGCTTGCGGTGGCTGGCCACATCCGTCACGTCATAAACGAGCACGGAAACAAAGTCCACGTCACCGGTAGCCGAAACCAGGGGCGAGATGGTCACGTTCTGATACATGAACTCTTCGGTGCCGGTGATGGGCCGGTAATTCCTGAACCGAAAGAGGTAGGGACGCTGTTCCCACACCGTGAACGTTCGATTTTTTAAAAGGAACACGGAGCGGGTTTTTTGCCTGAACCAGTCTTCCGGCACCTCGGGAAAAAGCTCGAACAGCAGCCTGTCACGGGCTTCGAAAGAAGGAATGCCGCTGTGATTTTCCATGAAGCTGTTCCAGACCTGCACCCTGTATTCGCGGTCAAGCACCAGCAGCCCCACATCCACTGTCTGGAGCATGTCCATGAGCCAGTGGAATTCTTTCAGTTCCATCGCATTACTCATGTCCGGCTCCTACATCAAATAAGCAATCTTCTTGCGCAATATCGGCAAGGAATCTTCGGTAAAGAGCAGCAGGAGATCACAGGCAACATTGCACCCCTCAAGGCTGTAGCAGATTTCGATGGTCAGGGTTTGCTTCCAGCGCCAGGTCTTGTTCTTCAGCAACTCGCCGATATCCACGTGCTGCCCCAGAACGACCGGGTGCCCCTGGGAAAAGTCCACATCCAGCTGTTCGGCAATACCCTTGATGCAGGCGCCGATCAGAATGGAGGCAACGTCCATGAGCAGCTCCATCTCCACCTGCTCATTGACCTCCCCCTGATACTGCATCAGGCGGGCCATGTCCTCGAAGCTGGAGTCATGAAACAGCAGCAGGGCCTCGCCACTGATGCCCGCGCCAATGAAGCCCTGGCAGACCGCGGAATAGGTGTCCCTGTCCTCCGCGGCCTGAAGGGCCATCTGGAGCTCGGTCACCTCCAGCAGGTTCACTCGCGGGATGGGCAGCACCACGAACACATCCAGCAGCCGTGCCAGCAGGTCGGCCGCCTGCCCCATTGCAACGTTGGCAATCTCCTGATACACCTCCAGTTCCGATACCGGCTGCTCAATCGCCTCTGCCACGGCCTGCGATACCGGCTCGGGTACCGGTTCCGGATCAAAGAGGCCGAACTGTCGCAGTATGGTCTCCAGCTTTTCCGGCGCAATGGGCTTCTTGATGAACTCCATCGCCCCCATTTTCATGACCCGCGCCCGGGCATCCGGCTGAATATCACCCGAGACCACAATGACGACGGTCGGCAGCTCCTGCCTGTGAATTTCCTCCAGTACCTGATAGCCATCCATCTCGGGCATGTTCAGGTCCAGGAAAAGAATATCCCCCTTGCCCTGCCGGATAAGCTCCAGGGCTTCATGGCCATTCGTGGCAAAGCTGACCTCCACGTCCCAGTCCTTGGGCAGGGATTTGGCCATCTGCTTGCGGGCCACGGAGGAATCGTCGCAGATCAGAACAGGTGTTGTCATGTCGGCTCGCTTGAACTCGGTTATCACAAGTAAAGTGCATGACCGGGGATTTCGCAAACCGCTCATTGGGACAAACGCAGGTTCTGCTATACTGGCGCCCCCGGATGACAGTGATATTCAGGCATGACAGCATTTTCCGAACGATTTGGCGGCATTGCCCGCCTCTATGGTGAGCCAGCGCTCACACGCTTTGCCCGGTCGCATGTTTGCATCGTCGGACTGGGGGGCGTCGGCTCATGGGCTGCCGAGGCGCTGGCCCGCACCGGGATCGGCCGGCTGACACTGGTGGACATGGATGACATCTGCATCACCAACACCAACCGCCAGATTCACACACTGGAAGGTACGGTGGGCCAGCTGAAGGCCGAAGCGCTCAGGGCACGCTTGCTGGCCATCAATCCCGCACTGGAATGTACGGCGGATGTCCGTTTCGTGACGCCCGGTAACGTGGGCGAGGTTCTGGGCGGGAATTTTGATGTCGTTCTGGATGCCATCGACAGCGTCAAGAGCAAGGTGGCCCTGCTGGCCTGGTGTCGTCGCAACAAGCAGCCGGTCATCACCACCGGGGGTGCCGGTGGCCTCACCGACCCCACACGCATCCGGGTGGTCGACCTGAGCCGGACCTATCACGACCCCCTGCTGGCCAAGACCCGCAAGCTCCTGCGACAGCATCATGGGTTCCCCGACAACCCGAAGCGCCGTTTCGGTATCGAGGCGGTATTCTCGGAAGAGCAGCCGCGCTATCCGGATGGTCAGGGCGGTGTATGTCAGGCCAAACCGGCACCGGGAGAGTCCACCCGGCTGGACTGTGCCAGCGGCTATGGTGCCTGCACCATGGTGACGGGCTCGTTCGGCTTTGTCGCCGCCGCACGGGTGGCCGGGCGTCTGGCACAGCAGGCGGATCCGGCCTGACACCCTGACAGAGGCAATCGGGCGATTTGTGGCGACCTGTTAATTTGCACATACGCCGGCCGGGGACTATAAAGGAAGTAGCTGATCAGACAGGCCGGGTCCATGCCCCTCCGTATTCTCATTCAGATGTTGCTGCTTGCTGCCGGCATGGCCGGTGCCCGGATCGTCTTCGCCGGGCCGGTGGTCACCATCGCAACGGGGGAATACCAGCCCTGGACCTCCGAACACCTGCCCCACGGCGGCTTCATCAACCATGTGGTCACGGAAGCCTTCCGTGCTCAGGGTATCGAAACCCGTTTTGTCTACCTGCCCTGGAAGCGGACGCTGGAAGATACACGCCAGGGCGTTTACGACGCCACATCCTATTGGTATTACAAGGCGGAACGCGAGCAGGACTTTATCCACAGCCCGCCCGTCAATCATGAGCGAATTGTCTTCTTTGGCCGCAAGGGCCGGGTTCCGGAGCGCTGGTCCACACTGGCCGAACTGGCCGGATTGCGGATCGGTGCCACACGCGGTTTCACGTATTCCGACGAATTCTGGCGCCTGGCAGGTGCCGGCCTGCTGAATGTGGAACAGGTCCGCTCGGATGAACTCAACATGCGCAAGCTGATCGCCGGACGCATCGACCTCTTTCCGGTAGGGGAACAATCCGGCTGGCACATCCTGATGCACGATTTTTCCGAGAAGGATCGCAACGGCCTCTTCACCCTGCAGCCTCCCCTTGCGGAGGTGGATGGCTATATTCTGTTTTCCCGCAAGCGGCCGGAGGTCGGGCGCTGGGTCGCTGCCTTCAGGACAGGACTGCAGTCACTTGAAAAAAGTGGGCGTCTGGCGCAAATGCGTCAGGATCTGGTGGAAGGCCGATACAGTACCGGGCCATAACGCGGCCGGCTCAATAAAAATGACCGCGGCTCATGCCACGGTCATCTTCGGGATCCCGGAGGTCGCCATCATGCTTCCCCCGGAGTATGGCTTGCTTGCTCAGCGCTTCATCCGCCGAACTTTGCCTTGGCTTCCTTGCGGCGGGCATGCAGAACCGGCTCGGTGTAACCGTTCGGCTGCTCGCGGCCCTTGAACACCAGATCACAGGCGGCCTGGAAGGCCACGCTGTCATCAAAGTCGGGGGCCATGGGACGATAGTTGGGATCGCCGGCATTCTGACGGTCCACCACCGCAGCCATGCGCTTCATGGTCTCCATGACCTGTTCCGGCGTACAGATACCGTGGTGCAGCCAGTTGGCGATGTGCTGGCTGGAAATCCGCAGTGTCGCGCGGTCTTCCATCAGGCCCACATCGTTGATATCCGGCACCTTGGAGCAGCCGACGCCCTGGTCGATCCAGCGCACGACATATCCCAGAATGCCCTGAGCATTGTTGTCCAGCTCCTGCTGGATCTCCTCGCTGGAGAGTTCCGTCTTCAGCAGCGGAAGGGTGAGGATGTCGTCCAGGCTCGCGCGCTCGCGCTTGCTCAGCTCTTCCTGACGCGCGGCCACATTCACCTTGTGATAGTGAATGGCATGGAGTGTCGCGGCCGTGGGTGACGGTACCCAGGCACAGTTGGCGCCAGCCAGCGGATGGGCAATCTTGGTTTCCATCATCAGGGCCATCTTGTCCGGGATCGGCCACATGCCCTTGCCGATCTGCGCCTTGCCACGCAGGCCACAGGCCAGACCGATATCCACGTTCCAGTCCTCGTAGGCCTTGATCCAGGGCTCTTCCTTCATGGCACCCTTGCGCACCATGGGGCCGGCTTCCATGCTGGTATGGATTTCGTCACCGGTACGGTCCAGGAAGCCGGTGTTGATAAAGACCACACGGTCCCTGGCCACACGGATACATTCCTTGAGGTTGACCGTGGTGCGGCGCTCCTCGTCCATGATGCCCACCTTGATGGTGTTGCGCGGCAGATCCAGCGCATCTTCCACCCGGGCAAACAGGTCGCAGGTGAACTGAACTTCTTCCGGACCATGCATCTTGGGCTTCACGATGTAGATGCTGCCCTTGCGGCTGTTGCGATACTTGCCGTTGCCGAGCAGGTCATGCTTGGAGATGAGAACCGTGACCATGGCATCCAGGATTCCCTCGGGGATTTCCTCGCCGCTTTCGGTCAGGACGGCATCAATGGTCATCAGGTGGCCCACATTGCGGACAAACAGCAGGCTGCGACCGGGCAGCGTCAGGGTGGAGCCGTCCGGCGCGGTATAGGTGCGGTCTTCGCGCAGCGTACGGGTCAGCGTCTTGCCACCCTTTTCGAAGGTCTCGGACAGATCGCCGCGAATCAGCCCCAGCCAGTTGCGATACACCACCACCTTGTCTTCCGCGTCAACCGCCGCCACGGAGTCTTCGCAGTCCTGAATGGTGGTGATGGCGGATTCCATCAGGATGTCCTTGACGCCCGCAGGGTCATCCTTGCCGACCGGGTGCTTGCGGTCAAACTGGATTTCAGCGTGCAGATTATTGTTGCGCAGCAGGACAGCCACCGGGTCTGCCGGATCGCCATTGTAACCGACAAACTTTTCAGGCTGTGCCAGGCCGGTCTTTTCACCGTTTTTCAGGGTCACGATCAGGGTGCCGTTCACCACGGCATAGCCGACCGAATCCTTGTGAGAGCCCTGGGCAAGCGGCGCAATCTCATCCAGCAGATTGCGGGCGTATTCGATCACGCGGGCACCGCGAACCGGATTATACCCCTGCCCCTTCTCCGCACCGTTGTCTTCGGGGATCACGTCCGTGCCATACAGCGCATCGTAAAGGCTGCCCCAGCGTGCATTGGCAGCGTTGAGGGCGTAACGGGCATTCATGACCGGCACGACCAGCTGAGGGCCGGCGATGGTGGCCACTTCGTCATCCACATTTTCGACCGTGATCTGGAAATCGTCCCCTTCGGGCAACAGATAACCGATTTCCTCCAGGAACGCCTTGTATTCTTCGTGATTGTGCGGCTGACCCTTGCGCTCGAGGTGCCAGGCATCAATTTTTGCCTGCAGCGCGTCCCGCTTGGCAAGCAGTTCCTTGTTGCGCGGACCCAGGTCACGCACAATCGCGCCGAGCGCCGTCCAGAACTGATCCGGCTCGATACCGGTGCCAGGCGCCACTTCCCGTGCAATCAGATCGTACAGTACTTTGGCAACCTGCAGGCCGCCGATTTGGACTCTCTCTGTCATGTTTTGCCTCAACACTCGCTTTATTGTCTAACCGTGTGAGCGCTGCCTTGCGCGTCCCCATACCCAAGGCATCCTCGCTCAAGGGAGCCACATTGTACGCGAAAACCGAAACGAGGTCATGTCTGTCGTGCAGCCTCCCCTGCCCCCGCCCCAAGTGATCGTGCTCATGACTGTCGTCAGGATACCCTGAAACCGACCGGGAACCGGGGCATGCGGATGAAGCCGCTCACTTCAGCGGCACTCCCTGGTCAATCACAGCCCGACACAGTGGCTTGACCAGCTGGGCCGGCTTCATGTCCTCGCTCAGCACGTGCAGACGGCAGGACAGCGGGATTGCCTGCGCGATCTGTGCGGCCAGTTCCTCTGTTTCCACAAAGCCGTTTCGTGGGCGAACCACCAGCAGGTAACACGGCACCTGCCCGAATTCAGGCAGAATGCGCCGGGCGATCCAGAGCTGGCGGGCATCCGGCAGGCGGGCGGCGAAGGACCGTATCTCTTCGAGGGCGCCCGGGGGCAGGTCAGGCACCACAATGGTATCGGAAGGCTGCAGATTTTCGAAGGCGGCTTCCAGAGCCACGGCGCGCTCACTGGCCGCCTGCCACTGACCCTCCCACCACTGTTGTTCCGGGTGAATGTGATCCAACCCCTTCAGATAGAAAACCACCCAGTAACAGGCCTCCGTGGCCCGCTCCACATCTTCCAGAAGCGTTCTGGCGGTCTGCAGACAGGCCGGTTCGTTGTCCCGGGCCTGCAGACGGGTGAGGCGCAGACGATTGTCCGCATCCGACGGGTCATGCCTGTAAAGCACCTCGCTCACCCGGCGTACCGCATCGTCCTGACAGAGGGCCTCCAGATGAGGCACTGCTTCGCGCAGTTCCTGCACGCTCAGTTCGTGCCAGCGGCGCCCGCGAAGCAGTGCATGCAGCGCCTCGCGCGCCTGCTTTCCTGCTTCGTGCGCGGCCGTCCAGCGATCCTGTACCGCGTCCCACCAGAGACGGTCAAAGTGGCTGACAATCTCATTCAGGCAGGGTGACAGCCAGGCTTCGGCTGCTGTCCGGTCTGCCAGGACAAACCCGGGGGGTTGTCCCAGATGCTTCAGCCGGTCCGCCAGGCAGGGGTGCGTGTCCAGCACGTCCGTTTCATTGTGCAGGGCCTGATTGAGCAGGCGCCGGAATACGGGCCCGGGCAGCGTTTCCGAGCGCCAGAAGGTACTCAGGCCGGCCCATGCCCCCATTTTGGGCCGGGATGCCCTCACGGCCTGGCGACCGAAGCGCTCCCAATAGTATTCCCTGAGATAGGGCTCAAGTACATTCACGACTGTCAGCGCACTGGCCGCATCCCCGGGCGTGGTCAGCCGGGCACTGACGCTGTCAGCCTTGTATTCTTCCCGCTGTGCTGCGGCATGAGTGATCGCCTGGAGCCGGGGAACGTAATTTTCGAGCGCCTTGCGGATCGGGGCCGTGGACCAGCCTTGCTGGCGGTCAAAGTAATCGTAAAGACGGGACCAGGTTCTGCGCAGCCAGTACACACGCCGGTCCAGTGACCAGTTGCGGCGCGTCAAATGACCGAGCTCGTGTGCCAGAACACTGCGAGCCTGGGCTTCACTGGTACTCATGAGCAGTTCCAGGCCCAGGGAAAGCGTGACCCGGGGTGGACCAAACCAGCCAAAGCGTGGCTCGACAGCGATAAAGGCATTGAAATCCGGGATCAGCAACACCTGGTTGACACGAGGGGTATCCAACTGCTGCTGAAGCCCATCCAGAGTCTCGAACAGGGCCGGCGCCGATGCGCGGGAAAGGGGGTAGCCCTCCGGCGGCGGATAGCGGACAAACAGTGACCGAATCACCGCCCAGAGCACGGGAATCAGAAGAAATCCCACCTTGAGCTTGAACAGCAGAACAAGCAGCAGCGGGCTCACCAGCGCCATCAGGGTCACCCCGCCCAGCAGTCCCAGCCCGAGCACCATCAGCACGCCGATCAGCAGGTAGCCTTCCCGCACCACCTTGCGCACGGCGCGCTCATAGGCCTCCGGGTTGACCCGGGCCATGGCCCGGTAGCGGGTCACCATGCGGTTGAACGTGTCCCTGTCCATACATCCTCCTGTGGCGGTACTGCGTCGGCGGGCACCGGATCAGTTTAGCCCGCCCGCACCGGATGCTCAGCGTACACTGGCGCAAACCGTGACCCAGTTCTCCAGAACCAGCTCAATCTGATCACCGGATACCAGCGGCCCCACCCCGGCCGGTGTACCGGTCAGCACCACATCTCCGGGATACAGGGTGAAGTAACGGGACATGTCGGCCAGCAGGGTGGCAATGGGAAAGATCATGTGTGCACTGGAACCGGCCTGCCTGATCTCGCCATTGACGGCCATGCGGATATGCAGGTCGCCCAGATCCGCTTCACGCCCGGCCATCGGCACGAAGGGGCCCAGCGGACACAGTCCGTCCATGCCCTTGGCGCGCTCCCAGGGATGTCCCTTCGCCTTCAGCTCACCCTGCACGTCACGCAGGGTGAGATCCAGTCCCACGCCCAATGCGGCGATGGCCATCACGGCCTCCTCTTCCGAGGCGGCAGTGAGCGTATCGCCCACCAGGATGGCGATCTCCGCTTCGTGATGGACACTGCCCAGTCCTTCGGGCAGCCGGATGCCCTCCTCCATCGCCGTAACCGATGAGGCGGGCTTGATGAAGTAGATCGGCGCATCCGGCACCGCGTTGCCCAGCTCACGGGCGTGTTCGGCATAATTGCGTCCGACGCAGACCACCTTGCTGACGGGGGCGTCGAACCGTTCGCCTGAAATCAGGCGGGCAACCGGGAGATGATCCGTTCGCATACGGTGTCCTCAGAGATCGATCAGCTTGCCGGGATTCATGATGCCGTTGGGATCAAACACCCGCTTGATGGCCTTCATGTACTCGATTTCCTCCGCGCTGCGGCTGTAACCGATGTAGTCCTTCTTCAGAAGGCCCACACCGTGCTCGGCGGACACGGACCCGTTGTGCCGGGCCACGATTTCGAACACCCAGGTATTGACCTGTTCACACCGCCTGAAGAACTCCTCCTTGGGCAGATCCCCGGGCTTGAGGATGTTCAGGTGCAGGTTGCCATCCCCGATGTGACCGAACCAGACAATCTCGAAGTCCGGATAATGACGGCTGACCACTTCGTCGATTTCCTCGAGGAAGTCCGGTACGCGTGAGGGCACCACGGAAATGTCGTTCTTGTAGGGTGTATGCCGGGCGATGGTTTCGGAAATGTCCTCCCGCAGCCGCCACAGGTTGCGCGCCTGGGTTTCGTTCTGGCTGATGACGCCATCCAGCACCCAGCCCTCTTCCACGGCCTTTTCGAACAGGCTCATGGCATCGTTGAGCACGTCTTCGGTGGTGGCCTCGAACTCCAGCAGCGCATAGAAGGGCGCTTCGCCCTCAAAGGGTGCCGGGACTTCTCCCCGTGCCAGCACGTGCCGCAGCGCCTTGTGGGAGAAAAACTCGAACGCGGTCAGATCTATGTTTGCGCTGAACAGCTGCAACACGTCCATGATATGACGGAAGTGGGTGAGGCCCAGTACCAGCACGGTGAGATTGCGCGGCGGACGCGTCAGCTTCATGGTCGCCCGGGTGATGAAGCCCAGTGTCCCTTCGGCACCAATGAACAGATGGCGCAGGTCATAACCGGTGGCGTTCTTGACCAGATCCCGGTTCAGATGCAGGACGTCACCCTTGCCCGTGACCACTTCCAGGCCCGCGACCCAGTCCCGTGTCATGCCGTAGCGGATCACCTTGATGCCGCCCGCGTTGGTGGAGAGGTTGCCGCCGATCTGACTGGAACCGGCCGAGGCGAAGTCCACCGGGTAGAACAGCCCCTTTTCTTCCGCGAAATTCTGCAGCTGCTCGGTGACCACGCCCGCCTGACAGACCACCGTCCGGTCCACCGGGTTGAAGTCCTCGATCTGGTTCATGTAGTCGAAGGCCACCACAATCTCGCCGTTGGTGGCCACTGCGCCACCGCTGAGGCCGGTCCGGCCGCCGGACGGTACCAGTCCGATCCGGGCCTCGTTGGCCAGCCGGACAATGGCCTGCACCTGATCGGTGGTCCTGGGAAAGGCGATGGCCAGCGGACGGGGCATGTGCTTTCGGGTCCAGTCCTTGCCGTAGGTTTCCAGGGCTTCTGCGTCGGTGCGCAGCTTGCCGGGTTCGAGAATCTGTTCCAGTTGCGAGAGTATGCGTGCTGCAGCCGCGTCTGTCATGATGTTCAATCCGTCTTGAGACTTTTTCAGGTTGAATGTCGGACGATTATGGTATCATACGCGGCCTTGAGAGTAGACACAGACAGGGCTGGAGAGCATGGGCAAAACGTCACTGGACAAGAGCAAGATCCGTTTTCTGTTGTTGGAAGGGGTGCATCAGAACGCCATCAAGACACTGGAAGCGGCCGGCTATACCAACATCGAGTATCACAAGAAATCACTTCCGGAAGATGAGCTGAAAAAGAAGATTGCGGACGCCCACTTCATCGGCATCCGCTCGCGCACGCAGCTCACCCGTGAAGTGCTGGATCATGCAGACAAGCTGATCGGCATCGGCTGCTTCTGCATCGGCACCAATCAGGTGGATCTGCAGGCAGCCACGGAAAAGGGCATTGCCGTATTCAATGCGCCCTACTCCAACACCCGCTCCGTTGCCGAGCTGGTGCTGGCCGAGATGATCCTGCTGATGCGCGGCATTCCCGCCCGCAACGCCAAGGCACATCGCGGCATCTGGGACAAGTCCGCCACGGACAGCTATGAAATCCGCGGCAAGAAGCTGGGCATCATCGGCTACGGCAGCATCGGCACCCAATTGAGCGTGCTGGCTGAAGGCCTGGGCATGGAAGTGTATTTCTATGACATCGTCAGCAAGCTGCCGCTTGGCAATGCGAAACAGGTGGACAACCTGCCGGAGCTGCTGGGCATGTGCGACATCATTTCCCTGCATGTACCGGAAACCCCCGCTACCAAAAACATGTTTGGTGCGGAGGAACTGGCCCAGATGAAGAACAAGAGCGTACTCATCAACGCCTCCCGGGGCACGGTCGTCGATATCGATGCACTGGTCGAGACCCTCAGAAGCGGCAAGCTGCTTGGTGCGGCCATCGACGTGTTCCCGGTTGAACCGCGCTCCAACGACGAAGAGTTCGTTTCACCGCTGCGCGAGTTCGACAACGTGATTCTGACGCCCCACATCGGCGGCAGCACGCAGGAAGCACAGGCCAACATCGGCATTGAAGTGGCGGAAAAACTGGTGCGTTACAGCGATACCGGTGCCACCGTATCGTCCGTCAACTTCCCGGAAGTGGCGCTGCCGGAGCATCCGGACTACCATCGCCTGCTGCACGTACACGAAAACATTCCGGGCGTGCTGTCCGAGATCAACCGCATCTTCTCGGAGAATGGCATCAATATCTGCGGTCAGTATCTGCAGACCAACGAGAAAGTGGGTTACGTGGTCATTGATGTCAACAAGGAATACAGCGACCTGGCACTGCAGAAACTGCGGGCGGTCAAGGGTACCATTCGCTGCCGCGTCCTGTTCTGACAGCAGCGCGGACAGCGACAGACCGGAAGGCAGACCCCGCGGGTCTGCCTTTTTCATGTGCCCGGGGCCGTACCCGGAGGCGGCTCAGTACTGCGCATTCTCCAGCGGCATGAGCTTGAGTTCCACCCGGCGGTTCTGCGCCCGGCCTTCCGGTGTATCGTTGCTGGCCACGGGATAGCGCGGGCCATAGCCGACGGCATGGATACGCGACGCCGGAATGCCCTGCCCGATGAGATAGCGCTTGACGCTGTTGGCCCGGTCCTCGCTGAGCTTCTGGTTCAGTGCCAGAGAGCCCGTGGAGTCCGTGTGACCGGCCACTTCTATGGCCGTTTTCTTGTACTCCTTGAGCACCAGGGCCACGGAGTTCAGCACATCAAAGAACTCGGCCCTGATCTCACTGCGCCCTGTATCGAAGGTGATATTACCGGGCATGACCAGGATGATCTCGTTGCCGTCACGCACGACACGTACGCCGGTGCCTTCGAGCTGGTGCCGCAACCGCGCTTCCTGCTGATCCATGTAGTAGCCCACGCCGCCGCCGATCGCACCGCCTGCGGCCGCACCGATCAGGGCCCCCTTGCCACGATCCTTCTTGCTGGAGGTGGCGGCACCGATAATGGCCCCGGTCACGGCGCCAATCACTGCACCGGAAGTGGCATTGGCGGTTTTCTTTTCACCGGTATAGGGGTCATAGGTGGCGCAGCCGGCCGTCATCGCCGTCACCAGCGCGAGGCTGACCAGTTTTGTTCTCATGCTTCCGTCTCCTTGCATCTCTGATACCGTCACAGTCTGCCCATCTGAACTGAACAGACACTGAATGTCATCTTGGGCAACCGGCGCCCGGGGTTCAAGTGGGAATGCGTAACTGTTTGCGAATCAGGGCCCAGACGCGCTCCCGGTAAGCCGGACTTTCGTTGACCACCTGATGACGCATTCCGGGCACGAGAATCACACGGGCACCCGGAAACAGGCGCTGGTACTGGGGCAGATTGTGCTGCCAGTCCACCGTGCCATCCTCGTCCCCCTGGATAATCGCCAGAGGTACACCCTGTACCGGGGGGCGTGCTCCACCCGCCTGACCCACCGCTCCAGGGCGCCGACCCAGCGCACGGACAGCACCCGGGGTTGGAGAGGGTCCTGCGTCTGCAGAAAGCGAATGAAGTCCGGATCATGGCTGTTGACCGAGAACTCCCGCTTCCAGATCCGCCGGAAGGGTGAAATCAGCCGGTACATGATGCGCGCCTTGCGGTAACGGGTCGGCCGCAACAACGGCGCCAGAAAGATGTAACGGGGCAGTCTGCGCCAGGCCTCATCGGCCCGGTGCGCGAGGATGTATTCCGTCAGTGCGGCACAACCCGTGCTCTGACCCACTGCGCCCTGCCACGGCGGCAGATCGTCGCCCTGGGCATCCAGCACCGCATCCAGCACCCCCTGATAGGTCCGGAAACTCTCGATGGCCACCAGTTCACCCGAAGACAGACCGTGCCCGGGCTGATCCCAGGTCACCACGGCATAGCCCTCTTCCACCAGAAAACGGATGAGGTGCCGATAGAGCCCCACGTGATCGAAATAGCCATGAACCACCAGCACCGTGCCCCGCGCGCCGGGCGGCACATAGCGATGGACGACGACCCGGTAGCCGCAGGCATTCAGTGTGCCGATCCGCTGGCTGACGTCACCGCCGAACCAGAGTCCGTAGTAGTCCAGATAGCGAATGACAGGCGTGGGGGAGGACGCCGCATCCAGATCGGTTGCAGCGTCCCAGGATGACAGGCTGGCAATCACCTCATGGCGTTGCCAGCCGATGTCTGCAGGTGCGGGAACCCTCAATTGACCTTCGGATCCAGTTCACCGGACTCGTAGCGCTGGTACATCTTTTCCAGCGACACGGGCTTGATCTTGCTGGCCTGACCGGCCGTACCAAACGCCTCGTACCGTGCCACGCAGATGGCCTTCATGGCTGCCACGGATTCCTTGAGGTACTTGCGCGGATCAAATTCGGACGGATTCTTCGCCAGGAAGCGGCGAATCGCACCGGTGGAGGCCAGACGCAGGTCGGTGTCGATATTGACCTTGCGCACACCATGCTTGATGCCTTCGCAGATCTCTTCCACCGGCACACCGTAGGTTTCCGGAATCTCGCCACCGAATTCGTTGATGACCGCCAGCCACTCCTGAGGCACGGATGAAGAGCCGTGCATGACCAGGTGTGTGTCCGGAATCCGGGCATGGATCTCCTTGATGCGCTCGATGGCCAGGATATCCCCCGTGGGCGGACGGGTGAACTTGTAGGCGCCGTGACTGGTTCCGATGGCAATGGCCAGTGCGTCCACACCGGTGGCCTTGACGAACTCGGCGGCTTCGTCCGGATCGGTCAGCAGCTGATCGTGGCTGAGCTTCCCGGATGCCCCGACACCATCTTCCTCGCCCGCTTCGCCGGTTTCCAGCGAACCCAGGCAACCCAGCTCGCCTTCCACGGACACGCCGCAGGCATGGGCCATTTCCACAACCTTGCGGGTGACTTCCACGTTGTACTCGTAGCTGGCCGGGGTCTTGCCGTCTTCACGCAGGGAACCGTCCATCATCACGGATGAAAAGCCGAGCTGGATGGAACGCTGGCAGACTGCCGGTGAAGTGCCGTGGTCCTGGTGCATGACCACGGGAATGTGCGGGAATTCCTCAATGGCAGCGAGGATGAGGTGCCGCAGGAAGGGCGCACCTGCGTACTTGCGCGCACCGGCAGACGCCTGGACGATGACCGGGCTGTCCGTCTCGCTGGCGGCTTCCATGATGGCGCGCATCTGCTCGAGGTTGTTGACGTTGAACGCCGGCACACCGTAACCATGCTCGGCGGCATGATCCAGCAATTGGCGAAGTGAGATCAGTGCCATGTATGTATCTCCTTGGTCAGTCAGGTAACGGGTTTATTCGCTGCGCGCCTGGAGCGCCGCAACGGCCGGCAGTGTCTTGCCTTCCACAAATTCCAGGAATGCACCGCCACCGGTAGAGATATAGGAAATCTTGTCCTTCACGCCATACTTGTCAATGGCTGCCAGCGTATCACCTCCGCCGGCAATGGAGAAGGCATCTGATTCGGCAATGGCCCTGGCCAGTGCTTCCGTACCCTTGCCGAACTGGTCAAATTCGAACACACCGACCGGTCCATTCCAGAGAATGGTGCGGGCCGACTTGAGCAGCTGGCTGAGAACACGGGCCGTTTCAGGGCCGATGTCCAGGATCATGTCGTCATCAGCCACCTTCCCTACGGGCTTGACCGTGGCCGGTGCGTTCTCGCTGAATTCGGGGGCGACCACCACATCGACGGGCAGCGGCACGGACACTTTCTGCGCGATGGCCTTGGCCGTATCGATGAGGTCATGCTCGCAAAGGGACTTGCCCACGGGCTGCCCGGCTGCCGCCAGGAAGGTGTTGGCAATGCCGCCCCCGACGATAAGCTGATCGCACTTGTCCGCCAGGGCATTGAGCACATCCAGCTTGGTGGACACCTTGGAGCCGGCGACGATGGCCACCATGGGACGCTCCGGGTGCTCCAGCGCCTTGCCCAGCGCGTCCAGTTCGGCCGCCAGCAGGGGCCCTGCCACGGCGACCGGTGCCTTGAGAATGACACCGTGAGTGGATGCCTGGGCGCGGTGTGCGGTGCCGAAGGCATCCATGACAAAGACGTCACAGAGGCGGGCATAGCGCTCGGCCAGTGCTTCGTCATCCTTCTTTTCGCCCTTGTTGAAGCGTACGTTTTCGAGCAGGACCACGTCCCCTTCCGCCACTTCAGGAGCCTTGTCGAGATAATCCGCAATCAGCGGCACCGGGCGGCCCAGCAGGCCGGAGAGATATTCGGCCACGGGCTTGAGGGAAGCGGCCGGATCGAACTGGCCTTCTTCCGGCCGGCCCAGATGCGACATGACCATGACCCGGGCACCCTGCTCCATGGCATAACGGATGGTCGGCAGTGCCGCCTGGATCCGGGCATCGGAGGTGACCTTGCCGTCCTTGACCGGCACGTTGAGGTCCTCACGAATGAGGACACGTTTGCCTTTCAGGTCCACATCTTTAATCGTCTTGATTGTCATGGGAATTTCCTCGTTCATGATGTCTTGTCGTGAGCGTTGCAGCGGTCCAGCCAGGCCAGCGCCGTATCCAGCATCCGGTTGGCAAAGCCCCATTCGTTGTCAAACCAGACCATGAGCTTGACCATGTGACCGTCTACCACCTGTGTCTGAGTCAGATCCACGACCGCACTGCGCGGGTCATGATTGAAATCGCTTGATGTCAGGGGTTCTTCGGTCCACCCCAGCACGCCTTCCAGCAGCGGACCGGCCGTGGCTTCCCGGATGCGCCGATTGACGCCCTCCCGGGAGACGGGCCGGGTCAGCTGAACGGTCAGATCAATCATGGAGACATTGAGCGTGGGTACCCGCACCGCGTTGGCGGTGAAACGTCCGGCCAGTCCGGGCAGCAGCCGGTCGATCCCCCGTGCCAGCCCGGTGTCCACGGGAATGATGGACGCCATGGCACTGCGGTTGCGGCGCAGGTCCGGATGGTGATAGGTGTCAATGGCCGGCTGGTCGTTCATGGCCGCATGGATGGTGGTGAGCATGCCCCGCTCCACACCGAACGCTTCATGCAGAATGCGAATCACCGGCACGATGCAGTTGGTGGTGCATGACGCATTGGAGACAATCCGGTCCTCCGCGCCCAGCGTCTGGTGATTGACACCGAAGACAATGGTCTTGTCCACGTCCGGCGAGGCCGGCTCGGAATAGAGGACCCGCGGCGCACCGGCCCGCAGATGCCCCTCGGCCTGCTCACGACGGCTGAGTCGGCCGGTACATTCCATCACCAGATCCACGTTCAGCATTTTCCAGGGCAGCTTTTCCGGATTCGGCTGCTGCTGGATGGCAATACGGTCACCGTTGACCATGAGGCCCTGTTCGGCGACCGCAACCGTACCCGGGAAGCGGCCATGCGTGGTGTCGTACCGGGTCAGATAGGCGACAGTTTCCGGATCGGCCAGCTGATTGATGGCCACCACCTGCATGCGCTGACGGTAACCCCCTTCATACAGGGCGCGCAGCACACACTGGCCGATGCGCCCGTATCCGTTGATGGCTATCCGGTAGTCACTTCTCACGTTAGTCGTCCAGAGACTCCAGCAGTTCGCGTGCCTGGGCCACGACATTTTCCACCGTGAAGCCGAATTCCCGGAAGAGCTCGGCAGCCGGTGCAGACTCGCCAAAGGTGGTCATGCCGATCACGCGGCCATCCAGGCCCACATACTTGTACCAGTATTCGGCCCAGGCCGCCTCGATGGCAATGCGCGCCGGCACATCCAGGGGCAGCACGGCATTGCGGTACTCCGCCGGTTGCGCATCGAATACATCAGTGGACGGCATGGACACGACGCGGACGCGACGACCTTCCGTATTCAGCTCCGCGGTGGCCCTGACGGCCAGTTCCACTTCGGAGCCGGTGGCAATCAGGATCAGCTCGGGCGTGCCGTCACAGTCCACGAGCACGTAACCGCCCCGTGCAATCTGGTCCACCTGCTCGCTGCTGCGCGGCTGGCAGGGCAGATTCTGGCGGGTCAGGATCAGTGCGGTCGGGCCGTCCGCCCGGTTCAGTGCGGCCTGCCAGGCCACAGCCGTTTCCACCGTGTCACAGGGGCGCCAGGTGCTCATGTTCGGGGTCTGGCGCAGGTTGGCAATCTGTTCCACCGGCTGGTGCGTCGGGCCGTCCTCACCCAGGCCAATGGAGTCGTGCGTATACACATGGATGGCACGCTGCTTCATGAGCGCCGCCATGCGTACGGCATTGCGTGCATACTCCATGAACACGAGGAAGGTGGCGCCATAGGGAATGAAGCCGCCATGCAGGGCGATACCGTTCATGATGGCGGACATGCCGAACTCGCGCACGCCATAGTGGATATAGTTGCCGGACGCATCCTCGCGGGTCAGCGCCTTGCTGCCGGACCAGAGCGTCAGGTTGGAGCCGGCCAGGTCAGCGGAACCGCCCAGGAATTCGGGCAGGTGCGGGCCATAGGCATTGAGGGTGTTCTGGGAAGCCTTCCGGGTGGCGACATTTTCGGCCTTGTCCTGACAGGCGCGCACAAATTCGGCGGCCTTTTCGTTGAAGTCGGCCGGCAGTTCACCCCTGATGCGACGCTCGAACTCGGCCGCCAGTTCGGGCCATGCGGCACGATAGGCCTCGAACTGCTTCTGCCACTCCGCTTCGCGGGCCTGCCCGGTCTTGCGCGCATCCCAGGCGGCGTAGATGTCTTCCGGGATGACGAAGGGCGGATGGGGCCAGCCCAGTTGTTCGCGGACGCGCTGCACTTCGTCTTCACCCAGCGGCGCGCCATGACATTCTTCCTTGCCCTGCTTGTTGGGCGAACCGTAACCGATAATGGTCTTGCAGCAGATCAGGGTGGGCTGTTCCGTGTTGGCCTTGGCCGCCTCGATGGCCGCATCGATGGCATCGGGATTGTGCCCGTCCACATCGCAGATCACCTGCCAGCCATAGGCTTCAAACCGCTTCGGGGTGTCGTCCGTGAACCAGCCTTCCACTTCGCCGTCAATGGAGATGCCGTTGTCGTCATAGAAGCAGATCAGCTTGCCGAGTCCCAGCGTGCCGGCCAGAGAGCAGACTTCGTGGGAAATGCCCTCCATGAGGCAGCCATCCCCCAGGAAGACCCAGGTGTAGTGATCCACCAGATTGAATCCATCACGGTTGAACTGGGCTGCCAGAGCCTTTTCCGCAATCGCCATGCCCACTGCGTTGGCCACACCCTGACCCAGCGGACCGGTGGTGGTTTCCACACCCGGCGTATAACCGTACTCGGGATGCCCCGGTGTCTTCGAGTGCAGCTGACGGAAATTCTGAAGATCGTCAATGCTCAGATCGTAGCCGGTCAGGTGCAGCAGAGAGTACAGCAGCATGGAACCGTGACCGTTGGACAACACGAACCGGTCCCGGTTGGGCCACTTCGGATTGGTGGGGTTGTGACGCATGTGGTGACGCCAAAGCACTTCTGCAATATCTGCCATGCCCATGGGCGCTCCGGGATGGCCGGATTTGGCCTTCTGAACCGCGTCCATGCTGAGGACACGAATGGCATTGGCCAGGTCTTGACGAGTCGGCATCTGAGAGATCTCCCGCGCTGGATGTTTCGTTTCGGAGCGCGTATTGTCCAATATTCGGTCTGCCTGAGCAAATCGGGAAACTTACCCAATATTCTCTTTTAAAAACTGCCGAGATCAGTATACATCACCACCAATGTAGTAATTTGACGCACATCAATACCGCGTTCACCGCCTTCATTTCTGCGCAACCATTGGTTCAGCAGCCGGGAGCCGTTATCATCGCTTCACCGGCCCGTCCCGGGCTGACCCACGATTGCAGGAGCCGATCGGATGACAGACACCACACCACTGCTGCCGGATCCCGTAAGGGAGCGCCTGGCGGCCATAGAGGACCCCGAAATGGGCCTGTCCATTGTCGAGCTGGGCCTGGTCTATGGTTTTGAGGCAGAGGACGAGCGCGTGACCCTGACGATGACGCTCACCTCGCCCACCTGCCCCATGGGCGGACTGATCACGGATGCGGTTCACGATGCCCTGTCCGCACTGTACCCGGGCCGTCACATCGAGGTGAATGTGGTCTTTGATCCCCCCTGGACACCGGAGCGCATGGCCCATGATCTCTGAAAACCTGCCCGCCTGGGCAAGACGCGCGCCGGTGCTCGCCTGCGCCGTGCTGACCCTGATTGCCGGCCTGCTGGGCGGCTGGGTCCGTTTCGGCGGCCCCGTGGATATTCCGGCGCACTGGATGACCTGGCACGGAGCCTTGGTGGCCGGCCTCTTCTTCCCCACACTCATTGCACTCGAACGCGCCGTGGCCACCGGGCATGCAGCGCTCTGGGTTGCCGTGGGCATGCTCTGTGCGGCTGATCTGATGGCGGTGATCGGCGGGCAGATGCAGCCGGCACTGGGCACGGCGATGCTCGCCATGCTGCTGCTCCTGGCCGTTCACCTGCAACTGGTGTGGCGCTTCCGCGAGCTCCATCTCGTCATCATGGCGCTGGCCGCCCTGCTGGCCGGCAGCGGACACCTGCACGCCTATGCTGCCGGCCATCCCCTGGCGGGGCTGGCGGGCTGGGGCGGCTTTCTGGTACTGACGATCATGGCCGAGCGCATCGAGCTGAGCCGGGTGCGCCGTCCTGCCGCGCCTTCGCTCTGGCTGATGGGCGCCTTCTGTACCTTCATGGCAGCCGGACTGCTGACCGGTGCCCGGGATGGCTGGTCACAGATGACGGTCGTGCTCGGGGCTGCGGGGGCCTGGGGATGGCTGTGGCGCTGGGATCTGGCCCGCCTGACCTGGCGCAAACCGGGCCTGCCGGGCTATGTGGGCAAGAATGTACTGGCCGGTTACGCATGGCTGGCGGTGGCGCTGATCAGCGCACCCTACAACCGGGATCTGGCCATTCACGGTGTCATGCTCGGCTACGTCTTCACCATGGTGATGGGGCACGCGCCGGTCATCTTCCCGGCCATCCTGCGTCGTCGCCTGCGCTTCAGCCACGCTTTCTACATGCCGGCCGGACTGCTTCAGACGAGCCTGATCCTGCGCGCCGTGGCCGACCTGGGGAAACCCTCCCTGCTGCTGCCAAGCGCCACACTGTCGCTCATTGCCATCGTCCTGCTGTTCGTGACCACCCTGCGTCACCTGGGTCCGCAGCCGGTCCCGCCGCCCGGCGGCTGATCCGGCTCGCGGCAGACGTTACAGCTCCCGCCAGCGCAGACAGGCCACTTCATGGACGTCGCTCACCACGTCCAGATGCGGTCGCGTCTCCGCACAGCGCGGCTCCTCAAAGGGGCAGCGGGTACGGAACACGCAGCCCGTCGGCGGATTGATGGGGCTGGGCAGATCCCCCTCCAGCTCGATGATTTCCTTGTTGCGCTCCAGCTCCGGATCCGGGAGCGGGACGGCAGAAATGAGCGCCTTGGTGTAGGGATGCTTCGGATCGGCATAGATGCTGTCCTTGTCCGCCAGCTCCATGATGTGTCCGAGATAGAGCACCATCACCCGGTGGCTGATATGGCGCACCACGGACAGATCGTGACTGATGAAGATGAGGGACAGGTTGTACTCCTCCTGAAGCGCCATCAGCAGGTTGATGATCTGTGCCTGAATGGAGACATCCAGAGCGGACACCGGCTCGTCACAAACAATCAGGCGAGGCTTGAGAATCATGGCCCGGGCAATGCCGATGCGCTGACACTGCCCCCCGAGAACTCGTGGGGATAGCGGTTGATCATCTCCGGCATCAGCCCCACCCTGGCCATCATTTCCTTGACCTGCTCCCGGATCTTGTCCTTGCCCAGCTCCGGGTGGAAGGTTCGCAGGGGTTCGGCAATGATGTCGCCGATGGTCATGCGCGGGTTGAGGCTGGCCAGAGGATCCTGAAAGATGATCTGCAGGTTCTCCCGCTGGGCACGGAGCAGCGCCTTGTCCATGCGGGTCAGATCCTGGCCGTACCAGAGCACCTGACCTTCGGTGGGCGGAATCAACTGCAGGATGGCGCGACCCAGTGTGGACTTGCCGCAGCCGGACTCACCGACAATACCCAGCGTTTCGCCGGGCATGACATTGAACGACACGCCATCCACGGCCTTGAGCGTGACGGTCTTGCGACGCATCAGGCCGCCCTTGTCCACGGGAAAGTGCACCTTGAGGTCACGGACTTTGAGCAAGGGTTCCATCATCACAGCTCCTCGCGAAAGCAGGCACGGGCACGGTGTTCACCAACTTTTTCCAGCTCCGGTCGCTCCCGCCGGCAACGGTCGTCGGCGTAGGCACAGCGGGGGTTGAACGCGCAACCGAGAGGCAGGCGCTGGAGGTTGGGCGGCTGCCCCGGAATGGCGTAAAGACTGCTCTTGCCCGCCTCGTCAAGGCGCGGCATGGAAGCCAGCAGCCCCTTCGTGTAGGGGTGCCGGGGATCACGGAAGATCTCGTCAACCGGGCCGGTTTCCACCACACGACCGCCGTACATCACCAGCACCCGGTCACACAGACCGGCCACCACCCCCAGATCATGAGTGATCATGACAATGGAGGTATTGAACTCGGACTTGAGCTGGCGCATGAGCTTGAGAATCTGCGCCTGAATGGTGACATCCAGGGCCGTGGTCGGCTCGTCGGCAATCAGCAGTTCGGGCTGACACAGGAGCGCCATGGCAATCATCACGCGCTGGCGCATTCCGCCGGAAAATTCATGCGGATACATGTCGAAGCGCTTTTCCGCCTCGGGAATGCCGACCTTCTTCAGCATTTCGATGCTGCGAGCCCGGGCCGCCTCTTCGCTCATGCCCTGGTGTTCCACCAGCACCTCGGTCAGCTGACGGGAGACTTTCAGGAAGGGATTGAGGGAGGTCATGGGATCCTGAAAGATCATCGACATGCGCGAGCCACGGTAGCGGTTCAGGGCGTCTGCCGGCAGCCCGAGAATGTTCTTGCCGCCAAAGACCACGCGTCCGGTCGCCCGGCCATTCTCGGCCAGCAGCCCCATGATGGACAGGAAGACCTGTGTCTTGCCCGAACCGGACTCGCCGACGATGCCCAGACTTTCGCCGGGGTAAAGTTCAAAGCTGAGGTCATTGACCGCACGCACCTCGCCTTCGGGCGTGCTGAACCGGGTGTTGAGCTTTTCGACTTTCAGCAGGGGTTCGGTCATGCAATCACCTGTCTTTCGGGTCCAGCGCATCGCGCAGACCGTCTCCGATGAAGTTGAAACAGAACAGCGTGGTGGCCAGGAAAATGGCCGGGAAGATCAGCATCCAGGGTGCCGTCTCCATGAGGCGCGCCCCTTCGGAGATGAGCACGCCCCAGCTGGTCAGCGGCTCCTGAACACCCAGCCCGAGGAAGGACAGAAAGCTCTCGGTCAGAATCACCTGGGGAACGGTCAGGGTCACGTATACCACCACCGGACCGAGCACGTTGGGAATGATGTGCCGGAAGATGATGACCCGGTTCGGCACACCACAGGCATGGGCCGCCTCGATGAATTCCTTGCGGCGGACAGACAGCGTCTGGCCGCGCACGATACGCGCCATGGTCAGCCACTCCACGGCCCCCAACGCAATGAAGATCAGGAAGATGTTGCGCCCGAAGATCACCATCAGCAGGATGACGAAGAACATGAACGGCAGGGAATACATGACGTCCACGAAGCGCATCATGATGTTGTCGATGCGCCCGCCGAAGTAGCCGGCGATGGCACCGTAGGTGACGCCGATGATCAGGCTGACCAAGGTGGCCAGCACCCCTACCATCAGGGAAACCCGCGCCCCGTAGAGCACGCGGACAAACAGGTCACGCCCGTTGGAGTCCGTACCGAACCAGTGTGCGTGCTCGAAATCGGGCGGTACCTGAATCCGGTCCCAGTAGATTTCGTCATAGGGATGAGGACTGAGCCAGGGCGCCAGAATGGCCATCAGGGTGATGATGGCCAGAATGACCATGGACACCACCGCCGCCTTGTTCTGCATCAGGCGCCGCCAGGCATCATCCCAGAGACTGCGCCCCTTGATCTCACGCTCAGCCTGTTCCAGCAATGCCTCAAGCCTGTCTTGCTTCTTCTTAATCATGAACGCGCACCTTCGGGTCCAGCCAGCCATAGATGAGATCAACCACCAGGTTCAGGACGATGATCAGCACCGCATAGAAAATGACTGTCCCCATCACCACGGGGTAGTCCCGGTTCAGGGCGCCCTGAACGAAGTACCGGCCAATGCCGGGAATGTCGAAAATGGTTTCAATCACCACCGACCCCGTGACCACGGCTGCCGTGGCCGGCCCCAGGTAGGACACCACCGGCAGCATGGCACCCTTGACCGCATGACGGGCCAGAATCAGCCGCTCGCGAAGCCCCTTGGCATAGGCGGTGCGGATGTAGTTGCTGTGCAATACCTCGATCATGCTGCCACGGGTCAGCCGCGCAATGTAGGCGATCTGGGGCAGCGCGAGTGAAATGACAGGCAGAATCTTGTTGATCCACTGCCCTTCACCCCAGCCGGCCACGGGCAGCCAGGAGAGGTAAACACCAAAGATCAGCGTCAGGATGGGTGCCATGACGAAGTTGGGAATGGCAATTCCGGTCATGGCGATCCCCATCACCGAATAATCCACCCAGGAATTACGCTTGAGTGCAGCCCAGGTCCCCAGGGTGATGCCGATCACCAGCGCCAGCAGAATGGCCATGCCGCCGACCTGAAGGCTGGCCGGGAAGCCGCCCATGATCAGATCCGTCACGGTGAAATCCCGGAACTTGTAGGACGGCCCGAAATCCCCCTGAGCCACGTTGATCACGTAATCGAAGTACTGCTCGATCAGTGGCTTGTCGAGGTTGTAGGCCTTCTTGATGTTTTCCTCGATCTCCGGGGGAGCTGCCGCTCCTTGTCCCAGGGCCCGCCCGGGGCGGCACGCATCATGAAGAATGCGAGGGTGATGATCACCAGCAATGTTGGAATCGCGGTCAGCAACCGCCTCAGGAAATAACCTGCCATGACATACCACTCTCAGCTTTTCAAACAAGAAAACGGGCGGGCCGGAGCCCGCCCGCCTGATATGCCGTGATTACTTCAGGGACATCCAGCGTGCACGATGGATGTCATTGACGGCATCCTGCCAGCCCTGAACCCGCTTGCTGACCAGGTTCTTGGACACGTAGTAGTAGATCGGAATGATGGGCTGGTCCGCCATGGCCAGGGCCTCGGCCTTGCGCATGAGGTCAGCACGCTTCTTCAGATCTGCGGTCTTTTCCGCTTCCATCATCAGGCGGTCAAACTCCGGGTTGGAGTAACGCCCGTAGTTATTGGCCCCGGTACGGGTTTCCAGCAGGTAGAGGAAATTCTGGGCATCATTGTAGTCGGCGATCCAGCCGGCACGGGCCACATCAAAGTTGCCCTGCTTGAGATCCGCGTAGTGCACCTTCACTTCGCTGTTGAACAGTTCCACCTGCACGCCCAGTTGCTTCCACATCTGAGCCACGGCAATGGCAATGCGCTTGTGGTTTTCAGAGGTGTTGTAGCGCAGCTGGAATTTCAGCGGGTTGTCCGGACCGAAACCGGCCTCGGCCAGCAGTGCCTTTGCCTGCCTGATGCGCTCGCCAAAGGACAGGCCCTTCCAGTCCACGTAGGCGGGCTCGCCATAGTTGGCGGTGCCAGGCGGAACGAAACTGTATGCCGGAATTTCACCGGTCTTGAGCACCTTCTCCGTCAGGATTTCACGGTTGACCGCCATGGACAGCGCCTTGCGCACCCGTACATCATTGAACGGTGCCTTGGCCGTGTTGATCGGGTAGTAATAGGTGCCCAGGTAGGGGGCAATACGGGTTTCTTCCGGCAGGTTCTTTCTCAGCCAGTCGATCTGATCACTCGGGAAGTCACGGGTGATGTCCACCTCACCGGCACGGAAGCGCTTGAGTACTGCGGCACGGTCTTCCTGCGGGTAGTAGATGATCTCGTCAATGGCGACGTTGGCGGCATCGTAGAACTTCGGATTCTTGGCCAGCTTCACATGCGTGTTCGGCAACCACTCCACCAGCGTGTAGGGGCCATTGGAAACCATGTGTTCCGGTTTCGTCCAGTCCTTGCCGTATTTTTCCACCACATGCGCCGGCAGAGGATAGGCCGTGTAGTGGGTCAGCAGGCTGAGGAAATAGGGGGCCGGACCCACCAGCTCGATCTTCAGGGTCTTGTCATCCAGCGCCTTGACGCCCAGCTGATCCACCGGAAGCTTGCCGGTATTCACCGCCTCGGCACTGACGTCTCCCCATTTTTTCAGAAGGTGCCATTCAACCTTTTGACTTTAAGGGGAAAAACGTGATGTGGTAACGGAATCGGGGTTTCCCTCCAGGTACAATGTGATTGCCTATAAGTCACTGAACCCAAAGGAAAACCCCGATGCCTTACCATGCCACAGATCGGACAAAATGGAAAGCCCGCCTCTGCAGCCTGATTGACCAGGCACCTGAACAGATCACACGGCCTGTGAGAAAACTCATGGCAGAGGTCACTTTCGGCATCCTCACTTCCGGTTCCCTCACGCAGGCAGAGATTGCCCGCACACTCAATGAGCCATGCAGACTGCACCATACCCAGAAGCGCATCTCCCGCATGCTGGCCGGACACAGTGAAGTGGCCTGGGCCGCAGAGCAGGTGCAGCTTGCGCACGTCAGCCGGCACGTCACGCAGGACATGATCCTGGCCATTGATCCGGGCGATCTGAACCGTGACGGCGCACCGAAAAGTGAATGGCGGGGCCGCGTCAGGGACGGCGATACCGGAGAAATTGTCGGCGGATATCCGCTGATGACCGTGGTGGCACGGGATGTCCGGCGCGGGAAGACGCTGCCGTTGCTGACCCGCCTGAATACCCCGCGGCGCACGGCATTCAGAAGCGAGAACCATGACATTCTCTCGGTGATGGATGAAGTGAGCCGGCATATCCGGAAGGATCTGCTCTGGGTGATAGACCGGGGAGGCGACCGGGGCATCCTGTGGGATGCCTGGATCCGGTGTGAGCGCCAGGTGCTGGTCAGAGCGGCCAATCAGCGCTACTGGTGCTGGCGGGACCGCCATAAAACAGCGCAGCAGATTGCCCGTGAACTGCCGCTGAAGCATCAGGGGCAGCTCAGACGGGGAGGCCCCCGCGTCAGGTTTGGTATCACCCGGGTGATGCTGCGAGAGCATCCGGACAGCCCCTTGTGGATGATTGTCGTCCGCCATGACCGCCCGGAGCCTCTGGTGCTGGTTACCACGCGTCCGGTGCGCGGAAGGCGACAGGGAGAGCGCATGATACATGCCTACATGGACCGCTGGGCCTGCGAGGAAGGCTACCGCTTTACCAAGCAGGGCTTTGCGCTGGAGTCTGTACCGGCACGGCGCTTCACCACACTTCAGAATCTGGTTGCGCTGGCGAGTCTGGCCTGGGGACTGCTTGCCGTCTGGCAGGACCGGGATAGCTGTCTGATCAGAAGTTCACGCCGGCAAAAGCCGGACAAGGCGCTTAAGTTCCCGTTCTACAGCCTGCTCAAGGGATGGCAGAACCTGTTCAGAGGTGCACGGGTGCTGTTCTGGCCACTTTGGCGCAAACGAAAAACACGAAGTCTGATTGATGACTTGTTTGCCCGAAATGGTTCTCTCGCCACGGGGCCGGGGTAAAAAATGGGGAGACGCCAGCCTCGGCATTCTTGATAATGTACAGCAAGGACGCATACTCGGCTGCGGTTTCCGGGTTCAGCACCCGACGGAAAGCATACTGGAAGTCCTTCGCGGTCACGGGCGTACCGTCGGACCACTGATGATCGCGGAGCTTGAAGATATAGGTCTTGCCGTCTTCGGAAATGGTCCAGCTCTCTGCCGCGCCGGGAATGGCGTCGCCCTTCGCGTCTTCGGTCAGCAGTGCCAGAAACATTTCGCCTGCGATATTGTTTTCCCAGGTTCCGCTCATGAAGTGCGGATCCAGTGAAGCCGGCTCACCCATATTGGCGACGCGCAGCACCTGCTTGGCTGCCGCGAGCCCCGGGATCACCAGCACAACGGCTGTCAGCAGCGCCGTCAGCCAACGGGTCATGTGTCGTGAGTGCATGTTGCCCCCTGTCGTTGTTATGGAAAAAACGGGTACCGGTGCAGTGTGTGGATACGGGGGGCAGGCGTCAATCGAAGTTACGTATGGTGCCATGCGCATTTTGCATCATGGCACGGAATGGATTGCATAGCTCACAGGAATGCGAGGAGGCCGGGCATCCCCTTACGCCTCAAAGGTCCGGTAGAACTGCCACGCCGTGCGGCCACTGCGGACACCACGCTCCAGGGCAAACCGCAGCGCAGCCTTGTGCAGGGCTTCCCGGTCACCTTGCCAGTCCCGGAAATAATGGTCGATAATGGCCAGGTACTCATCCTGCGTGAAGGGGTAGAAGGACAACCAGAGCCCGAAGCGGTCGGACAGGCTGATCTTCTCCTCAATGGCCTCGCCGGGATGCAACTCCCCTTCCACCATGCGCGCCTCCCGGTTTTCCGACATGTATTCGGGCAACAGGTGGCGGCGGTTGGAGGTGGCATAGACCAGCACATTTTCCGGGGGTGACTCGATGGAGCCTTCCAGCACGGATTTCAGCCCCTTGTAGGTTTTCTCGCCGGCATCAAAGGACAGCTCGTCACAATAGATGATGAAGCGGTGGACATCGTCGCGGATGGTATCGACGATTTCCGGCAGGAACAGCAGGTCGTCCTTGTCCACCTGAATGACACGCAGGCCGAGCCGGAAGTAGTCATTCAGCAAGGCCTTGATGAGCGAGGACTTTCCGGTACCACGCGCCCCCCAGAGCAGCGCATTGTTGGCGGGCTGGCCGGAGAGGAAACGCTCCGTGTTGCGCACCAGCGCGGCCTTCTGGTGTTCGATGCCCAGCAGGTCATCCAGGCGCACCGGGTCGATGGTGCGCACCGGGCGCAGCTTTTGCGAGGCCGACCGCCAGATGGCCGCCGGTGTCGCGGACCAGTCAATGGCGCCGGTCATGCCCTGCCCTCCCGACCCCAGGCCGGCATGAGCTGATGCGGCACCCCAATCTGATTCAGTATCCGGGCGACAATGAAATCAATCATGTCTTCCACACGTTGCGGTTTGTGATAGAAGCCCGGGGCAGCCGGCAGAATGACGACGCCTTCCCGGGACAGTTTCAGCATGTTCTCCAGATGCAGGCTGGACAGGGGCGTTTCCCGCACCACCAGAATGAGGCGCTTGCGCTCCTTGAGCACCACATCTGCAGCGCGCTCGATCAGGTTGTCGGACGCACCGCAGGCAATTGCGGACAGTGTGCCGGTGCTGCAGGGGCAGACCACCATGGTGGTGGGCGCGCCCGAACCGGACGCCACGGGAGACAGCCAGTCTTCCCGCCCCCAGACCCGCACGGTCCCCGGACGGCCCGGGAACGCCTCCCGGATGGCCTCGCCCAGTGCGGCCGCCTGTCCCGGCAACTTGATATCCGCTTCCTCGCTGGCCACCACATGGGCCGCCCGGGAGAGGAGCAGATGCACTTGAATGCCGGCCGAAAGCAGGACGTCCAGCAGCCGCCAGCCGTACTGGAAACCGGAAGCGCCGGTAATGGCCAGCGTGACTTCGGAAGGCGCCGCGGTCATGCCTCGCGCCCCCAAACGTCGCGCACCCATCCCGGCAGACCGGCAAATCCGCCGTTGCTCATGAGTACAACCTGCGCCGGCCCTTTCAGCTCGCGGATCCGTGCCTGGATGGCCTCCACCGTGGTCAGTATCCGGTGTCTTGGGCCTGCAGCGTTCAGGAGGCCGGCCAGCCAGTCGTGGCCGCCCAGGTTGGCCCAGATCACTTCATCGGCCACCTCTGTCGCATCAAGCAGCGCCTGTCCGTGCACCCCCATCTTCATGGTGTTGGAGCGGGGTTCAATGATTGCCACCAGTTGCTGATCCGGGCAGGCGGCACGCAGTCCGGCCAATGTGGTGGCAATCGCGGTCGGGTGGTGGGCAAAATCATCATACACAACGACGCCGTGACGCTCGGCCAGCCGGTCAAGCCGTCTCGCCACCCCTTCAAAGGCGCTCAGGGCCTGGCAGGCATGGGTCTCGCGTACACCGATATGCCGCGCAGCCAAGATGGCGGCCAGGGCATTGTGCAGGTTATGCTGGCCGGTCAGCTTCCAGTTCACCTCACCCAGACAGGTGCTTCCGCGCCAGACCGTAAATGCACGCCCATCGGGGGACTCGGGCCGGATCCAGGGCAGCTCATCATCCCCGTCCGCACCTGGGCTGGCCGCCACCCGGAAAGGCTGGCGCTCGCTCCAGCAGCCCCGGGCCAGCACCCGGTCGATCACCGGATCATCCGCGGGGTGGATGATCTGTCCGGTGGAGGGCAGCGTCCGCACCAGATGGTGAAACTGACGCTCGATGTCACCCAGGGTGTCGAAGATGTCCGCGTGATCAAACTCGATGTTGTTGATGATCAGCGTGCGGGGCCGGTAGTGAATGAACTTGGAGCGCTTGTCGAAAAAGGCGGTATCGTATTCATCGGCCTCGATCACGAAAAAGGGCGAATCGCCCAAGGCCGCCGACGCCTCGAAGTTGCGCGGCACCCCGCCGATCAGATAGCCCGGTGCCAGACCATTGTAGGTGAGTATCCAGCTCAGCATGGAGGCGGTGGTCGTCTTGCCGTGGGTGCCGGAGGCGGCGAGCACCCAACGGTCACGCAGCACATGCTCAGACAGCCACTGGGGGCCTGACGTATAGGGCAACCCCCGGTCCAGCACATGTTCCACCAGCGGATTGCCGCGGCCGAGTGCATTGCCGATCACCACCAGATCCGGAACCGGCTCCAGATGGGAGGGACGCCAGCCTTCACTGATCCGGATACCGGCATTTTCCAGCTGGGTACTCATGGGCGGGTAGACGTTGGCGTCCGACCCGCTGACACGATATCCCAGCTCACGGGCCAGCAGCGCAAGGCTGCCCATGAAGGTGCCGCAAATCCCGAGAAAGTGCAGATGCATGAATCGTTTCCCTGACTGAATGGTCATCCCATTATGGCCTACCCTCCCCCCGGGTGACCAGACATCAGCGCAAAATCCGCGTGCCGGGGGGCATGAAATCTGAAGGCAATTCCAGTATGATTCGCGGCCAGAGTGCAAGTGAGAGGGCAGCCCACATCATGTCAGTCAAGAACGCGTTCTACGCGCAATCCGGTGGCGTGACCGCCGTGATCAATGCTTCCGCCTGCGGTGTACTGGAAACCGCACGCAAGTATCCTGAAGCCATCGGCAAGGTATTCGCCGGCCGCAACGGCATCATCGGCGCGTTGCGCGAAGAGCTGATCGACACCAGCCTCGAACCGGACGAGGCCATTGCCGCGCTGAAGCACACCCCCGGCGGCGCATTCGGTTCCTGCCGCTACAAGCTCAAGAGCCTGGAAGCCAACCGGGCCGAGTATGAACGTCTGATCGAAGTCTTTGACGCTCACAACATCGGCTACTTTTTCTATAACGGCGGCAACGATTCCTCGGATACCGCCCACAAGGTGTCCCAGATAGCCGAAAAGATGGGCTATGACATCCGCTGCATCGGCATCCCCAAGACCGTGGACAACGACCTGCCCATCACCGACACCTGCCCCGGCTTCGGCTCGGTGGCCAAGTATGTGGCAGTCTCGGTGATGGAAGCGACACTGGACATCCAGTCCATGTGCGAGTCCTCCACCAAGGTGTTCATCATGGAGGTCATGGGGCGCCATGCGGGCTGGATCGCCGCCGCCGGCGGGCTGGCAGACCCGGCACCGCAGGTGATCGTGTTCCCGGAAGTGCCCTTCAACGAAACCGCCTTCCTGGCCCGGGTGGATGCTGCGGTCAAACGTGACGGTTACTGTACGGTCGTGGTATCCGAAGGCGCCCAGTATGCCAACGGCACCTTCCTGTCCGAGGCGGATTCGACCGATGCCTTCGGCCACAAGCAACTTGGCGGTGTCGCGCCCAAGCTGGCCCGGCTGGTCAAGGATGAACTGGGTTACAAGTATCACTGGGCGGTCGCGGATTATCTGCAGCGCTCGGCACGGCACATTGCTTCGGCAACGGATCTCGAGCAGGCCTATGCCGTCGGCCAGGCGGCCGTGGAGCTGGCCGTGGCCGGTCATAACGCCATCATGCCGGTGATCGTGCGCGAGAGCAGTTCCCCCTACCGCTGGTCCATCGGCCATGCGCCCCTTTCCGAGGTGGCCAACGTGGAGAAGAAAATGCCCGGAAACTTCATCAGCGATGATGGTTTCGGGATTACCGATGCAGCCCGTGAATACCTGTCCCCCCTGATCCAGGGCGAGGCGTATCCGGACTTTGCCGGCGGCATTCCCCGCTACGTCAGGCTGCGCAACCAGCTGGTGGAAAAGAGACTGCCACCCTATACGAAGCTGGGCTGAGCGTCATGATCCGTTGTCCTGCCCCGCCGGGGGCAGGACCGCTTCGCGCTGTTCACTGCTGAGCGGCAGGCTCGCGTGATCGCCGGAGGCCGGTTGCCGGTCCTCCGGATCCTCGACTGCCTCCGCAACCTCGACCCGGTTCCGCCCGCCGCGTTTGGCCCGATACAACGCAATATCGGCGGCCCGGATGATCTGGCCCCCACGACACCCCATGGCCGGATACCAGGCCACACCAACGGACAGGGTCAGATTCAGGCGCGTGCCGGCCTCGTCGATGACAAATGCGGTATTCTCCACCCGCTGCCTCAGCGCCTCGGCCCGCTCAACGGCCTGGTCCGGCTGAATATCCGGCAGCACCAGCACAAATTCCTCGCCACCATAGCGGCAGACCAGATCAGACTCCCGCACGGAGGTCTGCATCAGCGTTGCAAGCTTGATGAGCACCTGGTCTCCCGCCGGATGGCCCCAGGTATCATTGATATGCTTGAAGAAGTCCACATCAACCAGCAGGATGGCCAGCGGTACCCCCGCCCTTTCACAGCGCCGGATCTCCGCCTCCAGCCGGTCGTCCAGAAAGCGCCGGTTGTACAACCCGGTCAGGCCATCCCGGATACTCTGATCCCTGAGCCGCTGGCGCAGATGCAGGTTGTGCAGGGCCATGCCCAGCGGCCTGACAATGCGCTCCAGGCGCCCCCTGAGCCGCTTGCGTGCGAGGCTGTCCGGCACGGCATTCTCATCGAAGACCAGCTCAACCACGGCACGGATCACCCCGTCGTAGCTGACCGGCAAGCACAGGGAGACCCCCGCTTCGTCCTGCTTCGGGCACCCGCACACCTGCTGACCGGCCGTACCGCACTGTTCATGAATGCCGCCCAGACGCGCTGCCGGACACTCCTTCAGGCGCAGCACCTGGCGCCCGGGCTCGACGTGCCCCCAGCGGGCAGCCATCCGCAAATAGTCTTCTTGCCCCGCATGCCGGATCCAGATCACCCCGGAGGATCCGGGACTCCAGTCCGCGATCGACCGTGCCAGCGCTTCACACGCCTGCATCTCATCCTCTGCCTGCTGCACGGTGGTCAGGATCCGGCTGATCAGCGCCTCGTCACGGGTGCGCTGGCGCAACTCTTCCACGCGGGCCCGAAGCTCGCGCGTCTGCATTTCCA
The DNA here is from genome assembly GCF_041153465.1 of Thermohahella caldifontis. Lineage (NCBI taxonomy): Bacteria > Pseudomonadati > Pseudomonadota > Gammaproteobacteria > Oceanospirillales > Hahellaceae > Thermohahella > Thermohahella caldifontis. Next base: position 1,720,829 of record NZ_CP154858.1, read on the forward strand.
CTTCCGTTTCAAGGGCCGTGAGCGCGTTGTGCAGGCGATCCACCATGCGATTGAAGGCGGCGGCAAAACGCCCCACCTCGTCGTGGCGCGAAACCTCGAGGCGCTCACTCAGCCGGCCGTTGGCAATCAGGGTGGCAACCTCGGCCATGTGCTCCAGCGGCCGGCTGAATCGGCGCGCCAGAATCCCGGCAACCAGCACAAGAATCACCATGACGGCTGTAGCCATCACCACAATGCGTTGAATCAGCGCATCCGCATGGGCAAACAGATCGGCCCGGTAGACCGACGTGGCAATGTACCAGTCCGCTTCCGGCAGATAGCGCACCCAGGCGATTTTCCAGTAGCTGTAATTGTCCGGATCACCGGGCCGGTTCCACTGATATTCGAGCACGCCGCCATCCCGCGCCGCGGCCATGATCTCTGCCGCCAGCGGCTTGCCGGTCGCAGGGTCTTTCAGGGTGCTGACATCCATGCCTTCGAGAGCGGGGTCCGGATGGACCACCATGCGCCCTTGCCCGTCAAAAACGTAGATATAACCGGCCCCGCCAATGGGTGTGGCCTTCAGCAAGGCCCGGATATCTTCCAGTTGCCGCTGGCGGCGTGTCGCAACGGCCTTTTCAAGATCGGAGAGATAGACACCGCTGCCCATCACCCAGCCCCAGGCCGGGACATCCAGCACATAGCTCAGCTTGGGTTCCTCGGGCAATCCCGGTCGCCGGGGCCAGCGATACTGAGTGAAACCTTCGCCCTCCTGTCTGGCCAGATCCACCAGGCGGGGCAGAATCCGCTCGGCATGCGCCAGCAGGTCCACCATACTGCCGCTGCCGGCCGAAGGCTGCAGGTAAGGATGATAGACAGGCCGGTAAGCGTAATCGGTCACCCAGATATAGTCATCCGGGCCGCCAAGGGAAGCCAGCAATCGCACCACTTCCCGGGACAGCACCTCACGCGGACGGCCGGAACCTGCCAATGAAGAAACCAGACGGGCGGCGCTGCGGACCCGCTCGCGCAGGAGCTGCTTGCGGGCCTCAAGCATCTGTTCGCGCCAGCTTTCCAGCTCGCGCTGGTAGCCACGGACCACCTCAACGGTATTGTTCAGCAGCACCTGGTTGGCACGACGCTCCTGCTCCAGAAGCTGCTCGCGCACCCACGGCAGGGTGTAGGCATAAAAGGCCAGCGCGATCGCGGCCGTCAGTGCCAGGAACACTGAATAGATTTTGAAAAAGACGCCCCCGGCACGCATGACCGATCCCTGCTTGCTCCCTGCCCGGAATCAGTATAGCGTATTTTTCAGGCAGAGAACCCCTTGAGAGCCAGCCTGAGTGCAGCGCGCAGACGCGCCTCCAGTGCCTGCTCGCTGTCGTGGCGCCCGAGCTGCCGGTCAATGGCCAGGCTGGCCAGTCCGTGTACCAGTGCCCAGGCCGTCTGGGCGGCGATCATGGGGTCGCCAGCGTCAAAGGCTCCCGCCTCGATGGCCGGCCGCACGATGCGCACGATCACGCCGAAGGCCTCGTGCCCGGCCTGCTGCAAATCCTCGAATTGCGCCATCTCGGCCAGCACAGGCCCGAACATCAGCTTGTAGAGTGCCGGTTGCGCACGGGCAAAGCGGATATAGGCCAGCCCGCCCTCAACCATCCGGTCTTCGTGACTCTCTGCCTGCTCCACCGCATTTTCGGTGGTCGTCTTCAGGCGCCGGAATCCTTCCGCAGCCAGGGCAGCCAGCAGGGCGGACTTGTCACGGAAATGCCGGTAGGGTGCCGTCTGCGAGACACCGATATCACGTGCCAGCGCTCTGAGACTGATCTTGTCGGGCCCGAGTGTTTCCAGGTGAGCCAGCCCGGTTTCCAGCAGTGCCTGACGCAGATTGCCGTGGTGGTAGGGCGCAGTTCGGGCAGCCGGTTCTGCGGGTGGAACAGACATCAGTTTTCTCCGGACAGATTTCAGAAAGCGCCTATGGTACCCCATGACCACGCCGGAGGACACATCGCTCCGCAAGTCCGCCCTGGCCCGGGACCGTCCGGATCACACAGCAAAACCGGTAGGTAATTTCCGAAATTGCCTCAATTTCAGCGCCACAATTGCCACAAGTTGGGGTACGCTGTCTCCGGTGAGATACACCATAACAACAAACAATGAGGAACACACATGAAAAAAATCAAAGCTCTCGTTACGGCGGTTGCCGCTGTCGGTTTCATGGCTTCCACGGCTGCACATGCCGGTGCAACCCTGGACGCGGTGAAGAAGAAGGGCTTCGTGCAGTGCGGTGTCAGCACCGGTCTGCCGGGCTTCTCCAACCCGGATGAGAAAGGCAACTGGGTGGGCATCGACGTGGACGTGTGCAAGGCCGTTGCCGCAGCCGTTCTGGGCGACGCCAGCAAGGTCAAGTATGTTCCCCTGAACGCCAAGGAGCGCTTTACTGCCCTCCAGTCCGGTGAAGTGGATGTGCTGTCCCGGAACACCACCTGGACCCTCACCCGTGATGCTTCCCTGGGCCTGAACTTTGCCGGCGTGACCTACTATGACGGTCAGGGCTTCCTGGTCAGCAAGGACCTGGGGGTTTCCAGCGCGAAGGAGCTGGATGGTGCGTCCGTCTGTATCCAGGCCGGTACCACCACGGAACTCAACCTGGCTGACTACTTCCGTGAAAACGGCATGAAGTACAACGCCGTGGTTTTCGATACGTCGGACCAGACTGTCAAGGGCTTCGAGTCCGGCCGCTGTGACGTGCTGACTTCCGACCAGTCTCAGCTCTACGCACTGCGTCTGAAGCTGGCCAACCCGTCCAAGGCCGTGATCCTGCCGGAAGTCATTTCCAAGGAGCCGCTGGGCCCGGTGGTCCGTCAGGGTGATGACGAGTGGTTCAACATCGTCAAGTGGTCCCTGTTTGCAACGATCAATGCTGAAGAAATGGGTGTCACCTCCAAGAACGTGGACGAAATGAAAAAGTCCAGCAACCCGAACATTCAGCGCCTGCTGGGCACCGCCGGTGAGATGGGCAAGATGCTGGGTCTGTCCTCCGACTGGGCCTACAACATCGTCAAGCAAGTGGGTAACTATGGCGAAATGTTCGACCGCAATGTGGGCAAGAACTCCGCACTCAAGATCGAGCGCGGCCTGAATGCCCTGTGGAACAAGGGTGGCATTCAGTACGCACCGCCCATTCGCTAAGCCATACCGTCAGGCGGGCCCCGGGCCCGCCTTTTCCTTTACGTAACGCCTGTTTCAAGCCTGTATAGGAGAGTTGCGCGTGCAATCCGATCCTCAACAGCAGGTCAAACCCGTCAAAACCGGCAAATGGTGGAATGACCCGAAAATCCGGGGCATATTCTATCAGGCGCTCGCCGCCCTGGCCGTGGCCGGGTTTATCTGGTATCTCGCAAACAATGCGCTGACCAACATGGAGAAGCGCGGCATCACGACCGGCTTTGATTTCCTTAGTCAGCCGGCAGGTTTTGGCATCCTGCAAACACTGATTGACTACACGGAAGCCGATACCTACGGCAAAACCTTTGTTGTGGGGCTGCTCAATACGGTACTGGTTTCCGTCATTGGGATCATTCTGGCGACCATTCTCGGCTTCATCATGGGCATTGCCCGCCTGTCTCATAACTGGCTGATCCAGAAAATCGCCACCGCATACGTGGAAATATTCCGTAACGTACCACTACTGTTGCAGATTTTCTTCTGGTACTTTGCGGTGCTCCAAGCCCTGCCCGGTGCACGCAACAGCATTTCCATCGGAGAAGCCGCCTTTCTCAGCGTAAGGGGTCTTTATATTCCGCGACCCATCACGGAAGACGGCTTCGGCTGGGTGACGGCCGCCTTTGTGCTGGCCATCATCCTGGTCATTACCTACGTGCGCTGGGATCACAAGCATCAGGCGGAAACCGGGCAGATCCTGCCGGTCTTCTGGCCCTCCGTGGCGGTGCTGATTGGTCTGCCGCTCATCACCTACTGGATCATGGGCAGTCCGCTGCACTGGGAATATCCCGAGCTGAAGCGCTTCAACTTTGCCGGCGGAATCCGGGTGATTCCGGAGTTCATGGCGCTGTTGATGGCACTGGTCATCTATACGGGGACCTATATCGCGGAAACCGTACGTTCCGGTATTGAAGCCGTGTCCCATGGCCAGACCGAGGCGGCACTGGCACTGGGCTTCACCAACAGTCAGCGTCTGCGGCTGATTGTGGTGCCCCAGGCACTGCGGGTGATCATCCCGCCCCTGACCAACCAGTACCTGAACCTGACCAAGAACTCGTCGCTGGCCACGGCCATCGGCTATCCGGATCTGGTTTCCGTCTTCGCGGGCACCACTCTCAATCAGACGGGTCAGGCCGTGGAAATCATCCTGATGACCATGTCCGTGTATCTGACGCTGAGTCTGACAACTTCGGCCTTCATGAACTGGTACAACAAGCGCATTGCGCTGGTGGAGCGTTAAACCATGTCGACCTTTACTCCGAAACCGGATTTGCCACCACCCCGCAACATGGTGGGCGTGGTCGGCTGGATGCGTGCCAATCTGTTCAACTCCATCCCCAACGTGATCATGACCTTCGTGGGGCTGTATGTGATCTGGCTGGCCGTGTACTGGATCGTGGACTGGGGCATTCTGAACGCCGACTTTGTCGGCGACAAGGCGTCCGACTGTTCCCGCGAAGGGGCCTGCTGGGTGTTCGTGCGTGCCTGGATGGATCGTTTCATCTACGGGTTCTATCCCGATGCCGAGATGTGGCGGGTCAATATCGTCTTTGCACTGGCGGCGGTATTGGTTGCCGCACTCATTATCGAGGCTGTGCCCCACAAAGGGAAAATCGCCCTCTTTGCACTGACAGGCTTCCCCGTGATTGCCTTCTTCCTGCTGCACGGCGGTTATTTCGGCCTTGAGGTCGTGGAGACGGAAAAGTGGGGCGGCCTGATGCTGACCCTGGTGCTGGCCGTGGTGGGCATTGTGGCCTCCTTCCCCATCGGCATCATGTTCGCGCTGGGACGACGCTCGGACATGCCCATCATCCGCAGCATTTCCATCGTCTACATCGAGTTCTGGCGGGGCGTTCCGCTGATCACGGTGCTTTTCATGGCTTCGGTGATGCTGCCGCTGTTCATGACCGAAGGCACGGATCTGAACAAACTCATCCGCGCCATGATCGGTATCACCCTGTTCCAGGGCGCCTACATGGCCGAGGTGGTGCGCGGCGGACTGCAGGCCATTCCCAAGGGACAGTATGAGGCGGCGGATGCGCTGGGCCTGAGCTACTGGCAGAAGACCGGTCTGGTGATCCTGCCCCAGGCACTGAAACTGATGATTCCGGGGATCGTGAACACGTTCATTGCCCTGTTCAAGGATACCAGCCTGGTGCTGATCATCGGCCTGTTCGACCTGCTGTCCATGGTTCAGTCCGCCCTGACCAACCCGGACTGGCCCGGCTTTGCCACCGAGGGCTATCTGTTTGCCGGCTTCGTGTTCTGGATCTTCTGTTTCGGCATGTCCCGTTACAGCCAGCGCCTGGAAGCCAAACTGAATACCAGCCACCGCTGAACGCATTCCGGAGAACACACATGAGCGAACACAACGCAACACCCACCACCGACGCCTCGCGCAAGGTGATGATCGAGATGCGCAACGTCAACAAGTGGTACGGTCAGTTCCACGTCCTGAAGGACATCAACCTGACCGTCTACAAGGGCGAGCGCATCGTCATCTGCGGGCCTTCCGGGTCCGGCAAGTCCACCACCATCCGCTGCATCAACCGGCTTGAAGAACATCAGGCCGGCCAGATCATCGTGGATGGCACGGAGCTGACCAGCGATGTCAAGAACATCGAGCAGATCCGCCGTGAAGTGGGCATGGTGTTCCAGCACTTCAATCTCTTCCCGCACCTGACGGTACTGCAGAACTGTACCCTGGCCCCGATCTGGGTGCGCAAGATGCCTCAGAAGGAGGCGGAGGAGATTGCCATGAAGTACCTGGAGCGGGTCAAGATTCCTCAGCAGGCACACAAGTATCCGGGCCAGCTTTCAGGGGGCCAGCAGCAGCGCGTGGCCATCGCCCGCAGTCTGTGCATGAACCCGCAGGTGATGCTCTTTGACGAGCCCACCTCGGCCCTCGACCCGGAAATGATCAAGGAAGTGTTGGATGTCATGATCGAGCTGGCCGAGGAAGGCATGACAATGATCTGTGTCACCCACGAGATGGGCTTTGCCAAGACCGTGGCTGACCGGGTGATCTTCATGGATCAGGGACAGATCGTTGAAGAGAATGAACCGCACGAGTTCTTCAACAATCCGCAGAACGAACGTACCAAGCTGTTCCTCAGTCAGATCCTGGATCACTGAGTTCCGGCTGTCCTTCCAGTGGCGCCTGCAACTTCTGCAGTGCGCCACTGTTCCGCAGAGACGCGAAAGCGCTTCTCACTCTGTCTATCCACCCGGGGCGGCTGCCTCTGGAAAACGCCATATAGAGGCCACTGTCCAGCGCCTCAAGATCCAACACCTTGCGCAGCTTCGAGCACTCCACACGGCCACTCAGGCAGGCCAGGTTGCCCATTGCGATCAGGTCAATCCTTCCGGCAAAGAGCATGCGGTAGTTCAGCTCCTGATCCGAAACCGGAAAAAGCCCCGATTGCTTGCCCTCGGGAAACCCCTGTCCAAGCAGATACTGATGACGGACATCCTGATTGACAACGCCTGTCAGGTAACGTTTCGCATCCTCCAGTGAGCCGACGACAATATCCTGTCGCGACCTCAGCGCATAGAGGCCGTAGCGTATCGGCACAATGGGCCCGACCCAGGTAAACAGCGGTTCACGCTCCCGAGTGCGCGCAATGGAAAAAATAAGAACATCCGGCTGCGTGGTTGCAGTCTTGTAGGCCCGCGCCCACGGCATGGCCTGTATACGCCATGCAAGCCCGGCCTCCCTGAGCACCGCTTCAACAATATCCACCGCCGGGCCGAAGACCTTGCCACCTTCCGCATACTGAAGCGGCGGAGAGTGTTCCGTCACCACCTGCAAGACTCCGGCTCTTTCCTCTTCAGCAGCATGCACCATGCCGAGTATTCCCAGCCAGCCCGCCAGCATCCAGTAAATCAGACTGCGCACCTTTCTGCCCCTCCTGACAGGTGTGTGATCATTCAGCATAGCAGACCTGCAGAGTTGTGGAGAATCCGCCACAACGGGCGTATGCTGAAAAGAAAAAGGGAGGTTCGGCCATGTCACTCACCACTCGCCCCATCTTTCAGGTGGATGCCTTCGGGCGCGGGCCCTTTACCGGCAATCCGGCGGCCGTCATTCCGCTGGATGACTGGTTGCCAGACAACCTGCTGCTCGCCATTGCCGGCGAGAACAATCTCTCCGAGACCGCCTTCTACGTTCCGCGACAGACCGGCTATGACCTGCGCTGGTTCACGCCCACACAGGAAGTGGACCTGTGCGGCCATGCCACCCTGGCAACTGCATGGGTGATCTACAACCTGTATGATGCGAAGGATCGCGAGCTGGTGTTTCATACCCGCAGCGGGCAGCTCAATGTGCGCCGTGAAGGGACCGACCGGCTGTCACTGCTCTTTCCTGCCCGCCGCGCCCAGCCGGTTGAGCTGACGCCGGACATCCAGCGCATGGTGGATCAGCCCGTCAGTGCCGCGCTGCGCAGCCGGGATCTGATGCTGGTACTGGACTCGGAAGCCGCCGTCCTCCATGCGCGGCCCAACCTTGACTGGATACGCCGGGACAACTCGCTGGGCGTGATCATTACTGCCCCCGGCGAGTACTGCGACTTCGTTTCACGCTTTTTCGCACCCAATGCGGGAATTGACGAGGATCCGGTAACCGGTTCCGCCCACTGTACACTGACGCCATTCTGGTCGGAGCGCTTGGGCAAGGTGGAACTGCACGCGCGTCAGCTCTCGCGGCGCGGGGGCTGGCTGGAGTGTCATGCACTGGGTGATCATGTGCGGATTGTGGGCGAGGCGCAGTTGTACATGGACGGGCACATCCATGTGCCTTTCGAGTGCTAGCGCTCAGGACAACCAGGCCGCCAGGGTCCCCAGCCAGAGCAGGAGCAGCACGGCACTGATGACCTGCCAGGTCCGCTCCGGATAACGTGCCGCCAGAGGGCGCGGCGCATCGGGAACCAGTGTCCGGTTGGGTGTTTTCAGATCCGTCAGCCAGTCGGACAAGGCACCGTAGCGCTGCCCCGGATCAAGCCGCAGCGCCTTGGCCAGCGCGGCATCAAACCAGGGCGGAACCAGCGGATTGTGCGACCAGGCGGGCACATAACGCAGGCGGCCCAGGCTGACCGGTGACACCGCATCCTCCCAGGCTTCTCCGTAGGGATGGGCGCCGGTCAGCATCTCATAGGCCATCACGGCCAGGGCGAACAGCTCGGATCGCAGGGTGGGGGCCGCCCCCTGACGGTACTCCGGCGCACTGTAGCGACTGGAGCCCAGCGGCATGCCCTCATGGGGACGCCGTTCCTCTTCGCGCATGCCGCCGATCCAGACACTGCCGAAATCAATGAGCTTCACCTGCCCGTCAGGCCGGATCATCACGTTGGCCGGCTTGAGATCGCCGTGCAGCATGTCTCGTCGGTGGAAGGCCCGCACGGCCCTGACGAGCTGCTCCACAATGGCCACCACCGCCGGGATATCCGGTGCGGGGTGAGCGGTCATCCACTGCTCGAGCGTCACGCCCTCGACCCACTCCGACAGGTAGTACAGCCACGGACTCTCCGGCCGGGGCAGCACCTGTACCACATGGGGACTGTCCACGCGCCGGCCGGCCCAGTCTTCAAGCAGGAACCGGCTGATATAGGCGGCGTCATCGGCATAGCGTGGTGACGGTGTTTTCATCACGCACACATTTCCCGACGCATCCCTGACCCGGTAGACCTGGCCCCGCTCGCTGGCGTGAAGCTCGGCCTCCACCGTCAGACCATCCAGCACGTCACCCGGCGCCAGAAGCGGCGGAAACCGGACCTGGCCTGCGCCGGGAATTTCCGTCAGCGCCGCCTCACCGGCATCCAGCACACGGATGAACTGCACGGTCAGGTTGTCATCCGAGCCGGCATTCAGGGCAAGCTCCAGCGTCTTGTCCGCCAGCGCCTCCAGTGCCTCTCCGGAACCGGCCCGGGCGGCATCCTCCAGAATCCGTTGCCAGGTCTGCAAAGGCAAAAAGCCGTGCACGCCATCCGTGGTCAGCGCCAGGACGTCGCCGGCCCTGAGGCTGTGGTGCCGGTAATCCAGTTCCAGCGAACTGTCCATGCCCAGGGCACGGGTCAGGTATCCCGAGTCCTTTCCGAGCGCCAGATGATGATCCTGCGTCAGGCATCTGAGGGTGCCGTCGCGCCAGCGCCAGACACGGCTGTCACCCGCGTGGAAGACGTGCAGGCTGCCGGGTTTGAGAATCACCCCGCTGAAGGTGCAGACATAACCCCGGGCTTCACCCAGTGTCCGGAGAGACTGGCCGTGGAGCCAGCGGTTGAGTGCGGTGACCACCCGCGCCAAGGAGGTTTTCACCCGCCAGGTATCCGGAGTCGCATAGTAATCCTGCACAAAGGTCCGGACGGCCACCTCGGCCGCTTCACCTCCGCACTCGCTGGCACTCACGCCGTCCGCCACCACGGCGACCACACCCTTGCGGCGAATCACCGGAGATTCCGGAATGCAGAGGGCAAGGCTGTCCTCATTTCCGGTCTTGTGACCGGCCAGCGAACGCTGGCCGGCGATAACCCTCAGATCCGACATGGTTTATGCCACTTCAATCAGTTCGACGCGGCCATCCTCGTGCACTTCGGCAATATGGCCTTCCGGCTCGCGGACAAACTGCACCAGAACAAGGCACACCGCAGCCGCACCCGCAATCACCAGGAAGAAGGTGGAGGCATCCACGAAGGACAGCACCGTCAGGAAGGTCACGCCCCCCACGTTACCATAGGCACCTACCATCCCTGCAATCTGACCGGTCAGGCGGCGCTTCACGAGGGGCACCATGGCAAACACGGCCCCTTCCCCGGCCTGAACAAAGAAACTGCAGGCCATGGTGGCCAGGACGGCAACCGGGATCCACCAGCTGCCATCCACCTGACTGAGGACAAGATAGCCCACCATCAGCCCGCCGATCAGTACGGTCAGCGTTTTCTTGCGACCCAGCTTGTCACTGATCCAGCCACCGCCCGGCCGCGCGACCAGATTCATGAAGGCGAAGCCCGAAGCCAGCAAGCCGGCCTTGACCGCATCCAGGCCGAAGGTTTCCATGAAGAACAGGGGCAGCATGGACACCACGGCCAGTTCGGAACCGAAGGTCACGAAATAGGCCCAGTCAAGCACCGCCACCTGGGAAAAGGAGTAGCGATCCATCTCGGGCACCGGCTGACGCAAGCGTTCACGGTTGACGTCCACGATATGATAAACCTGAAAGGCAAACAGCCCGACCAGCCCGGCAACCAGCACCATGAAAGCACTTTCACTGATGAGGGCAACGCCGGACGGAGACAGTTTCCAGCCCAGTACGCCCAGTGCCAGATACATGGGCACGTTCATGGCTATATACAGGTACAGGTCACGCTTCGAGGAGACTTCCAGGCCGGTGCTCTTTCTGGGCCTGAAATAGGCGGAACCCTTGGGGGTGTTGCGCACCTTGAGATAGAAAATCACGCTGTAGGCCAGTGTCAGACCGCTGATGCACAGCAATGCATAACGCCAGCCATTATCGCCGCCGTAGATCAGTGCAAGGGAAGGCAGGGTCATGGCAGCGGCTGCGGAGCCGAAATTGCCCCAGCCGCCATAGATGCCTTCAGCCAGCCCCACCTGACGGGCGGGAACCATTCGCCCACCAGACGAATACCGATCACGAAGCCTGCCCCCACAAATCCCAGCAGGAAGCGTGTGAGCGCCAGCTGTTCCCAGCTCGTGGACAGGGCAAAGAGGGCGCTGACCACCGCACCTGTCGCCAGCAGCAGGCTGTACACCCTGCGCGGGCCAAAACGATCCACCAGCATGCCGATGAGAATGCGCGCGGGAATGGTCAGGGCCACATTGAGAATTAGCAGGGCCTTGATCTGTTCACTGCTGAGATTGAAGGCTTCCTTCAGGTGCCCGAGCAGCGGGGCGTGGGAAAACCAGAGCATGAATGTGAGGAAAAACGCGAACCAGCTGAAATGCAGCGTACGGATACGCGCGTCCTTGAGATTGAGCAGGTTGAACCCGGTTGACATGGTACTCTCCTTTGGGTGGTGAAGTTGAGACTCCCTCACTGCTCAATCACAAAACGCGCCACCTCCAGGTATTACCCTGTCATTTCAACAAGTTGCGTCATAATCCACCTTGTTTCCGGACTGATTTGGGGCGCCACACCCCCACTCTACCCACTTTGGGGTAATCCATTTTGATGCGTTTTCGGGCCTGCGTGCCCCAAAACGGGTCCGTTTCAATCCGTTCACCCGTCCGGCGCAGCGCGTTTTGCACGCAGATCGCTCATACCTGCATTCTATCCTATTGTTTTTAAAGTACCATTTTGAATATTGGCACTTTTTGCGCTTTATCCGGGGCAGACCCACCTGATTGAGAGAGTCTGGTATGAAGATGAAACTAGTCGTGATCGGAAATGGTATGGCCGGGATGCGTACCGTTGAAGAGCTCCTGAAAATCGCCCCGGATCTGTATGACATCACCGTGTTCGGCAATGAACCCTGGGGAAACTACAACCGGATCATGCTCTCGCCCGTACTCTGCGGTGAAAAGTCCATTGACGACATCATGATCAACCGTCCGGAGTGGTACGCGGAACACAACATCACGCTCCACGCCGGAGAAACCAAGCAGGTTGTCGAAATTGACCGGCGCAACAAGGTGGTCATCGCTGCCGACGGCACCCGTGCCGCCTACGACCGCCTGCTGATCACGACAGGTTCCAAACCGTTCATCATTCCCGTTCCGGGCAAGGATCTGGACGGTGTGGTGACCTTCCGCGACATCGCCGATGTGGAAGTCATGCTCGAGGCCGCCCGGACCCGAAAGCACGCGGTGGTGATCGGCGGCGGACTGCTCGGTCTGGAAGCTGCGAACGGACTGATGAAGCAAGGCATGCACGTGACCGTGGTGCACAACATGGAATGGCTGATGAACCGCCAGCTGGACAAGACGGCAGCAGACTTCCTGCAGGCCGCACTGGAAGAACGGGGCATCCGGTTCCGCATCCATACCCTGACGGAAGAGATCCTCGGCGACGAAAACGGACATGTCAGGGGGCTGCGCTTCAGTACCGGCGAGGAGATCCCGGCGGACATCGTGGTCATGGCGGCCGGCATCATCCCCAACACGGAACTGGCCCGGTCAGCCGGTTTGCATTGTGAACGGGGCATCGTGGTGAACGATACCCTGCAGACCTTTGATCCGGCCATCTACGCCGTGGGGGAATGCATTCAGCACCGCGGCGAGGTCTTTGGTCTGGTCGCCCCCATCTGGGATCAGGCACGTGTCTGCGCCAACCATCTTGCCGGCTACTGCACCAGCATTTACCAGCAGAAAGCCACCTCCACCAAGCTCAAGGTGACGGGCATCGACCTCTTTTCTGCCGGTGATTTCATGGGAGATGACACCACCGAGGACATCATCTTCCAGGATCCCAGGGCAGGTGTGTACAAGAAGGCCGTCATCCGGGACAACCGGCTCGCGGGCATCGTGCTCTACGGTGATACGGTGGACGGCCCCTGGTATTTCCAGCTCATCCGCGAGAAAACCTCCATTGCCGACTTCCGGGATACGCTGCTCTTCGGCCAGCACATGCTGGGCGATGCCGGGCATGACGGCCAGAGCGCTGTCGTCAACATGGCCGACGATGCGGAGGTCTGCGGCTGCAACGGCGTCTGCAAGGGAGACATCGTCAAGGCCATTACGGAAAACAAGCTGTTCACCCTCGAAGATGTGCGTGCCGCCACCAAGGCTTCCGCCTCCTGCGGCTCCTGCACCGGCCTGGTGGAACAGATCCTGGCCGCCACGGTGGGCGGCGACTACAGCCGGACCCCGGCGGAAAAACCCCTCTGCGGATGCACGGATTATCCCCATGAAGCCGTGCGCCAGGCCATTCTGGACAACCACCTGAAGAGCTTTGACGCCGTGGCAGCATTTCTGGAATTCCGCAACCCGGATGGCTGTCATGTCTGCCGCCCGGCCATCAACTACTACCTTGTGTGTGCCTGGCCGGGAGAACCGGTGGATGACCCGGCCTCACGCTTCATCAACGAGCGCGCCCACGCCAATATTCAGAAGGACAACACCTACAGTGTGGTCCCGCGGATCTGGGGCGGCGTGACCACACCCGCCGAATTGCGTGCCATTGCCGATGCGGCGGAAAAATATCAGGTCCCCTGCGTGAAGATCACCGGCGGCCAGCGTATTGACCTGCTGGGTGTCAAGAAGGAAGACCTGCCCCGGATCTGGGCCGATCTCAATGCCGCGGGCATGGTCTCCGGTCATGCCTACGGCAAGGCCCTGCGTACGGTAAAAACCTGCGTGGGCAGCGAGTTCTGCCGCTTCGGCACCCAGGACTCCACTACCATGGGCATCGAACTGGAGAAAATGACCTGGGGTGCCTGGACGCCGGCCAAGGTCAAGATGGCAGTCTCCGGCTGCCCGCGCAACTGTGCCGAAGCCACCATCAAGGATTTTGGTGTGGTGGCCGTGGATTCCGGCTGGGAGCTCCATGTGGGTGGCAACGGCGGCATGAAGGTCCGCGTCTGTGACTTTCTCGTGAAGGTGGAAACGCCCGAGGAAGTGAAGGAATACGCAGGCGCCTTCATGCAGATGTACCGTGAGCAGGCCCGTTATGGCGAGCGCACCGCCCCCTGGATCGAGCGGGTGGGCCTCTCGTACATCAAGGCTGAGCTGGTGGACAAGCCGGAACAGCGCAAACAGTGGTATGCACGATTCCTCGAATCCCAGAAGCACGCCCAGAAGGATCCGTGGGCCGAGCCTGCGCAGGATGCCCGTGTGCGTGCTCGCTTCATTCCCCTTTCCGATGTCACGGAGGCCTGAGATGACTGAATGGAAGGCCGTTGGCCATATTGAAGAGATCCCTGTTCGCGGTGCCCGGGTGGTGGACACCCCCTGGGGCGAGATCGCCGTGTTCCGTACCCGGGACAACAAGGTCTTTGCACTGCGGGACAAATGCCCCCACAAGGGCGGTGCCCTGTCACAGGGCATCGTGCACGGCCATGCCGTGACCTGCCCCCTGCACAACTGGGTAATCAGCCTGGAAGACGGTGAGGCCCAGGGTTATGACACGGGCTGCACCCGGACCTACGTGGTCCGGGTAGACGAACAGGGCACGGTATTCCTGTCCCTGGATTCGGTGCGCCACTGCGCCTGAGTGTTCCCCCGCCGAGGGGGCGTGACAGACCCGCAACCCGTCACGCCCCCTCACCTTTGTACAGACAGGTGAAATGCCCATGAACGAACCCGATTTTGCCACTGCGACCACCTGCGCTTACTGCGGCGTGGGCTGCGGCATTCAGGCACGTCCCGGTGGCGACAACCGCTCCGCCACGGTACAGGGCCTGGCCGATCATCCCGCCAATTTCGGACGCCTGTGCTCCAAGGGCAGTGCCCTGGGCGAAACCCTCGGACAGGACGACCGGCTGCTTCATCCGTTCGTCGATGGCCGGCAGGTCAGCTGGGATACGGCCCTGGACACCCTGACCCGCCGTTTCAGGGAGACGCTGGAAACCTGGGGCCCCGACAGTGTGGCCTTTTATCTCTCGGGACAACTGCTCACGGAAGACTACTATGTGGCCAACAAACTGATGAAAGGCTTCATCGGCTCGGCCAATGTGGATACCAACTCGCGCCTGTGCATGTCATCTTCCGTATCCGGCCATACAAGGGCCTTCGGCAGCGATACGGTGCCCAACTGCTATGAGGATCTGGAGCTGGCGGATCTGGTCATTCTCACCGGCAGCAATCTGGCCTGGTGCCACCCCGTCCTGTTTCAGCGTTTGCGTGATGCCCGGGCCAGACGCCCGGAAATGAAGATCGTGGTCATCGACCCCCGCCGGACGGACACCTGTGACCTGGCCGATCTCCACCTCGCCCTCCGGCCCGGCACCGATGGCTGGCTGTTCACCGGTCTGCTGGCCTGGCTGGGCCGTCAGGGCGCACTGGACTATACTTGGCTGGAAGCCCACACGGAGGGCTTCGGGCCTGCGATCCGGCAGGCGCAGCAACTCTGTCCGGATCTGCACAGCATCGCCGAACCCACCGGCCTCAGCGCCGCCGACATCTCCCGCTTCTTCAGCTGGTTCGTCACCCGCGAACGGACTCTGACCCTGTATTCCCAGGGCATCCACCAGACATCCAGTGGTACGGACAAGGTCAATGCCATCATCAACTGCCATCTGGCAACGGGACGAATCGGCAAACCCGGCAGCGGCCTGCTGTCCCTGACCGGCCAGCCCAATGCCATGGGCGGCCGCGAAGTGGGCGGCCTGGCCACTCAGCTTGCCGCACATCTGCCTTTCACCGGACGCGCGGTGGAGGCGGTACGGGAATTCTGGCAGGCACCGGCGGTGGTCACCGGCCCGGGCAAGACCGCCACCGAAATCTTTGACGCCATGCACCGGGGCGAGATCCGCGCCATCTGGATCATGGGCACCAATCCGGCGGTCAGTCTGCCGGACGGCAACCGGGTCCGGGAAGCACTGGCCCGCTGCCCGCTGGTGGTGGTATCCGAAGTCTCCGCCCGGGCCGATACCCTGAATTATGCCCACATCCGCCTGCCGGCGGCCGGCTGGGGGAAAAGAACGGCACCGTGACGAACTCCGAGCGACGGATCAGCCGCCAGCGTCCCTTTCTCCCGCTCCCGGGTGAAGCGAGACCGGACTGGTGGATGCTCACCGAGGTTGCCCGACGCCTCGGCTTCGGAAAGGCTTTCGACTACCGGCACCCTGCGGATATCTTTCGCGAGCATGCAGCCCTGTCCGGCTGGCGCAATACGCCGGACGACCTGCCCAGAACCTTCAACATCAGTGCGCTTGCCGATATCAGCGTCGCCCAGTACGATGCCCTGACGCCCATCCAGTGGCCGGTGACCGAATCCGCCCCCTGCGGCACAGCCCGGCTCTTCGGGGACGGCGGATTTCCCACCGCCTCCGGAAAGGCCCGAATGTTGTCCATTGAACCCCGCGGGCCGGCCCGGCCGCCGACGCCGGAATACCCGTTCTCACTGCTGACCGGCCGCATCCGGGATCAGTGGCACACCATGACACGGACAGCCCTCGCCCCGCGTCTCAACCAGCATGAGCCGGAACCGGTGCTCAGCCTGCATCCGCTGGATGCCCGTGAACTGGCGCTTGAGCCAGGCCAGCTGGTCCGGGTGTGCAGCGACCGGGGCGAAGCGGTACTGCGTGTCCGTGCGGATGAGCGGATGCGCTGCGGACAGGTCTTTGCTCCCATGCACTGGAGTGCCGAACTGGCCCCCTTCAGCCGGATCAATACGGTGATTCCCGCCATCGTCGATCCGGTGTCCAAACAGCCCGAATACAAGCATACCCCTGTCCGGCTGGAACCCGTGAAGCCTGCGGCCTGGCTGACACTGGTTTCGGCCACCCGGCCCCGGCAACCGGAAAATGTCCTGTATCAGGCCCATGTCCGGCTGGCCGCAGGCTGGCATGCCATCTCGGCCCTGTCCTGCCCACCGGCGGACCTCTGTCCGCAGTGGCTGGTCAGTCTGCTGTCCGAAACGGACCATCCCGGAACCATGGAGTGGCTGGAATACCATGACGCAGCCCATCAGGTGCATCGTTATGCTGCTCTCAGGGAAGGCCGGCTGGTGCTGGTGGCCTATCTTTCCCCGAACCGCCGGAAGACAGTCCCGGCTGGCTGCACGACGCGCTCGGTGAGGCGCAGCTTGACACGCTGCGGCGCATGAGCCTGCTTGCCGGCCGGCCACTGAGCGGCGGGGCCGGACAGGGCCGGACGGTGTGCGCCTGCTTCGGCGTGGGTGAGCAGCGCATTCTTGCCCTCCGGGAAGACGGCGTTACCCAGGTGGAAGAGATCTGTCAGCGAACCCAGGCCGGCACCAACTGCGGCTCCTGCCTCCCGGAAATCCGTCGGCTGCTGCGCTGACGCCAACCGTTTACGAGGCACCTCAGCAACGACCGCCTCGCTTCGGGGTGCTCCGGCACCCCCTTTTCCCCATTTCCTGCACAATTTTGCGCTACACTGGCGGACATTCCGGAGAGAGATACCCATGTTCCGCCGATTTCACACGCGCCTGACCCTGACCTTCGCCCTCTATGCCCTGGCGATTCTGCTCATCAGCACCCTGGCCCTGCACCTGAGCCTGAGCCGGGGGTTCGACAGTTACCGACGTGAAGCACAGCGTCAGACGTTGGAACAACTGGCAGAGCGCCTGCAGGATCGCATCACCGATGCCCGGAGCTGGGAACGGCTTGCTCCACGCCTCGTCTCCCCCTGGATCATGCCGGATATGCCCGGCGCGTTCCCGCCGCCCGAAACGGATGATCATGGTGATGATGATCATCATCCGCACCGCCATCCCATGTCACCGCGACGACCCGGCATCATTCCCCTGGACATGGCCGGCCGGCCGCTGATCCCGGGCCCGCCCGACATCAGCAAGGACGACAGGGTGCCCGTACTCGACCACAACGGCCGGCAGGTCGGCTGGCTTGCGTTGCCGCCGCCACGTTTCCGGGATGACAGTGTGGGCCAGCGTTTTCTGGAAACCCAGCGCCGCCAGATGATCTGGATCGCCCTGCTCGCCCTGGCAGGCGGCAGCCTGCTGGCCTGGTGGCTTGCGCGACAGGTGACCCGTCCCGTCGCGCAGCTCAGCGATGCCATGCAGCAGGTCCGACAGCGGGACTTCTCCCCGCTGCCCGAACCGACAGGGCAGGATGAACTGGCTGACCTGATCCGCGACTTCAATCACATGGTGGCGCAGCTGGCCCGGCATGAACGTCAGCAACGTCAATGGACAGCGGACGTGGCCCACGAACTGCGCACCCCCATCACTATCCTCAAGGCCGAGCTGGAAGCCCTGAAGGACGGTATCCGCCCCCTGACACAGGAGGCCGTAACCTCCCTGCACGAGGAAGTCCAGCGGCTTGGACGGCTGGTACAGGATCTCCATGACCTCACCCGGGCGGACATGGGTGCGGTGCACTACCGGTTTGAGGAGGAGGATCTGGCCGACTGCGTGCGCCATGTCCTGAACCGCGGGGCGCCGATGCTGGTACAGGCGGATATCTTCCTGACCTCCGACCTGTGCGACACCGCCCCCGTCCGTGCCGATGCCGACCGGCTGACCCAACTGCTGGACAACCTGCTCCAGAATACCCTGCGCTACACCGACAGCCCCGGCACGCTTCACGTCTCCCTGCAGCGCGAAGACGACCGATTCGTGCTGCGCTGGTGTGATTCGGCCCCCGGCGTTCCGGAGGCGGCCCTCCCCCATCTCTTTGACCGCTTCTACCGCGTAGACGCCAGTCGCAACCGGGCACTGGGCGGCAGCGGTCTCGGCCTCGCCATCGCTGCGGCCATTGCCCGGGCACACGGTGGAGAAATCGGGGCCTCCGCGTCCCCCGCCGGGGGACTCTGCGTCGAGCTGCGCTTACCTGTTCACGAGGAAGAAACCGATGACACGCATCCTGATCGTTGAAGACGAACCCAAGCTGGCCAGTCTGCTGGCCGACTATCTGGCGCGGGACAATTTCGACACCCGCGTGGTAGATGACGGTCCGGCGGCGCTGGCGGCCTTCGGGAGCGATTCACCGGACCTGATCCTGCTGGACCTCAACCTGCCGGGCATGGATGGCATTGAAGTCTGCAAACGCATCCGGCAACAGAGTCAGGTGCCCATCATCATGACCACCGCCCGTGTGGATGAAGTGGATCGCCTGATCGGCCTCGAACTGGGTGCGGATGACTATGTGTGCAAGCCCTACAGCCCCCGTGAAGTGGTGGCCCGTGTCAAGGCCGTCCTGCGGCGCATCTCGCCGGCCACCGGCACCACGCCCGGGCTGACCCTGCAGGAAGATCAGCTCAGGGTCAGCTGGCAGGGCCGTCACCTGACCCTGTCCGCGGTCGAATTTGCGCTGCTGGCCGCGCTGGTCAGGCACCCCGGCCGCATCTACAGCCGGGAACAGCTGATGGACATCATCTATCCGGATGGCCGGGTGGTGAGTGACCGCACCATCGACAGCCACATCAAGAAAATCCGCCGCAAGCTGGAAGGCGCTTTCGAAGGACTGGACTGCATTCACAGCGTGTACGGTGCCGGCTACAAGTACGAGCTTCCCTGATTGCTCCACATTTCCTCCCAAGTGGGCGGATATTCTGACACTACAGAAATGAAGCAACCCACGAGGAGAACAACCATGAACACACTCAAGACCCTTGCACTGTCCACCCTGCTGACCATCGGACTGACCGGCACGGTGCTGGCGCATGACCAGGACCGAGGGCCCGACTTTGACCGCATGGCGGACAAGCTGGAACTGACGCAAGAACAGCGTGATGCCTTCATCGACATCATGAAAGGTCAGCATGAAAAACGCCAGGCCATCATGGACAGTACGCGCGAGCAAATGAAGGCCCTGGATGACGAAACCCGCGCCAGGCTCAAGAACGTCCTGACCGAGGAACAACTGGCCAGGATGGAGCGCCGCCGCCGCGGGATGGACGAAGGTTGTGACGGCCCGCGTCGCGAACACATGGGCGAACGCATGGGAGATCACGGCCCCCGTTGGCACGACTAGTCTGACCCATATCAAGCCGAACCGACAAGCCCCTCCTCCGGGGCTTGTTTTTTGTGTCCGGGCCCGCCATATTTTGCATGGCGATCCGAAAATCCCGATATCAGCAAGAGGAGACTCTCATGGCAGGACATGAATTGCCGGGCAAGCATGGCGACTCGATCGACTACGACATGCTCAATACTTTCCTGATCAGCTTTGCGGCAGGGATCGTGCTGGGCATTGTGCTGATCGTGGCGCTCTGAAATCCGGTACCGGAAGCCCCGCTTCCGGTTACCTTCCCCCGCTTCCACTGAAATGACCCGCCCCCTGCAAACCCAGAATTCCCTGCTACACTTTCCGTTAGTCTCCAAAGGAACCGGGTTTGATGACAGACGATTCCACACTTGAACAGCTCCGGACAGAACTGGAAGCGGAACGCAGGGCCAGGCGGCACGCCGAATTTGAACTCAGGCGCCGGGAAAGCCAGTTGATGACACTCAACGAGGCCCTGACGACGGCCCTGAGGGAAGCCCACGCGCTCAACAAGCAGCTTCGGGAGAGCCATGCCCAACTGCAGGAAAGCCACCGCCAGCTGCTGCAGTCGGAAAAGATGGCCTCGCTGGGCCAGCTTTCCGCCGGGATCGCCCATGAAATCAACAATCCCGTCGGTTTCATTCACTCCAACCTGGGCACCCTGGAAGGTTACCTGGATGACCTGCGTGCACTCCTGGGTCTCTATCAATCCCTGGAATCCCGGCTCCCCGAAGAGGCCCAAAAGACCATTCAGGCGTTCAAGAAAGACATTGATTTTCGCTACATGATGGATGATCTGGGGCTCATCGTCAGGGAAAGCCGGGAAGGCACCGAACGGGTCCGGCAGATTGTCCGCGACCTGAAGGAGTTCAGCCGCACGGATGATGTCCGTTTTGCCGAGGCCGATCTGACGGCACTGATCGACAGCTCCCTCAACATTGCTCACAACGCCATCAAGTACAAGGCCACCGTGGAGAAAGATCTCAACCATCGCCGGCCGCTGCGCTGCATTCCCAATCAGATCAGTCAGATTCTGGTGAACCTGTTCGTCAACGCCGCCCAGGCCATTGAAAAACAGGGAACGATCCGGGTGCACACCCATGACGATGGCGATTCAGTGGTGCTGGAAGTCAGAGATACCGGCTGCGGCATGACAGAAGAGGTGCGCTCACGCATCTTCGATCCGTTCTTTACCACCAAACCCGTCGGGCAAGGCACAGGGCTGGGCCTGGCCATCGTTTACGGTATCGTGGAACGCCACAAGGGCAAAATCGAGGTAGACAGTGCGCCGGGCGAGGGGACCTGTTTCCGGATCACCCTGCCCGCCGCGGCCTGACGCCTATTTGGCCTTGGCCACCTGTGACTTGGCCTGCTTCCAGGCCAGCGCCTGCTCCTGCGCCTGCTTCAGCTCCTCTTCCTTGAGATTGGGCTTGAGGAATGCGGCAAACTGGGCGCCGCGCTTGAATCCGGCATCCGCGCTGAGCAGCGCCCATTTCATGGCTTCCACCAGATTCTTCTCCACGCCTTCTCCGGTTGCGTAGGCATAGGCCACATTGAACAGGGCAAAACGGTTGCCCTGTTCGGCGGCCTTGCGATACCACTCGAAAGCCTGCTTCAGATCCTGCGGCACCCCTTCACCCTTGGCATAACGCAGCCCCAGATTGTACTGGGCGACGGCGTTACCGGCCTCGGCCGCCTTGCGGAACCAGGCCACGGCCTCTTCCGGGTTCGCCTTGACGCCCTTGCCCTTCAGATAGAACTGGGCCAGGTTGTTCTGGGCAGAGGCATGTCCCTGCTCGGCGGCAGCCTTGTACCAGCGGAAGGCCTCCTCGTCATTCTTCTCCGTACCCCGGCCATTCTCGTACATCATGGCCAGCAGAAACTGTGCGACCGGATCACCGGTGGCCGCGAGCTCCTTGAGCTGAACAAAGGCGGTGTCAAAATCCTTGGCCTTGACGGCCTCGGCCACTTCTTTCATGGACGCGGCCTGAACGGCTCCGGCCAGGCAAAGGCCCAGCACCAGCACACGCCCTGCATTTTTTATCAGTGTAATCATTCAGATGTCCTCACCAGACGGGCTCCCAGACCCAGCGTACCTTAGCACCCGGGCGCCTTGTCCGACAAGTGAACAGATCACGTTTGAGACCTCCTTCAAATTGCGCAGTCCAGAGGGGCGCGTTACAGTACGCAGATGCTGAATTTCAACCGTCAGAAGCTTCGCGAACATCACGAAGGGCTGTGGCTGCTCTGGGATCTGACCATGCTGGCGGTGCTGGTGGCCAACCTGGTGATGCTGCTCTTTGATACTCTTTATGCCACCGAGGCTGTCCGGGGAGCACTGGCCCGATCCATACCCGCCCTGCACGATGCCTGGGCACCGGTCCATGCCAACTTCGCCCTGGTCGACCTGGGCTTTGTGGCCTTTTTCCTGACCGAGTTCTTTCTGCGCTGGCTCATTGCCATCCGGCGCCGCGAGTACGTGCGCTGGTATTTCTTCCCGTTCCTCCACTGGTACGATCTGGTGGGGTGCATCCCGGTGGCCGGCGCACGCATTTTCCGCTTTCTGCGTATCGCCTCCATCCTCTACCGGCTGCAGCGGGCCGGCGTGATTGACCTGACGCAAACCCGCGTGTTCGCCTTTATCCACTTCTACTACAACGTCTTTCTGGAGGAGCTGAGTGACCGGATCGTGATCAAGGTGCTCAGCGACGCCCAGGCGGACCTGCGCATGGGCTCGCCGCTCATCCGGCAGATCCGCGAGGAGGTGGTACAGCCCCGACTGCCGGCGGTATACCAATGGATCGCCCATATCCTGCATCAGGCCGGCCAGGTGATCGAGGCCGAAGAGACGGGACAGGCCATCAACGGCCATGTGCGCGAGAGCGTGCGCCGGGCCATCCGGGAAAGCGCGGACATCCGGCGGTTTGCACGCCTGCCGGTGGTGGGTGACACCATCGAAACCCTGCTGGAAAATGCGGTCACGGATGTGGTGGTGCAATCGATCATCCACCTGCTCAAGGACATGACAGCGGACCGGGTGGAAAACCTGGCCGAACGTGTCCACGAGCGAACCTCCGTATCCGAAGCCGACCGCCATCTGGACCGGCAGATCCTGATGCTGGTGGACGAGAGCCTGGAACTGGTCAAGGCCCATGTGGCGCAACAGCGCTGGAAAGCCCACTTCGCAGACGACCTGCCAGACGGCGCGCCGGACACTGCCTCCGGGGCGGAAGCCGGCGCCTCCTCTGCTTCAGGCGTGCCAGACCGCCCAGAGCAGCACCGCAATGAGTTGGGGTGACAGGATGCGCAGACACATGACCAGAGGATAGACGGTGGCATAGGCCAGTGCGCTGGCACCACAATCCGGGCGCAAGGCATTGGCAAAGGCCAGCGCCGGCGGATCGGTCATGGAACCGGCGAGCACGCCGCACAGCGACAGGTAATTCATCTTCAGCCACAGGCGTGCCAGCATGCCCATGATGAACAGGGGCAGCAGCGTAATGAGCACACCGTAGCCCATCCATTTCAGGCCGTCCCCTTCCGTCAGTGTATTCAGAAAACCGGCTCCCGAATTGATACCCACCACAGCGAGAAAGAGCACAATACCGATGTCACGCAGGGCCAGGTTGGCACTGGGTGGCATGAACCAGTAAAGGGGGCCGATGTTGCCGACCCGGGCCAGCAGCAGCGCCACAATCAGTGGGCCACCCGCCAGACCCAGCTTGATGGGTGCGGGCAGATGTGGCAACTGGACTGGAATGGAGCCCAGCAACACCCCCAGCCCGATGCCGATGAAGATGGGCATCATCTGTACCTGATCCAGCTTGCTGCGGGCATTGCCCATCAGGCGGGCCACGTATTCCACGGCCTGGGCATCCCCGACGATATTGAGAATGTCACCGAACTGGAGCACGGTATGCCGGTTCGGCACCAGCTCCACCCCGGCCCGGTTGAGCCGGGAGATCACCACATCGTAACGGTTCTTGATATCCAGCTCGCTGAGCTTGCGCCCGAGCATCCTTTCATTGGTGACCACAATGCGGACACTGCGCAGGTGTGTGCCTCGGGTCGAGAGCGACTCATCCGCTTCACGGCCCAGACGTTCTGCCACCTGTTTCAACCGGATTTCATCACTGCCCACCAGATGCAGGTAGTCGCCGCTGCGGATCCGCAAGCCCGGACCGGGCACCACCAGTCTGCCCTGCGACTTGACGCGAGAGCAGATCACGTCCTCTCCGAGCATCGACTCCAGCCTCTCAAAGGGCAATCCGTCAACATCGGGCTTGTCCACCCGGACGTTGATGGCCTGCAGCGTGCCCCGCTTGCCATTCCCCTGCTCCGCATCCCAGGCACGCGCTTCGTCCTCCACCGAAATGCGCAACAGCGCACGGACCAGCCACATGCTCAGGAGGATGCCGAGAATGCCGAACGGGTACGCCATGGCATAGCCCGTTCCCAGCAGACTAACCTGCTCACCGGTAAACCCCAGTTCCGAGAGGATCTGCTGGGCGGCCGCCAGTGACGGTGTGTTGGTCACCGCGCCGGACTGAATGCCCAGCACCACATTTAGTGGCAGATCAAACCCCAGCGCCAGCCCTACCGTGATCAGGCTGCCCAGCAACACGATCCCCACGGCCACGGCATTCAGGCGCAGCCCATTCTGGCGCAGGGACGCAAAGAATCCCGGCCCGACCTGAATGCCGATAGTATAAACAAAGAGAATGAGGCCGAACTCCTTGATGAAATGCAGGGCGGCATGATCCAGATGCCAGCCATTGCGGTGTGCAAAATGCCCGACGATCAGACCACCGAACAGGACGCCGCCGATGCCCAGTCCGACACCGCGAACCTTGAGCCGGCCGATGGCCAGCCCCAGCACGGCAACCGCCGAAAGTACAACCAATGTCAACGCCACCTGGCTCATGAGAAGGGTCCTTGTCCATCCATTGATTTGCTTAAATTGTAGTTATTTTACTCCCTTTACATATTGACGTGCGTCAACCCTCCGCTAGATGTGCCTGACCACAACGCAAGTAAATTAAACACAAACCCTTCCAAAACAGGCACAAGACAGGCACGACGCGCACAATGTGATTGATGTTATATTACATCTCTACTCGGCCTGAACCGGCGGATGCTCACATGCTTTCAGGCCCTCACGGCCAGACAGGCATAGTCCTCAAGTCCGCCAATAAAGAGCGCTGCGCCGATACCTTCCTTGCTGCCAAAGTGATGATCCAGGCGCCCCGCACAGTCTCCGTATACCAGCCGGATCAGTGCGAGCAAACATTCAGAAGGATCACGGGATGGACATGACTGCCCCGGGCAAACAGATTCTGGCCGCCCAACCCTTTTCGGCCAGACTGGGAACGGAACTGCTGCACATGGAAGAGGGATTGGCCGTGGCGCAATGCCGGATATCTGCTGTCCAGGCATTGGGCGAGGAAGTGCCCTGCGCCGTGGCACAGGGCACGATCGTGACACGCGCACAGGTTTCGCGCGTGTTCAGGCAGGTCAGAGCAGCAGCTTGCGGATGTCGCCCAGCAGCTCTCCGAGCAGGGTCGTGAAGCGGGCTGCGTCGGCGCCGTTCACGGCCCGGTGGTCGTAGGACAGACTCAGCGGCAGCATCAGGCGCGGCACAAACTCCTTGCCATTCCAGACCGGCTTCACCTGCGCCCTGGAGACACCGAGAATCGCCACTTCAGGCGTGTTCACGATCGGCGTGAACGCAGTGCCGCCCACACTGCCCAGACTGGATATCGTGAAGCATCCGCCCTGCATTTCTGCCGGCTTGAGCTTCTTGTCCTTGGCCTTGGCGGCCAGATCCAGCGCTTCCTCCGCCAGTTCCCAGATGCTCTTGGTGTCCACATCCCGGATCACCGGCACCATCAGGCCGTGGGGCGTGTCCACCGCCACACCGATGTGGATGTAGTGCTTCTGGATGATCTCGTGCTTCTCCATGTCCAGCGAGACGTTGAACTGGGGCAATGCCTTCAGCGCATAGGCACAGGCCTTGAGCAGGAAGGGCAGCGGCGTGAGCTTCGTGCCGCGTCTTTCTGCCGCCGCCTTCTGGGCCTTGCGGAAGTCTTCGAGATCGGTAATGTCCGCTTCGTCGAACTGGGTGACATGGGGTACTGTCAGCCAACTGCGTGCCATGTTGTCGGCCGTGACCTGATGGATCTTGCTCATGGCACGACGATCGATCGGACCAAACTGGCTGAAGTCCGGCAACTTCACCGTGGGCAATCCCATACCGGCGCCCACGGGTGCCGAGCCACTCTGCAGCTTCTGCATGCCTGCCTTGACGAAGGCCTGCACGTCCTCCTTGAGGATGCGGCCCTTGGGACCACTCCCCTTCACCTGCGTCAGATCGACGCCAAATTCACGGGCCAGCTTGCGCACGGCCGGGCCCGCATGCACCTTGCGCGCCGAGGCGTTGGCAATGGCTTCCTTGTCCGCATCGCTGGCAGGCGCTGCAGGCGCAGCGGAGGCGGGTGCGGCAGCCGGTACAGCGGCGGGTGCTGCGGTCGGGGCCGGCGATTCGGCCGGGGCGGCCTGACTGGCCGGTGCGGATGCCGGTTCAGCCGCGGTACCACTCACCTCGATTTCCGCGATGGGCGTGCCTTCGTTGACCTTGTCATCCACATTCACCAGCAGCCGGACCACCTTGCCGGCCACGGGCGACGGCACTTCCATGGTCGCCTTGTCGGACTCCAGCACAATCAGGCTGTCCTCCTCCGCAACCACGTCACCGGGCTGAACACAGAGCTCGATGACCGGCACGTCCTTTGAGCCGCCGATGTCCGGGACACGGATCACCTCGATCCGTGCCTCTCCGGCTGCAGCGGGGGCAGGCTTGTCTTCCGCCGGTGCCGAGGGCGGGACGGATGCCGGCGCGACAGCCTCGGGTTCCGCCTGAGCCTGGGCCTGAGATGAATCTCCGGCCGTGGTAGCATCCGTTTCCAGCACAAGCACCAGATCGCCTTCATTGACCCGGTCGCCGACCTTCACCTTGACCTCGCGCACCACGCCTGCATGAGGACTCGGAACCTCCATGGTGGCCTTGTCCGACTCCAGCACAATAATCGAATCTTCTTCTGCCACGGTATCGCCGGGGCTGACCAGGACCTCGATCACCTCCACGTCGGAGGCGCCGCCGATATCCGGAACGGTGACTTCAATAATACTCACGTCAACCTCCTTTTACGCATACAGCGGATTGAGTTTGTCCGGGTCAATATCGAACTCGCGTATCGCCTCGGTGACGACGCACGGTTCGATCTTGCCAGCCCTGGCCAGACCTTCCAGCGCGGCCACCGTCACGAAATAGCGGTCCACCTCGAAGTGGCGACGCAGCTTCTCGCGCGTGTCGCTGCGCCCGAAACCATCCGTGCCCAGGACCGTGTAGTCACCCGGCACAAAGGCGCGGATCTGATCCGCAAACAGCTTGATGTAGTCCGTTGCCGCCACGACCGGCCCTTCGCCCTCCTGCAGACACTCGGTGACATAGGCGGTGCGCTGCTTCGACTCGGGATGCAGCAGGTTCCAGCGCCGCACATGGTGTCCTTCACGGGCCAGCTCGGTGAAGCTGGTGACACTCCAGACATCCGAATCCACATCGTACTTTTCCTTGAGCAACCGGGCGGCCGCACGGACCTCATTGAGAATGGCGCCGGAACCCAGCAGCCGGGTGCGGGCCTTGCCACTCTCGCCCACGGTCTCGAGCTTGTACATGCCCTTGAGAATGCCTTCCTCGACCCCTTCGGGCATGGGCGGATGCTCGTAGTTCTCGTTCATGACGGTGATGTAGTAATAGACACTTTCGTTGTCCACATACATCCGCTTGATGCCGTTCTGGATGATGACCGCCAGCTCGTAGCTGTATGTCGGATCATAGGAAATGCAGTTGGGCACGGTCAGCGAATAGATATGGCTGTGTCCGTCCTCGTGCTGGAGACCTTCACCGTTGAGCGTGGTCCTGCCCGAGGTCCCGCCGATAAGGAAGCCGCGGGCCCGGATGTCGCCGGCGGCCCAGCACAGGTCACCCACCCGCTGGAATCCGAACATGGAGTAGAAGATGTAGAACGGAATCAGCGGATAGTCATTGGTACTGTAGGAAGTGGCCGCAGCAATCCAGGCGGACATGGCACCGGCCTCGTTGATGCCTTCCTCGAGGATCTGGCCCTTCTTGTCCTCCCGGTAATACATGACCTGGTTGCGGTCCACGGGTGTGTACTTCTGCCCTTCGGAAGTGTAGATCCCGAGCTGACGGAACATGCCTTCCATCCCGAAGGTCCGGGCTTCGTCCGGCACGATGGGCACAATGCGCTGCCCGATCTGCTTGTCCTTGACCAAGGTATTGAGAATGCGCACAAAGGCCATGGTGGAGCTGATTTCACGGCCCTCGGATCCTTTGAGCATGTTCTCGAAGGCGCTGAGTTCGGGTGCCTTGAGCGGATTGGCATCCTTGCGCCGCTTGGGCAGGTATCCGCCAAGCGCTTCGCGACGCTTGCGCATGTAAAGGATCTCGGGCGAGTCTGCCGGTGGCCGGTAATAGGGCAGATCCCTCAGCTCTTCATCGGTCAGCGGAATGCCGAAGCGATCCCGGAACGACTTGATGGTCTCGAAGTCCAGTTTCTTGAGCTGGTGAGTGGTGTTCTGCGCTTCGCCCTGCTCGCCAAAGCCGTACCCCTTGACGGTCTGGGCCAGAATGACCGTCGGCTGGCCCTTGTGGTTGACCGCTGCATGATAGGCCGCATAGATCTTGAACGGATCATGACCGCCACGGTTGAGGTTGCGGATGTCCTTGTCCGACAGGTCCTCCACCAGCTTGAGCGCTTCCGGATGCTTGCCGAAGAAGTGCTTGCGGGTATAGGCACCGCCGTTGTGCTTGTAGTTCTGGTACTCGCCATCCACGGTTTCATCCATGATCTTCTGCAGGATGCCGTTCTTGTCCTTCTCCAGCAGCTGATCCCAGAGACGCCCCCAGACCACCTTGATGACGTTCCAGCCGGCGCCGCGGAAGATGCCTTCCAGCTCCTGAATGATCTTGCCGTTGCCACGCACCGGGCCGTCCAGACGCTGCAGGTTGCAGTTGATGACGAAGATCAGGTTGTCGAGCTTCTCGCGACCGGCAAGACCGATGGCACCCAGGGTTTCCGGTTCGTCACACTCGCCGTCCCCCACATAGCACCAGACCTTGCGGTTGCCCATCTTCACCAGCTCGCGGCTGTCGAGATACTTCATGACGTGCGCCTGGTAGATGGCCTGGATCGGGCCCAGCCCCATGGAAACCGTCGGGAACTGCCAGTACTCGGGCATCAGCCAGGGGTGCGGATAGCTGGAGAGTCCGTTACCGTCCACCTCACGGCGGAAGTTGTCCAGCTGCTCTTCGGTCAGCCGGCCTTCCAGATAGGAACGCGCATAGATACCCGGTGCCGAGTGCCCCTGGAAATAGATGAGGTCACTCTCGCGCGCGCTGTCTCCGGCATGGAAGAAATAGTTGAAGCCCACATCATACAGGGTGGCGGCAGACGCAAACGTGGAGATATGCCCACCCAGATCGCCCGGCCGCTTGTTGGCACGCAGCACCATGGCCAGCGCATTCCAGCGCACGAGCGAACGGATACGGCGCTCCATGAACAGATCACCCGGCATGCGGGCCTCTTTCGCCGGCGGAATGGTGTTGCGATAGGGCGTGGTGATGGAATACGGCAGCTGGGTTCCGTCACGGGTGGCCCGTTCGGCCAGCCGGGTCAGCAGATAGGAGGCACGTTCGATGCCCTCCTGTTCAATCACGGTTTCCAGGGACTCCAGCCACTCCTGGGTTTCAATCGGATCTGGATCGTCATGCATAAAGGCTACTCCTTTGAGAGCTTGGTCAATCATTTGTTATCAATACATCGCACGGTGCCGGGCCTTGTGAGCCGGCGCCCGCACATCCCGGAGTCCCCGGCGGACAGACCCTGATCGTCTGACCTGCCGGCGGCATTCATTTCTCGTCCAGATGCTGCAATCGCCGCAGCGAACGGCTGTTGCGCAGCTCCGCCTTGCCCTTCTCCAGCAGCACCTCTTCCACAAAGGCCAGATGTTCATGGGCCGCCTGGCGCGCCCCCTCCGGATCACGCGCGACCACGGCCTCCATCAGCTGCTGGTGCTGAGCCCGGATCCGCTGCCGCAGGGCATCTTCCTTGTAGAGAAAGTGCAGATTGCTGACGATATGCTGTTTGAGCAGCGTAAACAGGGCGCGCATGGTATGCAGGAGCACCACATTGTGCGCCGCCTCGGCAATGGACAGGTGAAACTCCGCATCCGCCCGAGCCTCGTTATCGGAATCCTTTGCCTCGTGAAAATGCAGCCAGTCCTGATAGCGCCTGACGATAATTTCCCGGTCCGCATCCGTACCCCGGAGCGCGGCATAATAGGCCGAGACACCCTCCAGGGCATGGCGGAACTCAAGCAGGTCGTACTGGCTTTCGGGATGGGCGTTGATCAGCTCAAACAGCGGTTCGGTAAAGCTTGATCCCAGATTGGAGGCCACATAGTTGCCCCCTCCCTGGCGGCGTACCACCAACCCCTTGGCTTCCAGCTTCTGAATGGCCTCGCGCACACTCGGGCGGGACACTTCGAACCGGGCGGCCAGCTCACGCTCCGGCGGCAGGCGCTGTCCCGGCTTGAGCGTGCCCTCAAGAATCATCTGTTCAATGCTGTCGGTAATCACATCCGACAGTTTCGGCTGCCTCACCGGTTTCACACCTGCCATCCCGCGCCCTGTTCAGAAGTTAAGCATAGCCGAAAAATCCGGTCTGACCACACACATGGTCTGACCAATCACAAACATGGAGGAAAATTACCACATCATAAATGCACCTGGCAATCCACCCCCGACAAAAGTCTTAATGCAGATCAATTTGCACAATTTTCAGCCATCCTCATCTTGACACCCCCAACCACCCCGGATTAACGTAAGGGTACACCAATGGTAAATTGGTCTGACCAATTAAAACAACACTGACCGGAAGCGAACATGAGACCTACACCTCCCCCGGAACGCCCGACCCGCGCCTATCTGTTCGGCACCTGCCTCATTGACCTCTTCGATCCGGATGCCGGTGTGTCTGCCGTGGCGCTGCTCGAGCGCGAAGGCATTCAGGTCCTCTATCCGGAGGACCAGAGCTGCTGCGGCCAGCCAGCCTGGAACTCGGGTCATGACGACGAGGCCCGCGCCGTGGCCCGGGCTCAGCTGAAACTGTTCCCCGGCCCCTGGCCCGTGATTGTGCCCTCGGCGTCCTGCGCCGGCATGTTCCGGCACCACTATCCCGTCCTGTTCCGGGGCACACCGGAGGAAGGCCTGGCCCGGGATCTGGCGGCACGCACCTGGGAACTGACCGAGTTCCTGGTTCGGGTTCTGAATGTCCGCCTGCAGGACAAGGGCAGCCCCCTGAGCATCGTGGTGCACAATTCCTGCAAGGCGCAGCGTGAGGTCCATTGCGACGCGACCACCCATGCCCTGCTGGCCCAGCTGGACAACGTGGCCATTCACCACCACGAGCGGGCCACGGAATGCTGCGGCTTCGGTGGAACCTTCTCGGTGAAGGTCCCCGAAGTCTCGGCAGCCATGGTGACGGACAAGGTGGATGCACTGACCGCCACCGGTGCCACCACGCTGGTCAGCGGCGACTGCGGTTGCATGCTGAACATCAGTGGCGCGGCAGAAAAGGCCGGAAAACCGCTGACCGCACGCCACATCGCCTCATTCCTGCTGGAGCGCACCCGGTGAGCCACTTCAATCCCGACACGCTGAACCGAGACTTTGACGCGCGTTTGCACGACGCCACCCATAACCCGCGCATCCGCCATCATTTCCGCGGCGCCATGTCCTTTCTGCGCGAAAAGCGGGCGGCTCAGTTTGCCAGCTCGGATTTTTCCGAGCTGCAACGCCAGGCGGAGGCCATCCGCAACCGCTGCCTGCTGCACCTTCCCGAACTGCTCGAACAGCTGGAAGCCCGCTGCCAGGCCAACGGCATCCGGGTGCACTGGGCAGCAACCGGAGAGGCGGCCAACCGGATCATTCATCAGATCATTGATGCAGAGGGCGGTCGCCGGGTCGTCAAGGGCAAGTCCATGGCCACGGAAGAAACCGGGCTCAATGCCGCTCTGGAACGACAGGGTATCGAGTGTGTGGAAACGGACATGGGCGAATACATCGTCCAGCTCGCCGACGAAACACCCTCCCACATCATCATGCCGGCCATCCACAAGGACAAGGACGAGATCGCGCGTCTCTTTCACGAGCGTCTGGACGTCCCCCTGACCCACGATGTGAACGAACTCATCGGCATCGGTCGCGCCACCCTGAGAAAGAAATTCGAGGCGGCCGACATCGGCATCAGCGGCGTCAATTTTGCCGTTGCAGAAACCGGCACCCTGTGTCTGGTGGAAAACGAAGGCAACGGCCGCATGAGCACCACGCTTCCCCGCGTTCACATCGCACTTTGCGGCATCGAAAAGGTGGTGGCGCACCTGAGCGACGTACCACCGCTCCTGCATCTGCTCACCCGCTCCGCCACCGGTCAGGCCATCACCACCTACGTCAACATGATCTCCGGTCCGCGGCGAAGCGATGAAAAGGACGGCCCGGCGGCAGTGCACCTGGTGCTGCTGGACAACGGCCGCAGCCGGATGTATGCCGACCCGGAGCTGCGTCAGACGTTGCGCTGTATCCGCTGCGGCGCCTGCATGAATCACTGCCCGGTGTATGAACGGGTGGGCGGCCATGCCTATGGTGCGCCCTATCCGGGCCCCATCGGACAGGTGGTGGCACCGCAGATCTGGGGACTGGACAAGGCTGGCAAACTGACCCAGGCCTGCTCCATGAACGGGGCCTGCAAGGATGTCTGCCCGGTCGGGATCCCTCTGCCGGATCTCATCCGCCGCCTGCGCCGGGAGGCCGTCTCAACACAGGGCGACAGCCCCGTGCAGGGCCGGGGCAGCCTGCGCCGTCCCGCCGAAGCCTGGATCTGGCGCGGCTGGGCCTGGCTCAACACCCACCCGCGCCTCTATCGGCTGTTTCTCAAACTGGCCACGCGCCTGCGCGGGCTCACACCCGCACGCCTGGGCCCATGGACCCGCTATCGCACCGCACCCCGGCCCGCATCGCGCAGCCTGCATGAACGTCTGCAAGCCCGGAAGGAGTCTCAACATGACTGATCGCCAGACCATTCTCGACCGCCTTCGCCGGTTCCGGGCACAATCAGGCATCGCTCCTGTCAGTTCGCCGGAAACCATACCGGCCCATGCCGGCGTGGCGTCCTCTTCCCACCCCCCGCCGGACCCGGAAGCGGAGCTGGCCACCTTTGTCCAGCACCTGAAAGCCGCGCATGCGGAGGTCTGCCACGTGCCCAAGGCGGAGTGGGCCGGATGGGTGGCACACAGGGCCGAGTCGGAAGGCTGGCAACTGCTGGCCTGCGGAGCCCGCCCCGAACTGGCCGCTCCCCTTGCCGGACACCTGTCCGCCGAACGGCTCTGGGTTATGGATGAAGCGATCGACACCCGGCGCCATCGCCTCTTCCACCAGGTGGACGCCGGGATCTCGCTGGCCCAGGGCGGAATCAGTGAAACCGGCACCCTCATCCTGGCCACCGGCCCTCAGGAGCCACGAACCCTGTCACTGGTCCCACCGGTACACGTCCTGCTTTTCGATCCGGCCACCCTGTACCCGGATCTGGCCACCGCACTGAATGCCCGGGGCTGGGCCCGGCAGATGCCCACCAACCTGCTGCTCATTTCCGGCCCGTCCAAGACTGCCGACATTCAGCAGACCCTGGCCTACGGCGCTCACGGCCCCAAGCGGCTGCTGGTACTCATTTTGGAGGCACACCATGGCTGACCTCACCGCCTTTGTCCGGGCCGTGGCAACACATCTCCCTGACGCGCGCATCATCCGTGATCCGCTCAGACGATTTGCCTACGGCACCGACGCCAGCTTCTACCGCCTGACACCGGAAATCGTGCTCAAGGTGCAGACACTGACCGAAGTGGTGGCCGTAATCCGGGCCGCGCACGCGCATACCGTGCCCATCACCTTCCGCGCTGCCGGAACCAGCCTCTCCGGGCAGGCCATCACCGACAGCGTACTGGTAGTCCTGGACGGCTGGACGGCGCACGAGGTGATCGGAGAGGGCGAGGCCATCCGGCTTCAGCCCGGTGTCATCGGCGCGCAGGCCAACCGTTATCTCTCTCCCTGGCGGCGCAAGATCGGGCCTGACCCGGCGTCCATCCATGCCGCCAGGATCGGCGGCATCGCCGCCAACAATGCCAGCGGCATGTGCTGCGGGACACGCCAGAACAGCTACCACACCCTCAGCGCCATGAAAGTGGTGCTGGCCGACGGCACCCTGCTCGACAGCGCCGACCCGGACAGCCGCGAGGCACTGCGCCGCAAGAGACCCGAACTGATCCGGGGGCTTGCCGGACTGCGCGCCCGGCTGCTGGCTGATCCGGTGCTGGCAGACAAGGTACGCCACAAGTACCGGCTCAAGAACACCACCGGTTACGGCCTGAATGCCCTGCTCGACTTCGAAGATCCGATCGACATGCTGACCCACCTGATGATCGGCTCCGAAGGCACCCTCGGCTTTATCGCCGAGATCACCTACCGCACCGTGCCTGACGAACCCTTCAAGGCCACTGCCTTCCTGTGCTTCAACAGCGTCCGGGACACCTGCAAGACCGTCATGGCACTCAAGCCGCTGCCGGTCTCGGCCGTGGAACTGATTGACCGGCGCGGTCTCACCGCACTCGCCGGCAAGCCCGGTGTACCCGATTATCTGAGTCGCCTCGGGCCGGATGCCGCCGCACTGCTGGTGGAAGTGCGCGCAGACACCGGGACAGGACTGGATCATCGCCTCACGGAGGTGGACGCCCTGATCGCCCGGCATCCGGTTACGCACCGGGAACCCTTTACCCAAGATACCCGCCGCTGCGCCGAACTCTGGACCCTGCGCAAGGGGCTGTTTCCTGCCGTGGGTGCCATGCGGGATCCGGGCACGACCGTCATCATCGAAGACGTGGCCTTCCCCATGCCCCACCTGGCCGAAGGGGTGCAGGCCCTTCAACAGATCTTCGACGAACTCGGTTACGATGATGCCCTCATCTTCGGCCATGCGCTGGAAGGCAACCTGCACTTTGTCTTTTCACAGGATCTTGCCCGGCCGGATTCCCGGGCCCGGTACGAAACCCTGATGAACCGGGTGGCGGATCTGGTGGCCGTGCGTTATGGCGGTTCGCTCAAGGCCGAACACGGAACGGGCCGCAACATGGCCCCCTTCGTCCGGCTGGAATGGGGAGATGAAGCCTACCGGCTGATGCAGCAGATCAAGGCCCTGCTGGATCCGGAAAACATCCTCAACCCGGGCGTCATTCTCAACGATGATCCGGACATCCACCTCAAGCACCTCAAACCCATGCCACGGGTCGATCCATCGGTGGATCAGTGCATCGAGTGCGGGTTCTGTGAACCGTCCTGCCCCTCGCGCAAGCTGACCCTCACACCGCGACAGCGCATCGCGACCCGCCGCGCCATCGAAACGCTTCGGGCGGATGGCGCAGCGCCGGAAACACTGCGGCATTGGGAAGCCGACTATGCCTACATGGGCGACGAGACCTGTGCTGCCTGCGGCCTGTGCGCCCTGTCGTGCCCCGTGGGGATCAACACGGGAGATCTCACGCGGCTGCATCGCCATCAGCGCAATGCCGGGTATCATTCCCGGGCGCAGTGGATTGCCGACCACTTCGATACGGTCACCCGCCTCACACGCCTCGGGCTCGGGACGGCACAACTGACCGGGAAACTCATCGGCCAGACAGGCCTGAAAGCCCTCACCCACACGGCGCGACGGCTCAGCGGCGGCAAGGTGCCCGAATGGCATCCGGCCATGCCCACGCCGGCCCGGCCCGCACACGTACCCATCCTTCCCGGACCGGAAGACGAGACGGTCGTCTGCTTCTCCAGCTGCGGCTGCCGGACCATGGGACCGGCCCGGGGCGAAGCCGATCCCAGACCGGTGAGCGAAGTCATGCGCTCGGTACTCACCAAGGCGGGTTTCCGAATGATTGACCTGAATCAGTACGATGAACTCTGTTGTGGATTACCTTTCCGCAGCAAGGGATTTCCGGATCTGGCCGATGCCAAGCGTGACGAGACCCTGAGGCGTCTTGAGGAGATATCCCAGTCCGGGCGCTTCGCCATTGTCAGCGATACCAGTCCATGCTCTCTGGAACTTCAGGCGGCACAAAAAGCTGGCCTGAAGATTCTGGACAGCGTACAGTTTCTGTACGAGCAGGTATTACCGCGCCTGCAGGTGACGCCCGAGGAAAGACCGGTTGCCCTGCACCTGACCTGCAGCACGCGGCGCATGGGCACGGCAGAACACCTTGAAAGACTGGTTCGCGCACTGGCTCGGCAGGTGATGATTCCCGAGGACATCACCTGCTGCGGCTTCGCCGGCGACAAGGGCTTCACCACGCCGGAGCTGAACGCCAGTGCACTGGAAACCCTGAAACCCCAGGTACAGGCTGCCGGGTGCGTGGAGGGGGTCTCCAACAGCCGGGGCTGTGAAATCGGTCTGTCATACCATGCCGGACTGCCCTGGCATCATGTCATCTACCTCATGGACCGGGTTAGCCGGCCTCTGACGAAAAAGGAGAGCAACCATGCTCACAGACATCAGAAAGATCCTGTTCGCGACCACACTTGAACGTGAAACCCGTGCCGTCACCGAGATGGCCGCCTCACTGGCCGTGAAGTACGGCGCCGAGGTCATCATGGTGCATGCCCTGGAACCCCTGGGGAATTTCGGCCGCGCCATCGTGGACTCCTACATTTCCAGGGAACTGGCGGAGAAAATCCGTACGGAAGGGCGTCAGGAACTCATGCAGGAGATTGAAACCAAGGTGCGCACCTTCTTCGAAGAGGAAATGATCACCGACCCGGCCCAGCAGCACCTGCTCAGGGAAATCATCGTCCGCGAGGCCATGCCGGAAGATCTGATCCTTCAGGTTGCAGATGAGCAAAACGTGGATCTGATCGTCATGGGCAGCCACCACCGGCGCGGCCTCAGCAAGGTCCTGATGGGGTCCACGGCCCGCAAGGTTGTGGAACTGTCCACCCGGCCCGTGCTGACGGTGCCCCTGAGGGACTGATTCCCGCGTCACGGTTTGAGGCACAAGCCCCGGCAACAGGCGCCGGCCCCTTGCATTCACGTAACAAAGTGTTACATTGTGGAGCTCAGGAGCCTGCGCATGAAAAACGTACTGTTACCCCTTATGCTGATTGCTGTCATGCCGAAAGCGGCCGGGCTGGAGCGCCTGTCCGACAGCGACCTGTCCGAACAGGGCGCTGCCGGCCTCATGCTGGAGGTTCAGTCGGAACACGAACGCCGGGTGAATACCAATCTGGAACTCATCACGGATCCCGCCATCCGCACCGGCAATACCACCGAAGACATTCCCGAAGTGCCGGTTTCCCGGGAGCCCCGGCAAAGCCTGGACACCCGCTACGGCCGCATCATTGCCGATACGCCGCCGCCGGACATCCAGGTGCAGGCAGAGGATCGGGGACACCTGTCAATGGATCTGAAGCAGACCATCCCCCAGTTTGAAGCCCAGGCCCTGAAAACTGCGCCCGATGCACCGGCCGACCGGGGGACCTTCACGGGGATCGGGATCCAGATCCAGACCTCCACCACTCTCACTTTCAAACCCTAGGGGAAACCCATGCGCAAGGGACTGTGGCTGCTGATCCTCGTCGGGTGGCGGGCTTCGCGCCTCAGCCCGGTGGAAGCACTGCGAGGCGAGTAGCCCGTCGGTAAAGGCGACAGGCCTGTTGCACCGCGTACCCGAGGATGATGGCCTCAGCTGCACACACGGCGGCCAGCAGCCACAATGGCAAGGGCGCCACCGCCGCCAGGGCCCACAGCCCCGCCGAGACCCCGTGCAGACGCACCAGCCAGGTCTGGCGTTGTGGCGGCCAGAGCACCCGCATGCCCGGCAATTGCCGGATGATGTCGTAACGGCCATTCGCTGCCCGTTGCAGATGCAGATAGCTGAGAAACGGTACAATCTTGAACAGCATGGCGGTGACCACGCCCCAGATCACCCCCCAGAGCCAGAGAGCGCCCACTGCAGTCTCCGACAGGGTTTCCGGCCACAGGGCGCGAAGTATCATCAGCACTACCGCCACCATGGCCACGATGGCGACCTGTTTCCACAAGTCCACGGCCGGATCGGGCGTGCTCCGGCGGCGGTGCAACAGTAACCGTGCCAGCGCCAGCAACCAGACCGCTCCGACACCCGCACCCAGAACCATGAGCGGTGTCACCAGCCACCAGCGCCCCAGCCATGCCGATACGGCTGCCACTGCGGGCAAACCGGTCAGGAGAGCGGCCGTCAGCACGCGCCAGCGGTCATCCAATGCCGGCGTCACAAAGAACATGGGGACAAAACGGCTCGACACGGCCACAATCAGCACGCCGATCCAGGCCGATAGCGCCATGAAGACATGAACGGACGTCCAGCGCGCATCCTCAGGCAGCGGCGCCCAGTCGAGCCACCCGGAATGCAGGGTGGATTGCTGCCAGCCCAGCAACAAGGTGAACACCAGTCCGAACCAGGCCTGAATCAGCTCGCGATAGGCCTTCTGACGAACGCCGAGCGTGACCATCACCAGCGCATAGCTGGTCAGAACGACCGCAAGCAGTGCCACGCCGGTACCGACCGCGACCCGCCCGCCAAACGCCAGCCCGCCCGTGAACAGCGCCGCGCC
The DNA here is from genome assembly GCF_041153465.1 of Thermohahella caldifontis. Classification (NCBI taxonomy): domain Bacteria; kingdom Pseudomonadati; phylum Pseudomonadota; class Gammaproteobacteria; order Oceanospirillales; family Hahellaceae; genus Thermohahella; species Thermohahella caldifontis. The sequence goes on from NZ_CP154858.1 coordinate 1,759,433, forward strand.
ACCCCACAGGCCGGCACGCCAGAACGGCACCCAGAATCCTTCGCCGGGAATCCTGAGCGCCGTCATCACGGCGGAAAACTGCACGGATGCCGCCACCAGCACACTCATGAGTGCACCCAGAGTAAACAGATGAACTGCAGCGATGAAGACGGGGGCAAGCCGGTGAATATGCGGCTGCCAGATCCCCAGTGCGGCAACCGCGGCCCAGGCCAGCGCCGCCAGCCAGGGTGCCGCCCGGAAAAAACCGAAAATCCGCTTCCAGGGCGGCAGATATTCCAGTGAAAGCCCCTGAGGTACGCTCATCAGCGATCCTCGCCCGGAACCTCCAGCTCCGGATCCAGCCACAGATGGATATAATACTGCCCCGGCTCGAACTCCAGCACCCGGACAAAAAAACCCTGCTCGCGGGCAATTTCATAGAGGGGATAGGGCTCGCGATCCAGAATCACCCGCAGCACCTGCCCCGGCCCCAGCATGGCCATCTGGCTGGTCGCCTGCACCAGGGGTTCAGGGGGGAAAGTCCCCGCACATCCAGATCCACATACATGTCAGCCGGCCTCCGCTTGCCGGCAGGACAGTGTCAGCGCCACGGGTCCCGTCACCGTCTGATCCAGCATGGGATAAAGAATGCTTTCTTCCTTCATGTTGTGCTGCTGAATGGTGGCCATCAGCGCATCGGCCGCATCCAGCGCCGCATCCGTATCCCCGCTGGCGATCCGCTCGGAAACCGTATCGAGCATGTCACGCATCATCGCATGTTCCTGACGCATGACCAGGGTCGGTCCCATCGGTCCGCGCTGAGCCTCGAACCCGGGGAACAGCACATTTTCTTCCTGGCTGAAGTGCAGCAGCAGTGCCTCACCAAAGGCCTGCCAACGTTCAGCTGCCGCCGGATCGCCGGTCTGGATGGCAGCTTCGGCACGGGCGAACAGATCATCACAATAACGGTGATCCTGTGTCATGTCCTGAGAGATACTCACGGTCAACCCCGTTATCAGTTCTTGTACGAGGGCCCAGTATGCCGCATCCCCCCTTCGCCTCGCATGACATTCATCAAGCGCCGGTGACTTTTGTGGCGGATCCGGTGTCTGCCGGAGCCGGCGTTTGACATGCGTCATCCCCGGACACTTTTCCGGGTTCAACCTTTAAAAGCAGTTCCGGCGTCCGCATATACAGGATAAGTTCAATTTCAGAGGTGGCTCCATGACGGAACAGGACCGCAGTACCGATATCCCCGAAGTGATTCGCGATGGTGAGGCAGCCGGCAGCCCGGCCATCCCCCGTGACGTGCTGCCCACCAGCATCTATCTCATCCCCATTACCAACCGCCCCTTCATGCCCGGACAGATCCAGCCGGTGATGGTGGACGCCGAGCGCTGGGGAGAAACCCTGAAGCGGGTCGCCAACACCGCACACCGGATGGTGGGGCTGGTTTATGTCCCCAACCCGGTGGATGCCATCCTGCCCGATCAGCCGACACTGCCCATGACCGGCTGTCTGGTACAGGTACACCGGATCAGCGAGGAAAAGGGGCAGCTCCAGTTTGTGGCCCAGGGCATCCGTCGCTTCCGCATCCGTCACTGGCTGCACCGTTCGCGGCCGTATCTGGTGGACGTGGAATACCCGCGCACGCCCGATGCGGAAGATCCGCAGCAGATCAAGGCCTATGCCCTGGCCATGATCAACACCATCAAGGAACTGCTGAAGCTCAGCCCCCTGTATTCCGAGGAGCTGAAGCAATACCTCACCCATTTCGGCCCCGAACAGCCGGAACCGCTGACCGATTTCGCCGCGTCCATGACCACCGCCAGCGGCGAGGAACTGCAGGAAGTGCTGGACACCCTGCCACTGGTCAAGCGCATGGAAAAGGTGCTCCACCTGCTGCGTCAGGAAGCCGAAGTGGCGCGCCTGCAGACGGAAATCCGCGAAGAGGTCAACGAAAAGATCCAGAAGCATCAGCGTGAGTTCTTCCTGCGCGAACAGCTCAAGGTCATCCAGAAGGAGCTGGGGATGCAGAAGGATGACCGCACCGCCGACATCGAGGAATTCGAGGCCCGCATGGCGGCCCTGAACCCGTCCGAGGCGGTCATGAAGAAGTTCCGCGAGGAACTGAAGAAGCTGTCCGTGCTGGATCCCCACTCCGCCGAGTACGGGGTGGCGCGCAACTATCTGGACTGGCTGACCCAGGTGCCCTGGGGGCACTACAGCACCGACAACCTGGATCTGAAACACGCCCGCAAGGTGCTGGATGCGGAACATGACGGGCTGGATGACATCAAGGACCGGATCATCGAGTTTCTCGCCGAAGCCGCCTACAAGGGTGAAGTGCGGGGCTCCATCATCCTGCTCGTGGGCCCGCCGGGCGTGGGCAAGACCTCCATCGGCCGTTCCATCGCCGCAGCGCTGGGGCGTGAGTTCTACCGCTTCAGTGTCGGCGGCATGCGCGATGAAGCCGAAATCAAGGGGCACCGTCGCACCTACATCGGCGCCCTGCCGGGCCGGATCGTGCAGGCCCTGAAGGAAACCGGCACCTCCAACCCGGTCATCATGCTGGACGAGATCGACAAGATCAGCCACAGCTATCAGGGAGATCCGGCTTCCGCCCTGCTGGAGACCCTGGATCCGGAACAGAACAGCGCCTTCATGGATCACTACCTGGACGTGCGTCTGGATCTGTCCCGGGTTCTGTTCATCTGCACGGCCAATACCCTCGACAGCATTCCGGGACCGCTGCTGGACCGCATGGAAATCATCCGCCTGTCCGGCTACCTGACCGATGAGAAGCTGGCCATTGCCAGGCACCACCTGTGGCGACGCCTTCTGGAACGGGCCGGTGTCGCTCCGGATCGCATCCGCATCACGGATGCCGCCATCCGGCATATCATCGAGGGCTACGCCCGCGAGGCCGGCGTGCGCAATCTGGAAAAGCAGCTCCACCGCGTGCTGCGCAAGGCCGTGGTCAGGCTGCTGGACGATCCCCAGGCCCGGGTCTCCATCGGCGTGAAGGATTTGAAAACCTACCTGGGCGAGCCGGTCTTCCGCAAGGAAAAGCAGCTCAAGGGTGTCGGAGTGGTCACCGGTCTGGCGTGGACCGCCATGGGCGGTGCCACCCTGCCCGTGGAAGCCCAGCTCATCCACACGGCCAACCGGGGCTTCAAGCTGACCGGCCAGCTCGGGGACGTCATGCGCGAGTCGGCCGAAATCGCCTACAGCTTCATCAGTTCACGGCTGAAGCAGTACAAGGGTGATCCGGCTTTTTTCGACAAGGCCTTTGTCCATCTGCACGTGCCCGAAGGGGCCACGCCCAAGGACGGCCCCAGCGCCGGTATCACCATGGCCACCGCATTGCTCTCGCTGGCCCGCAATCAGGCACCGAAGGCCGGCGTGGCCATGACCGGTGAACTGACCCTCACCGGCCAGGTGTTTCCGGTCGGAGGCATCCGGGAAAAGGTCATCGCCGCCCGTCGCCAAGGCATCCGCGAAATCATTCTGCCGGCGGCCAATCGTGGCGACGTGGAGGAACTGCCCGATTACGTGCGCGAGGGCGTGACGTTCTACTTCGCCTCCACCTTCGACGACGTGTTCAGGGTGATGTTCTCCAGCTGAAGCCCGGTGTACCAGGCAGTCGCCCGCTCACCGGTGTTGTCCGTATCGGTCATCACGGCGACACCGGTCAGCCCCCGCGGCCGGAATCCGAACGCGGCCTCGAAGTCCGCCATCAGGTTGCGGCGGTGACTGCGCCACTGGCCCGCCTCTGCCGTGCCGCTGTCCACCACGATCATGCGCACCCGGTCCGTATAGGGGTTCGGAACGATCAGCCCCTTTTTCGCCTTGCTTGCCCAGATGTAGTTGATGGCCGCAAAGGGCAGATCCTTGCCATAGATCATGCGTGCGGCGCGCAGCTTCATGCGCTCACCCCAGCTCAGCAGCCCTTCATCGAAATCAAAGGTGACATAGATGCGGGCCGGATAATCATCACCATCCCGGCGCGACACATCGCCCCGGGCCAGCACACCGGATACCTTCCAGCGCCAGCTCAGGGTGCTTTCCGGGGTCAGCCCCACGTTCAGCGCATACCTCAGGCCCGAGGCAGAAGCCTCCGCCTCGGCTTCCAGGATACCGCCCGCGTCCTCCGTCACCAGCCGGTAGCGGGTATGGCGGGGAATCTTTTCGAACGTCATCGGCGCCCAGCGGGCATCCAGTCCCCCTTGTGCTCCGGCAAAATCCAGGGCCAGGGACTCTGCCGCCGCCTGCCCGGCGAGCCCAAGCATAACCAGACCGCCTGCCAACACACCAATCAATTCCTTTATGGAATACATGCCATTCCCCATCGTTGTGGTATTTACGTATTACACCACAAACACCTGCTGCATAAAATGCGCATCACCAGTTGTGATGATGTTTTGTCCTGTCTTTCTATCATAGAAGAGCGTTTGCAAGGTGCTGTTTTCAGCACCTTTTTTTTTGCCTTTTTGGGAAATCCCGGCTGTCAAGCTGCGGCAACCCCTGATTGCGCGGGGCTTTCCACGACCGCCGTTTACGGGTAACATTTCCCCGTTTGCTTCCGTCGGAAGCGATATGAAGATTCTAACGATAACCATTTTCGGGAAGACAATAATGAAGAAAACATTCGCTCGAAACGTGCTGAGCCTCAGCGCTTCTGTGATGCTGATGGGCGCAACAGCCATCACACATGCGGACACCATTCAGATCGCCATCGCCGGCCCGGTAACCGGCCCGGTTGCCCAGTACGGCGACATGCAGATCATCGGTGCCAAGATGGCCGTTGAGCAGATCAACAAGGCCGGTGGCGTCAATGGCGACACCCTGGAAGCGGTTGTCATGGATGATGCCTGTGATCCCAAGCAGGCGGTCGCAGTGGCCAACAAGGTCGTGAACGAGGGCATCCGTTTTGTCGTCGGTCACCTGTGCTCCAGCTCCACGCAGCCGGCATCTGACGTTTATGAAGATGAAGGCGTACTGATGATTACTCCGGCCTCAACCAACCCGGAGATCACTCAGCGTGGTTACAAGTACATCTTCCGCACCATCGGTCTGGACAGCGACCAGGGTCCGACGGCGGGCAACTTCATCGCCAGCAAGATCAAGCCCAAGCGGGTTGCAGTGCTGCATGACAAGCAGCAGTACGGTGAAGGCATCGCCAGCTCCGTCAAGAAAACCCTGGAAGAAAAGGGCATCAAGGTCGTGATGTTCGAAGGGATCACGGCCGGCGACAAGGACTTCTCCGCCCTCATCGCCAAGATGAAGCAGGCCGATGTGGATTTTGTGTACTATGGTGGTTATCACCCCGAGCTTGGCCTGATTCTGCGCCAGTCTCGTGAAAAAGGCTTCAAGGCCCAGTTCATGGGTCCGGAAGGTGTCGGCAACAAGGATCTGAGCGCCATTGCCGGCGAAGCGTCAGAAGGCCTGCTGGTCACCCTGCCGCCTGCATTCGACCTGCGCCCGGAAAACAAGGCACTGGTTGAGGCATTCAAGGCCAAGGGTCAGGATCCCAGCGGTGCTTTCGTCATGACGTCCTATGCTGCAGTCAAGGTCATGGCTGATGCGATTGCCGCAACCAAGACAACGGATACCGATGTCCTGCAGAAGTACATCCACACCCATTCCTTCAACACCCCGATGGGTGAGATCAGCTTCCAGGAGAACGGCGATCTCAAGGGATTCCAGTTTGACATCTACACCTGGCACGCTGACGGAACCAAAACGCCGGTCAAGATGTAACCCGACCCTGAGCCCGAAACACCTTCCCGCGCAGGCGGGAGGGTGTTTTTTTTAATGCGGAGAGAGTCAATGTTAGCGTTTGACCCCTATTACTTTGCCCAGCAGTTGCTCAACGGTCTGACCGTGGGCAGCACCTATGCACTGATCGCCATTGGTTACACCATGGTGTACGGCATCATCGGCATGATCAACTTCGCCCATGGCGAGATCTACATGATCGGCATGTACAGTGCGTTTGTTGCCATTACCGGCATGGCCGCATTCGGCATCGAGTTCCTGCCGGTCATCTTCTTCGGTGCCCTGATATTTGCCATGATCATCGCCAGCTCGTTCGGCTGGGCGGTGGAGCGGGTCGCCTACCGGCCCCTGCGCGGCGGCAACCGGCTTATCCCGCTGATCTCCGCCATCGGGATGTCCATCTTCCTGCAAAACTATGTCCGCCTGTTCCAGGGCTCATCCGACATTGCCATTCCCCACCTGATTCAGGGTGGCTGGTCCTTCGGAGACGCCTCGGGCTTTCAGACTACGCTGTCCTACATGCAGCTGATCATCTTCATTACCACCATTGTGTCCATGGGTGCACTGACCCTGTTCATTTCCCGCTCGCGCATGGGGCGCGCCTGCCGTGCCGTGGCGGAAGACCTGAAGATGGCCAACCTGCTGGGTGTGGACACCAACAAGGTCATTTCCTTCACCTTCGTCATCGGGGCGGCGCTGGCTGCCGTGGCCGGCCTGCTGCTCGGCCTGTATTACGGCGTCACCAACCCCTACATCGGTTTCATCGCCGGACTCAAGGCCTTCACCGCAGCGGTACTGGGCGGAATCGGCTCCTTGCCGGGCGCCATGCTGGGCGGCCTGATTCTCGGTGTCACGGAAGCCATGACTTCTGCCTACTTCAGCACGGAATACAAGGATGTGGTGGCCTTCGGCCTGCTGGTGCTGATCCTGTTGTTCCGGCCCACCGGCATTCTGGGCAAGCCTGAAGTGGAGAAAATCTGATGCCTGCAACCTTACCCTTTGCACTGTTCACGGCGCTTATCACCTTCCTCGTGTCTTTCCCCATCATGGGGGTCAGGCTCTCGAAGGAAGGCACGGATCTCGTCCTGCGGTCGGCCGATGGCGGCACGCTGACGGGCATTGGCCTGGCCGTTCTCGCCGTCTTTCTCTTTCAGTTGTTCAGGCCACAGATCACCGGCCTGTTTGGTGGCCTCAAGGCCGGGCTTCCGGCACTCCCGGCCATCCTGCCCAAGGATGAAGACAAGAAGGCACGCGTCGAGCGGGCCATCCTCTGGGTATTGGTCGGCATTGCGCTGGTATTCCCGTTCATGAGCTCCCGGGGCGCCACGGACCTGGCCACGCTGGTACTCATCTATGTGATGCTGGGCCTGGGACTGAATATCGTGGTCGGCCTGGCCGGTCTGCTGGATCTGGGTTACGTGGCTTTCTATGCCGTGGGTGCCTATTCCTACGCCCTGCTCAGCGACTACTTCGGCTTTTCCTTCTGGGCCGCGCTGCCCATCGGGGGTCTGCTGGCCGCCACTTTCGGCTTTCTGCTCGGTTTTCCGGTACTGCGGCTCAGGGGCGATTACCTGGCCATCGTCACCCTGGGCTTTGGTGAGATCATCCGCATCCTGCTCAACAACTGGACTGAACTGACCGGTGGTCCAAATGGTATTGGCGGCATTCCCAAGCCCACCCTGCCGGCCATTCAGCTGGATCCGGAGGTTGCCGTGGTCGGCCTGGAGTTCGGCCGCCGGGCCAAGGAAGAGGGCAACATTCCCTTCCATGAGTTCTTCGGCATTCCCTATGACAGTGGCTACAAGGTCATTTTCCTCTACGTGATTGCCCTGGTGCTGGTTCTGGCCACGGTCTACGTCATCAACCGACTGATGCGCATGCCGGTGGGCCGCGCCTGGGAGGCCCTGCGTGAAGACGAAATTGCCTGCCGGTCGTTGGGCCTGAACCGCACGGCCATCAAGCTGAGCGCCTTCACCATCGGCGCCTCCTTTGCAGGTTTCGCCGGCTGCTTCTTTGCCGCGCGTCAGGGATTCATTTCTCCCGAATCCTTCACCTTCATCGAATCTGCCATCATTCTCGCCATCGTGGTGCTTGGCGGTATGGGCTCCCAGCTCGGCGTCATTCTTGCCGCCGCCGTCATGACCATCCTGCCCGAGGTGGCACGCGAGTTCTCCGAGTACCGCATGCTCATGTTCGGCCTGGTCATGGTCGTCATGATGATCTGGCGTCCGGAAGGTCTGATCCCCATGAAGCGTCCGAAACTGGAGTTGGCCCATGACTGATATCATGCTTGATGTTCAGAACCTGAAAATGCAGTTCGGGGGGCTTCTGGCCGTCAACAACGTGTCCCTGCAGGTCCGGGAACACCAGATCGTCTCCATCATCGGCCCCAACGGTGCAGGCAAGACCACCGTGTTCAACTGCCTGAGCGGTTTCTACCGCCCGACCGGCGGCACCATTCATTTCCGCGGACAGCCGGTACACGGACTGCCGGATTACAAGATCTCCCGGCTGGGCATGGTGCGGACCTTCCAGCACGTGCGCCTGTTCAGCCGCATGACCGCCGTGGAGAACCTGCTGGTGGCGCAGCACCGGCACGTGAATACCAACCTGCTGGCAGGACTCTTCAAGACACCGTCCTACAAGCGCAAGGAGTCCGAGGCCATGGAGCGGGCCACCTACTGGCTGCGCAAGGTGGGGCTGCTGGAATTCGCCAACCGGGAAGCCGGCAACCTGGCCTATGGTCAGCAACGTCGCCTGGAAATCGCACGCTGCATGGTGACCGAACCCAAGCTGCTCATGCTGGACGAGCCCGCTGCCGGCCTGAACCCGAAGGAAACCCGTGACCTGGATGAGCTGATCGTCAGCATCAAGGAAGACTACAACGTATCCGTGCTGCTCATCGAGCACGACATGGGACTGGTCATGGGCATCTCCGATCACATCTACGTGGTCAACCAGGGCACTCCGCTGGCGGATGGCACGCCGGAAGAAGTGCGCAACAATCCTGCCGTCATCAAGGCTTACCTGGGAGAGGCGTGATGCTCAAACTCGACAATGTCACCACACACTACGGCAAGATCGAGGCGCTGCACGGCGTCTCCGTTGAAGTCAGGCAGGGCGAAATCGTCACCCTGATCGGTGCCAACGGTGCCGGCAAGACGACGCTGCTCATGACCGTCTGCGGCGACCCGCAGGCCAGCTCGGGCACCATTACCTTCGAGGGCCAGGACATCACGCACCTGTCCACTTCCGAGATCATGCGTAACGGCATTGCCATCGTTCCCGAAGGGCGGCGCATCTTCCCCGGCCTCACCGTGCTGGAAAACCTGCACATGGGCGCCTTCTTTCAGACCAGGGCCCAGTATGAGGAGTCACTGGAACATGTCTTTGCCCTGTTCCCGCGACTCAAGGAACGCGTCAACCAGCGTGGCGGCACCATGTCCGGTGGGGAGCAGCAAATGCTGGCCATCGGTCGCGCACTGATGAGCCGGCCCCGGCTCCTGCTGCTGGATGAGCCCTCTCTGGGTCTGGCACCGCTCATCATTGCCCAGATCTTCGAGATCATCGCCCGCCTGCGCGAAGAAGGCATGACCATCTTTCTGGTTGAACAGAATGCCAACCAGGCCCTGAAGCTGGCGGACCGCGGCTACGTGCTGGAAAACGGACGTGTCGTGCTGGAAGATACGGGAGACGCCCTGCTGGTCAACGAGGATGTCCGCAAGGCCTATCTGGGCGGCTGATGTAAACAGCGCTCCACCAGGGAGCGCTGTCACTGTGTCACTGTTTCCGGTCAACTGAGCAGGCTTTCAGTTAACCTTGACCAGATCCTTCTTCAGGCTGGCCGGAACATCGTTGATGGAAATCACTTTCATGCCATCCACGACACCCTGACTGCTGGCGGCATTCAGCGCGGCTTGCTCACTCAACGTAACCGCGTGCTGCTCGGGCAGTTTCCACATGGCACCAGTAGCCGGATCCACAATCAGAATACCTATCAAGCCACCAAACAGGATATTTCCGACGTACCAGCCATCCAGACTGGTATCCAGCGTGGAAACCTGCTCCTGGTAGCCTTCCTTGTCAAACTTGACCTGATAAGTCTCTCCCTGAAAGAAGCCCGCCTTGGTGCTCAGAATGATGGTTGAGGGAGTTTCTCCGCTATGCACCAACACTCCAGACTTGTTGCGAATTTCAAAGTGCGCCCCGCTGGGATAGGACGTGATCGCTACCGGATACTTACTATCACTTACGATCGTTGCACATCCGGACAAGCCCACACCAACAGCCGCAGCTACTGCCAATTTTTTAAACATTCTGTACAGCTCCTGTAAAACAATCCAATGTTGCCCTCCAAAATGGGCAGCGGGATTTTACACATCCGGCCCGTCAATTTCTACCATTCGGCCTAGAACATTCGGAAGGCTCACTCAGTTTTGAAAAACTCGTCCTTCAGCTGCGTTGGGTGGTGTCAGATATAGTGTTTCCTCCGTGGGCCAGCGCGCCGGCAATGTCCGGACGCTGGCCGGTTTCATTTCAGGAGGGCGATTGGTCAGCCGCCAGACCGGCCCGGACCTGGCCAATACCGCCGCATCACCCGCCCAGACCGGATCCAGCACCCGCCAGGACGGTAACACTTGCCTGAGCATCTCGGGACCATGCCGGGTAAGCAGAACGCCTCCTTCTCTCTGCTGCCCGAGGAGGTCGGCAGCCTGCCAGACCGGTGGCGATGAAGGGGCCTGCCATGCGGCGATCCAGCCGGAGAGCGCAGCGGCCAGCAAGAGCGCGGCAGTCAGACGCCGGTAATGGGAAAGCCCCCAGAGGCAGGCGAATACGAAAACAGGCAGCAGGTGCCGCAAGTGCTCCGGGTTCTGGGCCAGCAACGTCCAGCCGGCGGTTGCGGCCCATAGCCATCCGTAAAAACCTTTCTTCCTCGCCGCCCGGATTCCGGTGTGCCGCAGCAACGGCAGCATGCAAATTGCCGCCAGGATCAAGCCATTGAGGCCATAACGGGCCAGAGACTCGCCCCAGTTCATCCGTGGCGTTTCCCCCAGGCCGTTCCCCAGGCACCGAAATGTCCCCGGAGAAAACGTGCCCCTTCCACCCACAGCGCCTCACCGTCATGGGCCCACATCCATGCCACCTGACTCATGACCCCGGCACCCGCAAGGCTCACCCACAGTGTTTTCCGGCCAAAAGACAGATCCCTGGCCTGAACCCAGGCCATCACTGCAAGTATCAGCCAGAGAGGTGCCAGACCCGGTCGCACCCCCACACCGAGAATCCAGGCCAGCACGAAGAGACCGTAGCGCTTGCGCAGCAAGGCTGCACAACAGGCCACCAGCAGGCTGGTGCCCGGCAAATCGGACATGCCGGAAACCATGGCCCCCACCACCAGTGGCTGCACGGCGATAAGCAAGGCTCCCCATCCGACTGCCCGGAAGTCTCCGTCACCGTTGCGCCGTTGCAACAGCACGAACACTGCCAGGAACAGGAGCATCCAACTGATGGCATTGACCCGGATCAGCGCCTCCCACGCCGGAATGCCGGCCGCTGTCCCGATGGCACGGGCGAGCAGTATCAATGCAGGGTAGCCGGGAAAGTGGGGGACAGCATGACAACGCTGTAGTCCTCCACCCCCATCGCCAGCCGGAGTGCATCATCATGGGGTGGCAGAATTCCCGCCCCGGCAAGGTCCACGGTCAGCCGACTCAGAAGAGATGTTGCCGGAGGAGCCCGGCAAGCTGTTTCCGGGCCTTCACCAACCCGTCCCGGTCCGGGGGGACCGCGCCGGCACCGAACACACCGGGCTGTCCCACGGCCTGAACACACTCATGCAGCAAGCGCTCCGCCTCTTCACGTGCGGGCGGCGACAGCCTCGGCATCAGGGGCGCCATGTAGGCACGCGTCTTGGCCACCAGCACTTTCGCCTTCTGATAGTCATCCAGCGACTTTTCCGCCAGCTCCAGACGATGGATCACCTTGAGCGCGAACACCTGATCCATGAGACGGGTCACCTGCTCCGTATCCCGCACAGCCACCGCATCCTCGAGTGCATCCCTGAGTTCCGTGGCGTATCGCACATCCAGATAGTCCGCTTCAGCGAGCACATCCGGCACCACCTCACCAAGGGCAGCCTCATCCTTTTCCGCAAGTGCCTTCAGCAGTGTCTGACGCCACTCCAGCAGGGGCTCGGTACCCGCTTCCGCATAGGAGTATGCGGCAACCGGCGAACTCGCCAGCAGCAAGCACATCAGCAGCAGCGCACCGATCAGGGCCGGTCCCAGCAATCCCCACTCAGGCCACGCTGTCCACCTCAATAACCGTTTTCTCGTTCCGGTGGTTGTAGATTTCATGTCTGAGATCCTCCGATCTGAGAATGGAACGGGCCGCCATCATGCCCATTTCCATGGCCGTGTCCGTAAATATGTAGCGGAAGGTGCCCTGGCGTCCACAGGGAATCAGGTTGTCGTACCGTCCCAGCCAGGCCAGATTGCGGGCCCGTTCGCGTTCGTAGCCCATGACCATGAGCGGATAGGCGTGGGCCGCATGGGCATGAAACACTTCTCCCGTATGCCTTGAGGGATCAATGCCCAGTCTGGAGAGATCCGACCAGGCGCGGGCCTTCAGCGTACCGGCGTCAGCACGCCAGAGCGCATCCCCTTCCTGACAGGGAATCTCCAGCATGACCGACGAGTGCCCTGCCGGGGCCATGTCCGGTGAACGCCGGCGTGGCTCCTGCAGACGGGTGGCCATCATGTCCGGGTCCGAAAGGTATTGCCATGTCCAAGGCGAAATGTCTCCTCCCGAACCGGCATATTGAGAAAGCGCAGGGCCCGGAAGCTCAGGGTTGAGGTGCCGCCCAACATCCGGGTGACGTCAGGCAGGGGCAGCGTACTGACCACATGACTCGCGGGCCGGACCTCATGCCCGCCACCACGGCTGAACCGGACGCCGGTGATCCGCCGCCCTGCCGTCTCAAAGCCCGTGACGCGGGCATCGGTGACCACCTCGCATCCCCTTTCAAGGAGCCACTCCCGCAGGCGCTCGAAGATCTGACCGAAACCCAGCCTGGGATACCGGTAGTGCCGGGCGTAGGTTCGGGGGAGGGGCCGCGTCCGGGCAGCAGCCGTCGTGCGACATCCCTGAGGTCAATCAGGGAGATGCGCTGCGCCGCCCAGTCCCCGCTCAGATGGGCCGGGTCGATCCCCCACAGCTTGGCGGTGTAGCCTTCGAAAAAATGCTGATAGAGCGTGGGGCCGAAACGGGCGGTAATCCAGTCCCGGAAACTCATCTGATCATCCGCAACGGCTTGACGGGGCGGACGGATCAGACGCAGGAGCAGGTCCCGGGCCGCACCCACCAGCAAGGGGAAGGGGGCATTGGTCAGCAGATTGCCGAGCGACAGGGGATAGTCGTACACCCGTCCGCGATAGCGGATGACCGAAGCCCTTTCCGCATGCAGGAGGTCGTCGCCCAGCAGTGTCTCGATGAAGGCAAGCAGCTCCGGGTCGCGTGTCAGAAAACGGTGCCCGCCGAAATCGAAACGATAGGTCCCGTCGCGACCCTCGAACGTCTGGGTTGCCGCCAGCCCCCCAACCTGCCTGGCAGCTTCCAGCACCACCACCCGGGCCCCGCCTTCCACCAGCTTCCACGCCGCGGCCAGCCCGGCGGGCCCGCCACCGAGCACGATCACCGGCGGCTCACACTCCGGTCCGGACACCACACTCTTCCGTTTGTCTGTCACTGATCAGTCTCCAAAGTCATGACCTCCCGAACGAGCGTGACCACCGGCGGTTCAGGCAAGTCGGGCACGCTCCTGCGTACGGTGTCCGTCACCCACTGGGGATAGATGCGGAAGTTGAGACGGACCTCCGCCTCCAACGGCCCCCCGGCATTTTCCGGCAGGTCAAATACCTCATCCCGGTAGCCATCCGCGGGAATGCGTGTATCACTGAGCAGCCGGGCATAACGCCAGAACCGCAACCCCACGGGCTTGCCTTCCGCATCACCAAAGACTTTCATGAACAGACGCGTCTCCGGTGGCAGATGCCCTCTTTCATCCGGCTTGCCATGCTCCATGACGATCCGCCCGGCCGCATCGCGCACAGTCACCTGAAGCCAGAGCTGACGGAAATCCGCCACCCCCGTGGGCAGTGCATGCCCTGCCCCGACATTGCGCACGCGCACAACGAGCTTGCCCGGTTCGGTGCGCAGTTCCAGTTTTGCCGAACGTTTCAGCAAGGCCAGGCTCTGGCGCTCAAGATCCGGATTGCGCAGCCCCACAAGGTGATGATTGGCGCCGACAAACTGGTGCGTGACCACGTTATCCTTGAGTCTCCCTCCCTCAGTGCTGCGCCCCGGCACCGGGTCACCGATACGATCCGGATCCGCATGCATATGGCAGTCAATGCAGGTGCGATGCCGGTCCGTGCCCGGCGCATTGAAGGAAGACCGGGCCCACTCATCCCAGGTCGTGACAATGCGCGCGCCATGCCCGGGTGAAAACTCGTCATGGCATCCCTTGCAATACACCGGATCCTTGTAGAACGGCTGACTGTAGGACTCGGCATGAACCCGGGGCGCAGCGTTGATCATGCGCTCGCCGAGCCAGCGTGCGGGTGCAAACCGGCTTTGCTCGCCCACATAAGTGGGCCTGTCCTTCAGATTGACCGTGAACGCGGCGTTACCCCCCGCATCTTCCACCCGGGTAATCCGGTGACAGAACAGACAGCCGGTGCCCTCGTCCAGTGCCCACGGCTGCCGGGAAAACTGTGCTTTCAGTCCGGCGCCCCCGCGTTCGAACATGCGGTTTTCGTTGCCACGGAAGGGCAAACCTGCGGTCAGTCTCTGCGGATTATGGCAACCCACACACCAGCTCCGGAAAGCCTCGCCTTCCGTCTGGCCCGCAAGATCCTCCAGCACCCGGTAATAGGGATTGGACTCCGCCATCAGGCGATGATTGGAGTCCGCCCACTGGCGGAACAGGGTTTCATGGCAGCCGGCACAGGCTGCGGAGCTGATCCACGCTTCCCGGTGTACTTGTGGCCGGCTGTCATCCAGTCTCAGCCAGGTCGATACGAACGGCAGGTTCTCGGCGAGCCGGACCCAGCTGTGCAGTGCCGTCATGTCTTCCGCCACCCCGGCAGGCGGCGCATCCGGATCCACCGGCTCTGCGCCGTCCCGGGGATCTGCGCCCAACCCGCCCTGCGTATCCTGTATGATGCGGATATAGTCCCCCACAAAATCGGAGGCTATCAGGGTTTTCAGTCGCGCATGGCCTGTCACGGCGTTTTCATGCTTGTCCTGGGCGTGAGCCGCCATCAGGAAACGGTTGGTGAAGTTGAAACCATCCATATGGCAACTGCTGCAGCTCATCCAGTTGTCCCCGGCCACCGGGTACCGGGGATTCGCCTGCGTATTGCCGAGATGAAACAGTCGCGAGCCACGACGTTGCTCCGGGGTAAGGCGATCCAGAGTGCCGGTCCGTCCCCACGCCTCGGCCTCCACACGCACCCGGCTGAACGGGCCGCCGTCACCGGTATCCAGTCGGGTCAGCGTGCGCGACTGGATGTTCTGGACCAGCAGCTTCCGTTCAAGGCGCACCAGCCCCCAAGGCATCTGACCCGGCAGATGCCGGACAATCTGGACCGCCTGAGCCCCGCCTTCCGACAACTTGCCCCTGCGGCGCCCCCTTCGCTCGCCGGAGGAGACGCTGTGTCCCCGTGCCCGGTCAAACACAACCAAGTCTTCACTGCCGCTGAAGGTGACATACACCTTGCTTCCGTCTTCGGAAAACACCGCACTCTGAGGGTTGGAGACAATATGTGTCCGGTTGCGCACATCCCGCAGGTTGATCTGCCGGAACAGCACCTTTCGCTCATCGGTTTTCTCCACAATCCGGTCTCCGACAGCCAGCACGGAAATGGCCGGAAATATCGTGGACTGAAACTGGAAGGGATGGGTAAAACTCCAGAGCAGATGGGGCAGCCAGATTTCCTGTTCATCCGGGCTCACCGCGATTTCATCGAGCCCTCGCGGCAGCCCCTGGGGGACAAAAGGATCCGGATCCGTTGTCGTACTCAGACGGAGGGTCTGCAAGGGGCCGGACGCCGGATCCCGGCTGTCCCACACCGTCACCTGCCCCAGCAGCATGTGGCTGATCAGCAGCCGCCCGTCCGACAACAACGCCAGACCTCGCGGGGTCTCGGGCACCGTCACGTGCAAGGCCCGGGTACCGTCCGGCCGGATTGCCACCAGCCCGGCGGACTCGAACAGGGTGACCCAGTACCAGTCGTTGGCCGCATCGTAAAGGACCCCCCATGGGCGCCCGCCCAGCTCAACCCGATGCAACGGCTCCAGCGTCACCGCATCCAGCAGCCAGACCACGCCGGCCACGCTGTCGGTCGCGGCCAGCTGCCCTGCTGCCGGGTTGAGTGCAACCGTCGCCATCATGCGGCCGAGCATGCGCTCCACTGGCCGGTCAGGCGCAGCGGTTTCAATCCGGGATACCGTACCTGCGTCCCGGTTGGCACTATAGAGCACCGCACCATCCGGAGAGGCAATCAGGGCACCACTCCAGATGGCAGCGGCCACAGGTGCAGGCGCTGCCAGTACCACCAGTGCAGTCAGCAATTTCCTGACCACGGACCAGCGCCAGGCATGGGCCAGCACCAGCGGTGCAACCAGCAGGCCGGCATACAGGTGAACCCCCGCGATCCAGGTATCGGCCAGTTGCCCCCGGTTGCCCACCAGCAGAAGCCATACACCGCTGCCCAGCAGGAAACCCAAAACGACATCCAGCAGACGACCGCTGGTTCGCATCCACGGGCGCCGGGAACGACGAATGAGGGCACGGTGGGCCCACCAGAACGGTACAATCCAGACCAGTGACGCCACCAGGCCGCCCACCGAATGAAGGACCATGATCCACCTGTACAGCGTCCAGGGCAGTTGCAGCACATCCCAAAGGACAATGCCCGACACTGCCAGCAGATAAAGGGCGGTTTCCACAGCCGTATTGCGGTAGGCAAGGGGTCTGGAAGTTCGGGAGGAAGGGCGCACGGATCACCTCTGATGCAAATACGTTCGCATTATATTCTCATTTGCACCATTATCCGATATGCAGAGCCGGGTTCATTGACCCCGGTCAATTCACCTGCCCCGGCAGCTCAGGGCCCGACACGCACGCGCCCTGCCATCACCATGGCCGTACCATGGGGACCACCGGCACCGGTAATCTGGGGAACCTGATCACCATCGTTATCCACGCCACCCGAAGCCGTCATGTTTTCCCCGAATCACCCAGCCATTCGGCAAGCTGCATGCCCTCATTCTGTGCCCCGCCATTGATGACCGTGCGGAACCAGTCGGTATAACGTCCGACCAGCGCGGCCACCTCAAGTGCCGGGACATTCTCTGTCCCCTCGTTCCTCAACTGAAGCAGTGCCGTACGCAGACCCGCCGAGATTGCCGCTGCGGTCCAGGGCGTATATTCCACCGTCTCCTCACCCGGAGAGACCCAGTATCCCTTGCGTGCCATCAGACGATCGACGGCCTGATAAAGCGCCCTGGCCGCCTCACGGTAACGGCTGTCCGAAGTCGCGGAGAATGCCGCACCCAGGCCGCGCAGTACCGCAAACTGGGTATCCACGGAAACGCTGCTTGCCATGCGGACTTTCTCACCGGCAACTTCAGCCCCATCGGCATACAACCCGTCCTCTCGCCGAAGCTGTGTCAGGATAAAGTCAGCCTGAGCCTTCAGAAGCGACAGCGCCGCCTTGCCCTGAGCCGTCCCCAGTCCACCCGCGCCGGCTTCTGCACTCGCGTAACCGACAGGCAGGGCATCCACCGCCTTCTGGTAGACGGAAAGCGCAACCAGGGCATAGGCCGCATCATAAGTGGTCACGTGCCGGCCCGGCTTGCCGTCCCAGCGATCCACCAAAGTGCCTGCCTTGCGATCGAAATGGAGCGCATGCAGATTGGTGAACAGCACGTGAGACAGTGTCCGTGCGAGCGAGAACGCGTCATTGGCCGGCACATCGTTGTCCGGAGAGGCATCCCGGTTCACCGCAGGCGCCGCTGCAAACGGTTGCCCGTCAAACACCGCGCGGAATGCCGGATTGGTTGCCTTTGCGGCATCTCGTTGATCGGCAAAGGCGAAGTACTCCGCTGCCGGCCACAGAAGCATCCAGACATCACGAAGGCTCGAGTGCCTTTCCGCCACGTTCAGCCCCTCAATGGCGAGCCCGCCTTCAAGATCACGGGTCCGGGCCTCCAGACGATGGGGGAACCAAACGGGCTTCGTACCGTCATAGGCAGGCGTCAGCCGGACGCCCAGCGACCGGCCATCAAAGGCCAGGCGCTCTGCAAGCCAGCGCATCTTTTCCAGGGAGATCTCGGTCAGAATCACACCGTTCAGGCCGTCCACGGCGGACACGCCGAGCGCATGTCGTCCATCCTGATCCATGGTTGAAGAAGTGGCCTCCACTTCCTCATCGGTATCGCGGGTATGCATGCCACCAAGAAAATCCTGAGACCACATGACTTCCTTGAGCCAGATCCCCCCGATGGCCGCCGGCGTGATTTCGGGGCGGACACCCTCCCGGGTCCAGCGCAGGGATGCATAATCCCGGTAGTAGGCGGGGATCAGCACATCACCGTCCCGGTTCACCACATCCGTATTCACCGGCCCTGCAAATTCCGGCAGCCCGGATGCCCAGGGCAGCGCAAGCGGATAAAGATTCAGGGGGATTTCAGCAGGCGAAATACCCACGCTCCCGGCAAGGGTCACAAAGCGCTGGCCCAGCGACTTCAGCGACCCGCCCCGTTCCGCATTGCGCAGACCATGGGCCAGATGCAGTCCCAGACCGGACTGATAATTCAGCGCATACATGGCTTCTTCCGAGTACTCGTAGCTTTCTATCCCGGCCACATAGTCAAAAGCGGTCGGCTTGTCCCGCACATTCGGATCGAGCACATCCAGATCCAGCCCAAGCGCCTCCGCCAGCGGCTCTCCGGATAACTCGAACTCGGTATACGCCAGGAAAGCACCGCCTGTATCCAGGTGCTTGTCGAGCACCTCAACCCGTGCTTCCGCACCTGCCGTACCGGCCATGGTGCCCAGCACCACCCCCAGGACCAGCCACTTCTTGCCCATCACAATGTACTCCTTTCAGAAGGCTTCTGTTCACCAAAACGATATGCGCATGATAATTCTTATCATTTAGCTTGGCAAACACTAATCCGTCTCCTTTGCAACATTCCTTCCGGCCGCACCCTTGCATACCCGCTCTTTGACTCCCCGAAAAACCGTGTGCTACGATTTTTCCCCAGGCAGGACGCTACATATGTGCACGGAAGAGCTTTATGAAACCTTTGCTGACCTCCACCCTGGCGATACTGGTTGCCTGCACACCCGCCCCCTATCAGCCTCAGATCATGACAAGCGGTGACTGTCAGCTGGTCTGGCACGGGGAATCTGAAGCGGCCACCAACACCTGCCCACTTCCTGACCGCGTCAAGGCGGCAATCATTGTGTTGGCGAAGGCACCCACGCTGGAGGCGTACCAGCAACAAATGGCCGCACTGGAATCCTTCGACTTCGAGGGCGAACAGGCCATTCTGGCACTTGGCTTTACCGAATCCATCTTACAGGATGGCTACCACCTGTCTCCGAGGGAGGCTGCCGCCCTGCTGAAAGGCAACGCATTCACCCTCATGTTGATGAATGCTTCCGGGACAGTCCTGATGCAAAGCCATCAACCCGTGTCTGCCCAGGCACTGGTGGATACCCTGAACCCGCACCCCTGAGGGCCTGATCGCCCGTGGCGAAAAGGCCCGCAAGGCCTGACGACCATTCGTTTATTTCAGCGGCTGCCCATTGATGGATGGCACACCATCCTTGATGGCTGCCTTGAACCTGTAATGTTTCCCGGACGCGTCGTAGTCGAGCATGCCTGTTTGGGTGTACTGGTCAAGCAGCTCCATGGCCTGGGCGATCTCCCGCAGCTTGACCTGAGCGGTACGCTCGGCCGATCGCCCTCTCTGCACACCCTGCGCATCCGTCACCAGTGCCATGGCCTTCTCCACAAAGGCCCGGCCAAAGGTCAACTCGGCATCCCCTTCAATCAGGTTCCAGATCTGCACCGGCGAGATGGCCAGCGTCTGAAAGTCGGCCTGACCCAGATTGACGCTGCGCCCACTGGCCTGAATCCGGGCCGTCTCCCCGCCGAGATTGATCTCCACGGGGTCAATCTTCAGTTCCGCCTGCTTGAGCACGGACTTCAGCAACGCTTCAAGCGCTCTCTGCCCGGCCTCCGTTTCCGTCATGACGGGCAAGCCTTCGGCATTCAGGTCATCCAGCGCCACCGCCAGCTTGTCGGCCTGAAGTGCATCAATGCCCCCGACAGAAATCCGCATGCGCCAGTCGCCGAATGACAGGTCATTGACACGTACATCCTGAATCCGGATCTCGCCCGAAGACAGCAGTTCACCGTTCTTGACGTCGGTCATGCCCGAGGTTTCCACCCCGGCGACAGAGAATCTGTGCACCCTGGCATCCGGCAGGTTCTCGGCCGTCAGCCCACGAATGGCCACGCGCCCTTCCCCCACCTGCAATGCGGTTCCTGCTCGGCGCTGATCAACGCTCAGGGTAAACCCGTCAAAGACCATCCTGGCCCCCAGGGCTGACACTTCGATGCCACCCCACTCACCCGACGACCGAATGAAGCTGGCCTGCATGTCGCTTGCGACAGCCAGACTCGCCGGGCGCACCTGAATGATCACCTCACCCTGACCGTCCGGAGCGGGCTGAGCCAGCCTGAAGGCCTGCAGCTTGATTTCATGCTGCAGCCCCCCGCTGACGCCAATGCCTGAACGGATTTCCAGCGGGCCTTCTTCGCCAAATTGTTCGTAGAGTTTGCGGGCGTCTTTATCACCCTGAATGCTCTGAGCAAAGTCACAGTCGGATTGTGCCGTGTCTGCAATCAGGGTACTGCGTGCTTCTACCCAGAAGCCCTGTACCAGCTGCAACGGGGAATGCGAGAGTTCGGTGGAGAAATCCACACACCCTTCGGACGCACCGGTTTTCGGATCCATGACTTCCAGCCGGTACACGCCGGTCGAACTGGCATAACCTCGCTGGTAATCCTTCAAGACGATCCTTAACGGCATCTTCTGGCGCTGCATCCGGTCATTCGCGGATGCGACTTGCAGCCGCAGTTGCTCCTCGGCCTTCCAGGCCAGCCCCACTGGCAGTACTGCAACTGCCACAGCCGCCACCCCGGCGGCAACAATACGTTTGTTCATGTGTGCTCCTTGCATTTTCAACGTACACAGCGCCCCAAACCGGGCGCCGCCGGAAAAGGGTAACATGAAGCTTCGCAGGAACCCATGACTTCCGGTCTTCATTGCGCCGCGTTTTTCAGCAAAGGCGCTTCTGGCCACCCTGCCTCTTTCCTCTGACCATCGTATTCAGTACAATGCGGCCACCTTCGGGGGAGTAGTCCGCCGGCCCTGGCCGGACGGGTCATCAACAGGATTGGGCCTCATGCCCATGGTGATCCGGTTCCACGGGAATGGACGAGACCTGAGGCAACAGGCCCTGTCTGGCGGGAGGGGTGTGTTGTCTCTGTGTCGAACCCTCCCGCCGGAGAAACCCATGGATGCCTTTCTGAACGCCACACTTGCGGTCGCACTGGCCGAAATCGGTGACAAAACCCAGCTTTTATCCCTTTTCCTGGCCATGCGCTTCAGCAACCGCTGGGCGATCGTCGCCGGCATACTCGTGGCCACCCTCCTCAACCACGCTGCATCCGCCTGGTTCGGCCAATGGCTGGCGCAGTGGCTGTCACCCGACTGGTCACGCTGGCTCGTGGGCGGCAGTTTCATCGCCGTCGGGCTCTGGCTGCTCATCCCCGATGAGGAGGATGATCAGCCTTCCGCACTCGACAAATACGGCGCCTTCATCGCCACCACGCTGCTTTTCTTTGTCGCGGAAATCGGTGACAAGACACAGATTGCCACCGTTCTGCTCGCCGCCCAGTACCAGAGTGTTCTGCTGGTCACACTGGGTACGACGCTGGGGATGATGCTGGCCAATGTTCCGGTCGTCTGGGCAGGCGAAGCCCTGATGCAGCGTCTGCCCGTCAGATGGGCACACCGGATCGCCTGTGCCCTGTTCATCGGACTGGGACTGGCAACCCTGTTTTGGCCGGATATTTGATCTATGTCATTTCGTTAGCCATTGCGCTGGCAGAACATGAACGGACGAACTACGCTCATGAGACCATTCACTCATATTTACCGTCAGGGAGGATCGGTTCATGCTGAACAGTCTCCGCACTCGTCTCGTCCTGCTCAGTGCCGTACCGCTGTTGCTGGCACTCATTTTCGTGGGCATCAATCTGGATGATGCCCGAAACCGTTACGAGAACCTCCATGCGCTGCACCCGGCCATCCGTCTGGCCGGCTCTCTGTCCGCCCTGGTTCATGAACTGCAGAAGGAGCGCGGTGCCTCTGCCGGTTATCTGGCCTCGGGTCAGGACAGTTTCCGCGACCTGCTGACCCGCCAGCGACAGAACACGGACAAGGCGCTGGCGGATCTTGATGCGGCACTGGCAAACGGTCTCGGGAGCAACCTGCCCCCGGCAGTCCGCAAGGCCCTGCAAAGACTCCGGGACAATCTGCCGGGTCTGCCCGGCCTGCGAGGACAGGTGGATCAGCAGGCACTCAGTGTCCGGAATGTTCTGGAGCGCTATACGGCACTCAATACCCAGGCACTGCAAACAGTGGATGCGGCGGGACAGACACTCTTTCTGCCCGGATTGCGCAACCGGTATGACGCCTATACCGCCTTCCTGAATGCCAAGGAGCGTGCCGGCATCGAGCGGGCGGTTCTCAGCGCCGTCTTCGGTGCCGATCAGTTCAGGGACGGTCTGGCAAGGGACTTTATCCGGCTTGTGGCAGAACAGGAGGTGTATCTCGGCCAGTTCCGTTCACGCGCACCGGAAGCATGGGTCGGCAAGCTGGATGAAGTCGTCACCCAACCGGCCTTTGCGGAAGTCAATGCTTACAGACAATCCGCCTTCACCGCCATTGAGGCGTTGACCGAAAAGCGCCCGTTCACCGGTTTCGACCGTGATGCGGCCTCCTGGTTCCAGACCATCACCCGCAAGATCAACCAGCTCAAGGCGCTGGAAGACATGCAACAGGAGGACCTGGAAACACAGGTGGCCACGCTGCTCGACAAGGCCCGCGGTAACCTGTGGCGCGATGCCATCATCGCCATCGCGGCGGTATTGCTGGTCCTGACCACAACCCTGATGCTTGCCCGAAGCCTGATGCGCCCCATCAACCGAGCCGTGGCAGCCGCCGAACGCATTGGTCAGGGTGACCTCACCACCTCGCTGGATTCGGGCCGCAAGGACGAGCTGGGCACCCTGCTGCGCGCTCTCAAGGCCATGCAGGACGCCTTGCGCACGCTTCTGCTGGAACAACAGCAGCAAACGCAGGAGCTGGCCAGCGTCGCCACCCAGATTCAGGGCTCTGCTGTCCAGGTCAGCCAAGCCGCCGAGAAGCAAAAGGAAGAAGCGGATCAGCTGGCCACGGCCATGAACGAGATGACCGCCAGCTTCCACGAAGTGGCTCAATCCACGGAGCATACGGCAGAAGCCGCCCGCCGGGGCAGTGAACAGTCCGAATCCGGTCTGCATGCCCTGGACCAGTTGCTGGAAGCCATGGCAGCCCTCAACACCAGTGTGGATGCCGCTGCGGGTACCATCACCCAACTGGAAGAAAAAACACGTACCATTGCCACGACACTGGGCACCATCAGTGGCATCGCGGAACAGACCAATCTGCTGGCACTCAACGCCGCCATCGAGGCGGCTCGTGCCGGCGAGCAGGGTCGCGGTTTTGCAGTGGTGGCCGATGAAGTCCGCCAGCTTGCCGGCCGCACACAGGAGGCCACGGTGGAAATCACCCAGATCATCCAGTCCCTGACTGAAGAAGTGGAGCAGGCCGTGGGACAAATGAACGCGGCGCGTGAACGCTCCGCCGATGCGGATGCCCACTGTGAAACCACGCGCAATGCCATTCGGACCATCAACGCCGCGATTTCCGACATCACCGACCGCATCCAGCAAGTGGCATCAGCCAGCACTGAACAGAGCGCCGTGGCGGAGGAAATCAACCGCAACGTCCAGCATATTGCCGACCTGGCTGATGACAACGCCGAGGCCGTTCAGCAGAACCGTGTGGCCAGTGACGCCCTGGAACAGATGGCTACCCGTATGGTGGCACACGTCCGGCGCTTTCGCCTGAGCTGATATCCCCCTTTCTCCCCGTCCGGTTGCCCCCCTGCGCCGGGCGTGGGATAATACCGCCCCTTTTCCCAACTGCCATTTTGACCGGAGAGCGCCGTTCCATGAAGTCGCACGTTGCTGACCTGTTTACCCAAGCCCTCGAGAGCCTGACTCAAGAAGGTACCCTTCCGGAAAGCAGCCGACAGGTGCCGGTCAAGGTGGACAACACCCGGGACCCGTCGCACGGCGACCTGGCCACCAACATTGCCATGGTGCTCGCAAAGCAGGCCGGCATGCCTCCGCGCGCACTGGCCGAAAAAATCGTTGCGGCCCTGCCCGCCGATCCCGCCGTCCGCAAGGTGGAGATTGCCGGCCCGGGCTTCATCAACCTGTTCCTTGATCCGGCGGCACACTTCTCGGTGATCCGCGCCATCTTCGAAGCAGGCGCGCAGTTTGGTCGCGCCACGCCGAACAGCCGCGAACGCGTGCAGGTGGAATTCGTGTCCGCCAACCCTACCGGTCCGCTGCATGTGGGGCACGGCCGCGGTGCTGCCTACGGGGCCACCATTTCCAACCTGCTGGAAGCCGCCGGTTATCAGGTACACCGGGAGTATTACGTCAATGACGCCGGGCGTCAGATGAACATTCTGGCCACCAGTGTCTGGCTGCGCTATCTGGAAGCCCTGGGTGAAACCTTCCCCTTCCCCAGCAATGGCTACAAGGGCGACTACATCCGTGACATCGCCGAGACCCTGCACAAGGAGGTCGGCGACCGCCTGCATCATCCCGCCGATACCGTTTTTGAAGGGGTGCCTGCCGACGAGCCGGCCGGGGGTGACAAGGAAGCCCATATCGACGGGCTCATCAACCGGGCACGCACTCTGCTGGGTGCGGACTATGAGCACGTCTTCAATCTGGCACTGAACAGCATCGTGGAGGACATCCGCAACGACTTGGAAGAGTTCGGTGTCACCTATCAGGAATGGTTCTCCGAAAAATCCGTGCAGCCACAGGTGGAACGGGCCATTCAGATCCTTCAGGACAAGGGCTACATCTACGAAAAGGACGGCGCGCTCTGGTTCCGCTCCACCGATTTCGGTGATGACAAGGATCGCGTGGTACGCCGCGAAAACGGGGAGACCACCTACTTCGCCTCGGACATCGCCTACCACCTGAACAAGTTCGAGCGCGGCTTTGACCGCGTCATCAACGTCTGGGGCGCGGATCACCATGGTTACATCTGCCGCGTGAAGGCGGCCCTGCAGGCCATGGGTCTGGACCCCGAGCGTCTGGTCGTCAAGCTGGTCCAGTTTGCCATCCTCTACCGGGGTGGCGAACGCGTGCAGATGTCCACCCGCTCCGGCTCCTTCGTGACCCTGCGCGAGCTGCGCGAAGAGGTGGGCAACGACGCGGCACGCTTCTTCTACGTGACCCGCAAGGCCGATCAGCACCTGGACTTCGACCTGGATCTGGCCAAGTCCCAGAGCAAGGACAACCCGGTGTACTACATCCAGTACGCCCATGCGCGGGTCTGCAGCGTGCATCGCAAACTGACCGAGCAGAACCTCAGCTGGACGCCTGAAGACGGGCTGGCTGCACTGGATGCCCTGACCCTCCCCGAGGAAAAGGCCATTGCCCAGATGCTGGCGCGTTATCCGGAAGTCGTGGCCAATGCGGCCGAGCAACTGGAGCCCCATCAGGTGACCCATTACCTGCGTGATCTGGCCTCGGAGTTCCACGCCTGGTACAACAACAACCGGGTACTGGAAGACGATGCACGCCTGCGCAATGCCCGCCTGGCACTGGCCGAAGCCGTGCGCAGCGTGATCCACAACGGCCTGTCCCTGCTCGGCGTCAGCGCACCGGAGTCCATGTAAGCATGGCCAAAGCCGCGAAAGCGACACGCAAGCCGGTCCCGCTCTGGCTGTGGCTGCTCAATCTGGCCGCAGCCAGCGGGTTCGTGTACTTTCTCTATCACCTGCAGTCCATCCCGGACAAGCCCATGCCGGTTGTGACCCGGCCGGCAAGCCCGGCCACCGCACCGGCGACAACCCCGGCAGCCGGCACGAAGCCGACCCCGCAGCCCCCGGCGCAGACCGCCACCCAGGATGAACCGCGCTTCAAGTTTTATGAAATGCTGCCCAAGTCCGGGGTGGATACGGCACCGGTCGAGGTCTATGCGCCGAAAACGCCCAAGGTCACTTATGATTACCTGATCCAGACCGGCTCCTTCCGCAATCGTGCAGATGCCGAAAAACAAAAAGCCAGGATTGCCTTTCAGGGCCTGCGGGCAGAGATCCGGGAGATCACCACGGAAAACGGCACCTGGTACCGCGTGCAGATCGGCCCGGTGAGCAACCGTTCGGTCATGAACAAGATGGTGGACAAGCTCGTCGCCCTCAACATTCAGCCGCTGGTCAAGAAGATCAGGCGCGACGATCAGTAGCCGCTGTGCCGGGGCGGGCAACCGGCCCGCATCCCGATGCCCCCCTTGAATTTGGTTGCGGCCGCCCCCATAACCCTTCCTCAGGATCGAATCCCAACCAGGAGTGGACATGACCACCATCGTATGCGTACGACGCGACAACCATGTCGCCATGGCCGGAGACGGCCAGGTTTCACTGGGCAATACCGTCATGAAGGGCAATGCCCGCAAGGTCCGCCGCCTTTATCACAACCGGGTCATCGCCGGATTTGCCGGTGGCACGGCCGACGCCTTCACCCTGTTCGAGCGTTTCGAGGGCCAGCTGGAGAAGCATCAGGGACACCTGACCCGGGCAGCCGTCGAACTGGCAAAGGACTGGCGCACCGACAGGGCCCTGCGGCGGCTGGAAGCCCTGCTCGCGGTGGCGGATGCGGAAACCTCGCTCATCATCACCGGTAACGGAGACGTGGTGGAGCCCGAATTCAACCTCATTGCCATCGGCTCCGGCGGGCCCTATGCCCAGGCCGCCGCGCGTGCACTCATGGAAAACACAGACCTCAACGCGCGGGAAATTGCTGAAAAGAGCCTCGATATTGCGGCCGAGATCTGTGTGTACACCAACCACTTCCGCACTCTGGAAGAAATCATCACCACCTGACAGGAACAGGTTTGACCCATGGCATTTCTGAAACCCCGAGACATCGTCAACGAGCTGGACAAGCATATCGTCGGCCAGCAAAAGGCCAAGCGTGCGGTGGCCATCGCCCTGCGCAACCGCTGGCGCCGCATGCAGGTGGATCCGTCCCTGCGCGAGGAAATCACCCCCAAGAACATTCTCATGATCGGTCCTACCGGTGTGGGCAAGACCGAGATCGCCCGGCGCCTGGCCCGACTGGCCGACGCCCCCTTCATCAAGGTGGAAGCCACCAAGTTCACGGAAGTGGGTTATGTGGGCCGGGACGTGGAGTCGATCATCCGCGATCTGGTCGAGATGGCCATCAAGATGCTCCGCGAGCAGGAAATGAAACGGGTCGAGGATCGCGCGCTGGAGGCCGCCGAGGAACGCATTCTGGATGCCCTGCTGCCGCCGCCACGCTCCGGTGACCTGGGTGAGCGCGAAGGCAGCGCCACCCGGCAGGTCTTCCGCAAGAAACTGCGCCAGGGCGAACTGGATGACAAGGAAATCGAGATCGAGCTCAAGGCCACACCCGTGGGCGTGGAGATCATGGCACCGCCGGGCATGGAAGAGATGACCAGCCAGTTGCAGAGCATGTTTTCCAGTCTCGGCGGAGACCGCAAGCGCAGCAAGCGCATGCGCGTGGCTGACGCCCTGCGCAAGGTCCGGGACGAAGAAGCCGCCAAGCTCATCAACGAGGAAGACATCAAGGCACGCGCCGTCAAGGCAGTGGAGCAGAATGGCATCGTCTTCCTGGACGAGATCGACAAGGTTGCCCGCCGGGGCGAACACGGCGGGGCGGATGTCTCCCGCGAAGGGGTCCAGCGCGACCTGCTGCCGCTGATCGAAGGCTGCACCGTATCCACCAAGTACGGCATGGTCAGGACAGATCACATCCTGTTCATTGCCAGCGGCGCCTTCCACCTGTCCAAACCGTCCGACCTGATCCCGGAACTTCAGGGCCGGCTGCCCATCCGCGTCGAGCTGGATGCCCTGACGCCTCAGGATTTCGAGCGCATTCTCACCGAACCGGACGCTTCCCTGACCGAACAGTATCAGGCCCTGCTGAAGACGGAGGGCGTGGAGCTGGAGTTCGAACCGGAAGCCATTCGCCGGATCGCCGAAGTGGCCTGGAAGGTCAACGAGAAGACGGAAAACATCGGTGCACGGCGCCTGCATACCGTCATGGAGAAGCTTCTGGAAGAAGCCTCCTTCGATGCCGGAGACGGCATCCAGTCCCGCTTCGTGGTCACTGCGGACTATGTGGACAGCAAGCTGGGCGAACTGGCCAATGACGAAGACCTGAGCCGCTACATCCTGTGAGGGGAACCCCATGACTGACGCACAACAGGCCCCGCGCCCACGCCGGGTCGAAATGTCTGATGATGGCCGGGCCATCACGCTGACTTATGCGGAGGAGCCCCCCGTCACCCTGACGGCAGAGTTCCTCCGGGTCTTCTCACCGTCTGCGGAGGTGGTGGGACACGCCCCGGGTCAGGAAGTGCTGCAGACCGGCAAGCGCAACGTCCGCATCCGGGACATTCAGCCCACCGGCCATTATGCCCTGCGCTTCGTGTTCGATGACGGACACGATTCGGGCCTCTACACCTGGGGTTACCTGCGCTTTCTGTGCGAACACCGGGACGAGTACTGGGAGGGTTATCTCAGGCGCCTGGAGGCGGAAGGCAAATCCCGGGATCCGGAAGAAAGCCCCGCCACGTGACAGAGAGGGCTGGCCATTTTGTAGCCAGCCCTCTAGAATTAAAACGCCCCTCGTCCGGAATGGGGTTGATGGAGGGGGATATTCGGACGAGGGGCAAAAACCTACTTGCTGCGGCCGGGGATGAAGCGTTCGGTAATGTCTTCCAGGCGCTCACCCAGCTGCTTCAGCGGATGGAACCCAGTCGGTTCAGCATGTCTGTAAAGCGGCAGCGATGCACCATACAGACTGGTGGACAACGTCCGCTGATCATCCTCCAGCACATCCCGCTTCAGGGTCACACCAAAGGGTGCCAGCGCCTCGGACAGCTCCTCGTAACGCGCCAGCAGATCACGCCGGGTCATCTGGTAGGCATGCTCGCACACCACCCTGCGCGACTGGAAACTGAAGATGTTGGAGAAGAACAGGCGCGCGTCATCCCGGCGCGGCTCAAAGCGCAGCAGCGTCCGTCCGGGATACTGGGCTTCATAGAGTTCAAACCCGGCATTCATGCGGGAATAGACCATGGCCCGGTAGGCCTGTGCGACCACATTGGGCATGCCCTTGTTGAGCAGGGCACCTTCGCTCATGGTGCCGGCTGCCACGGCGGCCGGCGCATCAATGGGCACCACCGGATTGATGGCCAGCACCAGCTCTGCACCATCCTCCAGGGCCACCGACGCGTGCATGCCACGGCGAATCGTGCCGTCAACATAATGCCGGCCGTTGATCTCCACCGGCATGTACAGAACCGGGGTGGCGGTACTGGCCTGCACCGCCTTTGAAATGGGCACCTGATTCAGGCCCGGCGCGCCAAAACGTACCGCCTCACCGGTTTCCAGGTCGGCCGCCAGCAGATAGAGCCGGTGCCGCAACTGACGAAAATCATTGGTACGCCCCAGCAGGCTGTAGGAGCGGGCCAGATAGGCTTCCAGACCGCTGTTCTCGAACAGCCCGGCCGGTGCCGCCTGTGCCAGCGTGGTAAAGGCATCCAAAACCGTCTGATCACCGGGATTGGCCAGCAGCTTGGCCGCAGCCTCCATCAGCAGGCCGGGAACCGCCAGCATGCGCCGGCCGTACTCGCGAAATGCGGGGCGATAAAGCACATCCGGGTGGAACGGGTGCACATCCGCCTCATTGCGCACAAAAATCCGGCACATCTGCGCCGTGGTCATCTGGTTGGCCAGGTTGGCGGCAATGAAGGCACCGGCGTTCACGCCCACATAGACGTAGAGGTGATTGAAGTCCACACCCTCCAGCGCCTCATCCAGTGCACGCAGGGCACCGATCTCATAGATGGCACCCAGGGCTCCGCCGCCACCGAGCACGAGGCCGATGCGGGATCCGTTGTGCGGTCTTGTCTTGCTCTGCATGGGGTGATTCATGGGCATTCCCGTGGTTGTCGGATGGCCTTCCACTGAACAGATTCTACCTGCACGGTAGCAGCCACAGTTAGAATAATCACACTAATCCTGAGCGGGCGTCTTGCGCAGCGGGCGCACGTAGCGCTCGAAACCGAGCTTGCGCAGATGATGCTCCAGAATGGATTTCACCACCTGGGGGCTGTCCCGGTAGAGGACGTCCCGGACCACCTCCTCGGCCTGGCGGCGCGACACCGTGCGGATCACGGACTTGATCTTCAGCAGACTGACCGCACTCATGGACAGGGAATCATAGCCCATGCCCAGCAGCAGGAGCGCGCCGGCCGGATCACCCGCCAGCTCACCACAGATTCCGACAGGCGTGCGTGCCGCGTGGGCATCGCAGACAATCTTGTACAGCGCCTGCAGCACCGCGGGATGATAATGGTGGTACAGACTTGCCACCCGCGGGTTGTTGCGGTCAACCGCCAGCATGTACTGTGTCAGGTCATTCGAGCCCACCGACAGAAAATCCACCCGTTCACAGAGGTCACGAATCTGGAAGACCGCTGCCGGAACTTCGATCATCACGCCGATGGGGGGCATCTGGATATCCAGCCCCTCGCCCCGCAGTTCCTCGTGCACCCGGAAAATGAGCCGCTGCGCTTCTTCCACCTCGGACACATTGGAGATCATGGGCAACATGATGCGCAGATTGTGCAGGCCGGCACTGGCCTTGAGCATGGCCCGCACCTGGGTGAGGAAGATTTCCGGGTGATCCAGGGTGACGCGGATGCCCCGCCAGCCCAGAAAGGGGTTCTGCTCCTCAATGGGGAAATAGCTCAGTGACTTGTCCCCACCGATGTCCAGCGTCCGCATCACCACTTCGCAGGGGGCGAATGCTTCCAGCTGTTCCCGATAGGAACTGTATTGCTCCTGTTCGCTCGGAAACCGTTCGTTGATCATGAACGGAATTTCAGTCCGGTAGAGGCCGACCCCCTCCGCACCTTGGCGCAGGGAGCGGGCCACATCCGTCATCAGCCCGGTATTCACAAAGAGCTGCACACGGTGGCCGTCCAGGGTCTCTGCCGGGAGTTCCGCCAGCGCACCCAGCTGTTCCTGTTGCTGCGCTTCTTCGGCCACAATGTCCGCATAATAACGCTCAAGCTCGGGCGACGGATTGGCGTAGACATCACCGTTGAAACCGTCCACGATCAGGCGCTGCCCATCAAGGCGGCTGATGGGCAGATCCACGATCCCCACCACACAGGGCAGTCCCATGGCCCTTGCCAGAATGGCCACATGGGAGTTCAGGGACCCCTTGACCGACGCCAGCGCGCGCAGGCGCTCGCGCGGCACTTCACCGAGCATGGCGGGGGTCAGCTCATCGGCCACCAGTATGGTATCAGACGGATAGTGGTATTCGACCTGGGTATCGCGCTGCAGGTAGGACAGGACACGCTGGCCCAGATCCCGGATATCCGTGGCCCGCTCGCGCAGATAGTCATCTTCCAGGGCCTCGAAGTGGCGGACATAGTCCCGCACGACATCCCGCAGGGCAGCCTGAGCCCACTGCCCGCCCTGAATCCGGCGGATGACTTCTCCCTTGAGGGCCTTGTCATCCAGCATGTTGGCGTACACGGCAAAGAGGGCCGCTTCTTCCGGTCGCAGTTCACCGGACAGATTGGCGGAAACCCGATGGATATCGGCCCGCACGGCTTCAACGGCCTTGCGGAAGAGTGCAATCTCCTCCTGCACGTCCTGCGTCTGGCGGTCCGGCACCGCATCCAGATCGGCAGGCGGATACTTGACCACGCAGATGCCCATGCCCACGCCCGGCGCCCCCGCCACACCATGAAATTTGACGTCACGCCGCGGGGCCTGGCTCTGGCGCAATACCTGCTGCAGGGGATCCACCGCTTCCGAATGAGAAATCACCGCCGCCAGCTGCGCCGAAACGGTGACCAGAAAGGCCTCTTCGCCTTCGTCAAACTGGCGGCTGTCCTTCTGCTGCACCACCAGCACACCCAGATTGCGACGCTGGTGGATGATGGGCACCCCGAGGAAGGCGTTGTACTGCTCCTCACCGGTTTCCGGAAAATAGCGGTATCTGGGATGCTCGCGGGCATTGACCAGATTGACCGGTTCTTCGCGCACACCGACCAGCCCCACCAGCCCCTCCGAGTGTCCCATGCTGACGCGGCCCACGGCGGTGGGCTTCAGCCCGCGCGTCGCCATCAGCACATACCGGTTGGTGACCGGATCCAGCAGGTAGATGGAGCAGACTTCCGTATCCATGGCTTCACGCACCCGCTCGACGATCACTTCCAGTGCGTCCATCAGGCTTTCCGCCTGACTGACGTCCTGCATGATGCGCCGGAGCAGTGCGAGCATGTTCATCCGTGACGTCCCTGCCGCCGGTAGAGATAATGGGCAAATTCTTTCATGGCCTTGCGGTATACTTCACGCTTGAAGGAAACCACCTGGCCCAGCGGATACCAGTAACTGACCCAGCTCCAGCCATCAAACTCGGGCTTGGGCGTGAGGTCACAGCGGATGCAGTCATCATCCGCCAGCATCTGGAGCAGGAACCATTTCTGTTTCTGACCGACACACACCGGCCGGGAGTCCTTGCGGATCATGCGCCGGGGCAGGCGGTAGCGCAGCCAGCCCCGCGTCGAGGCCATGATACGGATATGCTGAGGCTCAAGACCCACTTCCTCGTTCAGTTCCCGGTACATGGCCTCTTCCGGACTCTCATCCCGGTTGATGCCCCCTTGGGGGAACTGCCACGAGTTCTGACCGATGCGCTTGGCCCAGAAGACCTGGCCCTCGGCATTGGTTAAAATGATGCCCACATTGGGGCGAAACCCTTCTGAATCAATCACACTGAGCCCCTGAGTTTTTGATTTCATTGTTTCACAAATCAGTGTGTTATGACAAATACATCTGTACCGGGTTCAACAAGGTGGACAGATCTGTCCGCCTTGTGCAGCATAAGCACCGGATAATCCTCACCATTCTGATCAAAGGAGTTTCACGTGGCCCTGGCCATCTTCGACCTGGACAACACCCTCATCGCCGGCGACAGTGACCACAGCTGGGGAGAATACCTGGCCGACCACGGCTGGGTGGACCGCGATACCCACCGGGCAAGGAATGACGCGTTCTACGCGGACTACCTGCGTGGCGAGCTGGACATCCAGGCCTATCTGGAGTTTGCCTTGTCCGTGCTCAAGGGCCGGACCCCCGAAGAGATGGAAGGCATGCGGGCACAGTTTGTGGAAGAACGCATCCGCCCGATCCTGCTATCCAGGGCACAGGCGCTGGTGGACCGGCACCGTGACGCCGGCGATACATTGCTGGTCATCACCGCCACCAACCAGTTTGTCACCGAACCCATCGTCAACCTGTTCGGCATTGAATCACTGATCGCTCCCGTTCCGGAGATTGTCGAAGGCCGTTACACGGGCCGGATCACCGGTGTGCCGAGCTATCAGGAAGGCAAGGTCATCCGGCTAAGGGAATGGCTCAAAGACCACCCGCACGATCTCTCGGAAGCCTGGTTCTACAGTGACTCACACAATGACCTGCCACTGCTGCAACAGGTCGGTCATCCCGTGGCCGTGGATCCGGATGACCGCCTCCGGGCCGAAGCCGAACAACGCGGCTGGCCGGTGATCAGCCTGCGCGACTGATCAGCCCACCAGACTGACGTGAAACAGCATGGCCTTCAGGTACGCCGTTTCCGGCACGGCCGGCAGGATCGGATGATCCTCTCCCTGGTGGCCTTCCCACACCAGGCGCACATCCCGGTCCACCTCGCGTGATGCGGCGCGCACCAGGTCCAGCAGCCGGGCGCGCTCCAGGTGCATGGAACAGGAGCCGGTCATCAGCCAGCCACCCGGCTTCACCAGCCTGAGCGCGAGCTGATTCAGTCGCCGGTAGGCCTGCTCGCCGTTGCGGATGTCCTTGCGGCGAGGAATGAGTGCCGGCGGATCCAGCACCACCACATCGTAGCGCTCCTTCTCGTCACACAGCGCCTTCAGGACGTCAAAGGCATTCCCTGCCAGCAGGCGATGGGCACCGCCCACCGCTTCGGCGTTATCTCCGGCCCACTGCAGAGCCGGCTCGGATGCGTCCACAAAATCCACTTCCGCGGCGCCGTGGGCCAGAGCCTGCACCCCCCATCCGCCCACATAGGAGAACACATCCAGAACACGTGGCGCATCCAGCCGCTGAATCAGTGCATTCAGCCGCGCCCGGTTGTTACGGTGATCAAAGAACCAGCCGGTCTTCTGCCCTTCAAGCACATTGAAGCGGCACGCCACGCCATTTTCCTCAACCGCAAGCTCGGCTCTGGCCTCCCCGTGTGCGCAGGTCACTTCACCGGGCAGCCCTTCCACCTCACGCATCTTGCCATCATTTTTCAGCCAGATGGTGCCCGCCTCCCATTTGCTGGCCAGCAACCGCACCACCACCGGCAGCCAGGGTTCCATACCCGCCACACTGTTCTGAATAACAAAGTCCTGCCCGAACCGGTCGATCACCAACCCGGGCAACCCGTCACTGTCACCATAGACCATGCGGTAGCTGGTACCCCCCACCAGCGCCTGGCGCAGTGCATCCGCCTGCTCCAGACGCCGCTTGAGCAGGGATTTTGTCAGTCCCTGTTTGGGGTGACGACTGATCAGGCGAGCGCAGATGAGCGCATGCGGATTGACCATGAACACACCCAGCGGCTTGCCGTCATGGGTCGTGATCAGGGCTTCCGCGCCGGGCTCGAGATCCGCAAGCGGGGTGGTGTCGGTATCCACCTCGTTGCTGTACACCCAGACATGGCCGCCACGCAGGCGACGTTCGGCTTTGGGCTTGAGGGCAAGGGTTGGTCTTTCCACGGGAACTCCTGTGATGGCTGAGGCGGAACATTATACGCCGGCCCACAAAAAAAGCCCGCATCCGGTGACAGCCGGGCGGGCCTGAACTCCGTTCGCACGGAAAAGGGACAAATCAATCCAGGAAGGATTCACCCATTCGGGTTAACACCGAAAGGCCGAACCATGATGACAGGCTGTTCACAGATTGAAAACTGTCGCAAACGACACTTTTTAGGTTAAAATTGCCACTATGAAAGATGTCTGCATCCTTGGCTTCGACGGGGCGCTGGCCTCCGCCATCACCGGCATGACCGACCTGCTCAGCATGGCGGGGGTAACTTGGTACGTGCTCCACCGCGAGACGCCGCGACCGGCCTTTCGCGTGCGGCTGCTGAGCCGCGATGCACGCCCCATCCGCTGTGCCCATGGCCTCACGCTCCATGCTGACGGTGACTTCAATGACGCTGCAGGTGCCGACGTGCTGCTGGTGCCCACCATTGCGGCGGACATCCGCACCACCCTGGAAGCCAACCCGGACCTGATCAGCGTGCTGCGCCAGGCCCACCGCCGCAACATCCTGCTGGCCGCCAACTGTACCGGCGTGTTCTTCCTCGCCGAGGCCGGCCTGCTCGACGGACGTGCCGCCACCACCCACTGGGCCTACGCCCAGTCCTTCCGCCGCCGCTATCCGGAGGTGCGCCTGCACCCGGAACAGATGGTCACGGAAGACGGCCCATCCTGTGCTCCGGTGGTGGCGCCGCCTGGAAGGATCTCGGGCTCTACATGACCGAACGCTTTCTGGGCAAGGAGGAAGCGCTGCGGCTTGCCCGTACTTTCGTTCTGGAACAGGCCCACCCCAACGCCATGCCCAGCCTGTCCTGGCGGACACGCCCCTGGCATCAGGACGAGGACATCCTGCGCATTCAGGACTGGCTCGAGCAACATCTCGGCGAACCCATCCGCATGGAGGAGCTGGCACAACGGTTCAACATGAGCACCCGCACCCTCACCCGGCGCTTTCAGAAAGCGGTGGGAGATACCCCGCTGGGCTACCTGCAGACCATCCGGCTCGAACAGGCCAAGGCCATGCTGGTTCAGACCCTTGAGCCCATCAGCCTCATCACCCACAGCGTGGGCTACGAGGATGTGAGTTCCTTTACCAAACTGTTCCGTCGCAAGACCGGGATGACGCCACGGGATTACCGCAGCCAGTTCCAGCGCCGCACCCTGCCGGAATGATGTCCGCCGAGCTGCCTCCCCTGTATTATCTCGACAACCTGCGCACGCTGGTGCGCCATGTGCTCGGCCTGTACGCCGACATCCTCCCGGATGACATGCTCGGACGCAGCGAAGATTTCCTTGCGCTCCCGGACGCGGAAGCCGCATTGCTCACCCGGCTCCTGTGCCGGAAGGGTCCCCTGTTCCGGACGGACAGGCTGCATTACCCGGAAATCGGCGCACTGGAAGACGCGCTGACCGGACTGAGGGAAAAGGGCTGGATTGACCGCCCCGGCCCACCGGAGCGGGACGCCTTGCTGAGCCTGCTCACCCTCCCCGAACTGAGGCAACGGTTTGATGTGCCGGCCGCTGCCCGTACCCGCAGTGCCGTGATCCGGGCACTCTCCGATCTGGATGCGCGCGCGTTGCTGGCGCTCTCCGGTCTGGAGGTCATCGCCCTGAACACGGGTGACTGGCTGGACTGGATGCGTCTGGCCTTTTTCGGCAACCTGTATCAGGACATGACGACTTTCGTGACAGCCCAGCTCGGTGTGCAGCGCTATCCCGGCTACCGGTTGCGCCGTGCCACCCGGCTGTTCAACAGTGCGACGGAAATGGAGGCGGCCATGACACTTCACCGCCTGCGTGAAGCCGTGCCCGATCTGCCGTCGCCGGAAGCACTGAACGCAGCGGTGGCCAGTCTGCCGCCCGATACGGACCACCCCCTGCTGCAACGTCGTCGCCGCAAGGCATTGAACACCCTGGCCCGACGCGCAGAACAACTGGGCGATCCGGTTCTGGCTGAACGGCTGTATCGGGAGTCCGGCCTGCCGCCTGCCCGGGAGCGCCTCGTCCGCCTTGCCTTCCGGGACGGCCGCCTGGAGGAAGCCGAAGCCTTGCTGGAGGCCATCGCCGCTCATCCGGCCAGTGAAACGGAGCTGGCCTTTCGTGAGCGCTTTCTGCCACGACTGCTGAAAAAGCGAGGCCAGCGTGCCGAACCCGAGTGGCAGCCCGAAGCACCGGAAACACTCTGCCTGACACCTCATCCGGATGGTGTGGAAGCGGCAGTGTGCCATCATCTGGCCACACGGGGCATCACGGCCTTTCATGTGGAGAACCGGCTGTTCAATGTCCTCTTCCGCGCACACTTTCATGACGTGCTCTTCGCCGATGTACAGGGTGCCCTGACACATCCCTTTCAGATGGCTCCCCATGACCTGCGCGACCCGGAGTTTCACGCACGGCGACAGCCACAGATCGAACAGGCGTGGCAGGCGCTGTCCGGCCCCGACTGGACGGCACATCTGCAACGGGCCTTGTCCCGCCCGGAATGCGCCTATCTGGAAGACTGGTTACCGGAGGGGCCCGAGGTACTCGCTCTCGCCCTGTCCCGCATACCGGCCGCCCACCTGGCGCTCATTTTCAGGCGCATGCTGCGTGACCCGCACAGCAACTGCAGCGGCCTGCCGGATCTCATCCTGTTCCCGCCTGTGGCCGGTTACACCCTGCTTGAAGTCAAGGGGCCGGGTGACCGGCTGCAGGACAACCAGTGGCGCTGGCTGCGCTACTTTCATCAGCACGGGCTGCCGGCCGGCCATGTCCGGGTGGTGTGGCACACATGACCGCAACCTTCTGTCTCAGTGTTCAGGAAGCGGCCCGGTTGCTGCTGCGAAACGGTGCCGCACATGCGGGACACGGTAGTCATGCACGCATCGGACAGGCGGTTCACCGCCGTCTCCGGGCCCTGTTCCCGGATGCCCGCCGCGAAGTGGTGCTGGCAGCCACCTTGCCGGCAACGGACGTCCGGATAAAGATCCAGGGGCGGGCCGATGTGATTGCCGGTCCGGACAACGCGCCGCTCATTCTGGAATGCAAGAGCTACCGGGGCCAGCAACCTCCGGTGCCCCACCCGCTGGAGACCCTGCAGCTGCAACTGTATGGCGTGCTCTACCGGCTCCGTTACCCGCAGGCACGGGTTTCTCTGAGCCTGTACTACCTGCATGCCGATCACGATACGCCCCATGAGGTCGGTGTGGATGCGGAACCGGTCAACTCCGGACTATTACTGGAAGCGCTCGCCACGGACCTCTGCCCGCTTTTCAGTCACCTGCAGCAGCACCGGCAACACCGGTCACAGGCACTGAGGCGGCTGCCTTTCCCCTGGCCCCGCCTGCGTCCGGGTCAGACTGTCGCCCTGCGCACGCTCTACCGGGGGTATCGTCAGCAGCAGCGATGGCTGTTCCAGGCCCCTACCGGTACCGGAAAGACCCTGGCCGTCCTGTACCCCGCCCTGCGTGCCCTGGCACACCGGCCGGACAGCCGCATTCTGTATCTCAGCGCCCGCCGGGCAACCCGTGCCATGGTGCAGGATACACTGGATCGTTACGGGCAGGGCTGGCCACTGCGGATTCTGGCGCTGGAAGCCCGGACGCGGCTGTGCCGGCAACCGGAGGGGTGCGACTGTCGGGCAGAGACCTGGGCTGCACTGGCAGAGGCCCGCCGTGATGCCCTCAGTCTGCAGGACTGGACGCCAGACGTGCTGTCCGGTATCGCACTCCGGCACCGGGTATGTCCCCATGCTCTGCAACAGGCGCTGGCCCCCTGGGCGGATGTGGTGATCGGTGACTATCACGCTGCCTTCGCCCCTGCCGGCGGTGAGAGCCTGAGGCCCTTTGGCCAGCACACCCTGCTGCTCGTGGATGAAGTCCACAACCTGCATGACCGGCTCTGCGACCACCTGTCCCTGGACATCCCGACCGGCAAGGCGGAAGGCTTCTCCAACCTGCCGCTGGTACGTGCCGCGCGCCGCCATGCCCTTGGAGACTGGCATCCCCTCGCAGAGCTGTCTCAGCGTAGCCGCGAGCGTACACTGGAGCACGTCGGCGCCCTACTCGCTGACCTGCAGCACCAGTGGGAAAGACCGGCAGACCTGTTGCAGGATACCCGACCCGACCAGGCCCGGCTGGAGACGCTCCTGCGCCTCGTCACACTGCTCAGGCAGCCGGAAGACACTTTGGCCTGGTGCCGGGAACCGCACTGTATCCGCCTGCGGGCGCTCGATGCCAGGGCACTGATCCGGAGCCGCCTGGACGAGGCGAGTGCCTGCGTGCTGTTTTCTGCCACCCTGTCCCCCCTGCCAGTCTGGCAGGATCTGTTTGACGTGCCGGACGCTCATACGCTGACACTACCCTCTCCCTTCCCCGAGTCACACCGCCGCGTGATCACGGTGACCGGCATTGATCTGCGCCAGCGTACCCGCACCCACAGCCTCGGGCCGGTGGCCCATCTTGCCGCCCGGATATGGCTCGCGCGCCCCGGCAACTATCTGATCTTCACCCCCACCCACCGCTACGCCCGACAACTGCTTGAAATCCTGACCGCCCTCTATCCGGATCTGCCCGTTCAGGTGGCAGGGGACGCGGAAGCCGACCACGCGCTGATGCGGCGGCTGGCCAGAGACCCACAGACCGGGCTGGTGCTGACCGCTCTGTCGGGGCGCTGGTGTGAAGGGATTGATCTGCGTGGCGAAGCGCTTGTAGGGGTGGTGGTTCTGGGCACCGGCATGCCGCCCTGGGATGACTTTCAGCGACTGAAGGCGGAAAGGCTGTCCCGGCAGGGACTCGACGGTCACCTGCATGGCTTTGTCTATCCCGGATGGATGCGGGTGCTGCAGGCAGCCGGTCGGGTCATCCGCAGCCAGAGCGACCGCGGCGTGATCATTCTGGTGGACCAGCGCTGGTCTCAGCCCCCCTGGCGCGCACTGCTGGAAGCGACCTTTCCACAGATCCATGACAGCCGAACGCCCCGGCATCTGGAGGCGATACTGGGGCGCTTCTGGACAGATGTCAGACGCTGATCAGGGCAGCATGAATCCGCGAATGGCATAGAAGGCGATCGCCGCAATCACGGCCGTGGCCGGCACCGTAATGACCCACGCGGCCGCAATTTTCCAGAGATGCGAGCGCGTCACCAGCTTTTCCTTGTACACCTTCTTGAGCCGCTTGCGCTCCGGTTTGGTCAGCGGCATTTCCTTCTTGTGCTTCTTCGCCCAATCCAGCATCTGTTTCATTTCGTCCACGGAGGCACCACGGAATTCCTTCAGGAACTTCTCGATCCGCTCCCGCTCCGCCTCGTCATGTTGCTCGGCAATCTTGTGCAGCTCGGACGCATAGCTGGTCTTGAGGATCTCTCTCAGAAAGCCCACACCAAACACGGCGCCCACGGCAATGTGCGTGGTGCTGACCGGCAGGCCAAGCTGGGACGCCAGAATCACCGTCATGGCCGCCGCCAGCGAAATGCAGAAGGCCCGGGTCTTGTCCAGCTCGGTGATTTCGCTGCCCACGGTACGGATGACCCGCGGCCCGTAGAGCAGCAGACCAATAGAAATGCCCACCGCACCCACCATCATGACCCAGGTGGGAATCGCCGCCTTGGTATGGATCACGCCGTGCTCCAGTGCATCCGTAATGGCGGCCAGAGGTCCGACCGCGTTGGCCACATCGTTGGCACCATGGGCAAAACTGAGGAAAGCAGCTGCCAGAATCAGCGGCCAGGTGAACAGATCACTGACACTCTCTCGGTTGTTGTCCATATCCCGGGACTGGCGGGCAACCCGCGCCTTCACAAACAGCCAGGCAACCACAGCCACCCCGAAACCGATGATCGCCGCCTGCCCGAAGGGCACCTTGTACAGGTGCTTGAGCCCCTTGATGATCAGGTAAGTACTGAAGGCCCAGATCATCAGGCCTATCCAGAGTGGGACCCAGCGTCGGGCGGCATGAATGCGGTCCGGCTGAAAGAGCACGGTCTTTTTGATTGCAAACAGAAACGTGGCCGCCAGCGCTCCACCCAACGCCGGGGAGATCACCCAGCTGGCGGCAATCTTGCCCATGGTGCCCCAATGAGCCACCTCCATACCGCCTGCGGCAATGCCGGCCCCCAGCACACCGCCGACAATGGAATGTGTGGTAGATACCGGCGCACCCACGGCCGTGGCCAGGTTGAGCCAGATGCCGCCGGCAAGCAGTGCCGCCATCATCAGCCAGACGAAGGTGCTGGTATCCGCCACCAGTTGCGGATCAATGATCCCCTTCTTGATGGTGCTGACCACATTGCCCCCGGCAATCAGTGCACCGCTGGCCTCGAAGATGGCCGCAATCATCAGTGCACCCAGCAGTGTAACGGCCCTGGCACCGACAATGGGGCCGACGTTGTTGGCCACATCATTGGCCCCGATGTTCAGCGCCATGTAGCCGCCGATGACCGCAGCGGCGACCAGCATGCCCCCTCCCTGGAGCGAGCCCAGGTGGCTCGTGGCGTACAGGAACACAATCAACAGAAACAGCAGCGCAGCACCCAGACGGGCAATGTCCTGCTGACCGACAGCGGTGGCTTTTTCCACCTGATCGATATTGGAAATATCCATGCTGACCTCAAGGGAGTTTGAAACCGCGCGAACTTTACCACAACCGCAAGGAACCTGCGAGAATCGGAGGGTCAGGGACTGTCAAACCGAACCATTTCATGCACACGATTCGGACTGGACGGGCACATCGTGTGCCCGCCCGTCAGCACAATCGAAGTCAGGCCTCTGCCGGCCGGCGCTCCCGATGGCTCAAATACAGATACATGGCCGGCACAACAAAAAGCGTGAACAGTGTGCCGATGGAGAGCCCCGCGGCAATCACCAGCCCGATGTCGAAGCGGCTGGCGGCTCCGGCACCGGTGGCCAGCAACAGCGGGATCACCCCCACCACCATGGCCGCCGTCGTCATGAGGATGGCGCGCAGGCGCATGCCGGCCGCATGCTCAATCGCCTCGCGGCGGCCCATGCCCTGTTCGCGCAGCTGGTTGGCGAAGGACACCATGAGAATGCCGTGCTTGGAGATCAGTCCGATGAGCGTCACCAGGCCAATCTGCGTGTAGATGTTGAGGGAGGTCACGCCCAGCGCAATCGGCAACAGTGCCCCGACCAGAGACAGCGGGACGCTGACCAGGATGATGAACGGGTCGCGGAAGCTCTCGAACTGAGCCGCCAGCACCAGATAGATCAGGATCAGCGCCAGCACGAAGGTCATCACCAGATCACTGCCCTCCTGCTTGAACTGCCGGGACTGACCCGCATAATCCAGCCGGATGTCCGCCGGCAGGCGCTCGCGTGCCGTCTGCTCAAAGAATGCCAGTGCATCCCCCAGGCTCACCCCTGGGCGCATCACGCCCTCGATCACCATCGCATTCATCTGCTGGAACTGGCCCCGGGCATTGGGTTCCACCCCTTCCACCACGCGTCCGATTGTGGACAGGGGC
Source organism: Thermohahella caldifontis (assembly GCF_041153465.1). Lineage (NCBI taxonomy): Bacteria > Pseudomonadati > Pseudomonadota > Gammaproteobacteria > Oceanospirillales > Hahellaceae > Thermohahella > Thermohahella caldifontis. The sequence goes on from NZ_CP154858.1 coordinate 1,802,060, forward strand.
AGCATCTCGCCGGCAGCCGAGCGCACATAGATCCGCGTCAGGATATCCGGTGTCAGGCGGGCCTGGCGCTCCATCTGCGGGATGACCTTGTAGCTGCGTCCTTCCACGCTGTATCGGGTCACGTAACCACCGCTGAGTGACGTGGCCAGCGCGCGGCCGATATCCGCCATGCTGATGCCCAGCTCGGCGGCACGGGCCCGGTCAATTTCCAGTCGGGCATTCGGCTTGTTGAACTTCAGGTCCGCATTGATAAAGAAGAACTTGCCGCTCTTGCGCGCCGCATCCATCAGTTCCTCGCCCATCTCGTACAGCGTTTCGTACGGGCGCGCGGCCGTCAGCACCACCTGAAGCGGCAGCCCGGTTGCACCGGGCAGTGTCGGCAGGTTGAAGGAAACCGTCCGCAGGCCGGCGATCTGCCCCATCTGCCCCTGCATCTGAGGCACCAGTTGCATCTGGGTCTGGCTGCGCTCGGACCAGGGCTTCAGAATCACGCCGGACATGGTGGTGTTGACACTGCCGTTGGCCCCCACCACGATGAAGTAATCCGAGCGGCCCTCGAACTGGTCGAAGATGGCCATCATCTGGTCCACATACGCCTGCGAGTACTCGATGGTGGCATTTTCCGGCGCAGTGGAAATGCTGAACACCACGCCCTGATCTTCCGGTCGGGCCAGCTCCTTCTTGCTGAACAGGTAGAGCCCGGCACAGCTGACCAGAATCACCACAACCACCACCAGGGTCACAGGCCGGTAATCGAGACTACCATGCAGACGGCTCTCGTAAGCCTTGCGCAGCGACTCAAAACGCGCATCCAGCCAGCTGGCCAGCCGCCCCTGTTGCGGTGTGAGCAGCCTGGAGCTCATCATGGGCGACAGGGTCAGGGCGATGACCCCCGAAATGATGACCGCACCGGCCAGCGTGAAGGCAAACTCCTTGAACAGACCACCGGTCAGGCCGCCCATGAAGCCGATGGGCGCATACACGGTTGCCAGCGTCAGTGTCATGGCCACTACCGGGCCGGCAATTTCGCGCGCCCCCTGAATGGCGGCCTGAAAGGGTGTAAGTCCTTCCTCGATATGTCGGTGAATGTTCTCGACCACCACAATGGCGTCGTCCACCACCAGGCCAATGGCCAGCACCATGGCCAAAAGCGTCAGCAGGTTGATGGAGTAGCCCAGCATGAGCAGGAAGAGACAGACCCCCACCAGCGACAGCGGAATGGTCACCACGGGCACCAGTACCGACCGCACCGAGCCCAGGAAAAGAAAAATCACGAAAATCACGATCACCGTGGCTTCACCCACGGTCTTGATGACCTCGTTGATGGAGTCGCGGATAAAGCGCGTGGCGTCATAGGCCACCTTCATGTTCAGCGCGGACGGCAACTGACGGCGGATATCCGGCAGACGCGCATAGACGGCATCGATCACGTCCAGCGGATTGGCGGAAGGCAGAGCATTGATGGCCATGAACACGGCGCGCTGACCGTTGAAATACACGGCCGAGTCCTCGCTTTCCGCGCCCAGTTCCACACTGGCCACATCCTCCAGGCGCACCAGAGTGCCCTGATCGCGCTTCACCACCAGGCGCCGGAATTCGGCCAGATCATGCAGGTCCGTATCGGCGGAAAGGTTGATGGCAATGTACTGCCCCTTGCTCTGCCCCGCAGCCGAGAGGAAGCTGTTGCTGCCCACCGCCGCTGCCACGTCCTGGGGTGTCAACCCAAAGGCGGCCAGTTTCTGCGGATTGAGCCATATACGCATGGCAAAGGTCTTGGCCCCCAGCAATTGCGCTTCGGAAACGCCCTCTGTGGTTTCCAGCAAGGGTTGAACTACGCGCTTGAGGTAATCGGTGATCTGGGCCTCGCTCATGGCATCGCTGTAGAAGCTGAGATAGAGCAGTGCCGTGGTCTGTGCGGCCTGCTTGGCGATCACGGGTTCCTCGGCTTCTTCGGGCAGCTGCTGGCGCACCTCGGCCACTTTCGACAGCACTTCCGTCATGGCCGTGTCCGAGTTCTGGCCCAGTTTCAGATGCACCTCCACCACGCTGACGCTCTGCTTGCTGGTGGATTTCAGATAATCCACCCCCTCTGTCGAGGCCACGGCCTGCTGGATGGGCGAGGTGATGAAGCCGGCGACCAGGTCGGAGCTGGCACCCGGATACGCCGTGGTAATGGTGATGACGGCACTTTCCAGCTCCGGATACTGCCGCACCTGCATGGACTTGATGGCGTTGAGGCCGAGCAGCAGAATCACCAGGCTGACCACCGAGGCCAGCACCGGCCGGCGAATAAAGATGTCGGTAAAGTGCATTACTGACCTCCGGTCGCCAGGCTCACGCGGTTGTCGATCTTCACGGGTGTCCCGTTCTGCAGTTTCAGTTGACCGGCCGTGACCACGGTTTCACCGGGCCTGAGGCCGTCGAGGATGCGGATCATGCCATCCTGAACTGCGCCCGTCTTCACGTAGCGCCGTTCCACCGTGGGCGGCTCACCTTCGCTTGCCGGCTTCTGCACCACAAAGGCAACATTCCCGTAGAGATGGGTTTCAACGGCCGTCTGAGGCACTACCACCACGTTTTCAGGCGCGCCGACCAGCACCTTGAGCGTGGCGAACATGCCCGGTACCAATGTCAGCCCGGGGTTCGCAAAGGTTGCACGCACCTTCAGGTTCCGGGAGGCGTCACTGATACGCGCATCCAGTGCACTCACCTGGCCCCGAAAAACCTGATCCGGGAGGGCCGCCATGCGGGCCTCCACCGTCAGGCCGGGGTGAATGCGACCGGCCCAGTGTTCGGGCACGCTGAAATCCACGTACACGCGTTCGCGGCCCAGCAGCGTGGCGATGGGTGTCCCTGGCTGGAGATACTGACCGGGCGACACCTTGCGGATGCCGATTTCACCATCAAAGGGGGCACGCAAGGTTTTTTTGGCGATCCGGGCCTTCTGAGCGGCCACGTTGGCCTCGGCACTCGCCAGGTTGGCCCGGCTGGTTTCAAAGTCCAGCGAACTGGCCACCTTGCGTTCACGCAGCTTCAGGTCGCGCTCATAATTGGCACGGGCCAGGGCCAGTGCGGCTTCCAGCCCGCGCAGCACCGCCTCATCCTCGGTCGTGTCGAGTTCCACCAGCACATCACCGGCACGAACCCGCTGACCAGATTCAAAACGGATCGCACGAATGACACCGGGAACCTCCGTCGTCAGCGCCACCTCATGTTCCGCCTTCACCGTCCCCACGCTCTCGACGAAGGGTTGCCATTGCGCCGTGCTCACCTCCGTGGCGGACACCACCACAGGTGGCGGCTTCATGCTGGCAAAGTACTGTGCCATCATCTGTGGCCGCACCACCCCCAGAAAATAAAATGTGCCGCCAAACACGGCTCCCAGCACCACAATGGCGATGGCCATCCGCTTCCACATGGTCAGTCCTCTCTCCTCAGCCGGTATTCGTCAGTCACGAGCCCACGCCAGGCCACCTCAAAGGACTGGCGTATGGCCTCTTCATCCACGGTTGTCTTGCCGCCCATCTGCCACTTGACCAGATTGATCATGGGCATGAACAGGCAGGCACTGATCACTTCCTTGGTCAGTGGACGAAGCACCCCGTCATCCATCAGGCGACGGTAATAACGGTGCAGGAATTCAAAAAAATCCATGACCTGCTCTCGGGACGCCTCCGTAATCACCGGGTTGTTGCCGAACTGTTCGACAAACAGGAAGTCTTCGGGCTGCTCCCGAAGGTAGGTCCACATGGCCCGCCACACCTCATAGAGCGCTGCCCTGGGTGGGCGGGTGTCATCCAGGGCCGCGCGCAGACTGGCGCTCATCCGGTAGTAGATGCCGATGAACAGCTTGTTGAGCATGTCATCCTTGTTCTCGAAGTGCACGTACAGGGTAGCCGGTGACACTCCGGCTGCCGCGGCAATGCGTGCCACCGAGGCACCGGCCAACCCGCGCTCGTTGATCACGTGGATCGCCGCCCGGAAAATACGGATACGTTTGTCATCATCTTTGGTTCGCATGGGCTGCATGTTAAACGAATGAACATTCATTTAAAACACGATTGCGGCAAATGCGTATCCGTCGCGCATGTGACGTATCCGGGACAGCCGGCATCCAAATGCACTACACTGAATCAGACCCCGTTACCCTGTGGAACAAGGAACACCTCATGAAAGTCGCCATTCTCAGCCGAAATGCCAAACTCTACTCCACCCGCCGACTGAAGGAAGAAGGACAGGCCCGCGGGCACGAAGTCCACGTGATCGATACGCTGCGCTGTTACATGAACATTTCCTCCGGACGCCCGTCGATCCACTACAAGGGCGAGGATCTGCAGGGCTTTGATGCCGTCATTCCCCGGATCGGTGCCTCCATTACCTTTTACGGCACCGCCGTGCTGCGCCAGTTCGAAATGATGGGGGTCACCCCGCTCAACGAATCCGTGGCCATCACCCGGTCACGCGACAAGCTGCGCAGTCTGCAGCTCCTGTCACGCAAGGGCGTCGGCCTGCCGGTGACCGGTTTTGCCCACTCGCCTGACGACATCAATGACCTGATCGAGATGGTCGGCGGTGCCCCGCTGGTCATCAAGTTGCTGGAGGGTACCCAGGGCATCGGTGTGGTGCTGGCCGAAACCCGAAAGGCGGCAGAAAGCGTCATCGAAGCCTTCATGGGGCTGAAGGCCAACATCCTTGTCCAGGAATTCATCAAGGAAGCCGGCGGAGCGGATATCCGCTGTCTGGTGGTCGGCGACAAGGTGGTGGCCGCCATGAAGCGGCAGGCCCAGGCCGGTGAGTTCCGCTCCAATCTCCACCGGGGCGGCAGCGCCCAGATCATCCGCATCACGCCGGAGGAGCGCTCCACTGCCGTGCGCGCGGCAAAAATCATGGGCCTGAACGTGGCAGGCGTGGATATCCTGCGATCCAATCATGGCCCGGTAGTCATGGAGGTCAACTCCTCCCCCGGACTGGAAGGCATCGAATCGGCCACCGGCAAGAACGTTGCTGCGCTTATCTACGCGCACCTGGAAAAGGCCATCCAGTCACCAGGCAAAAGCACCCGCACACGAGGCAAGGGCTGACCATGACAGACACCGTGAAGCAACGCCCCTTTACCCTCATGGGCGAAACCATTCGCCCCGGCGAGACCCGCACGCTCAATCCACAGATCGGGCGGCTGCTGGGCCATGATGCCGTGACCATGCCGATCACGGTAGTGCACGGCCGCAAGCCCGGCCCGCGTTTGCTGCTGACCGCAGCCATTCATGGCGATGAACTCAACGGGATCGAAATCATCCGTCGGGTACTGAACGCCCGCTGGATTCGCCCCCTGCACGGTACCGTGGTCGCCATCCCCATGGTCAACATTTTCGGCGTACTTCAGCGCAGCCGTTACCTGCCTGACCGGCGTGATCTGAACCGCTCCTTTCCCGGATCCGAAAAGGGTTCGCTGGCGGCTCGCATGGCCCACTTGTTAACACACCACATCCTGCCGTGCGTGGATGTGGCCATTGACCTGCACACGGGCGCGATCCACCGTTCCAACCTGCCCCAGATCCGAGTCCACCTGGAAAACGCGCGTGCCGCGGCCATGGCCCGCGCATTCGGCGCGCCGGTCATGCTCAATGCCGAAATTCGCGACGGCTCCCTGCGTGGTGCCGGTGATGATCTGGGCATTGCCATCATCACCTACGAGGCTGGCGAAGCCCTTCGGTTTGATGAAACCGCCATCGTGGCAGGTGTTCAGGGTATACGCAACGTCATGACTGACCTTGGCATGATCCGAAAGCGCACCCACAAGCCAGCCATCGAGCCCGCCCTGGCGCATGCCTCCACCTGGGTACGCGCACCGGCAGACGGTTTCTTTCGTCCGCATGTACAGCTCGGAGACCGGGTGCGCAAGGGGGACGTGATCGGCTATGTCTCGGGGCCGCTGGAGAGCACGGGAGAACCCGTTACTGCAGTGGCGACCGGACTGGTCATCGGCATGAACAACTTGCCCCAGGTGTACGAGGGGGAAGCACTGTACCACATTGCACGCTTTGAAAGCGTCCGCGAGGCAGAGCAGACCGTGGACACCTTCCATGCACAACTGGAAGAGCCGAACCTGGACAACTGACGATGCCTGTGGACCAGCCGCTCAGCCTGTTTTCAGCCAGGCCTTGACCAACCGATCGCCCGGCTCATCGCCGAGCATTGCCTGATATCGCAGGATATCGGGCACGGTCTGCACCTCGATGACCAGCGGACCGCGTGCCGCGCGGATCCAGCTGACTGCCGCAAAGTCAAGTCCGAGACCCTTGACCGCGGAAAGCACCAGCTCCCGCTCCGCTTTCGCGGTCCTGACGGCGTTCCATCCGGTTCGGTTTGCCTGCCTGTTCCCCACATCATACTCACTGTATTCGGTGGGCCGGCCGAGGGTTGCCAAAACCCGGCCGCCCGCCACCAGTGATTCATACACCTGACCATCCGTGTCAGGCACATACTCCTGGATCAGAACCTGGGCATCCAGCCCCACAAACGCTTCTACCACGCTCTCCGCCGCCTTGCGGGTTTCCGCCAGGACAGAGGACTGAATCTGGCCATCCTTGAGAATCTTGATCACAATGGGTGCGCCCCCAACCATGCTGATCAGGTCGTTGACGTCATCCGGCTTGTGCGCAAATCCGGTTGCCGGCATGCCCACGCCCTTGCGGGCCAGTAACTGCAGGGACCGCAGCCGGTCCCGTGCACGAACCAGCGCCGTGGACTCGTTGACCGTCTGCACACCCGCCATCTCGAACTGGCGCAACACGGCCGCGCCGTAAAAGGTGTAGCCCTTGCCAAAGAGGGGTACGGCCAGATCCACACCGCTCACATCTTCGCCCCCGCGACGCACGACAGGATGATGCGTGGCAATGCGCATGTAGCAGCGCAGCACATCGAGCACAACCGCCTCATGTCCCAGGGTTTCAATTCGGGATTTGAGATAACGTGTCTCTTCCCGGGGCCGGGAATGACAAAGCAACGCAATATTCACACCTGTGGCTCTCCCTGAACATACGACAAATCGGGACGAACCAGCAACTGACCGGCCATGGCACGGCGTCCCAGCAACATCCGGAAGCGCATGGAATCCCGGTTGGTCAGTGTCAGCTCGATGGTTTTTCGCATCCTTCCCAGCACCATTTCGGTTTCAATGACATAACGGTTTTCACGATGCCCGCCCGAATCGGAGACAAGGCGCTGATCCTTGACCGGTGCCTCACACACGACTACGGTTTCCACATCACCCTGAATCGGGTGCACCCAGAAGCGCACCCATTCACGTCCCCCGCGCTCGAAACTCTCCAGCTCAAAGGCGTGCAGGCACGACGTCTTCGCGCCCGTATCCACCTTGGCCTTGATGTGCGGCAGGCCCAACTCCGGCAAGGCCACCCACTCACGCCAGCCCACGGTTTCCAGTTCAGTCATCATCGTTTCCCGGTTGTTTAGCCTTGAGTATACCTTATCCGGCCGGACCTGCCCCCTCCCGGAATACGAACCAGGCCGCCAGCAGCAGACAGACACCCGCGGCAGCATAGTTCCAGGTGACCCTGGCCTTCATGTAAAACACCGCAAAGGGAATGAACACCAGCAGGGCGATAACTTCCTGAGTGATCTTGAGCTGTTCGAGCGTGAAATGCTGATGGCCAATCCGGTTGGCCGGCACCTGAATGAGATACTCAAAAAAGGCGATTCCCCAGCTGACCAGTGCGGCCAGAAACCAGGGTTTCCCATTCATGTCTTTCAGATGCGCATACCATGCAAAGGTCATGAACGTATTGCTGACCATCAATCCTGCAAAAAAAGCCCAGGCACCCATATCTGTTCTCCTCCGAAAACTGGACGCAATAGTGTACGATACGCGGCATTCCCGCAATGGTCCGGAGTACGTATGCTGTCTGGTCACCTCTGGCTGCTGCATGGCCAGCTCCAGCGCCCCGACGTCTGGTCTGCCCTGTTGTTCCCACCCGGTTGGCGTACCCATCCGGTGGACCTGTGGTCAAGACCCTGGCAGGGATTTGATGACCTTTCCGAATGGCTGGCGGAAGCCGTATCTGACGCCGGGGCCGGGCCCCATGTGCTGCTGGGCTATTCCATGGGCGGACGCCTGGCCCTCCATGCGCTGACCCGCCAGCCGGAACGGTGGCAGGCAGCCGTGATTGTTGCTGCGCATCCCGGTCCGGAATCCGGCCGCGACCGCGAACAGGCCGCCCGTTTCGATACTCACTGGGCCAACCGCTTTCGCCATGAACCGCCGGACGCCGTGCTGGACGACTGGTACCGGCTTCCGGTCTTTGCCGGGCGACCACCGGCACATCGTTTCGCGCTGAAGGACACCCCGGCCGAACGAGTAGCCGCCATGTTCGAGGTGTTCTCCAAGGCGCGCCAGCCCTGGCTACTGCCTGCACTCGGGCGCCTGAGACTGCCAATCCATTACATCACCGGCAGCCTCGACCGTCCCTATACCGACTGGGGCAAACGACTTGGCCACGCTCTCCCCACACTGACACATCATGTGATTCCGGATGCCGGTCACCGGGTGCCCTGGGAACAGCCTCAGCGCTTCATGACCTGCCTGACCACCATTCTCGAGGGCATCCCCCTCTAATTGCGGCTGCGGTAGGGCGGCAACGAGACATTGTTGACGGGGTTGTCCGGATGCTCACCATCGCTGACCGTCACAGCCGTCGCCACCCGGACGGCCTTATCCCGCGCCGCCTCCAGGGTATCCCCCGAGCCAGCCCCACGCCCATCCGGCGCTTGCCGCGGACCTCCGGCTTGCCGAACAGACGCAGATGCGTGTCCGGCTCGGCCAGGGCCTGCTCCAGCCCGCCATATACCAGGTTATCGCTCTGCCCCTCCACCAGCAGGGCACAGGATGCTGAAGGGCCGAACTGCCGGATCACGGGAATGGGCAGCCCCAGAATGGCCCGCGCATGCAGGGCAAACTCGGACAGATCCTGAGAGACCAGCGTCACCAGCCCCGTATCATGGGGGCGGGGACTGACCTCGGAAAACAGCGCCTTGTCCCCATGGATGAACAACTCCACACCGAAAATGCCGTAACCGCCCAATGCCTCGGTGATGGCCCCGGCAATGCGCCGGGCATCAGCCAGTGCCGCCTCGCTCATGGGCTGAGGCTGGTATGACTCGCGATAGTCGCCATCGACCTGGACATGCCCGATGGGATCACAGAACGCAGTACCCGATACGGAGCGGACGGTCAACAGGGTGATTTCGTAATCAAAATCCACAAAGCCTTCCACGATGACCCGGCCCTTGCCTGCCCGTCCCCCTTCCTGGGCATAACGCCAGGCACGATCCAGATCCGCCTCCGAGTGCACCACGCTCTGCCCCTTTCCCGAACTGCTCATGATGGGCTTGACCACGCAGGGCAACCCCAGCTCGGCCACCGCGGCCCGGAACGCCGCTTCCGTGTCCGCAAAGCGATAGGGGCTGGTGGGCAGTCCCAGTTCTTCAGCGGCAAGCCGCCGGATCCCCTCCCGGTTCATGGTCAGCCGGGCTGCACGAGCCGTGGGGACGACAGTAAAGCCCTCCTGCTCCAGCTCAAGCAGGGTATCGGTAGCGATGGCCTCGATCTCGGGCACGATGAGGTGCGGCCGTTCGGCCTCCACCACCCGGCGCAGCGCAGCACCGTCAAGCATGTCAATTACATGGCTGCGATGTGCCACCTGCATGGCCGGCGCGTTGGCGTAGCGGTCAACGGCGATGACCTCACAGCCGAAACGCTGCAGCTCGATCACCACTTCCTTGCCCAGTTCACCGCTGCCCAACAGCAGGACGCGGGTGGCTGAAGACGTCAGGGGGGTTCCGGGGTTCATGTGTCTTCCTCATTCAGATGTCAGCGCAGAGGATAGTCGTTCGGCGGACTTCGGACAATACGAAAGCCCATGTGCCCGGAACGCTTCAGTCCTCTGACCAGGTTGCAGCGCGCCGTTTTCCAAGGTCACTTACATTTCAAAAATTGGAACGTTTTTCGCGATTATTTCTGATTTATGTTCGTACGGGCCGACCCCATACTGGTGCCTACACAGCCGAACCACACCATGTTTCATCAGGAGGTTGCCATGAAAAATGTTCTGTTCATTCACTCAAGTCCCATGCTGGAACAATCCAGCTCTCGTGAACTGGCGGCACATTTCAGAAGTCGCCTGCTCGAAGCTCGTCCGGATGCACAGGTCACCGAACGGGATCTGGTGCGTCACCCCTTGCCCCATATCGATCAGGCCATGATCGCCAGCTATTACACCGCCCCCGAACAACGCTCGGCCGAGCAGAAGGAGGTGATTGCCACCTCAGAAGCGCTCGTGGACGAGCTTCTGGCTGCAGATACCGTGGTGATCAGCACCCCCATGCACAATTTCACCATCCCCTCCGGGCTGAAGGCGTGGATTGACCATGTTGCCCGCGTGGGACGAACATTCAAGTACACGGAAAACGGCCCGGTGGGGCTGGCGCAAGGCAAGAAAGTCTTTGTGCTGGCGGCATCCGGTGGCGACTACCGTGAAGGCAGTGCCGCGGCGGCCATGAACCATCTGGACCCCTACCTGAAAACGATCCTGGGCTTTCTGGGCATGACCGACGTGACCTTTATTCATGCCTGGGGCATGGCTTCGGGATCGGCCGGTCTGGATGCCGCCAAAGCCGAGATTGATGCGCTGTTCACCAAGGCATGAGCGATGCGCCGCGGGCGGCAAGGAATGCGAAGGAAACGGCCGAACTCATTTGTTCAGGGACAGGGAAGGCCCTGATTGCACACAAAACCGTTTCGGCCGGGGAACAGGATGGTGGGCCCACCAGGACTTGAACCTGGGACCAAGGGATTATGAGTCCCCTGCTCTGACCAACTGAGCTATAGGCCCACTGGAAAGCGGGCGCCAATTATACCCACGGACGGGCACTGGCGCCAGCCCTTGAAATGATTACTCGTCCAGGAACGAACGCAGGTGATCGGAGCGGCTCGGATGACGCAGCTTGCGCAGCGCCTTGGCTTCGATCTGACGGATCCGCTCACGGGTCACGTCAAACTGCTTGCCCACCTCTTCCAGGGTATGATCCGTATTCATCTCGATTCCGAAGCGCATGCGCAGCACCTTGGCCTCGCGGGCAGTGAGCCCGGCCAGTACGCGCCGTGTTGCTTCCTTGAGACCTTCAACGGTCGCCACATCCACCGGTGACAGGGAGTTGCTGTCCTCGATGAAGTCCCCCAGATGGGAATCCTCATCGTCCCCGATGGGTGTTTCCATGGAGATGGGCTCCTTGGCGATCTTCAGCACCTTGCGCACCTTGTCTTCGGGCATGTCCATGCGGTGTGCCAGCTCTTCCGGCGTCGGTTCGCGGCCCATTTCCTGGAGCATCTGCCGGGAAATGCGGTTGAGCTTGTTGATCGTTTCGATCATGTGCACCGGAATCCGGATGGTCCGGGCCTGATCCGCAATGGAACGGGTGATGGCCTGCCGGATCCACCAGGTGGCGTAGGTGGAGAACTTGTAGCCGCGGCGGTACTCGAACTTGTCCACGGCCTTCATCAGGCCGATGTTACCTTCCTGAATCAGGTCCAGGAATTGCAGACCGCGGTTGGTGTATTTCTTGGCGATGGAGATAACCAGACGCAGGTTGGCCTCGACCATTTCCTTCTTGGCACGGCGGGCCTTCGCTTCACCAATCGACACGCGACGGTTGATGTCCTTGAGTTCGGACACGGGCAGGCCGGTCTGCTGCTCGATCATCAGAATACGACGCTGGAGGCGCTGAATTTCCTCGGCATTCTCCGCAACCTTCGGGCCCCATTCGGTGCCGTTGTCCGCCAGGCTCTGCACCCAGTCCATATTGGTTTCATTGCCGGGGAACTCCCGGATGAAGTGCTTGCGCGGCATACCACACTGACGGATGCAGATATTCATGATCTGCCGCTCGTAGTTGCGGATGGTATCGTTGGTATCGCGAACAGCCGCAACCAACCGGTCAAACTGCTTCTGGGCCAGCTTGATGGAGGCAAATACCTCGCTCACGTGCTCCATGGCCTCACGGGCCTGCGGCGAGTCCGGGCCATGTTCTTCAGCCGCCTTCAGCGCGGCTTCCCAGGCATTCTCCAGTTGAGTGAAACGTTGACGCGCCTCCTCCGGGTCCGGGCCGCCATCGGTGTCGGCGTCATCATCCGAATCGTCATCGTCCTCGTCGTCATCATCGTCATCTTCCGCAACAGCGACTTCGGGCAATTCGGGTTCAGGCGCGTCTTCCGGTACCTCTGCCACGGGATCCAGGAAGCCGGTGATGACTTCACTCAGACGACCACCATCTTCTTCAAGGGTTTCCTTGTAGGCACTGAGAATGCTTTCCACGGTGCCCGGGAAAAACACCAGCGCGGCCATAACATCGCGCAGGCCTTCCTCGATACGCTTGGCAATCTGGATTTCGCCCTCGCGGGTGAGCAGCTCCACCGTGCCCATTTCGCGCATGTACATGCGCACCGGGTCGGTTGTCCGCCCCACATCGCTTTCCACAGCAGCCAGTGCTGCGGCCGCTTCTGCAGCATCCGCATCATCAGCGGAGTCCCCGTCCGTGAGGAGCAGGGTATCGGCATCCGGTGCTTCTTCGCACACCATGATGCCCATGTCATTGATCATGCGGATAATGTCTTCCACCTGATCCGGGTCTGCGATATCCTCTGGCAGGTGGTCATTGACCTCGGCGTAGGTCAGATAGCCTTGTTCCTTGCCACGGGCAATCAGCTCTTTCAAGCGAGACTTCTGGGTATTTTCGGACATAGTCACCCTATACGTCGTTCTGGTGGCGTCAAAGTGTAAAAATCAAACAGACATTATAGCCTGTCAGGGTTTTACCCGCTAGCCAGCCTTACATGGGGGCTGGCAGCCCAGTTTCAACCCGTTCGGGGTCAGTGGGCACGCGCGAGGCGTGCCTTGTCTTCCATCAGCCTGACAAGACGTGTCTTCAGCTCCGGATCATCCGGTCGTTCACGCAGCGATTGCTGTACATGCTCAAAGGAGACATCCAGGTACTTGCGCTGATAGGCCAACACCGCATCCCGCACGAGCCGTTCCAGCAAGCCGGGATCCGGCTCAATCTCCAGGCCGGCCAGAAGCGCCTGCCAGGCCTTTCTCAGCCCGGGCCGTGTGCACAGGGCCCAGGCCAGTTCTTCTTCGGTATCAATGTCGTTCTCCAGCATCCAGCGCACACAGCGCTGCAGCCGCTTGTCCTTCTCATCCCGCAGGGTGAGATGCGCGAGGGGCTCGGCGAGACGCACAAGATCAGGCCGGCTGGCCAGTGCCCAGGCCACCTGGGCCGCACCGAAGTTATTGGCAGATGCGGCCACGGTCACATTGCCCCCCCGGCCCGCCCGCTCCCGGTCCGCACGGCTCCGGGTGCGCTCACGCAACGCTTCCCAGAGGCCATTTCTGAGTACCGGTGCCTCTCGGTTATCCTTCATGCGTGCCAGCATTTCCCGCCCCCGGCGGTTGAACTCTCCGCGCTGCTCCGGCACGCTCAGGTCCAGGTCTGCCGCGAGCCGGTCGAACAGAAATGCAGACAGGGGCTGAGCCTCCGAAAGCAGCGCCTCAAACGCGTCGCCACCGATACGGCGTACCAGGGTATCCGGGTCATCCCCGTCCGGCAGGACCAGAAAGCGGATCTGATCGCCGTCCTTCAGCAGCGGCAGAATGTTCGCCAACGCCTTGTCGGCCGCCTTGAGGCCCGCCGGATCCCCATCAAAACAGAACACCAGGTGACGACTGTGTGTCAGGAGCTGGTTGAGGTTGTCTTCGTTCGTCGCCGTGCCCATGGTGGCCACGGCACCCGCCACCCCATGCTGCAGCAGGCTGATGACATCCAGATAGCCTTCCACCACGAGCAGACGATCCAGCTGGCGGAATCGCTGCCTGTTTTCCCAGAGTCCGTAAAGTACCTGGCTCTTGTGAAATACGGGGCTTTCCGGCGAGTTGATGTACTTGCTGCGGTCATCTCCCAGTGTCCGCCCGCCAAATCCGACAATGCGGCCCCGCGTATCCCGAATGGGGAACATGAGCCGATAGCTGAACAGGTCAAACAGATCCGCTTCACGCCGGATCAGCAGCCGTACCTGCTCTGCAGCCGGCTTGAGGGCCGGATTGAGCCGTCGCGTCAGAAAGGCCCGATCCGCCGGCGCCTCCCCCAGACCAAAGAGCTCTGCAGTCGCCTCGTCCACACCACGACGGGCAAGATACCGGGCGCCTTCGCCTTCCGGGTGCGACAACAGGTACTCCCGATACACGGACTGGGCAACGGACAGCACGTCGAAAAGCGGCTTGCGCTCGTCCATGCGGCGCTGTACCGCTTCATCCCGCGGCACCTCCAGCCCCAGGCGCCTGGCCAGCACTTCCACGGCTTCAACAAAGGACAGGTGATCCAGCTCGCGCAAGAGCGCAATGGCGTCGCCGTGGGCACCACAGCCGTAACAGTGATAGTGCTGGGGATGAGCCTGGTGATAGACGTGGAAGGAGGGGGTCTTTTCGTCGTGAAAAGGACAGCAACCGGTCAGGGTGGCACCCGACTTCTTCAGCGACATGCGTTCACGAAGAAGTCCCGGAAGGTCCGTCCGCTCAAGTATCGTGTCAATGAAGCTCTGCGGAATGGCGCCTGCCATGGAACCTGCCTGGCCCGGTTGAGAGCCGAAGGGGGGCAGTTCAGCCCCCCAGCGACGATTTGACGAGTTTGCTGACTTCCGTCATGTCGGCACGTCCCTGCACCTGCGGCTTGAGCTGCGCCATGACCTTGCCCATGTCTCTCATGCTGCTCGCGCCCGTGGACGCAATCGCATCACTCACCAGCGCAGCCAGCGCATCCGCTGACAGCGGCTGAGGCATGAATTCCTGGATCACGGCCATTTCGGCCTCTTCGATCTCGGCAAGATCTGTCCGCCCCGCCTTCCGGTATTGCATGGCCGAATCCTTGCGCTGCTTGACCATCTTGTCGAGAATGGCGAGCACGGCGGCATCATCCGCCTCCTGTTGCGAATCCACTTCGACGCGCTTGATGTCAGCCATGATCAGACGAAACGCAGACAGGCGCGCCTTGTCACGCGCCCGCATGGCATCTTTCACGGCATCTGAAATCTGTTCTTTCAGTGCCATTGGACTGCTCCGGAAAGCCTTGGAGGCAACGCTCAGTACAGGCGTTCGAACTTGCGCTGTTCGCGCTGCAGCTTCTTGGCGTGACGCTTGATGGCAGCAGCCAGCTTGCGCTTGCGACGCGCAGTCGGCTTTTCATAGAATTCACGACGGCGCACTTCAGAGAGGACACCGGCTTTCTCACAGGCACGCTTGAAGCGACGCAGCGCCACGTCAAATGGTTCGTTCTCTTTTACTTTAACCGCAGGCATTCAGTCTGTTCTCTTTGTCTGGTTGAACACAAACATCCATCAAATCGTTCAGCAAAACTGCTGAGGGCGGGCATTCTATACCCTGGATTGATCAATGTAAAGCCAAACCACGGCCTGCCGGCACGCTTCCGTGCATGTGCAAGAGGGCGCTCCAGACAATCGGGCATGAGGCACCGGACACCCACCGCCCGCGTGACCGGGAAGAAGTCGCCCCCGGCCCGGTTGGCGTCAGCACCACGGCCGGGCGGTTGTCCTGTAAAAATGCACAGGATTGTGTCGTTAGCCGTTGCGTGTCACAGTTCTGTCACGGTTCCCTCATAGAGTCAGGATCGTTCACAGACACAACGGAGAAAACAACATGAAGAAGCGTGTGGTAACGATACTTTGCAGTGCCCTGCTCGGGCTGTCCGTCAACGCACAGGCCGAAGAGGTCCTGCGTCTGCTCACCTGGAAAGGCTATGCACCGCAACCGCTGGTGGAGAAATTCGAGAAGCAGACAGGCATAAAGGTGGAAGTCACCTACTCCAACAACGAGGAGATGATTGCCAAACTGCGGGCCACTCGTGGTGCCGGCTTCGATCTGGCTCAGCCCAGCCAGGATCGCATTGCATCCGTCCAGGCCAAGTTCCGGCTGTACCAGCCCATTGACTACAGCAAGGTCAAGACGGACCAGATCGTACCGTCCATGCTGGAGGCGGTGAAGAAAAATACCCGCGTCAAGGATGCCTCCTACGCCGTGCCCTTTGCCTATGGCACCTCGGGCCTGATCGTCAACAAAAAGGAGGCACCGGGCGCAAATGACTATACCGCACTGCTCGACCCGACCTACAAGGGTCGCATCAGCTACCGGCTCAAGCGTCCGACACTGATCGCGATGGCTTTCGCCCTGGGTGACGATCCTTTCGCCAAGTACAGCGATCCGGACGCATACAAGCAGCTGATGGAAAAGGTCCGCGACAAGCTGATCGAGGCCAAGCCGCTGGTGAAGAACTACTGGTCCAACGGTGATGCCCTGCTGGAAATGATGCGCAGCGGCGAAGTGACGGTCGCCATGGGTTGGGACAACGGTGGCTGGAAACTGCACGCAGAAAACCCGGATATCGACTTCGTAGCCCCCAGGAGTGGTGCGCTGGGCTGGATCGACACCTTTGCCATTCCGGCCAAATCCAGGAATGTTGAGGCCGCCTACCAGTGGATCAATTTCATGCTGGAACCCGAGAATGCAGCCTTCTTCACCAATCAGGAAAAATACGGCACCGCCTCTCGTGATGCCGTAAAATATCTGGATCCTGAAATCCGCGCCAACTTTGAGCGCTCCTTCAGTCAGGCGGATATCGACAATATCAAGTGGTACCCGCCCGTACCGGCAAAAATCGAGCAGATCGAAGGCAAGATTCTCGATCAGATCAAGTCGGCTCGCTGAGCCTCCCTGCAGATCTTTCTGCACTGACCTGACCAGGCGGGTGAGCCCGCCTGGTTGACGACAAACAAGGGACAAGAATGACGGCTGTTCTTGAACTCAGAAACCTGACCCGAAAATTCGGCGATTTCATTGCCGTGAACGATCTGTCCCTAGAGGTGGAAGAAGGCAGTTTCTTCTCCATTCTGGGACCCTCGGGCTGCGGCAAGACCACACTGCTGCGCATGATCGCCGGTTTTCAGGCCCCCTCGTCCGGCGACATCCTGATCCGTGGACAATCTGTCCTGAATGTGCCGCCCAACAAGCGCCCGGTCAATCTGGTGTTTCAGCATCTGGCGCTCTTTCCCATGATGAATGTGGCGGAAAACATTGCCTTCGGTCTCAAGCGCCGCAAGGTACCGGCCCCCGAACGGCGCCGGCGCGTCGAGTCCATTCTGGAACGGGTGGGTCTGGCAGGCTTTGGTGAGAAGCGCATCGATCAGCTCTCTGGCGGTCAGCGTCAACGTGTGGCCATCGCCCGGGCACTGGTTCTGGAACCGTCCATACTGCTGCTGGATGAACCTCTGGGCGCGCTGGATCTGAAACTGCGCGAACACATGAAGATTGAACTCAAGAAACTCCAGGCCCAGGTCGGAACGACTTTTGTGTACATCACCCACGACCAGTCAGAAGCGCTGGTGATGTCCGATCGCGTGGCCGTCATGAACGGGGGTCGCTTCGAACAGGTCGGCACCCCGCGGGCGCTTTACGATCAGCCGGCAACCCGGTTTGTGGCCGGTTTTGTCGGAGAGAGCAACCGGTTTGAAGGCACACTGGATGCCCAGGGCATTTTTCAGGCACGGGACGGTCTGACACTGCACGTCGCCCCCCGCCCCGGAACACTGCCGGGCAACGCGGAACTGTTCGTCCGGCCCGAGGCCATTTTGCTGGAGCCCGACAATACGCTGGACACGCTGAACCGGTTCCGCATCCGGGTGAAAAACGTGATCTTCGACGGCTCCAACACCCGGGTACTGGCCGATGTGGAGGGCACCGGCCATGAGATCGTGATTGCCCTGCCCCAGAACAGCCGCTTTGCCCATATCGGGCCGGGCAGCCGGGTGGAGGCAGGCGTGGCAGCGGAGGATTGCAGGTGCTTTCCGGCATGACCAATCAACGCCGTCTGGGCCTCTGGCTGCTGCTGATGCCCGTACTGCTCTGGCTGGTGCTGCTGATCGTGGTGCCCCATATCGAATTGTTCATCATGTCACTGAAGACGGAGGATGACTGGGGAGAACCGGTGTGGAGCCTGGCCAACTACCGCCACTTCTTCGAGGAGCGGCTGTACTGGGTGACCTTCCTGCGCACCGCCCTGTATTCTCTGCTGGTGACAGTGCTCACCTTCCTGGTCACCTTCCCGGTGGCATTCTACATTACCAAACTGGCACGCCCCCGAGCCGGCATGGCGCTGATGATCCTACTGCTCATGCCCTTCTGGGTGAGCGAGCTGGTGCGCGTGTACGGCTGGATGATCCTGCTTCGGGAAAGCGGCGTGATCAACCATTTCCTGATCAGCCTGGGCATTCTGGAAAAGCCGGTGGAAATGCTCTACAACGACGCCAGCATGCTGCTGGGACTGGTCTATACCTCCATGCTGTTCATGGCGGTGCCGCTGATCTCGTCTCTGGAAGGCATGGATGACAGCCTGATCGAGGCAGCCCATGATCTGGGCGCCTCCAAGTGGGTCATCTTTACCCGGATTGTGATTCCCTACGCCGCACCGGGTATTACATCAGGTTCCATTGTGGTCTTCATGCTGACACTTGGCAACTACCTCACCCCCAATCTGATGGGGGGCAAGAACTCGCTCTGGTTCACCGAGCAGATCTACAACCAGTTTATCGCCAGCTTCAACTGGAACCAGGGCGCAGCCTTCGGCTTCCTGCTGCTGTTGCTGTCGTCCCTGATGGTCTGGCTCGGACTGAAGCTGTCCGGACAATCTCTCGGGAAGGTCGCCTCATGATCCGGTCACTCCCCGCTTCACGCACCTACCGCTGGGGCATGACTGCCTATGTGGTCCTGTTCTACATCTTTCTGTTCGCACCGCTGGTCATCACCTGTGTGCTGGCATTCAATGACTCCGACTTTCCATCGCTGCCATGGAAGGGCTTTACACTGGACTGGTTTGTCGGCGATACCCATCCGCGAATCGGCATCTTTCATGATGAGAACAATCTCGCCAGCATCTGGGTCAGCATCCAGACCGCATTCTGGGTGTCGCTGATCTCGCTGACCCTGGGCACCATGGCGGCACTGCTGTTCGAGCAGGAAAACTTCCGTTTCAAGCCCTTCCTGTATTATCTGGCGCTGACGCCACTGGTGATCCCGGGCGTGATTCTGGGCATCTCCATACTGCTGACCGCCAACTCCGCAGGCCTCTGGTTCGAGGAGCGTCTGGGGCTGGATATCCCGATTCTGCGGCCCAGTTTCTGGCTGGTGGTGGTGGGCCAGACGGCCTTCGTGACGACCTTTGTCCTGCTGGTCGTTTCGGCGCGTCTGCGCAAGCTGGATCCCAGTCTGGCCGAGGCGGCGATGAACCTGGGCGCCAACCGCTGGCAGGTGTTCTGGCTGATCACGCTGCCGTATCTGCGCCCGGCCATGATCGGCTCCGGCGCGGTCGCTTTCCTGATGAGTTTCGAGAACTTCAACACCACCCTGTTTCTGGTGGGATCGGATACGACACTGCCCATCAATCTCTATCTGCAGGTACGCGATGGCAGCACACCGGTCATCAATGCGATCTCCTTCCTGATGATCGTGGGCACGTCGCTGTTGGGAATGGTCAATCTGGCGATGCAGCGGCGCAGGGCGTCATGAGCACCCCTTGTCCGGCACGGCCTGTCTTGCAATCCGGGCCGGACAGGGTGTACAGTAGCCGCCATGCATCCAGAGCAGGACTGACGTCCTCACCAACCTGCCTCGCCTGGGCAAGGTGGTGTCCGCTTACGGCGGAGATGTGGCCAACCTGGCAACCAAGCAGGTGCCCACCGCGTCAGTTCTCTCTCGTCATGGACCTGCGAGGAGAACACATCCGATGACTGATCTGATCACCCTTTCCGGACTCTGCGAGACACCGGTCAGCGAGCCCCTTGAAGTGCTGCACACCCTTTACGAGTGCCCCCTGTACGTCTGGAGCGCCAGTGCGCACGGCAGAACCTGGCTCTACGTGGAATACCGGGACGGCAGGGGCGCCAGCCGTTACGCCTGTTTCAGATTTGCACAGGCGGACGAGGTGATGACCTTCATCGAACAACTGCTGCCCACCGAATCCCTGGCAGGCATTGATCCGGAGGCCACCCGAGAGCGGCCTATTGCAGCGTCTGCGCGCCGGGCACGAGCCTGAGCACCCGGTTGTACTGCTTCTCTGCCGCCGCATCACTCAGTGGCATGGGACGGTTGCCCGGCTTCAACCATACGGCGATCCCGTCATCGTAATGGGGGCTGGCCGGGTTGCCGCTCTGCCCGCCACTGTTGATCACATGCAAAGGATCCGGCTGAGAGAAGTCCACGATCAGCCGCATGGCCGGGATGTTCCAGACATCGAAGCTCTCTCCGGTGGAGTGGCCGGCCACATTGACCGTGTTGCGATCGCCTCCGGCAGGATAGGGTCCGCGATCCAGAAAGTCGGTCAGCGCGCCCAGTGCCAGCTGCTCACCTTCACTGAGCCAGGGACGGAACTGGCTGGCGCCGCTTTTCCAGGTGTAGGTGTGCAACTGTCCCCACTGCCAGCGCGCCTGATCCTCGCCCAGTGTCTGCGTCAGCCAGGGCTCGATGCGGGCCAGTGCCCGCGCCAGGATGGTCCATTTGGTTTCCGCTTCCGGCGTGCGGATGTCATCCCAGAAGGGGCTGTCTTCACGTCCCAGCAAATGATCCTGCTGGGCGGAATAGGCCAGACCGCCGGTAAACACCAGTGACTGCCAGGCCGGCGTATCCAGCCCCAGCTCGTCGCCGAAGGTTTCCCGCATCATCAGATGTTCGAATACTCCCCAGTACAGTGCTTCACTGCTTTCCGGCGTCATCACCCCGTCAAAGTTGAGAATCTGACGCAACGCCGATTCCGCATGGGCCCGCTCCCTTTCCGGCAGCGCCAGAATGGCCTGCGCCAGGGCACGGCTGACCGCTGGTGTCTGCCACTGCTGCTGTATCTTGCCGACCAGCACGTTTTTACGGTCAAACTGAAGCTGCTCGGTGGAGGCCAGAGTCTGACGATCATTGGCCGCCAGCACTTCATTGATGCGCTCGAAACGCTCCGGATAATACCAGCTCGAGCTCATCACGAACCCGGGGTCACGAACCGTGCGGTGGTTGGCGGTGGCAAGATAGCCCTGCTCCGGGTCCCAGGCTGCGGGCTGCTGCGCCACGTCCACCCAACCCTGCCAGTCATATTCGCCTGTCCAGCCCGGCGAGGGGAAATGTCCCGTCCCCTTGCCCCGGATCGGGTAGCGGCCGGTCACCTGCCAGCCGATGTGATCCCGGTCGCCATAAACCAGATTCAGGTGAATGAAGCGGATACCCCGGACAATCTCCCGCGCTTCTTTCGCAGAGCGCGCCAGCCCCAGCCGAAGTACCGCTTCCATGGTCCGGTCCGGCACCTCACTGGTCTGACTCACGGCCAGACCATAGCGCGATGCGGTGGGTACCGGCAGCAACGGGTTGACACGGTCACCCGCCACGGCTTCATTCAGCAGCGGGCCGTGACGGGTACGACGCAGGGTACGGCGCACCGGCTCGTCCTGTCCGCGTACGTGAAACACTTCTTCCCGGGTGGCCACCGGCTCCCACGTACCCTGCCAGAGCGCCTCCCAGCGGCCGTTTTCAAAGCGCAGCTTTTCCAGAAACACATCCTGACTGTCGGCCATGACCATGGTCATGCCCCAACCCACATGGCCATTGCTGCCGGCCACGATACCGGGAATCCCGGCCAGGGCAATCCCGCCGGCACTGTATTCCGGTGTCCGCACCTGCATCAGCATCCACAGAGGCGGATGTTCAAGCAGAAGATGCGTATCGTTGGCGACAATGGACGCGCCGCCAGCCGTTCTGCCAGGTGCAACGGCCCAGTTGTTGGAGGCCGCCATGCCTGAACTGAGCCCCTGTGTCTGGAGCTGGCCGGCAAGGGTCTGCAGAGCCGTGGCATCCCGGGCCAGCGCCTGCAGGTTCAAACCGGACAGCTTGGCCGCTTCGGCGTGATCAATGGGTTCATCCGGATAGATGGGCAGCAGCCAGGCAGCCTTGTCCACCCCCACCTTCGCGGCCAGATTGATGAACGCCAGCTCTTCCTGCAGGTTCACGCCCAATCCAAGATTGATGAGCGCGAAAATGTCACAGGCGTTTTCCGCTTTCCAGGGTTCGGGCTGATACCCGGCCAGGGCCACGCCAAACGGCATGCGGTCACGATGATCCGCCATCCAGGCATTGACCCCGTCGGCGAAATCTCCCAGCAGTTCGCGCATGTCGGGCGACAGCGCCTGACACTGGCGCATGGCAATCTCGTGAACGCCCAGCGTGCGCATGTACACATCCATGTTCAGCGCCACGGGCCCGGCCAGCTCCGCCAGCCGACCCTGAGCCACCAGAACAAAATTCAGCATCTGCTCAAAACGGTCAGACGCCATGACCCAGCCCGTCGCACGTGACAGATCCCTCAGATTCTCCGCTTCGATCCGGGGAATACCCAGCTCATCGCGACGCACCGTGACCGGTGCAGACAGCCCGGGCAGTGTCAGTTGCCCGGTTTCCGGATCCAGCGAGTCCTGCGCCAGTTGCTGCAGGAGCGCCGTCCGCTGCGTCCACAGCCCCATCAGCAGGGCCACCACCACGAACATGACCAGTGTCATGCGAAACCGTCTGACCATTTCCTGTTCTCCAAACATGAGCATTGATCACGTTATAATATGATCATTGATCAGATTTTGCTACACTTGATTTCAGGAACATCATCACAGGCCCGACAACATGACATCGTCCCTCTCCCCTCGCCGCAAACCTGCCCAGTCCCGCAGCCGCAAGCGGGTGGATGCCATCCTCAGTGCCGTGGTGCGGCTGGTGGTGGACAAGGGCTATGCACAGGTCTCCATGCGGGAAGTGGCACGGGAGCTGGGCATTCCCATCAGTTCGCTCTATCAGTATTTCCCCTCCAAGGAAGCCATTGCCGCTGCGCTGGCAGATCACTACATGGGGGAATTGCACCGCCTGCTGCCGGGAACCCTGGCACGACTGGATCTGAAGACACCAACGGGAGAGCTGATCGCGGCCGGTGTCGGGGCCATTGTGGATGCCTACTGGCAGTATTACCGCGCCCACCCGGAACTGCCGGCGCTCTGGGCCGCCTGCCAGGCCGACCCGGCACTCCAGGCGCGTGACCGTGCGCAATGCGAGAATCAGGCCCGCGATCTGGCCCGGCTCATGGCGGCCCATGCCCGCAGACCCGCAGACGACCCCGACTTGCTTGCCCATGCGCGCTGGTGTGTCGAAACGCTGGGCGCCACCCTGAGGCGTGCCATCACACTGCCGGAAAGCGAAGCCTGCGCGTTATTGGGTGTCTGCCGGCAGCAACTCGCGAGCGCATTGACTGCACTCGCGCAACGGTATAATAAGTGACCTGACACACAGGAATACAAATCGTAACAGAGATTTCCCCGGATCGGCCCGCCTCCCTCGTCCAAATGGATGTTTCTGGGGTATACTCGGGCGAGCAAGAATAAAAAGAAGCGAGCATGGATAACGAAGAACCCCGAACCGCACCGGCTGCCCTGCGTGAACTCGTGGAGGGTGATGCGCGCGTCATCCGCATACTCCACGCCCTGTGCTGGGCAGGGGTCGTCACGCTCGTCGGCATCGGCACCAAGGCCTGGTTTTCCGGGCATCATGTCTATGGGGTATCGCTCTACCTCTTCGCTGTCGCCCTGGCACTGAACGCCGTGGTTCACCACCACACGGCAAATGATACCCTGTTCAGAAACGCCTTCATCGGCATTGTGGGCATGCTGTTCTGCTATCTGGCCGCGTCAGGCGGGGAAAGCAACACCGGGATCCTGTGGCTCTATACCTTCCCGCCATTCGTGTTCTATCTGGTCGGTCTGCAACGCGGCCTGGTCATGATGGCCCTGATGATGGCGGTCGTGGTCATCGTGTTCCTGTTCCCCGACCTGCCCTTCGTCAAGGCCCGGTATGAGCCGGACTTCAAGATCCGCTTCCTGACGTCCATGGCATTTGTCACCACATTCTGCTACATCCTGGATGCCTCCCGGCGCAAGACCGGTGAGGAACTCATGGCCATGGCGAGCCTGTTTGAAAAGGCCTCGCGAACGGACGAGCTGACCCAACTGCCGAACCGGCGCGACATGCGTCAGCGCCTGGATCAGGAGTATTACCGCTACAAGCGCCATGGCCGCCATTTCTCCATCATTCTCCTGGATATCGACTTCTTCAAGAAGATCAACGATACCTACGGCCATGATGCAGGAGACTACGTCCTCGTGCGCTTTGCCGAGGTCCTGTCGCACAGCTGTCGCAAGCTGGACTCGGCCGCACGCTGGGGGGGCGAGGAGTTTCTGGTGCTGCTTCCGGATACCTCGCTGATCCAGGCCCTGGCACTGGCCGAGCGTCTGCGGGACACCGTCGAGAAGACCGCCTTTGTGTACAAGGGGCGGCGCATTCAGGTCACCACCAGTGCCGGCGTCTGCTCCATTGGTCAGACCAAGGACCTGGAAGCGCTGCTCAAGCAGGCGGACATCAATCTGTATCAGGCCAAGATCAAGGGGCGCAACCGCGTCATTCCCCCGGTACTGACCCGGTCCGGTGCCGACAATGACGGCACCAGCGGCTCAGCCTGACCGGGACAGCGATTCGTCATTCTGGTACACTGAAATACCCAACAAATTCAGACGGGTATTCGTTTCTCATGGCTGATGTTTACATCCTGTACGGCAGTGTCTATGGTTCGGCGCGCGACGCAGCGGAACAACTGGCACAGCACCTGCAATCCCGGGGCATTGATGCACAGCTTCTGACCACCGTGGACACGTCCACGCTGGAAAGCTCGGAGGCCCCGATCGTCATTGTCACTTCCACCACGGGCGCGGGCGACATCCCGGACAACCTGATGCCGTTTTATGCCTGGCTCCAGTCTTCCCCGAACATCTACCAGCGCCCCTACGCCCTGGCCGTTCTGGGTGACAGCAGCTACTTTGACACCTTCTGCGGCGCCGGTGAAAAGCTCAGGGCGGCACTGGACGACCTGGGTGCCCGTGAACTCGTGCCCATGCTGCAGGTGGACGCGCTGGAACATGCCGACCCGGTACCGCCGGTGCTGGCCTGGGCCGACGCACTGACCGCACAACTGGGTTTGTCAGCCTGACCGGGCTGGGCTACAGTACACTCTGGACTGAATCACACAAGGAGCCGGCAACACATGGAACTTTCAACTCTCGTACTGGGACTCATCGTCGTCATTGCCGTGGTCGTGGTGGCCAAGGGCGTGGTCGTGGTCCATCAGGGCTACGAATATACGGTCGAACACTTCGGCAAGTACACCCATACACTCGGGCCGGGCCTGCACTTCATCATGCCCTTTGTGAAGCGCATCGGCGCCAAGGTCAACATGATGGAAACGGTGCTCGACATTCCGGCACAGGAAGTCATCTCGAAGGACAACGCCACCATCATGGTGGATGGCGTCTGCTTCTTTCAGGTGGTGGATGCAGCCAAGTCCGCCTATGAGGTCAATGACCTGTACCGGGCCATCCAGAATCTGGTGATGACCAACCTGAGGACCGTCATGGGTTCGCTGGAGCTGGATCAGATGCTTTCGGAACGGGATACCATCAACGCCAAGCTGATGAGCGTGGTGGATCACGCCACGGATTCCTGGGGTGTCAAGATCACCCGTGTGGAAATCAAGGACATCCGCCCACCCCAGTCCATTACGGAAGCCATGTCCAAGCAGATGACCGCCGAGCGGGAAAAGCGGGCCCAGATTCTGGAAGCCGAAGGCTTGCGGCAGTCCGAGATCCTGAAGGCTGACGGCGAGAAGCAGGCGGCCATTCTCGAAGCGGAAGGCAAGCGGGAGGCGGCCTTCAAGGAAGCCGAAGCCCGCGAACGTCTGGCCGAGGCCGAGGCCAAGGCTACCCACATGGTGTCCCAGGCCATTGCCAAGGGCGATCTGAACGCCATCAACTACTTCGTGGCCCAGAAGTATGTGGAGGCACTGAAGGATATCGCCAGCGCCCCCAACGAGAAAGTGGTGTTCTTCCCCGTCGAGGCCTCCAAGGTCATGGGCGCCTTGGGCGGGATCGAGGAGCTGGTCAATTCCGTGCGCGGGAAGGACCGCTCATGACAGTGGAAATGCTGCTCGAAGGGCTCACCCGGTGGGAGTGGTGGGCCATAGCCGGCATCATCCTGCTTGTGGCCGAAGCCTTTTCCTCAACCGAATTTATGGTCTGGATCGGCCTCGCCGCGCTGACACTGGCGCTGATTGCTGCCAGTGTCGAGCCCCGCTGGGAAGTCAATCTGGTCCTCTTCTCCGGCCTGTCCTTCGTGTACACGCTCCTGGGCCGGCGCTACTGGCGCAAGGTGGGCAAGCACACCGACGATCCCACGCTCAATCATCGCAGCCTTGCCCTTGTTGGCCGCGTCTGCACGGTGGCAGAACGGGTGACGGAAGCCGAAGGGCGGGTGCGCGTGGGGGATACCACCTGGTCCGCGGTGGCTGCGCCGGGGAAGGGCCCCTTCGAACCGGGCACGGAAGTCCGGGTGATCGCTGCACGCGGCACCCTGCTGATCGTGGACGACAAGCCGGCCTGAACACGGACCGGCCAGCCCGGCCGGAATTCACAAATTTTGACACGCCATCACTGGCGTGACAGGTCAGTCACCTCTATTCTTGATAACGACCTGTCATGTCTGAAGGAGGCTGCACCGCGTGCGGCAAAGGGTACATTGGAGCGTCCTGCTGATCCTGCTGCTGAGCGCATCCTTTCCGGGATTCGCTGCACACAGTACGCCCGGCACATTACCATACACACAGAACGTTATCGATGACACGCCGTACCAGATGCCGGAGGTGGCCTATGTGGCCGATGCGGGCAACCGTCTGACGGCAGAGGGGATTGCGACGGGAGATCAGCACGTCCTCTGGCAGCAGGTGCCGGCGGCCCGGACAAGCTTTGGCTACACATCCACCCCCTACTGGTTCCGTCTGGATGTGCACAATCCGTTCGATCAGCCCCAGGAACGCTTTCTGGTGCTGCCACTGCCCTACATGGATGACATCCGGATCTGGGAGCTTGCCGGCGACCGGATTCTGAATGCCGTGCAGCTGGGAGAAAATCTGCCTTATCACCAGCGGCTCGTGGATCACCCCTGGTACATCCTGCCGGTGACACTCGCGCCCGGATCAAGCCGGACCTGGCTCTTCCGCCTGCAGACCCAGGGGTCCATCGAATTCCCGCTGGGCATCTGGAAACCTAAGGCCTTCTTTGAAGAGCAGGTCGCCTACCAGCAAGGCCTGGGCCTGTTTTATGGAGCCATGCTGCTGGGACTGGTCCTGATCTTGCTGCTCTGGCTCAGGCTCCGGCGCAGCCTTTACGGTTTCTACGCCCTGTTCTCCGCCAGCGCGCTGGTTCTGATGGCTGCCCAGCATGGCACCACGTTCCGTTATCTCTGGCCCGATCATCCGCACTGGCAGAACCGGGTGCTGTTCCTGGGTATCCCGCTGTGCACACTGGGCGCACTGGAATTCAGCCGACGATTCCTGCGTCTGGACAAGATCTCCCCGATTCTGAACCAGATGCTGAAGATCCTCAGCATTCTGGTACTTGTCCATATTGCCCTCCTGCCCTGGCTGCCCTCATCCTGGGCAAACCGTGAAGCCCTGTTGCTGGGCATGGTCACGGCCCTGATGCTGCTGATTGCCGGCCCGATTGCGCTGGTTCACCGTCAGCCCGGCGCGCTGTACTTCAATATCGGCTGGTTCTTTCTCGAACTGGGCGTGCTCATCAGCGGCCTGCAGAAGTTCACCCTGCTGCCTGCCACGCACTTCACCATCAACGCCATTCTGTATGGCCTCGCGGCGCAAACCGCTTTTCTGACCTTTGGCCTGGTCGACCGGATCTATCATGAGCGCACGCGACGGATTCAGGCGGAAAAGGCCAGAAGGCAACTTGAGGCAGAGCGCGCGGATGATGCCGCCCGCCATCTGGCGGATGCCACCCATGATCCCGTCACGGGCCTGCCGAACCGCACCTTCCTTGAAAACCATCTCCGGACGCGCCTGAGGCAGGGCCAACCCCTTGGTCTGCTCATGATCCGGCTGGAGCGTTTCCGTGACATTGACCGAACCCTGGGACAGGTGCACGCAGATACCGTCATCAGGCTGGCAGCCGAACGACTGGCCCTGCACCTCAGGGGCTTCGCCGACGCACAGTTGATTGAGGAAAGCACCCAGGCCCAGGCAGCCCGGGTCAACGGTTCCACTTTTGCCGTGGTCTTCAGCCCGGAAATCCTCTCCGACATCCGGCTCCATGCCCTGCCGCTGCTGGAGGCCATGCGTGACAAGCTCGACTATCAGGGCATGCCGCTGGATCTTGATCCCCGCATGGGTGTTGCGCTGGCACCTGATCATGCCGACGATGCCACCGGACTGATCCGTCGCGGACTCATCGCCCTGGACATGACCCACCGGCACACTCAGCCCGTCTGCATCTATGATCCGCTGCAGGATCCATACAGCTCGCGCCGCCTGACTCTGCTCAGCGAGCTGGAAGATGCCA
The DNA here is from genome assembly GCF_041153465.1 of Thermohahella caldifontis. Lineage (NCBI taxonomy): Bacteria > Pseudomonadati > Pseudomonadota > Gammaproteobacteria > Oceanospirillales > Hahellaceae > Thermohahella > Thermohahella caldifontis. Next base: position 1,830,708 of record NZ_CP154858.1, read on the forward strand.
TTCATACCGGGCAGCTGCAGCTGCATCTTCAGCCACAGCTCTCGCTTCACGAAGGCCGGATCGAAGCCTTTGAAGCGCTGGTGCGCTGGCTGCACCCTGTCCACGGTCAGATTCCCCCCATGGAATTCATCCGGCTGGCCGAGGACACGGGCCTGATCCACCCACTCACCCGCTGGGTGATCCGGGAGGCCATCCGCCTGCTGGGTCAGCTGGAACTTGATGGCTATCCGAATACCCGTATCGCAGTCAACATTTCGGCGGAAGACCTGATCCAGCCGGACTTTGCGGCGGATGTGCTGGCCTGCCTCGCGGATGCGGACGTGCCCTGCAGTCGCCTCACCCTGGAAATTACGGAAACGGCGGCCATGCGTCATCCCGAGGATGCCATTGAGATCCTTCGGGAGCTGGCCTCGGCAGGCGTTAGTCTGTCCCTGGACGACTATGGCGCAGGCTATTCCTCCCTGCTGCAGATCAAGCGTCTGCCACTGCATGAGATCAAGATTGACCGCTCCCTGATTGCAGACATCACCCAGACGCCGGAAACGCGCCTGATCGTGGAAACCACCCTGAACATGTGTCACAGTCTGGGCTATCAGGTCGTGGCCGAGGGCATCGAGGATGAAGACACCCTGGCGCTGCTCGCCGAGCTCAGATGCGATCTGGCACAGGGCTATCATATTGCCCGCCCCATGCCCTATCCATTCCTGATCCCCTGGCTCAGAGAGTTCGAGGGGGCTCAGCCAGGCCCAGCGGACGCGTCTGTCCGATTGCCATGACCACCGGTGCAGCCCGGCCGGCGGCGGCCAGAAAGCGCTCCCGGGGTTCCCAGAAAGGCTCCGTGGTCAGGCGAAGCGTGCCCCAGTGCATGGCAACCGCCTCGCGCGCACCAAAGCGATCCGCCACCTGACGCGCCTCTTCCGGAGTCATGTGTACCCGCGCAAACACTTCCGGCGGCCCATAGGCACCAGCCGGAACCAGCGCCACATCGGCACCGCCGAGCAGCTCCGCTGTCCGGTCAAAGCAGTCAGAGTCACCGCTGTCGCCGGCAAAGAAGAGCCGGCCGGCATCGCTTTCCACAAAAAAGCCACCCCACAGGGCTCGGTCCTGATCCCAGGCACTGCGTCCGGAGAAATGACAGGCCGGCGTCAGGGTGATGAGCACATCCCCCAGCTCCACGCATTGAAGCCAGTCCAGCTCGATCACTTCACGTGCACCCAGCCCGCGCAGACTTCGCCCCGTCCCCAGCGTGGTCACGATGGTGACCGGTCTTTTGCCGCACAGCGTACGAATGCTCGTCCGATCCAGGTGGTCATAATGGTTATGGGAGATGAGCAACACATCCGGATCCAGATCCGCCGCAACCAGCGGCTGAGGCACCAATCGCCTTGGTCCCGCAAAGGGTACCGGTGAAGCCCTTTCCCCCAGAAAGGGATCCGTCAGCAGGTTGGTGCCGGGCAGGCGGATGTAAAAACAGGCCTGCCCCAGCCAGGTCAGCGTGGGAGGGGGTGTCAGCCGCAGTGCCGCCAACGCCTGATCGCGGGACCAGACATGCCCGGGCAGCAGATTCTCCAGCGGGCGATTGCCCTCCCGTGCCAGTGTCCAGAGCACCTTGCGCATGGCCGCCGAGCCCCGACCGTCCGGATGGGGCGAAGGCGGATTGCGGAACCGCCCCACGCCATGGTGGTGGCGGTCCCGCCAGGGATGATGATCCACACGCTCGAAAATGCGTGTCACGCCCAGTCCTTGCGCCGGCGGATCAGGGCTTCCTGTGCCGTGGACGCGACCAGAACCCCGTCACGGGTAAAGATCTGGCCCCGGTTCATGCCCCGGCCGCCCGAGGCAGACGGGCTGTCCATGCTGTACAGCAGCCAGTCGTCCGCCCGGAAGGGCCGGTGGAACCAGACCGCGTGATCCAGACTCGCCACCTGCATGTCCTTCTGCATGAAGGTCACGGCATGGGGCTGGAGGCTCGTGCCCAGCAGACCGAAATCGGACGCGTACGCCAGTACGCAGTGATGCCAGCGAATGGCGTCCGGCAGCCGGCTGACCGCCCGGAACCAGTTGTGCTTGACGGGCGGCATGGGCTCCGGCTTCAGATAGTTGACCGGATTGACCGGGCGAATCTCGATGGGCCGGTCACAGGTAAATTGCTCGCGAATGCGCTCGGGAATCAGATCCCTGAACTTCCGACGCATTTCCAGCTCGGAAACCAGACCTTCCGGACCGGCCACCTCCGGCATCTCAGCCTGATGCTCAAAGCCCTCTTCTTCGGTCTGGAAGGACGCCATGAGCGCCAGGATTTCCTTGTTGTGCTGACGGGCGATTACCCGGCGCACGGAGAAGGAGCGGCCATCCCGCACCTCGGTCACTTCATAGAAAATGGGGTGGTGAGGATCACCCGGACGCAGGAAGTAGGCATGGAGACTATGCGCCGTGCGGTCCTCCGCGACGGTGTTGTACGCCGCCATCAATGCCTGGGACACGACCTGTCCGCCAAATACGTTGCGGAATCCCAGATCCTGGCTTTCGCCCTGAAAAAGGCATTCATCCAGAGGTTTCAGTTCAAGCAGGGACAACAATTGCTGAACCACATCCGTCATGGGGCATTCTCCTGTCATTTGAGTGTTGGCCCAATGCTGCCAGCCCGCCGGCCAAAGTGCAATGGCGTAAATCACCTCATGAACCGGTCATTCCGGCCAAAGGTAACAAATCGCATTAACCACCAGATATTTGACTTTCAGGAGCAGTGAACCACAATATATGGGCACACAAGGAGAGCCGCCATGAAAAACGTGCTGGATAACCTGCCCCACGCCTTTACCCACACCTGCCCGGAATGCGAGCGCCCGGCCCGCTGTGATCTGGAAGCCGGGAAGTCCGTCTGCTGGTGTTTCAGCCTGCCCGCCTCGGGCGACAACCGCTGGGCATTTTCGGAAGGCCAGCGCTGCCTGTGCCGCAGCTGCCTGCACAAGGCACTGGCCGCCCTGGCCACCCCGGCCGCTGTCAGTCAGCCGGCAGCGGCCAGCCCCGAAAGCCCCTGATAGCGGCCGGAAACCGGCTCAGCCTCCGGCAGCCAGTTGCCGGGTCAGCGCCATCTTTTCGGCAACGGCGTCGCCGGTCAGGGCAAAGCCTTTCAGCTGCCCCTGCTCATCCTCAAAGCGGCAGACCAGACTACGGGGGCCTTGACTGGTCACGACCCACTGCCCCGTCGTCCCGACGGGCGGTGGTGCCGTCACCACCGGACATGCCGGCGTCTTGACCACGACCGGCATGGGGCCGAATTGCACCGCCGTCGGCTGCCCGTTCAGCGTTTTCGCCAGCGCCCGGGCCGACATCATCAGAGGCTGCACGAACAGGCGTACCTGACCGTCAATTTCCGCACAATCCCCCAGCGCATAGACATCAGGTGCCGACGTGCGCAGGAAGGCATCCACCACGATTCCCCGGTTCACCGACAGACGTGCCTGCCGGGCCAGCGTGAGATCAGGCCTGAGGCCCACGGCAGAGATCACCCTGTCCACCGCCAGCACCCTGCCGTTGCCAAGTTCAGCCTCCACCCCGTCATCCCGGGGTGTCAGACGCTCCACCACGTCACCCAGGTGAAAGTGTGCACCCGCCTCTTCGAGCGCCTCCTGAAGCGCCCGGCCCGCCTCCACCGGCACCAGCCCCGGCAACGGGGCTTCACAGGGCACCACGACATCCACGCCGAATCCACCGGCCAGCAGGTCATTCGCCAGCTCGCTGCCAATGAGCCCCGCACCCATGATCAGCACCCGTCCACCCGGTCGGAGACCCTGGCGAAACACCCGGTAATCCATCAGGCTGTTGATGTGAAAGACATGATCCGGCGCATCCGCCTCCACGGGCAGGCGAATAGGCGCCGCCCCCGAAGCCAGCACCAGGGTCCCCCAGTCCAGCGTCTCGCCGGTATCCAGCGTCAGCTGTCTGCGTCCGGTATCCAGTCCGGTCACGCGCGTCAGGGTACGCACGATGACGCCCAGCTGATCGGCCATGTCCGCCGCCGAGGCCATGACCAGTCCGTCCGCATCCGTCCCCTTGGCAAAGCCGGTGGAGAGCATGGGCTTGGAGTAACTGGCACCGTCGTCCCGGGTAATGAGCGTGACCGGCCGGGTCTTGTCCAGCTTGCGCAGTTCACGGGCCAGACCATATCCGGCCAGTCCGGTACCGATGATGACCAGGGGTGTCGTCATGATCAGGAAACCTCAATCATTTCAAAGTCTTCCTTGCCCACACCGCAGTCCGGACAGACCCAGTCATCCGGAATGTCTTCCCAGCGCGTCCCCGGCGCGATGCCTTCTTCCGGCAGCCCCAACGCCTCGTCATAAATGAACCCACAGACGACACATTGCCATTTGCGCATGCTTTCTTCCCCTTGTTGAGAAATTTGCTGCACCATACCGCCACAAACGCCGGGAGGCAATCCCGCGGGCCATGCTGGCCGCGAAACATGAAATCCGACACGGCCCATCGCCCCCGACCAACCCATCCGGGTGCGGAAAAAGCCTATGCCAAAGCGCGAGGAACACGCTATAATCCCGCCCTTACCCTGATTCACCGCCGTCCGACCAGGTAGAGATTCATGAATCCCACACGTGAAGAGATGCAAACCGTCTTTGAGGAAGCTGATTGCCTGCGCACCGAGGCTGAAGTCGACGCCGCCATAGACAAGGTTGCCCGGGAAATTACGGCAACACTGGCCGATGCCAACCCACTGGTGTTCTGCGTCATGACCGGCGGTCTGATCTTCTCCGGTCGCCTGCTGCCCAAGCTGGTTTTCCCCCTGGAACTGCACTACATTCACGCCACCCGCTACCGGATGGAAACCACCGGCGGCATCCTCGACTGGCTCGTCGAACCCCAGGTACCGCTGCGCGACCGGACCATCCTGATTCTGGATGACATCCTGGACGAAGGCACGACCCTGGCCGCCATTGAGGAATACTGCCTCAGGAAAGGCGCCAAGCGCGTCTACACGAGCGTGCTGGTGGACAAGAAGCACGACCGCAAGGCACGCCCGGGCATGAAGTGCGACTTTACCGGCATGGAAGTGGAAGACCGTTTCCTGTTCGGCTACGGCATGGACTACAAGGGCTACTGGCGCAACGCCCCGGGGATCTACGCCGTCAAAGGTCTCTGATGTCCCATGACTGCCCCGGCCGCCGGAATTCCCCTGATCAGTCGCACACTGCTGAAATCGCTGCGCTGGACGGATGCGGGGCTTGTCCGCCAGTGTCTGCCCCCCGTGTGGCGCAACTGGCTGCTGGATGAGGGCTCCCTGACAGCCCGGCTGATGGCCCGTTTCGGCACCGACAGCTTCCGGGTCCGGGTGCTGGCCACCCGCACACAGCAACCGGTCCTGTCCGAACGCATGGCACTGGCCCTGCCGCCACGCTTCCTGTGCTGGACGCGCGAAGTGGTACTGGTGTGCGGCGGACAGCCGCGCGTCGTGGCACGCACCCTCATTCCCCAGCACGCCTTTACCGGAGCCGCCCGGCAGCTCCGCCTGCTGGGCGAACGTCCGCTGGGTGCCGCCCTGTTCCGGACACCCGGCATTGTCCGGCACCCCATGGAGGTGGCGGTCCTGCCGGCGCTGTCCGGCCATGCTCACGGCTGGGCCCGGCGCTCCGTGTTTGTCTTCCACGGCTGCCCGGTACTCGTCTGCGAATTTTTCCTCCCTGCCTGCCTGACACCCCCCGCCCTTTCGTGAAACCGCCTGTGCTGGTACACTCCGGCACAATCGTCCGGACAGGCAGGTGCACATGATCGAAACATGGCTGAATCGTTTCCCCCTGCAACGTGATCACTGGCCCCATTACGTCCAGCTCATGCGGCTGGACAAGCCCATCGGCATCTACCTGCTCCTCTGGCCCACCCTCTGGGGGCTGTTTGCCGCTGCCCGGGGGCTGCCCGATCCCGGCAATCTGATCATCTTTACCTTGGGCGTCGTGCTCATGCGTTCCGCCGGATGCGTCATCAATGACTACGCGGACCGCCACATCGACGGACACGTCAAGCGCACACGCGACCGTCCCCTGGCGGCCGGCAAGGTCACCGAAGCCGAAGCCCTGACCCTGTTCGTCCTGCTGGTCTTGGGCGCCTTCATTCTGGTGCTGTTCACCAATACGCTGACCATCCTGCTGTCGTTTGGCGGTCTGGCGCTGGCGGCCACCTATCCTTACATGAAGCGCCACACCTATCTGCCACAGGTGGTGCTGGGGGCGGCCTTCTCGTGGAGCATTCCCATGGCCTGGGCCGCCCAGACCGGCGACATCTCGCCCGTCGCCTGGCTCCTGTACACCGCCAACCTGCTCTGGACCGTCGCATACGACACGGAATATGCCATGGTGGACCGGGATGACGACCTGCGCATCGGGGTCAAGTCCACAGCGATACTCTTCGGCGAAGCCGACCGGGCCATGATTGCCATCCTCCAGGGGCTGTCCCTGTGTGCGCTCTGGCTGGCCGGTCAGCGGCTGGAACTGGGGCTGCCCTGGGTACTGGGCCTGCTCGGTGCCACCCTGCTGTTCATCTATCAGCACCACCTGATCCGCTATCGGGAACGGGACAACTGTTTCCGGGCCTTTCTGAACAATCACTGGGTGGGACTGGTCATTTTCATCGGTCTGGTTGCGGATCTGACCCGCTAATCGCCGCCGCTGTCACGGTTTTGTCATATTCTGACTGTGTAATACCATGGCAACACCGGACAGAAAGGACACCTTCATGGGACGCAAACGCATCCTCATCGTTGATGACGAGCCCGCCATCCGGGAGATGATTGCCGTGGCACTGGAAATGGCGGACTACGACTACATGGAAGCCGGCGACGCCCGCGACGCCCACGCCAAGATCGTCGACCACAAGCCGGATCTGATTCTCCTTGACTGGATGCTGCCCGGCACATCCGGCATCGAACTCGCCCGGCGGCTCAAGCGCGACGAAAGCACGGCCGAAATTCCCGTCATCATGCTGACCGCCAAGGCTGACGAGGACAACAAGATCCTCGGGCTGGAAACAGGGGCGGATGACTACATCACCAAACCCTTCTCGCCGCGTGAGCTCGTGGCCCGGCTCAAGGCCGTGCTGCGTCGCGCCACCCCTCACGGCGTGGAAAGCCCCATTGAAGTGGAAGGGCTCCGGCTGGATCCGGTCAGCCACCGTGTCACCGCCCACGGCGAGCCGATCACCATGGGGCCCACCGAGTACAAGCTGCTGCAGTTCTTCATGACCCATCCGGAGCGTGTCTACAGCCGCAGTCAGTTGCTGGATCAGGTCTGGGGCGGTAATGTGTACGTTGAAGAGCGCACCGTGGATGTGCACATCCGCCGCCTGCGCAAGGCCCTCAGCCCCCACCACGACCATTTTGTCCAGACGGTCCGGGGCACGGGCTACCGGTTCTCCACCCAGACGGAGTGACGGCATGACGCCACGCCCGGCCGGCGAATACATCCGCAACCTGCTCCTGGCACTGGCCGCCACCGCGCTGGCAGGTGCCTTGGCCGGCTCCGTGCTCTGGGGGCTCACCCTCGGCCTCGCCGCCTACCTGCTCTGGACGTTGCGGCAGGTCTTCCGGCTGTACCAATGGCTGAACCAGGATCAACCGGGCGAGCCGCCGGAAAGCCGCGGCCTGTGGGGCGACATCTTCGACCGGATCTACCGGATCCAGCGCCGCCAGGAGGCCGCCAACGCCAGGCTGCAGTCATTCATCCGGCGCATTCAGGACTCGGTCAATGCACTGGATGACGCCGTCCTCCTGACCAACAAGCGCGGCGATCTCGAATGGTGGAACCGGACCGCAGAAACCCTGCTTGGCCTGCGCGTACCGGACGACCGGGGGCAGTTCATCTGCAACCTGATCCGTGACCCGCAGTTCCGGCGCTACTTTGACGCCCGCAACTACGATGAACCGCTGACACTGCGCATCGAGCGGGGCCCGCGTCGGCACATCCGCTTCCAGATCACCCTTTTTGGTGAAGGGGACAGACTGATTCTTGCCTCCGACGTGACGCGACTCCACCATCTGGAGAAAATGCGCCGCGACTTTGTCAGCAACGTATCCCACGAGCTGCGGACGCCGCTCACGGTCATCGAAGGCTACCTGGAAACCCTGCAGGACTATGGCGAGGACATTCCGCCCCGCTTCCGGCGCATGATCGACCAGATGGCCGGTCAGGCCAGGCGCATGGATGCGCTGGTCACGGATCTGCTCATGCTCTCCCGCATCGAAAGTCAGGGGGAGACCCTGCGCAGCGAACCGGTCAATGTTCCGGGCCTGCTGTATGCCATCTGTCAGGAAACCCGTCCCCTGGCACAGAACAAGCACCAGCACATGACGCTGACCGTGGACTGGGAAGGCGGCCTGCAGGGGGATGATCAGCAGTTGCGCAGCTGCTTTGCCAATCTGATCGTCAATGCCATCAAGTACACCCCCGAACGGGGAGAAATCCGCATCCGCTGGGCATGGGTTGACGGTGAGGCACGCCTGACCGTCAGCGACACCGGCATCGGCATTGATCCGGTCCACATCCCCCGCCTGACCGAGCGCTTCTACCGCGCCGACCCGTCACGCAGCCCGGATACCGGCGGCACCGGGCTGGGACTGGCCATCGTCAAGCATGTGCTGATCAACCACAATGCCCGGCTGGAGATTCACAGCCGTCCCGGCGAGGGCAGCACGTTCACCTGCATTTTTCCACCCCCCAGGCTGGTTCGCCCCGAAGCGCTGCCCCGGCCCACAAGGCGTACCAGCGAAGGCTGAACAGCGGCGCGGAACCGTTCCGGCACGGACCGGAGACAAGCGGTTCAGAGGCGTGCAATCAGGCGGGACAAGCTTTCGAGCTTTTGCGGATCTTCATCCACAAAGCGGACGATGATGCTCACGAAAGTGCTGTCTGCGGTGCGCTCAAGCGCCTGCAGCGCATGGATGTATCCGTTGAGACGCTCCACCTTGCCCTCTTCGATTTCCAGATCCACCACCGCCGGCTCCAGAATACCCGGAAATCCCTTTCCCGTGCGCACGACCAGCTTCACGTCCGTGAGGGCAATGGCCTTCACGACCGCAGGCAGGGCCAGCGAAGCGGATCGCAGCTGGGCCAGCATCTGACTTTTCACCGGCCTGGCCGGTTTGGTGTCTTCAGCCTTGCGTCCCCCCGTCAGCAACTGGGCACTGTCTGCAAAGGGGCCCGGCGTCTGATTCCGGGGCGGTGCCCCACCCGTGAGCACCTCGGCGGAGCCTGCAAAGGGATTTCTGGCCGCGGCCTGCGGAGCATTCCGGAGCTTGGAGCCCAGCGCCTTGGTGACCTTCTGGGTCAGGGCATCGGCACTGAAAGGCTTGGTCAGGTAGTCCGACACGCCGGCCTGAACGGCCTTCACCACATGATCCCGGTCTCCCCGGCTGGTGACCATGACGAAGGGGATGGTCTTGTAGGCATCATGCTGACGCGCCCATTCCAGCAGCTCGACCCCCGACATCTCAGGCATTTCCCAGTCGCAGAGAATCAGGTCAAAGTGCGTCTTGTTCATCAGCACCTGAGCACGCCGGCCATTGACCGCATCATCCACCTGCAGCTGCGGAAAGCGGTTGCGCAGCGTACGCTTGACCATGTCCCGGACGAAGGACGCATCGTCCACTACCAATACTTTCAGCGCCATGAAGCCTCACCTTGTCACCCTGTCTTTCAAGGGTAGCAGTTTTTTCTCTCAGCGCAGACGTTTGACGATTTCCGGCCGTTCCGGCTGCTCAGGCGTCGCTGCCGGCCTTCCGGCTCCGGTTGCGGCCGATGCCTCCTCGCCTGACTGCATGGTAGCCAGCGGTTTCATGAGGCCGCCTTCACGCACCCAGCAGGCCACACCACCGGCCACCGCCGCCGGAATGGCAAACAGGTTGACGAACGGAATCAGGGTCCCGACCCAGACACTGCCACCGAATCCGAGTGCCAGCGCCCGCCTTTCCCGCGCAAAACGTTTCACCGCCGAAAAGGGCTGGCCGTTGTTGTCCGCAATGTAGTCAAAGAATTCCAGCGCCATCATCCAGGCACTCAGCAACCACCAGAGCACCGTGGAGACCATCTGCACCACCGGCATCAAGCCGAGCACGAACAGCACCAGCGCACGAGGCAGGTAGTACAGAAGCTTCACCACCTCGCGCCACAGGGTTCTCGGCACCAGCAGCATCCAGTCCTGCCAGCCGCCGGCATCCTGTCGTCTGCCACCACGCAGCCGGACCTCCACCTTCTCCGCCAGGAGCGCATAGAACGGGGCGCCGATCAGTGTCGCAAAGAACACATAGGCATACACGATCAGCAGCACAAGCAGAATGGCAAACACCCCCCAGAGCAGCCAGGAGACAAATTCCAGCCAGCCCGGAATATAGCCCATCAGGCTGCTCATCCAGCCGTCAAATGCCTGCCACGCCCAGCGGAAGATGAAGACGAAGATGACCGTATTGAGAAAGATGGGGATCCAGACATAGCGCCGCATGCCCGGTTGCCGGATGATGCGGAAGCCTTCCATGAAATAGTCAAAGCCACGTCCCATTTCGTTCATTGCACGTCTGTCTCTTGGGTAAAGGGAGACTTTACTTTATCATCGCGCCCATGACGACGCACCCCTTATCCCCTGCAGCCCGCTGGCTGCTCGGTCTGTACAGGATACCCTGGCTGCTCTGGCCCCTGCGCGGTGGCCATGTGCTGTCGCTGGCGTGGGCATTCTGGCTGGCCCTCCGGCCGGTAGAAGAACTGCCCCTGCCCGACATCAATGACAAGGTCGCCCATGCCGTGGGACTGGGCGCGCTGACCCTCGCCGCCGGCCTGCTCCACCGGCGCCTGCCCATTGCCTGGCTGGCTGCGCTGCTGATGGGTTACGGCATCGCCATCGAAGTTGCACAGTCCTTTGTGCCCTGGCGCAGTGCCAGTCTGGCGGACGTGATGGCCGACGCCCTGGGTGTCCTGATCGCCACCGTCCTGCTGCACAACACCGCCATGCTGCGACAATTTCGTACATCCGTGTAATACATTGACTACAGTTTGCCTGCGATTTTGTCACTTTGTGACCATCCGAAATACCTGACACATGCGAACACGTCAATTTATCTGTTTGTTTTACAATACCTTTTTGTCAAGATGACAGACTGCGCCCGGAACCGCTGGCCCCCTCATAAATTTATACCCCCCCACAAGAGCAACTGACTGAGGCATAATTTCTCCTGTCAGGACGACACGGATACAGGACGCACCAGGACGGCATCTCCACAGGAAGTGGGGGGAAGCAGGGATCAGGGATCAACGCTTGAGGGATTCTCCAATTGCTGACCTGTCTGCCAGGGAAGGACGGACATCACGGCAGGACGCCGGAAATCTATTCCAGTTCCGCAGGGATCGCACCGTTCGGCAGGAGGCCGGCATCGCACGGACAGCACTTCACGGCAGGACGCCGTACTACGGAGCTATCAGGAAGGGAGTCGCACGAAGGCAGGATGCCAACAGGACCCAGTGCGTGAAAGGGCGGCTGACCACCGCCCTTTTTCTTTTCAGTGCAGGTCACACCCCCGGGGCGTGATACACACGCACCACGTTGAATTCCTCGAACTCATTGAGATCCGGACAGGTCACCGCCTCACCGGTGGACACCAGCCGGTAACCCTCGGCCTGCAGGGAGCGTATCCGCGAGTCCGCCAGCCACACGTCACGGGCCACCTCCCGGAAGCGGGCAAGCAGGGGCAGATTTTCCCGGTCATACAGGATGTCGGCAGCGGTCAGCACATCCACCTTGCCCTCCGGCAGCTGGTCGATGACGTCCAGCGCCACCCCATTGAGCACCGCGTTGGCCCGGACCGCTTCCAGTGCCAGCGGGTCAATGTCACAGGCCAGCACCTGTTTCGCGCCGGCCAGCGCCGCCGCAATGGCCACCACGCCGGACCCGGGCCCCACATCCACGACCACCTTGCCCCGCACGCGCTCCGGGTGATCCAGCAGATCCCGCGCCAGCACCTGGCCACTTGCCCAGCAAAAGCTCCAGTAGGCCGGCTCGGCCACCACACGCTGGGCCTCATCGTGGGACAGCGGCCCCTGCATGGACTCGGGATCAAACAGATACAGGCGGATTTCCGGCACGCGCGGCAGGGGCGTGGCCAGCAAACAGGCGCGCGGGAGGGTTTCCCGCAAGCGTTGAAGAAGGTGTTCCGGCGTCATGGCGGCCAAGCTTAGCAGACTCTGCACGCCCGGCACAAATGAGGTAAAATCAGCCCCCCGAATGAGGAGAAGACCCGTGCCCCAGCGACCCGATACGGACGACTACGCTTTCCTGCTGCGCCATGACGTGCCCATGATCGACCTGCGCGCGCCCATCGAGTTTGACAAGGGCGCATTCCCGACGGCCGTCAACCTGCCACTGATGACCGACGCTGAGCGCGCCCAGGTGGGTACCTGCTACAAGCGCAAGGGCCAGGAAGCCGCCATCGAGCTGGGTCATCGCCTCGTCAGCGGCGCCATCCGCGAAGCACGCATGGCCGCCTGGCTGGACTTTGCCCGCCGGCACCCGGAGGGCTACCTCTACTGCTTCCGGGGCGGTCTGCGGTCCCGCACCGTTCAGAACTGGCTTCGGGAGGCGGGCGTGCACTATCCGAGGGTGCTGGGCGGATACAAGGCACTGCGCCGCTTCTGCATTGACGACTTTGAGGCGCGGGTGCAACGCCAGTCCTTCTGGGTGGTGGCCGGCCCTACCGGCTCGGGCAAGACCCGCGTCATCCAGGCCTGCCGGCACGCCCTGGATCTGGAAGGACTCGCCCGCCACAAGGGATCCAGTTTCGGTCGCACGTTCGAACCCCAGCCGCCCCAGATCGGCTTTGAAAATGCGCTGGCCATTGAACTGATGAAACTGGGGGACAACGGCCCTCACCCCATTCTGGTGGAAGATGAAAGCCGCCTGATCGGCCGTTGTGCCCTGCCCCTCAACCTGCGGGACAAGATGGCCGCCAGCCCGGTGATCCGTGTGGAGGAGCCTTTTGAGAGTCGCGTGGAGCTGATTCTCGAGGAATATGTGCTGCAACCCCTGACCTGGCTGACTTCACGGAACGCTGATGCGCATGTCGCCTGGGAAGCGCTGTCCGAACGTCTGCTGAGCAGCCTGGATCGTATTCGGAAACGCCTCGGCGGCGCGCGGCATCAGACCTTGCGGGCCCTCATGGAAGACGCCCTGACGGCCCACAGGGAGCGGAATGACCTGGATGGCCACCGGGCCTGGATCACCGGCTTGCTTCAGGACTACTATGACCCCATGTATCGCTGGCAGATGGAAAACAAACCGCGGGACGTGGTGTTTCAGGGCAGTCGTGACGCCATTGCGGCCTGGCTTGCAGAGCGCACTTGACATAAATCACAGGATTTGACGATCTGACTTGAACGCCTCTCCCGAATGTGGACTATGCTGAAGGTATACGCTGCATCCAACCGGGAGGTGTACCATGCCAGTTGCACGTTTGAAACAGTATCTGGATGAGAAAGGTGTGTCCTACACCGCCATCCAGCATGCGCCGGCCTATACCGCACAGGAGCTGGCGGAAGCCGCCCATGTCTGCGGCAACCGGCTGGCCAAGACCGTCATCGTGATGCTGGATGGCAAGATGGCCATGATCGTGTTGCGGGCGACGGCAAAGATCCGTTGGGACCGGCTGTGCAATGAACTGGGCACGGACTTCATTGAGCTGGCCGACGAGGAAGAGTTTGCGGACAAGTTTCCGGACTGCGAAATCGGCGCCCTGCCGCCCTTTGGCAAACTCTACGGCATGCAGGTGTACATGGACGAGAAGCTGGCCAATGAGCCGGAAATCGCCTTCTGCGCCGGCACTCATGCCGAAACCATCCGCATGGCCACCAAGGACTACCTGGAGCTGGCGAAGCCCATCGTCATCAGCCGCGGATTCATGCAACCGGATGCCACACCGCCCCTGCAGCGCATTCGCCCGGGGCGGCAGCAGTTCCACCTGCATCCGTGATCATTCCAGCCTGAGCACATACAGGCGTCCGTCCCGCTGCAGCTGAAGCACCGCGCTTCGGCTGCGCCGGATACGGGATTTCATCTCGGCCGTGCTGCGCACCCGGGTCCGGTTTACCGCCAGGATGACATCACCAGCCCTGAGGCCTGCCTCCCAGGCGGGTGATCCCTTCTGCACTTCAACGATTTCCACGGCCACCGATTCGCCATTCTCGTACACATCCTGGAACAGCGCCCCGTCCAGATCCGGATGCATGGCACCGCCCGGTTGCCGAAGCCAGACCGGATCTTCAACGGTCACCGACACGTTCCGGGTCCTGCCGTCCCGCACGACAGACAGCTTCAGGGTCTGGCCGATGGGCGTCAGACCGATCCGCTTGCGCAGATCGTCCGCATTGCTGACAGGATGACCGTTGGCCTGAACCACCACGTCACCGGAACGCAATCCGGCCCGCTCTGCCGGTGCCCCGGGAACCACCCGGGCAATCAGGGCTCCGGAAGTGGAAGGCAGACCGAACGCATCCGCCAGCTCCGGTGTCAGATCCTGAAATTCCACACCAATGCCGCCGCGCCGCACTTCCCCATAGCGGGCCAGCTGATCCGCCACCACGCGGACAATTTCCGTGGGAATGGCAAACCCGATGCCCACGTTCCCGCCCGCAGGTGCCAGAATGGCGGAATTGATCCCGACCAGCTCCCCCGCAGATTCACCAGCGCACCACCCGAGTTGCCCGGATTGATGGATGCATCGGTCTGGATGTAGTCCTCGTAGCCATTGAGGCCCAGACCGCTGCGGCCGAGCGCGCTGACAATGCCGCTGGTCACCGTCTGCCCCAGGCCGAAGGGGTTGCCCACCGCCACCACGAAGTCTCCCACCTCAAGCTGGCGGGAGTCCGCCATGGGCAGAGCCGTCAGATCCCGGGCTTCGATCTGCAGCAGCGCCAGATCCACCTGCTCGTCGGAGCCCAGCAAGTGTGCACCGAACTTGCGGCCATCGGTCAGCAGCACCTCGATGCTGTCCGCATTCTCGATGACGTGATGATTGGTGATGACATAACCCTTCTCCGCATCAATGATCACACCGGAACCGGCGGACTGGGGGCGCTTTTCACGCTGCTGGGCCATGGGCGGCAGATCGAAGAAGTGCCGGAAGAAGGGATCGGCCAGCAACGGATTGACGTATTCCACCGTTGCATAGGTGGCGATATTGACCACTGCCGGTCGCACCGTCTTCAGCATGGGGGCCAGAGACGGCAGCTTCTCACCTGTACCGAGCGCCACGGGCAGCGCCGCCTGCGCCACCGATGCACACAGCAGCCAACCGGCTACCACCAGCCCCAGCCAACGTTTTGTCACACCCTTTCTCCCCTGACAGTTCTCATTTGCATGCAGGTTGCCTATCATACCTGAAATTCATTGCGCCGGAGACCTGCGTGAACGCTGAGCCCGACATCCTGATCATTGGCGGTGGCATGGTGGGAGCCGCGCTCGCCTGCGCCCTGGGCGGACAGGCCCGCACCGTGGTTGTGCTGGAACGCGGGCCCTGGCCCGACTTTCCGCCGGACAGCCCGCCGGACCTGCGTGTCTCTGCCATCAGCCTGGCCAACGAGCAGGCCCTGAACCGGCTGGGCATCTGGCCACGCGTACCGGCAGAACGACAGACCCCCTACCGCCGGCTGGCCACCTGGGAATGGCTGCGCACACCCTGGGGTCATTCTCTGCCGCCCTTCCAGGCCACGCGCTTCACTGCCGACGAGGCAGGCACGGATCATCTGGGCGCCATCGTCGAGAACCGGGCCTTGCAACGTGCAGCGCTGGAGCAGGCGTGCAAGACCGACGGGGTCACGGTGCTGACTGACACGGCTCCCGAAGACATGCGTTTCGTCCAGGGCCGGCTTGAAGTACGGGTGAACGGTTTCTGGTGGGCCCCACGGCTGGTTGTCGGTGCCGATGGCGCGTTGTCCCGGGTGCGCGACGCGGCCCGGATTCCCCTGGATGCTCACCCCTACGACCAGTGGGCCATGCTGATCAATGTCACCCTGGCGCACCCGCCGGGAGACGAAACTTGGCAGGCCTTCACCCCGGATGGCCCCCGCGCCCTGTTGCCCCTCGGTTCACCGGACGGCGTTCACCGGGCCTCACTGGTCTGGTATGACCATCCCGATGCCATTCGCCGCTGGCAACAGGCAGACGGGGAAACCCTGCTGCACGCCATCCGTGCTCACTTCCCTCCCCAACTGCCGGCCTTGCGCGCCGTGGAAGCCGTGGGTGCCTTCCCGCTGGTGCGCCGCCATGCACAGCGCTACTGGCACGGCAACACGGTACTGGTGGGCGATGCCGCACACACCATTCATCCGCTGGCCGGCCAGGGAGTGAATCTGGGCTTTCAGGATGTACTGAATCTGCATGCGCACCTCGCCCCCTGGCTTGAAGGTCGCACGGCTTCTCCCGGATCCGCCCCGGAAACCTATAGTCGTCAGCGGCGGGCCGCCAACCTGCTGATGATGCGGGGCATGGATGTGTTCTACCACGGCTTCAGCAGCCGCCTGCCGCCGCTGGCCCTGGCACGCAATGTGGCACTGGCACTGGCCCACCGGGCCGGGCCGGTGAAGAAGCAGGCCCTGAAATACGCGCTGGGCCTGACCGCTCCCTTTCAACCCCAGCAAGGAAGTCCGACATGAGTGAAACCATCTTTTCCAAGATCATTCGCCGCGAAATTCCGGCAGATATTGTTTATGAAGACGAACACAGCCTGGCCTTCCGGGACATCAATCCCCAGGCCCCGGTACATCTGCTGATCATTCCCAAGACGCCCATTGCCACCATTAACGAGATCAACGAAAGCAACAAGGATGTGGTGGGGCACCTGTTCGTGGTGGCCGCCAAACTGGCAAAGGAAATGGGCTTTGCGGAAGACGGCTACCGCGTGGTGATGAACTGCAACGAGCATGGTGGCCAGACGGTGTACCACATCCACCTTCACCTGCTGGCAGGCAAGCCGATGGGCTGGCCTCCCTACACGGAAAAGCTCAAGAAGGCCTGAAACGGCACTTCACCCACTCACAAAAAAGCCGGGACACACCCGGCTTTTTTGGTTTCGGAACAGCAGACTCAGCTGCCGTTGAGTGCAATGTGGGCAGCAATTGACGCCGCGTACCCCAGTGCGATAGCCCAGGTCCACTTCAGGTGCCCCAGGAAGGTGTAACGCCCCTTGGATGCGCCCATGAGGCCCACACCGGCCGCTGAGCCGATGGATAGCAGACTGCCGCCCACTCCCGCGGTCAGGGTGATGAGGAGCCACTGGGCATGGTTCATGTCCGGACCCATGCTGAGGACGGCAAACATGACCGGAATGTTGTCCACGACAGCGGACAACAGCCCCACCAGGATGTTGGCTGTGGTCGGCCCGAGATCCGTGTACATGGCCTTGGACATCATCTCAAGATAGCCAATGAATGCCAGGCCGCCCACACAAAAAATCACGCCAAAGAAGAACAGTAGTGTATCCCACTCGGCCCTGGCTACACGGCGGAAAATGTCAAACTGGATGTCGTCTTCCACGGAGCCGGTCTTGCGCAGATAATACGCAAAGAACATCAGCAAGGACATCCCGCTCATCATGCCGAGGTAAGGCGGCAGATGGAGGATATTCTCAAAGCTCACCGCTGTGGCAATGGTCATGCCAAACAGAGCTGCAATGATCAGCCCGCCGCGCTTGATGGGAACGATCCCCCCTCACCATGTGGTGTACCCTTGGGCAAAAAGGGATACATAATGGCAGCAGGCACGACAAAATTGATCAGCGACGGTACAAAAAGAGCCAGGAACTCGCCAAATTCAACATGCCCGGACTGCCAGACCATCAGTGTGGTGATGTCCCCGAAGGGGCTGAAAGCACCACCGGCGTTTGCTGCCACTACCACATTGATCATGGCCATAGTGACAAACTGTACGTTCTTACCGCCCACAGCGAGGATAACAGCCCCCAGAATCAGTGCGGTTGTCAGGTTGTCCGCCACCGGGGACAGGAAAAAGGCGATAAATCCCGTGACCCAGAACAGCTTGCGATAGCTGAATGCCTTCACGACCAGCCAAGAGCGCAGCGACTCGAATACATGACGCTCCTCCAGGGCGTTGATATAGGTCATCGCCACCAGCAGGAACAGGAACAGCTGCGCATATTCAATCAGGTTATGGTGCAGAGAAGCTTCCATTTCCGCTGACATACCCTTCTCGTGGGCAATCAGCGCTACCAACACCCAGATGATACCCGCAGCCAGCATGACCGGTTTGGATTTGCGCAGATGCAGAACTTCTTCGGCCATGACGGCAACATAGGCGAGCACGAACAGGATCAGTGCCACAATGGCCAGGGGCTCGCCCGTGGCATGCATGATGGGCAGACTTTCACCTTCCGAGGCGACAGCCGGCAGCCCGAACAGGGTCAGTGCAAACAGCAGGGAGTACTTGATCAATGACATGATTGAGCCTTGGGGGTTAATGAATTTTCATGATTGGCAAACGGGCGCCATTTTAGGGGGGGTCACGCCTCGATTCAAGGCAAATGCATGGGGGTGTTAGCCCAAAGCTGTAATGTCCCCTTCTCGCAATTCTAAAATGTCCCCTTTTGGGATACAGGAGGGGGCAATGGCAGAGGAGACCATTGCAATGACGCAAAAAGCGATCGATCGGCTGGCAATCATTCAGCAGGTGACCGCAAAACAGCTTCGGCAACAGGAAGCTGCCCGGCAGCTTGGGCTGAGTGTCCGGCAAGTTAAGCGTCTGGTCGCCCGCTTTCGTCAGAAGGGGCCGTCAGGACTGGTTTCCGGCCATCTCGGTAAACGCCCGGGCAATGCAATTCCCGGGGCCGTGCGCAAGGAAGTACTCTCTCTGGTTCGCACACGCTACCCTGATTTCGGACCAACGCTTGCCTGTGAAAAACTCACCGCACTGCATGGATACAAGCTGTCAGCCGAGACCCTCCGACAGTGGATGATCGCTGACGGACTCTGGAAACCCGGAAAACGCAAGGCCGCCCGGATTCACCAGCGACGTCCCAGACGGCCCTGTCGCGGCGAGCTGATTCAGATTGACGGCTCACCACATGACTGGTTTGAAGGGCGCGGCCCGCGCTGCACCCTGATCGTGTTCATTGATGACGCCACCAGTGAACTGATGGCATTACGCTTCGCCCCGGCCGAGACCACCTGGGCTTACCTGCAGACACTGCAAGGCTATCTGGCCGAGCACGGCCGCCCCGCTGCTTTGTATTCCGACAAGCACAGCATCTTCCGGGTAAACCAACCCGAGCGCGAAGGTGAGCTGACCCAGTTCACCCGGGCTCTCAAAACGCTGGATATCGAGCCCATTCATGCCAATACCCCTCAGGCCAAGGGGCGTGTCGAGCGTGCCAACCAGACGCTTCAGGACCGCCTCGTCAAGGAGTTGCGTCTTGCGGGCATCTCGGACATTGAGACCGCCAATGCCTGGCTGCCGGGCTTTATGCGCGATTTCAACGCACGCTTTGCCAAACCCGCCCAGAACGCCACGGATGCTCACCGCCCCGTTCTGCACACACCAGAGGAGCTGGCGCTCATCCTGTGCCTGCACAACCACCGAAAGCTCTCAAAGAACCTGACCTTTCAGTTCAGGAACCGGGAATACCAGCTCACCGGCTATGGAAAGGGCTATCGGCTCCGGGGCGCCCGGATCACCATCTGTGAAGCACAGGATGGCCATGTGACGGTGCTCCACAAAGGGCATCAACTGGATTGGCAAATCCTGAGCGAAGGCGAGCCCCCGGTCCCTTTGGATGACGAGAAAAGCCTCCACCAACGTGTCGACAAGGCGAGAGCCAGACAAAAGGCATCCTCAGGCAGAAAGCCCGCGCCGGACCATCCATGGCGACGTTCTCCGGTTGGTAAAGCGGCCTCCGGCAGGCAGTCGGTAACCTCCTGAAACAGGATACCCAAAGGGGACACTTTAGCTTTGGTAAAAAGGGGACATTTTAGAATTGGGTTGACAGGCAAATGCATGGGGGATTGACGCCGGTCAAGTCACATCCCCGAAAAGCCGTTTAAGATAGCGCCGTGGTTTTGAGGTATCGGCAACACCTCCCGGCAAACCGAAACAACCCTCAAGGCCAACGCAAGGTGAGGCTGGGTTCGTTCGCGGGGCTATTTTCTCTCCTCCACCCGCGGGCGAACCTTTTTTTGTTTCCCCGGACTTCTGTTTCCCGGACCCTTCTTGCGGCAGCATCAGACGCCGGAGTCCGGCACACTGCCGGCACCGGCGCGGGCCAGGCGCTCGCTCATCTGGTCTGACCGCTTCTGCAGAGTTTCCTTGAGAGCCGCGTTCACTCCCTGCACAAATGCCTGTCCGGCTGGACTGCGGGCGAAGGCAATATAGGCTTTCAGTTCGTCCAGGCTCAGATGCTGATAGGTGTACAGATAGTTGAGATACGCCTGCTCGCCCACTTCACCCCGCATGGCCGTGCGACGCTTCAGAATGATGGCCTTGAGGTCGTCATAGGTGGGCAGTGTGGGGCCGTGAACCACGGAGGTGATGGCGGCGGCCATGGCCAGCTGGAGAATCTGGGCATTGTCGAGCATGGTTTCGGTGGACCCGGTGGCCCGGTCAAAGGCGGCAAAGAGGCGCTCCCGCTCCGTGCCCCGGTAGCGTTCACGCAGCTGATCCAGACTCCCGAGGGCCTGCCCGTCGGCAACCGCACCCATTTCCGCCCTGACCACCTTCCGCCCCAGGGGGCTGGTATACCAGTCCAGCGCATGACCGGCCTCCTCCGGAGTCAGCCGGGTTGCCAGGGCCTGTGCAAATTCATCCAGCAGGTCATCGGGCTGAAAGCTGCTCCGGATGGCCTGATCAAAGACCTGCGAGAGACCGCGAGGCAGAGCCTTTCCGGCCAGATTGCGCGCCAGGGTACGCTGAATCAGCACCGGATACTGGGCCAGCAGATCATCCATCCCGGCCGAGCTGATGAGACGTTCCACCACCGGTACCGGGGCCTGGGGTACCGCACCCGCCGCCAGGCTCAGGCCCAACAGAACACATGATAGAAAGAGATGCCTGATCACGAACATGGCGCACCTGTCAGATGGGTTTGCTCTGAGTATAGTGCGCCGCCGTGTTACAGGATGTAAGGATTGGCTGGTTTTTGGTCAGCCTCGTTTGCCGTGTACGATGTTTTCAGCCGCCTCCAGTGACGAGTGGCGCACATCCCGCCCCCGTACCATGTAGATCACATGCTCACAGAGGTTGCGGGCATGATCGCCGATGCGTTCCATGGCACGCAGTACCCACATGACCGAGAGAATCGCCGAAATGTTGCGCGGATCTTCCATCATGAAGGTGACCAGTGCCCGCATGGCGGAACCGTATTCTTCATCCACCAGCTTGTCCTCCCGCATGACCCGGATCGCCTGATCGAGATCCAGCCGGGCAAAGGCATCCAGGGCATCACGCAGCATGCCGGTCACATGGTTTCCGATGCGCCGCACCTCGGTATATCCTCTCGGTGTGGCGCCTTCTTCGTCGATCCTGATGGCGTTTTTGGCAATTTTCTCCGCTTCATCACCGATCCGTTCCAGTTCGGTCACCATCCGGGCCACGGCTATGACCATGCGCAGGTCACTGGCCGCAGGCTGGCGCTTGGCAATCACCCGGGTACACTCTTCGTCTATCACCATCTCCAGCTCGTCCACGTCGTCATCCCGGCGGCGGACCTGCTCCGCCAGCGCCACATCGGCGTCAAGCAGGGAGCGGATCGCATCCGTGACCTGGGTTTCCACCAGGCCCCCCATGGTCATCAGGTGATTCTTGAGTTCCTTCAGTTCCGCGTTGAACTGATTGGAAATGTGCTGATACAGATGTTCTTCGCGATTGATCATGTCCTCACCTTAACCGTAGCGACCGGTAATGTAGTCTTCGGTCTGTTTCTTTTCGGGGTTGGTGAACAGCTGGTTGGTATCACCGAACTCCACCAGATCCCCCATGTACATGAACGCCGTGTAGTCGGACACGCGGGCGGCCTGCTGCATGTTGTGGGTCACGATCACGATGGTGTAGTCATCCTTGAGCTCGTGGATCAGCTCCTCGATCTTGAGCGTGGACAGGGGATCCAGCGCCGATGCCGGTTCATCCAGCAGCAGCACTTCGGGCCTGACGGCAATGGTACGGGCGATGACCAGACGCTGTTGCTGACCGCCTGACAGGCCCAGGGCGCTGTCGTGGAGCCGGTCCTTCACTTCATCCCAGAGTGCCGCCGACCGCAGGGCCCACTCCACTGTCTCGTCCAGAATGCGGCGTGACCTGATGCCCTGAATCCGCAAGCCATAGGCCACATTCTCGTAGATGGTCTTGGGGAAGGGGTTGGGCTTCTGGAACACCATGCCCACGCGGCGGCGCAGTTCGGCCACGTCCACCGAGCGGTCATAGATATCCTCGCCGTCCAGCATCACCTGTCCCGTAATGCGGCAGCTGTCCACAAGATCATTCATGCGGTTGAAGCAGCGCAGCAGCGTGGACTTGCCACAGCCGGAAGGGCCGATGAAGGCCGTCACCCGCTTGGCCGGAATCTTCATGCTGATGCCGTGCAGCGCGCGCTTTTCGCCATAGTACAGCTCCAGATTCCTGACTTCGAGAGCGATGGTTTCATCTTCCAGCCGCCGGATTTCGGTGCTGCGGCCAATGGCCGATATGTCCACGCCATGTGTCCGGGGCGTTTGCGGTACAGCGTTCGTGTCAGTCATGGTCATCTCGCGTGTTTCCGATTCAATCATTGTAGTGCCTCCGGGCAACCCTTACATTTCCAGTGCCTTGTAACGCTCGCGCAGCCGGTTGCGGATGAACACCGCGCTGAGGTTCAGCAGGGCAATGACCAGCACCAGCAGCAGCGCCGTGGCATACACCAGGGGCCGGGCCGCTTCCACGTTCGGGCTCTGGAAGCCCACGTCATAGATATGAAAGCCCAGATGCATGAATTTCTGATCCAGATGCAGGTACGGGTAGTTGCCGTCCAGCGGCAGGGACGGCGCCAGCTTCACTACACCCACCAGCATCAGCGGGGCCACCTCCCCCGCAGCACGTGCGATGGCGAGGATCATGCCGGTCATCATGGCCGGGCTGGCCATGGGCAGCACCACCCGCCACAGGGTTTCAAACTTGGTGGCCCCCAGGGCGAGGCTGCCCTCCCGGACCGAACGGGGGATACGCGCCAGCCCCTCTTCCGTAGCCACGATCACCACCGGCAGGGTCAGGATGGCCAGGGTCAGGGAAGCCCAGAGCAGGCCCGGCGTGCCGAAGGTAGGTGACGGCAGGGCTTCGGGGAAAAAGACCTCGTCAATGCCGGAGCCCAGGAAGTAGATGAAGAATCCCAGGCCAAACACCCCGTAAACAATGGAGGGCACGCCGGCCAGATTGTTGACCGCAATGCGGATGGTGCGCGTCAGGGCGCCCTGGTGGGCATATTCGCGCAGGTAAACGGCCGCCACCACACCCAGCGGGGTGACAAAGACCGACATGAGCAACACCATCAGTACGGTGCCGAAGATCGCCGGGAAAATGCCGCCCTCGGTGTTGGCCTCACGCGGATCGTCGGAGACAAACTCCCACAACTTGGCCCCATAGAAGGCCACCTTGTCACCCAGACCCATGGCATTGGGGCGGTAGGCCCGCACCACCTTGGCCAGGGGCACCCGGACCGTCCGGCCGTTCATGATTTCCAGCTCCAGGGCATCACGGCCGATCTCTTCATACAGGGCCTTGAGGTCTTTCTGAAGGGCGGCGTAGCGGGCCTGCTGTTCGGCGCGATCCGCCTCGATCTGCGCCATCGCCGCAGGGGTCAGTCGACCCTCGAGCTCCAGCCGGCGCTGCTTCAGGCGCAGGCGCTCCAGGGCATAGTTGATGGCCCCAATCTCCTTCTTCTCGATCCGGAGAATCTCGTCACGCAGCGCCCGGGCCCGTTCGATGCGCGGCAGCAGCGCATCCCAGGCGGACGCCCCTTCGGCCACCACACGCTCCCCTTCGAACACCCGTGTCAGACGACCATAGGCGTTGCCCCACTCTTCGCGCTCAAGCACGACCAGCTCTTCGGGGCGGTGGACACTTTCCAGACTGGTCTCATCCACCCAGCGGAAGTCGTAGCCCAGTTCCTGACGGTTACCCACCTTGAGCAGCAGGCGGTTGACGACTTCCACGCCATCCGGCACGTACTGACCGGCATCGCGCAACTGTTGCGCCGTGATCAGCTCTTCATCGGCAATCTGTCCGATGATGTGCTGGCGCTGACCGTCCTTGCCGGTCACATCCGCTTCAATCACCTCATGGGGCCAGAAGTGGCCGAGCCCGCGCACGGCAATGAGCGCCAGCAGGCCGAACACCATGATGGTGCTCAGCGCCACGGCCCCGGCATTGAGCCAGATCCAGGGTTCCCACTTGCCTGTCCAGGTTTTCAGTTGCATCGGTATACCCCTTCCTTACATGACGCTGTATTTGTCGCGCAGACGCTGACGGATGAACTCGGCCAGAGTGTTCACCACGAAGGTGAACAGGAAGAGCACGAGCGCCGCGAGGAACAGAACCCGGAAGTGGGTGCTGGCGACTTCCGACTCGGGCATTTCGACGGCGATGTTGGCGGCCAGCGTGCGCATGCCCTCGAAGATGTTCCAGTCCATGACCGGTGTATTGCCGGTCGCCATGAGCACGATCATGGTTTCGCCCACGGCACGCCCCAGGCCGATCATGATGGCGGAAAAGATGCCGGGGCTGGCGGTCGGCAGCACCACACGCACCAGTGTCTGCCAGGGGGTGGCACCCAGGGCCAGCGATCCGTGAATCAGGGACTTGGGTACGCTGAAAATCGCGTCTTCGGTGATGGAGAAAATGGTTGGAATCACTGCAAAGCCCATGGCCGCGCCCACCACCAGTGCATTGCGCTGGTCAAAGTCGATACCGAGCTCGGTGGTCAGCCAGTGCGGCATGTTGCCACCGAACAGCCACAGTTCGACGGCCGGGCTGATGGCAAAGCTGAACCAACCCACGATCAGGATCACCGGAATCAGCAGTACCGGGGCCCAGCCCTCCGGTACCCGGTGACGGATGGCGGCAGGCAGATTGGCCCAGACAAAGCCGAACACCACGATGGCCAGGGGCACCAGGATCAGCACGGTGAAGACGCCGGGCAGGTGGGCCTCCATGTAGGGAGCAAAGAACAGCCCGGCGAGAAAGCCGAGAATCACCGTCGGCAGCGCCTCCATGAGCTCGATGGCCGGCTTGATCTTGGTCCGCAGCCGCGGGGCCATGAAGTTGGCGGTGTAGATGGCCCCGCAGATGGCCAGCGGCATGGCCAGCAGCATGGCGTAGAAGGCAGCCTTCAGCGTACCGAATGCCAGCGGACTGAGACTGAACTTGGGTTCGAAGTCGTTGTTGGAAGCCGAGGACTGCCAGATGTAGGCCGGCTCCGCATAGCCTTCATACCAGACCTTCGACCAGAGTGCCGACCAGGAGACATCTGGGTGCTCGTTGTGCACCTCGTAAAAGCGAACGGTGCCGGTTCCATCCTCCGTGAGCAGGTAGTTGGCGCGCGGCGCCATGATCACGTTCCGCAGCGGCTGATCAGCGATACGGTCCATCCACACCCGCCGCTCGGAAGTGGTGTAGTAAAGCCCGAGGTGACCGGTCGAGGAAATGGCTGCGAATCCCTTGCGCTGATGCTCCGGGGCCAGCCCCTTCACCGGTCCGTCAAGCTGGAACCGGCGAATGGTTTCCAGACGGTACCGGTTGCTGTCGTCACGCACGGGGAACAGCTGTGTCACCACCCCGAGGCTGTCGCCGGCGAGCAGGGAAAAGCCGCCCAGCAGAAAGCGTGCGGACGTCAGTTCCGCGCCGGCACTCACAACCTTGAGCTGCTGATTGAGACGCGGCGATTCCCGGTCCTGCAGGTCAAACATGCTGACCTCGCCCTGCGGATCGAACACGTACAGCCAGCGGGTTTCCGGGCCCAGCAGGATCTGCGCAACCCGGCCGCGGACCTGCGGGAGGACGAGTTCGCTTTCCGTCAGTTCCACTTCGCCGGTCAGGAAGCTCTCTTCCTTGTCGTAGGCACGCCCGAGCAGCTCATGGTTGTCTGCCACGGCGACCACCATGAGGCTGCTGTCGTTGTCCCGGACAGCAATCTGATTGATGGCCCGTCCGGCTTCATCCAGCCTCACGGGTGCCTCACCGTAGGGGAAGGTGACCTGCGGCGTGATCAGACGGGTGGTGCCTTCCGGATAGGTCACCTTGTATTCGTGTTTCATGAGCAGGTAGCTGCCGTCACTGAGGCCGAGTGCGAGCAGGTGCTTGTCCACGCCCGCTTCGCCCACGGCGGTGACGCGCACGCCTTCCGGCAGGGGCAGGGCCACCTCGTCCATGACCGCACCGGTGGCCGTCCGGTAAAAGACCACCCTGCCCGCATCCCCGAGACGCATGGCAATCTCGCCCTGCTCTTCCATCCAGCCGTAGAGCGTGTTGCCGGCGCCGGGCGCAGGCAGGCTGTATTCTGCCCTGGGGGTCAGCTCTGCCGCGCGGAACAATGGCAGCACTTCGTAGAGCAGGTAGAAGAAAATGAGAGAGACGGCGACAATCACGGAAACGCCACCCGCCCCGATGGACAGGCCGGCAAGACGATCCGTCAGCGCACGACGCTTGCGCCGGCGCTTCAGGGCCGGCGCATCAAAATCGATGGCCGGTGGTTTGAGTGACGCTTGAGACATGGGGCACACATCCTGCTTTTCATGGATGTGCGCCACAATACCGGGGAAATGTGACAGTCATGTTACAGCCCTGTCACACTCCCGGGCCGGCGTCAGGGAATCAGCCGCGTGAGATCGCCGAACTGGCCCATCTGATCCTTGAGCAAGCCGTCCAGCCCCGCCAGCGGCCCCGTGGCCGTATTGAGCTGGCCGATCTTTTCCGCAGCCATGGCACTGAGGCGGCTTTCCAGCTGTGCCCTCAGCTTCTCCGCCTCCTGTTTGACGACCCCCTTGAGGGCACCGGACAGGACACGGTCTAGTGTCGATTTCACGCTCACCTTCGGATCCCCCAGCGCGCCCTGGGCCAGTACGTCGATATCAAAGCCGGAAACATTCTGCAGTGCGGCCAC
Source organism: Thermohahella caldifontis (assembly GCF_041153465.1). NCBI lineage: Bacteria > Pseudomonadati > Pseudomonadota > Gammaproteobacteria > Oceanospirillales > Hahellaceae > Thermohahella > Thermohahella caldifontis. The sequence continues at coordinate 1,857,874 of NZ_CP154858.1, forward strand.
CATGGCCTGCTGGACACGGCTGAGATTTTCCTGCCTGAGCACCTGGGTCTTGAGGGCGTCCAGTACCACCTTGGTTTTCAGATCCAGACCACCGTTCTCAATGACCGCCTGACCACTGAGTGCCGCCGTGGCCGCTTCAATCAGTACCGGCAGGGTTTCCGGATCTCCCAGGGAAAGATTGCCCACATTCAGGCCACTGGCATCAAAGGTAATGAGATCCTTGCCGGCATCCGGCCGCACATGGTCAGCCACGGCCTGCAGCGACAGCTTGCCCAGCGCTTCGCTGGCACTCTTCAGGGCCAGTTCAAGGGGCTTGCCATAGATCTGTGGCTGGTGGGTCAGATCCTTGAGCTCACCCTGAACGGGAATGGCAGTATTCATGAGCGGAACTTCACCGCTGATGGTCATGTGCCGGACAAGGAACTTCGGCAGCCCGTCACTGTAATCCGTAGTATCCGGCTCTGCCGCTGCCTGGCCTTCATCGCTGCCTTCCAGATAGGGCTCAAGCCGGGTGTACCAATATTCCAGCCGTCCCAGCCAGGCCTTCACCTGAGGGCCGAACAGGGCCTCGGCCACCCCCTGAAGGGCATCCCCATCCAGGTTGACCAGCGCCATGGCCTTCTGCAGATCTTCCTGAGGGGCCTTCTTCAGGTTGAGGATGTCCTGGCGCAGGCTGGCCACATCCCGTTGCAGTTCCGTCCGCAGGTTCTTGATCGTGTCAATATCGCGCCGGATGTCATCCCGGATCTGCTTGAGCTCCCTGACCGCGTTCAGTCGCCCCATGATGCTCTTGTCACCCTTGAGCTGCTCGATGCGCTGCTTGTAGGCATCGAGCTTGTCCTTGCTGGCCACTTCCTTGATGCGGGACTTCCAGTAATCCTCGCGCGACTTGATCTTCTGCTCCAGTGCACGGGCCTGCGCTTCGGTTTTCAGGTCCACACGCTTGAGCACGTCATCCGGCGAGGGAATTTCAAAGGTTGGCAGCTTGAGATCTGCCTTCATCTGATCCAGCATGCCCGGCTGGTTGTCAGGCGCAGGCGTCAGACCCGGCACGGCACCGGAAACCTTGCGTGCCGTACCGGAGCGCATGCCCTCCAGTGCGGCCTCGTCCACGATGATCTTCCCGGCCAGCAGGGGCTTCACATCCACCTGAGCCAGGATGCGCTCCGCGTCGAGCACGTTGGTCATGGGCTTCTGGGGGTTGGTGACGCGCAAGCCCCTGAGCTCCACCGCCAGCGGGAAGAACTGAACCTTCGCATCATCCAGATCCACCCGGGCCTTCACCACCTGGGTGCCCACTTCTTCCACGGCCGTCCTGACGATACTGTCGATGAAAAACGCGGCCGTCACCAGCAGGACAATCACCAGGGCCAGCAGATAGCCAAGCCATTTGAATACTCTCATTCCATGCCTCCTTGAGGTTTTTTCTTCAGCTTAGCGTAACTCCCACCTGATAGAAATGAAAAACGCCGCATCCCTGAAGATACGGCGTGCTGATCGTACCGGCCCGCGCCTGTGCACGGTCCGGCCTGCCCAGATGTTGAGCCGGTATCAGTTCAGACCCAGCGTTTTCAGGGACTTCTGAACCACACTGTAAGGCAGCGGGATGTAGCCGTCCTTGATCACGACTTCCTGGCCCTGTTTTGACAGCACCATGCGCACAAACTCGGCGACCATGGGATCCAGCGGCTTGTTGGGCGCCTTGTTCACATACACCCAAAGGAAACGGGACAGCGGATATTTGCCTTTTACTGCCATTTCGGGCGTGGCCTCCACAAACGGCTGCCCTGCCTTCTTCGCCAAGGGCACGGCTCTCACACTGGCAGTCTTGTAACCGATACCGGAGTAGCCGATGCTGTTGAGCGACTCGGAAACACTCTGCACAACTGACGCAGAACCCGGCTGCTCGTTGACATTTGCCTTGAAGTCCCCTTTACAGAGGGCATGTTTCTTGAAGTAGCCATAGGTACCGGAGACCGAGTTGCGTCCATAGAGCTGGATGGAACGGTTTGCCCATTCACCGGTCAGCCCGACCTGCCCCCAGCGGGAGATGTCTTCCTTGTAACCGCATTTGCGGGTGGAGGAAAAGATGGCATCCACCTGAGGAATGGTCAGGCCCTGGATGGGGTTGTCCTTGTGCACGAAAACAGCCAGCGCGTCGATGGCCACTGGAATGGCTGTCGGCTTGTAACCGTATTTCTTTTCGAACGCCGCAATTTCCTTGTTCTTCATCTTGCGGCTCATGGGCCCCAGATTGGAAGTGCCTTCGGTCAGGGCTGGCGGCGCAGTGGAGGAGCCTGCCGCCTGGATCTGAATGTTCACGTTAGGATAGAAACGCTTGAAATCTTCCGCCCACAGCGTCATCAGGTTGGCCAGGGTGTCCGATCCCACGGAAGACAGGTTGCCTGCCACACCACTTGCCTTGGCGTATTCCGGCAGTTTGGGGTCTACCTGCTGGACGGCCCAGCTCTGGGTGGCGATCAGAGACGAGGCGGCGACCGCTGCGGCGGCGATGAGTCGTTTGAATGTCATGTTCAGGTGCTCCTTTGATGTCATCTTGTTTACAGTTGTGATCGGTATGGCCGTTACCTTACCGGGCACAGATGACAGAAATATGACATGACACCCGACCTGCACCGGGCCTGCAAGGGCGGGGCCCGGCCCACACCATTCAATTTCCCCGCCAAACCGACTACACTGCTGTTCTGAATCAGACTGACAGGTGATTGAATGACAACAACAAACGTCTCACGTCTGCTGGTCCGCACGGTCCGGGTGCTGGATCAGTTCACCGAGACCACCGGCCGAATGGTAGCCTGGCTGAACCTGCCCATGGTGGTCCTGACCTGTGCGGTGGTCATCCTGCGATACGTGTTCAATTCCGGCTCCATTGCCCTGCAGGAAAGCGTCATGTATCTGCACGGCACCATCTTCATGGTCGGCATGGCCTACACCCTGAAACATAACGAGCATGTGCGGGTGGACATCTTCTACCAGCGTCAGCGCCCACGGGTTCAGGCACTGATCGACCTTTTGGGCACCCTGTTTCTCCTCGGGCCCGTCGTGGGTTTCATTGCCGTCCAGAGCTGGGGCTACGTGGCCGACTCCTGGGCCGTGCGTGAAGTCTCCTATGAAGCCAACGGCCTGCCCTGGGTTTATCTGCTCAAGACCCTGATTCTGGTGATGGTCGCGCTACTGACCCTGCAGGGGCTGGCCGAGACGCTGCGCCACCTGGGGCGCCTGCTGGGGTGGCCCATGCCGGGTGACCCGGCTGTACAGGAGGGCGTGTAATGGAATATATGGCACTGGTGATGTTTGCAGTCGCCTGCGTGGTGCTCATGCTGGGCTACCCGGTGGCCTTTACCTTGGGCGGCGTGGCCCTGGCCTTCGCCTGGTTCGGTGATCAGGCAGGCGCGTTTGATCTGTCTTTGCTGCAGGCAGTGCCCAGCCGCCTGTATGGCCTGCTGACCAACCAGACCCTGCTGGCCGTTCCCTTGTTCGTCTTCATGGGCAATCTGCTGCAACGCTCCCAGCTGGCGGAAAGCCTGCTGGAAACCATGGCGGAAGTGTTCAAGCAGCTGCGTGGCGGCCTGGGAGTCTCCGTGGCGGTGGTGGGCATGCTGCTGGCAGCCAGCACGGGCATCGTGGGCGCCACGGTGGTGACCATGGGTCTGATTTCCCTGCCCACCATGCTGCGCAGCGGCTATCATCCGTCCATTGCCACGGGCACCATCTGTGCAACCGGAACGCTGGGGCAAATCATTCCGCCTTCCATCGCCCTGGTCCTGCTGGGTGACGTGCTGTCCAGCGCCTACCAGCAGGCGCAGCGTGAAATGGGCATCTTCAGCCCGGATACCGTATCCGTTGGGGATCTTTTCGTCGGCGCCCTGATTCCGGGCCTGATTCTGGTGGGACTCTACATCATCTACATTCTGGTCGTGGCCTGGCTTCGGCCGGACATCATGCCCCCGCACCCCCGCCGCGGCGAGGACGCCCGCAAGGATCTGCATATCTGGCGCGACCTGACGCCGCCGCTGGTACTGATTGTCACTGTGCTGGGCTCCATCCTGACCGGCATTGCCACACCAACGGAAGCCGCCGGCGTGGGCGCCATGGGCGCCATACTGCTGGCCGGCCAGCGGGGCAAGCTGACGCGTCAGGTGCTCGCGGACGTCTGCCAGTCCACCACGCGCATCACCTGCATGGTGTTCATGATTCTGGTGGGGGCTACGCTGTTTTCACTGGTCTTTCGCGGCTACAACGGAGATGACCTGATTCACGAAATCTTCACCAACATGCCCGGTGGCGTCTTTACCGCCATGCTGGTGGTGATGACGGTAATCTTTCTGCTGGGCTTCATTCTGGATTTCATCGAAATCACCTTCGTCGTGGTACCCATTGTCGGTCCGGTGCTACTGAAGATGGGGGTGGATCCGGTGTGGCTGGGCATCATGATCGGCCTCAACCTGCAGACTTCCTTCCTGACACCACCGTTTGGTTTCTCCCTGTTCTATCTGCGGGGTGTGGCACCCCCCAGCGTGCGAACGAGCGATATTTACAAGGGTGTGGCGCCCTACATCGCCATACAGCTGCTGATGCTCGCCATTCTGGCCCTCTGGCCGTCACTGGCCACCTGGTTGCCGGAGCAGATCTATGGTTAATTGCCGGGATTCTGGTAAGATTTGCCCCATCCCAATAACCACAAGATGTACAGGTGGCGCACAGCATGACAACTGAAACGGACGGCCCTCGCCCGGAGGGCACGCTAACCCTGAGAACGGTCGCCCTGGACCGGGATACCAACAGCAACGGCGACATCTTTGGCGGCTGGCTGGTCGCCCAGATGGATCTGGCCGCTTCCAACCTGGCCGGACGCATTGCCAAAGGCCGTACCGCCACGGTATCCATCGACAAGATGGACTTCATTTCCCCGGTCCGTGTGGGGGCCGAAGTGAGCTGTTATACCCATCTGCTGGACATTGGCCGCAGCTCCATGCGGATCCGCGTCGAGGTGTGGACCCGCGACCGCTACAGCACCGAAGCCCGCAAGGTCACGGAATCCGTGTTTGTGCTGGTGGCCATCGACGACATGGGGCGCATCCGGCCGGTGCCGGATCAGAACGGCTGACACACCGGTCTCGCACGAGACGAGGCAGCAGAGGTCAGCGCTTTCCCAAAAAAGAAGGGGCATCCCATGGACGCCCCTTTTTCGTGCCTGATCGGAGAAATCAGTCTGAACGTGCGTTGATGTAGGCCTGCTCGGAGATGTGATGATATTTCACCACATTCGCACGGAAGGCCTTGTAGGACTCGTAAACCTTTTTGGTCATCGGATCCTTGGCGGCCAGCTCGTCCAGTGTCTGACGTGACAGCGTCTCCAGTTCCTTCAGGACTTCATCCGGGAACTTCTTCACCACCACCCCATGCTTGTTCACCAGCTCATCCAGTGCGGACTGGTTGCGGGCCGTGTACTCGTCCAGCATGTCCTGGTTGACCATGCGGGTCGCCACTTCGATGATGGCCTGCAGATCGGACGGGAGGGACTCGAACGCCTTTTTGTTGACGGTGAACTCCAGCGAGGTGCCGGGCTCGTGCCAGCCCGGATAGTAGTAGTACTTGGCTGCCTTGTGAAGGCCAAAGGCCAGATCGTTGTAAGGACCCACCCACTCGGTGGCATCAATGGTACCGGTCTGCAGGGCCGTGAAGATTTCGCCGCCCGGCAGCTGAACCGGCGTACCGCCCGCGCGCTGCAGTACCTCACCGCCCAGACCCGGGATCCGCATCTTCAGACCTTTCAGGTCATCCAGCGAGTTGATTTCCTTGTTGAACCAGCCCCCCATCTGAACACCGGTATTGCCGCCCAGGAAAGGAATGACGCCAAAGGGCGCATACACTTCCTTCCAGAGCTCCATGCCACCGCCGTACATGATCCAGGCGTTGAGCTCCTGTGCAGTCAGCCCGAAGGGTACCGTTGCAAAGAACTGTGCGGCCGGCACCTTGCCTTTCCAGTAATAGGCCGCGGCATGTCCCATCTCCGCCGTTCCGCGGGACACGGCATCGAATACCTCCAGGGCCGGTACCAATTCACCCGCGCCATAGACCTTGATCTTCAGACGGCCATTGCTCATGCGCTCCACTTCCTTTGCAAAGCGCTCGGGCGCTTCACCCAGTCCGGGGAAGTTCTTGGGCCAGGAGGTGACCAGTTTCCACTGATAGGTTTCCTGAGCCGCGGCAGCTTTCTCCGCCTTGGCTCCGTTTTCGGAGGCAGCCTTGTCGGAACCGGAACACGCAGCCAGTCCCAGTGCCATCAGGCCGGCACCCAGCGTCCTGAAAAGAGTACGACGTTTCATGTATGCGGAACTCCTTCTTCGTTATTGTTGGTTGTTACAGTACGCCAGTATACCGGTTCCGTGATGTGTCACAAGCCCGGCAGTTGCCGGATTCCGGATCAGCCCAGCACTTCCAGTCTGGCGTAGGACAATACCAGCCACTTGCTGCCTGCCTCGTCAAAATTGACCTGGACACGGGCGTGAGGCCCCTGGCCCTCGCAGGCCAGGACAATGCCTTCGCCAAATCGCGGGTGCCGGACCCGCGCACCCAGCGACAGTCCGCCCGCTTCATCCTGCACCAACTGGCTGCCACGCTGTGCCGCGGCAGGGATGCTCACACTGCCCCGCAAACGGATTTCCTCGATCAGTTGCGGCGGAATTTCCCGCACGAAGCGGGACAGGGCCGGGTACTTGTCCTGTCCGTACAGGCGGCGGCTCTCGGCATGGGTAAGCACCAGCCGCTCCATCGCCCGGGTAATGCCCACATAGGCCAGACGCCTTTCCTCTTCCAGCCGGCCCGGTTCCTCCGCGGACATGGCGTGAGGAAACAGGTCTTCTTCCATGCCGGCCATGAACACCAGCGGAAATTCCAGTCCCTTGGCGCTGTGAAGGGTCATGAGCTGAACCGCATCCTGATCCTCGCTGGCCTGCTGCTCCCCCGCATCCAGTGCAGCCTGAGCCAGAAATTCCGTCAGCGGCTCTTCTTCCGACTCAAAGGCGGCCACGGCGTTCACCAGTTCTTCCAGGTTCTCCTTGCGCGCTTCACCCTTGTCCTTCTCATTGGCATGAAACTCCAGCAGCCCCGTTTCCTTCAGCATGCGCTTCACCAGCTCCGTCAGCGGCAGGCTGTCCGCGGCTTCACGCAAGGCATTGATCGTCTGGAAAAAGCGGGCCAGTCCACTTTGCCCCTTGCCCCGGATCAGCCCGGCCTGCAGGGCCTGCTCCCCGGCATGCCAGAGCGCAATGCGCTGGCTGCGGGCCAGCTCGCGCAGCGTTTCCACGGATTTGGTGCCGATGCCCCGGGCCGGCACGTTGACCACCCGTTCAAAGGCGGCGTCATCTCCGGGAAAACGGATCAATCTCAGATACGCCAGGGCGTTACGGATTTCCTGCCGGTCATAGAAACGCTGCCCCCCATAGACCCGGTAGGGCACCCCGTGGCGCACCAACGCCTCCTCAATCACCCGGGACTGGGCATTGGACCGGTAAAGCACCGCCACCTCGCGGCGCAAGCGCCCCCCCTCCACCCAGCGCTGAACCTGATCGACGATGAAATTGGCCTCATCCTGCTCGTTGAAGGCCGTATAGAGCTGAATGGGTTCGCCCTGCCCCCGGTCGGTCCAGAGCTGCTTGCCCATGCGCTCCAGGTTGCGGCTGATGACCGCGTTGGCTGCATCCAGAATGGTCTGGGTGGAACGATAGTTCTGCTCCAGCCTGACAATTTCCGTGCCCGGCATGTCGCGCCCGAACTGGCGAATATTCTCCACCCGGGCACCACGCCAGCCGTAGATGGACTGGTCGTCATCCCCGACCACAGTCATGGGCACCCGGCCGCCCGACAACACCCGCAGCCAGGCATACTGAATGGCGTTGGTATCCTGAAACTCGTCCACCAGGATGTGGCGGAAACGGTTCTGATAATGTTCCAGCAGGGCCGGCTTCTTCAGCCAGAGCTCGTGCGCACGCAGTAGAATTTCGCCAAAGTCCAGCAGGCCGGACTGCTGGCAGTATTGTTCGTAGAGGGCATACACCTGCTGCATGGTCTTGAGCCAGTAATCGCCGGCCGGATCCACGGCATCCGCCCGTCGCCCCTCATCCTTCTGCGTGTTGATGAAATGCTGGGCCTGACGCGGCGGAAAGCGCCCTTCGTCCAGTCTCAGCTCACGCAATACCCGCTTCACCAGCCGAAGCTGGTCTTCGCTGTCGAGAATCTGGAAGTTTTCCGGCAGCCCGGCATCACGCCAGTGGGCACGCAGCAGCCGGTGACACAGGCTGTGGAAGGTGCCCAGCCAGATTCCGGCCGCCCGGTCACCCACCAGCGCATCCACCCGCTCGCGCATTTCCCGCGCGGCCTTGTTGGTGAAGGTCACGGCGAGAATACTGTGGGCGGGTGCACGCCCCTCCAGAATCAGCCAGGCGATGCGATGAACCAGCACGCGCGTTTTGCCGGAACCGGCGCCGGCCAGTACCAGCAGACCCGGTGCTTCACAGGTGACGGCATCCCGCTGGGCGGGGTTGAGGGACTCCAGAAATGTGGTATCAGACATCCTGCTCTCGAAAAATGAACGCAAATTCACAAAATAGGCATATGGCCCGCTACAGGCCTTGTGTGGCGCGCGCCGATCCTTTTTAATGGTGTGCCATGAACCGCTGCGCTGAGGCGTCACATACTAACATGCCTGCTCCCGAAAACGAGACTCTGTCGGGCAGTTTCCGGCTGATGTCGGAAATGGCCAGACCGAAGCCCATTGCCGTACGCATGGAGCAGTTTGCCCGGCTGGGCAAGCGGGCCTCGCTGGCGGCACTGGTTCTCATGCTGTGTGCCGCAGCGGTGGCCGTGAGCCTGCAACTGACCGGTCGTGCTGCCGGCAGCCTGCCCTCCTGGGCCGTGCTGATGCTGGCCGAGGCGCTGCTGGTCCTGATTCTTGGGCGCAGCATACAGGGGCGGGTGCAGACGCCGGAGAGCACGCCTCCCAGAGTGCTCTACATTCTCAATGGCGTCACCAACCTGATACTGGCCGGCATTCCCCTGCTTCTGGGACCCGGCCTGGCCCTGCAGGTCAGCATGCTGCCCACGCCCGCGCTGGAAGTCATCGGCCAGGCCGTGCTGGGCGCCACCTGCCTGATTCTGTATTTCCTCGGCACCATGCCGTCGGGTTTCGTGCTCATTGCGTCCACCCCCATCGCCTGGCTGGCCGGGCTGGCATGGGCCAGGGGCGGTGACGTGCCGGCCCACCTGTATCTGGAAATGGCGACGCTGGCCGCCTTCCTCTACCCCGTGGCCCTGCTCTGGTTCCGGGCTTCGGCCCGCTATGCCCGCAAGGGCCTGATTCACCAGACACTCATCCGCTATCTGGACAATGCCCGACAGCACACCGAATCCCTGAATCAGCAGCTGGCGTGGGAAATCGGCCAGCGCGAACAGACGGAAGCGGACCTGAAGGCGGCTCAGGCAGAACTGCAGACCGCCGTACGCGAACGCACCCGCGAGCTGGAACAGGCCAACCGTCAGCTCAGCAAGCAGATCCGTCTGCGCAAATCCATCAGCGATGCACTGGTCAAGAGTCAGCATCGTCTCAGCCAGGCCATCGAAGCCACCGAACTGGCGCTCTGGGACTGGGATATTCCCGAAGGCAGGGTCTTCCAGTCGCCGTTCCATGATGCCTTCGGCCCGAGCGAACTGAGCTCCGAACACTTCGTCGCCCGCCTTCGCGACATCCTGCACCCGGAAGACGAGCGCACACTGCGCCAGGCCCTGGTCCGCTGCCTGAAGGACGAAGCCAGCGATTACCGGGTGCACTACCGGGTCCGCACCGACAACGGCTGGCTGTGGGTGGAGGATTGCGGCAAGGTGGTGAGCCGCGATGAGCACGGCCGCGCGACACGGATGATCGGCACCCGCCGCGATGTGACCCGCGACCATGAAATGGACGAACAGCTCCGGCTGGCCAAGACCGTCTTTGACTTCACGGCCGAGGGCATCTTTGCCCTGGATGCGGACTTCCGCTTCCTGACCGTCAACCCCGCCTTCACCCGCATCACCGGTCATGCCCCGGAAGATGTGCTGGGCAAGACCCTGATGGAAATCAGCGGTACGCCCCAGCGGGAGCAAGTCTTCCGGCGGATCTGCGAGGCCCTGAAAGCCGAAGGACAATGGCAGGGCGAGATATACGAAAAACGCCGTTCCGGCGACTACTATCCCCAGTGGATGCAGCTTTCCGCCGTCCGTGATGACCAGGGCCGCACCACCCTCTACGCCGGCATCTTCATCGACAGCAGCGAACGCAAGCGCACGGACGAACAGCTGCACTACCTGCTCAACTACGACGACCTCACCGGCCTGACCAACCGGGTTCAGTTCAAGAACCGGCTGCATCAGGCCCTCAACCAGATGCGCGAACACTTCGAGCGTTATGCACTGATGGTGCTGGATGTGGACCGCTTCCGCCATGTCAACGAAAGTCTCGGACATGATGGTGGCGACGCCCTGCTCAAGCAGGTGGCCCAGCGGCTCTCCGCACTGGCGCAGCAGGCCGAGACCCTGGCACGCCTGGGCAACGACGAGTTCGCCATTCTGCAGAAAGTCAGCAACCGGGCCGAGGCCGGCGCACTGGCCCAGCGCATCCTCGATGCCCTCAAGGTGCCCTTCAATGTGGAAGGGCAGGAAATCTACTTGGCCGTGTCCATCGGTATCACCCTGACCCCGGACAATGCCCGCGAACTGCAGACGCTGCTGGCCCAGGCCCAGTCCGCGGTACGTCAGGCCAAGTATCTGGGTGGCAACACCTTCGAGTTTTACAGCAAGATGCTGCAGAATCTGGCCGGCCAGCGCCTGTCACTGGAGTCCGAACTGCGCAAGGCGCTGGCCCGCAACGAGCTGGAAGTCTACTACCAGCCCAAGCTGAATGTGCGCACACAGATGATCGAAAGTGTCGAGGCACTGGTACGCTGGCACCACCCCGAACGGGGCATGATCTCGCCGGCGGAATTCGTGCCGGTGGCCGAGGAATCCGGCCTCATCATGGAAATCGGCGAACAGGTGCTCCGGCAGGCCTGCGCCCAGGCCGTGCGCTGGGCCGATCAGGGACTCGGGGATATCCGGGTGGCGGTGAACCTGTCCGCCTACCAGTTCCGCCAGAGCCACCTGGTGCGCACCGTCAGGGACATTCTCGACGAAACCGGCCTGCCCCCGAGCCAGCTGGATCTGGAACTGACGGAAAGCGCCCTGATGGAAAACCTGAGCCGCACCACCTTCACCCTGAGCCGGTTCCGGGAAATGGGCATCTACGTGACCGTGGATGACTTCGGCACCGGCTACTCCTCCCTCAGCTATCTCAAGCGCTTCCCCATCAATGCGCTCAAGATTGACCAGATGTTCATCAAGGATGCCTGCACCAATCCGGACGATGCGGCCATCACCCGGGCCATCATCCTGCTCGGGCAAAGCCTGAACCTGGAAGTGGTGGCCGAAGGCGTGGAAAATCAGGAGCACATCAGCTTCCTCAAGCGCTGCGGCTGTCATACCCTGCAGGGCTATTTCATTTCACCGCCACTGAGCACCCAACGGCTGAGCGAACTGCTGCACCGGCAACTTTCTGCGCCGCTGAGCGTTCCCGCAGTTGAAATGAACGCCCTCACCTCTCTATAGTACGGGGTATGGATACCCCTCAGGACATTCTCGGCTGGCTGAATCAGCATGAACAGACCCTGCGCAAGAGCGAGCGCAAGGTCGCGGAATACGTGCGCCGCCATCCTCAGGACGTCATCCACATGCGCATTGTGGATCTGGCCACCGAGGCCCACGTGAGCGAGCCCACCATCGTGCGCTTCTGCCGGGCGCTCGGCTACGCCAGCTTCCAGAAATTCAAGGTCAACCTGGCGCAGCAGCTTGTACAGGCCCAGGCACCGGTCATCTATCCGGTGCAGCCCGGAGATACCATCGACCGTATCGGCGAAAAGGTCATTCAGGGCATTCAGCACGCCCTGGCCCGGCTGCTGATGGATCTTGACTGGAAATCCATGCAGGCCGCCGCGGACGCCATCCGTGACAGCCGCCGGCTGCTGCTTTACGGTTTCGGGGCCTCCGGCGCCGTGGCCCAGGACGCCCAGCAAAAATTCTTCCGCCTCAAGCTGGACACCCTCGCCTGTCATGACCCCGATACCCAGGTCATGGCCGCCGCCCTGCTGGACGAACAGGACGTGGTGCTTGCCATCTCCCACAGCGGCCGCAACCGCAACCTGCTGGAAGCCTGCCGCAAGGTCCGTGAATCCGGCGCCCGGCTCATTACCCTCTGCCCGGCGAGCTGCCCCCTGGCCAGCCTGGCCGACATCCTGCTGGCGGTGCGCGTGAGCGAGGACACCGAAACCTTCACTCCCCTGGCTTCCCGCCTCATCCACCTGGCCGTGCTGGACATCCTCGCCACCGAACTCTACATGCAGATGGGTGAACCCGCCGAGACGCAACTGCGGCGCGTGAAGGACAACCTGCGAACACTGCGCTGGCAGGGCGACGCCTGAAATCCTGGCAGCCTCGGTCATAAAGGCTTTTCCAGAGCGTCATCATCTGGTAAAAATAATCCTGCAGGATTCATAACAACAATAACGGAACGACAGGAGCTGAAGCCATGGCCATGTCCTCCCACGGCAATACCGACCTCCATCAGACCCTCGTTGACGCCTTTCTGGATGTGACTCAGGAAGAACGCCAGCAAAGCGAACGCCTCACCGCCAAGCGCCGCCTCAAGGCCCGCCGCGCCATCGAAGACTATTTTGAACGCAAGCGCCTGGAACGGCAGATTGCGGACGGGTGGTGGCTGGAGTAAAGCCAGGCGGAAATCCATCCCGTTTACCGGCTGTCATGGCGGAAAAGCGTTAAAAACGGTAAAATTGCGGCCCTGAAGATAAAGAATCAAACACAACTCAGGGCCGTACATGAATTCACCTCAACCGACACCGCCGGTAACCTATCCCGTTGCTGACGACGAAATTGATCTCGGAGAGCTCGTTCGCAACCTCTGGGCCAGCCGCGGTCTGATCGCAGGCATTACGCTGCTCTGCCTGGCATTGGCGGGCGGCTATCTCGCCATAACCCCGCCGGTTTACATCTCCGATGCACGCGTGGATGAACCCAGCACTCAGCAAACCCTGACGCTGGCGCCACAGCCGATCGACAACTTCACGCTGACTTCGGAAGTCCTCTTCAAGCGCTTTGTTCAACTGGTGGAATCCAAGACGCTGCAGGCGGACTACTTCCAAAGCCAGCTCCCGGAAGACCTCAAAGGTGACGCTGACGCGACCAAGGGCTGGATTGAAAGCCGGCTCAAGGCATTCAAGGTGACCCGCCCGCGCAGCAAGGACGGCGATACCGCCGTCACCCTGAGCCTGGAAGCCAACTCGGCCGATCAGGCACAAACCGACCTCAGCGAACTGATCAAGCGGGCCAACGCGACTGCGCTGCGCCTGCTGGAAGAAGACTACCGTGCGGTGCTGGATGCCAACATCCGCACGCTGGAACGCAAGATCATCGAGCTGCGCGCCACGCACAATGAAACGGTCAGAGCCCGCATTGCCCAACTCGACGAGGCGCTCCAGATCGCCAGAAAGCTGGGCATTGAACAGGATGAAAGCTTCAAGGCCGTGGGGGGCGCACTCTCCCCCGAAGGGGCACCAAACCGGGCCGGCGGGGTGATCCAAGTCGTGGATATTCCGCTGTACCTCAAGGGCACCCGCACCCTGAGCGCACTCAAGGCGTCCTGGGAAGCGCGCCTGAATCAGGACGCCTTCGTGGCAGGGCTGGCGGAAGTCAAAGCCAAACTGGATACCCTCAAGCGCATTGAGACCAAAACCTTTGCCGGGCAGACCTTTACCCTGATCGACCCGCCCAGCAACCCGCTGGACCCCGCCAAGCCCAAGCGGGCGCTGGTGATGGCACTGGCGGGGGTGTTGGGCCTGATGCTGGGGGTCTTCGCAGCCCTTATCCGCAGAGCATTCAGAGACTGATTTTTGTCAGGAGGCGGACTCCGAAGAGCCCACCTCCTCAACCACCTCTCGCTGACTGTTGATGCACCAAATATGATCCACCGGATCATTGGCGGGTCGATATCCCAGCGGTGCATCCAGCAGCAACTGGCGAATCATGCCACAGTCAAACGCATGACAGGCCAGATCCAGCCGCTTCAGCAAACGCTCCACCTCAGGCCAGGGCAGACTGACCTCCTGAGCTTTCAGAATACGAGGATGATCCGTGCCGGTTGGATTATCACCAATCAGCAACTCCTCGTAGAGCTTTTCACCCGGACGCAGCCCGGTGTAGACAATTTCGATATCGCCATCCGGATTGGCTTCGGTTCTGGGCTCCAACCCCATCAGATGGATCATCTTGGCGGCCAGGTCAGCAATCCTGACCGGTTCGCCCATATCCAGCACAAATACCTCACCCTCGCCCCCCATGGCACCCGCCTGCAGCACCAACTGGCTGGCCTCCGGTATCGTCATGAAATAGCGGATGATATCCGGATGAGTCACCGTAACCGGCCCACCACTGCGAATCTGCTCGCGAAAGAGGGGGACCACCGAGCCGGAAGAGCCCAGCACATTCCCAAAACGCACCATGGCAAACTTCGTATTGTGCTGCCTTTGTGCCAATGCCTGCAGCACCAGCTCTGCACAGCGCTTGCTCGCCCCCATGACGTTGGTGGGCCGCACGGCCTTGTCCGTGGAAATGAGCACAAACTTCTCAACGCCCGAGCGGATGGCGGCTTCTGCTGCAAACCAGGTTCCGAACACGTTGTTCCGGATGCCCTCGATGATATTATGCTCAACCAAGGGAACGTGCTTGTAGGCGGCCGCATGGTAAACCGTATCAATCTCAAAGGCCTGCATGACGGACTCCAGCCGCCGCTGATGCTGGACGGAGCCCAGCACCGCAACGATGCGCACCTGCGGTGCTTCGTCCTGAGCCTCCAGTTCCTTCTCGATGGCATACAAGGCATATTCGGAGAGCTCAAAGAGCACCAGCGTCCGGGGACGCAGCCTGAGGATCTGCCGGCACAGTTCCGAACCAATGGACCCCCCGGCGCCGGTGACCATCACATTCTTGCCGGTAATGCCCTGACCGAGCAACGCCGGGTCCGGTGCGACCGGATCCCGCCCCAGCAGGTCCTCGATATCGATATCACGCACTTCCTCGATGCGCGCGCGGCCGGACATGATGTCGTCAATGTCCGGGATGGTCATGACCCGGATCGACTGCTGCTCGAGATAGCGCAGTACCAGCCGGCGCTGTCCGCGGGAGGCATGCCCCAGGGCCAGCAGTACCAACTCCGCACCACGGTCTTCCATGAGCTGTTTCAGCCCTGCAGGCGCATACACCCGGTGACCACAGACCACCGTTCCCTGCTTGGCGGGATCGTCATCCACAAAGGCCACGACCGAATATTCCGGCCCGCTCTGGAGGGCATTTGCCAGCCGACGACCGGAAACACCCGCACCATACACCACCACCCGCGTCTTTTCCTTGCTCGCCGCCTGATGGACGTAATAGCGCACCAGATAGCGGGTACCGCCCACGAACAGGGTGGCAAAGGCCCAGTAGATCACCGGGACGGAACGCGGCAACTGAAACGCCTGCAGCACATCACCCACCACCGAAAGAATCACCGCAGACAGTGTGGTGCCCGCCAGCACCGTGAACAGAACATGCTCCCCCATGTAGCGGATGACGGCGCGATAAAGCCCCAGCCTGACAAACACCAGCAAGCTTGAGGACAGCGTCACCAGCCACCCGAGCCAGAAGCCGGTCTCAGCAGGCAGAAAAACTTCACCCAAACGGAGCGTAAAGGCCATCCAGAGCGCCAGGGACAGCAGCACCGTATCTGCCGCCACGGAAATGAGACGTTTTTTCGGGCGTGGCAGTTCGAACAGCCAGTCAAATACCTTCACTACTCTGCTGCCACGCGTCACTGATCCTGCCATAATGCTCCCTTCAATTCTTCCGAAACTGACACACTAGTCTCCACAAGGGGCGGTCAGCCACGCACCCTGTCTCCCATTCCCTTTCCCAAAACCGTCAGAATAATGTATCTGCAGTAATTGGTCAGACTCATTGTATCAATCATTTCCTTGTCTGTGGCGGCCAAGAGTTCCGGCGTTGACATGTCAATGCCTTGAATCTGGGCCAGTCCCGTGATTCCTGGCCTCACCTCATACACACCGAGCCGATCGCGTGCCTCGGTCAGATCATGCTGGTTGAACAAACCCGGTCTGGGGCCAACCAAACTCATTTCACCTTTCAGCACATTCCAAAGCTGTGGAAGCTCATCCAGCTTTGTACGACGAAGAAAGCGACCTAGTGGCGTCACTGCTGCCGCGTTTGCTAGATGCGTGGCAACAGACTCGGTGTCAGGCCGCATGGTTCTGAACTTTACTAACACAAAGGGCTTTTTATGACGCCCGACTCTTTGCTGCCGGAAAATCGGCGATCCCGTGTCTATGTAACCCGCTAGACAAAGCATCACCAGTAATGGAAAGCTCACCAACAACCCCAATAACGAGAGTACAACATCAAAAAAACGAATCATTTTACCTCCGCCAAATTGCCTTAGTGAGCACTAGCCTCCCAGAAACACCTTCGCAACCCTTCTTCCAGCGTAACAGGTGGCGTCCAGCCAAGAATACTGCGAGCCTTAGATATATCCACTTGCAGGGAGCCAAGAAGCCGTTGCGCGATGTCCTCCTTCCCAGCCAATCGTGCACCTAGCCAAAGCAGCTTCTCAGGCACCGGAACCAGTCGAGCTGGTTTACCTACCGCTCGCCCAATTTTTCTCAAGAGTTCTGTTGTCGAAAGGTCTTGCCCATCACCGGCAAGGAATACCTGATTAGCTGCGGCAGGATGCTCTATACAAGTCACAAGCAAGTCTACCAGATTATCTCGTGCCACCAATGAACGTTTATTATGGATCGCTCCGAGAGGCAAGGGAACACCCTTCTTTATCATATAGATTATATTAGCGAAGTTCCCCTTTACCCCCGGACCGTATACGAGAGGAGGACGGATAATTACCACTTCCATACCTGTCTTGCACTGAATATCCCATAACCCCTGCTCAGCTTCAAACTTTGAAATAGCATATGCACCTTCTGGTTGTGGATAATCGGCCTCCGAAAATGCATACCCGCGCTTCGTAGTCTCTCCGTTGACCTTGATAGAACTGATAAAAATAAAACGCTTTATACCTAACGTAGCAGCCTGCCTCGCTAGATTTAGCGTCCCATAAACGTTCACACGACGATACTCTAACAAAGGGTCGGAACATTCATCTTTCATAATGTGTGAACGGGCCGCAGTATGTATGATGACATTTTGCCCAGACAAAATATTTGTCCAGTCCGTTCTTCCGTTAAAATCCTCAACAAAATATGTAGTGCAACCTTGGAATTCAGACTTAGCCCTCAAAGCAAGAGATACATCTATATTTTCATGTTTTTTTAACGATTGAACGACTGCTCTACCAACAAAGCCTGTCGCCCCGGTTACTAAGACTTGTAATCGCTTGTACATTAACTGAGCAGCTCCTTGTAAATTTCCAAATGCTGATCCACAATCTTTTCAATAGCAAAGTCCTTTTCAGCCAGACGGCGGCCAGCTAGCCCCATTTCTCTCCTTAAGCCCGGGTTTTCAATCAACTTTTGAATCGCATTAGCGAGGGATTCAACGTCCTTCACCGGCACCAAAAGCCCTGTCTTGCCAGGTATAACTGCGTCTCGACAGCCTGGTACATCAGTTGTTACGATGGCTCTACCGCAAGCTGCAGCTTCTAATAGACTTTTAGGCAGACCTTCACGGTAGGAGGGTAAGCAAACTATATGAGCAGCTGCGTATTGTTGCGCAATATCATCCCGAAAACCCAATAACACAACGTCTCCTTCAGCCTTCCATTGTTTCAGCATCGGCTCTGTTACACTCGTCGGGTTACCTGGGTCCGGTGAGCCAGCAAGACGCATTTCTACTGCCAGACCGCGGAGCTTTAAAAGCCTTGCAGCCGAAACAAATTCAAATACTCCTTTATCTCTAAGCAAACGTGCGGCCATTATTACAATCTCCTTGCCTTCAGGCTCAGGAATATAAGGATAATCAGATAAGGGTACACCAGCCCCCCTGATCAAATGAGTCTGGTGTAGTGAAACTAACTTTAGTGACACTAGTGCCTGACGATCATCCGGATTTTGGAATATCACAGCCAACTTTTTTTGCTTGAAAGCACAACGGTAAAGACCGATGACGATCCAACGCCTCACCCGTTCCAAGAGTGATTCAGCTAAAAAAACAGTTCCCAGCCCAGAAACGGCGCTAACCACCGCCTCAACGCCCGCGAGCCTCGCTGCGATGCCACCGTAAAGAACGGGTTTAATAGTTACTAGATGTACCAATGAAGGATTTGTTCCTCGAAACAGCCGCACTAGGCTAAACAATGTCCTCAACTCTTTTAAAGGATTCTGGCCACTACGTGCAAAAGGCACAATATGATGAATAAATCCTTTAGCCCGAATTAACTCGACGCTAGGTCCGTCTGCGGTTGCAACATGCACTTCATAACCGGCACTCTGCGCAGCCTCTGCCAATTGCAAGCGGTGAGAAAGAAAAAAATCCGGGTGTTAACCACATACAGAATAACTTTCGATGAACTATGCACGCCGTTTTTGTTGAAAAATGTCATATCATTAGTTAACATGCGAGACATATTTAGATGCTTTGCACTTATAAAAAACAAACCACGGAAGAAAGATAAAAAACCAAGTCATTGCAGTATTGAGATTGTTGTGCGTGAATGAAAAAAACACAATACCCGTCCAGCAGGCAAATAGAGGTGGCACATTGAAGCCATGGTAACGAACTATAATAACAAATGTTTTAGCGACAAAATAAACGCAAATAAAAAATGCTAAAAACCCGAGTTCTGCTAAGATTCTCAACAAATCATTATGGGTTACTCGTCTATCATATTTTGTTGGATCTATCGATCCAGAAGAAAGATCTACTTTATTAACACTTATAGAATAGTTCGAATATTCAGATACAAACCGCCCCCAACCAACACCGAAAGCGGGGTTATCATAGGCCATATTTATAGCCATTTTTGCAAAAATCAATCGCTCAGCATCACTAGCGCTGGTTTCCAACGACGAAAAGCGAGTCAAGCCAGAAGAAAATAATATAAAAATGCCCAATAAAAACATAAACCCATAAGCCAAACGCCTGTAACCAAGAGCACCTCTATAAAAAAGCCAACAAAAATGAATCAATGGAATTACTAATGCTGAACGAGATCCAGATAAAAAAAGCGATACAGTCATCACCGCAATAAAAAAATACTTAATAAATGAATTGCAGTAGCTTAATACTAGGACCCAGGATAGCGCGACGAATAATGCAAAATAATTAGGATTCGCGAATGTGCCTTCAATTCTGTCAGTCCCACCAATTAAATACTCAAAAATACCAGAGCACGACAAGAGAAATCCCAAAAACCCGATATATTTAAGCAATGAAATCAAGTCAGCTACTGAATGGATAGCCGTAAACAAAAACGTTAGAATAAGAAAAACCAAAATGAAATTAGCCGTTTGAACTTTGACATCCGAGTCAAATGGTGCAGCCCCTATAGAAAGAAAAACAAACAGGGCAAAAACCGAGAACAAACCAATTACTTTTGATAGCTTTCTACGTTTAGATATTAACAAAATAAGCATACAAACAAGAAACAATTGAATAAACTGATGAACTTCTCTAAATACAAAGACGAAGTTCTGAGAGAAAGAAACGGCGCTGGTAAAAAATAGGGCCGCAAGTCTTATGTTAGTCGAACGTTGTTTAATACAAAAAACCACATAAGCTACAAAAAACACAAAAGGAAATCCATATTTAACCACCACATCAGCCACTCAAAAGCCCCTCATAAATAGTTAAATGCTTACTAACAAACTGATCCAAACTATATTCATGAGATAAAATATCCCTTAGTTTTCTTCCCCTTTTGCGAGCTTCTTCGGGATTTTCTACAATTTTATCAAGAATAGTCGGAAAATCCCTCAAAGCCGTCAAATATCCACAAGATTTATTTATAAGCTCAGGGATTGCTCCAACTGGTGTAGAAACAACCGGAATTCCCCTGGCGCCAGCCTCTAGAATTACCATAGGTAAGCCTTCCCACAAAGAAGGTAATATAAGGCAATCCACTTCTGAAAACACGGCATCTATGTCTGAAACCTTTCCGATTACTCTTATTCGTGAGCTTAGTCCCTCCTTAAAAATCTTCGTCTCCAAGTCTTGGCGTAGGCTACCATCACCGGCGACAATGAATCTAGCCGTTTCATCCTTCATTCCCAATACAATATCAGTAATAGCCATTGGATTTTTAGGTGTTTCAAGGCGACCAAGAAACAAAAAAGTGAAATTATCACGGGATTTATAATGCCGAACAGCTTTAAGCTTTACGGAATTTTTGATGATAACTGGGGACGCATTCAAATGTGGGTGCTGTTTTTTGGAGAAAACTATATCATTTTCGCGCCATGACCTTGTCAGTTTTATGAAACCAACTCTAACAAACCCTCCCACCCGAAAAGTATGACTTGTAAAAACTATTTTTAGGTTCCGATTGAAAAATTTGAGAACGACGGCCAAAACCAACGAATGAAACATATGAGCGTGTATTATATTTATATTTTTATCTCTAATGTAACAATTAACCATTAAAAATGCATGCACAAAACCCTTAATAGTTTTAGCTATAGATAGCGCCTTATGTGGAAACTCAATATCTTTATATTGCTCCAAAATCTCAGTGTCTTCGTTTAATGAAATGACATGGACATCCAATCCACGTCTCTTCAACTCATTCGCTAGTTCAACAACTACACGCTCAGCTCCACCGACTCCGAGCCCGGTTACCAATTGAAGGATAGCCACCACTAACGCCTCCCCAAACCATCGAGCATCAAAGAAGATATATTTTGGGCGACACGTTCCCACTGATACTCCGCGCTTTTCCTTTTTGCATTAGTACTGATCCTATTAAGTTCTAACGGATTTTCCAAAATCTCTATAATTTTACTAGCGATCACCTCCGCGTCGAAATCGCTTGTTACAATGCCGTTTATATTATCACCGAGAATAAGAGAATAATCATTAGAAGGCGTTGTAACAACAACAGCACCGGCACTCATAGCCTCCAGCATAACAGTGGGCGTTCCTTCCGAAAGTGAAGTAAGGAGAAATATCTTAGTGTTCCTCATCAAATCTCTGATTTCGCTTGGAGTAAGCTGTCCAAGCAACTTAACATTATCTGCCTTAAGATATTGTATATAACGGGTGAGTTCTGATTGAAGCGCACCCGAACCAGCAATTGCAAATTTTAAAGAAGGAAGCTTATTCGCTACGTCTATGAAAAGCTTATGATTTTTAACAGGAACCAAAGAACCGACGGTCACAACGTCGTACTCAAATACTGTGTTTGCCCCTTCAGATAAAAACTCATTATCTACCCCACTAGGTTGCCAGAAAACTTTCACACTCGGCCTAACCTCATTTTTGAGATATAGGTATTCCGAGTATCCTGTGCAATATACTAGGTCATAATCCGAAAGTATTTTTGAATATATAGATCTGAATATTTTTGTTCTGCGCATTTTACCATGCACAGAGCAACAAAGTATTTTAGCCGAACATAATCTTGCCAACAAAGGGCCAAAATAAAAAGCCGTATAGTCGCCATGCAAGTGAACAACATCAAACCTCAACCTCCTAGTTGTTATATTTAAAACAACCGCAATATAAAATAAAAGATCTCTAACGACCTGAGGCCTAACCCTAGCTAGAGAAGCTCCGCGCAATAATCTGATGTCAAATGGCGAACTCATATTTCCACAATTAAATGCCACAACAACATCATGCCCCTGCTGCCTTTGAAGCTGAGACAGCCTCAAAACGTGTTTCTCCAAACCACCTTGCCTAGGCGGCAGAAATGGATATACTCTTAATATTTTCATAATAGTTCCATCCCTAGAATTTCATTTCTATATCTAGTAAAAACATGGTCCCATTCGTAGTTATCCTCTATATGACGCCTGGCATTATTACCAATCTGTCTTCTAAGATCTTCCGATGACAGCAATTTATTCAATATACATTTTAAACCGCGCCTATACGGCTTTTCGATTACAAATCCATTTTCACCACTTATGACAACGCCTTTTAGATAACCCACATTAGTAGTAATAACAGGCAACCCGCAAGCCATTGCTTCAAGCAAAGCCCTGGGAACACCCTCCGAAAGAGAATAATGTATATATAAATCACAATGTGGTAAAATCCTCGACAGCTCGCGATGAGATATATTCTCGTAAACAACAAGATTTTCAGCGTTACCCAATTCTTCGAAGATTTGAAAGTAAGCGCTTTTTAAGTCCCCACTGCCAATAATTGTCAGCCTAAAATCAATTCCAGTAGAAAAGAGGTCCCTGATTAAGCCTAAGTGATTTTTGAGGGGAGTAAATCTTCCAACAGTGACAATATTAACTTTTTCGTGAATAGCATAATCGGTTTTCCTAAATTTGAAAGTTTTTAGATCAACCCGATTTGGAACAACAACCAACTTATCCTCGAAAGACTTACCGTACACTGATATCACGACGTCTTTCATGTCTTCTGAAAGGCACCGTATTTTATCGGCTCGCTTAAAAGAATACATAACCAAACGCCTTAAAAATATAAAGAATATTTTCGACCTAAAACTCGTTGATCGGGGCTTGAAATAGTGTTCGCCATGCAGCTCAACGAAAACTTTATATTTGTATAAATTTTTACAAAGCACCGCCATCAATCCACCGAGTATTGGACATTGCGCCACAACATGAGTTGGCTTAATTTTTCTAATATAGAAAGGTAGAAAAAAGCTTAAAGCCATGAAAACGAATTGCCTTTTACTTAACGAAGGAAGCAAATGCAGATGTAGTTTGCCCTCAATAGTATAACTAGCCCTATTATTTGTAGACCGGCCAACAATATGATACTCATCAAATGCCTTGGCTAACTCTTGCCAAATGTTGGCAGTATGATGACTATTTGGTAATGGCGGATATTGATTTGCACTAATATGTAGACATTTATTTTTCATCGAATAGCACTTTCTTGTACATCAATACTACATTTTCTGTGGAAAAACGGCGAACATATTCCAAATTTTCATAAGCAAGTGATTGTTGCAGCCTACAATCGTTTAACAGCTCAACAACCTTATTAGTAAACATTACTGGGTCATTTTTATCTACAACAAACATTTTTTGTTTTGGACCCACCAACTGTTCCGAACCACCAGCATTAGTCGATACAATTGGCAAACCCGATGCCATAGCCTCCAATATGACTCTAGGAAATCCCTCATTAAACGTAGGATGCAAAAATAAATCCGCAACCTTATATAAACTTTGTATTTTATTATTTGGAACTTCGCCCATAAATACACATTTATTCTCGAGTTCATATTCTGCTGAAATTTTTTTAAGCTCTTCTAATTCACACCCGCCACCTGCTATCACGATTATTGTCTTTGAAGCCTCTGCTGCCCCCTTAAAACGTAATAACAATTGCCGAAAATAGAAGCCCGTTCTCCTTACCGGAGATAGTCTATGTACTATCAACAAAATTTTTGTATCGGCAGGCAGACTTAAGGAATTTAAAAAATCTGTCTTTGCAATCCTCTTCTCAGTGGTAGAACATGAAAATCGCTCAATATCAATATCGTTATACAAAAGCTTGATTTTTTCTTTTTTAACACCAACAATGCTTTCGTAATAATCTACCATATATTCCGGTCCAGTCACGAAATATGTAGTCATTTTTCTAGCAACAAAACCTGGTATATATGATTTTAAAAACCATCTTAATTTCTTAAATCCAAAAGGTTGCGCCCAATCCCATTCATGAGTTGTACCACTCTGCCAGAAAAAAGTTCTAGCCCCAGAAAAAATCGCCGCAAAACTCGCAACGATAGCAGTCACGCTAGAAATCCTGATAAATGTGTTTTTGTATCCTTTCTTATGATAACTTAAGAGCAATAAAAACAATTCAAGATATCTCACCAACCCTTTTCTATGCAAAGTATCGACGATTATATTTTTTTGTCTGAATTCTGGCCTATCGGCTGCCTTTTCAATAAGCAACACAACATTCACATTGCTTTCTGCCAAGACTGAAATTAGATTAATAACATGATAAAAATGTGACGATTCGTTCTTCGAATAACTATTAAGTATATAAATAAGATTTTTGTCACTTGTCTTACACATTTTTCACTTTCCTAGTCTATTTTCCGACGGAGATTCGAGAAAAAACTACCAAAAAAAGAGCCTGCAGAAACACCATGAATGAATACGATGCCAGCGCAAATGTTACCGTATTAGATTGAAAAATCCAAACATAAACGCCAAACCCAACGAGAGCCATAAGCAGAGCCTTGTTTATTATGTTAATTCTGTAGCTAGACAGTAACTTCGCTCGCTCCGAAATGACAATAGATATAGGATATACCGTGAACGAGAAGATGGTCAAATCTGGCCAACTCACTCCAATAGTAGAGTATAGATATATCGCGCCAAAACATAAAACAAACAGCTGAGAACAGGGAGCAGCAATATATAATATCTTCCTGTTAAAAATTTCAAAAAAGCCTCGGTTAAGCAAAAGAGACTCTATTGTCCTTATAAGACTAACCCCAAATGTTAGACACTTTTGATACAAAGAGAAAGCCCCTATAACATCTCGACTTAACACAGGATAAAACACTATTGCCGGTGCGTTATCTATTATCTTCTTTATAAATGCTGAAAGATAATAATTCTTTGCTAGAACATAAGATGCTTTTAGGTAAGAGTTTAATCTTCTTAACGACACCGGTCGAAGGGCCTTTCCATAAATCCTGAATGCAAATATAAACATTAAAATCAGAACAAAAATTTGAGATATAACAAAAATGCTAATCAATGATTTAATAGAAATAATTTCGGGCGACAAAACGATTACACCAGCCAGCTTCATAATGGACCATAAGGTCTGAAGAGAGAGAAAGATATCTAATCTGGCTTTAGCTTGAAAAAGAACATCGAAAAGATTAAATATTCCTGTAAGGCAACAAAAAACTCCAAACAAGAAACTCAAATAGATATCAAAAGACAAGAGATATTTGCCAACAAGGATAGAAACAATAAAAACTAACGGCTGAATATAACAGTAGAAACTTGTTACGATTTTTGAAACGCCGATTTTATCCTGAATCCTCATAAGAGAGAAGTTGGGCGGCATGACTAATTGCACGAGCAAAACCATTGAACAGGCTGCCAAAGCAATGTAAAGCTCTCCAACAAGTTTTGTAGAACCATAATGAACCAGCGCGTATACAAATAGAAATGCGAAAAAAGAATTTGCCAGATTCAAGATTGTTTGAAATAGTATCTTCTTAAATATCATAACATTTAAGGAACCTCTGAATTAATCCCCTTTAGAGCCACCGAAATTCAGCCCATAGACAGGTATCGATCAACAACCAAACAAATCTGGCCAAAGACAGGCCTTGTATTGTTCGCTTTCTGCCTAAAATGCGCTCTGACGGTGCATTTTAGGCTCAACGCCCCTATGATCCTACCCACCAACAACGGACACTCAACTAAGCGACTTTAAGTGCCTCAAATTTTCCCGGGCTCAAATTGCCGTTGGCGCTGTGTCTGCGATCCCGATTGTAATCCACTTCAATGTATTCGAACACAGCCCTTCGCATCTGTTCTCGTGTTCTGAATGGCTCCCCGTGTATGGCCTCCACTTTCAGGGAATGGAAAAAGCTTTCGGCACAGGCGTTGTCGTAACAGTTGCCTTTCGCACTCATGCTGCACCTGAGATTGTGCGCCCTGATCAGCTTCTGGTAATCACGGGAGCAATACTGGCTTCCCCGGTCGGAATGAACGATCACGCCTTCGGGCATGCCCCTGCGCCACAGCGCCATACCAAGCGCATTACAGACAAGGTCGGCTGTCATGCGCTCAGACATGCTCCAGCCCACAACCATCCGGCTGAACAGGTCAATCACGACTGCCAGATACAGCCATCCTTCGTCCGTCCACAGGTATGTGATGTCACCCACCCACTTCTGGTTGGGTGCCGTCGCCTCAAATTTCTGCTCCAGAAGATTCGGGGCAACCGGCAGATTGTGTTTCGACTGTGTGGTCGCTTTGAACTTCCTGGCAGCTCTGGCACGCAAGCCCTGTCGCTGCAGGCTCTTTGCGATGGTCTTGCGATTCAGGGCATGTCCGTTTTCGGCCATTTCTGCCACCAGCCGGGGAGCACCATAACGTCCCTTTTTCTGCCAGAAGGACTCACTGACGGCCTGATCTGTTGCTTCACGGCGATGCTGACGCGCAGAGCGTGCCACCTGCCTGCGGCGCCAGGCGTAATAGCCACTGCGTGAAACACACAGAACACGGCTCATCGTTTTCAGGCGGAACTCTCCTTCATGTGCCTGCATGAACACGTACTTCACTTCAGGCTCTTGGCGAAGTACGCCGCCGCCTTTTTTAAAATGGCCAGCTCCTCTGCCTGTTGTGCCAGTTGCCGCTTGAGGCGGGCGTTTTCCGCGGCGAGCTGCTGTTCTGCCTCGCTCTGGCCTTGTGCCTGCCTGGCCTTGCTGCGCCAGTTATAGAGCTGTGATTCGTGCAATCCCAGTTCTTTGGCTGCCGCACTGATGCCAACGCTGTCAGCCAACGCCAGCGCCTCCTTCTTGAAGTCCTCGGAGTAGCGCTTGCGTGTTGATTTGCCTTGTGTGTTCTTTCTTGCCATGGTTCACCTCTGTAGCGTAGTGTACTCGCTTAATGAGGTGTCCACTATTGCTGGGCAAGATCAGATAGTCCATGGCTTGCTCCTGGGCGCTGCTGGTATCTGATGGCTTATTATTCTTCATTTGGGGAGTTTTTCAGAGGTTCCTTTACAAATTCCTTTTTATGTCCAAGAGTGGCGTAAACAAATTTACCTTCAGATTTCAGAATATTGAATCTCTCAATATTTCGATATTTAACCACCCTCGCAGGATTACCAACTACAACAGCGCCATCAGGTACGTTTTTACTGACAACCGAACCAGCCCCTATTACTGCGCCCTCACCAATCGTAACACCGGGCAGTATTATTGCGTCCCTACCAATCCACACGTAATCCTTAATAATTACTTCTTTGCAAATCACTTTATTATCAAAAGGTATTGCTTCAAGTTTTTCTCCATCATAGTAATGTGTTCTGCTGTATATTTTTACACCAGGTGCAAATATAACTCCGGAACCAATGGTTATTCCTCCTGCTCCATCAAAATCCGCGCCCGGACCAATCGAAACATTATCACCAATACTGATTTGATTAGCAAAAGCAAAATTGCTTTTCAATGATTTATATAAAACATTAGCGCCTACTTCTCTAAAATGAATATGGCGATATTTTAGGTAGAGCAAGATTTTCTTTATCGGTCGCATAATACGCATAACAAACCTCCAAATACATCTTTTTTCTATTAGAGCTTTCTATCCGCCATGCAACGGACACTCGATCAGGATATAATCATGTTATTCCAAAAATCAGTTAGTCTTATTTCCTCCCTTAGTTTTCGCCCTGACGGACATTTTGGGTGCAATAATTCTTTGAAAAGCCTCGCTATCGTGGAATTCACCATCACGGCGGGCTTTGTCAGTCGGTTGATGTTCTTCAACATACTATTATAGTACCGCCGCACTAGATCAGGCTTTGCTACCCCAGTAGCCCGTTTACCGTATCCAGGATCTCCTGCCGCAAATTTTACTTTCCCATCTGATGCTAAAACCTCTGGATCGTCCATCCATCCTTAATAAGCCCCCATAGCTATGTCCCTTCAAAGCAGCGCCCAAGTTAGACTTCCTTCAGGTGGCCTAAGCGGAGGTGGCCTAAGCGGTTGGGTACATGTTTTTTAGAACGGTTGTACCATGTAGGTCTGGAGCATGTCAGATACTGGATAAGACTATCAATCCATCCATACTTGCTATATCAGCGGGCAACCACTGCACCAGGCGTGCCGCAACGTCAGCGGATCAATCTGACTATTAGCAACTTCATGACAAACTCACACATTATCGAGATACCACTCCATTGCAAGTGCAATACCATCTCGGATTCGATAATTCGGAGTGTAACCGAGCTTTTTTGTCGCCTTATTGATATCAGCTAGGGAATGCCGAATATCGCCGGGACGAAAATCCCTGTAAACTGGTCTTCTATCATAATGCACGCCTCTCTTTGCGAGTGCCTGCTTGACCTCATCAAAGAGCATATTCAGTGTTGTCCGCTCCCCAACAGCTACGTTGTATACTTCGTTTTTGTCATCATCGTCTGCTACAGCAGCTAAAATATTGGCCTGAACTGCGTTATCCACATAACAGAAGTCCCGACTGGTTTCACCGTCTCCGTTGATAAACACATCCTCGCCCCGTATCATGGCTGCGGTCCATTTGGGTATTACTGCTGCATACGAGCCATCCTGATCTTGTCTCTTGCCAAACACGTTGAAATAGCGCAGCCCAATAGTCTTGAAACCATAGGCTCTTGCAAACACGCTCGCATAAAGCTCGTTAACGTATTTTGTTACGGCATAGGGCGACAGGGGATTACCAATATTTTTTTCCACTTTTGGCAGGGCCGGATGATCCCCATAGGTCGAACTGGATGCTGCGTATGTAAAGCTCGAAACACACGCATCTCTGGCAGCAACCAGCATATTAAGAAATCCGCTTATATTAGTGTCATTGCTGGCTATTGGGTCATTAATGGATCGGGGCACCGAGCCCAAGGCTGCTTGATGAAGGACATGGCGTACACCTTCACATGCCTGTCGGCAGTCATTCAGATCGCGAATATCTCCCTCAATGAAATGGAATCGCGCCCACTTAGTGGCGCCGACCAAGGATTTGACTTCATCTAAATTCCGCTGGTACCCGGTTGCGAAATTATCCAGGCCTACCACCTCTTGATCCAGCTTAAGGAGAGTTTCGAGTAAGTTTGACCCAATGAAGCCCGCAACCCCAGTTATCAACCATTTAGTCGGCTTGCTGTGCAGCTCTTCACACAGAAGCTCATAGCGATGCATGTATCTCCTCCTTTAACCTTAAAGCCTCAAATCTGACGCTGCTTCAGGCAGAAGATACTTCAGGTCATACAATACGTGATTTGCTTTTCCCAACGCCCGAATCTTTTGCACTCCCATTTCACGGAACACATCGTGACCTACAGCCAAGATGATGCCGTCGTAAAAACTTTCGGCTGGTTCTTTGATTGGTTCAATTCCATACTCACTAATTGCCTCTACTGGGGAAACCCACGGATCATAGATATCCACCTGTGCACCGTAGTCTTCTAATTCGTGCACAATATCCACGACTTTAGTGTTTCTCAAGTCTGGGCAATTTTCTTTGAAGGCCAGTCCCAGTACCAAGATGCGCGAGCCCTCTACCTGTATCCGACTCTTGATAAGCGCCTTGACCAACTGAGCCGCTACGTATTGGCCCATGCTATCATTAATTCTACGGCCAGCGAGAATCATCTCCGGATGGTAGCCGATGGACTGAGCCTTATGCGTGAGATAATAAGGATCTACTCCGATGCAGTGTCCACCTACAAGACCAGGCCGGAATGGGAGAAAATTCCACTTGGTTCCAGCTGCTTTAAGCACCGCTTCGGTATCAATTCCCATTTTATTAAAAATCATCGCAAGTTCATTGACCAAGGCAATATTGATATCACGCTGTGTATTCTCAATCACCTTCGCAGCCTCGGCGATCTTGATACTTGCAGCCTTGTACGTTCCGACTGTGATGATTTCGTTGTAGAGTGCATCAACCAGGTCAGCCACCTCCGGTGTTGATCCTGATGTCACCTTTCTTATATTGGTCAAGCGGTGCGCCTTATCACCCGGATTGATGCGCTCAGGGCTGTAACCCGCGAAAAAGTCCTGGTTAAATACAAGCCCTGAGACACGTTCCAGAACAGGTACACAGTTTTCTTCCGTCGCGCCCGGATACACTGTAGACTCGTAAATAACGATATCGCCCTTCTTGAGGTATCGGCCAATAGTTTCACTAGCATTAATCAAGGGTGACAGATCCGGTTGCTTGTATTTGTCTATAGGCGTCGGCACTGTTACGATAAAAACATTGCACCCCTCGAGAGACGCCGGATCAGAGCTGAAACGAAGTTGCCGTGCTGACTGAAGCTCGTGCGCTTCTACTTCCCGCGTGCTATCGCGTCCCGCCAGCAACTCTTCGACCCGCCTCTGGTTGATATCGAAGCCGACGACCGGCCGTTTCTTGCCGAATTCGACTGCCAGCGGTAACCCCACATACCCTAAGCCAACAATAGCTAACTGTATATCTTTAAGCTGCATACTTTAACCCTATCCTTAATATTCAACCAAATACTACGAAAGTGCTTATCTGGACATGTACTGCCTGCCACTCCGCAAAAGCGATATCATCACACCAACCATTCCACCAAATAGGACACCCAAGGCCAGTATCATTGCCCGCTTCGGCTTCACCTTCTCCTCCGGCACCACGGCCGGGTCCAGCGTCTTGAAGGCGTACTCATCCCGCACATTTGCCAGCATGATGACCTTGGTATTCTGTTCGATCAGGCTGTAGAACACTTTCTGCATGTCCGCCAGTTGGGTCTTGGCGAGTTCGGCCTTGAGGTAGTCGATCTGTTTCTGGGCATCGTCCACGTCTTTCTGGCGCAGGTAGGCGTTGAGGTCCTGAACCAGCCATTCTACCCATTTTTGCGCCAGAATGGGGGAGACGTGTTCGATGGAAACGCTCACCAGGCCGGTTTGCTTGTCCTGGCTGACCTTGAGGATATCCTTGAAGGCCTTGTACAGTTCCCAGTCGCTGGGCTCGGGTGTCTGAGGTGGGTCCACGTCACGCACCCAGCGCTGGCCCGCTGCATCATAAACTTTCGGGTCAATAATCAGCTCTCCGCTTTCCCGGTTCCAGCCCTTTGCGGCCATGAGCGACACTTCCAGCTGGTGTTGCCGGATAAACCGAGTGAGGAAAACCCGGGATTTGAGGACTTCCATGGCAATGGCGGTGTTGTCCGCCTTGCCGGCGGGCAGTGAGACACCCGCCAGGCTGGCCAGCCCGCCGAACTGGGATGCCAGTGCGCTGAGTCCGCCGCCGCTTTGCTCGGAGGCGGGTGCCAGGACGGCCTTGCTCTGGTAGATATTGGGCTGGAGGACAGCCCAGCCTGCTGCGGCACCCCCAAACAGCACCATGCTCAGCAGGATCCACCACTTGCCGGCAACGATCCTGGCCCAGAGTTCACGGAGGTCGATTTCATCATCCGCCAGCATCTGAATCTGCTCACGGGGCTCAAACGGTGCAGGTGCCTGACTCATGCTAACCTCCTTACAGGCTGTTGACGGCGGCGGCGCCCAGTGCGATCTGGTAGAAAATCTGCGAGACGCTGGTCCAGAGCTTCAGGGAGTCGATGCGCTCCACGTCCAGCGGCACGTAGATGGTGTCTCCGGGCTCCAGGGCCTTGCTCTCTCCGCGGAACCAGCCGCTGCCACCGGGCAGCCAAACCTGACCGTTGGCCTTGACCACATAGATGCGCTGATCATCGGCACGGTTGGTCACGCCGCCACTGAGGTTGAGATAATCCCGCACACTGAGCCCCTGGTCAAACAGGTGGCTGGTAGGATACTGCACTTCGCCCAGCACCGTGACCGAGTCGGGCTTGGGCGGAATGTAGAGTGTGTCCCCATCCTGCAGCCGTACATCCTTGCTTTCATCACCAGCCAGCAGTGCGGGCAGGTCGATGGTCATGCGGCCGACGGGCTTGCTGGTTTCGAGACTGCTCAGAAATCCCGTGAGCGCCTGCAGTTCTTCCACCTTGGCATTGCCTGCATTGGCCTGCTTGATCTGCAGGGATGCCAGATCCTGCTTGATGCGTGCGCGCGCTTCCTGCAAACGCTGTGCTTCCAGTTCACGCAGTTTGGCGCGGGAGAAGACAGCCCCCTTGGGGTAGGCCTGTGCCGTCAGCCCGCCTGCACGGCGAATCAGTTCACTGAGCGTAGAGCCACGCTGGACGGTGTACTCGCCGGGAAAGTTCACTTCACCCTTGACAGCAATGGTGACGCGGGCATAGAACTCGGGAATCTGCTTGATGTGAATGCTGTCCAGGGGCTGCAGGGCCGTGGCCGACTGGGCCTCAGCCGTGCTGAGAGGTACGTTCACGATCTGTGTTTCCGCCTTGCCGTCGGCGTTGATCACGATGCGCGTGATTTCGCTGTTGAGGGTGTAGGCGGCCTCCGTGAGCCCGCCCGCGGCGCGAATGGCACTGGCCAGATCCGAATGCTGCGTGAGCGGATACGTCCCCGGGAACCGGACCTGGCCACTAATGGTGTAAACCGCTGACAGTTCACCGGGGCGGTTTTGTGCCCGAAGACGCTTGAGCAGCGGCTCAAGCTGGGCGACCCGTGGTTGCGATATTGCACCTTCCGGGGTCTTGGCCTGCTCGGCAGACAGGATCAACACCCGATCCCTCGGCTGCAGCACCAGATCATGCGCTCCACCGTTCTGGCTGATGGCGGCCACCGGATCAAAATCCAGCACCTGGATGTTGCCGGTCTCGGCGTTTTCCCGAACCACCAGGGCATAGTGGCGGTCAGCGGAGTCCTTCAGGTCAAAGCGAATACTGTGGATGAGGTCCGAAATGCGCAACCCCTTCTGCCACTCGACCGTCCGCGGCCGCAGGACTTCGCCTTCCAGGGCCACGCCGTTGGCCAGAACGCCTGCCTTGCCCGGGACGCTCACCACATCCCCATTACGGAGTGAGGCTGCCCCATCCGACTTCAGTGCCAGCGTCTGAATGAGTTGCCGGCCGCGGCTGTCCACGCGCGTCAGGGTGATCTGGCCGGGGTTGGCGTCGGGCGACAGCCCGCCGGCCAGTGTCAGGGCACTGCGCAGCGTGAGATCCCGTTCAGTCAGCTCGTAAATGGCCGGGCGCTTGACTGCGCCCTTGACGGTCACGGTCTGGCCTACGGTCGGCACGAAGATCACATCACCGGGCCGGAGACGCTGATCGGCACTGGTGTCGCCGTTGAGCAGAAAGCGATAGAAGTCGATTTCGGCAACGGTCTTGCCATCACGCTTGAGTGCCACGTGACGCAACGAACCGGTACGGCGAACGCCGCCACTGAGCCAGAGGGCATGGCTGAGGGTGGTCAGACTGCTGACCTCATAACTGCCCGGTTTGCGTGCTTCGCCCAGCACAAAAACCCGGAAACTGCGCAGCTTGCCCAGGGTGACGTCGGCTTCGACGCCGATCATCTTGTCCTGGATCAGTTTGCGGATCCGCGCCTGGGCCGCTTCCAGCTTCAGGCCCAGTACGGACACCCGGCCAAGCTTGGGCACGAGCACCTCTCCGGTGCGGTCCACCACCAGTTCCCAGCTCCCCGATTCCTTGCCCAGCAGGTTCACCCGCAACGTATCCCCGGGGCCCAGCACATAATCCAGCGGCACGGGAATATCGGTCACCGGCGCGAAGGTGGCGGGCTCGCCTTCGAACAGTTCATAGCCGAAGGGGCGGAGCTTGTCATTGGTATAGGCAACCTCTCTGGCAGGGCGCTTGACAACCTCGGGCGCTGGGGCAGCGTCAGCCGTTTCGCCACCGTTGCCCTGCAGCGCAGACAGATCCACACCCAGCTGTTTGGCCACCAGGGCCTGCTGGTCTACAGGCAGGGCCATGAGCTGCTGCAGCGCCGCCGGATCCACGGCCCGTGCGGAGGGGCTGAGCAGCACGAGCACCATGAGCAGGTGCCACGCACGCATCAGGGGTTTCAGTAGAGTGAGAGGTTGCCGCATCGCTATGTGCCTTTCCTTCTTGCTGCGTTATTCAGTTTGCCCGGTTCACCAGCGCCAGGTGCCGGACAGGCTCAGGGTATGTCGTCGGTAATCGTAATCCGCCTGGCGCACGGGGTGGCTCAGCATGTCCCAGCTCAGCCGGTAATTCAACCGCTGCCACCAGGCATCATAAAACAGGCCGCCCAGCCAACCACGACTGGCGGTATATTCCCCCCGGCGCGCTGGCGCGGAGGGTGCCGTCTTCGTTCAGCCTGTAACGCTGCAGGCGCACCCCCCAGAGGGTGCTGTCCTGCTGCCACAGGTACAGGCGCAGCGCCACGCTCCGGGCGTCGTTGTCCAACACTGACCCCAGGGCACGGGCCCGGTAGCGCAGGCCACTGGTGTAGATACTGTGGTTGTAGGTGATGTTGTACAGGATGCCACTGGGCCCGCCCTGTGTCCGGGTATCCGCCCAGCTCAATACCGCTTGCAGCAGGCCCAGCTCCGTGTCCAGCCCCTTGGACAGTTCGGCCAGACGCACCACATGTGACGGCAGGCCATTGGCTTCATCCTCACCCTGGACCTGCAGGGTCAGACGGGTCTGCCCGGGGCCGCTCAGCGTCAGGTCCAGGCCACCCACCTGATTGCCGGGCTCATTGTTGCGGTCGATCCCGTCGCTGCCCACGTTGTCCCGGCCCAGCGCCAGATCCACCAGGCTGGACATCGTTTGCGGCCGTCCCTCGCCCCCCCACTGAGCAATCCGGTAGAGACCTGCCTCAAACCATGGCAGCGGTTTGAAGGTGAAGCGGGCGCCCAGCACCTTCGTATGCGAGACGGCTCGCCCATCTTCCAGTTGCCCCACGAACAGGATCACGTGCCAGGGCCCCAGAAAACGCCAGATTCCCGCCGATGGTATGCTGCGATAGCGCTCGACCCACGCTGCCGGAAAATCGGAACCGTTTTCCGACAGCCCCAACGGCGTGGTCCAGCTTGCCCCCCAGTGGCGGGGCACCCAACCGGCACCGACCATCCAGTTGCCGTCCAGCCAGGAGAGCTGGGTATCCCGGACAGACCAACGGGTATCGTCCAGCAGGCTGGCACGTTCATGGCTGAGGCTGAGGGTCAGGGACCAATTGCCGGACAGGGCATCTGCCCGCGCCACGGCGCTGTTTTCGGGCTGCTCCTGCCAGGCCGCATCGGAGAGCGGCGCGCGGCCATTGGCAAGGCGGAATCCGGATTCGGAAGTGGCCGGTTGACGACGCACACGATCCAGCTCATATCCGAGGTAGGCCTGCTCCAGACCACGGGCAGCCGTCGGCGCCTGCGCCAGTGCGTCCTCCACCCGTCCCCAGGAGAGGGGCCAGACGGAGTGCAATCGGGTCTCGCCCGGCAACGCGTCCCAGGCGAGGCGTGCACGCACGTCATCCAGCGGCACCCAGGGCGCGGCGAGACTGCCGGCACTGAGGCTTACAAGCCAGATCACCACACCAATACCGCGTGAACCCATCAGCTCCCTCTGATCCCGAGGTGAATCGACCCCGTATTTGACACGAATTGTAACTGTTCGTAAAGCACCCTGCTAACGCAGGGCGCACAATATACCCTTTGGCCTATGCCAGGCGCAACACCTTCACCCGCTCCAGTCCCTTTGCCTCGCGCAGGTGGGCGGCGTGCAGGCGACTCATGACCCCCTTGTCACAGTAGAGCAGGTACGTCTGATCCGGACCCAGCTCGCTCACGCGGTTTTCCAGTTCATAGAACGGGATGGACAGCACCTTGTTGTGATTGAGGGTGAGCGGGTGCTTTTCCTGCTCGTTGGGGTGACGGATGTCGATCACCACATCCCCCGGTTGCGGCAGGCGCACTTCTTCCACCATGCCGGCGTGCTGGGTCGTGGCCATGACTTCGTCCAGGTTTTCGATCACGGCATTTTCAACGGCGGCATCCAGCACACTGAAATCGAAATTGGCCTCGGTGGCTTCCAGCCGGTCCATCCGGGCACGGGTGGTGGGCCGGTCGGAGATCACGCCACAGTATTCCGGCATGTTCTTGGCGAACTCGCCGGTGCCGATGCGGTCGGCGATATTGATGATGTCCTGCTTGTCCATGGTGGCCAGTGGCCGCAGCACGAGCATGCTGGTCACGGCATCGATGGCGCTCAGGTTGGTGAGGGTCTGGCTGGAGACCTGGGCCACGGATTCTCCCGTCACCAGCGCCCGGGCCTTGAGTCGCTGGGCAATGCGCTCGGCCGCCCGGTACATCATGCGCTTGAGCACCACACCCATGTAGCTGTGGTGAATGTTTTTGAGAATCTCGGCCACCACCCCCTCGAAGGGCACGGCAACAAACTTGACCCGGTGCGAGGCGCCGTAACGTTCCCACAGGTAGTGGGAGACCTGCTTGACCCCCACCTCGTGGGCGGTGCCGCCGAGGTTGAAGAAGCAGAAGTGGGTTTTCATGCCGCGGCGCATGGTGAGGTAGCTGGCCACACCGGAGTCGAAGCCCCCGGAAATGAGGGACAGCACCGGCTCCTGGGTGCCCAGCGGATAGCCGCCCAGCCCTTCCAGGCGGCCATCAATGAGATACAGCCGGTTGTCGCGGATTTCCAGCTTGATGGTGACTTCCGGATTGTGGAGATCCACTCCGGCGGTTTCACAGTGCTGGTTCAGGCCACCGCCCACATAGCGTTCGGCATCATGGGATGTGAACGGGTGCTTGCCGG
Organism: Thermohahella caldifontis; assembly: GCF_041153465.1. Classification (NCBI taxonomy): domain Bacteria; kingdom Pseudomonadati; phylum Pseudomonadota; class Gammaproteobacteria; order Oceanospirillales; family Hahellaceae; genus Thermohahella; species Thermohahella caldifontis. The sequence continues at coordinate 1,894,594 of NZ_CP154858.1, forward strand.
TACGCTTGACGCGCACGACAAAGCGCTTGCCACGCAGGCTTTCGCCATAAGCCGCGCGAGTATGCTCGTAGATCTCGTGAAGGTTGGTAAACTCGACTTCCCGCACCATGAGCGCATTGGCAATGCCCGGCGTGCGGGTGAGCACATCGGCGGCGGCGGCCTCCACCGCAGGCTCGGCAGGCGTGATGACTTCGAGGTGATCCCAGCCGGCATTGACACGGATCCGGTCGTCCACCGCCCTCATGAGGCGGCGCAGGTTGTCGCGCAGCTGCTTGCTTTGCTGCTGGCGAACCGGTTTGCTCTTGATGGTGATTTCGGGAAACAACTTGACGAGGAACTTCATGGGCGGCGTGCCAACGTGCATTCTGCTGAACAAGCGGGCTATTATAGCGCTTTTACAGGAGGGGATGTATGGACTTTGATGAACCGGTGTATTCCGACACGCGCGTGAGTGCGCGCATCAACCCGGAAGGGGTGCTGGAGCTGGTATCCCAGTACGAGGCGGCACGCCTGATGGACAATCGCCAGGGCGGGCTGTACCGGCTGTTCCGCCAGTGTGCGCTGGCGGTGCTGAACAGTGGTCAGGAGACGGACGATGGCCGGGCGCTGCTCAACGCCTATGCGGACTTTGACATCCAGCTCATCCAGCAGCCGCGCGGCATCAAGCTCAAGGTGATCAATGCACCGGGGCACGCCTTTGTGGATGGCAAGATGATCCGCGGTGTGCAGGAGCAGTTGTATGCGGTGCTGCGCGACATTCTCTACACCAATGACGTGCTCTCCACCGACCTGCATCTGGATCTGAGCACGTCCGACGGGGTGACCAACCTGATTTTCCATATCCTGCGCAATGCGCGGGTGCTGATTCCCGGCCGCAAGCCCAATATCGTCGTGTGCTGGGGCGGACACTCCATTCCCCGGGACGAGTACGAGTACACCAAGGATGTGGGCTACATTCTCGGCCTGAAGGGCTTCGATATCTGTACCGGCTGCGGGCCGGGGGCGATGAAGGGGCCCATGAAGGGGGCGGCCATTGCCCATACCAAGCAGCGGATTCTGGATGGCCGCTATATCGGCATCACCGAGCCGGGCATCATTGCTGCGGAATCTCCCAACCCCATCGTCAACGAGCTGGTGATCATGCCGGACATCGAGAAACGTCTGGAGGCGTTCGTGCGGACCGGCCATGCCGTGATCGTGTTCCCGGGCGGGGTGGGCACGGCGGAGGAAATCCTCTATCTGCTCGGCGTGCTGATCAACCCGGCCAATGATCACCTGCCCTTCCCCATGATCCTGACCGGCGGCAAGGGGGCGGACGAGTATTTCGGCCAGATCGACGAGTTTGTGGGGCTGACGCTGGGCAAGGAGGCGCAGAAGCGCTACAAGATCATCATCGATGATCCCATGGCGGTGGCCCGGGAGGTGGAACAGGGTATCCACAAGGTGACCCATCATCGCCGGACCCACAGCGATGCTTTCTATTTCAACTGGTTGCTGAATATCGATCCGATTTTCCAGCAACCCTTCGTGCCGACCCATGCCACCATGCGGGCACTGAAACTCACCCACGAGCAGCCCATTCACGAGCTGGCGGCCAACCTGCGCCGTGCTTTCTCCGGTATCGTGGCCGGGAATGTGAAGGAAGAGGGGATTCGTCAGATCGAGGAAAAGGGGCCCTTCGAGATTACCGGGGATCCGGCCATCATCCGGCCGCTGGGAGCGCTGCTGGAATCCTTCGTGAAACAGGGGCGCATGAAGCTTCCGGGCTCGACGTACACACCCTGCTTCCGTGTGGTCTGACTGATCCGCCAGCCAAAGGCATCCCGGGCGGGATGCCTTTGCAACGAGAGGCTTACTTCAGGCTGGAGTAGTATGCCGCCAGGTTTTCGATGTCCTGATCGGACAGTGCAGCCGCCTGACCCTGCATGATGGCCGCCTGACCGCCGGTGCGCTGCTTGTTCTTGTAAGCCTTCAGGGCTTCGACCAGGTACTTCTCGTTCTGGCCAGCCAGATTGGGATAGGTCGGAATCATGGCCTTGCCGTTGGCGCCGTGGCAGGCTGCACAGACCGCTGCCTTGGCCTTGCCCGCCTCAGGATCTCCCGCTGCCTGAACGTTGAGGGTGAGGCCGGTCAGCGCCAGGCCAGCGATTGCAACGGATACTTTTCTCATCATGCTCATCAGGTTTTTCCTCTTTGTTGGAGTGCACGTTCCCGAAACACAAGGCTTTTATAGCACTTGCGGCCCGGTACAACAAGCCAGCCTGAAGTATTGCACAGGCTTTCTGAATACGCACTTAACATGGATCAAGAGTGCTTGCAGTCTGCGCCCCCTTCAACAAGAATACCGGTTCCGCAGCGAGGACAGGACATGACAGATCGTTCCAATCAGGACATCGGCATCTTGCTGGTCAATCTGGGTACACCCGACGCGCCTACTCCCCGGGCGATCCGACGTTATCTGCGCGAGTTTCTCGGCGATCCGCGCGTGGTGGAGATTCCGCGCCCGGTCTGGTGGCTGATTCTGAACCTGTTCGTGCTGCCCTTCCGGCCCAAACGGCTGGTTGAACCTTATGAAAGCATCTGGACCGAACGCGGCGCACCGATTCGCTATATCACCGAGAATCAGGCTCGGGCGCTGGAAACTTTGCTCAACAGCAGCGCCAGCGAAGGCGCCCGTTTCCGTGTCCTGCCCGCCATGACCTACGGTGAGCCGGCACTGACCCGTCAGCTGGAGGCCCTGCACCGGGAGGGTATCCGGCGGATTCTCTGCCTGCCGCTCTACCCCCAGTATTCCTGCAGCACCACGGCGGCCACACTGGATGTGCTCTACCGGGCGCTGATGCGCTACCGGGACATGCCGGAAGTGCGCACGGTACGCAGCTATGCGGATTTTGAGCCCTGGGTTGAGGCGCTGGCCAGCCATATCCGCCGGCATTGGGAGGCGTCAGGCCGGCAGGGCCATCTGCTCTTTTCCTTTCACGGCATTCCCCAGTCCTATGCGGACCAGGGCGATCCCTACCCCCTGCACTGCGAGCAGACCGCGCATGCTGTGGCCGGCCGGCTGGGGCTTCGGGACAGCGACTGGACCCTGAGCTATCAGTCCCGTTTCGGCAAGGCGCAGTGGCTGACCCCATACACGGATGAGACGGTTCGCCGGCTGGGCGCAGAAGGCTGCAAGGCGCTGGATGTGGTGTGTCCGGGCTTTGCGGCAGACTGTCTGGAAACACTGGAAGAGATTGATGTGGAGAACCGCCGGTATTATGAAGAGGCGGGTGGCAAGGATTTTCGCTATATCCCGGCACTGAACGATTCGCCCGGGCATGTGGCGGCGCTGGCCGAATTGATCCGGCGTCACTGCAGCGGCTGGCCGGCACAGCCCTGAGTCACACTACTCGCCTGATTTCAAATAGTTTATCCGCACACACCAGGCATTGCACCCGGCCATGCGCCGGGTGGCGGGTTATGACCGTGTTTCGGCAATTTACTACACCAAACCGTTTTACTTAAAATATGAATCATGGTTCAATTTTTCCATTCACTGCTGTATGGGAACTGCCATGATTGAAATCGCTGTAGGCCAGTGCCTGATTGCTCTTCAGGCTGCCATCCGTTCCGGTATGGACACTTCCGAGGCAAAGGAATTGCGTGCACAATTTGTCGCCCAGGCGAATGAGGGCCGCGTTCCGCTCGAGGTCTACAACGAGCTGGCGCGCACCATCTTCCGGCGCATGGGACGCCCTGATCTGGGGCTGGAGTTCGGCAGCAACATCCGTCTGGTGCTGCCCTATTTCATCGGTGATTTTTCGCCCGTGACCCACACGCTGAAGGATGCCATCCAGAACATCCTCATCAACAGCCAGATGCGCTGCAGCCACAACCACAATGCGAGCCTGCATGTGTGGTTCGAGGACGCCATCCTGCGCAGCCCCACCCATCTCGGGGATGACGATCTGCAGGCCTTTTTCGAGGATCTGTTCGTGTCCTGCTGGCTGCATTTCTTCAAGGAAGCCGGTATTCGCCAGTTTGACGGGTTCCAGGTGTTCATGAAGCAGCCACGGCAGAGCTGGCATGGTCAGCTCGAGGAGGCATTTGATGCCCGCTTCCACTGGAATCATACCGAAACCCGGATTCAGTTTCCGGCCCGTCTGCTGCATCAGGAGTTCAGCGTGGATCGCTTCAATCTCGAATCTCTGCCTCAGAAACTGGAACGTGCGGTACTGGAGAAGACCATGGGGTCGTCCGAGTACGTGGACAGGGTGGTGCGCCACATGCTGCAGGCCATTCTTCACGAGAAGGTGGCGTCACCCAATGCGGCGGACATGGCGCGGCTGATGCACACCAGCGCGTCAACCCTGCGCCGCCGTCTGGCAGATGCGGGCTGGTCTTACCAGAAACTGCTGGATCATGTACGTGCCCTGCTGGCTTCCGCACTGCTGGAGTCCCGCCTGATGAGCACCAAGGAAGTGGCCCACTATCTGGGCTTTACGGACACGGGCAACTTCCGTCGGGCATTCAAGACCTGGACAGGCTATTCTCCTGCCGAATACGTGCGCACCCGTCAGGCGGCGTGATCAGAGCCAGGCCGCTGCCTTTTCCCTCAGGAACTGGTAGCGGCTGAACTGCCGGTGATCCGGGCCGATGCGGCTGACACGCTGCAGGCAGTCCCGGATGAGGGCCCGGTCGGATGCGTCTCCACCGCTTTCCAGCTTTTTCAGCAAAACCTGCACGCAGTTGAGATTGAGCGCCACGTGCCGGGGCGAGTAGGTCAGCGCTTCCCGGAATGCGGCAATGGCCCCGGCCACATCCCCGTTTTCGAAGAGCTGAATGCCCCGGCGGTTGTGTCGTGCGGCCTCCGCCCGGGCGGCCTCGCTGACCGGTTCCTCGCGCATGGCGGCGATGCGCTCGGCATAGGCCGGGTCGTTCCCTGTCCGCAGCTGGATCTGGGTCAGCAGCATTTCCGCATCCATGTCCTTCTCGTAGGCGAGCAGTGTACGGGCCAGATCCAGCCCCGCCTCCACATCCTCGGCCAGTCCGACACGTTCGTACAACCCCAGCGCCTGATCCAGTGCGGCTTCCCCGCCATGCTTGTCGCCCAGTTCCAGACAGGCCCGGGCCCGGACCGTCATCTGTCGCATCCGGTCACCATCGGTCAGCTCAAAACGGTTCTCTGCCGCCGCCAGGATGCCGAGTGCCTCGGCGGCGGTGTGCTGACGCTGTTCCGGGGGCTGGGCACTGGCCTTCTCCACCAGCGCCTGAGCCAGCCCGATGTGGTATTCCACCTTGTCCAGCACGCTGTTGCGCCCCAGGTCCACGGCGTTGCGCCAGGCTTCGGCCGCCTCATCCACCTTGTTAACCTTCCAGCTCAGCTCCCCCAGCCGGCCGTGGCGATGTAACGACAAGGGTGAGCGTCCCACCGCATCTGTCATTAACGCCTGAGCTTCCTCAACCCGACCGAGATGTTCGAGGACCTCGGCCATCAGGTCGTAGGCAATCAGGCAGTGGGGAGACTGTTCGATGATGCGCCGGAGACTGTCTTGCGCCTGCTCCCATTCCGCCTGGGCCATGTACACGCGCACGCGCCCCACCTGCGCCCAGATGAGCGGGCGTTCCGCCAGGACTTCATCGTACACCCTGGCTGCTTCCCTCAGATTGTTTTCCCGAAGGTAAAGCTCGCCCAGGGTTTCTGGCACCAGCGGCTGTACTTGCTGCCCTTGATGATCTTTTCCTCGCAGCGCTGTATGGCCTCGCTCCAGCGCTGCATGTCCATCGCGTGCTTGATCTCGTAGAGCACCTCGTTGTCCACCAGCAGGGCATCCAGGCGTGCCTTGAGCACATCACAGGTAATGGGCTTGTTGATGTAGGCGTCCGGCTGATGGTCGATGGCCCCCAGCACCATCTCCCGCGTGGTTTCCGAGGACATCATGACGAAAAGGGAGGTATGCCGCAGCAACGCCTTGACGCGCAGCTCTTCCAGCACTTGCTGACCGGTGCGGCCCGGTAGCTGGTAGTCACAGATCACCACGTCGTAGAGGCCGCCGGCACACTTGCCGACAGCCTCTGCCCCGTCAGCGGCCAGATCAATGACCCAGGCGCCGAAGGATCTGAGATATTTTTCCAGGGTGAGACGCACCTTGAGGTTGGCGTCCACCACAAGAAAGCGCGAGTTCCGGTATTCCCGACTGAGCATGCATGGGTTCCTTTCATGGCCAGCCCAGACGGACCGCATCCTCGCCCGGGATCACTTATTCCAGATTAGCATGAAATCCCTCGTCAGCCAGGTGCATGAGGTTGCGCGCGCCGCTCATCATGCAGGCGTAATGCTGTTTGGTGCGGGGCAGGATGCGGTCGAAGTAGAACCAGGCCGTATCCACCTTGGCACGCAGGAAGGTTTCATCCCCTTCTTTACGGGCCAGTTGCTCCAGCGCCTTCTCCGCCTGCAGCAGCCACATGTAGCCAAGTACGATGTAGCCGGAATACATGAGGTAGTCGTAGGCGGCGGCGCCCACTTCATCCCGGTCGCGCATGGCACTGAAGCCCACGCGCAGCGACACGTAGGCCCACTGCCGGTTGAGCCAGGTGAGGCGCTGAATGAGCGGCTTGATCTTCTTGCGGTGCTTGCCGGTGACAAACGGCGACTTGCCGCTGAGGTAGTCCGACAGTTCCTTGTGAAAACGGCGGAAGGCCTCGCCCTTGTCGAGGATGAGCTTGCGGCCCAGCAGGTCCAGCGCCTGAATGCCGGTGGTGCCTTCATAGAGCGTGGCAATGCGGGTGTCGCGGACAATCTGCTCCATGCCATGTTCGCGGATATAGCCGTGCCCGCCGAACACCTGCATGCCGAGATTGACCGACTCCCAGCCGGTTTCCGTGAGGAACGCCTTGACGATGGGTGTCAGGAAGCCCAGGGTGTCGTCGGCACGTTCGCGTTCGGCTTCGGTGGCGCCGTGAACGTATACATCCGCCGTACGCGCCACGTAGTACAGCAGTGCGCGGCCCCCTTCCACAAAGGCTTTCTGGGTCAGCAGCATGCGCCGGACATCCGGGTGCACGATGATGGGGTCCGCCGGTTTTTCCGGATACTTCTTGCCGCTGAGGGATCGCATGGACAGCCGCTCCCGGGCATAGCGCACCGCATTCTGAAAGGCCAGCTCGGCGGCCGCCGTGCCCTGCATGCCGGTACCGATGCGGGCGGTGTTCATGAAGGTGAACATGCAGGCCAGGCCCTTGTTGGGTGGCCCCACCAGCCAGCCTTTGCTGCCGTCGAAATTGAGCACGCAGGTGGCCGACGCATTGATGCCCATCTTGTGTTCCAGGCCGCTGCACACCACCTGGTTGAACTCGCCCACGCCACCACTGGCATCGGGCAGGTATTTGGGCACCACAAACAGGGAAATGCCGCGCGTTCCCTTGGGGGCGTCGGGCAAGCGAGCCAGCACGATATGAACAATATTTTCGGCCAGGTCATGATCGCCGGCGGAGATGAAGATCTTGGTTCCGGTGATGCGGTAGCTGCCGTCCGCTTCCGGTTCGGCGCGGGTGCGCACCTGTCCCAGGTCCGTGCCGCACTGGGGTTCAGTCAGGCACATGGTGCCCGTCCAGGTGCCTTCGATGAGCTTGCGCAGGTAGAGCTGTTTCTGCTCTTCCGAGCCATGCAGGTAGAGCGTGTTCATGGCACCGATGGAGAGACCGGGGTACATGCCCCAGGCCCAGTTGGCGGTGGCGATCAGTTCGGACTTGAGCACTCCGAGCGACAGGGGCAGCCCCATGCCACCGTATTCCGCCGGGTGCGACAGTCCCTGCCAGCCGCCTTCAATGAACTGCTGATAGGCTTCGCGGAACCCCCTGGGGGTGATGACCTTGCCATCCTCGAGCCGGCAGCCCTCCTGATCGCCGGACTGATACAGGGGGAACAGTACCTCCTCGCTGAAGCGCGCGGCTTCGTTGACGATCTGGTCCACCACGTCGGCGGGGGCGTCGCGGCCTTCAGGGAAGGTCTGATAGTGGGTCTGGAAATCGAACACGTCATTGAACAGGAACATCATGTCCCGCAGGGGTGCCTTGAATGTGGCCATACAACCTCCTCGTCCGGTCTTTGCCTGAAGATGGGACCAGTGTGACGCAGGCAGGCGGGGCTGACATTGACGGCAGCGACGGACTGGGTTGTCGCCAGAGCCAGAGGATGACGGATAAAACCTGTGCAGACGCAAAAAAGAAGAAAGGCGCGGAGTCCGTCCGCGCCTTGCAAGGGGTGCATCCAATGCGTGTCAGTCCATTGAGCTCGTTCTTCCCTGTACGTCCGTGTCCGGTTGCCCTGATCCTTCGGGCTGAACTGCCGTCCTGACTGCTCTGTCTTCCCTGAGCGGATGTCGTCCTGACACTGTCAAGCTTACGCCAGTGTCCCCGGGCCCTGCGAGTCGCGATGTCGCAAAAGCATGTAATACATTGACTACATCTGACCGCGGTTTTTTGCCCGGTAGGCGCTGGGAGACTGGCCCATGATCTTCCGGAAGACGCGTGAGAAGTAGAGCGGATCGTCATAGCCCAGCTCCAGGGCAATGGACTGGATGGGGCGGGCGGAAATGTCCAGCAGGTAGGCCGCATACTGCATTTTCATCTGCAGGAAGTGCTGCAGCGGAGTTTCACCGGTCAGCGCCTTGTAGCGCCGGTGCAGGTGCGCGCGGGAGAGACCGCAGAAGGCCGCCATGTCGTCGAGCCGGACCATGTCGCGCAGGTGCGCCTCCATCCAGCCGTGCAGGCGGTCCAGGTCCAGTCCGCCCGCCTCCCCTTCGTGAATGCCCCGGACCGCCAGCAGGGTCAGCAGGGCACGCAGCTGCTGGGCCAGATGCAGCGCCACCAGCGGGCGCTGGCCTGCCGTCCGGGCGCTGAGCAGGGACTGGAAGGCGGCGACGAGGGAGGCCGAGTCTCCGGCATGCCAGCACATGCCCCAGGTCTGCACGCCCGTTTCCCGGCCCAGGAGGACCAGGACGTGTCCCAGGTCCGTCCCCTGAAAATGCACCCAATACAGGGTCCAGGGGTCAGTATGATCCGCCTCGTAGGCATGGCGGACACCGGGAGGCAGGAGCACCACGTCTCCCGGACCGACGCTGACAGCCCCGGCATGATCCGCCATCCAGACGCTCCCCTTGCCCTCGGTACAGTACATGAGCAGACAATCGTCATGATGCGGGCGACGCATGCGGTGCTGCGCTGCACGGGGATAATACCCCATGACCGTGGGATACAGCCCGGCGCTGAGCGGGTGCCGGCGCAGGCTTTCCACCACCGCCGGTGGCAGCCGATAGCGGATGCCATCCGGCGGCAGGGGCCAGTTGGAAGGTTCAGACATGATGATTCATGCAACAATTGTCCATATCTGTGCAGTTTTATGGCATAGCCGCCGCTTTGCAAGCCCCGTATGATGGTTGAAACACAACAAGAACAAGGATCCGATCATGTCCCGCGTTGTTCCTCACTATATTGATGGCGAATTCACCGAGGGCACCGGCGAGCGCCGCCTGCCCAATCTCAACCCCGCCACCCAGCTGAATCTGTCGGATGTGCCCTGTGCATCCGAGGCGGACATGGAGCGCGCCGTTCGTTCCGCCAGACAGGCCTTTGCGGAATGGAAAGAAGTCCCGCCCATCGAGCGCGCCCGGCTGCTGATGCAGTACCAGGCCCGACTGAAGAAGGCGCACGAGGACATTGCCGAAATCCTGAGCCAGGAAACCGGCAAGACCTTCGAGGATGCCAAGGGCGACGTGTGGCGGGGCATGGAGGTGGTCGAGCAGGCCTGCAACACGCCCGCCTTCCTGCTTGGCGAGACCCTGGAGAATGTGGCCCGCAACATCGACACGGCCACCTATACCCAGCCTCTGGGTGTCTGCATGGGCATCACCCCGTTCAACTTTCCGGCCATGATCCCCCTGTGGATGTACCCCATCGCGCTGGCCTGCGGCAACACCTTCATTCTCAAGCCCTCGGAGCAGGATCCGCTGACGCCGGTGCGTCTGGCCGAGATCTTCGACGAGGTGGGTTTCCCCAAGGGGGTGTTGCAGGTGATTCACGGCGACCGGGAACAGGTGGACTACCTGCTCGGCCATCCCGACATCAGGGCGGTGTCCTTTGTGGGGTCCGCCGCCGTGGGGCAGGCCATCTACCGGGGCGCCACACAGCATCTCAAGCGCGTCCAGTGCATGACCGGCGCCAAGAATCACATGGTCATCATGCCGGATGCGGACAAGGATCAGGTGATCAGCCACCTGGTCGGCGCGTCTCTGGGTGCCGCCGGTCAGCGCTGCATGGCCATCAGCGTGGCCGTCTTCGTGGGTGAGGCCGCCAACTGGCTCCCGGACCTGCAGGAGGCCTTCGGCCGGGTCCGCCCCGGTCTCTGGAATGAGGAAGACGCCGCCTATGGCCCGCTGATCAGTGCCGCGGCACGGGACCGGGTCCGGGCCCTCATCCGGCAGGGCAAGGATGAAGGGGCCGAATGCCTTCTCGACGGCTCGGACTGGACCCACCCGGATGCCCCGGAGGGCAACTGGATCGGCCCCACCCTCTTTGCCAATGTCAGTCCCGACATGAGCCTGTACACCGAAGAAATCTTCGGCCCGGTGCTGGTCACCATGCAGGTACCGGATCTGGACGCCGCGCTGGCGCTGATCAATGCCAATCCTTATGGCAACGGCACGTCCATCTTCACCAATTCGGGCGGCGCGGCGCGTTACTTCCAGCATCACGTTCAGGTGGGACAGGTGGGCGTGAACGTGCCCATTCCGGTGCCGGCGCCCTTCTTCTCCTTCACCGGCTGGCGCGGTTCCTTCTACGGCGACCAGCACGCCTACGGCAAGCAGGCGGTGCGCTTCTATACGGAGACCAAGACCGTCATCAGCCGGTGGTTCCACCAGGGTGAAGAAACCCTGGGGCCGAACATGACCATCCACCTGCGCTGAACCGGAGGAATCATGGACTTTGCCCTGAGCGAAGAACAGCAGGCCTGCTTGGCCACGGCCCGGGCCTTTGCCGAAAAGGCGCTGGCCCCGAATGCCGCCGAATGGGACCGGACCGGCACCTTCCCGGTGGACACCATCCGGGCCGCGGCCGGGCTCGGATTCCTGGCCCTTTACACGCCCGAGTCCGAAGGCGGCCTGGGGCTCTCCCGGCTCGACAGCAGTCTGATCTTCGAGGCCCTGTCGGAAGGCTGCACGGCAACGACCGCGTATCTGACCATTCACAACATGGCCACCTGGATGATTGCCAGCTTCGGCAACCCGGCCACGCGAGCGACTTTTTGTCCGGATCTCGTCAGCGGGCGCAAGCTGGCCTCCTACTGCCTCACCGAGCCGAACGCCGGATCCGATGCCGCGTCCCTGCGCACCCGGGCCGTGCGTGACGGCGACCACTATGTGCTCAACGGCAGCAAGATGTTCATCTCCGGCGCCGGCAGCACGGATGTTCTGGTGGTCATGGCCCGAACCGGTGGCGAGGGCCCCAGGGGTATCAGCGCCCTGGTGGTACCGGCCGACACACCCGGCATCAGCTATGGCCGCAAGGAAGAGAAAATGGGCTGGAACTGCCAGCCCACGCGCGCCATCACCTTTGACAACGTGCGGGTACCGGTAGGCTGGCGCCTGGGCGAGGAAGGGGAAGGATTTACCTTCGCCATGAAGGGACTCGACGGAGGCCGCATCAATATCGCCACCTGCTCGCTGGGCACGGCAAAGGCGGCCCTGAAGCAGGCACACCGTTACCTGCAGGAGCGCGAGCAGTTCGGCAAGCCGCTGGCGGCCTTTCAGGCGCTGCAGTTCAGGCTGGCGGACATGGCGGCCGACCTGGCCGCATCACGCATGATGGTGCATCAGGCGGCCTGGCGTCTGGATCAGGGCGACCCGCAGGCGACCTACTGGTGTGCCCAGGCCAAGCGCTTCGCCACCGATGCCTGTTTCAATATCTGCAACGAGGCCCTGCAGTTGCATGGCGGATACGGCTATATTCGGGAGTACCCGCTGGAACGGCATGTGCGGGATGTGCGCGTCCACCAGATTCTCGAAGGCACCAACGAGATCATGCGCGTCATCGCCGCACGCCGGCTGCTGGCACTGGATTCACTGGAGGAACTGTTTGCATGAGTGACCTGCTGAAACTGGAGGTGGCCGAAGGCATCGCCCGGCTCACCATCGCCAATCCGCCCGCCAATACCTGGACGGCAGAGAGTCTGTGCGCACTGGAGCGCATGGTCAACGAACTCAATGGCCGCAAGGATGTCACGGCACTGGTCATCACCGGTGAAGGAGAGAAGTTCTTCTCCGCCGGTGCCGACCTGAAGCTCTTTGCCGATGGCGACAAGGCCCGCGCCCGCCAGATGGCCCGGCTGTTCGGACGCGCCTTCGAAGCTCTGAGTCACTATCAGGGCGTCTCCATTGCGGCCATCAATGGCTACGCCATGGGGGGTGGCCTGGAGTGCGCGCTGGCCTGCGATCTGCGGATTGCGGAGCGGCAGGCGGTGATGGCGCTGCCGGAGGCCAGTGTCGGTCTGCTACCCTGTGCGGGCGGCACCCAGAACCTGCCCTGGCTGGTCGGCGAAGGCTGGGCCAAGCGCATGATCCTGCTGGGCGAACGTGTGGACGCGGACACCGCCCTGCGGATCGGACTGGTGGAAGCGGTGGTGGATCAGGGCCAGGCACTGGAGACGGCGCTGGCATGGGCGCACCAGAGCCGGAGACAGAGTCCGTCCAGCCTGCGCGCCTGCAAGACACTCATTCAGGCCGCACGCCAGAATCCCATGGCGCAGGCCCTCCCCGTTGAGCGGGAACTGTTTGTGGATCTGTTCGACACGGAAGACCAGCGCGAAGGGGTGCAGGCCTTTCTGGAAAAGAGGAGTCCCCAATGGCGGAATCAGTAGCCCCCGTCCGGGTTGAGACGCGCCCGGTGGCCGCGGGTGGCGCCATCGGCGTGCTGACCCTCAACAACCCCAAGGCACTGAATGCCCTGTCACTGGACATGATCCGCATTCTGCAGCCCCGGCTGGATGCCTGGCGCCAGGATCAGTCCATCCGGGCCGTATTCCTGCAAGGGGAAGGCGAGCGGGCCTTCTGTGCCGGCGGCGACATTGTCCAGCTTTACCGGGCCATGACCGACCCGGCATCAAAACCCGAAGACGGTGATGTGTTCTTTACCGAGGAATACCGGCTGGATTATACCATCCACCGCTACCCGAAGCCGCTGATCGTCTGGGGCAACGGCATCGTCATGGGCGGCGGCCTGGGCCTGATGGCCGGTGCCAGTCACCGGATTGTCACGGAAAACACCACGCTGGCCATGCCGGAAGTCAGCATCGGCCTGTTCCCGGATGTGGGGGCCACCTGGTTTCTCAATCGCATGCCGGACGGCGTGGGGCTGTTTCTCGGACTGACGGGCGCACGTTGCAACGCCTCGGACGCGCGCTTCATCGGCCTGGCAGATGCCTGTCTGCCCGCCAACCTGCGGGACACGGTGCTGGAGGGTCTGACACGCATCACCTATACGGATCCGGAAAGCGACCGGGGACGGATCACGCAGATGCTGCACAGTCTGGAAGAGGCCCACCCCAACCAGATGCCGGCCTCGGAGCTCAGGCGACACCTGGATCTGATTCGCAAGGTGACCGGTGGCGCCTCGCTGAGCCAGGTGGTGGCGGCGCTGGCACAGCTGCCCGAGAGCGATCCCTGGCTCAAACATGCCCACGAGAACTTCTTCCGGGGCTGCCCGGTCACGGCCCATCTGGTCTGGCGACAACTGCACGGCAGCCGGGATCTCAGCCTGCCGGACGTGTTCCGCCGGGAACTGATCATGGCGGCCCAGTGCCTGCGCCATCCGGATTTTGCCGAAGGCATCCGTGCGCGACTGATCGACAAGGATCAGCAACCCAGGTGGTCCTTCCCGCGGGTCGAAGACGTGCCCGAGTCGCTGGTGGATGAGTATTTTCAGCCACCCTGGCCGGAGGGTGTTCATCCCCTGGCCGATCTGAAATGACCGGCCGACATCGTCGGGGCTGATCCAGCCCTGACCCGTTTGACCGGAGACAACAACAAGGAGCCGGACATGAAAACCATTGCCTTTATCGGACTCGGCCACATGGGGCTGCCCATGGCCCGCAACCTCCTGCGGGCAGGCTATGACATGAGGGTGTTTGACCTCAATCCTGAGCCGGTCGGTGCGCTGGCGGCAGAAGGCGCCCAGGCGGCCACCTCAACAGTGGACGCGGCAGAAGGCGCCGATGCCGTGATCACCATGCTGCCTGCCAGTGCACACAGCGAAGCCGTGTATCTGGGCGTGGACGGCCTGATCGCCCGCCTCCGTGCCCGGCCGCTGCTCATTGACTGTTCCACCATTGCCGCTGCCAGTGCCCGCCGCATCGCAGACGCCGCCCGCCAGGCCGGCTTTGCCATGCTGGATGCCCCGGTTTCAGGCGGTACCGCCGGTGCCGAAGCCGGCACCCTGACCTTTATGGTGGAGGGCGGGGAAGACGACCTGGAACGTGCGCGCCCGCTGTTTGACGTGATGGGCAGCCGGGCCATTCTCGCCGGAGGACCGGGGGCGGGACAGGTGGCCAAGATGTGCAACAACATGCTGCTGGCCATTCACATGATCGGCACGGCAGAAGCCCTGAATCTCGGTGTTCAGCATGGTCTGGATCCGGTCGTGCTCAGCGACATCATGCGCACCAGCTCCGGGGGCAACTGGTCACTGGAAAAGTACAACCCCTGGCCCGGCGTGATGGATAACGTCCCGTCAGCACGGGAATACGAGGGCGGCTTTGCTTCGGCGCTGATGAACAAGGATCTGGGACTGGCCATGGAGGGGGCGCTTGAAACCGGCTGCAGCACACCGTTGGGCGCCCTGGCCAAGCAGCTCTATCAGATGCATTGTGATCAGGGCGAGGCCATGAAGGATTTTTCTTCCGTGGTGCGGCTGATCTCCGGAGGACAGACGTGATGGCGCCCGATGATCGGGCAGCCTGCAAATGCTGATTGCGGCTTCCGGGTTCAGGCACTGGACGAGTTCATCTCAGCGATACTTCTTTTCAAGTTCCTTCCAGGAAGAGTACTTGTAAATGAACATCTGAGGATTGACTTCCACCTCGGGAGGCCTTTTGCGCCACGGGGTCATGTCCCCCTGCTTCCAGGCCTCCGGCGGCAGTTCTTCCAGTCTCGGGGGCATCCAGTAATCGCGGTCGTCCGGGTACAGTTTTATGCCGATGAAGTCACCGAGCAGAATCGTGTCATACGCCGTCCAGTGTTCCGGTGTCCACTCCGGATGCAACCCGTTGAGCTGCACGGCCCGCCCGTGCCGCCCTTCGCGGAAGGCCTTGTAATAAGGTGTCGTTTTAACAAACTCCGCCTGCCCTCGGCCGATTTCGATGGCATCCCGGAGATGGGCTCCTATCCAGACGATATATTGGCCTCCCGGCATAATCCCGAAACTGATGGCTTTACGATACGAGTTCTCCGCTTTGTCCGGGCCCCACCTGGTGTGAACTTTCTGGTACATCACCCGCTTGACGTGCGGCAGGATCTCAAAGCGAACGTGGTAGACTTTCTCCTCGTACAAGGACTGATACTCAAAGTCCACGATGTCCGGAATGGGGCCTTTCGTGATGTCGGCTGCGCCGCCCATGACCCAGCCATCCACAACGCCGGCAATGCTCCCGATGCCGGCAATCTGGCCGTTTTTCCAATAAGTCTGTATACCGCCTGGCGGAAAAGCAATCTCGTAATGCAAGGGTACGCCTACGTTGACCGAGTATTCCGTAAAATCCGCAGGGTACGCATAACCGTTGTGATCTCTCGTTGTGGCACAGCCCGACAGTACCAGGCTCAGACAGATGACAAGCAGCAGCGGGTAGCAGGTTCTGAGGTCAGGCAGATGCATCGTACCATCCCTGTTCCGGCAGAGACTGCGGGGACTCGCCGAGAGCCTGCCAGGCGTCTTGCCGTCCCGCATGGGGCATTGAGGGTCATCGCCGACCCTGACGATCCTGTTGTCCATAACTTCACTCCCTGAAACATGCACATCCGTGTCGGGCCGCTATTTAATCAGCCTTTTGAGAGCAGGGTCAAGGACTACCGCAGCCCAATCCCCAAGGGTTCAATTGACAAACCATCTGCAAATAAAAAAGGAGCCGCAGCCCCTTTTCTGTGACGACACAAGACCGGATTCACCCTGTCCCGTTGCCGGATTACTTCCGGCTGCGCAACCCGAGCCCTGCCAGACCCAGGCCCAGCAATGCCAGCGTAGCGGGCTCGGGAACCGTGGCATAACGGATGGCTTCCACATAGCCGCCGGGTGCGCTGTTCCAGCCCGTGGCAGCTACCGCCCAGTGGGTGTATGCGGAGGTGATGCCCGTCAGCAGGTATTCCTGATTCATGGGTGAGGTCTGCGGGCCTGTGGCCTGATATGCCACCCCATCTGCACTGTAAAACAGAGTGAACAATGCGTCGCCGGCATCATTACGCCCATTGTTCGTGAAGGCCGTGTGCTCGGTGTGCGAACCGTTGAACCATACGGTGTCCAGTACCACGGAGGTGCCGAAGTCAAAGAACAGGATTTCATCACCCACTGCGCCGGTGATCAGGTTGGGCTGCAGATTATCCGTATCGCTGTTGGCACCGCCGCTGGCAAGGCTCAGCGAGCCCAACCCGCCATGTTGCGGCTTCAGATCCTGATAAGGCAGGGAACCCATGGTGATCTGGTTATTCTTGTTGAAGTTCCGGCCGGCCAGATTGACACTGTGGGAAAACCCGCCCGTTACGGTAAAGTCGGAGAAGGTCAGTACCGGCCCCCATACGTCCCCCTGCAAATTGGTGTAGGCACCCACCGCAGTTTCCACACTGCCCGCCTTGGCCGCGCCGCCCAGATTGTCATCAAAAATCACCACCTTGGCCTGGGTTGTTGCCGCCAGTGTGGAAAGGGCCAGAATTCCTGCGGTCTGAATCAATGCTTTCATTACCATCATTTCCTTGTCTCGATTTACCGAAGCCATCCCGGGTGCGTATTCCGGCACCTTGAGAGCGTGACTACCTATACTCATCATATAAAGCACATTCCAGGCCAACTATTAAAAACGGCTTTATTTCATCTAGTTAGTGAACACGGCGTCATCATAAATAAACCAGTTTTGTAAATTTATCTGACATCCCTGTCACAAGGTCGTACGCATCTTCACGAACACCGTACGCCGCTCCACCCGACTAAACTGACAGCCTGCCCCGTTCTCAGACAGGATGCTTACATGCACAAGGGATTCAACCGGGCCTTTGCCGGCCTTCCCCGGGAATACCGGGATGTCTCGCTCAGCCTGTTCAGAATCATGGTTCCCGCCTTGATCATCATCCGGCTACTGGAAGGTATCGGCTTCATTTCATGGCTTGGGACCGTGCTGGCACCGCTGATGGCATGGGTAGGGCTGCCGGGTGAACTGGCACTGGTCTGGGTCACCACCATGGCCACCAATATCTATACAGGCTTGTTGATTTTCTTTACACAGCCTGATCTGAACCTGACGGTTGCACAGGTCACCACGCTCGGCGGCATGATGCTCATCGCGCACAACCTCATTGTGGAAGGCGGCATTGCGCGCAGTGCCGGTGTTCGCCTGCGCTTCACCCTGCTCTGGCGGGTGGGTGGCAGCCTGCTCTACGGCATCCTGCTGTTTCACCTTTACGGCATGCTGGACTGGCTTCAGACCCCGTGGACACCGGCCTGGCAGCCGGAAGCGGCCGACCCCTCACTCAAGGCCTGGGCCTGGAGTCAGCTACAGGGCCTTGCGATCATCGCCGGGGTCATTGCTCTCCTGCTGGTCGTCCTGCGCCTGTTGCGCTGGATCGGTGTGGAAGCGCTCTTGCAGCGTATGCTGGCGCCCTGTCTGAATCTGCTGGGGATTGGTCGTCAGGCGGCCAGCCTCATCCTCGTGGGGCTGACGCTGGGACTGGCCTTTGGCGGGGGCCTGCTGATCCGCGAAGCCCGTCAGGGACATATCCCGCCCCGGGACGTGACCGCTGCCATCTGCTTTCTGGGTCTGGGGCACAGCGTGATTGAAGATACTCTGCTGATTCTGGCCATGGGCGCGGACATTTCCGGCGTACTGGTTTTCCGGCTGGTGCTGACCCTGGTCTTCTCCATGCTGCTCGCCCGCGTACTCAAGGCCATGCCGGATACCCGTCTGGGCCTGATCACCCGGCCGTTGCGCTGACCGTCTCCTGACAGCCCTGTGCAGCACCGGGGGACTGAATCTTCAGGAGGCGCCTTGCTCTGGCGAGTCCTCCGCCATGAGCAGGGCGACCACGGCTTCCTCGAGCGCATCGTTGTCGAAAGGCTTGGCCATCACCCGATCCGCGCCCCGCTCCAGGGCTTCGTCCAAGTGAGCCTGACTCATGCCGGACAGCACCAGTATCCGCGTGCGCGCAAACTGCGGTTCGGTCCGGATGAATTCCAGCACCTGATAACCATCCATGCCCGGCATGGCCAGATCCAGAATCAGAAGATGCGGCATAAAGCCGGCCAGCTGCACACCGGCTTCAAAGCCGTCACAGGCGATCCGGATGTCATGGTCCAGGCGCTTGAGGCAGCGACGGATGGCGTTGGCCATGGAGAGGTCATCATCCACGATCAGGATGCGCCGGGTGTCATGGTCGGCCAGTGCCAGATCCGCAAAGGCTTCCGGAACGGGCATGTCGTGCTCCTTGAGAAAGCGCACAAATTCACGCACCTCGATCCGGTTGTCACCCCGGCCGGGCAACTGAAAGGCACGCAGATAGCCGCGCTCGATCCAGCGCAGCACCGTTCGGAAACTGACCCCGCAATACTGGGCGACTTCGCCTGTCGTCAACGCTTCTTTCATCATCCCGGCCTCCGGACAATCACCCTAACTATAGACGGGATTGTCCGGAATGCCAGAATATTTTACACAGTCGATCCGTTAAGAATCAGCCGCCGGCACCCCATTGCAGGAGCAGCATTTCAATATCCTTGTGCCCCCCCTTCTGGGCGGCTTCCAGGGGTGTCCCGGCGGCGCTGTGGAAATGCACGTCGGCGCCGGCTTCAAGCAGCACCTGAACCATCAGCATGGCACCACTTTCTGCAGCCTGCATGAGCACGGAGCGGCCTTCGGCCACCGCATTCACGTCTGCGCCGGCGCGAATGAGCGCCTTGGCCGCCGTCAGCTGGCCCCGTGAAACGGCCTTCATCAGCGGCGTCACGCCGCCCGGGCCCGGGGCATCAATGCGCGCACCGGCCGCCAGCAGCGCCTTGACCAGCACCGCATCCCCTTTTTCTGCGGCCAGATGCAGGGGCGACCAGGGCATCTTTTCAGTGGTGGCATTCGGATCGGCCTGTCCGGACAGCAGCGCCAGTGCCGTGGCCCGGTCACCTGCGGCAATCGCTGCCTGAAGCGGGGTCATGGTCTGAGTCTGCTGCGCGGAGGTCTGCGCAGCTTGCGCAGCCGTATCCGGCTTGCCTGCGCCCGTGGCGGCACATCCGGCGAGGAGGGAAAGGGCCAATGCCCCTGTCAGAAGGTATCCGGTCATGATCTGCGTCCCTGTTTGCTGTTTTCGGGGCATTGTTCACCCATCCTCATGCGCTGTAAAGGACACCGGTAACATTTCATGCAATTGACCGGCAAGCGACACCAGACCCCTGACCGGTATGCGCTGACTGCCATACCGGTCTTGACGTCATCTTACAGAATTTCGGGTAACGCGGCACGGATCGCCTCCGCATCCTGTGCCGTCAGATCCTTGTCGATTTCACCGGCCAGGCGCTGCCGGATGGCATCCGTATAGTGCTTGCGCAGATATCCCAGAAAAACCGGGGTGGCGATCACATAGAGTTTCTCGTAGGCATCCTCCAATGCGCCCTGATGCAAGCGTTCCGCCAGCTCACGAGCAAAGGACTCTTCCACCGCATCCTTGGGATCCGTCGGCGGCTCCATGCCATGCCTCCCCTGCCCTGCACTGTCAAATACACGGCCAGGCGCATCCGTCACCAGATCCCGGCCATGCTTCCTGGCTTCCGGGTTGATCTGCACTTCTTCTTTCTCGAATGCGCCGCGCCCCGTCTTCCCCACCAGAATGCGGGCTTTAGCGCCATCGGCCACGACTACCCAGACAGGAAAACGGGGAACAGGAATGGGTTTGACTGCTGTACTCATGATGACACTCCTTTGTTGATTTGTCAGATGACTCACCTGCTTCAGGAATGGGGGCGATCCGGAACGCCATCAAGGGCTGGGGCGAACAATTTCTTCTGTCGTACTTTGCCGTCACGGGGAGGCTTGCCGTGCGTTTGTTTCTGACAACCGGATCGGAACATGTCATGCAATTTGGCGGGGCTGCCTTTACAATAGCGCCCCATGAAACTGACGGACGAACAGCGCGCCATTGTCGAGGCGGACTTCGAGCATGCGGTCATCACCGCCGTGGCAGGTAGTGGCAAGACCACCACACTGGCCCATCGCATCTGCTCCCTGCTGGACCGGGGACACGACCCCCGGCGCATCCTCATCCTCATGTTCAACCGGGCCGCACAGCAGGATTTTGCCGCCCGCCTGCACAAGGTCTCCGGCGGGCGCCATGACCGGTTACCGGAAGTCCGGACCTACCATGCCATGGGCCTGCGCCTTTACCAGCGCCTGATGCGCGAGGGCGCACTGCCGGTCTATGAGGGCGAACCCCTGTCGGACAAGGCGTTGCACCTGCAACTCATGTACGCCTTGCAGGCCCACCTGCCCGAGCACCTGCAGACGGAGTTTCGCCGCAACCGCAAGGAGTTCATTGAGCTGGCGGCGCTGTTTCATGATCTGGTGAAATCCACACTGCAACCGCCCGCCGAGGTTCTGGCCAGCATGGACGTGCCCGACGACCGCACTTTCCTGCTGCGGGTGCTGCAGCATTTTGAGCAGTGGCGCCTCTCCAACCGGCGTATCACCTTTGCCGACATGCTCTATCAGCCCGTGAAGGCCATTCATGAGCAGCCCGATCTGCTGGCCCTGGTCACCAACAAGATGGACATGATTCTGGTGGATGAGTATCAGGACACCAACGATATCCAGCACCGGCTGCTCAAGGCCATTGCCGGACACCGGGCCCGGGTGACCGTGGTCGGCGATCCGGATCAGACCATCTATGAATTCCGGGGCGCGGAACCGGCATTCATCCTCAATCGCTTTGGCGAAGAGTTCGAAAGCCCGCGGCAATTCACCCTCAGCTACAGCTTCCGTTACGGTCACCGCAGCGCCCTGCTGGCCAACCATCTCATCACCCACAACCGGGGCCGGCGGGATGTGCTCTGCCGCGCCCACCCGGGCAATCCGGACACCCGGATTCATGTGCTGCGGCCGCGGGATGAAGCCGGCGCGCTGGTACAGCAATGCAAGGCCCTGCTGGCCGATGGCTGCAACCCGGAAGAGATCGCCATTCTGGTGCGCACCTGGTCCCAGACGGTGCCCATTGAACTGGCCCTGCTGGCTGCCCGGGTCCCCTACCGGATTCCTGCCGGCAAGGGCGCCCTGAACAACCGGGATGTGGCCAACCTCCTGTATCTGGTGGAAATGCTGGCCGGCGTCTGGCCCACCTTGCCGGAAGCGGCCCGTCTGGAACGCTGGCGCAGCCTGCTGGCCTTCATGCGGCCGGGTCTGAAAAACGAGCACTGCGAACAACTGGCCCACCAGCTGGCACCGCTGAACGAAGGTTGGGGAGATGCCCTGCTGGACGCGGTGGATGAGCGCCTGCACCCCCTGCAGCGCAAGAAACTGCGCGAAACCGCCACGGCACTGACCCTGCTGGCACACAGCCGCGAACCCGTCTGGGTGGCCCTGCGCCGCTTCATGCACGACTGCGATCTGTTCAACCGGCTGACCGACAGCGCTCTGACCTATGATGCGGCCGACGAGCAGATCGAAAACCTGCTGGGTCTGCTGCGTTATCTGAGAACCCTGGAGCTGGATGCGCCGGGCATCCTGGCACACTTTGCGCAGCTCAGGGAACAGGCCGGCCACCCGTCCCGGACCGGAATTCAGCTCTGCACCATTCACCGCACCAAGGGACTGGAGTGGCCGGTGGTCATGCTGCCCGGATTTACCGACCGCTTCTACCCCTACAGCCCGAGACAGAGCGAACCCGATGCCTCCGCACTGGAGAGCGAGCGGCGCCTGGCTTACGTGGGCATCACCCGCGCCCGGGATGCCCTATACCTTTATACCGTGCCTGAAAACGGCAGTAGCGAAGCGCGCCCCAGCCCCTTCCTGGCCGAGATGGAAGCCGCCCTCAGTGACTGGATCGGTCAACATCTGCACCACACTCCGGAGAATACCGCGCTCGAACCCACCCGTCGCCTGACGCCGGTTGCCCGTCGTTATCTGATGCAACTGGGACGAACCTTTACGGAACCGCCGCCTCCTGCCGGGGAGAGCACAGAGGCCGGCTGGCTGGGTGCCCGGGTCCGTCACCCGCTGCTCGGCAAGGGTGTGGTCACTGCCGAGCTGGACGATGCGCGGACGGTACAGTTCGAAACCGGCGAGGCCATGAACTTCAGCCTGCGCTCCTGGCATCTGTTTTTTGTGCGGGTGACGGAAGACAGCGCCGGGACGCTGCACTGAGCCAAAGCCTGCGCCTTGACCCGCAACTCGATAAGCTGATTAAATACTGAGCCAACACGGATGTGTATTTTTCATGGAGTGAAGCGATGGGCAAGAAAATCGTCCGGGTGGGCGATTACCACCAGTGTCCCCTGTGGGACGGCAAGACACCCCACGTTGGCGGTCCGGTTCTCGACGGTATCCCCAATGTGCTCATCAATGGCAAACCCGTTGCCGTGGTCGGCTCCCGCGCACAGTGCAACGGCGGTGTGGATACCATTGTTTCGGGGGATCCGCGCCTGCTGATCAATGGCCTGCCCGTAGCGGTGGAGGGCTCGCCCACTGCACATGGCGGGCTGGTTGTCGAGGCCAGTGGCAATGTCGGTACCGGTGGAAGCCTCCGGCTGCCCAATCAGGAGGCCCTTCGTGCGGAGTGGGAAAACGCACTGGCCGCACTCGGTGATCACCATCCTGCGGCGGACGCCATCCGCCAGTGCCTGAGTTATCTGGGCCCCAAATCTGAAAGCCTGACCGACTACCCGCCCGTGGCCATGATGGAGCCCGGCAAAATCCTGCCGGACCCTTACCCGCCTGAAGGCCAGGCACACCTCAAGCCGGTCAATCCAGCCAATTCGCCTCGTCTCTCCGGAATGGCCGCCAAAGGAGAGACAGCGCCCACAGAAGACCGTGAAGGGGATAACAAGACCGGGGACGGTGAGCCCAAGCGTGTTGTGATCAACGCCGGATTTTTCTTTGACGGCACGGCCAACAACCGCTTCAACACAGAGGATGCCGCTCCGAACAGGCCGGATTTTCTCAGTGTCAGGCGCCGGTTCGGCAATGACGCCAGAGCCGCATGGGAATCCGACGACATCAGGCACTGGCGGGAAGGGATCGGTAAACGCGGCCGCAGTTATGGTAATGACTATACCAACATTGCCAAGCTGCAGCGGTTGTATTTTGATGCGATCCAAAACAAGGATCGTGAAAAGCTCATCGGGCTATCAATCTATATTGAAGGCATCGGCACCATCCCCCACGACAAGGACAGACAGCTGGGCCTGGCTACCGGACTGGGCGAAACCGGCGTGATCGCCAAGGCAATGCGTGCGCGGGAAGAATATATCAAGCGTTTGAATCAGATTAAAAATGAACTGAACAGCGACTATGAACTCATCGTGGATGTCTTCGGCTTCAGCCGGGGCGCGGCAGCAGCCCGCCACTTCGTCAACATGCTGGCAGATGACAAGCAGCGACTGCAGGCGGGGCAGACCACGATGGATCACTACCCGTCCGACAGCTTTCTCAGACCCGTTCTGGAGGCCCGCCTGCCCGTTCCGGAATCCATCACAATCCGCTTTCTGGGCCTTTATGACACAGTTCCTGCCGTTGCCAACGTCCCCGATGGAGATCTCTCACCCCATGATGACGATAACCACCCGGTGCGCCTGCAAGTACGCCCGGAGCATGTCGGTTACGCGGTACAGTTCTGTGCTGCCGACGAGTTCCGCTATAACTTCTCATTGACCAGCCTGCCTGATGCAAACGGCAATCTGGCACCCAACTGTCGCGAGTATGTGCTGCCCGGAGCCCACTCTGACATCGGAGGCGCCTACCATCATCATGACATTGACGCCGTCTGGCTCATGCCGGATGTGACCGTGCCTGACATCCGGGGACCACAGGATCAGGCACCCTATGATCGCACCCCCGAATATCTTGAGCGAAAGGCCCTGATGGAAAGACTGGTCAGGGAGGGCTGGTGTGATGACAGGGATATCGTCCTTGAGGTCAGGCCGCTTCCGGGTGCCCCGGAAAATGGCGTGCATGAGGCCACGACCGTCGAGCCGGACGGAACAGTTCGCAAGCGGACACTGATCGGCACCCGGCGTCAGTACCGCCTGAAGCAAAGAATGTATCGCT
Source organism: Thermohahella caldifontis (assembly GCF_041153465.1). Classification (NCBI taxonomy): domain Bacteria; kingdom Pseudomonadati; phylum Pseudomonadota; class Gammaproteobacteria; order Oceanospirillales; family Hahellaceae; genus Thermohahella; species Thermohahella caldifontis. Next base: position 1,919,120 of record NZ_CP154858.1, read on the forward strand.
TCGTCCACGGCGACTATGCACGCATTTCCCTGTACCTCATGCACGAGGCAGCACAGATCCAGGGTGTGCCGTTCATGGATCTGGAAAAACCCAGCCTGCATACAGACGTTAACAATCCCGATGCAGTGCCTTATCAGGATTCCAGAAAACTGAATGGAACGCGACTCTCGGGCGTGCTTACTGTGTTCTGGAAGCAACTGAGAATGCAGATGAGGGTGGGCAACCCTTGCACGTTCGATGACAATCAGCTCCTTTCCCTGCGCAGGCACTGGCTGCACTACTCGGCCAACTGGGAACCCGTTTACAGCATTATCCACCCCAATGCACCAGTCGTTTCCACAAAAAAACGTGCGGTATACCCCAATGCCTGACTTCAGAAAAATACCCGGCCTGCTGGCCAGCATCTGTATCAGCCTCGTCCTGTCTGCCTGTGCCACGGCCCGGGATCCGAACGGCTATGCCTATCCGGCAGACTTCACCGACTACTCGGTCAACGTGGGTGTGCCGTTTCATTATGAGGTCAGTATCGGCAGCATCACCACCTGGTGGAAAGATGGCAGCATTGCCGGTGGCAAGCCCATTGGAAGCCGAATGAATGGCTGGGTCATGGGCGGCACCGCCGGCATCATGGACGGCCCGGTTCCGGATATTGTTGATTTCAAATATCAGGCGCTGTACGAGGAGAAAATCTACCACATCCGCTTCGAAATCCCGCCCCATGTCAAGCGGGTGATGTACGAAAAGTTTTACACCCGCTGGCCGGAGGATGGCCCTCTGACGCCCCATTACCGGAACAACATCAGTTTTGGCATCATGCCCGGCGGGCGTTACGTGGTCTGGATCGCTTATCTCAGGGATGATGCCATCGAGATTGCCCGCGGGCAGGCGGAGTTCATCGAAACGACCCCGTATTACGAAGCCTTCCGTGAAGGCCGGCATGGACACGCAATCCGGCTCAACGGGTTGCATCCGGAGTGGACACCGGAACACTGGACGGCGTATGACAATATTCTGACAGGCCACTTCTGGGAGCAAAACCGATACCCGGACAACCGTGATTACTGGATGCCCCCGAAACTGGAAGAGCTGCCGCCGGAGGCCTGGAAGCAGGGTGACATGACCCCGTGGCGCAAGCGCCCACCGGAAGTACAGGTGCCGCCAGGTATTTTCAGATATGAATGAGATTGATTGTGTCTGACTTCAGAAAAATACCCGGCCTGCTGGCCAGCATCTGTATCAGCCTCGTCCTGTCTGCCTGCGCCACGGCCCGGGATCCGAACGGCTATGCCTATCCGGCAGACTTCACCGACTACTCGGTCAACGTGGGTGTGCCGTTTCATTATGAGGTCAGTATCGGCAGCATCACCACCTGGTGGAAAGATGGCAGCATTGCCGGTGGCAAGCCCATCGGAAGCCGAATGAATGGCTGGGTCATGGGCGGCACCGCCGGCATCATGGACGGCCCGGTTCCGGATATTGTTGATTTCAAATATCAGGCGCTGTACGAGGAGAAAATCTACCACATCCGCTTCGAAATCCCGCCCCATGTCAAGCGGGTGATGTACGAAAAATTCTTTATTCGCAGGCCAGCCAATGGCCCCCTGCTGCCACGCTATCGCCGGGTTATCAGTTTTGGCATCATGCCCGGCGGGCGTTATGTGGTGTGGATCGAGTCACGCAGAGCGGATGCCATCGAGATTGCCCGCGGGCAGGCCGGGTTCATCGAAACGACTCCGTATTACGAAGCCTTCCGTGAAGGCCGGCACGGACGTGCAATCCGGCTCAACGGGCTGCATCCGGAGTGGACACCGGAACACTGGACGGCGTATGACAATATTCTGACAGGCCACTTCTGGGAGCAAAACCGATACCCGGACAACCGCGATTACTGGATGCCCCCGAAACTGGAAGAACTGCCGCCGGAGGCCTGGAAGCAGGGTGACATGACCCCGTGGCGCAAGCGCCCACCGGAAGTACAGGTGCCGCCAGGTATTTTCAGATATGAATGAGATTGATTGTGTCTGACTTCAGAAAAATACCCGGCCTGCTGGCCAGCATCTGTATCAGCCTCGTCCTGTCTGCCTGTGCCACGGCCCGGGATCCGAACGGCTATGCCTATCCGGCAGACTTCACCGACTACTCGGTCAACGTGGGTGTGCCGTTTCATTATGAGGTCAGTATCGGCAGCATCACCACCTGGTGGAAAGATGGCAGCATTGCCGGTGGCAAGCCCATCGGAAGCCGAATGAATGGCTGGGTCATGGGCGGCACCGCCGGCATCATGGACGGCCCCATTCCGGATATTGTCGACTTCACCTACACCGCATTGTATGAAGAAAGACGCTACCATGTCCGCTTCGAAATCCCGCCCCATGTCAAGCGGGTGATGTACGAAAAGTTTTACACCCGCTGGCCGGAGGATGGCCCTCTGACGCCCCATTACCGGAACAACATCAGTTTTGGCATCATGCCCGGCGGGCGTTACGTGGTCTGGATCGCTTATCTCAGGGATGATGCCATCGAGATTGCCCGCGGACAGGCCGGGTTCATCGAAACGACTCCGTATTACGAAGCCTTCCGTGAAGGCCGGCATGGACACGCAATCCGGCTCAACGGGTTGCATCCGGAGTGGACACCGGAACACTGGACGGCGTATGACAATATTCTGACAGGCCACTTCTGGGAGCAAAACCGATACCCGGACAACCGTGATTACTGGATGCCCCCGAAACTGGAAGAGCTGCCGCCGGAGGCCTGGAAGCAGGGTGACATGACCCCGTGGCGCAAGCGCCCACCGGAAGTACAGGTGCCGCCTGGCATTTTCAGATATGAATGAGATTGATTGTGTCTGACTTCAGAAAAATACCCGGCCTGCTGGCCAGCATCTGTATCAGCCTCGTCCTGTCTGCCTGCGCCACGGCCCGGGATCCGAACGGCTATGCCTATCCGGCAGACTTCACCGACTACTCGGTCAACGTGGGTGTGCCGTTTCATTATGAGGTCAGTATCGGCAGCATCACCACCTGGTGGAAAGATGGCAGCATTGCCGGTGGCAAGCCCATCGGAAGCCGAATGAATGGCTGGGTCATGGGCGGCACCGCCGGCATCATGGACGGCCCCATTCCGGATATTGTCGACTTCACCTACACCGCATTGTATGAAGAAAGACGCTACCATGTCCGCTTCGAAATCCCGCCCCATGTCAAGCGGGTGATGTACGAAAAATTCTTTATTCGCAGGCCAGCCAATGGCCCCCTGCTGCCACGCTATCGCCGGGTTATCAGTTTTGGCATCATGCCCGGCGGGCGTTATGTGGTGTGGATCGAATCACGCAGAGCGGATGCCATCGAGATTGCCCGCGGGCAGGCGGAGTTCATCGAAACGACCCCGTATTACGAAGCCTTCCGTGAAGGCCGGCATGGACACGCAATCCGGCTCAACGGGTTGCATCCGGAGTGGACACCGGAACACTGGACGGCGTATGACAATATTCTGACAGGCCACTTCTGGGAGCAAAACCGATACCCGGACAACCGTGATTACTGGATGCCCCCGAAACTGGAAGAGCTGCCGCCGGAGGCCTGGAAGCAGGGTGACATGACCCCGTGGCGCAAGCGCCCACCGGAAGTACAGGTGCCGCCTGGCATTTTCAGATATGAATGAGATTGATTGTGTCTGACTTCAGAAAAATACCCGGCCCCTTGCGGAGCCGGAGTGTACACCGGTGCAAGGCCTGCCCGGCGGGCGCCGGATCAGGCCTCCGGGCTCACTTGTCTGCTCCCAGTGCGGCATTGATCACCTGCCCCACCTGTGTCGCATGCTGAATGCGGCTGAAGGCCATCTCCCAGCCCTGCGGGCCCAGCGCGGTAACCGTCACGGGGGTGCTGGTGTGCGTGCCGGTTCCCCAGACCACATTCTGGTCTTCGGCAATCATGCGGGCGAGCAGATCCGTGCGCACCTCGTCGCCATACACATAGAAGGCCTTGAAGTCGCAGACTTTCGGGAAGGTTTCCGCATCGAGATAGCTGTGCCCCTTGAGCCGGTAGGTGTTCGGTTCATCCGCCAGGATGGCCCTGGCCTCGTCCAGCGTGATGTCGAACTCGCTGTTGGCATTGACGATGGCCATCAGCCGTTCGGGAGTTTTCTCGCCGCTGCGCCATTCATCAAACATGTCGGCAAAGCTCAGCTTCTGGTTGTAGATGCGATCCAGCAGGCTGAAATCTCCGAAATTGAAATTGGGCCGGTACGGGTGATTCCTGAACACTTCACCCTTCAGGTTTTCCGGCGTGGGAATGTTGGCCCGGGAGTAGCTGAAACCGAAGCTGCCGGTTTCGTGGTCAGCGGTGAGCACAACCAAGGTATCCTTCCGGTTTTTTGCCCAGTCGATCACGACCTGGACGGCTTCATCAAACTTGAGCATCTCGTGCAGCATCGTGGCCGCGTCGTTATTGTGGCCGGCCCAGTCGATCTGTCCGCCTTCCACCATCAGAAAGAAGCCATCCGGGTCACGGCTGAGCACGTCCAGAGCCTTGCGCGTCATCTCTGCCAGACTCGGCTGCCAGCGCCCGGGATCGTTCTTGCTGTGCGTGTAGCGGATGCCATCATCCATCCCCGAGTAGGCATACAGCCCCAGCAGCTTGTCACCCTTTGCCTGCATCAGTGAGGTGCGGTCAAAGCTCAGCGCATACCCCTTCGCCTCGGCCTCGGCCAGCAGGTTGCGCTCATCCTTGCGCTTGGACTTGATTTTGATATGACCACCCGTTTGCTTGCGGATGGCGTCATGGGTGACGCCCTTTTCGTTGACCGATTTGGGAATCCAGTGACGCAGGCCACCGGAGAGCATCACGTCCACATCCGCGTTCAGCAACTGCACGGCGATCTCGTTTTCCTGTGACCGGTGGGCAACATGGGCACCGAAGGCCGCCGGTGTAGCATGGGTGATCCGGGTATCGGACACCAGACCTGTGGCCTTGCCCATGCGCTCCGCGCGTTCCAGCACGGTGTCCACCACGTGACCGTCCTCATCCACTCCCAGTGCCTCGCTGGGTGCCAGCTTGCCCGTCGCCAGCTGGCTCGCGGCTGCCGCCGAATCCACCACCAGCGCATGGGCCGGATTGGTGCGGACCACACCTGTGACGCCTTCATTCATGAGCTGCTCAATGGCCGGCGTGCGTCCGTTGTAGACCGAGTGGGGGGCGTTGTGGGCATAGTAGGAAAGCAGCCCGATCTGCTGCGGTCCCATACCGTCACCGATCAGCAGAATGACATTCCTGACCTTGTCCGGATGGGTGGGATTCGCCGCCTGGACAGCTTCAGGGGAAGTCAGTGCCGCCATGAATCCTAACGCCAATACTGTTGCTCTAAGCATGTGATTCCTCTTGATGTGTGGTTGGGTGTGTCCCGGCGAATTGTGGAAGGTCAGCGTTGCAGTTTTCTGACCGTTCGGTGACAAAGCGGTTTCAGCCCGCCGCACGGTGGGTTTGATTTCCGGAAGGGCCGGAAAGTGCGCTATACTGAAACATTACGCGACAGGACCGTTCATGTGATCCAGCTTCTTGCAGTCGTGCTGCTGGTGTTCGGTGTCTTGCATGCCACCGCCAATGCACCCGGCGACGCCGCACAGGCCTCGCCCGATCCGGCTCCGGTTCTGTACTGGTCCGCGGAGGATCCCCGATCCCGCCGGAGACCGGCTGGGATCGGATGGCCGGACAGCCGTTTCAGGCCCTTGAGGGGCCGGTTCTCAGCCGCGGCATCGGCCGCACGCCCGTCTGGCTCAGGCTGGACGCCATCAACGCAACGGCCCGCCCTCTGACCCGCATTCTGGTTCTGAGCACCACCTGGCTGGACAATGTGGAGGTGTACCTGGTTCAGGCCGGCCGCCTGATCCACAAGGTGCACACGGGAGACCGGCAGCCTTTCGATCCGGCCACCTTTGTCCCGCATCGCATTGAAATCCCGCTTGAACTTCCGCCTGGCGACAACCGCATCCATATACGCGTGCAGACGCCGGACGTCATGACCTTCTCCACCCGCCTGCTGACACCGGCGCGAGCGGCATCCGAACGTACGGCACAGCGCTACCTCTATGGCGCCCTGTACGGGTTCCTGCTGGCGCTGGTCCTCTACAATCTTGTCCTCTATCCCGGGCTCAGGGACCGGCGTCACATCCTCTATGCCCTGTACGTGGGCGCCTTCGCACTGATGAACATGGGCTATACGGGGCACGGCTTCATGTGGTTGTGGCCGGAAAGCCCGCTGATTCAGCAGTGGGCCCAGCCGGTGCTCATGGTCCTGTTTGCCTGCAGCGGGCTGATGCTGGCACTGGCCTTTCTGGATGTCCCGGCCACCCACCCGCGTCTTGCACGGGGCATCCGTACCGGCATGGCTGCCGTCATCGGCCTGCTTGCCGTGCTCGTGCTGGCCGACCGTCAGGCCGCCGCCGTCACCCTGGCCTTCGGTGCCGCCACGGCCTATGGCGTGCTCATGCTCGCCCTGGGCATCGTCTGCCAGCGCCACGGTGCACTGGCCGCCCGGTACTTTCTGGTAGCCGTGGCGTTCGGCTCTGCAGGCGCGCTGACGACAGCAATGGCCGTATGGGGCTGGATGCCCTTCACGGGACTGACCTGGCACGCCGCGGAAGCCGGCATGACCGTCGAGGCCATTCTGCTGGCTGCAGCGGTCTCCGCCCGGTTCTGGGAAATGCGTGCCGAACACGACCGCACACGCCGCCAGGCTTCACTGGACCCCCTGACCAGTCTGTTCAACCGCCGCGCCTTCTACGTCCGCAGTCAGTCCTCCGCGAAATCCGGATCCGCAGAACCCTTCCGCTATGCCATCGTGATGCTGGATATCGACCACTTCAAGCAGTTCAATGATCAGTGGGGACACACGGTGGGCGATGACATGCTGGTCGCCGTCGGTGAGGCCCTGAAGGCGGCCGTCAGGCAGGCGGACGTGGCAGCACGCTGGGGTGGAGAAGAATTCATCCTCTTTCTGCGCGACTCCGACCTGCATCACGCGAGCCATCTGGCGGAGCGGCTGAAGCAGGCCATCCGCGCCATCCGCCTGCCGCATCAGGACCGTGACCTCACCGTCTCCGTGAGCATGGGCATTGCCCAGAACAAGACCACCGACACCGACATTGACGCCACCATTGCCCGGGCAGATCAGGCCCTTTATGCGGCCAAGGCCAACGGGCGCGATCAGGTCATGGTCGCCGCCTGAGACGGCTCAGTGCTGACGATCACCGTAGAGCTGGGCATAAAGCCCGTTGCGTCGCAGCAGCTCGTCGTGATGACCTTCCTCCACCACATAGCCATCCTCGAACACATAGGCCCGCTGGGCCTGTTTCACGGCGCTCAATCGGTGGGCAATGATGAGGGTGGTGCGACCCTGCAGGAAGGTATCCAGCGCCCGGTGCAGGCGGTATTCGGTTTCCGCGTCCAGTGCCGAGGTGGCTTCATCCAGGATGACCACTTTCGGATCACTGAGCATCATGCGGGCGATGGCCAGGCGCTGCCGCTGACCACCGGACAGGCGTACCCCGTGCTGGCCCACCTGGGTCTCCAGTCCGTCAGGCATGGCCCGGACCGTGTCCGCCAACTGGGCCACCTCCAGCGCCTGCCAGAGGGCCTCATCCGGCAGGTCACGGCCCAGCGTCAGATTGGCACGCACGCTGTCATTGAACAGGGCCGGGTGTTGCAGAACGGTGGCCACATGCTGGCGCACCACATCTAACCCGATGTCCTCAACCGGTACGCCACCGTAGGCAATGGTTCCGCTATCCGGGCTGTAAAGCCCAAGCAGCAACTGCACCAGCGTGGACTTGCCGCCGCCGCTGACACCCACCAGCGCCACTTTCTCGCCTGCTGCGATGTGCAGCGACACGTCATTGAGTATGGGGGCGTCATCGTAGGCAAAGCTGAGGTGATCCACGGTTACGCTGACCGTCTTCTGTCCCTCGAACGGGTTCTGACGATGCGGCCAGACCGGTTCCGGCTGCAGGGCCAGCAAGCCGTTGATGCGTTGCAGGGCGGCTCTGGCGGCAAACAGTTTGTACTGCATGTTGATGATTTCCTGAACCGGCAGGAGCATGAACCAGAGGTAGCCGAAGACCGCCAGCATGTAGCCGACGGACAGATCCGAATAGAGTACGGTCAGCATGGCTGCGGCCCGGAACACGTCAATCCCGAACTGGAAGACGGTAAAGCTGAAGCGGCTGGCAGCGTCACTTTTCCAGTGGTAGCGGGTGGCGTGATCGCGCACTACCCGCGCCAGGCCGGCCAGACGCTTGAGGTAGTGGGGCTCCCGGTTGGCCGCCCGCAACTGGGCCATCGCATCGAGGGTTTCGGTCAGCACGCCCTGAAAGCGCTCCGTGGCCTGGTTTTCCGCCTTTTTCAGCGCCTTGACCCGCCGGCCGATCCGGGTTGCCATCAGAATGACCACAGGGTTCAGCAGCAGGATCAGCAAGGCCAGCTTCCAGTGCACCCAGATCAGAATGGCCGCCGTCCCCAGAATGGTCAGCAAGGCCACCACCAGCCGACTGATGGTGGTGCCGAGAAATTCATCCAGTGTATTGATGTCGGTAATGAACCGGGATGCCACCGCACCGCTGCCCAGCTGTTCGTATTCGCGCATGGCCACCCGTCCCATGTGGTCCAGAAGGCGGGTACGCATGCGATAGACAATGTCCTTGGAGATGCGGGTGAACTGCCGTGTCTGCCATACATTCAGTGCCAGCGAGAGCAGACGCAGCCCCAGTGCACAGAGCACCATCAGTCCGATATACACGGCAGGCCGGCCCCAGCCCTCCGGCAACAGCGCGTGCATGGCCGGCAACACGGGACCGGGCTGACCGAGCAGCACTTCGTCCACCAGCACGGGCAGCAGCAGGGGCACCGGTACGGCCGCCAGGGTGGCGCCCACGGCTATCAGGTTCGCCAGGATCAGCTCGCGGCGGTGGGCCAGCACCCGTTGCATGAGATCACGCCAGGAATACTGAAAAGCAGGTCGGGACACGGGGCACCTCAATCACTCAAAGTGGATTATTGTACCCGTTCTGAGTTCATGCTGAATTCCAATTCGAGCTTGACTGTTCGGGATGGTCCACGGAGAGTATATCCTTTGAGAAATATGCAGCCATCTGCGGAGGTAGTCAGTGTGATACGTTTGTCGAGCCGGCTACTTGCATCCGTTTCCTACCAGATTCTGGGCGCGTTTGCGCTCGTCGTCCTGGCCGCACTGGCCGGCTATACCGCTTCTCTGACGGCAACGGAACAAATGAGCCAGGACGCCGAACGCATCGATATCGCCGGCTCCCTCCGAATGCTCAGCACCCGGGCTGCCCTGACGTACTACACCGCCTATACCACTAGAGATACCGAGCGGGTCAATAACGTACTCCAGTCGCTGAAGGCGCGCCTTGAAAACCCGGTACTCGATGCCGGCAGCCCCGAATCACAACGCCAGTTGGCCGCCATACGCCAACACTGGGCAGAGGCTGAAGCCCATTTCGAAAAGATGGCGCTGCCTCCGGAATACATTCGGGTATCTGTCGAGAAGCTGGTGGATGAAATTGATCAGTTCGTGCTCAGTGTTCAGCGGGATTCCGAAGAAAAGGTCTCCCGGATGCGCACCATTCAGTTGCTGGCTCTGCTGACGGTTCTGCTGACCAGCGCACTCATGGTATATCTCATCCGCAACCGCGTTCAGGCCCCCCTGTCTCAGCTGGTCAACGCTCATCAACGGCTGGAGTCCGGCCACTTTGACACCCGTCTGAACCTGACCCGCCAGGATGAGTTCGGCAGTCTGGCGGCCAGTTTCAACGCCATGAGCGCACAGCTGGACAAGCTCTATCACGAGCTGGAAGAAGAAGTGGCCCACCAGACCCGGGCCCTCAATGCCCGAAACGAAGGGCTCAACGCCCTCTTTGCCATCAGTGGTGATCTGCACGCCGAACCCATCAGCAGTCACACGCTGCGCGCTGCCCTCATCCGCATGAAAAAGGCCATTCACGCCCGGGAGCTGATTCTCTGTCTGGCGGAATCGGAAACTCCGGTTCAATACTGTCAGTTGCACACGGAAAGCAGCCCGGTACTGCGTGGCCTGACCGCGCCCGATATTGACCAGACCAGACGGGACTGCGAACAGGCACCGGAAACCCGGCTGTGCTTCCCGCTCAGCTCGGCCAAGGGGGAACTGGGCCTGCTCATCGTGCACTTCAGCCAGCCGGCCGAACCCTGGCAACACCAGGTTTGTGCCATGCTGGCCTCCCTCATCGTACAGGCCCTCAGTGACCACCTGGAGCACGAGCACAGCACCCGGGCGGCACTCCACGAAGAGCGGACGGCCATTGGCCGCGACCTGCACGACTCCCTGGCCCAGTCTCTGGCCTATCTGAAAATCCAGCTCACCAAGGGACACCGACTGCTGGAGCTGGCCCGGTACGATGATCTGCGAGCCACCCTTGCTGAAGCCCGGGAAGGCCTCAATGCCGCATACAGCCAACTGCGCGAACTGCTGACCACCTTCCGGCTTCAGATCAGCGAACCCGGACTCGAACAGGCCCTTCGCGGCGCCTGTGCCGAATTTGCGGCCCGGGGCGAGAGCCTGGAAATTCAGTTGAGCTGGGAAGTGAGCGACTACACACCGGATGCCAACGATGAAATCCACCTGCTGCAGATCGTCCGGGAAGCGCTCGCCAACGTGGTCAAACATTCCCGTGCCACGAAAGCGTTGGTAAAATTGAGTGATACCCAGGACGGCAGGCTGGAACTTCTGATAGAAGATAACGGGTGCGGCCTGGACACCGGCAGTTCGCCCCTGCACCATCACGGTCTGCGCATCATGGAGGAGCGCGCCCGGGCATTGCCTGACGGGACCATTGAAATCGGTGCCATCACGGAGAATGGCCGCACCGGCACACGCATCCGCGTCACATTTACCCATCAGCGTCAGGCTGAACTGTTACTGAAGGTGGTACCTCATGTCGTCCAATGACACCGTGCACATACTGATTGTTGATGACCATCCCATGATGCGCAAGGGCATCCGGGATCTGCTGGAACTGGAGCCTGATCTCGAGCTGGCCGGCGAAGCGGCCACAGGGGAGGAGGCCATTCGTCAGGCCGTGGCCAACGAGCCGGATGTCATTCTGCTGGACCTCAACATGCGGGGCATGGGCGGACTGGACACCCTGCGCAACCTGCGCGAGGCCGATGTGTTCTGCCGCATCCTGGTCTTTACCGTTTCAGATAACCGACAGGATGTGCTGGCCTGTCTGCGCAACGGTGCCGACGGTTATGTGCTCAAGGATGCCGAGCCGGAAGATCTGCTGGACAGCATCCGGCGCGTGGCGGCCGGGCGAACGGTGATCAGCGATGAACTGGCTCATGTGCTCGCCGATGCCATCCGTCAGCGCGACAACGGGCCGTCCAGCAAGCTCGATCTGCTGACGGCACGCGAACGGGAGATTCTGGTGAAGATCAAGGAAGGCCTGAGCAACAAGATGATCGGCGCGCAGCTCAACATCACCGAAGGCACCGTCAAGGTACATGTCAAGAATCTGCTCAAGAAGATGAATTTCCGCTCTCGTGTGGAGGCGGCCGTCTGGGCAACCGAGAACCTCTGAGCCCGGTTGCCCGGTCGTCATGCCCGGACTGAACCCGACACTCAATCCTTCATGACCACCTTCTGCTTCGCGGCCACCCGCTCGCGCATGCTGTAGGGCATCAGGCGCATGAGTCCGACCAGCGCCTTGTTGACCCAGCCGGTCACGCACACGGTCTGGCCGCGCATGGACGCTTCATAGCCCAGCCGGGCCACCTCATCCGCATCCATCCACATCCAGGACGGCACACCCGCCAGAGCCTTCTTCACCCCCATGTTGTCGTGGAACTCGGTGTGGGTGAAGCCGGGACAGACCGCCGTGACATGCACGCCCCGGGGCTTGAGCTCCAGAGCCAGGGCTTCCGTGGCGTGGAGCACGTAGGCCTTGGCCGCGTTGTACAGATTGCCCGGATATTCCGGTGCGTGAGCGGCAATGGAGGCCACATTGATGATGCGCCCGAATCCGCGTTCCACCATGGCCGGCGCAAAACGGTGGCAAAGCTCGGTGAGGGAGACCATCAGCACCTGCATGAAGGCCCGGTGCTCTTCCCAGCTGGCCTCCAGAAACTTTTTCTTCAGGCCGTAACCGGCGTTGTTCACCACGCCGTCAATGCTCAGCCCCGCCTCCTTCACAAAGGCTTCAATCTTTGCCGGTGCCCCCACTCTGGCCAGGTCGGCCGCAAAGACCCGGTGATCTCCCCCGTATGCCTCCGTCAGCTCTGTTGCCAGCGCCTGCAACCGGTCTTCGCGCCGGGCCACCAGCACCGTGTCCCAGCCGTTTTCGGCAAACACCCGCGCAAAGCTCTTGCCGATGCCTGCCGATGCGCCCGTAATCAATACCCTTCGCCGTTCAGTCATGGTTGTCGTGCTCCCTGTTTGTCCTGTTCAGTGCCATCACACTGACGCCTGCCGGACCCCGTGCCCTGCCCGGTCAGGGGCAGGACACCACAGCATCGTCAACGCAACACATTATCATTTTTCAGCCTCTGCTGACCAGCGTGAACGCATATAACGCGCTGATTGACCGCCGGTTTGGGAGCTGCCATCATTCCCGATCCATCACTCGGAAACGGAAACCGCCATGCCGGCTGATGTCCCGGACATGCTCAATCCTATCACCTCTCCGGACAGCCCGCTTGCACCGGACCGGCAAAGTGTGATGACCTATGCCTGAGCAAGTCCATCAACCCTCTGAACAAGAACAAGACAGGAACCGCAGGAAAAGACCATGAAAATTCATGAAATGCGCATTGCCCCCAATCCCCGTCGCGTCCGGATCTTTCTGGCCGAGAAAGGCATCACGGATATCGAATATGTACAGGTGGACCTGAGCAAGGGGGAGCATCTCACGCCCGAATTCCGGAAAATGAATCCCTTCTGCACCGTACCGGTGCTGGAACTGGACGACGGGACCTTCATTTCCGAAACCATCGCCATCTGCCGGTATTTCGAAGCCCTGCACCCGGAACCCAACCTGTTCGGGCGCGACGCACGGGAACAGGCCCTGGTGGAAATGTGGCAGCGTCGCATCGAGTTCTATTTCATGCTCCCGACCGGCATGGCCTTTCAGCATCTGAGCGACTATTTCAAGGCCTACAAGCCCCAGGTCCGGGAATGGGGAGAACTGTGCCGCGACCGCGCCGAAAAGATGTTCGGCATGATGGATGCCCACCTGGCCACCACCCCCTTTGTGGCCGGTGACCGGTTCACCGTGGCCGACATCACCCTGCTCTGCACCGTGGACTTCAACAAGGTCAACAACCTGCGGCTGACAGACGCGCACCCGAACCTCAGGCGCTGGTACGACGAAGTCTCGGCCCGGCCCAGCGCACAAGCCTGACATCTGTCAACATCCTTTACACCAACCCGGGGCCCGCGTACGGCCCCCTCCCTGACGACCACGCCAACTCGCTGGTTAGCATGGATTGTCGGCCTCACGGCACGGCGCTTGCGTTCATGTTCACACCGCTGAACAGCCACAGCACGATAACCAGGAGTCACCTCATGTTTACCCTGATCCGCTCACTCAGTCTGATCCTTTCCGGCGTCGCCCTGTCACACATGGCCATGGCCTCTCCCGTACTCTTCTGCAAGGACGGCCCCGCGATAGATCTGGTGGCTGACGGTTGCATTTCCGGTTCCTCATCCCACTATCCCAATGGGGGAGACGGTATCTATACCAATACTGGAGGCGGTGACTCCGAAAGCGCCGTCGAGGCTGCCATTCTGGGCGCAACCGGCGTGGTCACGGACATCAGCCTGTTCGGGGAATTTACACCTCCCCCTCCGGCTCCGGTCCCGTCAGTTTTCTTTACAATCGTGCCGAGCGTGTCTGTCAGCTCCAGTGATTGGCTGACGGGAACCTGGATGACCTCTGCCCCCGTCGACTTCATCACTCTCAAGGGCGCAAACAGCTTTGCGCTCTTTGATGTCCAGGGTGCCACATCCGGCAGCTGGAGCATGAGCGGCATACTGAACAATGGCGGCAATACCCCGCAGCTTTCGCACCTGCGGGCCTGGGTGAAGGTGGTGAGTGTGCCTGAGCCGGATACTCTGGCCCTGCTGGTGTTGGGTGTCGCGGGCCTGATACTGGGTCGGCGGACGCGCAGGGTCCGGTCAGCCTGATACGGTACGCTCCGAAACCGTATCCCCCACGCCATGAACGCACAACGACCCGGCCATTGGCCGGGTTTTTCATGATTCGCTAGCGGCTGAAACGCTGCACCTGGCCATCCGACGTCACCGCCACCAGGCCATTACCGGTAAATGCCAGCGCATCAATGGCCCTGGAGCCGCGCCCGACCACTTTCTTCGGCTTCATGCGCCAGTGCCCGAGCTCACTGCCGGAGCTGACATCCATCAGATAGACATCCCCCTGAAAGCCACCCAGCGCAAGCTGGCGGTCATCCCGGGAAAAGCGTGCCGAGACAAAGTTCTTGTAGGTGAAGGGCAGCCGGTTCCGGGCATTGCCGCTCTCCGTATCCCAGATCACCACATCCTCGCGTTGTGACGTGGTGAGGGCCAGCCGCCCGTCGTGACTGAGCGCCACCGTCTTGACCTGATTGCGGTGCTCGAAGGTCTGCACCCGCTCTCCCGTATCCAAACGCCACAGGCGAGCCTTGAAGTCATCCGAGCCGGTCAGGGCAAAGCGGCCGTCGGCACTGAGCGCCACACCGTAGACTTCGGCTCCATGATCAAAGGCATAGAGCGTCTGCCCCTGTTCCACATCAAAGTAGATGGCCTGATTGTTCTGCAGCCCCAGCAGGGCGTGACGGCCATCTTCCGAGAGTGTGGCCGAGAGCACCTTGTCGGGGGCGCGCCAGAAGTGCAGGGCCTGGCCATTCGTGGCATCCCAGACCACCATATCGCTTTCGCGGATGGTCAGGGCACGGCGGCCATCCCCGGAAATGGCCACTGCACGCAGCACGGTGAATTCGCCCGACTTGTGGTTCCAGTTATAGACACGCGAACGGGAGGTGACGTCCCAGAGGCTGCCACCATGATGGATGGATGCGATGACGGCCTTGCTGCCGTCTTCGGACAGGGCGCTGTCCAGCACGCCCTGAACTGCCACCTCAAAGGTTTCTGCGGGCCCTTTTGCCTCACAGCCGGCAAGCACCAGCAAGGCGAGCAAAAGGACCCATCTACGGATTTGCATGGAATTTCCTGCACCTGCACGTTTTCAGATCGTACAAGTGTAGCGCAGATTCAGGCGACTTGTGAGGCGTGGGCGCGGTGAATTTTCTCGATCAGGACATCTTCCAGCGAGAAACGCTCTTCCAGCGTCTCACCGAGCTCGCCCAGCTGAACCAGCAGCGCCTTGAGCGCTTCCATCTCTTCGGGCGTCTGGTCGAATTCGTCGTTGAAGTCCAGCAACTTTTCGGTAGTGACCTGAATTTTGGGCAGAAGCTCGTCGGCGATCTGCTCGCAGCCATCATTGAAGGCCCGTGCTTCGGCAATCAGCTGATCAAACACTTCGAAATGACCGGCAGATGCGTAATCCACCAGCAACTGACAGAATGTCCGGAGATGCTGAACGGCCGCTTCCACGTCGGGAAAGCTGTCCACGGAAACCAGATCGTAATAGCGCACGATCAGTTCCTGACGCTCCTGAAGCCAGCGGTCAATGATCTCGCTGACGCCTCCCCAGCGTTCTTTGGCACTCTTGCAATTTTCCAGCATCGTACGTGTCCCCCTGCCCGATGGCTACTGCGTGTTTTGACTGTTATCGTTATCGGCTATCCAATATACGCAAAAGGGTACGGGCGTCTCAAGGCCAATTCGTGGCAAATTTGAAAGTTTTACGCTTTGTTCCGTGTAAGTGTTCACTTTGCAGACAGTTACACGCCTGCTATTGACGTATCGCACGGCCTGAACTAGGCTCAGATGCAAAGCCAACCCATTGATTCGGCATGTACATGACACTGATGACGCTTCGCATCCCATCCTTTCTGCTGGCCCTGTCGCTGATGCTCGCTGCCGCGAGTACCCGTGCGGCCGAGGCGCCGGATGACCTGCTTCAGTACATCGACCTCAAGCCCTCTTTCGTGCTCAATGTGCAGTCACCGGGGGGCAAGATGCGCTTTGCCAAGGTGGATGCGTCCGTGAAGGTGCTGACCCGCTCGGCGGCGGCTCTAGTGGAGCAGCACATGCCGTACATCCGCAATATCATGGTCATGCTGCTGACGGCAACGCCGGCAGACCAGTTGCGTTCCGTGGAGGGACGTGAGGCGGTGCGAAAGGAAGCCCTGAAGCGTGTCCAGGCGTTCTTCAAGAAGGAGGAGAACCGCCCGGTCGTGGATGACCTGCTGTTCACCTCCTTTGTAGTGCAGTAATCAGGCGATCTTGTTCTCGCCGTTGCCGCGGGCTTCCTGCTCGGCCACGCTGAGTCCGTCTTCCCAACCGGCTTCCCAGGCGGCGACCACGACATCGCCACGATACGGACACTTGCTGCGGTCGAGCTTCAGCAACCCGGCCATGTACCCCTGGCGGTACGCCTTGTTCAGTGTTTCCAGATTCCAGTTCAGGCTCAATTGATTGGCCATGGCCGCGCTCTCTCTGTTCGTTTCTTGTGATTATAGGTCTTTTGGTCTATTCCTGACCCGTATTGAAACGATCCTACCTGTTCAGCCCTGCCGGCAACATACGTAAATGTTTGTATCCTTACCTGTAATCAAATGTAACAGAGATTGACCAAAGATCCAGTGCAACAGATCGCACTTTCTTCATTCGGCTCCGGGGCCGGTCAGCAGGGGCTGAGCGCTTCCTGCATGTATTGCGCCAGATAGGCATCAAATGTGAGCGCATCTTCTTCCTCCAGGCGCGTCTGAGCCGCCAGTGACGCTTCGGACAGGGCCCTGAATTCGGCCTGTTCATCCGCTGTCAGCCCTTCCTCGCGCAAGGCCTGCTGATGCAGCTTCGCCAGCCCCATCATGAAACTGTTATGGCAGGTGGCCTCGGCCCTGATCCCCGCTGCCACACGCGCAGCCGGTGTCAGTTCCGGTGCCATGAGCCAGTCATGTGCCTGATCCACGGCCTGCCGGTAACGGGGTTCTCCGGCATCCGCAAGCCAGTCCGCCACACGCCGGATCTTCCGGATCAGGCGCTCCCCTTCATGCTCCAGGGTATCCCCCACCCGTTCCAGCCTGAGTCCGCGTTCGCGTCCGCGGCTGACTGTCAGGGCAAAGTCCCGGTCAATGTGATCGCATTCCTCATCCGGCACCACCGGTGCATCGTCCAGCAGGCAACAGAGCAGAAATGCCTCGATGAAAAACACCTGCCAAGGCTTGATGCCCAGCGGTGCATAGGGGTTCAGGTCCAGACAGCGCACCTCGATGTATTCCACACCGCGACGGCACAGGGCCTGCAGGGGCTTTTCGCCCGGCTGGGTGACCCGTTTGGGCCGGATGGTGCTGTAATACTCGTTCTCGATCTGCAGAATGTGGGTATTGAGCTGGCGGTACTCCCCGTCTACCTTGACGCCGATGGCCTCGTAGGGCGGGTACGGTGTGTGAGTCGCCTTGTACAGCGTGCTGTGATAGCTGCTCAGGCCGTTGAAGCAGACCTTCAGCGAGGCCTGGGCATGGTTCTGATATCCCAGATCGCTCATGCGCAGGGAGGTGGCATGGGGCAACCCGAGCGTCGCCGGTCCCATGCGAAGGAGATTGTGGGGCTTGCCGTCCACAAAGCTTTCGTCTGCCACGGGCGAGCCCCCGAACAGGCGCATGAGCAGCCAGCTGTGGCGGCGGAAGTTGCGGATGAGGTCAAAGTAGCGGGCAGACTTGAAGTCCTGGAGGCTGTCCGTGTTGCCTTCCACATCCTGGAGCGTCATCCAGAAGCGGTCCGTGAGGCTGAAATTGAAATGCACCCCGGCAATGGCCTGCATGATGCGGCCATAGCGCCAGTGCAGCCCGCGACGATAGACATGCTTGAGCTGCCCCAGGTTCGACGTGCCGTATTCGGCAATGCGGATGCTCTCGTTGCCCGCCAGCCGGCAGGGCATGGAAGCCGGCCAGAGTACCTCGCCTTCCGGCAGGTTGGCCTGAACAAAGCGGTGGATACGGCCGAGTGCATCGAACAGGTCGTCGACGCTCTCCGTCACGGGCGTGATGAGTTCGAGCAGCGCTTCGGAATAGTCCGTCGTGATGTTCGGGTGTGTGAGGGCCGAACCCAGTACCTTCGGGTGATCCGTCTGGCTGATGAAGCCCTCCGCATCCACCCGCAGGCCTTCCTTCTCCACGCCGCGGCGCAGGGTCTGGAGGATGTTCAGGCGTTGCCCGCCGAGGGCGTCAATATGCTGCTCGAGTCTGCTCATTCCGGTTTCCTGTTTCAGCGTTTCTTGCGCCGGGCGTTCAGCAGGGCCTGTGCCAGTGCCCCGGTGGGCGCGGGACCCGCCGGCTTGCGTGGCTGCTGACGTGTACGGCCCTCGCTCCGGTTGCCTGTCCGCTTGTCCTGCGGGGCCGGGGTATCATCCAGGCGCATGGTCAGTGCAATACGCTTGCGTGCCATGTCCACTTCCAGCACCTTCACCCGCACGATCTGGCCCGCCTTCACCACTTCCCGCGGATCCTTGACGAAACGATCCGACAGGGCGCTGATGTGCACGAGGCCGTCCTGATGCACGCCGATATCCACGAAGGCACCAAAGTTGGTCACGTTGGAGACGGTGCCTTCCAGGACCATGCCGGGCCTGAGGTCGGACAGGCTCTCGATGCCGTCTGCCAGTCTGGCCACCTTGAACTCGGGGCGCGGGTCACGGCCGGGCTTGTCCAGCTCGCGCAGGATGTCCCGCACGGTCAGTTCGCCAAAGGTGTCATCCACAAAGTCCCGGGGGTTGAGGCTGGCGAGAAAGGCGCTGTCCCCGATCAGGCTCCTGATGCTGCGTCCGGTTTTCTCCGCAATGCGCTCGACCACGCCATAGGCTTCCGGGTGCACGGCCGAGGCATCCAGCGGGTTGTCTGCGTTCATGATACGCAAAAAGCCGGCGGCCTGTTCATAGGTTTTTCCCCCAGGCGCGGTACCTTGAGCAGTGTCTTGCGGTCACGGAAGGGGCCGTTTTCGTCGCGCCAGCGCACGATGTTTTCCGCGATGCCTGCCGTCAGACCGGAAACCCGGGTCAGCAGGGGAACGGATGCGGTGTTCACGTCCACACCCACGGCGTTCACACAGTCCTCGACCACGGCATCCAGCGCCCGGGCCAGCCGGACCTGGGACACATCGTGCTGATACTGGCCCACACCGATGGATTTGGGGTCGATCTTGACCAGCTCCGCCAGCGGATCCTGCAGGCGCCGGGCGATGGAGACGGCCCCCCGGATGGTGACATCCAGATCCGGAAACTCCCTGGCGGCCAGTTCCGAGGCCGAGTACACGGATGCCCCCGCCTCGTTGACGATGACCTTGGTCAGTCCCAGTTCCGGATAGCGCTTGATGACCTCCCCCACGAAACGGTCGGTTTCCCGGGAGGCGGTGCCGTTGCCGATGCTGACCAGCTCCACCTTGTGGGCACGACACAGCTCGGCAACGATGCGGACAGCTTCTTCAAAGCGATTCTGGGGCGGATGGGGGAAAATGGCCGTGTGTGCCACGAGCTTGCCGGTGGGGTCCACCACCGCCACCTTGACGCCGGTTCGCAGGCCCGGGTCAAGGCCGATCACCGCACGCGGTCCGGCTGGAGGGGCCAGCAGGAGGTCCTTGAGGTTGGCGGCAAAGACCTTGATGGCCTCCTCCTCGGCACGTTCGCGCAGGCGGCCCATAAGGTCGGTTTCCAGGCTGGACGAGAGTTTGACCCGCCAGGTCCAGCGGACCACTTCCTGCAGCCAGGCATCCCCCGGTCGCCCCTGGTCGCGGAATCCGGCCCAGGCGATGATCTTCAGTTCCGCCGGATGGGGTGTGCGCCGGTCTTCCGGCTCGTCCGGCACGCCGATGTTGTAGGTCAGCACCCCTTCATTGCGGCCGCGGAATATGGCCAGTGCCCGGTGAGAGGGCACGCCCTTGAGCGGCTCGTCGTGCTCGAAGTAGTCACGGAACTTGGCACCTTCGGTTTCCTTGCCCGGTACCACCCGCACACGCAGGATGCCTTCGTCCCAGAGCCAGTTGCGCAGCAGTTCCAGCAGATCCGCCTGCTCGGCCAGGGATTCCATGAGTATGTGACGCGCCCCTTCCAGGGCAGCATCCACATCGGCCACGCCCTTGTCGGCATTCACATAGGCTGCCGCTTCCTGTCTCGGATCCAGTGCGGGATTGTCCCGCAGTGCCAGCGCCAGGGGTTCCAGTCCGGCTTCCCGGGCAATCTGCCCCTTGGTCCGACGCTTGGGCTTGAAGGGCAGATACAGGTCTTCGAGGCGGTTCTTGGTGTCCGCTTCCAGAATGCGCGCACGCAGCTCGTCTGTCAGCTTGCCCTGCTCCTCGATCGAACGCAGGACCGTCTGCCTGCGGTCTTCAAGCTCACGCAGATATGTCAGCCGCTCTTCCAGCGTACGCAACTGGGTGTCATCCAGCGCACCGGTCACTTCCTTGCGGTAACGGGCGATAAAGGGCACCGTGGCCCCTTCGTCCAGCAGCCGGACGGCTGCTTCCACCTGAGCGTCACGGACGCCCAGTTCCTCGGCAATTCGGGTATAAATGCTGTTCATTGCACTCTTCATGTTGACGGGCAAAGCGGCATTATAGCCGAGCGGGGGGGCACGGAAAGCAGAAAATCCGGTTCAGGCGTCCGAAGCCTGATGAAGGGGGGCATCCAGCTGCACCAGCAGCTCGTCCAGCGGCACCGCGCGGCTGTAGAGAAAACCCTGCCCCAGATCGCAGCCCCAGCGGGCCAGGATGTCATGCTGGGCCGGTCGTTCCACGCCCTCCGCCACCACATGCAGGCGCAGGCTGTGGGCCATGTCGATCATGGAGCGCACCAGGGCACAGTCGTCCTCCGACTCGGGGATGCCTTCCACGAAACTGCGGTCAATCTTGATGGTAGAAACCGGCAGCTTGCGCAGGTAGTTGAGCGAGGAATAGCCGGTGCCGAAATCATCCAGCGCAAAGCGCACGCCGATACGTGACAACTCCTCCATGCAGCGCCGGGTATGGGTCTTGTCCGCCAGCATGGCCGATTCGGTCAGTTCGAACTCGATGACATGGGCCGGAACCGGGCTGGCCAGCAGCAGCCGCATGACCGTTTCCGTGAGCTTGGGATCCTGAAACTGCCGGCTTGACAGGTTGAGGGCACAACCCAGCTCATCATGCCCGTGCTCGCGAATCCGCGCCATGGCCTTCAACGCCTGCTCCAGCACCCAGTACCCCATGGGGACAATCATGCCGCTGCGCTCGGCCAGCTCGAGAAAATCACCCGGGTACAGCAGGCCATGCTCGGGGTGCGGCCAGCGGATCAGCGCTTCCACCCCGGCAATGCGGCCGGTTTCCAGATCCACCTGAGGCTGGTAGAAGAGCTGGAGCTGATCGCTGCGTAGGGCATGGCGAAAGTCCGCCTCAAGTTCCAGACGATAGCTCAGTTCCCGGTTGATGGAATCGTTATAAAAGCGGAACCCGGTGCCTTCATCCATCTTGGCTTCATGCATGGCTGCCTGGGCATGGCGCAGCAGCTCCTCTGCCGTACGCCCGGAACGGGGCCAGACGGCCGCCCCCATGCTCAGCCTCAGGATGACCCGTTTCTGCCCGAGCACGAAGGGTTCCCCAAAGGCGCGGCGAAGCTTGCGCATGACCTCGATGACATTGAACAGTTCATCCGCGTTTTCCACCAGAATGGCAAACTCGTCCCCCCATGCGGGCGACCATGTCGCAGCTGCGCAGGGTGTCGCGGATACGCAGTGCCACCATGCGGATGAGCTGGTCGCCAGCCCGGAACCCGAGGCTCTGGTTCACACGCCGGAAGTCATCCACATTCAGATAGACCACGCCCACGCTGTGGGATTCCCGCTCCGCCCTGCGGATGGCCTGTGCGGCCTGCTCATAGAAACTCTCCCGGTCGCTGATACCGGTGAGGTTGTCAATGCCCTCCCGGAAGCGCCGGTCCCGGAGCGCCGTGTACCGAGCCACGGCACGATCCAGTGTCCGCGCCAGCAAAGCCGGCGTGGCCTCCCACCAGCCGACCACATCCTGCGCACCCGCAACCAGGCAGTTGCGGATGGCCTGATCATCCCGGTCGCCGGTCATGACGATGACGGGTGCATCCAGATGGGACACGATACGGCGCAGGCTGTCCACCATGGAATCCTGGGTCAGCTGGCTGTCCCACAGCACGGCAGCGAACTGACGCCGGGTCAGCACATCCAGCCCCAGACTGAGCGACTGGCACCACTGGACGCGATAGCCCGGTGCGGCTTCCGCCAGCATGCCCTGGATCTGGGCATAGCGGCCATGGTCCTCCCCAAGAAAGAGAACCGGTTGCCGACTCAATCCTGCCATGTCGTCCTGACGGGGGTGCTGCGTATCCATGATCTGACCTGCCTGTTCCCGCCGCAATGGCGTTTTCTCGGGTGATGTTGCCTTGTATTAGGTTTAGTTCAGGCGCTGGCATTTCACAATGTTTTTCATTGGGGGACAGGTCACAGATTGTGTACGGGACTGGTATAATGGTGGTTTACCGGAGATCCCATGAATCGCCTCAACGATCGTCAGCGCGCGTCTGTCACCTATATTGATGGTCCCTTGCTGGTGCTGGCCGGTGCCGGCAGCGGCAAGACCTCCGTCATCACGCAGAAAATCGCCTGGCTGATTCAGGAGTGCGGCTACGCGGCCCGGCATATTGCGGCCGTGACCTTCACCAACAAGGCCGCGCGGGAGATGAAGGAGCGGGTGGCCAGACTCGTGTCCGGCCCCGTGGCACGCGGGCTGATCGTGGCCACCTTCCACAATCTGGGCCTGAACATCATCCGCTCGGAACGTGAACGCCTGGGCCTGCGCAGCGGTTTTACCATCTTTGATCAGGAAGATGCCCGCAGCCTGATCCGCGATCTCATCACCCGTGAATACCCGGATACCCCCCAGACGCCGGACGAACTGCTCAACCAGTTCTCGGCATGGAAGAATGATCTGCTCACGCCCCAGGCCGTGCGGCGCAAGGCCCTGTCCGACGATGACGTGCACACGGCGGAGCTCTTCGAACGCTATACCGCCTACCTGCGCGCCTACAACGCGGTGGATTTTGACGACCTGATCCTGCTGCCGGTGCTGCTCTTCCAGCAATATCCCGAAGTGCTGGAACGCTGGCAGAAGCGCATTCGCTACCTGCTGGTGGACGAGTACCAGGATACCAACCACAGCCAGTATGAGCTGGTCAGGCTGCTGGTGGGGCTGCATGCCCGCTTCACGGTGGTGGGGGACGATGACCAGTCCATCTATGCCTGGCGTGGCGCCCGGCCGGAGAATCTGGTACGGCTCCAGAAGGACTTCCCGGGTCTGAAGGTCATCAAGCTGGAACAGAACTACCGCTCCACGGCCCGGATCCTGAAGGCGGCCAACGTGCTGATTGCCAACAACCCGCACGTGTTCGAAAAGCAGCTCTGGAGTGAGCTGGGCATGGGCGAACCCATCCGGGTACTGCGCTGTGCCAACGAGGAAGCCGAGGTGGAACGCATCGCCACCGAGATAGTTGACCAGCACCTCAAGCGCAAGGCGCGCTACCGGGATTTTGCCGTGCTCTATCGCAGCAACCATCACAGCCGCCTGCTGGAAGTGAAGCTCCAGGCCTTCCAGATTCCTTACCGCCTCAGCGGCGGCACCTCGTTCTTTGCCCGTGCCGAAATCAAGGATGCCATGGCCTATCTGCGACTGGCCGTCAACCCGGATGACGATGCGGCGTTCCTGCGCGTGGTGAATGTGCCCCGCCGGGAGATCGGGCCGACCACCCTGGAAGGGCTGAGCCAGTGTGCCCATGCGGAAGGTTGCAGCCTGTTCCGGGCCATTGACCACCCCCGGCTCACGGACTGGGTGAAGGATCGCGGCATCCAGCACCTGCTGGCGTTCCGCGACCTGATTCTCGACGTTCAGCAGCATCTTGATGACGAGGACCCGGTACCGGCGTTGCGCAAGCTCTTCGTGCGGGTGGATTACGAGGACTGGCTGCATCAGACCAGTGCCTCGCCGGCCCAGGCCGAGCGCCGCCTGAAAAACGTGCATCTGCTGCTGGATCAGATCGGCCGCATGATGGAATTCGATCCGCTGGATGACGAGCCCCTGTCCCTTGAGCAGGCCATCAACAAGCTTGTGCTGCGCGACATGCTCGATCAGCAGGAGGACGATGATGACGACGACCGGGTGCAGCTGCTGACGCTGCACGCCTCCAAGGGGCTGGAGTTTCCCCACGTGTTCATCATGGGGCTGGAGGAGGACATTCTCCCCCACCGCAACAGTATCGAAAGCGATCAGGTGGAGGAGGAGCGTCGGCTCATGTATGTGGGCATCACCCGGGCCCGCAAGACCCTGACCCTGACCCTGTGTGCCCAGCGGCGCCAGTTCGGGGAAAAGCTCGAACCCACCCCCAGCCGCTTTCTTGACGAACTGCCACAGGAAGATCTGGAGTTCGAGGGCTTCGGGCAGTCGGATCCGGTCCAGTCCAGACGCAAGGCACGAGCCACCCTGGATGCCCTGTTTGACGACCTGAGCAAATACACCTGATGCCTGTCATTCTATTGCTGCTTTTCATCGTCCTGTTCACAGGCCCCGGTCTGTGGGTCCGGTACGTGATGAAACGCCATGGCCAG
This sequence comes from Thermohahella caldifontis, assembly GCF_041153465.1. NCBI lineage: Bacteria > Pseudomonadati > Pseudomonadota > Gammaproteobacteria > Oceanospirillales > Hahellaceae > Thermohahella > Thermohahella caldifontis. Next base: position 1,943,938 of record NZ_CP154858.1, read on the forward strand.
CCCATTCCGGACATGCCCGGAACCGGCGGCGAGCTGGCAGAACACCTGATCGAGCGTTTCGGACTGGAAGGGGTGCGCGTCACCGAGGCGCCGCAAGGTGTCAATGCCTTCGACTACAACCAGCGACAGGTACTGCTGAGCCCCGACATTTACCACGGCAAATCGCTGACCGCCGTGGCGGTGGCTGCCCACGAAGTGGGTCACGCCATCCAGCACGCCCGTCAGGAACCGCTGGTACGCTGGCATATCCGGCTCTGGCCTTTGGCCACCACACTGCAGCAGGTCGCACGCTGGATGATCCTCGCCCTGCCCCTGATCCTGCTCCTGTTCCGGGCCCCTCAGCTCATGCTGCCGGCAGCCCTGCTCTTCGTCGGCGCGCTCGTGACCTCCGCCCTGCTCAAGGCGGTGCTGCTGCCACTGGAGTGGGACGCCAGCTTCAACAAGGCACTGCCGATTCTGAGGGAGGGCTACATACCGGATCATGCCGTGCCGGCCGTGCGCCAGGTGCTGCGCGCGGCAGCACTGACCTATGCGACCTCGACGCTGTTTGATATACTGCTCATCTGGCGCCTCATTCGCCGCTGAATACAGGGACAGATACCTCATGGGACACGCACACGATCACGACCACGACCACGCCGGACATCACCATGCACCGAAAAGGTTTGACCGCGCCTTTGCCCTGGGCGTGGCGCTCAATACGGGATTTGTCGTGGTGGAAGCCGCCTGGGGCGTGTGGGCCGGTTCCCTGGCCCTGATCGCCGACGCAGGACACAACCTGAGTGACGTGCTCAGCCTCCTGCTGGCCTGGGGTGCCGCTACCCTGGCCCGACGGTCGGGCAGCCAGCGGCGCACCTACGGTCTGCGCAAGACGACCGTGCTGGCGGCGGTCATCAGTGCCCTCATGCTGCTGGTGGCGCTGGGGGCCATGACCTGGGAAGCGCTGGAACGGCTGGCCAATCCGGCGGAGGTGGCCAGCATGCCGATGATTCTGGTGGCGCTGGTGGGTGTTGTCATCAACACGGCGACCGCCCTGCTCTTCCTGCGCGGTCAGGAGACGGATCTGAACGTGCGGGGTGCCTACCTGCACATGGCCGCCGATGCCGCCGTATCACTCGGCGTGGTCATCGCCGGCATCCTGATCATGCAGACCGGATGGTTCTGGGTGGATCCGCTGATCACGCTGATCATCGTGCTGGTCATTCTTGTGGGGACCTGGCAGCTGCTGACCGAGTCCCTGGACGCCCTGCTGGACGCCACACCGCGCCACATTGACCTGGACGCGGTGCAGGAGGCCTTGCTGGCCCATCCGCAGGTGACCGGGTTGCACGACCTGCATGTCTGGCCCCTGAGCACGTCGGAAACCGCGCTGACCGCACATCTTCAGGTCCGGCAATGGCCTTCGGACAACCGGCTCATACAGGATCTGAACGGAATGCTGAACCAACGGTTCGGTATCCGCCATGCCACGCTCCAGATCGAAACGGCGGATGACGGCCCGGCCTGTCACCTGGATCAGCCGAACTGTAGCGCACCGTCCGAACAGTCCCGGGCGTCATGAACGCCCCAGGCAACACTTCTTGAACTTGCGGCCACTGCCGCAGGGACAGGGCGCATTGCGCTCCGGATGCAGCGGGTACTCGCGCGTCTCTCCGCGGGTGTAATACCAGAGCCCGTTCTCGCGCACAAAATCGGAGCGCTCTTCCAGGCATCCCCAGTCGTTGCCGGAGCGCCACGTGGCCACGAAGTGAACTTGGGCCGAGAAGGACTGTTCCCGGGCAGACAACACCTCAAGGCGCACCCATTCGGGACTCCCGGACAGATCCAGCTGATCGGGACAGAAATCCGGGTGCCAGGTGGTGATCAGATAATCCTTCAGCCCCAGTGCAAAGGCACTGAACCGGCTGCGCATGAGGGCCTCGGCCGTCGCCGGCGGCGTGCCGGCATGGGCGGGGCGGCAGCACTCGCCATAACTGCGCCCGCTGCCGCAGGGGCACGGGCGCGCGGGATCAGTAGGGGTGCTTGTCAGCATTGGCAAGCCAGTCGTCGAACACTCTGGAGGCAGAAGGCAGCGGACGATGCTCCATCCGGACCAGACGCTTCAGGTCACCGCTTTGCAGCGCCTGATAGAGGCGATCGTCATCAAACCCGGCACGGGCCGCACCGGAGCGGGTCTCGGCATAGACCACCCGATCCACCCGGGCCCAGACCGCCGCCGAATAGCACATCGGGCAAGGCTCGCATGAAGAATACAGCGTGCACCCTTCCAGAGCGTGAGTGTCGAGCACGCGGCAGGCTTCGCGAATGGCCACCACTTCGGCATGGGCCGTGGGATCCTTGCCACTGACCACCCGGTTCCAGCCTTCGGCCACAACCTTGCCATCCTTTACAATCACCGCACCAAAGGGTCCGCAGTCTCCCGATGCAGAGTGTTCTGCAGCCAGTGCCACCGCGCGTTCAAGAAATGCCGCTTCGTCCATTACACCTCGCTCCAGACGTTGTCAGGCCAAACCTCTCCATGGTACCGCACTGGCCCGGCGGCACGATACGCGCTTGCCGAAGTCAGGGGCCGAGCGTCCGGATAAAGGCATCCGATTCGCGAATGGCGGCCTGGGTATCCCGGATCACCCGCTCCACATCCCGGCGCACCGCCGATAGTTCCTTGTCCAGGGATCCGACAGCCTGAGCATTCAGGTTATGCTTGAGATACAGGACATTGTCACGAAGCGCATCCAATACCGGCTCCATGCGCGCTTCCGCCTTGCGCATGGCACGGATCAGTCGGGTATAACGGGCGCGGGTTTCCCTGAGCTTGCGGGCACTGTCCTGACGGTAGCGGGCATTGGTGTACTGACTGATTTCCTCCTCCCACTCCGCAAACAGTGCCTCTGCCACCTCCTCCACCTTGTCGATGCGCTTGCGTACCGCTTCGGCCGCATCCACGCTGTCTTCGTACCGGGCCTTGAGCGCCTCGTAGGCATCCTGCAGGCTGCCGCCCTCATACCCGGTCAGCTGATTCAGCGCCTCCAGCGCCGAGGTGAAGGTTTCACCTGCCTCCGCCTGGGCATCACGCGCGGACTCCACCCGGTCTGCCAGAATGTCCCGCTTCTCGAAGCCGATCTTCTCCATGGCCGCATAGTAGGTGCTCTGGCACGCACTCAGAATGATGGCCATGCATACCGGCCACAGCCAGCGTCCCGCGTGGCGCACCCCCGTCATGACGCATCCTCCGGCCTGAACCGGGCTGCGTCCACGATGGACCAGAGATGCAGCAGCGCCCCGGGTACCCACATGAAAATCAGGATCACGGTTGCCGCCAGTGCATAACAGACCGACACCCCCACAAAGAACATGAAGGCAGCGAGCAATCGCCCCTGAACCAGTTGCCCCAACCCGGGAATGAAAAAACTGCAAATGGCTGCCAGCACGTTGCCACCGGAACCTTGCCCTGCCATATTCAAACCTCCGAAAATCTGATTTCGGCCGCAGTGTAACATCCGCTTACAAAAAACTGCCAGCCTACCCTCCTGTCAAGCCCCGATTACCCCGTATTGCCGAGTGAGAATCGGCCAAAGCGCCACTATACTGTGCCTGACGTCAATCGGGAGGAACCGCAAACATGACACGTTACCTGCTTCTGGCCCTGTCCCTGCTGGCCAGCACCGTGGCACTGGCCGCATCAAAGGAAGACAAGCTGTACCTGTACACCGAGAGCTTTCCGCCTTACAACATGAGTACCACCGGCAAGGTGTTCGAACATCATGCCGACGGGATCTCGGGCCTGTGCACGGACATGCTCAAGGCCATCCTGGCGGAAGCCAAGGTGCCCTACTCCATGAAGCTGCGCAACTGGGACTACAGCTACGACAAGGCGCTGAAAAAGAAGAATCATGGTGTATTCTGCACCACTTACACGGAGGATCGCGCGCCCCTCTTCAAATGGATCGGACCGCTGGCGGAAAACGAATGGACGGTCTTTGCACCGCCTGGCAGCACGCTCAGACTCAGCAAGCTTGAAGACGCCAAGGGCATGACCATCGGCGGTTACAAGGGCGACGTGATGACGGAGTACCTGCTCAAGCGCGGCTACACCGTCTCCCAACTCGACAGCGACGACCTCAACCCCAAGCGCCTGGTGCTGGGGCAGATTGACCTGTGGATCGCCGACCGGCTTGCCGGACCCTACTTCGCGGCACAGCAGGATATCGAAGATCTGGTGCCGGTCTTCTCCTTCAACAAGACCGAGCTGTTCCTGGCCCTGAATCCGCAAACGGACGATGCGCTGGTCCAGAAGCTCAAGGCCGCCTACGACCGTATCCGCAAGAATGGCATGTTCGACTCCATCCGGACCAAATACGGACTCTGAGCGCATGCGCTGACCACCACGCCGGGGCGCTGACCCCGGTTTTCCACTATCCCTTTCAGCCTAACGGAAATTCCGACTTCACATCCCTTTCCGGCCCGATAGGATGTCCGGCTTCTTGGGGGAATGTGCCACTCAATCCACACACCCTCATGCACAGAAGTCTTCAGGAGATCACCCATGCGCAAGATTGCAGTCGCGCTGCTGGGCGTGCTCGTCAGCACCCTGTCGCTGGCCGCCGCCAAGGAAACCAAACTTTACCTCTACACGGAAAACTTTCCGCCCTACAACATGAGCGCCACCGGACGCGCCTTCGAGCACGACGAGAAGGAAATTACCGGCCTGTGCACGGACATGGTCAAGGCGATCCTTGCCGAAGCGAAACAGACCTACATCATGAAGCTGCGCAACTGGAGCTACGGTTATGACCGGGCCGTGCGCAAACCCGACCACGGCGTATTTTGTGCCGCACGAACCGAAGCTCGGGAAAAGCTGTTCAAGTGGGTGGGACCGCTGGCCGAAAATCAATGGACCCTCTTTGCGCCGCCGGGCAGCACCCTCAAGCTCAGCAAGCTTGAAGACGCAAAAGGCATGACCATTGGCACCTACAAAGGGTCGGTCCGGACCAAATATCTCGAAGAGCGGGGCTACAAGCTGTCCGTGCTCGACAGCGACGACCTCAATCCCAAGCGGCTGGCCCTCGGGCAGATTGACCTCTGGATTGCAGAACGACTGGCGGGGCCCTACCTGGCCTCCCAGCAGGACGTGGAAGGACTGGTGCCGGTACTTTCCTTCAACCGCACCGAACTTTATCTGGCCCTGAATCCGGAAACGCCCGATGCGGTCGTGCAGGCCCTGCAGGCCGCGCTCAAGCGCATCCGGGACAATGGCCTCTATGCCTCGATCCAGACCAAATACGGACTCTGATCAGCATTCCGGATAGTTGACCGCGAGACCGCCTCTGGCGGTCTCCTTGTATTTGTCTGCCATGTCGGCACCGGTTTCCTTCAGCGTCCGGATCACGCGATCCAGCGATACGAAATGGAAGCCGTCCCCCCTCAGGGCCAACTGTGCCGCATTGACCGCCTTCACGGCAGCGATGGCATTGCGTTCGATGCAGGGTACCTGCACCAGCCCCTTTACCGGATCGCAGGTCAGTCCCAGATTGTGCTCCAGTCCGATTTCGGCCGCATTCTCCACCTGACGCGGTGAGCCACCCAGGGCTTCGGTCAGACCGGCTGCCGCCATGGCACAGGCCGACCCGACCTCTCCCTGACACCCCACCTCGGCACCCGAGATGGAAGCATTGCGGCGAATCAGGCTGCCCACCGCCGTGGCCGCCAGAAAGAAGCGCTCAATGGCATCCGAATCGAGTGTATCGGTATAGTGGGTGAAATAGTGCAGTACCGCGGGAATGATACCTGCCGCACCGTTGGTCGGCGCGGTAACGACCTGTCCGCCGGCGGCATTCTCCTCGTTCACCGCCAGCGCATACAGATTGAGCCAGTCCATGCCCTGCATGGTGGTGGCGATCAGGTTTGCGGTCGCCCCGGATTGCAGTGCCCGGTACAACCCCGGGGCGCGCCGGCGTACGCGCAGCCCGCCGGGGAGCGTCCCCTCGTTGCGCAGCCCGCGTGCAACACAATCCTGCATGACCCGCCAGATCTGGCTGATCCCCTGGCTCAGCTCCGCTTCGGATCTTCGCGCCAGCTCATTGGCACGCACCACCTCGCTCACCCGCATGTTGTGCTTCTTGCACAGACGCATCAGCTCGACGGCGGTATCAAACGGGAAAGGGACTTCGGTCACACCGGACGTTTCCGGGTTTTCGTCCTCATACCTGACCACCCCGCCCCCCACGGACCAGGCATTGAGTGCATGGCATGTCATGCCCTCGGCATTCAGGGCCTCAAAGCGGATGCCATTGGGGTGTCCCGGAAGCAGGTCGTCGGGCCGCCAGAGCAGATCCGTCTGCGGATCGAAAGGCAGGACGCGGTCACCGTCGAGACGCAGCCTGCCCTGACGGATGTCCTCCAGCACCCCGGCCTGAGCCTCCTGCGTGATGGCCTCGGGCAAAAGCCCCGACAGCCCCCAGAAGACGGCCTTGTCCGTCGCATGCCCCTTTCCGGTCGCCGCCAGGGATCCGTACAGTGTGATTCTCACCCGCGCCATATCAGCCAGCGACCGGACCTGAGCCGCAAAGCGCCGGGCCGCCACCATGGGCCCCATGGTATGGGAACTGGATGGCCCCACGCCGATTCTGAACACATCAAATACGGAACAGGGAGTGCCCGTACGTCCTGGCATGACTCACCTCCGGCAGTGCTGCAGGGATTGAATCTTTAATGTACGCCTTTCAGGACCCGCTTGCCTGCGCGGGCACCCTGTGGAAAGTACGTAGCCGACAAGGCTCCTGCAGTCCGGAAGGCACTGCCCGTCAACCGGATTGAAAAAAATGAAAAAGCGCTGGACAGCCCGTCCGGGGGCAGGTACACTGCCTGCCAGCTAGAAAGAAAGCGCAGTCAACAACCTCATTTCGCTGTATCACGTAGTTGTCACACGTTCTGAAGTTTTGAAATTCCTGCCTTGTTTTTATGCGATTTATCAGCCTTGTGTAAGGCACACATCAAATTGATTCAGGATATACAATTATGTCAGATACAGTAAAAGGTACCGTCAAGTGGTTCAACGAATCCAAGGGCTTCGGTTTCATCCAGCAGGAAAACGGCCCGGACGTATTCGCCCACTTCAGCGCCATCTCCGGCTCAGGTTTCAAGACCCTGGCTGAAGGCCAGCAGGTTGAGTTCACGATTGCCAACGGCCCCAAGGGTCCGCAGGCCGAGAACATCGTCGCGCTCTGAAGCGCACGATCAGCCTGAAAGAAAAGGCGTCTCCTCCGGGAGGCGCTTTTTTTATGCGCTCGCCCCAACGTCCCCATTCTCATTCCTGCCCATGCACTTTTTTAATAAAAATGAAAATACTGCTGGACACTCAAACCCATCTCCCGTACACTGCTCGACAGCTGGAAACAAAAGCGCACTCAACAACCTCATTTCGCTGTACCACGTAGTTGTCACACGTCCTGAAGTTTTGAAACACCCGCCTTGTTTGTATGCAACAACCGCCCCCAGGGGCACATTTGAAATTATTCAGGAAATACAATTATGTCAGGCACAGTAAAAGGTACCGTCAAGTGGTTTAACGAGTCCAAGGGCTTTGGTTTCATTCAGCAGGAAAATGGCCCGGACGTGTTCGCACACTTCAGCGCCATCTCCGGCTCAGGATTCAAGACCCTGCTCGAAGGTCAGGAGGTGGAGTTTTCCATCGCCAACGGCCCGAAGGGTCTGCAGGCTGAAAACATCGTCGCGATCTGATCGCACGAGCAGTCTGAAGGAAAAGGCGTCTCCCCCGGGAGGCGCTTTTTTCGTTTTGGTCCGCACACATCCAGCCCCCCGATCAATCATAAAAATAAAGCGTTTCATGGATCGCGCTTTTGTAACTCACCGCTACGAGCTGCTATGTTCAAGTGCTGGCTGAGGGCCATAAAGGGACTCAACAATATCAAGAACGTACTGCTTCTCCTCGAGTGTCAGACTCAAAGACATTACTTAAGCACGCCTTTGGCCAATCCGCCCAGGACATCGCCTCGGTCAAACCCCTCGCACAAAGCTGTCCGAAATGCCCGGCATCTTCCGGTGTGCTGACAAACAGACAGGACTGCTCTTTCTCAAAGCGCACATAAACCACATTGGACAGGCCCCGCAATGTGACAGGTGGTTCCGGCAGGGTTGAGCCTGAACTCTCAAGCACCCTGTTCAGATCTTCCCGAAGTCTTCCATCAGAAATGATATCTGTATTCCCAGTACCCAGGGCTTCAGCCACCTTGTTCATGGGGGCCCCCGGGTAACCAAAACTCTCTCCGGAGAAGGTTTTGAACGACAGATCCTTTCCCCGTCCCCAGAGCAAAACAGGCCCGTCCGTTGCAACAATGCGCAATCCCTTGGCCAGGCCGGGCGGAAGGCACAGCTCCAGGTAGCCGTCCGTCACGATGAGCGCCTCCGGGCGACACCCGGAAGCCGACGGGGGTTCAGCAAAGGCTGAGGGCGTCAGGAAAAACAAGCAGGCAATACTCGCGGCCCTGAAGTACCCTGACTTTCTTTTCTTCATGGCGTACGTCCTTGCACAATTCTGTGTGCACGAATGATAAGCTACCTCCTGTTGACACGCATCATCCGGTCTGGCTAATCCTCCCTCAACCTGACAGATCAAGCCCGAACAGGCGGATGGCATTGCGTGTGGTGATGGCCATGAGATGTTCCAGGGTCTGGCCGCGAGCTTCTGCCACCCTGCGCGCCACCCAGGGCAGAAATGCCGGCCGGTTGCGCTTGTCGCGCGGGGGATCGGGCAGGTTGTGGGGCAGCAGATAGGGTGCGTCCGTTTCCAGCAGGAGGCGGTTGTCGGGAATGCGGTGCACCAGATCAAGCAGCGGCTTGCCGCGGCGCACGTCACATACCCAGCCGGTAATGCCGATGTACAGGCCCAGGTCGAGCCAGGCATCCAGCGCCGCCTCGTCGCCGGTAAAGCAGTGAGCCACCCCGCCCACCAACCTGGGCATGGCATTGCGCAGGATGGCATACTGATCCTCAAAGGCATCCCGCTCATGGAGAAACACCGGCTTGCGTGCATCTGCCGCCTGCTCCAGCTGGGCCTCAAAGACCTGACGCTGCACGTCACGGGGTGAAAAGTCACGGTTGTAGTCAAGCCCGCATTCGCCAACCGCCACCACCTCCGACTCTTCCTGGAGGGCCCGCAAGCGCTCCAGTCCTTCATCGTCCAGTTCGCTGGCGTGATGGGGATGACAACCTGCCGTGGCGGTCAGGATGCCGGGGTACTGGCGCGCCAGAGCCAGGGCGCGTTCGCTTTCGGTCACGCTGGTACCGGTGACAATCATGTGAGTGACACCCTGTTCCACCGCTTCGGCAATCACGCGGTCCCGGTCACGATCAAAGCGCCGCCCGGTCAGGTTGACGCCGATATCCACCCATCCCATCACCGACTCCTTGATCCGGTTAACATACTGAACATTAACATCTTTTCAGGTCCACTCAAAGCCCTTGCATCAGCGCTGCCCCGTCCCCATTGTAGGGTCGGTTTATTAACCTGCCTTCGGGCAGACTGTTGTCAACCGCCGCACATTACGGGGACATGCCAATGATCGAGGTGAGTCATCTCTGTCGGAATTACGGCGACTTTGCGGCTGTCCGTGATGCCTCCTTCACCATCCGGCCCGGCGAGATCGTCGGCCTGCTGGGGCACAACGGCGCCGGCAAGTCCACCATCATGAAAATGCTGATGGGCTATCTGGAACCCTCCTCCGGTACCATCCGCATCATGGGCGAGGACATCCGCGAACGTGGCGCGAAAATACGCGAACGCATGGGATACCTCCCGGAAAGTCCGCCCATCTATCCGGAAATGGCCGTCGTGGACTATCTGGATTATGCAGCGGAACTCCGTGGCGTGCCCTCGGACCAGCGCGCCCGGGCCGTGCGAGAGGCCATCGAGCGCACCGATCTGCGCGACAAGGCGCTGGCGCCCATTGCCACACTGTCCCGGGGTTACAAGCAGCGGGTCGGCGTGGCCCAGGCCATTCTCCACAAACCGGACATTCTGATACTGGACGAGCCCACCAATGGTCTGGACCCGTCCCAGATCCATCACATGCGCGAACTGATCCGCAGTTTCCGCGAGCATGCCACGGTCATTCTTTCCACCCATATCATGCAGGAAGTCAGTGCCGTCTGTGACCGGGTACTAATGATCCGCCGGGGCGAGGTAGCGCTGGACGCCTCGCTTGAGAGCCTGCAGCGCAGCCAGCACGTGCGGCTGTCCACGACGGCGTCCGCGGATCAGGTCCGCAAGGCCCTGTCGGCCGTCCAGGGCATCACTGGTATGGATCCGGTCGCAGGCGGTGTGCGCATTGCCGTCGCAGAGGGCCATGCGCCCGAGGCCCTGATTCCGGATCTGGCCCGCGCTCTGGTCCAGGCCGACATTCCGGTACAGGCCCTGCATCCTGAAGTCCGTGATCTGGAAACCGTGTTTGCTGAAGTGAATCAGGTGAAGGAGGTGTCCGATGCAGCCTGAGCACGCCATTCGCCGGATCGCGCGCAAGGAAGTCACCCAGTTCTTTGCGTCCCCGGTTGCCTTCGTGTTTCTGGCCACCTTTCTGGCCGTCACCCTGTTTGCCTTCTTCTGGGTGGATGCGTTCTTTGCCCGCAACATCGCAGACGTGCGCCCGCTGTTCAGCTGGATGCCGCTGCTGCTGGTCTTCCTCGTCGCCGCACTGACCATGCGCATGTGGAGCGAGGAACGCCGTCAGGGCACACTGGAGTTCCTGCTCACCACGCCGGTCAGCACCCTGAGGCTGGTGCTGGGCAAGTTTCTTGCCTGCATGGCGCTGCTGGCGATTGCTCTGGCGCTCACCCTGCCCTTGCCGGTCACCGTCTCCTTCCTCGGCAAGCTGGACTGGGGCCCGGTGATCGGGGGTTACATGGCCACCCTGTTTCTGGGGGCCGCCTACATCGCCATCGGTCTGTATGTCAGTGCCCGCTCGGAGTCCCAGATCGTCAGCCTGATCGTCACCTCACTGGTGGGTGTGCTGCTCTATCTGCTGGGCTCCGGCCCGCAGGTGGGTCTGTTCAGCTATGACGTGGCCGAGGTGATGCGCAAGCTGGGAACCGGGTCGCGCTTCGAGTCCATTACCCGCGGCGTGATCGACGTGCGCGACCTCTACTACTACCTCTCGCTCGTCGGCGTTTTCCTGACCCTGAACGTTCTGGCGCTGAAGAAGGAAGGCTGGGCGAAGGACAACCATGCCGGCACCCATCGCCAGTGGCACCTGTTTGCAGGTCTGCTGATTGCCAACCTGCTGCTGGGCAACGTGTGGCTGGATCAGGTCAAGTCCCTGCGCGCCGACCTGACCGCTGACAAGCGCTACTCTCTCAGCGGCGTGACCGAAAACTATCTGGGTCAGTTGCAGGAACCCCTGCTCATTCGCGGTTACTTCAGCGCCAAGACCCATCCCCTGCTGGCGCCCCTGGTGCCCCAGCTGAGGGATCTGCTCAAGGAGTACGAGGTGCTGGGTGACGGCAAGGTTCGGGTGGAATTTGTCGATCCCCAGTCCGATCCGGAAAAGGAAGATGAGGCCAACAGCAAGTACAACATCAAACCCGTACCGTTTCAGGTGGCGGACCGCTATCAGGCCGGTCTGGTCAACGCCTACTTCCATGTCCTGCTCAGTTACGGGGATCAGTATGAAGTCCTGAGCTTCCGCGACCTGATCGAGGTGAAGGAAAAGGGCGAGGGCGAGCTGGACGTGCGCCTGCGCAACCCCGAGTACGATGTCACCCGGGCCCTGCGCAAGGTGCTGTATGCCTACCAGACGGGCGGCAACCTCTTTGCCACGCTGAAGAAACCGGTTCAGTTCCATGCCTATGTATCACCGGACAGCAAGCTGCCGGCCGAACTGGTGCCGTTCCGGGCCACCCTGGAAAAGGTGCTGAAGGAAACGGCCGACAAGGCGGGTGACCGCTTGACCTGGACCGTGGAAGATCCCGACGCCAAGGGCGGCGAGCTGGGCCGCAAGCTGACCGAGGAATTCGGTATCCAGCCCATGCTCCGGTCACTGCTGGGCACCGATACCTTCTGGTTCACACTGATGCTGACAGACGGGGATCAGTACGTTCAGCTGGCATTACCGGAGCAGCTCGATGAAGAGGGCTTGCGGAAGAACCTGGAAGCCGGCCTCAAGCGCTTTTCCGCCGGCTTTACCAAGACCATTGGCATGCTGGCGCCCGAACAGCCACAGGGCCCCTATGCCCAGTTCAACCCCGCCCCTGGCTTCAACATGCTCCGGCAAAAGCTCATGGAAAGTGCAACGGTCCGCGATGTGGATCTGAAGGACGGCAAGGTCCCTGCGGATCTGGATGTGCTGCTGGTACTGGCACCCCGTGAGCTCACCGAACTGCAGCAATATGCCATCGACCAGTTCCTCATGCGCGGAGGCACGGTGCTGGTGGCCGCCTCCCCCTTCTCGACCGAGCTGACGGCACGCAACCTCAGCGCACGGGAGCAGAAGACCGGGCTGGAAGACTGGCTGGCACACCACGGGCTGACGCTGGAGAAACATCTGGTGGCCGATCCTTACAACAGCCACTTCCCGGTGCCCGTGACACGGCGGGTCGGTCAGTTCCAGTTCCAGGAAGTGCGCCTGCTGGACTATCCGTTCTTCATAGACGCACGGGATGACCGGCTCAATCAGGATCATCCGACCACCAAGGGGCTGCCGCAGGTGACTCTGGCCTGGGCATCACCCATCAAGGTGGATGACAGCAAGCAACAGGGCCGTACCCTGACCACACTCATCACCTCCAGTGATCAGGCCTGGCTGACCGACGGCGAGGACATCACGCCGCGCATGGATAATGGCCAGCTCAGCCCCTGGCAGCCGGAAGGCGAACGCGGGCGCTACACCCTGGGCGTGATGCTGGAGGGCGTCTTCACCTCGGCCTTCGAGGGCAAGGACAACCCGCTTCTTGCGGCGGCCCGCAAGAAGGCGGAAGCAGCAGCCCAGAAGGACAAGGACAAGGCTGAAACCGACGCGACTCCGGAAGAAGAGCGTGTACCGCCCTTCGTGAGCAAGTCTCCGGACGCAGCACGGCTGTTCGTGTTCGGTTCCGGCGAGTTTCTGGCGGACCAGACCATCCAGCTCACCAGTTCAACGGAGCGGGCGCTGTACCTGAACAGCCTGCAGCTCATTCAGAATGCCGTGGACTGGGCACTGGAAGACCGCGGTCTGCTCACCATCCGCTCGCGCAGCCAGTTTGCCAACACGCTGATCCCCATGGATCAGGATACGCAGGCCTTCTGGGAGTATCTGAACTATGTTCTCGCTGCTCTGGGCGTGGCCCTGGTCTATGCCCTGTTCCGCTGGACACAGCGTCGTCGCCTGCAGGCGTACGCACGCATGCTGAATCTGGAGGTGTGACATGAAGCGATGGATTTCCTGGTTATCCGTATTGCTGGGCGTTCAGGTGCTCCTGAGCGCCGCCCTCCTCTGGAGCGGTCAGAAGGCCAGTTTCAACCAGGTTGAACCGTTGTTTGCATCCCCGCTGGCTGAAGCGGACAAGATCGTGATTCACGATGAGGATGGCAACGAAGTCACCCTGGTGCGTGACGGTGAGACCTGGAAGCTGCCGGACCTTTACGACCTGAAGGCAGACCAGAGCAAGCTCCGCAAGGCACTGGAAACCCTCTCCGGGCTGAAGAGGGGATGGCCCGTGGCCCGGACCGAGACCAGTCATGAACGCTTCAAGGTGACGGACAAGGTTCATGTCCGCAAGATCACCTTCTACAAGGGTGACAGCCCATGGCAGACGGTCTACCTGGGCACCTCACCGGCCTTCAAGCGCATTCATCTGCGCAAGGATGGCGAAACGGAGGTGTATGCCGTGGACTTTGCGGCTTATGAGCTGCCGGCCAAGGCTTCAGACTGGCTGGATACCCGTGTGGCGGCCGTGGATACGGATGCCCTGAGCCGGATCGAAGGCCCCGACTTCGCGCTCGTCCGCGATGGCGATCAGTGGAAGCTGGAAAAGGTGCCGGAGGGCAAGGTTCAGGATGACAAGGGTGTGGAATCCCTGCTGGATGACCTGAAGACCCTGAGTATTCTGGATGTGCTGGGCAAGGCACCCGAGCCGGAGTACGGACTGGATTCGCCGGTGGTGAACTGGACTCTGACACCCAGGTCCGGTGCGCCCTTCACCCTGCGGCTCGGCAAGCACAAGGATGGCTGGTACGCCCTGCAACGCAGTGACATGCCGCTGGTGTACAAGGTGGCTGCGTACGTGGGCGACAAGCTCGCTGCCATGGGAATCGGTCCGCTGACCAAAGCGGCGCCGGCACAGGACACCGAGCCCGCACGGCGCTCAGAAACCGAACAATAAACCAACCGCTCCCCCGGCGGCCGGTCATGCGCCGGCCGCCTTCACTGATAGCGTTTCATGGCCTTGGCCATGACGGCATCCCGTACAACGGCGATCTCGTCCCAGATCTTCATGGCCAGATCCCGATGCTTTTCCATGAAAGCGTGGCTGAAGATCAGGTAGTAATGCTTGGTACGCAGTGGCGGCTCAAGTTTTTCGATCTTGCCCTCCGGATCATGAGCAGCCAGCCACGGATCCGCCACGCAGTCCTGATGAGCCATGGCCGAGATCCGGCCGAGCTGCAGCATCCGGAAGCCCTTTTCCGTGCCTCTCGCCTCAAACACCTTCAGGCCAAGCTGGCGCAGATCCTCAGCGATGGAATACCCCTCATTGGCACCGATCACAATGTTGCCCCCCCGCACAGTCTTGCCATCCCAGATCACCGGCTCACCCTTCATTCGGTACAGATAGTAGGACAGTGTGGCCAGCCGCCTTGAGGGATCAGGCAAGCCGTTTCGCTCCGGGTAGACCCCTTGCCGGGTGCGTTCAGGCTCATAGGAATACATGAAGGCGCCCTCCAGCTCATTCTTGCCCAGGGCCCAGAGCACACGCTTGTTGGGATAACGGATAAACTCGAACCGGATGCCCAGGCGCGCCCTCACTTCCCTGATCACTTCGAAAGCGATGCCGGGCGGTGACTGGTCATGGCCGATCTGCCAGGGTGGCGCCGGGATTTCGGAGTACCCCAGCCTGACCGTTACCTCTTCTGCCCGGGCGGACACCACCAGCAGGCAGAACATGGCGGCCATGCAGGATCTGAGCACGAAACGGATGATGCGTGCAGTCGCCACGCCTTCCTCCCCAGTGATTCCGGACGTTACAGACAGTGTAGTCCAGAAAACCGGCCATCACCGAATATCACGGACAGCGTGGGCACAGCGCAAAAAAATCCCCGGTCCATGCCGGGGATCTTCGGGGCCTGGTGAATACGTGGCTTACTGGCTCTTGCTCACCATGTATTCCACGGCATTCCGGATTTCTTCATCCGAGCAGTTGCCGCATCCGCCCTTGGGAGGCATGACGTTGATGCCGTTCAATGCATGCTGCAGCAGCGTGTCCTCGCCCTGAGCAATACGCGGTGCCCAGGCATCCTTGTCGCCAACCTTGGGTGCACCGGCCGCACCGGTGCTGTGGCAACCGGCACACACGGCATTGAACACTTCCTCACCTCCGCGGGCTGCCGCAGCGACAGGAGCCGGTGCCGCGCTGGCACAGGGATCGCCCGCCACACAGACGGTGCTTACCGGCTTGACCCGCTCGGCAATCTTGTCAGTTTGTGCACCCGCAGATACCAGCCCGGAAAGGGTAACCAGGGATGCTGCCATTACCACCAGTTTGATCAGAGCCTTCACAACGATTCCTCATCAGCCGTTCATTTTTTGAGTAAGCGCATTATACCCCTGACCCCATAAAAATAAAGGGAATCGCAGCGATCCTCCCCCTTTTCCACCAATCCCCCCTCCCACCCCCTCCACAAAAAATGTGCAGATGAAGGATGTGCCTGACATCCGCCTGATCAAACATGACCCTGCCTCATTCCAATAACAAACCTGCACAAGGACACAACTATGGCAACACGACACCCTTTCCGGCATGCAACGCTCCTGGCGTTCTCTGCCCTGTTGCTGACCGCCTGTGGTGGCAGCGGCGGAGGCGGATCGGACTCCGCTACCACACCCCCTTCCGGCACCGGCAGCGGCACACCACCTGCAGCCAACCTGGTCAGCCTGACTGACGGACAGGTCGCGCTCTACTACAAGCGTGATGACGACAGCTATGACGGCTGGGGTCTGCACCTCTGGAACGGCGGTGACTGTACCGCACTGGCGGACAGCAGCCTGCAAGGCGTGGACTGGGCCAACCCGAAGGCGGCAGATGGCATCAGCCCGGATTATGGCGCGTACTACATTCTGAATACGACGGCCAGCACCGGCTGCATCAACTTCATCATTCACAAGGGCGACGAGAAGGCCCTGGGCAGCGCCGACAAGCAATTCGACCTGAGCCAGGGCCGTTATGCCTTTACCTTCCATGGCAACAGCACCGTGTACTACGAGCCGGTGACCACGGCGCCCGTGCAGCTTGAAGGCGCGGCGGCGCACTGGCTTTCCCCGTCAGAGCTGGTCTATCAGGCCGGCGACGGCAATACGGTCACCCTGTACTACTCGCAAACGGCCGGCATTACGGTGGACGTCAATGCCGATCCGCCGGTATCCGGCGGGACTGCGGTCAGCCTGACCGCCGGTACGCTGTCGGATGCCACCAAGGCCGCCTTCCCGCATCTGGCCAGCTGGTCCGCCTGGCAGCCGGATGTGACGGCAGAGCAGGCCGCCACGCTTGCCCGGTCGCAACTGGTGGTGGCAGAGACCACTCCCGCTGGTAAACTGGTGAAGGCCACCCAGGTCCAGACCCCCGGCCTGATTGATGCCCTGTTCTACACGGACGCACCACTGGGTGCCCGGGTGGAATCGGACGGGGTGCACTTCGATCTCTGGGCACCCACGGCCCAATCGGTAACGCTGCATCTGTATGACGCAGACAAAAACGAACTGTCCGGGTCGCCGGTCAGCATGACCCGCGGTGACAAGGGTGTCTGGACTTATGTGGGCGACAGCAGCCTCAACCGCACCTACTATCGCTACGAGATAACGGTCTATCATCCGGCAACCGGCAAGGTCGAAACCCTGACCGTTACCGACCCCTGGTCGCTCAGCCTGTCTGCCAACAGCCAATACTCCCAGGTGGTGGATCTGGATGATGCGGACCTCAAGCCGGCGGGCTGGGATTCACAGACCGTGCCCACCGTTTCCGCACCGGAAGACGCCACCATCTATGAAACCCATATCCGGGATTTTTCCGCCTCGGATCCCACCGTCCCGGAAGCCCATCGCGGCAAGTATCTGGCCTTCACGGATTCGGGCACGGATGGCATGACCCATCTTCAGGCGCTGAAAACCGCAGGTCTGACTCACGTCCAACTGCTGCCGGCCTTCGACATCGCCACCATTGACGAAGATCCGGCCAGCCGGGTGGATCTGGACAATACCGTCGCCGAACTCTGCGCGCTCAAGGCCTCCGCAGCCGTTTGTTCGGATACCGCCGTCTCCCGGAGCATGACCCTGCGCGCGCTGCTGGAAAGCTACGACCCCACCACCGGGAAGGCCCAGGCCCTGATGAACGACCTGCGCAGTCTGGACAGCTTCAACTGGGGCTATGATCCTTATCACTACAGCACACCGGAAGGCAGCTATGCCACCAATCCCGAGGGCACGCCCCGGATTGTGGAGTTCCGCCAGATGGTCAAGGCTCTGCATGACCTGGGACTGCGCGTGGTGATGGACGTGGTGTACAACCACACCAATGCCTCGGGCGTGGCGGACAAGTCCGTGCTCGACAAGGTGGTGCCCGGCTATTATCACCGCCTGGATGACACCACCGGCGATGTGGCCAATTCCACCTGCTGCGCCAATACGGCTTCGGAGCACCGGATGATGGCCCGCCTCATGCGCGACTCGCTGGTGGTCTGGGCCCGCGATTACAAGATCGACGGCTTCCGCTTCGATCTCATGGGTCACCACATGAAACAGAACATGATCGATGCGCTGGCGGCCGTACAGGCCGTGGACCCGGATACCTACTTCTACGGCGAAGGCTGGAACTTCGGCGAGGTGGCCGACAATGCCCGCGGCACCAACGCCACACAGCTCAACATGGCCGGTACGGGAATCGGCACGTTCAGCGACCGGCTGCGGGATGCGGTGCGTGGCGGTGGTCCCTTCGACAGCATGGATGCCCTGCGCACCAATCAGGGTTTCGCCAATGGACTGTATACTCTGCCCAATGAGAAGAACAGCGGGGCCGATACCGAGAAAACCCGGTTGCTGGAGTTGGCGGACATCATCCGCGTGGGCCTGGCGGGCAACCTGAAGGACTTTGTGTTCACCAACAAGGATGGCATCAACGTCACCGGCAAGGACGTGGATTATAACGGCCAGCCTGCAGGTTACACCGATGACCCGCAGGAAGTGATCAGCTATGTGTCCAAGCATGACAATCAGACCCTGTGGGACAACAACCAGTACAAGATTGCGTCCTCCGTGCCCACCGAAGACCGGGTGAGAATGCAGTTGCTGGGCTTGAGCTTCCCGTTGTTTGGCCAGGGCGTGCCCTTCATCCACATGGGCAGCGAGCTGTTGCGTTCCAAGTCCATGCAGCGGGACAGCTATGACTCGGGTGACTGGTTCAACCGGGTGGACTTCAGCAAGCAGGACAACAACTGGAACGTGGGTCTGCCGCGGCAGGACAAGGATGGTGACAACTGGCCGCTGATCCTGACCATTCTGGCCGATACCAATGCCGACCCCACATCCACGGACATTGATCTGGCTGACCAGGTATTCCGCGAGCTGCTGAGCATTCGCAACAGCTCACCCCTGTTCCACCTGACCACCCGGGACGAGGTGATGAAACGGGTGGATTTCCGCAACACCGGCAAGCACCAGATCCCCGGCGTGATCGCCATGTCCATTGATGACGGCCTCTCTGCCGGTGCAGATCTGGACAGCCAGCACGAGGCCATTGTGGTGATCTTCAACGGCACCAACCAGTCTCAAACGCTGGATATTCCCGGCGCCTCGGGCTTTGCCCTGCATCCGGTGCAACAGACCTCGGCCGACACGCGCATCCGCAGCGCCAGCGTGAGCGGCAGCCAGTTCACCGTCCCAGCCCTGACCACGACCGTGTTCGTCAAGGCGCAGAGTGGTGCACAGGGCAACGGCCTGCCGGTGGAGGCCAAGTCACTGGGTGAACGGCCGCCCTATGGGAATACCACGGTGTATCTGCGCGGCAGCCTGAATGGCTGGGCGACAGACAACCCGCTGAACTTCGAGGGCGGCGGCGTCTATGCATCCACCGTCACCCTGACGGCCGGCACCTACGAGTTCAAGTTTGCCAATGAGAACTGGACGTCACCCAACATTGGCTGGGGCGGTTTCACCACCGCTGCGGACTCGATCGCCCTGAGTGATCCGGGTAACGGGAACATTCAGGTCGTGATTCCTGCCGACGGCGACTATGTGTTCACGCTCAATGCTGCCGACACCAGCGCCCTGCAGGTGAGCGTGAAGGCCGCCATGCCCTGAAGCAGAAGGATCTTTCCTGTGTCATCGGCCCTTTACCGCCACCTTCGGGTGGCGGTTTTTTATGGTTCATCGCGCGTTTCGTATCTGTTCGTTCGGACTATCCGATATGGGCGCGTTTTTCAGCAGTTCCCTAAAGCACTATTGAAAACTTGTCAGCCCAACGTTTGGCTTCGTCTCTGTTTACAGCACCTTCCTTTATATGGGCTTTGAGCATGGTGCCAAGCAGCTCCTTCAAGCGATCTTCTGATGTAAATTCTTCTATATCACCGCGCCCCCGAATTCCATGTTCTCTCTCCCCGACGAAATATCTGTATCCGTCAAACCGGCCTACGCCATAATCCTCTTGTGCGTATTCATCCCATTTATGAATACCCCAATCCATGTCTCCTCCAACACCTCCCCCACAAGCAGGTGTTCAAGCACGGACTCAGTATTCTTCAGTTCAGACAACCTGTTCAAGCAATATTTAATGGCCCATCCAGAACCAATCCGTAATGAACCCATATCAAATATTTCTCTCTTCATCAAATTAAGGACCTCTGAAAAACTCTCCAACGTCTTGCCCCATGAACTCACGGAACAGGAAAATCAGTGCATTAAATGCCGTGCGTGGCGTATTGATGGAACAGAGCTGGTCCACCGCAAGGTGTGACAAAAATGGTCCGATATCCGACACTCGCATCTCTTCTGCTGAACCGTAGCCATGAAATCGTAAAAGCGGCGCACCCAGAAGCTGTAGGTCTTTTCCGTCTTGTAGGCTAAGTTCCGGGCGCGAATATAACGCCTGAACCGATCTATAAATCGGTTTGAATCGGCTGGAATCGGTGCGCGAACATCCATTGTAACGTGCCTTCTGCTCCGTGATTTTTATGTCTATATATACAGTATTGAAGTGTTGTAACGCAAGAGTTGATCAGGGTAGGCTGCGCGGAACTTTTGATCCTGCGGTTATGTGGAAAATAGTGCCAGGCCGTCATGCTATCCCGGATATTGCGACACATCTGACGCCTATCTGCCGGACAGGTGACGCCTTTTGATGTATGTTGGGGTTGCAAAGAATTGTTTTTGATGCGAAATTTGACACCGGAGAATAGACGAGCTCTTGGGAGATAGCACCAGTGTGTCATTGAATAAAATGTTATGCGCCAAATGATTTAATCCATTTAAAGGAGAAAGGAATGGCTAAGGCAAAAGTAATATTTCAGAAACTGATCCAGGACTCTCAAGATTACGGAAGTGATGATCAGCACATGGTTTCAAGAGCATTCTTCACCGTAGACGTTGAAGGTAACGTCTCGGGAGAAGCTTATGTGGATATAAAGCAGCCTGTAGGTTCCGACTTCGAAACAACACCCCTAGAAGTCTCAAGGCCTGTTGGATATAACGGGCCATTTAATTACGAGGCATTTAGACAGGCTGCTGAGGATTACTATCGAAGTTTGGTTGGTAGTCAAGGCTCTGGTATTCATATTGCCGGTGGTAGCAATATTCGAATGCAAAATAATACTTTCTTTCAGCAGGCGGTTGTTGAGGTTGAAGTCAGCAAAGAAAGTCCAGCATGGTAAGCGCATAACAAGGCGCTCGTTCGGACGCAAACTACGCTGCGCTTCGTTTGCGCCGCACAGCTTAAACGTTATACGTAAAGCGCCGCCAAATGAAGAAAAATACAATTAAATCAATAGCTTTTGTTGCAGTCATTACTGTTGCCGCTTCCTTAGTAGCAGATATACCTTACATCTATACATTATGTGGTATTTCCGTTTGGGTTGCTGTTGGTCATTTAATTACACTAGACGATGATATGCCGGGTGAGTGGAGTAATCCGGATGAAAATAAAAAACATTGGCATCAATCTTTGTTAATATTGTTTTGCAAATTTGCTGTAGCGCTATTAATAGGTATATTAATATTTGTATTTCCTGTTTTAGTAAAATTTGGGGCATAAAAATCAAAATATTGTGTATTATCAGCAGTTGTAGCAACAATCGTATAACAATGCGTTATGAGCTGTAAGTATGAATGAAGAGTGGAACTTCGAAGAGAAATCATCAAGGTCAACCAAGGTCACAGTTTTACTGATAGTCTCTTTCGTAATTGGGGTTTCAGTTTGGGCCTACTTCTTTCCTGTTATTACTTATTCCGCCGTATTTTGGGTAGGTATTGTTTTAATGGGCTTACCTCTTTATTGTGCTGCTGAGGATTTAGTTAACTTAGGTTTAGATCGTAAATTTATTAAAAACTGGCCTAGGTTTTTACGTTTAACTTATGGGATTATTTGGGTATTAATTTGTATGGCTATTTGCATGGCTGTCATTGGTGTTTTGTCATCAATGCTCGTGCAATGACCGCAACTATGCTCATAACCAAAAGCACCAACGGACTCCATAATCTGTCGCGGTTTTTGCAAAGAAACGCAAAAGCCCCGCCAAATTATTACGCCGTTGTGCTAGGCGTTATGCCTCAGGAGAAGCCAATGTTCGGGCTGTTTAAAACGAAATCTAAGCCAGAAATAAAGCGAGGCTCAGAAGCACCTGTTGAGCCTTTCGAAATTTTGCTGCCTGAAGAGTTAACTCAAGGCCAAATTCCAGATCTCCGTATTGGCTCAAAAGTACTTGATATACTCCGGGCAAATGAAAATGATGTGCAAACTCTTGAAATCTTTGAAGGCATGCCCGTTGTGAATTCAAATAACGCTCAACTCAAAGAATTTGCAAATGTTGTAAACGGCGCAAAACAAACGCCAGCTTTAAAAGAGCAAATTGGCTTAATGTGTTTTGCACCAAAGACACCTGATTCTCTAGGTGTGCTTTGCTGTCTCGTAAATGGTGTTCTGCATGAGTTCCATATTGCCAATCGCGGTGGCGGCGCAACATTGAACTATCAATTTACAAGGGTCGTACATGCAAAGGCATAACAAGGCCATTAAATTCGCTCCCTACGGTCGCCGGACGCTCGCAAGCTCGCGCCGTTTATGGCGGCGTTATAAGAAGTCGTGTCGTAGTGGTTCTGGCTGTCGGGTATCTGGTTTAACATCGGGGTTGGCCGCCCTTCGCTAGAACCCAGTTAACCGGCTTTATTTGGTGCAGCTGTTCCGGTGCCAATAGAAAAATCGAAATAGGGCTCACATCAATCTTCTTGCTGTGGTGTGCCCATCGAGAATTCAGTACAGTCTGAGACACAGGCAACAACCGAAGGGAATCACAAAAGTTTGGTGGTGTCAGTAACTGATCTTGCCCAGCAATAGTGGACACCTCATTAAGCGAGTACACTACGCTACAGAGGTGAACCATGGCAAGAAAGAACACACAAGGTAAATCAACACGCAAGCGCTACTCCGAGGACTTCAAGAAGGAGGCGCTGGCGTTGGCTGACAGCGTTGGCATCAGTGCGGCAGCCAAAGACCTGGGATTGCACGAATCACAGCTGTATAACTGGCGCAGCAAGGCCAGGCAGGCCCAGGGCCAGAGCGAGGCCGAACAGCAGCTCGCCGCGGAAAACGCCCGCCTCAAGCGGCAACTGGCACAACAGGCAGAGGAGCTGGCCATTTTAAAAAAGGCGGCGGCGTACTTCGCCAAGAGCCTGAAGTGAAGTACGTGTTCATGCAGGCACATGAAGGAGAGTTCCGCCTGAAAACGATGAGCCGTGTTCTGTGTGTTTCACGCAGTGGCTATTACGCCTGGCGCCGCAGGCAGGTGGCACGCTCTGCGCGTCAGCAGCGCCGTGAAGCAACAGATCAGGCCGTCAGTGAGGCCTTCTGGCAGAAAAAGGGACGTTATGGTGCTCCCCGGCTGGTGGCAGAAATGGCCGAAAACGGACATGCCCTGAATCGCAAGACCATCGCAAAGAGCCTGCAGCGACAGGGCTTGCGTGCCAGAGCTGCCAGGAAGTTCAAAGCGACCACACAGTCGAAACACAATCTGCCGGTTGCCCCGAATCTTCTGGAGCAGAAATTTGAGGCGACGGCACCCAACCAGAAGTGGGTGGGTGACATCACATACCTGTGGACGGACGAAGGATGGCTGTATCTGGCAGTTGTGATTGACCTGTTCAGCCGGATGGTTGTGGGCTGGAGCATGTCTGAGCGCATGACAGCCGACCTTGTCTGTAATGCGCTTGGTATGGCGCTGTGGCGCAGGGGCATGCCCGAAGGCATGATCGTTCATTCCGACCGGGGAAGCCAGTATTGCTCCCGTGATTACCAGAAGCTGATCAGGGTGCACAATCTCAGGTGCAGCATGAGTGCGAAAGGCAACTGTTACGACAACGCCTGTGCCGAAAGCTTCTTCCATTCCCTGAAAGTGGAAGCCATACACGGGGAGCAATTCAGAACCCGAGAACAGATGCGAAGGGCTGTGTTTGAATACATTGAGGTGGATTACAATCGGGATCGCAGACACAGCGCCAACGGCAATCTGAGCCCGGCAAAATTTGAGACACTTAAAGTCGCTTAGTTGAGTGTCCGTTGTTGGTGGGTAGGATCAAACAGAGTAATATGTCCACAAAATAACAGTTTGAGATGTCCTCCCGGTAGGGGCTGCTGACATCCGCAACCCCTTGTGCCTGAGGGTGTGGGTGGTATTGTACAGGGTGGCGGGTCTGACGCCGTTTTCGGTCGCCACCTGCTTGTAGATGGGTGATCCTGTGGAGCGTCCCGATGCACGTTTCCGACCTTGCTAACGCATGTCCGGCACTTGCCCCGGCGGCACAACGCATGTGCACCCGGTTGTCAGACCTGCTGATTGCTCAGGCCCCCGAGCTTGCAGGCCGCCTCTCCGGAGTACCCTGTACCGTGCTCACCGATCCCGGGTTTCTGTCCCTGCGCGAGCACCTTGTGACCACACAGTGCCTGGATACCCTGGTTCTGCTGCCGGATCACACCGGCTATGCGCCGGATCCGGTTTGTGCCCTGCTGATTCTGAACGTAACGCCAAATCCGCAGGAAATACTGATGGTGGATCTGACTTCGGATCTGGCGTGCGCACCCTGCAGCGTCGAACCGTTACGTACCACAACCGACAGGCTCCTCAGGCTCTGGCAGCGTGTCCGCTCAGTGGCCCTCCTCCCGGATGAGGTCAGCTCTCCGGTCTGTTATGCCCATGAGTTTCGTTCACCGCCCTGTGTGGTGATCGAGACCGGACGCGCGGCACTCGTCAGTCCCGAAGCCATCCGGGCACACCATTTCAGCCTGGATGTCCCGGTGTACCTGGCCTGAGACTGAGACGCAGGCTTCAGCGAACAGCCGAGAGGCTCAGACGGTACGGCCTACCGCAACACACGTTCCAACGCCTGCCGCAATCCGCCTTCGCGCTCGATGCGCCGTTCCACACCGGTCTGCCAGACATCTGCGCTGGCCAGAAGGGTAAGTCGCCGCTTTGCACGGGTCAGGCCGGTGAAGATCAGCTCCCGGCTGAGCAGACGTTCGGCGTCTTCCGGCAGGAGCATCAGGACCTCGTCGAACTCCGAGCCCTGCGTCTTGTGGATGGTCATGGCGAAGACGGTTTCCACTTCCGGCAGGCGGTGAACGGGGAATGTCCGGTAGCCTGTGCCGGATTCCGATTCGAACAGGGCCACTTTCTGTCCGTCCTGTTCCCAGATCAGCCCCACGTCACCGTTGAACAGCCCGACGCCGTAATGGTTGCGGGTCACCATGATGGGACGCCCCTGGTACCAGGGCCCCGAAGCCGTGCCGGCCCCCACCCCCAGGTGCTGCTCGATCAGCGGGTTGAGCTGCTCCACCCCCCAGGGGCCCTGACGCAAAGGCGTCAGCACCCGGAAGGTCTTGAGCGCCTCGAAGGCTTCGTCCGGTGTTTTGGCCTGCAACAACCGGCGCCAGTGAGACTTGCCGGCGTCGAGGAGGGTTTGCGCTTCCCAGAGCGGATGCCAGCACAGGTCCTCCGCGGGGGGATTGGCCAGAATGTCGGCAGCCAGGGCCAGTTGCCCGTTCTGCAATGCCCGGGCGAGCCGCCCGATACCGCTGCCCGGATCAAAACGGCGGCTGTGGTACAGGGCGGTATGCCAGGGGGCGCCGACATGGGTCGACACAGGCACCGTCTGGCCAGTGACGGCCTCAATCCAACTCGCATCGTCCTTCAGGTAGTGTTCATCCGGTTCGCGCACCAGCTCGGCAAGGATGCCGCCCACGCCCACCGCCGGGAGCTGATCCGGGTCGCCGATGAGGATCACGCGTGTCTTGTCCGGCAGCGCCCGGAACAGGGCCGTCATCAGCGGCAGATCCAGCATGGACACTTCATCCACCACCAGCACATCCAGATCCAGCGGCTTGTCTTCGCCATGGATGAAGCCGCCCGAACCACCGCGAACACCCAGCAGACGGTGTACGGTACAGGCTTCTTCCGGAATGGCACGGAGAAGTTGTGCATCCACGCCTTCATTGAGCAGCCGCTGTTTCTGCCCGATGATGGACTCGGTCAGCCGCTGTGCGGCCTTTCCGGTGGGTGCGGCCAGGGCCATGGCCACCGGTCTGGCGGACAGGGCCGCGAGTGCCACCAGCAGCCGGGTGACGGTGGTGGTCTTGCCCGTACCCGGCCCGCCCGTGAGGACGGTCAGGGCGTGGCGCAGCGCATGAGCCACGGCAACACGCTGCCAGTCCACGTCCTCCGCCGACGTCCCCTTGAACAGCTGGCTGATCCGGGCCCGGACGGATGCCTCATCGGGCAGTTCCACCGGTTGCCGGTACTTGCGACCCAGCCGTTCGGCCAGCTCCTGCTCCAGCGTCCACATGCGCCGGGTGTATAGACGTGGCGGATCGTACTTCAGCGGCTCGGGATCGTCCGGCGAGACCGGCGACAGCTCGCTGAGCAGGGCATGCAATCGCTCCGGACCGGGAAATTGAAAGCCCTCCGGGGGGGTTCCGCTTGTGCGTCGGTCCAGAGCCGGGTACCGGCCAGACGGTTGACATCCAGACACACGTGCCCTTCTGCCTGCGCCTGCAGCAGTGCCAGCGCGACGTGAGCCAGCAGCGTGCGGTCCGCGTCGTTTTCCAGATGATAGAGGGACAACATCTCGGTGACGGCAGCCCACTGTCCGTAGTCCACCTCGCCCAGTCGCGCTGCCACATGTTTCCAGTCCTGTCGCTTCATGCCTCGGCCTCCCCCGCAAACAACGCATCCCAGCGGTGCAGCACCCCGACCGGCACACAGGTGACCGCCACACCGGTGCCGGTTTCGGGCGCCATGCCCCGCAGATACAGATAGACCATCCCTCCCAGATGGCGTCCGGGATCGTAGTCCGGCAGGCGCTGCCGCAACAGCCGGTGCAGCGCCACGCTGTAGATGAGCCCCTGCAGGTCATAATGATGCTCGGCCATGTTCTCCGCGATGGCGGCTGCGGAGTAGTCATCCGTCCGGCCTCCCAGCCAGGTGGATTTGTAGTCCGCCACCCAGTATCGTCCGTTGGCCTCGAAGATCAGGTCAATGAACCCGCGCATCATGCCTTCCACCGTTTTCAGACTCAGGTGGACCGGCTGGCCATCACGCCAGTCGGCCAGTGCCTCCTGAATCCGGTTGACGGAGGCATGAGTCGGGAAAAAGAACTCCGCTTCACGCAGGGTGCGTTCGGCAGGCAGGTCACGCAGCCTGACCGGGCCTTCCGGCAGCGGTATGGGCGTGTCCAGGACTTCATCCATCCACTGCGTCAGTTCATCGCGGTCCTGTGGGTCCAGTCCGGCCCCCTGCGCCCAGGTGTCCGCGAGAGCCGGCCAGTCGGGCCGGGTGAAATCCGCATGTTCCAGCAGGGCGTGGAGAATTTCACCGGTCTGGGCGCCCGGCCTCATGCGAAAGCGCAGGGGTAGCGGCTGCGCCGGCCCGGTGACGGCCCGGTCGTCATCATCCCGTTCGGGGCGGATCTGTTGTTCGGGGTCGTGCAGTCCGCGGGCCAGGGCGGTGAAGGACAGAACGCGCCAGTGCCGGTCTATATTGCCGTTAAACGGCTTGTGGACCAGCACGGTTTCATTGGTCAGGTCTGCGCCAGTGGACGCGGACTCATTTTCTGTCGTTGAACGCGCCGGCCTGAGGGTGGCAGCGTCTTCCAGCACCCGGATGGCCGAAGGGTGGGCTTCGGCCAGGGTCTTCAGTTGTCCGAACGCACCGGCACCGCCCAGCGCTGCGGCGAGAGGCGGCGGCAGGCTCCCTCCCCGTGTGGTTTTTTCCTGCCCGAGCCAGGGCATGTAACAGCGGTAGATGGGCCGGGTCAGTGCCACATAGAACAGCCGCATGGACTCCTCTTCCGCTTCCCGGGTGTCTCTTTCCTTCACGGATGGGTCAGAAATCAGTCCCAGTTCCAGCCCGTCCCTGCCGGGAATGACCGCGACACTGCCGGTTCTGTTCGACTCGGTGTAATCCGCGAACGGCAGGAAGACCACCGGGAATTCCAGCCCCTTGGCGCCGTGCATGGTCATGACGGTGATGACATCATCATCCCGCTCCAGCCGCAATTCTGTCCCTTCCGGTTCGGCAGCAGGGTTGGCGAGCGCGCTTTCCAGCCAGGCAAGCTGATCTTCAGGCGCCGGATGTTTCAGCGCCGCCTGCTGCATGAGTTCGGCAAGATGGAACAGGTTGGTCAGGCTCCGGTGGGAGCTTTGATCCTGCAAGCAGTAGTAGCCGAAAAATGCCTCGTGGAGCATGGCCAGTACCCTGCCCCGTTGCCAGAGCTCACGCCAGCGGACAAAACGCTCATACCAGGTCTGCCACGCCTCGGGGTCTTCCTTCAGGCGAAAGAGTGCCTGTGTGTTCAGGCCTGCCCAGGGGGTGGCCAGCGCCGTCAGGAAGGCCTGCTCCTGTTCCGCATGGAGCACACCGCGCAGGAAGAACCGCAAATGGGTAGCCTCCGGCGTTTCAAAAACCCGCTTGCGGGACTTCGCAGCCGCTGCCGTGAGCCCTGCTTCCCGCAAGGCCTGCATGACCATTTCCGCCTGACCATGACTGCGAACCAGAAAGGCCATGTCCCTGCCACGCAGCGGCCTGGTTTCATTCTCACCGCGGATCTGCGCCTCCTGCAAGAGACGGCGGGCTTCCTGTGCGCACCACGCACAGGCCAGGCGCTTGAGCTCATCGGCGGACAGTTCCTTGTCGTCATCCTGATCTTTATCCGCCCCGTTTTCATGCAAGACAGGAATCACCACGGCTGCATCCGTCTGGCCGGGATCGATCAGCGTGCCCAGCTTGTGCGGCGACTGGGCTGCGGTCACCGGTTGATAGCGGATACCCACCTGCCCGAACACGTCTTCTCTGGCGCTGAATATGGCGTTATAGGCCTCCACCATCTGCGCGGTGGAGCGCCAGTTGCCCCCCAGTGTCCAGGCCTGATCTGCCTGCTCGCGGGCCCGGAGGTACGTATGCACATCCCCGCCGCGGAAGCGGTAGATGGCCTGCTTGGGGTCGCCGATCATGAACAGGCCGTGTTCATCCCTGACGCGCGCCAGGGTGTAGAAGATATCGAACTGGGCCCGGTCCGTATCCTGAAATTCATCCACCAGCATGACCGGATAACGTTTTGCCAGCGCCCGGGCGAGCATGGAGTCCGGCTCCCGTGCCACCGCTTCGTGCACCCGCTGGATCATGGCGCTGAAGTCCATGACGTTCCGCTGGCGGCGCAACCATTCCACCCGCTCCCTTATCCAGCGGACAGCTTCCCGGACCGCGGCTTTTCCGGACCGTTGCGCCATCTCCCGGACCCGTGCCTTGAGTTGGTCGAAGGGCGCGCCCTCAGCCGTGACCGCCTTGAAATGCTTTGAACGCGGATTGGGGGAAAGGGTGCTTCGTCCTGAATCGCCCGCAGCAGTTCCGGGTCCGCCTCGCCGTCATCCGAAACAAAGCGCTCCAGGAGCGGCTCGAAAGCGGCAAGCCATTGTGCAAACTTTTCCGCGTCCTGTGTGGGTTTGGGTCGTCTGGCGTCCTCCTGAAGCGCACCCTGGATGTCTGCGCGCACCTGTGCCACCAGTCGCCCGAGCTCTGCGGGTGACATCACTGCCTCGTCATCTTCCGGCAGCCGGACCAGGGTATTGCCGAGTGCCGCCTTCAGGGCCCCGACACAGGCCTCCGGTGTGGGCCACAGTTCGCGGGTGTAATGATATTGATCCGGATCGTCCGTCAGGAGACGGTAGTAATCCCTGGCGGCCTCAATCAGAAGGCGGTCACCGTCCGTCTCGACCTCCTGGTCAAAGGGCTCCCCGCTCTGAAAGGCCTGTTCCTTCAGCACTCGCGAGCAAAAGCCATGGATGGTGTGGATCTCTGCCAGATCCAGATCCTGTGAGGCCGAGGCCAGGAGCAACCGCGCTGTTGCGGCGTCATGCCGTGCAAACAACCATTGCTCAAAGGGATCCTCGGTGGTTTGTGTGGCCCACCTGGCGTTGAGCTGGACCAGGTATTCTCCGATGCGCCCCCGGAGTTCCTGAGTGGCGGCTTCGGTAAAGGTCACCACCAGGATATCGCGTACAGTCAGTTTTTTCTCAAGCAGTGCCCGTACAAACAGGCGGGTAATGTTGTAGGTTTTGCCCGTACCGGCGGAGGCTTCGATCAGATGCACGCCGGAAAGGGGCACCGCGGTCAGGTCCAGTGTCTGCATGTTGTGCGTCCCGGTCATTGGCTGTCCCCTTCACTGAACAGTGTCCAGAGCGATGCCAGTACCTGTGCCCAGTCATCCTGCCAATCCGGCCGGACTGACCAGAACAGGGCATAAGGCATCTTTTCACCGTTCGGGCGCGAATTGTCGCTCCACCCCTCTGACGCCATCCACCACTTCTCCCAGGTCGCGGGGACATCCAGTGCCTTGAGGCCATCCCTTTTCTGTTCGTTGAACCAGGCATCCAGTGGCAGGGGAACCGGTGCGGACCAGAATACATGGAGCAGATCGACCAACCGGTTCAGCAACTCAAGCGCCTGCGGGCCCGAAAGGTTGACCGGGGGACAGCTGTATTCGTCCACTTTGTCCCCGGCGCGCCCCAATA
Source organism: Thermohahella caldifontis (assembly GCF_041153465.1). NCBI lineage: Bacteria > Pseudomonadati > Pseudomonadota > Gammaproteobacteria > Oceanospirillales > Hahellaceae > Thermohahella > Thermohahella caldifontis. Next base: position 1,974,448 of record NZ_CP154858.1, read on the forward strand.
CCCGAATCCCGGCATTCGCCAGATCGTCTTCACCGGCAGCCTTCAGTATCCGGGCCAGGAGCCGGGCCTGAACACGATGCTTGCCCTTGAGGCGCGAGGGGCTGGCCAGAAAGATCTCTTTGTCCGCCTTCCAGAATCCAACCTGCAAAGTGTGGCCGTTATCCAGCATGACCTGGCGCTCCGTCCACTGTGGTGCGTGGCCTCCCGCTGCGGTCCGTAACGCCTGAGCCATGTCCTCGGCCACCCGTATCTCCGTGTCCAGCAGTGCTTCGGGATCCGGCGACGCCGGCAACAGCCCGCCATACATCACCTGTTTTCTCAGCTCCGGCAACCGATCCGGCGCCTTCAGGGACTCCCGCAGCCAACGGTCACGAATTTGCCAGCCTTCCAGTCCGCCCAGCACAAACGGCTCGGCCTCAGGGTCCCGTTCCACCTCATCCAGCTTCAGTCCCAGTACCTGCCTGGCAAACTGGCCGACCGGATCGTCCAGCAGCTTGACGATGAAGTCCAGCGTCAGGACTTCGGGCAGCCGGACCTGCAGGGGCGTGCTTTCCGGTTCGCCGGGCGGCTCGCCTTCTGCAATGCCGGAAAGGTGCTGTGCGACCTTCAGCCAGCGCGCATCATGGGATTGCAGCGGTGCCCCCGGTGTGTAATGGGCCGGATCAAAGGGCTGCAGGGGCAACTGTACCGGCCGTTCAATCCCCACAACATCCATCAGGGTCTTCAGCGGCCAGGCCGGTTCACAGACACTGTCGTCCCGGATGGAGCGGCCCACGTAGCTGAGATAGAGGCCGTCCCGGGCGGAGAGAATGGACTCCAGGAACAGATAGAGGTCATCATCCCGCCGTGAGCGGTCCCCCCAACGTGGGGCTTCGGCCATCTTGTCAAAGGGCAGCGGCGGCCGGTTGCGAGGAAAGCTGTCCGCAGAGAGGCCGAGCAGGCAGACAATCCTGAATGGCACACTGCGCAGCGGCACCAGGGAACAGAAGGTCACACGACCGGCGAGGTATCCGCCCTGCACCTGATGATCGCCCAGCGACCGCCGCAGCGCGGCGCGTACCACGGCCAGGGGCAGCGGCGCGCTGACACCGGCCCGCTGGACAGCCTGCACCCAGGCACGCAGAGCATCACGGATCTGTTGCCAACTGGCACCGGTGTCCGGCGTCTCGGCATAGAGGTCCTGAAGGGTCTCGAGCAGCAGCACCGACCACGCCTCCGCGGTGCGTTCCTGACACAATGCCCGGCGGGCCGCCTGCAGGTGGTCGATAAACTGCATCACCTTGCCCGCCAGGGAGAGGGCCTCGGCGTCCGGAACATCCGGCACCGTGACCAGTTGCGCGCCCTCCAGCACCACCGGCGCATCGCCCATCACGGCACCCAGCAGCAGGCGCCGCAACCCCTGCAGCCAGGTAAACTGGTCACGCGGCGGCAGTCCCTGTGATCTGAGGTGTTCTGCATCCAGGCCGCGGTAGATGGCCGCCTGATCCATCCACTGTTCAATACGCTGCAATGCGTCCTCACCCCAGCCCCAGCGCGACCGGGCTGCGGGCAGGCGCATCTGATCCAGTACCCAGCCCCTTTCGAGCCGGGACTCGGGCAGACTCAGCAACGCCAGGAAGGCGCGGATCAGCGGGTCGGCATCCGCGGCACGGCGGTCAGACAACGTGGCAGGCAGCCGGGTGTCCTGCGTGCTGCCCGTCAGGTCGAAGACCGCTTCGACCACGGGCGCATAACGCTCGATTTCAGGGGTCATCACCACGACGTCCCGGGGCTTCAGCGTGGGATCCGCCTCGAAACGCGCCAGAAGCCAGTCATGCAGGGCCTGTACTTCGCGCAGCGGACTGTGGGCGGAGACGATCTGAAAGCTGCCATCCATCTGCCCGGTTCGGGCACGCTCCGGCTCCAGTGTCAGCAACGAGCCCTGCAGGGCAGCCAGCGTATGTGAAGCCTGTGGCTCGACCCAGACCTGCTGCCCTGATCCCGTGTCCCGCTCCGCCAGCGAGTTGAGCCAGGCCTGCCCCTGACGACCGAGCTGGGCCAGCAGCGGGTGCCCCTCCTGCAGTGAGAGGGTTTCCGTATCCGGCGGCGTGACGGGCTGGCCCAGACGCAGTGCCCGGGCCGCTTCGCCGAGCTGCTGACGCCGCGACCGCAGGTCGCCCCACCAGGCCTCGGAAGGGTTGAGTACGTATACATGCACATCCTGGGTCTGTGCCAGCGCATCCAGCAGTTCCAGCCAGACCGGCGGCAGCATGTGCAGTGCAAACAGGCGCAGGGTGTCGGCGCTCATCCCGGCCGGTCTGCCCCGGGCGGCCTCCAGGGCGGCATGGAGCTGATCCACAGGGGTCGTCTCGCCGCCGGCCAGTGCACGCCACAGGCAGGCCTGCCAGTCATTCGGGTCTTCGCCGGCCTGCCATTTGCGCAGCATGTCGGGCCGGTACATGAGGTACTGTTCGAACAGGTCTGCAATTTCCGCGGCCAGCTGGTAGCGACCTCCGGCAGACCGGGTGCGCTCGATATAACGGCGCGGCACCTCGAACACGGGATCGGATGCCCATTCGGGCCGCCCCATGAGGTCATGGAGCGACCAGGCCATGACCTCCCGGGTCCAGCGTTCTCCGTCCGTCAGATCTGCGCAGAGACGACGCACCTGGCGCCACATGAAGCGGCTGGCCAGCGGAAAGTCATAGTTCATGGCAATGCCGTCGGCCTCGGCCAGATACAGGCTCAGCCAGTGCTGAACACCCGGATGCGGCACGGCAATGGAAACAGGCGTCAGCGGGTGTGCGGCGGGCTGGTGGCGCAGATGGGCCACCAGTGTTTCTGCCAGATATTCAAGTCGGTTGCTGCTGTGAAGATGGAGCATGGGTGCGGCTGATCCTTCAGTACGTGACTCCCTAAGCTTGCCACAGCTTTGCGCCACCTGCCTACCCGAAAAATTTTTCAGGCGCGCTGCGTTGCATGGCCGCAATCCTTTCCGCTATAATCGCTGCCCGTTCACACGAATGTGCGCCCGTAGCTCAGCTGGATAGAGCGTTGCCCTCCGGAGGCAAAGGCCAGAGGTTCGAATCCTCTCGGGCGCGCCATCTTATTCTCCTCCCCCAAGCCACATCGTTCAGATCAAACCCGCCTGCAATGCGGTCCGCCTGCGTTGTGTTCCGGTGGTTTTTGCACTCGGGCGCAGTGTGACTCACTGCTGAAGCCATACAACCGGCCCGCTTGAAAATCGGGAGGCGGAACTTTTATGATGTAAGCGCTTTCATTCGACCCCAAAATCGTTTAGAGTTGTTCGTGTAAACGCTTTCAAGCAGAACGAAAAGAACTGATGACAACGATCAAAGAAGTCGCCATCCGGGCGGGTGTCTCACAGGCAACCGTCTCCAGAGTGCTGAACGGCAATACCCGCGTTTCGGATATCAACCGTCAGCGCGTACTGGATGCCGTCGAGGCACTGGGTTATCGTCCGAATGCCTTCGCCAAGTCACTGGTCACACGCCGGTCACATAGCGCCGGCATGGTCGTCGGAACCTTGGGCGGCCCCTTCTATGGTGAAATCATGCATCACGCAGAGAGCGTGCTGCGCGAGGCAGGGATTCATCTGTTTGTGACCGCCGGCAACGACCATCTTGAGGAAGAAAAGCAGGCCATCCGCTTCCTGCAGGAACGCCGTTGTGATGCCCTGATCCTGCATGTCAACGAAGTTCCGAATGCCTATCTTGCCCGCCTGGCAGATGAAGGCACCCCCTTGGTCATCATCAACCGGTTTGTCGAACCCCTGGCCGATACCTGCATCTGGCTGGACAACGAAAAGGGCGGTTATCTGGCCACCCGCCATCTGCTGGAATTGGGGCATACCCGCATCGCCTGCATCGCGGGCCCCGCTGACAAGTCGGACTCCAACGAACGTATCGCAGGCTTCCGGCGGGCGCTGATGGAAGCGGAAGTCCCCTGGAATCCGCAATGGCTGGTACACGGACATTACGCCGATGGCGGCGGCTATGTACCCGCACAGGCGCTCATGGCAAGGGATGACACTTTTACGGCTGTATTCTGTGCCAACGATTTCATTGCGGTCAGTGCCATTGAGGCATTCCGCAATGCCGGCAAGTCTGTCCCGGATGACATTTCCGTGGTGGGCTTTGACGATGTGATGTTCGCACGTCACGTCATTCCCCGCCTGACTACGATACACTTCCCCGTGAAGGAAATGGGGCTGCGGGCAGGCAGGCTGGCACTTGAAAGAATGCAAGGAAAGGGTCGCGGCGTCGTTGAAGGGCGTCTGCGTCCCGCACTTGTAGTCAGGGAGTCCACCCGGCCTCCCCGGTAACCCCCAAAAACAACTGGAGAGACACAATGATAAGAAAACTTGCTTTGGGACTGACACTGGCAAGCCTGACGGCACTGTCCCCCGTCCACGCCGAGACCAAGATCCGTTTCGACGGCTTTCCGGATTTTGACAGCAGCCTGAAAAAAATCCTCCCCGAGTTCAGGAAGGCGCACCCTGATATTGAGGTGGACTACCTGATGAACAACTGGGGCGATCACCATAACAAGCTCACGACCAACCTGGCCACGGGTTCAGGTGCGGGTGATGTGGTTGTGGTGGATGTCGCCAAAATCGGAGCTTTTGCCCAGTCGGGCGGCCTGGTCAACCTATCGAAAACCTTTAACGCCGATCAGTATGAAAGCGATTTCGCGCCTTATGCGTGGGCACAGGGCCAGGACGACAAGGGTGACCAGTATGGTATCCCCGTGGACCTCGGACCCGGCGTCATGTACTACCGTCATGACGTGGCCCGGAAAATGGGCGTGGACATGAACGAAGTGATCAAGAGCTGGGACAGCTATATTGATTACGGCAAAAAGCTGAAGAAGGAAGGCATCTATCTGATTGCCAGTGCGGCAGATGTGGCTGAAGCCATTATCATGACGACAGTTGAAGAAGGCAACGGTATCTATTTTGATGCCAAGGGCAACTCGCTGATCACATCAGACCGCTTTGTCCGCGCCTTTGAAACGGCGAAGAAGATCCGCGACCTGGGTCTTGACGCCCGAATCAGCTCCTGGACCAATGAATGGTATGAATCCTTCAAGACCGGCACTGTTGCTACCCAGCTTTCCGGAGCCTGGCTGCTGGGGCATCTGAAGAACTGGATTGCGCCGCAGACTGCCGGAAAATGGCGCGTCAGCAATCTGCCTGATGGCATCTATGGCAGCTGGGGCGGATCTTTCCTCGCCATTCCCAAGCAAAGCCAGCACAAGAAGGAAGCCTGGGAGCTCATCCGGTTCATGACGCTCAATCCCGAGATTCAGTTGCTCGCCTTCCGGACCATTGCCGCATTCCCGTCCAATGTGAATACCTATAGCGACCCGATGTTTGATGAGCCCATCGAGTTTCTCGGTGGCCAGAAAGCGCGGCGCCTCTTCGCCGAGATCGCACAGAAGGTCAGACCCGTGAAACCGGCCAAAGGTGATCATATCGCCCGCTCCATGGTCTTCGACAACGCACTCATGGAAGTGCTGGACAACGGCCGTGATGTGAAGGAAGCGCTTCAGGACGCCGAGCGTCTGCTCAAGCGCCGCCTGCGTGCGCTGTGATTGCCGCAATTCCGGGGATCTTCGGATCCCCGTTCTGTTGGACCTGCTGACCTGCGAGAATCGCCATGACTGCAACGCTTGAGTCTCTCGACAAGACATCCGCCGGGCCCCGTCCTCTTGGCCGGATCTGGCGTCTGTTCAATCCGCCAAGGGGTTCCGCGCCCTACCTGTTTCTGATGCCCTATATCCTGCTGTTTCTGATGTTCGGGGTGTTTCCCTTGCTGTTCTCGGTTTACCTGTCGTTCCATGTCTGGAATCCCATCAAGGGGCTGGACTCGATGGAATACACCGGCCTGGAGAACTACGCGCTTGCGCTCGGAGATCCGGTATTGTGGAAATCCCTCTACAACACTGTCTGGCTCGCCATTGTATCCGGTGCCGCCCAGCATCTGGTCGCCATACCCGTGGCCTGCATTCTGGTGGGTCTTGGCGAGCGTCTGCGACAGTGGCTGACATCCGCCTATTTCGTACCTTACGTCACTTCGACAGTGGCCGTTTCCCTGGTGTTCTTCAACATGTATTCGCCCAACACGGGCATCATCAACAAGACGCTGATGGCACTTTCCGACTCGGATCTGTTCGGCTGGGCATTTGCCTGGGTGAAAGAAGTGATGCCCCTGCGCTGGCTGGAAGATGCGTTTCTCGTCAAGCCGGCCGTTGCCTTCGTGGTGTTCTGGAAGTATACCGGTTTCAACATTGTACTGTATTGCACCGGCCTGATGGCCATCCCCCGCGATCTCTATGAGGCGGCACGCGTGGATGGTGCCAGCACCTTCAGACGTTTCTGGCATATTTCCCTGCCTCTGTTGCGTCCGTTCATCTTTTTTGCAGTCACACTGACCATCATTGGCAACCTGCAGCTCTTCGAAGAGCCTTTCATCCTGACACGGGGTACCGGCGGCGTCAGCCATTCCGCCATGACCATCTCCATGTATCTCTTCCAGATTGGCTGGGAGTATCTGGACATGGGTGTGGCCTCAGCCATTGCATGGATGCTCTTCATCCTCATCGGCATCCTCACGGGCATCCACTTCAAGTTGTTTGGTCGCTCTGGCCTGGGAGAACACTGACATGAAAACCCTGTTCGAATCCCTGACACCCTGGCTGATCCGTGCCACCATGCTTGGACTCATGGCACTGCTGATCATCTCCGCCCTGATGACCGTCTTTCCGTTTCTGTGGTCGGCCATTCTGTCCACTCACAGCCGGGAAATGATCTTCAGCACGGACATCATTCTTACTCCCGGCAATGCGCTGCAGGCCAACTATGACAAGCTGATGGAAATCATGCCCTTCTGGCAGGCCATGTTCAACAGCTTCTATGTCGCCCTTCTCGGGACGGCTGTATCCCTGATGTTTTGCAGCATGGGCGGCTATGCCTTCGCGGTATACCGGTTCAAGGGAAAGAATCTGCTGTTCGGAGTGCTGGTCGGTTCCATGATGGTGCCGCCTGTTCTGGGGCTGATTCCCTACTATCTGACGGTCAAGTTTCTGGGGCTCATGGATACTCACCTGGCCGTCTGGCTGCCATTCACCGCGACACCATTCTGCATTTTCCTGGTGCGCCAGTATGTCGTGGCATCAATCCCGAAAGAACTGCTGGAGTCAGCCCGAATGGATGGTGCCGGCGAATTCCTGACTTACTGGAAAATTGCGCTGCCGCTCATGCGCCCGGTCCTTGCGACCGTCGGAATCGTCCAGTTTGTGTTTTTCTGGAACAACTTCATCAACCCGCTGGTTGTGCTGAACAGCACGGAAAACTATGTGATTACCCTGGCCCTGCGCAGTGTTCAGAACCTGCCCAACACCCCCTGGGGTGCCGTGATGCTCGGAACCACCATTTCCATGCTGCCCATTCTGGCTTTCTATCTGTTCTCTTCGCGCCAGATCATTTCCGGCATGACCAGCGGAGCGGTAAAAGGTTAATCATCCAAAAGGAAGACTGAATGACATATGATCTGACACCTGCCACACGGCATTTGCCGGAAAATTTCACCTTTGGCGTCGCAACAGCGGCCTTTCAGATCGAAGGTGCTTCCCATGAAGGAGGTCGCACCGATTCCATCTGGGACGTGTTCTGCCGGACGCCCGGCAAGGTGAAAAACGGGGATACGGGTGACGTCGCCTGCGACCACTATCATCGCTGGCCTCAGGACCTGGATCTCATCCGCGAACTGGGCTTCGACGCCTACCGGTTCTCCGTGTCCTGGGCACGGGTGATGCCAGAACCCGGCGTGATCAATCCGGAAGGACTGAAGTTCTACAAACAACTGGTCGACGGTTTGCGCGAGCGCGGCATTTCTCCCTGGGTGACACTCTATCACTGGGACATGCCTCAGTGGCTGGAAGACCGCGGGGGATGGCTGAACCGGGAATCAGCCTGGTTCTTTGCCGACTACGTGCAGGCCGTTGCCGAAAGCATCGGTCAGAATGTGGATGGCTGGTGTACGCTCAACGAACCTTTCTGTGCAGCCTATCTGGGCTATCGCTGGGGCATCCATGCACCGGGCAAGACAGGTCTGGCTAACGGCCTGGCAGCGGCACACCACCTCTTGCTGGCCCATGGCCTGGCCGTGCCACGACTGCGCACCGCGTCACCGGATGCCAAAGTAGGGATCACACTCAACTTCACCCCCGGATTCCCGCTCTCTCCGGCGGATCAGGCCGCTTGCGAGATCTATAACGAAGACTCGGGCTACTGGTTTCTGGAGCCCCTGATGACCGGCCACTACCCCACCGTAACCGCCCGGCTTCATGAACCGGCCATGCCTCTGATCGTGGAGGGTGACCTGGAACTGATGCAGGCGCCGCTGGACTTTCTGGGAGTGAACTACTACACCCGGCACCTGATCCGCCGCAACCGCAATGGCGACGTTCCCTATGATGTGGTACCTGCAACCGAGGCAGGTGGTGAACTCACCGACATCGGCTGGGAGATCTGGCCGCAGGCGCTGACCGCGCTTCTGACCGATCTGGATGCCCGCTATGACCTGCCCCCCATCTATATTACGGAAAACGGCGCAGCGACAGCCGATCAGCCGGAAAACGGCATCGTTAATGATGATCAGCGCTGCCGCTACTACATCAGTCATCTGCAGGCGGTGGGCGAAGCCGTCAGGAAGGGAGTGGATGTACGTGGCTATTTCTGCTGGAGCCTGATGGACAACTTCGAGTGGGCTGAAGGTTACACCAAGCGCTTTGGTCTGGTGTACGTGGATTATGAAACTCAGGCCCGCATTCCCAAAACCAGTGCGCACATGTTTGCGCGCTATCTGAATCAGCGACCCAAGTAACGGAGAAATATCATGTCCCGCGTGGAGTACAAGAACATTACGAAAGCATTCGGGGACACCGAAGTGGTTCGGAATTTTACCCTCAGCATTGATGACGGCGAGTTTGTGGTGCTGCTGGGCGAGTCAGGGTGTGGCAAATCCACCATCCTTCGCATTCTGGCGGGGCTGGAGACCCAGACGTCCGGTGATGTCTGCATCGGTGACCGCCTCGTCAATGATCTGGATCCCAAGGACCGCAATCTGGCCATGGTATTCCAGAGTTATGCCCTTTATCCGCACATGACCGTGTACGAAAATATCGCCTTCGGCCTGAAAATGAAAGGATACGAGAAGGACGAAATCGACAGGAAAGTCTTGTGGGCCGCCAAGATGTTGCGCCTTGAGCACCTGCTGGACCGAAAGCCGAAAGCGTTGTCAGGCGGCCAGCGCCAGCGTGTGGCCATGGGGCGAGCGATGGTACGCACACCGGAGGTTTTCCTCTTTGACGAGCCTCTGTCAAATCTTGATGCCAAGCTGCGCACGGAGATGCGGCATGAAATCAAGCAGCTCCACCGGCAGCTTGGCACGACGACCATTTACGTCACACACGACCAGATTGAGGCCATGACGCTGGCCGACCGGATCGTGGTGATGGAAAAGGGTGTCATCGCACAGGTGGGCTCTCCGGAACAGGTGTTCAATCACCCGGCCAATCTTTTTGTCGCCCAGTTCATCGGCTCACCCGCCATGAATATCTTCGACGCGCAGCTCTCCAAACTGGGTGGTTCCAACTGGACCATACAGGCGCCCGGATTCCAGTTGCCACTCCCCCCACGGTTCCAGGCCAACGCCCGGGCGCTGCAACGGGTCAAGGTCGGCATCCGCCCGTCTGACGTCAGCGTGCTCCCCCCGCAGATACTCAGCATCATGCCAGCCTCACGCAGTCCTTCCGGATTGTTGACCAGGAGCTTCTGGGTGCGTACATCAACCTGACGCTCAAGGCGGGGTCCGTGGAACTGCTCTGTGAAGCGCCCGGAGACATGCAGTTCGAGACCGGCAGCACTGTACAGGCATATCTGAACATGGATGCTCTGCACGTTTTTGACGAAGCCACAGGCCGCAGTCTGAACCGGAACAATCCGGCAGCTCTGGCTGCCTGAGATCAACCGCCTTGTTTCGGAGCCACACCGATACAAGGCGGTACCGCCGTCATCACCAGCCGTCATTGATCCGGATGATGGCACGCCAGACGCGACCGATCAGCGGAGGAAACAGGCCCGGGAAGCATATTGCGATGACGGAAAAGGCCAGGGGGTATCCAGACTGCCACTTCAAGCCGGGCCAGTATTTAGCACAACTTGCCGGCACATCAAAGCCAACTTCCGCGAGCGTCGGGATCCCACGCGTGAATAGCCCAAATACCACTCAGATCACTCTTTTCGACATACCGCGCATAACGGTATGGTAGCCGTGAGCAAAATTGTTATACTTCTGGTGCAACCTGACAGGAAGCCAGGCAGTATCCGTCGGGGCATACATAAGCTCAATCAATCGATAAAAGGGAATAATTCATGAAAAAACTGATTCTGGGCGCCGCACTGGTAGCCGCACCTTTCTTCGCCTCTGCCCATCCGGCCGGCTGTGGTCTGGGTACCGCCGTGGTTTTCAAGAACCCGCAAAGCTGGGTTGAGCACGTTCTGGCAGCCACGACCAACGGCACATCAGGCAACCAGACTTTCGGCATGACCTCCGGCACCCTGGGCTGTGAAGATGCCGGTGGCCCGCTGGCCGCACGCGTGGGCGAATTCCTCAACAGCAACCTGGACCAACTGGCCATGGACTCTGCCGCTGGGGAAGGTGAATCCCTTGCCGCGCTGGCCGAACTGATTGGCATCCAGCAGCAGGATGAAGGCCTGTTCAAGGCACAGGTCAAGGCCAACTTTGATCGCATTTTCTCCAGCGAGCGCACCAACTCTGGCGATGTCTATGATGCGCTGGTCGGTGTTCTGAGCAGTGATGCACGTCTTGCCAAGTATCTTGGCTGAGCGGTCCAGCTGAACCACATGGGGGGTGCACTGCACCCCTTTTTGATTTCGCATTCGGAATACCAGGTACGGTATGGCCTTCTTTTCATTTTTTACCCACAAGCCGCGTTCAAATTGGCTTGAATGTGTTCGTATTTGTATTCGTCACAGCCTATGCCTGCTCGCGCTCCTGCTGCCCATGCCGGCAACCGCCGTGCAGACGGCCGCGCACATGCCTCTCAAGGCAGGCCTGAGCGCCAGCACCCTTGCACAGTCCAAACAGTGGCGCCACCTGCTGCACTATCACCAGGTGGGTTTCCTCGCACCTGACCGGAGCCAGGTGGACGACCCCGACTTCTTCCTGTCACCCGAGGGGGCGACAAATCCGGAAGCCGAGCTGATCGCCACCTACGAAGCACTACAAAGCAACCGCAATGACGCACGCTGCCGCTTTCCCGCCCGCCTCCACTGGCTCAATCAGCAGCTGAGCGACCCCATACCGCAGGGCAACTGTCCGGACTTCGAGAAATGGCGGGATGAAATTGATGCTGCAGGGCTGACGCTCATTTTTCCCGCGGCCTATCTCAACAGCCCCTCGTCCATGTTCGGTCATACCCTGATGCGGATTGACAGCCGAAACCGCAAGAGCGACCTGTTGGACTACAGCCTCAATTATGCCGCCAACGCAGATCCCAACGACAACGAGCTCGTCTTCAGTTTCAAGGGGCTCACCGGCGGCTATCCCGGGCTGTTCTCGGTGCTGCCTTATTATGAAAAGGTGAAGGAATACAGCTATCTGGAAGCCCGTGATGTCTGGGAATACCAGCTGGACATCCGCGAAGACGAACTGGCTCAGTTCATTCGTCATGCGTGGGAAGTCAAGGATACCCGCTTTGACTATTACTTCTTCACGGAAAACTGCTCCTATCAGCTTCTGACACTTCTGGACGCTGCCAGCCCACGCCTTGATCTCTCGGATGGATTTTCCACGGATGTGATACCTGCGGATACCGTGCGCGCCCTGAACCGGGCCGGCCTCATTCGCGAGGCACGCTTCCGGCCATCCTCTCTGACGCGCATGAGGGCGATGCAGGAACAGATGACCGATGAAGACAAGGACCTGGCCAAGGCGCTGGTGACCGGAGAGGTCACAGCATTGCCCGATGGTCTGGATGAGACGCGCAAGGCACAGATCCTCGAACTGGCGTTTCAGTACACCCGTTATCTGACCATCAAGAAAAAGCGCGAGGGCGAAGCACTGCCGAGACTTTCGCTGAAACTGCTGTCTCAGCGCAGCAAGCTGGACACAACTCACGCCTTCCGGGAGCCCGAACCGCCTGCCACACGGGACGATCAGGGGCATCGCTCCCATCGCCATCAGTTCACACTGGGGCATACGGACAATCAGGCCTACCTTGAGTATGGACTGCGAATGGCCTACCACGACTGGCTGGACCCGGCACCCGGCTACATCAAGGGTGCCCACCTGGAAATGTTCCACGCCCGCCTCCGCTATCTGACAGAAGATGAACGTGTGCAGATACAGGAAATCCGCCTGCTCGACATCGCCTCACTGACGCCACGGGATACCTTCCTCAAGCCCCTGTCCTGGTTTGTATCGACCGGGTTCCGTCGGCCGGCGTCCGCCGGAGCACCACTGGTGGCCTATCTCAGGGCCGGGCCCGGACTGAGCTATGCATTCATGGGACAGCAGGTGGCCTTTTTGCTCAGCACGGAACTCGATGCGGACACCGATCTGGACAAGGGCTACCACCTCGGCAGCGGCCCCGGTATCGTGTGGCTGAGCCAGCACCCCGGCTGGAGTGTCCTGGCCGAGTGGACACGGCGTTATGATCTGGCCGGCGCCCGCTTCCATCAGCAAAGCACCCGGGTGGGCATTTCCGCCTACCAGAGTGTGGATCGCCAGCTGCGCCTGGAAGGCACCTACCATGACTTCCGCCTGGCCAGCGGGCAGGACGACCACGCCTGGTCCGTGGCACTCTCACTGATGTGGTACTATTGAGGCCGGACGGCATGACAGACGCTGGCAAGCGCAGGCGCCTCCTGATCTCCCTGATACTGGCGTGCGTGCTCCTGACGGGTTGTGCCACCTCAACGCGCTGGCTGTTCTACCCCGATACCCGGTACTACCAGTTGCCGGATCGCCTCGGCATCCCCTACCAGACCGTCTACCTGTTCCCCGAACCAGAGATCACGCTGGTCAACTGGTGGCTGGCACCAGACCGCGCACGCTGCGGGACGGTGCTGTTCCTGCATGGCAACGGCGAGAACCTCAGTACACACATGAACAGCGTGGCCTGGCTGACTCGCCACGGCTGGTCGGTATTTCTGCTCGACTACCGGGGCTATGGCCGCTCGGCGGGCACCTCCACTCTGGAAACCGCACTGGCAGATGTGCATGCGGCCCATCACTGGCTCAGCGCACACACAGAGGGCCCGCTGGTACTGTTCGGGCAGAGCCTGGGCGGTGCGCTGGCCATCGATTATCTTTCCCGGCCGGAACTCAGTGGTGCGCCTCACGAAGGCTTGCGGCCCTTCCGGGCGCTGATCACGGAGTCCGCCCCGGCCAGTTGGCCACAGATTGCCCGGGAAGCCATGGCCCGGCACTGGCTGAGCTGGCCGCTAGTGCTCCCGGCCATGCTGATTCCTGATGATCATGATGCCGAGCAGCGCATCGCCAACGTGAACGGACTGCCGGTTCTGTTGCTGCACAGCCCCGAAGACCCGATCGTCGGCTTTCATCACGCCCGGCAGATTCTCGCCCACGCTCCACCCAGCGTGCGCTTGCTTGAAACCCGGGGCCCCCATATCGCCGGCCTGGCGGACGCTCAGATACGTCAAGCCTTTCTTGAACAGATTGAAACAGCGAGCGGAAAACGCTGCCGCCCGTGACATCCCAAGGCCTGTCATTGCCTGTGAAACCGCCCTTCGTAATGTACCGAGTCGAGGCCGGACACGGCATCGCTCTTGAGCGTCAGTGTGTTTCCGTTGCACGAAACGCTGAAATGATTCCGATGGGGTGCCGATACCGGCCCTTCACCCATTTTTCTCCAGGGGTTCTCCGTATTTTTTTCCGGAATTTCCGCCTTGAAGAACGCGGCCATCTTGATGCGGCCAGCAGGCTTGAGGGTGATCTCCTGCCGCTTTTCATCCAGTCGCCACATTCCCTCGGCAGTCCCCTGAAAGCGAACTCGCCGGTCGCTTCTCATTTTCAATACCTGTTTTTGGCTGAGGGTTTCATAATCCTGATAGACCAGCCGGAGCTGCTTCCATCCCGCCCCGGGTGCATCGGTGGCCGGTGACTGCGCCAGCTCAAGGGTCAGGCTCCCTGTTATCTTCAGGATATCCTGTTCGCCACTGGCTCCGCGAAGCTGAGCCCGTTCTTCCGCAGCACTCCATACCCCATCCAGGCATGACTCACCAGCCAGTACCGGGCTGGCCAGTGAGTACAGCAGCATCAGGGTCAAAGCGTGTGGTGCGGGCACGGTGTTTTGCAAGGGTGTCATCCAATTCGCCTCCTGTCTCAACGTGAATCAACCCGTTCAGTACACGAAAACCGCTCCGCTCTTGGTCAGGGAATTGTCTTCGGGATTACCTTCCAACCCCGGCCCTGCACCGCTTTCTCCGGTTGCCCCCACCACCAGCATATCTCCTGCCCCACTGATCCCGACACTGCCATCCAGGCCAAATCGATCATTCTCATCGGGGGCGGGTGCCTTGACATAGGCTAGCTGAGACCAGCTGCCCTGGCTACGCCGGAACACATAGACTGCGCCCGCATCCGGCGCGCTGTTATCACTCTGATCCCCGCCCAGCCCCGAAGCCGCACCATCTTCGCTTGAGGTACCGACAACAAGCGTATTGCCATCGGTGTCAAGTGCGACCGAACGGCCAAACTCATCGTCTGCATCGGTGTTGGACGCCTTGACGTACGCCTCCTGAACCCAAGTTCCGTCATCCTGGCGGCTGAACACATACACCGCACCGCTGTTGGGCGCGCTGTTATCGTTCCCATCACCGCCGACGCCGGTGGCGGTGCTGTCCTCGAATATGGCTCCCGCTGCCAGGGTGGCTCCATCGCCGGACAGCGCAACGCTCCAGCCAAACCAGTCACTGTTATCCGGGTTGGACGCCGTAATCAGTGCACTCTGAGACCACGTCACCCCGTCCCGCCGGAACACATAGACCTGCCCCGCCGCCAAAATCAGGTCGCCTGCCGATGTTCTGACAAAGTCACTGTAACCGCCGACAGCCAGCGTCTCGCCGGTCTTGTCCAATGCCAGCGCATGCCCGAAAAGGCCTTGCTGCGCTTCCGCCGGCTTGATATAAGCCTGTTGCGTCCATACGCCGCTGTCGCGTGCGAACACATACACGGCACCGGAATCCGTCAGGTCATTGTTTGTGGCATCACCGTTGATGCCCGTGGCGTTGCTGTCTTCGCGCTCCACGCCGACGGCCAGAATCTCCCCGTTGTATGACAGGGCAAGGTCAAAGCCGAACAAATCCAACGGGTCACTGTCAGCAGACTTGAGATAGGCCTCCTGCGCCCAGGTGGTGCCGGTTCTCTGGAAAACATACACAGCTCCGGCCCGGTCGGCACTGTTATCACTCTGATCGCCATTGATGCCGGTAGCCGCACTGTCCTCCAGGGAAGCCGCAACCGCCAGGGTATTACCATCCCCGGAGAGCGCAACCTTTGCCCCAAACCAGTCGGATGGCTCTGCGTTGGAGGCTGACAACGTGGCTTGATGTGTCCAGCTCTTTCCGGAGCGAACGAAGACATGTACGCGTCCCTCTCCACCTGACTCACTGTAAGCACCTACAGCCAGGGTATCTCCGGCTTCGGATACCGAAACCGCACTTCCAAACCGGGCGTAAGCTTCCGGCTGCATGGCTTTGAGATAGCCAATCGCACCGGCGAGATTGCCATCGACACCGATTTCCGGCGAGTCACTGCACCCCAGTCCATTACACGCCTGCAGCATGTAACGCGCCTGCTGTCGCTCGGGCAGGAACACTTCATGCTGGTATGCGGTGGTCCCGGCATCCAGTGTTGCAACAAGACCAAAGCCCGACGCTCCGTCAGGGTCCTCGAAAAGCCGGTATTCCGTTTCACCCTGTACATCATTCCACGTCAGGTGGAACGTCTTGCCTGCCTGCAACTGCAGAGCCAGCTCCGGTGCGGACGGAATGCGCTGCGAGGACTCAGAATCTCCACTGCCTCCACTGCCTCCACCGCCACCGCAGCCCGAAAGCGACGCGGTCATCAGCAGTGCCACGGCTGCCGGTTTCTTTATTCTCTTCCACATTTTCATCTCTCCCCGATGTCACTGTCTTGTTGTGCGGCTCAGCGCCGGCGGTAATGGCCCACGTAGCCATAACCCAGGCTGTACGAGGCACCTTCCTTTTTGAGCGCCAATTCATCTCCCCGACAGATATATTTGAACTCGGCGCGATGAGGCGCGTCGACTGTTTGTTCACCCATATTTCGCCAGCTGTCCATGCCAACCACGCCGGGAATCTCCAAGTGCGTGCGGGACGGCATCTCCGGCAGGCGTGCTGTCTCACTGACCGCCCGCCACGCACCCACGAGACAGGGTTCTCCCGCCCCGCCGGCCACGGGCAATATCAGCCCGCTCAAGAACAACATTCCTCTCATTGTCACCACATCCTGATCTGTCGTGCGCCTCAAGTGGCTTCACGATCAGGTTGCCGGACTTGCTCCCAACTCGTCTTCGGTCCTGATCTCCGCTACCCGGCTCAACATCACGGCACCCTGTATGGCGCACTCGCGACTCCGAACTCGGGCGAGGCACATTTTGCAAGGATTGGGCAAAAAAGGTACTTTGTTCAGTATTACAGGAGGTTAGTGAGGACTCAGGGGGTGGAGGGCGAGCAAAGAAATTGAGAAATGTAAAATTCAGTAAACAGCCAGAACCTTGATCACTTCAATATGCAAATTTGTCTGACATTTTCATGCCTCGCACCAGTTGGCCGCAGGCATCCTGCCCGCGGCCAACTGGGCCCGTTCACGTCTCCAGATCAATACCGGCTGCCCGGGCGCGTGCCCGGTGCAGTTTCTTGTAGCTTTCTATCAGGCGCAGATGCTTGTCCAGCCCTTCCAGATTCATGCTGGTGGGCGTCAGGCCATGGAAGCGCACCCGACCTTCCACGGAACCCAGCACGGCGTCTGTCACCTCATCGCCGAACATGCGGCGGAACGCCCCAACGTAGTCATCCAGCTCCAGATCCTCATCCAGTACCACCTCCAGTACCGCACGCATGGCCTGGTAGAACAGGCCGCGTTCCACGGTATTGTCGTTGTACTGCAGGAACATCTCCGTGTATTCCAGCGCCTCTTCCAGTCGTCCCAGCGCCAGACAGACAAGCAGTTTCAGTTCGAGAACGGTGAGCTGCCCCCAGACGGTGTTTTCATCAAATTCGACACCGATAAGGGTGATGATGGTCATGTAATCATCAAGCTGATATTCCTCGAACCGCTCCAGCAGGGCTTCCAGCTGGTCGTCATTCAGGCGGTGCAGGTTGAGGATGTCCTCGCGGAAGGCCAGAGCCTTGTTGGTGTTGTCCCAGATGAGGTCGTCCACCGGGTAGACTTCCGAGTAGCCCGGCACCAGAATGCGACAGGCGGGCACGCCCAGATCCGTGTATTCGGCCACGTACACCTCCTTGCCCATGTCCGCCAGCAGGCCGAGCAGAAAGGCCGACTCCTCCCCGGTGGTGCCTGAAAAATCCCAGTCCGCGAATTCGTAGTCCGGACGGGCGCTGAAAAAACGCCAGGAGACCACGCCGGTGGAGTCGATGAAGTGCTCCACGAAGTTGTTGGGCTCACTGACTGCCGTACTGTTGAACGTGGGCGGCGGCACATCATTGAGCCCCTCGAAGCTGCGCCCCTGAAGCAGTTCCGTCAGGCTGCGCTCCAGCGCCACATGAAAGCTCGGATGGGCACCGAAGGAGGCGAACACACCGCCTGTGCGAGGGTTCATCAGCGTCACGCACATGACCGGGAACCGGCCACCCAGGGAGGCATCCTTGACCAACACCGGAAAACCCTGGGCTTCCAGTGCACGGATCCCTTCGACAATTTCCGGGTAGCGGGACAGCACCGATTCCGGCACATCCGGCAGGGCGATTTCCTGTTCGATGATCTCCCGCTTCACGGCGCGCTCGAAGATTTCCGACAAGCACTGCACTTTTGCTTCCGCCAGTGTGTTGCCCGCGCTCATGCCATTGCTCAGGAACAGGTTTTCGATGAGATTGGAGGGGAACCAGACCGTTTCTCCGTCCGACTGCCGCACAAACGGCAGACAGACAATGCCCCGGTCCGCCCGTCCGGAGTTGGTGTCGATCAGGTGTGACGCGCGCAGCTCGCCCTCCGGGTTGTAAATGGCCAGACAGTGTTCGTCCAGCATGCCATCCGGCAGCGTATCATCGGGCCCCGGCTGAAACCACTTCTCATCGGGATAGTGGACAAAGGGTGCGTTGGCGATGTCCGGCCCGAAGTACTGGTCGTTGTAGAAGAAGTTGCAGCTGAGGCGCTCCATGAACTCGCCCAGCGCCGAGCACAGGGCGCTCTCCTTGGTCGCGCCCTTGCCGTTGGTGAAGCACATGGGCGATGCGGCATCCCGGATATGCAGGGACCACACATGCGGCACGATATTGCGCCAGGAGGCGACTTCGATCTTCATGCCCAGATCGGCGAGAATCCGCGTAAAGCGCGCGATGGTTTCCTCCAGCGGACAATCCTTGCCCTCGATGTAGGTACGGTGCGTGTCATCCGGCCGGATCGTGAGCAAGGCCTGGGCATCGTCATCAAGGCTGGTCACGTGCTCGATCACGAACTCCGGTCCTTCCTGAATGACCTTCTTGACCGTGCAGCGCTCGGCAGCGCGCAGAATCCCCTGCTTGTGCTTTTCCGGCAGATCTTCCGGCAGCTCGATCTGAATCCTGAAGGTCTGCTTGTAGCGGTTCTCCGGGTCCACGATGTTGTACTGGGCCACGCGGATGTTGTCCGTGGGAATGTTGCGCGCCTTGCAGTACACCTTCACGAAATAGGCGGCACACATGGCCGAGGAGGCCAGAAAGTAATCGAAGGGGCCGGGTGCGGAGCCGTCGCCCTTGTAACGGATGGGCTGGTCTGCAATGACCGTGAAGTCGTCGAATTTGGCTTCGAGCCGAAGATTGTCGAGAAAGTTGACCTTGATTTCCATGAAGATTCCGGGGGTGACTGGTGACCAAACGGGCTGCGGGGGCGCAGAAAGCGGGTATTATCCCAGTTTTGGGCACGAATGGCACGGCCTGCGGAGAATGGCCGGGCGACGCCTCCCGGCCACGGGGATTCTCCGGCCCCAGGTTCAGCCCTGACCGGATGCGTCGTTGCGCTCAGACACCTCGCGCGTGGATTCGGCGGCCACCTTGCCCGTCTCGACCGTATCGATCAGATCCGTGGCAAGGGCGCCCAGGCTCTGGTTGACTTCCCGGATGGTGCCGTAAACGATGGTCAGTATCTGCTGCTGACGCTCGCGCAGTGCACTGATCCGCGCCTCCGGCGCCCCTGCACGAACGAGCACATCCAGTGCCGCATCGCCGATGCGCTGATGAATCCTTTCCACCGATTCCACGGTCTGGTCAATCCCGGTCTGAACGGTGTCCTTGATGATTTCAAGTTGCTGCAACCAGCCCATGGTCGCCCTCCTGTCCTGTCTGGTCCGGATCATGCGGTCACGGCGGCCTCCGCCATGCCGGCCGCCCTGTGCTTGCGACGCCCCGGCAGGGAGTATCTGAGCACCCGTTTGACCACGCTCAGATACTGTTTCCAGAACGGTCCGGTATTATAGGGGATACCGTAGCGTTCCGCGATCCTTCGGACCTCGAGGGAAATTTCCGGGTAGCGGTGAGCAGGCAGATCCGGAAACAGATGATGCTCGATCTGATAGCTCAGATGGCCGCTCAGAATGTGCAGCCAGCGGCCGCCCTCGAAGTTGCTCGATCCGGTGAGCTGGCGGTAGTACCAGTGGCCGCGGCTTTCGTTCTCGCACTCTTCGGGCGTAAACGTGTGCGCTCCTTCCGTGAAGTGTCCGCAGAAGATGATGGTGGATGCCCAGAGATTGCGCGCGGCATTGGCCAGACCGTTGCCCAGCATCACCTTCCAGAACAGGGGGCCGGCCAGGGCGGGAAAGAACACATAGTCCTTGAAAATCTGCCGGCCGGCCTTCTTCGCCGCATCGCGCAGATAGCCTTTCTTCTCCTCCAGCCGGAACGTGCCGTTCCAGAGGCGCTCCGCTTCCAGCTCATGCAGGGCGACCCCCCACTGAAAGAACAGGCTCAGCAGCCCGAAGTAAACAATCTGGGGCAGGCGTAACGGATGCCAGGGGGTGTCATCTGACAGCCGCAGCACGGCATAACCATAATCCCGGTCCTTGCCCACGATATTGGTAAAGGTATGGTGCTCGTAGTTGTGCGTGCGCTTCCAGGAATCCTTGTCGCAGGCCGTATCCCAGTCGAAATTGCGGGAATGAATGAGCGGATCGTTCATCCAGTCATACTGACCGTGCATCACATTGTGGCCGATTTCCATATTGTCGAGGATCTTGGCAATGGACAGTGCCACCACCCCGAGCCCGAAGGAGACCGGCGTGATGCCGAGATGGATGAACGTCCGCCCGGCAATTTCACTCATGCGCTGGATTCGGATCAGATTGCGGATATAGCTGGCATCGCGTTCGCCAAGATCAGCACGCACGGCGTCCCGCAAGGCGTCCAGTTCCCGGGCCAGCGCATCAAGCTTTTCGGGAGCAGGGATGGAAGGTGTTCCCGCTGATGCCTGTGAGCGGGCCTCTTTCAATACTTCAATTGTCAGTGCCTGTGTCATGTTCATGTCCTCCTTGAGGGTCAAAGGGCCAGGTCAACCGGCGTGACCGGGGTACTGATGCAGATCTGGATCTCTTCCTCGCCGTAACCGGAAAGTTCGCCGGTCAGCAGGTTGCGCACCAGGCCCTGCTGCTTGGTACATTTGCAGGTGTGGCAGATCCCCATGCGACAACCGGCGGTCGGATTGAGCCCCGCCTGTTCAGCCAGCGTCAGCAGGCTGGCGGTCTCACGGGTTTCGATCTCTCTTTGGCTGGCACTGAAACGCACGCGCACCGGCGCATTGAGCGCCCGGGCCACCGGTGCGATGCCAAAACGCTCCTCCACCAGACTTGCCTCCGGCAGCCCCCGTGCAAGGAGCCCCTCGCGAACCCGTGCCCGGAATGGTTCGGGGCCGCACACATAAACCCGTACCGGAGACAGTGCCATGGCCTTGTCCAGATGCGCATCCGCCACACGCCCGTGAGGCAGCCCCTTCCCATAAACCGGAACGGGTGCCGATTCCGCGATCATGTGCAGGTGAAAACGGGGATACCGCTCCGCCAACGCCTGCAGCGGCCTGACCATGATGAAGTCTTCCGGCGTGCGGGCGAAATACATCAGGGTCGCAGGTACCGGCATGTCCTGACGAGCCAGTGCTTGCAGATGAGAGGCCACGGGGGTGATGCCTGACCCTGCGGCAAACCAGACGATGCGCTCGTGCAGGGGGTGGGGCAGCCTGAAGTCTCCCGTCGCCCTCGACAGGCTGACAACCTGCCCGGGTTTCAGATGGTCATGCATCCAGCCGGTCACCCGGCCATCAGGTACACGCTTCACGGTCAGCGTAACCACCCCCTCGGCGGCCCACCGCTCCGGCGCGGAAGACAGGCTGAAAGTGCGTGTATGGCGAACGCCCCGGATCTCAAGCGTGACGTGCACGTGCTGACCCGCTTCGAATCCGGGCCAGCGATTGTCCGTCCTGAGCACCCAGGTCCGGGTATCCTGCGTTTCCGGCCAGCTGTCCACGACCTGTGCCCGGTACTCCCTGAATGACCACATGGGGTCAATGGCCTGAACCAGCTGTTCAAAGTAGTCACCGGCTCGCGGCGAGTTGAACAGACTGAGATTGAATGCGCGCTGCAGTGCAGACATGGCGGCTTCCTCGTTTCGACATTTTCAGTGCACAGTTGTACTCCCAATATAAAACGCCTGTCAACAAATATTTTCAAACACAAAACATATCCCTTCAATTTCAGTACACTACACACAGCATACCAGGTCATTCGCGTAGAATCTCATGTACACACTTGAACTGATGACATCCCAAAAAGCGCTCTGCGCTCTTATCCCTTTGCGTTGCGGGCCGGCAGCAACCGCATCGGCCTGCCATCCTGACGCCATTCGGAGTACAATCGTCCACTCAGTTGTACGGGCAGAGCCATGCAGACACGCGAGGAAAAGAAACGACAGACCCGGCAGGCGCTGATTCAGTCAGCGCTGGACTGGGTGGATGAAGGCAAACCGCTGGCATCACTGAGCATCCGTGAAATCGCCAAGCGGGCTGGCGTGGTGCCCACCGCCTTCTACCGGCACTTTCAGGATGTGGAAGATCTGGCACTGAGCCTGGTGGACGAGCTGAGCCGGGTGCTGCGCAGACTGCTGCGCGAGGTACGCTCGTCAGATGAGACACACCCGCCCCGGGTGCGGGACTATCTGGATCAGTACTGCCACTACGTGCTCGCCAACCGCGTCTGGTTTGTATTTCTGGTTCAGGCCATGACCGGCGGCACACTGGCCGTACGCCGGGCCATCCGCAGCGAGCTTCACTATTTTGCCCATGAGCTGGCGCTGGACATGCGCCGCCTGGATGTCCTGCCGAATCTCAGCCTCGAACGACTGGAAGATGTGATGCTGCTGGCCCTGCAGACCGCAGCCTTCAACACCTCGGAGCTGGTGGATCTGCCCGCCGGCCACGAGGCACTGCTGAATGACTTCAAGGCCCACCTGCGGCGCCAGATTCAGCTGATCTTTGTCGGGGCCCGGCATTGGCGGGAACGGGATTGATGCGAGATATTGCCACCCCCGATGATTGCCCCGGCCATAGCCATTCGCGATCCGATCCATTAAAACAAGGGCATGATCAACAGGCTCCGGAGATCCCCATGAAAACGCTGAACAAGGATTACCAGTCCACCTTTCTGCAATCAGTCTTTGATGTCACGGTGCACCTGAACGGTGACGCCCTGGAAGCGGATGTGACCTTCCACGAGCGCCACGAAGGCCCGCCGGGGCATGCCCATGGCGGCAGCATCGCCACCGTGCTCGACGAAATGATGGGCACTCTGGCCTGGGCCAGCGGCCACAAGGCTGTCGCGGGGCGGCTGAGCGTGGACTACCGCCAGCCGGTTCCCCTGAAGGTCCCGCACCGGGTGACCTGCCGGATTGACGAGCGTCGCGGCCGCAAGGTATTCATCAGCGCCGACCTGCTGGGTCCGGACGGCACGGTCCGGGCCCAGTCAGAGGGCATTTTCTTTGATCTGGGAGAGGATTTTCACGCCCTGAAGGACAAGGCCGAGGCGGCCCGTCAGGACATCGCCTGAGGGCACCGGAGAGCCCGGGTCGGACCACAGGGCCCGGACCCCGTGGGGCTACGGACGGGCAGGCGCCGCATCCAGACCGTGAACAATCCGCGGCCAGTAGGTGTTGAAGTCGAATGAGGGGCTGTGCTCCGGGGTGTGGCACTTCAGGCAGACCGGCCCCTGTTCGCCCAACACTTCCGCCAGTTTCACCTGACCGCCACTTTCCACATGGGCCCGGCCCGGTCCGTGGCAGGACTCGCACTGGACATTCATGCGGTCCGGTGTGGTCTGCGGGTCGATGAACCCGCCGGGCTCACCGAATCCCACGGTATGACAGCCGATGCAGTTGGCATCAAAGGCCTTGTTCACCGCCTCCAGCTTGGCAAAGGCCCCCGCATGGTTGGATGCCTTCCACACCTCATGCGCGCTCTGATGGCAACCGGCGCAGGCCTGCTCTCCTGCCCAGGGGCTGTCGGTGGTGCCCTCCCCCTGCAGCAAGGCCACCTGGCGCTGATAATCTTCCATCAGGGCATCGGTATAACCCTGATACCAGTCCTTCAGGCGCTCCGCCTCGCCGACACTGGCCGGGAGAGTCACCACCTCATGGCGTGCCACGGCCAGTGAGTTGTCCGGATTCACCGTCAGCGTCAACCGGGCCAGGCGCTGCCCGCGGGTACCCGGCTTCAGCACCCAGGTCCTGCCCTGCCGGACCGGCTCGCCATACTCTTCGGAGTCAGGCCGGATCAGCAAGACATCAATGGCATCCAACGGGAGCATGCGGTTGGCCTGGTCCCAGGTCAGGGTGGTCGATACCACCGTCAGGTAGCCATCTCCCCTGGCCTTCAGGAGTGCTTCGTGGAACCCGCCATCCATCTCTGCACCCGGGAATCCCTCGCCCTGCATGGCCGAATAGGGTGATTCTGCCGGGTTGAGCCAGGCGAAGAACGCCAGCTTGCGGCCATCCCGGTTCAGATAACGCACCCTCTCGAACGGCAGGTTGACCGCGTTGCTGGCCACCCAGGGGACCTGGGCTGTTTGAAGAAAGTCCACACCATAGTCGAGATCCTTCCACTGCAGACCCACGGCATCCCAGCTCTGGGCAGCCACACCGCTCAGAATGAAGCGACTGGTAATCTTGTCCGTGGGGCTGCGGGAGTTGAACAGCCCGCCTGCATTAATGAAAAAGGTATCCGGTCGTTCCGCGCGCCAGCTGTCCAGCATCCTGGTCTGCCTGAGGATGCCCCCCAGATTGCCTTCCAGCGTGCAGCCACAGGCTTCGAGCTCTCCGTTGAGATTGCCCGCATAGACCAGCGTCCACTCTCCCGCAGTCAGCTGAGGCCGGGTGCCGGGTACGCAGGCCACCAGCAGGGCCAGCCCTGCCAGCAGAAAAGACCGAAAGAGAATACGGAAGTGCATGCGCTTACTCCTTGCTGCCCGCTTCCTTCAGCGACGCATCAATGACACGGGAAAGATCCGCCTCCAGATCGGGAGAGGCGTGAACCAGCCTGCCATTGACGAAGAATGTCGGAGTACCGCTGATGCCCAGCGCCTCCCCTTCGGCGTAGGACTCATCCACCTTCTTGCGCGTCGCTTCCTTTGCATAACAGGTGTTGAATGCCCCGGTATCCAGCCCCACTTCCTTCGCCAGCATTTCCGGGGTGATGCTCTTCAGGTAAGCCTGCCGGGCAAACGCCGTGTCATGATAGGCCCAGAACTTGCCCTGCTCGTCCGCACAGACGGCACCATAGGCGATCTTGCGCGAAATGCCGGACGGATTGATGGGAAAATCACGGTACACAAAACGGAGCTTGTCACCATACTTTTCCACCAGCCGGTCCATGACCGGTACCGCATCCTTGCAATGCGGACACTGGTAGTCCGCAAACTCCACCAGAGTCACAGGGGCATTTTCAGGGCCCTTGGCCGGATACCCACGGGTATTCACGCTGAAGCGGGGAGCTTCGGGCTGTGCCAGCAGGACGGCATACCCCTTCTCCTCTTTCAGGCGCGCCAGCAGTGCCTGAACCTGCTCACGGAACTGCTGATTCTGCAGGTACTGACGAATCTGCTCCCTCATCTGCTCCAGTGTGCCCGGCATGCGGGCCTGATTCTGTTCGTAGAAGGCCTTGATGGCGGCATCGTCCGGCACGTCCACCTTGAAAACCCGGTTCTGAATTTCACGCGGCGTGACGCCGGCCTTTCCGGCCTCCGCCTCCAGCCAGGTCTCGATCACATAATTGTCGATGGCCTGTTGCTGCTTGGCACGCATCTCCAGGGCCAGCGAATGGAACTCCTGCCGGAGCTTGGCGGGCAGGTTGGCGTCGGTGTAGGTCTGGCCGTCAAAGGAAAAGACGGGGTCTGCGGCAGTGACCGGCAGGCTGAAGGCAACCAGCACCACCAGTGCGCAGTGGCGAAAGGGTTTCATGGCAGTTCCTTGTTGTTCGTTAAGGGGGCATCATGGCCGCATTATAGCCACAAGCGGGACCTGTCCCCATGACATTTTATCAAGGTGTCTGCGGAGGTTCCGGCGAAGCGGGTACGGTCTCATCGGCCGGAGCATCCGCATCCGAAACCTCCGGCACCGATTTTTCGCCATCAGGCCTGAGCGCCTCGGCAGCGGAAAAATCAAATCCCGTATCCTCGGTCAGGTCATCCGGGTCGAAGCGAATGCCACAGCCGGCCTTGATCGTTCCGGGCATCTTGATACCCGATTTCGGATAATCCGTCATTTGCGTCTGATCTCCCCATGCAGGCTTGTTCCCGGTGCGACCGTGTTGTAAACGGTGCCGTACTTCCTGACGTTTTCATGCAGCAATTCCAGCCGGTGGTCACTTTCATCCGTATCCACCAGAATGGTGTAATCGATCTGCTCCATTCTCGGCGGCACATCCTGACGGATACCGGAAAGCCGTATCTCCACGCCGCGAAGCTGAAATTTCAGGATGGGGGTCACACGCTCGATCCCCTTGATCATGCAGGCTGCCAATGCAGCCAGCAGCAACTCTGCCGGATTGAACGCATCACGTCGGCCAGCCATATCCGTATCCAGCACCAGGCGCGCCTCCTTGCATAACGCCTCACTGCCATTCGCGTCGAGACGTCTTGCCGTCACGCTGAAGGTCATTTTCCCGGTTTCAGTCTGTGTTGCCATTCTGTTCTCCTTCAGCGTCAGTTTGTCGGTTTCCGGATAGTCAGGACAGGCGCACCGGTTCACCCATGAGGCTGTCCACCCACTCGGGGACGCCTTCGGAGGCGGTCTTGCGAATCACCCGTGCACCGGGTACGTGAAGGCTCGCGTTGGGATCAATGAGCCACAGGGGCACCCCCGGCCGGCGCCAGTGAATCAATGCTGCAGCGGGATGAACCTGCAGGGAAGTGCCGATGACACAGTACAGATCGGCCTGCCGGGAGACCTCCACGGCCTCGTCAATGCGCGGCACCGGCTCGCCGAACCAGACCACGTCCGGTCGCAGCGGGCTGCCCAGCTCACAGGTATCGCCGGGCTCGATGTCCCGCTCTCCCAGGTAATAGACAAGAGAGGGGTCGCGCGTACTGCGCGCCTTGAGGATTTCACCATGGAGGTGAATGACCCGGGTGGAGCCGGCACGTTCATGGAGGTCATCCACATTCTGGGTGATGATGGTGACATCGTGGTGTCGCTCGAGCCGCGCCAGGGCGACATGGGCCGGATTGGGCTGTGCCGCACGCACCTGACGCCGGCGCTCGTTGTAGAAGGCCAGCACGCGCCCGGGGTCCCGCGCCCAACCTTCGGGCGAGGCCAGTTCCTGCACGCTGATGTTCTGCCACAGGCCACCCAGGTCACGAAAGGTCGGCAGGCCGCTTTCCGCACTGATCCCGGCCCCCGTGAGCACCACCACATGCTTGCGCATTTTTTTCACCTCCGCAAGAGAGAATACCACATCCGTTGACGCCGTAAACACATCTTGCATCCCGCCTGCCGTCCCATTAGTCTGGCGGTCGCAGAGAGGAGATGAAATATGAATCCACAGGACTTGCTGACATCCACACTGGCCTCATCCATCCGGGGCTGGCGCGGCACCCAGGCCAGCCGCCACACACGCCAGCCCGAGAAACTTCCGGAGCTGTTTGATTGCGAAAACGACTGGGAGTGCCGGCTGGTGCGGGAGGCCATCACCGAGCTGAACCTGGACGTGTTCATCTGGCCGGTGCCCAACGGTGGCAAGCGCTTCTACCCGAAAATGGCCGAGGCTGCCGCATCAAAGGGCTTGTCCACCCACCGGCCGCTGCTGGTGGATCCGAATACGGGTGATGTGCTGCAGGGTGCCCGGGCCATCAACACCTGGCTGTTTGCGACCTACGGCAACCGCAAGGTTCCGGATGCGCTGCTGCCCACCCGGTCCAATCGTCTGTCTTCCGAGCTGGCCAGCAAGGTCCGCGGGAACCGTGGACTCAACGCCCGGCCATCACGGGCACCGGAAAAGCCGCTGACCCTGTATGCCTTCGAGTCCAGCCCCTATTCCCGACCGGTGCGGGAGGTGCTGTGCGAGCTGGAACTGCCCTATACCCTGATTACCCTGGGCAAGCAGCAACGTGCCGACTGGGGGCCTGCCAGCTTCCGGCTGCATCTGGGGCCTTATCGTCCCATTCCCGGCACCAAGCGTGACCAGATGCTGAAAACCCGGGGCCGGGTTCAGGTGCCCTTCCTGATCGACCCCAATACCGGGGTGGAGATGTTCGAGTCAGCGGACATTCTGGCGTATCTGGAAAGCACCTACGCCCTGCCGGAGACTTCAATGGAGCGGGCGGTACTGGACTAGCACCCAGGGTGCCACCACCAGGGCCCAGAGTTCCGGGTTGCTTCCGGCCCACTCCAGGGCCTGGCCTTCCGTCACCGGGCCCACCTCTCCGGCGCGCATCCAGCGCTCGAAGGCGGCCGTATCGTCGGCCGCCAGGGCCATCCCTACATCAATGAGATTGAGTCCGGCGGACACCAGGACCACCTGACCGCGCGCCCAGTAGCGCTGCAGATCCTGCCAGGGGATACGGGCGGTTTCACTGTTGAGCTTGGCGCGCAGCAGCCGGGCCTCTGTTTTGGGAGAGGGAGATTCAGCGGTCATGGTCCTTTCCGTCCGGAGTGAGTTGGGTTGCAGCGGGGCGGTGATGGATGACGCCACCACAATGCGGGCAATGGTACTCGCCCTCAACGTCCAGTTCCAGCTCCAGTTCTTCCATAATTTCCCGGGCCTCTTCACGTTCC
The DNA here is from genome assembly GCF_041153465.1 of Thermohahella caldifontis. Classification (NCBI taxonomy): domain Bacteria; kingdom Pseudomonadati; phylum Pseudomonadota; class Gammaproteobacteria; order Oceanospirillales; family Hahellaceae; genus Thermohahella; species Thermohahella caldifontis. The sequence goes on from NZ_CP154858.1 coordinate 2,003,042, forward strand.
AGCCCAAGCCGCTGCCGCTCCCGGTTCAGACGCCGGCGCTCGGCACGGGTGATGACGCCATCTGCAAGCGCTTCACGGGCCTCCACTTCATACTTGCGCTTGCGCAAATCCAGTTCACGCTGGAAACCGGAGGCCAGAATACCCGCCGGCAAGGCCGCGAGCCCGATGCCCACGATACTGATGACCATGGCAAAAGCCTGCCCTGCAGCACTGTGCGGGACCACATCGCCGTAGCCGACCGTGGTCAGCGTCACCGTAGCCCACCAGATGGCACGGGGAATGGAGCCGAACGCCACCGGCTGATCATCGCCTTCCACCAGATAGATGCCCGCAGCCGCGAGCAGGATCAGCATGATCAGAATGAAGATGGCCGAAAGCAGGCTGTTGGCCTCCTTCCGTAACACCGTGAGCAGCAGATCCATGGAACGGGAATACCGGGTGATCTTGAACAGACGGATCAGCCTGACCACACGGACATACAACGGATCCAGCGTCGTCAGCCCCACCAGGTAATAGGGCGCCACCGCAAAGAAGTCCACCAGCGCCATGGGTGTCAATGCCCAGCGCAGGCGACCATAGCGTCGCCGGTAGCGGGGATCCTCCTTGATGCTCCACAGGCGCAACAGGTATTCAATGGTAAAGACAAACACGCTGAACACTTCAATGCGCCGAAACAGGGACTCATACCGCACCCGGAATTCAAGCTCCGTATCCAGGACGATCACCACCACATTGAGCACGATCAGAAAGGTAATGAAATAGTCGAACACCTTGCTTGGCAGCGTGTCGCGGACCTCGACAATTTCATGTACCTTCGCACGCAGACTCATGAGCGAAGCGGCTCCAGCTTCCCGGCAATCACGCCATCCACCCAAGCCGTGAGGCGGTAATCCTGAATGAACCCGCAGTGGCCTCCATGTGCCGTTCGCAGAATGTGCAGATTGGGATTGCCGCGCAACCGCTGCAGGTCCCGCGCCGGAATGACCGGATCATCCTCGGCAAAGATAAGCGTGGTGGGAATGCGCAGCTTTTCCAGTGCATTGCCGGTCACCGCGTACCCGGCAAAATAGGACTCGGGGTCCGGATAGGGCGTGTGTTCGCGGACGAAATGCTCGGTCATGGCACTGAGAGAGCGGCTGCGTACAAATGCGTCCACGTCCACGGCCCCCGGGTGCACTTCAGCCTTGCGGCGGATGGAACGCAGCCATTTCTTGCGGAAGTAGGCCCGGTAGAGCGGCAGCCCGGTTTCCAGTGCTTCCAGCGTATGGATGGGCTCAAGCACGGGTGACACCGCCACCGCATGACCCATCTTCAGTCCGGCTTCCGGCGCGGCCAGTGCCGTGCGCAGCGTGAAGTTGCCACCCAGGGAAAAGCCGACCATGGCCCAGTTTGCGGCACCGGTGCGCTGCTGCAGGTCGGCCAGGGCCATCACCACCTCATCGAGCCGGTTGGCATGGAACAGTTCGGGGTTGAGATGATGAGACGGCCCGTGATCACGCAGGTGCAGGCGAAAGATCTGCCAGCCACGCCGGTAGAGCTCCGCGGTCAGCGACAGGATGTACAGGGAGTCCGCACAGCCTTCCCAACCATGAAGCAGCACGGCCAGCGGGGCATCTTCCTGTTTCTGCGGGCTGAACACGCCGTGCAGGCGGCGACCGTCGCCGGCATCCAGTATCCAGTCTTGCGCCACGGCCAGGGCTTCGCGGGCACGCCGTCGGGCCAGAGGCCGGCGCAGTTTCAGTGACGCCAGAATGGACTGGACATGGCGATTGCGCAGCCCGGGGGCCGGTTTCCAGGGGACCCTTTCTTCCCTGTGCAGCGGGGTATTCAGTTGCGTCATTGCCGTGTCTCCTTGCCCCAAACGGGTGTTGTGCTTGACTCGCAGGCCACTTTGAGTGACATTCGGCAACCATGATAGCGCCTCGCATCCCCGATTTCACCGGCAAACGCGCGTTCAAGATCACCTTGCGGACGCTGCATGTGCTGAGTATCAGTGCCCTCTGCGGCGGGCTCTGGTTTGTTCCGGAGCGCCCGGAGACCTGGCTGCCCTTTGCCTGGCTCACGCTGGCATCCGGGCTGGCGCTGGCGCTGCTGGACGGCTTGTCCAACCCGCTGTGGTGGGTTCAGGTCCGCGGCCTTGCAATCTACGTCAAGCTGATCCTGATTGCCGCGCTCACGCAATGGCCGGCGCAGGCCTGGTGGATTCTGGCCGTCATCATCATCCTGTCCGTGGTCATCTCGCACGCACCGGGCAATCTGCGCTATTACTCTCTGAAACACCGGCGGGTGATCCGCTCCGCTCAGGATGCCAAGGGCTGATCCTGCTGCAGGCCTGACGATGCCGCTTCGGCGCAGGGCAGCAACACATGAAAGCTGGTGCCGGTCACCTGCTCCTGCCCCGCTGGGACATCGCTCAGATCACTCGCCGTACAGGTTTCAAACGTTACCGTTCCACCGTGAAGCGCCACCAGCTCACGCACCAGCGACAACCCCAGACCGGCACCGCCCTGGTTGCGGTTGAGGCCGGTATCGGAGCGGGCAAACTGTTCGAACACATTGCCCCGGACATCCTCCGGAATGCCCGGTCCCTGATCGGCAATCACCAGCCGCCACCACTGTCCTTCCCTGATCAGCTCCACCAGCACAAAGCGGCCCCGGGGTGAAAACTTGATGGCATTCTGGAGCAGATGCCTGACCACCTGTTCAAGCCGGTGCCGGTCTCCCCGCACCCACGCCGGCGCCGTCATCTCGCCCCGGTGCAGCATGACACCGTTCTGCATGGCCAGGCTGTCCATGTTGACAATCACGCGATCCACCAGGGCGCAGAGGTCCAGCAGCTCCCGCTCGATGGTCAGCTGATGCGCCGCCAGTGCCTGGGAGTCGAGAATGTCATTGACCAGTTCACTGAGGCGATCACAGTTGCGCCGGGCGATTTCCATCAGCTCCCGCCCCTTGGGCGACAACTGGGCCGCCTCGGGCGTAAGCACCAGAGCCACCGCTGCGCGGATGGATGTCAGCGGCGTGCGCAGCTCGTGACTGACCGTGGCCAGAAACAGATCCCGCGCCCGGACCGCTTCTTCCGCCTTGTCCCTGGCCAGCCGAAGATCCCGGGTCTGACGTGCAATCTGATCACTGAGAGATGCCTGCAGATCATGCAGCGCCCGGACCCCTCTCTCAGCCGGGCAATTGCTCGTGCCAGTTCGCCCACTTCATCATCCCGTTCCGTTTCCGGTATATCCTGATCGAGCTCCCCTTCAGCCAGATGTCGCGTGGCCTGTTCCACCCGCTCCATGGGGCGGAGAATGCGGCTGAAGGCCAGGGCCAGGGCCAGATTGACCACGATCAGAATCAGCACCATGATTCCCAGGCTGCGCCGGACGGACTGGCCGAGAGACGCGTGCAGATCAGCCGTCGAAAATGCCAGCGTCAGCTCCCCGAGCGGCCGGTCTGCCCCCGGATGGGTGATTTGCCGGCTGAATCGCACAATATCCTGATCGTCGAGAGCACCGCCCACCCGGATCAGCACCTTGCCATCCGGGTATCTCAGGATCGCACCGCGAAATTCAGGCAGGCGCTCCAGCGGCTTCAGCACCCGTTCCATGGCGTCAAACTCGAAGTTCCATACCGGCTCCGCCAGCAGGGCGGCCTGGTCGTCCGCCAGCACCTCCGCCTTCTGCAGCAGTGCAGTCCGCGTGCGCTCATGACCCGCCCAGCCGTCATACAACGCCTGCCCCAGCATGACCAAGGCCAGAATCACGCTGGTCGAGACCATCAGGCGCCATTTCATCTTCACGTCAGAGCATCTCCAGCAGCCGGTCCAGACTGAAGTCATGGCGCTCACCCCCGGGAGTGAGCACCAGCGAAAACTGCCTGAACGGAATCCGGTTCCAGTCAGCCCCGTCGAGACGCTCAGCATAACGCCCGATGTTCTCCTGCGTCAGCAGGCCCAGCCGTGTTTTCAGGCTCACGCCGTCCCGCCGGGCAAAGTCCACCCCCCTGAAATAGTCATGCAGCACCACCAGTGCATAGCCCCCTTCAAGAAAGTGTCCGCCCAGCGTCACCAGCAGACGTCCCTCGCGCACTGCCGCCAGAGCAGGCGGATTCCAGTCAATCCCGCCCACCAGCACCGTCCGGCCGGGCAGATAGCCGGACTCCTGCAGGGCGTCCAGGGCGCCCAGGGCCATGGGATCGTTGGCGGCCCAGATGGCCTCCACCCGACCGTAACGGCGCAGCAGGCCGAGTGTCTTGCGGTAGGCCTCCTCACGGTTCCAGCCTGCAGGCACCACCTGCAGCAACCGGACATCCGGTGTCTGCTCCACCGCCGCCTGAAGGCCGTCCAGACGGGCCCGCGCGGCCCGGTCCCCGGGCGGGCCACCAAGCCCGAGCATGCGGATGGGCTGGCCGTCCTGCACCAGCTGCCGTTCCCGGGCGGCGAGCGTCAGCATGCCGGCCAGATCATGCCCGGCCTGCCAGTCATCCGGCAGCATCTCACCGATCCAGTAGCGGAACTTTTCCCGCGGGCGTCCCAGATCCCGCGTTTCCTCCTCCGACAGACCGGCGTTGAACATGAACGCCCGCACCTGATTGTCTTCCGCCAGCCGCAGAATCGCACCGGCACTCTGCTTGGCGTTCTTGAACAGGATCACATCCGGCTTGTCCGCACCGGTCACCACCTGCCTGACCTGTTCGATCAGGCGCAGGCGGTCATGGTTGGCCGCATACACATCCAGCCGGATATCCAGCTGGCGGGCGGCCGCCTGCATGACCTCCGTGACCGGCTTCCAGAAGGGATCGTCCACCCCCTGGGGATTGAAAAAGGCCGCATGAAACACTTCCGCACGCAGCGGCAGACTTACCATCAGGCAGCCGAGGGCCGCCAGCCGGGCTGCCGCAATCCACCACTTGTTCAAGACCCCGTCCTCGTTCTATGCTTGGCACTTTACATGAGTTTAGACGTTTTGGCGGCGTCTGCCCGGCTAACTGACACAGGAGTCAACGGTGCCCAAGGCCACACTGGAACAATGGCGCATGCTGCGGGCTGTCGTGGAACACGGCGGCTTTGCCCAGGCGGCGGCTGTCGTGCACAAGAGCCAGTCCACCATTCACCATGCGGTGCACAAGCTGGAAGACCTGCTCGGTGTGCAGTTACTGGAAGTGGAAGGACGCAAGGCGAAACTGACCCCCGCCGGTGAAACGCTGCTCCGGCGCAGCCACCTGCTGCTCAGCCAGGCACAACAGCTCGAAGAGCTGGCCCGCTCTCTGGCTGCCGGGGTGGAACCGGTGATCCGCCTGGCGGTGGACGTCATCTATCCCCACGAGAAGCTTTACGACATGCTGGCCCGGTTCTCGGAAGCCTATCCGCAGACCCGGATCGAGCTGTTCGAGGTGGTGCTTTCCGGCGGCGAGGAAATGCTCCAGAGCGGCAAGGCGGATCTCGTGGTCTCCCACTTTCTGCCGCCGGACAAGATGGGCACACCGGTTGCGCAGGTGGAGTTCATCCCCGTGGTGTCACGCACGCATCCGCTCGCCAGCGCACCACAACCGCTGCCCGCAGCCGAACTGGCCCGCTATCGCCAGGTGGTCATGCGCGATTCCGGGCTGACACGCAAGCGCGACTCCGGCTGGCTTGGCGCGGAACAGCGCTGGACCGTCACCCATCTGTCCACATCCCTTTACATCGTCAAGCGCGGTCTGGCCTTTGCACGCCTGCCCCGAAGCTGGATTCAGGCGGAACTGGACAGCGGTGAACTGGTGCCGCTGCGGCTGGAAGAAGGCGGCAACACGCTGATCACACTGTATCTGGCCTACGCCAACCGGGACACCGCCGGACCGGCCACCCGCTTCCTCGGCCAGCTGATCCGTGATGCGGCCGGGACCGCTCCTGATGCTATCGCTCCCCACGCCGAAAAGGACAACCATGCAGATTGATCCGAATGTTCCCCTGTGGCCATTTTTTGAGAACCTCAGCCGGATTCCCAGACCCTCCAAACATGAAGCGGCTGTCAAGGCCTGGATCCGCAACCTCTTTGCCGGCACCGCCATCCGCATTCACGAGGACGAGGCGGGAAACCTGCTGCTGCGCAAACCGGCACATCCCGACATGACCGGCACACCCGGCATCATTCTCCAGAGCCATCTGGACATGGTGCCCCAGAAGCGGGACGGCAGCCCCCATGACTTTACCCGGGATCCGGTCGAACTGGTACGTGACGGCGACTGGCTTCATGCCCGCGACACCACGCTGGGTGCGGACAACGGCATTGGTGTGGCCGCCATTCTCGCGGTCTTCAGTGATCCGGCGATCCGCCATGGCCCGCTCGAGGCCCTGCTCACGGTTGATGAGGAGGCGGGCATGAGCGGTGCCCTGGGCGCACAGACCGACTGGTTTGAAGGCCATTACCTGCTCAACCTGGATACCGAAGAAGAGAACGAACTCTATATCGGCTGCGCGGGCGGCGTGGATGTGGTGGTCTCCGCGACGCTGCCCGCCAGCGGACGGCAACAGGCGGGCTGGCAGATCGGGGTGCACGGCCTGCGCGGCGGTCACTCGGGCATCGACATCCACCGCCAGCGTGGCAATGCCATCCGGATCCTGGCTGAACTCCTGCAGACCATCAGCCATGAGTGGGGACCCCTGGAGGTGGCACAATTCTCCGGCGGCACGCTGCGCAACGCCATCGCCCGCTCGGCCGAAGCCACCCTCGTCCTCCCGGCTGCCGCGGACGAAAGCGCGCTGCAGGCGGTGACTGACCACTACCAGACACAGTGGCAGGCACGCGAGCCCGGCATTCGGATCACGCTGACTCGCACCACGGTTTCAGAGACCACACCGGCCGATACCAGTCATGCCTGGCTGGACGCGCTGCTTCGCTGTCCGCATGGCGTGCTGGCCATGAGCCCGGATTTCGAAGGCGTGGTCCACACCTCGGCCAACCTGGGGGTCGTGCACTGGACACCCGGCCAGATCCGCGTGGACTGCCTGCCCCGCAGCCTGGATGACCGGGCACGGGATGAGGCGGCCGAAAGAATCGGGGCGGTCTTCGCCGCGCTGGGTGCCCGGGTTGAACGACAGGCCCCCTATCCGGGCTGGACGCCGCGTCCGGACAGCCCGCTGCTGCAGCGCGCCAGACAGCTTCACGAACAGGTGCTCGGGGTACCCGCCGGCATTCAGGTGATCCATGCCGGACTGGAGTGTGGCCTGCTGGGCAGGAAGGCACCGCACTGGGACATGATCTCCTTCGGCCCCACCATTCAGGGCGCCCACTCCCCCGACGAGCGCGTGAACATTCCCTCCGTGGCACGATTCTGGCGCTTCCTGCTCGCCCTGCTGGAACGGATCGGTACCTGACGCTATAGTACGCCAACCGGGCCGGCCACAATGCCGGCCCATACACCATCCAGGGACAGTCACACAGGAGGGATGCCCATGACTGCCACACCATCCGCCACGTTTCACCGCTTTCAGTTTCACGGCAAGGCCATCGAGTTCTTCCGCATCTGGATCGTCAACATCATCCTGACCGTCCTGACACTGGGAATCTACTCGGCCTGGGCCAAGGTGCGCACACAGAAATATCTGATGCGCAATCTGGAGCTCGACGGTCACCGCTTCGACTACACCGCCGAACCCATGCAGATCCTCAAGGGCCGTCTGATCGCCGTGGTTCTGCTGCTGGCGCTCTCCCTCCTGCAGAAGATGATGCCCGCCGCCGGCAGCCTCGCGTCGCTCCTCTTCATGCTGATCATTCCGGCCATCATCGTGATGTCCCTGGCCTTTCGCCTGCGCGTCACCACCTACCGGGGCATCGCCTTCGGCTTCCAGCGTGATTTTGTCAGAGCCTATCTGATCTATGGTCTGCCCGTGCTGCTCATGGCACTCATGTTTCTGATCACCTTTCTGTATGGTCCCCGGGCGCCCCGGCCCGGCATGGAACCCGAATTCCCGGCACTCTGGCTGGCGGGAATGGGCGGCCTCATGCTCGTCCTTGCGCTGGGCTTCCCGGCCTGGGAGTGGTGGCTGAAACACTTCATCGGTACCCGCGCCCGATACGGCACCACACACTTTGACTATGAAGCCCCGGTGAAGGCCTACTATGGGCTATACACCTCGGCAAGCCTGACCGCGCTCGTCCTGCTGGTTGCCCTGACCTTGCTCTTCGGCGGTATCGTTCAGCTGGCCGGCACATTGCCTGCCATCCCCGGCGCCTGGATCACGAGCGCATTGCCCATCGCCCTCACCTGCACGCTGGTCTGGTGGTACGCCCGGATCCATGCAGGCCGGATCAACCTCTTTCTCGATAACCTGTCCCTGGACGGCCACCGGGTACGTTCCCGGGTCACCACCGGTGCCATATTCTGGCTTTATGTCACCAACACCCTGGCCATTCTGGTATCGCTCGGCCTGCTGATTCCCTGGGCACAGATCCGCACCCTGCGTTACCGTGCCTCCGTCACCGGTCTGCTGGCCCACAGCCCGCTGGATACCTTCGTGGCGGAACAGCAGACACAGGTCAGTGCTCTGGGTGAAGAAATCGGTGATGTCTTTGATGTGGAGATCGGCCTCTGAGTGCCCTGACCTTTCAGGCCCGTCTGTATGACGGGCAGACCTCCCGTCCCGAGACGGTCACGGTCACGCTGGATGACCGGCAGGGCATCATGATCCGCATGGCTGGGGGCCAGATCCGGACCTTGCCGGTGCAGGACATCAGGATAGAACCACGGCTCGGCAATACACCCAGAATCCTGCGCCTGCCCGACGGTACCATGCTCGAAACCGCTGACCATGGGGCTGTCGCCCGCCTCGAAGCACAGGTCAGGCCGGCGAACAGCTGGCTGCACCGTCTCGAAAGCCGGTGGACAGCTGTGCTGGTGGCCACGGTGCTGGCCATTGCCGTACTGCTGGGGACGGTCACCTGGGGCATCCCGGCTCTGGCCGGTTTCATCGCCGGGCAGATTCCCGCGCCCCAGGTCCAGCAACTGGGCCCGGATGCCCTGGACTGGCTCGACACCCATGTATTCAGTCCCTCAAACCTTCCCGAAGCCCGCCGGAACGCGCTGCAGGAGCAGTTTGACACCCTCATTCGCAACAGTGAGTTTCGCTATCGGCTGCATATTCGTGCCAGCCCGAAGCTGGGTGCCAATGCGCTGGCCCTGCCGTCCGGGGACATCATCCTGACGGACGAACTGGTGGCGCTGGCAGAGGATGACAACGAGCTGATGGCCGTGCTCCTGCACGAGCAGGGGCATGTGGAAAAACGTCATGGCCTGCGTCTGGCCCTTCAGCAGGCCTCAGTTGTCACGTTAGTCACCCTGATGACCGGTGACCTGTCCACCGCCAGCAGCGCCATCACCGCCCTGCCCCTGCTGCTGACCCAGCTCGGCTACTCCCGGGACATGGAACGCGAAGCGGATGCCTACGCAGTTGTGCGTATGCGCGAGACGGGGCTGGACACTGGCGCCTTCGTGCGGATTCTGAGAAAATTGGCCGCATCACACGGAGAGGAACAGGCATCCACCGGCTTCCTGTCCACGCACCCGGTCACAGACGAGCGCATCGCCGCCATACGGGCATCCAGATAACCCATGAAATCCAACCAGCTTTTTTCAGAAGCCCTGCTGCTTCTGGCTGCCCTGATCTGGGGCTTTGCCTTCGTGGCACAGATTGTGGGCATGGAACACGTCGGCCCCTATACCTTCAACCTGGCCCGCTTCATCATGGGCGGACTGGCCCTGCTGCCCATTGTTCATGTTCTGAGCCGTCGCATGCCGCACCCACCGGTGGAGATCCGTGTGCTGCCTGCCAGTCTGCTGGCCGGAACCGTCCTGTTCATCGCCTCATCGCTGCAGCAGATCGGCTTGCAATACACCACTGCCGGCAAGGCCGGCTTCATTACCGGTCTCTATATCGTTCTGATTCCGTTTTTCGGACTGTTCTTCCGCCAGCATACCCACCGCTATACCTGGATCGGTGCAGGACTTGCCCTATGGGGCCTCTACCTGCTCACCATCGAAGGCCCCTTCGAGCTGTCCTGGGGCGATACACTGGAACTGATCGGTGCCCTGTTCTGGGCTGCGCACGTGATGGTTATCGGCTGGCTGGCACCGCGCACGGATGCCCTGCGGCTGGCAGCAGGGCAGTTTCTGGTGGCCGGCCTGCTCTCGGGCGTGGCTGCGTTCTGGGTGGAAACCCCGAGGGTGACTGATCTGCTGGCCGGCTGGGCCCCCATTCTCTATGGCGGACTGGGCTCCGTGGCCATCGCCTTTACCCTGCAGGTCATTGCCCAGAAGCACGTCCCGGCCAGCCATGCCGCCATCCTCATGAGTCTGGAGGCCGCCTTCGCTGCCCTGGGCGGATGGCTGATGCTGGACGAAACCCTGTCTGTGCGTGGCCTGATCGGATGCGCCCTGATGCTGGCCGGCATGGTGTGCTCCCAGTTGCGACCCCGGACCACTGTGCCCGTGGCCAGCGAGACCTCAGCGCTTTAGCGCCAGCCAGTTGCTACCCAGCCAGCCGGCAATCCGGCCCTGTGCATCGCGGGCCAGATGTGCCCGGCTGTAGGGCGGTTGTATCGCCAGCCGTGCCAGCCCGCGCAGTGTCTGTTCGGGAAGGTTCTCGAGCAGCTGATTGACCAGCCAGCCCGGCAGCGCCCCGCCGGGATCCGTATGCTGCTCCCACACCACCCTGACACCACCCCGCTCCGGCGTCAGGGTATAGTGTCCGCGGGACCGCTGCACGCGCACCAACCCCCGGTCCGGAAGTGCATCCGGGCGGCTGATCATGTCCACACGCACTGCGCCACCCGGTGACAGCTCACGGATGGTCACTTCCAGCACAATGTCCCGGTCCTGCGCCGGCCATGGCATGTCATTGACCTGGTAGGTCAGGCGGCGGTGAAAGCCGTGGCGCTCCAGCACCTCCGCATGGCGGCACTGATAGATCCACCGCGGGCAGGCTTTGGGATCCGCCGTCAGGGCCAGCACGGCATCCAGGCTGGCCGGCACCCAGGTTTCTCCCCGGAACGCCGCAACCGTGCTGCCCGGTTCAGGACGGATCCAGACACGCAGATCGGGCTCGTCATGAATGAGCTTCCAATCCGCGCCTGCAGCCCAGAGCTGTGTACAGATCAGCCAGCTCCAGAGCATCCAGCCTGCCTTGTGCATCGTGATATACCCCGGTCTCGTTCAAGATGCCTTCATCATACCGGTTCCCTGATGCGCCTTCCGGAACCGGAGTCACTTCCTTGACACAAAACCGTGCATCAAGTCTCAGAATGAAAAGAGGACATCCGGTGGCAATCTGATCAGATCCGTCCATACTTGTTGTACGTATAAAGGTTGAGACAGATATGGCCCAACGTGCTTTAATCATTGATCCCTCCCCCCTCTACCGCAAACTCATCGGTCATATCCTGGAGGAAAAGGGACTGGAAGTGGTCTGTGAAGCCTACCCGGATCGTGCACTGGCCCAGTTACAGCATGCCGATCAGCCTTTTGATTTTGTGACACTGGCCTACCATCTGGAAGGGGAAACCTGCAAAGGGCTCTGCACCCGTATCCGGGCAGCCCTTCCGGATACACTTCTGCCCATACTGGTACTGACGACGGAAACGGATCATGCCATCGTCACGGAGCTTCTCTCGGCCGGAGCCACCGAGGTCTTCAGCAAACAGCATCTGGAGAAGTTTTACCAGTACATTGAACACCATCTGCTGCATACCTCAAGGCAGATTCTGGAGCCGGGCGAGGTTCTGCTCATTGAAGATGACCGCTCCATGGCCGCGGTCATCAAGGCCACTCTGGAAACCATCAATCAGGATACAACGCACTACCTGACAGCTGAAGAAGGGCTGGATGCCCTGACCAAAGCCCCATCCCAATTTAATCTGGTCATCACTGATGTCATCCTGCCGGGGGAAATGAACGCCCTGACCTTCATCAGCCAGATCCGCCGTCGGCGTGAATTTGACGACCTCCCGATTCTGGCCCTGTCTGGTCTGGATGATATCAGCCAAAGACTCTCTCTGTTGCAGGGTGGTGCCAACGACTTCGTCTCCAAGCCCTTCCACATGGAAGAATTTCGGGTCCGCGTTGCCAATCTGATCCGGACCAAACTCCTGGTGGACCAGGTCAAGGCACAACAGAAGAAACTGCACGAACTGGCCATGCGCGATCCGCTGACGGGTCTGTACAACCGCAACTTCCTCACAGAATCCGCGGCCCTGCGCATCAGCGAAGCCCGGCGTCACGGCCACCCGCTCAGCATCCTGCTGGCCGACGTCGATCACTTCAAGAAGGTCAACGACACCTGGGGCCATGATACAGGTGACCGGGTGCTGGTCGAGATAGGCAACTACCTGCGTGGTCAGGCACGAAAGGAGGATGTGGTGGCACGCATGGGTGGCGAGGAGTTCATGATCCTCCTGTACCACTGCTCTCTGGAGAATGCGGTCAAGCGTGCGGACTTTCTCAGGGCCGGTGTCGAGGCATTGCAACCGGACGGACGGCACGTCACAATGAGTGTCGGCGTGACGTCCCTGATGAATCCGGGAGAAGACTTCCAGACACTCTACAAGCGTGCAGACCTCGCGCTTTACGAGGCCAAGAAAAGAGGTCGCAACCGGATCTGCCGCCTGCCTGAATGAGCCGGGCAGTACTGACAGGAGGAACGGCGTATTTCCACAGGCGTCCAATCGGTTGAAGTCCGTACCACACAGCTGGAGCTGGGCATGTATGTGTCCGGGCTGGATCGCCCGTGGCTGGAGACGCCCTTCCCCATTCAGGGTTTTCTGATCCGCTCCTACCGGGATATCGAACTGCTGCGCCAGCTTTGCGAGTATGTGGTCATTGACACCGCACTGGGCAAGGCACCCGCAACCCGGGCCCCCGTTCATCACCCGACGCCCCGCATCACCGTCACGACCCAGGCCCAGCGTCAGAAGCTGGTGCCTCACGGTATCAGCGTCCGTACCTATCCGGTGACCCGGTCACTGGAAGACGAACTGCCGATTGCGCGCATTGCCTACAAGCAGTTGTCCCGGGATATCGAAACGCTGCTGGCACAGCTGCGCAGCACACCGGACCTGGATCTGAAACGCTGGAGGCGCTCCGTCGGCCCCATGGTGTCCAGCGTGATCCGCAATCCTGACGCCTGCGCACTGCTCACCCGCCTCAAGAGCCAGGGTTCCTATGCCTTCAAGCACGCGTTATCCGTTTCCGTCTGGTGTACCTTGCTCGGGCGTCAGCTCGGCCTGCCACGCCCACTGCTCGAAGATCTGGCCCTAGGCGGCATTCTCCTGGATGTGGGGCACCTTGATCTGCCCGAGGGGCTGATCAACCACGACCGCCGCCTCACGGATGCCGAATTCCGGCAGATGCAGAACCACGTGGAGCACGGACTCGAACGGCTCGAAGCCATGGGCAACCGCTCGCAGGTCATTCGCGACATGGTCGCCGCTCACCACGAGCGTCACGCCGGCCATGGTTATCCCAACCGGCTCAAGGGCAAGCTCATTCCTTTCTACGGTCGCATTGCCGCCATTGCCGATTGTTATGATGCCATGACCAGCGAACGCCCCTATGCCGCGCCCATTTCACCCTCCGAAGCGGTGAGCAAGCTTTACGAGTGGCGTAACGTGGAATTTCAGGCGGAACTGATCGAGGAATTCATTCAGGCGATTGGCCTGTACCCTGCCGGCACGCTGGTGGAACTGACCGACGGTCGCGTGGGCATCGTCATCAAGGCGCACGTGACCCGCCGTCTGCGGCCACGCATCCTGCTGCTTCGCGATGCGGACAAACAACCGGTCAGTCCCGAGGAGCTGGACCTGCTCACCCTGGAACAGACGCTGGGCGAGGAAGCACCGGGCATCCGGAGGGCACTTCAGCCCGGTGCCTACGGCATTGACATGGAGGCGCTGGAGCTGTGACCCGCCCGTACCGTCGCGCCGAGGTGGCACGTGCACTCCAGACCCTGCTGGATGCCAGTGACGCACCCCTTGGCGTCCTGCTCCTGGATCTGCGGCAGCTCGCCCGGCTCAACGAAGTGTATGGCTACAGTCAGGCAGACGCCTGCCTGAACCTGCTGACCCGGACGCTGGAAACTCTCCGGGCCGACCGGGGCGGTGTCTACTGGCTTGGCGGCGGCCAGTGGCTGTGCCCTGTCCGTCGCGTCACCCATCCTTCACTGCTGGAACTGGCGGGTATCCGCCTGCTGGAATCACTCCCGGGACGAATCGACCTGGACGATCTCACCGTCATGCCCCGCTTCGTGCTCGCCAGCGCCAGTTCCGGACCGGACTGCGAAACCGGCGAGCGACTGTTGTTGCACGCCGAACAGGCCTTGCGCCACGCCAAGCAACAATTCCGGCCGTACCTGGATTACCGTGACGTCCCCGAACATCTCAAGCTGGAATCCTGGCGCATTGAGGCCGAACTGTACGAGGCCTTTCGTGCCAACGCCCTCAAGGTCTGGTTCCAGCCCCAGATCCACCTTCACCGCCATCAGATCGTGGGCGCGGAAGCCCTGCTGCGCTGGGAAAGCGAAACGCGCGGACCGGTGTCACCGGAAGTGTTCATTCCCTTGCTTGAAAACAGCGGCTTTGTGCTGGATCTCACCAAATGGCTGTTCAATGCCAGTTTCCGGCAGGCCGCCGACTGGCTTCACCAGCATCCGGAACACACCCTGTCCATCAACCTCTCGGGCAACTTTGTCAATCACGAGGAACTGGTGACGCTGGCCACCAACAGCGCAGCAATCTGGAACGTGGCACCGTCACAGATCATTCTCGAAGTGACCGAAAGCAGCATGCTCTGGGACTGGCAGCATGCCATCGACAACCTGGAACGTCTGCGCGTGGCGGGGTTTGGCGTGTCCCTGGACGACTTCGGCACCGGTTATTCTTCCCTGCTCTACTTCAAGGATCTGCCGGCCACGGAGCTGAAAATCGACAAGGTCTTCGTCGAAGCCCTGAATGCCGACCCCCAGAGTGGCCTGCTGATCGAAACCCTCGTCCGGCTTGCCCACGGCTTTGGCATGGAAACCCTGGCGGAAGGGGTTGAATCGGAAGCACAGGCCGGGCACCTGACCCGGCTCGGTGTCGATACGGCACAGGGCTGGTACTTTGCGCCAGCCCTGCCCGTGAACGAATTCCTCGACTGGATGACCCGGTGGTCGCCGGAGCGCTACTTCAAAGACTCATCATCGTGAGCGCCACATCCAGCATCCGGTTGGAAAATCCCCACTCGTTGTCATACCAGGCCATGACCTTCACCAGGCGACCGTTCGCCCAGGTCTGCCGGCCATCCACAATGGCACTGGCCGGATGATGCACAAAATCCACGGACACCAGCGGCTCCTCCGTATAGGCGAGCACCGGCATGCGGGCGGAAGCATTCTGGAGGGCGGCATTCACCTCCTCGGCATCCGTCTCCCGGCCCACCCGTACCACCAGATCAATCAGTGACACATCCGTGACCGGCACCCGCACCGACATGCCGTAGAGACGCCCGGCCAGCCCCGGAAGCACCTCGCCGATTGCCGCGGCCGCACCGGTACGTGTCGGGATCATGGACGAAACGGCAGAGCGGGCCCGGTATATGTCCTTGTGGGCCTTGTCGAGCAGATTCTGGTCATTGGTCATGGCATGGATGGTGGTCACCGTCCCCTCCTCCACGCCAAACTGCTCGTGCAGTACCTTCAGCACCGGCGCCAGACAGTTGGTGGTGCAGGAGGCATTGGACACCACCCGGTGCCCGGGCTCCAGCGTGGCCTCATTCACACCGTAAACGACAGTGGCGTCCACCTCTTTGGCCGGAGAAGAAATCAGCACCTTCTGGGCCCCGCCCATGATGTGCTGTCCTGCCTGCTCGCCATCCCGGAAGCGGCCCGTACACTCGAGCACCAGATCGGCCTTGTGCGTACCCCAGGGAATCTGCAGCGGATCAGCCACCGACAGGTAGGCCATGCCATCCTCCCCCACCTGGAGATGACCATCCATCCAGCTTACAGGCTGATTGAAACGCCCATGGATGCTGTCGTGCTGGAGCAATCTGGCGCTGATTTCCACCGGCGCCAGATCATTGATGGCCACCACCTGAATGGTGTCCCTGTAGCCCGACTCATACAGCGCACGCACGACCGCACGGCCAATGCGCCCGAAACCATTGATGCCCACCCGGATCATGATTCACCTCCTTTTGATGGAGTATAGGCGGGCGGAGGATTCAGCGCCAACGATCGCGCTCATTTGCCCATGGGTAGTCCACCCCGCCCAGCCTCAGTCTTTTTTTGACTAATATCAAAATATGTACCGCTAATATTCTGTTACACTTCCAAGATTGGTCATTTGTCCGCCCACTTTGGCAATAGGTGTAGCCAATCATGACTGTCGAGCAATCGGAAGAAACCCGGAAAACACTGAAATTTTTTGTGGCCAGAGAACTGTACCGGTTGCTCAGCAGCGAAAACTGGCAGAGCGCCGCAGAAGCTTCAGAGTTTGCCGTAGTGGCTTTTGGCAACACCGTGGACTACGCCAACCCGGTCTTTCAACAGCATTTCCGGGTGACGCAACAGCAGCTCTCCACTCCGCTGTTGATTGAACAATTGCTGCCAGCCCGCACCCGCGATCGCTTGAGATCCCTTCTGCCATCACTGCACGCATTCGAGGCTGAAACTGCAGAACAGTTCGCGCCCGTCTATCTGCCCCTGATGGATGATGATGGCCGTCCCGATGATCTCGGCGTGATGGCCGTCCACCCCCTGCCGGCCGGCGAGGCGTCCGTCGTACTGGCAGTGTGGATCAACAAACACATGATGCCGGTCATTGCCCGCGAAGAATCTCTGGTACTGGAAAAGGTTCCCAGCGGGCTGTATCACGCGACGGTCAACCTGGAAACCTGGGCGGCAGAGGCGCATTACATTTCACCGAGCATGGCAGCCATAGTCGGCGAACCCTATGAAAGACTCATCGCCAAGGGACTTCAGGATCCCCACTGGTGGACCCGTTCCATCTATAATGCGGACCGCAGTGAAGTCATGGGGCGGCAATCCCTGCTTCTGCTTGAGGGCCGGTTGTTGCATGAATACCGGATTCAGACTCCTGACGGTACCAAATGGATTGAAGACTGTGTAGAAATCATCCAACAAACCCCACAGACCATCGATATCGTCGGGGTCTGGACAGATATCGATCACTCCAAACGCCTGGAACTGTCACACGAGTTCTCTTCGGGCCTTTATCGGGCCATCGAACAGTCCGGGGATGAAGCATCCTTTTACTGCGATCTCTGTGAGCAACTGGCGTCCGTACCCACCATTGCCCTGGCATGGGTTGGCCTGCCTGAACCCGAGGAAAACCCACAACGTATTCTTTCCCATGTCTGCCGCAAAGGCGTCGGCAAATGCAGCCAAACCATTCATGTCAAAATCACTGAGGATGACCAGCCTTTCAACCTCGTTGCCGAAGCATGGCGGGATGGATTCACCTACCACGAAATTGCCAGAGCCACGCCCCGTCTGATCCCATGGCACGGGCCTCTTGATGAGGGCATCGCGTATTCAGCCATAGCACTCAGAATTGACACCCCCGAGCGACCTGTAGCCATACTGGTGCTGTACAGCGATCAGCCCGGCTTTTTCAGGCCGGACAAGGGCTGGACTCAGCCGTTAAAGGAACTGAGAAAGCTGCTGGGTGAGAAGATCACGCTCTTCAGGCATCAAAAGCACCTCGAGCTCATTACCTATAGCAGCCCGCTAACCGGGGATCCCAATCAGACGGCGCTGCTTGAACGGCTGCAAAACATTGACGGACCAGTGTCTCTTGTTTACCTGAACCTGAAGGAATTCTCCAGCATCAACTTGCTGGGCGGCTTTGCTCAGGGCGATGAAATGATCCGGCGGCTGTCCCGCCTTCTCCACAGCCACCTGCAGGAACAGGAAGAGGTCTACCATCTGGGTGCCGACCACTTTTTTCTTGTTTTGAAAGAGACCAGGACGGAGTTGCTGCACCGGTCCATGACGCAGATTCAGGGAGCCCTGGATGAGCTGACCGAATCCATGCAGATTCCCCCGGTGCGGGCCCGCTTCAGTATCTTGCGCTATCCTCAGGACTGCCAGGATCCCATGCTGACGCATGAGATCCTGGTTCTGATGGATCACCAGGACCAGGACACAAACATCCGCTTTTTTGATCCTGCACTCTACGAAGACGTGGAAAACAACATCCGGATCCAGTCCCTGCTGAGGCGCGCCATCAGGGAAAAGCGTTTTACCTGGGTATTCCAACCCATTGCAGATGCACAGCATCCGGATCGTATCAGTGCAGAGATTCTCATCCGATTGATGGATGATTCAGGCAATCCGGTATCACCCGAGCGTTTTATCCGCGTTGCCGAGCAGACACAGCTGATTTCCCACATCACACCTCTGGTGGCCGAGTGCGCCATATCGACCTGTGCACAGTGGATCAGCACGGGGCTGCCCGTTGACCGGCTATCCATCAACCTTTCGGCAATCGATATCGAACAGCGCGATACCCTGATCACACATCTGAAATCACTCTGGGAAAAATATCAGGTTTCGCCCCGACACTTTGCCTTCGAGATCACCGAAAGGACTGCTGTCCTTCACATGGAAAAGGTTCGACGCTTCATTCACGAGCTTCGCGACCTGGGTGCCACGGTGGAACTGGATGACTTTGGCGTAGGACACTCTTCGCTCAGCATGCTCAATCAGCTGGATGTTGCGGCCATCAAGATTGATAAGCAGTTTGTGGACCAGATGCTTGACGACAGCCGAACCTACCGACTGATTCGCCTCATTATCGATACGGCTCACGACCTGGGAGCGAAGACCATCGCGGAAGGCGTGGAAACCCGGGCTCAGTACGAAGCGCTTACCAAGCTTGGCTGTGACTTTCTGCAAGGCTATTACATCTGCCGTCCGCTCCCTGACTCAGAATTTACCGGTTTTATTAAGCGTTACGTTGCCAATAATACAAAGCAGACGCAGTCATCCCGCAATCAGACCAGGTCCCGCACTACGCCCGAGACATGAACAGAATTCAGGCGAAACCGCACCCTGACTCTTTCAGCGCCAATGCGGCATCGCACAGCGGCCCAGTCCGGCCAGAGCATCATTCAGCTCACGGACTGCGCGGCCGGCGTAACGCTCCAGATCCCATGCCGGCACCTCAGCCTGCTCTGTCTTCAGGGCCTGATCAAGAGACTGTCTGCGTGCGGCCTCCAGAACGGGCAGAACAACCACAGCCCCCGTGCGGGTTCCGACAGCCCTTGCCGGGCCGGGCCGGTATTGCACCACGCGGTTCAGGGCGCAGTCCGGCACCAGTGCGTGTGCCTGATCTCCTGACAGCAGATAAGGCATCCAGAACTGATCCTCCTCCGGCCGGCCTCCCAACTCCCCGATCACATCCATGAACTCGCCGTCCAGGCTGTAGCGCTTGAGCTTCCGGTTTACCAGATCATTCACCACAAAGGCATCCTTCAGACAATGAATTCCGGCCGGAAGCAGCATCACGTCCCCGCCTGAACCATAGCCGGGGCGGCCTATCGTCCGCAGATGGCGACCCCGCTCATCCAGAATCTGCACCCGATGATTGAACTGATCCGCCACGTACAGGCGGCCATCCGGGCCCACGGAAATGTCAGACGGCCCGTGAAAGGCACCGGGACCGTCACCCAGGGTTCCCACCTGCTTGACCGGCTCAAAACCACCCAGTGCATCCACCTGCCAGCACAGAATCTGATGCCTGCCGCTATCTGCCACCCACACCCGCTCACCACGATGACAACACAATCCCTGAGGCCGGCGCATCCGGGCCTCCCCGGCCAGAGACCCACCAAAAGCGGATCTGAAAACCCAGTCGTCAGCCCCGGGCGCATGCTGGAGCACCAGTACCTGTCCCAGCAGGTAATTGGACACCAGCAGAAGCGGGAATCCGGGTTCCAGCTGGGGCACGCTTCCGGCCGGGTAGAACAGGGCCATCCCCAGAGAGCCCGGAGGCAGGTACGGGCTATCCGGTACCGCCTGCCCGCGCGGTGTGCCGGAAGAGGCCAGGTCAGCCACCTCTACACGAGGCTCCGCGGCACTGAGGGCCCAGACCGGCTCGGTCTCGTTGGTGCGTCGACCCCAAAACAGGTTGAAGGCTGTCTCCGCCAGGGTGAGCTGCCACTGAAACCCGTAGTACCAGAGCTGCCAGAACCAGGGGCCCCTGGGTGGTGCCAACGCCCTGCGCGGTTGTACGGCACTCGTGGCGTAGTGAAGTTGTCCGGGGACACGCCGCGGCGGCCCCGCCTGCACCACGACCCGCGCCAGTGGCACCGGCCCCAAGATCTGTATGGCCTGAATCTGCCCCAATACGGGGTCCGTCACCCAGATCCGGTCAGGAACCTTCGGATCAGCGGCCACATTGACCGGCACGAAAAAACCGTCCAGCTGTCCCAGTGAACGGCCATCCAGATCGAACACGCCGATGGATTCGGGCGCAGCGCCCGGGACAAGGAGCCGGTTTCCCTGAACACAGACATCCCGGGCGAGTTCCATGCCGCCCAGCTCGGCGTTTCCGGTGGACGCAAATGCCACCCCCTGACCACTCAGGTCACAACGAACAACCGTTCCAAACCCGGTATTGGCAATGTAAAGCCGTCCCCCGGCATCTGTCGCCACGCCCTGCGGCCAGAGCAGCCCCGGCGAATGCATGCCGGAAATGGCGGTCAGATCTCTCAGCCAGTTCCCCCGATCATCAAACAGGGCGACCCTCCCCCGCCCCTGCGCGTCGGCATAAAACTCATCGGCCACGGCCAGCACATTACCAATCCAGACCACACCGTTGGGTGCGCACAGGTCATGCTGAATCACCACCTGATCACCGAGGTGCCCGGAACGATCATAGGCCAGAATCCGGACCCGACGGTTTGCCATATCGGAGACGGCGATCAGGCGGCGGTGCGGATGTGCCGCCAGGCGAAAAGGCAGGTTGAACTGTTCCGCATCCTGCCCCGCATGGCCGAATACGGAACGAATCACCTTCAACCGGCGGTCCAGGATCAGTATCCGGTTATTGCCCGTATCCGCTAGCCATATCCGCCCCTCCCGGTCAACACAGCAGCCAACCGGTGCATTGAGTGTAACCTGCGGATGCAGATCCCACTGACAGGGGGTTTCGGGACAGTCACCCGGGACATTGCCCACGGTACCGGTCCGCTCCCAGATGACAGTCTTACTTGGGCCAGCGCCCTTCCGCGACGAGCTCTGCATAAGCTTGCTCCAGATCCTTGAGCAGTTGTGGCGCATCCGGGCGTTTTTTGCTCACCACAAAATGGGCGTCCAATGCCTGAAGACGAAACTTCCGAAGTTCAGGGGTGGGCATTTTGCCCAGCACGGAACGCATGGGCCCGGTGTAGTCAAGCAGGTAGTTGCAGCGATTCGCCCGCAGCATGGCCAGACCCTGCTCATGAGAATAGGCCTCATAAAGACGGGTATGGTAGGCCGGATCCTTGAGATCCACAATCCGTCCGCCATAGCTGTAGCCATGCAGGACAATCACGCTGTCACCATAGAGGTCGGACCACTCGTCCACCGGTGGCGTGCCCGACATCCAGTAGGCGTTCAGCTCGATGGTAGCTACGGTGGAAGGGCCCACCAGCGTCGTCCCCTCGAATTCCGGCAAGGTGGGCAGGCCGATCCAGAGATCGATGCGGCCATCCACCAGTTCGACGGCCATGCGCCGGGTGGGCCGGGAAACCGCCTTCCAGGGATAACCCGCACGCTCCAGCGTCATGCGTGCCAGATCAATCAGATAACCTTTGGGGGTATGGTCCGGTGCTGTCCAGAAGACAGGCGGAAACTCGATATAGCCTACCGTGACCAGTTGCTTTTCGGCTGTCCCTGCCCAAACCGTTGTCGCCATGAGCACGCCCAGTGCCATGACCCATCCCCGGATCGGGTCAAGCCGCATGTGAACCTCTGCATGAATTGTTGAACCAGATGATCAGTGTAGCCGGACATTGCCAAAAATGACAAAGTCCGGCAACAGCCTGCATCATAATGCCTTACTGAGCGGGCTGCTTGATGTCCAGCAGTTCCACATCGAATACCAGCGCCTCATTGGGACCGATACGACCGTTGCCGTTGGGCCCATAGGCCAGCCCGGACGGGATGAAGAGCTGATACTTGCTGCCCTTGTTCATCAGTTGCAGACCTTCCACCCAGCCCTGAATCACACCCTTGACCGGGAACGTGGCCGGCTGTCCGCGCGCCACCGAGCTGTCGAACTGCTCGCCGGTCGTGAGCGTGCCGGTGTAATGCACCACCACCGTGTCATCCTCGGTCGCATTCGGGCCGGTGCCCTGCCTGATCACCTTGTATTGCAGACCGGAAGCCGTGGTCACCACGCCTTCCTTCTTTGCGTTTTCCGCCAGGAAAGCGTCCGAACGGGCCTTGTTCTCAGCCGCCAGTTTTTCAAAGGCCTGTTGCTGTTTGGCCTGCTGCTCGGCCTGATAGGCCTGCATCACGCGCGCCATTTCTTCCTGACTGATGCGGCTCGGCTCACCCTTGTAAGCGTCCCGGATACCCGCCAGAAAGGCGTCCACTTCAATTTCCGGGAGACTGCCCTTGAGCCGCTGGCCAAACATCTGACCAAAGCTGTACCCCACTTTCTGGGCATCCGTATCCAGCGCCACCTTCGCAGGCGTGTTCTCCGCCCACACACTCGTGCTCAGACTGACCGCCAGCCCGAGCGCCATCCAGTTTTTCCTGATCAAGATTGTATCCTCTGTCTTCATTGTCGTTCCGGCAGCCCTTCACTGGCCCACCAGATGTTCAAGCTGCTGGTTGCGCGCCTCCATCAGATCTCGCACAGCCTTGGCCTCCTCCATGATATGCAGCGCCCGGTCCACGGACAACACATCCTTCTTCTCCGCGTCCTCCAGGACCTCCTGTGTTGCCGGCGGCAGCATGGCCTTTGGCGTGACTTCAGCCGCTGCCGTCATCCCTGCGGGATCCTCTGCCTGGGGACGTTTGACCGGAATTGACTTTATCACGTTCACCCGATTGCTCACAGTGAGCGTTTCGTAAGTGACACCGGCCGGCGGGGTATCCCCGTAATGCAGAATGCCTCCGGCATCCCGCCACTTGTACACCTGCCGTTTCACCTCAGGCTCCAGACTTTCCGGCACCCTGACCAGTGCAGGTGCCTTGTCCGCCCCGGGTAGCGAGATGCCCAGAAGATTGTTGCCCTGCCGGTCCTGAATGAACAGGGGCAGCGCCAGCGCCGCCATCAGCGACACCAGTGTCAGAGCCCGGAATACCCACTTCATTTCTGTTGCCTGCGCCGTCTCGAACCGTTAATCTCCGGCCCCGGAGCCGCCTGCCGCCACGCTCAGCCGGCCGGATATGTCATGTATCAGAGTCGTCCGTCCGGACGCCGGCGTCAAGGTTTTTTCGTATCCCTGTGTTACAATCCGCGACCATGCTGACACTCGAATCACTCGCCCTCCAGCGCGGGGGCCATTACCTGATCGAAGACGCCACCCTGAGCCTTCCGGATGGCTGTCGTGCCTTTGTGACCGGTCGCAACGGTTGCGGCAAGTCATCCCTGTTTGCGCTGATTCTCGGGCAGCTGGAACCGGATCGCGGCCGCATCGTGCTGCCCGGCAATACCCGGGTGGCGCACATGGCCCAGGATATCCTCGACACGTCCCGCACAGCGCTGGACTATGTGCTGGACGGCCACCAGCCCTTCCGCCAGGCGGAACGTGCACTGGCGCGCGCCGAACAGTCCGGGGATGACCAGGCCATGGCCACAGCCCATGCCGAACTGGACGCTCTGTCCGCCTGGTCACTGCCCAATCAGGCCGAACAGTTGCTGGCCGGCCTCGGATTCCAACCCGGCGACAGTCAGCGCAAGGTGGCCGAGTTTTCCGGTGGCTGGCAGATCCGTCTCAATCTTGCCCGGGCCCTGATTCAGCCGTCCGACCTGCTGCTGCTGGACGAACCGACCAATCACCTGGATCTGGATGCCCTGGTGTGGCTGGAAGACTGGCTGCTCGGCTACCAGGGCACCCTGCTCATCATCTCCCACGACCGGGATTTCATGGATCGGCTCGCCACCCACATCCTGCATGTGGAAAACCGGCGCATTCAGCTGTATACCGGCAACTACAGCCAGTTCGAAGAGGCCCGGGCACAAAAACTGGCCCAGCAGCAGGCCCTCTATGAACAGCAGCAACGCCGGATCCGTGACATTGAAGACTTCGTGCGCCGCTTCGGAGCCAAGGCCACCAAGGCCCGGCAGGCCCAGAGCCGCATGAAGGAACTGGAGCGCATGGAGCGCATCGCACCGGCCCATGTGGACAGCCCGTTCACCTTCTCCATCCCCTGTCATGACAAGCTGTCCGCACCGTTGCTGGCCCTGGAACAGGTGACCGCCGGTTATCCCGGAAAACCCGTGATCGCCGGCATTTCACTGACGCTGCAGCCGGAAAGCCGCCTGGGGCTGCTGGGGCACAACGGTGCCGGCAAGTCCACCCTGATCCGGACGCTGGCAGGTGCGCTGCCGGTCCTGGCGGGACAGCGAACGGAAGGCGCTCACCTGCGCATCGGCTATTTTGCCCAGCACCAGCTGGAACAACTGGACCCGGAGGCCTCGCCCCTGCTGCACCTGCAGCGCATCGATCCGAAGGCGTCCGAGGCGGAGCTGCGGCGTTATCTGGGCAGCTTCGCCTTCAGCGGAGACATGGCAGATTCACCGGTCCGCCACTTTTCCGGCGGCGAAAAGGCCCGCCTGGTACTGGCCGGCATCACCTGGCAGGCGCCCAATCTGCTGCTGCTGGACGAGCCCACCAACCACCTGGATATCGAAATGCGCCACGCGCTGATTCTGGCGCTGGAGTCCTTTGCCGGGGCCGTGGTACTCGTCTCCCATGACCGCCACCTGCTGCGTGCACTCTGTGATGACTATCTGCTGGTGGAAGACGGCCGGGTGCGCCCCTGGACCGACTCGCTGGATGCCTATGAACGGCACCTGCTGGGCCAGTTCAGAGCCAGACGACAGTCCGAAGCGCCGCCGGCGTCGCGGGACAATGCCCCCGGTGAAACAGCAGAAGCCCGCAAGGCCCGCAAGCAGAAAGCGGCCCGGATGCGGGAAGCGACCCGGCCGCTGCGCAAGCGTATTGAAGAGGCGGAAGCGCGCATGGCCCGCCTGGGCGAAGAACTGGCCGCCGTGACCGAAACGCTGGGGGACAATGCCCTCTATGATCCGGCGCGCAAGGATGACCTGACCCGTCTGCTCAATGAACAGGCCCGCCTGAAGCAGGCGCTGGAGGAAACCGAAAGCGAATGGTTGGACGCCAGCGAGGCCCTGGAAGACCTACTGGCCCAGCTTGAGCGCGAAGCCTGACTTGCGCAGGTACTGATCTTCCTGCTCCAGTTCGGCCACGATGAGCGGATTGTGCTCCATCCAGTCTTCGTCCACGTTCAGCATCAGCGTGACCTCCGAAGCCGTGACCGGCGGCACGGGCGTATCGACGCCCGCCCGGGCACGATTGAGCAGAACGGCCAGACGCAGCAGCACCGCCAGACGCTGCAGCCTGGGGCGCTCTTCCTCGTCATGGCCCTCGAACAGTTCGGGAAGGAACTTGCGCCGGTGCGTCCGCACGAGCGTGGCCAGCGCCTGCTGCTGGCGCCTGCCGAAGCCCAGCATGTCCGAATTGCGGACGATATATTCCCCGTGCTTGTGGAACTGGCTGTGCGCCACCGCCAGCCCCACTTCATGCAGTGCCGCGGCCCACTTCAGCAACCGCAGATCCTCATCACCCAGAGACCACTGCTCCGCCACCTGACCGAAAAGCGATTCGGCCGTCCTGGCCACCCGCTGTGCGTGCAACTGGTCCACGGCATGACGCTGCTGCATCGCGCGGACACTCGCATCCCGGATGTCCCGGTCATGCAGCCGGCCATACAGGTCAAAGAGGACACCCTCACGCAGGGCACCGTCGCTGAACTCCATATCGTCCAGCTCCAGCTCATTGAAGGTCCCCCAGAGAATGGCCAGTGCCGGCACGAAGACACTGTGACGGTCCTTCTTGATACCCAGTCCCGCCAGATCCGACGCCTTGTCCAGTTGCAGCACGCGATCAATCAGGGCCTCCAGCCCTGCCCGGGTGATACCGCCGCGGCTGAGGCCATTTTCCATCAGGGCCAGTTCGATGGCCTTCACCGATCCGGATGAACCGATCACCCGCGACCAGCCGCAGCGTCTGAACGCGGTACGGATGGCCTGGACCTCCAGCTCCGCCGCCACCACCGCCCGGCGGAAAGCCTTGCGGGAAATGCTGTCATCTCCGAAGAAACGTTCACGATAGCCCACACACCCCATGTGCAGGCTTTCGAGTTCCAATGGCTCATGGCCGCGACCGATGATGAACTCGGTGGAGCCGCCGCCGATATCCACCACAAGACGCTGACTGTCGTCATCCTCGATGGTGTGGCTGACCCCCACATAGATCAGGCGCGCTTCCTCCCGGCCACTGATCACTTCCACCGGCACCCCCAGCAACTGGCGGATTCGGCTGCACAGCTGCGCCGAATTCTTCGCCACGCGCATGGCACTCGTCGCCACCAGGCGCACATCGCTGCGCGGCACATTGGCCAGCCGCTGTCCGAACCGCTTCAGACAGTCCAGCGCCCGCGCCTGTGCCGGCTCATCAAGACAGTTCTGGTCGTCCAGGCCCGCCGCCAGCTGGGTTTTCTCGCCATACTTTTCCAGGATGCGCAGAGTTCCGCCCTGTACCGTGGCGATGGCCATGTGAATACTGTTGGAACCGATGTCGATGGCCGCCAGCGTACGGCCTTCTTCCCCGGCCGGGGTGTCGATAGTGTCAGCCAATGACATGGATAGGTTGAAATCCTCTGGCGAAGGCTTATATTAGGAGCATCCGAATATCATAGACGATCCGCCGGACAAAAGCAGCGATAACCCTCCACTGCCAAGCGCGGAAATCCGATTTCTCCAACAGGCTACAGGATCCAAGATGAGCGAACACATTATCAACGTCACTGATGATACCTTTGAGCAGGAAGTGCTGAAGGCTGAACTGCCGGTTCTGGTGGACTACTGGGCGGAGTGGTGCGGCCCGTGCAAGATGATTGCACCGGTACTGGAAGAAATTGCCGAAGAGTATGCCGGCCGCCTCAAGGTCTGCAAGCTGAACATTGACGAGAACGAAGCCACACCGCCCAAGTACAACATCCGCGGCATTCCGACGCTGATGCTGTTCAAGAACGGCAACGTGGACGCCACCAAGGTCGGCGCACTGTCCAAGTCCCAGCTGACAGCATTCCTCGACAGCAATCTCTGATTGCGCGGCAGGCAGGTTATCCTTGCCTGACATGCCGGGGCGGACAACTGGACGCCCCGGTGATTAAACACTATACTGCTGGCTGACCGAACGGCGACCGCCCGGGACCGTTCTGCCCTGACTGAATTCCAAACCATCCTTCCTGAAACCCAACCTGTCAGAACACCATCCATTATGAATCTTACCGAACTCAAGAAAAAAAGCGTTCCCGAACTTCTGGCCATTGCCGAAGAAATGGGGCTGGAGAACCTGGCACGCTCGCGCAAGCAGGACGTTATCTTCAGCATTCTGAAAAAACATGCCAAGAGCGGCGAAGACATCTATGGTGACGGCGTCCTCGAAATCCTCCAGGACGGCTTCGGCTTCCTGCGTTCCGCGGACAGCTCCTACCTGGCCGGCCCGGACGACATTTACGTCTCGCCGAGTCAGATCCGCCGCTTCAACCTGCGTACCGGTGACAGCATCTCCGGCAAGATCCGCCCGCCCAAGGAAAGTGAGCGTTACTTCGCCCTGCTCAAGGTGGACGAGATCAACTTCGACAAGCCCGAGCGCAGCCGCAACAAGATTCTGTTCGAAAACCTGACACCCCTGTTCCCCCATGAGCGTCTGGTTCTCGAACAGGGCAACGGCAGCTCGGAAGACCTGTCCGCCCGGATCCTGGATCTGGTGGCCCCCATCGGCAAGGGACAGCGGGGACTGATCGTATCGCCGCCGAAGGCCGGCAAGACCCTGCTGATGCAGAACATTGCCCAGTCCATCACCCGCAACAACCCGGAGTGTTACCTGATGGTGCTGCTCATCGACGAGCGCCCGGAGGAAGTGACGGACATGCAGCGCACCGTGCGCGGCGAAGTGGTGGCCAGTACCTTCGACGAACCCCCTGCGCGTCACGTCCAGGTGGCCGAAATGGTACTTGAGAAGGCCAAGCGGCTGGTGGAGCACAAGAAGGACGTGGTCATCCTGCTCGATTCCATCACCCGCCTCGCCCGTGCCTACAACACCATCATCCCGTCTTCCGGCAAGGTACTGACCGGCGGTGTGGACGCACACGCCCTCGAGCGTCCCAAGCGCTTTTTCGGTGCAGCCCGGAACGTGGAAGAAGGCGGCAGCCTGACCATCATCGCCACGGCACTGGTGGACACCGGCTCCAAGATGGACGAGGTCATCTACGAGGAATTCAAGGGCACCGGCAACATGGAAGTGCATCTGGACCGGCGCATTGCCGAGAAGCGCGTATTCCCGGCCATCAACATCCGCCGTTCCGGTACCCGCCGGGAAGAGCTGCTCATGGAGGAAGGCGAGCTGCAGCGCGTCTGGATCCTGCGCAAGCTCCTGCATGCCATGGATGACGATGTGGCAGCCACCGAGTTCCTCATCGACAAGCTCAAGACCACCAAGACCAATGACGAATTCTTCCAGGCCATGAAGAAGCGTTGATGTGAGCACCCGCTACAAGGATCTGCGCGATTTCATCCGCGCACTGGAACAACGGGGGGAACTGAAACGGATCAGCGTCCCCGTTGATCCGTATCTGGAAATGACGGAAATCTGCGACCGCACGCTGAAGGCGGGCGGTCCGGCCTTGCTGTTCGAAAATCCCAGGGGCTACGATATTCCCGTGCTGGGCAACCTGTTCGGCACCCCGGAACGTGTGGCACTGGGCATGGGACAGCCGGATGTTTCCGCCCTGCGTGAAGTGGGCCGCCTGCTGGCCTGGCTCAAGGAACCGGATCCCCCCAGGGGCTTCCGGGACGCGCTGGGCAAGCTCCCCATCCTGAAACAGGTCATGACCATGGGCCCGAAGGTGGTGAGCCGCGCGCCCTGCCAGGAAGTGGTGCTGGAAGGCGACGAGGTGGATCTCTACAAACTGCCCATCCAGACCTGCTGGCCGGGGGATGCCGGTCCGCTGGTCACCTGGCCGCTGGTGGTCACCCGGGGACCTCACAAGGCGCGTCAGAACCTGGGGATCTACCGCCAGCAGCTCATCGGCCGGAACCGGCTCATCATGCGCTGGCTGTCGCACCGGGGCGGCGCCCTGGACTTCCGCGACTGG
The DNA here is from genome assembly GCF_041153465.1 of Thermohahella caldifontis. Classification (NCBI taxonomy): domain Bacteria; kingdom Pseudomonadati; phylum Pseudomonadota; class Gammaproteobacteria; order Oceanospirillales; family Hahellaceae; genus Thermohahella; species Thermohahella caldifontis. The sequence continues at coordinate 2,032,467 of NZ_CP154858.1, forward strand.
CAGCAGGCCCACCCCGGCGAGCCCTTCCCGGTTGCCGTGGCACTGGGTGCGGATCCCGCCACCATACTGGGTGCGGTGACGCCTGTTCCCGACGCCCTGTCCGAATATGCCTTTGCCGGCCTGTTGCGCGGTCACCGGACCGAGGTGGTCCAGTGCCTTACCAATGACCTGCAGGTGCCGGCCAGTGCCGAATTTGTCCTGGAAGGCGTGATCGAACCGGGCGACATGGCACCGGAAGGCCCCTTCGGGGATCACACCGGCTACTACAACGAGGTGGAGCAGTTTCCGGTCTTTACCGTCAAGCGCCTGACCCACCGCAGACAGCCCATCTACCACAGTACCTACACGGGCCGTCCGCCGGATGAACCGGCCATTCTGGGCGTCGCCCTGAACGAGGTGTTCATCCCCATCCTGCAGAAGCAGTTTCCGGAGATCACGGATTTCTATCTGCCGCCGGAAGGCTGTTCCTACCGGCTGGCCGTGGTGACCATGCGCAAGCAGTATCCCGGCCATGCCAAGCGCGTCATGATGGGGGTCTGGTCGTTCCTGAGACAGTTCATGTACACCAAGTTCGTGATCGTGACCGATGACGACATCAATGCACGGGACTGGAAGGATGTGATCTGGGCCCTGACCACGCGGATGGATCCGGCCCGGGACACGGTCATGATTGAAAACACGCCCATCGACTATCTGGACTTTGCTTCGCCGGTTTCGGGGCTGGGTTCCAAGATGGGGCTGGACGCCACGCACAAGTGGCCCGGCGAGACCCGGCGCGAGTGGGGCACGCCCATCACCATGGACCCGGCCGTCAGACAGCGGGTGGATGACATCTGGGACAGCCTGGGCATCGGAGACTTCTGAAGTGATCACCGTACCGTTAGCACGACAGCGTATCGAAACGCTGAGCAATGCCATCTATCGCGTTCTGTTTGACCTGCCTCCGGGTGTGACCTGGCATGCAGGCCAGTACCTGCAGCTTCAGGTGCCCGGCGTCAATGATGCGTTCTTCTCCATCGCCAACGCCCCGGGCCAGCCGGTGCTGGAACTGCACATTCAGGCCCATCCGGAACAGACACGCGCCTGTGCGGTCATGGACTGGCTGCGTGAACACGACAGCGTTCCGGCCGTTCTGCCTCTCGGACGCTGCTACCTCGACCACCTCCCCGACGGTGAAGTGGTGCTTGCGGTGGCCGGCACGGGTTTCTCCCAAGCCAAGGCCCTCTGCGAATACCTGTTTGAGCAGGGCTTCGACAACCCCCTGACCCTTTACTGGGGTGGTCGCACGGTACAGGAACTTTACCTGCGGGATCTGGCCGAACACTGGCAGTCCGTCCATCCCGGCTTTACCTTTGTGCCCCTGGCGGAAGGCGAAGATGACGGCGCCTGGGAAGGCCATCACGCGGCACTGATCAACGCCATGCGCTGCGACCGGCATGACTGGAAGCAGGCTCTGTTGATCGCCTGTGGATCTCCGTCTCTGGCGTACGGGGTGCTCGATGCAGCCCGCTCCTGCGGCCTGCCCGAAGACCATTTTCTCTCGGATGTACTGGAATATGCGCCACGCCCGCCGGGGGTGTGACGCATCAGAAAGATTAACGTGAAGGCTGGGGAAGCTCCGGCAGCTTGACGCTGTCGCCAATGGCGGAGAGCAGCACCTTGCAGGCTGCCTCCGGCTTGCCAAGATGGGCATCCAGTCGCCCCAGCTCGAACAGAGTCTCCGTATCCCGGCGTTGCTTGAGTGCGGCCTCGAAGTACTCCCGCGCCCGCCCCCAGAGCTGATTGCGCAGGCAGAGCCGTCCCAGCGTCAGCAGCAGGTCCGGATCTGCCGGGCGTTCCTTGAGCCAGTTCTCCGCACACAGAAGCTGTTCCTTGGGCTCGCTGGTGGGCAATATACCGTATTCCCTGACCAGACGGGCCGACCAGCGGCGGCGCAGTACCTTGCGCAGGATTCTTTCGGCCATGTCCGCCTCGCCAAGCCGGACCCACTGACGCACGGCGGCATCCACCACCGCATCATCCTCGCGCAGGTGTGACGGCAGCGCATCCCAAAGCTGATTGAGCGGCTCGGCAGTTCGGCTTGCACCCTGCTGGCGGGCCAGCTTCTCGCCCTCGGCTTCAAAGCGCCCCACCCATGCCCGGCGCTCGAGATCCCGCAGCTTCTCTTGCGGAACCACACGCGTTTTCTCCAGCTCGGGGATCAGGCCGACCAGTTGCGACCAGTCTTCCAGGCGTTCATGGACCTCGGCCAGCAGCTGAAGGACCAGCGGATGCCGGGGCCGGATCTCCCTCAGACGCTTGAGCGTGGACAGGCAGGCTTCCATCTGGTTGCGGGCATGGAGCAACCGCGCCTGGGTCACCCCGACCGCTACCTCGGCGCCGGGTGTGGATTCCAGCGCCGCGTTCAGCAGGCGATCGGCCTCATCATACTGCCCCAGTTCCTGTGCACACTGGGCCGCAGCAAGGTAGTTGATCAGCGGCGTATCGGAAAGCGGTGCTGCCCGGCTGAGCAGGCGCAGGGCACGCTTCCAGTCCCCTTCGGCATAGGCAATCAGTCCCTTCACGGTACGGCGCCGGGCGCGCTCGCTGCCCGCATCATTGAGCCAGCGGCCCAGATCGGTCCGCAAGCCGAGAAATCGCCGGACGGCTTTCCAAATCAGAGCCAGACCGATATAGCCCAGAATCAGCAGCGCACCGCCGATCCAGACGTTGGTTTCCAGCAGCCAGTTCTGCCAGCTGATGCGCACATAACCCGCATCTTCCACGATCAGCAGGCCCAGGCCCACGCCCAGAGACAGCGCAATGACCAGAACAATAATCAGCCGGATCATTTGCCGGCCTCCCCGCCATCCATCTGACGGATCACGCCCTTGAGCAGCCGCAGGGAGCCGCTGATGTCCGGAAGTCCGGGCCGGATCTCAACTTTCCGGAGTGCCTCCAGTTCATTCAGCAGAGCCCGTGTCGAGGCATCCTGTCCCACCAGCCAGCGCTGCAGCCATTCGGAGGCCTTGTCCAGACTGGCCTGATACACCTCCTGGTTCTGCTGCAGGACAGCAAGCTGGGCCTGCTCGAGCATCAGTCGCAGGTTGGCCTTGAGATAGGCGATCTGATCCGGAGACAGCAACGGCTCGACGGGCGCATCCAGCCGGCGGATGACGAGATACTTTTCAACCTGCTGTTTCAGTCTCGCCAGACGGCCATCCCAGCTCGTTTCAGCAGTCGCCGACGCATCCCCCACGGAGGTGGCGGTTTCCACCGGGGCCACAAACACGCGTTGATTCAGCTTGTCCACCTGCGCGGCCAGTGCGTTGAGGCGCAGGAACAGGCCTGTACGATCCGGCAGGCCGGTGGCCTTGAGTGCCGCTAGCTCCTGTGCCAGCGCCTCGCGCACCGGGTACAGGGCCGGATCATCCGCTTCCGCGACGACGGCATCGGCCGCCTCCAGCAGTTTGGCCGCACCCTTCACATCCCGCTCCAGCGCCAGACGCTGGTTGGCCAGTCGCAAGAGGTATTCGGCCTCGGCCAGCAGCCAATCCGTCCGCGAGGTGGCGGACTGCTGCAATACCTTGGCTGCCAGCTGACTGAGCTGGGCCTGCAGTCTCTCTTCCGTCGCCTTCTGCCGCTCTTCCGTCAGCGCCAGCGTTTCCCTGAGCCGTGTCGAGGCTTCATCCAGAATGCGCTCCCGCTCGGTTCGCACACTGTCACGCAGTTCGGACAGGGTGTTCACGTCCGTACGCAGTTGCTGTTGCTGCTGCCAGAGCATCCAGCCACCGGCGCCCAGCAGCAAAGAGAGGATCAGAACCAGAATGCAGACCAGCCACAGGGGCCAGAGCCGCACGGGCCTGTCTTCACCGCCCCCGGACGCCTGCGGTACCGGCTGCACTGGTGGGCCCTGGCGTGCATCCGCGGCGGAGGCTGTCGGTTGCGTGGGTGCGGATTGCGGTGCATCGGTGGTTGCGGCGCCGTCAATAGTACGGTCTGCCGTTTCAGGTGGTGTCTTTTCGGCAGCAGGCTCAGGTGATGAGGCGGCCCCGGAGGGAGTGCCCTTCGGTCCTGCACTGTCCGGAGCAGGCGCCACCTGTTCGGGCGGGCTTTCCGGCTGCTCGGGGCGGGCGTCGGTGTCTGGGTTCTTTTTGGAAGTGTCGTCAGGATTGCTCACCGGTATTTCCCTGTCTGGTTCAGGACGTTGTACTCAGAATCTGACGGACGAGGCCATGCGTGTCAAGGTCTGTCAGCACTTTTACCTGTGCACCGGATGCCGCCACCTGTTCCGCCACCCGCCCGGAGGGCACCCAGACCGTCAGCGCCGGCCAGTCCGTGCCCACACGGGTACCCCACCGGCAAAGCTGATCCCAGGTGCGTGCGGACAGTGCCAGCACATGCTGCAGAGGGGGCGCAAAGGCCGCCTTCAGCATTTCATCGGGATAAGTCTGCAGCGCAAGCTGATAGACGGGCAGGTATTCCACCCGAGCACCGCGCTCCGTAAGCGTTGATGCCAGCAGTTCCCGCCCCTCCGTACCCCGGACGATCAGCACCCGTTGGCCCGCCACCGCCTGCAGGGCCGGCAGGTCCAGCAAGCCCTCACTGGTCGCGGGCGAGCCGGTCCGCACACGTACGGGCAGGGCCGACTCCAGCACCTGGCGCGTTCCCTCGCCCGGACAATACCAGTTCAGTCCGACCGGACACTGCGGCCACCAGGTGTCCACCGCTTCCGCCAGAAAGCGTGCCGCCGGCTTGCTGACCACAATCACGTGGTGATACTGGTCCAGATTCAGCAGGCGGGTTCTGTCGGCGCCTTCCAGGGGCAACGCCCGGGGCTCGAAGACGGGCAATTCCCGAACCCCGGCACCCTGCGCCTTCAGCGCGTCGGCCAGAGGTGCATTCTCGGCCGCGCTGCGCGTCAGCAGTATGACCGGATTAACGGACATCCTGCCCATACACTTCACGCAGTATGGCGTCCGCACCCTGCCGGAGCAAATCTTCCGCCACGCGCACGCCCAGCCCTTCCGGGTCGGAAAGGTCACCGCGCGCCTCGGCGCGGATGATGCGCGACCCGTCCAGCGCTCCCACCAGTGCCCTCAGCCAGAGCTGTCCGTCCGCTTCCACGGCATAGCCGGCAATGGGCACCTGACAGCCACCCTGAAGACGGTGGTTCATGGCTCTTTCCGCCGCCACGCAACGCTGGCTCTGCGCGTGAATCAGCGGTGCCACCAGTGCGGTCACCCGTTCATCCGCCAGCCGGCTTTCAATGCCAAGCGCGCCCTGCCCCACGGCAGGCAGAGAGGTCTCGGGAGGCAGTTCCTGCCGGATGCGGTCGCCAAAGCCCAGCCGTTTCAGGCCGGAAGCGGCCAGGATGATGGCGTCATACTCCCCCGCATCCAGCTTGGCAAGGCGGGTATTCACGTTGCCGCGCAGGGAGGCGATCTTCAGGTCCGGACGCAGGGCGCTGAGCTGGCACTGCCGGCGCAGACTGGATGTGCCCACCACCGCCCCCGGTGGCAATTCATCCAGGGTGGCATGACGGTTGGACACCAGGGCATCCGTGGGCACTTCCCGCTCCAGGATGGCCGTCAGTCCCAGCCCGTCGGGAAACTCCATGGGCACATCCTTCATGGAGTGAACGGCCAGGTCGGCACGCCCTTCCAGCAAAGCGTTCTCCAGTTCCTTCACGAACAACCCCTTGCCACCCACCTTGGCCAGCGGCACATCCAGAATCCGGTCGCCCTTGGTGGTCATGCCCAGCAGTTCCACCGTCAGTCCCGGATGCAGGGCTTCCAGCCGCGCCTTCACATGTTCGGCCTGCCACATGGCCAACGCACTCTTGCGTGTGGCGATTATGAGTTTCTGTTGCGTCATCTTCATTCCCCGAATGCATTTGCGCCAAGGATAACGGCTGTGGCAGAAAATGTCTTGATATGGGGCAGGTTCGGATCAGGCTGCCCCGAACAGCGCTTTCACCGTGGGGTACAGTCTGCGGCTGACACGCAGACGCTCCGGCACGTTGCGCAGGGTCAGATAATGGCCTTCCGCATCACGCCCCAGGGACAGCACGAAATGGCGGTTGACGAGGGTGTTGCGGTGAATTCGCACCAGCGGATCGCCAATCTGCTGCTCAATCTCACGCAGGGACTGATCGGTGAGGCAGGTTCCCCCGGCATGCACCACGGTGACGTATTTCTGATCCGCCATCAGGTAATAGAGGGTCGCCACGTCCACACGAACCACCCCGCCCGTATCCTGACAGACCAGCACCGGCGTGTCCGGTTCGCTTTCCAGTGCCGCCAGCTGCGCCTGGTTGAGGGTCCGGGCGCGTTGCAGCGCCGCCTCCAGGTCCGACTGCCGCACCGGTTTGACCAGGTAGTCCACCGCCGCCACCCGAAAGGCCTCCAGTGCCTTGTCGTCATAGGCGGTGCAGAAGATGACTGCCGGCGGGCGCGGACTGGCCGCCAGTTCCCGGGCCACGCTCAGCCCGTCCATCCCCGGCATGCGGATATCCAGCAGCACCACCTCGGGGTGCAGCCGCCGGGCCATGTCCAGCGCCGTGTGGCCGTCCGCGGCCTCGCCCACCACCTCCATGCCCGGAATGCGCTCCAGCAGATCCACCAGACGCCCGCGGGCCAGCGGCTCATCATCCACCACCAGTACACGCATCTCAGTCCGCCTCCGGGTTGACCGGCACGCGCAGGGTGACCGTGAACCACTCGCCCTGCTGACTCTGCTTGAGCACGGCCCGGGGGCCGAAACAGGCCTGCAGGCGTGCCTCGATGTTCCCCCAGGCCATGCGGTTGCCGGCGGTCTCTCCGGCAGCCTCCGGTCGCCAGGTGTTGGAGATCACCACATACAGATAGCCACGGCGGATTTCCACCTGCACCCGGATGGTCCCGCCTTCAGGCAGGGGCTGGATGCCGTGATAGATGGCGTTCTCGAGCAGAGGCTGCAGGCTCAGCGCCGGCAGACGCGCCTGGGGTGGCAGTGCCGGCACCTGCCAGTCCAGCGTCAGGCGCTCGCCCAGCCGCAACGCCTCCATATTCAGGTAACTGCGGCCCAGGCGCAACTCTTCGGATGCCGGTACCAGTGTCCGCGATTCCTGCAGCGCCGCCCGGAACAGCTCGGAGAGATCCAGCAGCGCCTCTTCCGCCTGCGCCGGGGCGCGGCTGATCAGGGAAACAATGGAATTGAGGCTGTTGAACAGAAAATGAGGGCGGATGCGCGCCTGCAACGCATCCAGACGGGCGTTGAGCGCCGCCTGCTGCTGCACACGGGCCAGGGCACCCAGATACAGATACCGCATGAGCAGACCGAACAGGATGAGCCCCACCAGCGCCACATGCAGCACGAAGGCACCGTCCGGCCCGCCATAGCGACCGGATACGGCCCACTGCAGCATGCCGTCCGCCAGCAGCGCATAGGTCAGCGTAACGGCTTCCAGCACCACCAGTGCCCAGGCCCCCTGACGGTGCAGGGGGCGCCGCGCCAGCCAGCCACGCAGCGGCCCGCCGAGCAGCCAGAGCCCGGTAATGCCCGTCCAGATCATGAAGATGGCCGTGCCGGAGAGATAATTCCAGTCAAACCGGCCCGGGCCGCTGTGAACCAGCGTGAACAGAATGGCCATCAGCACTGCCGCCAGTATGGTCAGCACCAGCGGCTGGACACCGCGCAGATCCGGCAGCAGTTGGCCTGTTGTCATCGCCATTCCCTGATATAATCGCACCACATTCCGCCTAGTATGAGACAAAACCCGTCATGACAAAAGAGAAGGACAGTCACAGCCTCTGGGGGGGCCGCTTCAGCGAGTCCACCGACGCCTTTGTTCAGGCCTTTACCGCCTCTGTTCAGTTCGACCAGCGCATGTACCGGCAGGACATTCAGGGTTCCATCGCCCATGCCACCATGCTCGGTGAAGCCGGCGTGCTGACGCAGGACGAAGTGCAGCAGATCATCAGCGGACTGGAAAGCATCCGTGACGACATCGAGGCCGGTCGCTTCGAATGGTCCGTTGAGCTTGAAGACGTGCACATGAACATTGAAGCCGCCCTGACCCGGCGCATCGGCCCGGTGGGCAAGAAGCTCCATACCGGCCGCTCGCGCAATGACCAGGTGGCCACGGATATCCGCCTCTACCTGCGTGACGAGATCGATCTCATCAGCGGCGAGCTGAAGCGGCTCATGCAGGCCCTGATTGACAAGGCCGAAGCCGAAGCCGACACCATCATGCCCGGCTTCACGCATCTTCAGACGGCCCAGCCCGTCACCTTCGGCCACCACATGCTGGCCTGGCTGGAGATGCTCCGGCGCGACTACGGCCGGCTTCAGGACTGCCGCAAGCGCGTCAACATCATGCCCCTGGGCGCCGCGGCACTGGCCGGCACCACCTTCCCCATCGACCGCACGCTGACGGCACGCCTGCTGGGCTTTGATGCTCCGGCAGAAAACTCCCTGGACGCGGTGAGCGACCGGGACTTTGCCATCGAGTTCTGTGCCTTTGCGAGCCTGCTGCTGACCCACCTGTCCCGCTTCTCCGAAGAGCTGGTACTCTGGACGTCCGCCCAGTTCAACTTCATTGACCTGCCCGACCGCTTCTGTACCGGCTCCTCCATCATGCCGCAGAAGAAGAACCCGGATGTGCCCGAGCTGGTACGCGGCAAGACCGGACGGGTGAACGGCCACCTGATCAGCCTCCTGACCCTCATGAAGAGCCAGCCGCTGGCCTACAACAAGGACAATCAGGAAGACAAGGAACCCCTGTTCGACACCGTGGACACCGTCAAGGGCTGTCTGCGCGCCTATGCGGACATGATGCCCGCTGTCACCCCTCGCCGTGAGGTCATGCGCGAGGCGGCGCTGCGGGGCTACTCCACCGCCACTGATCTGGCGGACTACCTGGTCCGCAAGGGCATGCCCTTCCGGGATGCCCATGAAGTGGTGGGCAAGTCGGTGGCCTATGCCATTTCACAGCACAAGGACCTCAGCGAACTCAGCCTGGAGGAGTTGCAGCAGTTCTCCGGGACCATCAGCGCGGATGTCTTCGACGTGCTGACACTGGAAGGCTCGGTCAACGCCCGCAACCATCTGGGTGGCACCGCACCGGCCCAGGTACGTGCGGCCGCAGAGCGGGCACGGCAATGGCTGAACACACTCGGCTGAGAAAGCCGGATGCCCGCACCGCCATGGCCGACCTGCTCGGCCAAGTGCGGCCGACCTTTCCCTGGATGCACCGGACAGCCGTCTGTGCCAGCTGGATTGCAACGGCTGCTCCAGGAAACTGCTGGAGTTTCTGGAATTGCAGGTGGAAGACTGGGAGCAGCGCCTCGCTGCGGGTGAAACACCCACGCTGGATGATCTCGAAAAGCTCGCGCGCATGGCCCGCAAGATTCACAGAGCACTCAGGAAGAACGGCGTTGTCTGAGCGTGCTCATTCTCGCCCCAGCAACCGGGCCTTCAGGGTCGTGTTGAAGGGCTGTTCGCCGAGCCAGATTGCGAAGTAGAGCCAGCCGGTGTCGCTGTCCAGCCGGGCCAGCACCTCACCGTTCAGAGACAGCGTCAGCCCCTGTGCGGGCTGGTAATCTAACCTGTAGGCATCCCCGTCCTTCACGTCCCGATACCGGTCGTTGAAGGCCTGCAACGCGGGTGTCAGTGTCACGCCGTTCTTTAACAGGAAATTTTCGGCCGCTTCACGAAAGGCCCTCGCCGGGATCTCGCGGCTGTAGCGGAAGGTCAGCACCAGTGACTGATCCTTCCCTGCAGGCCATCTCGCCGAACAATCCGGACGCCAAAGCCCCGCCTCCCCCACGCTGAAGACCACAAAGGCTTTCAGGGGAGCGGTCGTGCATTGCACTAACGTGGCCGACTGTTGAGCTGGACCTGAAACAGGCGGAGAGGCAGAAGAAGCGGGTGCGTGCGTCCCGGCCGCATGCACTGCCGGCAAGAGCCAAACTGACCACAGGGCCAGCACCAGCGCCCGCGTAATCGGCGGGATCATTCCGGCACCTCGCCCAGCCGTGCACGTACCGCGCGCAGCAGGCCGCCGAGCACGGGGATGTGCACGTAAAACCCTTCCACGCCATCCCAGTAGTCCTGATGCAGGTCGATCTGGCCGTCCTCGTTCCAGTGCAGGTGGGTGATGCCCGTGGAGCGCACGTCCAAGTCCTTCCACAACAGGCTGAACTCGATGCGCATGGTCCAGCGCAGCAGGGCATGATCACCCATCACGGCCACATCCAGCAGCGTGACGGTCGTCCGGGACTTGCCTTGCAGACTCATGAAGTACTGCACGAGCTGGTCCCGTCGCTGAAGCGTGTGAAAGGTATCATTGAACCAGAAGGTTTCGGCGTAGGCGGCGCCGATCCGCCCGGGCAGGTCCGGACTGTCCAGGTGCGTGAACACATCCCGGAATCCGGCCAGCCTGGGCTCCGCATCAATCGGCCCGAAGGTGCCTGCCGGCGCCCGTTCCAGGTACGGGGCCACACTCCGCGGCGGCTCTGCCGCACATCCGGTCAATACACTCAGCCATACCGGCCACCACCATCGGGACATCTTGCTGACTCCTCTCCTGTATCTGCCGTCCAGCTTGAGCGCGGGCCCGTGAAGCCGGTGTGAAGGGCTTTTTCACGCTCATTCACGCCTTTTTCACGCCGCACGGGCGACTCTGGGACCCAGGACACACCGTAATGAATGGGAGAACACATGACTCGGACACTGCTTCGCTGGCTCGACAATGCACGACGCGCCCAGACCGTTGCGCCCGACGACGACCGCGTCGACTGGCGGCGCATCTGGCCCTTCATTGCGCTCCATGTCGCAGCTGTCTGGGCCCTCTGGCAAGGTGCCTCCACGGCGGCGCTCATGGCCTGCGCAGTCTCTTACCTGATCCGCATGTTCGGCATCACCGCTTTCTATCATCGCGGCCTGTCGCACAAGGCATTCCGCATGTCCCGGACGGTGCAGTTCATCGGTGCCCTGCTCGGCACCACCGCCACGCAGCGCGGGCCGCTCTGGTGGGCCGCCCACCATCGCCATCATCATCAGCATGCGGATACCGATCGCGATGCCCACTCGCCGCGACATGGGTTCCTGCGCAGCCACTGTGGCTGGTTCCTGAGTCGCAAGGGCTTTCACGCACCGGCCGGGCGCGTCAAGGATCTGGAGCGCTTCCCGGAGCTGGTCTGGCTCGACCGCTTCGACTTGGTGGTCGTGATCGCCTACGGCCTGTTCTGGGCAGGCCTGGGTGCCCTGCTGGCCTGGCTGGCGCCGTCTCTTGGCACCTCGGCTCTGGAGATGTTCCTCTGGGGCTATGTGGTGTCCACCGTGCTGCTGATTCACGCCACGCTGGCCATCAACTCGCTGGCCCACCGGTTTGGCTCGCGGCGCTATGCCACACGGGATGACAGTCGCAACAACTTCTGGCTGGCGCTGCTCACCCTGGGCGAGGGCTGGCACAACAATCACCATCACTATGCCGCGAGTGCGCGCCAGGGATTTCGCTGGTGGGAAGTGGACATCACCTGGTACATCCTTCTGGGCATGGAAAAGCTGGGCTGGGTGCGGGACCTGAGGCCGGTGCCGGCGCACAAGCTCAACCCGGAGGTGGCATCCACCCCGAAGGCTGCGACAACGGCCGCGCTCAATCCCACCGGGCAGACCGGCGAATCGGGAGGTGTGGCATGAAGCTCGCCATTATCGGAAGCGGCATTTCAGGCCTGACGGCCGCCTGGCACCTGCAGCATGACCATGAGGTGACGGTCTTCGAAGCCGGAGACAAACCCGGCGGGCACACGGATACCCACACACTGGACATCGAAGGCCAGCAGGTACGCGTGGACAGCGGGTTCATCGTCTTCAACCGCCACAACTACCCGAACTTCTGCAAGATGCTGGATGCGCTCGGTGTCGAGGCCCAGGCCAGCGACATGAGCTTCAGTGTCGTCCACGAAGGGCTGGATCTGGTCTACGGCGCTGCCGGCCTCGGCCGCCTGCTGGCGCGCAAGCGCAACCTGCTGCGCCCCGACTTCTATCGCATGCTGTGGGACCTGCGTCGCTTCTACCGCGAAGCACCGGCCTTGCTGGACAGCGACGATGACACCCTGACCCTGGGCGAGTACCTGGATCAGAACGGCTACAGCCCGGCATTCAGCGAAGGCCATATTCTTCCCATGGCAGCCGCCCTCTGGAGTTCCTCCATGGACTTTGCCCGCCACTTCCCTGCGCGCTATTTCGTGGCCTTCATGGCCAATCACCGCATGTTGCAGGTCAATGAACGGCCTCAGTGGCTGACCGTCCGGGGTGGATCGGATACCTATGTGCAGGCGCTGATCCGGCAGTTCAGGGGCACCCTCCTGACCCGGCAGCCGGTGCATGCGGTGCGGCGCCACGCAGGGGGCGTGACGCTCCTGACCGAGGCCGGCCCGGCCGAATTCGATGGCGTCGTCATGGCCTGCCACAGCGATCAGGCACTCGCTCTGCTGGATCATCCCTCCGCAGCCGAACAGGCTGTGCTGGGTAACATCGGCTATGCCTCCAACCATGTGACGGTGCATCACGATGTCCGCCAGCTGCCGCCTGCCCGCGCGGCCTGGGCGAGCTGGAATGCACGGGTGACCCGGGATGCCCGCAGCCACTGTCAGGTCAGCTACTGGATGAACCTGCTGCAGAACCTGCCGGTGAAAACGCCGGTCATCGTGTCACTCAATGCCGAACACCAGATTGACCCGGACACGATCTGGCTCACCCGCACCTACGCCCACCCCCAGTACACCACGGAAACGCTGCGGGCCCAGCGCCGCCATGCCGACATCAGTGGCCAGCAGCGCACCTGGTATTGCGGTGCCTACTGGGGCTGGGGATTCCATGAGGATGGTGTGCGCAGCGCCCTGACCGTGGTTGACCAGATTCAGCGGGAGGCGACCTCGCATGCGGCATAAGGCTCTGGCGACCGGGCATGTCTGGCACCGGCGTTACACACCGGTGGCTCACGCCTTTGACTACCCCCAGTGCATGCTGTGGATTGACGTGGCGCAGTGGGACACACTCGACGCCTTGCCGGGCTGGTCCACCCGCCGGCCGGCCGTGGTGCGGGTCAACCGTGCCCACTATTTTCGCCCCGACGTCAGCGACCTTCGCGAAGCCGTCAGGACGGCTGTCCTCGCGCATCACCCTGACCTGGACATCCACCGCGTCATCCTGCTCGGCAACCCGTCCTGGTGGGGCTTCTGCTTCAATCCGGTCGTCTTCTACTTCTGTCTGGATGCGCAGGACCGGCCGTTGGCGGTGCTGTCGGAAATCGAAAACACTCCGTGGCATGAACGCCACCACTATGTCCAGCGCTTCAGCGACGTGGCGGACGGGGTCTCCCAGGCCACCTTTGACAAGACCTTCCACGTCTCGCCCTTCATGCCCATGCACCTGACCTATCGGTGGCGCTTCCGGCTCAGCGAGGAGAAGGTCCACATTCACATGACACTGCTGGAGAACGGCCAGCGCTGCTTCGAGGCCGTGCAGGCGCTGACCCTTGAGCCCCTGACGCACGGGGCGGCGCTGAAGGCACCCCTGCGCTTTCCCTTCATGACTGCACGCACGGTCTGGGGCATCTACTGGCAGGCCCTCAAACTCAAACTCAAGCGGGTCCCGTTCTACCCGCATCCGGAAAGGAGACTTTCATGAACATGCCCCTGATGACACCCCCGCTTGCCACACTCGATCGACCCGCACGCCTGGCCCGGTCCCTGATTCTCAAGCGGTTGCGCCAGCTTGAGAACGGCTCACTGACCCTGGTGGACAGTGAGGGCCGGGAGACATTCGGCGACCCGCAGGGCGCGGAACTGGCGGTGACCCTGACGGTGCTGAACGGCCAGTTCTACACCCGCCTGATGCTGGGTGGCCCCAATGGCGCTGCAGAAAGCTATCTGGAGGGCGAATGGGCCTGTTCGGACCTGACGGCACTGATCCGGCTGCTGCTGCGCAACCGAGACGTACTCGAGGGTTTCGGTCGCGGTCTGGCGGCCGTGCGCTCGGCGGCCGACTGGCTCTGGCACGCCCTGAACCGCAACACCCGTTCGGGTTCGCGCAAGAACATCGCGGCCCACTACGATCTGGGCAATGATTTCTTCCGCCTGTTCCTGGACTCGCGCCTGATGTACTCCAGTGCCCTGTACCGGACTGGCCAGGAGACACTCGAAGAGGCGAGCGAAGCCAAGTTGCGCCACATCTGTGACAAGCTGATGCTCACGCCCGACGATCACCTGCTGGAAGTGGGCACCGGCTGGGGCGGACTGGCCATCTACGCGGCCCGGCACTATGGTTGCCGGGTCACCACCACCACGCTGTCCCGCGAACAGTATGAGGAGGCGCAGCGCCGTGTCGCAGAGGCCGGCCTCGACGATCGCGTCACCCTGCTGCTGGAAGACTACCGGGACCTGACCGGGACCTACGACAAGGTGGTGTCGGTCGAAATGGTGGAGGCCGTGGGGCATCAGTATCTGGATACCTACTTCCGGACATTGCATGACCGGCTCAAGCCCGGCGGACAGGCGCTCATCCAGGCCATCACCATCGATGACCAGCGTTATGAGGCAGCGCTGAACGAAGTCGATTACATCAAGCGTTACATCTTCCCGGGCAGCTTCATTCCCTGTGTCTCCGTGCTGACGTCATCCGCCGCGCAGGCGGGACTGCGCCTGTTCAACCTCGAGGATATCGGTGCCTCCTATGCACTGACCCTGCGGGCCTGGCGCGAGCGCTTCGAGGCGAAGCTGGATACCGTGCGTGCCCTGGGCTACGACGAGCGCTTCATCCGCATGTGGCGGTTCTACCTGTGCTACTGTGAAGGCGGGTTTCTGGAGCGCGCCATCAGCGACGTGCACCTGCTGCTGACCCGCGACGGGGCGGATCGCCCCCAATGGCTGGGACAGGCCAGCCATGTCTGATCTGAATCCGGTCTGGGTCCTGCTCCTCGCCCTGTTTGCCATCGCCTGGTGGCGGCAGGTGCGCTCGGAGAACGCCGGCTGGGTGGATGTCTTGTGGGCCGCCTGCACGGCGCTGTTCGGTGCCGCCTTCGCGCTGACCGGACAGGGCGATTTTTTGCTCCGTGCGCTGACGGCCGTGCTTTATGTGCTTGCCTACGGCCGCCTGGCCCTGTATCTGCTGCGGCGCGTGGCCCGGGACCCGGAGGAGGACGGCCGCTACCGTGCCCTGCGCAACTGGGCGGGCCCGCGTGCCCCCTGGGTCTTTGGCCTGTTCTATCTGGCCCAGGCGGGTTTCGTCTGGCTCTTTACCTGGCCGGCGCGCGTGCTGGCAGAGGGCACACTGCCTCCGGCATGGGCACTGGCGCCCGGACTGGCGCTGTGGGTCATCGGTCAGGCCGGTGTGCGTATCGCCGACCGGCAGCTGGATGCCTTTCGGCGCCGCCCGGAAAACCGCGGCCGCACCTGTCGTGACGGCCTGTGGCGCTATTCCCGTCACCCCAACTACTTCTTCGAGTGGCTGCACAGCTTCACCTGGCCGCTGCTCGCCCTGAACTCGCCCGGTGGCACCCTGCTGTGGGGCTTTCCCCTGCTGGTGTTCGCCTTCCTGTACGCGGTGACGGGCATTCCCCACACCGAAAAGCAGGCGCTGCGCAGCCGGGGGAACGACTACCGACGCTACCAGCGCACCACCTCATCCTTCATTCCCTGGAGACCGAAACATGAATCTGATCAACATGGCTGAAAACGGCTGGTTCCCCGACCCCGTCATTCGCATGGGCATTCGCAAGCTCTGCGGCGAACGCCTGAAGCAGTGTGAACGCCGCCCCGTCAACCCGGACGCCCTGCGCCCCGGACAGGGCCGCGTGGCCGTGGCCACCGACGAGGCCAACCGGCAGCATTACGAATTGCCTCCCGAGTTCTTCCAGCGCGTGCTCGGCCCGCATCTCAAGTACAGCGCCTGCCTGTTCGAGCGGGATGACAGCACCCTTGCTGACGCCGAGCGTGCCATGCTCCAGCTTTATCTGGCCCGTGCGGAACTGGATGACGGTCAGCGCATTCTTGAGTTGGGCTGTGGCTGGGGATCGCTGAGCCTGTTCATGGCCGAACGCTTCCCCAATTCGCACATTACCGCCGTGTCCAACTCCCGGTCCCAGAAGCAGTTCATCGATCAGCGCGCCCGGGAACGGGGCCTGACCAACCTGACCGTGCTCACCCGCGACGTCAACACGCTGGAACTCAATGGCACCTTTGACCGCATTGTCAGCGTCGAAATGCTCGAGCACGTCCGTGACCACGCGGGGCTCTTTGCCCGGGTCCGGCAGTGGATGGCACCGGATGCCACCTTCTTCATTCACATCTTCTGCCATGACCGCTTCATGTATCCGTTCGAGGATCAGGGCGAGTCTGACTGGATGGCCCGGCATTTCTTCACCGGCGGCGTCATGCCCAGTTTCGACATCTTCAGCCGGACACAGGCCGTCCTGCCCGTGCGCCAGCAGTGGCAGGTCAACGGCACCCACTATGCCCGAACGGCACGGGCCTGGCTGAACAACATGGATGCCCATGCTGACGAGATCCGCGAGATCTTCAACGAGACTTACGGGCGCGCGCAGTCCGGCCGCTGGATCAACCGCTGGCGCATGTTCTTCATGGCCTGCGAGGAACTGTTCGGCTACCGGGATGGCAAGGAGTGGTACGTGGGCCATTACCTGCTCAGCCGTTGAGGTGACTGCCGGATGAGTGAACCACGCAAGGGTCTCAATAGTCGCCTGATCCGGGTCTTTGCCCTGCAGGCAACGCTGGTCAGTGTCGCCACCGCGCTGGGGGTGTGGGCCGCCTACGCCATCACCGAGCAATACCTGGTGCGGCAGGCCCTGACCACGGAGGCCGACTACTTCCTCGAACAACGCGCCGCCCGGCCCGGCTTTCCGGTGCCGGAAACCCGCAACATGAAGGGCTACCTGATCGGTCCTGTGGCCCCGGAAGGTGCCAGAGACGACACAGCCGACGCCATACCGGCTCCCCTGAAGGCGCTCCCGGGCGACTATTTTGGCCGGGTGCAGCTGCCAGATGGCGAACCCATTGTCATGGTCCGTGAGCTGACGGATGGCCGGCGCCTGATCCTCGTGTTCAAGGAACAGCAGGTCACGCGTCTGGCGTTGCTGTTTGGCGTCGCGCCGCTCACGATTGTGCTGATCCTGATCTACACCGCCTCCTGGTTCACGTTCCGCCAGTCGCAGGCGCTCATCAGCCCGGTCGTGTCTCTGGCCCGCCTGATCAGCCGGGCTGACGTTACGGATGGCAAGACGCTCAAGGCACGCATTGAAGCCCTCAAGGGCGAAGATGCCGATGTGGATGCGCTGGCCGATGCCTTCCTGCGCTTTCTCGACCGTCTGGAGGCCTTTGTGGAACGGGAACGCAGCTTTACCCGTTATGCCTCACATGAGCTGCGCACACCGCTGGCCGCGCTGCGTGCCGGACTGGATGTCATGGATCAGGGGGCTTCCGGCGAGGCCACACAACGTCTCACCCGGCGCATGCGCAGCACGCTGGATGACATGCAGAACCTCATCACCACGTTGCTGCAACTGACACGCTCCCGCGAGCAGCCGGAAACGGCAGTCACCGTGTCCGTCCGCCCGCTGATGGCCGACGTGGCGGCCCAGTGCAAGGCCGCACTGGACGACACCACCACCCAGATTGAACTGGCCATTGATCCGGATCTGGCACTGCCCCTGCCGCCGACCACGGTGCGCCTGGCCGCGACCAACCTGCTGCGCAACGCCTGCCAGTATGGTGATGGGTGGGTGAAAGTCACTGTCGATGAGCGCGCGCTGACTGTGGAGGACAACGGCCCCGGCCTGACGCCGGAGGATCTGCGAGCGATCGGGCAGCCGTTCTATCGTGGCACGACCCGGGTGGCCGGCCACGGACTGGGTCTGGCACTGGTGCTGGCCCTGTGCGAGCGCCATGGCTGGCGCTTTGAACTGCGCAACCGTGAGGCGGGCGGCGCCTGTTTCAGTGTGTACTGGTCATGACAGCCGAGCCGTCCCTCACCCGACGGTGTCGCTGCCGCCTTCCTGCAGCTGGTACCCCACTCCGGGCAGAGTGCGGATCATGGCACTGCCAAAGGGCTTGTCCACTGCCTGACGCAGTTGGTAGAAATGGCTACGCAAGGCGTCAGTGTCCGGCGGGTCTTCGCCCCAGACTTCGGCAATGAGGTCCGCCCGCGGCACCACGTTGGGCGCCTCGCGCATGAGAATGTGAAGAATACGAAAGCCGAAGGGCGTAAGTTTCAGGCGCTTGCCCTGCCGCCGGGCTTCCTGCCGCTTCAGATCCAGCTCCAGATCGGCCCAGCGCAGCAGGGTCCGGCTGACCTCGCCCCGGTTGCGCCGGATCAGGGCGGTGAGCCGCGCGGCCAGCTCCGGCAGATCAAAGGGCTTGACGAGATAGTCGTCGGCCCCGCAGTCAAACCCCTGCAGGCGATCGCCCAGCTCATCCCGTGCAGTCAGCATGAGCACCGGCATGGTGAGCCCGCCATCCTGACGCCAGCGACGACAGATCTCGAACCCGTCCAGCCCCGGCAACATGATGTCCAGCACCACGGCATCATAGCGGTTGACCGTGCCCAGATGCAGGGCACTCAGGCCATCGCGTGCATAGTCCACGCAAAAACCGGCATTTTCGAGAAAAATACCTACGGTTTCGGAGAGAATTTCGTGATCTTCTACCAGCAGCACATGTGCGTTGCGGGGCACGTCCATATCAGATGCCCTCCAGTTGCCTCGGTTCAGGTGTCCGGCCGGATTTGGCCGCTTCGAATGCCTGCAATGCTCTCAGACGCGCAGCACCGTGATCCACGATCGGCCGGGGGTAATCCAGCTGCACGCCCCGCGCCTGCGCCCAGGTATGGGGCGTATGAACGTGCTTGCCCGGCACGCGGGCAAGCTCCGGCACCCACCGCCTGACGTAATCGCCTGCCGGATCGTAACGCTGCCCTTGTGTGATCGGGTTGAACACCCGGAAGTAGGGCTGCGCGTCGGTCCCCGTGGAGGCGGCCCATTGCCAGCCCCCGTTGTTGGCGGCGAAATCCCCGTCCACGAGGTGACGCATGAAATGCCGCTCCCCGGCCTGCCAGTGAATGAGCAGATCCTTGGTCAGAAAGCTCGCCACGATCATGCGCACCCGGTTGTGCATCCATCCGGTGGCCGCCAGCTGACGCATCCCGGCATCAACAATGGGAAAGCCGGTGCGGCCCGCCTGCCAGGCATCGAGTTCCCGGGGCGCATCCCGCCATGCCACGGCGTGTGTCCATGCCTGAAAGGGCTGCCCGCGAACCAGTTGTGGAAAGGCCACGATCAGGTGCTGGTAGAAATCACGCCATCCCAGCTCATTCAGCCAGCTGAAGCCGGGTGAAGCGGGATTGACCAGCGCATCCGGACAGGCCTCCAGCAAGGCCGCCACACACTGGCGGGGCGACAGGGCACCGATGGCCAGCCAGGGTGAGACCTGACTGGTGCCGTCCAGATCCGGGCGGTCACGCTGCTCCGCATAGTTGAATAGCGACTGCGCCACAAACCGCTCCAGCCGCGCATGAATGGCGTCCTCTTCCGCCGGCCACACCGGCGCGTCCTCTGCAGGGGCCCAGTCCGGCCAGGGCAGCGCCGTTTCCGCCAGCGGCGGGCCAGCCTGCGGCACCGGCAACACGCCCTGCCAGTTTTTCTGCAACGCCTGCAACCAGCGGCGCCGGAACGGCGTGTACACCCTGAACATGTCGCCCTGCTGAGTGTGCACCTGCCCCGGTACCACCAGCACGCGGTCATGCAGACGTGTGAAAGGGATCGACAGACGACGGGCCACGGCCTCATCCCGGGCGACCTCATCCACTTCATACTCGTGATGGGCCCAGAGAGCGTCCACCTGATGGGTGCGACACCATGATTCCAGCACCTCGGGCACCTCCGCAAACGTGGGCACCACCACATGATCGAGCACCACCCCCGCACGCGCCAGAAGCCCGTGCAGAACCTGCACGCGGGCGGCAACCAGACGTCGCCATGCCGGGCTGCGGTCATGCCGCGCCCAGGTCTCGGGCGTGGCCACAAACACGGCGCGCACACCAGTACCCGATGCGCGGGCCTGCGCCACGGCACGGCTCAGGGCGGGATGGTCAGCCACCCGCAGATCACGCCGGAACCACACGCCGATCATGAGGCGCTCTCCAGGCGGGCGGTGAGCCAGGGCAACAGGCCGCCGAGCACCCCCACATCCCGGCCGGCATCACGTGCGCCCCGAACCAACTCCAGGGCCGCCTCAGGCAGGGGCTGGTGCCCCACGAGCACGAGCCGGTGTTTCGCCTGCATCATCAGCGCCCGGAGTGCCTCGATATCCTGTCCGATCTGGGAGAACTGCGTCACCCTGTACTGTTTCAGGTGCCACCCAAGCGCGGTGAACCAGCCCAGCGTCTCCGCCCGGGGGTCCAGCGTCACCACCCACACGGGCTCGGCATGTCGGGGCACACTCTTGCGCATCAGGGGCGCGCAGGCGCGTACCACCACCTGACGCCACAGCGCCTCTTCCAGCGTCCCGGCCGGCCGGGGGCGTGCCGCCAGCTCAAATTCCAGCGGCAACACCAGACGATCCACAAAGGTGTCATGGGGATAGGCCTTCATGGCACCTTCCAGCTGGCGCAGTGCCTTCTCCGCATCCAGGGCCTGGATGGCTGCAAGCAGCTGCTCCAGTTCCGGCAAGGTGTCTGCCGTCTGCTCCGGAACCGGCATGGCATCGAGCAAGGCTTTCACCTTGCTGATCGCCACGCCCTGATTGAGCCAGGCCAGAATACGCCGAATCCGGTTAACGTCTTCGGCGGTATAGAGGCGATGCCCCTTGTCATTGCGCCGGGGTTTCAGCAATCCGTAACGCCGCTCCCAGGCACGAAGGGTCACCCCCAGTACGCCGGTGAGCTCGCTGACCCGCTTGATGCTGTACAACGTCCGGGTTTCTTCGTCCATCATCACAACTCGACTCTCAGTTTGAGATCCGCAGGATACGGGTTCAGGTAATGCTGATCCGCCAGATAGGACTGCGGGTGCCTGACCAGCAGATGGCGAATAACGGACAGGACAGCCATGAGCGGCGCTTCGCCGTTACGGTAGGCATGGATGAGCCGCGTCAGTTCCGCCTTTTCTTCCCCGGGCAGGACCTTCTTGAAATAGCCCTGCAGGTGCATGAGCACATTGGTGTGCTGGCGGCGCGTCACGACAGTCTTCAGTGCATCCATGAAGCCCTGGCGATAGGCACGCCAGAACTGCGGGCCGGCCGAGGTGCCAACAGACGCAATCAAACGCCCCAGCTCTGCCGCGGCCTGCTGGCTGGCCGCCATGAGCGTGTACTTGTACCGGGTATGAAAACGCACATAGGCATCGGCCGGCGCATCCTCGGGCAGGGACTGGTAGAAGTCATGCAGGGCAAAGACCCGCATGACGAAATTCTCGCGCAGCATGATGTCCTGCAGGCGTCCGTTTTCCTCCACGGGCAGCCAGGGCATGGCCTCCATCAGCCGCGCCGTCCACAGGCCGACGCCACGCTTTTCCCCCTGGGGATTGCCTTCACTGAACACGGGCACCCGCTCCATGCCGCAGGACGGGCTCTTGGCACAGACGACGTAGCCGCACAGGTGGGTCAACGTCGGCAGCTTCTGATCCGCAAACTGGTGCATCTTGTCGGTCACGTCCAGCGAGGAATCCTGCGTGCCGCGCACATGGATCTGCCCGTCTTCCTCCACCAGGCGGATCGTGGGCCGGGGAATGCCCAGACCAATCGCCACTTCCGGGCAGACCGGCACATAGGCAAACCACCGGGACAGCTCATCCGTGACAAACCGGTGGCGCTTGTGGCCACCGTCATAGCGCACTTCTTCGCCCAGTACACAGGCACTGACACCGACAGGAATCTTCATGGCACAACCTTATACAAATTCAACGCATGTATACCCTAGCACACACCACAAAGATTATACAACAATCATTTTTGTATAACTCATGAACTTCTGATTCCTTCTGATGTCCTGAGGGCCGGGCTGCCAGAAGCCGCGTGATTGCCCGGTCGCAAGGCAGAGCGGCCGGATGACCCCAGCCGCGCCTGTATTCACCTTCCCCCTGTCACATACATAAAGGGCAGCTGGTGGCTCAGTTGCGGTCCGTCAGCAGAATCACACCGAAATCGGATGCGGATGGCGCCGGATCACGCGCAATGGCGCTATAGACCTTGCCGTCTTCCAGCGTCAGCGTTCCCGTATCAATCGCCACAGTCAGGGTATTGGCGAGTGTGACACGCACCTGGTAGTCGCCCGCCGGAACTTCGAGATAACCGGAATTGGCCTTGAAGCTGAAGTCTTCCAGCGTCGGTGTAGAAGAGGACAGATCTGCACCCGGCGCAGTGATGTACACGTCCACATCGCCAGCCTGTGACGCGGCATGCACGACACGCACGCGAATGTTGCCCGCGGCGGGTGCGGTATTGTCATCCTGCAACACCAGAGCTTCTATACTGGCGAGTGGGCCCAGTGCAATCACGGTATAGTCGGTCAGCGCCGACAAGGGCAGATTGGCATCAATCACGACGTTAGATGTATTAGCCGCTGCCACCTGCATGTTGTAGGTACCGTTGAGCACAGGCAGGTAATCGGAAGCCTGGGTGTAGGCCACATCCCCCAGCACCTCGCTGCCATCCACGGTCACGTCCACGGCAGGAGCATCCGACGACGCATGCACGACGCGCAGGCGTGCCCGGGCATCATTCACCTTAACCACGGGTGTGCTGTCTGCATCGGTCAGGATAGTCAGGCCAATGGGTGCAAAGCCCGAAGGTGCCTCGGATGCCACAGCCACGTACTCCACGCCATCCGCCAAAGACAGCGTGCCCGAGTCATAGATCACGTCAGAACCATTGGCCAGCGTCACCCGCACGCGGTAGTCACCTGCCGGCACTTCCAGCTCATCGGATACCGCCTTGAAGGGCACATTTTCCAAAGTGGGCGTGGCAGGCAGGGCGTCACCAGGCGCGCTCACATAGACATCCACTGCCGGCGCTGAAGGCACCCCATGCACTACCCGCAACTGGGCAAATCCGCTGGCCGGAGACGTCGCGTCCGCAATGACCAGCGGCTCGATGCTCGCCACGTAATTCAGCGCGATCACGGTATACCGCGTACCTTCATCGAGATTCAGCGTTTCGTCAATCACGGCGGTGGAGGTATCCGCCACACGGATGGCGAGATCAGTAGCACCGGCATTGACGGACAGAAAGCCGCTGGCCTGCTGGTACGTCACATCACTCAGCACTTCGCTGCCGTTCACATCGACATCCACAGCCGGCGCATCAGGCGAAAGGTGAAGGGCCCGCACGCTGCTCTGGGCCGGGTGGTCCGAATTGCTGCTTCCGCCACAGCCCGCCAGCACCAGTGTGCTCGCTGCCAGCGCCGAGAAAAGGATCTTGTTCATGGTTCCGTCTCCTGCAAGTGAGGTTGTATGCAGGATCGATGCTAGGGGGGGTGATGTGAAACGGGCGCGAAGGCAGCGTGAACACAAGGTGAACGGACTGAAATCACTTCAGTCCACCTCGATTACCCGTCTTCCCGGCAGGTAGAACTGATCATGGCTCAGGGCGTGGATGAGCTCGGCAATGGCATGGTCTCTGGCATCATCCGGATCCTGACCCATGCGCTCGCATCTCAGGTGTGTCAGCAGCTTCCTGACGGGCTCCGGCGAATCGGCAGAGGTTGCGGTTTTCACAACCTCGGGCGCATAACGGGTGAATTCGTCCCGCACCCAGGTACTGTGGGCAAGATTGAGCGGATCCCAGAGATAGAACAGGATCTCGTCCACGCGTGTGTGAAGTTCTTCCTCCCATGAGGCACCCTCGGCAGGCGTTTCATCCATGTTGCGTTCTGTTTCAGGCGTCATCTGGCTTTACCTTTTACAGTTCATTTGGCCTCGCCGGTTTCCTGTCCCAGTATCTGTCTCGCCTGTCGGTGAATCGCATCACGCCAGGCACGAGGTTCCAGGACATCAATTTCTGCCCCCATGCTCTGAAGCCACCACTGAGTCTGCCGATCATCCGGTACCCGGGCCTCCAGCTGATACCAGCCCCCGGCATCCGCCTCCGCGGAAAGTACCTGAGATTCGCTCAAAGGTGTTTCCCTGAGCAGCCAGGCGACAGCAGGCCTGACACGCGCCCTCAGCACTACCGGTTCCGGGCTCATGGGGTAGCCAAAGGCCCCGCTGTGCACATATGCCTGCAAGCGGAACCCGGGATTCACGCGCCCTGGCTGTTCGCTGATCCGCGCACTGTGAATCCGATTCAGCGCAAACTGGCGCACATCGTCATAGTCCCCGGCCATTGCCAGCAGATACGTCACCCTGTAGCGCACCACAATACCCTGCGGGTGCAAGATAAAATCGTGCATTTCGGACTTGCTGCGACTGAGATAGCGTACCTCCAGCGCCCGTCCGGTCACACGCAACAAACATTATACAATGAGAATTTTTGTACAACCATTGAACTTCTGATTCCTACTGATGCCTTGAGAGCCGGGCTGCCAGAAACCGGATGATTGCCCGGTCGCAAGGCAGAGCGGCCGGATGACCCCAGCCGCGCCTGTATTCATCTTCCCCCTGTCACATAAAGGGCAGTTGGTGGTTCAGTTACGGTCCGTCAGCAGAATCACACCGAAATCGGATGAGGATGGCGCCGGATCACGCGCAATGGCGCTATAGACCTTGCCGTCTTCCAGTGTCAGCGTGCCCGTATCAATCGCCACGGTCAGGATATTGGCGAGTGTGACACGCACCTGGTAGTCGCCCGCCGCAACTTCGAGATAACCAGAATTGGCCTTGAAGCTGGAGTCTTCCAGCGCGGGCACGAAGGCAGCGTAATCATGGACCAGCCCGGTTGATGACACACAAGCTCACAAATCAAGTGGCGTAATGTATATTATTGTTTATTTTTTGTGCTATTCATGCGATAGTTATCAGCAAGGGGCTTGGTAGTCGCAGCGGGCTCCATTTTGAGATGTTACTGTTAAGGAAAAGGAAATATGGACTCGCCAGCATATCCCCAATGGGATGTACGGAACATCCTGCTCACGTTACTTCTCTCAGCCTTTCTCCTGGTCGCTGGATGCGGAGGCAGCAGTACAGGCTCTGACAACAGCTCTCCACCCACCCAGGGCAATACTGACAGCAGTGGGGACGGCGACACCGGGGGCTCGGGTGGTGGCAGCGACACCGGCGGCTCAGGCGGTGGCAGCGACACCGGCGGCTCAGGCGGTGGCAGCGACACCGGCGGCTCAGGCGGCGGCAGTGACACCGGAGGCTCAGGCGGTGGCAGCGACACCGGCGGCTCAGGCGGCGGCAGTGACACCGGCGGCTCAGGCGGCGGCAGTGACACCGGCGGCTCAGGCGGCGGCAGTGACACCGGAGGCTCAGGCGGCGGCAGTGACACCGGCGGCTCAGGCGGCGGCAGCGACACCGGCGGCTCAGGCGGCGGCAGCGACACCGGCGGCTCAGGCGGCGGCAGTGACACCGGCGGCTCAGGTGGCGGGTCGACGACCCCTGGCTGGCAAGGGGCTCAGAAATTTGAATCAGGCGCCTATCCTCAGGTCGCCGTCAGCCCATCTGGAGACGTGATTGCCGTATGGGAACAGTACAACGCCGGGCAAGGCATCACCAACATCAAATCGGCACGCTATACCGTCACCACCGGATGGAGTGCCCCTGAACTGATTGAAACCAATGATACCGGCACGGCGCAGTTTCCACAGGTTGCCATCAATGCTTCCGGAAACGCCATTGCCGTCTGGCAGCAGTCAGATGGTGTTTACTTTCACATCTGGGCCAGCCTCTACTCTCCCGGATCAGGTTGGAGCACGCCGGAAAGG
Source organism: Thermohahella caldifontis (assembly GCF_041153465.1). Taxonomy (NCBI): domain Bacteria; kingdom Pseudomonadati; phylum Pseudomonadota; class Gammaproteobacteria; order Oceanospirillales; family Hahellaceae; genus Thermohahella; species Thermohahella caldifontis. Next base: position 2,058,363 of record NZ_CP154858.1, read on the forward strand.
ATTGAAAGCTACAACGAAAGCCATGGCAAAAACCCTCAAATCGCAATGAATGACTCGGGATTTGCAGTGGCTGTCTGGGAACAGCATGACGGGAGCCTCGACAGTATCGCGGCCAATATTTATGCGCCTGGAAGCGGCTGGGGCACCGCCGCACTGATAGACGGCGACAACAGCAATGCGGCCTGGGACCCCGACGTAGCAGTCGATCCTGACAATAATGCCTTGGTCGTGTGGCGGCATAACAATAACACGGCGCCCACTACCATGACCGACATCCGGGCAGCCCGGTATACCAGCTTGGGCTGGAGTACGCCCGAACTCATCGAAACAGAGGATCTTGGGGCCGCTGAAAAACCACACGTGGCTCTGGACGACAACGGCAACGGATTTGCGGTGTGGCAACAGGATGACAGCAGCGCAATCAATATTATGGCCAACCGGTTCACGAAAGCGGGAGGGTGGAATCCCACTGCGTTCACACTGGAATCGAGCGATCAGGATGCCGCCTCACCACAGATCGCAATGAGTGGTGAGGGCAATGCCTACGTGGTCTGGAGTCAGTCCAATGGCTCCACGACAAATATCTACGCAAACATCTATGTGTCTGGAATAGGCTGGGGCTCGGCGACACCCGTCCAGACAAACAGCACGGCATCCGGTGCCCTGCCTCAGGTTGCAGTCAGTGGTTCTGGCCACGCCTATGCCGTTTGGCAGCAAAACGATGCGCCTTTTACCAATAGCGACATCTGGTCGAATCGATATGTCCCGGGTAGTGGCTGGGAAACGGCCGAGAAATTAGATGTGGAAGATGCCGGCCCCGCCGAAAACCCACAGATATCAGCCGACGGGTCAGGTAATGCCGTTGCGATATGGCAGCAGTTCAACGGTTCCTCCACATATATCTGGACTGATCGCAGGATTACCCCCTGATCACACCATCAGGACACAGGCACCTGAGACAATCCCATTGAGGTACCGGGTTAACACCTGACACGGGGCAGACGCCACGCTGCCCCGCAGACATCATCACAGCGCCAGCCTTCCGGCTCGCAGCGCCCTGCCCGGCCGACGCGCAACCATAACTTCTGTACCCCTACTCAATGTTCTGCACCTGCTCGCGCATCTGTTCGATCAGCACCTTCAGTTCGACGGCGTACTGGGTCGTCTCGGTCACCAGTGACTTGGAAGACAGGGTGTTGGCTTCCCGGTTCAGTTCCTGCATCAGGAAATCCAGCCGCCGACCCACGGCCTCGTTCCTCCGCATCACGTCAGCCACTTCGGCGATGTGCGCGTCCAGACGGTCCAGCTCCTCGGCCACATCCGCTTTCTGCGCCAGAATCACCAGCTCCTGTTCCAGACGGGTCTCGTCCACTTCCAGCCTGAGCTCTTCAAAACGCTCGCGCAGGGCCTGATTCTGGCGCTCGATGATGCCGGGCATTCGCTCCCGCACCCGGCTGACAATCTCGCTCATTTTTTCAAGCCGAGAGGTGATCATGGGCTCGATCCGACTGCCCTCCTTGATGCGGGTCTCCACCAGTTCGGCAAGAGCCGCGTCAAAGGCCTCCAGCACCAGCACCTTGACCTCGTCCATGTCCTGCTCCTGGGTCTTGAGGACCCCCGGAAATGCCAGGATATCCAGGGCACTGATGTGCGCAGGATTATCCAGAATCCGGTGTACCTGATGGATGGCACGGTTGAGATTTTCCACCACATCCATGTTGACCTCGAAATTCTGGGCCGCTGCGTCCGGCTGCCAGCGCAGGGTGCACTCCACCTTGCCACGCCGCAAGGCACCACGAAGCCGCTCTCGTATCAGAGGTTCCAGATCGCGAAGCGTTTCAGGCAGTCGCAACACCGGCTCCAGGTAACGATGATTGACACTACGGATTTCCCAGGTGGCCGTTCCCAGTTCATTGCTCGCTTCAGCCCGCGCCCAGGCCGTCATACTCTTGATCATGATCTCTCCCTACTCCGGCATGCGGGCCCGACGCCCGGCCGCGATTCAACAAATGCTACCGATTATAGTGCAGTGCCATCCGATTGAAATGGTAGAATGGTCGATTCATTCAAAGGTACACGAACAGCGAGGCCAAAGCATGAGACCGAGCGGACGAGCTCCTGATCAACTGCGCGATGTGCGCATCACCCGCCACTACACCAAGCATGCGGAAGGTTCCGTGCTCATTGAGTTCGGCGATACCCGCGTCCTATGCACCGCCTCGGTGGACAATACAGTGCCACCCTTCCTGAGAGGGTCCGGCCAGGGTTGGGTCACGGCCGAGTACGGCATGCTGCCGCGGGCCACGGGCACACGCAACCAGCGCGAAGCGGCCCGGGGCAAGCAACAGGGACGGACCGTTGAAATCCAGCGTCTAATTGGCCGGGCCCTGCGTGCAGCGGTCAATCTCGAGGCTCTGGACGGCTATACCATCACACTGGACTGCGACGTCATTCAGGCCGATGGCGGCACTCGCACCGCGGCCATCACCGGTGCCTGGATTGCCCTGGCGGATGCCGTGGACACCCTGCTGAAAAACGGCGACATCAAGACCTCCCCCATGCGTTACCAGGTGGCCGCCATTTCCGTGGGCATCTACCAGGGCGAGCCGGTGCTGGATCTGGACTATGCCGAAGATTCCAACGCCGATACGGACATGAACGTCATCATGACGGACAATGGTTGTTTTGTGGAGGTTCAGGGCACCGCCGAGGCCGAACCTTTCCCGGAAGCACACCTGATTGCCATGCTCGCCCTGGCGAAAAAGGGCACCGCCGAGCTCTTTGCCCTTCAGCGTGCAGCCCGCGAAAGCTGACCGGCAAAACGAACGCACCCCGGACAAGCCGGGGTGCGTTCGGGGCATCACGACAGGATCCGTCAGTACTCGATATCGTATTCCACGATCAGGGGCGCGTGGTCCGAGAAACGGGTATCCGTGTCAATCCAGGCCCGTTTCACCGTTCCTTGCAGGCCCGGTGTGGCCAACTGATAATCGGTGCGCCAGGCCGCCTGCTTGCGCCAGCCCTCCGCCCACTCGGGCCACCAGGTGTACTGATCCTTCTGGCGGTTCACCGCGCGGAAACAGTCTATGTAGCCCATTTCGTCGATGATTTCGTCAAACCAGGCACGCTCGTGGGGATAAAATCCGGAAATCTCCATCCGGTGCAGACGCGGGCTGGCATCGGTCACCAGATGGGCGGTCTGGAAGGCACCGGCAAAAATGAACTGGCGACGCTTGCGCAGGGTCTTGGCGAGGTGGGCCTTGAAGGCCTCCATGAACTCGTCCTTTTCCTCCTGACGTTCCTCGTCACCCAGCGCGCAGGGGACCTGAACGGAGGCCACACTGACCTTGTCAAAGTCCGCCTGGAGAAAGGCGCCGTTGAGATCGGCGGGCGCATAGGCAAAGCCCATCATGATGGCCTTGGGAATCTGACGGGTGTAGATACCCACTCCGCCGTTCTCCACATTTTCAGCATCCAGAAAGTAGGCCTCGTAGCCCTCCGGACGGTACCGGGGCTCATCCAGCTCGTAGAGACGCATGCGATGATCCTGAACACAGATGACATCGGCACCCGAAGCGGTCATCCACTCAAAGAACCCGGCCTCTGCGGCGCGCTTGAGACCGTTCACACTGATGGTCGCTACCTTCATTGATGTTCCCTGCCAAAGTTTGCGTGTTATGATACCGAAATCAACGAACTACTGAAAGAAAAGAGGCCGTCTGCCCCCATGATGCTTGATTTTCAGCGCGACTTCATCGAGTTTGCCATTCAGAGTGAGGTGCTGCGCTTCGGCACCTTCACCCTCAAGTCCGGCCGTCAGAGCCCTTACTTCTTCAATGCCGGATTGTTCAACCATGCCTCTGCCCTCGCCCGGCTGGGTCGCTTCTATGCCGCCGCTCTCCTCCACCACAAGCTGCCTCACGACATGATTTTCGGTCCGGCCTACAAGGGCATTCCCCTGGTCTCGGCGCTGGCCGTTCAGTTGGCCGAACAGCATCAGATCGACGTGCCCTTTGCCTTCAATCGCAAGGAAGCCAAGGATCACGGCGAAGGCGGCAACATCGTCGGCGCCCCGCTGCAGGGCAGGGTTCTCATTGTGGACGACGTCATGACGGCGGGCACCGCCATCCGCGAGGTGATCGACATTATCCGCAACGCCGGTGCCACACCCTCGGGGGTCCTGGTAGCCCTGGACAGGCAGGAGCGTGGCCAGGGCGAACGCTCGGCTATCCAGGAAATTGAAGCCGACTACGGGATTCCGGTGCGCGCCATCGTGCAGCTGGATCAGGTGCTCGAATATCTTAAATCAGATGAAAATCTGAACAGATACGTAGATGCCGTGGCCGAATATCGCAATCTGTATGGCGTGTAACGAACCGGGCTACACCAGCAGCGCGACGCCGACCAGAATGGTCAGCCCCTCAAAGGCCCGCTTCACCAGCCGGTTGCCCCGCACAATGGACAGATGGGCACCGGCATAGCCGCCGGCCAGCGCGCCCAGAATCAGCGCAGGCAGCCAGCTCCACTGCACCGGTGCCTGAAGGGCCACGGCCAGCGCGCCTGAACCGTTCCAGACCACGCCGACAATCACCAGTGTGTGGGCCACCGCCAGGCTGTAGTCCAGCCCGAACCAGAGCACCAGCCAGAGCGTGACGAACAGCCCGGTCCCGGACGTCAGTGAGCCGTTGAGCACACCAATGGCAAACAGCCCCAGGGCACCGGCCAGCTTGTGCGCCAGCGTATCGGGCCGCTTCCGGATGGCCTGCCCGAACCCTGGCGAGGCCATGGAGTATACGCCCAATCCCAGCGTCAGTACGCCCAGTGCACGGCGCAACAGCTCTTCGGGTACGGCCAGCACCAGATTGGCGCCGAGCACCACCCCGGGCACCCCGCCGGCCAGCATCCAGCCCACCAGCCTGCCGTTCAGGCGCCCTTCACGAAGATGACGTACACTGGCGCCAAGGCCCAGTGCCACACTGGCAATCTTGTGTGTCGCCAGTGCCGTGGCAAAACCCAGCCCCAGAAACAGCAGGACCGGCAACTGCAGCAGGCCCGCACCACCCCCCGCCAACGCAGAGAACCCATTGGCCAGCAGGGCAATCCCCAGGAGGACGAGCTGTTCGATAAGGGTTTCCATGTATCCTGCTTTTGGTTTGCACCGGGGCGCGCTATTCTATAAAAACATAACGAAAAGGGATATGCCGGATCATGAGAAGATATCGCACAAGGTACGCCCTTGCCGCCATTCCTCTGCTCGGGGCCCTGGCCTGCACACCGGCACTGGCAGCGGCCTCGTCGACGGGGCCCACGTTTTTCCGTTATCGGGATGCCAACGGCACGCTGGTCATGGGCAGCACCATCCCGGCAGAGATTGCCAAGAAGAATGGATACGAGATTGTGGACAGCATGGGCCGGGTCATTGACACCATCCCGCCCGCGCCCTCGGAGGAAGAGCTTGAGGCCCGCAAGCTGCAGAAGCTGGAAGAGCAGCGCCGCAAGGAAGAGGCAGCGCGACAGGCCGAAGAAGATGCGAAGCTGCTGAAACTCTATGCGGTGCCCGATGACGCCATCCAGGCCCGTGAACGCAAGCTGCAGGAAATTGATACCCTGATTTCCCTCAAGGAGGGCAGCCGGCACAATCTGCAGGTGCGCCTGTCCAACCTGGAGAAGCAGGCTGCTGATCTGGAGAAATCTGGCCGTGAGGTCCCCGAAGATATCCTGGAGCAGATGTCCTCACTGACGGAGCAGATCAACCGCCTCAGTCAGGAAATCCGTGAGCTTGAGAGGGAAAAGGTGGCCATCGCGGCCGACTTTGACCGCAAGATTGAACGGCTGAAAATACTCATGGAGCAGCGCCGCAAGGCGCCTCAGCAGGCCGCGGGGCAATCCTGAATACTTGCCTGGCTGCCGCAGCGCTGGCCACCATGAAGCGACCCGGGGCTGCCGGAAGATGTCCGAACCCCAAAAGAAAAGACCCCGCATCACTGCGGGGCCTTCTTGTCAGCATTCGTCAGGAATGCTTCAGGCAGTGGCTTCTTCCTTCTTGGCCGCCGCCTTGCTTTCTGCCTTGGCTGCTGACTTGGCTTCCGCCTTTTCAGCCGGCTTGGCTTCGGCCTTCTCGGCCGGTGCCTGTGCGCTTTCCTTGGCAGTCTCTTCCGGCTCAACCTTGGCGATCAGTTCGGATGCCAGTTCGTTGACCTTCTTGTTCCATTCGCGCAGGGAGGCATACAGGGTGTCGATCGCCTGATCATGCATCTCGCGCAGAGACTTCACAGACAGGGTCTTGGCTTCTTCTTCCAGCTTCTCGGCCAGCTCGAAAGGCTTGGCCGCCAGCGCACGATGCTGCTCTTCGACTGCAGCCAGTGCCTTTTCAAAAGATTCCTGAACCTGTTCCTGAATTGACTTGAGTTTGCCCATTTCCGTTCTCCTTCCGGTATATTCTGATTTGTCGGGGGATGACTCAAACAGGTGCCGGTACAACATTGTGGCATCCCCTCTTGAGTTCACCGTTACCTTACGCCTGCGAATTAGAATATTCATACTAAGCGGTGGTTTTTTTACATCACCCGCATGACAGGCATGTGACCGTCTGCGGCAATCCCCTGTTCCCCACACCTGCCCGCGCCTGTATAATTGACCGTTTAGGTAAACTATTGAAAAGGTATCCTCATGAAAGGGCCGGAATTGCTGTCCCCGCGGGCACACTCAAACACATGCGCTACGCCTTTGCCTACGGTGCCGACGCCGTTTACGCCGGGCAGCCGCGCTACAGCCTGCGCGTGCGCGAGAACGAGTTCGATGCCAAAACACTCGCTGCCGGCATTGAAGAGGCTCACGGCCAGGGCAAGCAGTTTTACGTGGCTGCCAACATTGCGCCGCACAACAGCAAGGTCAAAACCTTTCTGCGCGATATCGAGCCGGTCATCGAGATGGGGCCGGATGCCCTCATCATGTCCGATCCGGGCCTGATCATGATGGTGCGTGACCGCTGGCCGGATCAGACCATCCACCTGTCCGTACAGGCCAACGTGGTCAACTGGGCGGCAGTGGAGTTCTGGCGTCGCCAGGGCGTGACGCGCATCATCCTGAGCCGCGAGCTGTCCCTGGAGGAGATCGGGGAAATCCGCGAACAATGCCCCGACATGGAGCTTGAGGTATTCGTTCACGGGGCGCTGTGCATCGCCTATTCGGGTCGCTGCCTGCTTTCCGGTTACATGAACCACCGGGACCCCAACCAAGGTACCTGCACCAATGCCTGTCGCTGGAAATACCAGGCCCATGAGGCGGTCGAGGACGAAGCGGGCAATGTGATCGCTGCCAGTGCGGCCCGGGAGTGGTCACCGGAAGCCGCCACCGAGACACCGACTCTCGGGGAGGGAGAAACCTCTTCCAGAATCTTCCTGCTGCAGGAGGGCAATGACCCCTCCCGTCTGATGCCGGCCTACGAGGACGAGCACGGCACCTATATCATGAACTCCAAGGATCTGCGTGCCATTCACCATGTGCCTCGCCTGACGGAGATGGGCGTGCATTCACTGAAAATCGAAGGCCGCACCAAGTCCTTCTACTACGTGGCACGCACGGCACAGGCCTACCGCAAGGCCATTGATGACGCAGTCGCCGGTCGCCCCTTCGACATGCGCCTGATGGACGATCTGGAAAAGCTGGCACACCGGGGCTACACGGAAGGTTTCTATCGCCGTCATGTGCATGACGAGTACCAGAACTACGAAAAGGGTCATTCCACCGCCGGCCGGCAGCAGTTTGTGGGGGAAGCCATCGAATACGATGCGGACGCCCATGCACTGATCGTGGACGTCAAGAACCGCTTTGCCAAGGGGGACGCCATCGAGCTGATGACACCCGCCGGCAACCGGGAATTCAGGCTGAGTCATCTTGAGAACCTCAAGGGCCAGTCCATCGACGTGGCGCCGGGGTCCGGTCATACCGTCAAGGTTTTTCTGCCCGAGGATGCGCCAAGGTCAGCAAATTTTACGCTTCTGATGCGCAATTTCTGATCCTGACAGGGCGTCAAAAAGGCCAACGGATGGCCTTACACATTGTTTCACATTCTTACTTTCACACGGGTTTACAATTGCCCGGCCGCCCGTATACTAAGTCCCGCTGATTATAGAATGAACACGCCTTAGACGTTACCGGAACAAGGCGTACCAGCGTACACATTTTCTCACCGCCTGAGACAGAGACCGATGACGTTGACTGACGCCTTCAAACGGTCGTGCCTTGCCCTGCTGCTGGCAAGCATGACGCTGCTCGCCGGCTGCTCGTCGTCCGGGGCCGGCGGGCCGGAAATTCAAAGCACGGCAACCGGCAACAACACCTCCACCGGTGACACCACGGAAGCTGCACGCACCACACAAAGCACCCGGCCTTCGCGACTGGTGTGGGAAATTCCCTTTACCCGTGTGGATGGCTCGCCTCTGGAGCTGAGCGAGGTGGCCGGATATGAAGTTCGGGTGGAAGAAAACACGACCCGAACCTCTGAAATCATCTATGTGAATGATCCCACCGTCACCCAGATGCCGCTGGCGAGCCTGCCGGCGGGGCAATACACCTTCCGGGTTCGTCTGGTCGACATCAATGGTCTGCCCAGCGATTATTCCAATCCGGTGAGCGTGGCGCTCAACTGAGCGCCCGGTCTTCCGGTCAGCTCCCGGCCAGCCAGTCCCGCACCCGGGATACTCCCAGTCTGCAGGCCGCGCGGTAGCGCTGCGCCATCTGTTCCGGGTCCTTCAGGGTATCACCGGCTTTGGCCTCGTGCTGGTAGCCCAGGCTGTGCAGCGAGCGCAGACGCGACAACCAGAAGCGCAGCGCCGCCAGGCGCAATACGGCAGGAAACAGATCAATATCGGCATCGGTGAACGGGCGATAGCCGGACAGCAGGGCCCGGCAGGCCGCATCGTCATAGTCATCCTTGCCGAAACACCAGTCATTGAGGGCCACGGCCACATCAAAGAGAAGCGGTGCCCGGGCGGCATGATAGAAATCGATCACCCCCGTAAGCCGGTCGCCTTCGAAGAGGGCGTTGTCCACAAAGAGATCCCCGTGGACGATGCCTTCCGGCAGTGTGGCCACGTCCTCTGCTTCCCCGGCCCAGCGTTCCACCGCCTCGCTGACCTCTCCCCTGGCCGCTTCCGGCAGGACGGCGAGCACCTCCCGCATCCAGCGCAGGTCACGCGGGTGCGGATCACCGGGCAGCCCGGCAGTCAGCCCGTGCATGGCGGCCATGAACGCGCCAAGGGCCCGGCGCTGGGCATCATCGGGCGTCGTCACGTGGCGCCCGGGCATGCAGGGCAACAGCAACGCCGGCTTGGCCGCCACCCGGAACACCCAGTTGCCATCCACATCCGTCAACGGCGCCGGTACCGGCAGCCCCGCATGGGCCAGACGTGTGGTGAGACGCGCGAAAAAGGGCAGCGTTTTCGGCGGCAGTGTTTCGAACAGGGTCAGCACCAGGCGACGCGTTTCGCCACCCAGTTCCACATCCAGAAAATAGTTGGTGTTTTCAATGCCGGCCGAAATGGGCGTCAGCCCGGACAGCCGGCCTTCAGGAAAGAAACGGGCCAGTACCGGCGCCAGCATGTCCGGCGCCACTTCGGTATAAACGGCCACAGCCTACCACTCCAGCAATTTCCAGCTCGGGATCAGGACCCGCGGCCGGTCCGACCGGCGCAGCGATCCGTCATCCTGGGGAATGAGATAATATTCAGGACCGATCTTTGGCACCACGCGCACCTGTACCAACTCGCCATTGATCCGGTACTCGTAGAGGGTCTTGTCCTGCTCCACCCTGATGACGATTTCACCCGCCTGATCCCCGCTGTCCGCCGGCTCCACCGCCCAGAGCGGTGTCTGGAACAGGCTCAGCAGGATCAGGGCCGCAAACGCTTTGCGTCCTTTCGACAGCATTGTTACCCTAGCATACCCTTTTGACATATCGACCCTTTCAGTCTGCGTACGTTCAGGAGAACTGCACCCATGTCCGGCGACACCCAAGCCCCCGATCTGATCCTGGTGGACGGCTCATCCTACCTGTTCCGGGCCTTCCATGCCCTGCCCGATCTGACCACCTCCGACGGCCGGCATACGGGTGCCATCCGCGGTGTCATCAGCATGATCCGCAAGATGCAGAACGATTACCCCTCAAGCCGGATTATCATGGTTTTCGATGCCAAGGGCAAAACTTTCCGGCACGATCTGTATGCGGACTACAAGGCACACCGCCCGCCCATGCCGGAAGAACTGGCCAGCCAGATCGAACCCATCCACGCCATCATCCGCGCCATGGGATTGCCGCTGGTGGTCATTGACGGCGTGGAAGCGGATGACGTCATCGGCACCCTGGCGCGCCGCGCCAGCGATCGCGGGCTGACCACGCTGATTTCAACCGGGGACAAGGACATGGCCCAGTTGGTCACTCCCAGCGTGACCCTGCTCAACACCATGACCGGAGAGCGGCTGGACGAACCGGCGGTGGAAGCAAAGTTCGGCGTCAGACCGGATCAGATCATCGACTTTCTCGCCCTCACCGGCGACACGGCGGACAACATCCCCGGCGTGCCCAAGTGCGGCCCCAAGACGGCCGCCAAATGGCTCGGCCAGTACGGCACGCTGGACAATCTGATCGCTCATGCGGACGAGATCAAGGGCAAGATTGGCGAGAATCTGCGGGCGGCACTGGATCAGCTGCCCCTCTCGCGCCAGCTGGCTACCATTCATACGGATGTGGCGCTGCCCGTGGATCTGGATGACCTGCAGCCGGAGCCGCCGGATACGGAGGCACTCAAGGCACTCTTTGCGGACCTGGAGTTCAGAAGCTGGCTGCGTGAACTGGAAAACCCGCAGGATCCTGACCACTCTTCGGGTACCGCCGCCAACGATCCGGGGACCGAAGCGCCGGATACCTCCGGCCAGCTGAGCAGCGAAGGCTACCGGATTCTCACGACCGAATCCGGCCTCACAGCCCTCATTGACGAGCTGAAGGCCGCGGGTGAATGGGTGTTCGATACGGAAACCACCAGCCTCAGCAGCATGGCGGCACGGATTGTCGGGCTGTCCTTCTGCACCCGCCCCGGCCACGCCGTATATCTTCCGCTCTGCCACGACTACCCGGGCGCGCCGGATCAACTGCCTCCGGAAACCACGCTGACGGCCCTGAAGCCCCTGTTCGAGGATGCCGGACAGCGCAAGATCGGACAGAACCTCAAGTACGATGCCCACGTGCTGGCCAACCACGGCATTACCCTGCGGGGCATCCATGATGACACCATGCTGGAATCCTATGTGCTGGATCCCGCCGGCAGCCGCCATGACATGGACACCCTGTCCCTGAAGTACCTGCAGCACAAGACCGTCAGCTTTCAGGACATCGCCGGCAAGGGCAAGGGTCAGCTCACCTTCAATCAGGTGGATGTGGAGACCGCGGGCCATTATGCCGCAGAGGATGCGGACGTCACCCTGCGTCTGCACCAGGCGCTCGCTCCCCGTCTGGACGCGGAACCCGCCCTGAAGCGGGTTTACCGGGAAATCGAGATGCCGCTGGTGCCGGTGCTGCTGCGCATGGAGCGCAACGGTGCCCTGGTGGATGCCCGGGTGCTCCGCGAACAGAGTCAGATGCTGGCCGCACGCATGGCCGAGCTGGAAAAGAAGGCCTGGGAGCTGGCCGGAGAGCCGTTCAATCTGGGTTCCACCAAGCAGCTCCAGCAGATTTTCTACGACAAGCTGGGGTATGAGGTGCTGAAGAAGACGCCCAAGGGACAGCCTTCCACCGCCGAGCCGGTTCTTCAGGAACTGGCGGAAAAGTACGAGCTGCCGGCCATCATTCTCGAGCATCGCAGTCTGTCCAAGCTCAAGAGCACCTATACGGACAAGCTGCCGGAGCAGATCTGGCCGGCCACCGGACGAATCCACACGTCCTACCATCAGGCCGTGACGGCGACCGGCCGGCTGTCGTCATCCGATCCGAACCTGCAGAACATTCCGGTACGGACGGAAGAAGGGCGACGCATCCGGCAGGCATTCATCGCGCCGCCCGGCAAGCTGCTGATTTCCGCCGACTACTCACAGATTGAACTGCGCATCATGGCGCATCTGTCCGGCGATGAAGGGCTCATCCGTGCCTTCCGGGAAGGCCGGGATATCCACAGCGCCACTGCGGCCGAGGTGTTCGGCGTGCCCCTCGAGGACGTCACCAGCGAGCAGCGGCGGCGGGCCAAGGCCATCAACTTCGGCCTGATCTACGGCATGTCCGCCTTCGGCCTGGCACGCCAGATCAAGGTGAGCCGGGAGGAAGCCGGACACTACATCGACACCTACTTTGCCCGGTATCCGGGCGTCCGTGATTACATGGAGCGCATCCGCCAGCAGGCCAGGGACCAGGGGTACGTGGAAACCCTGTTTGGCCGGCGGCTCTATCTGCCTGACATCCACTCACGCAACCGCATGCGTCAGCAGGCGGCGGAGCGGGCGGCCATCAACGCCCCCATGCAGGGGACGGCCGCCGACATCATCAAGCGGGCCATGATTGCGGTACATCACTGGCTGGAAGCAGAGCAGGTGCCGGCCATGATGATCCTGCAGGTTCACGATGAACTCATTCTGGAGGCCGAAGCGTCGGCGGCAGAAGCGGTCGCGGAGCGGCTGAAGCAATTGATGTCGGCCGCGGCAGAGCTGGCCGTCCCCCTGCAGGTGGATGCCGGCATCGGCCACAACTGGGACGAGGCACACTGAGCTCAAGGTTTTGTGATGGCTGCCGTTAATGAGGGAGTCCCTTCCATAAAAAAGGCGGGGCAACCCCGCCAAACGCGCAGCAGGACACGGTGCCATGCACCGTGTCTCTTTCCAGTGTAGTCCGGTTTTCACCATTTTCACGTTCAGGGTTCGATTCATGCTCCGCGACATCAAAAAGACCCGCACGCTTCTCAGGCAATTCAGGGCCTTCCAGTGCCTGAAAAAACGCCAGCGCCTGCGTCACCGGGACCGTCTGGATACACTGCTGATCAAGACCGACAAGCGCATTCACAATCTGACCCGTGCGCTGGCACGCACACCGGATTCCCCCTGTCCGGAGATGCGCGGGCAACTCTGGTGCGGCTGGAAGCCCTGCGAGCTGAAATCCTGAACCTGAGTGCGGCCATCGGGCCTGCACCTCCGCGCTCCCCGAGGCGAAGACCGCGCAAAACGAAGCGAAACCGGAGCACGCCGGGACAGCCCCCGGCACCCGCAAATCACTGACCTCAGCCAACCGATCCCATACGAAAGCGTACCCGGGGTGTCTTCACATCCCGGCATGGCACATTCATCGCATCAGATGCCTGCCCGAGTGACTTTAAAGCCACTCGGGGCGTCCCTATATTGATATTTTTTTCTGATACAAAATTCAACAATGATAGATATGATATACACTATGCTGTCAACGCGTCACCTATCCAGCCGGGAGGAAAGCCACCATGAGTGATGAGCTGCAGGAACTGATTGAAGATGTGGTGGAGGCCGAAGAGGCGCATGCCGACCGCAAGGATATCCAGCACCTGCTCGGGGATCAGGAACCCGAGGAACTGGCATTGCTGCTGGAATCACTGCCCGTTGAACAACGGGTGGACGTGTGGCGCAAGCTGCCGGCCGACAAGCAGCTCGATGTGCTGGTGGCCATGCGCGCCGATCCCCGCGAGCGGATTCTGGATGACCTGAGCCGCGAGGAAACGGACACGCTGCTGACGGACCTGGATGCGGAAGATCTGCTGGAGCTGGCGGAGTCCCTGTCGCCGCGCATGGTGGAACGCGCCCTCACGCGCATGGATACCCAGCAGCAGGAATGGTTCCACAGCGCACAGAAGTACCCGGAGGATCAGGCCGGCCACTGGGTCGATCACGAACTCATCCTGCTGCCTCAGAATGCCCGGGTGCGAGATGCCCTCCGGGCCCTGCGGCGTGAACAGCCGGAATACTGTGACACCATCTTTCTCATCAACCGGGCGGGCCAGTTTGCCGATCTGGTGAAGATCGCCAATCTCTGGCAGCAGCCGGACCACGTACCGCTGGCCGACCTGACAGAAGATGATTGTGACGAAATCCTGGCCACCGAAGATGCCGTGGATGCGGCCATGAAGGTGCAGAAATCCGGACTGGCGGCGCTTCCGGTGGTGGATGAGCAGCGCAAGCTTCTGGGCCGGATGGACATTGGTACCGCCTGTGAGCTGGTCAACGAGTACTACGAGGGCCAGCTGATGGCAGCGGCCGGTATGGACGAGGACGAGGACTTGTTCGCCCCGGTCACCAAGAGTGCCCAGGGGCGTGCCGTCTGGCTCGGCATCAACCTGCTGACCGCCTTTGCCGCGTCCTGGTTCATTGGTCTGTTCGAAGACACCCTGCAACAGGTGGTGGCGCTGGCCGTCCTGATGCCGATTGTGGCCAGCATGGGTGGCATTGCCGGCAGCCAGACCCTGACCCTGATGATCCGCGGTCTGGCCCTGAACCAGATCACCGATGCCAACTTCATGGCTCTGCTGAAGAAGGAGCTGGCCGTGGGTGGCCTCAATGGCCTGATCTGGGCCGCGGTCATCGGCCTCATCGCCTGGGTCTGGTTCGGCAGCCCGATGATCGGCGTGGTGATCGCCCTGGCGATACTGATCAATATTCTGGCTGCGGCACTGTCCGGTGTCGTGATTCCGATGATTCTGGATCGCCTGAAGATTGATCCGGCGCTTTCCGGCTCCGTGATCCTGACCACCGTGACCGATATTGTGGGTTTCGTGGCCTTTCTCGGCCTCGGCACCCTGTTTCTCCTTTGACCGGCCTGACCCGAGGTAAACATTGACCATGCTGATGGATAACCCTGAATTGCTCATCTGGCTGGGGATTGCCTTCTGCATCTCCCAGTCCGCCATGTTCTCCGGCCTCAACTTGGCCTTTTTCTCCCTGAACATGCTTCAGCTGGAGGTGGAAGCCAGCCACGGAGACAAGTCCGTGCAGCGCATCATGGAAATGCGCAAGGACTCCAACTTTCTGCTCACCACCATCCTCTGGGGCAACGTGGGAATCAATGTGTTGCTGACCCTGCTGTCCGACTCCGTACTGACCGGTGTGTCCGCCTTTGTCTTCTCCACCGTGTTCATCACGATGTGCGGTGAAATCCTGCCCCAGGCCTATTTTTCACGCCATGCGCTGCGGATGGCCTCCCTGCTGGCCCCCGTCATGCGCTTCTATCAGATCCTGCTGTTCCCGGTGGCCAAGCCGGCGGCACTGATTCTGGACGGCTGGCTCGGCAAGGAAGGGATCAGTTACCTGCGTGAGCAGGACCTCAAGCGCGTGATCCGCACCCATGTTGAAGCGGACGAGGCCGAGGTGGACCATGTGGAAGGCATTGGTGCCCTCAACTTTCTGGCCATTGATGACCTGAAGGTCTCCCAGGAAGGTGAACTCATTGACCCCAGGTCCATCATCCGCCTGCCGACACGGGTGGATCTGCCCATCATTCCGGAGATCTCCCGCACCCCGGATGATCCGTTCCTGCAGCAGATCAACGCCAGCGGCCACAACTGGGTCATCCTCGCCGATGAGGACGGCAACCCGCACCTGCTCATGGATGCGGACGGAGCGCTGCGCGCTGCCCTGTTTGACCGCGATCAGCCCTTTGACCCGTACCAGTTCTGCCATCGCCCCCTGATTGTCCGGGATCCCAATGTCACCATCGGAGACGTGATTCTGCATCTGAAGGCCAAGGAAGCCGCCGATCAGCACCACGATGCCGCCATCGAGTTTGACGTGGTGCTAGTCTGGACAGATGAACCGCGCATCATCACGGGGGCGGATATTCTCGGTCGCCTGCTCAAGGGCATCACCGCGCGCCTGCCGGAAGCCAACCTCGCCACCACCCAACTGGCCACCCTGGACAGCCCGCCCGTGGTGACCCACCAGCCCTGATCATTGTGACTTTTATCACCCCGGACGCGTCCAAACCATACCGAAACAGACAACCCAAAGCGACAATACAAAAGGAAACATCATGAACACACTCGCACGCTGGATCATTGCCTCATCCGCTCTGCTCGCCGGAGGCTGTGCCACTCAGAGCCAGCTCAGCCAGGCGGACATTGATGCCCGCTTTCCCGAACTGAAAACACTGGATCAGGCCCTGCAAAAGGCCGATGCAGAAGAAGTGGATCTGCTCTCCCGCGCCCTCTACGAGCAGGCGCGCAGCAGCTATCTGGATGCCCGCAAGTGGGCCGCCGGAGGCAGTGACAAGGCCCACGAACTGGCCAAACAGGCCGAAGCCCTGCTGGATCAGGCCAATCTGAGCACCACTACCGCCAAGCGGGAGCTGGCCAGTGTGCTGAGTGCCCGTGACCGGGCCATGCGTGCCGGTGCCCATAGCAAGTTCCCGGAGCGCTTTGCCAAGGTTGATGAAAAGCTGGTGGACTACGGCAACATGCTGGCCCGCGGCAAGATTGCCGATGTCCGGGAAGGCCGGCAGGCCCTGGCACAACAGTATGCTCAGCTTGAAGTTGACGCGCTGAAACAGGCGACCGCAAAGGATGCCGAGCAGCGGATCGCCGAAGCCATCAGAAAGGATGCCGATGACTACGCACCGCTGACGCTGAAGCAGGCGCAGGCGGAACTGAAGCTGGCCAAGGAAGTTCTGGAATCCGACGCCAACGCCCGGGACAAGGCTGCCGTGCATGCCAACAAGGCCCTGCAACTGGCCAACCAAGCCATTCAGATCACCGAGCTGATCAAGGAGTTCAAGCAGAGTGACATGACGGACGAACAGATCGTGCGCTGGTACCAGACGCAGCTTGCGACAGCCGTGGCGCCGGTCATGTCCGAGCCGGACTTCGGACAGCCCAACCGCGACCTGATTCAGGCCATTGCCAATGAGCTCAAGGCCCTGAAGAACCGGGCCGAGTCGGCCAGCCAGGCACTGGCTGAAGCACGCAAGCAGCATGCTGCCGAACTGGCCGCCAAGGAGAAGGAACTGATGGCATTGCGTGCCACCTCCGAAGCGGAACGCGAACGTCAGGCCCAGATCGAGGCGCGCTTCAAGGCCGTACAGAGCCTCTTCAGCGCCGACGAGGCCGTGGTCTACCGTCAGGGCAACAATGTCCTGATCCGGGCATACGGGTTCAGCTTCCCCTCCGGCGGCAGCGAAATCCAGTCCGAGAACTTCCCGTTGCTGAAGAAGATCATCCAGGCCATCGGTCAGTTCCCGGGCTCGCGGATTGAGGTCTCCGGTCATACGGACAACCGGGGCTCGGATGAACTGAACATGCGCCTCTCCACCGAACGTGCCGAGAAGGTGGCCCGCTTCCTGACCGACGTGGGCAACCTGCCCGCCAACCGGGTGAGCAGCAAGGGCTACGGCAAGACCCGCCCGCTGGCGTCCAACGACACCGCAGAAGGACGGGCAGCCAACCGCCGGGTTGAAATCCTGATCATCAACGACTGAAACATCCGGGGCGCGCTGCGCCCCTTTTTTGAGGAGACCGCCATGAATGAAGAAGACGCGCTGGAGCACCAGCTTAAAGCGCTGGCCCGATCCGAGATCAAATCTGTCAAGCGACGACATCGGATCCGGCGAGCGCTGGAAGCGGCCCGCCGGCAGACTGCAGCCAGGGAAGGACTGGGCTTTGTGACTGCGCTGATCTGGGTGCTGTTTGCCGGGCTGGGTACCCGCCTGATAACGGCCACCCGGACCCGTCCCGCAGCCGATGAGAAACCCCGTAAACCCCGACCACACACGACCGGAGGTCACGCATGAATCTGGATGCCTGGACCCAGGCTTTTGGCACCGCCCTGAGCAATTTCTGGGGCAAGATCGCCGAATTTGCGCCCAACGTACTGGCCACACTGTTCATCGTGCTGGCCGGACTCTATGTGGCCCGTCTGATCGGACAGGGCGTCGCCCTGGCCCTTCGCAAGCTCGGCATGGACAGTCTCTGTGACAAGATCGGCCTCACCGGCTGGCTGAAAACGGCCGGGCTGGACATACCGCCCAGTCAGGCACTGGCGGGTCTGTTCCGTATCTTCCTGATCCTGCTGATCATCCTCTCCGCGGCCGAAACCCTCGGACTCGAGCGCATTTCCGCCGTGGTCGACGAGTTCGTGCTCTATCTGCCACGCCTGTTCGGCGCCATTGCCGTGGTGGTCGCCGGCATGTTCATCGCCCATCACCTCAAGCGCAGCGTCGGCCGCACCCTCAAGCACATGGGAGTGGACTACGCCCGCGCCGTGGCCCAGACCGTCTATGGCATCACCCTGCTGATCACCGCCTCCGTGGCCATCAATCAGCTGGATATCGCCACCGGCCTGTTTGATCTCTTCTTTGCCATCGTGCTGGCCAGCATCGGACTCGCCGTTGCCATTTCCTTCGGTCTGGGTGCCCGCGGTGTCTCCGAGCAGCTCATCAGTGGCGTGTACCTGCGCGAGCAGCTGGTGCCGGGCGAAACTCTGATCGTGGATGGTGAGGAAGGCGTGGTGCTGGCCGTGGGCAACGTCAACACACTGGTGCAGGTGGGCAACGAAATGCGCCGCATCCCCAATGCCGTCCTGCTCAAGAGCGCCTTCAGCACCCGGAATGATGATACCGACGCCGACTGATGCAGGCCCGGCACGCACTGAAAAAGCTCTCCGATGCCCAGCTGGTGATTCTGGCGCGCCAGCAGCTTCCGTATGCCACCACGGCGTACGAGGAGCTCATGCGTCGCCACGAAAAACCGCTGCTCAGCCTGTGCCGCAATCTGTGTGGCAACGAGGCCGATGCGGAAGATGCCTTTCAGGAAGTGCTGCTGCGGGTGTTTCACAACCTGCCCCGCTTTCGCGGAGACGCCAGTTTCCGGACATGGGTGTACCGTATCGCCTACAATGAGTGCATGACCCTCATCCGCAGACGCAAGGACCATGATGACATGGATGACCACCCGGAGCCCGAAGCGCCGGCACCGGCTGAGGCGGCCGACGACGGCCAGCCTTCCTTCCACCACCTCATCGCTCATCTGGGTGAGGAGGATCGCAGCGTGCTGGCCTTGCGCCTGATCTCGGATCTGGATTTCAATGACATTGCCACCATCACACAAAGCGGTCTCAGCGCCGTGAAGATGCGTTACAAGCGGGCACTGGAAAAACTCAAACCCTTGATGGAGAACCTCAGATGACATGGATTCAGCGCATGCTCGGTCTGACCCTGCTGCTGGCCCACATTCAGGCCTCGGCACTGGGCATGACCATTACCCGTGAAGAAATGCTCGCCGCAATGCGACCCTTCTTCCCCTATCCGGTCACCCTCGGCGGCTGGAAACTGGCCCTTAAGGATCCCGACCTCGGCTTTTCCGCCAAGGATCAGATGGTTGCGCTAAAGGTGCGCATGGACGTGAACTCGGGTGGCGAAAGCATGGTGGTGGCGGGGCGGCTGAAGGGCCAGGTGGCCTTCGATGCACAAACCCAGCAACTGCAACTGGTCAAGCCCCGGGTGGAGTCTCTGGATGTGGTTTCCGGTCACATTACCGGTTCGGAGGAAACACTGAACACCCTGCGCCGCAGCTTCGGGCAGGATCTGCCGGTCATCGTGCTCTTTGACGTGCGCCAGTTCAGTGGCGGCCTGGCGTTCTTCAAGCCGAGGCAAATCCGCGTGGTGGACAACGGCGTGGCGGTGGAATTCTGATGAACGAGGCGCTGGACTCGCTGAAAGCCCTGGGGCTCTGGCTGCTTGAATGGGGCGGCCGGGATTGGTTCACCATCGGTGACACACCGGTCAACCTGTTTCGCCTGATCGGCCTCATCATCATCCTGACGGTGGTGTGGTATATCGCCCGGCTGCTGGAAAACAGTCTCACCCGGGTGGCCCGCCGGTCAGACGCCGGCGCCTCCAGCGGCTTCTATGCGCTGGCCCGGCTCGCCCGCTATGCGGTGTGGATTGTCGGCTCCCTGATCGGTCTCAACTACATGGGCTTCAGCCTGGCCAGCCTGTCCCTGCTCGGCGGGGCCATTGGTGTGGGTATCGGATTTGGCCTGCAGAACATTTTCAGCAACTTCATTTCCGGGATCATCCTGCTGCTGGACCGTTCCCTTAAAATTGGTGACTTCGTGCAACTGGAGTCCGGGGTCATGGGCAAGGTTCAGGAAATCGGCATGCGCTACACGCGCATCACGACAAACGACCTGGTCGACATCATTGTGCCCAATTCGGAATTCATCAATGGGCGGGTGATCAACTGGAGCTATGACGAGAGTGTCTGCCGCCTGCACATCCCCTTCGGCGTGGCCTACGGCAGCGACAAGGACCAGGTGAAGGAAGCCGCCATTGCCGCCGCACGAAAGGTCAAGGGCACCATTGAGCACGACCGCCGCCCCATTGACGTCTGGCTGGTGAACTTTGGCGAAAGCAGTCTGGACTTCGAGCTGGTGGTCTGGGTGGAACCGGAGGCCATGTACTCGGTCAACCGGACCCGCGCGCGCTACCTATGGGCCATCGAGGACGAGCTCCGCGCCCGCAATATCGAGATTCCGTTCCCGCAGCGGGATCTGCATATCCGCAGCAGTGTGGCGGTGCCGGTGGGGCGCCCGGGAGAGACGGATCGTCGGTGATTCCGAGCCGAGGCAAAGGGGCCGGCACGGCATACCGGCCCCGGCAGTCCTTGCGCGTTACTCGTCGAGCGTGGCGCGCTGCAAGTCCCGGATCAGCGCCTGAAGGAAGCGCGCGGCCTCGCCCCCGGTGCAGGCCCGGTGGTCAAAGGTGAGGGACAGGGGCATGATCCGCCGGATGGCGGGCTTGCCCTCATGGGCCACCACTTCCTCGCGTACCACGCCGGCACCCACGATGGCCACCTGCGGCGGCACGACAATGGGGCTGGCATAGCGCCCTCCGATGGTGCCGAAATTGGACAGCGTGATGGTTGCCCCCTGCATCTCCGAGGCGGGAATCTTGCGCTTGGCGATATCCTTCCTCATGAGATCCAGCCCCTTGCGCAGGTCATTGAGACTGCGTTCGGTCACGTTGCGCAATACCGGCACAAAGAGGCCGTCCTCGCTGTCCACCGCAATGCCCACATGCACCTGGCTGAACACGCGGCGTGACAGGGTGGTGCCATCAAACCAGGCATTGAGATCCGGCACCTCGCGGCAGGCCATGCCAATGGCGTGCACCAGACGCATGGTAAAGTCGGTCCCCCTGGGCCAGTCGTGAATATCCGCATCGTCGTGGATACTGACCGGCACCACTTCCTCGTGGGAGCGCGCCATGTTCTTGGCCATGGTGCGCCGGACACCGCGCAGCGGTTCCACATCCCCCAGTTCCGCCTGCATGCGGGCAGCGTTCTGGACATCTTCCGCCGAAATCAGCATGCCGCGTGACGGCCGCACCAGCTCGATGTTGACACCGAGGCGCCGGGCCAGGGCACGCACGGCGGGCGTGGCCCGGGGCGAGCCATCCGTATCCGCCCGCCGCCGAGCGGCACCGATGATGAAGCCTTCGCTGGTTGCCGGGGCGGCCGCCTTTCTGAGTTCACCCACCACGGTGCCGGTATCCTCCGCAGCCCCCTCGAACTCCACCAGCGGCTCCCCCACGTGGACGATGTCCCCCGGCTCGCCGAACAGGGCCGCAATGGTCCCGGTACAGGGACTGGGCACTTCCACGATGGCCTTGGCCGTCTCCACGGAAACCAGCAGATCATCCTCCTTCACCTGGTCGCCCGGCTTCACATGCCATTCCACGATCTCGGCTTCATGCAGCCCCTCGCCCAGATCGGGCAGCTTGAAAAATTTCATGTCGGTCCTCCTCAGTAGTCCATCAGTACACGGGCGGCATCCAGGATGCGATCCACATCGGGCAGATAGTGCTGCTCAAGCCGGAAATACGGCATGATGGTGTCATACCCCGTGACCCGGGCGATGGGCGCCTTCAGATCAAACAGGCAGGTTTCCGCAAGATGGGCGGCAACATCCGCGCCCACGCCCACATGGCGCGGTGCTTCATGCACGATGAGGCAGCGCCCCGTGCGCGCGACGGACGCTTCCAGGGTGGCGTAGTCCATGGGGTTGAGTGTGGCCACGTCAATCACCTCCACGGACACCCCTTCGTTCGCCAGCGCTTCGGCGGCCTGCAGGCTTTCCATGACGGATGCCCCCCAGGTCACCAGTGTCAGGTCGTCGCCCTGACGGAGGGTGAAGCAACTGTCCAGCGGCAGCGCCTGACCGTTGTCGGTGACCTCTTCTTCCACGGCCCGGTAGATCCGCTTGGGTTCCAGGAATACCACCGGGTCCGGGCAGCGGATGGCTGCCAGCAACAGGCCGTAGGCGCGCTGGGGTGAACTGGGAATGACCACGCGCAGACCCGGTATGTGCGCCAGCATGGCTTCCGTGCTTTCGCTGTGGTGCTCGGGGGCATGAATGCCGCCACCGAAGGGCGCCCGCACCACCATGGGGCAACTGAGCCGGCCGCGGGTCCGGTTGCGCATGCGTGCTGCATGGCTGACCAGATGATCCACCGCCGCATAGATGAATCCCATGAACTGGATTTCCGCCACCGGCTTCAGGCCCTGGGTCGCCATGCCGACACTGATGCCGGCAATGAGCGTTTCCGCCAGCGGGGTGTCCATCACGCGCTTGAATCCGAATGTGTCCCGCAACCCGGCCGTGGCGCGGAAAACACCACCGTTGACCCCCACATCCTCGCCCAGCACGACCACATGCTCATCCTCGTGCATGGCCCGGTGCAGCGCCAGATTGACCGCTTCGAGCAGGGTGATCTTAGCCATGATGCGCCCCTCCTTCCTTCAGTTCGGCCCGGCACTGAACCTCTGCATGCTGGTCCCGCAGCATGTCAGGCATTTGCGCATACAGAAATTCGAACATGGATTCCGGCCGCTGGGGCGGGGTGTCCAGATAGGCCTTCACGGCAGCCTCGATTTCCCGGTTGGCTTCGGCCATGAGCGCCTTTTCCTCGGTCTCATTCCACCAGCCCCGGTTGACCAGCCAGTTGCGCAGACGCAGGATGGGTTCACGCTGCCAGGCCGCCTTGAGTTCCTCCGCAGGCCGGTAGCGGCTGGCATCGTCAGCCGTGGTATGGTCACAGAGACGGTAGGAGACGGCTTCGATCAGTGTCGGCCCCTTGCCCTGGTGGGCCTTTTCCAGCGCCTGGCGTACCGCCTCCCCCACGGCAAAGTAGTCATTGCCATCCACCTGAACACCATGCACACCGGCACCGATGGCCTTCTGGGCGATGGTGGCCGCACCGCACTGCACCTTGCGGGGCGTGGAAATGGCCCATTGGTTATTGTTCACGACCATGACCAGGGGGAGCTGCCACACGCCCGCAAGATTGAGCGCTTCGAGAAAATCGCCCTTGGAGGTCGCCCCGTCGCCGCAGGTGGCAACCGCCGCCCGCTTTTCCCCGCGGATCTTGAAGGCCGTGGCAATGCCTGCACCGTGGCACATCTGGGTGGCAATGGGGACACAATTGGGCAGATCTTCCCGGCAGTGGGCATACTGGCTGCCGCGCTCGTCACCGCCCCAGTAGAGCAGCGCCTCGGTAAAGGTGACGCCGCGCTGGATCTGGGCCGGCAAATCCCGGTAATAGGGCGCCAGCACATCATCCGGCCGCATCCACTGGCCAATGGCCGTGCCGATGGCTTCCTGTCCGAGCACCGAGGCATAGGTGCCCAGCTTGCCGGTGCGCTGGAGTGCAATGGCCTTCTGGTCGAACTGGCGCACCCGCACCATGGTACGGCAGGCTGCCACCACCCGGCTGCGGTCCTGCGCCCACTCGGGCAGCGGTTGTTCCGCCTCGCCCCGTTCGTTCAGGAAACGGTAGTAACTGACAAAGAAATCATAGGTCTTGTGATGCAACATGGTGGCCTCCTCAGGCTGCCCTGGACAGTTCGCCATAGAGGCGTGATTCGGCCAGCTGATCCGCCATCACGCTGGGGGGCAGATTGCACGTATCGGCCTGTTCGAAGAGATCCAGCAGGGTCTCTCCGATGCGCAGGGTCTTGGTTTCGATTTCACTCAGGCTGTGTCCGAGGTGATTGAGACTGGCGTAGATCAGACCCCCGGCATTGATCACGTAATCGGGCGCGTAGAGGATGCCGTGCTTGTGCAGCGTGACGCCATCCGCTTCGCTCAGCAGCTGATTGTTGGCTGATCCGGCAACGATGCGGCAGTGCAGATGTTTCAGCGTCTCCGGATTGATGATGCCGCCCAGTCCACAGGGCGCAAACACCACACAGGGCACGGCATAGATGTCTTCCGGCGCCACCGCTTCCGCGCCCAGTGTCTGCACGGCCCGCTGTACCCGCTCGGGTTCGATGTCGGAGACGATCAGCCGGGCACCGGCGGCATGCAGATGCTCGCACAGACGCCAGCCCACATTGCCAAGCCCCTGAACCGCAATCCTGAGACCCTCGAGGTCGTCGCGATCCAGCTTGTGGCGCACGGCGGCGCGGATACCTTCATACACGCCCCGCGCCGTGAACACCGACGGGTTGACCTCATGGGATGTACTGGTGACATGAGGAGTGTGCTCCCCGATCCAGTCCATGTCCCGGGCGCCGGTGCCGGCATCAATGGCGGTGATGTATTCACCGCCCAGCGAGTCGACAAAACGCCCGAACTCCCGGAACAGCGCCTCGCGGTCATGGGGCCCGCGGGGCTTGAGGATCACAGACTTGCCGCCGCCCTGAGGCAACCCGGCCATGACGGCCTTGTAGCTCATGCCCCGTGCCAGACGCACGGCGTCTTCGAGAGCGGCATCGGTGGAGTGGTAGTGAACGAAACGGCATCCGCCAAGGGCAGGTCCGAAACGGGTATTGTGGATGGCAATGATGGCTTTCAGGCCGGTGGCTGCATCATCACGCACGTGCAGCGCATTGACCCGATACCGGTCAAGCAGGGTGAACATTTTTCTTTCCTCCTGACTTCACACCCCGGCAGTTGTGCAGTCAGGCTTGTGGCCCGCCGCGCCCGGCCGTTGATGCGAAAGGTTGTAACCCGCGTCTGAGGACACGTATTGTTTTTGTCTCACTGATGAATTTTTCACCAGCTTGATCCGAGTATAGTCAGAGGATCAGGGGGCTGTCCAAGGATTTTTTGTGCACGCTCAGACCAGAAAACCGGTCAGGTGCAGCTCCGTATTGTCCCGTGCATGTGAAGGGCAGGCACCCACCAGTGTCCGGTAGGTTCTTGAAAACTGGGCATAATCACTGAAGCCGGCGTGCACGGCAGCTTCCGTCAGCGGCGTGCCGCGGGCCAGCTCGGCCGCGGTGACGAAAATGCGGTGCCAGAGCCGGAAGCGCCGCATGGAGGTACCGGTCACCTGCCGGAAGAGCTGGCTGAGCCTTGGCACGGACAGCCCCACCTGGGCCGCCACCCACTCCACCGAAATGTTGCGGTCATAATGGGTCTTGAGCAGTTGCACGGCCTGCAGCACGCGTGGGTCCGGCGCGTCAACCTGGCGACGGGGATCACTCAGCCACTCCTCGGCAATGCGGATGACGGTATCGAGCGGTGGCCGCTGGTTGCGGAGGGTGTTGGCAAACTGAATGACATCGCTCAGTCCATCCAGGTGCTGCATCACGTACTGATTGCCCAGCGGCGTGACGGAGCGCATGAGGTGCCGGACACGGGCCAGATCCGTGCCCAGCGGGTCAAGGAAGAACATGACCACCTGGCTGCCGTGGGTGTCATATTCCAGCTCGGTTCCGGAAGGAATCAGGACACTGCGGGAGGTGGTGCGTTCACGGGTCAGGGGATCGCGCACTTCCAGGTCGCCATCCAGGGAGACCAGCAGTGTCGCGGGCACGCTGGCACGCCGGAACCGCTTTTCCAGCCGCCCCACATAGACGCCGCGCTCCCCGGTCGCGTAAATGACTGCCTTCTTGCCTGACCCACTGCTGCCGGTCACAGGCCGGCCCTCCGTTGTTCCGTTTTCAGCTGCATGAAAAAAGAGCGGGACATCCATGATCCCTGACAAGCTGCTGTATTCCTTACAGCACAGGTTTTAACCCGCAGGCAGGGTGCCGCGCATGAACAAACTGATGATTTGCATGTTGTAACAGAGACCAGAATGCAGAAACATGGCCTGGTTCACATCAGGCTGCTAGATCAGATCTCACTTCCGTCAGAATGATCAGATTTACCCATCCCCCGCCGTACAACCGTTGCCGGCAACAGGACAGATGCGCCGTTCTTGTCTAGAATGAAGCCAACCCAATAACAGGATCTGTCCGGGAGTCACATGCGCACACTGTACGATTATGAAGTGTTCCAGGCCCTGACCCGCACGCTCATGCTGGGCAGGGTCAGCCTGTCACCGGAATCGGAGGACCTGACCACACTGCTCGGCCGCCATCCGCGGCTGGTGGTCGCCCTCAACCATGGCCCCATGCTGGGCCCGCTGGCCGGACTCGTCGCCATGAGCGATCTGTTCTGCCGGCATGGCGGGGCCGACCGCCGGCCCTTTGGCATCACCTGGCGTCAGTTCTACCGGATCCCGGTCGCACGCCAGATCTTCAGCTACCTGACGCAGGTGGATCACGCCATCGACTTCAACGAGGCACTGCAATTGCTGCGCAGCGGCGAAGCGACAGATTGCGTCATCATGCCGGAGGGGCAGAACTGCAACTTCGGAGACAACCGCCACATCCAGCCTTTCCTCAGCCCGCGTTTTCTGGAGCTGGCAATCCGCGCGCAGGTGCCGGTGCTGATCGGGGTGCACCACGGCAGTCAGGCCTGGGAAAGGGTGGTGACCGTGAATGACCGGGTACTGGCGGCGCTGGGTTGGCTGCCGGACAGCATGCGCCACCGGTTGCAGGAGTCCCGCCAGCTGTCACTGCCTGCCCTGCCCCGCCCGCTGGATGAAGTGCGGATGACGTTCCGCCTCTACCGGCCCCGACTGACCGAACGCAAGCTCAGCCATGACAAGGCGGTGCGCAGCCGCCAGCTCTGGCAGGAGGCGCTGGAGGTGCGCAGTCTCATGGAGGACATGCTGCAGGCACTGGCCCGCCCGGAAGCATCCCGCATGACAGAACAAGAGGCCCGTGCATGAGCGAAGCGCTGGCCGAGGCCGAGCGCTGGATACGGAGCCATCTGGGAACGGCTGTTGCCGGCCGTCAGTCCGTGGGGGGTGGCTGCATCAATGAGAATTACCACCTGATCCTCCGGGATGGCCGCGAACTGTTCTGCAAGACCCATCCCGCGCCACCGGAAGACTTCTTTGCCTCGGAGGCCCGCGCACTCGCACGGGCTGCGGCCACCGGAACCCTCGTGGTGCCGGAAGTGGTGCATGCGGAGACGCATTTTCTGCTCATGGCGTGGGTGGAGCCGAAATCGCCGGAAGCGGAGGACTGGTCAGATCTGGGTGAGGCGCTCGCCGGGCTGCACCGGCAGATCCGGCCCGAATTCGGACTCGACAGCCGGACTTACTGTGGTCTCACGCCGCTGGACAACACGCCCGATGCCAACGGCTACCGTTTCTTCAGCGAGCGGCGGCTGAAACCGCTTGCCCGGGAACTTCATCTGCGGGGTGATCTGTCCGCAGGGGCCCTGAATGCCCTGGATGTCCTCTGCGAGCGGCTGCCGGAACTGATTCCGGAACAGCCGGCCTCGCTGCTGCACGGAGATTTCTGGTCGGGAAATGTCATGTTTGCTGACAACGGGCCGGTCTACCTGGATCCGGCCCAGTACCATGGCTGGCGTGAGGCGGATCTGGCCATGAGCCGGCTGTTCGGCAGCCTGTCACCCGCCTTCTATGCGGCCTACAACGCCACCTGGCCACTGGAGCCCGGTTTTGAACGCCGCTGCGATCTCTACAACCTGTTCCACCTGCTCAACCATGCCCGCCTGTTCGGCCCGAGCTACATCCCTTCGGTACTGGGCATCCTGCGCCCGTTCACACCGCGGTAAAGTCAAGCACGAGCTTGCCCCGCACGTGCCCCCCTTCGATGAGCCGGTGTGCGTCGATGACCCCGGATGCCGGGAAGACCTGCTGCACCCAGACCTTGAGCCGGCCATCCTGAACCTGTTCCAGCAGTGACTGGAGCTGCCCCCGGTCGGGGTGCACCATGTAACCTCTGGCGACCTTGCCCTGGGCCCGCGCAGCCTTTTCGATGGCCTCTGCCGTGAGGGTGGGCAGGGTAACCAGCTCGGCACCTTCCGCCAGCCGTTCCAGTGCGGCCTCCCCGGCCTGGCCGCCCACACCGTCAAAGACAAAATCCATTTCCGGCAGCGCTTCCATGGCCTCCTGATCATGGTAGTCCACCGGCGTGATCCCCAGTCCGGACAAGGCGTCATGGTTGGCCGGCGATGCGGTACCCCAGACCTTGCAGCCCTTGATCCGGGCCAGCTGGGCAGCCAGATGCCCTACCCCGCCGGCTGCGGCGAGCACCAGCACATTCTGGCCACTCATGAGGTGCCCGACTTCAAAGAGCCCCTGCCATGCCGTCAGCCCGGCCAGCGGCAGTGCCGCCGCCACCTCGTCCGAGAGGCCTTCGGGAATGCGCACCAGCTCGTCGGCCGGCACACAGACTTCCTCCGCATAGCAGCCGCCGGGCAGCGGAAAGTTCACCAGACCGCAGACCCGGTCTCCGACCTGCCAGGTCTGCACCTTGTCACCCACTTCGATCACTTCCCCCGCCACATCATAGCCGGGAATCCAGGGCAGCCTTTTGGTCAGGCGTTCGGCCACGAATCCCTTGCCCTGCCGTGTCTTGTAGTCGATGGGGTTGACGCCTGCCGCGTGAACCCGCAGGCGCACCTCGTGGGCATCACAGCGGGGCGCAGACACGTCCACCCACTGCAGCACCTCCGGCTGACCAAACTGTGCATATTGAACGGCTTTCATGGAACGCCTCCCTCGGATGCTCTGTGGACTCGCGCGCCAGTATAGTCGGATTGTCCCCAAATGTGTAAACTTGAGCCTCCCGCATCCCAGGTCAGGAGAGTCATGCGCCTTTCATTCATCCTTTGTCTGATGCTGATTTCCGGCCTGAACCCGGCCTGGGGACGAACCTTTGACCTGAAGCCGGGTCAGGGCCTCATCGGTGAAGTCACAACCTACACTACCCGTTATGAAGACACCTTTGCCGATCTGGCCCACACCCACGATCTGGGCTACAACGCCCTGATACTGGCCAATCCGGGCGTCGATCCCTGGCTGCCGGGCGAAGGCACCGTCATCACCCTGCCCGGTCAGTTCCTGCTGCCCCATGGTCCGCGGGATGGCATCCTCGTCAATCTGTCCGAATTCCGCCTCTACTACTTCCCGAAAACCGCCCCGGGGAAGCCGGCACGGGTGATCACCTACCCCATCGGCCGGGGGACTTCCGAGTTCCCCACACCGGAGATGACCACGCGGGTCACCATGCGTCTGGAAAATCCCACCTGGTATCCCCCAGGTCCATTCGGGACCAGTTTTTCAGGGAAAACGGCGCGCCCATGCCCGCCGCCATTCCCCCGGGGAGAACAATCCGCTGGGCCGCTTTGCCCTGATTCTGGACGGGGGCGAGGGCTACATGATTCACGGCACCAATCGCTATGTGGGCGTTGGCATGCAGGTCAGCCATGGCTGCATCCGCCTCTACAACGAAGACATTGAAAAACTTGTGTGGGACGTTCCCAAGGGCACGCCGGTGCACATCATCAAGCAGCCGGTGAAGGTGGGGCTGGACGGTCGCAATCTCTGGCTGGAAGTCCACCCCGAGCCGGATGATACGCTCACCACCCTGCGCCAGCGCTTCGCACGGCGGATGGCACAACTGGAAGCAGAAACGGGCCGGATACCTGAAGTGGATTATGCCGCCGTGACTCGCGCCCTGCGTCAGCCGGATGGTCTGCCGTGGAAGGTGGGTCAGGTGCCCGAAGCACCCTGAACCCGTTCACCGCCTTTTGTTTCTGCAGGAGGTCGTCCGGATCAACGGACTGTGGCCAACCTTTTCCGATGACCTTGCTTTATCGCATGCTTGGGCTATTTTTCAGTAAGAGCACCTTTGCAGTATTTTGACCCACTTGAGCGGAGACCTCCATGTTCCTCACTGAACGCCACGTCAAGGCAATATTACAAGACATTCTGAGCGGCCAGCGCAAACCGGACGACGTGCCGGCATGGGCCAGGGAGATCGCCGAAGCACTGCACCGAACACACCAGACCCGTGTAGATGTGGGCAACAACTCCGTGGACGCTATTCGTGGTGTCGTCAAGTCCGGCAAGGAAGGTCTTGAGTTTGGCCGGGCACTCGACAACACATCCGAGCGCACACACATGATTGCCACCGCCACGGAGGAAATGGCCTCCACGGCAAGCGAAATTTCCGAGCTCGGGGAACAGGCCCGCGTACGGGCGGAAGAAGTCTCCGAACTGGCCACGGAAGGACTGAACGCGCTCAACCAGCTGATCGAACGGCTACACCGCATTGAGCGCGTGGTAGAGGGCGTGGGCCAGGAAGTGGCTGACTTCGTCAATCAAACCAAATCCATCATCCGGCTGACCGCCACCGTCAATGAAATCGCCGACCAGACCAACCTGCTGGCGCTGAATGCGGCCATCGAAGCCGCCCGCGCAGGCGATCATGGCCGTGGCTTTGCCGTGGTGGCCGGAGAAGTGCGTGATCTGGCCGCCCGCAGCGCCGAAGCCGCATCGGAAATTGATGCCATTGTGACTCAGGTGGTCTCGGGTGCCGAGCAGATTTTCGGCAATGTCAAAGGCGCCATTGCCACCCTGGGTGAAAGTGTTGAATTCCGTGACCGTGTCGCTGACGTCATCGCCCGTGCCCGCTCAGCCTCGGAAGAATCGCTCAACGCCACTGTCCAGATTGCCACGGCAGCCACTGAGCAGGCATCCGTCTCTGCTGACATGGCCGAAAACATACAGGGCGTCAATGACGAAATGGATCTGCTGCAACGCACATTCCGGTCAATCATGGATCACATGGATACGATCCGGCAATCTGCACTGCAGGTCATGGGCGTGCTGGGTGAAGACGCAGACGGACTGATGACACTTGTTCTGGCCAAATCCGATCATATTGTGTGGGTGGACAAGCTCTACCGTTTTGCCATCCATGGTGAGACTTCCCTCACCGAGGCGGAGCTGAAGGATCACCATCAGTGCCGGCTTGGCAAATTTCTGGACGGTCCCGGCGGGGCCTTGCTCAAGGCTCAGCCCGACTTTGATTACCTGTACAACACCCTGCATCCCAAGGTACACAGCACGGGTATCGCATTGTTCAAGGCGGCATCACGCACACCACCGGGCGTCTATGATGACGAGATACTGGCACAGGCAGAACAGCTCATGTCCCTGTCCAACGAAGTGGTGACGCTTCTGGACAGAATGCTCAAGGCACTGCGCTGAAACGAAAACGGCTCCGCAAGGGAGCCGTTGAACATCCAGCCAGGCTGAATTACTTCTTGGTCGCCTTCTCGAACATGCGAGCTGCACGCTCGTTGGCTTCAGCCGCGGCCTTCTGGGCAGCCAGCGCTGCAGCCAGCGCCTGCTCGGCCTTGCGGTAGGCCTCATCGGCACGGGACTGGGCGCTGTTGGCCTTGTTCAGAGCCTCATCGGCAGTGGACTGTGCACGGCTGACGCCATCCTGCGCAGACTGGGCATTCTGAACCGCCTGATCCAGCTTGGCCTGATCCTGCTGTGACAGTGACGCACAGCCAGTCAGTACAAAAGTTCCGGCAACGGCTGCAATCATGAATTTTTTCATCGACTTTCCCCTGTTATCTGTTCTTGGTTTTCCTTCCGGCTTTTCATTCATCACTCAGGGCCGGAAACATCGCCCAGTGTAGGGCTGAGGCTTACCCAACGCAAGCGGAAAAGCTAAATATGAAAGTCCGTATTCTCTCCTGAAGCAAACCCCAATCGCGTGCCGCACATCATGCGTTTCATCAATACGAAGCCTGTTGATGCACCTGACATTTGTCATCTATTGATATCGTATATGATATTCATTATCATTCGCATTAGATTGGAGAATTCCTGATGAAACAACGCTTTTTGGTGACAAGCCTGTCACTGCTCGCACTGTCAAACGCCGCCTTGGCCAGCTATTTGCTGGATACGCTTGTCGTGACGGGGACCAGGACAGAACGGATGAGCAGTGATGCTCCCCTGGCCACCTACACTATTGATCGCGCGACCCTGGATGCCCTCAATACACATCGCGCTGATGACCTGTTGCGTCGGCTGCCCGGCATTCAGATTACCAAGCTGCATGGCAAGACAGGGTACCGGGTACAGATGCAGGGCCTGGAGGGAAGACATGTTCTCATCCTGCTCGACGGCCAGCCCCTCCCATCCCTGAGCGATGGCACCGTGGATGTCTCCCGTATTCCGCTGGACACCATCGAACGCATCGAAGTCGTGCCGGGGGCCAGCTCGGCGCTCTATGGCTCTCAGGCGATGGGTGGCGTGATACAGCTCTTTTCCCGAAAGGGCCGCGACACCGACGCGGAAATCAGCCTGGAGGGGGTCAGCTACGGGCCGGACAGCACGGATACCCGCTTCCCGGACCGCCGTCATGTGTCGGCTCAGGGCAGCATTCCGATAGGTGAAGTGCTGACCCGCGTCCATGCGCACCACACGGAAGACGAAGGCCTTGCAGTCCGGGATCAGACATTCAGCACCACGGGTGAGCAGGGCCGGCGCACCGGCGGCGGAATTTCGCTCAGCCGCGAGATATCCGGCTGGCAACTGGGGCTGAATACGGACGTTTACCGGCAGGTTTCAGGCTATCGCTACGGGATCACCAGCCCCGGCAGTACAGGCGTGGCAACCCGCCCCTGGCAAAAGCAGGACAAGCTGGATCAGGTACGTACCCAGGCAACCCTTCGTGGCGGCGATGTAGCGGAACATGAAATACGTCTGCTCCGGGAGGACAGCCGGGAGACAACGTTACAGGATCAGCTGGAAACGCCCGGTATTGAGCGCGAGCGTCATGCGGAACACCGGATGTGGAATCTGGATGCCCTGAGCCGCGGATTCGCCGGGGATGACCATCAGTGGGTCCTCGGTTTTGCTGTCAATCGGGAAACCCTGTCACAGTCCAAATCCGAAGGGGGGCGACACTGACCGAAGTGCCGGAACGCACACACGACCAGCATGCGCTCTATGGTCAGGATGATTTCTTCATCAGTGACGCTGCGGAATGGGTCAACGGCATACGTATTCAGCATGACGATGGATTCGGTTTCCACCCTTCGGGCTCTTCCGCGCTGCGCTACAGCTGGGACACTGGTCCGGCCCGGCATACACTGCGCGTCAGCCTCGGCACCGGATACCGTGTGCCTTCAATCAAGGAACGGCACTATGCTTTCGACCACAGCGCGCTGGGCTACCAGGTGCTTGGCAACCCGGAACTGGATCCGGAAACCAGCCTCGCACTGCAGGCGGGCTGGCAAAGAACAACTCCCGCCACGGACCTGCGCGTGCAGGCTTACATGCACCGGCTCAGGGACCTGATTACCACATCACTGAGCACCGGCGAAAGTCAGCCGGGGTTGTCCATCTTCCGCTACCAGAATATCGAGCATGCGCAGGTTTGGGGGCTGGATGTCACACAACGCTGGCGCCTGGCCGGGGGCTACGATATCGAGGTGGCCTGGAGCTGGCTCAACAGCCGCAATCAGGAGACTGGCACCCCGCTGCCCCAGAGGCCGCGACATACACTCAACATCCTGTCCAGCCTGCCCCTGCATCCCTTTGCTCGCCTGCTGATTTCCGGGCGGGTGCAGTCGTCACAATGGCAGGATGCGGATGCCACGGTGCGGGCGGGAGGCTGGACCACCTGGGACGCTCATCTCGAGCATGACCTCCCTCATGGCTGGACCCTGCGCTGGGGAGCACGAAACCTGACGGACACCCAAAAACGCTACGGAGCCGAGAATGACAGCCGCCCTGAAGAGGGCCGTACGCTGTTTCTCTCCCTCACGTGGCATACCCCAAACGACAATCACTGAATCAGGAGCCTCACATGTCAATCAGGGAAAATTCAACCATCAGCGCCAGTCTGCTGCTGACTCTGGCCCTTTCCGGGTGCGGCGGTGGCGGCGGCGGGGATTCATCCGACGGCGAAATCATCTCTTCCCCGGTCCTCACTGCAGGCGCCTTCACCGCGGTAAGCACCTCGTCACTGGGCGATCATTACCAGATTGATGCCACTGCAGGCGGTTTCGGCGGATCCGGAGACTGGACCTACATCGATCTGGACACGATGTCCGGCCTGGACATCCGCAGTACGGAGGCAGCCACGGACAGCCGCTGGGATATTGCCTTCCGCCGCACCGCCATCCGGTTCAACAGCGGCCCCAATGGCCCGGGCCAGGTGACTGCCGCCCTGATCGCCTCGCCGGAAGGCTTCTATGATGCCGATGGTGAACCGGTGGCGGACACATTTACACAGGCGACCGCCGAAAGTTACGCCGATATCTTCAATCATGCGGTGCCCGGGACTGCCACCACCTGGCTTTCTGAAAGTGAGGACGTGGTGATCCGCCAATGGTACACCTACAATCCTGCAACACATACGGTGACGGCCAATCCGGACAGGTATTGGCTGGTGCGGGGGGCAACCGGCGACAGATATGCCAGGATCCACGTGACAGACATCCGCTTCGGTGACCAGGTGGAAGTGGACATCGAACTCTGGCGCCAGCCGGCGGGTACCTCTCAGCTGGATGTGAGCAGCCAAACCACCACACTTTCCGCGAATCCCGAAGGGGGCGATGCCTGTCTGGAGTTCGCAACCGGCAACCGCATCGACTGCAATGAAACATGGGATCTCAGATTCAGTTACGCATCTCGTTCCCTGACGCTGCATACCAACGGTGGAATATCAGGCAGCGGACAAGGGGGGGCCTTTGAAATCACCGGCTCGGAAGACACCTGGACCAGCGCCACAACCTCGGGAACCGGACAGCCGCTCAGCGGGCTCTATTCACCGGATCAGGCCGCCAACATCTTCTCAACGGCTCCGTGGTATGCGTACAACCTCGGCGGACAGCACAAAATCTGGTCGAATTTCCGGGTCTACGGCATCGACACCGATGGTCCGGACACACCAACAGGGCGCTTCCGCATGCAGATTATCAGTTACTACAACGATGCCGGAACCAGCGCAATGTATCAGGTCAGAATTGCACCCATCACGGAGGATACACCATGAATGCACCCGTTCAGACCGAAACTGCCATGTCCGCACTGGGCCTGAGGCTCCGTGAATTGCTGGAGGCCCAGCCCCGGATGCGCCTGCGTTCCGCCGCAAGGGAGCTGGATACGAACGAGCTGGCACTGACCTGCGTGCACCCCTCGTGGACAGTCCGCCTGCTGGAGGGTGATGTACGCCAATGGATGGAGCTGCTGCCACGTCTGGGTCAGGTCAAGGCACTGACCCGGAATGATGAAGTGGTGATTGAAACGCACGGGGCATTTGCCCGCATCACGTTGAGCAGGGACGCGCAGACGGGCCTTTGTACCGGACACCAGGATATGCGCTACTTTCTCCGGCACTGGGCCTGGGCGGTACATGTCCGCGACCCGCAAGCCTCGCGGCAGTGCGAAAGCCTCCAGTTCTTCAGCCGCTCCGGCGATGCCCTGCACAAGATTTTCACAACCGATGAGACTGACATGGATGCCTGGCGCCAGGTCATCGGTGCCATGCAGACACGCCCCCGGGCATCGGTTCCGCTTGCCACTCCGCCGGCAGCACCGTCGCCCAAGCCCCCGGAGTGGGTGGATCAGGATGAACTGAGACGGGCGTGGTCCGGTCTGAAAGATGTTCATCAGTTTCACGCCATGCTGTCCCGACTGGGACTTGACCGGATTACGGCCCTGAAGCACATCGGCCGCCAATGGGCCTGGCCGGTCGCGCTGACGTCCCTGGAACGTTTGCTGCAGCAGTGTGCCCAGCGCGCCATCCCCATCATGGCTTTCGTGGGCAATCCCGGAGTGGTCCAGATCTACACGGGCACAGTCGGACGCCTGTTGCGCGCCGGCCCCTGGTATAACGTGCTGGATCCGGATTTCAATCTGCATGTCAACACGCCCGCCCTGTCAGAAGCCTGGATTGTCAGGCGCCCGACCACCGATGGGATCATTACATCGCTGGAACTGTACAACTCACGTCAGCAACTGGTGCTTACGCTCTTTGGGGCCCGCAAACCCGGACAACCGGAGCGGCGAGAATGGCGCGAGGTCGCAGAACAATGCGAAACGGTCTGATCTTTCTGGGCACTCTGCTACTGCTCTGCATGGGACAGGCTCGCCAGGTCCTGGCAGATGAGGTGCGTTGGATCACTCTGGGCGCTGCCATCACCGAAACCGTCTTTGCCCTGGGTGCCGGGGACAAGGTGGTGGCCACGGATACCACCAGCCACGCTCCCGATGCCGTGCATGCCCTGCCTCGCGTGGGTTACCTGCGTGCACTGAGCCCCGAAGGTATCCTGTCAGTCAGGCCCACAGGCATCCTTGCTGA
Organism: Thermohahella caldifontis; assembly: GCF_041153465.1. Taxonomy (NCBI): domain Bacteria; kingdom Pseudomonadati; phylum Pseudomonadota; class Gammaproteobacteria; order Oceanospirillales; family Hahellaceae; genus Thermohahella; species Thermohahella caldifontis. The sequence goes on from NZ_CP154858.1 coordinate 2,094,839, forward strand.
CGATCAGGCAGGACCGGCTCACACCCGCCGCATCATTGAACAGGCAGGGCTGCCGTGGCACAGCGTGCGGTCTCCGGTCACCGCCAGCGATACGCTGGCAATGATCGTGCAACTCGGACAACTGCTTGGCCGGCAAAAGGAAGCGGACCAACTCGCCGCGGACGTCGCCCGAAAGCTCGAAGCCGCTGCCCGCACGCCTTCCGGACAGCGGGGCATTCTCCTGCTTCATGTTCACGGACGCCAGTTGCTGGCAGGTGGCCGCCGGACACAAGCGGCCTCTCTTCTGGCCCTGGCAGGTCTGGAGAATGGCGTCACATTTGAAGGCTACAAGCCTGTCAGTACCGAGGCCCTGCTATCTGCTCAGCCAGACTGGCTGGTAGTGGCCTGGGCACGGGCCCCGCTCGACCTCTCTTCCTTCCCGGAACTGAGAGGGCTCGAAGCGGTGCGACAGGGACGCGTCATTCAGGCCGAGGCGTCGCGACTGCTGAGTTTCGGCCCGGGTCTGCCCGACGCCGTGACCACACTCACACAGGCAATGGCTCCCCATGTGGCAGACGCGAAATGATCTGATCCGGTACGGCTGGCTGTCTGGTGGCCTGTGCCTGTGGATGCTGATACAGGTGCAATGGGGAGCACTGGAGCTCTCGCCCCTGCAGGCGCTCGGTGATCTGTTGCGCCAATGGTACTCCGCAGGCGGACTCCGGCCCGGCTCGGAAGGATGGCTGCTTTGGGAAATCCGTTTGCCCCGCATCGTGCTCGGTGCTCTGGCAGGCAGTGCGCTGGCGCTGGCGGGTGCGGCACTGCAGGGACTGTTCCGGAATCCACTTGCCGATCCCGGGTTGATGGGCGTCTCGGCCGGTGCGGTGCTGGGGGCTGTATCTGCTATCGTACTGACAGGGCACAACTGGGGCATCATGCCTGCAGCATTTGTCGGCAGCCTCTTCGCAACCGTGCTCGCCATTGTGCTGGCCAGGCGGCATCCCACCGACAGAACCGCACCCTTGCTGCTGGCGGGTATCGCCGTGAATGCGGTATGCGGAACCCTCACAGGATTACTGACCTGGCTGGCAGATGACAATCAGCTGCGCAGCCTGACTTTCTGGAGCATGGGCAGCCTCGCCTATGGCCGCTGGCCGGAACTGGCCTTGCTGGCTGCAACGGTCATCGTCATGTTTGCGGCCCTGCTCCGTCTGGCGCCGGCCCTGGATGCCTGGAGCCTGTCACCCTCTGTCGCCCATCATCTGGGATTCGAACCCAAGGCCCTCCGGCGCAAGGTCATCGTCTGGGTGACCCTGGGTGTTGCCCTCAGCACGGCGCTGACCGGCACACTGGCCTTTGTGGGGCTGGTCGCCCCCCATCTGGTTCGCCTCACCGGCTCAGTCAGTCACCGTCGTGTGCTGCCCCTGTCCGCATTGCTCGGGGCCTTCCTGACCCTGACAGCCGATGCACTGGCCCGAACCCTGATCGCGCCTGCCGAATTGCCCGTCGGACTGGTGCTGTCTGCGCTGGGGGCACCCTTTTTCGTGTATCTGCTCTATCGCCGACCCGGAGAATACTGACATGCCCGTTCTCATTGCCCGTCATCTCAACCTGTACAGATCCCGGCGCCTGCTCCTGAGCGACCTGTCCTTGTCCCTGGAAGCCGGCCAGCTCACGGCCGTGCTCGGACCCAACGGCGCCGGAAAAAGCACTTTGATCCGCGCGCTTTCCGGAGAGTGGCCGGTCCAGCACGGCGAGGTGGAAATCCTGGGCCGGCCAATCCGGGAATGGCCCGGCACCCAACTGGCCCGACGCCGGGCCGTCATGCCCCAGAACGCAGATCTTCCGCTGGCATTCAGTGTGGAAGAGATCGTCTCACTCGGTCGGCTCCCCTGGCATCCTCACCCACTCGATCGCGAGGCCATTGACTGGGCACTCGGACAGACGGATCTTGATGAACTGCGACACCGGCCCGCGACCCTGCTTTCCGGCGGCCAGCTCCAGCGCGCCCAATTGGCCCGGGTGCTCGCCCAGCTCTATCCCTTCGATCAGCCGGGGCTGATGTTTCTTGACGAATGCACCGCCCATCTTGACCCGCCCAACCAGCATGCCGTGTTTCGCCTCATCCGGCAGCTGACACAGGCTGGCATGGCTGTTCTGGTGGTCGTCCATGACATCAACCTCGCCGCCAGTTACGCAGACCGCATTATCTGGCTCCGCGAGGGCAAACTGGTGAGCCAGGGTCCGGTGGAACGGATGCTGACGGAACCCCTGCTGGAGCAGGTTTACAACTGGAATGCCATCTGCACCCGTCACCCCACCACCGGCCAGCCGGTGGTACTGCACCGGTCAGACAGCCTGTCCCCCTTGCGTCATGTGCACTGATACGATCGGGGGGCCTCGTGCCTGCGCTCAGCTTCCCCGACGGTTGCCGCGAGGACCGGTACTGTTCTCGCTGGCACTCCATGCCATCGGGTTTCTGGGGTGGATGCAATCGCCGGCAAGCACGATCCAGCTGCCTGCCGTGAATGAATCGGGAGCCAGCCAGACAGTCACTATCTCATTGTCTCCCCGGGTGCAAAAGACAACTTCTCAGGCAAACGCTGTCAGTCCCGGTGAGCAGGTGCCCCCCGGGAAACGGCAGTCCCCGCTACGCCAGCGGCAGCGCCCGAACCGGCACCGGTCACAGCCACGCAAGCTTCGCCGGCAGCATCCGGAGATCATGTCAAGCCTGCCTCCCGCCCGGACCGGAGCCGCCCATTGACGAAACGGGTACAGGACAATCCAACTCCGGTCGTATCAGCCGAAAGCCGGTCACCCTCCCGCCAACAAGAACGTTCTGTGCCGGAACCCGAGGTGCTCCGGGAGCGGTCCGCACCCGGGGTACGCCAGGCAGATACCGTTCCCAAGCCGGCGACGGGAAATACGGCAACAGATCAAACGCAGCCCGAGGCCCCACAGGGACTCTCCGATGCTCCTGAGACTGCCGGGGAGGAGACCTCCCGGGAGAACCCCGGTCACCCGGATGCCCGGCCCGTCATCCCGGAATCCTGGCTCCAGGCGCTGCGGACACGCATTGCCCGGACACAGCAGTACCCGCGTCAGGCCAGACTCCGTCGCTGGGAAGGTACCGTGACGGTTCGCTTCACCCTGGATGCCTCGGGACAGATTCTGGAAATCGTCGTGGAACAGTCCAGCGGCAAGCCACTTCTGGACAGGGCAGCTCTTCTGGCCATCCAAAAGGCCACCCCCCTTCCCGCACCACCGCAGACTGTTGATTTCCCGGTCGCCATCACGCTGCCCGTGCAGTTCCACCTGGACGGCTGAGGAAACCCCGTTCAGCGCCAGGACTCGGCCTGCATCTGCTCCCGCCACTGGCCCGGACTGGTCCGGAACCATTCGTGGAAGGCGTGATTGAACGCACTCTGATCACTGTAGCCCAAACGGCCGGCAATCTCGCCGATACTCAGCCGCGGCAGCCGGAGATAGCTCAGTGCCAGTTGCTGTCTCAGCCGGGTGACTTCCTGCTGCCAGCTGGTCTGCAGGGTACTCAGCCGCCGCTGCAGCGTGCGGGCACTCATGTTCAGATGGCGCGCGGTGGATTCAAGTGACAACGCACCCTCCTCCAGCTGGCGTAGCAGGACAGCACCCAGGGCCGCCAGCAGCTGCCGCGCCGGGTCTTCATCCCGGGAAAGCCATTGCGCCTCCGCCTCCTGACGCAGTACCGCCAAGGTCACCGGGTCATGGGTGAGCACCGGCCAGTCCAGCACCCGCGCCGGCAGACTGAGACGGTTCTCTGCCGCACCGAACACCGGCCCCACCCCCAGGCTGGACTGGATGGCCTGCCAGAGCCCCAGGGACCAGCCGGGTGCCTCTCCGGCGATCTCCATGCGCAGCACCGGCACCGGCTTTTCAAAGAGCTGTCGGGAGAAGTGAATGATGCCACTGAAGACACAGAGCACCAGCCGGGCATAGAGCGGATCTGCCGTGGATGCGAGAAACCGGGGATTGGGGTGCCAGCAATAGCTCACCGCGTTGCCCTCCCGCTCCAGTGTGGACCAGCCCAGGTCATGGTTGAGGTTTTCATACCGGGTCACCAGCATGATGACTTCACCCAGCGTACTGGCGCTCATGGCCAGGTGGCCGAGCAACGGGAAGGTGCTGGCGTTGGCGGCCAGGCCCGCCTTGAGCGCAAAGCGCTCGTCGTCACGGCTGCAGAGATCCAGCAGTTCCAGATAACGCGTCACCGGGACCGCCGCGCGAACCGGAGGCTTGCCCGCCCGGGCCGCCAGGGTATTGTAGTAGCCGGCAGCAACCTCACCGGGCTGAACCGGCACGAATGGCGTCATCTATCAAACCCCCGGCATGTCTCCCATGCCTGCCGTGCACAATTTGCGCAATATCAATCTTGTTACCAGTATAGACCGGAAAACCGGACAATGTGATGACAATCCGCGCCACATCCCGCAAAACGCCCGGGCTTGGGGGGTTCTGATTCGGGCAGCCGTCACGGCGCCGAAACGGCAGGCCTCAGTGGCGGGTCTGGCCGCCACCCAGGGTGATGCCCGCCGCCCGCAACTGATCAGCGGCCTGCTCGCTTCCGGTACGCAGCCATTCGGAGTACACGGACATGATGTCCTCCGCGTTACGGGTCACATTGCGCCGGGCCGCGCGGGCCACCCAGCCCATGTACTCGGCAAAATGCCGCGCCATGGCTTCAAACAGTGACTGGTTGCGCTCGGCATGCTCGGAAAGATAGTCATAGGCACTGCTGCCCATGCTGATAAAGTAATCCGTCTTCAGGCCCCGGCGACGGTACCGGTCCGGAAACAGGGCGCCCACAAAGAGTGCCTGTTCGCCCAGTTGTCTCAGAATCAGGCAGCGCTGCGACGGCTCGCGGGCTTCGTAAGCTTCCTTGTAGAGCAGGGCCAGCGGGCGCAGATGCATCCCGTCCTGATCGTGACTGAACAGCCGGGATGAATGGCCCAGCCGGGCCAGCACCGCCCCCAGATACCAGAGAATATCCTCGGGCACGGCTTCGGCCCCCTCATCCGTCACCTCACTCAGGCGCTCCTTGAAGAAACGGGCCAGATCACGCTCGAAAACATCGCTCAATGTGTCGGACATGCCTCACCTCTCATGCCTCAACATTGAAAATATAGGGACAGCCGCCCCGGATTTTCAACTTTTCATGCCGCGCATCCTTCTGAATCAACGCTTATTCCAATTTGTTTTTAACAAAAGCACATGTAATGAACAATTCATCTAAAGATTCAAGTTTTCTCCCCTCTTGAAACCCGGCAGGGCGTCCTTAAATAGGGGCCCAAGGGAGCGTGCTCCATGCACCCGAAACCCAAACGAGTGATTTGCTGAGAATCAACGGGAGGATTTCTCGCATGCATATCAAACCGCTCTATGACCGTGTTGTGGTCCGTCGTCTTGAGGCCGAAACCACAACCAAAGGTGGCATCATCATTCCTGACAAGGCCGCAGAAAAGTCCACTCAGGGCGAAGTGCTGGCCGTGGGCGATGGTGCACTGAAAGAGAACGGTGAGCTGCGTCCGCTGTCCGTGAAGGTGGGTGACCGCGTGGTCTTTGGCCAGTTTGCGGGCACCGAAATCAAGCTCGACGGCGAGACTTACCTGATTGTACGTGAATCTGACATTCTGGCTGTGATTGATGACGTTCAGACTCAGGAGAAAGCAGCATGAGCGCGAAGATGATCAAGTTTTCCCAGGAAGCGCGTGAGCGCATGCTGGCCGGTGTCAACATCCTGGCTGACGCCGTGAAGGTGACCATGGGTCCCAAGGGCCGCAACGTGATCCTGGACAAGAGCTTTGGTGCGCCCCGCGTGACCAAGGACGGCGTGTCCGTGGCGAAGGAAATCGAGCTGAAGGACAAGTTCGAGAACATGGGTGCCCAGATGGTCAAGGAAGTGGCCTCCAAGACCGCAGATCTGGCTGGTGACGGCACCACCACCGCAACCGTGCTGGCTCAGGCCATCGTGCGTGAGGGCCACAAGTCCGTTGCTGCCGGCATGAATCCCATGGATCTCAAGCGTGGTATTGATCTGGCAGTGAATGCTGCGGTGGACGAGCTGCACAAGCTGTCCAAGCCCTGCGATGACAACAAGTCCATCCGTCAGGTTGCCACCGTCTCCGCCAACTGGAACACCGACATCGGTGACATCCTGGCCAAGGCCATGGAAAAAGTCGGTCGCGACGGCGTGATTACCGTCGAGGAAGGCAAGTCCCTCGAGAACGAGCTGGAGGTGGTCGAGGGCATGCAGTTCGACCGCGGTTACCTGTCTCCGTACTTCATCACCAACCGCGACAAGATGCAGGTCGAGCTGGACAACCCCTATGTGCTGCTCTATGACAAGAAGATCAGCAACATCCGCGATCTGCTTCCGGTACTCGAAGCCGTTGCCAAGGCCAACCGTCCGCTGCTGCTGATTGCCGAGGATGTGGAAGGCGAAGCCCTGGCGACACTGGTGGTGAACAACCTGCGCGGCATCCTGAAGGCTGCTGCCGTGAAGGCGCCGGGCTTTGGTGATCGTCGCAAGGCCATGCTGCAGGATATCGCCATCCTGACCGGCGGCCAGGTCATTTCCGAGGAGATCGGTCTGTCTCTGGACAAGGTTGAGCTGGATCAGCTCGGTTCAGCCAAGCGCGTGGTGATCACCAAGGAGAACACCACCATCGTTGACGGCGCCGGCAAGAAGGAAGACATCGAAGCCCGCGTGGCTCAGATCCGCAAGGAAATCGAGGCCAGCACCTCCGATTACGACCGCGAGAAACTGCAGGAGCGCGTGGCCAAGCTCTCCGGCGGTGTGGCCGTGATCAAGGTGGGCGCGGCGACTGAAGTGGAGATGAAGGAGAAGAAGGATCTGGTGGACGACGCCCTGCACGCGACCCGTGCAGCCGTTGAAGAGGGCATCGTGCCGGGTGGCGGTATCGCGCTGGTTCGGGCGGCAGACGCTGTCCGCAAGGCCGAACTCAAGGCCGCCAACGAGGACCAGAAGGCCGGTATCCGCATCGCGCTGCGGGCGATGGAAGAGCCGTTCCGTCAGATCGTGGCCAATGCCGGTGTCGAGCCGAGCGTGGTACTCGACAAGGTGCGCAGCAACGACAGCGTGTCCTGGGGTTACAACGCTCAGACCGAAGAGTATGGTGACATGCTCGAAATGGGTATCATCGACCCGGCCAAGGTCACCCGGACTGCGCTGCAGAACGCTGCGTCTGTCGCCAGCCTGATGCTGACCACCGAGGCCATGATTACCGACGCGCCGGAAGACAAGAAGCCGGCAGCTCCGGCGGCTCCGGACTACGACTTCTGATCCGGATCAAGTTCCAGGGGGCGTTAACGCCCCTGTCTTTTCCACCGGATGTCATGCCGGAAAAGCGCTACACTCACCTCTGCTTGTTGATTCTCCGCTCTTCCCCGCGTTCTCTCTGCCCCGCTCCTTAGCCGGCAAAAAGCCCACAAACGAGTGTTCAGGCTCGGTAGAGTAGAACGAATCTCCCAGTACGGCATTGATAATCCTCGCTGCTCTCCAGGCCATAAGGCTCATCTGAGGCTCCGCAATACCCAAACGTACTCTCCCACTGTTCACACGAAAAAGCCGGGGACCCGAACCCTTCAACGGCACTTCAAAATCCAGATTTTCCGCTTCGGCCAGGGGATTACTGTCCGGCAGATACTCCTTCAGTTGGTCCAGACATGATGGGTAACGGTTATCATAACCGGTTGCGCAGATTACCCGGTCAGCTTCAAACCATTCGGACTCGCCACACAACAAATGCTCTGTCTGAATCAGGACACGACGGTTCCTTGCCTTCATTGAGCGCACACTTCGCCCCACCAGAATCTCCGGCAACGATTCTGGCGTCAGAATACTCATGCGATAGAGCAACTGGTAAAGCTCTTTGAGGGTCTCCCCCGAGATACCGTCAGAAGCCATTTTCTGTTCAGCCACCAATCTTTGTCTCACGGGCAGATCCAGCCGTACAAAAGCGTGCATCCAGGCCGGAGTGAAAAATTCGTTAACGAAGTGGGAGTCGTCCAGTACAGACAGTGTGGGTCTGCGGGTAATCCATAGTATTCGCCTTGAGGCGCCCCAATGATGACGCAACAGATTGAGAACAATTTCAGCACCACTCTGCCCGCCCCCAATGACAACAACGGTCTGCCCTTCACAACTGAAATCAGTCAGGCTCAGGTCATGGCTATGTGTGATATGGGAGGCCATTTCCGGAGACACCTCGCACGGCCACTTGGGTTGCAATCCTGTACCGACACACAGAGACCTTGCGAATACAGGCTGATTCAGGCCATCGACACTGATCCTGAAGTAATCACCTTCGTGTCTCACAGAACTGACACGACAACCAAAGTGCACATTTGGCAGTTGCTCAGCCACCCATCGGAGATAGTCTGCAAACTCCGCCCGGCTGACAGTTTTCATATCGGCATGTAGAAACCGGTAAAATCTGCGATGAGCAACCAGATAGTTCATGAAACTCCATCGGCTGGTGGGCTTCACTGGTGTCACCAGATCCTTGAAGCAGGATGTCTGTAATGAACTGCCAGGCAACATCATTCCCGGGTGCCACTCGAACTCTGGACGAGCATCAAAGAAACAGGTTTTCAGCGGCCTTCCCGCCTGTGCGGCCTCATCGGCCAACGCAGCAATGCTGAGATTGAAAGGGCCACACCCTACACCAACCAGATCGTAACGCGAATCATTCATTCGTATACTCCTGTAGCAAGGGGTTAGGGATCGGAGAACCCAGTTGATGACGGGGCCGTCCTGATGTATCACTATACCCACCTTGGTAGCGCACCCGATTCACCAGCAGCCGCGCGATATCGGAGCGAAATACTCCGAGCGCAGTAAACCTGTCTGCCAGCTCCGGATGACTTTGTTCCACGGCTCTCAGCCTCCGCCCCAGAAGATGAAAGAACTTCCCCGAGGTCAGGTGTCCATCGTCTGCCAGGACGCGTGCAACAAATCTCAGCGTACTCATGATGTGCCCGGTAATGAGATCATGAGCCAAGTGATCAGGGGGTAAATGAGCAACCGCATCCAGAATCTTTTTCGGCAAGTCCGGATAGGACATCGTGTTGTCCAGGCGAACGTCACCATGAAAATCCTTTATCAAGGCCCCAACAGGCACATGATCTCTTAACCGGACACCAATATTCTGGCCGTGAGCGATGACACCTACACCATGCCTGGCTATCAGCAGGTACAAAGGCGCTGACACATGGTCAAAAAGGTTGCTCAACCAATTCTCAGGCTCGACCGAAGAACGCCTGATCAGCTCACTGATCAGACTGACACCATCCCCGGCACGCTGGTACAAGGCCGCCAAAGGCAGTACTCTTTCTTCTGACGGTGCAACCATGGATGACGACTCCCGCCACACAGCTCCAAGCAACTCCCTGTATCGATAAGGAATCCCTTCCGTCTGATGATAAAGCGGATGAGGCACGTGCAGGCTTAGCAGGTCGCGCTGTATCGTCAGGGGGCGGGCAAGCTCGTCATCCTCCTGTAACCGGTCAGCCAGCCATGCAGACAGTTCAGGCCCCGCCAACGCCGGCTCAGCGGGAATGCCCCGGTAGCAGGATGTATTGAGCACTGTCAGTGACAGCTTCAGATCAGGAAGCGGTACCGCATTCACCGGTTCCATCGAGAGCGTTCTGACGGACATTTGTGGCCACCACTGGCCGGGCACGACACCGGCGTACCAGATCTTCCCCGACTGAATCATGTCCGCATAATGAATACGGATATAACGCTCGTATTGCCAGGGATGAACCGGAACGGGTATGAATTCGCCGGCTTGAAGTTCGTGTTCCCGGCACAATGCCAGACACTGGCAGAAGCCTTCCGGTGATACCTTCTTGATAAGGGCCCAAGGGTCAGCTGCCTGAGGTGTCATGGCAACAGAATCGCGTTCAACCAAAAGCACCGCCACGCCTGTTGGCCGTCCCGACTCCGGCCCCCACCGTTCAAAGTCATCCGCTCCCCAGCCCAGCCTACCACGGTTTGCCAGAATTTTCGGATGACCATCAAGCAAACCTTCCAGGTGGTACGGCGGGAGTTCGAGTAAATCTTCCGCCGTCATGCTCCCGAGTCGTTCCATCTGAATTCTTCCGGAATACAGGGTATTGCCAAGGTCTTCCAACAACATCCCCAGTACAGTGGGATGGATCCCCAAAGCCGGTGCCAGGCCGATGAGTATCTTTTCGGCTCTCGGGACCTTGCCATGCTGATTCCGGATACTTTCCGGACAGATATGCAACCCGCCCCAAGGCTCTCTGGTACCTTTGAATATCAGCCTCTCACTCCCGGCAGACAAGCTATAGAACCCCAACATCAACTCTTCGGGAACAAGATCCTCTTCATAGATTGCTTCGCTCAGCAGCCGCGCAATCGTCTGAGCGTGCAGTCTGTCGCACACTTCCATGCTTGATTCCCTCATAGCCGGGTGGTATGGAAGAAGGCGAGGCGGTCACATTTCACCAAGGCCGCGCGCTTGTGCGGAAAATCAAACTCCCGCTCCTTATACCAGGCTGTCTGGGAGAGGTATCTCAACAGAACTGCATTATCCGCGCGCGGCTCCCCTACCAGACAGCCGGTGCGAGGATCCAGCAGGAAGAGAAAATGACTGATTCCGTTGATCAGATGAATGGCTCGCCCTCGGCCGAGGAACCACGCCTCTCCGACCAACAGGTGAAATCCCGCATCCCATGGCTGAGCGTCATAGTAATCTCCCAACCGGTCTTCCTGGGCCCAGTATGCCTCAACGTATCCAAAAGGGTGCTCGTCCAGGCAGGCAATGAGCGGCATGCTGTGAGGATCATCAAGACGCTCTCTAAGATAGTCATCCAGCTGCTTCCGGGGCCAGGCATACTCCCAGACCCGTGATACACGCGGCTCGTTCTGCCAGCGCCAGAATCGTTCCCCATCCTCAGTAACGCTTGCACACCGCAATGACAGAGTGCCGCCAAGTGCCGCAACATGGCGCTCATATACAACACCATCAGGCAGCACGGCGCGCGCACTCTGCGCAAGGCCTGCATACGGCGTCACTGGCCAGAGAGCAGGTGATAACCAAGGCTCTCGCAACTGGTAAAATAACGCCCGGTCAATACGGCCACTACGAAGGACAGACACTCCGAGGCATGACAACAAAGGGATCCAGTCCTCCCTGTTTTCTTCCGGTACTTGCAGGCTGTCCACTCCGAAACGCTGGAAGAAAGCGTCCACACGTTTTGCCTGGGCTACCAGACTACCTGGAGCGTTCTGAAATGCCGAAGCCAATTCCGAGTCAGAATTGTGTGTCATTGTGTTCTCCTGCCCTATCACGATACTGATACCTCCTGCTGGCTCGCATTGCCGGAAGGGGAATGCACCAAAGGGTTTGGCCACGTGGTGTACAACGAAGAGATATCGGTGGCCGAGTTTTCGTTCACCCCCGAGAAGGCCAGATAGAAGTTCCGTTTGCTGTACAAGACCGGGCTCGTGAGCAATGCATCCACTACCGAGCGGTCACGCAGTTTCTGCCATCGATCTGCCTGCAACCACTGCCGGAGGTCATGCCGCAAATCTCTCTCATCACAAAACCGGCTGAGCATTGCCATGACCTGAAACGCAGAATTGACAAACAGGTAATAGGTCAGCAGTTGCGCACCGAGTGCTGCGGAAATGCAATTGCCAGCCGACGGGTGCAGCCTGACGGACCGATCCAGCACATCCCGCGCCAACGGTGTGAATCCCGTGCCCTGACAATCACGGAACCAGGCCCTGCAGGGCAAACCATCTGACAGCTCCAGCAAAAGGTTCTGTTGATGCGCCCCGAATAACAAGCCCAGAGATCCCTGCGCTTCGAGCAGAGGTGCCACCACCAGGTCCAGAAATCCGCGCAACCAGTCCCGTGCCTGATCTTCAGGCCGGAATGCCCTTCCAATCAGGCGCTCAAGCAAACAGACACGAGATATCGGGTGGGGCTGCAACAGTAAAGCCAATGGCTGAACCCGTTGCCCTGGACCGAATGGATGACTTCTCCAGGACGCTGCCGTGGCCTCCAATGCCTCCTCCCGGGTATCGACCATAACCGCCGCCACCGGTTCTTCAAGAATATGAAAGGCAGGATGGGCATTTTTCCAGCTTTGAACAGCCTCCTCCCGCAGAATATCACTCAGGAGCGCTCCGCGCTGCAGCTCCTGCTCCCTGAGATGGCGCAGGGAGTTGGTCAGCCTGACTGACAAAGACGACTTGAACATCCATGGGAACCCGCTGGCATAAAGTGTTCTCACCGAACTTGTCGGCCGCCACGGTGGCCCCGCCAGGCACACGTCCCGAACCCAGCCCAGCGCTCTCCACCTGGCCAGGTCGCCACTGATTTCCCACCGGCGATGCTGAAAAGGATGCACAGGCAGCCATCGCAGCCCGGTCCGGTCAGGAAGCACCGACCGGGCAATGGCATCCCACAACCCGGGATCTCCCATTACCCGCAAATGATCCGGGATCACGGCATACCAGAAGAGCCTGAAGGACTGGCCGTATTCCGGCGTGTACCGTTCAATGTCCTCATCCCCAAATCCATCTCTCGCTTTTGGGCACGGATGCACCGAATGGCCTGCAAACAATGTTGCTTCAGCATCCTCAAAACAGAGGTCGGTATTCTCAAGCCGGGCCATTAGTGCCCGGTTGCCCAGACTTCGGCGGATAGCCTGAATGCTGCCACTCACCCGAGAAAGAAAATGTTTGCGCTGCGTATCTGAAACTTCAGGCCATACTTGAGTTTCCGAGACCAGCACATCCACAGCTTCAGTCAGGGTCAGCTCGGCTTCCTTCTGCCCCATGCGCGTGCAGATGGCGGGCAACTCCACCCACCACCTTCCGAAACCCGACCTGCGGGCAACTTTTACGGACAAACGCCCCCCGGCCAATGGAAAGTGCAACCAACCGGTCCCATCCTGTCCTGTATCGTCTTTTGTACCAGGCCATTCACGGGCCAGCGCATTGAAAAAAGCCTGGGCTGACTGCCAGTCGGCGCAGAGCTCAACATCAGTCATAGATATCCCACCGTTGATTTCAAGGAGAAATATGACAATAATCACTTTCTAATACAAATGCAAATCATTTACATCTATGCGCTTGATCGTTGGTTTATGCACTGCCATCCAATCTGCCTGGATCCTGCTTTTGCCGGCACTCCCGGATCTGTCACCACTGAGTTATTCCCAGTGGCTCTTGATCGTAACTCTGGGACAGGCTGCCATGGTGCCGGGATTGATCTGCTGGATCACGATGTTGCAGCGTCAACCGACTGAACACATGTTCTACAGATGTGCTTTACTGTTTCTCTGCGCAAATACTGTGTTGCTACTGACTTTAACGGGGTACAGCAGCCACTGGATTGCTCCGCTCGCAGCCACGGTCCTGCTTGCAGGCGGCAGGATATGCCACGGGGCATCCAGTGCCGGACTGGTGCCAATAGCTCAATCCTTCAAATCTGATCAGAGATCCTTTCTCCACTTCGCAGATATTTCAGCATCAGCCCAGGCTGGCAGACTGATCGCCCCTCTGATGATGCTTTTCTCATGGAGTACCTCGCTTTACGCAATCAGCTTTCTGCTGGCCCTCCTGGGCGCAGCACTCTTCTTTCGTCCGTCCTCCCCGGTTCCCCGAAGTGTCGCAACAAAAACACTGCCACCCAGTCATATCATTGCGGCGATGTTGCACATGCTGAAGGCACCTTGTGCATTGCTTGCAGCGGGTATAGCCATGCTTCTGAGCTACCTTCAGCTGACGCTGGCACCAATGTGGATGCGAATGCCGGGAGTAGAAGCTGACAGTGTCATTCTCTGGCTGGCAACGACGCTGCTGCTGTCCGGCGCTGCAATGTCCATCTGCCATGCCTTCCTTTCGCGACGTCCTTGGATTCGCCATGTTCAGATGGTCTCGCTCACACTCTCCATCATTCTGGCCATGCAGCCCGAGCCATTCGCCCATATCGCCAGCATCACGTTACTGTCCCTTGGAATTGCCCCTATCATTCCCGCATACACTACAGGACTCCATCTGCAACAACCTGCGCCCGGCATTGCCGGAGGGACACTCACACTGTCCCACAGTCTCGGCAGCCTTTGCGGAGCGGTCCTTTCCTACTTGTCAACAACTTCAGAACTGCTTTTTGTTGTGCCTTTCGTAGCCGCCACGGGCGCGCTATTATCGCTAATTCTATTGCAAATCAGACTCATTTAGTTTCAAATACAATAAAACGTATCTGGATTCCCGGCATGATTTCTCTGGACTCTCTTTCGCTCGACAAAGGAAACTCGCGCTTGCTGCACCCTGTGACCGCAAGAATCCCGGGGCAGCGTATCACGGCTGTCATCGGACCCAACGGCAGCGGAAAGAGCACTTTGCTTTCTGTATTGGCAGGCCTGACCCCACCCTCACAGGGAACAGTCAACATCAATGGAACGCCCCTGAACCTGCTCCCGGCAAGGCAGAGAGCCCGACTGGTTGCGCTCCTGCCTCAGAGTGCTCAGCGGCCACAGAACATGACTGTTGAAGAAGTAGTCGCTTGCGGTCGGTATCCCTGGCAACGGTGGCAGGGCTGGCTCAGCGCGCAAGACAAAGCCATCATCAGTGATGCCATGCGGGTGTGCCAGGTCAGTGCCTGGCGGCACCGGCGCATCACCGAATTATCCGGCGGCGAGGTTCAGCGTGTCTGGCTGGCCATGGCGTTAGCCCAGGATACGCCTGTTCTGCTGCTGGACGAACCCACCGCCTGGCTTGACCTTCATCATCAGCTGGACTTGCTGCATCGTGTGCGGTCAATTGTCAGACAACACAAGAAGACTGTGGTCTGGGTTCTCCATGATTTGAACCAGGCACTGCGGTACAGTGATCATGTTCTGTTGCTCCATCAGGGACATCTGCGCTTCGCGGGCCCTCCCAGCCAACTGCTTGACTCGGATCTGGCCGAAGAAGTGTTCAGAGTCAGACTGATCAGACTCACTGACCCCCAAGGCCAGCCGACGCTTGATTTCAGGCTACAGCGCACCGCCACCACCACAAGGGCTGAACCCGTATGCTGCGCCTGACATCGACCCTGCTGGCAGGCCTGATATTCAGCACATTTGGCCATGCAGGCCAAGTCCGCGTTGCCGCACTGTCGTGGACTGCAACAGAAATGCTGCTGTCTCTGGGCATCACACCTGTCGCTGTTGCCAGCCAGAACGGTTACCGGATATGGCAATCAAACACTCCGCCGCTACCTGAGGGCGTCGCCGAGATAGGTTACCGGGATCGCCCCAGCCTTGAGGCTCTTGCTTCCGCACGACCTGCTGCAATTGTAGGTTACCCATGGCGTCATGGACCGGCTCGTCAGTGGTTAGAACGCATTGCTCCGCTGGTGCTGCTTCCCCAGTACAGCCGTGACGAGCCGGATATGGATTACCTTGACCAGATGCGCCGGAACTTCATCCGGCTGGGCGTGCTCACCGGCCGTGAGGCGCTGGCCAGGCAGCAGCTTCAAGCCATGAACGATGTGCTGGCGCGCTGTGCCCGGGTTATCCGGAAACACGGCCTCCAGGGCAGCCCGGTGCTTTTCGGAAAGCCCGTCGGAATGGGACTCGGTATCAGGATATACGGGACGGACTCCATGCCTTCCGGGGTCCTGATGCGCCTGGGGCTCCAGGTTCCCCCGATACGCACTTTGCCCGGGAGGGATTTCTCACATTACTCGGGAAGCCGGTTATTGCAGTTGCCCGCGGCAAAGCTGCTGCTCTCCGCAAAAGATACTGTCCTCCGGACCTCTACGACCGCTGATCCCATATGGCGCCTGCTGGAAGCCAGAAAGGAGCGCCGGGTGTACTGGCTTCCCGCTCTCTGGAGCTACGGTGGTCCCGTATCGGTTGTGCGCATGGCCGAGCTGACCACTTATGCACTGACCGGGACCGCCACATGCGAATGAACCGTTTATTCTGGCTTGCCTGTGCCACGCTGGTATTGACAGGAACGGCGTTGACACTGCCTCCCTTCGGGCTGTTGTCCGCCAGCACGCCTGAAGGCTCCGGGGCCTTTTACGAACTGGTCTTGTCCAGAACGGTTATGGCTCTGAGCTGTGGTGCGGTGCTCGCGGGAGCAGGGTACCTGATCCAAACGGTGCTGCAAAATCCGATGGCCAGCCCGACTACACTCGGTATCATGGGTGGCGCACTGACGGCAACCATTATCGCTGAGTGGTTGGTACCAGGCCAATGGCAATGGCTGGCGACACTCGGCGGTGCAGGCCTGGCTGCTTCGGTCACTCTTTTTGCAAGCCGTGCTGCAGGTGGTGGCACACACACGACACTGCTCACCGGGATGGCACTTTCTCTTGTCCTTTCCGGATTGAACTCGGGTCTGCTCCTGCTGTTTGAGAACCGACTGGAAGGCGTCTTTCTTTGGGGCGCAGGCAGCCTGGACGCCATTCGATGGACAGGCACACTGGAGAGTCTTCCTTTCTTTTTACTGGCATGCGCGCTGCTCTGTCTGAGCATGCCGGCACTTCGCGTGTTCCGCCTGGGGCAGAGTCCGGCACGGCTTCTGGGCGTCGGAGCACTCACCGTTTACGGTACGCTCGGGCTTGCGGTTGCCGTCAGTTCACTGGCAACCTACCATGCCGGCATTCTGGGTTTTGCCGGGCTGGCATCTCCCCATATTGCACGTGCCATCCCCGACCGGTCATATCCGGAGCCACGGATGCCGGAAGTCATGCTGGCGGGAATGGCCGTAACCATCGGTGCCGACATTCTTGCCCGCCTGCTTTCCTTCGGGGATCTCCCCATCCCGACCGGAGCGCTCACTGCGCTGATCGGCACCCCCATCCTTCTCATTCTTATCTGGCGGGTACGCAGCCAGAATCAGCCTGAAGCTTCGGCACGGCTGGACGCCGCTCATCTCAAACTGCCAGCGACTGCGAGCCTGACAATTCTCGCCGGCGGCATTGTTTTGCTTGTTCTGACAGAATCATCGCTCAATCTGGACAGGCTGCTTGTCGGGGGGCTTGCCGGAGGTGCCCTCGGCATTTCCGGAATGCTGTATCAGTCCATTCTCCGGAATCCGGTAGCAGGCCCCGATATTTCCGGGGCGTCCGGGCTGGCCATACTCGGGGTTGCGATATGCCTGTCTTTCTGGCCGGATGCCCCGCGTCAGCTGTGGCCTCTGATTGCCGGATTGTCAGGACTCATCGTTGTGCCTCTGATGATCCGTATTCTGAAACGCGATCAGCTCGCCCCGGCCAGAGTGGCAGTCGCGGGACTCGGCCTTGCAGCGCTGTGTTCCACCCTGGCTACGCTTGTCCTGGTCATGGGTGGCTCTCAGCAAACGGAAGTTCTGGCCTGGATGAGTGGCTCCCTGTGGGCTGCGGATCCGGCAAACTCAATACCGCTTGTCACCCTCATGGTGATCATGATTCCCTGGCTGTTCACACAGACATCCCTTCTGCAGGCCCTCCAGCTGGATCCTTTCCACAGCCGTTCCTTGGGAATCATCCCGGAAAGAGGTCCTGCCTGGCTGCTCGCCGGCGCCACCCTTCTTGCTGCGCTGGCGGCGGGAGTGGCAGGTGGCATGGGCTTTACCGGCTTTCTCGCGCCCCACATTGCCCGCCTGCTGGGGCTACGCCACCCCACCCACCTCCTGAGTGGCTCTTTTCTCAGCGGTGCGCTGCTTGTCATGATGGCGGATGCACTGGGTCGCGAAATGATGGCCCCATTCGAGATGACAACAGGTGTGGTCGCCAGCGGTCTGGGCGGCAGCATTCTGGCGTTACTGGTGTGCTCCCGGTTTTGGCGGCATACCCCCGCACTCGGCACGGCACTCATGACGCACAACAGGCTATGAGACAACAAGAAAGGGATCAGCACATCTACACATGTCTCAAATCAGGAGAAAGCAAATGAAAAGCACTTTTCCGGCCAAAACCCTATTGCTGTTACCAGCCATGCTGGGGGCCGTGAATTCAAACGCACAGACAAACCTCGTTCTGCAGGATCTTGTCGTCACTGCAACACGAGCACCTCGCTCCCTCTCGGACTTGCCAAAACCGGTTCAGGTCATTGATCAGGACCAGATAGAAGAGTCGGCCCGAAGCGGTGCTACGGTTTCTGAGGTCCTGGCCCGAGTGGTACCCGGCATGGCACCGGACACCCAGCTCACAACAGACTTCACTCAGACACTTCGTGGGCGGGACGTCCTGGTTCTCATTGACGGAATACCGCAAACCGAAAACCGGCGAGTCAGTCGCCAGCTCAGCACCCTCAATCTGGACCAGATTGAGCGTATTGAGGTTGTCCCCGGTGCAACAGCCGTCTATGGCTCCGGCGGAACCGGAGGAATCGTCAACGTCATTACACGGGAAGCTGTCACAGAGGGGACGGCCTTTTCCAGTCGTGCAGGCCTGACCATGAATGCATCCACCAGCACTCTGAGCCGCAGCCGCTGGCAGGTCGGCCAGTCGGTTTCCCACAGGGAGCAGGCACTTTCCCTGTATGCTTCCCTGAGTCTGGAAACCCGGGAAGACAGCCAGGACGCCACGGGGCAGCGACTCGCACCCGAACCGGCTCAAATCGGCCGGGATGACAGCCGTGCTAAGGATTTCCTTTTCAAGCTGGGTTATGAGCTGGACGACTCTCGCAAGCTCACCTTTACCGCAGAACTCTTTGAAGATGACATGAACTCGCGCTTTGGTCCCAACTATGGGCCTGCCGCCGTTTATGTGGTCTCGGGCGGTATGGTACCGGTTGAAAACCAGGCCGCGGAGGGCCTTGAGCTCGACGCCCAGCCCTACAGCCACCGCAAGCGACTGGAAGTCGCATACACTGATTCGGTCACGCCGTGGGGCAGTCTCAATCTGGTCACCTACTTTCGTGATCGGGACTATCAGTTCTTTCCCTTTCCCGCAGCCTTGCCCAACCTTCCCGGCCTTTCAGCTCAGGCCCGGCTGGCTGTCAACCAGTCCAGAAGCCAGTCCTGGATCAGTGGCACCAAGTTGGTATTTGACCGAAAGCTGACCGAGGAAACGTCCGTGACCTGGGGCGTGGATCTTGAACGGGAAAAAGGCCGCCAGCATGCACGCAGCTATGATCCGGTGACATTCCTCGCAAGCAATGGATTGCATTACCGCGCGACAGGAAGCGAGTATGACTATGGTCCGTCAGTGACCACCACAAAATCCGCCTTGTTCGGGCAGCTGGATCATGCCCTGTCAGACGCCCTGACATTAAGTGGAGGGCTGCGCTATGAACGCATCCGACAAAAGATCAGCAGCTTCACATCTCCCTACGAGAGTCTCATAGACCAGGCGTACGATCTTTCCGGGCTGCCCGCTGCATTTTCCCCGACACAGGTCCCGGCTTCTTCGCTACAATACAACACGCTGACTTCAAACCTGGGGTTCAGACTGAATCTTGCAAACGGCCACAGCCTGTTTGCGTCATACAGCGAAGGCTACGAGCTGCCGGATACGGCCCGCCTTCTGCGCAACGCCATTGCTGCGGACAGTCAGCTGACGCTGATTACGGGAGGGGCCTATACGCCTGTGGATCAGATTGATCTGGAAGCGATCAGGATCAGGAGCTTTGAGGCCGGTTGGGAAATGTACCATGACCGTTTCACGACGCATCTGACCGGCTTCTATAACCGTTCGGACAAGACTGCTGTATTCAACAGTGACTACTCAGTGTCGGTCCTGACCCAGCCCAAACGTATCTATGGTGCCGAAGCGGCGCTGGACCTCTGGCTGAGCGATACACTGACAGCCGGCGTGTCATATCTGTTTACCGAAGGCCGGACTCAGGACTCGGATACCGGCATCTGGACTGATCTGGACGCCAGTGAAGTGCCCCCGGAAAAATGGACCACCTATGTGGCCTGGCAGGATAGTGATGCGCGTTTCCGCCTTGAAACCATCAAGGTTCAGGATTATCGCAAAGCCACAGAGGTGGATGCTCAGGGCAATCTGACGCCCGTCAAACCCATTGAAGGATACCTGGTGGTCAATGCCAGCGCTTCATTTGATCTCCCGGCAGGAACACTCGGCCTCGGTTTGCAGAACCTGTTCAACCGCAAGTACAAGACTGTATACGCGCAATGGGCGGAAGCAACCTATGGCACACCATCAGGCATACAGGCACGGGGACGCACCCTGACCGCAACTTACCAGATAACGTATTAAGTGCACTGCCCGGAGAGCCACCTCCGGGCACATTCCCAGGCTGCTTCCCTGGAGTCGACCAGCTCCAAAGGCACAGGAAATGCCTTGGCAATCTGGGGCCTGCTGAGCTTTGCCCGCTGCTGCCGGTCCCGCACGATTCGTATCACCGCCCGGCACCCTGAGCGCAACAGCGAACGATTCGCCTTCATCCATGTCACCATATATCGGCGCGCCCCGGCCTCGATCTCATGCGCTTCCGCACTTTCCACCACCAGTACCGCCGAGTCGGTCCCCGATAAGTGCCCGGCTACCTCCGACAACCATGAAATCATGTGCTGTGCTGTGACATGCCCGATAAAGCGCACATAGATCACATGGTCATGCACTTCCTGTTCAATACCGTTCATAATCAGATCCACTTCGTAATGCTAATCATTATATTTTATATTATTTTCAGACTCGTTGCCTGCTCACGATCAACACATCCGGATGACATTGACTTGGGTCAATGCCTCCCCCTTCTTCCACGTTAGCCTGCCTGCTATCCACTCACCATGGAGAGAGGCATGGCTATTTCCAAGGGATTCCGGCAACTCGTCCTGATCGGTATCGCGCTTCTGGCCCTGCTGGTCAACGCGGCGTGCGCCAGCACCAAACCCGAAGACCGTCTCCACACCCTGTTCCCGGACCTGACCGACATTCAGCCCACCCAGGCGGGCACCCTGCCGGTATGGAAAGTGGTCAGGGAGGATACCCTTCTGGGCTATGCCTTCGAAACCGTGCAGGTCGTGAATATCCCGGCCTATTCCGGCAAGCCGGTCAATGTGCTGGTCACGCTGGATCCGAAGGGCGTCATCAAGGATGCCTATGTGCTGGAGCACCACGAACCCATCCTGCTGGTCGGCATCCCCGAACAGAAACTCTTTGACTTCACCGCCCAGTATTCGGGCATTCCGGCCGGCAAGAAGGTCGTCGTGGGCACCGCCTCGGACGACAGCACCGAGACCGTGGATGCCATTACCGGAGCAACGGTGACGGTCATGGTGGTCAACGAGGCCATTACTCGTGCCGCACAGAAGGTGGCGCTGGCGCTGGCGCTCATCAGCGGCAAGACGCTGGTATCACCGGGCAAGGTACTGCCTTATGATGCCACGGAAAATTGGCAGACCCTGCTTCAGCAGAATGCCCTGGGTCGCCTGCACCTGACCCGCGGCGAGGTGGGTGATGCCTTTCGCGGTACCGAAGCCGAAGGCGTGGACGCTGCGCCGGAATCGGCCCGCCAGGAGACCTTCATTGACCTGTATTTTGCCCTGCTCACCCCGCCGGCCATCGGCAAGAGTCTGCTGGGCGAAGATCAGTACCGCTGGCTGACCAACGAGCTCAAGCCCGGCGATCATGCCATCGCCGTCATGGCCAATGGTCTCTATTCATTCAAGGGCAGTGGTTATGTACGGGGCGGTATTTTCGACCGTGTGCGGGTGCGCCAGAACGGTAATGACATCAGCTTCCGGGATCTGGACTATTTCCGTCTCAGCGATGTGTACGCCGGAGGTATGCCCCGTTTCAGCGAAATGGCCATCTTCATTGTCCGCGGTCACTACGAATTCAACCCCGCAGCGCCCTTTGCGCTGGAACTGGTGGTACGCCGCCAGACCGGGCCGCTGACCAGTACCTTCGTCAGCTTTGACCGGGAACTGGCTCTGGGTGCCCCCTACGTGGAGCCGGCCGTGTATGCCGAGCCCAGCGCCGAACCGCAAGGGCCGCTGTGGGTGCAGATCTGGCATCAGCGCGCATTCCAGATCACGGTGCTGGGCATCAGCCTGGTACTGCTGTTTGCCATCATGTTCCTGCAGGACTGGCTGGTGCGCTACCCCCGGTTCCTGCACAACCTGCGTCGGGTCTTCCTGATCTACACCGTGGGCTTCATCGGCTGGTACGGTCTGGCGCAGCTTTCCGTTGTCAATGTCCTGACCTTTGTCCATGCCCTAATGAGTGACTTCCGCTGGGAACTGTTCCTCAGCGATCCCATGCTGTTCATTCTCTGGAGCTTCACGGCCGCCACCATCCTGCTCTGGGGCCGAGGGGTGTTCTGTGGCTGGCTCTGTCCGTTCGGTGCGCTGCAGGAGCTCATCAATGAGGCTGCCCGGAAACTGAAAATCCGCCAGTTCGAGCTGCCTTTCTTCCTCCACGAGCGCCTGTGGGCCCTCAAATATCTGATCCTGCTGGGTCTCTTCGGCATCTCCCTGCAATCCATGGCCGAAGCAGAACGCTTTGCCGAAGTGGAGCCCTTCAAGACCTCCATCATGCTCATGTTCCAGCGTGAGTGGTGGTTTGTGCTCTATGCCGTCGTGCTGCTGGTGGCGAATATCTTCACCCGCAAGGTGTACTGTCGCTACATCTGCCCGCTGGGCGCTGCCCTGGCCATTCCCAGTCGCTTCCAGATCTTCCAGTGGCTGCGCCGGCGCAAGGAGTGCGGCCAGCCCTGCCAGCTCTGCAAGGTGGAGTGCGAGATCCAGGCCATTCATCCCGACGGTCACATCAACACCCAGGAATGCCACTACTGCCTGGATTGCCAGATGACCTATCACAACCCGAACAAGTGTCCGCCGCTCATCAACAAGGCACGACGGGCACGCAAAGCGCAACCTGCCGGTGACCGTATTCCGGCTGTTGAACTGGAAACGGCCTCCTGAGGCCACTGTCCTGATACACGGAGAAAGCACAATGACAGACAAGAAAGACCTTCAGAAAGATGAGCCTGCCGGCGTTACCCGCCGGGGATTTCTGGGTGCGGCCACCCTGGGCAGTGCCGGCGCACTGGCGGCTGCCGGCCTCGGCGGCATGGTCCTGAGCCGCGAAGCCTGGGCGGATGCGGTGGAAAAGGCCCGCAAGGAAGCCACTATCGAGCCGGGCCAGCTGGACGAGTACTACGGTTTCTGGAGCGGCGGCCACTCCGGCGAAGTGCGCATCATGGGCCTGCCGTCCATGCGCGAACTCATGCGGATTCCCGTCTTCAACATCGACTCGGCCACCGGCTGGGGCCTGACCGATCAGTCGAAGCGCATCAAGGGTGACTCAGCCCATCTGCTCGCCGGTGACGCCCACCACCCGCACATGTCCATGACGGATGGCCGCTATGACGGCAAGTATGTGTTCATCAACGACAAGCTGAACACCCGCGTGGCCCGGATCCGCTGCGACATCATGAAGTGCGACGCCATGCTGACCATCCCCAACGTGCAGGCGATCCACGGTCTGCGGGTGCAGAAGGTGCCCCATACCAAATACGTGTTCTGCAACGGTGAATTCCGTATTCCCCAGCCCAATGACGGTCGTGACCTGACCGATCCGGCCAAGTACTTCACCATGTTCAACGTCATTGATGCCGAAAAGATGGAGATGGCGTTCCAGGTGATCGTGGACGGCAACCTGGATAACACCGATGCGGACTATACCGGTCGCTTTGCCGCCGCCACCTGCTACAACTCAGAGGAAGGGGTGACGCTGGAAGAAACCATGCGCAACGAGCGCGACTGGGCCGTGATCTTCGACATCCACGCCTGTGAAGCCGCGATCAAGGCCGGCAAGTACACCACCATTGGCGACTCGAAGGTACCGGTACTGGATGGCCGCAAGGAGGCCAACAGCCCCTTTACCCGTTATATCCCGGTGCCCAAGAGCCCGCACGGCATGAACACCTCGCCCGAC
This sequence comes from Thermohahella caldifontis, assembly GCF_041153465.1. Classification (NCBI taxonomy): domain Bacteria; kingdom Pseudomonadati; phylum Pseudomonadota; class Gammaproteobacteria; order Oceanospirillales; family Hahellaceae; genus Thermohahella; species Thermohahella caldifontis. The sequence continues at coordinate 2,118,748 of NZ_CP154858.1, forward strand.
GGCAAGTACTTCGTCGCCAACGGCAAGCTCTCGCCCACCGTGACCGTGATTGCCATCGACCGCCTGCCGGATCTGTTCGCCGGCAAGATCAAGGAGCGCGATACCGTCGTGGCCGAACCGGAGCTGGGGCTGGGGCCGCTGCATACCGCCTTCGACAACAAGGGCTATGCCTACACCACCCTGTTCATCGACAGCCAGATCTGCAAGTGGGATGTGGAAAAGGCTATCCGCGCCTATAACGGCGAGAAGGTCAACTACATCGTGCAGAAACTGGACGTGCAGTATCAGCCGGGTCACAACCACACCACCATGGGTGAGACCCGTGATGCGGATGGCAAGTACCTGGTCTCCCTGTGCAAGTTCTCCAAGGACCGCTTCCTGCCCGTGGGCCCGCTGCATGCCGAGAACGATCAGCTCATCGACATTTCCGGTGACGAGATGGTGCTGGTTCATGACGGCCCCACCTATGCCGAGCCCCATGACTGCATGATCGTGCACCGCAGCAAGGTCAAGCCGCGCAAGATCTGGGACCGCAATGACCCGTTCTTTGCGGATATCCGCGAATGGGCGAAGGAAGATGGTGTCAACCTGGAGCAGGACAACAAGGTCATCCGCAAGGGACCGAACAAGGTGCGCGTGTACATGACCTCCATTGCGCCCAACTTTGGCTTGACCGAGTTCAAGGTGAAGCAGGGCGACGAGGTCACGGTCATCATCACCAACATGGACATGATCGAAGACGTGACCCACGGCTTTGCCCTCTGTCAGCACGGCGTGAGCATGGAAATCGGGCCGCAGCAGAGCAGCTCCATCACCTTCAAGGCAGACAAGCCCGGCGTGTTCTGGTACTACTGCCACTGGTTCTGTCATGCGCTGCACATGGAAATGCGCGGCCGCATGATCGTGGAGAAGGCGTAAGCCATGCCTATCAGGGAGCATCGCATGATTCTGCGCACCGGCTTGGCACTGCTCGCCGTGCTGACCCTGCTCCCTGCTGCCCGGGCGGCCGACCGGCTGCCCGGCACACTCAGCCAGGGCGTCTGGCAGATCCCTGCCGGGCGCCATACCGGGCACTTTCTGATAGACAAACCCGTACAGCTGCGCTGCGCCGATGGCGCCATTCTCGACGCCGGCGGCAGCGGCCACACGCTCGAAATTTCGGCACCGGAGGTCACCGTGGAAGGCTGCCGCATTGAAAACTGGGGCCACGACCTGACCGCACTCAATGCCGGCATTTTCATTCGCAAGCAGGCCTCCGGTGCTCGCATTCTCAACAACCGTTTCAAGGGGCCGGGCTTTGGTATCTGGGCCGATGGCACCCGGGATATCGAAATCGCCTTCAATCAGTTGGAAGGCGACCTGAACCTCCGCTCTCAGGATCGTGGCAACGGCATTCATCTCTTCGCCGTGCACAATGCCAATGTTCATCACAATGAGGTCTGGCACACCCGTGACGGCATCTATATCGACACCGCCAACGGCAACCGCCTGACGGACAATTTTCTGCATGATCTGCGTTATGGCGTGCACTACATGTACTCCCATGACAACACGGTTGCCCGCAACCGCACCACGCGTACCCGGACCGGCTATGCCCTCATGCAGAGCCGCCGCCTTCAGGTGATCGGCAATCGCAGCGAACAGGATCGCAACTACGGTATCCTGATGAACTTCATCACTGATTCCACACTGAAAGGCAATGTCATCACCGGCGTCCGCGCCGGTCAGACCGGCGGTGTGAACATTCAGGGCGGCGAAGGCAAGGGCTTCTTCGTTTACAACTCGGTTTTCAACACCTTTGAAGGCAACCGGGTGGAGGATTGTGACATCGGGATCCACCTGACCGCCGGATCGGAGGACAACCGGGTCTTCGGCAATGCCTTCATCGGCAACGCCCATCAGGTGAAGTATGTGGCCACACGCCCCCAATCCTGGGCAGAGAACGGCCGTGGCAACTACTGGAGCGACTATCTGGGCTGGGACCGCAATGGCGACGGCATCGGCGATGTCCCCTATGCGCCCAATGACCGGATCGACAAGCTCGTGTGGCGCATTCCGCAGGCCCGCATCCTCATGCACAGCCCGGCGGTGGATACCCTGCGCTGGGCCCAGCGTGCCTTTCCCGTACTCAAACCCCAGGGGGTGGAAGATCCCGCCCCGCTGATGACCCCGCCGGAGGGTGGATAATGTACGCACTGGAACTGGACAACCTGAACTTTCACTACCCCTCGGGGACGGGCGTGGAGGCCATCAGCCTGCGGCTTGCAACCGGTGAGATGCTGGGCCTGCTGGGCCACAATGGTGCCGGCAAGACCACCACCATCAAGCTCATGCTCGGGCTGCTCACCCCGGCATCAGGACAGGTGCGTGTACTCGGCGAGGCCGCCGGCAATGCCCGGCTGCGCCAGCATGTGGGCTATCTGCCCGAAAATGTACGCTTCTACCCGCAACTGACCGGCAAGGAGTCCATCCTCTTCTTTGCCCGGCTCAAGGGGGTCGCACCCACTGCCGCACTGAAGGTGCTGGAGGAGGTCGGGCTCGGGGAAGCGCGGGATCGCAAGGTCAGAACCTGGTCCAAGGGGATGATGCAACGTCTGGGACTGGCTCAGGCCCTGCTGGGTGAGCCACGACTGCTGATTCTGGATGAACCGACCGTGGGGCTGGATCCGGTGGCCACCCGTGATCTCTATACCCTGCTTGAGCGACTGCGCGCTCAGGGCACGGCTGTGGTGCTCTGCTCCCACGTCCTTCCCGGCATTGAGCGCCATCTGGATCAGGTGGCCATTCTCTCCAGGGGCCGCCTTGTGGTGAAAGGTTCGGTTGCCGACCTGCGCAAGCAGGCCAACCTGCCCGTACGCATCCGGGTGCATGGCCTGGCCAACCGGGATGCGGTACGGCAGGCACTGGGCACAGACGGCATCCGTCAGGTCAATGCCCACGGGCTGGACATCATGGTGGATGAACACCACAAGCTCGATCGCCTCGCTGCACTGCTGGCGCATCAACCTTCCGACGTGGACATCCACGCTCCGTCTCTGGAAGACCTGTATTGTCATTTCATGCAACAAGAGGGAGGGCTGCACGCATGACTGCACTGAGCGTCCTGGCGGGCAAGGAACTGAAGGACAGCCTGCGCAACCGCTGGCTGATGGCGTCCACCCTCGTTTTTGCAGGGCTGGCCCTGGCCATTACCCTCTTTGGTGGCGCCGCATCCGGCAGCGTCGGTATCACTCCCCTGCCGGCCACGCTGGCCTCCCTGGCGTCCCTGGCCACCTTTCTGGTGCCCCTGATGGCCCTGATGCTGGGCTACGACGCCATTGTCGGCGAGGAAGAACAGGGCACCCTGCTGCTCCTGCTGGCCTATCCGCTGAGCCGCCCCGCCCTGCTGCTGGGCAAGTTTGCAGGCCACGCCCTCTTGCTGGCCCTGGCCATGGCAATGGGCTTCGGACTGGCCGCAGTGACCTTCATGGTTTTCGGAGACATGGCACCGGGTGAAGTGCTGCTGGCTTTTGCACGTTTCACCGGTGCCAGCATCCTCCTGGGCTGGTCCTGCCTGGCACTGGGCTATCTGGTCAGCACTCTGGCCAGCGAAAAGTCCACCGCCGCCGGCCTGGCCCTGGCGGTCTGGTTTGTCATGGTACTGCTCTTCGATCTCGTTTTGCTGGCGGTCCTGGTGGCCACGGAGGGGCATTTCCTGTCCGACTCGCTGCCCTGGCTGCTGATGGCCAATCCCACGGATGTTTACCGCCTGCTCAGCCTGGGGGATGCCCAGGGTGCGCTGACGGGAGTGCTGTCTCTGGGCGCAGGTTTGCCGGGCGGCACTGCCGGACTCTGGCTGGCGCTCGGTACCTGGACAGCAGTGCCACTGGGCGCGGCACTCTGGCGTTTCTGCAAGCGGCCGCTCTAGGACCACGATCCGCCCGGAAAGCACACTGTAAAGAGGTCAACGAAGGAGAAACACGGAATGCCTGTACTGAAAAGCTGGCTGGCCTGGATGCTGATCCCCCTGTGGCTCACCGGCTGCAGCCCCGCAGACAACCAGACCCGCTCGCCTGCCGGTCCCGAACCCATCGCCGCGGGGGACGAGTGCCATCTCTGTGGCATGGCCATCCAGCGTTTCCCCGGCCCCAAGGGAGAAGTGGCCGATCAGCAGGGACAGGTACACAAGTTCTGCTCGACCCGGGATCTGCTGGCCTGGATGCTTCAGCCGGAAAACCGCAATCAGGTTGCCGCCTTTTACGTCCATGACATGGCACGCACGGACTGGAACCGGCCCGACGATGCCCACCTGATTGACGGCCGGACCGCCTGGTATGTGGCCGGATCCGACAGGAAAGGTGCCATGGGGCCGACACTGGCAAGTTTCGGTGATGAAAGTGCTGCCCGCACCTTTGCCCGCCAGCACGGCGGACAGGTGATGCGTTTCGGAGACATCACCCTGCACACCCTGAACACGCTGACCGATGCATCCCACCAGCCTGGCGACATGGGCGGAATGGCACACTGAGGCTCAGCACCAGGAGGCAATGTCACCCGGTCGGTTGAGGATCTCCTGAATATTGGCTTCGATGATCCGGTAACCCACATTGCCAAAGAGGATCTGCCTGCCCTCGTTGAGTACATACGAGGGGCTGCCCCGCAGCCGGTACTGGTCTGCCAGGTTCAGGTCCCGTGCCACCTCTGCTGCGGCGTCACCGGATGCCACCCGGGCAGCCAGATCGGTGATGTCCAGCCCCTGTCCGGCCAGACACGCCTCCAGCACCGCCTGCCGGGAAATATCCCGGGCATGGCAGAAGAAAGCCTCCTGGACGGCGGCCAGTACAGCGCCCATCTCCGCAGAGCGGTGTTTCTCCGCCAACTGCTGCTGTGCCGCCTTCAGCCACAGATGTGCCGGCATGGAACTGACCGGCCTGACATGGCGCCAGATCTCCGGGTTGGGCTGTACATGCTCAAAACCGCGGCAGACCTGTTCCACATGCCCGGCAAAGCCCTCATAACCTCCTTTTTCGGCCCATCCCTCCCCGATCCGCCGGGCTGTGCAGCCGAACAGGTTCAGAAAATGCCAGTCCAGTTCAACCTGATCTCCGAAACGCTGTATCACTTCCCGGATCCGGATGCCCGAAACCCAGGCCCAGACGCAGAGCGCATCCACAAATACATCAACCCTGACTGTCATCCGCCTTTCCCCAGCGAGCCTGCAACACGTCGAACGGCGCATCAATGATGTGCACCTGCCGGTAGCCCATGGCCTTCAGTGCGGCGGCGGAAAGTGCTGCACGGCCACCCGTGGCGCAGTGAAGCAGAATGGGATGATCCGGATGCGGGCACAATTCCGGCAGTTTCATCTCCAGCACCCCGCGCGGGATGTTGATGAAACCCTGAATGGCCCCCGCGGCATGTTCCGCCGGCTCACGCACATCCACAAGCAGAACACCCGGCGTCTCACGGACCCACTGCTCCGCTTCCTCAAGCGACAGGCAGGTGCAGTGGCGCTTGGCTTCCGCCACCAGTTCGCTCAGGGGTTTCAGCATATCCGGCTCCTTTTGATTTCCACATGGACATATTGGCAACCAATTTATCACGCTGCCCCCCTGAAGGCCAACCTTCAGCCCCATACCATGCGCTTTACCCGAAGGCACCGTTGAGGCATCATCAGACGCAGCCACCAACGAGGATCCCATGCGCATTCTGCTGATCGAAGACGACACCATTCTGGGCGAGGGTATCAAGGATGGTCTGGAACTCTCGGGCGAAACCGTAGACTGGGTGCGGGATGGCGAGGCCGGCCTGCACGCCGCCTTGTCCGAGACCTTTGATGTCATCATCCTGGATCTCGGCCTGCCAAGACTGGATGGCCTCACCGTACTCAAGCGATTGCGTGACCAGCGCTTCAGCACGCCCGTTCTCATCCTCACCGCCCGGGATCAGACCCCGGACCGGGTCAGTGGCCTGGACGCCGGAGCCGACGACTACCTCGTCAAACCCTTCGCCTTCGAGGAACTTCACGCCCGGCTCCGGGCACTCACGCGCCGGGGCAGCGGGACACCAACCAATACGTTTGAGCTGGGCCCGGTCCGGGTGGATCTGGCCTCCCGGCAGGTCTGGGTGGACGACCAGCCCGTCACACTGTCGCGCCGGGAATATGCCCTGCTGGAGGAACTCATCCGCCATCGCCAGCAGGTACTGACCAAGAGCCAGCTCGCCGAACTGGTCTATGGGTGGGAAGACGACCCGGAAAGCAATGCGCTGGAGGTTCATATCCACCATCTGCGCAAGAAACTCCGGTATCCGGTGATCCGTACCGTCCGGGGAGTGGGTTATGGCATTGACCCTGCGTATCTCTAGCCTGCGCAGCTTTCTGCTGATCAGCATCCTCTCGGTCATCCTGCTGGCCGGATTGCTGGCAGCCTGGGCCAACTACAGGGATACCGCCGAACAGGTGGAAGAACTCTTTGATGCGGAAATGGCGCAGATGGCCCGCACCCTGCACGCCTTACTGATCCGGCAGTCGGATCGCTCCCTGCCGCTGACCTACGAAGAGCCACCTCTGAACATCGGTGAGGATGACGACGATACGGAATACACCGAACTGGGACATAAATACGAAAAAAAGCTGGCGTTCGAAGTCTGGCGTCAGGATGGCACGCTGCTCATCCAGACACCCACGGCCCAGGAAAACCGGCTGCCCCGGCTGAATCCCGGTTTTCATGATGTGGAGCTCAATGGCCGGGTCTGGCGCGTCTTCACGCTCCACGATGCCAGAGGAGGCCTGTGGATTCAGGTCGCGCAACGTGATGATGTGCGCAGCGAACTGGTCCTGGAGATTGCCAGCCACGCCATCATTCCCGTGGTCATCGGTCTGCCGCCCATTGCGGTGCTGATCATCCTGCTGGTCCGGCTGGGGCTGAAGCCGCTGGATGCACTGTCACGGGACCTGCGCCGGCGCAGCTATGCCCATCTGGATCCCCTGGATGAAACCGGACTCCCCAGGGAACTGCGGCCGCTGGTTGCAGCGCTCAATGACCTGCTCTTGCGCGTTCGCGAGCACGCCGAACGGGAACGACAGGTCAGTGCCAACATTGCCCACGAGCTGCGCACACCGCTGGCCGGGCTGCGCATCCAGCTGGAAAATGCCCGCCGCCTGATGGAGGCAGAGCGGGGGCAAGGCATGCTCGACAAGGCCATTGCTGCACTGGACCGCATGCATCACATGGTGGAACAACTGCTTCTGCTGGCCAGGCTGGATGCCAGCGCCTCACTGGAGCAGCCCGAAGAGGTCGCGCTGGATACGCTGCTGAAGTCATTGCTGACGGAAATTCAGCCGCTGGTGCAGCAACACCGGCAGCAGATTGTGGTAGAAGGCGACCCGGCCGGCGTGATCTGGTCCGGTCATGCGCACCTGCTGTTTGTGCTCCTGCGCAACCTGCTGGACAACGCACTGCACTACAGCCCGGAAGGCAGCACCATCCGCATCCGCATCACCGGGCAGGGCCTGGAGATACTGGATGAAGGGCCGGGCGTGTCGGAAGACCAACTGGAGCGCCTGACAGAACGCTTCTACCGCGCCGGTGGTGACCAGGATACGCGGCCCGGGGCAGGCATCGGCCTGGCCATTGCCCGTGAAATCGTCAGACTGCATGGCCTGCGCATCCGCTTCCACAACCGGACAGACCGGTCAGGTCTGCGTGTCATCCTTGAAAGGAGCTGAACATGTCATTCCGCACCCGTGCCACCTGGGTCACCCTGAGCCTGAGCGCCACCCTGAGCGCAAACGCCGCGAGCCTCGCCGTCCTGCTCACCGGGCATGCTGCAGAACGGGAAAATGTCCGTTATGAGGCCGTCGCCCGCACCTGTGCGCAGCAACTGGGCCACCAGATCCGCGTTCTTTATGCCGAAGACAGTGACCTGCGCTACCAGCAGGACATCACGGCCCTGGTTAAAGCACCGCCGGATCTTGCGCTGGTCGAACCCGGCTGGCATGACACCGGCTGGGTCGTCCGCACCCTGCATGCGGCCGGGGTTCCCGTAGCCACCATAAGGGAAGCCTGGCATCCGGATACCCCGCCGAAGGGCTGGCTCGGCGACTGGTCACCGGACGACGCAGAAGGCGGCTATCAGCTTGCCGTCACTCTGGCCGGCATGACCGGCAGCCGGCCGGCGGCAGCCATAGCACTGACCGGCCCGCGGCTGGATCCGCTGTCCCGCGCACGGCAACGCGGGCTGCACCGGGCGCAGGAAGCCGGGCACATCCGGATTCATGAAATGCTGACAGCCCATTGGCAGGAAACCGAAGCCCAGCGTCTGGTCACACGCGCCGTTCAGTATTTCCCCGACACGCAACTCATCTGGGCCGCCAATGATGCCATGGCACTGGGTGCCATGGAGGCCACGCTGAATCTGAAACCGCGCCCGAAAACCGGCGGGATCGGTGCTTCTCCCTGGGCGCTCTCGGCACTGGAAAAGGGACATCTGGATGCGCTGGTGGTCAGCCGGCCGCTGGATGCGGCCAATGCGGTCATCTCCGCTCACCGCTGGCTCAGCCATCTCGGCGGCCCCCTGCCTGCCCTGAAGCACTGGACCGTTCTGACCACCCGGCAGGGCACCCGCCTCCGCGCCCTGCTCAGGGATCAGAACTGGTCCGCCCTCAGCTGCCGGGAACCGGCGTCACGGAAGGTGACTCACCCGCTACCGCCTGAGGTACTGGCCGGCGACAACCCTCAGTCAGATCCAGTTCCGGCTGATACAGACGGGTCCTGACGCCCAGCAGACCGGTCAGTGTGTGGGACAGGTTGTCATGACTGACCGGCTGATCCGCCCGCCCGGCCAGACATTGCACATCCAGTCCGGTTTCCTGCGCCAGTACGGGAGAGACCCACATCATCATCGGCACCCGGGACTGGTAGTCCGGTGCGATGAAATAGGGCATGCCGTGCAGGTATATCCCGCCCTCCCCAATGACTCGCCATGATCCGAGGCGTAAACCAAAGCCGGCGCATAGCCTTCGCCCAGACTGCCCAGCACCCGGATGGCCGAAGCCAGCACGTGATCCGTAAAGCGGATGCTATTGTCATAGGCATTGGTAACCTGTTCTGCCGTGCAGTCCTGCAACTGAGCTGTCGTGCATTCGGGGGCAAAGGCCTTGAACTCGGCAGGTGAACGCTCGAAATAGGCCGGTCCATGACTGCCTTCCATGTGCAGCGCGATGACCACGCCGGTGCGGGCCGACGCCACCAGCGGCCGGATGCGGTTGAGCAGCGCCGTATCGAAGCAATGGTCGTCCCGGCAATCCCGGGTATCGGCCCACACGTCCTTCAGCTCGATCTTCACCCGGTCACACATGTTCTTGCAGCCGGAGTTGTTGTCCCGCCAGACCACGTCATATCCCGCGCGCTGGAGAATATCGAGGACATTGTCCTTGTTCCGGGCCTCATTGACATCGTAGTGATCCCGGTTGTCGTAACTGATCATGCAGGGCAACGAGGTTGCCGTGTCGGTACCACAGGACGTGGCCTGCGTGAAGTTGATGAGGCCCGGCACCTGTGCCAGTTCCGGATTGGTGGGGCGCTCATACCCGTTGAGGGAAAAGTTCATGGCCCGTGCCGTCTCGCCGACCACAAACAGCACGACCGGCTTGGCCGGCAGATGCTTCATGTTATCCGCCAGTGCCGGTGTATTGTCCAGAATCCTGAATGGTGCCTTTTCCGCCTTGTGCAGCGCCTGATAGTGCCGGGCCAGATAATAGGTATAGCTGGTGGGCAGGATGTAAAAACGCAGCTCCCGGTGATTGCGGAACACGGAGGCATAATCCTGATAGGCCACCGCCGCCACGCCACCGATCAGCGCCAGGCTGGTGGCTGCCCCCCGAGACGCAGCAGCCACTGCTTGGGCATGGGCGCCCAGCGGATGGGCAACCGTGCCAGAATGACGGCGGGCAGCACACCCCAGATCAGCATGTCACCGGCCAGCCCCCAGGTGAGAATGCCCAGTGCCTCGCGGATATCCGTTTCCAGAATGTTGCGGATCATGCCCTGATCAAAGACGATATGGTAATGCTGCATGAACCAGGCCGCCATGGCATTGGTGAGCGTCAGCAGCACGACCAGCGGCTTGAGCAGCCAGCGGAAGGAGACCAGGGTCAGCAGCAGGTTGAGCGCACCGACCATGAAAAAGAAGAAGGTGATCTGAAAGATCACGCGCCCGGTACTGTCCTGCCAGGGCAATCCGGACAGAAACTGCCAGAGGCCTGCATTGTGGGCCAGAGTCCAGAAAACGGACACCAGCAAGGTATAAGTCCAGCTGTTGATACGCATGCGCACGCTTGTCTCCCATCATTCAGGGCGCGAGCGTAATGGATCAAACTTAAGGCGGACTTAAAGCAGACGGTCAGAACTTCCAGAACCTGCGGGTAAACAAGACCAGCACGGTGAAATACTCCAGCCGTCCGATCAGCATGGTCAGGGTGAGCATCCAGGTGGCGGTGTCACTGATACCGGCAAAATTGGCCCCCACGCTGCCAAAACCGGGCCCCAGCACATTCAGACAGGCCGCCACGGCCGAATAGGCGGAGACAAAGTCCAGTCCGGTCAGCATCAGGGCGCCGGCCAGCACCAGGGACAATGCCACCGAATAGAACATGAACACCCGCACGGAACCCAGAATGGTCTCGGGCACCGGGTTGCCCTGATAGACGATGCGTTGCAGGGCGTGGGGATGCAGCAGGGCACGGAAGTTGGCATAGGTCATCTTGCTGGTGAGGATCCAGCGCACAATCTTGTTGCCGCCAGCGGTGGAGCCGGCACAGCCACCGATGAACCCGAGCAGGATCAGCAGTACAATGGCAGCGTCCGGCCAGTCCGTGAAGCCTGTGGATGCGAAGCCCGTGGTGGAGATGAAGGAAATCACCTGAAACAGACTCTGGCGCAGGGCCTCCGTCCAGCTGTCATAGTAGTCGCGACCCACCAGAATGGCAGCGATCAGAAAGGTGCCGGCCGCAACCACCCCCAGAAACACCCGGGTTTCCAGATCGCTCAGGTACAGGCCCACCCGTCCTTTTCTCAACACCAGAAAGTGGAGGCTGAAATTGATGGACCCCAGGACCATGAACAGGTTCGCCACCATCTCCACCGCCAGGTTGTCAAAGTAGCCCAGGCTGGCATCGTGAGTGGAAAACCCGCCCGTCGCCAGCGTGGTGAAACTGTGAGCCACCGCATCATAGACGGACATGCCCGCCAGCCAGAATCCCAGCGCACAGAGTCCCGTCAACAGCACATAGACACCCCACAGATAGCGGGCCGTGTTGCTGATTCTCGGGCTGAGCTTTTCATCCTTCATGGGGCCGGGCGTTTCCGCCTTGTAGATCTTCATGCCGCCCACGTTGAGCATCGGAAGAATGGCCACCACCAGCAGGATGATGCCCAGTCCGCCCAGCCACTGAATGAACTGGCGGTACATGAGCACCGTCGGAGGCTGATCCTCGATGCTGGTAAATACCGTGGCACCCGTTGTCGTCAGGCCGGACATGGTCTCGAATACCGCATCCGTGAAGCTGAGTCTTTCATAAACCATGAACGGCACCGCGCCCAGCATGGCAATCACCAGCCAGGTCAGGGTGACAAGCAGCATGGCATCACGGCTGCGCAGGTGGTGCTGACGGCCCCGCAATGGCTGCAGCAGAAAGAATCCCGCGATCAGATAGCCGAGGCCCAGTTCCGAAAACAGGGTTTCCGTGCGGTCGTGCAACACGAGAAAAGCCAGCAGCGCGTGGCCCAGCAGCGTGATGCCCAACGCAGCAATGGAAGGGCCAAGCAGGCGGAAAACGAGTGCGAACTGGATCATGACACCCCCGGGGCAGGAACGGCGCCAATTCTACCAGCCTGCCGGGCAAATTGGCAAGCGCAGCAGGCAATCAGAAGACCGCGTAGCGCTTCAGCGGCGAACGGCTGTCCAGCAAGCCGGCCAGCACGTGCAGTGCCCGTTCGAGCTGCCCCATGTCCGCAGCACCACTGAGTGCCAGCCGCACCCCCTGAGGCACACTGCCCTGCCCCACGGCAAAGGTGCCGGCACTCTTGATCAGCACGCCCTGTCGGGCGGCTTCCGCCACCACGTGCTCCGCACGCAAGGGGTCCGGCAGTTTCAGCCAGGCATGCATGGCGCAGGGTGCCGTCACCAGGTCGTGCCCCGCCAGGATGGCCGCAGCGCGTCCGGCGGCTTCCCGCATCAGGTTCCGGTGCAGTGTCAGGAGCTCGCGTGCCACCCCGCGACTGATCCAGTCACAGGCGATATCGGCCGTCAGCGGTGAAGCCATCCAGCAACTGGCCCGGACTGCATCCCCGATCAGGGACGCCCAGCGGGACGGTGCCAGCACGAACCCGGTACGCAAGGCCCCGGACAACACCTTGGAGAGGCTGCCGACGAAAATCACACCCTCCGGATTCAGGGCCTGCAGGGGAAGCGGCGCGTGCTCCGCCAGCGGCCCATTGACCTGATCTTCAATGATGAGCACCTGATGACGCCGGCAAACATCCAGAATGGCTTCCCGCCGCGCCAGGCTCTGAGTGGCCGTGGTGGGATTCTGCAGGGTCGGCGTGCAGTAGAGGGCGCGCGGTGCATACTGTCGGCATGCCGCATCCAGCGCTTCCGGACACAGCCCCTCTTCGTCCATCGCCACCGGTCGCACCACCAGTTCCTGCTGTCCGGCACTGGCCAGCACTCCCGGGTAGGTCAGCTGTTCCGTCAGCAGAACATCCCCAGCGCGCAGTACGGCCCGGAGGGAAACGTCAATGGCATGCTGACCGCCGGCCGTGAGCACCATGCGCGCCGCATCCGCATCGGCCTGGATATGTTCATGGGCCCAGCGGGCCAGGATCTGCCGATGCTCCGGCATGCCCGCTTCAGGCTGATAGGACATCACCTGAGACAGCCGCGCCGGATCTGCAGCGAGACGGGTGGCAGTCTCACGCAGGGTATCCGTCAGATCAAACCGGGGAGGAAGGTTCAGGGAAAGATCCACCACATCCTCCGCCACGTCGTGTATCGCAAACCGACGCCCGGACTGGCTGCTGCCACGGACAAAAGTTCCCTTGCCCACATGACCTTCCACCAGCCCGAGGCGCTCGGCTTCAGCATAGGCACGCGTCACCGTGCCCACCGTCACCCCCAGGGCATCGGCCAGACTGCGGTGGGTCGGCAGCTGCATTCCAGGCGGCAGGTCACCATGGCGGATGGCGTCGGCCATGGCCGCCGCAATGGCCTTGTATCGCGGACCGGAGTATTTGCGCAGATCGGGAATCCAGGTATTCACATTGTCACCCTGACAAAAAATCAATTGACGGCAGCACGCCGAAACGTATGCTGACATTGTGCGGGATTGTATCACCAATCTCCCGAAATTGTACCCGTTTTCCGGAGACACCTGACATGGAGAGCCCGGCTTCCCTGGCTTCGCTGATTACACCGGTCACCCTCTTTGCGCTGGCCACTTGTGGCTCGCCCGGCCCCAACAACATGCTGCTGACCGCTTCGGGGGCCCGGTTCGGCTATCGCGGCAGCCTCGGGACACTGGCCGGCATCTTTGCCGGATTCGGGTGCCTGCTGATGCTGGCCGCCCTGGGCCTGGGCACGCTCTTCGAACTCTGGCCACCCCTGCAATGGCTGCTCAGGCTGGCCGGCGCTGCCTACCTGGTCTGGCTGGCGTGGAAGCTGGGCGTGGCCGGCGTGCTGCACGCGGACACGGAGCGCGCCCGGGCCGTGTCCCCATTTCAGGCCTGCCTGCTGCAGTTCGTCAACCCCAAGGGGCTGACCATGGCCATGGGCGTGATTTCCGCATTCGCGCTTCCCGGTGAGGCCTTCTGGTCTTCAGTCGCACTGATCGTCACCATCATGCTGAGCATGCTCATTCTGACCGGGCACGCATGGATCCTCTTCGGCCAGGCACTGGTGCGCCTGTGCCGCACACCCCGCCACGTGCGCCGGGTCAATGTCACGCTGGCACTGCTGACCCTGTCGTCCGTCATCTTCATTCTGAACTGACGGCACGTTTTTCCCATGGCGGCACGGACAATGAAATTGGGCAAATTTCCGCAACCTTGTCTATGCTTGTGTGACAGAAACATTCACCATGACACCGTCCCGGAAAGGGGCACTCCAGGGGAGAACAACGCATGTTTGTATGGGGCGGAATCAGACTCAAAGATCACGAAACCGTCATCGACAAGACACGACTGAGCGAACTGGAACGCAAGGCCGCACGCCTGGATGAAATTCTCGCCGCCGACCCCGGCACCAAGGTCAAGGACATTGCCCGCAATGCCACGCAGGTACAGGAAACGCTGACCAATCAGGTTCACATTCTGGAAGACAGCAGTCATCAGATCGAAAGCGTGGCGGAGAACGGCGATGCGCTCAGAAGCGTGGCCGAACAGTCCAGCCAGTCTGCCGACGAAGCCGTCAAGGTCACCAACACGGCTGCGGAGGCAGTCACCCGCCTGACCCAGAACATCGAGCGGGCCGCCGGATTTATCGGAGAATTTGACACCCTGCTCAACAGTCTGGGGGCCAGCAACAAGACCATCAACCAGCTGGTGGAAGCCATCAAGGCCATTGCCGACCAGACAAACCTGCTGGCACTCAACGCCGCCATCGAGGCTGCACGCGCCGGGGAGCACGGCCGGGGCTTTGCCGTCGTGGCCGATGAGGTCCGCCAGCTGGCCACCACCGCCAACGAGTCCGCCCAGGAAATTCAGGGCGAGATGAACAAGATCACGGACATTTCCAACAGCGTGATCGCCAAGCAGCAGGAAGTGTCCGAGGTCATCGAAGAAAGCGTGGCGCTGGCGCGTCAAACGTCTGAAAATCTGACACACCTTCAGACCTCTGCCGTAGACAGTGCGGAAGCAGCCCGCGATGTTGTCCGCCAAATTGACACCATTCTTCATGCCCTGCAAGGTTTGCGGACACATTTGCTGGAAATGGTCGAAGATGCCCGCAGCAACGCCGGCAATGCCGGGGCCAACTTCAGCCTGGCCGATGAGATGATCCGGCTGTTCCGCTGATATCCGGCATGTCTGCCGCAATTTCTGCGGTTTCCACGTACGTACAGGTGCCACTGGTCGCTTTGGCGGCCGTGGCCTATGCTTTTTGCATGACCACACACGAGCTCTGGCACTGATCGTGCTTGGTAATACCCAGGGTAGCGAGGCGTCAAAAACTCAACCTGTTCGACGTTTTGCCGATACCCTGTTCAAGCCTCAGGGCATAGACTGGCCGCCACAAGCGGTATGAGAGGTGCACGATGAGCCCCGTTCATCAGGCAGACAAACTGCAGAAGCTGTACGAAAGCAAACTGAACCAGCTGCAAAAAGCGGCAGCAGGTCAGAACACCATGCTGAAGCTGATTCTTGAAGCGGAAGTCCAGGCGCTGGCAGATCAGCTCAGGGTGACACCACAGGCACACTGAGCCAGCCCTTCACGAAGGGTTTCCATGCGTGCCGAGAGGGCCTGAAGGCGTGTCGCGGCCGGCAGTGCCGCACTTTCCCGCTGCACCCTCTGCAGCCACACATGCAGCTTGATGCACTGGCGCACCACTTCCAGCTGCACCACTTCGATCTCTTCCATTTCCTGATAGGCCGCCCGGAGCCGATCGCTGTTGACGTGCTGAATCCAGCGCAGGATCGCATCGGACAGCACCCCCGAAGCCGCCACCGAGAACCAGAGACGCTGGGCCGCCCCCTCCAGAACCTGCATGGCATGAGAGGTCTTGCCCGCCTGAGCCCGGCAGGCCCTGAGACTCTCCAGCAGCTCGGGGCCCAGCGCAAAAAAGGCATTGAGCAGCGTGTGCCGGGCCATCAGCACCTCCATCAGTGCCTCGACCTGCTCATCGCTCAGACGCCTGCGGGGTGTGGCTGCGCCCGCACCGGCAAGCAGCCCGCTGACCTGCTCGTAGCCCGCCCTGAAATGCCCGGCCGCCTTGATGCGCAGGACAGGATGCAGATCCGGCAGGGTCAGCTTTCCGCCATAGGCCCTGAAACGCAGGCGGCAGACTTCATTGACGACACTCAGTATCCGGCCCGCCGTCGAGATCTGCTCGTGAGTGCAACCCTGCGGAAATCCGGAACCGTCCGATCGCTCATGGTGCTCATGCACGGCCCTGGCAACCATTTTCGGCAAGGCATCCACCTGTGCGAGCAGCACCTGGGCAATCACGGGATGGAGATTGAAGGCGCGTGCGTAGCCGCTGTGTCCGGGCGTCAGGGTGGCCGGATCCAGATGCAGGTAGCCCGTATCCTGCAGCAGGGCCGACACGAAGATCCAGTAGGCATGCGGGGGCTGCATCTGCAGCGCCATGAACCCGGCCAGCCCGGCACACCAGCAGGACTGAACAAATACATCCGGCAGGCGATCCGCCAGCACAGTGAGTTTCTGCCCGATCACCGGCAGCACCACGACATCGGCGCACCACTCCGCCAGCGGCAGTGTCTGCTCAAGCACCGGCCAGACGCTCTCCAGATCCGGCGACCGGGTCCAGGCTTTGCGGATCGCTTCAGTCAGCTCCTGTCCGGTCAGTGCCTTGCCCACCCCCACCTGGTGTTCCAGTGGCCGCATCAGCCGGTGGTCCATCAGGCGGGCCACGGTGCTGGCGTTCAGCGGCTCGCCGCCACGGATCAGCAAGGCACCACTGTCATTCAGGATATCCCGCTGGGCAATGATGTCGCGTGCTTCATTCAGTGCGGCAAGATGATGGGCGTACGCATCCGGTATCCGGGCATCCCAGGCCATGTCATTCCCTCTCGAATACGGCATACTGTAATCACTCTAGTACAGGATCTGAAAATGACCACCACTCCGCTTTCCGCCGAGGTGGCCGTGCTCGGTGCCGGTGCCATCGGCTGCTTTCTCGGAGGCTGTCTGGCTGCGGCCGGACAACCCGTCAACCTGCTCGGACGCCCCCGCTTCGGGGAGATTCTGGCCACACATGCCCTGCAAGTGGCCGGCCTCAAGGCCCCACCGCAACCGGTTCCTCCCGGAACATGGCACTTCATCGACGATGAACGGGCGTATGGTCCGGCGCTGGCACAGGCCCGCTGGATACTCGTTTGCGTCAAGAGCGGGCAGACACGGGATGCGGCCGCACTCATCCGTGCCCATGCGCCCGGTCACGCCACCGTCATCAGTTTCCAGAACGGGGTGCATAACGCCGAAGTGCTGCGTGAACAGCTCGGGCAGACCGTGCTGGCAGGCATGGTGCCCTTCAATGTGGAGCACACGGAACCCGGCACGTTCCGTCAGCTCACCTCGGGTCATCTGTATGTTGAACGACCGGAAAACCCGGGCGCCGCCAACGCACTGCAGGTCCTGCTTGCCCGGATCCGCACCGGCGTGGCGTTGCGCACAGACATGCCTGCCGTACAGTGGAGCAAGCTCATCCTCAATCTCAACAACGCGGTCAATGCCCTGTCCGGCCTGCCCCTGAGGGAAATGCTGCTGAATCCGGACTACCGGAAGGTGCTGGCATCCGCCCAGTCGGAAGCACTGGATCTACTGCGTGCCGCCGGCCAGCCCCTGGTCCGGCTCGGCGCCATCTGGCCCCCCATGCTGCCGCCGCTGCTGCGTCTGCCGACCCCGCTCTTCAGACTGGTGGCCCGCAGCGCCATCGACATTGACCCGCAGGCCCGATCCTCCATGCAGGCCGACCTGCGCAGCGGCCGCCTGACGGAGGTGGATGTGCTGAACGGTGAGGTCGTGCGGCTGGCCCGGTCTCTGGGTCGCGAAGCTCCCGTCAATCAGGCTCTGGTAGCCCTGATCCACAGACAGGAGCGCGCCGGCCGTTTTGTACCGGTTTCCGCTGCCGATCTCCGCTCGCAGCTGGGTGTGTGAACCCGTGCTTGTTTTTTCATCCGGAAGTGCGGTAGAGTGACACCAATGTTAACAGTGAACACATAGAGGCACAGATGACATCCAAACCGCACAACCCGGCCCAGTACGTCCGCATCGGCACACGTTACCGTCCGAACCGGCTGCCTGACGAATCCTGGGACACCATCGTGATCGGCTCCGGCACGGGCGGCCTGGTGGCCGCAACCCTGCTGGCGGAGCAGGGCCAGAAAGTGCTGGTGCTGGAACAGCACTATACGGCGGGCGGTTTCACCCACTCCTACTACAACGAAGGTTACGAATGGGATGTGGGGGTTCACTATATCGGCGACATGGGCCACCCGCGCACGACGCTGCGCCGCATCTTTGACCGGGTGTCCCGGGAGCAGCTCAAGTGGGCACCGATGGATCCGGCGTACGACCGTATTGTGCTGGGTGACAAGGCCTACGATCTGGTCGCGGGCGAGGAGGCCTTCAGGGAAAACCTGCTGCGTCACTTTCCCGGCGAGGCGGCGGCCATTGACGATTATCTGCAGCGCATCCGGCGGGTCAAGAAGGCCATGCCCGGCTTCGTCATGCCGCGTCTGCTTCCGGAAATTGTCGGCACGATCACCTCTCCCCTGCTCAGATTCAAGCGTCCGGCGGATTTCAACCGCGTCACGGCAGACGTCATGGCCGACTGCGTGCGCAATCCGGAGCTGCGCGCCGTACTGACCGGGCAGTGGGGCGACTATGGCCTGCCTCCCGCCCAGTCCAGTTTCATGATCCACTCGCTGGTGGCCACCCATTACCTGCGTGGCGGTTACTACCCGGTGGGCGGTTCCTCACGGATTGCCGCCACGATCGTGGATACTCTGCGCCAGTACGGCGGCGATGTGCTGACCTATGCCGACGTGGCACGCGTGCTGGTGGAAAACGGGCGGGCAGTGGGCGTGCGTATGCAGGACGGCACGGAGATCCGCGCCCGCAACGTCATTTCCAACGCCGGCGTGATGACGACCTGGCACCACCTACTGGACCAGGACAGCCGCCGCACCCTCGGCTGGGACCGTCACTTCCGCAAGGTCAAGCCCTCCATGGGCCATCTGGGACTCTATATCGGCCTGAACAGGACGGCTGAGGAATTGGGCCTGCCCAAAACCAATTACTGGGTCTATCCCGGCCCGGATCATGATGGCAACGTCTCCCGGTTCGTTCAGCGGCAAACGGACGCCCTGCCGGTTGTCTATATTTCCTTCCCCTCCGCCAAGGACCCGGACTGGAACAACCGCTTCCCGGGCAAGGCCACCATCGAAATCGTGGCCCCCACTCACTGGGAAGACTATGTCAAATGGAACGGCACCCAATGGGGCAAACGGGGTGAGGACTACGAGGCCTTCAAGGCCGAAATGAGCGAAAAGCTGCTCAACGTGCTCTACCGGCACTTCCCGCAAGTCCGGGAGGCCTTGGACTACCACGAGCTGTCCACGCCGCTCTCCACCCAGTATTTCTGCCGCTACGATCAGGGTGAAATCTATGGCCTGGATCACACCCCCACCCGGTTCGAGCAGGACTGGCTGAGACCGAAGACGCGCCTTCCGGGCCTGTATCTGACCGGCCAGGACATCATGACGGCAGGTGTGGGCGGTGCAGCCGTGGCCGGCGTGGTGACGGCAGCCGCCGTGCTGGGACTGAAGAAGGCCGCGCCGGTACTCAAACTGCTGGGCTGAAAATTTACATGTTGTCACAGAAGGCGTCCTCCGGGTCGCCTTTTTCTGTTCTATACTGGAGGGCATGCGTAGTCTGATCTGTGCCTGCATTCTCCTGATTCTGACGGCCTGCTCCGGGCCGGACGCCCCTCTGCGCGTAGGTACCAATCTCTGGCCCGGTTACGAACCGCTCTACGTGGCACGTGAGCTCGGGGCGCTGGATCCGGCGCAGGTAAAGCTGGTGGAGCTGAGCTCCGCCTCTCAGGTGATGCGCGCCCTGCAGAACGGCGAACTGGATGCGGCCGCCCTGACGCTGGATGAAGCCATCCGTCTGGCGTCCCAGGGCGTGGATCTCTCCGTGGCCCTCATCCTGGATGAATCGACCGGCAGTGACGCGGTACTCGCCCATGCGCCTCTGACCGACCTGAGCCAGCTGCGCGGCAAGCGGGTGATCCTGGAACCCGGTTCCGTGGGCGAACTCATGCTTGAGGGCCTGCTGAAACAGGCCGGGCTTCAGGCCGGCGACATCAAGCGGGTGTATCGCACGGCCAATGAACATGCCCGGGCCTTCCTGAACCGGGAAGGCGACATACTGATTACCTTCGAGCCCATGGTGAGCCAGCTGGTACATCGGGGGAAGGCCGTCATCTTCGACAGCCGGGCCCTGCCCGGTCAGATTCTGGATGTACTGGTCGTCCGCAATGACCGTATTGCCACGCATCAGGCCGCCCTGGCACAGCTGACCCAAGGCTGGTTTCAGGCTGTCACACTCTTTGAAACACAGCCGGACAAGGCCCTGGCACTGGCCAATCACCGACTCAAGGCTGCGGACGCAGACCTCCGGGCCATGTATGCCGGACTGCGGCTCGGCACGCCGGCCTTGCAGTCCCGGTTGAACCGACAGTGGCCGCTCACGCTGGCACGCCTGACGTTGCCGGATCCGGCCGGCATGCCGGAGGCCCGGTTGTGAAGCTCAACAACCTCCCGGCCACCCGCCTCATTGTGATACCGACGCTGCTGCTCTTTGCCGCCCTCAGCACCCTTCTGCTGCCCCTGCAATGGCAACAGGCCCTGAAGGACATCCGGGCGCAGCAGGCACAGCTCCTGAACTACGAGGCCAGCCGGCTGCAGGACGTGCTGGCAGAAAAGCTCATCAAGGGCGAGCGTACAGAGCTGGAAAGCGTGATCACCCAGGCCAGCACCCTGCCCTGGCTGGAACTGGCACTGGTCACGGATCCGTCCGGGCGGGTGCTGGCAGCCACCCGTCTGGCACTGAAAAACGTAGCGGTGGACAGTGTCCTGCCCCGGCCCTTCTATGCGCTGCTGGAACAGGCCCGCACGGCGCCGGGAATCCCCTTTCTCCCGCACCGGGACAGGTCGCGGTGGTCCGGTCCCTGACCTTCCCCGATGCCAACCCGGAACACAATCAGACTGCGGGCCTGCTCTATGTCAGTTTCGATACCACCGCCCTGAGCCAACAGGCCACCCAACGGGTGCTGGTGTTCACCGGCGCACTCTGGGCCGGCGTCATCCTCATGCTGGCCATTCTGCTGTTTCTGCTGCGCCGGTACGTGGCCGGGCCGCTCCAGTGGCTCGAGGCTCAGCTCAGCCACCCGGACGCGTGCCAGCCCCAGGCGCTGGACAACGTCCCGGCCAGCCGCGAAATCCATGCCCTGGCCCGGGCACTCTGTGACGCGTTCCGGAATACCCGCGCCCTGGCAGAGCGTTACAAGCGTCTGTTTGACTGCAGCCGGGACGGTTTGCTGGTGGTGGATACGCACCAGAACATCCAGATGGTCAATCCGCGCCTGTGCGAACTGGTCGGCCGCACACCGGAAAGCCTGGTCGGCCAGCCCTTTCATGTCCTGCTGGAAGGTGACGAGCGGGAGCCCCTGATGAGCGCCCTGGCCCCCAACAACCTCATGGACGACTTCTACCGGGAAACCCGGGTGGTCACACCGGACGGTCAGCGCCTGGATGTGGGCTTGCGCGCCATGCCCCTGACCACGCCGGATGGCGAGTACAGCGGCACCCTGCTGATCCTGACGGACATCACCCAGATCAACCGGCAGAAGCAGCGCCTCGAGCAACTGGCCTTCTTTGACACCCTGACCCAGCTGCCCAACCGCCGGCTGATGGAGGAATACATCAGCCGGGAACTGGTGCGCCTGCGCCGCAACGGCATGCAGGCAGCGCTGCTGGTGCTGGATGTGGACAATTTCAAGGCCATCAACGACTCGCTGGGGCATCCGGTGGGTGACCAGCTGCTGGTCGCGCTGGCACGGGAACTGCCCGCCCTGCTCCGGCCGGATGATCTGGTGGGCCGCCTGTCAGGGGATGAGTTCGTGATTCTCATGACCCAGACCGGAACCACCCAGGAGGAAACGCTCCGGGAGATACAGGCCTTTGATGCGCGATTGCGCGAACGCCTGCAAAAACCCTTCGAGATCGCCAGTCACAGCACCATGCTCAGCTGCTCACTGGGCGCCACCTGCGTCCGGGACCCGGGCCAGACCCATCACGACCTGCTGCGCGAAGCGGATACCGCCCTGTACCAGGCCAAGCGCGCGGGACGGGGCCAACTGGTGCTGTTCACCGAGGACATGCACACCCGCGCCAAGGAAAACTTCACGCTTCAGTCCATGATCCGGGATGCCATCGCCGAGGATGCCTTCAGCCTGGTGTTCCAGCCCCAGAGCAACGATCAGGGAGAATTGGTGGGTGCGGAGGTCCTGATCCGCTGGGAGCATCCGGAACAGGGCTTCATCTCCCCCGCCCGGTTCATCCCGGTCGCGGAGGATTCGGGACTCATCTCGGCCATCGGCGAGTGGGTGCTGCGTCAGTCCATCGCCTTCCTGGCCCGCAACGAGGCGCACCTGCCACCGTCCTTCAAGCGCCTGGCCGTCAACGTCAGTGCGTTGCAGTTCTATCAGCCCAACTTTGCGCAACAGGTGCATGACTGGTGTACTGAAGCCGGCGTCTCACCGGAACGGATCGAGCTGGAACTGACCGAATCCCTGCTCATCGAAAATGTGCAGGCCGCCGTGAACGTCATGCAGACACTGCGCAATCTGGGCTTCACTGTGGCACTGGATGATTTTGGTACCGGGTTTTCCTCGCTCAGCTACCTCAAGCAACTGCCGCTGAACAAGCTCAAGATCGACCGCGCCTTCATCCGGGAGCTGCCGGCCGACAAGCACGACGCCACACTGGTGGAAACCATTCTCGCTGTCGCCCGGCACTTTGATCTGGATGCCGTGGCCGAAGGGGTGGAAACGGAAGATCAGCTGGAGTTCCTGCTGTTCAATGGCTGTCACACCTTCCAGGGTTTCCTGCTGTCACGGCCGGTGCCTGAGTCCGAGTTTATCGCCCTGCTTGAACAGGAGCGTCCCTTCGCGCCCTGGCTCTCGGTCATCCATCCGCTTGAGGTACAGGCTGGCGGACCGGCAGCCAAACCGTAAAGGTACTGCCCTGCCCTACCTTGCTCTCCACTTCGATACGTCCGTGATGCTTCTGCACGATATTCCAGGACAGTGAGAGCCCCAACCCTGTCCCCTTGCCCACGGGCTTGGTGGTGAAGAAAGGCTCGAAGAGCCGCGTGCGGATGTTCTCCGGGATGCCGCAGCCCGTGTCACTGACCGCCACAAACACTTCGTCCCCCTTCACGCCGGTACGGAGGGTGATGGTGCCGCGCTTTTCGATGGCATGTGCCGCGTTGACAATCAGGTTCATGAACACCTGGTTGAGCTGCGAGGCGATGCACTCCACCTCCGGCAGGTCGCCGTAGTCCTTGATGACTTCCGCCTTGTACTTGACCTCGTTCCAGACCACGTTCAGGGTGCTGTCCAGCCCCTTGTGCAGATCTGCCATCTGCCACTCGGCCTTGTCCACATGGGAGAAGTCCTTGAGATCCTGAACAATGCGACGCACCCGCTCCGCCCCCTCGCGCGATTCGGCGATGAGGTCTCTGAGATCCTCCTTGAGAAATCCGAAATCATGCTGTTTGGCGAGGGCATCCAGCTCCGCCAGCAACGCCGGCGGCCCCGATTTTTCCACCGCGGCATGCCAGGCCTCGATCATCGCCAGCAGATCATCCACGGACCGTTCCAAAGAACCGATATTGGAATACACATAGCCAATGGGATTGTTGATTTCATGAGCCACGCCTGCAGCCAGCTGGCCGATGGCGGCCATCTTCTCGGACTGCAGAAGCTGATTCTGAGCCTCCTCCAGACGCTCGATCAGCTTTTGCTGCTCAACCTTTTCCTCACTCAGGCGACGATTGAGGTCATGCATCACCTGATGCTGAATGGCCCGTTCCGTGGCGTCCATCAGCAGAATGCCCACCAGTTTCACCTCACCATCTTCCAGCACGGGGAAGAAGGTGGTGTCCTGATACATTTTGGTGTGCTTGCGGGTAATGGGCCGGGAACCCTGAAAGTCAAAGACATGGGGCCGCTGCACCCAGGACGTGAAGGTCAGGGTCCGGAGCTCGAACACACTCCTGACTTTCTTGCGGAACCAGCTCTCCGGCAGATTGGGGAAGAGTTCGAAGAGCGGGCGGCCCTTCACTGCCTCCTCCGGCTGGCCGCTGTTGAGGGCCATGAACCGGTTCCAGAGCTGCACCCGGTACTGGTCGTCCACGACCATGACCCCGACATTGAGCTCATCGATCACCGTGCGCAGCAAACGGCTGTCAGACAGCACTAGAAATCCTCCAGCAGTCGATTGATGGCGTCCACCACCACAGCAATGCTTTCGCTGGCCACACAGATCAGCAGTTCACAGTTGAACCGGTGGGATTCCACCTTGAAACAGATCTCCAGCACCAGGGTCTGCTCGCGGTTCATGTCCTCACCCACGGCCGCGGCAAGTGTGGTCTGCGTGGCCAGAATGGACGGCGCACCGAAGGACGCCGGCAACGCCAGCTGCTCGGCCAGCCCCTGAATGCAGGCGCTGGACAGAATATTGGTCACATCCAGCATCAGCTCGTCATGCCCGGCCGGATCCACGTCTTCGTCGTAACCCAGCAGGGATGCCAGTTCATCGGCTCCATCCTGATCGAAGCTGACCAGCACCTCGCCCCGCAGCGCCCCCAGGAAGGACTGCCGCGTCACCACCGCCGCCGGCTGATGAAAGAACGGGCAACCCTTCAGGTCTTCCCCGCACTCACTGGCCAGCAGGATGCGGGGGACGCTGAGAATCACCAGAGTATCGATCAGGCGCGCAAGACGGTCCGCCGCCTGGCCCATGGCAACGTTCATCAGTTCCTGGAGCGCGTCGCGCTGATCCTCCGTCAACGCCGCGAACGGTGCATTCATCAGACCAGCCCGATGGTATGCAGGGTCTCCTGAAGCACATCCTCCCTGACCGGCTTGCGGACAAAGGCGGCCGCCCCCAGCTCCTTCACCCGTCTCTGGGCTTCTGGCTGGATGTCCGCACTGATCACCACCACGATCACATTGGCCTCCTCGGCCTTCAGGTGTTCCAGGACGGCAAATCCGTCCATTTCCGGCATGGTCAGATCCAGAAACATCAGATCCGCCTTGCCGGCATGATAGGCGTCCAGTGCCTCGCGGCCGTTGGCCGCCTGAGTAATGGTGACATCCTCCTCCCTGAAGGCGCTGGGCAGCGCCCGCATGATCATTTTCCGCGACATGCTCGAATCGTCACATACGACTATCTTGAGCGCCATGCCTCATTCCCCGTGGATACGTTTATCCTAAATATAGACGATCTGCGTGCAGGTGCGAGTGCAGAAAGGCAGCGAGGTGCCGGCTCGGGACGTTTCAGGCCACATCAGTTTCCGGCAGGGGCACGCATTCACGGACGAACGCCCCGATCTTGCGCAGGGCATGGCCCCCTTCGGGCAGAATCCGTGCCGCAAAGTGCCAGACGTGGAACATGGCCGGCCACACATCCAGGGTCACGGGCGAGCCATGCACCCGCGCCCGGCGGGCGTAGGCCTGACACTCGTCCAGCAGGATCTCGTCTTCCCCCACCTGAATGAGTGTCGGCGGCAGATCGTGCATGTGGCCATGCAGCGGCGACATGCCCGGATGAGTGGGATCCTGCCCCGAGGCGTACTGTCGGGCAAAGAAGCGGATACGTTCGGGGGTGATCAGGGGGTCATGCCGGCGCCGCGGAGACTGACTGCAGAGCGAACAGCTCAGATCCAGCCAGGGTGACAGGGCCACCGCACAGGCAGGCGAAGGCAGCCCGGCATCCCGGATGGCCTGCAGGGTGGCCAGCGTCAGCCCGCCGCCCGCCGAATCACCGGCAATCACGATGCGTTGCGGATCAATCTGCTCGCTCAGCAGGTACCGGTAGGCCGCCAGGGCATCTTCCAGCGCTGCCGGGAACGGATGCTCCGGTGCCAGGCGGTATTCCGGCATGAAAATCTGTGCCTGCGCCGCCTTGGCCAGCCGGCCCGCCAGTTCAATATGGGTTCGGGTGGAACCGATCACGTAGCCCCCGCCATGCAGGTACAGCACCACGCGACTGGAGCAGGCATGTCGGTGGCTGACCCAGACACCATTGGGGGACACGTGCCTCACCTTATCCGTCTGCACATGAGGTGAGGGATGCACCAGCCAGAAGCTCTGCTGCGAGCAGAACCGGTAGGCTTCGAGCGTATTGGGCACAAACCGCATTCCGTTGCGAATCATGGTCTTGATCCATTCGGCGCGGCTGACCATCATCTTCTCCGGACTGACACCATTGTGTTACCTATAGTCCAGAATCCGCACGGGTGCCACTGCGGGGTACAATTCAACACACAATTTACGGAGTATTACGTATGGAAAAGGAATCCCCGCACCGCCATTGTACGCCTTCAGATGAAGGACTTCGGGAGCAAGACATGTACGAGTATCTGAAAAGCATTGGCGTCAAGGATATTGATCAGATTGAACGTTATTCCCTGCGCACCGAAGCCGATCACGATGTTTTGAAGATTTACTACAAGAAGAAAAAGGGCGATTTCTTCCATCACTCCGTCAAGTTCAAGTTTCCGCGAATCAAAAAGTCGGTTCTGGTTGACTCGGGCACACACCGTTACGAGGAGACGTCCGAAATTTCACCCCAGTTGGTCCACATCCTCGAAGAACTGGATAAGATTACCGATCAGGAGTTCCAGCGTGAAGATACGCTGGATAACGTACTCATTGAACTCCGTCACCTGGAAAAGGTCGTATCCAACAAGATCCGCGAGATCGAAGACAAGATCGAGCGTCTCAAGAAGAAAAACTGACCTTCGGCGCGATACCGGTTTCAGCAACGACTCGGGGCACTTGTGGCCCCTTTTTTGTGGGTGAATGCCATGTGGGATGCCCTTGTCTTTGCCTTTGACGCCATCGCCCCCATCTTTCTTGTGGTGCTGCTTGGTGTCGTCTTTCGCCAGCGTGGCTGGATTGATCACCAGTTTGTCCAGCAGGGTTCGCGACTGGTGTTCAACGTCGCCCTGCCGACCCTGATTTTTCTCAGTCTCAGTACGCTCGATCTGAACCAGGTTCTGGATCCCCGCCAGGTCATCGTCGCCCTGACGGGTGTGCTGCTCGGTTTTCTGGCCCTCTGGTGGTTCAGCCGTATTCACGTCCCCCGGGCCGACCAGCGCGGTGTATGGGTACAGGGTGCATTCCGCGGCAATCTCGGCATCGTGGGCATTGCCCTCTGTGCCCAGGTTTACGGTGCGACGAACCTGGCCATGGCTTCCCTGCTGCTGGGCGTGATCACCCTGCTGTACAACGTCCTCTCCGTCTGGGTGCTGCAGCGTGCCCGGCAACAGACCTCCTCCGGCTGGCACCCCCTGGTGACCAGCATGCTCCGCAATCCACTGATTCTGTCCATACTGGCCTCCCTGCCCTTCGCCTGGTGGCATCTGTCGCTGCCCGGCTGGATTCATACGGCCGCCGGCTACTTTGCCCGCATGACGCTTCCCCTCGCCCTCATCTGCGTGGGCGCCTCCCTGTCCCCGGACGTTCTGCGCCGTGCCGGCAAGCTGGCACTCACCGCCTCGCTGGCCAAACTGGTCCTGCTGCCCGCCGCACAACTGGCGCTGGCCATGGCAGCCGGCGTTTCCGGCATGGCGCTGGGCACCCTGTTCCTCATGCTGGGCTCGCCAACCGCAACCGCGAGCTTTATCATGGTACGCGCCATGGGCGGGGATGATGAGCTGGCTGCCGCCATCATCGTCATTTCCACGCTGGCTTCCTTCGTGACTCTGGCAACGGGACTGACATGTCTGCGAGTGCTTGGCTTGATCTGATTCGTGATACCCACGCATGGGTTGTCCTGATGGCGGCTCATGAGGCCATACTGCGCACACTGCTGATCCTGCTGGGGCTCTCCTCGGTGGCCCAGTCCCTGCGCGAAACCTTCCACAACGGCCCCTCGGCGAGCGGCATGGAAGCGGCCTCACCCACCGCGCGCAATCAGTTGAGGGCCTTCCACGGCCTCACCCTCGGCCTGGGGCTGACCGCATTCTGGGCAGCCGCTCACCTCGCCCAAGCCCGGCTGCTGGTGCAGGGAATCGGCCTGATGCCCATCCCCGCTGCGCTGGCACGTTACGTTTCCATTCGCCTGGACGGCCCACCGCACTGGTCCAGCCGGCTGCAACTCGGCATCGAACTGGGCCTGGGACTCCTGTTTCTGCTCTGGCCACCGGAATGAAAGACACGGGTGCCTGTTCTGGCCAAATGGGCGATTTACCCGTGTCCCGGTTTCGCTACACTGGTTAAGGATGATACAGGGAGGATCAAATCTTTATGGACAGAATAGAAATTGAGCGCCTGTGGCATGTTTCAAACACCTTGCCCATACACGGCATCATAAGACTCAACGGCATCCCCTATGGTGTTACGCTCGAACGTGACGACTTGGAAATACTCCCGGGCACTTACCATGGCCGGGTTTACGCCAGCCCACGTTTTCGTCGCGATGTTATACGCCTTGAGGACGCAAACGGGCGAACAAACATCGAAATTCATCCCGGAAACTCTATTGAAGACACGCGCGGCTGTATTCTGATTGGAATGAAGCGATCGGGGCATCGAATTCTCCATTCAAGACAGGCACTTGACCGTCTGATCAAAGCACTGGAAACCCCACGAAACATCATTGTTACAGTAAGGTGAAATCATGACGTCCATACTCAGAACCGTCTGTCTCGCCGGACTGATGGCCTTCACAATACCTTTTGCCAACGGTCAGGACATCTGTCGTTCAGAGCCCCTCACAACAGCCCTGGCCAGGATCCGGAGCCCGGCATTGCCCGAAACCGAACGCAGTGCAGCCTTCGAGAACCTCGCTAACCGTTATCTGAGCGATACCGGAACGGACTGGCTGGAAATAAAGGATGCTTTTCTCACGCTCATGACGGAGGACCCGCAATTTTTCTTCAGTCACATGGCCACTATGCCCTCAGTTTTCGGGAAGTGGCTCCAGGATTTTCAGCTCAACTGGAACCGGGAGGGTGAAGTCTCGGATTACCCCGAGCGCAAGGCGCTGGCCCTGAAGTCCCTGCAACGCTATCTCGAGAGGCTTGCAACGCATCAGCAAATGGCAACCCGGTTCCGCGACAAGCTGGAAGCGACCCAACCTCAGGTCGTCGATTGAGCGGTTGTCGGCTCTCCCTGAGCAAGGGTTGTTTGACTTTATAGACGACCGGTCGTAAACTGATCGCATATTCAACACAGGTGCACACATGGCACGCCCCCGCAAGAACGAACACATCCGTGAAGACATTCTGGATGCCGGCATCGAACTGCTGACTCAGCAGGGGTATCACGGTACCGGCCTCAAGGCCCTGCTGGATGCCCTGAATATTCCCAAGGGCTCGTTCTACCACTACTTCGAAAGCAAGGAAGCCTTTGCGGCGGAAGCCATCGAGTACTACATCAACCGCCTGCTGGAGCAGTTCGATCAGCTCATTGCCCGATCGGGCGAGACCCAGCCGGTGGCCACCATTCGCCTGGCCTATACCCGCATGATCCAAGCCATGGCCGCCCAGGGCTGCGAGCATGGCTGCCTGCTGGGCAACATGGCGGCGGAAGTGGGCAGTGCCGGCCCGGCATTTCAGCAGGCCCTGCAACGCGCCTTTGCCAACTGGAAGCGACGCTTTGTCCCGCTCCTGGAAAAAGGCCAGGCGCTCAACCAGATCCGCCGGGATATCCCGGCAGACGAACTGGCCGACATTTTCTGGAATGCCTGGGAAGGGGCCATCCTGCGCATGCGCTTCGAAGGCCACCCGCAGGGCCTCTACCGCACGCTGGATACCCTCCTGCTGCACCTGTTCCAACCCTGATTTTTATTTGAAAACTTAATAGACGACCGGTCGATAATTAACAAGGAGCACACCATGACATCACCCAGCCTGTTTACTCCCCTGCAGCTGGCGCGCGGCACCACCATCAAGAACCGATTCTTCAAATCGGCCATGAGCGAACAACTGGCAGACTGGCAGAACAATCCTCTGCCCAAGCTGGCCCGTCTTTACGGCACCTGGGCCGCCGGGGGAACCGGACTGCTCGTCACGGGCAATGTCATGATCGACCGCAATGCGCTGGGCGAACCCAAGCAGGTGGTTCTGGACGAGCGCAGTGAACTTCAGGGTTTCCGAAACTGGGCTGAAGCGGCCACACGCCACGGCACCGAATGCTGGATGCAGCTCAATCATCCCGGCAAGCAGATCCCCTCCTTTCTCAGCAAGCAACCGGTGGCGCCCTCTGCGGTTCCCCTCGGCGGCGGGCTGGAGAAGGCCTTCAATCCCCCCCGCGCCCTGACCGAGGACGAAATCCTCACCATTATCGGCAAGTTTGCCACGGCGGCGCGTCTGGCCAAGGCCACCGGCTTCACCGGGGTTCAGATCCATGGCGCGCACGGCTATCTGGTCAGCCAGTTCCTGTCGCCTCACCACAACCGCCGCAAGGATCGCTGGGGTGGCTCCCTGGAAAACCGCATGCGTTTCGTGCTCGAGGTCTACGCAGCCATCCGCGCGGCCGTGGGTGAAGACTTCCCCGTGGGCATCAAGCTCAACTCCGCCGACTTCCAGCGGGGCGGATTCGAGGAAGGCGAGGCCATCGAAGTCATTCGCGCGCTCTCGGCTCAGGGCATCGACCTCATTGAAATCTCCGGCGGCAACTACGAGTCACCGGCGATGATGGGCAAGGCGAAGAAATCGACCGTTGAGCGTGAAGCCTATTTTCTGGATTTTGCCGAACAGGTGCGCCAACATACGGACGTGCCCCTCGTGGTCACCGGAGGCTTCCGGTCCGGCCGCGCCATGCAGCAGGCCCTGGAAAGCGGCGCAACGGACATGATCGGCCTGGCCCGCCCCCTGACACTCTACCCGGACCTGCCCAAGCGCATCGAGGCCAACCCGGACTTCAGGGCAGAATTTACCCGGCCCAGCACCGGCATGCGCGATCTGGATCGCATGGCCATGCTCGACATCACCTGGTATGAGTGCCAGATCGAACGCATCGCCGACGGCAAGCAGCCCGACCCGAAACTCAGCGCCTGGAGCGCTGTCATTCACACTTTCGGGCGCCTGGGCGTTCACGCCTTCCGCAAGCGCCGCGCCAAGGCCAAAGCCTGAATCCGGGCTTGACTCCGTAGCCGGGTACGGAGTGATGATGATGGTCTGCTTACTCACAGGAGACCATCATCATGTCCCGCTTGTTAAGATCCATCGTTTCTTTTGTCCTGCTCAGCCTTGCGCTGTCCGTCCAGGCCGCACCGGCAGCCCCGGAACAGGGCCGCCTGTTCGTTCACCTCAAGACCAGCCTCAAGCATGACGACGCCCAGATCTGTGTCGCCTACAACATCATCTGGACCGCACTCCGGGAAGGTCTGGCGGTGGACGTGCTCGTGGATGCGGACGCCATCAATACCTTCAGGACCGGCATGTTTTCATCCTCGGACAGCATCCAGGGCTACAAGATCCCCGAAAATCTCCGGTCTTCCATTGCCGCACAGCTGAAGATGCCGGTAGACGAGGTGCCCCGCACCTACGGAGAGTATCTCGAGCGGCTGGCCGCCGACGGGGCGCGGTTTTACATCAACAAGGGCTTTCTGGTCGTTTCCGGCATTGCACCGGAGCCGGACAAGAACCTGGGCAAGATCGCACCTTACGCCGCGAAGCTCTTTAAGCCGGTGGACTTTCAGACCATGCTTCGTCTGCGCCGCCAGGCCGACTTCGACTATACCTACTGAGCCCACTTAATCACCATCCTCATGCCCTGCCGCCCACCCCGGGCGGTACTTCTTTGACCTGGATCCGGTTTCTGTTCAATCGGGGTGCAGGCAACTGCATTCGCTGATAAGATGATCCCCGCAATACCCTGAACGATTACAAGAACAAGCGCCCGGCGCCACACAACACCAGGTTCGAGGACATGACCCAAACAGCCATCAGACCGAAGGATCTGACGTTGATTCGTGCCAAAATCCTGGTGCCCAAGCACCCCCGTATCTGCTTTCGCGAGACAAGTTTGACGATCTGCTGCATGAGGCCGGTCAGGCCAGCCTCGTGCTGATTCAGGCCCCGGCCGGTTACGGCAAGACCACCGCTACTGCCGACCGGCTCGGTGCCCTGGGGGCTGATACCGCCTGGGTACGCCTGGACGAACAGGACAATGACCCGGGCCAGTTTGCCCAGTATGTGGTGCATGCCCTGCACAGCGTGCGCCCGGTGCTGTCTGATGTCATCCAGAACCTGGAGGGCGGCACCTACCCGTCCCTGCAGGCCGTGCTCACCGATGTGCTCGCTCAACTGCCCCTGGAAGACGAGCCCCTGTATCTGGTCCTGGACGACTACCACAGCATCCATTCGCCGGACATTCATCAGGCCCTGGAGTTTCTGCTCAAGCATCATCCGCCCTATCTGACGCTGATCGTGCTGTCCCGCACCCTGCCTCCCATCGGGATTGCCCAGTTGCGGATGCAGGGCCGTCTGCTGGAAATCACCGCCCGGGACCTGGCCTTCACCGCGGACGAAGCAGAAGCCTACTTCAGGCAGCGCCTGCACTACGGGCTCTCGCGTGAAACGGTGGAACGCATTACCCGCCGGGCCGAAGGCTGGATAGCGGCCCTGCAGCTGGCCGCCGCATCGGCGAGCACACAGCAGGAGTTCGATGCCTTCACCGAACAGCTGCCTCAGGGCAATCAGCACATCTTCAACTACTTCGATGAACTGCTGTCGGAAACCGTCTCGGAGGATGAACGCCATTTCCTCCTGCGCACCAGCATTCTGGAACGCTTCAACGCATTTCTGGTGATGCGCGTGACCGCCCAGCCCGATGACCAGGTTCTGCTCACGCGACTGCTTAATCTGGGCCTGTTCATGATACCGGTGGACACCGGCGGCCTCTGGTACCGCTATCATAGCCTGTTCGCCACCTACCTGCGGCACCTGCTCAGCTGCACGCTGTCGGAAGAAGCCTCCACCCTGCACCTGCGCGCCTGTGAAGCCTGGCTCGAACTCGGCCGGCCGGAAGAAGCGGCCCATCACGCCATCGCCTCAGGCGATCAGGACCGCGTGGCCGGAATCCTGCTGGAGCACGGGCGTCACTTCCTCAGCGAAGGCCGGTTCAGTCTGCTTCAGCGCTGTCTCGACACGCTGGATCGTCAGCGCGTCACCGACCACCCGGCCCTGACGCTGCTCCGCGCATGGGTGGCCCAGAGCCAGTATCAGTTCGCCGAGGTGGAATCCTGGTTGACGGAAGCCGAGCGCCGCATCGCGGAACATGGTGATCCGGATGAGCTCAAGTCCGCACGGGCGGAGTTTGATGCCGTCCGCGCCCAGGTCGCCATGAATTTCGGCAACCCCAGGCAAGCGCTGGAACTGGCGGAAGCCGCACTGGCTGCCGACGTGCGTTACCTCAACACATCCTTCATTGCCGCCAACTCGGTTCTGGGGGAAGCGCACTTCGTGCTCGGCCATCTCAACCGGGCCATGGCACAGATGCAGCAGACCGAACAGCTGGCCCGTCAGCATGGGGCCCATCAGAATGTCATCTGGGCCCTGTGCCAGCAGTCGGAAATCGCTGTGGCCCAGGGTTTCCTCCAGAAGGCCTACAACTTCCAGGAAAAGGCCTTCCAGTACGTGGAAGAGAACGCACTGGAACATCTGCCCATCCTCGAGTTCCTGTACCGCATCCGGGCACAAATACTGTTCGAATGGTACCATCTGGATAATGCGGAAACCTGCGCGCTCAAGGGCATCGAGATCCTGGAAAACCAGGGCGAACGCTGGTACATCCAGAATTACGTGATCCTGGCCCGGATCGCCCAGGCCCTCGGCAAGCAGAACCTGTGCGCCGAGTACATTCACAAGATCCAGAAAATGCTCGCCGCCGGGGATTACCATCTGGACTGGGTCGCCAACGCCCACGCCACCATGCTGAACTACTGGGATGCGGTACGTGATCAGGAAGCCATCCAGCGCTGGCTCACCGCCGCCCCGCCCTTCGATCCGGCCACCGCGACCAATCACTTCCAGCAGTGCAATGCCCGCAACTATGTGCGCGCCTACACCTACCTGGGTCAGTATGAGCGGGCCGAACCCATCCTCGCAGCATTGCAGCGCGTGGCGGAACAATACCAGCTCAGAATGGACATGAACCGCAACCTGATCCAGCGCGCCCGGCTGCAGTGGCTGCAGGAACAGCGCGAAGCGGCGCTGGACAGCATCCACGAGGCACTGCAGCTCGCCAGCACGACAGGTGCCGTGGCATCCTTCCTGCGCATGGGCAAGATGCTGATCAACCTGCTCAAGGCTCTCCTGGCCGAACGCGAGTTGTCCGACATGGAACGTCAGCGTGCTGAACGCCTGGTACAACTGAGTCAGCAGCAACGGGATTTCAGCCGCGCCATCCGCATCACCCTGGATGAGGCCATCATTCAGGACATCATCGATCGCCCGGATGTCCCCGAACTGATCCGCACCTCACCCCTGACCCGCAGGGAATGGCAGGTACTCAGTCTC
The DNA here is from genome assembly GCF_041153465.1 of Thermohahella caldifontis. Classification (NCBI taxonomy): domain Bacteria; kingdom Pseudomonadati; phylum Pseudomonadota; class Gammaproteobacteria; order Oceanospirillales; family Hahellaceae; genus Thermohahella; species Thermohahella caldifontis. The sequence continues at coordinate 2,153,290 of NZ_CP154858.1, forward strand.
ATCCATGCTGGCCTGTCCAATGATCAGATCGCGGAGCATCTCAAGGTGGCACCCACCACCATCAAGACGCATATCCGCAGCCTGTATCAGAAGCAGAATATCACGCACCGCTCCGAGGCCATCGCCCTCGCACGTGAACTGCTGAGCAAGATTCAGGGTGACTGAAGGTTGAAACCGGGGCCAATGGCCCCACCTTCTCTGTACACATTCGACAGGTTGGAGGACAGCATGGAAATGCCCGTACACTCACTCTCGGAATTGTTCAGGCAGTTGGGACTGCCCGATGACCCGGAAAGCATCGAAGCCTTCATTGCACAACACAGGCCCCTGCCGCCGGAGATCAAGCTCTGGGAAGCTCCGTTCTGGACGCCTGCACAGGCCGAATTTCTGAAACGCGAAACGGAGGAAGATGCGGACTGGGCGGAGCTGATTGACGAACTGAACACCCGCCTGCACTGAAAAGCACCAAAGGGGCGACCGTAACGGTCACCCCGGATCCGGGACGCTTGAAGCGCCCCGGTCAGGTCTCACGCACCCAGCAGGTAAACTGCTGCACCCGCCACATAGCCCAGCAGGGCCAGGGGCGAGATGTTCTTCATGTACCAGAAGAAGTTGATGCGCTCCATCCCCATGGCTGCCACACCGGCTGCAGAACCGATGATCAGGCAGCTGCCGCCGGTACCGGCTGCAAAGGCCATGAACTCCCACATGGCCGAATCCGTGGGATAGGTGGCCAGGTCATACATCCCCATGGAGGCAGCCACCAGCGGTACGTTATCCACCACAGAGGACAGCAGACCGATCAGGAACACAATCGCATTGATGTTGCCGACCGTCTTGTCCAGCCATTCGGCCAGCATGGCCAGCACACCGGTCGCCGACAGTGACGCCACGGCCAGCAGGATGCCCAGGAAGAACAAAACGCTGGGCGTATCGATTCGCTTGAGGATATTGACGATATGCAGCTCCGAATCCCGGGCGTTGGCCTTGTCCTCATGCATCAGCTCGCTGACGATCCAGAGTACGGACAAGCTGAGCAGCATGCCCATGAAGGGCGGCAGATGGGTGACGGACTTGAACACGGGCACGAACAGCAACCCGCCAATGCCGACCGCGAAGATGATGTTGCGGTGTGAATCGGATACCGGCGCCTTGTGACCGGCTTCCAGCACTTTCGGCGTGATGCTCTGGCCACGCAGACGGAAGGTGAGGAACAGCAGCGGGATGATGATCACCATGAGGCTGGGGATGATCAGCGCTTCCATGATGTTCAGCGTGGTCACCTGACCACCGATCCAGAGCATGGTCGTGGTGACGTCACCGATGGGTGTCCAGGCGCCGCCCGCGTTGGCCGCGATCACGATGATACCGGCAAAGAACAGACGCTCCTTCTGGCTCTCGATCAGCTTGCGCACCAGAGAAATCATGACGATGGTCGTCGTCAGGTTGTCCAGAGCCGCCGACATGAAGAACGAAAGCATCCCGATGATCCACAGCAGCTTCACCATATTGGTGGACTGGATGCGATCCGTAATGAGGGTAAAGCCGCCGTGCGCATCCACAAATTCAACGATGGTCATGGCACCGAGCAGGAAGAACAGGATGCTGGCAATCTCGCCCAGAGACTCCAGCAACTGATGCTCGCCGACCCAGGTCCGGGCCAGTTCCGGCAGAGCGAGGCCGCCGTGCTCCTCGGTGAACCAGGCCGGCAGGGCACTGACGTTGACAATATCGGCAGAGTACAGAATGTACAGAGTCCAGCAGACGACCGCCGTCAGCAGCGCAGATGCCGTCTTGTCGATATGAATGTTGTGCTCGAACACGATGGCCAGATAGCCCAGCACAAACAGCGATGAGAGTATCCAGAGTTCTACAGACATAAACTATTGCCCCTACAACAGAATGATGGTGCCGGACGGCACCGGATAACCCGAATCCACCCACTTTGAGGGTGGCTGCGACCGGCCGGATCAATACGGCCAATGCATGCGACAAGATGGATTCAGCGAGGAGGGGCCTGGGGCTGGCGGGGTGAAAAACGGCCCGCCAATCGCGGCTGGGCTGGTACGCGTTGCGAACGGCACCGGGCGGGCACGGCCGGATAAGCGGGCTCGGCCTGCAAAATCCCGGAGATTTCATCCGTCTCGGAATCGGGCAGTGCTGCACAGATCCCCACCAGTCCCGGTACCAGTCCGGGCTGGCGGGCCTGCGGCCCCGGGGCACATGCAAACGCACGGTCTGCATCATCCGGGCACGCCGATAACTGCACTGAAGCCGCACTCTGGCCGGCGGACAACAGTCCCAGCAACCAGACCAGACTCATGGCCAGAAAGAACGGTACTCTGCGCAACACCTGATCCCCCGGAACCGGGCACACCCGGAAAAAGTTGCCGCCTTATAGCACAAAAAACGTGCACTCTCAATGATCCCCTGTGCGCAAGTCGAACAGCGGCGATGTTCCCGGGCGCGGAGCGGGGTGCGGTACGGAAGCGCTGACGCCTCAGCAGGACAACCGCTACCCAGCGCGTATTCACGGAACCGCACGCCGTATTCCATCCGGCCTATGGCACCCCCCGGCCGGACTGCCTATAATCCGTGCAGTTTCAGGGATCTGAACAGGACGCTGCCATGGAACTGGCTGCCAATACTGCCCGCCTGACGGTGCGGGTTGCCCGAATGGACGCGGATCTCCGTGTCCTCAGTCTGACCCTCAGCGAAGCTCTTGCCGAGCTCTCGCATGCCACCCTCGTCATTGTCTCGCCGGAACCGTTGCCCGGGCCAGAGGACTGGCTGTCACGCGATGTCCACGTCTGCCTCCGGGGCCGCTGCGGTGAACGACACCTGCATGGTGCCGTGAACGAGGCATGGCGTCTGCAGGATATCGGCCGCTTTCAGCGCATGCAGATCACCGTGGTGCCCCATGCCTGGTGGCTGACCGAGCGCTGCCGCTACCGGATTTTCACCGAAACCACTGCCGTGGACATCGCCCGCGCTCTCTGGCGCGAAGCCGGTCTGCGGCAGGACGATCTGGTCTTTGACCTTCGGGCAACGCCGCCCGTCTGGCAATACCGCACCCAGTCCGGCGAAAGCGAGTGGGACTTCCTCTGCCGGCTGTTCAGTGAACTGGGCTGGTACTGGTATTTCCGTCACGAAGCGGACCGCCACATCCTTATGGTTTCGGATCACGCCGGCGCCCTGATACGCCCCGACGGCACGCGACGCCATGTGGCCATCCATTACGACCGGCAGAGCGGCCAGAGCGAAATCCTCTACCGCTTTCAACGCGTTCGCCGCCGTGCCCTGCATCAGGTCAGAACCCGGCGTTACCGCATGGGCACGCCGCTGGCCATCGAGACGGGCGAAGCCAGGCATGACCAGGCCTCCCCCTCCGGCCTGCACGAGCACTTTGTGCACCAGGAAGACGCTCCCGATGCCCGGATGCAGGCAGAAAACTGGCTGAACAGCCTCAATGCCGGTTGCGACCACTGCATCGCCCAGGGCAACCGGGCGGATCTGCACTGCGGCGAGGTGCTGAGCTTCCGCTTCCCCGATGACACCCGGTCGGACTGGCTGATCACCGGCCTCACCCAGCAGATTGCCCACCCTCAGGTGCTTGAAGAACTGGCCAGCGATTCGTTCCGGCATTACCAGACCCTCACCGCCGTACCGGACACCCAGACCTGGCGGCCACCCCGACAGACACCCCGGCGTCTGACCGGTTTCTGGCCCGCCATCGTCACCGGTCCCGAACCCGGCAAGGTCTTCACGGACGATCAGGGCCGCGTGCAGGTACGCTTTGCCTGGGACCCGGACGGCCAGCCCGGCACCTGGCTGCGTGTGAGCCAGCGCCTGGCCGGCAACCGCTGGGGCAGTCTCATGCTGCCGCGCGCGGGCGATGAAGTGAGCGTCCTGTTTCTCGAAGGCAACCCCGACACCCCCGTGGTCGCCGGCCGGCGTTACCACAGCGCCCATGAAGCGCCCCAGTCCCTGCCCGACGGACAGCACCAGTGGATGTTCCGCTCCCGCTCCGCCGATGGCACCGGTCATGAAGTCCTGCTGGACGACAGCCCCGGCAACGCCCACATTCTCCTGCACAGCAGCGGCCAGCTCGCCCTCAGGGCACGCAAGCGCTACCAGGCCTCCGTACAGGGCAGCGTGCACCAGAAGGTGGCAGGTCACCTGCAGGAAACTACTGACGGCGCGGCCAGTGAACAGGCCGACGGCAACTGGAACGAACACGTCAGCGGCCAGACACATCTCCAGGCCGGACAGTCCCTGGTGCTGGGCGGTCAGTCACTGACACTGGAAGCCGGCGGCAGCATCCACCTCAAGGGTGGCAACGCCCTGTTAAACAGCGGCCAGACGGTCATCTTCAAGGTCGGCGGTGCCGCCGTAAGCTGCGGCCCCGGTGGGGTTTCTCTCTCCGCCCCGGTGGTCATGGTCAACATGGGTGGCGGCGGGGGCGCAGCGGCAACGGCCAGTCCCGCCGCGCCGGAGAAAAGCCCGGCAGTCCCCCCTCAGCGTGGCGCACTGCGCACACGGCTCAGGCCGCTGGCCGGCCAGTCTGGCGACCCGGTACACATTCAGCGGCTCATGCCCCTGACGACCGGGAGCAAATCCGCCCCGGCGACATCACGACCCGAGCCACCCGTGCCCTCGGCGGTGCTGGATAGCAAGGTGAATTTGTTGCCAGAAAACTACAGAACCCCTCATTCCATGACTGACAATACACAATCGAAATTAACTGGAGCCTCCTTGACAGATAAAAAAAATACAAAGGCAAAAGAAAACGGTGCAGGCATTAACAATAACAAAAAGAAAGCTCTCGTATTTCTGGAGAAGGTTATCCGCCCAACGTTAAACCAATTAGGCCTGGGTGGCCGTGCTGCAGAGGAGTTGATTCTTGGAACAGCCATTCAGGAAAGCAGGCTCATATATCGCAAACAAATGGGTGGTGGTCCCGCCCTTGGCCTGTACCAAATGGAGCCCGCTACTCATGATGACATCTGGGAAAATTACCTCACGTACAAGAGCGACCTCGCGGCACAGGTCAAGGCATTAAGACGCAGAAAAGACGAGCATGATGATCTTAGGGAAAATGATGCCTATGCTACTGCCATGGTAAGAATCCACTATCTGCGTGTCCGTGATCCCTTACCTTCTGCTGGCAATTATGCACAGCAAGCCTCTTACTGGAAAAGGTTCTACAACACACCACTTGGCAAAGGCACTGAAGCTGAATATCTGAAAAACTGGAAAGATTTTATGGAGCAGGAATGAACTCTATGTGCAACAGGTATCTGTCGTTGGTTCTGACTTTTATATTATGCACGACAACTGTGCATGCAGACACACAATCGTGCCATATGTATACAATAAGGAAACCTCTCCTGAGCACCGAAACGGCCCACAGGATAGCAACTGATCTGCGGGGAATTTTTGAAGGTCGTCTCCTTTACCCATCCGGCAAAGATTGCCTGCCATCTGATCAGGTGCTGATTCTGGGGCTACATGATGATGAACGCCCCGAAGTGCTGGCCTATCTGAACGGTCACACCCCGGATCTGAGTATCCATACTTTGGATGGAGTCACTTATATTGCTGCCAAATACTTCACCGGCGGGAATCTTCAGGTGCTCAGGATATTCAGAAGGGCCCCCGCAGGCTGGGTAGCGCTGTACGGTCCAACCCCTTCAAGCAACATGCGATCCATCAACATCAACGGCAATATCATAGAAGTACGCAACATCATCATCCAGCAAGACCAACAGCATGTTGAGACTGAGCGCTATATAGTTGTGGATGATCGAGTTCAGGACGTTAGGGAGCCTCTGAAAAACTCTCCAAATGAAGGATAATAAGCCATCAGATACCAGCTGACCTCCCGAGTTCGACATAAAAATTCGTAACTTGTTGTTTTATTTAGTGTTGAATTTCAAACGCTTCACTACATTGAGCGTTTTATGACCAGATTCAGACCGCAGGCTTCGGCACCTTGAGACTCTTTAACAACTCAAGTTGTGTTGCATCCAGCGTAGTCACGCCGGTCAGCAGCTTTCCATTCACCGTAATCCGGTGCTTCTGGATACTGGTCAGCATGTCCAGACAGCGTTCCGGAGAGGTGTCCGAGCCGGCCGCTCGCAGCCGCATCCGCATCACCCGGTGCAGCACCAGCGCCAGGAAGCAGATCAGGGCGTGAGCACGGATGCGCTGAGGCAACCTGTGGTACATGGGACCGATTTCAAATTCGGACTTGAGCACCCGGAAGCCACGTTCGATATCGGCCAGTGCACGGTAGCGGCTGACTATCTCCTCCGCCGGCAGATCGCGGACATTGGTGACCAGCATGAGCTTGCCATCAAGCCGCTCCAGCGCCCTCTGGCGGGGCACCCGGAGCAGATAGCCCAGCTCGCCGCTGTCCAGATCCACTTCCATCAGGTGGCTCATGCCCGCCGCTTTCACGGCCGCATGCAGTCTGGCGATGGCTGCCGTTTCGGACAACCGGCGTCCCCGTACGGGTGCGCCGGCTTCCTGCATGTCCAGCCGGTCAAAGAGCCCGCGTGCCAGGGCGCGCAATTCGTCGAGCTGTGTCTGGCGTGCCGCGCGTTGCTGCAACGCCATGTCCTCGCGGTGATCCACAACCAGACGTCGGTCCTGCCAGCAGGTTTCGTCCGTCCAGTCCGGTGTGCCTTCCCCGTGCTGGTCATGCAGGGGGGTGATGACATCTTCCATGTCACCGTAACGGGAAGCGGGCACGGCCAGAATGTATTCCAGGGGCTGCCCCGAAGGCAGACGTACGCCCTCCAGCGCCTTCAGGTTCTCAAGATTCAGCAGTCCCCGGTCGGCCACAACCACCACCCGCTGTACCGGATAGCGTTCGCATACCCGGGTCAGCATGGGCTGCAGGGTGGAGGCTTCACTGACGTTGCCCTCGAATACCTCGTGAGCCAGCGGGATGCCGTCCGCTGTCTGAATGAGCCCGATGACCACCTGGCGGGCCAGTCCGCCGGACTTGCTGCGGCCGTACCGCCTCAGGTCGCCTTCCTGCTCGCTGTCGCCTTCCGCCGTCACCGTGGTCAGGTCATAGAAGACCACCGACAGCGCGTCATCCAGAAGCGGCCGGATCTGTCCGGCCAGCACTTCCTCGATACGATCCTGCTTCTGCACCAGCACATCCATGGCGCGCAGCAGGTGCTGATGGGTGATGTGTGAGGTATCCTCGGGAAAGGCCACCGTCTCCAGCCAGCGCAGCACCCCCAGTTTGGATGCCGGATTGCGGAGGCGGTTGAACACCATGATCCGGAGCAGCTGTTCCACATCAGTGGTGCGGGAAGATGAACGAAAGACCCGGCGCAGCAGGTCGAAGCCCAGCTGCTGCCAGAGTGACTGCAGGACATGGATGTCACCCAGACTGCGCGCGGTATCGAAGGCGACACGCAGATCTTCGGGGGCATTGCCTTCGGTGCGGCCAAGGAGCTTGCCCAGACTGTTGATCAGGGCATCGGCTTCGGCGATGACCTTCTCGTAGCGGCCCAGGGTGGCGAGGGTTTTCTGGCGCGGCCTGCCCTGCTCGTCGCGATAGGCTTCAACGAGCTGGACATAACGTCTGGGGCCGGATTTGGTGATGCGCAGGTACATGGCACTACATTATCAAACCGCAATATTTTTTCAACATGTTTACTATAACATATCAGTGCCACTACATGATTTTTCAGGCCTATTGGCTATAACTGCCTGATTTGACGACCTGCCAGTCTCTGAAAAAGGGGGATTTGAGGGGGAAGTGTCGAACTCGGGTAATCAGACTGCTCGTGTTGGAGCAAATTTTGACCAGCTGACATTGATTTTTGACAGAATTGCTGAGAAAAGCACACAATCAGGAAAGGTTCTTCCTAATGGGAATATGGCTACGGCGCATGCTGAAGTTGGGGCGATACAACAGGCATTTGACGCAGGCGCGACATCAGGCGCAGATATGACGTTAACTGTTACAGGGAAAGCTGTTTGTGGATTTTGCCGTGGTGATTTAGCAGCAATGGCTGAACGAGCCGAATTGAAATCCTTGACAGTATACGAAGAAGCAACGGGAAATACCCTATATTGGCAACCAGGCATGAAATCTTTGAAAAAGGTGAAATAATGTTTTCTTTTACTTGGGTGATTGGATGTGGTGAAAGTGCACAGGGTGGCAGTGATCTTGCCCAGCAATAGTGGACACCTCATTAAGCGAGTACACTACGCTACAGAGGTGAACCATGGCAAGAAAGAACACACAAGGCAAATCAACACGCAAGCGCTACTCCGAGGACTTCAAGAAGGAGGCGCTGGCGTTGGCTGACAGCGTTGGCATCAGTGCGGCAGCCAAAGACCTGGGATTGCACGAATCACAGCTGTATAACTGGCGCAGCAAGGCCAGGCAGGCCCAGGGCCAGAGCGAGGCCGAACAGCAGCTCGCCGCGGAAAACGCCCGCCTCAAGCGGCAACTGGCACAACAGGCAGAGGAGCTGGCCATTTTAAAAAAGGCGGCGGCGTACTTCGCCAAGAGCCTGAAGTGAAGTACGTGTTCATGCAGGCACATGAAGGAGAGTTCCGCCTGAAAACGATGAGCCGTGTTCTGTGTGTTTCACGCAGTGGCTATTACGCCTGGCGCCGCAGGCAGGTGGCACGCTCTGCGCGTCAGCAGCGCCGTGAAGCAACAGATCAGGCCGTCAGTGAGGCCTTCTGGCAGAAAAATGGACGTTATGGTGCTCCCCGGCTGGTGGCAGAAATGGCCGAAAACGGACATGCCCTGAATCGCAAGACCATCGCAAAGAGCCTGCAGCGACAGGGCTTGCGTGCCAGAGCCGCCAGGAAGTTCAAAGCGACCACACAGTCGAAACACAATCTGCCGGTTGCCCCGAATCTTCTGGAGCAGAAATTTGAGGCGACGGCACCCAACCAGAAGTGGGTGGGTGACATCACATACCTGTGGACGGACGAAGGATGGCTGTATCTGGCAGTTGTGATTGACCTGTTCAGCCGGATGGTTGTGGGCTGGAGCATGTCTGAGCGCATGACAGCCGACCTTGTCTGTAATGCGCTTGGTATGGCGCTGTGGCGCAGGGGCGCAGGGGCGCAGGGGCGCAGGGGCGCAGGGGCATGATCGTTCATTCCGACCGGGGAAGCCAGTATTGCTCCCGTGATTACCAGAAGCTGATCAGGGTGCACAATCTCAGGTGCAGCATGAGTGCGAAAGGCAACTGTTACGACAACGCCTGTGCCGAAAGCTTCTTCCATTCCCTGAAAGTGGAAGCCATACACGGGGAGCAATTCAGAACCCGAGAACAGATGCGAAGGGCTGTGTTTGAATACATTGAGGTGGATTACAATCGGGATCGCAGACACAGCGCCAACGGCAATCTGAGCCCGGCAAAATTTGAGGCACTTAAAGTCGCTTAGTTGAGTGTCCGTTGTTGGTGGGTAGGATCACAGGCGCTTCATCATGGACGCGTCCATACCACCGTATTTAGAGCGCCACTTGTAGGGTATTAATCCTGCTGGTCGAATCCCTCTATGCTTTACACCATCTGAGCCACTTCCTGCTTTACAGAGTACAGCAGCGAAAATTGTTGACACTTGGACTGTTCCGGCTCAACCCTATCCGGCTATCGGCGGAGGTACTCAGCTTTTCGTTCCCAGTAAAAATCTAATGCTTCAGGTGCCAAATCCATGAGTGAACGACAACAGCTATTTGAAAAAGCTTTGCGAAAGTGTAACGAGTTATTAAACCAATATCCCAATCATGGAGCACTTCTATCGATTGCCCGGCAGATAGAATATCTGCATGGTCTCGAAACAGGAGTCAATCCTGACCGTTCGCGTTTGAAAGAGATCACCATTGGTGTTCTTACGGCAAGAGAAATCGAACCGCTTGATGAAGAGGTGGCAGAGCTTTTTTACAAGGTTTCTGGCGAAGCCAACCGGATGTGACGCTTCAAGACAATACGGCCTAGCCATCCGGCTGGGCTTCGCTGTCATGCATTCGGGAAATCAGAGACTTCGACACCGGACTGTTTCAGGATGCTGATGATCTGACCGCCTGCGAATTGTGATTTACGCATGTGGAAACTCCTGTCTGTAAGTTACTGGGAAATCCCATTTATGAGCACCGCTGGATTAAAGATTGGGGACAGGTCAGGGGAGTTTTTCAGATGTTCCTTAGGTTGCTGCACGAAGCTCTACCATGGCTGATGAAATGACTCGAATCGAAGAACGCATTAACAGCCATACGAGACCTATTGCAACCAAAATATCAGGCCAGCCCGAACCTGTGAGCCAAACCGCTCCAGCCGCGACGAAAACCGAGAGATTTGATGCGATGTCGTTTCTTGAACACTCCCACACCGAACTCATATTTACATCTTCGTGCCGATGCCGCCAAAGCATGTAAAGACAGAATGAGTTAGCAACGAGACCGAGAAGACTGAACGCGCCCATGACTTCAAAGATGGGGACGCTTGGAACGAAAACCTTGTAGGCAACTTGGGCAATTACGGCACAAGCGGCTAAGAAAATTAGGCTGCCTTTAAACAGCGCGACCTTGGCCTTTACTGCGGCTCCCCTAGAAACAGCATACAGGCTAAGACCATATGTCAAAGCATCTCCAAGGTTATCAAGGCTGTCGGCGAATAGTGCCGTTGACTTTCCATAAAGCGCGGCCAACGCAATAACCAGAAACATTATGGCATTAACGCCGAGCACAATCCTCAGCGTCCCCCGCTGCCTCTCGCGAAGGGCATCAATAGCACAACTCTCATTACAGCAACCACTCATTCCGTAAACCTCATTGGCAAGGAACCTCTGAAAAACACCCCCGAATCTGGGATTGTACGCCATCAGATACCGAAATGGCCAGGAGTACCCGATGGATTACCAGCCCACCTTCGCGGAACTTGAGTATCAGCACAAGAAGCGCAAGACCCGCCGGGAAAAGTTTCTGGAGCAGATGGAAGCACTGATTTCCTGGTCGGAGCTGGAGAAACAGGTTGCCCGGTGTTACCGGAAGCATCGTATTGGTCGCAAGCCGTATCCGGTATCGGTCATGCTCCGGATACACATGATGCAGCTGTTCTGGAACCTGAGTGACCCGGCCATGGAGGATCACCTGTACGAAGTCGAATCCATGCGCCGCTTTGCAGGGCTGCGGCTGGACGATCCCATTCCGGATGAGACGACGATTCTCAACTTCCGGCATCAGCTGGAAAAGTGCAATCTGGGGCAGAAGATTCTGGAAACAGTAAACGGCGTCCTGGCACAGAGGGGGCTGATCCTGCGCAGCGGAACCATCATGGATGCCACGATCATTGAGGCGCCTTCCTCGACCAAAAACGCGTCAGGCAAGCGTGACGAGGAGATGCACCAGACCCGGAAGGGGAATCAGTGGCATTTTGGAATGAAAATGCACGTGGGTGTGGATGATGTGGCCGGTATCGTTCATACCGTAGAAACGACGCCAGCCAACGAGCATGACCTGAACGTGGCAGACAAGCTGCTGCATGGCGGGGAGCAGCGGGTCTGGGCGGATGCCGGCTACCGGGGTATTCAGAAACGTGAAGCTCACAAGAACAGAAAGGTTGACTGGCATATCTCGGCGGGACCGGGCCGGCAGCGGAAAATGACAGGTGATCAGAAAGAAGCCCAGAAAATCATCAGCAGCGTACGTGTCAGGGTCGAGCACGTGTTTTTCTGGATCAAGTGCGTATTTGGATATCGCAAGACCCGCTATCGTGGCCTGAAGAAGAATACCAACCGTCTGGCCACGCTCGCCGCACTGGCAAATCTGATGATGGCGAGGCGATTTTTGTTGCCCTCATAGGGCAACTGCGCCCGAAATGCGCCTTCAGGGCGCAGATTGGGCATAAAACAGGCAGAAAATGGCCGATTTTTAGCTAAAAGCGGCCAAAAAGTGGCCGCCTGGCTGCTGAAAGGCGTCCAATGGCGCAAAAGGCGAAGTTATTCAGAGGCTCCTTAGAAAGTCCGGCGCAGCTCAGGTATCGTATGCCCACCATGAAATGGCCAGGCTGCCCCATGCTGAAAGATTCCCAATGGCAGGCGCTTGCCGCCGTCTATCCCACCCTTGAAACCTTGCCTGCCGGCACCACCCTGTTTGAGCCCGGAACGCCCTGCCCGGGCCTGGCTTGGCTGGCTGCGGGGAGCAACCGTGTCAGCAAGCTGTCCGAAAGCGGACGCAAGCTGCTGCTGTATCGCGTGTATCCGGGTGATACTTGCGTGGTGACCACCGGCTGTTCGGCCTGAGCACCTGCCCGGTCAGGCGGCGCGCCTGATCCTGTCCCCCTCCCCCACCCCGGGGAGGGGTCTGTCATACCCTCCTGCGCCCCTCCTCCCCCGACACTACGCCACAAAATTTTCCTGCGGGAGGATGCCTCGGTTTTCCCGGTTCTGCACTATAGAACACAATAGAAACTGACTTCGGGACAGAGGATCCATGCGACAGGATCAGGATTGGTGGCGCGGTGCCGTGATCTATCAGATCTATCCGCGCAGCTTTTTCGACTCAAATGGTGATGGCATCGGCGACCTGCCGGGCATAACGGCCAGACTGGACTACATTGCCAGCCTGAACGTGGATGCCATCTGGATTTCCCCCTTCTTCACCTCGCCGATGAAGGACTTCGGGTACGATGTGGCCAACTACCGGGACGTGGACCCCATCTTCGGTACGCTCGCGGATTTCGATACCCTGGTCTCTGCAGCCCATGCCCGCGGCCTGAAGGTGATCATCGACCAGGTGCTCAGCCATACCTCGGATCAGCATCCCTGGTTCATCGAAAGCCGCAGCAGCCGGGATAACCCCAAGGCAGACTGGTATGTGTGGGCGGAGGCGAAGCCGGACGGCACGCCGCCCAACAACTGGCTGTCCGTTTTCGGGGGCTCTGCCTGGCAGTGGGACAGTCGCCGCCGGCAGTATTACCTGCACAATTTCCTCACCAGCCAGCCGGATCTGAACTATCACAATCCTCAGGTGGTCAGTCAGATGCTGGAGGAAGTGGAGTTCTGGCTGAAGCGGGGTGTGGATGGTTTCCGCCTGGATGCGGTGAATTTCTGCGTCCATGATGAGGCTCTGCGCGATAATCCGCCCAATCAGGCGGTGACGGATGGCTCCATCGGCGTGCGCAAGGAAAATCCCTACGCCTATCAGCGCCATGTCTATGACAAGACGCGCCCGGAAAATCTGCTGTTTCTGGAGAAACTCCGGGCGCTGCTGGATCGCTACCCGGGTACCACCACGGTGGGCGAGATCGGTGACGATGACTCGCTGAGCACCATGGCGGCCTATACGGAAGGCAACCGCCGCCTGCACATGGCGTATTCGTTCGACCTGCTGACCGAGCAGTGCAGCCGGGATTTCATTGCCCGCACGGTTCAGGCCATCGAGGACAAGCTGGGGGATGGCTGGCCGTGTCTGGCCATTGGCAACCATGATGTGGCGAGGGTGGCGACCCGCTGGAGTCAGGGCAAGCCCTGGGATGCCCGCCGTGTCCGGGCACATCTGGCGCTGCTGCTGACCCTCAAGGGTTCCGTGTGTCTGTATCAGGGAGAGGAACTGGGGCTGCCCGAGGCCGAACTGACGTTCGATCAGCTTGTGGATCCTTACGGCATCGCCTTCTGGCCCGAATACAAGGGTCGGGACGGCTGCCGGACGCCCATGCCCTGGGATGCGAGCCTGCCCAATGCCGGATTCACCACCGGCACGCCCTGGCTGCCCGTGGTCGAGGCACATTATCCGTTTGCGGTCGCCACCGAAATGACGCAGCCGGATTCCCTTCTCAATCACACCCGCCAGTTGCTGGCGTGGCGCAGGGCCCACCCGGTCCTGCAGAAGGGCGGTATCGAGTTGCTGGATGCGCCAGCGGATGTCCTGATGTTCCGGCGCTTCCGGGAGGGCGAGTCGCTGGTGGTGGCCATCAATCTGTCCGACAATGAGGTCTCTTGCCCCAATCCGGCCGGTGCACGGCCTGCCGCGATGGCAGATCAGCCTGCCTTCCTGCAGACAGACTGGTCGGACGCGGGTATCACGCTGCAGCCTTGGGGCGTTGCAGTCGGTACATCAAGCTGAAGGAGTTGACGACATGGCCAGTCTGACCCTGCGCAACATCTGCAAGATTTACGGTGATGTTGAAGTCTCACGGGACATCAATCTGGACATCCGGGACGGTGAGTTCGTGGTCTTTGTCGGCCCCTCCGGCTGTGGCAAGTCCACTCTGCTGCGCATGATTGCCGGTCTGGAAGACATCACCTCCGGTGATCTGTTCATCGACAACGATCGCATGAACGACGTGCCGCCCATGGCGCGTGGCGTGGGCATGGTCTTCCAGTCCTACGCGCTGTACCCGCACATGAACGTGGCGGAAAACATGGCCTTCGGCCTCAAGCTGGCCGGGGCGTCCAGGGCGGATATCCAGGCCCGGGTGAAGGAAGTGGCGGAGATTCTGCAACTGTCCCACCTGCTCGACCGCAAGCCCAAGGACCTCTCCGGCGGTCAGCGCCAGCGGGTGGCCATTGGCCGTACCCTGGTGCGCCAGCCCCGGGTGTTCCTGTTCGATGAGCCCCTTTCCAACCTGGATGCGGGCCTGCGGGTCAAGATGCGGATCGAGATTGCCAAACTGCACCAGAAGCTGAAGGCGACCATGATCTACGTTACCCATGATCAGGTGGAAGCCATGACGCTGGCAGACAAGATCGTGGCGCTGGATCACGGCCGCATCGCGCAGGTGGGCACGCCCATGGAGCTGTACCACTATCCGTCCAACAAGTTTGTGGCGGGATTCATCGGCTCGCCGAAGATGAACTTCATCGACTGCACCGTCACCAGTGCCAGCCCCCAGCATGCGGGCCTGGAGCTGCCGGGCGGTCTGCAGCTCAACGTCCCGGTACATGGCGGGTCGCTGTCTACCGGTGAGCGGGTGACCCTGGGAATCCGGCCGGAACACCTGGTCACGCCGGAACATGCCGACGCGATCCTGAATGGACGGATCACGGTGGTGGAACGTCTCGGCTATGAAACGCTGGTGCATGTGGAAGTGGAAGGCTACAGCCGCACTCTCACCCTGCGCAGCCAGGGCACGCAGCCGTGGCGCGAGGGCGAGGATATTGCGCTGGGCATTCCGGCCAACCAGTGCCACCTGTTCCGTGAGAATGGCGATGCCTGCACCCGATTGTACAAGGAACCTGGCCTCGATCTTTAAGTCCTCGACCCTGAGTGTTGACTCAGCGCATTTGCCCCGCCCGGTGCGGGGCTTTTTTGTGTCTCAGGCCGGGTTCAGCGGAATCCGGTAAAGCGCCACATGCTGTCCGCGCAGGCCAAGCGTTCGTTCGAACTGGCCACCCAGACGACGTGCCACGGCGATGGATCGTGTATTGGAAGGGTGAATCAGGCTGATCAGGCTCGGCGCCACGGCCTGCTCGCGCGTCCAGTCCAGTACTGCCTGCGCGGCTTCCGTGGCATAGCCATGCCCCCAATGCGCCCGGTCCAGCAGCCAGCCGATTTCCACGCCCGGCCAGCCTTCGGGATACCAGAGGCCACAGCGCCCCAGCAGCTTTCCGTCCGAACGGGATACCACCGCCCAGAGCCCGAAACCCCGCAGCGACCAATGTCCCATGACCAGCGCCAGATTGCTCCACGCCTGCGTCGGTGACTGCGGGCGCCCGTCACCCACGAATCGCATGACCTCCGGATCGGCCAGAACACGCATGTAGTCCTTCACATCCGCTGGCCTGAAAGCCCGGAGGATCAATCGCTCCGTCATCAACTCCGGTGCGCTGTGGGGCATGGTCAGGTTCCGTTCTGTTCCGCTGTGCTCAGCTCTGGTCAAGTATACCTCAATCTCACCTCATGACTGACCGTGATTGACATGCGTACACCTTCCGAGGTGCTCCGCGGGTTCAAGCGGATACCTTCCGGAAGCCGTGCACACCCGCCAGTGCAATCTGCGCGTTCAAGGCCGTTCATGGAGGGAGCGACGGTGACGCAAGCAGGATGAAGGTCATTGTCTCTGCCCGCACAGTTCAGGTGGGCACCCGCAGGAGACCTCAGCACCCGTGCGCAGTCTCCGGAGGGTACCCATCTGAACTGAACTGAACTGAACAACGAGACCTCAAATCATCATGCAAGAACGCCCCCGCCGGTCTACACTTGAGACAAGAATCATCCGGAGGCCCCATGAACGCCGACATCTATCAACAGATTGTGGAGTGCTGCGCCGACGCCATCATGCTCACTGACACCCGCTGCACTCGCGAAGAAGGCCCAGCCATCTGCTACGTCAACCCCGCATGTGAACGCCTCACCGGTTACAGCCAGGAGGAACTGGCCGGACAGCCGGTCACCCTCCTCCACGGTCCGGACACCAATACCGCGACCTGGCAGCGGCTTCAGGACGCCATGCAGGGTGAGGAACCGTTGACGACCCGCATGTTGCAGTACAGCAAGGACGGGCGCCCGTTCTGGGTGGACATCGACCTGCGCCCCATGTTTAACGCCTATGGTACGGTGACTCATTTCGCATGGTTTCAGCGTGATATCACCGGTCGTCAGCGCATGCAGGAGCATCTGGCACGGATGACGGACCACGATGGCATGACCGGGCTGCTCAATGCGCGCGCCTTCATGCGTGAACTGAAAGCGGAAATTCAGCGCTGCCAGCGACACAATGCCACCTTTGCCCTGGCGTTGCTCGACATCAACGATCTCAAGGGGATCAACCGGGCGCTGGGCCACGATGCCGGTGACCAGATCATCCGGACCCTTGCCCTGGCGCTGAACGAGTGTCTGCGCGAAGAGGACGTGCTGGCCCGGACGGACGGTGACGAGTTCGCCATCCTGATGCCGGAAACCGATCTCCATCGGGCAGGTCGTGCCATCAGCCGCTTCCTGCAGCTCATGGAAAGCCTGGAAGATCTGCCGGTCGAGCCCCAGCTGAGCATTGGTGTGACCGAGTTCCAGATGCTGGACACCCAGCCGGAGCCGATCATCGCGCGGGCACGACAGGGTCTGGCTCAGGCGCGGCATCAGGGGGGCGGGCGGTGGTGTCCGTCGATCCGCTGGATATGGCAGGCTGACGGCATGACGGACCCTCACCCGGGCCTCCAGGCCGAACAGGTCCGGCACACGCTGCGCATGCTGGCGGTGGCGGTGGCTCAGATCGAGTTTTCCCTGCGCGAGAGTGAATCCTCGGTCAACACGCTGTCCCAATCCTTCACGCGGATGATCGGGCAACTGGAGGCGACCGCCCATGCGGACAAGCACTCGGCGCTGGCCCGTGATCTGGAACACCTCCACGAGGAAACCGTACGCTGCGTGATGTCCTTCCAGTTCTTTGACCGGATGGCGCAGCGCCTGCATCACGTCAAGACGGGTCTGCAGCGCCTGGCCGATCTCATTGCCGACCCGGATCAGCTTGGCCGCGACGATGCCTGGCAGGCACTGCAGGCCGAAATCCGTCGCCGCTACACCATGCCCGAAGAACGCGCCATGTTCGATGCCATTCTCGCCGGCGCATCCGTGGACGAGGCCCTGAGCCAGTATCTGAGCGCCCTGAGCCAGACCAGCCGGCCAGATGCCGGAGACGACATCGAACTGTTCTGAAACCGGTTCAGCGTGTGTGGCTGCGGGCCAGAATGGCCCCGGCAATCTGCTCCAGAGGCAGCACTTCCCGGGCAGCTCCGATTTTCACTGCACGTCCCGGCATCCCCCAGACCACGGATGAGGCTTCGTCCTGGGCAATGGTCCAGGCGCCTGCCGTCTTCATGTTCAGCAGTCCCCGGGCACCGTCTTCGCCCATGCCCGTCAGCAGCACGCCAATGGCCTCCGGGCCTGCGTGCTCTGCCACGGAATCAAAGAGCACGTCCACACTGGGCCGGTGACGACTGACCCGGGGGCCCTTTTCCAGCTCGCAAACGTAGCCCTTGCCGTTCCAGCGTACCCGCAGGTGGTGGTCACCCTCGGCGATGACGACACGGCCCGGCCGCACCGCCATGCCCGGTTCCGCTTCCACCACCTCCAGCGGCAGCAACCGGTTGATGCGCGCGGCAAAGGACGCGCTGAACCCGGCGGGGATATGCTGGACAATGACGATGCCCGGCACCTCCGTGCCCAGCCCCGAAAGGACGGTCGTCAAGGCGTCGAGGCCGCCCGTGGAGGCCCCCATGGCGACAAGTTTGCGGGTATGGGCCGGCAGTGCCCCGGTCCGGGCACCGGCCTGGGCCGCGAGCATGGGTGTGCTGCGCCCACTCAGTGCCTGCAGGCGTTTCTGCCGGATGAGCAACACCTCCGGACTGACTGCCGCCGCCATGCGCAGCTTTTCCCGGATCTCGTCCGCCAGCGTCTCCAGTCCTTGACACAGGTCCCCCTGGGGCTTGCCTACATAGTCCAGTGCCCCGATTTCCAGTGCGTCGAGGGTAATCTGGCTGCCCTGCCGGGTCAGGCTGGAGACCATGATGACCGGCATGGGACGCAGGCGCATGAGGTTGCGCAGGAAGGTGAGGCCGTCCATGCGTGGCATTTCCACGTCCAGTGTGATGACGTCCGGGTTCAGGGCCTTGATGGCTTCGCGCGCTTCATAGGGGTCGCCCGCCTCACCCACCACCTCCAGATCCGGTGCGCCATTGATGATCTCGCGCAGCAGGGCACGCATCAGCGGTGAGTCATCCACGATCAGGACACGAACCGTTTTTGTCATCGTACACTCCTGTCAGTTTTCATCGGCGGCCCCGACTGCTCAGAAGAGATCCACCTCGCCGGCCACCGGCCCCTGGTCCAGAGTGCCACGGTAGCGCGTTTCACGCTGGATCAGGGTGTCGTTATGCAAGGATTCAAGCCGTTTGAGCAACACCTTGCCGCTGAGAGGATCATAGATGATCTTGCGCGGCTGCTGCCCGCCGAGATCAGCAGCCACGGCCCGGTAGCCTTCCAGTTGCAGGTATCGCTCGATGAATTCAATATTGCGTTCGCCCACGTCGCTAATCCCGGCTACCACCTTCGCGCCGCCGAACAGCTTGAACTCCAGGCGGCCGCGGCGAGCGCCCATCTTGAGCAGGGCATTGATCAGGTGTTCCATGGCGTGATTGCCGTACCGGAAGGCGGCACTGAGCAGTTCCGTGGGGCCATCATCGCTGTGCGGCAGCATGAAATGATTCATGCCCCCGCAACCCGCCTCCGGATCGCGCACACAGGCCGCGATGCAGGAGCCGAGCACGGTGCCGATGAGCTCATTCTGGCAGGTCACATAGAACTCACCGGGCAGAAGCTTGACCATCACACGCTCGCGGCGCTTGTCCCAGAACCGGTTGACATGCTCGAAACCGGGCGTGGGCGCAAAGGGCAATGCTTTTTTCCCGGGTCGCATGGTCAGTGCCCCTGCTTCTGGTAGAGGGTTCGCCCAACGGGACGGAACCGGTTACTGAGGCCATGCAGGCTTTCCGAGTGTCCCATGACCAGATAGCCTTCCGGCCGCAATGACTCGGCAAAGCGCTGAATCAGTGCCATTTTCGTGGGCTTGTCAAAGTAGATCACCACGTTGCGGCAGAAAATCACATCAAAGGGCTCGGTGTGCCGGAAGGGACGAACCAGGTTCAGCTGCTGAAATGCCACCCGCTCACGCAGCTCAGCCCGGACACGTGCCTTGCCCGCCTGCCGCCCCTTGCCGCGCAGGAACCAGCGCTTGCGAATGCGCTCATCCACACCGTCCAGGCGCTCAAGCGGGTAGATGCCCTGGCGCGCCGTGTCCAGCACGTCGGAATCGATGTCCGTGGCCAGCAGCTCGAAGGGCATGTTGGCCTCCGCGAGCGTGATGGCGATGGACCAGGGTTCCTCTCCGGTCGAACATCCGGCTGACCAGACCCTGAGGCGTGACTGACCTGCCGCCCGTGCGGCCGGGACAATCTGGTCACGCAGGTAGGCGAAATGGTGCGGCTCGCGAAAAAAGGAGGTCAAATTGGTCGTCAGGGCATTGATGAAGGGGGTGAATTCCGTCTCCCGGTGGGCTTCCAGATAATCTGCATAGTCGCGGAAAGAGGTCAGCCCCAAGGCTCTTAGCCGTTTCGCCAGCCGGGCATAGAACATTTCATATTTGGCGTCCGGTACCACGATGCCGGTATGCGCCTGGCTCAGCGCCCGCAACCGCTCAAAATCCGCCCATTCGAAGGCAAACTCCCGACGCGTTCCGGTGTCCGGGGTGTCGCCCATGATCATGCCTCGGTGTTGACCGGCAATGCTTCATCCAGTCCCAGATCACGCAAGGCGTCAACCAAAACGTCTGGCACGCCAACGAGGGTCAGGCGGCCTCCCGCCCGGGTCTGCCGCCTGGCCAGTACCAGCAGCAGCTGAATGCCCAGCGTATCCACCACTTCAACACCCGAGGCATCCAGCGTCAGGGCGCTGTCAGCGGGCTGGTCGTCAAACTGATGCCTGAGGTTCTCCACGTGCTGGATGGTCAGCGCACGGGGCAACTCAATCCGGTTCATGCTCTCCTCCCTGCGCCGCGGCAGCCGCAAACACTTCTGCAAAGCCGTCCGGATTGAGCAGCTGGTCCAGATCCACCAGCACAATCATTCGGTCATTGTGACGGATCATGCCCGACATGAAACGGGTGTCCAGCCGATGCCCCAACGTCGGTGGTGGCTGGATGGCCCCATCGGGCATGTCCACCACGTCCGCCACGCGATCCACCACCATGCCCATGACCGCCTCGGTGTCCGACACCTGCACGCTCACCACGATGATCACGGTTTCCCGGTCCGTGGTGGCATCCGGCAGACGGAAGCGCTTGCGCAGATCCACGACCGGCACGGCGCCCCCCCGAAAGTCCATGACGCCACTGACAAAGTCGGGCAGGTTGGGCAGCGGCCGGGGTGCCTGCCAGGCGCGGATTTCCCGGACACGCAGGATGTCCACGCCATATTGCTCGCCACCCAGCACGAAGGTCAGAGCCTGACGGTGCTGCCCGTCATTGACCGGATGCTCAGAACTCTTCCCATTCATCCTCGGAGTCCTCGGTCTTGCCGGGTTTGAGCGGGCTGACGATCTGGTCCGTAGCCGCGCCGGGCTTGTCTCCGGGAACACCATGGGGCGGCGCGGCAGCGACCTGGCGTGGGGCACCTGCGGTCACGGCCTCCACGCCGTCCACGCGGAAGAAGGCCACCTGATGCGCCATGGCATCCGCCGATTCGATGGCCGACTCGCTGGCCGAGGCCACCTCTTCGGCCAATGCCGCATTCTGCTGGGTGATCTCGTCCAGCTCGCTGACGGCACGGTTGACCTGCTCGATCCCGCTGCTCTGCTCTTCCGTGGCACCGGCGATGTCGGAAATGTAGCCGGTAACCTTCTTGACGTTGGCAATGATTTCCGCGAGAGCGTCACCCGATTCATTGACGAGCTTGCCACCGGCTTCCACCTTGCGCACGCTGTCTTCGATCAGCTCCTTGATTTCACGGGCCGAGGTGGCAGATCGCTGGGCCAGGTTGCGCACCTCCGTGGCAACGACAGCAAACCCACGGCCGTGCTCACCCGCCCGGGCCGCTTCCACCGAGGCATTGAGCGCCAGAAGGTTGGTCTGGAAGGCGATGTCATCGATGACTTCGATAATGTCCGAAATGCGGCTGCTGGCGGCATTGATTTCCTGCATGGAGGCGATGGTCCGGCGCACGATCTCACCGCCCTGTTCGGCCTTGCTCTGGGTCTGAACGGCCAGTTCGTTGGCTTCACGGGCGTTGGTCGCCGTATTCCGCACATTGGCGGCGAGCTCCTCCATGGCAGAGGCCGTTTCTTCCAGATTCGAGGATTGCTTTTCCGTACGCTCGGACAGCTGGCTGTTGCCGGTGGCCACTTCCGTCATGGCCTGCTGAATGGTCCGGGTGGACTGGACAATGGCACGGATGGCATGGTGCAGCTTGTCCACCGCATTGTTCAGTGCCCGGGCGATGGTGCCGTATTGCCCCTGGTAACCCGTGTCGAGGCTGACGGTCAGATCCCCGTTGGCGAGCGCCTCTGCCGTGCGCTGGACATCATCGAAGACCTTTTGGATCTGGTCCAGAATGGTATTGAGGCCACGGCTCAGATTGAGTGCAAAACCCTCCTTGTCCTCCAGCCCGATGCGCGCGTCCAGCTTGCCTGCGGCCGCCTTTTCCACCAGGTTCTGTATTTCCTGCTCCACCTTCAGCTGCTGGGTGATGTCCGCCCATTCGACCACGGACCCCAAGCGCTCGCCATCCGGCCCGATGACCGGGGCGGCCGTCAGGTCAAAATGGCGTGAGCCGATGGCAATGCGTGCCTTGTGCACGCCATTGAGGTGGCTCAGCAGCTGGCGCTGGTGGGCCGGATTCTTGTGAAACAGGTCGATGTTCTTGCCAATCAGGTCATCGGCACGAAAGTCGGGAAAGACCTCACGGATTTCCGCTTCCGCTACTTCGAACATCCGCTTGATCGCCGGGTTCATGTACACGATGTTAAACTGGTCATCAGCCACCATCACGTTGGTCGTGACCGTTTCCAGTGCCTGCCGCAGCCGGCTGATCTCCTCAAACTGGGTCTTCAGGTTTTGCTGCATGGCCCGCAGTTCGCCATACAGCCCCGGTCGCTGGTCATCCAGCGCCAGCCTGAGGTTGCCGGAACGGATCTGGCGCGCAATCTCCGCCACTTCGGCCGGCTCGCCCCCGATTTCCGCTTGCAGGAAACGCCAGAGCCTGAGCAGGTTCAGGGCGGCAATGACCATGACGGCCAGGACGCCCAAAGTCATGACCCAGCTGGCCAGGCTCACCGAAGCCAAGGTCCGTTGCACACGGGCATCCGCATCCGACACAATGGTCTCGCCAGCTTTTTCGAGTGCCGATTCCAGATCCTCAAAGGCTGACCGGAAGGCGTCGTTTCCTTGCTGAAAGGCCACCTCGTTCGTCGTCCGGAGCTGACGCCGGGCTGCCTCAAAGTACCGTTTCAGGGGCGTCTCCACGCGCTGGATCAGCTCGGCCTCCTCGTCCGTCAGCCTGAGTGCCCGCAGCCGCTCGTAAGTCTGCTGCATGGCACGGATGACGTCATCCGCCTCCGCTGCCACCTCCTCCATACCCGCCTGATCCTGCGCCAGCACGGCGGCCAGATGCCGATAGGTCGCCGCCTCCAACCCCTCGTGATACATGTCCAGGAGGGTGACCTCCCGAACCAGGTGCACGGCTTCGCCCGTGCTGTCGGCCGTTGTGCGGATATCCCGCAATTCGTATAGCGTCAGCGCTGCCAGAATGACCAGTGCCCCCACCATCAGGGTGGCAAACCGAATCATGGCCTGTCGGATACTCATGGGGTTTCTCCTTCCAGATCGGCCGGCAGGTGTCCGGCCCGGGTGTCAAACAGGGTGTCCAGATTCAGCAGGATGACCAGGCGGCCTGCATGTTCCGTCAGTCCGGAGACAAAACGCATGTCAATCCGGGAACGGAACCGGGGGCATCCTGAATGCGGGTCGCAGCGGCGGAAATCACGTCATTGAGCTGATCCACCACCAGCCCGCAGGTCTTGTCCCGGTCATTCTCCCGGCGGCCCACGAGAATGACCACCGTGTGCTTGTCAAAGGGGCGCGTGTTCAGGCTCAGGCGCCGGCGCAGGTCGGTGACCGGCACGATGGCACCGCGCACATTGACCAGCCCGCACTCCCAGGGGTCCGCGAAAGGCACTCGGGTCACCGTCTCCCAGCTGCGGATCTCGCGCACGCGCAGGATGTCGATGGCATACACTTCGTCGCCCAGCGAGAAGGTCAGGTATTCACGTGTGGCCGTATCACTCATGGGCAGCCGCCTCCTTTTCCTTCAGCAGGCCCATCAGCCCGTCCACATCCAGAATCAGGGCGACCCGCCCGTCACCCAGAATGGTCGCGCCGGACATGCCGGGCACACGCCGGTAATTGTCTTCCAGAGACTTGATGACAATCTGCTGCTGATTGAGCAGATCATCGACAAAAATGCCATAACGCTGGCGGTCCGTCTCCACGATCACGACGATGCCGTCCTCCAGTGCCGGCCGCATCGGCTGGTGGACACCCAGGATCTCCGCCAGCCGGATGACGGGCACATACTCACCACGCAGCTTGATGGTTTCGGTATCGCCACCCACGTAATGAATCATCGTCCGGTCCGGTTCCAGTGACTCCACAACCGAGACCAGCGGAATGATGTAGGTTTCATCCCCCACCCGGACCAGTTGTCCGTCCATGATCGCCAGCGTCAGGGGCAGGCGGATGATGAAGGTCGTGCCCTTGCCGGCTTCGGATTCCACGCTGATGCTGCCACCAAGGGCCTGCACATTGCGACGCACCACATCCATGCCGACGCCGCGGCCGGACAGATCGGTGACCGCCTCCTGGGTGGAGAATCCCGGCTCGAAAATCAGTTCGTCGATCTGCTGTGGCGTCAGCCGGGCGTCCGCCGGCACCACGCCCCGCTCACGCGCTTTCTGGAGCACCCGGTCACGATGGATGCCGCCCCCGTCGTCCGCCACTTCAATCACGATATTGCCCACCTGGTGGTATGCCCGCAACCAGACATGACCGGTCCGGGGCTTGCCCGCCGCCTCCCGGGCCTCTGGCGGCTCAATACCGTGATCGATGCTGTTACGGACGAGGTGAACCAAGGGATCGGTGATTTTTTCGATCACCGTCTTGTCCACTTCCGTGTTCTCGCCGGACATGACCAGTTCAATGTCCTTGCCCAGTTGCCGGCTGAGGTCCCTGACCATGCGAGGAAAGCGGCTGAAGCAGAAGCTGATGGGCAGCATGCGGATCTGCATCACGCCTTCCTGCAGGGCACGGGTCTGACGCTGGAGCTGGGCCAGCCCTTCGTGCAGGCGGTCGTAGCCCTGCAGCTCCGGTTCATCGCGCAGCATGTTGAGCATGGATTGAGTGATCACCAGTTCGCCGACCATGTTGATGAGTGCATCGACCTTGGGCAGATCCACCCGGATGGACTGACTGGCCGCCGCAACCGGCGTGACCGGTGTCCGGGGCCTGGGCGCGGTCTCCGTCGCGGGCTTTGGCGCGTCCCGGGGCGTGACCTGGCCGTCGCCCTCACCGGCAGGGGACGCCGCCTCCGTGTCCGCCGCCGGAGCCGGCGTTGTCGGTGCAGCTGCCGTCGGTGCGGTCGCCGGCCTGCCACCGGCTTCCCCGGACGAGGTCTCAGGGGAGCCCAGCACGGGTACCAGCGCCAGGTCGCATTCATCTTCCACCCAGCTGAACACCTCCTCGATGGTGTGCCGGGGTATGGCCTCATTCAGAATGATGGTCCAGCTCAGTTCCAGCCGCGTCGGGTCATACTCCGGCCAGGCCGGCAGCAGGCTGGTCTCACAGGTCACGGTGGCCGGTGCCAGTGCCATCAGCTCACGAATCAGCCGAAGCGGGTCGTTGCCGCGCTGTGCCAGTTCCGGATGGGGCTGAAACACGATCCGCCAGCCCGTCTGCACCGGTACCCCGGCTGGCTCCGGATCCGGGGCAGGCCGCTTGTCGCCGGCCGGACTGGCCGGTGCCGGATCGCGCCCGCTCAATGCCGCTTCGAGGCGGGCCTGCTGCGCCGCGCACAGGTCCCTGTCCGGCTCGCTACCCTCACGTGCAGCGGTGAGCAGCATGCGCAGACAGTCCACGCTGCCGAGCAGGATGTCCACCACGTCCTGATCCAGCGCACGCTGGCCACTGCGAATGCGGTCGAGCAGGTTCTCCATGACATGCGTGAAGTCCGCCACAGCCTGGAAGCCAAAGGTGCCGGCTCCGCCCTTGATGGAATGGGCGGCCCGGAAAATGGTGTTGATGGCTTCCGCGTCAGGCGTGTTGACATCCAGTGCCAGCAGCCCCTGTTCGAGCACATCCACGTTCTCGAAGCTTTCTTCAAAGAAGATGGCGTGAAACTGGCTCAGGTCGATGCTCATGTCCCGCTCTCCCGGGCCCGGCTAGCCCAGCACCTTCTTGATCACATTGAGCAACTGGTCCGGATTGAAGGGTTTGACAATCCAGCCGGTCGCACCGGCGGCCTTGCCTTCCGCCTTCTTCTCCGGTGCACTTTCGGTCGTCAGCATGAGCAGGGGTGTAAAACGGTACGCCGCATCCTGCCGCAACTGCCGGATCAGCGTAATGCCATCGATAACGGGCATATTCACATCACTGATCACCAGGTCAAAGGTCGTGGCCCGGGCCTTCTCCAGAGCCTGCTGGCCGTCCTCCGCTTCCTCCACCTCATGCCCGGCTGCCTTCAGGGTGAAGGCCACCATCTGCCGCATGGAGGCAGAATCGTCCACCGCAAGAATCTTTGCCATGATTGCCATTCTCTTTGTGAAATCCGTTCGACACTAAGTATAGCAAGGGATCTGAATCCTGCCGTTTTTTTTTGCGCTACTGGCCGAACAGCCGGGCCTCTGCGTCTTCCCGCAGGTCCAGCACGTCATCCGGCGTCAGACCAATCAGCTCCGTGACGGCCGCCTGATGGGCCAGCCAGAAAGGGGCTTCCTCAAAATGCTTCCAACGGAACTGGAATGCACGGGTCATCATCAGTGCGGCCATGGCCATGCTGTCCGGCAAGGGCAAGTCCGCCTCCAGAAACTCCTCCCGGGCATGACACAGGATGATCTTGAGCACATTGTCAGGCAGCCCCCAGCTGCGGGCCAGATAAAAGCTGACCACGGCGTGATCCGTGTGGTAGCGCTGATCCTCGATGTCCACCAGGCGCGCCTCCGGATGCGCGTCAGCCCAGGCCAGCGTCTGGTCGTAGTCCGGGAACCGGATGGCCATGGCCGCCTGACCGGCATTGTGAAAGAGGCCGATGGTGTAGAGGGTTTCGAGGGGCACATAGCGTTTGAGGTCGGTCTTGTCCCCGATAAAGTAAATCAGGTCCGCGCTCTGCTGGCTCCGTTCCCAGAAGTCCTCCAGCGAGATGCTGGCGGACTTGCCCTTGAAGGCCTGCCGGATCAAAAAGCCTGTGGCCAGGGCCGTGATCTTGCGGATGCCCAGCAACATGGTCGCCTGATGGATGTTGTCAATGCGCATGCGAAAACCGAAGGCCGGCGAATTGAGCGTCTTGAGCACAGCACCCGACAGGGCCACGTCCGACGTCACGGCACGCACGAGCGCATTCACGTCCGGCTCCGGCTGCCCGGCAATTTCCTGAATCCGGACCAGTACCTCCGGGCGCGGCGGGATATAAAAGGATTGCCCCACCTTGAGCAGGGTCTCGTCATCCAGCATGTCTGCACTCCTGATGTGATATCCACTTCATTGCGTGGTACCTAGCATAGCACCGGACTGGCCTTTCTGCCTGTGATTTGCAATACCACCGGAACCGGCTATTATTTAGTGCAGACACATCACCTTACGGACCCGTCATGCTGACTCCGGATGACATTGACGAGCTCTACACCGCCTACCATGGCCGCCCCATTCCGCGCTTTGTGGTCAGTGCCACGCTGGCGACGGAGCTGAGCAGCACCATCCGGGTCGCCCGACGGATTTCCATTTCCTCCAAGAACGCACAGGCCATCACCGCCCGTGCCGGGGCCTGGGGGCAGGGGTTTTCCGGCATCACGCAGTTCATTGACGAGTTTTCACGCAACACCATCGACTGCGCCAACCGCATCAGCGACACCTCGCAACACCTGTCCCAGTCCGCGGTCACGCTCATTGCGCGGCGCAGCATGGCCGGGAAGCTCGCCCGGGTGGTGGCGGCAGACCCTGGCAACGCCGAGGTCAGGGCGCTGCACGAGCGTTACCGGAAAAATGCGGCCGAACTGGAGGCCGCCAACGAGCGCAGCTTCAGCCAGTTACACAAATTGATCGAGGAAATCCGGGACTGTACCCGGGCACTCAATTCGATCGTGGCCACCTGCCGGATCGAGGCGTCCAGGGCCGGACCCTTTCAGCAGGCGCTGTTTGTGATCGCCGCCGACATCGAAGAGGCCGCGGGTGAAATTGACGAGCGCATCAAGGTCGGCCGCAAGATTCTGGACATGCTCGGCCGGGCCACCACGCATTGAACGGAAACGGACAGGACGTTAGCCATGCTTACTCAGACCCTGCTTGAATGCAAGACACACCGCTGGATCATCTGCGGCCGGGATCCGGAAAAACCGGAAAAGATTCTGGATACCAACCAGTATCTGGTGCGCACGGATACCCGCATGGTCATTCTGGATCCCGGCGGCATCGAACTCTTTTCCAGCATGCTGGCCTGCGCCCTGAAGCATGCCCCCATCCACGAGATTACGGATCTGTTTGCCTCCCACCAGGACCCGGACATCATCTCCTCCCTTGGGCTCTGGGACCAGGCGCTGCCCAAGGCTCGCCTGCACGCCCCCTGGTTGTGGGAGGGCTTCATCCGCCACTTCGGCATGC
Organism: Thermohahella caldifontis; assembly: GCF_041153465.1. NCBI lineage: Bacteria > Pseudomonadati > Pseudomonadota > Gammaproteobacteria > Oceanospirillales > Hahellaceae > Thermohahella > Thermohahella caldifontis. The sequence continues at coordinate 2,181,690 of NZ_CP154858.1, forward strand.
ATCATATCGAGTACGTACCCATCCCGGACGAAGGCGGCGAAATCAACCTGGGCAGCGTGAGCCTGCAGATCATCCCGGCGCATTACCTGCACTCCTCCGGCAACCATCACATCTATGACCCGGAGCTGAAAATCCTCATGTCCGGCGATGTGGGAGCGGCCCTGGAACCCGGCCAGCCCCCCTGTTCGTGGAAGACTTCAACGCCCACATTCGCCACATGGAGTACTTCCACAAGCGCTGGATGCCCTCCAACTTCGCCAAGAATGACTGGATCAAGCGGGTGCGTCAGCTGGACATCGAGTACCTGGCGCCCCAGCATGGGCGCATCTTCCGCGGCGATGACGTCAAGCGCTTTCTCGACTGGTTCGAGCGGCTCGAAGTGGGCATTGGCGTCCAGGCCAGTTACCGGCACTGAGCCGGGACCGCGCCACCCCGAACTTCCACCAGCGTGACACCCCGGGGGCGGCCGTGTCTTCGCTCCCCTGTGCCCACCGCTCACGGACCCGCTCGAGTGCGTCACCCTCCGGGGCCAGCAAGGCGTGCAACCCCGCCTCGCCCAGGGGGGCCCCGTTACAGGGGCTTTCGGTCAGGGCCTCGGTATAGAGAAACAGCCGGTCGCCCTCGCCCAGCGGGACGGTGACCGGCTCACTGACGAAGCGTTCGTCCGGCAGGATGCCCAACGGAGGATGGGTGGAATTCACATAATAACGCACGTCGCCCCCTTTCCCGATGACCTTGCCATCCGGGAGCCCCCCGCACCAGAGCCGCACCTGTGAACGGTCTGCACTCACTTCCGCCAGGGTGGCTGCCAGAAACATCTGTGCCGGCAATACCTCATGCAGAAGCCGGTTGATGTCCCGCACCGCGCCCGCCAGATCGTGACCTTCCCGCGCCATCTCGAAGAACCGGTGATACACCGGCAACGCGGCCACCATGGCGGAGAGCCCGTACCCGGTGAAGTCGCCCAGCAGCACCCAGGCGCCTCCATCCGGGCGCTCGTGCATGAGCAGAATGTCACCGTTAAGGGTGGACGTCTCGCTGTGCAAGGCACGGATACCCGGCAAGCTCTCCCGGTTCCCCGCCAGCGCCTGCCTGAGAATATGGCGGCAGACCGCCACTTCCTGCTCCATACGCGCCCGCCACGCCTGCAGCTTGCGGTTCTGGTGTCGCAGACGGTTGGCCATGCGGGCCCAGCGGTCAAAGGCGGCCAGCTTGGCCTCCAGCACCCGCATATCCACCGGCTTGTTGACAAAGCCGTCACCGATTTCCAGGCATTGCACCAGGCGTTCGGGTTCCGATACCACCGTGAGGAACAGAATGGGGAGATAGGGTTCGGCACACACCTTGCGGATGGCCCGGGCCGTCTGGCAGCCATCCATGCCCGGCATCAGCACGTCCAGCAGCACCACGTCCGGCCGGTCGGCCTGAACGGCATCCACCGCCTGCAACCCGGTTTCACATTGCACCACCGTGTGTCCGGCCGCCTCAAGGTTCAGCGCCACCCACTGGCGCAGTTCGGGATCATCATCCACCACCAGAATCTGCATGTTGCCGACACCTCCATGGAAGATCTGTTTACAGCATAGTCAGGTTTCGCCAGGCTGCACACATCCGTCAACACCCGATCCGGAAATGGTCTACACTCAATCAGTCACCATTTAACGGACAAGGAGAGGGACATGGCACTTCACCGGCTGATTGTGGTGGATACCACCGCGACGGAAGCACTCATGGCGCATCTGGCCGGACAGTTCGAGGTGAGCCTGGTTGGCCCCGACGCCATTCGGGCCATCACCAACCCGGAAGCCTATCGGCTGATTCTCGTTGGCCCGGCGGTGAGCGCCGACAACAGCCTGGACATTCTGAGCACAATCAAGCACGATCCGGCACTGGCCGGGATCCCGGTGGTGCTGGTTTCCGCGGATGATGATATCGATCACAAGGTCAGCGCCTTTGACCAGGGCGCCGAGGATTACCTGTGTATCGATACCCCGCGCGATGAGTTCTTGGCCCGCCTGAACCGGGCGATCATGCACCGCATCGCCAATGAACAGATGCAAAAACAGCTGCAGATGGCTCAGGAAGTGGCCATGGTCGCCATGACCGATACCAGTGATCTGGGCATCAACATGCATTTTCTTCTCGATGCCAACCGTTGCAACGATTTCAATGAACTGGGGCTGCGCCTGCTCCAGGCCACCCGCCAGTACGGACTCAAGTGCAGCCTGCAGATCCGCGGCCGCTTTGAAGAAAAGAACCTGGAATCTAACGGCATGCCCAAGGATCTGGAGACCTAGCTTCTCCATCATCTGAAGGATCAGGGCCGACTCGTGCCCTTTGGCAGGCGGCTGGTGGTCAACTATGACCAGGTATCACTGCTGGTGAAGAACATGCCGGTGGACGATGAGAAACGTTGCGGCACCCTGAAGGACAACCTGTTCTACCTGGTTCAGGGCTGTGACGCCCGCGTCAAGGCCCTGGATGACGCCCACGCGCTGGCCTCGGAAATGCGACTGCTCATGACCCTGACCGAACGGATCGAACGCACCCTGCACACCGTGGATGAAGCCTACCAGCTGCTGACCAACGAAATTGTGTCGGAGGTGGAACGGCTTGCGGAAGAAGTGGACATGCGCATCCTGACACTGGATCTGACGGAAGAGCAGGAAGAGACATTATCCGCCGTGCTGAAAGAAACGGTGGAACGAACCAACGCCGCATTCAACCGGGGTTTGCGGGTCGATCAGAGCACCCGTGACCTGATCCAGCAGTTGCAGCAGATTCTCACCGACACCTCGCCTACCCGCCGGGCACGCATGCTGGAACAGATTATCCGGAAGCTGGAAGAAGATCCCCTGGCAGCCCGACACTGAGCCCGACCGAATTGCCGATGAAACCGTCTCCTGTTCTTGACGCACTGCGAAAACGACTGGGCATGCCGGAGGATCATCCCCGCCTGCACGAACTCCAGGCCTGGGTGGAGACCTGGCTGCCCGACAGCTACCGGAACGCCGAACGGTTCACTCCCGAACAACTGCCCGAAGCGGCCCGCCAGGCGCTCATCAGTGCCATCAGCGTGCCCGAATCCTGGTTCTGGCGCTACCCTGCCCAGTTGCAGCGTGTGGTGGAACGGGTCCGAAGCCTCCCGGCCAATGCTGCGCCCCTGGAAATCTGGTCCGCCTGCTGTGCCGGCGGGGAAGAACCCTATACCCTGCTGCTGATGCTGGAAGCCTGCGGTCTGGCGGACCGGGTCCGGATTGTGGCCACGGACATCAACCCGGACAAGCTCCGGCAGGCACAGGACGGCGTCTACAGCGCGCGGGCCGTCAGGCAGATTCCCGAGTCCATCCGCCGGAAAGCGTTCACGCAACAGGGCTACCATTATGTGCTGAGCGCCGCATACCGGGACCGCATTCGCTTCGATCGCCTTGACCTGCTTGCCTTTGCTGCAGGTCAGGTTCAGGCACCGCTGCCGCGGCCGGATGTCATCCTCTGTCGCAATGCGCTGATCTACTTCGACCGGCACCATCAGACGGCCATCACCGACGCCTTCCTTCGGGTGACCCGCCCGGGTGCCTGGCTGCTGCTCGGACACAGCGAGCGCCTGCCCCTGACCCGAGACGTCTCCGGCCCCTGCTGGCAACTGATCACGGCTGCAGATCACACCCTTTACGAGCATGTCCGGCCCGTCGCAGGCCAGCCGGTGACAGCGCAGGCAAGGCATACGGTGACCGGCCCGCGGGCCGTACCCCAAAACCGCGATGGCACTGGACCCGCAGCCTCACCGGTCCCTGCGCCCGCGCGCCCGTTCACAGTTAACGGGGAGAGCCCTCCCCCCATCTCAAGGCCCGGGCATTTCTGACCGAGGCACAGCACACCCAGGACCCTGAAGCCACGATTGTCCTGTGCCGCAAGGCCCTGTATCTGATCCCAGACCTGCCGGAAGCCCACTGGCTGCTCTGGAAGGCTGCCCGGCGAGCGGGCCATGATGCCCTGGCAGGCCGCCATGCCCGATTGCTGCGGAAATGGCTGGACAGCCTTGCGCAACCCACTATGCTTAAAGTGGAGCCGCCTGTCAGCAGCGAGGAGGTCAGTGCGGCGCTGACCGATGAGGGATCCGGTAAATGACACAACCACTGCCCGAAACACTGTTGCGCCAACGCGCCCAGACACTGGCCGCGCCCAGGCTGGACGACAAGACCACGGAAGCCCCGCTCACCCTGATGACACTGCATGTGGACGAGGAAACCTATGCGGTGCCCGCGGAACAGGTCATTGAGGTGGTGACCGCACCGCAGACCACACACCTCCCCGGTCAGCCCGATGCCCTGCGCGGCGTTTTCAACTACCGGGGTCGCCTGCTGGCCCATGTGGATCTGGGCTGCTGGCTCGGTCATCCGCCGGCGGAACCGGATCACCTGCTGATCCTGCAAGTGGACTCGGACCTCTTCGGCCTCTCGACAGGCGTGCTGGGCGATACGCTCAGCTGCGACCCGGCAGCCCTCGATCCGCGCGTGGATCCCTATACCACACTGGAAACGGGTCGGTTCACCGGTGTGCTGATGGACGAAGGCCGGCCCGTACTGGTCGTGAATCTGAATACCCTGACTGAGCACATCAAGACCAGTCTGTCCGGAGGACATTCCCAATGACACTGTTTGAACGCAAAACCCTGATCCAGCGGATCGCCATCATCCCGGGCCTCTTTGCCCTGATTATGATCCTGCTGCAGGTCTATCTTGAAGTGGCGGATACCGGCCTGCGAACGGAAGCGGCGCGCCTCAATCTGCTCAATGAAATCGAGCGCAACGCGGAAGAAGTCGTCCTGCAGCGGGCGATTCTGAATGATCCGGCCGAAGCGCGACGGGCGCTGGAATCGGTACTGGAAGACCTGACATTGCTGCGCGAGGGTGGAACAATGACCTTCCAGGGTGTCGCCCTGGAGTTGCCTGCCTTTGAAAGTTCCCGGCGGGACCTGCTGAACGCCATGGCCGGCGCACTTCATTCCCTCGAAACCAACCTCGTCAACCCGGAAGATCACACCGGGTGGGAAACCTCCCTGCGCAACCTCCTGCGGACCTCCGCCCAACTGCGCAAGCAAGTGAATCAGCGTATAGAGGCCGACAGCAATCAGCGCCTGCTGGTGGGCCGGATGGGTACACTGGCCGCCGTGCTGACGGGCCTGCTGATCTCCGGCTGGATTCTGTTCACCACACGCCGGCAGCTGGCCAGCATTGCCGAAACCCTGAAGAAAAACAGCAGCGACCTGGCCAGCGCAGCCCAGGAGCAGCGGGCCCAGATCGTCCAGCAATCTGCCTCGGTGAACGAAACCACCAGCGCATCGGCCGAGCTCAAAGCCTCCCAGAAAGAGGTGCTGGAACATGCCAATCAGGTGGAAGGATTGTCCCAGCAGGCTGTGGATGTCGTCGAGAAAGGCCAGTCGGCCATGCAGTCCACCCTGCAATCCCTGACCGGCATCGAAGCCAAGAACCAGGCCACCGCCGACCGGATTCTCAATCTTTCCGAGCGATCACAACAGATTGGCCGGGTTGTTGACGCCATTCAGGAAATCACCGACCAGATCAACCTGCTGGCACTCAATGCCAGCATCGAAGCGGCACGGGCGGGCGAACACGGCAAGGGCTTCACCGTCGTCGCTGCGGAAGTGCGCAAGCTGGCCAACCGCACGCGCGAATCTGCCGATGACATTGCCAACATGATCCGGGACATGCAGAACTCCACCAGCGCCACCGTACTGGCCACCGAGGAAAACCTCAAGAGCGTGCGTCAGGGTCAGGAGGCCGCCACGCATACCTGCGACATCTTCGAGCGGATCGTGCAACTGGTTCAGGACAGCCACACGTCCTCCCGGCAAATCCGTATCGCCTGTGAACAGCAGGCACTGGCCACCTCCGAAATCAATCAGTCCATGGAGCAGATCAACGTGGGCATGAGGGAAACCATCCAGGCAGTGGAGGAAATTGTCTTTACGGCCACCGAGCTGTCCGCCATGAGCCAGCAGGTGGAACGTCTGGTTGGCCGGTGAGGCCATGATGGACCCGTTGCGCCAGCTGTTTCAGGAAGAGGCCCGCCAGCACCTCGGTGAGCTGGAGGCGGCGCTCATGCGCCTGGAACAAGGCAGTGATGACGCGGACCAGGATCAGGCCTGCCGTCATCTGCATACCCTCAAGGGACTGTGCCGGCTGAACGGCATGGAAGCGGCCGCCGACTGGGTGCACCGGGTGGAGGATGCGGTCATTACCCGGCCGGATGCCGGTACCTGGACCGCACTGCTGGATCAGTTGCCCGCCCTGCAGACCGCCATCGATCATTTCTGTGAAGACCAGCCCTGGGCGCTGCCCGAACTGCAGCCACCGCTGGTGGCCACGCGGCAGGATGAGGAGACCCTGCCAGCCCTGCCGGCGCTGAGCAGCCGGGAGCTGCCCGGTTACATGACCGGGCCCGAACAGCTCAGACTGCGGGAATACCTCACCAATCCGGAACTGGTCCTCTGGGAACTGGCCTACAGCGGCCCGGCAGAAACCCTGATTGACCTGCTGAATCATCTGGAACCGCTGGGTGACGTTTATGAATATCTGGTGCTTTATCAGTTCACACCACCGCGGCTGGAAGCCCTGCTCCTGACCCCCAGGGACCGGGCCCCCTCAGACCTGACGCTGCCCGACGGGGTGGAATGTCTGCTCTGTACCCGGCGCTGGCCACCTGATCATGACCCGCCCTCCGCTCCCGACGCCCCGGCCACAACCGGACAAGACAGCCCTGCCCGAACGGAAGCACCGGCGGAAGAGGCAAGTGCACCGGCAGCCAGCAAGGCCGAGGCCTTCCAGGCCAGGCTCAAGGCCCTGCGGCTGGACTTTGCCCGGGACAAATCCCTCGAACTGGAAGAGACCATCAACCAGATCCTGCAACTGAGCCAGCCTGATTCCGGTGCCGCACTGGATGAGGTTTTCCGCCAGTTTCACAGCCTCAAGGGTGCCGGCGGCACACACGGGCTGCAACCGGTCACGACACTCAGTCACGCGGTGGAAACCCTGCTCGCCCGGGTCCGTGACGGCGAACTGACGCTGTCCGAAAGGCATGTGGATCTGCTGGTGAGCGCCGCGGACACGCTCCGCGCCATGCTGGATGCCGCGGCCGGGGATCAGCCCTGCCCGGAAGCCCCGGCAGACCTCATTCAGGCACTGGAGCAGGCCGCCGGTGAACTGAGCTCCCCGGCCCGGAAGCATGCGCCTCAACCCCGGGAACCGGAACCCAAACCGGCACCCGACGCCACGCCTGCAAGCGGGACGGCAGCGCCGCCGGATCGCACACCCTGCTCTCCTGCACCTGCCCGGGAAGTGCCAGCCGAGGTTCTGGTGCGCATTCCCCTGAGCCGGGTGGATACACTCATCAACCTGACGGGTGAACTCAGTCAGGTACAGACCTCCCAGGCCCACCTGCAGGGCGCCCTGCGCCAGCTGGCCCGCAAGCTCGATAACGCCGGTCATCTCTGGCGTCAGCTAGACAGCCAGCACGACCTCAGTCCCGAACTGCGCTATCAGCTCATGCAGACGCTGGGCAGACGATTGCAGGAAACCACCCGGATCGCCGGTCAGCTTGCGCAGGACACCGAGACACTGGCCGATGCCGGCATGCAGCACACGGACCGGCTCATTTCCGAAGCCCTCAGCCTGCGGGCCGTGAGCGTGGATCAGCTGTTCAGCCAGTTACCCCGTCTGGTCAGGGATACCGCCCGCCAGACGGGCAAGCAGGTCACACTGGAAACCCAGGCCAACGCCGCAGAAGTGGATACCCATGTGCTGGAACGCCTGCGCGAACCCCTGATTCACATGGTGCGCAACGCCATTGATCACGGTATCGAAACAGCGGAGGAACGCAAGGCCCTGGGCAAGCCCGAACAGGCCACCCTGCGCATCAGCGCCCACTCGCAGGGCAGCCGGGTGCTCATGCGCATTGAAGACGACGGCCGCGGACTGGATGCACGCATCCTGAAGGACAAGGCACTGGCCAAAGGGCTGATTCAGGCGGACGATGCCCAGCGCATGACGCCCGAGCAGGCATGGCAGCTCATCTTCCTGCCCGGCTTCTCCACCCGGGATCAGGCCAGCCAGGTCTCCGGCCGGGGTGTGGGCATGGATGTGGTGCGTCATGCCGTGGAAAGCCTCGGCGGCCATATCCGTATCCAGAGCACCCCGGGACAGGGCACCGCATTTGAACTGGTGCTGCCGGTCAACCTGTCCATCTCGCCGGTCATCCTGTTGCGTGCCGGCGGCCTCACCTGCGCGATTCCCAAGGATCGCATCGAGCACCTGCTCAAGCCCGATCCGACAGACATTCACACCGCCAATGGCCGGCCGGCGCTGACACGGGACGGCCAGGCCCTCCCTCTGTACCGCCTGGATGACATGCTGGGTGAAAGCGGCCGCCCGGACCTGCCCCCCTTCGTGCTGGTGGTGCACTCGGTGGATGGCCCCATGGGGGTGCTGGTGGATGCCATTCTCGACGAACAGTGGGTCATGATCCGCCCCTTCGAGGGGCTGATTGCCGAACTCCCCGGCTATGCCGGTGGCTGCATCAGCCCGGACGGACAGGTCATCCCCATTCTGGATCTCAATGCCCTGCTGCCCCGGGCCCGGCACATCCGCACACAGCCGGGCAGCACCATCACAAAGGCCGACCGGCGCCCCACCCTGCTGGTTGCCGAAGACTCGCTGATGACCCAGCAGCTCTATCGCAGCGTCCTGGAAGGGGCCGGATTCCGGGTCATTGTCGCCGATCATGGACTGGATGCCTGGAAGGTTCTCCAGGATGAAACCGTGGACTTGGTCATCAGCGACATCCAGATGCCGGAAATGAACGGGCTTGAACTGACCCGCCTGATCCGCAAGGACACCCGGCTGCGTCATCTGCCGGTCATTCTGATCACCTCGCTGGAAAACGATGCCGAACGGGAAGCCGGGCTGGAAGCCGGTGCAGATGCCTACCTTTTCAAGAGTCGCTTCCTGCAGACGGAACTGCTGGAACGGATCCGCCTGCTGACCGGGGAGGTTTCCACATGACACCGGTGCGTCTTGTCATCGCCGAAGACACCCTGTCCATGCAGGCCATCCTGCAACAGATCTTCACACCGGATCAGGGCTTCGAACTTCTGGCACTGTGCAACAACGGACGGGAGCTCATCGAGGCCGTTGCCCGCAACCGCCCCGATGTCATCATCACGGATCTGGACATGCCGGTCATGGATGGGGTGACAGCCATTCAGACTCTCCGGCAACGCTGGCCCGACATTCCCATACTGGTGTTCTCCAACAGTTTCATCCTGCACCGCAGCCGCGGTTCGCTCAGTGCGGCAGATGTAGGCGCCACCGACATCCTGTTCAAACCGCCCAGCGTATCCCGCCAATCCCTGCCCCAGATCGCCGGGCTGCTGCGGGAGCGTGTCAGGGCGGCGGCCAGTGCCCGGCCCGTACCCGCCACCACCCGGCCCAAGGGGCCTGCACAGGCTTCAGAAGCGGATGTGGCGCCACTGCTCCGGCGCTGGCCAAGGATTGATTACATCGCCATCGGCACTTCCACCGGCGGCCCCCAGACACTGCGCACGGTACTGGGCCGCCTGCCCAAACTTTTCCGGCAGACGGTACTGGTCACCCAGCACATGGACGCGGCCTTCATGCTGCAGTTTGCAGACTGGCTCGACACACAGATTGCCCCAAGGGTCCGCATTCCCGGGCAAGGTGAACGCCTGCGCCCCGCTCATGTCTATGTGGCACCCGGTGATGTCCACATGACCGTGGAACAGGACACGATCAGGCTATCCTCCGCCCCGCCCGAACACAGTTGCCGGCCCGCCGCGGATCCCCTGTTCCGCTCATTGATTCCGCATGCGCGCCACACCTGCGCCCTCGTGCTGACGGGTATCGGTCAGGATGGCGCCCTGGGCCTGAAGCAACTGCGCGAGGCCGGAGCGCTGACACTGGCTCAGGACGAAGACAGCAGCGTGGTCTGGGGCATGCCGGGGACGGCGGTGCGCCTGGGTGCCGCCGAGGCAGTCTGGTCCGACCATGCGCTCGCCGGCTTTCTGGAAACCCTGACCACCCGCAAGGAGGACTGATGCTGGTTCTCAGACTGCGCTGCGCCGATCATGAACTGGCCCTGCCACTGGAGGCGGTAACCGAGGTGCTGCCCCCGGCCTGGATCGAGCCTGTTGAAGATGCCGCACCGCCTCTGGTCGGTACGCTGAACTGGCACGGCGAAATTCTCTGGGCCGTGGATCTGGATCTCTGGTTCGGCCATCCCCGGCACACCCTGACCCGGGACAGCCGCCTGCTGGTCGTCACCCAGGGCGGAAGCCGGCTGGTGCTGATTTGCCCGGAAGTGGAGGATGTGGCCGAACTGGAAAGCCTCGCCGCAGCACCCGCGCCACACCATGAACGCATCCGGGCCGTGGGTCGTCATGGCGAAGTTCAGGTACAGGTACTCAATCTGGACCGGCTCTTCGGTCATCTTGCCTGAAGGCCTTTACGGCAGGGGTCAGGGCGCGCTGACGGGACGCCATTCAACTCTCGGGAGTGCGGCCCGGTACACATAAAAAGGCCCGCTCGGTCAGAGCGGGCAGCGCACAACTCACACAAAAGGAAGACGAACGAAACGTGCGCAGAAACCGTTTCAGCCTTTCACACCTCCGGCCGTCAGTCCGCCGATGATCCACTTCTGGCAGTACAGGAACATGAGCGTGATGGGCAGCCCGGACAAGACCGCCGCCGCGGCAAAGTCCCCCCACAGATAGTTCTGCTCGTACAGATACTGCTGTGCGCCCACCGCCAGGGTCAGCTTGTCCACGTCCAGCAACAGGGTGGACGCCACCGGGTACTCCATGATGTTCATGATGAAGGCGAGAATGAAGACCACCGCCAGAATGGGCACCGAAAGCGGCAGCAGGATGTAGCGGAAGGCCTGCCAGGTGGTAGCCCCGTCCACGATTGCCGCCTCTTCGAGAGACCGGTCAATGGATTCGAAGTAGCCCTTGATGGTCCAGATGTGCATGGCCATGCCGCCGAGGGACGCGAGAATGACGGCGCCGTGGGTATTCAGCCCCAGCCAGCTCACATGCTTGCCGATCTCGTCAAAGAGCGCGTAGATGGCCACCAGCGAAAGAACCGGCGGAAACATCTGGAAGATCATCATGCTCTTGAGCACCGAATCCTTGAAGCGGAAGCGCAGCCGGGCGAAGGCATAGGCGCTGGTGGTGGAGAGCAACAGGATGAGCACCGAGGAAATGACGGCAATCTTCACCGAATTCCACAGCCAGAGCAGCACCGGAAACGGCGGCTTGAGGACCGTGCCATCCGGCAGGGTGTACTCGTACCCCAGCGCCAGCGCCCAGTGTTCCAGCGACGGATGTTCGGGCAGCAGGCTGCCGGTGGCGAAGTTTCCGGTACGGAAGGAAATGGAGATCACCATCAGCAGCGGAAACAGGATCAGCGCGATGAAGGCCAGCAGGCCGGCGTGGGTTGCCCACACCCGGTAACGCACTGACTTGGGTTGAACCATGGCCATGAGTCGTTCTCCTTACACCTTCACCTTGGTCAGTTTCAGATTCAGCCAGGACAGGCCGCCCACGATCAGGAAGATCACCGTGGCAATCGCCGCCGCCAGACCGAAGTTCTGCCCGGAATCCTGGAAGGCAATCCGGTACGTGTAGCTGACCAGCAGATCGGTGGTCCCGGCCGGTGTGCTGGCACCGATGATGTCCGGTGCGCCGCCGGTCAGCAGGGCAATCAGCACAAAGTTGTTGAAGTTGAAGGCAAAGCTGGCGATCAGCAACGGCATCAGCGGGCGGATGATCAGCGGCAGGGTGATGCGCCACAGGTTGTCCAGCGGCGTGGCCCCGTCGATGGCGGAAGCCTCATAGAGATCACGCGGAATGGACTGCAGCAGCCCCATGCACAGCAGCATCATGTAGGGAAAGCCCAGCCAGGTGTTGACGATCAGGATCATGGTCCGGGCCAGGGCCGGATCGCTGAACCAGTCCGGGCGGATGCCAAAGAGTTTTTCCAGAATGAGGTTGATCTCACCAAAGTTCTGGTTGAAAAGCCCCTTGAACACCAGGATGGAAATGAATGCCGGGACGGCATAGGGCAGGATCAGCATCATCCGGTAGAAGGCCTTGCCGGTCATCTGATCCCATTGCAGAATGTTCGCCAGCACCAGCCCCAGCGCCAGTGTGAACACCACGCTCAGGAAGGCAAAGCTGACGGTCCAGAGAAAGATCTGGGTGAAGGGCTCGCGGATGGACGGGTCGGTCAGCACCCGGGCATAGTTCGCCCAGCCGATGGTCACGGTCCAGCCCGGCGTCACGTACTCGCCGTTCGCCTTCTGATAAAAGCCTTCCTCATGATTCGGCACCAGAATCTCGCCGGTCTCGTTGTTGCGCAGCCGCTCACCCTCCAGCTCCGTGTACAGGGGCTGCAATGCGGCAAAGTGACGCAGGCCCGCCATTCTCAGTGCCTTGTCGTCCGGCAGGTGCACCTCCACCTGCGCCAGTGCCTTCTTCCGGGCAATGACATCCTTGAGCTTCAGCGGGCGGCCCGGCTTGAGGCTCGGCTCATCCACCGTCATGGCCCGTACCACGCGGACACCCGCGGGCCGCTCACCGGCCTTCTCCTGATCCAGCACCACCGGTTCGGTCCGGTAGGCGATACCCTCTGCGGACACCAGCTCCAGCACCCAGCCCCCGGGCGCCTCCCAGGCCGTGAAATTGTAGCGGCTGCCCGGCTGCTGAAAGGTCTGGGCAAGAAAGTACTGCTTGACCCGGTCAAAGGTCAGCAGGTGTGCGGCCGAGTAGTTCGTGAATCCGATGCCGACCGTATAGACCAGCGGAAAGACCACAAACACCACCATGCCCGCCACGCTCGGAAAGATGTAACGGTGCGCGTATGAGCCGGGGGAACTGAAGACATACAGGGCGGCAGACGTGACCACCAGAAACAGGATGGCAAAGGCAAACTGCTGCTGGGCGTACAACGCCAGGGTCAGGTACAGGCACAGGGCAAACAGAGTGCCCACTACCGCCCACTTCACGTAGGTTCGATTGATCATGCGTCCGGATTCTGTATCAGCTGAAGACAGGGCGTGACTCATCATCGTTATAGCCCCTTTTGACGGTCGGTGACAACCGGGGTGGACCAGCCACCCCGCTCAGTGCCGGGATCAGCGCGTGATCCGCTTCGCTGCCATGTCCAGAGCGCTCTTCACATCCTGGCGACCGGACGTGATGTTCTGCAGCGCCGGCCCCATGGACGACCAGAACTTGCCCATTTCCGGAATGTTCGGCATGGGCTCGCCCAGCTTCGCATTCTCGAACGTGGCCTTGATGGCGGGATCCGCTTCCAGCGTCTTCATGAAGGACTTGATGGCCACCGCACCCAGAGGCACGTTGTCATTGACCATCTTCAGGCCCTTGTCGGAGAGCATGTAGTTCTCGATGAACTCCACGGCCAGATCCTTGTTCGGACTGGCGGCATTGAGCGTCGCGGCCAGCACGCCCACGAACGGCTTGCCCGGCCCCTGACTGATGGCCGGAATCGGCGCCACACCGAAATTGATGCCGCTCTTCTTCAGGTTGGACCAGGACCAGGGACCATTGATCATCATGGCCACCTCACCCTTGTTGAAGCGCGAATCCATCACGCCGTAATCCGCACCCCGCGGCATCACCCCGTCATCAATGAGCTGCTTGATCAGGGTCGCGGCACGGATACCGCCTTCATTGTTCACCCCCGTATCCTTCACGTCGTAACCGCCGTCCGGCAGCTTTCTGAACGGATACGCGCCCTCGCCGGCAAACAGCGGCCAGGAGAAGTAGGTGTTGTTGTAATCCCAGAGAATGGCCTTCTTGCCCTGTTCCGACAGCGCCTTGTCCAGCGCCACCACCTCATCGAACGTCTTCGGCGGCGTCTTCACCAGGTCCTTGTTGTAGATCAGCCCCACCGCTTCCACCGCGATCGGATAGCCGTAAACCTTGCCGTTCCAGGTCACCGCATCCCAGGTGAAGTCATAGGTGGCGGCCCTGATCCGGTCCGAGGGATGCAGCGGTGCGATCAGACCGCTCTTGGCCCACTCGCCAAACCGGTCATGGGCCCAGATGAAGATGTCCGGCCCGTTGCCGGTGGCGGCCGCCTGCTGAAACTTGTCGGTGACATTGTCCGGATGGGCCACCTCCACGGGGATGCCGGTTTCCTTTTCAAACCAGTTGCCCACTTCCTGCAGGCCATCATAGCCCTTGTCACCGTTGATCCAGATGACCAGTTTCCCTTCCTCAATGCCTGCCTGCGCCGTACCGGCCAGACCCGCGGTCAGTGCCGCCGCAGCCAGAGTGGTGGTCAGAGTCTTCCACGTTGCCATGGGTCGTTACCTCACGTTGTTGTCCGGTTATTGTTGTTGCCCTGTACCGATAGTCGCCGATTGGCGCAAGTCTGTCGTCCTCCCTCATTTCATTCCCCAAGGCGTACCGGGGGGCGTATCTGCGCCCCCCATTTCCGCCTGTTGCACACCGCACAAATCTGCAAAGATACCCGGCACAATCCATTACAATACCCATGTCAGCGGGAGAGAACCATGCAGAGCCTGCCCACCGAACCCTCCTGGCCAGCACCCTGGCCGCCCTGATCAGCGCCTGTGCCAGCACACCCGTGGGCCAGACCGAGGCCGGCGGTATCCGGATCAGCGGCACGGAACCCGGCGAAGTGCTGCGCCCGGTGAAAACCGACGCGCCCCTGCGCAAGGCAGAGATCATCCTGGATGAAGGCGAGTATATCCTGACGCTGGGCAACCCCACCGGCGAGGCCACACCCGCCCAATGGTTCCGCAAGCTGCCGCTGGCCGACGACAACAGCGGGCGCTTCCGCCTGAACGTGGAGGCACCGGCACAGTTTCTCATCGTGGTGAACGACGCGGAACACAGCCTGCGCATCGTTCGCAAGAGCCTGCCCCGGCAGGTGGAACAGGCCGCCGCCAACGCGGCCGCCCAACCCAAGGGCCCCTGTACCCCCGACCTCACCCCTCAGACCATCACGGTAGGCGAGGTGTTTCAGGACGGTGAAGTGATCCGCGATGCCCTCAGCGGTCAGACCGCCCGAGTGGAAAACGGCCGGATTACCCTGACCCCGGCGGCAGACAGTGAAGGGCTGATGCTCCTGGAAGCGGCCGAGCGTCGTCCGGCCCCCTTCCGCTGGGACAATGCCACCGTCTACTTTGCCCTCACCGACCGGTTCCACAACGGCAATCCGGACAATGACCGCAGCTACGGCCGCCAGCCCGACGGCAAGGACGAGATCGGCACCTTCCATGGCGGCGACTTCGCCGGCCTCACCGCAAAGCTGGACTACCTCAGGGCACTGGGTGTCAATGCCCTGTGGATCTCGCCGCCCTTCGAACAGATGCATGGCTGGGTGGGGGGTGGCAGCCGCGGGGATTTCCAGCACTACGCCTATCACGGCTATTACATCATGGACTTCACCCGCCTGGACGCCAACTTCGGCACCGAAGCGGAGCTGCGCACCCTGGTGCAGGAAGCTCACAAGCGCGGCATCCGCATTCTGCTGGATGTGGTCATGAACCACCCGGGCTATGCCACCCTGCAGGACATGCAGGACTACGGTTTTGGCGGTCTGTTCGACGGCTTTGAACGCTATCTGCCGCCCCGGTGGGGCGACTGGCGGCCCTCCGCGGGAGAGAACTTCCACAGCTACCACGCCATGATCAACTACGACCACCCCGGCTGGTCCAGATGGTGGGGCAAGGACTGGGTGCGCGCCGGCATCTACGACTACGAGCGCCCGCCCAGCGTCAACGCTGACCCGGTCAGGGGCTCGCTGGCCTACCTGCCGGACTTCAGGACCGAGTCCACCCGGCCCGTGGGTATCCCCGCCTTCCTGCGCAACAAGCCGGATACCCGCGCCAGGGATCTGCCCGATGCCACGGTCAGGGATTACCTGATCACCTGGCTGACGGACTGGGTCCGCGAGTACGGCATTGACGGCTTCCGCGTGGACACCGCCAAGCATGTGGAACTGCCCGCCTGGCAGGCCCTGAAGACCGCCGCACAGCAGGCACTGGATGACTACCGCCGGGCGCACCCGGAAGACACCTTCAGCCAGGCTCCGTTCTGGATGGTGGGCGAGGTCTTCCCCCACGGTGTCCAGCGGGACACCTATTTTGAAAACGGCTTCGACGCACTCATCAACTTCGACTTCCAGCGCGGCCCGGCCAAGTCCGGCGCCGAGTGCCTCAGCCGGCTCGAAGACACCTGGAACAACTGGTCACGCCGTCTGCGGGAAGACCGCTTCAACGTGATGAGCTACATCTCCAGCCATGACACGGAACTGTTCACCCGGCTCACCGGCGGTGATCCGACCCTGCAGAAACGCGTGGCCGCCGCCCTGCTGCTCACACCGGGTGCCGTGCAGATCTATTACGGCGACGAAAGCGCCCGCCAGCGTGGCCCGTCTGGCTCCGATCCCTCCCAGGGCACCCGCTCGGACATGAACTGGGCCGATCTGGAGAAGCCGGCGTACCAGGCCCTGCTGCGCTACTGGCAGACCGTGGGCCAGTTCCGCCAGCGCCACCCGGCCGTGGGCGCCGGCGAACAGCGTGTCCTGGCCCGTGAGCCCTGGACGGTCAGCCGCACCCTGGGGGATGACCGCATCATCATTGTGGCGGCTCAGAAGCCCTGAATCCGGCGGGAGCCCATCCGGGGGCTCCCGCCCGACAGCCTACTCAGCTGCCGCTTCATCCCCATCTCCCTTGCCCGCCTTCCGCGCATCCCGCTGCGCCTTGCGCCACGCCCAGGGCGCCTGGCGCTGGGACTCGGGCAGTGACCACAATCCCAGCCCCGCCTTGCGTGCCGCGGCTTCCAGTTCCGGCAGCGACTCGTCCAGCAGGTACTTGCGGTAAACCCAGGCATGGCCATTACGCACCATGTCCGCATTGACCCAGTCGCCGCCCACGTAGAGATCCGCCACCAGCCGCCCATAGCGGTCCACGTCCACCTGTTCCACCTGCACGAACTTGCCAAAGACCCGGTCAGCCAGGGCCTGCCTGGCCTTCTGCCCCCAGGGCTGGCCCTTTTCCGGCGCATCAATCTGGGACAGCCGGATTCGGTACTGCACCTTGCCCCGCTTGCAGGGCGTCCTGCCGTCATGGCAGTGGCGCTCGGCCACCACCTTCACCGTATCACCATCGGACACCCCCACCACCTTGGCGGTGAAGGTGCAGGCCCAGGCATAGGGCACCCCCGTCAACAACAAGAGGATCAGAACCGCCTTGCCAGTCTTCCGGTGCCTCGCATATGTGGTCGGCAATCTCATTTTTTCTCCTTGCTACCGCGTCAGATCAGCTCTGCAGCCAATCTACTATCTTTTCCCGCGTTGGCAAGCCGCCGGCGTGCATGACCTTCCCGTCCACCACCACCGCCGGCGTGCTCATCACGCCATAACGGACAATCTCTGCGACATCCTCCACCTTGTCCACCGTGAGCTCCAGCCCCAGCTCCCGGGCGACCTCCTCAACCAATGCCTTGGTGGTCTGACATTTTGCACAGCCGGTTCCCAATACCTTGATCACTTTCATGCCGATTTCCTCACAATACCGCGTTGAACACAAAGCCCACCAGCAGGATGCCGCAGGCCACTATGGATGCGAATGTCACGATCAGGCGCATCTTCAGCACCTTGCGCAGGATCACCATCTCCGGAAAGGACAGGGCAATCACGCTCATCATGAATGCGAGCACCGTCCCGAGCGCTGCGCCCTTGGCCAGCAGGGCCTGGACGATGGGAATGATGCCCGCGGCGTTGGTATACATGGGCACGCCCATGATGACCGCCAGCGGGACCGACCACCAGGCGGACTTGCCCATCACGGACGCCATGAAGTCCTGAGGCACATAGCCGTGAATCAGGGCCCCGACGGCAATCCCGCCCACCACGTAGGGCCAGACCCGGCCCACGATGTCCTGCACGCTCTTCAGGCCGGCGTCAATGCGCTCGGAGAGCGGGATGCGGCCATCCGGGGCGGTCACCTGAACGTGAGGGATCTCGCGCACCCAATCCTCCAGGCCATCCTCCATGTTGAGGCGCCCGATGATCCAGCCACAGACGATGGCCACTGCCAGCCCGAGCCCCAGATAGAGCAGTGCCACCTGCCAGCCGAAGAGTCCGAACAGGAGCGTGAGGGCCACTTCGTTCACCATGGGTGCCGCAATCAGAAAGGAGAAGGTCACGCCCAGCGGCACCCCCGCCTGGACGAACCCCATGAACAGGGGCACGGCAGAACAGGAGCAGAACGGGGTGACAATACCCAGACAGGCCGCCAGCACATTCCCCACCCCCTCACGCCGGCCGGCAAGCAGGGCGCGTGTGCGTTCAGGCGTGAAACTGCTGTTGATCATGCCCATCACGAACACGACACCGGTCAGCAGCAACAGGACCTTGGGCGTGTCGTAGAAGAAGAATTGCAGGGCACCGCCCAGATGACTGTCCGCCGCCATGGGCAGCATCCGCACCAGCCACTCGGAAAACGGAATCAGGGCCTGCCAGGCCGTCCACCAGAACGCCACGAACAGGGCGATGAACCACCGCGGATGACTTTCAGACCAGTTACGCAAGGTTGCGAGCATGTTGCCTCTCCTGTCATGTCTCTCACACAGAAGACGCAGCAACGCTCAAAAGGATTCGGATTTTTTGCTATGGGTTGGCAGAAGCCTGATGACAGCAGACCTGCCCGGTGTCCTCATCAAAGTTCACCTGGCAGTTGCGGATCAACGCATCCCGCAAACGCTGACGCGCCCGCAGCAAGCGGCTCTTGGCGGCAGACAGCCCGAGTCCCCGCGCTTCGGCGTAGGCCCGCACCGTCTGACCCTCCAGATCACAGGCTTGCAGGATGGCCCGGTCTTCTTCCGGCAGGCACGGCAGATTGCGCAGGATGCAGGCATCCAGTTCGTCCACGGGTGCACGCCCGGACCCGGGCGCTTCAACGGACTCCGCCACGGCCAGGTCTGCGACCGGCTTCTGGCGACGAACATGATCCACCAGGGTCGTGCGCGCCACCTGATACAGCCAGGCCCGGGGATTGTCCAGTTCACAGAAGGCCTGCCCCTGACGCATGGCCTTCAGAAAGACGTCCTGCAACACATCTTCTGCATGAAATCCTTCGCGAAGCTGGCTGATCAGATAACGCCGCAGCTCGTGCTCATGTTCTGCCCAGGCACGTGTCACACATTCAAAAGGCCCTGTCCGACCCTCGCTCATACGTCCCCCAGTAACGGACTGGCTACCGGGTTCCACTATACCTTGCACAGCAAGGATGTCACCTTGTTGTGAAAAAGCGTCATGGCCCCATGCGGCGCGCACGGCAAGCTGGCAATACCCTTCGCCTGACACTAAAATGCGCCCATGCCGCACACCAACGCCATTCTGGCGCTGCGCCGTGAACAACTGGCCCGCGCCACCAAGCCCTTCCGTGCCCGGGGCAGCCGGGTCGTCCGCTGCGAGGCCTGCCTGTTGCCCGAGGCGGATTGCATCTGTACCGTCCGGCCGGCGGTCACCTGCCGCAGTGCCTTCTGTTTTCTGGTCTATCCGGGCGAAGCCTTCAAACCCAGCAACAGTGGCCGGCTGATTGCCGATATCGCGCCCGATAACCATGCCTTTCTCTGGCAACGCACCGCCTGCGACCCGCGGCTGCAGGCCTTGCTTGAGGATGAACGTTATGCGCCCATGGTGGTGTTTCCCCATGACTACGCTGCCCCCGAACGCTGCATTCACCACCCGGAGGAAGCGCTTGCGGGCCAGCCGGAGCGGATCCCGCTGTTCGTGATGCTGGAAGGCACCTGGCGTGAGGCCCGCAAGATGTTCCGCAGCCCGTGGCTGGCCTCTCTGCCGGTTCTGGGTCTGAAGCCTGAAGCGGCATCCCGTTACCTGATGCGGGATGCGGCCCACCCGCATCAGTTGTGCACCGCAGAGGTCGGCATCGAACTGCTGAAACTGGCCGGGGAGCCCGACGCGGCGCAGGCCCTGGCGGACTACTTCGAGCGGTTCTGCGCGCACTATGCTGTCATCAAGCCTCATCTGCATCACAAGACGAGAGGTCAGACACCCGGCTAGCCGGGCAGATTCAGAAAATCTGTCCGGCTTGATCCGGCGCATTCAGTTCCGGCACGCCTCATGGTAAGTTAACCTTCCGAATGCTGTTCCGAGGAGTCGCCTGTTGCCGTATCTTCCCCTCACATCCGAGCGGATACCGCCCACACTGCGGGTGGACGCGTTGTCACGGCTGCTCGTCCTCGTCGCTCTGCTGGCCGGTCTGCTGCCGGTTGCGGCCGCGGCGTCCACAGTGAATATCGCCGTGGCCAGTAACTTCCGCAGCACCATGGAAGACCTGGTGGATACGTACCGGCAACACTCCGGCCAGACGCTCCGCCCCGCCTACGGCTCCACGGGCAAGCTGTATGCACAGATCCGCCACGGCGCGCCCTTTGCGGCCCTGTTTGCCGCCGATACGGAAACGCCGGCCCGCCTCGTGCGCGAAGGACACGCCCTGCCGGACACGCAGTTCATCTATGCCCGGGGGAGACTGGTGCTCTGGAGTCCGCAGCCGGGACTGGTGGATGGGGAAGGCCGGGTGCTTCAGCAGGGCGGGTTCCGCCGTCTGGCCATCGCCAATCCGAAACTGGCGCCCTATGGCCGGGCGGCAGAGGACGTGATGCAGGCCCTGGGTGTCTGGCAGGTGCTGCAGCCCCGACTGGTACGGGGTGAGAATGTGGGGCAGGCCTTCCAGTATGTCGCCAGTGGTGCCGCGGAGCTGGGTTTTGTCGCCGCCTCCCAGCTGGATCGGGGCAAACCTGCGGGCAGCGTCTGGTATCCGCCTCCGTCCCTCTACACCCCCATTCTGCAGTCGGCGGTGATGCTGCAGGAATCGCCGCAAGTCCGCGCCTTCTTCCGGTTCGTCCGGAGCGAGGCCGGCCGGGCCATCATCCGGCAGCACGGGTACGATACGCCATGACCCCCGAAGCTCAGGATCTTGCCGCACTCTGGCTGACGCTGAAACTGGCAGGTGTGACCACCCTGACTCTGCTGGTGCTCGGCACGCCCCTGGCCTGGTGGCTGGCCCGCTCCAATGCGCGCTGGAAGGTGATGGTGGATGCCATCGTGGCCCTGCCGCTGGTACTGCCCCCAACCGTGCTGGGCTTCTACCTGCTGGTGGCACTGGGACCGGAGGGGCCGCTCGGCCGGCTCGTCACCGGATTTGGCGGGCAGGCGCCGGTGTTTTCCTTCACCGGCCTGGTGATCGGCTCGGTCATCTATTCACTGCCCTTTGTGGTGCAGCCCCTGCGCGATGCCTTTGCGGCCATCGGTTCGCTGCCCCTGGAAGTGGCGGCCACGCTCCGCGCCAGTCCGCTGGACCGGTTTCTCACGGTGGCCTTGCCGCTCGCCCGCTCCGGCTTTCTGACCGCTGCCGTCCTGGGCTTCGCGCATACCCTGGGTGAGTTTGGCGTGGTGCTGATGATCGGCGGCAATATCCCCGGTCAGACGCAAGTACTGTCCATTGCCATCTACGAGCATGTGGAAGCACTGGAGTACGGACGCGCACATGTGCTGGCCGGCGGCCTGCTGGCGCTGTCGTTCCTGATGCTGCTGGCGGTCTATGGGTTCAACCGGCGTTTCTCGGCAGTGAGGGCCTGATGGACATTCGTTTCCGCCTCTCCCGCCCCGGTTTCGCCATGGACGTGGACCTGCAGTTGCCGGATACCGGCGTCACAGCCCTCTTCGGCCCATCCGGCTGCGGCAAGACGACCTTTCTGCGTGTCGTGGCCGGACTGGAGCGCCTGCCGGATGCCCGTGTCCGGGTCGCAGGCGAAACCTGGCAATCCGGGGACACCTGGTGCCCGACACACCGGCGCCCACTGGGCTATGTCTTCCAGCAGCCGGGGCTGTTCGAGCACCTCAGCGTGCGGCAAAATCTTCTCTATGGCGCGCGCCGGGTCAGGACGCCGATGCCGGCACAAGCACAGGACCATGTCATTGATCTGCTCGGGCTGTCCCCCTTGCTGGACCGCTCTCCCGGCGGGCTGTCCGGTGGCGAGCAGCAGCGCGTGGCCATTGCCCGGGCGCTGTTCACCCAGCCCCGGCTGCTGTTGCTGGACGAACCCCTGGCGGCGCTGGACGAAGTCCGCAAGCAGGACATACTCGGCTATCTGACCCGCATTCGCCGCGAGCTGGACATCCCCATGCTGTTTGTCTCCCACTCGAGGGATGAAGTCGCCCGCCTGGCGGACTATCTGGTGCTGCTGGATCAGGGCCGGGTGACTGCCCATGGCCCGGCCACCGACCTGTTCAGCCGGCTGGATGTGTCACTGGCCCGGCAGCCGGATACCGGCGTCGTGCTGGATACGCGGGTGGCTGACCATGATGCCCGGTATGATCTGACGACCCTGACCTTCCCCGGCGGCAGCCTGCTCGTCCCCGGCAGTCCGGGTGCGCCGGGGACCGACGTGCGTGTTCAGGTCCGGGCCCGCGACGTCAGTCTCAGCCTGGACCCGCCCGGCCGCACCAGCATCCTCAACGTCCTGCCGGTCACCATCGATACCCTGGCGGACGCCGGCCCGGCTCAGGTGCTGGTCCGGGTCAATGCCGGCCCGACCCTCTTGCTGGCACGGTTGTCCCGCAAGTCGGTCGAAACCCTCAGTCTCCGCCCCGGCCAGCGTGCCTTCGCCCAGGTAAAAGCCGTTGCCGTGCTGGCCTGAACCCGGGCGTCCCCGCATGCTGCCATGTCACCAGACAGGTGCCGCGTCACAAAAGACGGGCAGACGGATGCGCAAACGACCCCACAGGATTTACAATGGCGCTTTCAATCAGGAGAAATCTCATGCTCAAGGTCAACGAATACTTTGACGGCAAGGTCAAGTCCATCGCATTTCAGACTGCCGATCTGCCAGCCACCGTCGGCGTGATGGCCCCCGGCGAATACACCTTTTCCACCTCCAGCACCGAATACATGACCGTCGTCAGCGGTGCGCTGACTGTCCGGCTCCCCGGTTCCGGAGACTGGCAAACCTTCCGGGACGGTGACACCTTCACGGTACCTGCCGGGGCGAGCTTCGATCTTCGGGTCGAGTGTGATACGGCCTACCTCTGCCGCTACGAGGGCTGACATTACCGTAACAGGACAACCGGCACTTTCCGGACTAGACTGAAGGACATCCCCGGAAAACGGAGTCAACGGTCATGCTTTCGCTGAGTGAAAAAACCCCGGTACGCCTGGTGCAGATTTCCCT
Source organism: Thermohahella caldifontis (assembly GCF_041153465.1). Lineage (NCBI taxonomy): Bacteria > Pseudomonadati > Pseudomonadota > Gammaproteobacteria > Oceanospirillales > Hahellaceae > Thermohahella > Thermohahella caldifontis. The sequence goes on from NZ_CP154858.1 coordinate 2,205,040, forward strand.
GCCCTTTTCCGTCGCCCAGTTGCTGCTGGGCGGCCTGAACTGGCCCAACCTCTGGCTGATTGCGGTCTTCACGCTCAGTGTCTATGTGCTGGCGCGGCTCTATACCCTGCTGGAAGTGATCACGCTCACCTCACTGACGGATACCACCGAATTCCGGCAACTGCTGGGGGTGGCGGCGGTGCTGTTCATCGGCATCGCCACCTTCACCTGGTCCTGGCTGTTCGGCACCTACTTCGCGTTTGTCGTCGCCGTGTACCTCATCTCGCCCTACGACCGGGACTGGCTCGCCGGACGGATGCAGATGGTGGTGTATGACAACAAGGTGGAATACCGCCGGGTCGATGCCTGAATACCCGGCGGCCAGCCGGTCACCCGTCAGGGCACCCGCTGTCCGCGCGCCGCTTCAAGCAGGGCAAACCACTGTGCCCGGTCCAGGCTGAGTCGTTCCACATCCCGGCAGGCGGCCAGCCGGCCGGCACTGCAGGATCCCACCACCGGTACCGGCGAGCCCGGAATGCGCCGGATCCAGGCCAGCGCCACGGCTTCAGGCGAGACGCCATGATTGGCCGCAATCCTGCCCATCAGCGCCCGCAGCCGGTCATTCCAGCGACCGCCTGACAGGGGCGACCAGGCCAGCACCCGAAGACCATCACGCAGATGCGCCTCCAGCGTACCGTCCGTCAGCCAGTCATTGGCCGTCAGCGACAGCTCCACCTGATTGCACACCAGCGGTACCGCCAGATTGGCCTGCAGCCAGCGCCATTGTTCCGGCAGGAAGTTGGACACCCCCACCGCCTTCACCTTGCCCTGAGCCACCAGATCCTCCAGTGCCCGGGCGGTTTCCTCCGCCGGCATGAGCGGATCGGGACGGTGGATGAGGAACAGATCAATCCGCTCCAGCCCCAGTCGCCGCAGGGACTGCTCGGCCTGGCGCATCAGGTAGGCGCGCGTGGTGTCGTAGTGCTTGACGGAAAACACCGAGGTATCCGCGTCGGCAGTCACGATATCTGCCTTGGTGATCACCTGAATCCGGTCGCGCAGCGCCGGGGCCTGCCGGATGGCATCACCGAACAGGCGCTCACAGATTCCGGCACCGTAAATGTCCGCGTGGTCGAAGACGTGATAGCCACGGCTGACCTGATCCTCAATCCAGCGCGCCAGGGCACGCGGGTCGGACAACTCGTCATAGTCGGGCAGTCGCATCATGCCGAGGATGAAAGGGACATCAGACAGATTCATAAGACCTCCGGGTTTCGCAGTGCTTCCGCCGCACCCTTGAGGCCGGCCAGTACGTCAGTGACCACCCATACGGGCGTATTTTCCATCAGGTGCCGCATGCGGCCCTTGCGCTCGAACGCGGCACGGAACGGGCTGGCCCGCAGGAACTCCACAAAGCGGGGCAGGATGCCGCCACACAGATAGACCCCGCCCCAGGCACCCAGTGTCAGTACATTGTCACCGGCCACGCGCCCGAGAATCTCGCAAAAATGATTCAGTACCCTGGCGGCAAAGGGATCGCCGGCCAGTGCCGAGCCGGTCACATCCGCCGCCGTGATGTCCGGCTCCGGCCTGCCTTCCAGCGCGCAATGGGCCTTGTACAGGTTCACCAGCCCGTCACCACAGAGAATGCGCTCCACGGATACCCGGCCAAAGCGCCCCCCAGCCACTCGCGGATACGAAGCTCTTCCTCGTTGATCGCGCCGAATTCGATATGCCCGCCTTCGGTGGCCAGCGGAATCCAGTTTTCAATGGCCGGCACCAGCGCCGAGACACCCAGCCCGGTACCCGGTCCGATGACCAGCCGCACGCCCTTGCCACCCACCTCCGGCCCGCCTATGCGCCTGAGATGCTCGTCATGCACATGGAGCATGCCCAGCGCCATGGCGGTGAAGTCGTTGACGATCTTGAAGGTCTCCAGACCGAGCTTGTCCTGCATGACATCCCGGTCGAAACACCAGTGATTGTTGGTCATGCGGATCACCTGTCCGTTCACCGGGCAGGCGAAGGCCAGACAGGCCTCACGGACGGTTGCCCCGTACCGGCCCAGATAATCCGCGACAGCCGCATCCAGATTGTCATAGTCCCGGCAGGCCAGAATCTCCACATGCTGAAGCTCCACCTGCCCCGGCGTCACCAGTGCAAAGCGGGCGTTGGTGCCGCCGATGTCGCCGACCAACGCCCAGGTTTCCTGTGTCATGTTTCATCACTCCAGATGGATACCGCACCCTCTTCCGGTGTCGTCACGCGTGCCCGGGCCCAGGCAAAGAGTTCACGCCCGTACCCCAGATGCTGGGCCGTCAGATCCCGTCGCGCCGGCTCCCGCGCGGCCAGCGTGTCCGCCTCCACCAGCACATCCAGGCGGCCGGTCCGGGCATCCAGCCGTACCGGATCTCCGTCACGCACCCGTGCCAGCGGGCCGCCGTCCAGGGCCTCGGGATAGACGTGGATGGCGGCCGGCACCTTGCCCGACGCTCCGGACATGCGCCCGTCGGTGACCAGCGCCACCCGGTAGCCCTTGTCCTGCAACACACCCAGATAGGGCGTGAGCTTGTGCAATTCCGGCATGCCGATGGCCCGGGGGCCCTGAAAACGCACGATCACCACACAATCCTGATCCAGTTCACCGGCCTGAAAGGCTGCCGCCATGTCATCCTGAGAGTCGAACACCCGGGCCGGTGCTTCCACCACCCAGTGCGCCTCATCCACCGCCGATACCTTGATGACACCCCGGCCCAGCGAACCCTCCACCACGCGCAGCCCGCCATCCGCGGCAAAGGGCCGCGTGACCGGGCGCAACACACTGTCGTCACCGGACGCTTCCGGTGCAGGCTGCCAGACCAGCTTGTCACCTTCAAGTACGGGGGATTGGGTATAGCCGGACAGCCCGGTACCCGCCACCGTCATCACATCCTCATGGAGGAAGCCGCCGGAGAGCAGTTCGCGGATCAGGAAGGCCGTTCCCCCGGCGGCATGGAAATGATTGATGTCCGCCTGCCCGTTGGGATAGATGCGCGTCAGCGACGGCACCACCGCCGAGAGATCGGCAAAATCATCCCAGTTCAGCACGATGCCTGCCGCCCGGGCAATGGCCACCCAGTGCATGGTATGGTTGGTGGACCCACCGGTGGCCAGCAGCGCCACCAGCGCATTGACCAGGCTCTTCTCGTTGACCATCTCCGCCAGGGAGGCTTTTCCTCCGTTGGGCGCCGAAAGCCGGATGGCCTGATGGGTGGCCTCCCGCGTCAGCGCATCACGCAGTGCCGTGCCCGGGGGAATGAAGGCCGCACCCGGCAGGTGCAGACCCATGACTTCCACCAGCATCTGGTTGCTGTTGGCAGTGCCGTAAAAGGTACAGGTACCGGGGCTGTGGTAGCTCTGACTTTCCGCCTCCAGCAGGGCAGCCTTGTCCACCTTGCCTTCTGCGTACAGCTGACGGATGCGCACCTTCTCCTTGTTGGGCAGTCCGGACGGCATGGGGCCGGCCGGCACCAGGATGGCCGGCAGGTAACCGAAACTCAGCGCGCCCATGAGCAGGCCCGGTACGATCTTGTCACAGATGCCCAGCAGCAGAACCGCATCGAACATTTGGTGACTGAGGGCGATGGCGGTGCTCATGGCGATCACATCGCGACTGAACAGGCTCATGTCCATGCCCGGCTGCCCCTGGGTCACGCCATCACACATGGCCGGCGTTCCCCCGGCCACCTGCGCCGTACACCCCATTTCCCGCGCAGCGGCCTTGATCACCTCGGGAAAGCGGCCGTAGGGCTGATGGGCGGAGAGCATGTCATTGTAGGCCGTCACGATTCCCACGTTGGCCTGATTCATGAATTTCAGCACCCCCTTGTCTTCCTGACCACAGGCCGCAAATCCATGAGCGAGGTTGCCGCATGACAGCACCCGTCGCTCGGGTGCCTGTGCCTTCAGCGCCTTCATGCGCGCCAGATAGGCCGCGCGACTTGAGGCACTGCGCTCGGCAATACGTTGGGTCACCTGATCAACAATGGGGTGCATAGGCGGTCTCTCTCTTCAGATTGAAATCATTCTAAGTGTAATTTTACAAGATAAATTGATCCAAATCACGTGACAGTCTGGATTTTGATCAGTTAATGTTGTTATTATTACTACATCATAACACCAACGGGGAGCCTGACCATGACCATCAAAGTAGCCATCAACGGTTTCGGACGCATCGGACGCAATGTTCTGCGCGCCCTGTATGAAAACAACTACCGCGACCGCATTCAGGTGGTGGCCATCAACGACCTGGGCGATGCCCGTACCAACGCACACCTGCTCAAGTATGACACCGTCCACGGCCGCTTCAATGCCGAGGTGACACATGACGCGGAGTCCATCACCGTCAACGGGGATCGCATCGCCGTCACGGCCATCCGCAATCCGGCAGACCTGCCCTGGGCCGCCCTGGGTGTGGATGTCGTCTATGAGTGCACCGGACTGTTCACCTCCCGCGACAAGGCGGCTGCGCACCTGAGCGCCGGCGCGAAGAAGGTGATCATCTCCGCACCCGGCACCGACGTGGATGCCACGGTGGTTTACGGCGTCAACCACCAGGTGCTGACCGCAGACCACCAGATCATTTCCAACGCCTCCTGCACCACCAACTGCCTGGCCCCGGTGGTCAAGCCCCTGCACGAGGCACTGGGCATCGAATCCGGCCTGATGACCACCATTCACAGCTACACCAATGACCAGGTTCTGACGGATGTGTTCCACAAGGATCTGTTCCGTGCCCGCTCTGCCACCCAGTCCATGATTCCCACCAAGACCGGCGCCGCGGCCGCCATCGGCCTGGTGATTCCGGAACTGAATGGCAAACTGGACGGCATGGCCGTGCGCGTCCCCACCATCAATGTCTCACTGGTGGACCTGAGCTTCGTGGCCGGCCGTGAAACCAGCGTGGAGGAAGTCAACGCCATCATCCGTCAGGCAGCGGAGAAGTCTCCGGTTCTGGCCTACAATGATGAAAAGCTGGTGTCCGTGGACTTCAACCATACAGCCGTGTCCTCCACCTTTGACGCCAACCACACCAAGGTGAAGGGTCGCCACGTGAAGGTCATGGCCTGGTATGACAACGAGTGGGGCTTCTCCAACCGGATGCTGGACAACACACTGGCGCTGATGAACGCCAGATAAGGGGTTTGCATGCTGCGCAGAACCAAGATCGTCGCCACCCTCGGGCCGGCCACCAGCAGTCCCGAGCGCCTGGAAGCCGCCATCGCCGCCGGCGTGGACGTTGTCCGCGTCAACTTTTCCCACGGCCAGGCGGAAGACCACACCCGGACCGTGGAGCTGGTCCGCGAGGTGGCCGGACGCCTGGGCAAGTACGTGGCCGTGCTGGCGGATCTGCAAGGCCCCAAGCTGCGCATCGGGCGCTTTGTGGACAACAAGGTCCTGCTCCAGCCGGGCCAGCGCTTTGTGCTCGACGCCGGATTGGACGCGGATGCGGGCGACGAGGACCGGGTCAGCATCGACTACAAGCAGCTTCCCGAGGACGTCAGACCGGGCGACATCCTGCTTCTGGACGATGGCCGGATTGAAATGCAGGTGGAGCAGGTGGCCGGCCAGCAGATTGTCTGCCGGGTACTGATCGGCGGCGTGCTGTCCAACAACAAGGGCCTCAACCGCAAGGGGGGCGGCCTCTCCGCAGCGGCCCTGACGGACAAGGACATTGCCGACATCCGGGTGGCTGCCCGGATGGGAGTGGATTATGTGGCCGTCTCCTTCGTGCGCTCTGCCCACGACATCCGGGTGGCACGAGACCTGGTCCGAAAGGCCGGCTCCGATGCCCACATCATGGCCAAGATCGAGCGCGCCGAGCTGGTCCAGAACCCGGACGAACTGGATGACGTGATCCGCGCGGCCGATGCCGTCATGGTGGCGCGGGGGGATCTGGCCGTGGAAATCGGCGATGCGGAACTGGTGGCCGTGCAGAAGCACATCATCCGCCGCGCCCGCGCGCTCAACCGCAGCGTGATAACCGCCACCCAGATGATGGAATCCATGATCCACAACCCCATGCCGACCCGGGCCGAAGTCTCGGACGTGGCCAATGCGGTGTTCGACTACACGGATGCGGTCATGCTGAGCGCCGAGTCCGCCGTCGGCGACTACCCCGTGGAAGCGGTGCAGGCCATGGCACGCATCTGCGAAGGCTCGGAAAAGCACCCCTCCATGCATCAATCCAGACACCGGATTCATGAGGATATCGAAGGCATCGAGGAAACCATCGCCCTGTCCGTCATGTACGCGGCCAATCACCTCAGGGGTGTGCGGGCGGTCATCTGCCTGACGGAAAGCGGTGCCACGCCCCTGCTGGCTTCGCGCATCAAATCATCCGTACCGATCTTTGCCTTCTCGCGGCATTTCCGTACCCGCTGCCGGACGGCCCTCTACCGGGGCGTCTATGCCATCCCGTTCGAGCTCGGGGATGATGACAATGACACCGTCATCAGCCGCGCCATCGAGGCACTGAAGGCCCGCCAAGTCCTGTCCATCGGCGACCTGGTGGCCGTAACCAAGGGCGATTACAGCCACGCCGAAGGCGGCACCAACACACTGAAGATCATCAAGGTATTCTGAACGACCCAGGCAACACTTCTCCTCTTCACACTTGCTCACTGACCGTGAGTTTCGCAGGCCGGCGGAGTCCCCTCCGCCCCTGCCCTTTTCTCACCCGCCCGCCGCTTTGCACCTTCCGACTCATCCGCTCAAAAGCCGGCAATGTTAGCAACAAATAGAACTGTCCGGTTTTGTAGCACATAAACTGTCCGCTTTGGGTCCACTGATGATCAGACTTGGCAGCGGACGTTGGCCGGTGCCTGATCAATAGGTTCGAGGGGGTCGAAGGGCAGGCCTTCTGGGGTGTAACTGGCCAGTCTTCTGGGGCCGTGGAAGATCGCCAGGGAGCGATCAGGATAACGGTGTACCCGAACCTTGGCCTTGACGTAATGGCGCCGATAGCGGTCGGCAGGGATCTGCAGCTTGAGTCCCTCGAACGAGACGCAGTTGTCCTTGTTCACGGTGCGTTCGTACTGCTCACACAGGATGTCGTCCAGTCCAGGGCCGATGAAAGGCACGAAGGCGCTGCCCTCGACGGCGGGTTTGACGCAGAACTCCCGGTTGAAGGCCGGCAGGTAGTGCTCCCGAAGGTAGCGGTTGGCCGCCGCCATGGTGGTAATGCCCTGGGCTGCAAGTTCCTTGGGCAGGCGTCCCTGATGGGTGGCGAACTGGCGCTCACAGCGGCCCCGGGCCTCGGGGGAATAGGCGGGGATCATCTCGACCCCGAGCTGGGCCATGGCCCTGCCGAACTGGGTGAGGTTGGACTTGTCGACCTTGCCGCCGGCCTTGGGGGTGTGCCAGTAGTGACTGCCCCGGTCGGTATAGAGGCTCGAGGGAAGGCCGTGATCGGTGATGACCTCTCGCATGGCCTGGAAGCTCGAAGCCGTGCCTTCCTCCTCGACGAAGAACATGGAGTAGTGCTCAGAGGTGGCGTCATCGAAGGTGATGATCAGATCCCAGTGGTGGCCGGGAACCCATTCGTGGGTGGAGCCATCCTGGTGGAGCATCATGCCGACCATGGGCGCCCGCTCGCGGCGTCGACGATGCTTACCCCGAGCCGGTGCCTTCTTGACCAGGCCTGCCTTCTGCAAGGTGTTCCGTACCCAGGTATAGCTGCGTGTGCCGCCGTGACGGTCGCGGTAGAAGCTGTAGAAGTGTTTGATGTTCCAGCCGTCGTAGCGCTCCTTGTAGAGCGCCTCGAGGCGTAGAACCTCATCCACCGGGGCCTTGCGGTGGGAAACCTGACTCAGGCGCTTGTCGATCAGGCCGTCGAGGCCCTCCTCCTCGTAGCGGTCGATATAGCGCCGGAAGGTCCGCTCACAGACCCCCAGCAGCCGCGCCGCCTCTTCCTGGGTCAGCCGTTTCTCGGTCCATCCCGTATAGGCTTCTTCGAATCGCATTTTCCGGATCTCCTGTAGCAGTTCTGTCCGTCTCATGGCTCACCTCCTTGGTGATCATGAAACCGGACAAATCACGTGCTACAAGTCCGGACAGTTTATTTGCTCCCAACACGCTCAAAAGCCGGCAATTTACAAACGTCAGCACCCGGGCTACATTGACAGACAGGACACTTCCGATGCAGGAGACGCGGGTTTCATGGCAGATCAGACAGCGACGCCAGACACACAGGATGCGATGTATGTGGCTGGCATTGGCGCCTCTGCCGGGGGACTGGAAGCCCTGCGTCCGCTGGTTGCCGCACTGGAACCCACCGGTCGCGCCTGCTACATCGTTGCCCAGCACATGGCCCCCGATCACCGCAGCCTGCTGATTGATCTGCTGGCACGGGAAGCCAGGCTGCCGGTGGTGCAGGCCAGGAACAACGCCAGAATTCAGCCGGACATGATCTATGTCGCGCCGGCCGGCAAGGACATTCTGGTCAGCAAGAACGTTATCCGCATCCGCAAGCCCCGCAAGCCGCTGGGGGCCAAGCCATCCGTGGATCTGCTCCTGACCAGCCTGGCCGAAAGTCATGGCGCCCGGGCCATCGGGGTCGTCCTGTCCGGAACCGGCAGTGACGGAACCCTGGGCATCAAGGCCATCCGCGAAGCGGGGGGTATCACGCTCGCCCAGTCACTGGATACGGCCAAATATGTGTCCATGCCCCAGTCCGCCATGCGTGACGGTGCCGCAGACTGTGCACTGCCTCCCGAAGCCATTGCCAGGCGCATTCAGGAACACGCACTCAACACGAACAGTTCCACCATCCGGATTGAAGCCGGGAACGACGACATCAGCCTCCCCAAGCTGATTCGCCGGATCGCCCGTCATACCGGTATCGACTTCTCGGCCTACAAGGAAGGTACGATTGAAAGGCAGCTTTCACGGCGTATCGCAGCCAAGGGACTGCCCTCCCTTGAGGCATACTGGGCATGGCTGGATGAACATCCCGATGAGCTGAGTGATCTGGCATCCAGCTTCCTGATCTGCGTGACCGCCTTTTTCAGGGATCCCAAGGCTTACGAAGCCATCAAGCCGGTTCTGCGCGCACACCTGCTGACCAAGCCGCCCGGCAGTGACATTCGCATCTGGGTGCCTGCCTGCGCCACGGGCGAAGAAGCCTACAGCCTCGCCATTCTGCTCGAGGAAATTCTGGGCGATCAGGTTCATCGACATGATATCCGTATTTTTGCCACGGATGTGCACGAAGAAGCACTCAAGACAGCACGACTCGGCCGCTATCCCGAACTGGCGGTCGAAGGGCTCAGCCATGAACTGATCGAAAAGTATTTTCAGCCTGACGAAGGCATGTATCGGGTCGGCGAGCGCCTGCGCAAACGGGTGCTGTTCTCTCGCCACGATGTGATCCAGAATCCTCCTTTCCTGCGTCTGGATCTGATCAGCTGCCGCAACCTGCTGATCTATTTCCGGCCTGAATTGCAGGAAGCCGTGCTCGACACCTTTCACTATGCGCTGAACGGGCGCGGTATCCTGTGGCTGGGCTCCTCCGAAACCGTTCATGAAAACAGCCGCTTATGGGTGGAGGTGGATCGGGCACACCGTATTTATCAGAGACGCGAAGGGGCTCAGACACGCCCCCACAGCAGCTTCAGGCTGCCCGGACTGTTTCGCAATGCCAAGGCACGCGGAACACTGCCTGCCGAACCGCATCCTCTGGAAACACTCGGATCCGAACTGTTGATGAATGACTACGTGCCGCCCGCCATTCTCATGAGTCAGGATGGCGGAATTCTCAGGCTGTTCGGTGACTGCTCGCCCTTTGTCCGGCTGCCAAGGGGCAAGGCCGAACTGGATCTGTTCAACCTCATCATTCCGGAATTTCGCGGCGATCTGCGTGCAGGGGTCCACATCGTGCTGCGACGCGACACCATCTACCGGGGCAGCCCCGTTCAGATCAGTACAGATCACGAAGATCGCCGCTTCCGGCTCGTGATCCGCCAGCCCGAAGCGCTCAAGATTCAGGCGGAAGACGTGGTCCTGGTGATATTCGAACCGGTCTCCGCGAGTACACCGCCGTCCAGGCCCGTCCACCCGGACGATCCGGCCGTGCGCGAACACATCCGGGAACTGGAGGAAGAGCTGGCCGTCACCCGTGACCGGATGCAGACCGTCATCGAAGAACTGGAGACTTCCAACGAGGAGCTCAAGGCGCTCAACGAGGAAACCCAGGCCACCGGCGAAGAGCTGCTGGCCAGCAATGCGGAGCTGGAAGCGGCCAATGAGGAACTGCAGGCGGCGAACGAGGAGCTCAACACCCTCAACGAGGAGCTGCGGCATACCAATGAGGCCCTGACGGCAGCCAACGAAGACCTGCGCAACATCCTGGATTCACTGCAAAAGGCTCTGGTGGTGCTGGATGCCAACCTGCTCGTGCGCAGGTTCAATGAAGAAGCGAAAGACTTCTTTGACTTGACCGAACAGTCCAAGGGCATCAGCCTGCTGAACATCAGGACACGCTACAGTATGACCGGTCTTGCCGAAAAGCTGCATGCGGTCCTGGAAACCGGAACCCATGAGGAGGTTCAGTTCTCTGCGCCGGACCGGCACTACCGTGCAAGGCTGACGCCCTACATGCGTGATGACCAAACGGGCACAACCTGCATATCGGGCGTGCTCCTCTCCATCCAGGATATTACTGCCGAGTACGAGCAGCAGCAGCGCGATCGCCTTCATGCCTCGGTGTTCGAGCACGCGGCCGAGGGTATTCTCATCACCGATGAGCATAACCGCATTCTGGCTGCCAACCCGGCCTTTCAGCTCATCAGCGGATATACGGAAGCCGAGTTGCTGGGCCGGACCCCGGCCATTTTCCGCTCACCAAATCATGACCAGCATTTTTTCCGGGCGCTGTGGCAGGAACTTCTGAAGAACGGAAGCTGGTCCGGAGAGATGGAAAACCGCCGCAAGGACGGCACCCGTTACTGGGTCTACCTGAGCATCGCCATGCTTCGGGACGAGCATGGCAAGGCCTCTCGTTTCATCGCCGTGTTCAATGACATCACCGAATTCAAGCAGGCCAAGGATGTCATTGAGTATCAGGCCAACTACGACAGTCTCACCGGTCTGCCGAACCGCAACCTGGTGATTGATCGTCTGCGTGAAGCCCTCAAGCGTCTGAAACGCACCCAGACCGGCCTCTGTCTGATGTTTCTGGATCTGGACAATTTCAAGGACATCAATGATTCCCTGGGTCACGACACGGGTGACCGTTTGCTGCAAGTGGTGGCCGAGCGCATCCGCAAGACGTTGCGCGAGACGGACACCGTCGGCAGACTCGGAGGAGACGAGTTCCTCATCATTCTGCCGGATATCCGGTATCCTGAAGATGCCGCCCAGACGGCCACCACACTGCTGGAGCGTCTCAGCGAACCGGTGCAGATCAACGACCTGCAGATCGCCACGGCTGCAAGCATCGGCCTCACCCTGGCCCCTGCGGACGGGCGTTCGGCAGAACAGTTGATGCGCAACGCGGACAGTGCTCTGTATGCCGCCAAGGATCAGGGGCGCAACCGGTACAGCTTCTTCACCCAGGATCAGCAGGAAGAAGCCATACAGCGCCAGTGGTTGCGCAGCGAGCTGGCCCACGCGCTGGACCGGGGCGAACTGCATGTGCACTATCAGCCCATCGTCAGCCTGGCCAGCGGTGAAATTGTCGGTGCCGAAGCACTCATGCGCTGGAAACACCCGTCCCGGGGCAGCATTTCTCCGGCAACCTTCATTCCCATTGCCGAGCACAGCGGGCTGATCAACAGCCTCTCCCTGTGGATGGCGCGAACCGCCGTGCGGGACATGGCCACCCTCAACGAAAAACTCAACCGGCACCTGTATGTCTCCGTCAACCTCTCCGTCAACGAACTGCTCATGGCTTCCCATGTGGACGACCTGATCCGGTGCCTGAATACCGCAGGCATGCTGGATGCCGGATTGGTCAGCCTGGAGCTGACAGAGAATCTGGCCATGGAGAAGAACAGCGAGCAACGCCATAATCTGCTGCGCCTGAAGGAAGCCGGTTGCCGGATTGCCCTGGACGACTTCGGCACCGGCTATTCCTCTCTGAGCTACCTGAAAAACCTGCCCATTGATGTGATCAAGGTGGACCGGAGCTTTACCCGCGACCTGATGGAAGATCCGGAGGATGCGTCCATGGTCAATGCCATCTGCGATCTGGCCCGCAGCTTCGGGATGCAGATCATTGTCGAGGGCGTGGAAACGGCAGATCAGCTGACCTTCTTCCGGCACCGGACGGACTGCCTGATCCAAGGCTACTTCTTTGCCCGCCCCCTGCCCCTTGCGGAGTTTGAACGTTTCGTCACCAACGAGGCGGCCTGCATGGCGCGCCTGCTGCAGCACCTGCAGGCCACCAGTCTCTGAGCGCGGGTTTGCCCCGGCAACGGGTTGATTTCCCCACAGCTCACCCCATGTATGGAAGCAGAGGTCATCCGATTACGGATTGCCGGACAAGGAGGACAACCATGAAAGATCGCATTCTCAACCGTGACGAGTACAAGCAATGGCTGGAACACGTTTCCGCAACCATTGAAAACGAACAGGCCGAAGTGGAAGTGGCGGGTCTCGGACTGGGCGACCAGATTGTTGCCGAATGGGTACCCGTCACCGGTCTCAGCTACGACCCGAAAGATGATGTAGTCACCGTCACGCTCAAGGACTACGAACACCTGATCCGCAACCCCAAACGTCTTGTGGCGACGGCGGAAGGCGCCGACCTGGTGTCCCTGCTGGTCGAGGACGGTGAGGGTACCGAGCATATTGTCCGCTTCCGGGAGCCGCTGGCATTGCCACCGGCAGCCTGAGCCACTCACTGATCAAGGAGGTGTACCATGACCACCCGTAACTGGCACGACATCATCCGCGACGAAACCGGCTTCAGGGACTTCGTCAACACCCATCTGGACGTACTGCGCGAACGCATCCGTCACGAGCTGAACTGGCATGTGGGCAGCGGCAACCTGGAAGACGGGGAACTGAGCGTGGATGAGGTGCTGGATGAACTCTACATCCGGGCCTGGGCAGACCGCCGGCGCAAACCGGCAGACATGGCGCCGCTGGCCTGGCTCACGGGGCTGATGACGCGGGTGGTCTGGGATCTGGTACGCCAGCGTCAGGCCAGCCGCAACAGCGAATCCCTGGAGCAGGTCATTCCCGATGACTCATTCATTTATGATGACGAGGAGTCCTTCTGGGAATGGTACCAGCCGGATGACGTGGAGAAGCTGGAAGACGAACTGGCCGCCGACCAGCCTTCGGTCGAAGATGTGGCCGCTGCCCTGGAGCAGAGGAGCCTGCCGGCACCGGCGCGCCTTGCCCTGGCCCTGCACGACCTGTATGCCCTGGCCCTGCGTGACGTGGCCGCCACCATGCGCCGGGAACTGCGCGAGACCTGGCAGCTGGTCCGCGAGGCCCGCCGGACACTGGGCATCTGAACCTTTGCAACCTGCAAAAAAACCGCCGGACTTGCGCCGGCGGAAAGTCGTTGCTAGTGCAATGAGGGAGGGTCGTACACTACTGACGAGAGGCCAGAGCCGCCCTCGCGGCGGCAAGGCTCTCAGCGGCAATAGTTCGTATACCGGCCCAGTCACCGTCCCTGACCTGCGGTGCGGGAGTCAGCCATGACCCGCCGACCGCAAAGACATTGGACTGAGCCAGAAATTCGCTCATGTTCTTCTGCCCGATACCCCCTGTCGGACAGAAACTCACATCCGGGAAGGGCCCGGCAAAGGATTTCAGTGCGGCCACGCCGCCTGCCACCACGGCAGGAAACAGCTTGAAACGACGGTAGCCCATTTCGTATCCCATCATCATTTCCGAGATGGTTGCCACCCCGGGCAGGTAGGGCGCAGGACTGTGCTCGCCATACTCCAGCAGGGCCTGCGTCACCCCCGGTGAAATGACAAACTGTCCGCCGGCCTCTTCCACCTCACGGTACTGGCGCACGGTGGTCACGGTGCCGGCACCCACCACGGCTTCCGGAAGCGCTTCGCGCAGCCTGCGGATGGCCTCCAGGGCGCAGGGTGTCCGCAGGGTCACTTCCAGCACGCGGATTCCCGCATCCAGCAGGGCCCGGCCCAGCGGCACGGCATGCTCCGCCTGCTCCACCACAATGACCGGCACCAGCGGCTGGCCGTCGAAATAGGTTTCCAGTTTGCCCTGAATGTCATTCATCGCTTTGCATACTTCTCGTCAAGGACACCAAAACACGGTCAGCGGCTGCTTCAGAAACAACCTGACCGGCATCTCTGCCACGGCATCCGGATTGGCCAGTGCACGCTCCAGGGTGGCCAGTTTGTCTTCACCCGTGATGTGCAGCACCCGGTGCCGGGCGGCCAGCAAGGCCGAAGCCGTCAGCGTGATCCGTTCATGTGGCGCATCCTGAGGCCGGGTGGCGGCGACCCGGGCCGGGCCGGACGGATCCAGGGCCTCGGCCAGTCCGGGCGACCCGGGAAAGAGCGAAGCCGTATGTCCGTCGTTTCCCATGCCCAGTACCACCACACTCAATGGCCAGGCCAGCGTCCTCACCCGCTGTTCCACCTCGTCCAGCGCTGCGGCCGGTGTGGCCCCCTCCGCTTTCAGGGGCACCCAGCGTGCCTGTTGCGCTTCGCCGGTCAGCAGGTGTGTCCGGACCAGCCGGGCGTTGCTGGCCTCGTGGTCCGCATCCACCCAGCGCTCATCCACCAGCGTCACATCGACACGGGACCAGGGCAGCGCCTGTCCGGCCAGCGCGCTGAAAAATGGCACCGGCGTGCTGCCGCCGCTGACCGCGAGACTGACCCGTGCCTGAGCCGCCAGCTGTTCGCGCAACTGGTCCGCCACGTGCACCGCAAGGTTCGCGGCCAGCGTGTCACGATCCGGCGCTGTCACCCAGCGGACCGAAGGCGGCAGCCCGTCAGGCGTCTTCATACCAGCTCCTTCCGTCCCGGGCGATCATGGCGATGCTCGCTACCGGCCCCCAGGTTCCCGCGGCATACTTGCGCGGCTTGTCGCCGGCCTTCTCCCAACTGTCGATGAGCTGATCAATCCAGCGCCAGGCGTATTCCACTTCATCGCGGCGCACAAACAGATACTGATTGCCATTCATGACTTCCCAGAGCAGCCGCTCGTAGGCATCCGGCACACGCTCGGACTTGAACGCCTCGGAAAAACTCAGTTCCAGCGGGCCCTGACGCAGGCGCATGCCCTTGTCCAGCCCCTGGTCCTTGGTGGCCACCTGAAGGGAAATCCCCTCGTCGGGCTGCAGCCGGATGATGAGCCGGTTGCAGGCCATGTATTTCTGGTCCGGATCAAAGATGTAGTGCGGCGCCGGCTTGAAGTGGATGATGATCTCCGACAGCTTCTCCGGCATGCGCTTGCCCGTGCGCAGGTAGAACGGCACGCCGGCCCAGCGCCAGTTGGCAATTTCCACCTTCATGGCCACGAAGGTTTCGGTTTCGGAATCCGGGTTCGCCCCTTCCTCTTCCATGTAACCGGGTACCGGCTTGCCATCGATCATGCCGCGCGTGTACTGGCCACGAACCAGATGGGTTTCCATCTGATTGGGTTCGATGGGCCGCAGCGCCCGCAGCACCTTCACCTTCTCGTCACGGATGCTGTCCGCCGACAGGTCGGCCGGTGGGTCCATGGCAATGAGACACAGCAGTTGCAGCAAGTGGTTCTGCACCATGTCCCGCAGCTGGCCCGCCTTGTCGAAATAGCCCCAGCGGCCTTCAATGCCCACCTTCTCCGCCACGGTGATTTCCACGTGGGAGATGTAGCGCTGGTTCCACTGCGCCGCAAAGAGGTTGTTCGCAAACCGCAGGGCAATCAGGTTCTGAACCGTTTCCTTGCCCAGATAGTGGTCAATCCGGAAAATCTGGGTCTCGTCAAAATACCGGGCCAGTTCGTCGTTAATGGCCTTCGAGCTTTCCAGATCCTGGCCGATGGGCTTTTCCACCACCACGCGAGACTGCGCATCCACCACTCCGGCGCCGGACAGATTGGCGCTGATGGTGCCGTAAATCATGGGTGGCGTTGCCAGGTAAATGACACTCGGAACATCACGCTCCGCACGCCACTCGAGGATGGGCCGGTAGCCTTCGGGGTCCGCGAAGTCCACTTTCAGGTACTCGCAACGCGCCAGCAGGCGGTTCAGTACCGATTCGTCCAGCGACTTGCCGATGTGAATGGCAAACTGCTCCCGCAGATGGGCATGATGGGCGGGTGTATCCATGTCCTGACGCGCAAGCGCCAGCACCCGGGTACCGTCGTGAAGCAGGCCGGCCCGCTCGAGCTGATACAGTGCGGGAAAGAGCTTGCGCCGTGCCAGGTCACCGTTGGCACCAAACAGCAGCATGTCAATCTGAGGGAGAGCGTCCCGTGTCATGGTTCGTCTTTTCATGTCATGTAGTAATTAAACCAAATTTTTCCACTTTCAGGCCGATTAATCAAGAGCAAATTCCATTTTTTGCGTAATTTTTACAGCAAAAAGCCTGCACTCACCGCCTTCGGCCCACCCAAACCCTTGAAAACTGGCATTATGTGCCCATTTCCCGGATAATGTAGTTAATTCACTACTATATGAGACGCGCTGTCAATGAATGATCAGGGAAATCTGCTTCAAATCATCAAAGACAGGCTGGACAGCCTGAACAAGTCCGAACGCAAGGTGGCCGAGGTCATCCTCCGGGATCCCCAGTCCGCCACGCGCTACAGCATTGCCGCCCTGGCCAAGGCCGCGGAAGTCAGTGAACCCACGGTCAACCGCTTCTGCCGCAACTTTGCCACCCAGGGCTTTCCGGACTTCAAGATTCAGCTCGCTCAGTCCCTGGCCAGCGGCACACCCTATGTTTCCCAGGCTGTCGAGCCGGACGATACGGTCGAGGCCCTGGTGGACAAGATTTTCCAGAACACCATTGCAACGCTGGACAAGGCACGCCAGGCACTGGATCCCCAGGCCATCAGCAAGGCTGTGGATTACCTCATCCAGGCCAAGCAGATTGCCTTCTTCGGCATGGGCGCCTCCGCCGCCGTGGCCATGGATGCCCAGCACAAATTCTTCCGCTTCAACATCCCGGTCACCTGCTACGACGACTTCCTCATGCAGCGCATGGTAGCCGCCTCGTTCAACACCGGCGACGTGATCGTGGCCATCTCCTATACCGGCCGCACACGGGAAATGGTAGATGCCGTGCAGATCGCCCGGGACAACGGCGTGACCGTGATCGGCATTACCGCGCCCGGCTCGCCTCTGGCGAAAATCTGTACCGTTTCCATTGATGTGCCCAAACTGGAAGACACGGATGTATACATGCCCATGACGTCACGCATGGAGCATCTGGCGGTCATTGATGTGCTGGCCACCGGTGTGACACTCAAGCGGGGCGTGGACTTCCAGGCTCACCTGAAGAAGATCAAGGATGCGCTGGTTGCCACGCGCTTTCCAGCCAACGATACCCCCGAGTAATCTGTACCGGAGATTGACTGCGCTGACATCCGGTCAGCGCAGCGCCGGCCTACGCCGAGTCTACGCCCTGCCTCCCCCGCCCTCCTCCCCCTCAAAAAGCCCACCTGTGGATGATGCCATTTCAATACGTATTGACGACTATGATGCTGAGCCATCCGGTATGCACCTGACACTTACCGGATACGCAGACAGATCAACGCGGGTCCGGCAGACGGCCCGCCAAGTGGCAAGCAACCAACAGCAGGAAGAAAACGATGGCAGACAAGAACAAATCTCGTGCTTTCCGACTGGCGCCTCTGGCCTCCGCGGTCGCCGCAGCCGTCCTCAGCACGTCAGCACTGGCAGTTGAATTTCACGGATATGCCCGGGCAGGCATCTCCACCACCGCAGACGGCGGTGAACAACTCTGTTACGGCAGCGGTGCAGCCGGTCACTTTGTCGGTCGTCTGGGCGACGAGTGTGACACCTACGGCGAAATGGCCCTGGGCCAGGAACTGTTCGCACAGGACGGCAAGACATTCCGCTTTGACATGATGCTCGCCTATCAGGCACTCAACCAGGGGAATGATTATCAGGCCCTGGATGGCGACAACGACCTGTTCAGCACCGGAGGTGACACCAATGCTTCCGAACCCTGGCAAGGGGGCGACATTGCCCTGCGTCAGGCCTTTGTTTCGGCCAAGAACGTCATTGGCTGGGCACCGGGCGCCACCCTCTGGGCCGGCAAGCGCTTCTATGGCCGCAAGGATGTTCACTGGCTGGACCTGTTCTATGTCAACAACAGCGGCTACGGCGCTGGTCTGGAAAACATTTCCGTTGGCAATGCGAAGGCGTCCGTTGCAGTGACCAACTTTGATACGCCCGCACGCCACAGCGGCAACGGCTACACTCAGAACAACAAGCTGGATGTTCGCTTCTCCATGCCTGCAGGCGCCGGTAACCTGGAGCTGATCGGTATCTATGGCTATGCCGACCTGACCGACGCACAGGATCAGAACAAGAGCTCGCTCTCCAAGGAAGTGGATCGTAACGGTTTCTTCCTCACGGCCGAATACTCCCAGGGCCTGATGGGTGGCTTCAACAAGGCCGTACTCCAGTACGGCAAGGGTTCTCTGGGACACATGGCCTACGCCAACCACGGTGGCGGCGAGTCCCTGAACAGTGTGTGGTGGGATGGTACGCTGGAAAAATCCTGGCGCGTCATGGATTTTGGCGTGGCACGTCTGAGCGACAAGGTTGAGCTGGGTTATTCCGTGCTTTATCAGAAAGGCACGACCTATGGTTCAGGTGTCACCGAAGAGAACCCCAGCCTCATGAGCGTCGTGGTTCGCCCCATGTACAAGTGGGATGACATCATGAAGACCACACTGGAACTGGGCTACAGCAAGAATCAGGAGCCCTGGGAAGCCGAGAAGAAAGCCCTGAGCAAGATTGTGGTGGCCCAGGAATGGTCTGCCGGCAAGAGCTTCTGGGCGCGTCCGACCATTCGCCTGTATGCCGGCTCCTTCTTCGGCAAGCGCGCCGAGGAAAACACCAGCCACAATGCGGATGGCGAGAAGGGCAACCTGCGCGTCGGCGCACAGTTCGAAGCCTGGTGGTAAGATTCCTCCTCTCTGCACTCAACAGGCTGACCCCGGGCATTGCCCGGGGTTTTTTATTGCGCCAACTCAATGCAGTCCGGTCCGGGTTCCGCTAAAGTGACATCCCGATTCCGGCCACTTGGAGATTCCGAGCGATGACTGCTGACGCCTGGGGCGTGATGATCCTTCTCGCCATGACGATCGCCCTGTTCATTCAGGACCGCATCCGCATGGATCTTATCGCCCTCATGGTCATCTGCGTGCTGGCCCTGTCAGGCTGGGTGACCCCTGCAGAGGCGGTCGCGGGTTTCGGACACGGCCTGGTGGTGATGATTGCCGCCCTCTTCATCGTCGGCGAGGGACTCTTTCAAACCGGTGTGGCCGCAAGAGCAGGGCAGATTCTCCTGCGAATGGGCGGCACCAATGAAACCCGCCTGCTCTGGGTGCTGTTACCGCTGGTAGCCTTCATGTCCGCCTTCATGAGCTCCACGGGCACGGTCGCCCTGTTCATCCCTGTGGTCATGACAGTGGCCAGACGCTCGGGTATCCCTCCTGGCCGCCTGATGATACCGCTGGCCTACGCCTCCCTCATGGGCGGCATGCTGACACTGATCGGCACCCCCCCGAACCTGGCTGCTGCGGCCGCGCTGAAAGATGCCGGGCTGGAGCCCTTCACCTTCTTTGATTTCACGCTCCCCGGTCTGGCCATTTTTCTCGCAGGTACGGTCTACCTGATCTACTTTGCCCGCCACCTGTTGCCTGCCGGGAGTGCCGTGCCCGCGGGATCCGGCTTCCACCTGGGCGAGCTGACCGATCGCTATGGCATTACCGACCAGATTCACCTGCTGAAGACCCTGCCGGACAGCCCGCTGGTGGGCAAGACGGTTGCGGAAGCCGGTCTGCGCACCCGTTTTGAGGCCACCCTTTTCGGTATCCGAAGGCAGGGCAGACTGATCTCCACGCGACTGCCGGTGCTCTCCGCGACACGAATCCATGCGGGTGACGAGCTGCTGGTGTACGTCGCACCTGATGCACTCGGAACCCTGTGTGACACCATGCGGCTGGACGTGCTTCGGTCAGGTGGTGGACTGCTGGATGAATTCCATCAGGATTTCGGTGTCGCCGAGGTACTGGTTCGCCGCTCAGCCCCCGTCATCGGCAAGACACTGAAGGAGGCCAGATTCCGCGACCGGTACGGTCTCAGCGTGATCGGCATCCGGCGTCAGGGGCAGCCACTGGCCGCGCAGTTCGAGGGCACACGGATTGCGTTTGGCGATTCGCTGCTGGTCGTTGGCGGCTGGCGTCATATTCTGGATCTGGAGCAGCACCCGGACTTTGTCATTCTGGAACTCCCCGTGGAAGTACAGGATGCCGCCCGTCAGAGTGACAAGGCCCTGCCGGCAGGCCTGATCGTGCTCGCCATGCTGGTCGTCATGGCCACCGGCTGGCTCCCGCCACTGACCACGTCACTGCTTGCTGCCCTGGCCATGATTCTTTCCGGCTGCGTCCCGCCTGCCAGGGCGTGGCAATCCCTCAACGCCACCAGCCTCATTCTCATCGCCGGCATGCTGCCGCTGGCTCAGGCGATGAAAAATACCGGTGCGCTGGATGCCCTGGTCGCAGGTCTCACCACCTTGCTTGAGGGTCAGCCTCCGCTGCTCATGCTTGGCGCTTTCTTCCTGATCACCTCCCTGCTCAGCCAGTTCATGTCCAATACGGCCACGACCGTGCTGGTCGCCCCCATTGCCCTGGCCTCTGCCCAGGCGCTCGGCATCCATCCGCAGCCGTTTCTCATGGGTGTGGCGCTGGCGGCCTCCACGGCATTTGCCACACCGGTTGCCAGCCCGGTAAACACGCTGGTGCTCGGTCCCGGCAACTACCGGTTCATCGACTTCGTGAAGGTGGGCCTACCGCTACAGGCACTGAGTCTGTTTGTCGCGCTACTGGTGATTCCCCGGTTTTTCCCCTTCTGAACACGAAAACGCCCCCGTTACGGAGGCGTTCGTGTCATCCGGATGAACCACGGTCTTACTGTTTGGGCGCCCACCGGCGCAGATGCTGCTTGCGCATCTGATCCTTCTCGGCGGCAGACGCCTTCCAGTTGCCGTTGTACACCGCGCCTTCCCAGTCGCCATAAGTGGGGTTGGGCAGCACGATCCACTCGGTGCCCCACTTGTCCTTGTGCTTGTCGGTCGCCGCAAAGCGTTCGTCCACCGACTTCTTGTAAAAATCATCGCTGAAGTCGTTCAGATTGTCGCCCACCATCAGGGCCACATCATATTTTTCGAGAACGGCCTGGCGACGTGCCTCCTTGCTGGAAGACTTCTCCCGCATGAGCAGATGGGTTTCGTCCACAAAGGGGAATCCGAGTGCTTTAAGGTTCCTGAGCGTCCCTTCCTTGCCCTCCGGCTTGCGGTTGGTGATATAGAACACATGCACACCCTTGCTGGCCGCATAGTTGAGGAACTCCACGGCGCCAGGCATGGCCGTCGCTTCCGCCGCATTCATCCAGGGCACCCATGTTTTGGAGGAATACCCGAAATCATTGCCGATGAGATAAGCCTCATAGGCCGTGTTATCCAGGATGGTTTCATCCACATCCACGGCAATTGCCAGGGGCTTGTTGCCCTTGTGCGCGGCCAGCGCCTTGTCCAGCTGCATGTGGGCGACGTTGAAGGCCTGATGGCTGAGCGCCCGGAACTCGGCCGAAGCCTGCATCCACAGCGTTGCCATGACCAGCTGTTCATTGAGATCCCGGGTGGTATAGGCCTCCTCGGCCTGAGCCAGAGGCGCAGCAGCCAGCGCACCCGCCAGCGCACCTGCCAGCAGCGCAGCATTGAACCTGTTCATGTGTGCGTTTTCCTTATCTTTTTGGGTTGCATGAAAAGCATGTCACTGGCCCAGCTTACGCCTTGTTCATCTTGGGTAAAAGTGTCATTTCACATCATCCTGAAGGCATATCGGCATCAGTCCGGCGCTGCAATGACTTGTCCTGACATGCAACCCGACCTGCCTTCGTGTTGGATTTGTGAAAACCGTAACAGTGTTGCGTTATGATACGGTTGTTCCACAACCATCCAAATTATAAAATGAACACAGCCTCACGTTACAAGGATGGTGACCATGCCTGCAAGACAGTCCGGTTTGACCCTGCCCGAACTCCTGACCACCCTGGCTGTTGTTGCCATCATGGCGGCCATCGCCGTGCCGGCGTACCAGTCCATGGTTCAGACCAATGCTCAGGCTGCAGCACACAATGCCCTCGTCAGCAGTCTCAACCTGGCCCGATCCGAGGCCCAGCGCCGCCGTCAGGTGGTCTACGTCACACCCATTGGCGGACAGTGGCAGACCGGCTGGGAAGTCTGGGTGGATGCGGACAGTGACGGCACCTTTGACAGTGGCACCGATACGCTGGTCAGGCGTTACACCTCATCCGGTCCGGCAGTGACCGTATCCGGCCCATCTGGCATCGGCTTCGGCCCTGACGGCAGCCTGATCCAGGCCTCGGCCACCCGACTGCAATTGCGCACCCCCAATGCCCATGAAGGCGTGGATATCACCCTGACCCGCAGCGGTCAGTTCGTGCGCACGACCGTACATCCCTGAGGACAGCACCATGAAACGATCCCATGCCGGCTTCTCGCTGATTGAAGTACTGGTGGCCCTGCTCCTGCTGGCGCTGGGGGCACTGGGCTCTGCCGCCCTGCAGGCCAACGCCCTGCGCCTCAACCATTCTGCCGCCTCCCAGAGCATTGCCGTGCAGCTTGCCTCCGACATGGCAGAACGCATCCGCGCCAACCGCCAGGCCGCCCTGAAAGGTGACTACAACCTCACCGCCGGCGCCAGCCCCTCTGGCGGCAGCACGCTGGCGGCCGGGGATCTTGCGGACTGGTACGCCCAGGTGACCAAGATGCTCCCGGACGGCAAGGCTGCCATTGAAACCGACGCCGCCAGCGAGACCATCACCATCACCCTGACCTGGAGTGGTGAGCGTGTGCAAAGCGGGCTGACGGAAAGCTATCAGGTGGTGGTGGCACCATGACTTGCCGATCCCTTCGCACCCCCTTTCCACGCCAGACGGGCCTGAGTCTGGTGGAACTCTTGATCGCCCTCCTGCTCAGCAGTCTGCTGACGCTGGCAGTGGCGCAGCTCTATCTCGGCAATCGCCAGACCTGGTCAGTGAATGAGGCGACCAGCCGACTTCAGGAATCTGCACGCATCCTGCGCACCCTGCTCGACCGGGAACTGCGCATGGTGGACTACCGTGGCTGCCTGGGGAATCACAAGACACCACCGGAAAACAGCCTTCAGGCCGCCACCGACATTCTCAACGATGTGACTGTTGCCCTGCGGGGCTGGGACAATGTGTCCGGCACGCCATCCGAACTGAGCGGCACACTGACACCCGGGCCCGTTGCGAACACGGACGTCCTGCTCATCCGCACCGTGCTGGGCCAGCCGCTCCGGCTGACCGCGCAGACCACCCGGGACGCAGTGATCACGGAAGACCCCGGCCCCACGCTGAACAGTGCCTGTCCGGATGGCTCGGCAAGCCGGTCGGGCCTGTGCGTCAACGATATTGTGCTGGTTTCCGATTGCGAGAAGGCCCGCTACTTCCAGATCACCGCGCTGACGCCTCAGGCAGGCAACGCGTCCGCCACACCTCCCGTACCGGCCACGCTGAAGCTGGCGCATCAGGCGGGGAGCCAGCCCGGCAATGCGGTCACGGACTGGGGCGGCGATGCGGCCACACGGTTTGATGCCGGGGCCGAACTGGTGCCTACCGGCACGCTGGTGTACTACCTGGCTTCCGGGAACGGCCTGACCGGCCTGTACCGCAAGGCCAACCACCGGGCACCCGAGCTGCTGATTCCCAATGTGGACGATTTCCAGGTGACCTATGGCGTGGATTCGGACAGCAACGGCCAGACAGACAGCTATGTACCCGCATCCGGTTCCGTCAACTGGGAACAGGTACGAAGCATCCGGATTCAGGTGCTGCTGCGTTCTGACAGAGACGTACTGCCCACGCCGCAGCCGTATCGCTTCAACGGCACCGACTTCATACCCGAGGACAAGGCCCTGCGCCTGCCTGTCACCTGGACCATTCAACTGCGTAACAGGAGTGGCTCATGACACGGACAAACCTGCACCAACGGGGGGTCGTGCTGATAGTGGTGCTGCTCTTTCTGCTGGCACTTTCGTTGCTGGCTGTCTCCACCACACGCAGCATCTCGGATGAAGAACGACTCGCCGGCTACAGCCGTCAGGATTATCAGGCATTCGAGGCAGCGGAGGCGGCCCTGTCTGCTGCCGAGCGCTATCTCGGCGGGGCGGCCCTGGGCAAGTTTGAGGGCAAGGACGGGCGCTACCACTACATCAACGCACCTGCCCCGGCCGCCACACAGGCGACCCTGACGGATATGGTGGCCGTCACGGCCTATACCGGCACCGGCACGGCTCACTACATGATCGAGGAGCTGGCGCCCACGATCGGACAACCGGACTCGGCCGCCAGCGATCAGCCCTACACCGAGCGCCGGGTCTTCCGCATCACCGCACGCGGCAGCGCACCCGGCAGTGCCGCCCCCGTTCTGCTTCAGGCCACATTCATTCGCTAGGAGGCGATCATGCGTGACCGTATTTCACAGGCATTGAAGAATCTGCTGTTTCTGGCCGGTCTGTTCCCCGCGGCAGCATACGCCGGCTCCTCATCAGGCAGCACGGCCGCCCAACCCCTGGATCTTGCCCAGACCCCCCTGACTCTGGGCGTTCGCGCCGAGCCCAACATACTGATGATTCTGGACGACTCGGGGTCCATGGGATGGGATTTTTTACCTGACGGTGCCGCCTACGCACCTTGGTATTGGGCACGGTACAGTCCAGCCTACAACAAGCAGTACTACAATCCGGCGGTCACCTACCGCCCGTGGGTCAATGCCGATGGGACGGAAATGCCACAGGCAAGCACAAGCTGCGCTGTCAATGACCCCGTGACTACTGGGTCAGGGTGCACAACCTTTCCATCTGATCACGTCAACTTCTTCGTAGCAAAATCTGGGGGAGGTGTAATTCAGGAAAAAACATATTATGTTAGTCACATCCCGAAGTACTACAAAATGGACGGTACTGAGGTAAAGATCACGCCTGGGAACAATTACACCGGCAGCTCCCAACGAACCGACTGCAAAAACGCGCCCACCTGCACCTACGAGGAAGAAATCCAGAATTTTGCCAACTGGTGGACCTATCACCGTACCCGCATGGCTTCCGCCAAGGCGGCTGTGGGCCGGGCCTTTGCGGTGCTGGACGAGAAGGCACGTGTCGGGTTTGCCACCATTCATTCCATCACACCCGAGAATCCGGTTCCTGACATCACGGTCAGGACCTTCGACACAGCACACAGGAAAACGTTCTACAACACGCTTTATGCTACCACTCCTGATGGCGGCACCCCCTTGCGCCGGGCCCTGAAGGCCGCCGGTGAATATTATTCCACCAATGCCCCCTGGGAAGACTCACGCTATGACAAACCGCTGGCCTGCCGCCCGGCCTATACCATCCTGACCACGGACGGTTACTGGAATGGCGACAGTCCCAATGTTGGTAATGCGGACAACACGAATGGGCCCGAAATCACCGGCCCCGGACAGCAAACCTATCAGTACAAACCCGAGACGCCTTTCAAGGATGCCTACAAAAATACCTTGGCCGACGTTGCCATGTACTACTGGAAGCGGGACCTGATGCCCAAGCTGGACAATCTGGTCCCCACCAGCCCACAGGACCCGGCCTTCTGGCAACACATGACCACCTTTACCGTGGGACTGGGTGTCCAGGGCACTCTGGATCCGGCCACAGACCTGCCAGCCATCGAGAAAGGTGACAAGAGCTGGCCCGATATCGACTCCGGTAAAAACACCAGGGCAGACGATCTCTGGCATGCCGCCATCAACGGCCATGGCCAGCACTTCAGCGCCCAGAATCCCGATGAGTTTGCCCAGGCGCTGAAATCGGTACTGGCCGACATCGTCAGCCGCAGCACCTCCTCTGCCGCCGCCGCAGCCAGTGCCTTCGAGCTGAGCTCGGACACTTTGATCTATCAGGTGACCTACAATCCGGGCGACTGGTCCGGCGAAGTGGTGGCCTACGAGGTGGACGGGACGACCGGCGAACTGAAGAGCACGCCCAAATGGCAATCCGGCAAAACCGTCACACAACATACCAAGGTGTTCACCCGGGCCGGTGGCCAGACCGTGCAGCTCACTGCAGACACCACCTCGGCAGACATTCTCGGGCCGCTGAACAAGGACCCGGTCACGGGCAAGACGGACGGCAAGGCCAAGACGCGGATCAAGTGGCTTCTCGGTACCCTTGCGGATGACACCACCGACGGCCTGCGCAAGCGCGGACGCTATCTTGGTGACATCATTCATTCGGATCCGGTCGTGGTCGCCCATCAGAACTTTGGTTTCGGCCTCAGCCGCTCGGGCCTGAGCCAGAATGAACGCACCCGATACAACGCATTCCGCAGTGATTCCACCTACACGGAACGCCCGCCCGTCATTTACGTGGGAGCCAATGACGGCAAGCTCCACGCCATTGACGGCGAGACCGGAAAGCCGCTGTTCGCCTATATCCCGGGTGCCCTGCTCGGCCGGCTGGGCGCCCTGACCCACCCCAAGTACAGCCATGCCTACTATGTGGACGGTGCCCCCACCTTCAGCGACGTCTGGCTGGATGATGCCTGGAAAACGGTGCTGGTGGGCAGCACGGGGCGGGGTGGTCAAAGCCTGTTTGCGCTGGATGTGACCCGGCCGGAAAGCTTCACCAAAGACAATGTGCTCTGGGATGTCGATCCCTCTGCCAGCACTGACCTGGCCAATCACCTGGGTGTGACCGTCAGCCGTCCGGCCATCGCACGGGTACACGCCGGTGACCGCTGGGTGGTGCTGGTGGGCAACGGTATCAACCCGAAGAGCCAGCAGGCCGAACTGCTCGTACTGGATCTGAAGACCGGCGCGGTGCTCAAGGTACTGAGCACAGGCGTGGGCCCGGACAGCCTGTCCGGCACAAACGTACCGCCCAACGGCCTGGGCACGCCGGTACCGGTTGATCTCGATGGTGACCGCATTACCGATATGGTGTATGCCGGTGACCTCTATGGCAATGTCTGGGCCTTCGACTTCCGGAGTGAACAGGAATCCGGCTGGCGGGTAGTGGGCAGCACCCTTGAACCGAAGCCTCTGTTTACCGCCTGCGATGGCGACTGTGACACCTTTGCCAACCGGCGCCCACTTCTGGCTCGTCCTGATGTGCGCCTGCACCCCAGGGGCGGCGTGATGGTTTATGTGGGCAGCGGCCGTTTCCTGACCCAGGACGACCGGACACTGAGCAATTCTCCCCGGCTGGAAGCCGCCTATGGCCTCTGGGACCGTACGCCCGGCCAGTATGATCCCATCCGTGTTTCGGATCTGGTGGAACAGACCATTGATATCCAGGTGGATGCCCAATCCGGCGAACTGGGGGTCCGCCACCGGATTTTCAGCAGTCACCCGGTGGACTACACGAAAAAACGCGGCTGGATCATGCAGCTCAGGCCGCCCAAAACCGCTTCAGGCCAGGGTGAACGGGTGCTCAACGGGATGATGGTGCGCCACGACCGGGTCATCTTCACCACCTTCGTGCCCTCCTCGGATCCCTGTATCCCTGACGGGACCAGCTGGCTCATGGAGGTTGACGCCATGACTGGTGGCCAGCTCGGATATGCCGTCTATGACATCAACAAGGACGGCAAGATCGACGATCTGGATGGCTACACACCGGACGGGCGAACGCTGCAGCATATCGGCGGCATCGGCTATGATGAAATCGTGCTCAACCCGGTCATTCTGAGCAACCCGAAAGAAAACAAGGAACACAAGTACCTGAGCAGCTCGACCGGCACCCTCCGGACCGTGGATGAAGCTGCCGGCAGTGCATCGGAGGGACGCAAGTCATGGATACAGATTCAGTGACCCGCTCAGGCGGATTCACCCTGGTCGAACTGATGATTGTGCTGGTCATCGCCGCCATCCTGGCGGCGGTGGCCATTCCGTCCTACACGGAGCATGTGCGGGCCACTCGCCGGGACCAGGCGGTTCAGACCCTGCACCTCTGGGCTCAGGCTGCTGAGCGCTACCGCAGCCGTCAGGGGAGCTTTCTGGGCTATAGCCGCCCCCCGGAAACCGATCCGGAAACCGGCTACACCTTTTCGCTATCGGTGAATACGGACGGTGCAGGCTTCACGGCCAGCGCGAGCCCCACTTCAGGCGGCCCCATGCAGGGGGACGCCTGTGGCACGCTGACGCTGAACGAGCAAGGCATCCTCAGCCACACCGGCTCGGGCACCCGCTGTCCGCAGTGAGGGTCAGAGCCGCGCTCTGACCAGCGCCTGCCGGCCCTTCTCGGTGTAAAGCAGCACCCCCAGCACCCAGCCAGCCAACAGCGCCAGCAGCAATCCCACGCCCACATACATCAGCGTGTGATCACTGACATTGAGCAGTTCCGCCTGCCCCTGCAGGGCGATGGTCACGAACTTGGTGACGATACCCAGCACCAGGACGGTCAGAATCAGGATGGTATTGCGCGCCTCGGTGCCCTGAAGGCGGCCGGTGACCACCACATCAATCATCACCCCCAGCAGCGAGCCCATGCCGAGACCGCCGACGCAGACCGTCCAGATGAACTCCTGAAAATGGCTGGCATCGTCCACATTGAGCCCGTAGCCAAAAATGGCGAAGTTCACCAGCTCGATGATCACGGCCACAAATATGGACAAGTACAGGGGCCGGGTATACAGCCGCCGCGCGGTAGTGTCTTTCATGTTCACTCCTCCTCTGTGTCTGGCTCTATTGTGCGGGGTGGAATTAGGCAACGCACCCTAAGCACCCGGCCATGCCTTTTGATGAAAATTTGCCGCAAATCAATCCTGCCAGCGCCGGATTCGTTATGCTGGGAGCATGATCTCAATTCTCAGACCCTTTATGCGCGCCATGCTGGGCAGTCTGCGCGACCTCCTGCCCATTCTGCTGGTCGTGCTGTGCTTTCAGCTGCTTGTTCTCGGCCAGCCTCTGCCCGACGCCGGACGCATTCTCGCCGGGACCCTGATGGTGTTGCTGGGGCTGACCTTTTTCGTATTTGGTCTGGAGCAGGGGCTGTTCCCCATCGGGGAAAGCCTGGCCCATGCCTTTGCACGCAAGGGCAGCGTCGGCTGGTTGCTCGTCTTTGCCTTCTGCCTGGGGTTCGGCACCACCATCGCCGAACCGGCACTGATAGCTATTGCTGACGAAGCCGCTTCGGTGGCCGCACAAGGAGGAGCCATTGCCGATACGCCCGACGCCCGTGCCGGATACGCAAGGGGGCTTCGTCTGACCGTCGCCTTCTCCGTCGGACTGGCCATCATGCTCGGTGTCATCCGCATCATCAAGGGCTGGCCCCTCCAGTGGATCATCATTGGTGGTTACGTGGTGGTCGTGATACTGACCGCCTTCGCACCGGAATCCATCATCGGCATTGCCTATGACTCCGGCGGCGTGACCACATCCACCATTACGGTGCCGCTGGTCACCGCACTGGGCGTCGGGCTGGCGTCTGCCATTCGCGGACGCAACCCCATGATTGACGGCTTCGGCCTCATCGCACTGGCGTCCCTGACCCCGATGATCTTCGTGATGGTTTACGGCATGGTGGCACTATGAGCCTGTGGCAGGAGTTTTTCAGCGTGTTCCGGAGCACCCTGATGGATGTGGTGCCCATCGCCAGCATCATCTTCGGCTTTCAGTTTGCCGTGATCCGCAAGCCGCCGCCCAACCTGGTCCGCATTCTGGCCGGCTTCGTCTGGGTCATCCTGGGGCTGACACTGTTCCTGATGGGACTCGACTGGGCCTTGTTTCCGCTTGGAAAGAGCATGGCTGCCCAGTTGACCGATCCGGCCTTCATTCACCCCGGTACGGAGCTGGCCGGGATGGCAACCGCAGACTGGACCGATTATGGCTGGGTCTATGCCTTTGCCTTTGCGGTCGGCTTTGCAACCACGATTGCGGAACCTTCCCTGCTGGCCGTGGCCATGAAGGCAGAGGAGGTTTCCGGCGGAGCCATACAGGCTTTCGGGCTGCGTATTGCCGTCGCACTGGGTGTGGCGGCTGGCATAACACTGGGCACCTACCGGATAGTGGTCGGTGATTCCCTGCCCATGTATATCATGGCAGGATACGTGGTGGTGCTCATCCAGACGCTCCGGGCACCGAAGATGATCATTCCCCTGGCCTACGACAGCGGCGGAGTGACCACCTCCACCGTTACGGTACCACTGGTGGCGGCACTGGGCCTGGGTCTGGCAGAAAGTGTGCCGGGGCGGAGCCCCTTGATTGACGGCTTTGGCCTGATCGCCTTTGCCAGCCTTTTCCCCATGATGTCGGTCATGGGTTACGCGCAGCTTGCTCAGTGGCTGAGCCGGCGGCGTTAACGAGGAGAATCACATGCACTACAAGCTCATCATTGCCTTTGTGGAAGACAGCATCACGGACAAGGTCATCGACGCAGCGAGGGATGCCGGCGCAACCGGTGCCACGGTCATCAATTCCGCCCGGGGAGAGGGACTCAAAAAGAACAAGACGTTTCTCGGGCTGTCTCTGGAGTCGGCGCGGGATGTGGTGCTGTTTCTGGTGGAAGAACATCTGAGCCGGCACATTCTGGAAACCATCGGGACAGCAGGCGAGTTCGATACCCGGCCCGGCACCGGGATTGCCGTTCAGATCGACGTGGAAGACGCCATCGGTGTTCAGCACCAGATGGCGAGCCTGACCCGAACCGTGGAGGATCTGCTGTGAATACCAAACCGGTCATCAAGGTGCGGGATGTGATGTCGGACCGCTTTGCGGAAATGGATGGGCTCGCCACCGTTTCCGAAGCCCTGACACGCATCCGTGAGCAGGATCTGAATGTGATCCTCATTTCCAGACGGGATGAGCATGACGCCCATGGCATCGTGCTACTGGCCGACATCGCCAAGAAGGTGCTGGCCGCCGATCGCGCTCCCGAGCGTGTCAACCTGTACGAGATCATGTCCAAGCCGGTCATCAGCGTGGAGCCCAGCCTCAATGTGAGGTACTGCGCGCGCCTGTTCCACCGGTTCGGACTCTCCGTGGCACCGGTCATCGAGAACGATCAAATACTTGGCATCGTCACTTACCGGGATCTGGTGCTGAAGGGCCTGCTCTGAGTATTGAGCGAACACATTTCAACACAATCTCTCTGATCTGCTCAGACGGGATCAGGATCAACCGTTTGAGCCAGCCTGTCGGGTTAGCAGATGAGACCGGAGCCATAAAACAGACTATACAGTTATCAAAGCGCTGAAAGTATCCTGGCATGCTTTTTCTGGCTGACAGATGACGCGGCTCAGGTTGTAACTGCGGTATAGCCCGGGCATCAAAGACCTGGCTGAATGAGCGCAGCAAACCTTCCGGAGTATAACCGACCCACCACCGGACATCTTGTCGAAGAGAAGCCAGATACATCATGATGGTAAGCCCCATGGTGACCCAACGGCCTTGAGTTCTGAACTCGGGCAATACAGCAAAGCGACCCAGTTCAGCAGTTTTTTCGTGCGGCAAGGAAACGTTGATATTAAACAGGCTCTGAATGGGGCTCCCTTTGTCTAGTCGTGTCAAACGTAACGTGCCTGCAGGCTTGCCCTTATAATAGGCGAGGAAACTCATGGAGTGTGACTCGTAAGCATCTCTGAGCACACGTTCCGGATGTGTGGTTTCATTGATATATCCGGCGTGGCGATAGACCTGCCAGCGCATTTTGAATACCACCCTTCGCTCGTGAACTTTCCGGGCAACACAAAAGCGATATCCTGACATGGCCAACACCATCAACAACAGGTAACAAACCAGCATGGCTGGCAATAACCTGATCCTGATGAGATGATCCCGCCTCAGGACTCCGGATGAAAAGAATGCCCCCTGTAAAGATCGCCAAATGATTGTGTCAGACATCATTCTGCTACCCAGACAAAATGTCACATATCTTTACATTCAATAACCGAACTATTACCTATTGAAAGACTTTTAGTCGCCCAATGTGAACCAGATCACAACCTCAACTAACAATCATTGGCGTAACAGGCTAAGGTGAACTATCTGCTTTTTGGCATGCCTGAGTGAACAATGAACATTCCACACCCTCTGACCGCCCGCCGGATCGAAATCGGGCTGGACGGCGCATCCGCGCACTGGCTGGCCGCCGATCCGGTCATGAGTCACTTCTTCAACGCCATGAGCTGCCTGATTCCGCCGGTGGAACGGGTGGTGATCCGCATTCTGCGCGAGCTGGACAGCACCACGCTGCCGGAGCAAATAGCACGGGACGTGCAGGGGCTGATTCAGCAGGAGGCCTGGCACAGCCGAATCCACCGGCAGTGCAATGATGCCCTGACGGGCTGTGGCTACCGCGCCGCCCACCGGATCGGTCAGGCGCTGGAAAAGGTGCTGAACACTGCCGTGGACGTGCTGCCCCGGCAACTGGTGCTCAGCCTGCCCTGTGCCTTTGAACTGCATACATCCAGTCTGAGCCTCGCCGTTCTTGAACAGGGACAGGCCTGGGGACTGGAAGATCCCCGGACGCAGCCCGCCCCCGGACGGGTCCTGCACTGGCACGCCCTGGAGGAGCTGGAGCATCAGGATGTGTGCCGGGATCTGCTGCACGCACTGGCCATCCACAGGGCTTGGTACATCGGGGCCACCCTGGTCATGCTGCCTGTGCTGGCAGCGGTCGTGTGGCTGACCCATCTGTACTATCTGCACGCGGACCGCAGTCTCTATCGGGGAGGCAGCTTCCTGCGCTTTCTCGGCTGTGGCCTGAAGCCCTCGGGCCCCTACATGACACTGATCCGGGGCGTATTCGGACGGCTCTGGTCCGGCAAGTCGGATTTCGGCAGGATCGGCCGGGCAGGCGTTGCCCGGCGGCTGGAAGACTATGCACCCTGAAGGGTGCACAGAAGCGCTTATTTTTTCAGCAATTCCAGGACAGCATGGGCCGCCGCTTCGGATGAGGCGGGGTTCTGTCCGGTGACCAGATGGCCATCGACCACAGCAAAGCTGTGCCAGTCGTCCGCCTTGCTGTATTGCCCGCCATTGGCCTTGAGCATGTCTTCCACCAGGAAAGGCACGATATCGGTCAGGCCCACGGCCGCTTCTTCGGAATTGGAGAAGCCGGTGACACGCTTGCCCTTGACCAGCGGCTGACCATCCGGTGCCTTGGTGTGCCGGAACACGGCCGGTGCATGGCAAACGGCGCCCACCGGTTTGCCGGCTGCGTAGAAGGCCTCAATCAGGCGAATGGAATTCGGGTCTTCCGCCAGATCCCACAGCGGGCCATGACCACCGGGATAGAAGACGGCGTCGTAGTCCTCCGGATTGACCGAGGCCAGTGGCAGGGTGTTGGCGAGGGCCTGCCGGGCTTCGGGATCCTTGTGGAACCGGTCCGTGGCAGGGGTCTGCGCATCCGGTTCGTCACTTTTCGGATCCAGCGGCGGTTGTCCGCCCTTGGGCGAGGCCAGGGTAATCTTTGCCCCCGCATCCTTGAAGACGTAATAGGGGGCGGCAAATTCTTCCAGCCAGAAGCCAGTCTTGTGCCCGGTATCACCGAGCTGATCATGTGAAGTCAGTACCATCAGAATGTTCATGTCGTGCTCCTTGTATCAGTTTGGAACGTGCCGGGCCGTAATGTGGCCGGCCCCGTCAATCAGTCATCCGCTCCCACGCGGACGACCAGCTTGCCGAAATTGCGCCCTTCAAGCAGGCCGATGAACGCCTGCGGGGCATTTTCCAGGCCATCAACGATCTGCTCGCGGTACCTGATCTGGCCGGTGCGGACCCACTCGGTCATCTCCTTCGCAAACTCGTCGTAGCGATGACCATAATCATCAAAAATGATGAAGCCCCTGACGGTGAGGCGTTTCGTCAGGATGGTGCGCATCAGCATGGCGCCGTTGGGCGTGTCCGGCAGCCGGGTGGCGTTGTACCAGTCAATCAGACCGCACACCGGTATGCGGGCACCGGTGTTGAGCAACGGCAGAACCGCTTCGAGCACCTTGCCACCGACATTTTCATAGTAGATGTCGATGCCTTGCGGGCAGGCCCGGGCGAGCTGTTCGGCAAAGTCTTCGGCATGGTGATCAATGCAGGCATCAAAACCCAGCACCTCAACCGCGTAGCGGCACTTGGCTTCGCCACCGGCGACCCCCACCACACGGCATCCCTTGAGCTTGCCGATCTGGCCCACCGTGGCACCGACCGGCCCCGTGGCGGCCGCCACCACCAGGGTTTCACCGGCCTTGGGTTTGCCGATATCCAGCAGGCCCATGTAGGCAGTGAAGCCCGGCATGCCGAGAATGCCCAAGGCGTATGACGGATGCGCGGGCGCCTTGCCCAGCGGCATCAGACCGGAGCCGTCGGAAATGGCGTAATCCTGCCAGCCGGAGTACGACAGTACCCAGTCGCCCACCTGATAATCCGGATGCCGGGAGGCCGCTACCCGGCTGACGGTGCCACCCACCATCACCTCGCCAACCCCGACCGGCTCGGCATAGGACGGGCCGTCGCTCATGCGTCCGCGCATGTAGGGGTCCAGAGAAAGATAGACGGTACGCAGCAGCACTTCACCTTCAGCAGGTTCCGGCACAGGGACCTGCTCCAGCCGGAAATTCTCTTCTGTCGGGGCACCCACCGGGCGCGAGGCCAGCACAATGCGGCGGTTGATGTCTTGAGTCTGTGTCATGCGGTGATTCCTTAAGGTCATCAGGACCTGTTTTCAACAAATTATTAGACCAGTCGTCTAGCATCTGAAGCCAAAAATACCCGTCTCCGGGGGACGGGTGTTCAGTTGTCCGAGTCCTGATCGCCGAGCAAACGCCGGGTCATGTCCAGCGCCTTTTCCAGCGGACCGCTGTTGCGGTGCAGCTTGGTCAGCAGACTGGCCCCCAGCCACAGTTCATACAGCAGGGTCGCCATGGGAACCGGTTCCAGTTCCGGAAGCGACCCATCCGCCACACCGGCGGCAATGCAGTCCGCCAGCCGGCCGATGATTTTCTCCGTGCCGTCACGCAGCGTGAGACGCATGGCCTCGGACAGATCCGCCACTTCCGCACTGAGCTTCACCACCAGGCACTGCTGTTCTTCACAGGGGCCGGCATAGCTGCTGAACCACTGCTCCCAGTACCCCATCAGTCGCTGGCGGGCCGGGAGGGAGGTATCACTGAAACGCTGATCCATCAGGGCCAGATAGCGCTCGAAGTAATCCTCCAGCAGCGACTGCCCGAACTGCTCCTTGGAACGGAAGTAGTGATAGAAAGACCCCTTGGGCACGCCCGCTGCCTGAAGAATCTTGTTCAGACCCACGCTGGAAAATCCCTCCCGCGCCATGATGCGGTGGGCGGTATCCAGAATGCGTTGCCGGGTATCGTCATAAGCGGTGTTCATGGGAGGCATCTTACACAGAATTAGACCAGTCGTCTAGTCCGCCTGCGTGATCGTCCGCCCCTGGCGCTGCAATACGCGTTCGGGTGAACGCAGATGACAACCCCAGCGCGTCAGCCAGCCGGATCAGATTGAAAGGTGCAATGCAGGCTCGCTGCGTTGCAGGTCTCTGTACCAGGACGCGCGCTTGATCCGGAACGCCAAAGTTTCCTATAATCCGGCCGTTGAACCAGCAATCACAAGGATGTCGTGATGCCTGCTCCGCAAGGATCCGCGGGGTTTTCACCCTGTTTGTCATTTCGCCTGTCCGGCGTGGACGCCCTGCCCCTGCGCTGCATGTCCATCCGGGTCGGTCTCTCGCGCCTTTCTGAAGCCCGGAAATTCATCAGCGGCGTCCGCGCCAGGA
Organism: Thermohahella caldifontis; assembly: GCF_041153465.1. Classification (NCBI taxonomy): domain Bacteria; kingdom Pseudomonadati; phylum Pseudomonadota; class Gammaproteobacteria; order Oceanospirillales; family Hahellaceae; genus Thermohahella; species Thermohahella caldifontis. Next base: position 2,241,049 of record NZ_CP154858.1, read on the forward strand.
TGGTGCCTGTGTTTTTCCGGATCAGGCATGTACTCAGGCACTTCACACGGACGTGAACATGACACTGATATTAAGCCGCAGAGCGCAGCAGGACATTCGCATCGGCCCGGACACCCGGATCCGGATCCTCGCTGTTTCCGGTGAAAACGTCTTGCTGGGCATCGAGGCGAAACCAGGGATCCGTATCCTGAGACAGGAACTTGACGACACCTTCGTGGCCGGGAGGGCGCCATCACGGTCTCACCGAAAGAAGACGGCTCAATGCAATGACACGGATGCGTGATGGCCGATGCGCAAGATCACCACTGCAACATTTTGCCCTTGGCCGGCGATCTCGTCACCGGTGTCCGGTGCGGTTGAACACCGGCGTTTTTCACTCAACAGAAGGACCTGACCATGTTTGGATTCGGAAAGAAGAAAACCTCCCGCAATGACACGGCCACCACACTGGCCAACAGCTATCTGGTTTCCGCAGCGCCCCATAACCATGCCCGTTCGCCATTTGCCTACAGTGTCATCCTGTTGCTGGCCCACGACGAGAAAGGTGCCATGGGCGTTGATTTAGCCAAGGCACACAGAGCCACATTGTGTGGCGAAGGGTCACCCATCTCGCACCTGAAGCAACCCTGGCTGCGCGAGCTTCCCCTGTTCTGTGGCGGACCGGTACAGGACGCTCAGATGTGGTTGCTGACAGATCAGTCCCACCTGATCCCCGCGCCGACACTGCAAGCGGGGCCATACTGCTTCACAACGAACATGGATTTTCTGGACCGGTTCGATACCCTTCGGGAGCCTGCCCGTCTGAAAACGGGAGTGGGCTATTGCGGATGGGCTCCCGGTCAGCTCGAAAGCGAAATTGAACGGGGTCGCTGGTGGCTCATGCCCACGGAAGTGGCCGATCCGTTCAGTACCCCCTGGTGGAGCCTGTACATGGAGTGTCTCAACTACGAGATTCAACAGCGCAAACACGAAGGCGATCCGTTGCCTGCCTGATGCGGTTTGCCGTGTCAGGTTTCAGCACCTGAAAGGATGTGTGCAATGCAGCGAGCGACCGGTCGTCATGTCTGGTCGTTTCGCCGGCACCCCTGGCTGATATCCCGGCAGCCGGTGAATGAGACCGACAAACTCTGTTAGCAACAAATAGAACTGTCCGGTTTTGTAGCACATAAACTGTCCGCTTTGGGTCCACTGATGATCAGACTTGGCAGCGGACGTTGGCCGGTGCCTGATCAATAGGTTCGAGGGGGTCGAAGGGCAGGCCTTCTGGGGTGTAACTGGCCAGTCTTCTGGGGCCGTGGAAGATCGCCAGGGAGCGATCAGGATAACGGTGTACCCGAACCTTGGCCTTGACGTAATGGCGCCGATAGCGGTCGGCAGGGATCTGCAGCTTGAGTCCCTCGAACGAGACGCAGTTGTCCTTGTTCACGGTGCGTTCGTACTGCTCACACAGGATGTCGTCCAGTCCAGGGCCGATGAAAGGCACGAAGGCGCTGCCCTCGACGGCGGGTTTGACGCAGAACTCCCGGTTGAAGGCCGGCAGGTAGTGCTCCCGAAGGTAGCGGTTGGCCGCCGCCATGGTGGTAATGCCCTGGGCTGCAAGTTCCTTGGGCAGGCGTCCCTGATGGGTGGCGAACTGGCGCTCACAGCGGCCCCGGGCCTCGGGGGAATAGGCGGGGATCATCTCGACCCCGAGCTGGGCCATGGCCCTGCCGAACTGGGTGAGGTTGGACTTGTCGACCTTGCCGCCGGCCTTGGGGGTGTGCCAGTAGTGACTGCCCCGGTCGGTATAGAGGCTCGAGGGAAGGCCGTGATCGGTGATGACCTCTCGCATGGCCTGGAAGCTCGAAGCCGTGCCTTCCTCCTCGACGAAGAACATGGAGTAGTGCTCAGAGGTGGCGTCATCGAAGGTGATGATCAGATCCCAGTGGTGGCCGGGAACCCATTCGTGGGTGGAGCCATCCTGGTGGAGCATCATGCCGACCATGGGCGCCCGCTCGCGGCGTCGACGATGCTTACCCCGAGCCGGTGCCTTCTTGACCAGGCCTGCCTTCTGCAAGGTGTTCCGTACCCAGGTATAGCTGCGTGTGCCGCCGTGACGGTCGCGGTAGAAGCTGTAGAAGTGTTTGATGTTCCAGCCGTCGTAGCGCTCCTTGTAGAGCGCCTCGAGGCGTAGAACCTCATCCACCGGGGCCTTGCGGTGGGAAACCTGACTCAGGCGCTTGTCGATCAGGCCGTCGAGGCCCTCCTCCTCGTAGCGGTCGATATAGCGCCGGAAGGTCCGCTCACAGACCCCCAGCAGCCGCGCCGCCTCTTCCTGGGTCAGCCGTTTCTCGGTCCATCCCGTATAGGCTTCTTCGAATCGCATTTTCCGGATCTCCTGTAGCAGTTCTGTCCGTCTCATGGCTCACCTCCTTGGTGATCATGAAACCGGACAAATCACGTGCTACAAGTCCGGACAGTTTATTTGCTCCCAACAATGAGACCGACAAACTCTTTCATACCGGGCAACGAGACGTTAAAATAGCCGCCGCGTGCCGGAATAGCTCAGTCGGTAGAGCAACTGATTCGTAATCAGTAGGTCGCAGGTTCGATTCCTGTTTCCGGCACCAGCCTCTTGTTTTATCCCCGCTTGATATCTGCCACATTCTTAAAGATCAATCAGTTACAACAACATTGCAAAATTGAAGGCTCGCAAAATTGCGCCTTTTTCGCTGTCTTTTCGCGCGGCGTGTCGCAAAAGTGTCGCAGTTGGCGGTTATCACAAAGCGCCCGGGCATTATCCGGCAGTTGCGGTGTTTGAGGACGCTTCTGCAGCTCTGCGGGCATCAACGGCCAATAGCCTATTTTCCGGAGCCGCCGGGTCCCCTGCCGCGGTACTGATCCGCTGCCGAGCGAACCGAATAGCCTCCGGCCCCGTAACCTGAAATGTAGTAGGGATACCCGGTGTATACCCAGCACCGGATCCGGGCCGGTTGCCGATATTCTCCCCATTGAGGGCCGCAGCGACCAGGCGGGGATTGGCAAGGGCAAAGGCGCTGTGGCGCAACTGGGGCACGGTATAGGTCAGCCTGCCGAACGTACCGAACTGGTTCCGGTCTCCGAAAAAATCCGGACGATAGACATAGTATTCGGGCAGGAATATCGGGGGTTGCGCGGCCTGACTTGCGGTCCGGGAGCGCAGTTCTGCTTCACCCTGCTTCACCCATGCAACCCAGGTGTCAAGATCATAGCGTCCTCCGGGAATCAGGAGTGACAACACACCATAGGTATTCCGGAACGTCCAGTAGGTCCCTCGCTCATCCTGTCTCCACATGCCGTACGCATTCTCTCCGGACACGACTCCGGCCTTGGTTACCGGCGGTTCAACGAGAACCAGTCCGGGCGGCTGGGCTGTCTTGATCGCTTCAGCCTCGAACCATCCCAGCGGTTTCGAGTCAATGGCCATGCCCAGATGTTCAAAGTGCTCCCGATAGTAGTCCGGGCTGACATCCTCCCACTGGGAAAAGGTCACCTGTCCGTTGCTGACCCGGGCATATGAATGCTGTGTATGCTCGATCAGATCCTCTGCGACAAACACCGCGGAGGTATGTGATTCAGGCCAGGATTCATGGGGGTCAAGGCTCAGTGCCCGCCACCATTTTTCCGGGATCTGGAGAGCCATCAAACCGTCCTTTTCGAATGCGAGCTCCTGTGGGGCCTGTGTATGGAAATACCGATAGACTTCCTCCGACACATTGATCGGCGGATATTCATAGTCGCTTTTCCCGCTGCAACCCGATTCCTCGCACCAGCTCTCCCGCTTTATCCGTATCCGGAAAGTCACACGCTGGTCAATCAGCACCTTGATGGACAGCTCATCCAGCTGCACAAGCTGACTTTCCAGTGAATCGGCAAGCATCCGGGCTTCATTCCGCTCATTGCTCAGGTGCTCGTATGCCGAAAGCAGCAGATCGTAATCCGGCCGGTCTTCAGCGACCTGGCGCGCCACGCTGCCGAGGTACTCATCTGCCTTTGAGCGGATCTCCACAATCCGTATCAGCTGCTCTTCCGCTTCCTGCCACGTACGACGTTTGCTCGGGTACAGCAGCCGGGCAATGCCGGGATTCGCTGGTGCTTCGAAACTGACGGGAAATTTCCAGAGGAGTCGCTCCTGATCCTTCCGGGCCGAGCAATACACATCCAGCACAACGGGTGGCGTCGCCAGGGAGGTGCTCCCCCCGTTGGCCTTCCGGCGCCTGTAATAGCGGTCAATCGTCTTGCGGCAGGTCTGTTCAATGTCAGCAAGCCAGCGCCCGGCCTCTCCCAGCATCTCGTGTCTTGTTTCATGGATCTTCCAGAGCAGGTCCGGGCGTCGCAGCAGGCGCCGGATTTCGTCATTGAGGCCACGAACCTTCGTTTCAGTCTCCTTCAGAACGCTGTTCAGAGAGGACTGATAGATGCGGTCACCGTTCACCACAGGTTCGATCTCGCGCTCCACGATGTCCCGCTCTGCTTTGAACGCTTGGGTCAGTTCCGTCAGGCGCTTGTCCCAGGATTCTTTCTGTGCCGGGTCACGCAGAACCTGCCAGCGCTCCGGATCCTTGCGGACACGGGACAGGACTTCGCTGAATTCAGCGAGCGAACGTTCACCGGTTTCGATCTGAACCATCAGTTTTTTACCGCGGGATACAAACCAGTCCGGCACATAGGTATATATCTTGTAAGCAAGCAGAACGATTCCTGCTGCCAGCAATGCCTTGAACAGCTTTCCTGCGGACGCCATCATGCGAAAACTCCATTCAGCACGGGTGGAACACCCCGGAAATCCCTGGCCCATTCAATCAAAAGGGGTGTGTGGTCCACCATCCTCGCCTCCGGGGCACATATGAAACGGACGGAACACTTTGCAGAACGCGGCACCCGGACCATCATTCATTCACCCAGCTTTGATCGACATAAGCATAAAGCAGGCACGGCTCCATCAGTGTGTTGATGCAGCGCGAACCCGTGTCCAGCTCTCCTTTTCCGAATGCGAAAGATGCCGCGAGCACCTCGGGGGTGAGAAACCGGGTTTGCACCTCAAAAGCCGTCAGGGACGAGAGCCGTCTGCGTATCTCCTCGGGTTTCGCCTTGTCAGAAAACCGGTAAGCCAGCAGGAGGGCAGCCAGTGCGGCCAGCAAAAGAACGATCCAGATAATGTTTTCGGACATCGGAATTCCTTTTCCGGTAATGCGTTGCTCAACGGGCTGCACTCAGTTCGGAGCCGGCACGCGCACCGGAACACCGGAGCCACGGCATGGCCCGTTATCTGAAGCAGGGAGGCATGAAGACTGGCGAGCGGTGAGCTCATGTCGGGGACAGACTGCACTCCCTGCAGCAAGCAGCCGGGTTAAACCTGATCTACACAATCCATTGCGGCACGTAGTATACGGACATCATGGACCCATGTCACGCCTCTGACCGGGTTCAGTTGCGGGCAGATTCCTGATAGACTTGCCCGCGCAGGCATGGCCGGTCAGCCAGGCGGTTGATTGCGCTGCTTCCCGCCCTGCCGATTGAATACCCGAAACAAGGACAGGTGTCGCCCATGGAAAGGGAATCGCATTCCGGCCCTCGTATCATTGGCCAGCCCAGGGTCCGTGTCATTGACAAACCCGGGACACGAGTAATTGATCACACCCCGGGAAATACGGACGCCGGGGGCACCGGCAAAAGTGAGGCCCGGCAGTACAAGACCTTCTTCAGGGCCTCCCGCCCCTGGTGCTACCCGCTGCTCAAATGGGCGACACTCTTCAGCCCCGCCCTGCTGCTTCTGTTCGTCATGGATCTGCCCTGGCTCGATGCCAGATTCGAGCTGTTCAGCGGCATCTTCCTGACTTTGCTGGCCCTGTGGATACTGGCCCATGTTTACACCCTCGTCAGGATCATGATCCGCCCGCCTGAAGACGCTCCGCATTTCCGGCAGTTGGCGGTGCTCCGGTGTCTGCCATGGTTGTTCATCGGTATTTTCCCGGTACAGACCGCGGTCGCATTCACGGAGGCTACACTTGATGCCCTGTTCACGCCCCTCGTTCATGTCACTTTCAGGTTTGATGAAAACTACAGTTATCCTGCGGAACTGCGGGCTCTGCTCAGGATCCGGGATGTTGAAATCACCCCGGGTTCTGCCGCAAACCCATTGCAGTTCCGGCGCCCCGACCCTTTCGTGCCCGCAGCTCACCAGACCGAAGAGACCCTGGTACACCTCCTGCTCGGCAAAACTGAGCGCCTTGCTCCCCGGGTATCCGACTTGCCTGATGCACTCGATCCGCTGAAGGGACGACAGGATTATCCTTCTCTGGCAGTTCGTCCCGGCGAGGGCACTTACAACGCCTTGCTTCAACGCTGCACATTCCCGCTTCATGCGAAGATCCCCGAAGATTACCAGCGGTTTCTCGAACGCACGCTGGAGGTGCAGTTCGGCACCGTCAATCTGGAGCCGGTGCTCATGACGCCGCCCCGCCACCCCTCACATGCCAGACCGGACAATTCATCCTGCCTGTTGTCTGATGGCCGGGATCTCCCCGTTCTGGTCTCGCTGACCTACCCGCTGCTGTTTCTGCGCAATGAAGGATACACCCTGACCACAGAGGTCAGGACTGAGTTCTTTGTGGACGTGAGACGTCTGAATCAGGCCTGGCGGGTCGCATTCTGATCGCCGGATCAACAAACATCTTCCGTACAGGGAGAGCAAGGTGCACGGCTTCATTGACGGTTTTTTCAGATTTCAGACCCTGGCCATGGGTCTGCTCCTGCCGGGCATCTCCGTGATGCAGTTCAGAGAAATGATCACGTTCCTGGAAAACAAGGTCGAGACAGTCGGCATGGTCGTTGATCATGTTTCGTACTTCGACCGAAGTTATGGCGAATATTATTTCCAGAGTGTGGTCGCCTTCCGTGACAAGCATCAGCAGCTCTACCACGTCGTTTCCGCCACTGCCACCGACGATCCGGAGGAGAAGGGATCGCTGGTCAAGGTGTATTATGACCCCGCCCATCCGAAACGGGCAGCAGTGGACGGTTTCGGCTACAAGGTGTTCGTGCCGTTTATGGCCCTGTTTTTCGCCGTATTCTGCTTCGTGGGTCTTCTGGTCCTTCACTGGGAACACTATCAGCCTTTTCTGGGGCCATTACTGGCCCGGATTCGTCCGCCGCGCAAGACCCGGCGCAGAAAGAAAACGGCCCGAAAGCTCAGGTCTGGCAAGGCAAAAGCAGACTGATGCCCGGCACGGTGCCGGCTGACACCATGACACACGGGCAGCGGGCTGCGCTGCACCAGGGCAAGCGCTGCCTGACTCTCCGGGCTTGAGAAAAACTCCGTAACCAAAAGACACCCCCGGATTCTGGACAGCCTCATCCTGTCGCGCCTATCTTTGATAGCATGGTTGTGGCCGGACCGGTATTGGTCAGGCTGTTTGCGCCCAATCACAGACCCCATTCAAGCAATGGAGCAGCCGGATCGGGTCCCGGATGTCGAGCGATCATGCCGTGAGCGTGAAATGCGTAGCCCAATGTTGCGTCTGATCCGAAAACTGGCGGCCGCCATGATCTGGCTGCCTGTTCTGCTGTGGGGTATCCTGCCTTCGCAGGCGGCCACGTTGCAGCTGAACCAGATAAGCAGCCCGGTGGTACTGGGCGAGGCCCTGGACTATCTGGAAGATCCCGATGGCAGCCTGAGCGTGCTGGACATTCAGCACGATACCCGCCTTGACTGGCAGCACAGCAACGCCCGGGTGCCCAATCACGGCTACACATCGTCGGCTTACTGGTACCGCCTTCAGGTGGAAAACACCAGCACCATGCAGCAATACCGCCTGCTGGAGGTGGGCTACGCCCTGCTGGACGAGGTGGACTTCTTCCTGCTTTCGGACGGTCTGATCAGGAACCACTATGAAACCGGCGATCAGCGGCCCTTTGCCAACCGCCCCATCGAGCACCGCAACTTCATTTTTCCGGTGTCATTGGCACCGGGTCAGCAGGCCACGATTCTGCTCAGGATACGTACCCAAAGCTCACATCAGGTCCCGGTCACGCTGGCGTCCGAAACCGCCTTCTTTGTAAAGGATCAGGAACGGGTACTGGGTCAGGCGCTCTACTACGGGATGATGCTCGTCATGATCCTGTTCAATCTGTTCCTGTATGTGTCCCTGCGCGAGCGTGTGTATCTGTACTACATCGCCTTCGTCTTCAGCTTTGCCATGGTGCAGCTCCACATCAGCGGCTTCCCGGCGCAATACCTCTGGAAAACCATGCCGGCCATGCAGGATCAGATGCTGCTGTTCTTTGTGCCCTGCATTACGCTCTTCACTTCCCTGTTCACCCGAAACTTTCTCGATACGGCAACCCATGCACCTTTCGCGGATCGCTTCTTCCGGGTCATGACATGGCTGTCCTGGCTGGCCATCGGGCTGTCGTTGTTGTTGCCCTACGAGGCGTCCATCAAGCTTTCACTGGCGATTGTCATTCCCACCTCAACCGCCTGCCTGGTGACCGGGCCCGTACTCTGGGCCAGAGGCCATACCATCGCCCGTTTCTACAGCATTGCCTGGTTCTGCATCACCCTGGCGGCCCTGGCGCTGGCCTTCAGCAAGTTCGGCTGGATTCCACGGACTTTCCTGACCGAGCATGGCCTGCAGTTCGGTTCGGCCATGGAGGCAGTGCTGCTGTCCATGGCACTGGCCGACCGGCTCAATGCCGAGCGCGAGCACCGTTTCCGGGTCCAGGCGAGGCTGCTGGAGGAAAGCCGCCAGCGCGAGAAGGCCGAAAATCGGTTGATGCATGCAGCCCTGCACCACCCTCTGACCGGATTGCCCAACCGAACGTATTTCGAAAACTGGTTCGGATCACTTTCACAGAAAGGGTTCACCCCGGGGTCACTGATGCTGGGCATCATTCATCTGCGGCGTTTCCATGAGGTGAACAAGACTCTCGGCCACCTGCAGGCCGATGCGCTGCTGATGAAAATCTCGCAAATACTCAACACCCGTGCGGCGAACATGCCGGGCCTGGTTGCACTGGAATCCGACGGGGATCGTCGCTGGTATCTGTTTGCCCTGGAGGGGGTCAGCTTCGGCATGCTGCTGGACAGCACGCGGGATCCGGAGGTCGTCAAACATTTTGAAACCCTCGCCAGGCTGGCCGCCGAACCCTTCGAGTTCAATGATCTGAACATTGATGCCGGTGGCGTGGCCGGCCTGAGCGGCTTTGCGGAGGCGGGACAGGATGGTGCCACGCTCATTCGCCACGCTCAGATCGCGGTGGATGTGGGTGCCAGGGAGAAGGCGCTCGTCACCTGCTACTCGGATGCGCTCAATCCTTACAATGCCCGCCGGCTGCGACTGGCGGGCGAACTGCGCCGCGCGTTGCAGAACGATCAGCTCAGCCTCTATTTCCAGCCCAAGGTCTGCCTGCGTACGGGTTCCGTCAACAGCCTGGAGGCCCTGTTGCGCTGGCATCATCCCGAGCTGGGTTTCGTGCCGCCGGACGAGTTCATCCCCATTGCCGAAAAAACAGGGATCATTCACGCGCTGACGGAGTGGGTGATCCGCAAGGCGGTGGCTACCGTGGCAGAGATGACGGCCCAGGGCCTGCCCTTGTCCGTAGCCGTCAACATTTCACCGGTGAACCTGAAGGAGCCGGATTTCGTGCAGCGGTTGCAGGCCATTCTGGACAGCCACCAGGTCCCTGCCTGCCTGCTGATTCTGGAAATCACCGAAACCGCCATGATGGCTGACCCGGCACGTGCGCTGAGCGTGATGAAGGGTCTGGATGAGATGGGTGTGCGACTTTCCATTGACGACTTCGGTACCGGGTACTCTTCTTTCAGTTACATCCGTGACCTGCCGGTGCGTGAGGTGAAGATCGACCGGTCCTTCGTGATGAAGCTGGATCAGAACGAGAGTGACAGGGTGATTGTCCGAACCATGATCAACATGTGCCATGACCTGGGCTTCGAGGTGGTTGCGGAAGGCGTGGAAAACCGGGCCATCAGCGAGGCTTTGCGCGACATGGGCAGCGACTACCTGCAGGGCTACCATTTCAGCCGCCCGCTGCCCTTCAGTCAGCTGGAACAATGGCTCGTTTCACACCGGCAGGTGCTGTCAGAGGATTCGGGCGCGGCGCCCTCATTCAGGGCAGGCTGAATTGTGCTGCCGGCACAAGATCCGGCCTCCGTGCCTCACCCCGCCGGCAGATAGGTGCCGTAACCGTGCTCATGTCCCAGCGCCGGCAGGGGTTCACCGTTTTCCACCGCCGGCCTGCCGTGAATGAACACATGCCGGATCACGCCGGGATTGCGGTTGACCAGGCGCTTGAGTCCGAAATTTTCCATCTCTGCCCAGTGGACCGCTTCCAGATCCTGATCGAGCCCGTTCGGGTCCAGCACCACCACATCAGCCCGGTCGCCTTCGCGGATATGCCCCGCATCCACACCGAACCAGTCTGCCTGATCACCGGTGATGCGGTGGATTGCCGCTTCCGGGGTCATGAAGGGATGGCCCTCGTCCATCGCTTCCTTCACCAGCCTGAGCAGTCGCAGGGGCAGGTTGTAGAAAGCCATGTTGCGGATATGGGCACCGGCATCACTGAAGGTGATCAGCGCCTTCGGGTCCTTCACCAGACGCCTGAGTACCGGCTTGCGGTGATTGCCGATGGTGGTCACCCAGCGCAGCCGCTGCCCGAACTCCACCACCAGATCCAGAAACAGGTCCACCACATGAATGCCGCGCTCCCGGGCCACGTCATCGAAGTTGCGTCCCACGAGCGAGGTGTCGGGACAGTCGATGATCAGGGCATCACCAAAATCCCGTTGCCAGACGCGCGGGCTGAGCTTTTCACCATAAAAGCGGCGGAACTCGCGGCGATAGGCTTCGTCTTTGAGCAGGGCATTGCGGGCCACCTGATCGCGCAGGTCCAGGGCCATTTCCCCGGCCCCGAATTCCTCGAAAAAGACCACGTCAATGCCGTCTGCATAGACGGTAAACGGAGTGGGCAGTACCTGCCAGCGGAAGTCGCCGCCCAGCAGGTTGGCCAGTTTGGAGGTCAGCCGCGACAAGTTGGTGAGGTAGGCACTGCCCTTGAGGTCCATCTGACTGATCAGCGTGGTTTTCAGGGCTCGCCGTCCTATTCCCAGACATTCCCGCACGTACTGCAACACCTGCAGGGGCTGTGCTGCATTGGGCGCACCCTGATGCACCCGGCCATAATCACGCACCAGCCGGTTCAGCCGGGTTACTTCCGACCAGCGGGCATAGGTGCTGGGCAGGCTCCGTGACCAGGCCCGGTCACCGTCCACCTTGTCCCATTTCAGGCACATGGTGGAGAGCCCCAGGAAACCGGCGTCCAGTGCCTCACGGAGGAGGGCTTCCATGCGCTTGAGTTCGGCTTCGCCGGGTATTTCCGCCCGGTCCGTGGCCCGCTCCAGGCCCATGACCGAGGTGCGCAGGTCACTGTGCCCGAGAAAGCTGATCACGTTGGGCCCCAGGGGCAGTGTATTCACATGATCGATCCATTCCGTGGGGGAAGACCACGTCTTGTTGGCCTGCAGAATGGGCAGCACCCGGTCACGGGGCACGGTTTCCACGCGGGTGAAAATGTCCGAGGCGTCCTCCGCCTCACTGCACACCATGCTCAGCGAGCAGCTCCCCACCAGGATGGTGGTCACGCCATGGCGTACGGACTCGGAGAGACCCGGACTGACAAGCAGCTCCGCATCATAGTGGGTATGCGTGTCCAGAAATCCGGGGGTGACCCAGCAGCCGCGGGCGTCGATCACACGACCGGCCTGTTCATGGGGAATGGGCGTGTCCGTGACCCGGGCGATCCGGCCGTCGCGGATGGCCAGGTGGCGGATGGCGGACGGACCGCCGGTACCGTCGAAATAACGTCCGTTTTCGATGAGGATGTCGTAAGCCGTCATGTCCGGTTCCCTGTTATGGTTATTGTCCGGGAAAGGTTTGCCTTACCGTAACAAGTGCCCGGATGGCGGACTTGCGAATGAACGTCATCCGTTGGTGAATGGACGCCAGGCACGCAAAAGCCGCGCGGGTGCGCGGCTTTCGGTTGGCAGAAGCAGTACCGGGCGAGGCGCACTGCCCCGCCCCGGCCGATGGTCAGGCCATGGCTTCTTCGAGAATGCGGTTGAAGGTGGCGCTCGGGCGCATGACCTTCACCAGCGAATCCCAGGACGGGTGATAGTAGCCATCCAGATCGGCCGGGTGACCCTGAATCACGCTCATTTCCTCGAGAATCTTCTCGCGGTTGGTTTCCAGCCTGTCGGCCAGCGCAGCGAACCGCTTCGCCAGGGCTGGCTCCTCGGTGTGCTTCGCCACTTCCTGGGCCCAGTAGAGCGCCAGCCAGAAATGACTGCCCCGGTTGTCCAGCTCGCCGGTCTTGCGGGACGGCGCCTTGTTTTCTTCCAGCATGCGCTCCACGGCGCGATCCAGTGCATCACCGAGCACGCCCGCTTCCTTGATGCCGTGCTTGCGGGCCATGTCTTCCAGTGCCACGGTCAATGCCAGAAACTCACCCAGAGAATCCCAGCGCAGGTGGTTTTCTTCCTGAACCTGCTGAACGTGACGCGGTGCGGAACCGCCGGCACCGGTTTCATACATGCAGCCGCCCTTGAGCATCGGCACGATGGACAGCATCTTGGCAGAAGTGCCCAGCTCGATGATCGGGAACAGGTCGGTCAGGTAGTCGCGCAGGATGTTGCCGGTCACGGAGATGGTGTCCTTGCCGCGGATCATGCGCTCCAGGGTGTAACGCATGGCGAACTCGTAGTTCATGATGCGGATGTCCAGGCCTTCGGTATCGTGATCCTTCAGATAACGCTCCACCTTGGCGATCAGGTTGCGGTCGTGGGCACGTTCATCGTCCAGCCAGAAGACTGCAGGCATACCGGACAGGCGTGACCGGGTCACCGCCAGCTTCACCCAGTCCTGAACCGCGTCATCCTTGGTCTGGCAGGCACGCCAGATATCGCCCTTCTCCACGTCATGCTGCATCAGCACCTCGCCGGTATCGGCGCGCACCACGCGCATGATGCCGTCTGCCTGCATTTCCCAGGTCTTGTCGTTGGAACCGTATTCCTCGGCCTTGCGGGCCATCAGGCCCACGTTGGGCACGGTGCCGATTTTGGTCGGATCAAAGGCGCCATGGGTCTTGCAGAAGTTGATGATCTCCTGATAGATACGGGCATAGGTCCGCTCCGGCATCACCGCCTTCACATCCTTCGGCTTGCCGTCCTTGCCCCACATCTTGCCACCGTTGCGGATCATGGCCGGCATGGAAGCGTCCACAATCACGTCGCTGGGCACGTGCAGGTTGGTGATCCGCTTGACGGAGTCCACCATGGCCAGGTCCGGACGGTGCTCGTACACCGCGTGCAGGTCTTCGAGCAGCTCTTCCAGCTTGGAGTACGGCAGCGACTTGATCTTGGTGTACACGTCGCTGATACCGTTATTCGGGTTGACGCCCAGCTCCCTGAACAGTTCACCGTGCTTGTCGAACACGTCCTTGTAAAAAACGGTCACGGCATGGCCGAACACGATGGGATGGGAAATCTTCATCATGGTCGCCTTGACGTGCAGGGACCACATGACGCCTGTCTTCTTGCAGTCTTCCAGCGTCTCCTCGAAGAACGCACGCAGCTTCTTCACGCTCATGCGCATGCTGTCGAGAATTTCGCCGGGCTCCAGGCTCAGGGTTTTCTTGACTTCCACTTCACCGGCCTGGTTGACGAACTCCAGTCGCACATCGGTAGCGTCTTCCACCGTCACGGACTGCTCGCTGGAGAAGAAGTCACCGTCGCGCATCCAGTCCGCATGCGTCTGGGAGGCCTTGCTCCAGTAACCCATGCTGTGCGGATACTTGCGGGCATAGTTCTTGACGGCCTTGGGTGCACGACGGTCAGAGTTGCCCTCGCGCAGCACCGGGTTGACGGCACTACCAAGAATCTTGCTGTAGCGGTCGTGAATTTCCTGCTCTTTTTCGTTGGCCGGGTTTTCGGGGTAATCCGGAACCTTGTAGCCCTGAGACTGAAGTTCCTTGATGCAGGCCTTGAGCTGGGGGACAGACGCGCTGATATTGGGGAGCTTGATGATATTGGCACCGGGGTCCTGAGTCAGCTTGCCCAGGAAGGCCAGGCCGTCTTCCACCTGCTGACCTTCTTCCAGATAGTCCGGGAAGGCTGACAGAATGCGTCCTGCCAGAGAAATGTCCGTCACCTTGACTTCAATGCCGGCGGCATTGGTAAAGGTCTGAATCACCGGCAGCAGCGACACGGTCGCCAGCATGGGTGCTTCGTCAGTAAAGGTATAGTAAATGGTATTCTTGTGGTCGCTCATGAATCCTCCCCGGATACACTGGCCGTTTTCTGTAAAAAATTTTCAGCACGTAATTTTAAGCCTTTTCCGGAAAAAACCCCAGCAAAGTGACGGCTTATTGCGATAATTTACTACTAAAGGCTAGCCATTGACCGCGATCCCCTGATACATGAAGCCATGCGTGCGGGGCACACCGGACAGGTAGAAGCGGCTTTCCTGACGAATGTCAAAACCATTGCGGGTGAGCAGTCCGGTGATATCCCGGTTCAGGTGACAGCCATCCGCCAGGCACTTCTGAACCGGTGTCAGACGATGCTGCCAGCGCACCACTCCCGGCGAATCCGCCAGTCCGTGCTCCACAAACAGGACCCGGCCTCCGGGCTTCAGTACCCGCCGAAACTCCTGAAGGGCCCGGTCCGCATCCTGAATGGAGCACAGAGTCCAGGTGAGCACCAGCGTATCGAACTGATGGTCTTCCATGGGCAGGGACTGGCCGTCCACGATTTCGATCTCCACGGGTACCGGTGCCTGACTGAGCCGGTGGCGAGCTCGCTCCACCACTCCCGGATTGACGTCGATTGCCGTGACCTGTTGCACCGTACGCGGATACCAGGGAAAGTTGAGACCCGTTCCGACGCCCACTTCCAGCACACGGCCCTCTGCCGCCGCTAGTGTGGCCTGTCTCAGGGAAGCAAGCGATGGCAGGCTCATGGCCTTGTCCAGAATCCAGGGAAAAACATGTGTGCGGTACCAGCTCATGCCTGCGGCCTCCGGTATGTTCTCAGTTGATATGGTCTCAGAATACACCTGCACACATTTCCCCGGCATGAACAATCTTTAAACCTGTGTCGTGCACACAGGTCGGGGGACAACCCGCAACCGCCTCCCTTATACTGTGTCCTGCACGTTGGCTTTCTGCGCTCATACGGAGTACGGCATGACCGAATCCCTGACCTTTTTTACGGCTTTCATGGGCGGACTGGTGTCCTTTCTCTCACCCTGTGTCCTGCCGCTCATGCCCGGCTACATGAGCTGGATGGCCGGCCACCAGCACCGCGAAGGCGAATCGGCCCAGACCCGTCGATTTCTGGCGGCCTGTCTGTTCGTGCTCGGTTTCTCGACCGTGTTCATTGCCATGGGTGCCGGTTTTTCCATGCTGGGCAGCTGGCTTCAGCAGCACAAGGCCGATCTCGCCGTGGGCGGTGGCATTCTGATCTTCCTCTTTGGCCTGATGATGACGGGCTGGCTGAAAATCGGCTGGCTGATGCGGGATCACCGCTTTCACCCGCAGCACCTTTCGGACCATCCGCTTTCGGCCTACCTGCTGGGCCTGTCCTTTGCGTTCGGCTGGACGCCCTGCATCGGTCCGGTACTGGGTGCGATTCTGACTGTCAGTACCGTGTCGGCCACCGCGATGCAGGGTACCGTGCTGCTGAGCGTCTATTCACTGGGGCTGGCAGTCCCCTTCCTGCTGCTGGCCTGGTTCTTCGAACCCCTGCGCAACCGCATGAAACGGTTTTACAGCGCCGGCGCGCGTCTCTATCAGATTTCAGGCGTGCTGATGATGCTGATGGGGATTGCACTGGCGACCGGCTGGATTACGCGTCTGGGCACCTGGCTGCTGGAGACATTTCCCGTTTTCACCCGCATCGGCTGAACCCTGCGGAGAGCCGGCACATCGGGTGCCGGCATGTCTGCATCACTGAACCCGTGATTTCAGCGCATCGAGTGCGCGCTCGAGCTGGTCCAGGGGTTGCGCTCCGGGAACAGCAATCACCTGCCCCGTGGCATTGTGACGCAGGAAGTTGCCGGGGGTTCCCGTCACACCGGCCGCGTTGCCATTCTCAAGTTCCGATGCGATCCGGGGCCGGAAGCGACCACTTTTCACACAGTCATCAAACTGGCTTCCGTCCACACCCCGTTCAGTGGCCAGTTGTCTGAGCGAGACACCCGGTCGCAGTCCCTTGCCGTTGGATTGCGTATTTTCGAAGATGGCGTCGATGTAGGACCAGTACACATCATTGCCTGCCAGGGCCGCCACGCACTCGGCGGCTTCTGCCTCACGCTGCGCCCAGGGGTTGTGGAAGTCCAGCGGAAAGTTGCGGTAAACCCAGTTGACCTCCGGGTTGCGCTCAATGAATGTCCGGGCCGTTCCGTGAAACCGCTTGCAGTAGGGGCACTCGAAATCCGAGTACTCGATCAGCGAGAAGGGCGCATCCACCTTGCCCCGGACATGATCTTTCTCCGGGTTCACGGCTGCCACACGTTCCGCTGCACCATTCTTGCGTGCGTCGGCCTCCTTGCGCTGCTTGTCGATGAATTTCAGGATGCCCTCTTCCACACGCTTGTCGAATGCCGGGCTGTTGACATATGCCTCGATGGCTTTCTGTATGCGGGCATCCACGTCCTGCTCTGTCAGTGCCCGGGCACTATGAACACCGAGCCCGAGCAGCATCAGACCGGCCAGCGCCAGTCTCCATATCCGAGTCATCATGCTTACCTTCACTATCCTTCCGTTTATTTCTGTTTACTCGTCAACCACCGCCATCTGATGACCTTCGCCACCCGGCAGACTGACAGTGTATCGTACCTGCAGCGTCTTGCCATCCACAGCCCAGACTACCGGCTCCGCCCGGCTGGAGACAAAGACCAGATCCGTCCCCGGAATCGTATTCAGGTGGTAGGGTTTCGGCCCGAGCGGCGCACTGGCCAGGGCGCCCGTTACGGTGTCGATCCGGACAATCTTGTCGGCACCCTTGACGCTGACATAGAGGCTGCGACCGTCCGTGCTGGCGTCCAGTCCGTGCACTTCGGCACCGAGCGGTACGGTGCGCACCACCTTGCCGGAAGCAATGTCCACCTGACTCACCGTCCCGGCGTCTGCATTGCTGACCCAGATGTGCTCCCTGCTGCTGTCGAAGGCCATATGCTCCGGAGAGGGACCACTCTCGAGCCGTCGCGTGACCTTGCCCGCTTCCAGGTCCACCTCTGCAATGTCGTTGCTGCCGGCATTGCTCACCCAGGCCGTCCGTCCGTCAGCAGACACGAGCGTGTAATTCGGCACCTCGCCTGTCGGGATGCGCTTGACCACCTTGTTGGCTTTCATGTCAAAAACCGAAATGTCACCGGCCATGCCATGCGTGGAGATCACATAGCGCCCGTCAGGTGTGGCGGCCTGGTGATGCGTCCAGCCCTTGACTGCCGTTTTGGACATCACATGCCCGTGTCCCGGATGCACCTTGTACAGGTAACTGGTCTCGCCATCCTGATACAGGCTGCCGGCCATGAGATAATCGCTGCCGGGCACAGCCACCAGTCCGTGCGGATTGACCGGGCCGGGATAGTTTCCCTCGATCTGCCCCGTGGCCGCATCGACCTTGATGACCGTATTGGCTGACCCCAGCGGTATGTAGACCTTGACTGCCGCTGCGGCCTGCAACGAAAACATCATGGCTGCGACACCGGTCAGTGCGAAGATTTTCTGCTTCATGACTCACCTCGTTTGTGCATGGATTTCAGCCTTCAGGCTAGAACCTGTGTGCAGCACACAGGTCAATTCCGGTACGTTAAACCTTGTTCAGAAAGGGATGACAAGAGGCCCGTATTTGACACCGGTCAAGGTTCCGGGGTGACAATCCGTTAAGGTGTGCGTCCGCAACTTGACGCAGAAGGAAGCGTCCGAATAATAAGACGCCACGCTTCTGAAGGATTTCAAGGTGATCAGCCGGTTTCATGTTCACATTCAGTCTGTCCGCCGCCAGCTTGCCTGGCTGCTGCCGCTGGTGTGGCTGACGTGGTTGGTCATACCTGTTTTCTGTGCGCCGCACGACAGCCCTGATTACTCGGTTGAACACAGTACACTGGTCAGCGCCGATGGCCACGTGCTGCATGCGCAGCAAGCTGTCACCAGCTGTGAAGATGCCGGCAACCAGGCCCGCCCCATACCGGTCAATCTCTTCATTGTCACCAGCCTGCTCTGGCTGGCGTTCACGCTGCCGGATCTGTTGCGTTACTTCCGTGCACTGGGTCGCCAGACCCGAACCATCATCAACCTGCGCTGGCTGCACGAGCCTCCGGTCCACCTCGCCAAGTGTACGTTTCTGAATTAGGCCATACTCGCTTCCGCAGCCTGACGAGAAACACAACCTGAATTTAACATTTTTATCTTTTGCGAGGTCAGATATGCGTCAACCCTTGATTTCCGTACTGTTTACTGCTGCCATGCTGGCTGCGCCGTCTGTCACCCTGGCCGATGCCGGCCACGGTAAACCCAAGGCAGTGGATGATACGCACATGGCAGAAATGGGCGGTCACCATGATACGGACAGCCATCACGACGAGCACAGCGAAACCTTCCGGAGTGGCAGGCCCGGCAAGGTGGAAGAGGTGGATCGCGTGATTCATGTCACCGCTTCCGACAAGATGCGTTTCGATCCGCCCGACTTCAGGGTACGCCCCGGGGAAACCATTCGCTTTGTCGTGAAGAATGAAGGGCGTATTGACCATGAGTTCGTCGTCGGTACGCGGGACGAGCATCAGGAACACCGCAAGGAAATGCGCGAACAGATGGGCATGGGGCCAATGGAGCATGAGGATCCCAACGCCATCACCGTACCGCCCGGACAAACGCGCGAACTGATCTGGACCTTCAGCGAGGCTGAAGACATCCAGGCTGCCTGCAACCTGCCGGGTCACTATGAAGCCGGCATGCACGTCGCCATCGAAGTGTCCGGATCCCCCCTGGCACAGAAGTAAACCCTACCGGGAGGGCCTGGCCCTCCCGGTTTGAACCCACAAGGAGCAGACCATGTTGAAACGCGCTATCCGGATCATGATTCCCGCCTCCTTTGTCCTGCTGGCGGCCTGTGCGCCCAAGGGCGAGAACGGACGCTGGTACACTCAGGCTCAGGTAGAGGCCGGCAAAACGGTGTTTCTGGAAAACTGTGCGTCCTGCCACGGCCGCAAGGCCCAGGGACGTGTCATGAACTGGAAAAAACCTGACAAGAACGGCAACTATCCGCCTCCACCGCTGAACGGTACCGCACATGCGTGGCATCACTCCATGAAAGTCCTCAAACATCAGATCAGGAAGGGCGGGATTCCCAACGGTGGTGTGATGCCCGGTTTCGAGAACACCCTGAGCGAGGAGCAGATCGAAAGCGCCATTGCCTATTTTCAGAGCTTCTGGCCGGATGAGACGTATCAGGCATGGCTGAAACGGGGTGGGACATCGCAATAACGCCATGATGATCCCTGAATCCAGAGACGGGCAAACCACAGAGCCGGATGAAGCATGATTCTGGTGGTGGAAGATGACGAGCGCATTGCCGCACTCCTCATGCAAGGCTTGCATGAGGCCGGATACCGCTGCGAGCGTGTTTCAGATGGCCATCAGGCCATTGACAGAATTCTCGGGCACGCCTGGAGAGTGGTCATTCTGGATCTGATGCTGCCCGGGTGCAGCGGACTGGATGTACTCGCGGCCATCCGCAAGGGAGGCTGCGACGTTCCGGTGCTGGTACTTTCGGCACGAAACTCGGTGGATCAGAGGGCTGAAGGTCTCAATACGGGGGCTGACGATTATCTGCCCAAACCTTTCTCGTTTATTGAACTGATCGCCCGCATACGTGCACTGGAGCGCCGTTCCCGCACCTTTCAGCCAGAGATATTGTCCGCAGGCAAAATTGAACTGGATGCCGTTCAGCGCCAGGTATATGTCAGGGGCCAGCCCGTGCTCCTGACAGAACAGGAATACCGGTTGCTGGAGCACTTCATGCGCCATCCCCTGCGCGTTTACTCTCGCGAACAACTTGCGCAGCTCGTCTGGGGATACAATCAGGACATCGACGAAAACGCTGTAGAGGCTGCCATCAGCCGGTTACGGCGAAAACTCGGCGAGCGGGCTAAGAATTCGTGTATTGAAACCCTGCGTGGCGCAGGTTATCGATTCAATCCCGGCACATCATGAAACCTCTCTCACTGGCCGCCCGGATTCAGATCAGCATTGTGATTCCGGCTCTTCTCTTTTTGGTTTCGGCACTGGCATTGTCCGCACATTTTTTTTCAGAGCACTTCTATCAGGAAGAACGGCAGGACATGGCCGATCTGGAGCACGAGCTGTCAGCCATCCTCCGGTCAAGCGGCCTTGAAGGGCTGAAAACACAAGCAATCCCCCCCTCCCATCATGTTTTCGTCTACGCTGTCTTCAGTGCGGATGGCAGCCATGCTGTTTTCTCAAACAATCACAGTGCAAAGAAAGTACTGGCTGAACCCGTCGAAGCTCCGTTCGTGACCCGCAATATTGAGGGTGAGCATTTCCAGGTCTGGAATGCCGAACCTCCTCTGCCACCGGGTATTCGCGAGATCCGGATGGCCATCAATGTGCAGAGCCGGGTGAACTTCGAGCATTTCCAGCTCACGTGGTTTTCCGCCCTGATGGTCATGCTGGGAGCACTCATCACCGTTCTGGTAACGGTCACTGTACGCCGTGGATTCAGGTACCTGAACCGCATAAGTGACGATATCGCAGCCGTTTCGGCCACCAATCTGAGCGTGCGCTGGCTTCCGCAGCAATTCCCGAGGGAAATCGCCCCTCTTGTCCGGGCGCTGAACAGGATGCTGGATCAAATTGAAGGAGACTACCGTTATCTTGAACAGTTTTCCGATGCCATGGCTCATGAGCTGAAAACACCGCTCACCAGCCAGATCGCCTGCCTTGAGCTCGCACTGATGCGCTCCAGATCGGGGAAGACTACCGGGCGGCCCTGCAACACGCGCTGAATGACAGTCGTCACCTCTCATCCATTGTGCAGGACATGCTCTTCATTTCAAAAGCACGTGCCCTGGCCTTTGGGCAGCCCGAACCTCTGGATGCCGTTGCCCTGATACGCGATCAGCTTGAGCGGATGCAGCCACTTCTCGAGCGAAGGAGGATGCAGCCGGATGTGTGTCTGCCAGAGTCACTGCCCGAGGTCAGGGGATACCGGTTACTGCTGGACCGGGCTTTGGCCAATCTCATATCCAACGCCATCAGACACGCGGAGCCGGGCAGCCCTCTGATCATCGAAGCCGCAGAGAAGCAGGGCGTCGTGAGGCTGTCCTTCCGTAACCGGGGAGACGTCAGCGAAGCCTTCGAAGAACATGCCTTTGATCGTTTCTGGTCGGGCTCTTCGGCACGAACCCGCACAGAAGATGCTGCACATTCAGGCCTGGGACTGGCGATTGTCAAGGCGGCTGTGGAGGCATGTCAGGGAAGGGTGGTCGCTCAAGCGCATGACGGCTGGGTCCGTTTCGACCTTTACCTCACTGCATGCCCGAAGAACAATTCTTCAAAAGACGAAACAGGAACGGCCTGAGCACAAGCCTTTCGAACCGGAAAAGATCCGGGAAGTGCCTCCGCCCGCCATGGCAGGCGGAGGCACTGATCCAGTACGTCAGGTATTCGTAACCGGGTTAAGGAAAGGCAAATTATCCCGCAGTAATCCTGATTTTCCCCTGCATACCCGCTTCCATGTGGCCGGGTATCAGACAGGCAAAGTCCACAGTGCCCGGCTCATCAAACTGCCATACCAGCCCACCACGTTGGCCAGGCTTGAGCCTCACCATGTTTGGTTCGGCATGCTGCATGCGGGGTGCGTTGCGCATTGACTCGGCATGTGCCCGGAGCTCGTCCATGGTGCCAATGACCAACTCGTGCGGTACCTTGCCCGTGTTCCTGATAAAGAAACGGACGGTCTCCCCCTTCCTGACCACGATATCCGACGGTGTGAAACGCATGGAATCATCCATGATCACCTCAATGGTGCGATCCACGCGGGCAGGGTCACCGGGCCTGCCGATATCGGAGAGTGATGCCCCGCTGTGCGTGGCACTGTCCATATCCTGCATGTTGTGCCCACTCATGTCATGACTGTTGCCATGGTTGCCCCCTGCCAGAGCCAGTACCGGCAGCGTGGTCAGCATCAATACATTCAGACTTCTTTTCAGCATGGTTTTTTCCTTCAGTTGGTTAATTGACAATCAAATCAATGAGTCTGCCGGCAACT
The DNA here is from genome assembly GCF_041153465.1 of Thermohahella caldifontis. NCBI lineage: Bacteria > Pseudomonadati > Pseudomonadota > Gammaproteobacteria > Oceanospirillales > Hahellaceae > Thermohahella > Thermohahella caldifontis. Next base: position 2,263,436 of record NZ_CP154858.1, read on the forward strand.
CTAGAACCACAGTCTCACACCTGCGACATACCCCGTTTCACGGGTACGCTGCCCTTCATCCCGGGCCATATCGGCGGTCTGCCCGAACTTGCCCGCCCATTCCACTCCGATGTAGGGGGCGAACTGACGCGAGAACTCATAACGCAGCCGCAAACCCGCCAGGGCATCGGACACTCCACTGCCCAGACCACGCGCTTCATCTCGCTTGCCATACAGATTGACTTCCACGCGGGGCTGCAAAACCAGACGCTGAGTGAGCAGCAGTTCATATTCGCCCGACAGACTCAGTGCCGTGCGTCCCGAGCGCCCAACGTAAGCGGTGGCATCAACCTCGAACCAGTAAGGCGCAAGCCCCTGAACGCCGAAGGCAAGCCAGGTCCGGTCAGGCTCCGTACCACTGTCCTGCCGCACACCGAGGCGGGTGTCCCAGTATGTGGCCATCGCATGTCCCCACAGGAGCTCCGTTTGCGCTTCCTCCAGCCGGCCTTCGGCAACTTCACCTTCGGCCTCGAGAACCAGACGGTCATAGGTATTCCCGTACGAGGCCCGGGCCTCATAGGCGGTCATATTGCCATCATCCAGGTAAACGCGCTCCAGGCGACCGAAAAGCAGGCTACCGAACAGATGCTCATCAGCCAGCCGAAGCTGCCTGGGCCCGGGAAGCGCATAAGGACCCGACTCCAGCGTCAGGCCATCGGCGTATGCGTGCGGATCGCGAACCTCTGCCGGAGCAGCCCCCTTCATGCTCATGCCGCCATGGTCCATGGTGTGATGCGCGGGCGATTCGGCTTCCGACCGGGCGTGAGCCATGCCGGAATGACCGCTGCCTTGCATCGGTGTCTGCGCCCAAGCAGATACCGTGCCGAGCGATACCAGCGCAACCGTAAGGAGAGAACAGGGTTTCATGGCAAATTTTCTCTTGATCAGTTTCATGACACGACCACCTTCCGGAACATTCCCATTTCCATGTGCAACATCAGATGGCAGTGCCAGGCCCACTGTCCGAGCGCGTCGGCAGTCACCAGGAAGCTGATCCGCTGCGCAGGCTGAACCGGAATGGTATGGCGTCGAGCCAGAAACTGTCCTTCGGGCGTTTCCAGTTCACTCCACATCCCGTGTAGATGCATCGGGTGCGTCATCATCGTATCGTTGTGAAGGATAATGCGTACCCGTTCGCCATAGCGAAGATGTACGGGCGTACTTTTGCCGAACTCAAGGCCATCAAGCGACCAGGTATAGCGCTCCATGTTGCCGGTCAGATGGAGTTCGAGCTCACGTTCGGGGCCGCGCGGGTCAAGCGGTCCCCCGACCGTATGCAGATCGGCCAGCGTCAGTACCCGGTGTCCGGGGGGCGCCTTCCCTGCTCTGCCAGCTGTCGCAATCCGGCCCCCGGATCATCAAGGTTCGTGCGCGGCATGTCCACCCGCATATCTGTACCCGGCCCGAATTCCGCGCTGGCGTGCCGAACCGTGGTGCCCGGTCTGGACAAGGCACCGCCCATCATCCCGGCCATCGCGCCATGTTTCATGCCGGACATGCCATGGTCCATTCCCGGCATCTGGTGCCCCATGGATGAGTGATCCATGCCAGCCATGGCCGGGCCGCCATGCCCCATTTGCGCGTGATCCATCGCACCCATCATATCTGCCATGGTCAGCCATTCGACCGGATCCAGCGGGGGCACCGCGGCTTCCAGCCCTTTGCTCACGGCGAGCGTACCGCGCGCATATCCGGTTCGATCCATGGATTGAGCGAAAATCGTGTAGGCATCCTCACTCGGGGTCACGATCACGTCGTAAGTTTCGCCGGGACCGAACCGGAACTCGTCGACAGTAACGGGTTCAACATTCTGGCCGTCGCTTTGCACCACGGTCATTCTGAGCCCGGGGATGCGTACGTCGTAGAAGGTATTGGCTGCACCGTTGATAAACCGCAAACGCACCCGCTCACCCGGCCGGAAAAGCCCGGTCCAGTTTCCTGCCGGTGTCACGCCGTTCATCAGATAAGTCAATGTCTCACCCGAAAGATCGGCCAGGTCGGTCGGGTTCATCCGCATCTGATTCCACATCGCACGCTTTTCGAGCGCGCGGGAAAGCCCCCTGTCGGCAACGTCCCGGAAGAAGTCGAGAGCTGTCGGCTGGTTGTAGTTATAATAATCCCCCTGCACCCGCAGTTTGGTCAGCACCCGCATGGGATCTTCGTCCGTCCAGTCGGACAACTGAACGATGTAATCCCGGTCAGCCTGGACAGGGTCTCCGTGTCTTGGCTCAACGATGAGCGCACCATACATCCCGGTCTGCTCCTGCGTACCGGAGTGCGAGTGGTACCAATAGGTGCCGGTTTGCTCGAGGCGAAACCGGTAAGTGAACGTTGCTCCGGGTGGAATACCGGGAAAGCTGATGCCGGGTACACCATCCATCTGGTAAGGCAGAATGATTCCGTGCCAGTGAATGGAAGTGGACTCACTCAGGTGATTGGTAACGCGTATAGTGACCGTGTCGCCTTCCCGCAAACGCAGGGTAGGTGCAGGAATGGATCCGTTGATGGTAGTCGCCATTCGGGGCGTCCCGGTAAAGTTGACCGGCGATTCGGCAATGACCAGATCAATCTCCGTACCACTCAACACCGGCGCCGTGCCCGTGTGGGTGTCGGTCCGCCCCGGCTGCAGTGCGGCACGTGCCCAGGGGGAGAAACCAACCATCACGCCCCCGGCAACCAGACCCTGCACAAACCGGCGACGAGAAGCTTTTGACGCAAGCCATGCATTACAACTTCTTGGTTGCGACATCTTAAACCTCACTATCTCATTAGAAATTATCTTCTGGGGGAAGGGCCCGAAGTGGCGCCTTCACCCAGTGCTCAGAAAACGCTTATTGCAGTCCTGACAGGATCCAGGATCAGGTAAGCTTAATCGTTCTGACCAAACATCAGACGCTTATGTTCTGATGCGGTCAGGTTATCCATATGGTGACGGGGATGAACCGGCCCCAGAACTCCAGCAGTTTCAGGGGAATTATCATCAAACATCATTCGTTTGTGTTCATGGGCAAGACGTCTGTCTGAGTGCTCATGCTTCATGGGCCGGTCAGTCATGTCATGAAAATTTGCTTGCGATTTCTGCTCAGCAAGGTTACCGGATTGACTTATCGGTGCCGAATCCGCAAAAGCTACTGTGGTCGAAAACGTGGTCACAATAGTGAGAAGTGATACTCTAATCATGGTCAGTCCCTCATCTGGTTTATTTGTTTTGCTTCGAGGAGCGTGTCCTCTTCTGGCACTACACAGTTTGCGACACGAACCTGACATGAAACTGACAACTCAGTTAACAAGGTGAAAGGCAGTAAGCGATCCCAAACCCCCACCCCAGTCAGGCAGTGGGTGGTGGGCGCCAGGTTCCAGAGCAGGATGGCGTCACGGTTGCCGGCATTGCTACCGGGAATCAGAGCCGCCGGTTTCCGGACCACCTACACTCCCAACTCACATTGCTTGCAGGCATACTTGTGACGGACACGCCGCGACAGGTGCAGGCGGGCCGGGATATATTCCAGGGTCTCGCTGACCTCTTCGCCAATGCGTTGCTTGTGACATCCGCAGGCACAGACCTTGTCGGCGTCATCCAGGTCATGCTCGATCACTTCGCGGGGCAGGTCCTCAGGCCGGGCCTCCCAGCCGAAGGTGTGGCGACGGACGTGCCCCCGGACTTCCGTGGGCCCGGCAGACTGATATGAAGAGGCCGGCCATTGGTAATCTGAGTATCCAGCTTGATGCAGTCATCCGCTGCGGCATCAACCGGCACGCGGACAAAGGCACTCTGGCCGGGGTATTCTCTGCATACCCCTTGCGCCTGAGGGTGTGGGCGGCGTTGTACAAAGTGGCTGGGCTGACGCCGTTCTCGACAGCGACCTGCTTCAGGGACTTGCCCTGTGTACGGGCCTGTTCGATCAGGGAAAGATAGAAGGCCTGTTTTTCGGTGAGCGACATGGCGGGCTCCCGTACAATGGCCAGGCGTACCTTAGCCGATCCGCTGGGCGGTTTTTAGATGGGGGTTTTGGATCGCTTACCTTTGATCCGGCAGTTTCCGAATCTCAGGATCCTGCGCGTCAGACTCCGCGTCGTGGTCATGATGCCCCTTCCCGTGACCATGCCCTCCATGCATGAAGACATGCATCAGCGGGCACGCAAGCAACAGGCCGTAGAACAACAGGTCACGTCCGCTGATCCAGCCCGACTGCACGGCCGAGACTCCCGCAACCACCAGTGTCGCGCCCACAACTTTCATGGTATGGGTAATTTTCATTGCCCTGCTCTCTCACTATGCAAGGATGCTGACAGCCTAAGACCTGTGCCTTGCACACAGGTCAACCCGGTGGCCATGACGATCCGGTAAGAAATACGCGCCAAGGCCAGACACCCTCAGGCAGGACAGGCGGGCCGAAGCCCGCCGGAAGGGCGCTATTCGGCATGCCCCTGACCCTCGTGGAACTTCTGATGCACGTAGGTGAGAACATCCCAGCGTTGTTGTGGGCTCAGGACATTCTTGAAGGCCGGCATCGCAGATCCCTCACTTCTGAAGGGTTCCACCTGTCCACCTTCGCTGACGCGCCAGAACAGGTAGTGGTCAGAATGCCGGAACATGCCGTGGAAGTGATTGTTCAGATCTGCCGGTTTGTGGCTCAGCCCTGCGGCTGCGGGGCCGTCACCTTCACCGTCTGAACCATGGCAGCTCTGGCAGTACCGTGAATAGATCTTCTTGCCACGCTCAGCGGCTTCGGAATCGTTCCAGTCCGGGATGGCCTGAACCTGATAATCTGCTGGCGGGTCAATCCAGCGATCATGCCGGTGCCCGCCTCCATGATGATCATCATCGTGGCCGGCCATCATGCCGTGGCCACCTTCATCATGCCCGTGCATGTGCCCGTCATCATCGTGGCCCGGTGTGCCTTCATCACCATGCATCGCCTCGTCACCATGCATCGCGCCGGTGTCCATCATCCCACCATGATGATCCCCATCATCATGCATGGCCGAGTGGGTGAGGTTGGTGCAACCGCTCAGCACGCCCACCAGCGCGGCCATCAACGTCATCCGGAAAATTCGGGGTCTGTTCATCGTCATACTCCTTCTCAGGATCACATTCACGGGCGGTCCGCTCAGCAGAGCCCGTGAATCATTTCATCTGCGTTTTTTTCTTTTGGACGAGAATCAGACCCGTTTGGGCGGAGGCTCTGGCACCCGGCTATTGCCCGGGGCCGGTTTGGCCGCAGTCTGCCATCCATACACCGATACCCTGAAGGGATGCGGTGCTGCCCAGCGGGCTGCAATGGCAGACAACTGCAACTGATGACAGTGGAGGGAATCCGTATCGCGCGCGGGTACTTCATACGCCAGGGCATCATGGCCGTGGGTGTGACCGGTGGTGCAAAGCGTCACGCCCCATCCGGCGGAACCGACTTCAGCCAGCCCGCCCTCCTGAACGGCCATCCCCAAGAGGATGACCATACCCATCACAAACGATAGCTCTTTCATGCTGACTACTGTAGGCGGTTTGAGTGGTATGCACCCTGTTACAGATCAATTTCTGTCCTGTTTTTAATATTAATACTGCCTATGGCGGTTGACCTATGTGTTACTCATACCTTGTATACTGACTCCAGAATCCATCAAGGAGGGAGCAGCCATGAGCAAGACCACACACAAGACAAGCGTCAATCCCGCGCACCTGGTCAAACGCTCCCTGCGCGTACAGGTGCCGTCCGAAAGCGCCATGACCCGGGCCATCGCCGAATTGAATGAGGACATGGGTGTCGATCGGGTCGAATGGATACCAGGCAAATCCCGCCTGACGGTGATCTACGATGCATCGTTCCGCTCGCTGGAAAATATTGAAGCGATTCTCCAACATCACGGGATACAGTGGGCACCCGGTTGGTGGAACCAGAAAAAACGCAATTGGTACGCCAGCTCGGATGCGGACATCAAGGAAAACCTGAAGGCCGAGCCGCATTGTTGCAGCAAGATGCCGCCGGGATACTGACAACACGACAAGAGAAGGAGATCCGTCATGGCGCGTATCGGTCCGGCGAAAAAGGTTCCGTGGTATATCCGGCTGTTTTTTCTCAATCAGAAGCGCAAATACGGAGCCGTGCTGGAACCGGCGCGCCTGTGGGCACGCAGCCCCAAGGTCTTCATGGGCGTGGCACTGTTGTTCGGCGCGCTCGACCGGCGATCCAGCCCCATTCCGCCTGTCCTGCGTTCACTGATTACCGTTCGGGTTTCGCAGATCAACTGGTGTCGGTTCTGCGTGGATATCAATTCCATGATGGTGCTCCGGCGTGGCGCGGAGCAGGCCAAGCTGGACGCTCTGGAGCACTTTAGGGAATCCGATCTTTTTTCAGAGGCGGAAAAGGCTGCCCTGCACTACGCCGAAGTCATGACCCGCTCGGACCTTCAGGTTACCGACGCAGATGTGGATGCACTTCGTGCCCATTTCAGCGAGGATGCCATCGTCGAGCTGACGGGGCTGATCGCCTTCCAGAACCTGTCCAGCAAGTTCAACGCCGCACTGGATGTTGCGCCACAGGGATTTTGCAAGGTACCCCCCAAACCGGACAAGCGTGCATCAGGTCGCTTGATTTAACTTATAATAACTATATATACATGTTTAGATTATTCGCCCATGTTTACACTTGGTCAAAATCTGAACGGTAGTTCCACCCATGTACCGCAAAATAACTGCAAAAAAGGAGAACGCCAGATGACCTACACGATTGATCGTACACTGACCGGCTGCACCCTGGCTGAAGCCGAATCCCGCGTACGCGACGCCCTCACCGCCCAAGGATTTGGCGTGCTGACTGAAATTGATGTCTCCGCCACCATGAAAAAGAAACTCAACAAGGACATGCCGGGCTACAAGATTCTGGGCGCCTGCAACCCGAACATGGCCTGGCAGGCCATCGGTCTGGAGCCGAAAGTCGGCGCCATGCTTCCCTGCAACGTGATTCTGCGTGAAACGGATGCCGGTATCGAAGTCAGTGCCATTGATCCGGTCGCCTCCATGGCCGCTATCGACAATGACCAGCTCAAGGCCGTCGCCGGGCAGGTGCGCGACCTGCTCGGCAAGGTGATTGCGTCACTCTGACATCAGGTATGCCACCAGCGCCTCCGCCTCCGCCGGGCTCAGTGCCCAGCGGGGCATGGCATCATCCAGACGCCGGCCATCCGGTTCCACACCTTCGATAATGGCACGCTTGAGCGTCTCGGCCGTGTAGGCCTCATGCTCGTGATCGCCGTCAGCATGCCCATCCTCATGAGCCCCGCTTTCGTTCAGGCCCAACGCCTCGGGCGTCAGGGCCGGTGCGCGCACCCAGAACCGCGGCCACATGACCTGCCCGCCCTCACGGTCGGCCCCATGACAGGTCACACAGCCACCTCCGTGCATCCGCATGTGATGATGCCCGCCGGAGAACGGAATCTGGCGGCCGTCCTCACCCCGTCCGGTGAAGTAGATCTGCTCGCCCAGACTGCTGTACTCGCGGAATTGCCAGGCCATGTCGTCCCCGTCGTGCATGTGCCCTCCGCATCCCGCCAGCAACGTGGTCAACGCCGTGATGCCCACTATCCGCAGTGTCATGTTCGTCACTCCTGACAGTTCATGTGTTTGGGCCCCTGGCAGTTGCGTTCGCGCTCACGCCAGAGGGTTTTCATGTAAGCGATGATGTCATCAGCCTGCCCTGCACTGAGTGTTCCTTTCCACGCCGGCATGCGGGAACCGGGCACGTCGGGAAAACCGTTCAGGATGGTTTCCCTGAGGTTCTCGTCCGTGTGGTGCCAGGCATGCATGGTCCAGTCCAGTGCAGGCGCCATGCGGTAATTCTGATCTGTCAGCGCCTGAACGCTGTAGGTTTCACCCACACCATTCGAACCATGGCAGGCCGTACAGTATTGGTCAAACAACTTTTTGCCCGATGCTTCCGCCGGCCCCATGGCCACGGCACCGCGGTTGAGCGTCCAGTTTGTGCCTGTCGCATCGCCGGTCCAGAGCATGCCGGTATTGTCGAGCAACTGATAGCCCTCTCCGGCCCTGACCAGGTAGCGCGGGTAACGCGTGCCCAGTGCGTTGAATACGGGCCGGAACCTCAGTGTATCCGGCTCGGCTCGCATCAGGCCCTTGCCGACCACGAATGCCCAGACCACACCATCCGAAGTGACACTCACCAGTGTGACCGGCAGACGCAGCATCATCCCGGGCCGCCATGTCCTGCCCTGATCTTCACTGACCAGCAGGCCCTGATCCACACCGGCCATCAGGTGTTCCTTGTCTCCCGTCACCTGCAGTGCCAGGCTGTAGGTTTTCTCCGAGGGCAGCTTGCCGGCTTTCTCCCAGGTCTGCCCCCCATCGGCTGAGCGCTGCAGGCTCCCGTACAGTCCATAGATGATGCGGCTGTTGCGCGGATCCACCGCCATCATGTGGAAGTCCACCGGTCCGTTGAGCCCCGGTGAAACACGTGTCCAGCGAACACCATCCGTACTCCTGACCAGGCCGAGATTGCCACCCTCCGGCGGATGCCCTGAGCCGAGCAGCGCTTCCTGGGTGTAGGCCAGCGACATGAAATCCCAGGCGTCAGCGGATACCCGGCGGGCATCATTGAGTTTCGGGTCATAGCGGTAGAGTCCGTCATGTCCTGCCAGATAGGGGACACCCTTGAGTTCGGCCATGCCGTGAATGTGGCTCAGCTTGTCAGGTGTGATGGCGACAGCCTGAGTGCCCATCACCAGTGTCAGGGCCAGTGCGGCCGCCCCGCGTACCAGATTCTTCATTGTCTTCTCCTGATTAATAACCAATTTCAAGCGTTAGGTCGTCTACGTGATTGGCAATCAGGCAAAAAGGGGCGGACGCAGTGGTGCTTCAATGAAAGGCGAGTCGTAACGGGGAATACGGGTGACAGGCCTCTGCGTGCCCTGCAACAGTCCGCTGAATCCGGAGACCGGGATGGCAACCGGCCACTGCAGCTGTATCTGGCACTGTGCCTGGCAGCCCGGGGCCTGGCACTGCTGGTGAGATGACGAGGCCGCGAACATCCGGGCGCCATGGGTGAGCGGCATCAGTTCCGGCCCGGCCGGCTGGTTCCACACCGGTACCTGCCACGTCGCTTTCAGCGGCGCAGCCAGCGCGAGGAGAAACATCAGCAGCACATGCCGGACAATCATGACCGATTCCGCAGTTGAGGCCTCATGCTAATTTATCACAGCTTGTGCCGGACCGTTTGATATGGATCATGACCATTCGGAAAGGCACGCGTCAACGTGCCTTCAGGTATGGTGGGCATCCCGGCCTGATCAGTTGTTCGGACCGAATGCCCTCATCTTGTACTGGTGTGCGGTTTCGCCCGGCATCCGGTCCATGCGCATCCCGTGCCGGCCATCCGTCATCACGTCGTCCCGGGTCTTGTCCATTCGATCCAGGTGCTTGCCGGCTTTGGGCATGCCTGCGGCGGGAGGCGGCAGCGTGTTCAGATCCATCCCGGACCGGTCCCCGTTCAGCCGATCTTCCGACAGAGGTTCCGCATCCCGGGTTATCCAGCTGTTGTCGTTGGCGCGGCGGTCCGCCAGGCTGTTCTCTCCCGCCCACCCGCTGGCCGGCACGGCAAGTGTGGCCGCAAGAATGAGTGGTGCGGTGACAGAATGAATTTTCATGGTGGTGCTCCTCTGATTGATATGACGTTGGAGTCCCTCACGCGGGCTAAGGTTCCGGCCCGACCGCCAATCAATGGTTACGTTTTGGACACCTCCGGCCAGCCACCCCCTTTTCAGACAACACGCCTCTGGGCGCCCGAACCCGAAAGGGGCGTGAGATCCGCTCACCCTTCATGATATGCTGAGCCACAAAGGCAAAACCGGCAACGCAACCCAAACCGAACATGGAGATTCACCGTGACAGAGAAGACACCCTGCATGGCACCCCTGATTGCAGAACATGAGGTGGACTACGGCCCGCTTGCGGCACTGGCAGGTGCATGGTACGGCGAGAGCGGCACGGATGTGGCGCCGGAACCGGACGGCAAGGAAATCAATCCATTCTATGAAACCATCGTGTTCACCCCGGCCGGGGACACGACCAATGCCGAGGAGCAGACACTGGTGGCGATGCATTACCATCAGGTGGTGCGGCGCAAGTCCGACCACAAGGTATTTCACAACGAAACCGGCTTCTGGCTCTGGGAACCGGCCACCGGCAGGGTCACACAGACCCTGACCATTCCCCGGGGTGTTTCCGTCATCGCCGAAGGCCGTGCAGAAGCCAACGGTGAGGGCTGGGTGCTGGAAGTGGAGACCACCGAGGATGGCCGGGTGGGAGCGATTGCCCAGACACCCTTCCTGGCGCAGAAGGCGCGCACGCTCTCCTTCACTCACCGTATCGAGGTGGCAGGTGACACGCTGCGCTATACGGAAACCACACTGGTGGACATCTACGGCCGCCGTTTCGAGCACACGGACCGCAATACCCTTCAGCGCACGGCCTGAGCCGGCTGGTAACGCCGCTCGGGGCGGCCCACGGAGCCGTAGCTGATCTGGGCCCTGAGCTCACCCACGGACACCAGATACTCCAGGTAACGGCGCGCGGTAATCCGGCTGGCACCCAGTTGCCGGCCGACTTCCTCCGCGCTGAAGGCCACGTCGGGAGCACCGAAGAGCTTGCGCACGTTGGCCAGCGTCAGCTCATCGATTCCCTTGGGCAGTGTGCGGACCGGTGAGACGCCGGTTCGGGAGGGCGACTCACGCGGCAGCAGGGCATCCACGTCGGACTGGTGTGCCAGCTGGTCAAGCTGACGCAAGGCCTCATGGTGCTGGCGATACCCCAGCAACGCCTTTTCCAGGCGCTCGAACGCCAGAGGCTTGAGGATATAGTCGAATACGCCTCGGTGGAGGGCTTCGCGCACGGCTTCCACTTCCCGGGCGCCGGTAATCATGATGACGTCCACCGGATGATCGGCTGCCCGGAGTTCGCGCAGCAGTTCCAGTCCCGTGCCGGACGGGAAGCGGATATCCAGCAGCAACAGATCCGGCTTCAGGACGTCCACGCAGTCCCGCACCGGTTCCAGGTCATGGGCAATGCCCACCACTTCAAAACCCGGCACGCGCTCCAGAAACCGGCGCGTGATCTCGGCAATCTGTGTATCGTCTTCTGCGATGATGACTCGAATGGTCTGCATGGTTCTGCCTGATGTTATCGTTGTTTGGGCAGGTAAACGGTAAACCGGGTACCCCCTTCATCGGCCGGTTCCACCGTAATCGTACCATGAAAAAGGGCCACCCACTGCCTGACCAGATGCAGGCCGTAACCATGCCCGGATTCGGCCTTGCTGGTGACCCCCTTGTGGAAAATCGTTTCCCGTGCCTCCGGCGGAATCCCCGGCCCCTGATCCTCGATCTCGAAAATGAGCTCGTCGCCGAAGTCCGACATGGACACCGAGACGACACCACCACGCCCGGTATGGTCGCGGGTGGCTTCCAGTGCATTGTCGATCAGGTTGCCGAGAATGCTGACCAGCTTGTCGCGCTCCAGGGCCTCGGGCAGATCACGCATGTGACTTTCCGGGTGCAGGACCAGCACCAGCCCCATCTCCCGGGCACGGTTGTACTTGCCCACCAGACAGCCTGCCAGCAAGGGATCCGGGACAGCCGCGATGAGAATATCCATCAGGGCCTGATGGCCCCGGGTTTCCTGGCCGATCAGCGCCAGGGCATCCTCCGTGGCCCCCATCTGGATCAGACCGGCGATGGTGTGCAGCTTGTTGGAGTACTCGTGGGATTGGGCGCGCAGGCTGTCCGCATACTGCTCCATCTGGTTGAGGCGGCGGGTAATGCGATCCAGTTCGTCCCTGGGCCTGAAACTGGACACCACACCGGCCATCTGCCCGTCCATTTCCAACGGAATGCGGTTGACGATATAGACACGCCCCTGAAGGGTGACCTCGCGGTCAAATTCGGGCGTGCCGGTCGTGAGGACTTCCGACATGCCACTGTCCGGCAGGACTTCGCTCAGCGGCCGGCCTTCGGGCCGGCAGTCCTCGGGCAGACCCAGCATGCGTTTGGCACTGCTGTTGAAGGTGGTGATCCGCCCTTCGCTGTTGATGGCAATGATGCCCTCGCGCACCGAGGCCAGCGTGGCATTGCGCTCCTTGAACATCAGCCCGATCTGCTCGGGCTCAAGCCCGAAGATGGCGCGCTTGACGTGCTGGGCAATCCAGACACCGCCCAGTACGCTGGCAGCAAAGACCATGAGCACCACCACCAGCAGGGTATCCCGATAGCGGCGAATGACCTGTTCCACCGCCTCCAGGGTGAATCCCACGGAAACGATGCCCACCACCTCTTCGCCAGCCGGATCAAAGACCGGGGCCTTGCCACGCATCGTGGGCCCCAGACTGCCAACGGCCTTCGTTACATAAGGGCGTCCTTGTACCAGTGCAATCTCGTTATGATCACCCTCATCATCATACATGGGCTTGCCGAGGCGGGAAGGTGTGGGATGTGCCAGGCGGATACCCTGCCGGTCACCGATGACGATGAAGCGTGCGCCCAGTTCTTCCGCCAGGCGCCGGGCCAGCGGCTGGAGATACTCGCTGTCCCGGGCCTGCACGGCACGCACCACTTCCGGCATGGCAGCGATGGTCCGGGCCACCTGCAATGCACGCAGGCTGATCTGATCATCCAGGGAATCGTGGAGCTGCCGCAGGGCATAGACGCCAATGAAGCTGGTCTGCAGCAAGGCCAGCAGTCCGATGATCAGGATCATGCGGGTCTTGAGTTTGCGCGGTCGCCAGCGCATGAATGCGTGTCCTCCTGTGTCAGGACAACATGCTAGCCGACACGCTGCCATCGGGCCACTTACTTTATGAACGAAACGTCCCTTATCTTCAGAACGCTTCTTATCTACCCAATCTGGTCAGCCACAGGTAGCGTGCGTATGTTGGATGCCGTGAGATCCAACAATAACAACCGGAGTCAACATGAAAAAAACCACTTCCCTTCGTTCCGTCCTGGCTGCGCTGACCCTGGGCGCATCCGTGGCACTGGCACCGGCGGCCCAGGCTGCCGAACGCGTGCTTGAGAGCATCCACTTCCTCATTCCCGGCGGCGCAGGTGGCGGCTGGGACGGCACTGCCCGAGGCACCGGCGAAGCCCTGACCAAATCCGGCATCATCGGCACGGCCAGCTACGAGAACATGTCCGGTGGCGGCGGCGGCAAGGCCATTGCCTACCTGATTGAAAATGCCGACAGCAATCAGGACACCCTGATGGTCAACTCCACGCCCATCGTGATCCGCTCCCTCACCAAGGTTTTCCCCAGAGCTTCCGGGACCTGACCATGGTCGCCAGTACCATCGGTGACTATCAGGCATTGGTGGTGTCCAAAAACTCACCCTACAAGACGTTCAGCGATGTGGTGAAGGACTTCGAGAAGGATCCGCGCAGCGTCGCCGTGGGCGGTGGTTCGGTCCCCGGCAGCATGGATCATCTGGTGGCCGCAATGGCTTTCGAAGCGGCGGGCCAGGATCCCACCGCAGTCAAGTACATCCCCTATGACGCCGGTGGCAAGGCCATGGCCGCACTGCTGTCGGGCGAGATCAAGTTGCTTTCGACCGGCTTCGGCGAAGCGGTGGGTCTGGCACAGTCCGGAGAAGTCCGCATCCTGGCCATCACGGCCCCGGAACGTCAGGACGTCGCACCGGATGCACCGACACTCAAGGAACAGGGCTACAACGCCGAGTTCGTCAACTGGCGCGGATTCTTTGCCGCTCCGGGCCTGCCCGAAGCCAAGCGTCAGCAGTTCATCAAGGCCCTTCGCCTGATGTATGACACCCCGGAATGGGAAGCTGTCCGTGCCCGCAACGGCTGGGTCAACATCTTCCACCCGGGCGATGAGTTCACCGCCTTCCTGGAACAGCAGGAAAAGGTTATCGGCAATCTGATGCGCAAGCTCGGTTTCCTCTGAGCCTCCGGACCTGCCGCAGACCACACCACAACAGGCCCCGAGGGGCCTGTTTTCCGATTAGTTCCGACGTTTCACGGAGTCTGCTATGACACTTGAACGCTGGCTTTCCCTCTTCGTGCTGGCATTCTGTCTCACATACGGTTATGCCGCCTGGTTTGTGCTGGATGCAGCCATGCCACCCTTTGCACGTTTCAGCCCCGTGTGGCCGAGTTCCTTCCCCAAGGTCCTGGCCATTCTTGGTCTGATTCTGGCCATCCTGCAGCTATTTCATGCGCCACAGCCTCTTGCCGAAATCCGCCGCAGCAAACTGGCGACATACCGCTGGCTGGAGGTGGGGCTCACCCTGATCGCCATGGTGCTGTACGCCCTGCTGCTGGCACCTCTGGGATTCATCCTGTCCACGGTCCTGTTCCTCATCGGTGTCGCTGCCCTGCTCGGCGAACGGCGCTGGCTGCTGCTGGTGTCCGTGGCGCTGCTGTCTGCCGGAGGCATCTGGTACCTGGTGGATCCGGTGCTGGGCATTTACATGCGGCCCTGGCCCGCCCTGTCCGGAGGACACTGACATGCTCGAAGGTTTGCTGACCGGTCTCGAAACCCTCCTTTCTCTGAAAATGCTCATGGTGGTCGTGGGCGGATGCCTGATCGGGACGTTCATCGGTATGCTGCCCGGGCTCGGGCCCATGTCCATCATCGCCATCATGATACCCGTCGCCATCACGCTGGGTGATCCGGAGGCCGCACTGGTACTCCTCTCCGGCGTGTATTACGGTGCCATATTCGGCGGCTCCACATCGTCGATCCTCATCAACGCCCCCGGGGTTGCCGGCACGGTCGCCACGGCCTTCGACGGCTACCCCATGGCCCGCAAGGGACAGGCGGGCAAGGCGCTGACCATTGCCGCCATTGCCTCCTTCTGCGGCGGCACCTTCGGAGCGGTACTGCTGATGATCTTTGCCCCCATGCTGGCGAGCGTGGCCCTGCTCTTTCACTCGGCAGAATATTTTGCCCTCATGGTACTGGGGCTCTCCGCCATCGCGGCCTTTGCCGGCCAGGGCAATGTGGTGAAGGCGCTGATGATGACGGTTGTCGGTCTCATGCTGGCCACCATCGGCGAATCTGCCCTGTTCAACCAGCCCCGCTTTACCGCCGGCATGCTGGATCTTCAGGGCGGAATCGGTTTCATCACCCTGGCCATGGCCATGTTTGCCCTGCCGGAAGCCCTGTTGCTGATTCTCGATCCTTCGCGCTCCAAGACACCCGGCGAACAGGACAGCGAAATCCGCAACCTGCGCATCAGCCGGGAAGAAGCCCGCGCCATCGCACCAGTCATCGGACGACAATCCATTCAGGGATTTCTCATCGGCGTGCTGCCCGGTGCAGGTGCAACCATCGCCTCCTTTCTCGGCTATGCCGTGGAGCGCAACCTGGCCAAGCCCGAAGAGCAGGCCGAGTTCGGCAAGGGTTCCATCAAGGGACTGGCGGCGCCGGAAACCGCCAACAATGCCGCCTGCACCGGCTCCTTCGTGCCCTTGCTGACCCTGGGCATTCCGGGCAGCGGCACGACCGCCATCCTGCTCGGCGCTCTGGTGGCCCTGAATGTGACACCGGGCCCACGGCTCATGATCGACCAGCCGGAAGTCTTCTGGGGTGTGATCATGTCCATGTACATCGGCAATCTGGTGCTGCTGATTCTCAATCTGCCGCTGATTCCCTACATTGCCAAACTGCTCACGGTGCCGCGCACCTTCCTGATCCCCTTCATCCTGTTCTTTACGCTCATGGGGGTCTATATCGGGCAAAACAACGCCACGGAACTGCTAATCCTGATCGGCCTGGGGGTACTGGCCACCCTGCTGCGCATCGCCGGTTTCCCGCTGGCACCCTTGCTGATCGGCTTCATCCTCGGCCCCATGCTGGAAAACAACTTCGCACGGAGCCTGCAGCTGTATGACGGCGTGTCCTTTCTCTGGGAACGCCCGCTGACCGGCGGCATCCTGGCGCTGGCGGTGTTTCTGGTCATCCTGCCCGGTCTGCGGAGTCGACGAAACCTTAAAGCTTGACCTATGTCCTACACGCATGTTGTACACTGACCTCATCATCGTAATGGAGGGTACAACATGCGTGTCAGCGAACTGGCTGAAAAGGCCCGGGTGACCCCGGAAACCGTCCGCTACTACACACGGCAGGGACTGCTCCATCCCCACCGGAATCCTCACAACGGCTATCAGCTCTATGGACACGAGGACTACCGGACACTCGTTTTCATCCGCAAGGCCCGCCAGCTGGGCTTTTCTCTGAAGGAAGTCACCCACATACTGAAGGAAGCGGACAAGGGACATTCACCCTGCCCGCTGGTCCGTGACCTGTTCGAACGCCGGTTTGCCGAGGTGAGCGCCCAGATCGAGGAGCTGACCCATCTGCGCGACCGCATGGCAGAGGCCATGCAGGCGTGGCGGACCATGCCGGACGGTCAGCCGGACGGCCACACCATCTGCCGGCTCATTGAACACTGGGACAAGGAAGACCAGGATGTCACCGAAACTGCCACCGCATTCCAAACCACCTGAGAAGGAGAATGACATGTCAAAGACCTACCATTTCCGCATCACTGAAGTCGGTTGCCAGGCCTGTATCGACAAGATCACCAAGGCGCTCAAGGCCCACCCCAACATTACCGATGTCAAGGTGGACAAGGCTTCCGAACGCCTGTTCGTGACCGGCGACAACCTCGACAGCGATGCCATCGCAAAGGAAGTCACTGACCTGGGTTACCCCACCGAGTACCTGCAGGACATCGGCGAATAATCGCCAGGAGGATATTTGCATGAACGATCTTTCCGTCGGCAACCGCATGCACTTCAGTGTGCAAGGCATGGGTTGCCAGAGTTGTGTCAAGAAAATCACGGATGCACTCAAGGCCCGGCCGGGTGTGGAGGAGGTGTCCATTGACCTGGAACAGAAGACCATGGTGGTCACCGGCTCCCTGCCGGCGGAAGAGATCGCGGCCTGTGTCACCGAGCTGGGTTACCCCACCACGCCGGTGCCTGACACCGCCAGCGAACCGCCGGCCTGCCACATCGAGCCCTCCCGGACCGGTACGGAGGCCGGCGCCGATTCCGGCCATGGTGGCGCAGCCGGGAGCACGGTGGCAGAGGGCGACGCCATCCAGTTCATTCTGACCGGTGTCAAATGTGCCGCGTGCGTCCAGAAGGTTGAAGAAGCACTGAACAGCGTGCCCGGCGTTCGCCGCGCCGCCGTCAACTTTGCCGAGCGCACGGCCATGGTCGAAGGTACGGCGCCGGTGGACGCCCTGGTCAAGGCCGTGGAAGCGGCCGGTTACGGGGCCACCCCCATCCGTGACGAAAACAGTGCCCTGGATGAGAAAGAAGCGGCTGAACAGGCCTTCTACAAGGCCCGTCTGCGTGACATGACCGTTGCCCTGCTGCTTGGCGTCCCGCTCATGCTCTACGGGTTGTTCGGCGGTGATATGGAAGTGGGAATGGGCACCAGCCGCTGGGTCTGGCTGCTCATCGGACTGCTGACACTGGGTGTGCTCGTCAGGAGCGGCGGCCATTTTTTCAAGGGCGCATGGAGCGCCTTCAAGGGCCATACGGCCAACATGGATACCCTGGTCGCCTCCGGTACCGGCGTGGCCTGGCTGTACTCCATGGCCGTGGTGCTCTTTCCGGAGGCCATCCCGGCAGAAGCCCGGCATGTTTACTTTGAAGCCTCCGCCATGATTATCGGTCTGATCAACCTTGGTCTGGCGCTGGAAACCCGTGCCCGGGGCAAGACCTCCCAAGCCATCAAGCGGCTGCTGGACCTGCAGGCCAAGACGGCCCGGGTGGTGCGTGACGGCCAGGAACTGGATATCCCGGTCGAAGCCGTCCAGGTGGGAGATCTGATCCGTGTCCGGCCAGGCGAGAAAATTCCCGTGGATGGCGAAGTGGCCGAAGGCAAGAGCCTGGTGGACGAGTCCATGCTCACGGGTGAGCCGGTGCCCGTCCAGAAGCAACCCGGAGACACCGTGGCCGCCGGCACACTGAATACCTCCGGAACCTTTGTCTTCCGGGCGACCCGCGTCGGCAAGGACACGGCGCTCGCGCAGATTATCCAGATGGTCAAGCGGGCCCAGAATGCCAAGCCTGCCATCGGGCGTCTGGCGGACAAGATTTCCGGCGTCTTCGTGCCGGTGGTCATGCTCATTGCCATTGCCGCCGCACTGGTCTGGCTCAACTTCGGCCCGGATCCGCGCATCTCCCACGCACTGGTGGCCCTGACAACCGTGCTGATCATTGCCTGCCCCTGTGCACTGGGCCTGGCCACGCCCATGTCGGTCATGGTCGGCGTGGGCAAGGCGGCCGAGGCCGGAGTGCTCATTCGTAACGGCGATGCGCTGCAGACCGCCAGCCAGCTTGATGTCATTGTGGTGGACAAGACCGGCACGGTCACCGAAGGTCGCCCCAAGGTCGTGGCCATCGAAACCGATACGCTGGATGAAAATACCCTGCTGCAACTGGCAGCCGGACTGGAGAAGGCCTCAGAGCATCCGCTGGCGCTCTCGGTAGTCGAAGCAGCGCGGGAGCGGGGACTGGAACTGCCCGAGGTCAGCCAGTTCGAGGCACTCTCCGGCAAGGGTGTTCAGGGTCTGGTCAACGGCCAGCGTGTTCAGATCGGACAGGTACGCTGGTTCCGCGAACAGGGCATGGACTTCTCCGCCTGGCAGGCCAAGGCTGACGCCCATGCGACCCAGGCGGCCACCCCGCTGTTTGTGGCGGTGGAGGGGCGGCCGGCCGGTCTGATCGCCGTGGCTGATCCCATCAAGCCCGACAGCCGGGACGCCATTGCCCGCCTGCACCAGCGCGGTCTGAAGGTCGTCATGCTCACCGGCGACGTCCGCGCCACTGCTGAAGCCGTGGCCCGTCAGGCCGGGATTGACGAAGTGATTGCGGAAGTCCTGCCACAGGACAAGGCCCACCATGTGCATCAGTTCAGGGCCCAGGGACTGAAAGTCGCCATGGTGGGAGACGGCATCAACGATGCGCCGGCTCTGGCCGAAGCCGATGTGGGCTTTGCCATCGGCACGGGCACCGATGTGGCCATCGAAAGTGCGGACGTGGTGCTCATGCGCGGCTCCCTGCACGGTGTCGCCGATGCCATCGAAATCTCTGCCGCCACCGTGCGCAATATCCGCCAGAACCTCTTTGGTGCCTTCATCTACAACGTGCTCGGGATTCCCGTTGCCGCGGGCCTGCTCTACCCGTTCACCGGCTGGCTGCTCAATCCCGTCGTGGCCGGGGCAGCCATGTCCCTCTCATCGGTGACGGTGGTGACCAATGCCAACCGCCTGCGCCTGTTCAAACCCTCATCTGTCAAGGGAGGACACTGACATGATGCTGCTCAACCTCGTACTGATTGGCCTTGCGGTATTCGTGGTGTACTGGTTCTGGCTCTGGAAACCCGCACAGGCGGGGCTGAAACCCCAGACCCAATGGCAGATCTCGGTGGAAAACGGTGCCTATACCCCGGCACAGCTCTGTGTGCCGGCGGGCCAGCCGGTCACGCTCACGTTCACACGCAAGGATCCGTCTCCCTGTGCCGAACAGGTGGTGCTGGAAGGTGCCGGTGTCACGGAAACGTTGCCGCTGAATGAAACGGTGACCCTCACCGCCACCTGGCCCACGCCCGGGGAGTACCCGTTTCACTGTCAGATGAACATGCTCAAGGGCAGGGTCACGGTGGTGTGATCAACTTCCGGTGTGGGGTTCAGACAGAACCCCGCACCGGGAGAGTATGATTGAATCAAAAACTGAACTTAGTAGACATAACGCCCCGAGCCGATCCATTCGAGCAATCATTGCAAGTGGCGTCTTGGATCTATTTCAATATAAAAAGTTCATGCCCTCTGAGTTACCATAACATTCCTCAACGTCGGAGCTTGACCGATATCAATCCCCCACAATCTTTGCATAACTAGGTAACCACACCACATAAAGAATAAAGGCATGAGTATGGCCTTGAAAATAAATACGATAGTTAACTCAAGCGCAGCGTCGGCAGCTGCCCCGACTGCCTCTGTAGCCGAATCAAAAATATTCAGGCCTTTATTTTTAATTGCCCTGATCAGCCCACCACCAATATCATCCAACTCTTCTCGCAACTCATCTTCCCTTTCATTCATAGCCTCAATATCCTGTTCCAGTTGAGACTTTTTCTCATCCAATCTTTGTGTTTCAGCACGCCAATCCATAAACTTTTTATTTGTTTCCTCGTCGTACGACGCATATTCTGAAGATCCGAAAATAGCATCCCATAAACTGATGTCACTTTCTTCAGCCTGCCCGTTCATTTGGCTGTCACCATCATGCTGAGGAATCAGGCTCTCTCCTTTTTTCGCGTTAGCTTCTATCTCTCTCAACACATTATCCAGTTCATTCCATTTCTTGGTCTTTGACTCTGAAATAGAGTTCAGCTCCGATTCGATTTTTTCTTTTTTAATTCTTTCTTCTGGAGAAAGCGTGTCCATCAAGCCAATTTTTCTCGATGCATCCTCAATTTCTCTCAGCTTATCAATCTCAATACGTCTCACATAGGACTCCTCCAAAGCTGTCGACATACCAAAAACCAGAACAAAGAAAAATCTTGCACAACAAAATGTTAAAAACAATTTATACGCAAAATTGGCTTGCATATGAAATGCATTGAATTTTTTAGCCAAAAAGACAAGCGCCACAAGAACAAGCCCCAAGACAGAAACAAGAATTTTAAAAAATTTACTCGCCGATATTGTGATCAACATTTTCTGAATCAAGAGCGAACCAATCGCATACTCCATAATCTCAGCAAATTGGTCAATGAGTTCTCTCGCTGGACTCAGTATCTTACCACCCGAGTTCGACACTTCTTCCTCAAAAACCCCCTTTTTCAGAGACTGGTAGGTCGTCAAATCAGGCACTTATAGCCAATAGGCCTGAAAAATCATGTAGTGGCATGGTTATGTTATAATAAGCCTGTTGAAAAAATCTTGCGTTTTGATAATGTAGTGCCATGTACCTACGCATCACCAAGTCCGGCCCCAGACGTTATGTCCAGCTCGTTGAAGCCTATCGCGACGAGCAGGGCAGGCCGCGCCAGAAAACTCTCGCCACCCTGGGCCGCTACGAGAAGGTCATCGCCGAAGCCGATGCCCTGATCAACAGTCTGGGCAAGCTCCTTGGCCGCACCGAAGGCAATGCCCCCGAAGATCTGCGTGTCGCCTTCGATACCGCGCGCAGTCTGGGTGACATCCATGTCCTGCAGTCACTCTGGCAGCAGCTGGGCTTCGACCTGCTGCGCCGGGTCTTTCGTTCCTCCTCCCGCACCACTGATGTGGAACAGCTGCTCCGGATCATGGTGTTCAACCGCCTCTGCAATCCGGCATCCAAACTGGGGGTGCTGCGCTGGCTGGAGACGGTGGCCTTTCCCGAGGATACCTCACACATCACCCATCAGCACCTGCTGCGCGCCATGGATGTGCTGGTGCAGAAGCAGGATCGTATCGAGGAAGTGCTGGCCGGACAGATCCGGCCGCTTCTGGATGACGCGCTGTCGGTGGTCTTCTATGACCTGACCACGGTGACGGCGGAAGGCGACAGCGAGCAGGAAGGCGACCTGAGGCGGTACGGCCGCAGCAAGTCTGGCGGACTGGCCCGCCAGGTGGTCATCGGGCTCATTCAGACAGCGGACGGCATCCCGCTGGCTCACGAGGTATTCGAGGGCAACGTCAGCGAAGCCTCCACCCTGCAGCCCATGCTGACCCGGGTATGCGAACGCTATCCGGTACAGCGGGTGGTGGTTGTGGCCGACCGGGGACTGCTGAATCTTGAGAATCTGAAGGCGCTGGAGGGCGTACGTCTGCCTTCGGGGCAGCCCCTGGAATACATTCTGGCCGTGCCCGCTTCCCGTTACGGTGACATGGAAGATGTCATCACCCCCCTGCATGACCAGCACGGGGAAGGCACACCGGACTGGACGGACCAAACCTGCTGGCAGGACCGACGTCTGGTTGTGGATCACCGCGAGGACATGGCGTTGCAGCAACGCGCGGCACGCCAGACACAACTCGACGAATTGCGCGCCCTGGCACGCGGGCTCTTTGACCGGCTGGACATGCAGGAAGCCGGCGCACCCGTACGGGGACGCCGGTTGTCCGAAACGGCAGCCATCGCCAGACTGCATGCGGCCGTGAAAGCGGCGGGCATGAGCCACCTGATGGAAGTGGATCTGGACAGCGGAGAGCTGGGCTATCTGCTCCGGGCGCCCCGCCAGAGGGCGCTGGAGCGGCTTGATGGCAAGCTCATGCTGGTCACCAATGTCCGCGATCTGCCGGCGGAGGACATAGTCAGCCGCTACCGTGCGCTGGCCGATATCGAACGTGGCTTCCGGGTGCTCAAGTCCGAACTGGAAATCGGTCCCATGTACCACAGGTTGCCCCAGCGCATCCGTGCTCACGCCCTGATCTGCTTCCTGGCGCTGGTGCTGCACCGGGTGATGCGGATGCGGATGCGAGCGGCCGGCTCGGACACCTCTCCGGAACGCTGCCTGGACATGCTGACCCGTATCCAGAAGCACCGGATTACGGTGAATGGAAAGCTGCTGACCGGCGTGACTACGCTGGATGCAACACAACTTGAGTTGTTAAAGAGCCTCAAGGTGCCGAAGCCTGCGGCCTGAATCTGGTCATAAAACGCTCAATGTAGTGAAGCGTTTGAAATTCGACCCTCAATAAAACAACAGGTTACGAATTTTTATGTCGAACTCGGGTTACCAACATCCAAGGATCCTCCTGCTCCAAATGAAAAACTTATCTGGGAGGATTCAAGCATCCCCACTATCCCGTTCAAAACTTTAGCGGATCCAAGCGCAACTAAGGATTGTTTGATTCCATCGTCTATAAACATCATCACTTTCAAGTCATAAAAGTCCACCCACGCCAAAGCTATGACAGAAGTTATTATTGCAAAGTGCAGTAACAAGATCACCGTCACGTTTGGCTGTCGACCATCCGCAGAAGTTTCTGTCATTAACAACTCCAAACTTTTCCATAGTTAACCATGCCGCAGACAAAGCATCTCCGACCACCCATGAGACCATATGTGGATGACCACCTTTCGCAAGCATAGTAAATGGCCGCAAGAACACCTAACTTTGAGCATGTTGTTTTTTGTAACCAATGGAAATCTCGCGTTAACCGGCTAAGCTTCTCTCTGGACTGTCATTTTCGAGGACAGGGCAAGGTGGGAAGCCAATGAACAGCTCAGAGCTCAAGGCGCTTTTCAACGCCAAATATCAACGCATGAAGGCCAACAGCCAACGCACACGATTATGGCGTGCCATCAGTTGGATCTCGCGTGCCGAGCAAGAACCGGATGATCCGGATGCGGCATTCCTTTTCCTGTGGATGGCGTTCAACTCGCTCTACGCCGTCAGTTCGGAAGAACAACTGGCTGATCATCGTATGTTCAAGAATTTCCTGGTCGATATCGTAAGGCAGGACAAGCAAGGCCGATTACAGGAAACGCTGGTCAATCTCTACAGCGACCATGTGCGCCCTCTGCTCCGCAACAAGTTTGTATTTCGCCCCTTCTGGGACGAAGTGACAGGCCGGCGTCAAAACACGCGCTGGCAGCAGTATCTGGGGCAGGAAGCGCTGGATGCAGAAACCGCAATACGTCAGGGCGACACGGCGCATGGACTGCTCATCATCTTTGACCGACTGTATCTCTTGCGCAACCAGCTCATTCACGGCGCAGCCACCCATGGAAGCAGTCTGAACCGGTCAGCCCTCAACAGTGCCCACGCGCTTTTGAGTGTCATCGTTCCGGAAATGACCCATATTCTGATCAAGCATCCGAAAATCAGGCTCGGCCCCATCTTCTTCCCCGTGCTCAAGGAAGATGAAGCGTCCGGCGGGATTTCGATTCTCGAATAGGTGGCACTTTCTCCATTCTCAGTTCCGTAATTTTTAAGCTGCCTGTTGCAAATTTTATCCATCTCCTTATTATTGACGAAACGTCAACTTGACGAATCGTCAACACAGGATCACGATGGTCTTCTGCAAACGCGAACCCAGGCGCGATGACGCCTGCCCCATCCGCCGTTTCAAGAAGAACGGACGGGTGGATGTGGCTGAACGCGAGGCCCACCTGCTGGACATTGCCGAACAGGTTGTGGAACAGCACGGCTTCGCGGGCCTGACCATGGACAAGATCGTCAGCCGCTGCGCCTATTCCAAGGGCACGGTTTACAACCATTTCAGCAGCAAGGAAGACCTGATCTCCGCCCTCTGCATCCGTGCCATGCGCACGGAGATGGGTTATCTCAACCGCGCCCTGACCTTTGATGGCTGCACCCGGGAACGGGCGCTGGCCGGCCACTTTGCCTACCAGCTCTACGCCCGCCTGCATCCGACCCTCTTCCTGTGCGTGCTGTCGGCCAAGACGCCTGCCGTCACGGAAAAAACCAGCCCGGCGCGTATGGTTCAGATGCAGGAACTGGAGCAGGACATCCTCAGCCTCAGCACCTCGCTCATGCAGGCGGCCATCGCTGCCGGGGACCTCACGGTGCCGGATGGCATCAGCCCGCAGCAGCTCATGTTTGCCCACTGGGCCACGGCATTTGGCACCAGCGCCCTGCTCTCGGCGGAAGCCAGCTCCAACCTGAAGGAACTGGACCGGGAACAGGCCTCCCTGTTCAACATCAACCTGTTGCTGGATGGCATGGGCTGGCGTCCGCTCTCCGGCGAACATGATTACCGCGCGGTCTGGTACCGGATTGGCCAGACGCTTTTCAAACAAGAACTCGAAACCCTCAACTCGCCTCAACACGCACAGGAAGACGCCCGATGAAACGCTTCTGGCTGGACACCATTCTCATGCGCCCCTGGCTGTCACTGCTGATCGGCATCCTGCTGGTCGCCGCCGCTGGTTACGGTGCGAAGAATCTCTATTTCCGCGGGGACTACAAGATCTACTTTGATGAAGACTTCCCCCAGCTTGTGGCCTACGAGAAGATGCAGAACATCTTCAGCAAAAACGAAAATGTGGCCATCGTGGTGGCGCCGAAGGATGGCAACGTCTTCACCCGGGAAACCCTCACCTTCATCAAGACCCTGACTGACGAAGCCTGGCAGACGCCCTTCTCCTCCCGGGTCGACTCCATTGCCAACTTCCAGCATACGGAAGCCGAGGGTGACGATCTGCTCGTGGAAGACCTGATCCTGGATGCGGAAGACCTCACGCCGGAAAAGATCGAAAAAGTGCGGGAAGTGGCGCTCAGCGAGCCCAATCTGGTCAGACGGCTGGTGTCCGACCGGGGGCATGTGGCGGTGGTGAACATTACCGTGCAGCTTCCGGAGGAAGACAAGACCGCCAAGATCATGAAAATCGTCGGCTTCGTGAAGGATCTGACCGGGCGCCTGCAGGCAGACTACCCGAATATCGAGATCTACCACGCGGGCACGGTACTGATGAACTACAGCTTTGCCTCCGAAGCCCAGCGTGACGGCCAGACCCTCATTCCGCTCATGTTCCTGGCCATCGTGATCATGCTCATCCTGATGATGAAATCCTTCACCGGCACCTTTGGTACCGTCTTCATCATCGTCCTGTCCGTCATTGCCACCATGGGCCTCACGGGCTGGTCCGGCATCTTCCTGAGCACGGCCACCGTCAACGCCCCCACCATCATCATGACACTGGCCGTGGCGGACTGCGTGCACCTCATCTCCACCATGCTCTTCCGCATGAGCCGGGGCGAAAGCAAGGCCGATGCGCTGCGCCACGCGATGCAGATCAACCTCATGCCCATCTTCATCACCAGCGCCACCACCGCCATCGGCTTTCTGACCATGAACTTTTCCGATGTACCGGTACTGCGGGATCTGGGCAACGTCACCGCGCTGGGTGTCATGCTCGCTTTCGCATTTACCGTGACCCTGCTCCCGGCGCTGCTGATGGTTCTGCCCGTCAGGGTGAAGCATGTGGAGCTTCGCAGCACACGCATGGAAGCCTTCGGGGACTGGGTCATCCGTCATCACAAGGTGCTGATGCCCGTCATGACCATTCTCATGGTGGTCTTTGCCAGCTTCATCACCCTGAACAAGGTGAATGACGAGGCGGTGAAATACTTCGCCAGGCATACCGAGTTCCGCCAGTCCGTGGACTTCATGCAGGACAACGTCAGCGGCATGTCACGCATGGACTTTGCCATCTACACCGGCAAGCCCAGCGGCATCAACAATCCGGACGTACTGGCCAAACTGGATGCCTTTGCCCAGTGGCTCGAAAGCCAGCCGGAGGTGGACCATGTGGACACCATCACCAATACGTTCAAACGCCTCAACAAGAACATGCATGGCGACGACCCGGCCTGGTACCGGCTGCCCGAAAACCAGGAGCTGGCCGCTCAGTACCTGCTCATGTATGAGATGTCCCTGCCCTACGGCCTTGACCTGAACAACCAGCTCAATATCGACAAGTCCTCGGTGCGCCTCGTTGCCACCATGAAGAACCTGGGCTCCAGGGAATTCACCGCTTTTGAAACCCGGGCCGCAGACTGGTTCCGTGAACACGCCCCGGATCTGAAAATGGAAGCAGCCAGTCCGTCGCTCATGTTTGCCCATATCGGCGAAATCAACATGAAGAGCATGCTCGAAGGCATGCCCGTTGCCTTCCTGCTCATTTCCCTGCTGCTGGTCTTCTCGCTGCGCAGCTGGAAGCTGGGCGTGCTCAGCCTGTTGCCGAACATCGTGCCGGCGCTGATCGGTTTCGGCATCTGGGGGCTGGTGTCCGGCGAGATCAACCTCGGCCTGGCCGTGGTGGCCAGCATGAGCCTGGGCATCATCGTGGATGACACCGTTCACTTCCTGTCCAAGTACCGCCATGCCCGGGTGGACGAAGGACTGGATGCGGTGGAAGCCGTGCGCTACGCCTTCGCCAGTGTGGGCCGTGCCCTCTGGGTCACCACCGTGGTCCTGGCCGTGGGCTTTGCCGTACTCACGCTTTCCAGCTTCCGCCTCAACTCCGACATGGGCCTGCTGACCGGCATCATCATTGTCACGGCGCTGGCCGTGGACTTCCTGTTCCTGCCCGCCATCCTCATCATGTTCGACAAGAGCAAGTCCACGCCGGCCAATCCGACCGGAACCCGGACAACAACCGAAAAAACGACTCAAACCAAGGGAGAGACGCACCGTGCAAAAGACACTGCTGAACTGGTTTAACACCTGCCTTGTGGCGCTGGCCCTCATTGCCGGGCTGGTCCACGCCGAGACCCCGGAAGAAAAAGGCCTGGCCATCGCCAAGGAGCGCAAGGCCCGCAATACCGGCTGGGGCGATACCGTGGCCGAGGCCCGCATGATCCTGCGTAACGCCCAGGGCGAGGAAAGCGTCCGCCGCATGCGCATCAAGTCGCTGGAAGTACAGGGTGACGGTGACAAGGGCCTGACCATCTTCGACGAACCGCGCGACGTGGCCGGCACCGCCTTCCTCAACTTCAGCCACGCCACCGAGCCTGACGAACAGTGGCTCTACCTGCCCGCCCTCAAGCGCGTCAAACGCATCAGCTCACGCAACAAGTCCGGCCCCTTCATGGGCAGCGAATTTGCCTATGAGGACCTGAGCAGCTTTGAAGTGGAAAAGTACACCTACCGTTACCTGCGCGACGAAACCGTGGACGGCATGGACTGCTTCGTGATGGAAAGCACCCCGGTGGACAAGTACTCCGGTTACACCCGCATCATCACCTGGGTGGACAAGACCCACTACCGCCCCATCAAGGTGGAATTCCATGACCGCAAGGGCAGCCTGCTGAAAACCCTGACGCTGAAGGACTATCGCCAGTATGA
Source organism: Thermohahella caldifontis (assembly GCF_041153465.1). NCBI lineage: Bacteria > Pseudomonadati > Pseudomonadota > Gammaproteobacteria > Oceanospirillales > Hahellaceae > Thermohahella > Thermohahella caldifontis. The sequence continues at coordinate 2,291,320 of NZ_CP154858.1, forward strand.
AGGCAAATTCTGGCGTGCGCATCACCTGAGCATGATCAACCATCAGACCGGCAAGAGTACCGAACTGTTTACCGACAAGCTCCAGTTCCGTACCGGCCTGACCGATGCCGACTTCAACAAGGCCACGCTCAAGCGTGCCCGCTGACAGGAGGCCTGCGTGAAAACAGGATACCGAATCATCGGGTGGTTGCTGGCCGCCCATCTGACGGCCGGCGCCCAGGCCAGCGAGTGGCGCGGCCACATTGGCGCGGAAATGCGCCTCTTCACACAGGATGCCGCCTGGCCGGATCAGGAAGACCGGCAATACTCCGTCTATGGTGAGCCCGAGTGGTACACGAGCTGGAACAATCGCACGGACAGCCTCACCGTCAGGCCCTTCCTGCGGGTGGACAGTGCCGACAGCGAGCGAACCCATGCGGACATCCGCGAACTGCTCTGGCTTCATGCCGAGCGGGACTGGGAAATCCGTGCCGGTGTCAGCAAGGTATTCTGGGGCGTGACCGAGTCCGCGCATCTGGTGGACGTGATCAACCAGACCGACCTGGTGGAAGCCCCGGATGGCGAAGACAAGCTCGGCCAGCCCATGATCCAGGGTACACTGATCCGGGACTGGGGTATCCTCTCGGGCTTCATCCTGCCCGGTTTCCGTGAGCGGACCTTCGCCGGCAGTGACGGACGCCTGCGCCCGGCCCTGCCCGTGGACACCGATGATGCCCGTTATGAGTCGGGCGCGAAGGACCGGCACGTGGACCTGGCGCTGCGCTGGTCACACACACTGGGCGACTGGGATCTGGGCGTCGCCGCCTTCCGCGGCACCCAGCGGGAGCCGGAACTGCAACTGGCCGGTACGTTCAGCAACCCCAGACTGGTGCCCTACTACCCGCAGATGACACAACTGAGTCTGGATGCCCAGGCCACACTGGGCGACTGGCTGTGGAAGGTGGAAATGCTGGGCCGGGACAGCACGGAAAAACACTTCGCCAGCGTCGCCGGCTTCGAATACACCCGCGTGGGCATCATGGAGACGGATCAGGACCTGGGCCTGCTGGTGGAATACCAGTTCGACGACCGTGGCGATGACAGCGGCGTGATCGGCCAGAACGATCTCTTCCTCGGCGCCCGCTGGACCTTCAACGATGCCGAAGGCACGGAAATCCTCGCCGGCATGACCCAGGATCTGGATCGCAGCGGTGACCGGACCTTTGCGCTGGAAGCCTCCGCACGACTGGACAATCACTGGAAGTGGTTCGTCAACGCCTGGTTCTTCAGCGCCGACTCTGGCGCCAGCCCCACCTGGTCCGTCCGGCGGGATGACTTCATCCAGCTCAGCATGGAGCGTTATTTCTGAGGAGCCCGAGGGCTCCTCAGCTCACCTTCAGGGTCCTGCAAAGAACGTCTTGACGGGTTCTGATATAAAGTTCAGATACACACCCTCAACAGGAATCTGTAACGGAAGATCAACATTCAGAAAGCCTACAATGGTGGCTCTCACAGGGATCTCGACCAAGTTACTGTTGCGCTGCACAATCTGCATTCTCCCGTCATCCAGGAAAGTGACATCTCCCTCCAGTTCAAGAGTGAACGGCTTGCCATAGACATCATGCGTGCCCCCAACCGGCACCGCCATGTCCGGTGCATCCAGGATAAGTTCAGCCCGCGTCTTGAACACCGGCTGCCCCTGATCACCCTTCGTAATCACTCCCGGAACAAGTTGAGTCCGGCTACAGCTACTGCCCACACAATTCGGATCATCCTTGGCGTAACGCATGCGTAGTACCTGCGTATGGGTAGTCGTTTCCTGCTCCCCGAGGAGAGGAACTTTTGTGAAAACATTGACTGAAGTCGCTGCCAGAAGCGTGGGATACAGATTAACGAGGATGCCTTCTTCGCCGGTAGGCTCGTAAACTCCCGGGCCAACCACTTCTGTATTCAACGCATAAGTCTGGTAGATGAACTTGTTCCTCGGGCAACTTTCGGTTGTCTTGCAACCAACACGAGCTGAAACGGTACTGCCTGCAATCGTGGCCTGATTATCCTTGACCTGCAGTTTTGCAGCGTTGGCTGACGGTGCCCAACCATCCGTATCATTCCCCTCATGGTCAAAAGGCTCCAGACAGTCCGTACCACCCAGGCTATCACAGTCCACTATGAAGTTGGCATTCACATCCCGGACCGGCAGGTTGCGTGTTGGCGTAAACACAGTCCGGACGGGATCTGAACCGGTGAAGTAAATCACCATGTCATCCGGACCATTGTTAGCACCACCATCATCAAGCCCTTCAAGCAGATCCGTTTTGAGCGCCAGGCCGTCTGCATCGCAGATGGATGTATAACTACCCGGAGCACAGGTACCCGCGTCTTCGGACGACCGGAGGATGTACCGGTAATGCCCGCCCACCTTCCAGGGGTCATCCGGGAAGAAGCGCAAGGACCTCAGATTCTTTTCGAGCCGACCCCTGACTTCACCCAACACGGTAATGCTGTGGTCAGAGGCCTGCTCAACCTCTTCCACTACGAATGTCTGCCCCGGAATGATCGAATTCATATCCATGTTCTTGGAAAACATGACAGATATCGGGCGATCGGCAGGCATCCGGGGCACCGGCAGAACATCATTTGCGCCTCCCTTGGCGTAACATGTACCGGCAATGCCTGCAGCCAAATCCAGCTGACTGTGGTCCGTTTCACAGGGGAAGCCGGGGTAGACCGTCAATGCCAGTGCGGGTCGCCGGGTGACAGAGCTGTCGCCAAGGGAAGGCAATCTGAATGACAAAGGTGAGAATGCCGCTACATTGCCCGCGAGATCCGAGACACCATTGATGGTGATTTCATAATCCACTCCATCCTTCAGGCCACCTTCCGGTGCCAGTATCACAGCCGTCCCATCCTGCCTGATCCTGAGGTTGGAGACGGGGGTACCCCCTCACTGAGAACAATACCCGAGGCCAGTGAGTCAGGATCCAGTGGTTCATCGAAGAACAGAATGACGGGATCGCCGGGCCTCTGCATGGCCTGCCGGGTTGCCGGAATTGCATCAGCCGGGCCCGGTGTCCAGCTTTTCAGTTGCGGAGGTGTCGTATCAAGAACCCTCAATGCTGCCGCATCCAGTGGTGCCTCTGAATCCGCTGCAGCCTCCAAATGGAAGGCAATGGTGGCAGAGGCCATATCCTTGCCAAGCAGTTCAGGCTCCACCAATCCGATGGCATCAATGGTGAGGACACCATTCTGAACCAGCGCAATGCCCCGCAGTTCCACACCCAGCAGATCCTGAGTAAGCGCCGCATTGGGCTGCGCTTCCTCCGTGCTCATGGAAATATCCATATACAGTGTCACGAGCCTCGGTGCGTTGAGATCCGTCGTATACGGATTCGGGCTCAGGTAACCGGACGCGTCAGACAGCATGACCACCTGAATATTTCCGGTTTTCTGGGGCGAGCCGTAGGGCTCACCGGGCCGGCTTGCTTCAAGTGCGGGAACGACACCGCCTACCAACACATCAAGACTGCTGCTATACAGCACGCTGCCTTTCGGGATGCGCAGCGGCAGGGCCTCATTGCTATCAAAGGCCGGCGCATAGGCCAGCTCGGCAAAGAGACTCCCGGACTGCTGAGAGGGGCCGGCCTTGCCCAACAACACCGAGTTCATGGTAATGGCGTTGATCGGCCGTCCATTGAGTACTGACCGAATGATCCCGCCAGAGTCCACAACCTGTTGCTGCAATACAACCGTCGGGCCGGTATTGCGGGGCGCAAAGGTAAAGGAGCCGTTGAAACGCGTACCATCCGGATCATTCAGACTGGGCAGATTTTCCAGCTTCAGGGTATAGATCTTGCCGGCCTGCAGTATGTCCTGCTTGCTGCCACAGTCTGCCGGATCCTGCGTCACACAGGGGTCCACCGTGATTCGTCGTCCCTTGACCAGCACCTTCGCAGGCACCGGCTCGCCGTTTTCGGTCTCCAGTAAAATCTTCCCGCCAAGCGTTTTCCAGTCCGGATGTATCGGCTGGGTCATCGCCAGACGGAATGTGGAAAAATTCATGACGTCAAACGCACTGCCCTGCTCCGGAACCCGCCAGGCAACACTGAACTCGTTACCTGTTCGATCCAGGCTGGCAATCCCTGACTGCGCTGGCCTGATCGTGAACTGAATGCCAGCTTCACCCACTGCATTTGGCGTCGCAATCGTTCGGCCACCTTCCGCCAGTAATGGCGCATCGAATGTCACGGTGTAAACCATGCCTTCCGCGAGAGCTGACGCCGGAGTGAGCTTGAGGCTGCGTCCCTCATCCACCAACTCCACGGAATAGTCAACCGGTTCGCCCGATGTATTGTTGGTCCATAGGATTTTCCCGCTGAGTTCGTCAGGGGTGTCGACCACAGGTGCTGAAAAACGAATCACCAGTTCCGTTGAAGGACTGACATTCACTTGCCCATCCATGGGATATGAGAAGATCACACTTGCAGGAGTGGTTCTCACATGCGGGGTTTGCGTATTGCCACCACTACATGCCACAAGAGCCATGCAGCACAGCCACAGCAGAAATCTCGGAAATTTCATCATTTCTGCTCCCTCAGAATTTCAACGTGACGGAACCGCTGAGGACATGAACATCACCCTCTGCCGTCACGGGCGTCTCGTTGCCATCATGATCCACCAGGGTGAAATCCCGCTTGCTGAGTTGCTGGTACTGGTATCCAAGATCCATGCGTACCGGATAGGCAAGCCAGCGGGTTTGGGTATAAGTGGCACTGACCCCCAGACCCACAACGAGCTTATCGGTATCCAGGTAGTTGATTTCAGGGTTGCGCGTGGTTTTCAGTGGCGACTGCTCATAGGCCACACCACCGCGAACAGCAAAATTCTCGTTCAGCTGATACTCACCACCGAGCCTGGGAATCACAATATCCCTGAACTGAATGCGGTTCGGGGAGAAACAGAGTCCTGATCCTTGATCGAATCGCGGGCAAACTCATTTTCCAGCTCAGACCAGTTCTGCTGCTCCAGACTGCCCCCGATCCGCCAGCCATTTCCCTGGTACTGGAGGCCCAGACCGAACGTTTCCGGCTGAAACGAGTCTATGGTGGTGACAGCCAGGTTCAGACCTGGCTCGGGAATCGTCTGCACAACCACTACGTTGGAATCAATGGTGGTTCTGGCGGTGGATTTCGTTCTGTACACAAGCCCGGCTTCCCATCCGCTGAACAGGCACTCACTGTCCGGGCACAGGGTTTTACCCAAATCTGCGGTCAGCCCGAGGATGGCCTTGGGTGAAGGGTTGGCAGAAACAGACAGCCGCTCCCGACTCGTTTTTCCACCCAGCGTGGAAACAGCATCCAGATGTGCCGTGGCATTCAGTGTCACCCGGAAAGACGCCCCCAGTGACAGACCACGCCAAACCGGCGTCGCGGCACCGATGTTCAGAAACAGCGGTTCCCGCCCGTACTCCAGAAACTGACCGGATTCCGTCGTTTCAGAACGGAAAGCCAGCATTTCCTTTCCGTATTTTTCAACGCCTGCAATAAAACCGAGATATAACGGGTGCCCCAGCTTTGTCAGTGAGCTCAGGTTAGTCTTCATGCCGATCAGAACGTGCTGACTGGGAGTATTCGAGAGTATGTCTCCATCTGCATTGGGGTTGACCACTCTCAACTCTTGTTCCGCATGCAGCAGGCCGGTTGTCAATTCACCGCGTTCGTCGCGCGTCAGTGACGCCGGATTATAGTATGTGACCGAAACCTGGTTATTGAACATGGATAGTGATTGTGCGGTAGCCACATCCACCGGCATGACGCCATAAGTGGTCCCCAGGTTACCCATACTGGCATGCACAAACGTTGCTGCCGCGCTTGCAGCCACCATGCATGACAGAACCCGTACCGAAAACCGGGATAAACTTCCCATTTGCAGACTCCTGAGTTGTCGTATTTTTTTAGGGTTAGTACACAACGCAAAAGGTTGTGTAACGCTTTAACCTACCAAAGCGGTCAAGTTCATACCTTGACCCTATTAACAGCCACACCTGTCATCAAGGCCAAGGCAGTCGTATTCCAGGCTTGAAATCCACCCTTTCTGGTGGGAAATTGACCAGACTGGACTGATCCACCCCGAGACCACAACGGTTCCCGGAGCCGATAAATCAGCGAGGAACACGCAATGGACCGCTATCTGATCACAAAGGAAGAGATCGAGGCCTTTGAAGGTCTCGACAAAACCCACTTTCTGAATCCGAATGCCAGAAGGGTCAACAAGTCCCTCGGCGATCTGGCCGGCCTGACCGGTATCGGTTTTCATATCATTGAAGTGCAGCCGGGACATGAGTCCACGGAGTTTCACAAGCACTATCATGAGGATGAGTGCGTGTACATCCTTGAGGGTACGGCCGAAGCGGTGATCGGCGACCAGACCTTTGCCGTGAAGGCAGGCGACTTTATCGGCTACCGGGCGGGCGGCGAGGCACACACGCTGAAGAACACCGGCACTGCGGTGCTGCGGTGCATCGTGGCCGGGCAACGTCTGGGTCATGATGTGGGCGACTATCCCCATGCCGGCAAGCGGGTCTATCGCAACAAGGATATGCCCTGGAACCTGGTGGACATGGACCGGATTGACGAGATCTCTGCCGGTCGCAAAATCTGATTCGGGGCCCCTTGGAACACCGCGACCGGCTTCCCGGATGAAGTGTCTGAAAGATGTGAGCCGGGGACTTGAACTTGACGGGTTTGGGTGCTTCCATGGACAGGCGTTTATCCGGAGAAGACCATGATCGAACTGCTCAAAGATCTCGTTGCCACCTTCCGGGAGGGCAAGGGCCCGGTGCCCGAGCCGGCTCTGGAGCGACTGTGCGCGGCGCTCATGCTGCAACTGGCTGCCATTGACCAGAATCTGGACGCGGCCGAGGAAACGGTCATTCAGGAGTATATCCGTCGCCATTTCGGGCTGACGGAGGAGGAGACCCGGCGCACGCTGGAAGATGCCCGTGATGACGCGGAGCGTGCCACCTCCCTCTACGAGCTCACTTCCGTCATCAACAGCCGCTGCGACGAAGATCAGAAAGTGTATCTGATCTATCAGATGTGGTGCCTGGCCTTTGCGGACGGCACACTGGACCGGTACGAGGAGCACTTCATCCGCCGGGCCGCTGAGCTGCTCTATGTTCCCCATGTGCGGATGATGCGCGCCAAACATGACGCCGCCCAGGATACCGGCTTCGGTCACTGACCATGTCTGCGCACTGGCACCCCCTGCTCCCCTGCCTGCTCCGCACGGCCGCCCAGACCGGGGCTCATGCCTCGGCGCTGCTCAGCCAGCCCGTGAACGGGATTGACCAGATCCTCGCACAGCTCTGCAGCCAGCCGGGACAGGCGGACTTTGCCCTGCACTTCGGGCGCAATTTCGTGTTCGACTTCCTGCCGGACATGGATACTTTCCTGCTCACCTGCGAAAGCCTGCGGCAGGCCGCACGCGCCCTGCACTGGGTCAACCGGCTGCTGGACAGCAACCTGATCCTGACCCTTGAAGAAGTGGATGGCTGGGCCGTCATGACCGTGGTGCCCCCCGTGAATCAGGCCCCGTCCATGCACGCGGATGAAGCCATTCTGGCCGCGGTGACACGCATCCTCCGTACGCTGACCGCACAGCAACAGTTGCCGGTCACCCTGTATTTTCGCCACCGCAGACCGGCCCACGCCGAACGCTACACGGCCCTGCTCCAGGCCCCCTGCGAGTTCGGTGCCGGCTTCACCGGCATCCGGGGGCCGGCCGAGTGGCTGGATCGTCCCCTGCCCAATGCGTCCGCCGAGCTGAACCAGACGGCAGAGCATCTCATCCTGGAGCGCATGCTGGCGGATTCCGACACGCCCGTCAGCGACCGCCTGCGCGCACTACTGCACGCGGATCACTCCCGTCTCGCCCTCAATGCGGACGCCATGGCAGAAAGTCTGGGCCTGCATCCACGCACCCTGCAGCGCCGTCTGGCTGCCGAAGGCCAGAGCTGGACGGCCCTGGTGGATGAGGTGCGCTTTCACTGGACACTGATCTGGCTGCGCCAGCGCCAGGATCTGGAAGACATTGCCCTGCGCCTGGGTTTTGCCGACCGCCGCTGTCTGACCCGTGCGTTCAGACGCTGGACCGGCCACTCCCCCCGCGAATGGCTGTCGCGCCATTTGTCGTAAAGTGTTCCCTTTCGTCTGCCCGGTTCCTGTCGGGCACGGGCGGCCTCCTGTACGCTGAGATCATCACAACAACAAGGAGGAGGCTGCCATGTCTTCACTGCCCACCGTCCGCCGCCGGCCGGAGTTTGATCTGAGCACGGTGCCCCGCTACTGGCTGGACAACGACCCGTTCAAGACTCGTCTGCTGGATGCCATGTCCCTGCTGTTTCCGGATGGGGAACGTTTCTTCATCCGCAGTGTACGCCACTTCCGGGATCAGATTGAGGACCCGTCCCTGCAGGCGCGGGTGGCCGACTTCATTTATCAGGAAGCCCAGCACGGCTGCCAGCACGAACAGTACAATGCACGCCTGAAGGCACAGGGACTGCCGGTGGACGACATGCTTGCCGAGCTGCGCAGCCGTCTGGACAGTCTGTGGAATCAGCTCGGCCCGCTGGCGTCACTGGCACTGACCTGTGGGGCGGAACACCTCACCGCGGTACTGGGACGCAGCATCCTGACGCATCCGGAGTACTGGGCCGGTGCCCATCCGGTGATGCGGGATCTGTTCCACTGGCATGCCATCGAGGAGCTGGAGCACCGGGATGTGGCCTACGACGTGCTGCAGACCGTGGCGCCCGGACGCTATGTGCACCGCACCGCCCATTACGCCTTCATGTGGGCGTACTTCTGGCGTGGCGCCTTCCGCCTGCAGCGCATGATGCTTCAGGCGGAGGGGCAATGGTCTCCCACCCTGATCTGGCAGTATCGGAAATGGCTGTTTGGCCTTCAGGGGGTGCTGACGTCTGCGGTGCCGGACATGGTGCACTATTTCCGTCCGGGCTATCACCCGGCCCACCTCCGGGTGCCCGCCGGACCCTATGCGGAGTGGTCAAGGCGTCTGGCCGTGCACGCGGCCTGACGTCAGCATATTTGACACATGCCGGATCATAATCACTCTGATGATCCGGCTATTTGTTAACCGCAGCCAGCACCTTCTGCGATCTGAATCACAAAATCATCCCGCCAATTGAATCTGAGATCACCCGATCTGACAGCTCGTCACGCGTTGTGTCATGAAATTTTGCACCCGGGTACTGTTTCGGGCAAAACAATGCAAACAGATCATTGTTTAAAAACGTTTTTATGGTAGCGGCATATTTTATGCTTGTTGCCGGATTCATCATAACCCAATCGCATATCAATGGAGCAGTGGAATGAAAAAAGGAATGATGACCCTGTGCGCTGCAACCCTCGCAGCCAGCATGCAGGCCAACGCCGTCCCCATGGATTTTGATTTCAGCGGGACATTCACCAAGGACAACGATGTGGTGTTGCTGAACTTTACGGTCAATACCGCAAGCAGCGTCACCATCTTTTCAAGTTCCTGGGATGACGGGGGTTTCGATCCGATCCTGGCCATCTGGGACAGCGCGGGTAACCGGATTGAGCAGCAAGATGATGGTGGACTCACCGGATCAACCGTTTCAAACGGTGTCTCTTACGATTATGGAGTGTGGGACAGCTACTTCACAATTGCGCTGGATGCCGGCACGTACACCGCAAGCATCGCCCAGTACAGCAATTTCGCCAACGGTACACATCTGTCGGATGGCTTCAGATATGACAGCAACCCCAATTTCCGGGGGGAAATTTCTCCGGCCGCAGCCCCTATTATGAATTTCACATCCTGAACGTTGACCAAGCCACGAATGTCAGCGTACCGGAGCCGGCCACACTGGCACTGCTCGGTCTGGGCCTCGCCGGCATGGGTCTGCGTCGTCGCAGCAAGGCGTGATCCGTGAACAGGCTGCGTCGGCAACCCGTACACGCATAAACGTCAACGCAGCCTGAACTCGATACCAATCGTCAGGGTCTCCTCTCCGGCCGGAGAGGGGGCCAGCTTCCATTGTTTCAGCGTCTTCAGTGCCGCCTGATCCAGTACGGGGTAGCCCGAACTGTTCACGATGCGGGCATCCAGGGGGTTGCCCTGGCCGTCCACCCGCAGTGCAATCTCCACACGCCCTTCCCAGCCCATGCGCCTTGCCAGATAGGGGTATGGGGGTGCCGGGGTCTGTCCGTGTCCGAGACGGTACCGCGGCGGCTGCGACACCGCAGATTCGGAGGCACGGTTGGTTTTCGTCTTTTCCGTCGCCTCACCGGCTGAAGTGTCAGGGGCTGGTGATGGCATTTCAGGCCTGCCCGGTGAGACCGGCACCGTGTTCTCAACCGAATCTGTCCTTTGCGCAGGCGGCTCCGAAGCGGAATCCTGCAGCGTATCCGCTAACGGTGGCGGGGCTGCGGGCGTCCGGGGTTCCGGTGGCAGGGGCGCTTTCCGCGGCGCCAGCGGTATCGGTCTGGTCGTCTCCACGGGCAAGGATGCCGGGGGTACCTTCGCAGATTTTGTGGCCTCTGCCTCGACCGGGCGTGCTGTCTCCGGACGCTCGGCGTCGGCACGCTGCGGTGCGCTGGCATCCGGCTGCGGAGCGGTTTCCTGCGCCGGCTGATCCGGGGCCGGATGCCCGCCCACCCTATCCAGAGTGACCGACAGGACGTCCGCCCCCTGCTCGCCCCAGCGTTCGGGGTACAACGGCGGCAAGATGCCGAGCACGGCAGCGTGCAGCGCCAGTGAGAGCCCGATGGCTGCCCACACCAGGCGTCCGGGTTTCACGGGCCCGTCACCTCATCCCAGGGCAACACCCAGGGCTGACCCTGTGCCTCGCCCCGCAATACCCGAATGGCCAGTGCCTGTTCCAGCACTGCATCGGTCAGCACCTCCCGGGGCGCACCATCCGCCAGCAGACGCCCGTCATGGAGCACCCAGACCCGGTCGGCAAAGCGCATGGCCAGCGCCACATCGTGCATCACCACAATCGCGCCGTGAGCGGCAGCACACCAGCGTCTGAGGCGTTTCAGCACGTCAAGCTGGTGGGCCGGGTCCAGCCCCGCCAGCGGCTCATCGGCCAGCAGAAAGGGGGCATCCACTGCCAGCGCACGGGCCAGCAGCACCCGAACGGTCTCGCCGCCGGAGAGGCTCATGGCGTCCCGGTCCGCCAGGTGCCGGGCGTCCGTCAGGGCCAGTGCCGCCTCCACCGCAGGATGGGACAGAGCCACCGCTTCAGGCTCTCCGTGCGGATAACGCCCCAATGCCACCAGCTCGCGCACGCGCACCGGCCAGTGCACCTGCGCCTGCTGGGGAAGCCAGGCCAGTTGACGCGCCCGGGCCAGCCGGTCCAGTTCTGTGACCGGGCGATCTCCCAGATATACCGCTCCGGATTCCGGCACCAGTGCGCCACCCAGCACCTGCAGCAGAGTGCTCTTGCCGGCGCCGTTGGCCCCCAGCACTGCCACCAGTTCACCCTGTCGAAGCGCCACATCCACCCCGTCCAGGCACTGCCGGTTGCCCCGGCGAACACTGAGATGCCTTGCGGTCAGCTTCATCCTGTCCACCGCCCCCGTCCGCGCAGAATGAGCCAGAGGAAGAATGGCGTGCCGATCAGTGCGGTCACCACGCCGACCTTGAGCTCGGTGGCCAGAGGCAGGGCTCTGACCACCAGATCCGCCAGCAGGGTCAGTCCCGCGCCTGCCAGCGCCGAAGGCCAGAGGGTGGCTCCCGGTTTCCAGCCCACCAGAGGACGCACGAGATGGGGCACCACCAGGCCGACGAAGCCGATGCCACCGCACACGCTCACCACGGCGCCCACCGCCAGCGCCGTGCCCACCACCACATGACGCTGCACCCGCACCACGTCCACCCCCAGGGAATGGGCGGCCTCCGGCCCCAGCGTCAGCACGTCCAGCGCCCGCGCCTGACGCCACATCAGCGTCATGCCGGCCACGACCGGCAGCACCACCATCAGTGCGTGGGTCAGGGTACGGTTGTCAAACCCGCCCATCATCCAGAACACCACGTCCTGCACTGCAAAGGGATTCGGTGCCAGGTTCAGGGCCAGTGTCAGCAGGGCAGCCGTCAGGGCGTTGATGGCCGCTCCGGCCAGAATGATCCAGAGGGCGTCCGGGCGACGCCCCACCAGGGCCAGCACCACCACCAGGGCCAGCAGCGCGCTGCCCATGCCCGCCAGCGGCACCCAGACGGAGAGCACGGAACTCACGCCAAAATACATCACCACCACCGCACCCAGCACCGCGCTGCCGGAAATGCCCAGCACGCCCGGATCCGCCAGCGGGTTGCGCAACAGGCCCTGCAGGGCCGCGCCGCTCATGCCCAGCGCCGCACCGGCCAGCACCGCCAGCAGCGTGCGCGGCAACCGCAGATCGGTGACCAGCTGCCAGTCGAGCGGGGTGTCCGGCCAGTGCAATCCGGCAAAGCGGCTGAGCAACAGGCTCAGACCCATGAGCACAGCCAGCAGAGGCACGAGTCCCCACAGGATCCGGCGGGCGTTATCCACGTTGTTTCTCCACCACGTCTATCAGGCGCTCCAGCGCATCCAGCCATTCCGGCAGCGGGCAGCCGGTGGTGCCGGCCGGCAGCCGCACGTAAGGGACCTGCCCGGCACGCTTCAGCACCGGGTGTTCGAGCCAGGCCGTGGCCAGCGCGGGACGGGGCCAGGCATTCTCTGCCGACACCCGCAGGGAGACCTCCATGCGTGCCGCCGCTTCCAAATCCAGCTTGTGCCAGCCGGGCCCATAAACAGTGAGGGCGGCATCCTCCCAGCCCAGATCGGCCAGCCAGGCCGACACCAGCCCTCCCGTTTCCAGCCAGCCGCCGGGAGTCACCCAGAGTACCCGGACCGGGGCCTGCCGTGCCAATGCGCGCGCCCGGGCAGTCAGCGCCGCGCGCCGCGCTTCCCATGCCGGCAGCCACGCCGGCGGGTGACCCCGGAGCCGTTCACCCCAACTCTGCCACAGGGCGACCATGTCATCCGGCGTCTTCGGGTCGGCCAGAGGCCAGACGGCAATGCCCCAGCGGGGCAGCCACTGGCTGAGTGCCGGGGTACCCCAGGGCCCGGTCACCACCACATCCGGCCGGATGGCCAGGAGTTCTTCCAGCGTACCATGATTGATGTGCACCTCCGGCTGCAGCCGGGCCCGGTCCGCACCGGAGCCGGGCATGGTTTCCATCAGCCAGGTCACCGACACCACCTGTTCCGGCGCCATGCGCGCCAGCAGGCGGTCGGCGCACCAGTTCACCGAGGCCAGCCGCTGGCCGGCAGCCGGCCAGGCCAGACACCACAGTATCCCTGTCAGAATCAGTCCGCGCACACCGGCACTCCGGATGGATCAGAGGGGGCATTATCCCGTCTCCCTCACCACGGGTAAAGGCAGGACACCCCACCCGCACCGCGGCCGACTGGCCATTGGTCGTAACTGGCTGGCATCACGAACGAAAACATGGGAAAGTAACGCGAAAATCACACAAGAGGGACACCCATGACCGAACCTGCAACGTCGCCTGGCCGCCAGAGCATCCTGTTGCGACGCCTGCTGTTTCTGGTGTTTGCCTATGCCGGGCTGGCCTATGGCGGCAGCCTGCTGGAGTACACCCTGTTCAATCTGACCGGCAAGAGCATCGTGACGCCGGAGCGGCATTACACCACCATCACCAAGGATGAGCTGGTCGCCGAATTCCAGCGCTGCGGCGGTCCGCTCTTCGGAGCCACCGGGCAAACCACCGCGCCCAACGAGCCCATGCTGGCCCGCTGCGGGCGTTACTGGCCCTTCTACCGCCATACCATCGAACTGCCGGCCAATCCGCTGATTCCGGGGGCCTTTGTGGTCACGCCCCAGGAAAGTCCGGAAGCACGGGACGCCCGCGAGTCGTTCATGTCACACGTGAGCATCATCAACGGCGGGTTTGCGCTGGTGGCCGCACTGGTGGTGGGGATCACGCTCATGGGCGTGTACCGCTTCGTTGTGCAGAAGGATGAGGAAGCCGGCTACCGTCTGACCTTCAAGGCCTTCGTCAGCAGCTTCCTCATGCTTGCGGCCTATACCGGCCTCATGCTGTTCGTGGACCCCACGTTCTCCATGGGGTGGTGACGGGCTACTCGCGCCCGTCCACGCACTCCGCAGCCTGCGGATTCTTCTGGCAACGTACCTTGCGCATCAGGCTCAGGGCCTTGGGATCATAGACCCCCTGTTCCTTGAGGCTGATCCGCACCTCGCGCAGCATCTTGTCAAAGCCTTCCGTCTGATCGGGCTTGGGGATGACCCATTCGCTGGACGGAATCTCCGCTTCGGCCTTTTGGACCGTCTCCATGGCCTTGTCGAATTCGCCGTAGAAGTAGGCCCGCGCCTGGTTGCCCATGTTCGGGTCAAAGCGGCTGCGATGCGCCAGAATCTGGAAGGTCATCTGGGCGAAGGGATACTTGAAGATCCCGCCTGTCGGCTTGGTGCCCTTGTACAGTTCCAGCGGCTTGTAGGCCACGGCCGGGGCATAGGCCACATCCACGCTGCCGTTGTTGAACTTGCCCGCAAAGCTGGACGGTGAGGCCGGCACCACGGACGCGCCCACATGGCGCACCATGGTCACCGCAGCCGGATCGTAATCAAAGGCGGCGACCTTCTTGCCCTGAATGGTTTCCACGGAGTTGATGGACTTGTCGCGCACGAACACGTACACGGACCCGGCCGGGAGAATGCCCACCACCTCGTAGTCGCCATTGATCATCAGCTTCTCCGCCTTGGGGGTGGCCAGGGTGGCCAGCAGGGTGCGCAGTTCGTCATAGCCGGGAATGGCGCCCACGGCCACCAGCGTGCCGGTGAACTTGTTGAACTCCCGTGCCCGTACATCGGTCAGCAATACCATGTCGCACTGACCGGCGCGGAAATCGTCGGAGGCCACCTTTTCATCGGTATAGGCCTTCATTTCCAGATCATAGCCCCAGGACAGGGCCTTGACCTTGGTGTCCTTCATGGCGCTGAACAGGGGGCCGGAGGCACCCAGCGGATCAAAGACACAGAACGAACGGGTTTCTGCAGCCTGGGACAGTGTGGTGGCGCAGGCCAGCGCCGCACCCACCGCCAGTCGCCTGAGTGAGGATGACATATCGTTTTCTCCCTTGCTTCGGTTTTATACTTGTTGGAATGACTCGGTTTTCCCTGGAACTTCATACTATAACGCCGCGCGGCCAGCCGATCTTCCACCTGCCGCACATTTTCCGAAAGGTGGTGAGGCGCCCCGCGGAATCGGGTATCATGCCCCCTCATTCAGAACACCTCCGACGACCACATCTATGTTGAATTCAGACGCGCTCAATCAGCTCCGACAGCTCAAGCAAGGCATTCAGGAAACCAACCCACGGCACGAAGCCACCATCAAGGGCAGCATGGGCCGCTTCGGCTTTGCCGTGCTGGATGACGGCCGCGAGGCCTTCCTCATTCCCGATGAAATGGCCAAGGTCTTCCCCGGTGACCGGGTGCGGGTTGTCCTCAGCAAGGACGAGCGGGACCGGGACACGGCCACCATCGAGAAGGTGCTCAGGTCCGAACTGCGCTACATCGTCGGCCGCTACGTGGTCCGCGGCAAGGGCCATTTTGTGGAGGCGGATCCGGGGCAGCTCAACCGCCGCATTTTCCTGCCCCCCAAGGCACGCAAGGACGCCACCGAAGGTGATTACATTCTCTGCCGGATCACCCGCCATCCCTTTGAAGATCAGAAGCCCCAGGCAGAAGTGGTGCGCGTGATCGGCCGGGACGACACCCCGCATGTGGAAACGGAATACGCCCTCAGCAAGCATGGTCTGGCGGCCTTTGTCAAACAGCCCAAGGGGCTGGACAAGCTCGAATCCGGCTGGCGCGCACACCTTCAGAAGGCGCTGGGCCGGCGCGAGGATCTGCGCCACCTGCCCTTCGTGACCATTGATTCCGCCAGCACCCGGGACATGGATGACGCCCTCTGCGCAGAAACCACGGACAACGGCTGGCGGCTGCATGTGGCCATTGCCGATCCGGCCGAGTTCGTGCCGGCCGGCAGCGAGCTGGACGAGCGCGCCCGGCACCTGGGCAGCAGCTGGTACTTCCCGGACCGCACCCTGCCCATGCTGCCGGAAGTGCTGGCCAACGATCTGTGCTCACTGGTGCCCGGGGAAGACCGGCTGGCGCTGGTCATGACCCTGGATATCTCGCCGGAAGGTCAGATCACCGATTTCAGCCTCCGTGAAGCGGCCATCCACTCGCGGGCCAAGCTGGCCTACAGCGACGTGGCCGGGCTGATGGCCGACGGCGGCGAAGGGGTGGATCAGGATTCGCTGCGGGCACTGGAAGCGGTGCGCAAGACGCTCGGCCAGTACCGGGACCTCAACGCCCTGGTGGCCGAAGATCGCTCGGATTTCCGCCTCATCCTCAATGAGAAGGGCCGCATAGATCATATTGAAAAGCGTGACAGTCTGGATGCCCACAATCTGGTGGAAGAGGCCATGATTGCGGCCAACCGCTGTGCGGCCCGGTTCCTGCGGACCCACAAGCTGAGCGGACCGTTCGTGACCCATTCGGGCTTCCGCCCGGAGCGGCTGGCGGCGATGACCCGGATCATGACCGAACAGCTCGGTGACCAGACGTTCGATCTCACCGACTGGAAGGGATTCAGGGCCTTCATGCAGGCACTGGACAGTGCCGAAAGCGATCTGCCCCTGCGCAGCATTGCCACCCGCTCTCTGGCGCGCGGCAGCCTGTCCACCGAGGCCGCCCCCCACTTCGGCATGGGACTGGCCCTGTACACGACCTTCACCTCGCCCATCCGCAAGTACAACGATCTGCTGGTGCACCGGCAGATCAAGGCGGTTCTGAACAACCAGAAGCCGCTCAGACTGCGGGACAAGGATTGCGAATACCTGCAGGATGCCCTGCGCGCCGGACGCCAGGCCGTCAATGAGACGGAGCAGTGGCTCAAGTGCCGTTACATGGCCGATCAGATCGGTGCGCTGGGCCGCGGACAGATCGTCCACGTGAACGGCGCAGGCTTCCAGGTCCGGCTGGAGAACACCGGGGTGGAAGGCTTCGTGCATCTGGGCGAAGAGGAAGAGAAGTTCAGCTTCGATCCGGTCTACCTGACCCAGACCAGCGCCACCCGCCGGTACATGCTGGATCAGACGGTGACCGTCGAGGTGGCCGGCGTGGACTGGGAGCGTCGCCAGGTGAAGTTCCGGCTGACCGACGACCGGGCCAACGCCCTGCTGGACGCCTTCAGCGGCGCCTGAGTACCGCTCCCGAACTGTGACCCAGGTTTCACACCTGCGGTCACAGTCTTGCCCTCCGGGCACCCCCCTGATAGCCTCAGTCCGCACTGATCAATATCAAAACGACAAGAACAACAGGAGACAGGGATGCAGATTGCGGGCGAGCATACGTACCCGTATCCGGTGGACGCCGTCTTCAGCATACTGACCGACCCCGACCACATCCTGGCACGGCACCGCTTCATGGGCGCAAGGAATGTGCGCATGCTGGTGCATGAACAGCAGGAGGACGACCTCGTGATTCAGGTGGCGCGTGAAGTGCCGGCTGAAGTCCCCCACATGCTGCGCAAGATCATTGCCGAGTGGAACCCGGTACGCCAGACCGAACGCTGGACCCGGCAGGACAATACCTGGCAGACGACGCTGGCCTTCGAGCTCAAGGGGATCCCGGTGGAACTGCAGGGCACCCAGACACTGGAAGACCACCAGGGCCAGACGCTGCACAGGGTCACGCTGTCCCTGCGCTGCCCGCTGCCCATCATTGGCCGCAAGGTGGCGGATTTCATGGCGGTGCGCATCCGCGATACCCTGCAGGGGGAGTTCGCCCATACCGAGAACGCGCTGCGGGAACGGGGCGGCGCGGGACAGACCTGAGCGCGCCGGCCTCCATGGATCCCCCCGCGGCAAGGGCGTATACTGAAACCATGAACACACCGAGCCCCTTCCCGCTGACCATCTATTATGATGGTGCCTGTCCGGTTTGCCGCCGGGAGCGGGAGCGCTATACCCGCTGGCTGGGCGAGCAGGCCGGCCAGGTGATCTGGTTTGACATCACCGGACAGGAAGAGCGCCTCCGTGCAGAAGGTATCGATCCGGCAGCGGCACTGACCGCCCTCCACGTACGCGATGCCCGGGGCCGGATTCACCGGGACATTCCGGCCTATGTGCTGCTGCTCGGGGCCGTGCCCCGCTGGCGCTGGCTGGGTCACCTCATGGGCCTGCCCGGCATCCGCCATGTGCTGTCGGCACTGTACGGCATCTGGGTCAGGCGCCGGCTGAAACGCGAGGGCCGCCTGCCGGGCCAGTGTCCCGTGCCCGGTCACAAATAGAACGAGAGCATTACAAACCTTCTCAAGGGATACCTGCTGAATGTCTGATGTTTCTCCACGCCCGCCACAGATCTGGGTCGATGCGGATGCCTGCCCCCGCCCCATGCGTGAAATGCTGTTCAAGGCGGCTCGCCGAACGGGTGTTCAGGTTACCTTGGTGGCCAACCATCCCCTGCCGGTGCCCGCCCTGCCCAATGTCACCTTCCGCCAGGTGGAGAAGGGGTTTGACGTGGCGGACAACGCCTTGCTGGAATGGGTGAACCGGGGGGATCTGGTCATCACCCAGGATACCCCGCTGGCCTCGGATCTGCTCGCCAAGGGTGCCGAAGCCGTCAGCCCGCGCGGTGTACCCTGGTCACCGGACACCATCCGCAGCAAGCTGGCCATGCGGGATTTCATGGAAACCCTGCGCGCCAGCGGTGTCCAGACGGGCGGCCCCTCCACGCTGGGACCGGCAGAAAAGCAGGCCTTTGCCGCCGTACTGGATCGCTGGCTGGCACGGGTCTATCAACCTGCCCTCAGGCGCTCGCAGTCCGGGCAAGCCCGGTCCGATAGATCCTGACAATGGATCGGCGGGTTTCAATAGTGTCAATTCATTATAAAAATCTATCGAAATCATCCGAACAATCAATTTCTCCTATCTTTCGCGCGCACCAATAATAGGAATCGTAAATCGAACAGTGCAACTCAATAGGAGAAACACCATGTCAAAGTACATCAACCAACCCATCAAACCCTTCAAGGCCAAGGCATTCCATAACGGTCAGTTCATCGACGTCTCCGACGCCGACCTGAAAGGCAAGTGGTCCGTCCTGTTCTTCTACCCGGCAGACTTCACCTTTGTCTGCCCCACCGAACTGGAGGACCTGGCGGATCAGTACGACACGCTGCAGGGCATGGGGGTCGAGGTGTACTCCGTCTCCACGGACACCCACTTCACCCACAAGGCCTGGCACGACACCTCCGAAACCATCGGCAAGATCCGCTTCCCGATGATCGGTGATCCGGCCGGCGTCATCACCCGCAACTTCGATGTGATGATCGAGGAAGAAGGCCTGGCCGAGCGTGCCACCTTCGTGATAGATCCGGAAGGTCGCATCCAGATTGTGGAAATCACCTCCGGCGGTGTGGGCCGCAACGCGGAAGAATTGGTGCGCAAGATCAAGGCTGCCCAGTATGTAGCCTCGCACCCTGGCGAAGTCTGCCCGGCCAAATGGAAGGAAGGTGACGCCACCCTGGCGCCCTCTCTGGATCTGGTCGGCAAGATCTGACCACACGCCCTCCCCGGCACCTGCCCGGGAGGGTTTCCCCAACCGGATACTGCCGTTTCAGAAGGAGACCGCCATGCTTGACCAGGCCATCATCGAACAACTTCGCCAGACCTTTGCCACCCTCAAACGCCCGGTGGTGCTGCACGTCAACACGGGATCCCATCCCAGGGGCACACAGCTTGCCGGGCTGGCAGAGTCTCTGGCAGACACCCACCCGCTCATCCGGGTGGACACCCGCAACGCACCTGACGAGCGCCCGCGTCTGAGCGTCGGCCCGGAAGGTGAAGCGCCCCGCATTCACTTTGCCGGTGCCCCCATGGGCCACGAGTTCACCTCGCTGGTACTGGCGATTCTGCACAGCGGCGGCCACCCGCCCAGGGTGGACGAAGCCACCCGCCGGCGCATCGAGACCCTGTCCGGCAACTGGCAACTGGAAACCTGGGTGTCCCTGAGCTGCCATAACTGTCCGGAAGTGGTTCAGGCCCTGAATCTGATGGCCGCGCTGAATCCCGGTATCGAGCACACCATGCTCGACGGCGCCTGGTTCGAAGAGGAAGTGGAAGCCCGCCAGATTCTGGCTGTGCCGGCCGTGTTCCTGGGCGGCGAACCCTTCAGCCACGGTCGCAAGAGTCTCGAAGAACTGCTGGCCGCACTGGAGTCCCGGGCGCCGGCCCGGGAGGCAGCGCCGCTGGAGCGGGCTCCCTACGACGTGCTGGTGGTCGGCGGTGGCCCCGCCGGCGTGGCCGCAGCCATCTATGCCGCCCGCAAGGGCATCCGTACCGGTCTGGTGGCCGAGCGTTTCGGGGGACAGGTCATGGATACGCTGGCCATCGAGAACCTGATTTCGGTGCCCTATACCGAAGGCCCGAAACTGGGTGCGGATCTGCGCGAGCATGTGAGCCGCTATGGTGTGGAGCTCATTACCGGCCACCGGGTGACCGCGCTGGATACCGGCTCCCCGCACCGGATCCGGCTGAGCAACGGTGAAACCCTGTCCGGCCGGACGGTGATCCTCGCCCCCGGTGCCCGCTGGCGCGAACTGGGCGTACCCGGGGAGCAGACTTACCGGGGCAAGGGCGTGGCCTACTGCCCGCACTGCGACGGCCCCCTGTTCAAGGGCAAGCGGGTGGCCGTGATCGGCGGCGGCAACTCCGGCATCGAGGCAGCCATTGATCTGGCCGGCATCACCGCCCACGTGACGGTGCTGGAATACGCCGACAGCCTGAAGGCGGATGCGGTACTGCAGGACAAGGCCCGCAGCCTGGCGAACGTGGACATCCTGACCGGAGTGGAAACCCGCGAGATCACCGGCGAAGGCGGCAGGGTGAACGGCCTCGTCTATCGCGACCGGACCACGGGCAAGGAGACGCGGCTCCCGGTGGACGGTGTCTTCGTCCAGATCGGGCTGGCGCCCAACACGGACTGGCTGCGCGATACGCCTATTGCCCTCAACCGGTTCGGTGAGATTGAAGTGAACGAACGGGGCGAAACCGGTGTGCCGGGCATTTTCGCCGCGGGGGATGCCACCACGGCACCCTACAAGCAGATCGTGATTGCCATGGGCAGCGGTGCCACGGCAGCCCTGAGCGCCTTCGATTACCTGATCCGTCAGGTGCCCCGGGCCGAGGCCGCCTGATTGCTCTGCCCTGACGAGGTGGCCGCCGGCCCCTCGTCCCCTTTCAGATCCAGCCCTTTTCCATGGCGTACCGGGTCAGGTCGGCGGTGCAGGACAATCCCAGCTTGCCCTTGATGTTCTGACGATGGGTTTCCACCGTGCGCACGCTGATGTTCAGCTCCCTTGCGATTTCCTTGCTGGTGCGGCCGCGTGCTACCCGTCTCAGCACCTCTTCCTCCCGCGGCGTCAGGCTGCCGCTCTTCTCGCCCCGGAGGGTGTCCACCAGCAGGGCCTGGGACGCGCCGCTGCTGATGTAGGTCCCGCCGTCATGGACCGCATGAATGGCGCGCACCATTTCCTCCATGGACACATCCTTGAGCACGTAGCCCGCCACCCCGCGCTCCAGCGCCTCGCGGACATACTCACGGTTGTCGTGCATGCTGAGAATCAGGACCCGCACGCCGGGACAGCGCACCTGCATGACCGCAGCCGCCTCCAGGCCATTGAGGCGCGGCATGCTCACATCCATCAGCACCACATCCGGGAGCATGTCCACGGCCATCTCGACGGCCTGCTCCCCGTCATGGGCCCGGCCCACCACTTCAAGATCCGGCTCCTGCTCCAGCCGCGTGCACAGGCCGTCGAGCACCACCCGGTGATCGTCCGCCAGCAGCAACCGGATCATTCAGCCCACCCGCTTCTGTAACTGTTCTTCGCTGAAGTACACATGGATTGCGGTGCCCTTGTCCGTATCTGAACGAATATAAAAATCACCGCCAAAGAATTCCACCCTTTCCCGCATGTTTTTCACCCCGATCCCTTCGGCGCGACTGAGCTGCCGGGTCTTGAATCCGCAACCATCATCCCGGATCTGCAGATACAGACCCTCCGCATCCTGTTCCAGGCGCAGGATCACGTTTGCCGCGCCGGCATGCTTTTCGATATTGGTCAGCGCTTCCTGAATGATGCGAAACAGCGTGGTGGCCAGGCTCTCGGGCACCCGGCGTTCGTCAATGCGGAGGTTCTGCACCACTTCCACCCCGGTCCGCTTGCGGAACTCGTCAAGCTGATGGGCCACGGCCGCCTCCAGCCCCAGCTCGTCCAGCATGCGCGGCCGCAGGGCGTGGGAAATGCGCCGGGCTTCCTGAATGGACTGCTGCAGGGTCACCTCTGCCTCCCGGATCTGTCGGCGTACCGGGCTGTCCGTGTCACCCAGCAGATGGAGCGCCGATTCCAGCCGGTACTTCACCGCCACCAGCCATTGATTGATGCCGTCATGCAGCTCGCGTGACACCCGCCGCCGCTCCTCTTCCTGAAGCTGTACCGTTTTCTGGGCCAGACGCTTGAGGCTGGCATCCGCCAGCCGGTGCTCGTGCACATTGACGCCAATGGCTGCCAGCAGCACCACCATGACCGCACCCAGGCCGATACTGGAGAAGCGCAGCAGGGCCGACTTGACGTTGGCATTCACATCCTCGCGGATATGCACCATCTCTGCCTGGATGTCGTCCACATAGAGTCCGGTGCCGAACATCCACTCCCAGTCCGGCAGCGCTTCCACATAGCTGATCTTGTCCACCTCCGCACCGGTGGACGGACGCCGCCACAGGTAGCGGTGCACGCCGCCCCCGTCACGGGCCTTGGCAAGCAGATTCTGGATGAGGAAGTCGCCGTTGGTGTCCTGGAAGTCATACAGGTTCTGGCCCACCAGTTCCGGCTGGACCGCATGCACCAGATTCACGCCGTCCGGGGTGTAGGCGAAAAAATACCCGTCATCCGAGTATTTCATGCGCTGCAGCAGTGCCCGCACCAGCGCCTGCGCCTCCTGATCCGTGCGTGACTGATCGCGCAGGAACGCGGCCGTGATGCCCATCATGCTCACGTAATCCCGCAGTGCGGCCTCCCGCGAGCGCAGCAGATTGGTCTCGAAGGTCTTGAGCTCACGCTCGGCAAGGCGGTCGCCCAGATTGATCATGGCCACTGCGAACGCCAGGGTCACCAGCATCAGGGGCGCCACGGCCAGCAGGATGACTTTCGTTCGCAGGGTCATGTCTCACCTCATTCAGCTGCCATCAGTCAGGCCGAACAGGCCCGGTACCACCAATATGGCCATCAGCACCAGGATCTGCAACACGATGAACGGGATAACGCCCCGGTAAATGTCCAGCGTACGCACCTGTGGCGGCGCCACGCCCTTGAGATAGAAGAGGCTGAAGCCGAACGGGGGAGTCAGGAAGCTGGTCTGCAGGTTCATGGCAATCAGAATGGCGAACCAGAGCATGTCGATACCCAGCTTCTGCGCGATCGGCGCCAGAATGGGCACGATAATGAAGGCAATTTCCACGAAATCGATGAAAAATCCGAGAATCAGGATCATCAGCATGGACAGGATCAGAAAGCCCCACTTCTCTCCGGGAAGCTGAAGCATCCAGTGCTCCACCAGCGTGTCGCCGCCGGTATAGGTGAAGGCCATGGAAAACGCCGTGGCCCCCAGCAGGATGGCAAAGACCATGGCGGTGATCTTGACCGTCTCCCGGGCGCTGTCCTGCACCATCTTCCAGCTGAACTGACGGTAGGCCACCGCCAGGATCAGCGCTCCCACACCGCCCAGCGCCGAGGATTCGGTCGGCGTGGCAATACCGGTAAAGATGGAACCCAGTACCACCAGAATCAGCGCCAGCGGGGGCAGAATGGCCTTCAGTGCACTGACAATCATCACCCGCTTGTCTTCCCCGTTGTCCGGTATGGCGGGTGCGCTGTCAGGACGCAGGAAACTCACCACCAGAATGTAGGCGATGTACAGGCCGACCAGAATCAGCCCCGGCCAGACCGCGGCCTTGAACAGATCGCCCACGGGCAGGCCCAGGACGTCGCCCAGAATGATGAGGATGATGGAAGGCGGAATGATCTGTCCGAGCGTGCCGGCCGCACAGATGGTTCCGGTGGCCAGCTCCTTGCTGTAGCCGAACTTGAGCATGACCGGCAGGGAGATGAGCCCCATGGCCACCACACTGGCCCCCACCACACCCGTCGATGCCGCCAGCAGGGCCCCCACCAGGATGGTCGAGATGGCCAGACCGCCCCGCACACCGCCAAACAGGCGGCCCATGGATTCCAGCAACTGCTCGGCCATTTTGGTCTTCTGCAGCACCAGCCCCATGAAGATGAACAGCGGGATGGCCATGAGAATGGTGTTCTGCATGATGCTGTAGATGCGGAAGGGCATGAAGGCAAAGAGATCCCAACCCTGACTGAACACCCCGAAGACGAGTGCCACCCCGCCGAACACGAAGGCCACCGGAAACCCGCTCAGCAGCAGGACCAGGGCCACGGCGAACATGATGATACCGGTCATGCCAGGCCCTCCTGATGGTTCACGTGGGCGTAACGCTCGCCCAGCAGCAGGACGCGCAGGGCCTGGGTGATCATGCCCAGTCCCGCCAGTGCCGTGAACGCTGCGGAAGCGGGAATCAGTGCCTTGACCAGATAACGATAAGGCAGACCGCCCGGGTCGCCCGAGCCCTCCTGCAGCACCCAGGCCTCATGGACAAAGCCGGTGCCGTACCAGTAGATCAGTGCCGCAAAGGGCAGTAGAAAGCCCAGTGCGCCGAGAATATTCACCCAGGCCTTGGTGCGGTCCGTCCAGCGGTCGTAGAACACGTCCACCCGCACATGACCATCCACTCTCAGGGCATAGGGTATGCCGAGCAGGAACACGGCAGAGAACAGGTGCCATTCCAGCTCCTGCATGCCGATGGAGACTTCATTGAAGGCGTAGCGCATGACCACGTCATAAAACACGTTCAGCAGCATGAGCACGAAGGCCGAGGTGGCCAGCACACCGCACAGATCGGTGGCGCGCTCAAACCCCTTGTCGAGTACAAGCAGAATACGCATGACAGGTACTTACCCCGGCACAGGGCCGGGGCCTCCGTTGAATCAGCCGCGAGGCATGGAGTTGAGATAGGCCTGATCCGAGATTTCGGTCCAGCGCCGGATCTTCCAGAGGAACTTCTTCTGAGAATCCAGGATTTCCGCAGCCAGCGGGTCTTCTGCCGCCTTGGCCTTGAGCAGCTCCTGGTTGGCATCATACAGGGCCTGCAGCACTTCCTTCGGGAAGGTGCGGACCTTCACGTCCGGGAACTCCACCTGGATGGTGCTCCAGTTCTTCGCGCTCTCGTACTGGGACTGGGCATACATGTCGTAGGCGGCCGTACGCATGGCCACACGCAGGATTTCACGCAGATCTTCCGGCAGGCTGTCCCAGGTCTTCTTGTTCACGAGGAACTGCAGTTCCGTGGCCGGTTCATGCCAGCCGGTGTAGTAGAACGGCGCGATCTTGTGAAAGCCCATGCGCAGGTCCAGACTCGGGCCGACCCACTCCAGCGCATCAATGGTACCGCGCTCCAGCGCCGTGTAGAGCTCTCCGGCCGGGATGTTGGTGGGGCTCACGCCCAGTTTGGCCATCACCTCGCCGGCAAAGCCGGGGATCCGCATCTTCAGGCCCTGCAGATCATCCAGCGACTTGATTTCCTTGCGGAACCAGCCGCCCATCTGGTTGCCCGTGTTACCGCCCGGGAAAGACAGCAGGCCCAGCGGCTCATAGACCTTCTGCATCAGCTCCATACCACCGCCGTAGTAGAACCAGGCATACTGCTCGGAAGCAATCATGCCGAACGGCATGGTGGTGAAGTACAGGGTGTTAGGCACCTTGCCCTTCCAGTAATAGGACGCGGAATGGCCGATGTCGTACTGACCGGACTTGACCATGTCGAACACGCCGAAGGGCGACTTGTGCTTGTTGGAAGAATCAATGACAAACTTCAGCCGACCATTGGACATTTTTTCGGCCATGGCGGCCATGTTGCGCGGCGCATCACCGAAAATGGGGAAGTTGGTCGGCCAGGTTTCGGCCACCTTCAGTGTCCAGACCTTTGCCGGTTCCGCCTTTGGCGCGGCAGT
Organism: Thermohahella caldifontis; assembly: GCF_041153465.1. Taxonomy (NCBI): domain Bacteria; kingdom Pseudomonadati; phylum Pseudomonadota; class Gammaproteobacteria; order Oceanospirillales; family Hahellaceae; genus Thermohahella; species Thermohahella caldifontis. The sequence continues at coordinate 2,317,564 of NZ_CP154858.1, forward strand.
GGTCCTGGCGGCAGTGGCATCCGGCGTACCGGAATTGCACGCGGAAAGGCCGAGAGCGGCCACGAGACCAAGGGGCATGAGCCCGAGGAGAGAACGACGTTTCATGATCACACCTTTTTATCGTTGTTGTGGTTGAAAGTGCAGGCTCACGGTTGAACCGATGCGCTGCTGCCACCATGATGTCGAAAGACGGCGATCCGGGACTATCCGGACGACTACGGGAAAGCCTGCGTAGAACTACGTAGAAACAGAAATCTGAGGCAGATCAAGAAAAAGACAAACAGATGCCGCGCGCACCCAAAATGTATGTAATATTACTTTTATAAAGGCTGTATTTTTGCCATTATCACCTCAGGAAGGCTTACAAAGGCGTAAATATCATGAAATACGAGATTGTCACCATCGGCAGCGCCACTGTGGATCATTTTGCGGACACGGATTCCGAACTGATCCGCATCGATACCCGCTCCAGCCACGAGGAACTGATCGCCTTTCCGCTGGGCAGCAAGCTGCTCATCCGCGAGCTGAAGACCACGACCGGCGGTGGCGGCACCAACACCGCCGTGGCCTTTTCTCGCCTGGGGCTCAACACCGCCTTCCTCGGCAAGCTGGGCGATGATGCCAGCGCCGCCTTTGTGCTCGACCGCCTGAAGGCAGAAGGGGTGGATTTCATCGGCGCCCGGGGCGGGCAGACCGGTCTTTCCGTCATCCTCAACAGCATCAAGGACGACCGATCCATCCTCGCCTACAAGGGTGCCAACGATGATCTGACCCCACAGGATGTGCCCGATTTCGAAGCGGACTGGGTGTACCTCTCCAGCATGCTCAACACCAGTTTCGACACGGTCTGCGAACTGTTGCGCCGCCCCCACCGGTTCAGGCTGGCCTTCAATCCGAGCAACTATCAGGCCAGGCTGGGTTACGAGGCGCTGAAGGACGTGATCGACCACACCACCCTGCTCGTCCTGAACCGGGAAGAAGCCTGCAAACTGCTGGGCCTCAACTACATCGAACTGCCGCCCATTGAGCAGCTTGTGACCCGACTGGCCAAGCTCCCGCCGCAACTGTTCGTGATCACCGACGGCAGCCGGGGTGCCTGGGTCTATGACCGCACCACGCTCTATCACGGAAAACCCATGCCGGATCTTCGCATCGTGGAAACCACCGGTGCCGGCGATGCCTTTGCCTCCACCTTTACCGCCGCCCTGCACATGGGGCACCCCGTGCGAGATGCACTGGATCTGGCCATGACCAACTCGGAATCGGTGCTGGGCGAAAAGGGCGCGAAGGAAGGCCTGCTGACCCGGGAAGCCCTGCTTGAAAGGGTCGCCCGCCAGCACCGCGAGATCGACACCTTTGCGTCGGTCAGCCAGCCTGACTGACAAACAAAAAGCGCCGCCTGCCCTTCGGACAGCGCGGCGCCTGGCTGCAGGCTTGCGGACGCTTACGAAGCCTTGCGGCGCAGCCCCAGTGTCGCCAGTCCCAGACCGAGCAACGCCAGAGAACCCGGCTCGGGCACCTTCGCCACCAGGGACACGTTGTCAATGAAACCGCCCAGGGTGTTGTCCTTGCCGTCCGCCTGGAAGGACAGCACCATCTGGTTGGCCGAGGCCAGCAGATCGAGCGTGAAGTTCATCCAGCCGTTGTGGGTCGAACGCCTGTAATCTTCCAGATTCAGCACCTCATTGCTGGCCACGAAGGTGCCCAGATCGCCGCCGAACACATCCCACAACACGTTGATGCCATTGTCATTATGGCCGTTATCAGTGCGCGGGCGATACCAGAACGACAGCGTATACAGATCTCCCGCCGTGGTGTTCACCACCTGGGACATGGTGCTGTTGGTGTGAGTGCCGTAGTGCGAGTCCAGCTCCACATACTGGTTCCCGGACTGGGCCGCCACCACCGTATTGCGCTGAATTTCGATGCCCGCTCCGGCCGTCTTGTCCCAGCCAGGAATGCTGCTGTACACCTGCCAGCTGGTTCCCGTCAGTTCCGGTGCCTCGAAGTCACCGTTCACAATCAGATTGGCCTGGGCCGTGCCCGCTGCCATCATGGCTGCCAGGGTCAGGCACTTCCACGTCGTTTTCATGCTTTGCGTCCTCTTGATTCCCTTGAGTTTCAGAGCTTGCCTGCATCCGCCACGGACAAGCTGTCTGCTACAGGCAAAAACTGATCCATTTCCGGATAACGACATCAATTCATGGCATTACATCATAACCGCAACAGGCGCCCTCACCAAAACTGTAAACTTCTTTAACACATCAATAGTGAACGCGCCGCCACCTGTATATTTGTCCGACATTCGTCCCGGCACCCCCTCCCGTGTGACAGAATACCTTGGCACACAGGGTTCAGACATGCCGGGGACTGGCATTCAGCCCCCGGATTCCCTACTATTGGCGGCAGGTTGAAAACGGAGACACCGCATGCAAATCACCGAGACCATTCAGCTCGAAATCGGCAACGCCATTCCCCACGGCACGCCCGATGAAACCCGTCGCGCCGTGGATCTGTGGAAAGAGGTGGATGGCTGGTTCGACGGCCGCCCGTTCAAGGTCGAAAACCCCATCAGCGGCGCGCCGGAAGTCTTTCGCATCAGTCTGGATGCCGCACCGCTGATCGGCCTCATGGAGCGCGCCCTGAATACCGCCGGCAGCTTTGACGCCTGGCGCCTGCGTCATGCCCAGGATGAGACGGTACCGCTGACCGGTCACCTGAACATCACCGTGGAAGTGGTGGAAGGCAGCGAGGCGCCCTACAGCCGCTATCATGCCGCGGCAGTGTTCATCCAGACCCTGTTGCTGGGTGTGAATCTTTCCCAACCGGGCGCCTGTCAGTTTCTGGCCACCCGCTTCGTCGGCAAGCAGGCTCACCGTTTCGAGGCCCAGGATTTCGATTCCAAGGCCTTCTATGACGGCATGCAGTCCGCCCGCGAAAATGGCTGGCCCAAAATTGACAGTCTGCCCTTCAGTCAGGTGTGGACCTGGCTGGAACAGATTGGTGCCAGCGAGAAGAACACGGTCATCAAGGATATCAACAAGGTGCTGGTGGACATGCTCAAGATCGCCCAGCAGCGATACCGTTATGGTGCCCGAACGGCGATGCTGGTGGCCAATCAGCTGGAAATGCTCATGAACACCAAACGCGAGCAGGACATGACACACCTGCGTGACCGCGTGTCGCTGGTACTGGGTCAGCCCACCGAAGCGGCAGACTGCTTCAACGAGCTGCACAGGCTGCGGGAAGCCCTGTTCCACGGTGACCATCCGGTACGCCGCCCGGCACTCGTATATCATGATGCGGACGAGGAAGTGCGTCAGCAGCTCGCTCAGCACAACTCCGGTGTGGAAAAGGCCATTGCCGTGGTGCTGGCACTGGTGCAGGACCTGATCCGTCACCGTGCCGAGTGCTACCGCTTCTCCGAGACCATGTCCCGGGGCTGAAAATGCCGGTCAGCACCGGCCTGTGCCGCGTGCTGACTGCCTTCAGAGTCACCGGGCCGATGTCCGTGCCCAGACCACCAGATCCATGATGTCCAGCACCAGGGACAGGACAGTCACGACAATGGAGGTTGTGAGCCAGAGGGTATACGGATCCCCCATCCAGCCCGGATAGTGAAGGAGGTTCACGGCCAGCATGGGTACCCAGGGCGCGTGCATCAGGCCCAGCAGCTTGTTGAAGCCCACATGAGCACAGAGGTAAACGCCAACCAGACTGCCCGTGACAAAGGCTGTCAGCGTCACTTTTGCCGTCAGGTAGTCCAGAAACCAGAACGGCAGCACACCGTTCACCACAACCAGCAGCAGAACCCACACCTGCCAGAACGGATGCAGCCGGCGCATCCCTTCATAGAAAATATGAACACCTTTGATCATGTCCTGTCCTCAGGCTGAATGCCGAATGAGCCTGTTGGACACGCCAGACCCGCAAGGGTTCCCTGCTGATATTAAGGATCCTGTGACAGACCACCGGCCATTCGCTCAAAAAAGGCCTGCCTCTCCGCTGCTTTCGGATCCCTCCAACCCTCATCAATGTAATCTGTCAACGGAAATGCACGAACACGTACTCTTCCCATCTCACTGCTACCCCACAGTGTTTTCTCACCGGGCAGAGGCTTACGATAGATTTGCCAGCCCTCAAGGATGTAGGCAGGTGTTTCCCCGGCCAGCTTCAGCACACTGATATGCGCACGAAGCAACATCTCTGCCCGCCCGCCCTGAAGGTCCTGCTGCGAAAACAGATGAGCTACCGGCACGCCCTGCTCCGTCAACAGATTGGCCCGCAAGACATAACGTCCTGGCCGTCGTGCCTCCACATAGGCAGGGATTACCCAGTTAACCGCCTCCACTTTTGGCTCACCCACTGCCCGTACAAAAGCCACCGGATCCTGATACTGTATGCGACTTTCAAAGTCGAATGGTTTGCCCTGCAAAGTCATATGGACATGAACAACTATTTCACCGGCAACAGCCTTTATCCCGTCAGGCGATGGCTGCCACACGAACCGGAACCGACCCTGACCAGCACCCTCCACGCTTGCCGAAAAACGTGCGCTTCCTGCCGATAGCTGAACTTCCGGCAAGCCATCCACCCGGCCACCCGAAACTTCAATATGGCCTGTCACCGCTTCCGGAGCGACAAAAATGTACTTATCCACCCGCCAGTTGACTGTGCTCCCGTCTGCAAGCGGCAAGGTCAGAGCCTGCCCCTTTCTCGGTGCCACATAAGCTGTGTTATGAGTGTCCAGAGGGACTGAATAGGGTGGAAACTGTGTGGATGCCAGCCAAGCCGTTGCAATCGCCTGCATCTGATGTCGCATGACAACTTCTGTCGGAGGTTTAGCCTGCCTGACAGTACCTGGCGGCCGGCTGGTCCCGGCTATAGCATTCACGGACTGCGACTGTTTAGCATCCGGGGGCAGCCCTGAAAGCGGCATCTTCGCCGGACCTGCCCACACCTCTCCGGGCTGCTGACGATAATACGCGACAAAAACGGCAGCCACAATGACTGCCAATAACAGAGGGATAAACCGTTTCATGAGGGATCAGTTCAGCTCGGTATACACTGTCTCCGACATGGACCGTGTATCGGACCCGACCACATATTGATAGTCATACATCCAATACCAACGGGAGTCGACTGTCGTGTTCATGTTGACCGGAATGCCCGCCACAAAGTTATTCGCAACAAAGGCCATCCAGCCATCAACCTGAGCACCGATCGTGCCGCCATGATGCGTCTTGTAGCCCATCAGAACCGGATAATGGTTATACAACAGGCTGGCCGGTCCGTTCTGGCTCACTATGGCGCCATCTGCCGCCAACTGGTTGCTGCAACTGTCAATCGCATCAGCACTCCCCGCCCCGCAGGCGGAAGCAAGCGGCACAACACTGTCATCCTTGCCGGCAATGAACGGAGAGGTCACACCATAATACTGGTCACCCGTACCGACAAACCGCAAGCGGGGTACAGGGGAAGGCAGTGTGGCCGTATTGCGTGCGGCAGCAACCTGAAGGTTATTCAATACACCCAGGTTCTCCGTGGTATAGGTAAAGCCCAGCCAATACTCCACAGCGTCCTTCATAGCCTGCGTCAGCCAGTTGTCGCTGTTTGCCAGACCCACCGCAAGGTCAGCAAGCTCAGTCCCGCCACCGGCACCTGCAAAGTCAATGGACACAATAAAGTTGACGGGCTGCAACCCCTGAGCACTCATCCAGTAGTCCTGATTCTCGAGCATGTAGCGCGTAACCAGATCACCGGTTGAATGGGTCACCAATACACAACCATTCTGGCACAGCCCGGAGCGGGAAATCTCAGCCAGTTGGTTGGCAACACTGATGGCAATTCCACCCTCCAGGGTATCTGCTGAACTCCAGTCAATCCGGGCTTCAGCATGCTGATTCCAGAAATCCGCCCAATAGGCTTCGCCATTCTGAATCACCTGCTCAGGAGTGGGTGGGGAAAAAAGATTGTGGGGCTGAAAACCATGCACCAGCACAACATTGTGGCCGGCAAGCTGAGCAGACGCAGTAGCAGACGCGGCAATACCTGCGGTGAGAGCAAGTGAGCGGATAAGCTTTTTCATGACGACACCTCATATTCTTATTGTTGTACCAAGTGTCTTTCATGCTGACAAAACGGGACTCACGTCACAATTTAAAGCTGTAAAGTCATGTCGGGTTTTTTGTCACCATGTAAATTTTAGAAACAAAAATGTCAAATTTTTATAAATCCCTTGCCTTCATTACTCAGGCGCATCATTCGGCTCTGTATGGCTTTGGCTCGCTTGTCCTGCTGCGTGCTGCATCGCCAGCCACACCCGCACCGCATCCTTGGTGGCATCCACCAGTGCGGCCAGGTCACCCCGGTCAATGATGTAGGGCGGCATCAGGTACACCAGCTTGCCGAAGGGGCGTACCCAGACGCCCCGTTCCACGAACAGGGGCGTGAGGCGGGCCAGATCCACGGGGGCTGTCAGCTCAATGACGCCGATGGCGCCCAGCGCCCGGACGTCGGCGACGCCTTCCCAGTTGCGGGCCTCCTCCAGAGATTCCCGGAAAAAGGCTTCGATGGCCAGTACCTGTTCCTTCCAGGGTGAGGCCAGCAACAGGTTCAGGCTGGCAATGGCCACGGAACAGGCCAGCGGGTTGGCCATGAAGGTCGGTCCATGCATGAAGACGCCCGGCTCGCCGCTGGACAGGGTCTCCGCCACCGCATCGGTCGTCAGTGTGGCGGCCAGTGTCATGTAGCCGCCGGTCAGCGCCTTGCCCACACACATAATATCGGGCGTCACCCCCACCCAGTCCGCCGCGAACAGACGTCCGGTACGGCCGAATCCGGTGGCGATCTCATCGAAGATCACCAGCACGTCGTGACGGCGGCAAAGTGCCACGATCTGTTCCAGCCAGGCCGCCGAGTAAAAATACATGCCACCGGCACCCTGCACCACCGGCTCCACAATGAAGGCGGCGATCTGGTCCGCATGCGCCTTGAGCAGGGCTTCCGCCGCCTCCAGATCCAGCGGGTCGGCCGGCTCGCCAAAGCGGGCCCGGGGACGATCCAGAAAATACTGCTTGGGCAGCACGCCGCTGAACAGGTGATGCATGCCCGTGACCGGATCACAGACGGACATGGCATGGAAGGTATCCCCATGGTAGCCGCCGCGTACCGCCAGCATCTTGGTCTTGCCCGGGCGGCCCTTCACCTGCCAGTACTGGATGGCCATTTTCAGGGCCACTTCCACGCTCACGGAGCCTGAATCGGAGAAAAACACCCGGTTGAGACCATCCGGCGTTTCCTGCACCAGCAGTTCGGCGAGCTTGGCCGCCGGCCGGTGCGTCAGCCCCCCGAACATGATGTGCGCCATGCGGTCAATCTGGGCATGCAAGGCGTCATTCAGTGCCGGGTGGTTGTAACCGTGAATGGCACACCACCAGGACGACATGCCGTCAATCAGCGCTTCACCGCTCTCCAGGTAGAAGCGCACCCCTTCCGCCGAGACCACCGGATAGGGTGGCAGCGCCGGATGAATGGAACTGTAGGGGTGCCAGAGGTAGGCGGCGTCAAGTTCGGATGTGGTGGCCATGGTCTGCCCTCCTGTCTTTGCGCGGAGTATAGGCAATCCTGATGACAAACAAAACCGTGAAAAGGTCGCGGCGCTCAGCCGGCCCGGCGCGGCACGCGACCGTTGAGCAAGCGGTCTGCCTCACGCCAGGCCGGATAAAAGCGATCCATCAGGGCATAAAAGCGGGGCGTGTGCCCTCTTTCAATGAGGTGCACCAGCTCATGCACGACAACCGCCTCCAGACAGATTTCCGGATACCGGGCCAGACGGGTATTGATCCAGATGCGTCGTGCCCGGATGTTGCAGCTTCCCCAGCGGGTGCGCATGGTTTTCAGGCGAACGTCGGCCACCTGAACCTGCAGGCGGGGCGCGTGACGGGCGACCAGTGCTTCCACCCGCGCCAAAAGGGCCCGGCGCTCCGGTGCAGAGAGCGGCATGTCCGTCTCGTCCGCCGGCAACTGTGCCAGCTCCTGCTGCTTGCGCGCAATCCAGTCCCGCTGTTCGGCCACGAAGGCCTCAACCTGCGCCTGTGGCATGGCCGACGGAATGGTCACGACCACTTCCCCGCCGCGCCGGACACGGATGGTCAGACGCTTGACGGGCTTGCGGATGTACCGGATGCTTTCCGGCGCGCCCTGTATGCTCTGTGCCATATCAGCCCGCCGCGTCCGGCTTTCGCCAGATCGTCATGTCTGCCAGGGTGTGCTGGAACTTGCGGGCGGTTTCACGGATCACGAACGGCACTTCACGCGGTGTTCCGACCGGTTCCAGGCTATCCAGCACCTCTGCCAGTCCTTCCCGGGTGGTGATCGGCTTCGCCTGAATGCGATAACCACCCAGCCAGTGATGCCGGGGCGTGAAATCGTCCAGCCAGGTATAGGGCGAGGTGATGGCCAGTACACCGCCGGGGCGCAGCCGGGGAATCAGACCGGCCAGGGCGGCAGCCGGGTGGTGCAGCCGGTCGATCAGGTTGGCACAGACGATGAGGTCGAAGTCCCCCAGATCTTCCGGCAGGCGGTGGGCATCTCCCTGCAGGAAGCGCACGCGGCTGGCCGTCTCCGACAGCCCGAGCTGATCCAGGCTGGTGTGGCGGGATTCGGTCAGCATGCCCTCCGTGGGGATGTCCCAGCTCAGGGCCGCGCCATGCTGAAGCTGGGCCGCGGTTTCCACGAAGGCGCGGGAATAGTCCACCCCGGCCACAAAACCGAATTCCCGCGCCAGCTCGAACGTGAGACGCCCCACGGCACAGCCCAGATCCAACGCCCGCCCGCGACCGGCGGCTGCCTTCAGCGCCAGCCGGGCCACGGTGGCCGGAAAATTGGGCACCTCCAGGTACGCCGGTCCGTAGTGAAATTCCAGATACTGGGCCACCAGTTCCGGCGTTTCGTATGGGTTGCTCATGTATCCTCCTTCGCACAGGTGCGGAAGCCGGTGAAGACATCCCGACGCTGGGGCAGATAGGCCTGACGGTAGGTCCCGCGGATCAGCGGGGCTTCGGTGGCACAGCTGCCCCCCTTGGTGGTCTTGTGATAGCCGAACTGAAGGGTGGACATGAAGGGATACATGTCCGTGCGGAAGCCGTCATAGGGCAGGAACTGGCTGGCGGTCCACTCCCAGACCGTACCCAGTGCCTGACGCAGGCCAAGGGGTGAGTCTCCCTCGCCAAAATCGTCCACGGAGGCCGTGCCGAGGGTCATGCTGCCAAGATCCGCCCGGCCCGGCGCCGGGGTGTGGCCCCATGGGTAGCGCCGGTGCGTTGCCTCAGGCCGGTTGGCCAGTGCCGCAGCCTCCCACTCGAACTCCGTGGGCAAGCGCCGACCGGCCCAGTTGCACCAGGCCTCCGCCTCCCAGAAGCTGACATGCAGCATGGGCTGCGCCGGATTCAGCGGCAGCCACTGATCGAACCAGCGGCGATACCAGCGTCCGCCCTCCTGGCGCCAGTAGATGGGCCCCTGTGCCGGCTCGTCCGGCCGGACGGGGTCCGGATCCTGTGCCCGCAGCGCCTTCAGCCACTTGCGCCCCCCGAAGCTCCAGAGGTCTTCGCGCGTGTAGCCGCCGTCCTCCACAAAGGCCAGAAATTCCCCCTGTGTCACCAGTCGCGGCGAGATGGCAAACCCGGGCAGTTCACGGCTGAACCCCGGTTTTTCCGCATCGAAGGCGAAACCGTCCCGGGCATCGTCTCCGCTGTCCGCCGGCATGCCGAAATACCAGGTCCCGGCCGGCACCTGCACATCCTCCACCGGTTGTACGACGGTCTCCGGCATCCGGGGCCGGACGCCAAAAGGCGCAGGATAGCCCAGCGTCTGCCGCAGCCAGATCTGGGACTCGATGTGCATCTGTTCGTGGAAGATGGCGTAGCGGTACAGGTACAGGGCCTCATCGGTCAGCGGACGGTCGAGGATACGTGCCTTCACCCGGCTGATCACCTCGTCCGCATACTTCAGCGTCCGGTCAAGATCCGGCACCACCCCGGGTGTCCAGCGGTCGCGATGATCAATATCGAAGGAATCCCAGATGGGATCATGCCCGGGCATGAGCGGCGCAATGCCGTCCAGCCGTCGCAACACGAACACTTCGTAGAAGAAGGCCGCATGCCCCAGTTCCCAGACGGGCGGGTTGATGCCGGGGTGCCAGGGCACGGCGCGCTGGGCGTCCGCAAGATCCAGCACCAGGGACAACAGGCGCGCGTGGGTGCGTTCCAGTTCGGCAATCAGTGAATCGATGGTATACATGGCCGCTCCCTTGTGAATTCAGGCCTGGCAGTGACTGGCCTGCGTGAGCCGCAGACGCCCGCGCAGGCGACGCGACAGACTGTCCACCCCCATATTGAGGAAAGCCGTGACGAGGATCAAGACCAGTGCCCGGTCGAAACGGATTTCCTGAATGGCACTGTCCACGAAGAAGCCCAGGGTATGGATGCCGAGAATGCCGAGAATGGCGGTCTCGCGCAGGATGATTTCCCAGCGATAGAACAGGAACGCCAGAAAGGACGGATACAGCCGCGGCAGCAACTCATAGAAGTAGCGGTTGACACCGGTGGGCGCATCGTCACGCAGGGTCAGCGCATTGCTCTGCCGCCCGACCAGATATCCGATCACGCCGCCGTTGTGCAGGGCCAGGGCCACGATGGCCGGCAACATGGAGGGCCCCCAGAGTACCAGCAGCATGTAGGCCAGGATGTACTCCGGCGTGGAACGGGTGACCACCAGTACCACATGCCCCAGCGCCCGGCGCAACGGTCCGCCGAAGTGTCGGGAGATGAGCGGAAACAGCAGCAGGGTGACCATGCCCGTGGCCACCAGCGCAATCTGGGTCAGCACCAGCGTGTTCCAGATACCCGGCAGGGCCTGTGCCACAATCAGCTCGTGAAGCCAGTCCCCGAGCCCGCTCAGGGTATCCGGCCCCCATCCGCCCCGCAGCGGTGCCGGAACGATATCCCCGGTGAAGAACCGCACCACATTGCCCCAGACAATGGGCAGTCCGGAGCCCAGGAAAAGGGGGAAACCGCCACGCACAGCCAGATGGTCCAGGGCCGCACCCAGAACCGCAGGGTGGCGATGAGCAGATAAAACAGAATGAGCAGTGCGCCCACCTGCTCGTAGTACCCCTGGCTGAACGCAGACTCCAGATAGAAGCCGAGTGTGGGCATGCCCACGAAGCCCAGCACGGCACTGGAACGCATGCCGCATTCCAGTCGGTAGGACGTATAGGCCACGAGGTGGGGCCAGGCCTGGGGCACGCGGGTGTACAGCATGCGGGCCAGCACCGGCACCCCGGCAGGCAGGGTATCCTCGGGGGTCGGATCCACCTCCCCCAAAATCTCGGCATACACCTTGGCAAAGACCCCGGCATAGGGAATACAGATGGCCAGCACGCCGGTCAGCGGATGGAAGCCGAAAAACTGCAGAAAGATGAGCGCCCAGAAGAGTTCATGAATGGCCCGCACAAAGGCGCAGCCGGCCCGCACGATGCGGTAGCGGAACAGCAGCGCGAGTCCGAAACCGAGCGTACAGCCGAGGGTGACGCCCACAAAGGCGTAGGCCAGCGTGCGCACCAGCGCCTGCCCGAGCACGGACCAGTTGTCCACCTCCGGCGTGACAAAGCCCATGAAAAAACGGGCCATTTCCTGCCAGGGATGCAGCGTGGAGATGGAAAGGTCCGCGAAGGCCAGGCATGCCAGCGCAACCGCCACAAACAGCAGGGAGAGCCGTGTGGCCGATGACCACCGGTGACGGGTGGGTGCGGAAACAGTGCGATCAGCCGGCATGGGCAGGCACGGAACCCGAGCGATCCGGATACAGGGCCATGAGGTCGTCACGGCTCAGGGATTGTGCCGGCGCATCAAGAATGATCAGACCGTCCTTCAGGCCGATGATGCGCTGGCCATACCGCAGGGCCAGATCAATGTTGTGCAGGGCGATCACCGCCCCCGCGTGCACCTGGGTCAGCTGCTGCATGACCTGATTGGCCCATTCCCGGTCGAGTGCGGACACGGGCTCGTCAGCCAGAATCCAGTCCGCCTGCTGGTACAGGGCCCGGGCCACGGCCACGCGCTGTTTCTGGCCGCCTGACAGCTCACCGGCCGGCTTCCAGATCATGGGTTCCAGCCCCAGCCGTGCCAGCAGGGGGCGGATTTCCGCCACCGCCTCCGGCCGCGGCCGGACAAGATTGAGCACGTTGGACAGGGTGCCGAAACGGTGCAGTCGCCCCATGTACACGTTATGGAACACGGAAAGGGTGGGCACCAGCCCCAGCTCCTGCGGCAGCCAGGCCGCCTGCTTGCGGACCTGCGCACGGAGCAGGCCCAGCAAGGTGGACTTGCCGGCACCGCTTTCCCCCACCAGCACGACACATTCGTCCGGCTCCAGGGTCAGCGTGACCGGGCCCAGTGCGCGGTGATCCCCGTAACGGACCACCGCATTCTGCAGCGTGATGGCCGGCATCAGTCGATCAGACCGATTTCCTGTGCCACCTTGAGGATGGGCTCATAATCCTCGTTGGATGCGGGAATGAATCCGGAACGGGGGAAGGCATCCAGAAGGGCCTTGTCCTTCATGTTGAGCAGGGCCTGACGCACCTTCTCGGTAAAGCCTTCGCCGAACTGTGCATCCACGTCCCCGCGGATGGACCACTGGTAATCCGGATAGGGCGGCGTTTTCCAGATGATCTGCACGTGGGACATGTCGATCTTGCCGGCGGCCTGCTCATTCTCCCAGACCTTGTAGTTCAGTGCGCCCACCTGATAAGCCCCGGAAGCCACCAGGGCCAGGGTCTTGGAATGGTTACCGCTGAAGCCCACCCGGCTGAACACCTCTTCCGGTGCCTTGCCGAAGTGCTGGCGGATGTAGTATTCCGGCATCAGGCGTCCGGACGTGGAGCCCTTGGAACCAAAGGTGAAGGTCTTGCCGGCAATGCCATCCGGAAAGGCCTCGGATGGCTTGAGTCCGGTGCTGTCATGGGCAATGAAATAGGTGACAAATCCCGCATCTTCCACACCCTGCGCCAGGGCCTTTGAACCCGGTACGGCCAGACGCGCCTGCACACCGGAGAGGCCGCCGAACCAGGCCATCTGAACCTGATTGTTGCGGAAGGCGGACACGGAAGCGGCGTAGGACTTGACCGGAATGAACTTCACATCAACGCCGAGCTGGCCGGCCAGATAGTCGGCCACTGCCTGAAAGCGCTCCCGCAGACGGGTTTCGTCCTCATCGGGGATCGCAGTGAATACAAAGGTTTTGGACCAGGCCACCGTGGCCAGCAGTGTGAGGGCAAGCGTGGTCAATAGACGCTTCATTCTACGTTCCTTTTTTGGTTGACTGTGGCTAATATCATTTCTGACCCGAAGGAATACCTGACCGATGACCCGAATCTGCCTGATCACCCCTGCACCGCCCGGCTCCCGAAACGGCAACCGGGCCACCGCCGAGCGCTGGGCACGGCTGCTGCAGCATGCCGGCTACCCGGTCAGCGTAAGGACGGATGACCCCGACCTGCAGGCTGACGTGCTGATTGCCCTGCACGCCTGGCGCAGTGCGGATCAGATCCGGCGCTGGAAAGCGTCCTCCTCCGGGCCCGTTATTCTCGCCCTGACCGGAACCGATGTCTATCATTTTCAGCAGATTGACCCGGATATTGTCCACGCCAGCATGGACGCCGCCGACGCCCTCATCGGCCTGCACGGCCTGATTCACCGGGATGTGCCGGAGCGCTATCACCCCAGGCTCCATGTGGTGTATCAGTCGGCGGCCCTGCGCCGGCCGCACCGGCCGATCAGCTCCCCGTGGCGGGTCGCGGTGGTGGGGCACCTGCGTGATGAAAAGGATCCGCTGCGGGCTGCGCTGGCCGTACGCAACCTGCCCGTGAACTCCCGCATCGAAGTGGTGCAGCTGGGCAAGGCACACACGGAAGACTGGGCCGCGGCGGCCCGCGCTGAAATGGCCCGCAATCCCCGCTACCGCTGGCTGGGCGAGTGCGATGCACACCTCACCCAGTGGTGGATGTCCACGGCACAGGTCATGGTGATCAGTTCGGTGATGGAAGGCGGGGCCAACGTAGTGTCCGAGGCCTGCGTCATGGGCCTGCCGGTCATCGCGTCACGCATTCCCGGCAATACCGGCCTGCTGGGCGAGGACTACCCGGCCCTGTTCCCGCCCGGCGACACGGACGCGCTGCGCCAGTTGCTCACCCGCGCCGAATCCTCGCCGGACTTCCTTGAACAGCTCAAGCTGCGCTGCCTGGATCTGGCCAAGCGTTTCACCCCCGCCGAAGAGGAAGCCGCCCTCTGCCGGGTGATCAATCGGGTGCTGAATCCCGGAGATGAACCGGCTCCAGCGCATCCCCCTGAGGCCGGACCGCCCCGATGATCCGCGCCTGACGGTAACCGGCCTGCTGGAGGGCCTCAAGGCACGCCCGCGCCTGCTGCGCAGGAACGGACGCCAGCAGACCGCCGGCGGTCTGCGGGTCGAACAGCAGACCATAGCGCGGATGGTTCACCCAGCGGGCCTGATCCTTCAGGGCCCGTCGCAGACGCACGTTGGACGGTGCCAGCGAACTCTGCACCCCGGCCGCCAGGGTCTCCTCCGCACCCTCGAGCACCGGCAGGCGATCCAGCCAGATTTCCGCATCCACACCTGACGGACGGGTCATTTCCACCAGATGTCCCAGCAGGCCGAAGCCCGTCACGTCGGTACAGGCAGTCACCCCGTAGTCGCGCAGGATGCTGGCGGCCTGCTGGTTGGACACACACATGCTGTCCAGGGCGTCATCGATCCAGCGCCCCTTGATGCGCAGCGTCTTGAGTGCCGCAAACAGCGTCCCGGTACCCAGCGGTTTGGTGAGAATGAGGCGCTGCCCCGGCTTCAGCCCGCCCTTGGGCAGAATTTTCTCCGGGTCAATGTAGCCATTGACCGCGAAGCCCAGTGCCAGCTCCCGGCCCTCACCCGTGTGCCCGCCCACCAGCGCACAGCCTGCCGCGTTGAGCACCTCCACCGCACCGCCCATCATGTCCCGCAAGGTGTCTTCCACCTTGCGTTCCAGTCCCGGCGGCACCGTGGCCACGGCTGTGGCGGTTTGCGGTGTGGCCCCCATGGCGAACAGGTCGCCCAGACTGTGGTTGGCAGCAATCTTGCCGAACACCCAGGGATCATCAATGAAGGCCCGGAAGAAGTCGATGGAGTGCACTGCGGCCATGCCCTCCGGCACACGTACCACCGCCGCGTCGTCCGGCGCCTTGAGGCCCACCAGCACATCATCGCGGTCGATGGGGTGAACCTGTTCCAGCGCCCGGCTCAATACCGTGCTGCCCACCTTGGCACCGCAGCCGCCGCAGCGCATGGCCACTGCCGAGATGGCCTGCGTTTTCTCGGCGTCATCCAGGGGCAGGGGCGGAGGCGGCGGAGTGTCTTCGCCCATGGCCGGCAAGTCGCTGAAGCGCTGCATGAAGCGCCGGTCAATCCAGTCCTTCCAGCGCCAGACCCAGCCTCCGGCAAAGCCGATGGGGCCGCGCGAGGCCACTGCATAGCGGTCCCCGGTGGAAATGAGGGCCAGCCAGTGTTTCTGAGGCCGGTAGGGCTTCAGGGGTACCCCCAGTGCACTGCGGCGCAGGTTATCCGCCAGCGGCCGGCCCATGCGCACGGCAAAAACCCCTGCTTTCTCGCGCGGATGATGAATCATGGACGCCACATCCCCTGCGGCAAAGATGCGCGGGTCGGTTTCCGACTGCAGGGTGTCGGTCACCCGAATAAAACCCCGTTCATCCAGTGCCAGACCGGTCTGCTTCAGCCAGTCGGCTCCCCCGGCCTGGGTCACCCAGAGTACCTCGTCGCAGGGAATCACTTCCTGTCTTTCGGTGATCACGGCGCCGGCCTCAACGGTCTGCACGCCTTCGCCGGTTCGCACGGTGACACCCCGGCGTACCAGCGTCTCCGAAAAATAACGGCGCACCCGTGCATTATGGGTGGGCAGCAGCACGGGACTGCGGGTGATCAGGGTGAACTGCACGTCCGATTCCGGACGCCCCAGCCGGCGCATCTCGTGCTGCAACCGGTACTGCATGGCCAGGGTCATTTCCACCCCGCCGGCACCGCCACCGACCACCACCACCCGCAACGGTCCCTCATGGGTGCGGATACGCTCCAGCAGCATCAACCAGCGGCGGTTGAAATTGAAGATGGGCTTGACCGGTACCGCATGCTCGGTTGCCCCCTGCACGTCGCCCATATGGGGCGTGGAGCCGATGTTGACGGAGGCCCAGTCATAAGGCACCGGCGGCCGGTTGCGGCAAAGCACTGTCCGGGCCTCCCGGTCGATGCCCACCACTTCGTCATGCAGGTAGCGTGCACCGGCGAACTCCGCCAGCCGGCGCAGGTCAATGTGAACGTCATCGTAGCTGTAATGACCGGCAATGTACCCGGGCAGCATGCCGGAATAGGGCGTGTGGGTATCCCGGCAGATCAGTGTGAGGCGCACGCCGGGTACCGGTGCCATGGCAAAGCGGCGCAGCACCACCACATGACTGTGCCCGCCGCCGACCAGAACGATGTCGCGCAATACGGGGGACGCTGAGGTGTCTTTCATCTCGCGGGGCTCGTTGATTCCGTTACCGCGCAGCATACGGCCCGGCCGGCCCGGGTGCAAGAAAGCGGGCAAAAACCACCTCCTGGAAACGCTCGTCCAGCGGCAGCAGGTGACCGTAATGGTCCAGCAGGTGCAGTGTGGATCCCGGAATCATCCAGTGCAGGTGCTGCGCCATGACCGGCGGCACCAGACGGTCTTCCATGCCCTGCACCAGGGTCACGGGAAAGCGGATGCCCGACAGGGGAAAACCCCAGAAGTGATGCTGGGTGCGCAGATTGTCGGCGATGCCCGCAATGGGGGAACGCATGGCTTCAAGCTGGTCATACAGAAAGGCCAGTTCGTGTTCCGGCGCTTCCAGTACCCGCCGGTCGGCCTCCCCGCAGGCATTGAGGACAGCGCGGAAGTAGAGCCCGGGCATCAGCCGTGTGGTGATCACCATAAGGGTCAGTGCGGCATAGAACAGGCCGGTGCCCCAGTGGGCCAGCTTGGGCAATGGCCAGCCGGTTTTGAGCAGCAGGTCACGACCATCGGGAAAGACGGAAAAGTCCGTATAACCGGCCACCACCACACAGGCGTCAAGGTGCTGTGGGAAGGCCCAGGCACAGGCCAGCGCCACGGGTGCCCCGCTGGACCAGCCCATGACCGGGAAACGGCCAAGACCGAGATGACGGCTCAGGTAGAGCACATCGGCCGCATCACTCAGCAATATCTTGCCCGGCAGACGGTCGGACCGACCGATACCGGAGCGGTCCGGCACAATCACCCGCCACCCGAGGCGTCGGGCGGTGGCATCAAAGTAACGCCCTTCCAGCCGGCAGCCGGGAATGCCATGGCAGAACACCAGGGGCCGTCCGTGCGCCGCGCCGTATTCCCGCCACGCCAGGGTGCGTCCGTCCGGGCAGGTCAGGGTCTGGTCAGGCCAAGCGTCCGTGATTGTGTCTCTCCCTCAGTGAATCCCGGCAGCATGCAGCTCATCCATGTAGTGCTTGTCCACCCGGTAAATGTGGTCCACCAGCCAGCGCTTGAGGAACATCAGCAGATCCAGCATGGCCTCGTCCGATCCCGTACTGGCGAAGGTCCGGACCTTGGCCTCCATGTCTGCCAGCAGTTTCTCATGCACCCTGCGGTGTGCGGCCAGTTCCGAATAGCCTGCCCGCTCCATCAGGGCTTCTTCGTCTGCCAGATGCTTGCGGGCCAGGGCCACCAGATTGTCCAGCGTTCTGCGCAGCGAGTCGGTCACACCCCGCGCCCGGAATTCCCTGTACACGTCATTCATCAGCCCGAAGAGCTGCCGGTGCTGGTCGTCCACTTCGCGGATATTGACCAGATAGCCGTCGTGCCAGACGGCAAACTGATCCTCATCCACTTCCCTGCCATCATGGCTGACCCGGAACTGCCCCATGAGCATCCCCACTTCCTGAACTGCCAGGGCCGCTTCCATGGCAGCCGTCTGGTTCTGCATGGCCAGCTCCAGCACACGCTGGGCCACATCCGCCACAATCACGACATTGCGGTTGAGCTCTTCCGCGACCGCAGACTGTTCTTCAGAGGCCGTCGCCACCTGGGTGTTCATGTCAGCCATCTCTTCCACAATCTGCTTGATGCGCTGCAGTGCCTGATCCGCCCGGGTCGCATGATCCACGGCCTGGCCACTGGCCTCGGCCGTACGCTCCATATTCCGTACGGCATCCTGAGTGCCCTGTTGCAGACGCTCGATCATGGCCTGGATTTCTTCGGTGGACTCCTGGGTCCGCTGTGCCAGTGAGCGGACTTCATCCGCGACAACCGCAAACCCCCGGCCTGCTTCGCCGGCCCGGGCAGCCTCAATGGCTGCATTGAGAGCCAGCAGGTTGGTCTGATCGGAAATGCTGCGGATCACGTTGAGAATCTCACCAATCTGAGCACTGTCTCTCGCCAGCCGGTCAATGGCCTGTGCCGATTCGGTGATGGATCGTGCCATACCCTCAATGATCTGAATGGTCCGGCTCACCACCTCCATGCCCTGGGATGCCGCCTCATCCGCCTTCATGGCTTTCTCACGCGCTGCATCGGTGCTTTGAGCGATTTCCTGCACGGTGGCTGCCATTTCATTGATGGCGGTGGCCAGTTGATCGGTGTTGGAATGGACTTCCTCCATCCCCGTCAGGGTTTCCTCCGCGGCAGTACGCAGACCCAGCACACGCCTGCCGGCCTGCCTGAGTGCAATCACCACGGTACTGATCAGTTCGTCCAGTCCCTGAACAAAGCGGTTGAACTCTCTGGCGGTATCCGTCAGCAGCCCCTTCCCCTGCACGGGCAGGCGTGCCGTCAGGTCCTTGTCACCCCGGTTGAGGTCGCGGAAACTCTCCAGCAACCCCCCAAGCGTCACTTTCAGGCGGATAAAAATGAATCCCAAGGTGCACAGCGTCATCAGGGTGAGCACCCAGAGCAGTACTTTCAGCACCGCGTCTGCACGCGACGACAGTCGGTCGGCCTGCTCACGCAGCTGATCGCGCCGGGCTGCGACCTTCTCCAGTTCCGTCGCCACCGCTTCGGCAACCTGGCCGGCCAGGGCGTCAAACTGCGCCATCAGCTGATCCCCGCCGGATTTGTCACCGGCCAGATAACGCTCCACCATCGGTGCACCGAGCTCAATTTCCTTGTTCACCAGCGGGCCGATCCGGGCCACCCAGCTCTGCTCGTCAGCAAATTCATCGCCAATTTCCCGGAGAACCGCCTGCGCCTTCTCCGCGTGATCCCGCGCCAGTTGTACCGGTTCGCTTTCACCGGTCAGCGACGCGTCCGTAAAGAACTGCTGAACCTGAACCACATGATAGCGCAGGTTCTGGAAGTCGATCAGCTCCTCCGAAGCCCTATTCTCCGCCTGTTGCGCAACCGCCACCTCCTTCTGGACGTTCACCAGCCACAGCTCGAGGGCCAGCAGTATGACCACAAACGCCAGACTGATCCCCCGGATCAGCGTCATCAGGTCGATACGGTTCAGAAAGGCCTTCATGGCATGTTCACCTGTCAGTTGATCAGTTGAAGTATTCGGTCATTTTGGTACGGATGGCCCCATGCAGTTCATTGTCCTTCATGCGCTGAATGGTCTGGTACCACTTGCGGGCATGGACCAGAAACAGATCCAGCAGCTCCGGATCAAAGTGCCGGCCCCTGCCTTCCTGCAGAATGGCCACCGACTTGTCGAACGGAAACGGCTCCTTGTAGGGTCTCCGGGAAGTCAGGGCATCAAACACATCAGCAATGCAGAATATCCGGGCATTCACGGGAATGGCCTTCCCCTTCAGGCCCTGAGGATAACCGCTGCCATCAAACTTTTCGTGATGTCCCCAGACCACATCCACGGCTTCCGCCAGCCAGGGGTTGCTCTCCACAATGTCCTTGCCATGTGCCGGATGGGTCTTCATGATGCGGAACTCCTCCTCATCCAGCGGGCCCGGCTTGTGCAGGATCTTGTCCGGAATGGCGATCTTTCCCACATCATGGAGAAAGGCCCCCTTGATCAGGGCACGGATCGTGTCATGGGCCAGGCCCCGCGCCTCTGCCAGCCAGATGCTGTATAACGTGACGCGGTAATTGTGGGCATGGGTATCGCTGTCACGCTTGGCGATGGCGTTTCCGAGCACCCGCAGCAGGTCGATGTTGGACTGGGTGACTTCGCGTGCATGATCAAGAATCCGCTCATGCTGACGACGCACCACCGGATACACAATGATGACCGCCAGCAGTATGGCACTGACCACGAACGCCACGGCCAGCGCCACACGCATGTACAAGCCCCGGAGATTTTCCGGCGAGACCCGGAAAACGCCTTCCAGGTAGCCGCTGAAATCATCCGCCGTTTGCCCCTTCAGTGATACCCAGACCTGCAGATAGAGATTGCCATCCTTCCAGATGCGCCGATAATCCGCCTTGTCCCGCCAGGCAAAGAGGTGTCTGCCGCGATCCAGCTCGGCCTTCAGCCCGGAAATATCGGCAATGCCCGCATTGCCGATCTCTTCCCGCACATTGTTGTACAGTTCCATGAAAATGAAGTGGTTGGTGCCAGGTTGAGCCTGCCTGATGAGAAAATCCTTCATCCAGGCTTCCCGCTGCGGTTCTTCCAGCCGGTCCAGCCCGGCAGGCATCTGCCGGTGGGCCTGTTCCGCCAGGGCGATGGCAGCAGAAGACAACTCCTCATCAATCCACTCCAGCTCCGCCATGACGGTGAGCAGGGAAACCAGCAGGGCCAGTACAAGTCCGGCCAGCAACATTTTTTTCAGCAAATGCCGGGGGACGGGTACGGTCTCCAATGTTCGTCATCCTCATGGTTTTTTCGTTTTTACCATTATGCAGGAGTATAGCCACTCCTGCAGCGGCCGCCAGAAAACCTTCCGGATGACACACGAACCCGCACCACCCTGCTCACTGCCGCCCTGCGTCCGGCGCTGATCCGGTGCCACCCGGTCACATTTCCGGTCAATACTGGACAGGCTGCTATACTTGGCAGAGATTTCTCCAAACGAGAGGGGCGAGATGCGGCGTTTATGCGGATTCCTGTTTATAGGGCTTTTCCTGGCCCTGCCGGTGCAGGCCACGGAAACCCTGACATTCCTGACCTGGGAAGACTACATCGATCCGGAGCTGGTCAGCGAGTTTGAGCAGAAGAATGATGTGAAGATCCGTTTCGTCTATTTCGAGGACGATGACGAAAGGGAAATGATCCTGGCGCAGACCAACGGCATCGGCTTTGATCTGGTGCTGCTGGATTCCGCGCTGGTGCAGAACTACATCCGTCAGGGATGGCTGGAACCGCTTGACCGGCAGCGGATCTCCAATGCGGCCCACATCCGCATGCCCTGGAACCGGGCACCGTTGCCGGACACCTTCTACGAGGTCCCCTACTTCTGGGGCACCGTGGGCATCCTTTACCGCAAGGATCGCGTCAATCCGCCGCCCACCTCCTGGAAAGCGTTCTTTCAGCCTGCCGAGCCCCATCGCCACCGGATTCTCAGTCTGAACACGGTGAGCACGGTCTATGCCATGGCCCTCAAGGCGCTGGGGCGCTCCATGGTTGACGTGACGGAACAGGACATTCAGGCTGCCACCAGCCTGCTGGCCTTCTTTGCCCCGTATGTCACGGCCTGGCGAAATCCCACGCTGAAAACGGATAATGAATTCAGCCGTGGTGAAATTGATATGGCCATGGCCTACAATGGCGATGCGCTGCAGCTGATTGACAAGGATGAATCGGGTCAGCTGGCCTTTGTGGTGCCCGAGGAGGGGACCGGGCTGTGGATGGATTCGCTGGCCATACTGAAGTCGTCGCAGAAAAAGGTGCTCGCCGAGCGTTTCATCCAGTTCCTGAATGAGCCTGAAATCAATGCCCGCAACGCGCAGACACTGTACTATGCCACACCCAACACGGCCGCCGAGGCCCTGCTGCCGGCAGACTTCCGGGCCAATCCGGCCGTGTTCCCGCCGGAAGCCATCCGGGCCCGCAGCGAGGTCTTTACCGTCTGGCCAGTCGCCATCAACCGGCTGGCGAGCCAGAAATTCGTGGAGCTGACATTCCGCTGAGATGAAGCCATTCCCCGTTCCGGGCCTGCGCGCCAAGGTCATTCTCATTCTGGCACCCGTGGTCATGATCCCGCTGGTGCTGATGAGCTACCTGTTCTTCACGCAGCAGGCCAGCGAAATGAGCCGGCAGGTGGCCAGCCAGTCCGAACGGGCCTGGCGAACCACCGAGCAGGCACTCCGGCAACTGGACCTGGAAGCGGGCATCCAACTGCAACTGCTCAGCCAATTACCCCAGATCCGTCAATATTTCATTGTCCAGGACGAGACCCAGCGAGACTTCCTGTTGTACCGGCCGATCCTCGAGACTTTCCGGACCTGGCTTTCCGTTCAGGCAGCCTATGAAGCCCTGATCATGACGGACAAGGCCGGCCAGCCCGCCGTCAGTCTCTACAAACCCGGTCGCAAGGACGCCACGGACACCAAGCCACCGGGGGAGCAGGCATGGTTCGGCCAGCTGTCCGCCACACCGGCGGGCGAGACGTTCCGCACGCCTCTCTGGAACGGCCAGGACCTCAAGCTGCTCTATGGCCGTCCCATTCCCATGACCACCTACAGCGACTGGAAAACCAGCAGCAAGCAGGACATCGGGGGTTACCTGGTGCTGCGCGTGAATCTGGAGCCTCTTGCCCGGAGGGTGGCACAGCTCGCGCTGGGCAAAACCGGTTTTGCGGTGCTGCTCGGGCCTGACCATGCCCCCCTGAGCCAGGCCGAAGCGTTTCTCAGATCCGACCTCAAGGCGCTGGCCGACCTGACCGCCGTCCAGCCGGAAGGTACGTCCCTCAGCGCAGTGGAACTGAAGGGTGCCGGCTACTTCACCCGACTCTACGAACTGCCCTACGGACTGGAGCTGATGACCGTCTGGCCAGCAAAGGAGACCGTCGAGCTGGCCCAGAAAGTGGCGCGCCAGACGGTACTGGGGCTGACCGTCCTGATCGTGCTCACCGGATTGGTGCTGCTGGTGCTGTTGCACCGGATTCTGGTACGGCCCATTCTGGATCTTCAGGACATGGCCCATGACATCGGCCATAACCGCATGCACTCGGACAACCCGGATCTGGACCGGCATCTGGCCACGGCCTCTCGGCGTGACGAGATCGGTGCCCTGGCACGTGCCTTCCAGGACATGAACATCAATCTGCGCGCCACCAGCATGAAACTGCGCCAGATTGCCTATCAGGACAGCCTCACGGGGCTGGCCAACCGCAACCTGTTCTCAAGCTACCTGAACAAGGCGCTGGCAGCCGCCAAGCGCCACCACCACCATCTCGTGGTCATGTACATCGACATTGACGGCTTCAAGGAAGTCAACGACACCCTGGGTCATGATGCCGGCGACAAGGTGCTCCAGGAGATCGCCCGCCGTCTCCGGACCTGCCTGCGCGAAGAGGACATGATCTCCAGCATGCGCCAGGTCAGTGCCGCCCAGGACAAGGGTGAGCTGTCCCGGATCGGCGGCGACGAGTTTGCCATCATCCTGCCCCATGTGACCGAGCCGGCTTCCGTGCGGCTGGTGGCGGAACGGGTACTGGATGCCCTGCGCAAGCCCTTCGAGATTCACAACCGGACCTATCACCTGGGTGCGTCCATCGGTGTGGCCATGTATCCGCTGGACGGGGAAGAGGCGGTGGAACTGCTCAAGCGCGCCGACATCGCCATGTATCAGGCCAAGGCCAAGGGCAAGAATCAGGTGGAGTTCTACAGCCAGGAAATGGAAACCAAGGCTCTGGAGCGTCAGAATCTGCTCCAGGACCTGCGTGTGGCACTGGAAGCAGGTCAGTTCGAGCTCCACTATCAGCCGCAGCTGGACCTGCGCAGCGGGCGCATCTGTGCCGTGGAAGCTCTGCTGCGCTGGAAACATCCGGAAATCGGCTACATTCCGCCGGATCGCTTCATTCCCGTGGCCGAGGACAGCGGGCTGATCGTGGATATCGGTCAGTGGGTGCTGGATGAAGCCTGTCAGGCCGCCGTGCGGCTGCATGAAGCCGGCCTGCCCTGGCTGCGGGTGGCGGTGAACTTCTCCACCGTTCAGTTCCGCAAGACCCAGGACATCGTCCGGCGTGTGGAGCAAAGCCTGACGCGACACGCTCTGAACGGGCGCTTTCTGGAAGTGGAGATCACCGAAACCGCCATCATGCAGTCCGGCGAGATCGCGCTGGATACCCTGTTGCGTCTGCGGGAACTGGGCACCACCATTGCCATGGATGACTTCGGCACCGGCTACTCCTCCCTGGCCACCCTGCGCGACCTGCCCATTGATGTGCTCAAGATCGACAAGTCCTTTACCGACGGCATCCTGATCTCACACCAGGGCCAGGCCATCGTCCGCGCCATTCTCGCCATGACCCGCGAACTGGGCATCGAGGTGGTGGCCGAGGGCGTGGAGCAGGCGGAACAGGTGGCATTCTTCCAGCTCGAACACTGCCATGTCCTGCAGGGCTACCATATCTGCCGGCCCATGCCCGAGCCGGATCTGGCTACCTGGATCCTGAACTTCGATCCCGCCCTGATGTCACCATCGGCCTGAGTCCGTATTGCCGGGATGGCGGGACATTGCTAGGATAGCCGGCCCAAAGGGAGGAGAGTACACACCATGTTGCTGGCTGCACTGGCACTTCTGGCTGGCCTGATCCTGCTGACCTGGAGCGCGGACAAGTTTGTGGACGGCGCCTCGGCGACGGCCACACATCTGGGCATGCCGCCATTGCTGGTCGGTATTCTCATCATCGGATTCGGCACATCGGCTCCGGAAATGGTTGTCTCCGCGCTGGCCGCTGTGGAAGGCAACCCGGGGCTGGCGGTGGGCAATGCCATCGGCTCCAACATCACCAACATTGCATTGATTCTGGGGATTACCGCGCTGATCAGTCCGATCAGTGTGCATTCCAGCCTGCTCAGGAAAGAGCTGCCCCTGCTGCTGGGTGTCACCGCCCTCGTATGGGTGCTGTTTCAGGACAGCATGCTGGACCGGCCGGACGCCTGGGTACTATTGCTGGTATTTGCCGGTTTTCTGGGCTGGTCAGTCATCTCTGCCCTCAACGCCCGGCAGGACGCCCTGGCTCAGGAGGTGAGCGCGGAAGCAGCCAGCCATGCCATGCCGCTGAAACAGGCGATTTTCTGGCTAGTGGCGGGGTTTGCGCTCCTCGTGGGCAGCAGCCGCATGCTGGTCTGGGGCGCCGTGGAAATTGCCCAGGCCATGGGCGTCTCCGATCTGGTGATCGGCCTGACCATTGTGGCACTCGGCACCTCCCTGCCGGAACTGGCGTCCTCCATTGCCGCAGCACGCAAGGGTGAACACGATCTGGCGGTGGGCAACATCGTGGGATCCAACCTGTTCAACACCCTGGCGGTCATTGGCATTGCCGGGGCCATTGCCCCCGCCCCCTTGCCGCCTGAAGTGCTGACCCGGGATCTGCCGGTCATGTCTGTCGTGACGGTTCTGCTCATGGTCATGGCGGTGGGCATCCTTGGCCGCGGGCGCATCAACCGCATCGAAGGCGCCCTGTTGGTGGGGGTATTTGCCGCCTACGACGGCTGGCTGATCTATTCACTGACCTGACAGCCGCACATTCCCGCCATCTTGTGAGGTGCCCGCCCTGGCACCTCCGGCCAAAGCACCCAGCGAGTTGACCCTGCCCATCCCGGTCCGGCCTGAGGCACGCCGTTCCTGTAACCATTTGTGAACGGAATACTGGACGCCACACGTCAAAAATGACTACACTAACGCCGACTCCCCGGTGGAGTAAGTGCTAACTCATAACAACTGGTGACAAATCAATCTGCCTGACAGGGCAAAACACTGAGGACCAAGGCTTCCACCCATGGGCATTACCGTATTTAAAGACAGTGCAGACAGTACCCGCACCTATCTGCGGATTACCCGGGCCATCAATGGCAAGGAGCAGCAGCGCTACGTGCGCGTGGAAGGGAACAGCAAGGCCGCCATGCAGAAGGCCATGAAGAAGGCCCGCGAAATCGACCAGCGGCTGGCCCAATGGCAGGCCGCCGTACGCCATCTGATGACGTTGCGCGGCGAACGCCTGATCCATGAGGACGGCTCCATCGTCGGCCTGCAGCTGCAGGTCCGCGACCGGGAGGCCCGCGGCCCCTCCATCGAGTTCAAGATCCGCGTGAAACTGCCGGACAAGCCCGCCGTGTTCAAATCCGTTTCGGTCAATCGTTATGGATTCGACACCGCATTCGACATGGCGCTGGAGCGGATCTGCGAGCTTCGCGACATTCCGCAGGACAGCGAGGCCATGGAGAAGATGAAGGCGGCACGGGCCTTCTACAAGAAAAAGTATGATGCCATCCCCAACAAACCCGAACCGCGCTATGCGCCGCCCAAGAAGGCCGCGCCTCCCGGATCCCGCAAGCGCGGGAAACAGCACACACCGGAAGATGACAAGGGTGATGGATTGCTGGATCAGTTTACCGGCTGGCTCAAGGAAGAAGTGGAACGCTTTGCCAGCAGCAAACTGCGTAAATAGGACATGACCTGTCGTCAATGTATTACACGCATTGACGGCACCTGACCATATTCTGTCACATCCATCCCTGTAAAATGAATCGTGTCAGGACGACAAAGGCTCAGGGAAACGGGCCAGGGAAAAGCCGGGGTGGCAAAGCATCAGGATGATGCCAGAGCAGGGATGACCACAGGATGGTCAGGGATGAAGCTTCCTCCAGGATGGAGAACGCAGGGACAGCACTGCTTTAGGGCGCGGTCACAGTGAAGTGACCGCGCCCTTTCTCTTTTCGCTCCCGGGATTCAGGTGTCGCACGGATCGGGCGGGCACGCACGCACCCGCCTTCAGACCAGCCCGCTGTCAGCGAACTGCAACAACGTTACCCACTGATGCGCCCTTGGGGGCCACGATGGTGAGACGGGCCTCCTTGCCGGCTTCCAGCTTCTTCATCAGCTTCGCGTCGGCAAGGCTCAGCAGACGCGGACCCGCCTCCCAGCCCAGAAAGGCATTGCCCGGCTGATCAACCAGGATATTGCTGCGCTCCGGCACCAGTTTCAGGACAGTCGCCTTCAGCTCGACCCGGACCTCCCGGATCTCCCTGGCCGACACCTCGTCCCCTGCGCCCTCGGCCCAGCTCGCCACCGGAAGGCCCAGCAGTGTCGCCAGCAGCAGGTGTCTGATCAATTGTCCGTTCATGTTCTGTGCTCCTGTGAAAAAGGATGGATGGCTTTCACTATACCACGCGCCGGGGCAAAAAGTGATCAGTGCGTCGCATCCTTACACAGGGTAACACTTTGACGCAGCAGGGATACAGGATCCTCACATCCGAAGGCCGCGAGTCGTTCATGCCCTCAGTCAGTCGTGTCCCCTGCTGCCTCATCCCGGTAGGTTGCACTGACCTGCCATGCCGTGATGGCCGTCTCGGAACATTCCGTATCTGACGCCACATGCAGGGTAATGAGCTCCAGCGGAGGCTTTCCCGGTCTCGGATAGGTAACATGGTAGACCTGCCGGTAGCGGCCGCCCCCGAGTGGCTCGGATGCCAGACGCTCGGCCCTGACCGCCGCCGTGTCCAGCTCTGCGCTACCGACGACGCCCGCATTCTTCAGGTACACCCATCCCATGGACACTACCCAGCCATCCGGATGATTGCACAGGGGATCCGCCATGAGCGGAGAAACCATCATGCCCCACAGTGCGGCAGCAGACCAGATACCCTTCATCGTACCACCTCCAGTATCTTGTCGGGGCTATTGGCAACCTGCTCCCTGACGGACCGGCTCATCACCATGCATCCCGTGGAAGCGGCACTGTTGCAAAAGAGTTCTCCGCTACTTTGATCATCCTTCCATGGCACGGTTGAAAATCTCCCTGATCAAACCTACTGATACCAACCTGTTACACCCGGCATGATACATCCGGCCGGCTCACGGCTCCATCGGCCATTTTTCCTCCCCACAGACACCCCCTTTACCCTGCGGCCACTTCGTGATTGACTGTGTCCAGCATTCCGATTCATCAGAAGGTGAGACACCATGACCGATCAGAAGTATGTGCCTCCGAAAGTCTGGACCTGGGAGAAGGAAAGCGGCGGCCGCTTTGCCAGCATCAACCGGCCCGTGGCCGGCCCCACCCACGAGAAGGCGCTGCCCGTGGGCAAGCATCCGTTTCAGCTCTATTCCCTCGGCACTCCGAACGGGGTGAAAGTGACCATCATGTTCGAGGAGCTGCTGGCGCTGGGGATTGAGGAGGCCGAATACGATGCCTGGCTGATCAACATCATGGAAGGTGATCAGTTTGGCAGCGGCTTCGTGGAGATCAATCCCAACTCCAAGATCCCGGCCATGGTGGACCGCAGCGAGAATCCGCCGGTCCGGGTCTTCGAGTCCGGGGCCATTCTCATGTACCTGGCGGAAAAATTCGGTCAGTTCCTGCCCACGGACCGGCCCCGCCGGGCGGAGTGCCTGTCCTGGCTGTTCTGGCAGGTGGGCAGCGCGCCCTTTCTGGGTGGCGGATTCGGGCATTTCTATGCCTACGCACCGGAGAAGTACGAGTACCCCATCAATCGCTTCACCATGGAGGTCAAGCGCCAGCTGGATGTGCTCAACCGCCACTTTGCCGACCACGAGTACCTGTGCGGAGACCTCTATACCATTGCCGACATGGCCACCTACCCCTGGTACGGGGCACTGGTGGAAGGCAAGCTCTATGATGCTGCCGAGTTTCTGGACGTGAAGTCCTACACCCATGTGCTGCGCTGGGCGAAACAGATCCATGACCGGCCGGCAGTGCAGCGGGGCCGGCGCGTGAACCGGACCTGGGGGAAGAATCGCTGCAGGTACCGGAGCGGCACAGCGCCGCGGACCTGGATCTGCCCGAAAACAGCTGAGCGGCGTCATGTGCGGCCGCTACAACATCATTGATGATCCCCTGACCCGGCAGCTTCTGCTGGATCTGGGGGTGAACATGCGCCTGCCCACACGCTACAACATCGCGCCCACGGAAACGGTGCCGGTGGTGTGTGAAACGGAATCGGGCCGGGCGGTTCACCCCATGCGCTGGTGGCTCACCCCGTCCTGGGCGCGGGAGGTGGATACCCGTTTCAGCATGTTCAATGCCCGGGCGGAGAATCTGGAAACCAGCAAGGCGTTCAAGGGGCCGTTCCGTCACCGGCGCGGCATTCTGCCGGCGTCAGGCTTCATCGAGTGGCGCCTGGAGAACGGCCACAAGCAACCTTACTGGATTCATCACCCGGAGCAGGCGCTGGCACTGGGCGGGATCTGGGATGTCTGGGAACGATCGGACGCGTTTCTGGAGTCCTGCGCCATCGTGACCGTGGACGCACCACCGGGCTTCAGGCCCCTGCATTCACGGATGCCGCTGATTCTGCCGAGGACGGCCTGGGAGGTGTGGCTGGATCCGGACGCGCCGCCGGAGGATGTGCGGCAATGTCTGAAACCGGTGGATCTGAGCGGGATGGTGGCGGTGCCCGTTGACCGGGCCATCAACAACAGCCGCAACAAGGACGACCGGGCAATCCGCCCGGTCGGTGAACCGCTTTACCTGCCCCTCACGCCTTCTTCTTAGGGTGCTTGGGCCGGCTGTTGCCGTAGGAACCGCGTGCGATCTTGCCGCGACGGGTACGACGATCACCTTTTGCCATGCGCTTGCTCCTCTTTCAGTTGAAATCGAAACACACCTGACCGGCGATAGTGTAGCCGTTTTTCTCAGGGCTTCAAGGCAGTCCAGGTGTGATACCGGATTCTCCCTACACCTTGATCGGAGGCCGCCGGTTGGAACGCGGGTCATCCCAGGGCAGGCTGTCGGGATCGTACCAGCCCACGCATTCCAGTGTCGCACGCCGGGTGCGCTCGGAGAGCGTTTCCCAGATCATTTCGAAGCGTTCCAGACCCCGGGCCTGACGGCCCGCCGAACGACTCTCCAGCAGTTCGATGACCTGTGGCAGGCGCAACGCTTCGTCCAGCTGACCGGGCACAAAGACCACCTGCCCCAGCACCTTGCGCTTGTGCCGGCGCCGCCTCAGCACCTCTCGAAGCGCTCTGGCCAGTTCCAGAGCCTGATCAGGACTCAGCTCGGTGTCCATGGTTCCTGTCTGCGGAGTGCATCGAACGATTGATCGAACGCAGCGCCCCAACCGCACCATAGGTCGCCACCAGATAGGGGACGAGATAGGTCAGCCCCACCTGAATCCAGCGCCGGGCCGTCATGGTGCCGGCCAGCATGGCATCACCGTGATTGATCAGCCCCAGCAGTGTCCCCACCACCAGCGCCACCTTCAGGGAGCGCACGACAACCGGTCGCTGACAGGCCAGCGCCAGCCATCCGGGTTGCGATGTTTCGTGCATGCCACCTCCTCGTCCGATGCAAACACTCAGTGTAGCGCAAACGGTGGACGATGGGATCCACCTCACACTCATGTCAGTTGTCCGGCAGACCCTGCGCGATCCGGGAGGCATAGCCCGAATCGAAGATGGATTCCGTGATCGTTCTGCCGTATGTGCTTCCACACTGCTTCGTTGTTCATGCAGAGCGGAGAGTGTTGCCAGGTGATGGCACAGGATGCGGATATGTGAGAGGCCCCGGCTTCGGGGCTTCGTCAGGCGACAGCCTTTTTTGTATTTTTACCGGCTTCTTCAGCTTTCCGGGCCTGCTCTGCTTCAGCAGAAGCCTGATTGAGCAGGCGCTTCTTTTCACACTCCACAAACCGCTGAAGGATCTGCTTCATCAGCGGCTGATAGCCCAGACCGTGAATCTTGGCCAGCTGCCTGAGATCTTCCAGGAGTGATTTCTGGATGCGTATGGAGATCATCTGAAGTCCGAGCGAATCATCCAGTGCCTCTTCATTAATGTCATTCGCGATGGCCACGAACTGCTCTTCAGCGCCGAGCTCCCGGTTTTCCCAGGCGTCCACGCTACCTTCAATCTTTTTTTGCTTGCTCATCGTCTTGTCTCCCGCTACGGCGGATTATCTGCTTTTCGCAAACTTCTCGTATATTTCTATTTCTTTTTCGTTGGCCTGATAGGCTGTTTTGATATGTGTTTCCCCATTGTCGTATTGGATGAAAACCACTTTCAATAACCTGCCCTGGTTGGTTTCCGCTACAAACCATTTCGTTGGCGGGTCCGTACGATGATTTTCGCGAGTGTCGGTCAGGAACTTGCCATCCCGGTTGGCAAAGCACTCAAGAATCTCATCTTCAGAGACGCCGTGCTTTTTCTGCAGCTTCGTTCTGATTTTCTGTGTTATGTTCAGCGTCATGCATGTATGACCAGTCCTTTGTGTATATACACAATGTATATACTGGCATGCCCCCAGTCAAGCCAG
The DNA here is from genome assembly GCF_041153465.1 of Thermohahella caldifontis. NCBI lineage: Bacteria > Pseudomonadati > Pseudomonadota > Gammaproteobacteria > Oceanospirillales > Hahellaceae > Thermohahella > Thermohahella caldifontis. The sequence goes on from NZ_CP154858.1 coordinate 2,349,077, forward strand.
ATCGGCATGCCCCCCTGTAAAACCGGGAATGCACCGGTTTCCCGGCACATTCCCGCCGCTGAAACAGACCGCCTTGCGATGACGTCAGATGCGTGGCTTGACCACCATGACGGACACGCGGGCGTTCTCGACCACCTTGTTGGCCACGGAGCCCAGCATCACGTCGCTGATGCGCTTGCGGTTGTGGGCCCCGATCACGATCAGGTCACAACCCGAGTCCATGCGCTCGCGGATGATCTCCTTCCAGGGCGTGCCCTCGCGAATGGCACAGGTGACTTCGAGATCCTCGGGAAACTCGCGTGCCACGAAATCCCTGAGCGTCTTTTCCAACGCCTTGCGTGCCTTGTCGAAGGCATCCTTGGGGAAGTAGGACGCCACCATGGGCATGGTAAAGCCCGGCAGGACACTGACCACGTGAACGGATGCACCGTCCACCCTGGCCAGCTTCACCACATACTCCAGCGCCTCACGGGCAAACTGAAGTTCTTCAACATCCACCGGAAAGAGTATTTTCTTAAGCATGGGCCAGGCCCTCCTCGCGGCGCACACGCGCCTTCTGACTCATGAACACCACCAAAAGGAGCAACAATGCCGGTACGAACATCCACTGCTTGTCGGGCCGGTCAAGCTCCTGCTCCACATCCAGGATCTGCCAGTCGAAATCAATGCCTGCCTTCTGGGCCGGGCTGTCGAAGCCCACCATGTCCACCACCATGATACCGTTCTCCTCACGCAGGGTCAGGCCAATGGCTTCCAGGCGGCTCTGGCCATCCACCTTCGGTCCCAGCGGCAACGCCACAATCTTCTCGACCATATCCCCGTCCAGGGTTTCGCCCTTGACGCGCATGCGCAGGGTTGCGTTGTCCGGCAGCGCTTCCGCCACCTTGTAGATCTCCGTACTGGGCATCTGCTTGATGGGCGGATAGATTTCATCCCACCAGAATCCCGGACGGAACAGGGTGAAGGCTACCAGCAGCAGGGCAGCCGTTTCCCACAAGCGGTTGCGGGTCATCCAGAAGCCCTGGGTTGCGGCGGCAAAGACCAGCATGGCCAGAGTGGCGCTGAGAATGGTCAGGATCAGATGGGGAATGGATTCGATCCCGATCAGCAGCAGCTCGGTGTTGAAGATGAACATGAACGGCAGGATGGCCGTCCGGATATCGTACATGAAACCCTGGATACCGGTACGGATGGGATCGCTGCCCGCCAGACCGGCTGCAGCAAAGGCCGCCAGCCCCACTGGTGGCGTATCATCCGCCAGAATCCCGAAGTAGAACACGAACAGGTGCACGGCAATCAGCGGCACGATCAGGCCATGCTGGGCTCCCAGGGTCACGATGACCGGCGCCATGAGGGTGGACACCACGATATAGTTGGCCGTGGTGGGCAGCCCCATGCCCAGGATCAGGGAGATACCGGCGGTGAACAGCAGCATGAGGATCAGACTGCCACCGGAAATGAACTCCACAAACTCGGTCATGACCAGCCCGATGCCGGTCAGGGTGACAGTACCGACCACGATACCGGCTGCTGCAGTGGCCACGCCAATGCCGATCATGTTGCGGGAGCCGGAGACCATGCCTTCCGTGAAATCGTTGAAGCCTTCCTTCAGGGTCTCGGACAGGGACCGGGTTTCGCCCCGGAAATAAGCCAGCAGGGGCCGCTGGGTCAGCACCACGAAGATCAGGAATACCGTGGCCCAGAATGCCGAGAGTCCGGGCGAGAAGCGCTCCACCACCAGACACCAGACCAGCGCCACGATGGGCAGCAGGTAGTGCAGACCCGCCAGAATCGTCGGCCCGGCCTCGGGCATCTCCGTCAGTTCCGCCTCGGCATCTTCGATTTTCAGCGGCGGTGTCTTGGCTGCCACCCGCACCAGGGCAATGTAGGCCACGATGGTCAGGGCGGCAATGATCCAGGTGGCTGCGTCGCCAAAGACATCCTTGGTCCAGCCGATCCCGTAATAAACGATGGCGGCGATCACTGCAAGCAGCAGGAAACTGCCCACGAAGGCCATCAGGCTCTGGGCCAGGGTGCGCTCGGTGCGGCGCGGCAGCCCCTGCATGCCGGCCTTCACGGCCTCCAGATGCACGATGTAGAACAGGGCAATGTAGGAAATCAGCGCCGGCAGGATGGCATGCTGAATCACTTCCACATAGGACACCCCCACATACTCCACCATCAGGAAGGCCGCGGCCCCCATGATGGGCGGGGTAAGCTGGCCGTTGGTGGAGGCAGCCACTTCCACGGCTCCGGCCTTGTAGCCCGGGAAACCGACTCGTTTCATGAGCGGAATGGTAAAGGTTCCCGTCGTGACCACATTGGCGATGGAGGAACCGGAAACCAGCCCGGAAAGACCGGAAGCCACCACCGACGCCTTGGCCGGTCCGCCACGCATGTGGCCGAGCAGGGAGAATGCCACCTGGATGAACCAGTTGCCGGCCCCCGCCTTGTCCAGCAGGGCACCAAAGAGCACGAACAAGAAAACGAAGCTGGTGGAGACCCCCAGCGCCACACCAAACACCCCTTCCGTGGTCAGCCACTGATGGCCGATGGTCTTGGTTAGACTGGCCCCCTTGTGGGCAATCACATCCGGCATCATCTGGCCACCGAAGGTATAGAACAGGAACAGGGCCGCCACCACCATCAGGGGCGGTCCCAGTGCACGGCGGGTGGCTTCCAGCAGCAGCAGCATGCCGGCAGCGCCCACCGCGATATCAAAATCGGTAAAACTGCCGGAACGGCCGGCCAGCTCGTCGTAAAACAGGTACAGATAGGAGGCGGCGAAAGCGCCAGCCAGTGCCAGCACCCAGTCGATCACCGGAATGTGGTCTCGGGGTGACTTTTTGAATGCCGGGTAAGCGGTATAGGTCAGAAACAGGGCAAATGCCAGGTGAATGGCCCGGGCCTGGGTGTCATTGAGCACCAGAATGTCAAACACGAACGGCAGGGGCGAGGCATACCAGAGCTGAAAGCAGGCCCACAGGAACGGAACGATCCATAGGATCTTGCCGGGAATGCCTTTCGGATTGCGCGCACCGGTATCGGACTGGGCAACCAGTTCCTGAACATCAATTGCAGGTGCGGATGACGTGTTGCGGGATGATTCGCTCATCGTCGGATTCGCTCTTCTGACTGAACGGGACTGCCCCGGGCAGGCCGGGGCAGACGTGAAAGGAATGAATCCCCGGCAAAGCCGGGGCGGCCATTACATCAGGCCGGCTTCCTTGTAGTACTTGATGGCACCCTTGTGCAGCGGTGCGGACAGGCCGTCTTTGATCATCTCTTCCTTCTTCAGGTTGGCGAAGGCCGGGTGCAGCTTCTTGAACTGCTCGAAGTTCTCGAAAACCGCCTTGACCACGTTGTACACCACATCCTCGGGCACATCCGCAGAAGTCACGAAGGTGGCGCCCACACCAAAGGTCTTCACATCACGATCCGTACCCCGGTACATGCCTGCCGGAATGGTGGCATAGCGGTAGTACGCGTTCTCTTTCACCAGCTTGTCGATCACCGGACCGGTCACATCCACCAGCACCGCATCACAGGACGTGGTGGCTTCCTTGATGGAACCGCTCGGATGACCCACGGTGAAGACAATGGCATCCACCTTGTTGTCACACAGCGCCTTGGACTGTTCTGCGGACTTGAGCTCGGAAGCCAGTTTGAAGTCGTTGAGCGTCCAGCCCTTGGCGTTCATGACCACTTCCATGGTGCCACGCTGGCCGGAACCCGGGTTGCCGATGTTGACACGCTTGCCCTTCAGGTCGTCAAAGTGCTTGATGCCGCTGTCGGCACGGGCCACGACGGTGAACGGCTCCGGGTGAACGGAGAACAGGGCACGCAGCTTCTTGTTCGGGCCCACATCCTTGAACTTGCTGGTGCCGTGGTAGGCGTGATACTGCCAGTCGGACTGGGCCACACCCATGTCCAGCTCGCCTTCACGGATGGCGTTCAGGTTGTAGATGGAACCGCCGGTGGACTCCACGGAACAGCGGATGCCGTGCTCCTTGCGGGTCTTGTTGACCAGACGGCAGATGGCGCCACCCGTGGGGTAGTAAACCCCGGTCACCCCACCGGTTCCGATGGTCACGAACTTCTGTTCTGCCGCAGTGGCTGATCCGGCACCCAGTCCGGCAAGTGTCAGTCCGGCCGTCAGGACGGCGCTGGCAAAGTGCTTCAGTTTCATTGTGCTTCTCCTCGTTGTTGTTGTCGCTCAGATCGACAAGGTGTTCTCCGTCTGTGTCCCACGACACAGCTGAAGACGCCAATGCACAGTCCTGCCAGCCCCGCCCCTTCTCTAGCGACCCCGGTACTCGGGTGCGCGCTTTTCGAGGAAAGCGGTCACTGCCTCCAGATGGTCGGCAGTGTTGTGGCTGATCCCCTGCAGGACCGCGCAATAATCCAGAAAATCCTCCAGTTCCATCCGCCGGGCCTTTTGCATCAGGCGCTTGCTGTAGCGCACCGCGTGCGGCGGCTTGCCGGCAATGGTCCGGGCCAGTTCCAGGGCACCGTCCATCAGGCGGCCATCCGGCAGCACCTGAAGGACCAGCCCGAGCGCCCGGGCTTCCCGGGCGTCAATGACCCGCCCGGTAAATGTGAGTTCCGCTGCTGCCTGATAGCCGATGACACGCTGCAGCAGCCAGGCGCCCCCGTCCCCGGGAATGATGCCCAGATTGACAAACGTCTCGCCGAAGCGGGCGCTTTCCGCCGCCAGCCTCAGGTCGCACATGCAGGCCAGATCCAGTCCGGCACCAATGGCCGGGCCGTTGACCGCCGCAATGGCCGGCACTTCCAGCCTGAGCATGGCCAGCGGGATGCGCTGAATGCCCTGCCGGTAACGGCGTTCCAGTTCCGCCACATCCCCGGCAAAGTCGCCGCTGCGGGCCTGCATGTCCTTGATGTTGCCTCCGGCGCTGAACGCCTTGCCGGCGCCGGTCAGCACCAGTACGGAGACCTCCGGCGTGGCATTGATCCAGCTCACCGTGCGCTCGATGTCGTCGATCAGCGCCGTACCGGTCAGTGCGTTACGCACGTCATCCCGGTTCAGTGTCAGCACGGCCACCCGGTCATTCAGCGTCAGGGTGGCATCGGTCAATTCGGGCAAAGCAGGCATTCAGGCGACCTCTCCTTTCAGTGTGACGTGATTCTCAGTGATCACAATACGGGCATCTACGACCGCCAAACCTTCAGCGTAGACACGAACCGGGTTCAGATCCAGCTCGGCAATCTCCGGATGTGCCTGACACATACGGGATATCCGCAACATCAGCGCCACCAGCGCCTTCTTGTCCACCGGCGGCTGACCGCGCACGCCGTCCAGCAGTGCCGAAGCACGGAGACTGCCGAGCAGCTCCCACGCGTCAGATGCGGTCAGCGGCAGTGCCCGGAAGGCCACATCTTTCAGCACCTCCACATGAATGCCGCCCAGGCCGAACATGAGTACGGGGCCGAACTGGGGATCGCGGGTCACACCCAGAATCACCTCAAGCCCGTCCGGCACCATCGGAGTGATCAGCACCCCCGTCAGGCGCGCGTCCGGCCGGTAACGCTGTGCGGCAGCCATGATCCGGTGCCAGGCCTCGCGCAGGCCGTCCTCGCCCTGCACATTGAGCACCACGCCCCCGGCATCGGACTTGTGCAGAATGTCCGGCGAAACCAGCTTGACCGCCAGCGGGCCGGCCGGCAGCCGGGGCATGAGCGCCGGCAGGGCATCCACATCCGTGAGCAGGAAGTGGGGCGGCATGGGCACACCGCAGTCCGCCAGCAACCGGCGCGCTTCGTGTTCGTAGAGTGCCGTGCGCCCCTCGGCCCGGGCCTGCGCGAACAGGCGATGCTGCGCCTGGTCCGCATGGAATGGCACGACCTGCCCCGTCAGGTCCTCGGTTGCCTCCTGCCGGACAAGAAAGGCGCCATACTGACCGAGCGCGGCAAAGACCGTGATCGCCCGGTCCAGGGAGTTGTACACCGGGATGCCCTGTGCCTGCAGGGTTTCCAGCGGTTCGGGCCTGAAGTCCGCATAGACGCTGTGAACCAGCAGGGGCTTGCCCGCCTCCGAAGCCAGCGCGGCCAGACGACGGGCCGTGTCCAGTTCCTCATCCCGCAGACTGGCATCAAAGCGCAGGTGATAACCGCCGAACAATCCCACCAGCAGCAGACCATCCACTCCCGGATCGTTCAGCAGGCAGGCTGCGGCGTCGGCAAACAGCGCCGGCGCCGCGTCCGTGGCCCCGGCCACATCCACCGGATTGCCCACCGCCGCCTGAGCGCCCAGCAGTGTGCGCAGGGTGGCCTCTGTGTCCGGCTGCAGGGTCGCCAGGGTCAGGCCCGCATCCACCAGCCCGTCAGCGGCGATGGTGGCATGACCGCCCCCGTCCGCCAGCACGGCCACGCGCTGTCCGGCCAGTGCCGGCTGACGTGCCAGAGCGTCCGCCACATCCAGCACCCGGTCGGACTGCTCGACCACCACCACACCGGCCTGACGCAACACCTGCTGACTGAGCCGGAAATCCCCCGCCAGCGCACCGGTGTGGGAGCGCGCTGCCCGCTGCCCCTGCTGTGTGCGGCCGGACTTGTACAGCACCACCGGCTTCACCGGCGTGAGGCGCCGGGCCGCCTCCAGAAAGGCGCGGCCATTCTTCAGGCCCTCCACATAGGCCAGCACCACACTGGTCTGCGGGTCATCCCGGAAGTATTCCAGATACTCGTGAAAGCCCACTTCCGCTTCGTTACCCACCCCCACATAGGTGCTGAAACCCAACCAGGGCCGCGCCAGGGCTTCCGTCACCCAGGTCAGCGCCATGTTCCCGGACTGGGACAGCAAACCGATTCGCCCCAGCGGCAGGCGCTCGTATCCCACCAGATTGAGCCCCGTGGTGGCATTGAAGCTGCCCGAGGTGTTGGGGCCGATCACCCGGATGCCCCAGCGCCGGGCCGCCGCCACCATGTCAGCTTCCAGTTGCCTGCCCGCCTCGCCACTTTCCCCGAAGCCACCGGCAAGCACCACGGCACCGCGGATACCCTTGCGACCACAGGCATCCACCAGGGCCGGAACCGTCTGCGCCGGGGTGCAGATCAGGGCCAGATCGGTGGCATGGGGCAATGCCTCCACGCTGGGATAGCAGGTCACGCCCAGCACCTCCCCTCCCTTTGGGTTCACCCCCAGTATCTCGCCGGCAAAGCCCGCCTCCCTGAGCTTGCGGATGGCCTGATAGCCACGCTTGACCGGGCTGTTGGATGCGCCGACGATGACGATGGAGCGCGGATTGAGTACGGGATCCAGTGCAGACATGTTTCAGTCTCCTGTGTAGCGGGGTGTGCGTTTTTCGGCGAAGGCCCGGATGCCTTCCTGCCAATCCCGGGTGGTGGTGCAGAACATCATGCCCTCCAGCTCGGCAATCAGCGTATCCTCCAGGCTGCGCTCACTGCCCCGGTACAGACACTCCTTCGCCAACTTCATGGAAATGGGTGCCTTTTCGGCCAGTTCTGCGGCGAACCTGCGGACTTCTTCGCGAAAATGGTCATCCGGCCAGCAGCGATCCGCCAATCCCATCTGCACCGCCTCCGGGCCGCTGATCTTGCGGCCGAAGTAAATCAGCTCCCGCGCCCGTCCCATGCCCACACGCTGAGGCAGCAACCTGGTCAGTCCGCCGCCCAGAAAGGTGCCGAGCGAGATTTCCGGCAATCCCCATTGGGCTGATTCGGCCATGACGAGAAAGTCACAGGCCAGCGCCATTTCCGCACCCGCCCCCAGCGCATAACCGTTGACGGCAGCCACCACCGGCTTGTCCGATGTCAGCAGGCGCTTGCACACCTGTTGCTCGCCGCGCAGATACTCCCGGCGCTGAAAGGGCGTGCGAGTACCTTCGGCATGGGCCTTGAGATCCGCCCCCACACAGAAGGCACGCCCCTCGCCGGTGAGCACCAGCACGCGCACGTCAGAATCCGCTTCGGCCCGGTCAAGGGCATCCTGAAGCTCGGTATAGAGGGCGTCAATCACCGCATTGAGGCGGTGCGGGCGATTGAAACGGATTTCCGCCACCGCACCGGAAACGGAGTACAGCAGGGTTTCGTACATGGATGGATGGTCCTCTCTGGATCACAGCCACTGGCTGAGTTGGTTGACACGGTCTTCGTACGCTTCCAGCCGTTCACGGGCCTGGGGCCCCATGAGCGCGGCGGTCTGCGCCAGAATGAGCTGAATGGCGGCCACGGCGGCCACCTGAGAGTTGCTGAAAAAGAGGCTGTCTGCCGGGACGGTCAGGCACAGGCTGGCATGGGCCGCCAGCGGGCCGGTGAGGCTGTCCGTCAGGGCGAGGATGTCCAGGCCCCGGTCGCGTCCTTCCTGCGCGGCAACCAGGGTGGAACGGGTATAGGGTGCAAAACCGATGACCACCAGCACGTCACCCTTGCGGCACTGTCCCAGTCCCCAGGCAATGCCCCGGTCGGCCGTACTCAGTTCCGAGACATCCGGTCGTAACAGGCCCAGGCCATACAGAAACAGGTGTGACAGTGCGCGACTCTGGCGTCCGCCCTGAATCCACACGCGGCGGGCACGGATCAGCCGCCGTGCCACCGCCTCCACGGCTTCCCGGTCCAGTTGCCGGAGCAGCTGGGCCAGCGTCGCCATTTCTGCCTCCAGAAAGCGCTGGATGAAGGGCGTATGGGTCAGCCGCCGGGCGTCGGACATGAGGGTATCCGCATGGCGGGTGTAGTAGTCCGGCGAGTCGATCAGTTCCCTGCGGAATACCCGCTGCAACGCCGGAAAGCCTTCATACCCCAGGGCGCGCGCCATCCGGGTGAGCGTGGACGCATTGACGCCGGCCACCTGGGCGGCATCCCGGATACTGCCCAGCGCCACCTTCTGGGGTGCATTCAGCAAACGCTCCAATGCCTGCAGGGAACGCCGGCCGAAAGGTGCCGTCACATCTCCGCGGTGGGCGGCACGCAGCCAGTCACGCAGCGCGTCGAGGGATTCGGGGGGTGTCTGTGCCGTCATGCCGGGAATCTTGCCTGTACAGTTTATGTACAGTGTAGCGTCCCCGCTTCATTCGGCAATCATTTTTGCATTTTTCAAAACAACGCAACATCATTTGCGGCGCATCAATCATTCAGGCCGATTTTTACTTTACGGTCAACAGGTTGGCGCATACGCAAGGATACGGATGGGAGTTGACCGGATCCCCTTCATTGCAATCCGTTGCCGGCCCAGCGGACCTGTTGCAGATGAATGGTGACCTCCCCCAGTACGTCCGCCTTGCCCTCGAGGCGCACGATGAGGTGGCGTTGCGGGTCCAGATACAGGGTAATCCCCCCCTTCAGCCCCAGAAAACTGAATTCGCCGCCGCGGTCGCCAATGGGGGTTGCCGTGGCGCGGATGCGCAGGGTCGGAATGGATGCCTTGAGCCGCGCTCGTCCTTCCGGGCCGTCCAGTGTCAGATCCACGGGGAGGGGGGTCTCCGCTTCCACCTTCAGGGTGAGCACAAGGGGGCCATCGCTGTCGAACAGGGTGGCCTGCCACTGGTCACCCGGCTTGTACAGCGGTGCGGCCACGGCCAGATAGAAGAGCCCTTCTCCCCGGGTAACCGGGGGGATCAATGAGTCTGGCAGCTTGTACCATTCTGTCTGAACTCTCGACCAGGCGGGCCAAGGCTGATCCGCTTCCCCCTGCTCCGGGTAGCGCTTGAGAGACAACACCCGCCCGTCGAAGAACCGATACAGGCGCGCCCGGTGCTTGTGGTTGAGGCGGACACTGGTACGCTGCAAGGCGGTCCCGTCCTCGCGGAGCCAGACCTGTGCCAGGCTGCGCCGGCCGATTACGTCGGATGCCATGCTGATGAAGGCCGTCCGCTCGCCGGCAGCCAGCCCCTTCGCACCCTGTTCGCCCGCCAGCGCCCAGTCCCGTGCTGCCGCTTCCGGTGTCAGCCAGCGCTGAGTCACCCGCGTGTCGGCGGACAGAAAGAATTTGGAGGCATGATAGTCCAGGGTCGCGCTGCGAAAGGCCTCCGGTGTCAGTGCCGGCTGTGCCCAGACCCCGGTGGCCAGCAACATGCCAGCCATCAGCAGGTGTTTCCATTGCATCATGATTCTGCTCCTGTGTTCTGCCTCCAGATTGCCCCACCGCGACTGAACCCGGCCTTAACACCGGCTGCGGACAGCTTGTCCGTGCCACTTCCTGCCGGATTTGCGCACCCTCTCACAAATCTGATCAATCCGTCATCAATTTGTTCATGCGCGGCTCCCGCCATACCGGACACAATGATGTCAGTGGTTCATTCATGCCCCACTGTGCCAAGAACAACAACAATCCTCAAGGCAGAAAAGCTCAAGGAGATTGCCATGAAAACAACAACACTCGCCCGCCGCCTGCTGACCCTGCTTCTGGTCATGCTCTGCGGCAGCCTGATTTCCCTGAATGCTCAGGCCAAAAAGTTCAATCCCCTCCCGCCGCCGGATGACAACTTCGTTCCGCCGGCAGGCAAGATCGTCGGCGGCAACCAGGCCAGCCCCGGAGAGTTCCCGTTCATGGTCTCGCTGCAGATCAATGGCAGCCACGTGTGTGGTGGTTCCGTCATCAGCTCGCGCTGGATCCTGACCGCTGCTCATTGCGCCGTCGAATTCAATACCAAAAACACCACGGCGGTAGTTGGCGCGCATCGGCTCAGTTCCTCCCCGGGTTCCACCCGCCTCAATATTGACAAGATTGTCGTTCACCCCAAGTATGGCAAGGTCAGCAATGAAAACGCGTATGACATTGCCCTCTTGCGCACATCACAGGCCATTCCTTCTGCTTACAGCCCCATTCTCATCGGGGAGCAAAAGGATACGAAACCCGGGACGCTGACCACAGTTGCTGGCTGGGGAGCCACGAAAGAGGGGGGCTGGGCTTCTGATGTTCTGATGAAGGTGGATGTGCCTCTTGTTTCCCTCTCAGCGTGCCGCGCCAGCTATGGCAACGATATTGAAGACCATAACGTCTGTGCCGGCCTTCCGAAAGGTGGGAAGGATTCGTGCCAGGGCGATTCAGGCGGCCCTCTGTTCGTTCGTCGCAATAATCAGTTCTATCAGGTGGGCATCGTGAGCTGGGGAGCCGGCTGCGCGCAGCCGGGCATGTACGGCGTCTACACCAGCGCACCAGCCTTCAGCAGCTGGATCACCCAAACCGCCGGGCCCGGCAACGGTGGCGGCAGTGGCGGTGGCGGTGGCGGTAATCAGGCATGTTACAAAAGTCCTCTTCGCCTGATTCTCAAGACAGACCTCTACGGTGATGAAACCTGGTGGACGCTGCAAGACAGTGCGGGCAAGGTTGTCGAAAAAGGTGACGGGTACCTGAGCTACCGCACTTACAAACACAAGCTGCGCGTGGGCAGCGGAACTTACACATTCACCATCTACGATGCCTACGGTGACGGCATGACCGCAGGGAAAGGCGGCTCCTACAAACTCAGGGACAAGAAGAGAAACGTCATCGGCTCAGGCAGCGATTTCGGCTTTACCGCCAAGCATAACTTCTGTGTCCAGTGAGGTGTGAGCGGGCTGTCCGTTCAGACGGTCGTGATGAGGCGGATGTCATAGGGCATCCGCCCGATTTTCACACAGCTCGCACGCTATAAAATGACAAGGCATCACACTCAGGAGGATCAGATATGCGCACTGCTGTCATCACGACCGCTCTCATCGCTGCCGTGGCCGGAGGAACCCTGATCTGGGTTCGCAGCCAGAGTCCGGAAACGCCGGCCACTGCCGTGGTCACGGACGCGCCCACGGTCATGACTGCGGAAGAAACCGTCATCACGCCCCCCGCCGGGGAAACCCTGCCGGTCCCCGGAGTCGCCGACAGCCAGGATGGCGACAGCCTGACCCTGCCGGACACGCCACCCGCCGCCGGTCTGCCGCCCGTGACCCTGCTGGAAGGTGACCTCACGCCACGCGTGAATGCGGACGGCATCGAGGAACAGGTGGGCCACATCGACCCGACAGTGCTGGACTCGCTGGCCGTGGGACGCAGTGTCACCCTGTCCCTGCCGGATGGTGCCACACGCACCGCCCTGCTGGAGGATTTCTCCGTTCAGGATGGTAAGGTCAGCGTCTGGCGCGGCCCGCTCCAGGACGGCACGGATGTGGAAAACCTGATCATCACCCGCGGTCAGGACACGACCTGGCTGATGGTCTCCACGGCCACCACCAGCTACACCATCCGCGTGGACAACCACACCGGCGAAGCGGTGGTGACCAACGAGGGTACCGGGAATCCGGGGCTGGGCAACGAACCGCACGTGGTGCCGCCCACAGACGAGCCCGTACCGCCTTCGGCATCCTGAATCACACTATAACAAGGGCACAACCCGAAAAGTCATCCGCTATCACAACACCGTCAATCACAACACAACAGGGAGGTCCCATGACCCGTTTGCGTACTTCACTCAACTGGCTGGCGGCGGCCGCACTGGCCTCCGCCGCACCCGTCACACTGGCCGAAACGGCTGATCTGCTCGTTCTCTATACGGACAGCGCGACTCAGCACCCCAATGGCCGGGACATTCAGGCCCGCATCCAGGCGGCCGTGGAATGGACCAATCAGGCCCTGCGCAACAGCCAGACCGATTTCCAGCTGCGCCTGGTCAAGGTGGCCAAGGCGGATGCCAAGTACAACGGCAACCTGACCAGCAGCGATCTCTCGGCACTGCGTAACGACCCGGATGTGGCCCGGCTGCGCCGCGAAGTGGGTGCCGACTTCGTCACCATGATCGGACCGTCCAGAGAATGGTGCGGCATCGGCTACGTATCCAGCGGCAACGCCAGTACCGGGCAGCTCTACAGCTCATCTTCCGGCTGGGCGTATAACCTGGTGTCCATCAGCTGCGGTTTCGCCACCTTTGCCCACGAACTGGGCCACAACTTCGGCCTCGGGCATTCCAACCTGCAAAACAGCCGCGGCGGCGTCTGGCCCTGGGCACGCGGTCACGGTGAAGTCGGCGTGTTCACGACCATCATGGGCTACACCAGCGCCTTCCAGACCAACAACCGGGTTCAGTACTACTCCAACCCGAACCTGAATACCTGTGAAGGCCGAGCCTGCGGTGTGCCGGTCGGTCAGTCCATGGAGGCGGATTCAGCCCAGAACATCCGGCGTCTGAACAGCCAGCTGGCGGCCTTCCTGCCCACCGTGGTGGATGGTGGCGGTAACGGCGGTGGCAATGGCGGAGGCACCGGAGGCGGTAACGGTGGCGGTACGGGCGGCAGCCTCTGCCCGGCCGGCACGCCGGAAACCAACCTGGTTCAGGAAGGCGAGTTCAACGCCCTCGACCCTTGGGCCAGTGCCTTCGGCCGGTCCGCACTCGATACCTGGCAGGAAACCACCGACAACTGTGTGGACAACCGCCTGCGCATCACTCAGCGCACCGCCTGGTACAGCGGCGTGAGCCAGGATCTGACCGAGGCCCTTGCCCAGGGCGGCACCTTTGCCCTCAACCTCAAGGCACGCCTCGATGCCGCCCAGTCCGGCCAGCGCGCCTACGCCACACTGCGCCTGCGGGACAGTGCCGGATTCCGTTATCAGTATCTGGCCGTCAGCACCCTCAAGGGTACCGACTGGGCGGATCTGGCTGCCGAGTTCAAGCCTGACTGGCGCGGCACACCGCAAAAGGCGGAACTGCTGATCTACGGCCCGGCCGCAGGCAGTGATCTGCTGGTGGACAAGGTGTCACTGGTGAAGAAACAGAGCACCACGCCCCCGGCACACCTGTATGCCGCCTCGTTTGAGAAGGATCTGGATGGCTGGAAGTCCGGCTGGGGTGCCAGACTGGATCGGGTCACCGATGCCGCTGAAGGCAGCTACGCTTTGCGCGTCACCGGCCGTGACAGCTGGGCAGATGGTGCCTGGCAGGATCTGACCGGTCTGCTGACTGCCGGAACGGACTACCGGGTTCAGGCTTCCGTCAAGCACGGCTCACGCAAGGGCAACCAGAACTACACCCTGTACCTGCTCTATCGTGACAACAGCGGCTGGCACTGGCAGCGACTGTACCGTGGAGCCCAGGCAGGCGGGCGCTGGAACACCCTGTCTGCCGACTTCCGCATCACTGCCAGCGGTCTGACGGATACCCGCCTCTACGTGATGGGACCGGCCTCCGGCGTCAACTTCAAGCTGGATGCCGTCACCGTCGACAAGCGCTGATTCCGGCGCGCATCGCCTGCTCCGCCGGAGCAGGCGATTTCCCCTCGATATGGCCTGCCCCGCTCAGGGACACAGGCTGACCATCATCTCCCCGGTCTGCAGATCTGCGTTGATGCGGAAGCTGAACACATAGCGTCCGGCCTGGGGCAGCGTAAGCGAAGACTCCGTACCCGGCCCGCTGGCCACGGCCAGATTCTGGGTTTCACCCAGCCGCACCGGAGCAGAACCCTCCACCGCATACTCACGGGACCAGTCTGCCGTCGCGAACTTGAAGCCATAGGCAGTGGCCGACGGCTCATCCACCACAACCTGATACAGGTTGTCGCCCTTGTAGTGAAACTGCCGGTCAGCAGGCGTGGCACTGAAATTGTTGCCCCCGCTGTAGTTGCCGCGGATATAGACCGGGACGCCAATGGGGCCGTCTCCGCTCACATCCGGCAGGTCACACCGGGCCAGGTCGCCGGTTCCTGTCAGACTGCCGGTTGATGACGCGGGTCCGCCGGCACTGGGGGCATCGATCTTCAGGAAGCGATAGCCCAGCGCCGGCACGGTCAGCGTGTAATGACCGGAGGCCGCACTGAAAGTCTCGGCAGAGATCAGATCCGTCAGCGTTCCCTCGCTGCCAATGTCGGCGGCGGCCAGCGTCAGGTTCCCGTCCGTCTCCCCGGTATTGATCATCACCAGCACCGCCTCGCTGTCCGTGGCCTTGTGATCCACGTAGAGCGTTGCCTGCAGGGACGCCGGCACCGCAATCGGAGTCCGGGAACCGGCATACAGGGCCGGGTGCTGGTCGCGCAGTTGCATCAGAGTGCGGATCTCGTCATGCAGTGCCTGCTGGGCGGCCGACAGGGTGAAGGCCGCCTCACCCACCTGGCCCGATACGCCATTGACCTTGCCGGACGTGCGTGACACATGATCATCACACAGTCCCGCCCGGGCTCCGGCCCCGCCGTCATTGGCACAATCCACCTTCTGATCGAAACCGGGCAACTCGTCACCGATTTCCTCACCGTAATAGAGTGTCAGCGGGCCGCTTCGGGAGGTCAGGAACGCCCAGGCCAGGGCATGGCGCTGCCACCAGGCATCATCCGACGGCTGCGCCACATTGCCGCGCTGCAGCAGATCGCCAAACCGGACCAGATCATGATTGCCAAGGAAGTTGTTGGGCACGGCGTGGGACGGATAGGCCAGATTCCAGTCCATCCCCGCATTCAGATTCGTGGCATCCTTGCCGCCGGCGCCACTCTCCTCCACCGCCAGCGTCTGCACCAGGTTGTAGCGCAGCGGGAAATTGAAGGCGGAGCACAGACCCGGCTGCGCTTCCGTCCCATAGCCCTGACTGGCGATGTCACCGGCCCCCTTCCAGATCTCGCCCACCATGTACCCCAGCGGATGCACCGTCTGGCCTTCCGCATTCACATAGGTGACCGCATCCGAAGTCTCTTCCACCGCCCGGCGGATCTCCCCCAGGCACCCACGGGCACCTGATAGGCCTGATCCAGCCGCCAGCCGTCGATCTTCAGCTCGCGAATCCAGTACGTGGCCACCTCTTTGAAAAAGTCCAGATCATCCGGGTAGACCGCCTCGCGCCCGGTCGCACCCTGTGCCGGGCCGCTGGTGCTCAGGCGGCGCCCCTCCGGCGAGGGGTAGTTGTGGGCATTGTGCTTGAAATGGCCGAACACCCCGTCAAAAAACACATAGAGCCCCTTGGCATGGGCCGTCTCCACCAGCGTGCGCAACTGTTCCAGCGTGCCGAACTTCGGATCCACCGCGAAGTAGTTGCTGGCAAAATAGCCGGTGCCGTCCAGACGGTCGGCCCATTCGTCCTGGCCGCTCTCGGGCACGCTTTCAAATATCGGGGTGAGCCAGATGGCATTCATCCCCAGCCCCTTGATGTAATCCAGTGAGGCCATGATACCCGCAATATCGCCCTTGTGATGACTGGGGCCATAGGCACTGCCCGCATTGGCGCTGCTGTCCGCATCCACGAAGGCCTCCACCATCACCTGGTAGATGCGCAGCCGTTTGGCCTGTTCATAGCGGGCCGCATCACAGGCGTAAGGGGTATAGGTGACGGTACCGGTTTGCCCGCCGGCGGAGGTGCCGGTTCCTGGCGTCGTGCTGCCGGTATCCGTGCCTCCGCTGCCGCCGCCACCGGAACAGGCGGCCAGCATCAGGGCGGAACCATAAAGGATCGAACGGATCAGTGCGGGTGACGTGTTGTGCATGGGTGGTGTCCTGTCAGTGGTTGTCATGCTGCCAGCATGCCAGCCTGAACACAAATTACATCCTTCCCCCGCCACCCGGCCGGGGGGAGTCATGGGGAGGAGCGCGTCAGCCGCTCACGCGCACACAGTTGCGGCCACAGGACTTGGCCTCATACATGGCCTCATCGGCGCGGCGGATGAGGTCGGCGGGCAGGTCGCCCGGTTCATACTGCGCCACCCCGAAGGATGCGGTCACACGCCGCTGATCCAGCTCCGGCCAGGTCAGGGCAGCCAGCTTGCGGCGCAGGCGCTGCATCAGGGCTTCGGCGCGGCTGGCCGGTGTTTCCGGCAACAGGATCAGGAACTCCTCGCCGCCAAAACGGCCGGCAATGTCATAGTCCCGCAGGGATTCGCGCAGCACCCGGGCCACCGTCTTCAGCACCCGGTCGCCGGCCTCATGTCCCCAGGTGTCATTGACGGACTTGAAGTGATCCAGATCCATCATCACCAGCGAGAGCGGCACACCGTGGCGTCCGGCCCGGTTCATTTCACGGGCAATGACCTTGTCCAGCAGTTGCCGGTTGGGCAGTTGCGTGAGAGGGTCGAACTGGCTGCACAGATGCTCCAGATCCCAGAGAAAGTCGTCCAGTGCCGTAAAGAACACCTTTTGCGCCGCCACATAGCGGTCATAGATGGCCGGGTCCACGGGCATCTTCACCCGTGCCGCCTCGACCAGACCATGCATGGCCTCATGCAGTGCCACATGGCTTTGCCCGAGCAGGACGAAGGCTTCCGATTCCCGGATGACATGATCCCCCAGGCTGTCGAGGATCTTGCCTACCTCACATTCATGGGGATTTGCCGCACTGGCCGCATCCGCCTCGGTCACGGGCAGGTGACACACCAGCTTGCGCAGCGTGTAGTTGATCCAGTTGATGTGCAGAGCGCGCATGCGCCGGGTTCGCTCCGCCAGATCGGCGAGCGTCTCGAAATGCATGCGGTCCACAGGCAGGCTGTTCATTGTTTCAGTTTACTCCGATCAGTCCGGCAAGCGCTTGTTCCGTGTCAATCGCCGGAGCAACCCGAGATCACCCACCATGCTGCCTGCTCACGGTGGCGCACCTTGTATGTTACGGAGTGTACCCCATTTTGGGTGATGAAGATATGTGCATGCCCTTCAACTGGCCTCAGACAAGCTGTTATGCTGTATGACAACGCTTTCTGCGCCAGAACATCCCGTCAACCCGGATCGCCAACCCAAAGGAGTGACCATGCAACCTACAGACTGGACCCCAGGCATGCTTCTGACCTTCGCCATCGCCGGTATCGTCGTCCTTGCCCTCGGCTACGCGCTGGCAACACTGAGACAGGGCCGCCGCGCCGCCGAACTGGAAGCCCGCCTGAAGCAGGCGGAAGAGTCGCTGAGCGCCGCACGCAACGAAAGCCAGCAACAGCAGGAAGAACTCCGGCGGCTGAATGCCGAACTGCACGACAAGGCCCTCTCGGAAACCCAGCTCCAGACCCGGCTTGCGGCAGCACAGCACACCGAACAGCGGCTCAATGAAACGCTGGCGGAACAGAAGCGCGAACTGGAAGAACTCAGGCAGGCGCTGGATGCGGCACGCAACGCTCACCACACCACCGAAAGGCAGCTCGAAGCGGCCCAGGCCGACAACCGGGCGCAGCAGAGCCGGATCACCGAACTTCAGGGGCAGATTGCCGAGCTGAAGGACACCCTTGCCGCACACGAAAGCCGTTACAACGCCCTGCAGGAACGGCATCAGACTCTCAGCAACGCACACACCGAGCTGAAAACCACCTTGGAGCGGCGGGAGGAACACTTCCGCGAACAAATGGAGCAGCTCAGCGAAACCCGCGCGTCCCTCACCAGGGAATTCGAAAACCTGGCCAACAAGATCTTCGAGGAAAAGGGCAAGACCTTCACCCATACCAGCCAGGCCACCCTCGACAACCTGCTCAAGCCCTTCCGCGAACAGATCGAGGGCTTCCAGAAGCGCATCAACGACGTGCACGACGCCTCCCTCAAGGGCAACGCCAGCCTCAATGCCGAGATCCGCAAAGTCATGGAGATCGGCCTACAGATGAGCAAGGAGGCCAGCAACCTCGCCTCCGCCCTCAAGGGCGACTCCCAGCAGCGCGGTGCCTGGGGCGAAGCCCAGCTGCGCCGGACCCTGGAGATGAGCGGCCTGGTGGAAGACACCCACTACGAAGCCCAGACCGCCTTCAAGGACGCGGACGGCAACCGCAAGCAGACGGACTACCTCATCAAGCTGCCCGACGGCAAGCACATCATCATCGACAGCAAGGTCTCGCTGAATGCCTACGACAAGGCCGTGAGCGCGGAAACCGAAGAAGCCTGGCAGGCCGCCATGGCCGAGCACGTGCGGGCGGTCAAGCGCCACATCGACGACCTGGCCTCCAAGGACTACACCAACCTCATCGGCATGCGCAGCCCCAGCTTCGTGCTCATGTTCATGCCCATCGAACCGGCCTACATCGAAGCGCTCAAATACCAGAAGGACCTCTTCGAATACGGCTACAAGAAGGGCGTGGTGCTCGTCTCCCACACCACCCTGATTCCCATCCTGCGCACCGTCGCCAACCTCTGGATGCTCGAACGCAGCAACGCCGAAGCCCGCGAGATCAGCGAAATGGCCGGCGAAATCTACAACAGCGTGGTCAAGGTGGCCGAGCGCCTGCAGAAACTCGGCAACACCCTCGGCACCGTCAGCAACCACTACAACAGCACCGTCACCGCACTGGTGGGCAAGCAGGGCCTCTACGGCAAGGTGGACCGCTTCAGCCAGCTTTCCGCCAAGGTCAGCAAGGCCCTCCCCGCCATCGAGCCCCAGCACATAGACTTTGAAAGCGAAAGGCTGAGCATGGTTGCCGAGCCCATCGAAGAGGCAGACAGTACAGAAGCCCTGCCGCCGGCGGAAGACCAGACCATGCCCCCTGACGAAGCATCCGTTGGTTGTGACGGGTAAGACCAAATCTCAGATACAGCAGACCGGGAACAAAAACAGGGGGAGGATCATGGCGATACGCCCGGCGACTTAATCCCCGGGTGGACAGCGATATGAAGCTGCAAAATCCACCCAAGGGCAAACCATACTGCTGCACAACTGAACAATTGACCTTGGCTACCTTAGATTGCTAAGATTGTGTCAGGTGGATATGTACGGGGCTGCACTTGATTGCGGTGTCCACCTGCCGCCGGAGAAATCTGGTTTCAGCCGTGCTGAAATAAAAGAGCACCCGAGAGCAAAAAGCCCTTTTCAGGGCTTTTTGCTTGTTCCGCCCCCTATTTTCTTCCTCGGGATGGTCGTCTGACCGGTTCCCCCCGTAGCTTCTTGGCTAACAAGACCTTGGCGCGGACTTTGTCACGGCGGTGCTTTGTGTGCTTCTGATCACCATAGCCCTTATCTCTCACGTAGGCACTCTCGACATAGATACGCAACAGGCTACGGCTTTGTTTGGTGACGCGGAAATATACTTCATATTCCTGAGGCTCACCCGCTGGCCCCAACACTTCAATCGTCAACCAGTTTTCATATCCTGTAAAGAGACACCACCGGTCTGCAAATGTTTCAAAGATATGCGGAAGGTGCGCTGAAAGCTGATATCGCCGGTTACAAAAGCACCGATGCACGCCTTTGTCGTCAATTATTCTGCGCTGCTCTCCCTGGATATTGAAATCAATACGCTCTCCCCGCTTGGGTCCCCAAGAGACGCAGTGGCTGCTGTATTGTACGAGAAGGGTGCCTTTCAGTTCCGCATAACGGCCGCTCGCCTCAATGACGAAGTCATACCAGGCATCCTGAAGGTGAGACAAATCATATCGGGTACCGTCAATCTCCATGTACCCTTGTTCTTTGATGGTTTTCCAGTCCATTGGCACACCACGAGTTAAAGCAGGGCCATAATAGCAGATCAAGTGGCTCATGTGTCCGGGGGAGGATATCCAAATCTGAGCCCGCTGTTCTCCCCGTGCCGGCGCAGTACGGTGCTGAACCATTGAGGCGCCACCTGAACCAGAACGGTACAGCGAATCAGTAACATGCAGGCAACCTCCCTTCCGTTATGACGCCTGCATCATGGCACGGGGAGCACCCTTGCCACCGATCTGTAAATTTATCGCGTGCGTCACAAAACGGCTCTTGAAATCCCCGCTCGCTTGTGGCTATGATGTATCCGCTGACTGAAATTCACACGGGTTCAACTGATTAACATGCGTTCTGCTTTCGTCGTCGTGGTCAACCTTCTTGTCGTGGTGGTCGTGGTACCACTGCGGGGGTTGGCACGCGGCTGAAGCACAACTGACAGAGCCAGAACAAAAACCCCCGCTTCCCAGGAACCGGGGGTTTTTTATTGGATCCCCCTTCCGGGAAGCGCCGTACAGGAGAGCAGACATTGAACGGCGCACAACTGATCCTCGACACCCTGCATCAGGCAGGCGTTCGCACCCTGTTCGGGTATCCCGGCGGCTGCATCATGCCCCTGTATGATGCCCTGCTGGAGAGTCCCATCGAGCACATCCTTTGCCGGCACGAGCAGGCGGCGGCCCTGGCGGCCGACGGTCTGGCGCGCAGTACGGGCAGGCTGGGCGTGTGCGTGGCCACATCCGGCCCCGGTGCCACCAATCTGGTGACGGGCGTGGCCAATGCGTACATGGATTCGGTCCCCCTGCTGGTGATCACGGGCCAGGTGCCGCGGGCGCTGATCGGTACGGACGCCTTTCAGGAGACGGACATTCTGGGCATGACGCTGGGCATCGTGAAACATTCCTGGCTGATCCGTTCAGTTGAGGAACTGGCCGAGGTGCTGCCGCGGGCGATTCATCTGGCCTGTTCCGGCCGGCCGGGCCCGGTGTGGCTGGACATTCCCAAGGATGTGCTGCTGGAGGCCTGGTCCGGTCCGCGTGTCCGCCCGCCGGCGCAGGCGAAGCCGGGAACGGCGGACGAGGCCCTGCTGGCCCGTGTGGCGGAGCGCATCCGCGCCGCGCGCCGGCCGGTGATCTACAACGGCGGCGGCGTGCTGCTCGGCCGTGCGGTGGACGCCTTCCGCGACCTGCTGGCCCGCACCGGCATCCCGACGGTGGAAACCCTCAAGGGGCTGGGCAACCCGTCACCGGACTACCCCTGGGATCTGGGGATGCTGGGCATGCACGGCAGTGCGGCGGCTAACCGTCTGGTTCACGAGAGCGACCTGCTCATTACCATTGGTGCCCGCTTTGACGACCGGGCCACGGGCCGCCCGTCGGACTTTGCGCCCGGGGCGGATATCATCCAGTTTGATTGTGACCGGGCCGAATGCGCCAAGATCCTGACCCCGAGCCTGTTCGTTCAGGGGGATCTGCAGCCTGCCCTGAGCCATCTGGCGGCGCTGTTCGACACCCCGCCGGCCATTGACGACTGGCGCCGACATGCGCTGGAACTGAAGACCCGTCTGGGGTTCCGTGAGGATACGGATCAGCAGAGTGCCCGGCCCATTTCCGGTCCGGCCTTTGTGCGCACGCTGAGCCAGGTGCTGCCGGAGCAGGCCATCGTGGCCTGTGACGTGGGCCAGCATCAGATGTGGGTGGCCCAGCATTTCCGGGTGCGGCATCCGGCGGCACACCTGAGCAGCGGCGGGCTCGGGACCATGGGCTTTGGTCTGCCGGCAGCCATGGGCGCGGCCCTGGGCAACCCCGGCCAGCCGGTGATCGCGGTGATGGGCGACGGTTCGTTCATGATGAACGTGCAGGAGCTGGCGACGCTGAAGCGCTACGCGCTGCCGGTCAAGATGATTCTGATGGACAACCAGCGCCTTGGCATGGTGCGTCAGCAGCAGTCCCTGTTCTTCAACGGTCGCCTGAGCGAGATCGATCTGAGCGACAATCCGGATTTCCTGACGCTGACGCGCGCCTTCGACATTCCGTCCCTGAGCATCCGTCAGCGTTTCCAGATGCGCCGTGGCATCGAGACGCTGCTGGCCTACCCCGGCCCCATGCTGTTGCATGTGGCCATCGAGGCGGATGAAAACGTCTGGCCCATCGTTCCGCCCGGGGCCGCCAACCATGAACTGATTCAACCTGAGGAGAGCCTGGCATGAACCATACCCTGTCCCTGACCCTGTCTGACCAGCCCGGAGCCCTGGAGCGCGTGTTGCGGGTGATCCGCGTGCGCGGCTTTACCCCGTCCCAGGTGCGCTTCGCCCGGGTGGATGGCCACTGGCGCGGTGTGCTGGTGGTCTCCGGCGAGCGGGCACTGCACACGCTGAAGGCCCAGCTCGACAAGCTGGAGGATGTGCTGCGTGTGGATGATGTGGCCGCTCCGCAGTCAGCGACGGTGGTGCGGGTGGCTTGCTGACCGTTTGCGGGATCTTTCCTGCGGTCTCAGCCCGGGCTTCGCCCCGGGCTGCTTTTCCGCAGACCGATCCTTATGATAAGATTCCCCGCAAGGACGATCATCAGCCGCTGCCCCTGAAGGCCACGGCTGCCTCCGGACAGTGATTGCCGGAGAAAAGGAAGGTGCCTGGCATGTTCACCATGCAGACTGCCGGCACCTCATGGACTTTGATACCAAGGAAGGAGTGTTCATGGCCGCACATCTCAGTCAGCCCCGCCCCCTGCTGTACGGGTACCCTGCTTTTCTGCTCATTACGGTCGCCGTTCTGCCATGCGTGTATTTTCTCAGGCGTGAGGACCTGTGGAGATTCGCAGAGTTCATCGGTGTATTCTATATCTCCCCGACCTTCGTTCTTTCCGTGATCATCCTTTCGCTGGCCTACGCTCTGACGTCCACCCTGTTCGAACGCACACGCGATCCGGGCCGGAGCATCCTTTCTGGCTGCGGTCTGTGTATCGCGCTGTATGCCATGACAGGTTTGGTCAACCCCGATCTGGTCAGTGTGTTCAATATTGCGGGCACCCTGAGTTTTCTCGTCGGCATCACCTGGGTCCTGTTCAACCGGCTGGAGACGCCTGATGCCCATCCGTGCGATGACGCAATCCTGCCGACGGGTGAGCGGATGTCCCTGCTGATGCTGATCCGGGAGCGTGCACGGGAAGAAGGGCTGGGGGCGTATCGTTTGAGCCAGTTGTCCGAGTCGGAGACGCTGGAGCAGCTCATGAACCGGACATCGTCCGGGCTGACGCGCAGTCTTGCCCGGCTGGCACTGGATGACACCGGAACGCCTGCAACCGGATACCGCAGCACATCAGGGAGGTTTGCGTGATGCCAGTGAGCCAGCCTGTCCCGGCAACCCGACTGTATCTCCGCGCCATGATGGGATTTCATCTCTGGTGCTGGCTGTTCTCGGTGCCTCTGTATTTGCTCGGAGGCGAACACGAGGGGCCCTTGGTCCCCATCATCTTTTACCCCATGTCCATACTCTCGGGGTTCATGGGCTATCCGGATTCGCTCGTCATTTTCCTGTGCGTCACGTCAGCCTTTGCCGTTGCCCTGTATGTCCATCACAAACGACGCCGGATCTACATTGCGGTCATGGCCGGTGCGGCACTGCTGGGACTGATATTCCTGCTCGGCTACCTGGTCGGCGGAGATGCTCCCCTGCCCCGTATCCGGCCTCTGAAGTCAACCACCGGCTTTGTCGCCTTCCTGTATCTGCTTGCCGCGCCCCCGGCGCTGCTGAGACATGCAAAAACATTACAGGCCCAAGCGACCCGGGAAAAACCGCAAGCGACCGATTTCCATCCTTACGGGACCGGCCCGCAAGGTCAGCGGGACAGGCAGGCCCATCTTGAAATCATTGCCGGTCGCCTGCAAAAAGAGGGCCTCGCGGCGGATGTCGGGGATGTCAATGATCTGATTCCCGATCTGGCGTCTTACGCGCGCCGGACCACGTCTCCACTGACACACAGACTGATCCGCATGCTTTCCGCCAGCAACACCAGCCCCCCGGAGTGACACCATTTCATGCTCACCCGTCCAGGACGGACATGACCCAACAGACAGGGAGAAAACATCATGGCACCTCAGGACTATCGCCGTTCCGCCCATGAGCAAGACCGGGAAAGACGGATCAGCCGGATCCCGTTCAGAATACCTTCCGCAGTCCTGTTCACGGCCTGGCTGAGTGTGATCGCGCTGGCACTGGGACCTGCGCCTGCATCAGCCGAGGGCAGCTGGTATGGCAACCCCTGTACAGCCAGGCTCGCCTACACAGACTCGGGAGATTTCGTGACCTTGCCGGCACGAACTGCCGGCTGCATCGTGAGCTTCCCCGTGGCACTGGTCGGATCGGTCGTCACTCTCAGCGAAATGGGTGGCTACTTCCTGGCACTGGGCGCCGCCACAGGCACGCAGTACGTTGTCGGGTTTCCGCTCTATCTGATGGAGGAGGCGGCCATTCGCATCAAGTCGCCGACCCAGACGCTGGAAACGCCGGAGGAATACTTCGAGCGCACGCGAAAAACTCAGCAGGCTCCTGCTCAGGAACCCGCTGAGGTGTCGCACGGGGGGAACGGAATAGCCGGGACATCATTGAGCAGGATGCCGGCGCCCCGGGACTGACAGCGGGAACCAAGGCTGTCCATCCAAGGGCCGTTACCCACCAGCGCAAGCTGAATGGCCACCAGGCGGTGACAAAGGTTCTGAACGCTGTCGTCCTGTGCAATGTACATCACGGCATTGTGACTGCACAGACCGATAGATTCGAGCAGATGCCGTGTCATGGCCAGTGACGTACCGGCGTCGGCTTCAATTTGTCCGATATCCCGTAGCATCTGCCGGGTGAGGTCCGCCACAGCATCAAACCGGGCCTGTGTCAGAGCATGGCGTGCCCGCTTCCGGTAGGTTGTCAGACGCCGGAGCGCGGATCGGCGAACGGCCCCGGTGAGCGGCCGCACCGCCGGCGGCGGCGTGGTCTGATCCGGCACATCCATGGGTACAAAATCCCGTTGCACCACGCCAATGCCCCGCCTGTTGAACGGCAGTGCCCTGCGGTCAAAGTAACGTGCCAGCGGCAGACACAGATATTCAGACGCAATCAGCCACCAGGAGAGCAACCGTGCCTGCCATCCGGCAACCCGTGCATACCAGGCGGCACGGGCACGGTTGATGCGGATGGCATCGCGGAGATGCCGTTCAAACTCACCCACGGACCACCCTCCCAGCGCAGCGGCAGGCACAGGCATCCTCCGGGTCGTGGCTGCAGATCAGCCGGATTTCCGGGTGCCGGGCATGCAGCTCGCGCACACGCATGAGGTTGTGCTTGCGCTGGGCACGGCTGGTTTCGAACAGGCTTTCCACGGCGGCAATACCCACGGGTGCCCAGGCGTCATCCGAGAGCTCGCGGCGGTTGAACCAGGCATCCCCCCCGTGCAGCAGCCAGCCATCTGTGGTGTTGACGGCAATGCCGGCGTGGCCGCGGCTGTGACCCGGCAGGGGGATCATGAGAAGGTCCTCCACCCCGGGTACCGGTGCCCGCACGGCCTCGAACCCGAACCAGCGCTCCCCTTCAGGCCGGTGGCAGTGCCATATCGGGTCGTGCTGCCAGTCGGCGGGGTTGTAGCGCTTGCGTTCCATCAGCGTCATGGGGTGCATGGCCGCAATGTACTCGTCTTCCATCACATGCACCCGGGCAAGGGGGAAGTCCTTGAGGCCGCCGGCATGATCGGGGTCGAGATGGGTGAGCAGGATGTGCCGCACGTCTTCCGGTGCGTAACCGAAGCTGCGGACCAGCTCCAGGGCGGTGTCCGCGTCGTCCTGTTCGGCCCCCAGCATCCGGCGCTCAAGGCGGGTGGCCAGGGTGGGGTGACACAGATCGCGGTGACCGAGCCCGGTATCCACCAGCACCAGCCCTCCGGACGTTTCCAGCAGCAGGCAATGGCAGGCCAGCCGGCCGCGGCGCAGCCAGCGCGACGGGCTCAGCCACCCCTGCCCTTCCATGAGGGGGGACGGCAGGCCACAGAAGGTGGCGGTGTTGAGATGATGACAGACGAGCGCCATGGGAAAACCTCCCCGATTGCAGATGGCGGGCAGCATACCCGCCGTTGGCACACAGGGCTGCCAAGCCCGTCTCATTTTGTGTACAGATGCGCCATTTTAGCCGGAATCACCGTGTCAGGCAGCGCTCAGAGCGCCACGCGGATTCGCCAGAGGCTGCCATCCGGCGCCCGCAGTGCGCCTTCGGGCGGGATGTACTCCTCATCGGACAGTGCTCCATCGCCATCCAGATCCACATAAAGACCATCGTCGGTGAAGTTGCCGTCATGGCCGCCCGGCTTCTCGGAGACCACCAGCTTCACGGGCGTGTCCAGTCCCGGCAGTCGCACGGCAGATTCGATCTCGGTGGTGGGATAGTAAAACAAGGTGGGCTGACCGTTCTGTTCGCGCACCCAGGCCCAGAAGGTGTATTTCTGGTTGATGGGATGGGCCGCTCTGAGCCGTTCATCCGGCATGGGCGTGACCACCGTGACCGCCAGCTTGCCCGGGGCCCGTCCCCGGAAAACGGCACCGGGATCACCGAAGAGGCCGTCAGCGTTGGCATCCCACCAGAGCCAGGGCGGCGAGGCGGAACGCCAGCCGGTGACCGCCACGCAGTGGGGCTGCCCCGCCAGAGAAAGCTCGCCATAGTAAACCTGATCACCCTGATTGCCGGGATACTTGCCCCGTTCCAGGCGACACCGGGCATGGCGTGTCATCAGGGGAACCCGCCGCTGGGCAGCCCCCAGTTTCCAGGGCCGGACAGACCAGCGGCTGACGGAGATCACGCGCAGTGCCTGCCCTTCCGGTGCTTCCGGCACGGCGGCCCAGCCGGTGGGGTGCGCCTCGGCAACCGGTGCAGGTTCGGGTCTGGCCGCGAGCGGGGCACTTCGTGTCATCGGGGGCGCTTGTGTCGGGGGAGGATGGGCGGACGGGGCCGATGCGGCCACCGGTTGATCTGCGCCGGGATTGTGCGCCGGTTCGCCGGGAGCGGCCTGTCCGGCCAGCTCGGTCAGTGAGGCCAGTCCCTGACTGACAAACTGCTCCACTTCCCCCCAAGGCACCAGCACGCCTGCGCCCAGAATGACCGCACCAATCCACACCACAGCCGGCAGCCGGCGACTCCCCGGTTCCATGCGCTGCACGGGGTTCAGGTTGGCTGAACCGGTGTGGTCACGTTCTTCGCGGGATAACTTGGGTGGTTTGATCATGGTGAGGGTGACCTCCGGGACACTTACACGGAGTATAGACGCCCGACGGGCAATCTGCCCGCCACATCATGGGGCTCACAACCGCTATGCCTCAGCCAGTGCCCAGATGTAAACCACCAACAGCACCAGGGGAATCGTGTAAAGGGTGCTCATCAGCAGACAGAACACCCGCGGCGACAACCAGTACCAATCATAGCTTCTGTGGCGCCCGACTCCTCTGCAGGCTATCCTGAGCGCAATGTAATTCAGCACTGACCAGCCCACCAACATACCGGTCAGGGTCTCTTGGGTGACGGGCAGGAACCCGCCTGTTTGACCGTCGAGCACCAGGATCACCACGATCAGCGCCATGGCCGGTACCAACGCTGCCATCGCCATGCGCAACAGAATGATCCGTGCCTCCGGCAGGCTTGCCCTGAAGTTCAGGCAAGCCGCCAGACTGCTTGTCAATGCTATCGTCAGGTAAACCAGAGTGAAGAAGCGCATCGCCGCAGACTATACAACCTTTCACACGGCGCCGGAATGGCCTGGGATCACAGATCCGCTTTCCGGAGACAAACGAAAACCGGCGCCTGAATCAGACGCCGGACGCTTCCAAAGGGGTTGAGCCGGCTCAGTCGCCCCGGTCGGCGAGGTAATCGGTGATGGCGGCGTAGAATTCCATTTCGTCAAAGGTGTCCGGGCCCACGCCGATAACGTCCAGATGATCCTGTTCAAGGACATACTTGAGAGAGGTCATCTGGGTCGAATCGGGCCGGTTGAGGTCAGTCACCCGCCCCAGATCGGTGCGCTCATAGGCATAGTCCAGACAGCCCCAGCATTCCACATATTCCATGCGGTTGCCCTGCTGCTGGCTGTTGATGCCCACCAGGCCATCATCGTCCCGGTCGCTGGCCTTGCCGTCACCGCTGCCGGCGGCTCCGTCGTTGTCACAGTCATCCACGCAGTATCCGTCACCATCAATATCGTAGATGCCGTTGGAAAGCAGCCACAGGGCCGGGTTGACGCCGGAGCCGTTCTGGGCCGTCATGAAGGACACGGCATGCTGAATGTTGCTGCCCTCTGCCGGGTATTTCTGGTTGAAGGCCTTCATGCCGGTGGTTTGCCCGTCATTGGGGTCATAGTCGTTGTAGACGAGCTGCTTGAGGGAGGCGACCGCATCATTGCCGGAACCGTACACCACGTCTCCGTAGAAGTTGCCGAGGACGCTGACCAGCTGGTTCAGTGCATAGTGATCCAGCACGTACTTGGCCACCGGGGAGCCCCGATGCGGCGAGGAGATGGAGACATGGGTGCGGACGACCTTGTAGCCCTTGCGTGCCCGCAGTTCCGCGGCCGCCTTGCGGGTATCGATGCCGCCCTGGGAGTGGGAAATCACGTTGACCTGAGTGGCGCCGGAGGTGGCCAGGTAGCTTTCGATATTGTTGGCCAGTTGCCAGCCGCGGTACTCGGAGTTGTGCAGGGGCTGCACGGCCGAGACATAGCTCTGCTGAGAGGTGCTGATATCCCAGTTGCAGTTGCTTTCCAGGAACTTGTCACAGGGATCGAGCACGAAGGTGCCGTAGTCGTTTCCCCAATAGTCGTAACCGAGAATGTTGTCGAACCCGGCCATGCCATGTGCGAACACGATGGGATAGCGGGTCTTGTTGGCGTCGCGCGCGGCAGCCGGCAGGGCCGCAAGGACACACAGGCTGGTGACCGCCGCCAGGCGGAGGATGGATCTCTGCATGACTGTAACCTCTTTTGTTTTTGTTGTTCAGGCTGAAAGGTGTGACCCCATCACTTCTCATTATGAGAACTCCGTCCCAAAAAAACGTGACATACCTCTCAATTTATTCAAAATCTGTTTAAAATCTCGACAAAACAACAACAAACCCGGTTGAGAGCCCATGAAACGCACGGTCTGGTTACCCGCATCCCTGCTTCTTCTTGTCCTGCTGCTGGCGCTGGCCTTCTGGCGCCCGTCGGCAACGGTGGTCGCCACGGGGACGCCCGAGGTCTCACCCGGGGCCGCGCCCCTTTCGTCGTCCGTCCCGCCGGCATCCTCCATCCCGGATCTGTCGGGCAAACTTGACCCCGCGGCCCTGCAGGCCTTCATTTCCGGCTGGCGCGAGCGCTTTGCGGCCCGCCTGGACCATCCTGTGGGCCAGGTGCGTGCACTGGAGGCGCTGATGCGCTGGCTGCAGTCTGTCTATGGTGAGGACTGGCTGGCCCATGCGCGGGAGTGGCTGATGCAGCTGGCACCGGATCGGGTGGACGCGCTGATGGCGCGGCTGGAACAGTTGGTGGCCTGGCAGGACTGGCTGAAGGCTGAGCGCGATACGCTGGCGACCCTCTCCAAGGCGGAACGACGGGCACGTCTCTGGGCTCAGCGTGAAGCCATCTTTGGCGACGATGCCCGGGTGATCTGGGAGAATCAGTGGCGCAGCGAGCAACTGGACGACCAGCTCTCGGCCATCACTCAGCAACCCCTGCCACTGAGCGCCCGGGTGGATGCCTGGCGCCGGGCCATTGACGAGGTGTACGGCGATGAGGCGGAAGCCGTACGCCAGCGCCATGCCCAGGAGCTGACCGACCGCTTCCTCAATCAGGATGCGGTGCAGCAGGATCTGCAGACCCTGCCGGCCACGGCGCGTTACCAGGTCCTGCGCGGCCTGCGTGCCGCCATGGGCATGGACGAGGCGGCGCTGGAGCGCTGGGAGGCCCTGGACAAGGTGCGTGACGAGCGGGCAGCCAAGGGCCAGGCCTACATGGCCGAACGGGAGCGCCTGGTGAAGGCCCTCTCCGGCCCGGCACTGGAAACCGCGCTGGATGATCTCCGGCGGCGCTACTTCGGGCCCCAGGCCGGGGTGATTGCAAGCGAGGAGGCCAGCGGATTCTTCCGTTTCCGCGAGCCCCGGCGCTACGGCATCAACTGAGACCCTGCTGCGGCTCGCGCACCACCAGCAGGCGGATTTCGGTCATGTCTTCCATGGCGTAGCGGATGCCCTCGCGACCCAGACCCGAGTCCTTGACGCCGCCGTAGGGCATGTGGTCCACGCGCCATGAGGGCACGTCACCGATCACCACGCCGCCCACTTCCAGCACGTCCCAGGCCCGGTACATCTTGTACAGGTCGCGGGTGAAGATGCCGGCCTGCAGACCGAAAACGCTGTCGTTGACCCGGGCCAGCACTTCGTCGAAGTCGGAGAAGCGATCCATCACGGCCACGGGGCCGAAGGCTTCCTTGTCCACCAGGGCGCATCCTTTGGGCACGCCTTCCAGCAGGGTCGCTTCGAGCATGGCGCCCTCGCGCTTGCCGCCACAGAGCAGCGTGCCGCCAGCATCCACCGCTTCGGCAATCCATTGCTCCAGACGTGCCGCTTCGCTTTGTGCAATCATGGGACCGATGAAGGTGTCCTCGTCATGGGGATTGCCCATCCTGAGCGCGCGGGTGGCCGCCACCAGCTTTTCGCGGAAGCGATCATAAATCCGTTCGTGTGCATAGATGCGTTGCACGGAGATGCAGCTCTGGCCACTCTGGTAGAAGGCGCCGATGATGATGCGGTTGACCGCGTCGTCGATATCCGCGTCTTCATCCACCACACAGGCGGCGTTGCCGCCCAGCTCCAGCACCACTTTCTTCTTGCCGGCGCGGGCCTTGAGATCCCAGCCCACTTCGGGCGAGCCGGTGAAGCTGAGCAGCTTGAGGCGTTCGTCGGTGGTGAACAGGTCGGCGCCGTCGCGCTTGCAGGGCAGGATGGAGAACGCCCCTTCCGGCAGGTCGGTCTCTGCCAGCACCTCGCCGATGATGAGCGCGCCTATGGGGGTGCGGCTGGCCGGCTTGAGCACGAAAGGACACCCCACCGCCAGCGCCGGTGCCACCTTGTGTGCGGCCAGGTTGAGGGGAAAGTTGAACGGTGAAATGAAGGAGCAGGGGCCGATGGGCACGCGCCGGGTCATGCCGCGGTAGCCGGCGGCACGGGCGGAGATCTCCATGTCCAGCACCTCGCCGCCCATGCGCACGGATTCCTCGGCGGCGATGCGGAAGGTGTCGATGAGGCGGCTGACCTCGCCGCGGGCATCCTTGATGGGCTTGCCCGCCTCGATGCAGAGGGCATCCGCCAGCTCGGCCTGGCGCTGCGCAAAACGCTGCACACAGTGGTTGAGGATGGCCTGTCGCTGGTAGCTCTTCATCCGGGCCATGGCCGGTGCCGCCTTTTCGGCTGCGGCGATGGCCTGATCAATGGTGGCCGCGTCCGCCAGTGCCACACGGGTGGCCACTTCGCCGGTGTACTTGTCTGTCACCGGCAGATCCGTATTGGCCTGTACCGGCTTGTTGGCCAGGTAGTAGGGATATTCGGGTTTCAGCATGGGGTGTCCTCCTCTCAGAGCGCGGCACTGAGCTCGCGCGTTTCCTCATTCAGTACCCGGTGATTCATGCTGTAGTCCACCGGTATTTCCACCAGATGCACGCCGGGCCGGTTCAGACATTCTTCCAGTGTCGGTCTCAGGCGGCCAGCCGCCGTCACCCGATGACCCTGGGCGCCATAGGCGGCCGCATAGGCCACGAAATCCGGGTTGCCGTAATCGAGGCCAAAGTCATCGAAACGCATGTCTGCCTGCTTCCACTTGATCATGCCATAGGCATTGTCGCGCAGCACCAGGACAATCAGGTGCAGCCCCAGCCGCACGGCGGTTTCCAGCTCCTGACTGTTCATCATGAAGCCGCCGTCCCCGCAGATGGCCATGACCGGCCGCTCCGGATACACCAGCTTGGCGGCCATGGCCGATGGCAGGCCGGCGCCCATGGTGGCAAGGGCGTTGTCAAGCAGCACCGTGTTGGGCAGCCGGGCCTTGTAGTTGCGGGCAAACCAGATCTTGTACATGCCGTTGTCCAGTGCCAGGATGCCTTCATCCGGCATGACCTGACGGACTTCGTGGACGATGCGCTGGGGGTGCATGGGGCAGCGGTCATCGTCACTGCCCTGATGGATGTGTGCTTCAAGATGCGCCTTGACCCGGGCAAAGAAACTGAAGTCCCAGGTTTTCTGGGGCCGGACACGCTGGGTCAGCTGCCAGATGCTGTTGGCGATGTCTCCCACCAGTTCCAGTTGGGGGAAGTACACCGGGTCCACGGTGGCGGAATTGAAATTGACGTGGATGACCCGTGCCCCGGTGGGCTTCATGAAGAAGGGGGGCTTTTCCACCACATCGTGCCCCACGTTGATGATCAGGTCGGCTTCGTCGATAGCCCGGTGCACCAGATCACCGGCCGACAGGGCCGTGTTGCCGATGAACAGGGGATGGTCCTCGTTGACCACCCCCTTGCCCATCTGCGTGGTGACGAAGTGAATCTGCAGGGTGTCCACAAAATCGGTCAGGGCCCGGGAGGCCATCTTGCGGTTGGCACCGGCACCAATGAGCAGCAGCGGCTGGCGCGCTTCCTCGATCATCTTCACGGCGGCGGCAATGGCCTTTTCCTCGGCGATGGGCCGGCGGTGGATGCTGGGCATGAGCGGATCCGCATCCGTGACTTCCCGGGCAATGTCTTCCGGCAGCTCCAGGTGCACCGCTCCTGGGCGTTCTTCTTCCGCCTGCCGGAAGGCTTCGCGGACCCGGCTGGGAATGGTCACGGCACTGACCACCTGGCGGGTGTATTTGGTCAGCGGACGCATCATGTCCACCACGTCCACAATCTGGAAATGGCCCTGCTTGCTGGACTTGATGGGTTTCTGGCCGGTCACCATGAGCATGGGCATGGCACCGAGCTGGGCGTAGGCCGCTGCGGTGACCAGATTGGTGGCTCCCGGCCCGAGTGTGGACAGGCAGACACCGGTCTTGCCCGTCAGCCGGCCCCAGGTGGCGGCCATGAAGCCGGCAGCCTGTTCATGCCGGGTCAGTATGAGCCGGATACGCGAATGTCGCAGTGATTCGAGCAGATCGAGGTTTTCTTCGCCCGGAATACCGAAGATATAGTCCACACCCTCTGCTTCCAGGCAGCGGACAAACAGATCTGACGCTTTGGCTGGCACGCGGAGACCCTCTCTGAACAGTCCATGATGACTGTCAGTCTAGACCCGTACCGGGAAGACCACCAATGAGGATTGGCTATCGGCCTGATTGGCCGGGGGCGGCAAACACCTGAGTCCAGTAGGTGCCGTAGTCCGAGAAGTCATTTCCGGGTTCGAACGCGCTGCCCATTTCCGTGTAGGCCGGACTCATGATGTTGGCACAGTGGCCGGGGCTGTCGAGCCAGCCGCGCATGACCGCCTGAAGATCCGGATAGCCGGCGGCAATGTTTTCGCCGACCGACCGCCAGTCATAACCCTGTGCGCTGACCCGGTCACTGACCCGGAGCCCGTCGCTGCCCGTGTGGGAGAAGAAGTTATGGTCGCGCATGTCACGGGAGTGGGCCCGGGCGGCATCGCGCAGGGCACAGTTGAACGTCAGGGACTGTGTGGCGGTGAAGGCGTCATCACCACAGACGCGGGCCTGGGCCCGGGCGGCATTGACCGCATCCAGCATGGCCTGCTCGGCCTCGGTGGGTTCGCAGACCGGTTGCGATGAACCGGTTTCGCCCGTTTCCTGACCGGAAGCCGGTCCGCCTGTCACCTCACCGGTCTGACCGGCATCGGTGGCGCTGTTGCCGGATACGGCAGGCAGGTCGCATCCTGCGAGCATGAGCACCAGCAAAGTGAGGGCAGACATCCTGAACATGGCAGAATCCTTCTGTATAGGCCTGCCCATGATACCGGATCGGCTTCAAAAGCCCATGCCCTGCGCACCATAATTTGCAAGGATTCACAAACCTGAGCGCCATTGCAATACAATGGCCGAGACCGGCCGATCCGGGCGGTCTAATCCCGTTTCAGCAGATTTGTCGCGTTACGCAGGGTTTCGTCGCTCCACTGTAACACGGCCTTCTCGCCCCCCAGTTGTTGCCACTGTTCCAGCAGCCAGGGCCAGATCACCGAATAGCCATACCCCAACAGGTATTCTTCCGCCACCAGCAGGGTAAAGGCCAGCAATGTGAGCCACCGGCCCCAAGGAATCCGGTAGGCTTCCCGCTCCGCTTTCTTTGCCGCCTGCTGGACGTTTTTCCTGATCTTCCTGGCCTGGCTGGGCGTGATCAGGGTTTTCTGAATCTCGCACAGCTTGCGGATATCCACCAGGGCCTGATCCATGGAGACATAACGCTGGTCGCGGCGCACGGCGACCATTTTCAGCAACACTTCCTGTACGGCTTCATGGAGCTGGGTGAACTTCTTGCTGCGTATCAGTCTGCCGGCCCGGAACTGGGGCGGTTGACCGGTAATGGCGTGAATGGCCACCGCACCGAGGGAAAACAGGTCTCCGGCCGGGGTACCCTTCTCATCCGGCAGGGCATACCAGTTGGGTTCCGGCTCACTGTTGGGATAGTGTGGCTGGAGACCGAAGTCCGTCACCCGGGCCCGGTTGTTGTCACCGATCAGGATATTGGAGGGGCGCAGGTTGCCATGCACAATCCGGTGGCGGTGGGCAAAGGCCAGGGCTTCGGCCACATCCCGCATCCATTCCAGCATCTGCTGCCAGCTCACGGGCACCGCCATCTGTTCTGCCAGCGAGCCCCCGGCCACGTATTCGGAGACAATCACCAGCCCCTGATCACTCTGGGTCACACCCAGCGTGCGGACGATAAACGGATGCTGCAGACGGCTCAGGAGCTTGTTCTCCTTGAACCCCGGCGCCCCCGGCGGCAGCTTCTTGAGGATCAGCAGCTTGCGCTTGGCCTGGTCCTCGTAGAGATAGACACTGCCGTGACGGTCTTCGCGGATCACGTCCAGCAGCTCGAACTGGCTTTCCATGTTGCCGGCAGAAAGCGCCGCCCGGTCACGCTGATCCCGGCTCAGGTGCCCGCCGCGCATGACCTTGAGAAAGGCGTTGCGGATTTCCTCGGCGGAGGCGGGCCGATCGTTGGGGTCCACTTCCAGACAGCGGAGGATGATGTCGTCCACCTCCGGCGGAATCTTCGGTTCCAGTTCGGACGGCCGCTTGAAACGCCCCACCGGCCGGGTGCCGGTAAAGAGCTCGTACATCACCACGCCGAAGGAGTACAGGTCGCTGCGGGCCGTGGCGGCTTCCGCCGAGCGCTGCTGTTCCGGTGACATGTAGGCCACCGTGCCCATCACGTCACCCACCTGCGTGGGCTGGGACGCGGACGCCTGCCGCGAGGGTTCGTAGAAGTGGGCAATGCCGAAATCCACCATGCGGGCATGGCCATCCGCGTCGATCAGGATGTTGCCGGGCTTGATGTCCCGGTGAATGACGCCGTTCTTGTGGGCGTAGGCCAGCGCCTTGCAGACCTGCATCACCACTTCCAGCTTCTTCTGGAAGTCCAGCGCGCCCTTGTTGATGGCCTCTTCCAGCGTCATGCCTTCCACATATTCCATGACAAAGTAGGGACGGCCCTTGCCGGTCACCCCCCGGTCAATGACATGGATGATGTGCGGATGGTTGAGGCGGGCAATGATGAGCGACTCGCGCTCGAACCGCTCCAGAATGTCGGGATAGGCGCTCAGGTTGGCGGACAGGATCTTGATGGCCACAGGCCGCTGCAGCGAGGTCTGGATGGCCTTGTATACTGTGGCCATGCCGCCCTCGCCGAGCTTGCCGACAACCTTGTATCCCTGCCATGCCATGTGCGGATCTGCTCCTCAGCTGCCTCAGTATCCGAAAAAGATCAGTATAAACGCCAGAACCGCGAGCAAAATGCCAAAAACGACATATTGGGCCGGAGAGTCCGGTGGATTCCGATCATGATTGGGTGGAGTGTGGTCCATGCTTGCATCGGTTGCCGGCATGTCCGCCGCCTCCACATCCACCACCAAAACGGTGACATTGTCATCCGCCCCGACGGCCAGGGCGGTGGTCACCAGTTTTTCCGCGGTCCGTTGCGCATCCCGGGGCTGTACCAGCTCGGCAAAGAGCTTGTCCCGCGGCAAGGCCCCGTGAAGGCCATCCGAACAGAGCAGCAGACGTTCGCCGCCACAGAGTGGGAATCGCCCGGTATCCACCTGCAGGCCGTCACCGGGTGCCGCCCCCAGGGCCTGGGTCAGCATGTGCCGGGAAACGGCCGCCCCTTCCCCCAGGAGGCGGGCAACGGTATGGTCTTCCGTCAGTTGCACCAGATGCCGGTCCGACAGCACATAGAGCCGCGAATCCCCGACCCAGGCGTAGTCCAGATGGTCTTCCGTCACCCGTGCCGCCACGAGCGTGGTGGCCGCATCCTCCACACCCAGGGCGTCCTGCAGCATTTCCACGGCCAGATGTGCGCTGCGCACGGCATCCGCCAGCGAAAGCCCTTCCTGTACCGCCTGCCGCAGGGCCAGCAGGGCGCAGGCACTGGCCTGCTCACCGGCACTGCCGCCGCCGACCCCGTCTGCCACGGCAAACAGGGCAAGCGCCGGGTCTGCCAGCCCGTTGTCCTGATTGTCCTGCCTGAGGCCGGTGTCGGTGTGGAAACCCGTCTGCACGCCTGTGTCCCGAGGTGGT
Organism: Thermohahella caldifontis; assembly: GCF_041153465.1. Taxonomy (NCBI): domain Bacteria; kingdom Pseudomonadati; phylum Pseudomonadota; class Gammaproteobacteria; order Oceanospirillales; family Hahellaceae; genus Thermohahella; species Thermohahella caldifontis. The sequence goes on from NZ_CP154858.1 coordinate 2,386,134, forward strand.
TTGACCTGAAGTATAGACCCAGGATTTTGTTTTTACCGTGTTTTTGAAACTGTCCTATACTCCATGTGAAGATGAACAAAACGTACACGCTCGCAGACCAAGAGGACGGGTCACATGCTCAAACTGGTTTTCCCGGATGGCAGCCGCGAAGGGGTCTGGCTGGTGGAGCCACGCATCCGTATCGGCTCCCACGCCAGCAACCAGATCATTCTGGAGGGGCCGGACGTCAGTCCGTTTCACGCCGAGATTCACGTTCGCCCGGACGGCGTGTTCATTCTGGACATGCACTCCAAAACCGGTGTGCTGGTCAATGATCAGCCCATCGAAAAGGCCGCAAGGCTGAAGGAAAACACGCGCCTCAACATCGGCGGTCACGTGCTGGCCATCACCAAGCCCGCCGGCGGCCAGAAAAAGGCCGAAAAGGCAGGCGGTGAGTGGGGGCTGAAGAGCAACGCCAGCTGGCTGCCCCAGAACTACTTTGCGCTGGACGGCACCGTGACCATCGGTCGGGATCCGGAATGCGACATCAGCCTGCCGGTGTCCCACCTTTCCCGGCGCCATTGCCAGCTGACGGTGGCCGGTGCACATCTGCTGATCAAGGATCTGGGCTCCACCAACGGTACCTTCCTAAACGGCGAACAGATCACCGAAGGCCGGGCCAAGCCTGGCGACAAGATCCGCTTTGACGTGATCACCTTTGAAGTGGTGGGACCGCAGATTGATGATGACCGGACTATTGTCCGACCCCAGGCGGCACCTCGCGGTGAGGCGGCAGCTTCCCCCAGGACCGCCCCCGAAAACCGTGAGGCACCAGCCCGCACGGCGGGCCAGCCCAAGGCCCGGGCACCCGCCCGCACCCGGACAGACGCCGCCTCCGGCACGCCGAAGCCCACGGCCTCCGCCGGCCCCAGGGAAATTCCGATCCGCGACGTGGGGGCACGCAGACGCAACTGGCTGCTGGCTGCCGGCGTTTTCGTGGTGGTATTTGGCGCCCTGGCAGCCTGGTACTTCACACAGCAGGGCTGAGCACTCAGTCCGCGGAGGGGGTGGGCTGGCGCAGGTTCCGGCGCACCCTTTCCAGCGTCTGTAACTGCGTTTCCAGCGCCTCCGGTTCACGCACAAAGGCCTGAACCATGGCCAGCATGCCCTCCGCCAGTTCCGCCGGGGCATCGCGGTCAAAGAACTGGGTCAGTTCGCTGGCCTGCGCCAGAATCGCATGGCCCTGTGCGCGCACACGATCTTCCGGAGGGGGCACGGCCCTGAGGGGCGAAAAGGTGCCATATTGAGCATTCAGATAGGCTTGCTGTTCCGGCTCCGCCATGAAGCGGAGAAAATCCAGTGCTGCTTCCCGGTGCGGCGCTCTGGCCGGCATGATGAGAATATCCGTGGGTGCATCCTCCGCACGCGGCACCTCCGGATTCAGATCCGGAAAGGGCAGGAAACCCGAGTCTTCACGGATGGCCTGCGGTATTTCCACCAGTACAAACTGGCCCATGAGCATCATGGGGGCCAGTTTGCGATAGTAGTAAGGCAGTGCACTGCGCCAGTCCATGGCCCCGTGGTTGCGCGGATACAGTCCTTCTGCCAGCCAGTCCGCCCACTGCCGGAACACACGCCGGACCCGGTCATCCGTAAACGGGATCTGCCCTGCGGTCAGCTGTTCGTGAAAGGCCTTGCCATTGAGCCGCAGGTCAAGATAGTCAAACCAGGCCAGCAGCGTCCAGGGTGCCTCACTGCCCAAGGCAAAGGGGGTGTGGCCCGCCTGCCGCAGTGCGCGGATCACCTGATTCAGTTGTGCACCATCTTCCGGCGGTGCCAGCCCCAGTTTGCGAAATACCGACTTGCGATAGAAGATCCCCCAGGGATAGTAGCTGACCGGTACACCCCAGACCTGATCACCGTACCTCACGGTTGTCAGTGCGCTTTTGGTGAAATGATCCGGATTGAGCTGATCGGACAAGGCATCCAGGGGCTGAATCAGTCCGTTGCGAATGAGGCGCCTGAGCCGCTCGCCGCCGAACCAGACCACCACGTCCAGATCCTGCCCGGCGTCACTGAGCAGCGTTTCAATGCGCGCCTTGAACATTTCGTGCGGATAGGCCACGACCAGCACGCGGTGGGTACCCCGGCTGTTGTAGCGGGCGGCCAGCTCGTTGATGGCCTCACGCTGTGCTGCCGACACCGGCATGACCGCCAGATTCAGCGTATCCGCAGCCAGCGCCTGCAGCCCGGGCAACACCCCCAGCGCACAGAACACCAGAACCACGCCTCGCCACATCTCCATTGGTATGTCCCCGGACTCACCCCATGTACGTCCTTTAAGGTATAGTTCACTTTTCGACGGCCCGCCTCCGGGCACACACCACACATCAGACGAAAAAGGGAAGCACGTCAATGTCTGCCGACGCCAGTTCGATCAAGTCCGTTCTCTATGCGCTCAGCGCCAATCTGGCCATCGCCATCGCCAAGCTCGTCGCCGCCCTGATCACCGGTGCCACCTCCATGATGGCCGAAGCCGTGCACAGCTTTGCGGACAGCGGCAATCAGGTGCTGCTGCTCTGGGGCATGCGCCAGGCCAAACGCCCGCCGTCCCCGGAGCATCCGCTCGGCCACGGCAAGGCGGTCTATTTCTGGTCCTTCATTGTGGCCATCATGCTCTTCTCCATGGGAGGTCTGTATTCCGTCTACGAGGGTTGGCACAAGCTTTCCGCGCCGGAACCCATTACGTCACCGTGGCTCGCCATTGGCGTGCTCATCTTCGCCATTGTCGCCGAAGGCCTCTCCCTCGCCGGCTGCATCCGCGAGGTGAACAAGGAACGGGGCGACCGCCCGTTCAGCCAATGGTTCCGCGAGACGCGCACCAGCGAGCTGCTGGTGGTGTTCGGAGAGGATCTGGCCGCCCTTCTGGGGCTTTCGTTCGCGCTCTGTGCCATGGCCGTGGCCATGGTGACCGGCAACCCCATGTACGATGCACTGGGCAGTATCGCCATCGGCATCCTGCTGCTGGTGATTGCCGTCATGGTGGGCGCCGAGGTCAAGGCGTTGCTGATCGGCCAGGGGGTGGAGCCCGCCCGCCGCCAGGCCATGCTGACCTGGCTGGAAGCCCAGCCCGAAGTCGCCGGCGTGTTCAACATGGTGACCCTGCAACTGGGAAACGATGTCATGGTGGCGGTCAAGGCACGCATGGCGGCTCAGCCGTCGGATACGGCCCTGGTGGAAGCCATCAATGCGGTGGAAGACCGCATGCAGGCCGCATTCCCCGACATCATGTGGCTGTTCTTCGAGCCTGACCTGCGTGACTGAAACCACCTCCCGTCGCGGCCAGCCCGCCCTGACCCTCGCTGCGGCGCTGCTGGTCATGCTGGGCCCGTTCAGCATTGATGCCTACCTGCCCGCCTTTCCCGCCATCGAGCAGCACTATGGGGTCAGCCGGGCCCTGCTCAGCCAGTCTCTGGCCGGCTATCTGTTTGCTTACGCGGGCGGCATGCTGATCTGGGGGCCGGTAGCGGACCATTACGGTCGCAAGGCCACGGTCATCACCAGCCTCATTCTTTTTGCACTGGCCTCGCTGCTCTGTGCACTGGCCCCGGGCTTTACGCTGTTCCTCACCGGCCGCGTGCTGCAGGGGCTGGCGGCTAGCGGCAGCACGGTCGGCAGCCGGGCAATGATCCGCGATGCCCACTCCGCGACCGGGGCCCAACGGGCCATGTCCCAGGTGATGATGGTGTTTACCCTGGCGCCGGTCATGGCTCCGCTGGCAGGCGGCTGGCTGGTGGCCCATCTGGGCTGGGCCAGCATCTTTGTGGCGCTGGTGGTCTACAGCCTGCTGCTGGCGGCCGGCCTGGCCCGCTGGCTTCCGGAAACCCTGCCCCGTCATGCCCGCCAGTCCCTGGCCTTCGGCAAGGTCTTCGCCACCTATCGGGGAGCCCTGATGCTGCGCCCCTTCCGGTTGCTGCTGGTGACAGGTACCTGCACCTTTGCGGCCTTTTTCCTCTACATCGCCGGTGCACCGACAGTCATCTTCGACATCCTGGGCCTTGCGGAAACCGATTTCCTCTGGCAATTCGGGCCCATGGTGTCCGGCATGTTCCTGGGCTCCCTGGTTTCCCAGCGCGTGGCCAGCCGTTACGGCCCCGTCATGGCCGTCCATCTGGCCCTGGGCATCAGTGCGGTGGCCATCCTGTTCAATCTGGTCCAGAGCCTGTTGTGGCCGCCCACCCTGCCCACGGTCATCGGCCCGCTGGTACTCATGGCCTTTGCCATCGCGCTGCTGCTGCCCGGCATCACGGTGCAGCTGCTGGACTGCCTGCCGCACCACCGGGGCGCAGCGGCTGCCGTGCAGGGATTCAGCCAGATGGGTGCCAATGCTCTGAGTGCCAGTCTCCTGTTGCCCGCGCTCGGTGCTCATCTCACTCATTTTGCGCTGGCCCAGATCGGGCTCTTGAGTCTCGCCCTGACGTGCTGGGTTATGCACAGGAAATTGTCAAACTCTGTCAGCCCCGCATGAAGGCCGTCACAGTCTGACGCACGCATTTGGTGCTTTTCCGTCCAGCGTCTATGCTTTCCGAATAAGAAAGAGGACGGATCGGTACACCATGTGGCAACGCTTTAAGGACGATTTCAGACTTTCCGTGATGATGCTGCTCGGCGCCTGCGCCGTGTTCGGTATCACCCCCTTTGCCATCCTGCGCTTCTACCAGCACAACACGGCCGCCGGCATGGCGGACATCACCGTGCTGACGCTGATCATCCTCACCAACATCTACGCCTGGCGAACCGGGGATACTCGGCGGGCCGGCCCGGCCCTGGCCCTGTTCACCTGTACGGGCGCCGTGGTGGTATCCGCGATTCTCGGGGATTTTGGTGTGTTCTGGATGTTCCCGGCCCTGCTGGTCAGCTTTTTCCTGGCCCGGCCGACCCATGCTGTCGCCATCAATGCAACCGCCCTGATGGTACTGGCCCTGTACGGCAAACCCTTCCCCACACTCCAGCACCTGTACTCGTTCATGGCCACGGCCATCATCGTCAGCGTCTGTTCGTGGATCTTTGCCATCCGCCACGAAAGCCAGCGCCAGATGCTCGAGGAACTGGCCAGCCGGGATGCCCTGACCGGCGCTCACAACCGCCGCTCAATGGAAGAGGCGCTGAGACTGGCCACGGAATCCTTCGCCCGGGTAGGCACCCCGCAGGCACTGGTGATGATCGACCTGGATCACTTCAAGCAGATCAACGATACCTGGGGCCATGCAGAGGGGGATGCGGTGCTGGTGGAGTGTGCCCGGCTGCTCCGTGATCATACCCGCGCCTCGGATCTGCTTTTCCGCTTCGGGGGTGAGGAATTCGTACTGCTCATGCCCGGCATCAGCCCTGCCGGCGTGCGTTCGGTGGTCACCACACTGCACCGGGTCATCAGTGAAAACCTGACCTCACCAGGTGGCCCGGTAACAGCCTCCTTTGGTGTGGCCATGCTTTTGCCGGGGGAGAGCTGGCAGGCGTGGCTGTCCCGGGCCGACGAGGCCCTCTACCAGGCCAAGGAAAGCGGCCGCAACTGCATCGTCATCGACGAGCCGGAAATCGACTTTCGTTCCCTCAAGGGCAGTCATGCCACCACGTCCGGTCAGTCCGGCAAGGCCGAGGCATCCTGACTGAGCCGCTGCAACTGCTCCAGACGGGCATAGAGACCGCCCTGCCGGAGCAGGACGTCATGCGTTCCCCTTTCCGCAATGCGGCCATGGTGCATGACCACAATCTGGTCCGCTGCCCGGATGGTGGAGAGCCGGTGGGCAATGATGATCAGGGTGGATTCTCCCCGCAGCGCCTCGATGGCACGCTGCACCGCCGCTTCCGTGGCGCTGTCCACCGTGGCCGTGGCCTCGTCCAGTATCAGCAGATCCGGCCGCCGCAGCAGCGCACGGGCCAGAGCCAGCAGGTGCCGCTCCCCGTTTGACAGCGCATGTCCACGGGCACCGATTTCCGTATCCAGCCCCCGCGGCAGCCGGTTCAGCAGGCTGCCCAGCCCGGCCTGCTCACAGGCGAGCACCAGCGCAGGACCGGGCCAGTCATCCCCCAGACTCAGGTTCTCCCTCAGGCTGGCATTGAACAGGAAGGGTTCCTGCTCCACCATCATGACGCGCCGGCGCAGCCGGGCTTCGGGAATGTCCGCCAGCGGCTGCCCGCCCAGGCAGATCACTCCGGAGTCCGGCAGATAGAACCGCATGAGCAACTGGGCCAGCGTGGACTTGCCACTGCCGGTACGACCGACGATGCCGGTCATGGAGCCGGGCGGACAATGGAGGTCCACGCCCTGCAGCACGGGTTCCCCGGACTGGTAGCCGAACCGGACATTCTCCATCCGGACCTCGTGCAGCGGCACATCCGGCAAATCCGTATCCGAAGGCCGGCGCTCTCGCGGACGGTCGATGAGTTCGAATACCCGACCACCGGCCACCATGGCCTGCTGAAACACGTTCAGGCGCTGGGTGATCTCGATCAGGGGCTCCACCACCCGTCCCAGGTAGTTGATGAAGGCATACAGCACACCCACTTCTACCACCCCGCCAAGGCTCTGCCAGCCAAAGGTCGCCAGCACCCCCACCAGGATCAGGGCACTGATGAGATCCATCAGCGCACGCAGCAGCAGGGCATCAATGCGCACATTCTTCATGCGCGTGCGGTAATAGCGTTCGTTCAGTTCGGCAAAGCGGCGGATGAAATCGGACGTGCGGCCACTCTGCTGGATGACGGTCATCCCTTCCAGGGACTCATGAATCTGGCCATTGAGCTCCGCCAGGCGCTGACGCAGGCCTGTCACCACCGGTGCCGCCAGTTTCTGATAGGTCCACATGGCCGCAAACACCAGCGGCACCAGCAGGCTGGCCACGGCCATGAGGCGCAGGTCGAGCCAGGCCATCATGACCAGCACGCCCAGCACCAGCAGACCGTTGCTGATGACAGTGGACAGCACATGCACGAACAGTTCCTTGATGGCTTCGGTATCCTGAGTGACCCGTGCCACCAGATGTCCGGTGGACGAGCGGTCAAAGAAGGCCACCGGTTGACGCATCAGGGCCCCGAAGGCCTCCACACGTACGCCTTCCACCACCTTGAGGGCAAGCAGGTTGAACACCACCCCTTCCCGGTAGCGCAACAGGGCACCCAGCCCCAGTGCCAGCAGATACCCCGTCAGCAGCATACCCACCCCCGGTGCCCAGTGGACACCGGCGGTCAGGTACTCATCCACATAGTGCTTGATGAGGTAAGGGCCGGCCACCTCCGCGGCCGTGGCACCCAGCAGGGCCAGCATGCCCAGCACCCAGAGGCGGCGGCGCGAGAGACTGCGGCGCAACAGACGAGCCAGTACCGGATTCATGGCTTATCCTCCAGTCTGGCTTCCAGTTGCTGCAGGGCATGCACCCCCGCATACCATCCACCGGCAGCCACCAGCGCTGCATGGCTGCCCCGCTCCAGTACCTGCCCGCGGTCGAGCACGAGAATTTCATCCGCATGGCGCAGGGCCGAGAGCCGGTGGGACACGATCAGGGTCGTGAGGCCACGGCGCGCCCGGAGCCCCCGTAGAATCTGGTGTTCCGTCGCCGCATCCACCGCCGACAGGGTGTCATCCAGCACCAGGATCCGTGCCGGTGCCAGCAGGGCCCGGGCCAGGGCAATCCGCTGCTTCTGACCGCCGGAGAGGGTCACGCCCCGTTCGCCCACCGGCGTATCGTAGCCTTGGGGAAAGGCGAGAATGTCGTCGTGAATGGCAGCCAGCCGGGCGGCCGCTTCCACGTCGGCCTGACTGGCGTCCGGCGCGGCCAGCATCAGATTTTCCCGGACCGTCGCCGAAAACAGAAAAGGCTCCTGAGGCACCCAGGCAAAGGCAGCGCGCAGGGCCTCCAGGGTGTACCGGTCAATGGGAATGCCGCCCCAGCGGATATCTGCACCGGGGGCTTCCTCCAGACGCATCAGCAGTCTCAGCAGGGTACTCTTGCCGGCACCGGTGGGGCCGGTCAGACCCAGCACACCGCCTTCGCGCAGGGTCACATGGATATCCTCCAGCACGGTCATGTCTCCCAGCCGGTATTCCGGGATGTCTGCCTGAAGGTCCGCTTTTGTCAGCGCCGTCACGGTTCCCGTATCGGCGATGGCCGGTTCGATGGCCAGCACCTGCTGAATCCGCGCCCAGGCCGCCCGCCCGCGCTGGGCAATGCTGAGCATCCAGCCAAAGGCAAAGGCGGGCCAGATCAGAAACCCCAGGTACATGGTGAAACTGGTGAGCTGACCGAGCGTGAAGGTACCCTCCACCACCTTCCAGCCACCGTAACCCACAGCCAGCAGGAAGGACAGCCCGACCACGACCACAATCAGCGGGGTATAGAGAGTTTCGTAGCGGGCCGCTTCCAGGCTTGCCCGGGTACTTTCACGCGCCAGCCCCGCAAAGGCTTCCGCCACCTGTGCCTCCCGGCCCAGACCCCGGACGGTGCGCAGTCCGCTCAGGGTTTCCTGGGTCAGGTCGGTCAGGTCACTGTACCGGGCCTGACCTACACCGAATGCCCGGTGCAGGCGCTCTCCGATCCAGTACATGATGATGCCGGCCACCGGCCAGGGAATCAGGGCGACCAGCGTCAGGTCCCAGCTCAGGGTGGTGGTCATGACCGCCAGCACAATAATGCCTGTGAGCAGCCCGTCGAAAGCGGCCAGCACGCCTTCTCCGGCCGTCATCTGCATGGCGTCCACGTCGCTGGTGGCCCGGGTCATCAGGTCCCCGATGCGCTGGTCCCTGAAATTGGCGGGGGACAGGCGCGTCCAGTGGCGGTAGAGCTGGTTGCGCAGATCCCGGGCCAGCCGGTGCGAGGCACCAAACAGGTACACACGCCAGAGTATGCGCAGGACATAGACCACCAGTGCAATGCCGGTGAGCAGGGCCAGGCGCTCGAAGAGCTGTTCCGGGGTCAGCGTCCCGGCCACGATGGCATCCACCAGCTGGCCGGTGATGCGCGGCGGGATCATGAGCAGGCCCGCCACACACAGCAGGCAGAAGGAGGCAATCAGGTAGGCGCGGGCGTTGGCACGGAAAAAACCGCGCAGTTGCCAGAACACGCCCATCGCGCTACCTCAGGATCAGCAGGGGAGCGCGTGAGGTCATGAGCATACGGGTGGTATGGCTGCCCACCAGCCACTGACGGATGCGCGAATGGCCGTACGCGCCCATGACCATGAGATCGGGCGTATGCGCCAGTTGCCAGGTGATGAGTGCATCTTCCACATCGCCGCCGAGCAATTCGCCGCGTGCGTAAATCCCGCCCTCCTGCAGACGATCCACCGCGCGCTCCAGCCGGGCCATGCGGGCATCCGAGTCCTCTCCCACCATGACCACGGTCGCACTGAGTCCTCTTGCCCAGCCGTGATCGGCCAGCCGTTCAATCAGTGCGTCGCCCTGCTCGCTGCCGTCATAGGCCACCATGATGCGCTCGGGTGTCCGGAACGGCCCGGTCATCATCAGAATGGGCACATGCAGCCCGCGCACCACGGTTTCCACATGAGAACCGAGTGCCACGGGGGCCGCAGCATGATCCTCGCCCCGGCGCCCCAGAATGACCAGCGCCGTCTGATCCGCCTGCTCCTGCAGGGCCTCAAGCAGGGACGCATGACGCTGAAGCAGCGTCACCCCGGTCACACCCCGGCTGTTAAGGTGCGCCTCGGCCGCCTTGAGCATCGCCTTGCCATGCTGCAGCTCCAGACGCTGGCGCTGTTCCTCCAGGGCCGTCAACTCGTCCAGCAGGTGCTCCTGACTGCCCAGCCCGATGGCACCGGACAGGTCCGCACGCGCCGGCGTTACCCCCTTCTCCAGCGCATGCAGCACCACCACCGGTGCCTCAAGGCGCTGGTGTGCCCAGGCCGCCGCTTCACAGACCGGTTGAGCCAGATCCGAACCATCTATACAGGCCACAATATGCATGGCAGCTCCTCAATGTCCGCCGAGCAGATCCGCCTGCCCGGGCTTGTCATGTACGCCAAAGCGGTCCACCAGGGTCGCGCTCGCCTCGTTCAGTCCCACGGTGGTCACCGCCGTACCCTCGCGCCGGAACTTGATGACCACCTTGTCCAGTGCGGCCACGGCCGTGATATCCCAGAAGTGGGCACGGGAAAGGTCGATTGTGACATGCTCCAGTGCCTCTTTGAAGTCGAAGGCGGAAATGAAATCCTCGGCGGAGGCAAAGAACACCTGGCCGCGGACGATATAGGTCCGGGCGTCGCCACCGGCTTCTGCCTCCGAGTCCACCCGCATGTAACGGCCGATCCGGTGAGCAAAGAACAGGGCCGAAAGCAGCACCCCGACGCCCACGCCCAGCGCCAGATTGTGGGTAAAGACCACCACCAGCACCGTCGCCACCATGACGATGGAGCTGGAAGGCGGCAGCTTGCGCATGTCGCGCAGGGACGTCCAGGAGAAGGTACCGATGGAGACCATGATCATGACCGCCACCAGTGCCGCCATGGGGATGCGGCGGATCCACTCGTCCATGAACACCACCATGATGATGAGCAGCACGCCCGCCATGAAGGTGGACAGACGCCCGCGGCCACCGGATTTCACGTTGATCACCGACTGGCCGATCATGGCACAGCCCGCCATGCCGCCCATGAGGCCGGACACGATGTTGGCCAGGCCCTGACCGCTGCACTCCCGGTTGCGGTCGGACGTGGTGTCCGTCAGATCATCCACAATGGTCGCTGTCATCAGGGATTCCAGCAGGCCCACCGCTGCCAGGCCCAGTGAATAGGGCAGGATGATGGCGAGGGTGTCCAGATTGAGCGGCACCTCCGGCCAGAGGAAGACAGGCAGGGCATCGGGCAGCTCGCCCATGTCACCCACCGTGCGCACCTCCAGCCCCAATGCCAGGCTGACTGCAGTCAGGATGAGGATGCACACCAGCGGTGACGGCACCCACTGCCCCACCCGGGGGAGCAGCGGAAACAGGTAGATGATGGCCAGTCCGGCCAGCGTCAGCGCATAGACATGCCAGGTCACGCCGGTCAGTTCCGGCAACTGGGCCAGGAAGATCAGAATTGCCAGCGCATTGACAAAGCCCGTCACCACCGAACGGGACACAAAGCGCATCAGGGAACCGAGCCGCAGCACGCCGGCCAGAATCTGGATCACGCCCGTCAGCACTGTGGCAGCAAGCAGATACTGCAGGCCATGTTCCTTCACCAGCGTGACCATGAGCAGGGCCATGGCACCGGTGGCCGCAGAAATCATGGCAGGCCGGCCTCCGGCAAAGGCGGTCACCACGGCAATGCAGAACGAGGCGTAGAGCCCGACCTTGGGGTCCACCCCCGCAATGATGGAAAAGGCGATGGCTTCCGGAATCAGGGCCAGGGCCACGACCAGACCGGCCAGGATATCGGCACGGCTGTTGCCGAACCATTGTTGCATGTAACTGGGCATTGAAAATCTCTTGGACAGGTTGAAACCAGGATGCCCCGCAGGGCAAGGCGGGAGGTGTTCATGGGCGTGTTGTTATTGGCATGGCTTCGGCCCCCCGGGGCCGAAGGGCGCACATCATACCAGAAAGTGCGCGAGGGCGTAAATTCCGGGTCAGCTCCGAAAGGGGGTCACCCCCCTGCTGTTGATCCCGCACTCGCTTTCCTGCCGGGGCTGACAGTCAAGCTCCCGGGTATTCCAGTCCGACAGACCGTTCCGGTATACTCCGTATCAGGATGATCAGACCGGACAGGATGCCATGACACCCCCCAGGGACACAGCCAGCGACCCTCTGGCCAGGGATCACAAAGCCTATCTGCAAACAGCCCGCCAGTGGCTAAACCGCTACTTCAGGTGGGTCACCATCGGGAGTTTTCCCCTGGCCCTGCTGGTACTGATTCTCATACGCGAACCTGGCCCACGCGTGGAGCTGGCTCTCACCTTGATATCCCTGTTCATGTTCGGCATGTTTGCCAAAGGCGCCCGGGTGTGCTGGATGATCCTGAGTACCGGGCCCAGGGATCACCCTGCGCGGGCATGGGCAGGCCCGAGCTTCGTGATGTGTCTGGTCGTGAGCCTGTTCACATCCCTCCTGGCAGCCCGTTTCGTCTATCTGACCCTCACCACTCCCTTTCAGTGGCGGGCGGATGTGATTGTCGAGCATGATGCCCGCTACGATGTGGCGGCTGAGCTCATCAGCCTCTATGGCCCCGAAGTGGTAGAGGTCATCCCGGAATCTGATGGTCGCACGAGAAAACGGACCCGCCTCCGGCTGGGCGAAACCACACCGAGGTCCGGCATGCTCAGTGTGATGTTAATTGGTAAACGGGGAAGCAATGAGTTTCTTGAAAAACTGGGCGCCCTGAAAGGGCGTGACGATTACCCCTCCCAGGCCATCATCGAGCGGGAAGGTGTTTACAGGGAAGCGGCAGGGCAGTGTGTTTTTCCCTGCACAAACCTCTGCCCAGAGATTATCAGGATTACCTGACGCGTGAACTGGGGGTTCAGTTCGGTACGTTCGAGGGGCAGCCGGTGGTGTTCGGAAAGGGCTGGATTTCCTGGGAGGGTGATAAAAAGGAAGGAAACCGTTGCTACAGTACATTCGATCAGTATGGTAGCGTAGCCTATGCAGTTTTTGCTGCACTATCCTATCCCTACCTGTACTTCCGGAACGATCTGTATCGCCTCAGCTCCAAGGCCCGGCGTCATTATTATTTCAGCTGGTCAAACCTGCTGGACAGCTGGGACCGCATTATCTGAAAACCTGACCAGACGGAATCGCCGCTCCCGGCCGGGCACGCTTGCCGGCCCCAGCGGGGCCACTCCGCCCATGCCCTTGATCCCGCACTCGCTTTCCTGCCGGGGCTGACAGCCAAGCTCCCGGGTATTCCAGTCCGACAGACCGTTCCGGTATACTCCGTATCAGGATGATCAGACCGGACAGGATGCCATGACACCTCCCAGGGACACAGCCAGCGACCCTCTGGCCAAGGATCACAATGCCTATCTGATGGCTGCACTGAAGTGGCCTCACCGCTGCTTCAGATGGATCGCCATCTGGAGTACCCCTCTGGCCCTGCTGGTGCTGTTTGTCATGCCCGGCCCGAGCGCTGAACTGTCCATCACCTTCACTTGCCTGTTCATGTTCAGCATGTTCATCTCCGGGGCCTGGGGGCGCTGGCAGATTCTGCGTGCCTGGCCCAGGGATCACCCCTGGCGGGCATGGGCAGGCCCGAGCTTCGTGATGTGCCTGGTCGCGGGTCTGTTCACATCCCTCCTGCCGGCCCGGTTCGTCTATCTGACCCTCACCGCTCCCTTCCAGTGGCGGACAGATGTGATTATCGAGCATGACGCCCGCTACGATGTGGCGGCTGAGCTCATCAGCCTCTATGGCCCCGAAGTGGCAGAGGTCATCCCGGAATTTGATGGTCGCACGAGAAAACGGACCCGCCTCCGGCTGGGCGAAACCACACCGAGGTCCGGCATGCTCAGTGTGATGATAATTGGTAAACGGGGAGGCAACGAGTTCCTTGAAAAACTGGGCGCCCTGAAAGGGCGTGACGACTACCCCTCCCAGGCCATCATCGAGCGGGAAGGTGTTTACAGGGAAGCGGCAGGACAGTGTGTTTTTCCCCTGCACAAGCCTCTGCCCAGAGATTATCAGGATTACCTGACGCGTGAACTGGAGGTTCAGTTCGGTGTGTTCGAGGGGCAGCCGGTGGTGTTCGGAAAGGATTGGATATACCCAAACGAGTCCAAAGAAGGTGAGCCTTGTTACAACGACTGGGAGTATTATGCAGCCGGCATACCCTATGCGGTATTTGCCGCACTATCCTATCCTTACCTGTACTTCCGGAACGATCTGTATCGCTTTGACGCAGAGGACAGGCGTTACTACGATTTCAGCTGGTCAAACCTGCTGGACAACTGGGACCGCATTATCTGAGAACCTGACCAGTGCGCTTGATCCCGCACTCGCTTTCCTGCCGGGGCTGACAGTCAAGCTCCCGGGTATTTCAGTCCGACAGACCGTTCCGGTATACTCCTCATCAGGATGATCAGACCGGACAGGATGCCATGACACCTCCCAGGGACACAGCCAGCGACCCTCTGGCCAAGGATCACAATGCCTATCTGATGGCTGCACTGAAGTGGCCTCACCGCTGCTTCAGATGGATCGCCATCTGGAGTACCCCTCTGGCCCTGCTGGTGCTGTTTGTCATGCCCGGCCCGAGCGCTGAACTGTCCATCACCTTCACTTGCCTGTTCATGTTCAGCATGTTCATCTCCGGGGCCTGGGGGCGCTGGCAGATTCTGCGTGCCTGGCCCAGGGATCACCCCTGGCGGGCATGGGCAGGCCCGAGCTTCGTGATGTGCCTGGTCGCGGGTCTGTTCACATCCCTCCTGCCGGCCCAATTCATATATCTGACCCTCACCGCTCCCTTCCAGTGGCGGACGGATGTGATTGTCGAGCATGACGCCCGCCACGATGTGGCGGCTGAACTCATCAGCTTCTTTGGCCCCGAAGTGGTAGAGGTCATCCCGGAATTTGATGGTCGCACGAGAAAACGGACCCGCCTCCGGCTGGGCGAAACCACACCGAGGTCCGCCTACCTGAGCATGTACATCATCCGCAAGCGTTTCGGCAACATGTACACTAACAGGATTGACGCCCTTTCGGGACGTGATGACTACCCCTCCCAGGCCATCATCGAGCAGGAAGGTGTTTACCGGGAAGCGGCAGAGCAGTGTGTTTTTCCCCTGCACAAGCCTCTGCCCAAAGATTACCAGGATTACCTGACGCGTGAACTGGGGGTTCAGTTCGGTGTGTTCGAGGGGCAGCCGGTGGTGTTCGGAGAGGGCTGGATTTCCTGGAAGGATGATAAAAAGGAAGGAAGCCGTTGCTACAGTACATTCGATCAGTATGGTAGCGTGGCCTATGCAGTTTTTGCTGCACTATCCTATCCTTACCTGTACTTCCGGAGCGATCTGTATCGCTTTCACACCGAGGCCAGGCGTTACTACGATTTCAGCTGGTCAAACCTGCTGGACAGCTGGGAAAATATGATCTGAGCCTTGAAAGAAACGCCCGAGCGTGCTTCCACGAGACATTCAAACGAACCGCTGATACGGGTTATCGCAGACGCCTTTCTCAACTCCCCAGCGTGTGACTGGTATAGAGCTGAGACCAGCACATTCGTTCCCGCCTGGGTTTTTCCTCGTCATTATAGCTGGTCCAGGCATAGGGACCGCGAAAAGGCAAGCTGACCACCGAGTTATCCTCCAGGGGCACGAGGCCATGACGTGTTGTTCCTCCGGACACAATCACCCTCGCCCGCGCCGTCACAATCACGTGCTGCCCGGGCGAAAGCTTTTCCACCTTTTTTTCCTTTACTGCTTCTTCAGGAGGTGCAAGATCACCAAAACCGAAAGATTGAACGATCACCAATTCCTGCGTCTTGCTGTCCTCGTAGATGCCCGGTGTCCGGATATCGCCGAGCCAGGGCGACAGATGCAAAAGACTCGGTATGACCAAAGCAGGACCATAGTCGGAGGACTTCAATGCCTTCATCTGCACGACGTTTTGATACATCAGATCTAAACGCCTCCGCCCGATCCAACCGCCGGTCACTCTCAGCTCGAAAATCAGTCTGGACTGGCCCTCGATAAAGTAGGGTACGCTCAGGCGGGTGATCACGATGTTACCGCGGGCCTGGGAGGCGTCTTCCTGGGTTACGGTGAGCTGGCGCACTTCAACCGGATACAGCGCGGTCAGCAATAGCTCTGCAGCAGCCTCGGGGTGCTGGCGTACCGGCGCAATGTATTTATCTTCGTCTTCACCAAACCAGCGATCCAGCAATCCGGTATTCAGACGGCCGCTGGTATCACGGCTGGGCTCCGAGGCCGGCTCGTCACGCCAGTCCCGGGTCATTTCGAGCAGTTCGTCAAGGGTAGCAGCCAAAGGCTGACCGAAAGTGCCCAGAAACTGGTCGGCCTGCCCGCTCAACTTGAGAGATAGCTGGCCATTTCCGTTCAGGCGGATCACTTGCCGCAGGTTGCGCCCTTCCGGTGCGGGGCGGTAATCCATGAGCCCGAGTAGCCGGTAATGGCTGTCCAGTATCAGCAATATACCCACCTTGTGCAGATACAGGCTGAGCGTGGTGGCAGGAGGCTGGGCAAGACGAACCGCCAGACAGGGCCGGATGCCGGCATACCGGAACTGGTGCAAGGGGCCAAGACTGGTTTGCAGCAGAGCGGCTCCGGTAACGGCCTCCGGCGGGACGACAAACGGAACGCGGGTTTCGACAACGGACAATCGTCGCTCAGGGCGCGCACAGGCAAACGGCCCATGCTCCAGCCAGAGCGCCATCAGGTCATCCTTGTGCCATATGGTATTGCCCAATACCACACCCGTCGCCGCCAAGGCAAATCCCAGCAGGGCCAGTGGCGGTGCCACGGCAGCGACCGCAGCAGAGATTCCGGCACCACTCATCGCGAGCAGTGTGCTGACCGTCACCATTCCACCGCCAACAACCTGAAATGCATACGCTTTCCTGACATCATCCCCCTTGTAGGCCGCCCCCAGATAGTCCATGCCCGCGACCACCACCCCCAGGGTGCCTGCGATGACAGGCAGACGCCCGGCAAAGGTTCTGGCCCACTCGGGATGTCGGATCAACTGGCCCAGCCAGTGTCCCGCCGCCGGCGTTTCCGAGGCCAGCCGCTGCGCGACCTTTTGGCCAGCTTCACCACTGAGCGCGAGCATGTCCAGTGTCGCACTGAGTGCGTTCAGCGTGTTGCGCGTCGAGCCCTGTCTGGTGGCCTCATTCAGGGCGAGAAAGGCGTTCAGGGTGAACAGGCTCAGCCGGCTTCCTGTCAGCGCGTGTTGTGCTGTGGGCGAAATCGCCGTGACCTGATAGGCAGCAAACCGCTCCGGCAAGGCTGCCCGGGCCGATTCGGGTGCAGGCGGCGCATCCGTGGCACCGTGGCGTTCGAGGGCCAGAGGCGTATGCTGACGGGTGTCGGCCTTCAGGTAGTCCCCGGTCTGTATCAGCAGTCCACCATAAACCGCAAGCTGATTGCGTGCCCAGCCCAGTGTCTTGCGGAGCCAGCGGCGAGACAGTCTCTGGCCACCTGCAGTCAGCTTGCGCAAGGCTTCGCGGGTCTGCACCTGTGCCAGCTGATCAATATAGTTGAGCGCTGCCCTCGAAATATCGGCGGCAGGGCCGACAGGTGGCGACGCCATCTGACTGAGTGCCGTCAGCCAGTCTTGCCGGGCTTGTCTGATGCGCTCGGCATGATCGCTTTCCGCATCCCAGCTGATTTCCAGCTCCCGGATCAGCCGCTTGAGCGCCTTCTGCCAGGCAAAGTCCTCCTTGCCCAGCCAGGGCGACAGAATCTTTGCCAGCGGATGTTGTCCGCTCACGATGCGGTCCATCAGGTCCGCATAACGATTGTTCTCCGTGGATTGTGCATGTTCCCGGGCCAGCGAATCGTCCAGTTGCAGGGTTCGGCACAGCGTGGTTTCCGGTGTCTGAAGTTGCGCCAGTGTGATCTCCACCAGTTCATGGAAGGAAAACAGGCCCCGGGGATGATCTGCCGGCAAGGCCAGCCGGTCACCGAGTATCCGGGCAAGTCTTTCGGGAGAGCTGTCACCCAGCTCACTGTCGAGTACGCACCGCACGCTCTCCCGTGCGGCACAAATGAGCTCGCGGAGGTGGGCCCGCTCGGCAATTTTCAGTACAGCCTTGATGTCATCGGCATCCAGACGGGATTGCAGTCTCTGTTGGTGTACAAAGCGCGCCTGGTCCCGCTGCCAGGGCGTGCCCTGCTCCGGCGTGATGTCCTGATTGAGCCACCACCAGGTCAGGACCGCGGCTTCGAGATAACGCTCCACCCCCGCCCCTGTTTCGCGCCGGATATGCATGTCCCTGACGAGCTGCTCCATGAGCGACCACGCCGTGTTGAGCCGCATGGCGGCTGTGTGCAGCAGGGCTTCCGGATCCGCAATCACGAGGCTTCGCATGCCGGGCCCGATGACCTGGCAGCGCTGCCCGCGCCGCTCGGCCATGGTGGCCTCGGTGGTATCCGCAAGCCGGGGATCCTCGCTGGCTGGCGGTACACCGCTGCCCGGATCGTGCCAGGGCCAGTCCGGTCGCTCCGGATCCGCCGCAGGTCGCAGCCCGCCCAGTGACTGAATGCGTGCCCAGCTCCACTGAAAGTGGGAGAAGGCAATCTCCACCGACTCATCCTCCGGAACGGGCAAGGTGACCCGCGGGATAGCCTTCTCCGTTTGCGCGGGCCGTTCATCCCGCCCCTGGTGAACCTGAAGATTGACCGGGCGCAGACTCACCCGGGAGGGATCGGGCCTGGGGATCGGCTCACTGATCACCTCATATTCTGCCCACAGGTACCCCTGCCGAAACACGTAGAGCCAGCCCGGGGGCATTGCCGTCTCCGTGATATCAGGCTGCCGCCACGCCTCCGCCAGTCTGGCCAGCGGTGCCACATCGGATTTCCAGGCATCCGTTGCCGGAAGCTCCGTACAGCGCCAGTGTGTCCGGCTCAGCCGAACGGACCGCAGCGCTTCCTTTTTCGGCAGGGTAATCGGGTTGACCCGGCTGAGGTACACAACAGGCTGACGCCCGGGTTCATCTTCTTCCGAGTCCGGATCCGGCGCTTCGCGCAGATCAAAGGCCCAATGCCATGGATGAACGGTTCTGGCCGTGACCGGCTGAGCCTGAACCAGGATCCGATGGGCCGTTTCCGGAACGTCAAGGGTCAGGGGCTCTCCGGCCGTGGCGTCGAACGGGACGGGCTCGCCGGCGTCAAAACGGATCTCGCCCGTCAGCTCTTTTGTCTTGCCGTCTGTTGCCGGCCGAAAGACCAGACGCAGGGCTCTGGAGGCCAGTGCACTCACAGGTACCGCCGCCATGGCCGGCCGGTTCCGCAGGTGCGCCGGCAAGGTGAAGCCGGCCGGTACGGTTCCGTCTTTCAGCCAGGCAGTCAGTGGCGTCAGATCCGTACCCTGTTGCAGGCGGGTTTGCGGATCCGCCTCCAGCGCCGCCACCTGATCCCAGGGCAGCAGGGTACGGCTGTATCGCATGTCCAGAGCGGTTTCCCGCTGGCCGTTGACCTGCAGAGGCACCCAGATCGCATTCAGGGACACGCCATCGGCGTGAGGCGCGGTGTCATGCTTGCGGGCCAGTTCGTGGTGGCCATCCCGGAAGCGGCCATGCCCGGTCACCTTCAGCATGCGCCAGAGTCGATTGTGACGGAAAAGATACAGCCAGCCGGTGTCGGGAACCTGCCCGTCCGTCCCCTCCAGCACCGGCACCACGGGCATGAGGGTGGTGGCCACCGGCCCCGGATTGCGGCTGTGGGGTACGCCGGGCAGACCCTCGCCCAGCGGATACACGAAGGGGGGCGACCCGTTGCCGGCCCGGACGACCAGGCTCGCACCGGCCCGGTAGCGGGTATCGCTTTCCACCACCACGAGACGGCTGTCGCCACGCCCCGGAAACCGGGCGGCATCATCGGCAGGTGTCCAGCCCGCGGCACGGAACCGGATCCGGTGTTCCCGGTCCGGTGCCGGATGCGCCACTTCGGTCCGGTACAGCCAGCGCTGCGTCTCCCGCGGCGGTTCAGGTGGCGGCGGCGTGATACGGGCCGGCGGGGTATCCGCAATGGCAGGAACCACGGTGGACGTCATGGGGAACCAGATATCCGGTGCGATGCCATCGCCCTGAAATACCCTGATCCTGCCCAGACGAATGGCCCGCAGGAGAGTTGTGCGGCTGACTTCACCACCGAGCTGTGCCTTCAGGGCGGCGTTGTCTTTCAACGATTCGACCTGATCCGCAACGGCGGCAGCATGATGGCTGTCTGCAGACACGGGATCGGGGAGCGCTTCACCATGGCGCAGGCGCAGTTGTTCCCGGGTCAGAAGCTGATAGATCTCACCGGCCACATGTACCGTAGCCAGTGGCGTATGGGGGTCAACCATTACCGGAATCCTTTTCCGTGGGGCATGAACATCCTGTTTGCCTCACGGATTTTAGGGGAGCCGGGCGGGAGGGGGCAAGTGTTTTGTGGGTGACCAGGTCTCGGACCGGAGGGCCGACTCCTGCGCAACCGGTTTCTCCGGCCGTACCCGCGCAACAGGATGGATTCCCGGCCGACCGGTTTGTGCTACAGTACTGACAAAACAGGGATCACCACAGAATGACTGATATGGCCAAGACCGGTCTGCCTCCGGGTTCGCTGATTCACGTCGGCGAAGAGGCACCTTCCGACACCACCATCACCCTCTGCCGCTATACCCGCGAAACCCTGGACGTCACGAAAGACATTCCGCCGGACGACCTGATCCGCCAGCTCGAACAGCCGTTCAACGGCACAACCTGGGTACGGATCGAAGGACTTGCCGATACCGCCTTCTTTGCACAACTGGCCGAGCATGTGGGCATCCACGCACTGGTGATGGAAGATGTGCTCAATACCCACCAGCGCGCCAAGCTCGAAGACTACGACAACTACATCTACGCGGTGTTGCGTCATACCCCCTGGCAGCCGGACACGGAGGATCTGGCTGACGATCAGATCAGCTTCATTCTGGCCCCGCATCTGGTCATCACCTTCTCCGAAACGGCCACTCCGCTGTTCGATCCTGTGGCCGAACGGCTGAAAAATGGTGCGGGGCGGCTGCGCAATCATGAGGCGGACTATCTGTTCTATGCGCTCATGGATGTGGTGGTGGATGGCTACATTCAGGCCCACGACGAGCTGGATGACGTGATTTTTGAGCTGGAAGAAAGTCTCCTGTCCGGCGACACCGAGCAGGCGACGCTTGTCCGCATTCAGGACATGAAACGGGCGCTCCTGCGCCAGCGCAAGGCGATCCAGCCCGTAGCCACCATGCTGGACACCCTGATCCGCGAGGATCATCCGCTGATCAGACCGGTAACGCAGCCCTATCTTCGCGATGTCGAAGATCATGCCCAGCGCGTGCTGGCCAACCTGGAGTCTTCAAGAGAGCTGCTCGGTTCCATGCTGGACATTTATCTGTCCCTCGCCAGCAACCGCATGAACGAGACCATGAAGGTACTGACCGTGTTTGCCGCCATTTTCATTCCCCTGACTTTCGTGGCCGGTGTGTACGGCATGAACTTCGAGTACATGCCGGAGCTCAAGTGGCGCTGGGGTTATCCTGCGGTCTGGGGGGTATTTGTGACCATGGCCGGGGGTTTGCTCGTCTACTTCAAACGCAAACAGTGGCTCTAGGAGACCTCCATGCAACATTCCACCCTGCTTTTCAATGTGGTGGCCGTGGTCACCGGGCTGGTACTGATCGGCATGCTGCTCAGGCCCTTCCGCCAGCCACAGCTGGTCGCCTACATTCTGGCCGGTGTGCTCATGGGACCGGCTGCGCTGGGTTGGGTCGAGGACACCCATCAGCTCGAACAGCTGGGAGAGCTGGGCGTCACCCTGCTGCTGTTCTTCATCGGCCTTGAGGTATCACCACGCGAGCTGGCAAGGGGCTGGCGCATTGCGGTCATCGGTACCGGGCTTCAGATTGCCCTGAGCGTGGGCGCAGTCTGGTTGGTGGGCTGGTTTCTGGACTGGCCGCTGCCGCGCATCCTCCTGCTCGGTTTTGTCATCAGCCTGTCGTCAACGGCCGTCGTCATCAAGCTGCTGCAGGACAGCAATGAACTGCACAGCCCCGTGGGCAAGAATACCCTGCTGATCCTGCTGGCACAGGATATTGCAGTGGTGCCCATGATGATCCTGCTGGCATCGCTGGGCAGCCAGACCGGTGCGGAAACCGTCAACCCCTGGATACAGCTCGGTGGCGGTGCAGTGCTGGTTGCCCTGACCGGCTGGCTGCTCAGTCGCGAAGCCATCAGCCTGCCCTTTCTCGGCTGGGTACGGGACAATCACGAGATGCAGGTCTTCGTGGCCCTGCTGCTGTGCTTCGGCTGTGCCCTGATCACCAGCCTGATCGGTCTTTCCGCGCCGCTGGGTGCCTTCATCGGCGGCATGATCATCGGCCGTACCCAGGAAATCCGCTGGGTACACGATGCGCTGGAGCCGCTGCACATCATTTTCGTGGCGCTGTTCTTTGTTTCGGTCGGCATGCTGATCGACCCGGCCTTCCTGCTCGACAATCTGGCCACCATCCTGCTTCTCGTGGTACTGGTGCTGGTGACCAACACCTTCATCAACGCCCTGATTCTGAAAGTCATGGGTGAAGACTGGAAAGATGCCTTGCTGACGGGCGTCATGCTGTCCCAGATCGGCGAATTTTCCTTCGTGCTGGCATCAGTGGGCCTGGCCAGCGGTATCGTCGGCAAACCGGCGTACCAGCTTACCGTCGCCGTGATTGCCTTCAGTCTGCTGGCCAGTCCGCTGTGGATCAAGGTTGTTTCAAAGGAAGTCCGGCGGCGCATACCGGGACCCTGATCCCACCTGATTCAACCCTCAAACCGGTGCCTCCACCAAACGGTGAAACCACCGGTTGAGTCCGGAGCGCTCAATGCACTCGCGGCGATGACTTTCCGCCTCATCCATCAGCCCGCTGATCACTCCCTGTATGTGCCGGTTGGTGGCTTGCAGGGCGGCTTCATCCGCCAACGCCTCCGGTTGCAGCCGGATGGGTTCCCCCACGGCAAACACCACCTTCGCGGGGCGAAAGATGGGCAGCCGGGGGATGAGCAGGAAGTCCCAATCCGGGTTCACCGGGTGCATGAGCTTCTTCTCCAGTACCGGCTGGTGAGCCACGATCCAGGGAATGGCCTGGTCCACCCCATGAAATCCGATCGGCACAATGGGCACCGGATGCTCACGCAGCATGCGCAGGTAGCCGGTATGAAAACGGTTCATGCGGTTGCGGACATCGGTGGCATCAATCCCTTCCGGCATGATCAGCACCGAATGACCGTCCCGGAGCAGCCGGACACCATTGGCAATGGTCGCGGTTTCGCAGCCCAGATGCCGGAACCAGGGACTGGCGGGGCCTTCGGAAAAGCCTTTCCATACCAGGGTGCGAAAGTCCGCCTCCGGATGATCCGCCAGAATCACGCTGCCGATCATGTAACATTCCAGCGCAAAGAACGCCGTATGATTCATGACCAGCATGACCGGTTCTTCGCGCAGGATGCCGAGCCGCTCGCGACCCAGCACATCCAGCTGAAAGTAATGTCTGAAAAAAGTCTCCAGCGCATTTGTCACGCGCCATTTGACGAGGGTATCCCGCAGCATTCCGTTGTCCTTATGTCGTGTCTCTGAAGTTGCGGGCGCGAGTGTAGTGTCCGCGGTACAGGCTGTCCGTGCCTGCTTGGCAAAACCGGGAACTTCACCCGAATGGGGGAAACCTGCCGAGGCCCTTCAGCGCCGGGCCCTGATGAGCAGGTTGCGCGGGGAGACGTCAGGCGGACAGAATGTTCCCAGGGTGACCTCGTAACCGGCCCCTTCAAGCGCCAGCGCCAGGTCCAGCACCAGCCAGAGCTCCAGCGGCCGGCGCACCACCGCCTGCACCAATGCCATGCGCTGATACCAGGCATACCGCCTGCGACCGGCCTCCAGCCAATGCGCTTCATCCTGCACCTCGGGCATGGGGAGGCTGTGGTGCCGGGCACCCCAGCGGCAGAAGCGCTCAAAGCCCTCACCGAGGACACTCAGGGGGCGCGGTGGCAGCGCCGTGTAATGGCTGACCCCCAGATGCGCCCGCACCCAGGCATCGAAGGCCAGCCGCCAGACATTCAGCGCATGCTGCTGACGGCGTACCCGGGGCGGAGCGGTTTGCGTCTGGCGCACCGCATGGCGGAGCTGATCACGCCTGAACCCCGGGTTCAGAGCCTCGCCGGCGCGGGACAGGGGCTGATAGCGGTCCGGCCCGTGCAGGTGATAGCAGCAGGGTGCCAGAATCAGCTCGGGCACCCCGGCGCCGATGGCGCGTCTGACCAGCGCGCGATGCAGTTCACCGCAGGCATGCAGGGCCAGCGCCGTCCGGGCATGGCCAAGCGCATCGGCAACGCGGTGTTCGTCTGCCAGCACATCACATTGCCGCATGCTGACCGCCACACCCTGCGCATCCGCCAGCGCCTGCCCGGTGACAACCAGATCCGGCTGCAGTTCCAGCCCGATACCCGGTCTTTGCGTGACCCGGCTGACCACACGAACGAGATGACCTTTGCCGGCACACCATTCCAGCACCGTACCCGAACGCGGTGGCAGGGTATGCAGAAATGCCTGGATCTGAGCCTGTTTACGACCCGGCACCCCCGCCCAGGCCCGCGGATCCGTCTCCGCCTGCGTGGGTGAATGCACGTCCGCCAGCACAGCTACCCGGACCATTTCCGCCAGCTTGGCGGCCTCGTGCAGCCCCGCCTCAGCGAGCCAGTGAAGCAGGGCGTCATCATCGCCCATGAGATGTTCGACTTCCGCATCGCTCAGCGCCTGAACACGGCCATACAGACCCGGCGCACGCGACGCCCAGGGGCAATCCACCGCTCCGAACGGTGACCAGTCCCAGAACGGCGCCGTGTCCCGGATCAGCAGGTCAAGCGCCTCAAAACGAGCGGAAAGGTCGTGCATCACACCCACCCAGATTCATGGATACCGGCCGGGTACCCCGCCGGCTCATCGCGGGGGATTGTGCGCACTTTGGGTCAGGTTCGCAATGGGGGAAGAACGGAGCCCGGCGTTTGCCGCCGGGCTGAACGGGGAAAGCTCAGGCGGCCTGTACAGCGCCTTCGGCCTGATGCTGACCAGCCCACTTCATGCCGAAGAGAATGATGACCAGCGTGGCCAGATAAGCCCCCACTTGTGGCAGGTTTGGCCGGGCCTGATAGCCCACCAGGATGTGCAGAAGCTGGCCGACAACAGACTTTTCGGAAAGTATATTGCTCGTATCCCAGAGGGGCGGCATCCAGGGAAGGATCCCCGCCTGGGTCAGATAACCCACCGCCGTCGCTGCCAGCGCAGCTTTTTTGATGCAACGTCCTGAATGAGGCATATAAACAATAATCGTTATCACAATCAGTTTTATGATGCTGTCAAACACCTTTTCAGGATATGGAGATGCCCTGGCTCCCCCATGCCAGCGGGGAGCCTCTCAGTCAGATCCTGGCTGACCCGCACGAGCCAGGATTTCCGCTTCAAGGGACCAGTCCATGAACGGCAGCAGGCGGACGATGTTCCGCGCATCGTCGACCCCGCGGTGCTGCCTGCCTTCAAATGACAGCCCATGAAAATGCAGCGCATTCTTCAGGGTGTTCTTCTTTTTCCGACCCGTGGAGTGCTTCCACAGATACCGGAGGTTCAGATGAGGAAACCTGCAGAAACGAGGTGTCATGCCACTGTCCCGGTTCTGTCTCATGATGTGCCGGTAGTCATAGTTACCCCAACTGCACCAGATGAACCCGTCCGGCAGCTCTCCCAGCCAGGCGTCCAGCGCCTCGATCGCCTCGGGGTAAAGGGGGGCCGCATCCACCATGTCCTGGGTGATGCCGGTCAGCGAGATACAGCACTCACTGAGTCGGGGAAAGCGAACCGGACGCACCATGAAGCTGGCGCTTTCAATCAATTTGCCCGCCCGGGTGGCCAATGCGCAACCGATCTCGATGATCTCCATGTTGTCCACACTCTGCGGTTCCCCCTCCGGCGTGATCTGGTTCTTCCAGCAGGTCGCCTCAAGGTCAATGACGAGCACGGGACTGTCTGTCATGCCAACCCACCCTCCTGACGTTTCCGTTTTCAATGGCCATCCCCCACACATCCATCTGCAGACTGCCCCGGCCTGGGTGCCGGTTCCAGCCGGATCAATCCCGCTGCGGCGGCGTCTTCCCTTCGTTCCTCCGGATAGCCTACCGGGTTACAAAAGATACGCGTTGAGCCCAGGCGATAATCGAATCGGTCATGGGTGTGGCCATGTACCCACAGTTGCGGTGCTTCCTGCGCGATGAGCCCGGCAAGGTCCGAAGCAAAGGCCCCGTTGAGCGGGTGTCCTCTGAAGCGCTCGGGGACGGATTGGGGCGTGGGACAATGATGGGTGATCACAATGGCCGGAACCTGCTCGCTGCGGGCCCGGGCCAGTTCCTCCTGAAGCCATTGCCGGCTCCGGTGATGCAAGGCCTGAACATCCTCCGGTTCAAGCATGCGCACACCACCAAAGTCGATCATATTGTAGTCGTTCATCATCACCCGCGCGGTATCCATCCCGGACTCCGGGTCTCCCAGAATGGCAAAGTCTGTCCAGAGCGTACACCCCAGAAAACGGTATCCGAGCAGATCAATGCTCTCGCAATCCAGAAATGTGACGTGATCATGAGGCGCCGCGGCCCGCCGCAACCCATCGTAAAGGTCAGGCAGCGAAGCCCCGTAGAATTCATGATTGCCGGCTACGTACAGGACCCGTGAAGAGGGCGGAAAAGTCCTTGCCGCCCACTCTATACCTTGCACCCCCTCATGGATATCACCGGCGAGGATGATGACATCCGCCAACGCATCGCACTGCCAGGGTTCAAATTCCAGATGGATATCAGAAAGCGCCAGAACCTGCATGAAATTCCTTCTCACCGAGCCCGAAAAACCGGCTACTCTTGCTCAAGAGTCGCCAAAGCAAGGGGGAAGTATAGATGAATTCACTGTTTCTTTTTCTGGATCTGGACGGTGTCATCCAGTTCAAGGCACCGGGAAAGCCCCCCGAACCGGGTGCCATTCAGTTGCGCAACCTGCGCATCCTGACCGGGGCTTATGATCTGCCTGTTGTCATCACCTCGACCTGGCGCATCGTGCACCCGCTCTCCTGGTTCAGGACACACATCAATCCGAACGTGGTCGGCATGACGCCGGAACTGGAAGATACCGGGCCGGGAACGCGCCAGCGGGAAGTGGAAGCCTGGCTGAGGCGCCACGCACCGGGTGCGGAATGGATCGCACTGGATGATCAGGAGGCGCTTTACCAACCCAACTGTTCCAACCTCATCTTGTGCCACCCTGACAAGGGCCTGGACTCGGCCACGCTTGCGCGGGTCATTGAATATGTGGAGGAGCGGCTCAACCGTCTGACGCAGTCAGGCTGCGGGTAAAGGCAGGCGGCCATCAATCAGGAAAGCATCTATCTGAAACGCATGCACCTCGCGCCCGACACTGAACTCCACACGTTCTGCACGGGTCTGGCACAGGCAGGCCTGCTGGTTCAGCGGCCGGTCAGACGCCAGCGCATCCGGTGTGAACAGTGCCACATTGACACCTCCTGCCGGGTCCCGGGCCGAGGGGTACTCAAAGGCTTCCACCTCATCCGAACGCATGGCCTGCCCCAGTTGCTGTGTCAGGCGGTAACTGACCGGATTGCGGATCTGTTCCCGGAAGGGTGTGAACGGCCCGCCCTGCAGCCGGACTCCGCGGCAGCACTGATAGCGAAAGGAGAACAACGTGTGCTGGGTCTGCAATACCGGACGGGCCGGACCGGCCGCATTGTCGTACCAGAACCAGAACCGGTAGAACGCCCCCTCGCAGAGGGTAACCGGGACAGCAGTACCGCCGTAAAACAGGCTCGGCTCCCAGCGTGTACCGAAGCGACTGCCATGACTCAAGGGCGGGTAGCGAAAGGGCGTCGCGAGCAGATAATGCAGCCGCTCCGTACCGGCACGCATTGGCGGCTTGGACTGCTCCAGCATTTCCTCCAGCAGCGCCTGATCGGCAAGGCTCGACACAATCTGCGTCGTTGCCACCACTTCCTGGCTTTCCACCAGCCTGTAGCCGGTTCCGCCCAAGGGGCAGATGGCCTCCTGGCCCCCTGCTGTGGTCCAGATATCCGTCACACCTTGCCCCGGATGGCGTCAATGTACTCCGCCACGTGCACCAGACCGGTCACATCACGGATCAGCTCTGCCGGTACGCCCTGAAGGGTTCGGATGGGCGAATGCATCCAGTGCTTCATCTCGTTCTCGTCGCCCCCCACCAGCGCATAGAGTCCCCGGTAGATGCGGATGAGCAACAAGGCAAGCTGGCCACTTGTCGATTCCGGATCCACACCATTGCGAGCGATGGTGGTGCGGTTGCGGCCGATCACACGGCCCACTTCCTCCGCAGACAGCCCCAGCCTTGCCCCGGCGTTGATGACGGCTTCACCGAGGACTCTGGACTTGTCTGGCTGAGCGAGAGCTGAAGTGGCGCGCATGGCGGGTCTCCTGTGCATATGCACATTATCAGCCAAAGAATCTTCAAATGCAAAGCAGGCTGTTTAATCTGCGGGCAGCGTAGCCTCCTAAACTACAGTCCTCGAACCACGCTAAAGCGCCTGAATAGGGACGCAGCTAGCGGATGAACCAGCTCAAATGTGATACTCATGGGCGCTTCACCTTCGATCTTAACGATAGATCCCGGCCCACAGGCCACGTAAGCCATCTCCTTGTTTTCGCGGATGAATAACTGAAAGGTCCAGCCATTATCAGGCGCACCTAGATACCGTTTGCCTGCCGCAGTCCCAGGACGTGCGCTGTTTTGGCTCTGCCAGTGAAAATGATTGGGGGAAATAGCGTAATCTTGGTACGCAATACTCTCATGAAAGCCCGCTGATTTGTCTAGCGTGACAAAGATATACTCAATCTGCTGATCTGAATCACGATAGACCCCTTCTCGGAAAGCTGGCCGCGCATCGACAGTATGCTTGCCAATCGCGGTAAGTATTTCACGGAGATGGTATCGTGCATGCAAGCAAAGTGGGCGATCCACCAAACCTGATATAGGGAGGTAGCGGTGCGTGGTGCGACTCAATAACATCTCAGCAATATCTTCCAACTCATCGCACAGGTCCGGATATTTCGCCAGCCTCTGGACAAATTGGAGATAGGGGCCCACATCGTTGTAATCATGGAAAAGTTGATACATCAACATTTGCGCTCGAAGTTTGTCAAGCGCATCAACGGGTTGAAAGTGGGCACGCTCCTGCGCCAATTTAAGCATGACATCCAGCACACGGGGATCATCATGATGGGTGAGCGTAGCCATGCTATCCGCCATGGCACCCTCTTCAGCCGCAAGCGTTCGGTTGATGAGCCGCGCAGCCATCTTTAACTGGGTCCAGCCCCGAGGCTTGGTCGCGCGATAGATATCCTCAAGCTCCACACCCTGATCCCGAATAAATTCGGCCAATTTGGGCTTGCGCGTTGATCGATGGGAGGCATAACGCGCAAGTTCCTGAGCCAGATCCCGCCACCTTGAACTTAAAGACTGCTTTAAGTGTGCGAGCACTTGCTGACGTGTCTGCTTTTGCAAATGGATATGGCAGCCAGGCGGCAACGTATCAAAACCTTTTTCAACCGCTTGGCGCAATTGCCGCCTCGACAAACCGGTTAACGCCGTCAGCATCAAATCGTAACGATATTCCGCTGAATGCTGCCCCACAAAGTCCAGCACTAAGCAGCTCTCCTTGCCTTTTGCTAACCGAAGCCCGCGACCAATCTGCTGCTGAAAAATAACCGTGCTTGCTGTTGGCCACAGTAGGAGTAATGTGTCCACCTCCGGAAAATCGACACCTTCGTTAAACAAGTCTACGGTGGTGACGGCAGATAACTTGCCTTGTCTAAAATCATCATTGACTGCTTTCCGCTTTTCATTCGAGCACTGTCCGGTCAGGTACGCGGTCGCGATACCTGCCTCATTCAGTACATCGGCCATAAAGCGCGAGTGGTCAACGGAAACACAAAACACCAATGTGCGACACTGTCTCGGATCGACAACCAACTCCTGCCATGCACGAATCACGTGCTCCGCGCGTGTTCGATTTTGCGCAATCGCTTCCTCGAGCGCTTTGCGCTCTCCTACCCGGCGCCAAGGCACCCCGCGTAAATCTGTCGGGTCATCGCATGCATAGTATTCAAAAGGTGCCAAGAGCTGCATTTCCAAGGCATCCCAAAGCCTCAATTCCACAGCAGGCGAACCATCTGGGCGGGAATCAAAGAATGTATGAATGACCTGTCCATCTCCTCGCTCCGGTGTGGCCGTGAGCCCCAACAGTATCTTGGGTGAAATTGAGCCCACCAAACGCGAGAAACTTTCCGCAGCAATGTGGTGGCATTCATCAATGACTACTTGGTACCAATAATCGCCGCCCACTTGCTCCACCAGTGCACGTGATGTCACACTTTGAATTGTGGCGAAAAGATGATGGTAGGATTGCGGCCTATCGCTACCGCTGAGGAGTTCACCAAACTCCGCATCCCGTAAAACAGCGCGATAGGTGTGCAGCGCCTGCTTGAGAATTTCCTCTCGGTGTGCGACGAACAGCAATTTAGGTCGCCCCCCAAGTACCTCGCACAGCCTTTTATAGTCAAACGCGGCCACCATGGTTTTACCCGTCCCCGTAGCGGCGACCACTAAATTCCGCATTCGGCCATGCTCACGTTCAATGGCAAGCTGGTCCAACATCTCTTGCTGATAGGGCTTGGGAGAGAGGTCAAAGTAAATTTTTGGGTTATCAAGTGACAACGCACCCTGCCCTTTCTCCTTGGCCAGCGCTGCATCAAGCCGCAGGCGATGGTGTTCATTCCTCGGGTCATAAACCGAAAATTCTGGATCAGCCCAAAGGGTTTCAAAGTGGGCTTTCGCCCGTTCAAATAGACGTGTTTGCTCGCGCTGAGATAGCTTAACTGTCCATTCCAGTCCACCGGTGAGCGCTGCACCAGATAAGTTCGCACTACCGATATAGGTCGAGCCGAATCCTGTTTGTCGGTGAAAAATCCAAGCCTTCGCATGAAGCCGTGTCCGGCGGCCATCTAGGCTCACCTTCACCTGACAACCCGGTAAGCTCGCCAACTGATCCAGAGCTTTTGCATCGGTCGCGCCTGTGTAGGTGGTCGTCAGTATACGCAAGCGAGTTCCACGCTCACCTTCACCGCCTACTGCGGTCGCTTCGTGCAAGAGATCCATCAGCTTTCTCACTCCCGAAACGGTAATGAAGCTGACCAAAATATCCACCTGATCTGCAGACGCGAGCTCTTTTCGAATTTCACTGAGCAAGGAAGGCGTATCCTTACTGGCCGTAAAGAGCCAAGGTGCGTGCAGACCCGTTTCCGGCGCAGTGAAACGGCGACCTACAGGCTGTATCGCAGAAAGCCGTTTGGGAGGGATGAGAAACCGATCTAACGTCAGAACGTCATCTGATATCTCACCGACGCATTCGCGTACGCGGTCAAGAAGGGTTTCAAGCAGGCTATTCGCTAATTCTGTTTGAATCGTTGGCCGATCGTTATTCTCAGGCAAAGACTCCAGTAGATCATAGAGGCGTTTTGCCACCTCAGAGACCAGTTCCTGTGCCGCACTCTGTTTAAAACCTTCGATTTGGGCATGATGATCTGGGATACGAGTGTTTAACTCATCGGTGAGAAGCAGGTCATACAGTCCAGGAGGCAGCTGATTCATCCGTGATATCTCCGGTTGGGATAAGCCCAGGGTAGCCTCTGGCGTCTCCCCATTTTTTACCCCGGCCCCGTGGCGAGAGAACCATTTCGGGCAAACAAGTCATCAATCAGACTTCGTGGTTTTCGTTTGCGCCAAAGTGGCCAGAACAGCACCCGTGCACCTCTGAACAGGTTCTGCCATCCCTTGAGCAGGCTGTAGAACGGGAACTTAAGCGCCTTGTCTGGCTTTTGACGGCGTGAACTTCTGATCAGACAGCTATCCCGGTCCTGCCAGACGGCAAGCAGTCCCCAGGCCAGACTCGCCAGCGCAACCAGATTCTGAAGTGTGGTGAAGCGCCGTGCCGGCACAGACTCCAGCGCAAAGCCCTGCTTGGTAAAGCGGTAGCCTTCCTCGCAGGCCCAGCGGTCCATGTAGGCATGGATCATGCGTTCTCCCTGTCGCCTTCCGCGCACCGGACGCGTGGTAACCAGCACCAGAGGTTCCGGCCGGTCATGGCGGACGACAATCATCCACAAGGGGCTGTCCGGATGCTCTCGCAGCATCACCCGGGTGATACCGAACCTGACGCGGGGGCCTCCCCGTCTGAGCTGCCCTTGGTGCTTCAGCGGCAGTTCACGGGCAATCTGCTGCGCTGTTTTATGACGGTCCCGCCAGCACCAGTAGCGCTGATTGGCCGCTCTGACCAGCACCTGTCGCTCACACCGGATCCAGGCATCCCACAGGATGCCCCGGTCGCCTCCCCGGTCTATCACCCAGAGCAGATCCTTCCGGATATGCCGGCTCACTTCATCCATCACCGAGAGAATGTCATGGTTCTCGCTTCTGAATGCCGTGCGCTGCGGGGTGTTCAGGCGGGTCAGCAACGGCAGCGTCTTCCCGCGCCGGACATCCCGTGCCACCACAGTCATCAGCGGATATCCGCCGACAATTTCTCCGGTATCGCCGTCCCTGACGCGGCCCCGCCATTCACTTTTCGGTGCGCCGTCACGGTTCAGATCGCCCGGATCAATGGCCAGGATCATGTCCTGCGTGACGTGCCGGCTGACGTGCGCAAGCTGCACCTGCTCTGCGGCCCAGGCCACTTCACTGTGTCCGGCCAGCATGCGGGAGATGCGCTTCTGGGTATGGTGCAGTCTGCATGGCTCATTGAGTGTGCGGGCAATCTCTGCCTGCGTGAGGGAACCGGAAGTGAGGATGCCGAAAGTGACCTCTGCCATGAGTTTTCTCACAGGCCGTGTGATCTGTTCAGGTGCCTGGTCAATCAGGCTGCAGAGGCGGGCTTTCCATTTTGTCCGATCTGTGGCATGGTAAGGCATCGGGGTTTTCCTTTGGGTTCAGTGACTTATAGGCAATCACATTGTACCTGGAGGGAAACCCCGATTCCGTTACCACATCACGTTTTTCCCTTTAAAGTCAAAAGGTTGAATGGCGCCTTCTGAAAAAATGGGGAGACGCCAGCAGGGTAGCCTGAATAGATCAATCCGGGCAAGGCTTTGGCACACCATTTCATGATGACATACACCCGACCCCAAAAAAATCCACCATCCATCGTGATGAATCGCCCCATACGCGTTTATTTACGTTAAAAAATGTCTATTCTTGCCTCAGATCAAAATTTAATTACGTAATATTACTACTATATGAGTCAGACCTTCGGGGAATCCCCCTCACACCAGCCAGGAGGCGATCATGACTCAGACACCTGACCTCTCAAAATACGGCATTACGGACGTTAAGGAAGTCGTCTACAACCCCAGCTATGACCAACTCTTCGAAGAAGAAACCCGCCCGGATCTGGAAGGCTATGAAAAGGGCGTGGTCACCGAGCTTGGCGCCGTGGCCGTCAAGACCGGCATCTTCACAGGCCGCTCTCCCAAGGACAAGTACATTGTGTATGACGATGTCAGCAAGGAGCATGTCTGGTGGGACAACAGCATCTCCCATAACGACAACCATCCCCTCAAGCCGGAAGTCTGGAACGAACTCAAGGCCCTGTGCCAGAAGCAGCTTTCCGGCAAGAGGCTGTTTGTGGTGGATGCCTTCTGTGGCGCCAATCCCAACACCCGCATGAAGATCCGCTTCATCATGGAGGTGGCCTGGCAGGCGCATTTCGTCAAGAACATGTTCATCCGCCCCACGGAAGATGAGCTGGCCAGCTTTGGTGAGCCGGACTTTGTGGTCATCAATGCATCCAAGGTCACCAACCCGAAATGGAAGGAACACGGCATGAACTCGGAGGTGTTCACCGTGTTCAACATGACCGAGCGGATGCAGCTGATTGGCGGTACCTGGTATGGCGGCGAAATGAAGAAGGGCATGTTCGCCATGATGAACTACTATCTGCCCCTGAAGCACATTGCCTCCATGCACTGTTCTGCCAACGTGGGCGAAGCGGGTGACGTGGCCATCTTCTTTGGCCTCAGCGGGACCGGAAAGACCACCCTGTCCACCGATCCCAAGCGCCGCCTGATCGGCGATGACGAGCATGGCTGGGATGATGATGGCGTTTTCAACTTTGAAGGCGGCTGCTACGCCAAGACCATCAACCTTGACCCCGAGGCCGAGCCGGACATCTATCACGCCATCAAGCGCGATGCCCTGCTGGAAAATGTGGTGGTGGATGAAAACGGCAAGATCGACTTTTCCGATGCGTCCATCACCGAAAATACCCGCGTTAGCTATCCGCTCTATCACATCAGGAACGCGGTGTACCCGGTATCGAAGGCCGGCCATGCCACCACGGTCATCTTCCTGACGGCCGATGCCTATGGTGTGTTGCCGCCCGTTGCAAAGCTGAATGCGGCACAAACCAAATACCATTTCCTCTCCGGCTATACCTCCAAGCTGGCAGGCACTGAGCGGGGTATCACGGAACCCACGCCGACGTTCTCGGCCTGCTTCGGCAAGGCCTTCCTGTCTCTGCATCCCATCAAGTACGCAGAGGAACTGGTAGCACGGATGAATGCGGTCAACGCCAAAGCCTATCTGGTGAACACCGGATGGAACGGCACCGGCAAGCGGATTTCCATTCAGGCCACCCGACGCATCATTGATGCCATTATTGCCGGGGAAGTGGATACGGCCGAAACCCGGACACTGCCGATCTTCAACCTGGAAATTCCCGTCGCGCTGGCGGGTGTGGACAGCACCATCCTCGATCCGCGCAACACCTACGCGGATGCCAGCGAATGGACAGATAAGGCCATCCGTCTGGGAGAAAAGTTCGTCGCCAACTTCAGCAGTTTCCTGGACAACCCGGAGTGCCAGGCATTGGTGGCGGCCGGACCGCAGATCCCGGCCAAGGCCGAAGCCTGATCGTTTGTCTCGTACGCTCTCACTCGCCATTGCCGGAGGCCAGGCCTCCGGCTTTTTTGGCTTACGGATCAGTGTGTTGCATGTCTGACGGCGTCATTCCAAAGCATCACCCCGAGGCGCCGGTCTGCACAATCCGGTGATAACAGGCCTTATTCAATGATTTCCCCACGGCAGTATGGTTGACCTTTATCGCCGGTGGTCCAGGGAACCGTGCAGGGCCCACCTTTTCCGTCAGGCGGCGGATAGAGGCGCTGACCTGCCGGCTTGCCGTGAGCCGGTTTGGTGCCCATGTGCCGGTCTGGCATGGGTTTGGCCTTTTCACAAGGCAAGAAAGGAGGGGGGCCCGCATGGGTCGGGCTGCACGGATCATTGGGGTTATCCGGTGGATTGCGCTCCGCGCTCCAGCCCGCACCGGCCAGTACTGCTCCCAATACCCATACTGCGATCCGCTTCTTGTTAGTATTCATGCCTGATTACCTCTGTGATTGAGTTGTTGACTGATGTCACAAGGTAAGTCGACCGGTAACGGGATTCAGTTCAATCTCTTTTTCCGGTATCTGCCCGGCTTGACCTGAATTGATCTGCCCGGACGAAAAACGATACACTTCGGCTGCTGACTTGCCACCGCTCAATCCCGGCCTTCAAAGGGAATTTGAAAACTTTGGGTGAGTTGTACACCCGGAATATGCCAATCCTTTCAGGTGAACATCATGAATCAAAACGGGACCGGTTTGCTGGTCGTGGCATCTGTGCTTTTGGGGATCTGGATACTGTCAGTCCTGACGGCGAGCGTGCGCGAGCGGCAGCTTGAGAAAAGGGGAATTTTGCCGCCTCTCCGGCAGACAACAGATGAAGACATCATCCGGCTGGCGAAATCAGGTTATCGCGTATGGGCCATCCGCCGGTACCGGCAATTGCATGGTGTCTCTCTGAAAGAAGCCCGGGATGCCGTGGACGCCCGCATGAAGTAGCGTGATGACTGGAACGCGGCCGTGGAAGGTTCTGAGGGGATAAACAGACGGCGGGGGCAAATGCGCCCCCGCAGTCATTCGCTCAGGCGCCGTTGTTACTCTACCGTCACGGATTTGGCCAGGTTCCTTGGCTGATCCACGTCGGTGCCCTTGAGCACGGCAACGTGGTAGGCCAGCAGTTGCAGCGGCACGGTATACACGATGGGTGCCATCATGTCGTTGACGGAGGGCAGCTGCAGCGTGTGGATACCGGGTTCGTCGGCCATGTCGGCAGTGCTGTCGGCAAACACGTAGAGTTCTCCGCCCCGTGCCCGCACTTCCTGCAGGTTGGACTTGAGTTTTTCCAGCAGCGCATTGTTGGGCGCCACGGTGACCACCGGCATGTCGTCATCCACCAGTGCCAGCGGGCCGTGCTTGAGTTCACCGGCCGGGTAGGCCTCGGCGTGAATGTAAGAGATTTCCTTGAGCTTGAGCGCGCCCTCCATGGCCACCGGGTACAGGGCCCCGCGCCCCAGAAAGAGCGCGTGATGCTTGTCCACAAAGTGCTCGGAGAGTCTTTCGATGGCCGGATCCAGCGCCAGTACGGCTTCGATGTGATCCGGCAGGGCGCGCAGGGCACGCACCAGCTTCGCCTCGGCGGCGTCCGTGAGCCCATGACGACGCGCCAGGGCAATGGTCACCACGGCCAGCGCGACCAACTGGGTGGTAAAGGCCTTGGTGGAGGCCACGCCGATCTCCGGACCGGCCTGGGTCATCATTACCAGATCGGATTCACGCACCAGTGAGCTGCCGGGCACGTTGCAGATGGCGAGGGTGGCCATGAATCCGGAGGTCTTGGCCTGACGCAGGGCAGCCAGGGTATCGGCCGTTTCGCCAGACTGGGAGATGGTGACAAACAACGCCTTTTCCGGCACCACGTGCTTGCGGTAACGGTATTCGGATGCTACTTCCACCTGGCAGGGCACACCGGCCAGTTCTTCCAGCCAGTAACGCGCCACCAGCCCCGCATGATAGGACGTACCGCAGGCGACGATCTGGATGTGTTTCACTTCGTCCAGAATTCTTCGGGTTTCCGTCCCCAGTACCTGCTCCAGAATGCGGTCCTGGCTGATGCGGCCTTCCAGCGTGGCCCGGATGACCTTCGGTTGTTCGTAGATTTCCTTGAGCATGTAATGGCGAAACTCACCCTTGTCGGCTGCATCCACGCCGTGTTCGAACCGCTTCACCGGACGCTCCACCGGCGCACCGCCGGCATCGACGATCCGGATGCTTTGGGTGGTGAGTTCGGCCACATCACCTTCTTCCAGATAGATGAAGCGGTCGGTAACGTGCAGCAGTGCCAGCGGATCG
This sequence comes from Thermohahella caldifontis, assembly GCF_041153465.1. NCBI lineage: Bacteria > Pseudomonadati > Pseudomonadota > Gammaproteobacteria > Oceanospirillales > Hahellaceae > Thermohahella > Thermohahella caldifontis. The sequence goes on from NZ_CP154858.1 coordinate 2,423,181, forward strand.
GAGCCGCAGAAGTTTTCCTCGATCCCGACACCAATGACCAGCGGGCTGCCCTGCCGTGCCACGATAATGCGATCCGGATGATCGGCGTGACAGACCGCCAGGGCATAAGCACCCTCCAACTGGCTCAGGGTCTTGCGTACCGCCTCGAACAGATCGCTGTTGTCCTTGAGCGCTTCGTGGATGAGGTGCACTACAACCTCGGTATCCGTGTCGGAAGTGAAGGTGTAGCCCTTGCCCTTCAGGACTTCGCGCAGTGCCTCGAAGTTTTCGATGATGCCGTTGTGAACAATGGCCAGCGCTTCACCGGACATGTGCGGATGCGCGTTATTTTCCGTCGGCTTGCCATGGGTCGCCCAGCGGGTATGGGCAATCCCCACCTTGCCGGGCAGGGGTTCGGCACGCATGGCGGCTTCCAGGGCAGCAACCTTGCCTACGGCACGGCGACGCTGTATCCGGCCCTCCGGATCAATGACAGCCATGCCTGCGGAGTCATATCCCCGGTATTCGAGGCGCTTGAGTCCTTCGAGCAGAATTTCTGCCACCTGCCGTTGTGCCACGGCCCCTACGATTCCACACATTGCTTCCGATCTCCGATGTTCCGTTATGCGCGCATTATTTCTTCTTCACCGGGCGTTGCCAACCCCGGATATTGACCTGCTTGCCCCGTGCCACGGCCAGTTCGCCCGGCGGGACATCCTTGGTAATCACCGAACCGGCCCCCACCGTGGCCCCCTCCCCGACCGTCACCGGAGCCACCAGTGCCGTATTGGAGCCGATAAAGACACCATCCTCCATGACCGTGCGGAATTTGTTGACCCCGTCGTAGTTGCAGGTGATGGTTCCCGCGCCCACATTGACGTCTCGGCCAATGGTGGCATCGCCGATGTAGGTCAGGTGATTGACCTTGGAGCCGGCGCCGATTTCGGCCTTCTTGATTTCGACAAAGTTGCCCACCTTGGCACCTTCATGCAGGTGGGCACCGGGCCGCAAGCGTGCGAAAGGCCCGATGGTGTTGCCGCCATCCACCACGGCGTCTTCGAGGACACTGTAGGGTGCGAGGGTCACATGATCGCCGATGATGCTGTTGCGAATCACACAGCCGGCCCCCACGGTAACATGGCTGCCGATGCGGACGCGACCTTCGAGAATCACGTTCACGTCAAGCGTGGTGTCCTGACCCACTTCCACCTCACCCCGGATGTCCAGGCGTGCCGGGTCCAGGACCGTGACGCCGGCAAGCATGAGTTGCTCAGCCTGATTGCGTTGGTACTGTCGCTCCAGTGCCGCCAGTTGCAGGCGGTTGTTGACCCCTTCCACCTCCCAAGCATGGCGGGGATGTGCAGCGGTGACCGGCATGCCCTCGGCAACGGCGAGGGCAACAATGTCGGTCAGATAGTATTCGCCCTGGGCGTTCTGATTGCCCAGTTTCGGAATCCAGCGTCTCAGGGCATCAATGGGCATGCACATGATGCCGGTGTTCACCTCACGGATGCGGAGCTGTTCCGGGCTCGCGTCCTTTTGCTCCACGATGCCGGTAATCCGGTCCAGCTCGTCGCGGACAATGCGTCCGTAACCGGTCGGGTCATCCAGTGCGACCGTGAGAATGCCCAGTCCCTGGGTGTGTTCACAGAAGGCACGCAGGGTCTCTTCCTGAATCAGCGGCACATCACCATAGAGCACCAGCAGTTGGCCCGATTCGGGCAGCGCCGGCAAGGCCTGTGCCACCGCATGGCCCGTACCCAGCTGTTCCTTCTGCTCCACGAACGTCACACCCGCATCCGCCAGCGCCGCGCAGACCTGATCTCCTCCATGGCCGTGTACGACGGTAATGGAGTCCGGATTCAGTTGACGCGCCGTATTCACCACATGGCGCACCATGGGCGTGCCGGCCACGGGATGGAGGACCTTGGGCAGGGCGGACTTCATCCGCGTACCCTGCCCCGCCGCGAGAATCACCACATGCAATGCCATTGTTGTTACCTGCTGTTCCCTGTTTCAAACGAAAAAAGGGGAAGACAGGCTTCCCCTTTTCTTGCTGGTGCGTGATACCTACCGCCCAAGCTTCTTGCGTACCTGCTGGATGGCGCGCAAACGTGCTGCAGCCTCCGCCAGCTCCGCCGCCGCCTTCGAGTACTCGAAATCGCCGGTGCGGTTGGCAAGGGCCTTTTCCGCTTCACGTTTGGCTTCCAGAGCAGCCGCCTCGTCCAGAGTCTCCGCCCGTTCCGCTGTATCGGAAAGAATGGTGACCCGGTTCGGCTGGACCTCAAGAAAGCCCCCTGTAACGAAGAAGACTTCTTCTTCGCCACCCTGCTTGATGATGCGTACAGGGCCCGGGTTCAATGCGGTAAGCAGTGGCGTGTGACCGGGTGCAATACCCAGGTCACCTTCTGTGCCAGCCGCGATGACCATCTCCACGAGACCGGAGAAGACCTGTTGTTCCGCGCTGACAATATCACAGTGCACTGTCATACCCATAATGGCTCACCTTCTTGAGGAGCTTACTTCATTGTCTTGGCTTTTTCGACCGCTTCGTCAATTGAGCCAACCATGTAGAACGCCTGCTCCGGCAGGTCATCATACTGACCGTCCAGAATGCCCTTGAAACCACGGATGGTTTCCTTCAGGGACACGTACTTGCCCGGTGCGCCGGTGAACACTTCGGCCACGTGGAAGGGCTGGGACAGGAAACGCTCGATTTTACGGGCACGGGAGACGATCAGCTTGTCCTCATCGGACAGTTCGTCCATACCCAGAATCGCGATGATATCCTTCAGCTCCTTGTAACGCTGCAGTACGGACTGCACGCCACGCGCCACGTCATAGTGCTCCTGACCGATAACCAGCGGATCCAGCTGACGGGAGGTGGAATCCAGCGGGTCGATGGCCGGGTAGATACCCTTGGCTGCGATGTCACGGGACAGTACCACAGTCGCATCCAGGTGCGAGAAGGTGGTCGCCGGAGACGGGTCAGTCAGGTCGTCCGCGGGAACGTATACGGCCTGGATGGAGGTGATGGAGCCTACCTTGGTGGAAGTGATCCGCTCCTGCAGTACACCCATCTCCTCGGCCAGCGTCGGCTGGTAACCTACCGCTGACGGCATCCGGCCCAGCAGGGCGGATACTTCCGTACCGGCCAGTGTGTAACGGTAGATGTTGTCGATGAAGAGCAGTACGTCACGACCTTCATCACGGAACTTCTCAGCGATGGTCAGACCGGTCAGGGCCACACGCAGACGGTTGCCCGGGGGCTCGTTCATCTGACCATATACCATGGCAACCTTGTCGAGAACGTTGGACTCCTGCATTTCATAGTAGAAGTCGTTCCCTTCACGGGTCCGCTCACCGACACCGGCAAATACGGACAGACCGGAGTGCTCCTTGGCGATGTTGTTGATGAGCTCCATCATGTTGACGGTCTTGCCCACACCTGCACCACCGAAGAGACCTACCTTACCACCCTTGGCAAACGGGCATACCAGATCGATAACCTTGATGCCGGTTTCCAGCAGCTCGGTCGAGGCGGCCTGATCCGCGTAGGAAGGTGCCTTGCGGTGAATCGGAGCACGCTCCTTTTCACCAATGGGGCCCTGTTCGTCAATGGGGTTACCCAGGACGTCCATGATGCGACCCAGTGTTTCCCGGCCCACGGGCACGGAGATGGGGGCACCGGTATTTTCCACGTTCAGGCCGCGACGCAGACCTTCGGTGGAGCCCATGGCGATGGTCCGTACAACGCCGTCACCCAGCTGCTGCTGGACTTCCAGTGTGGTGTTGCCACCTTCCACCTTCAGTGCGTCGTACACCTTGGGGACGCTGTCACGCGGAAATTCCACGTCGATGACGGCCCCGATGATTCGTACAATTTGTCCGCTACTCATAGTCGGTTCCTCGTTACTCAAAACTCTTGCCCTTAAACCGCCGCTGCACCACTGACGATTTCGGAGATTTCCTGCGTGATCGCTGCCTGACGGGCCTTGTTGTACGCCAGCTGCAAGTCGTTGATGATGTTGCCGGCGTTGTCCGTCGCACTCTTCATGGCGATCATGCGCGAGGCCTGCTCACAGGCGTTGTTTTCAACCACGGCCTGGTATACCTGAGACTCGACATACCGGGTCAGCAGACCATCCAGAAGCGGCTTGGCATCGGGCTCGTAGATGTAATCCCAATGCTTCTTCACCAGCTCCTGATCCTCTTCCTGTGCCTGCAGCGGCAGCAGCTGGAGAATCGTGGGCTTCTGGGTCATGGTGTTGACAAAGCGGTTGTATACAACGAACAGGCGGTCGATCTTGCCTTCGGCATAGGCGTCCAGGGCGACCTTGACGGAGCCGATAATCTGGTTCAGGGAGGGCTCGTCGCCGAGGTGGGTAACGGCCGACATCATGTTTCCGCCGTATTTGCGGAAGAAGTTGACGGCCTTCTGACCCACGGCGCAGATGTCAATACCCACACCCTTGTCCTGCCATGCCTTGATGTCACGTGCCACTTCACGGAACTCGTTGACGTTCAGTCCGCCGCAGAGTCCACGGTCCGTCGTGACGACAATGTATCCGACCCGCTTCGCCTCGCGTTCCTCCAGGAACATGTGGTGGTACTCGGGGTTCGCCGCCGCGATGTGGCTGACCACTTCACGGATGCGATCGGCATAGGGCCGACCCTCCGCCATGCGTACCTGAGCCTTGCGCATCTTGCTCGCGGCCACGAGTTCCATCGCGGACGTGATCTTCTGCGTGCTCTTGATACTGGCGATTTGGTTTCTGATTTCTTTTCCGACGGCCATGATTCACTGCCTTCTGTCTGTTAATCCCAAAGTCCCGGTGAGGGGCCGGTGTCCCGGCCCTGTGTCTTACCAGGTTTGAGTGGCTTTGAACTTCTCAATGCACTCTTTCAGACCGGCAGCAATCTCGTCGTTGTAGTCGCCCTTTTCGTTGATCTTCGCCAGCAGATCGCTGTATTCGCTGCGTGCGAAAGACAGCAGGGCTGCTTCGAAATCAACCACTTTCTTGACGTCCACATCGTCGATGTAGCCTTCGTTGGCCGCGAACAGAACCAGACCCATCTCAGCCACGGACAGCGGGCTGTACTGCTTCTGCTTCATGAGTTCGGTAACGCGCTGACCATGTTCGAGCTGCTTGCGGGTTGCGTCATCCAGATCAGATGCAAACTGGGCAAACGCCGCCAGTTCACGATACTGAGCCAGGGCCAGACGGATACCGCCACCGAGCTTCTTCATGATCTTGGTCTGAGCCGCACCCCCTACACGGGATACGGAGATACCGGCGTTCATGGCCGGACGGATACCTGCGTTGAACAGGTTGGTTTCCAGGAAGATCTGACCATCGGTGATGGAGATCACGTTGGTGGGTACGAATGCGGAAACGTCACCCGCCTGTGTCTCGATGATCGGCAGAGCGGTCAGGGAGCCGGTCTTGCCCTTGACTTCACCGTTGGTGAACTTCTCAACGTACTCCTCGTTGACGCGCGCTGCACGCTCCAGCAGACGGGAGTGCAGGTAGAACACGTCACCCGGATAAGCTTCACGACCCGGCGGACGACGCAGCAGCAGGGAGATCTGACGATATGCCCAAGCCTGCTTGGTCAGGTCGTCAAATACGATCAGGGCGTCCTGACCACGGTCACGGAAGTACTCGCCCATTGTACAGCCGGCGTAAGGCGCCAGGAACTGCATGGAGGCGGGATCCGCTGCACCGGCTGCCACGACGATGGTGTGATCCATGGCGCCATGCTCTTCCAGCTTGCGTACCACGTTGGCAATGGAGGACTGCTTCTGTCCCACGGCCACGTAGATACACTTCACGCCGGTGTCTTTCTGGTTGATGATGGCGTCGATGGCCAGAGCGGTCTTGCCGGTCTGACGGTCGCCGATGATGAGCTCGCGCTGACCGCGACCGATGGGCACCATGGTGTCCACGGACTTGTAACCGGTCTGCATGGGCTGACCAACAGACTTACGCGCGATAACGCCCGGTGCAACCTTTTCGATTGCGTCAGTCAGTGTGGCTTCGATCGGGCCCTTGCCGTCGATGGGGTTACCCAGCGCATCGACCACGCGGCCGAGCAGGGCTTCGCCAACGGGCACTTCCAGAATGCGGCCGGTACAACGGACTTTCTGACCTTCTGCCAGGCTGCCGTAATCACCCAGTACCACCGCACCCACGGAGTCACGCTCCAGGTTCAGTGCCAGGCCATAGACGCCGCCTTCAAATTCAATCATTTCGCCGTACATGACGTCCGACAGGCCATGAATCAGCACGATACCGTCAGATACGCTGACGATGGTGCCTTCGGTCTTGGCCTCGGTGGAGATATCAAGATCCGCAATGCGCTTCTTGATGATCTCGCTGATCTCGGATGGATTCAGTTGCTGCATGCCAATATCCTCAAACCTTTTATCTTGCTCAGGAAGCCAGTGCTTCGGCCAGCTTGTTCAGTCGGCCCCGGATGGAACCGTCGATTACCAGGTCGCCGGCGCGGATGACAACGCCGCCAATCAGGCTGCGCTTGACTTCCGAGCTGACACGTACTGTCCGGTTGAGCTTCTTCTTGAGCGCTTCAACCAAAAGCGACTCCTGCTCGCCGTCGAGCTCGTAAGCGGTCTCGATCGTGACATCCACAGAGGCTTCTTCAGCGGCCTTGTACCGCTTGAACATGGCTTCAATCTGGGGAATCAGTGCCAGCCGCTTGTTCTCGGCGAGAAGACGCACGAAGTTCTGCTGCGCTTCATCCAGCCGGCCATCGAGAATGTCGATGATCAGGCTGGCCTTTCCGGCACTGGTCACACCGGGGTTGCCAATGACTGCGGCGACCTCGGCATCCTGGACCACATACGTCATGAACGCCAGGGCATCTGCCCAGGCGTCCAGACGGTTTGCTTCACGAGCGAGCTCAAAGGCCGCTTTGGCGTAAGGCCTTGCCAGTGTTGTGCTTTCCGCCATCGTGGAACCTCTTTACAGTTGAGCTGCCAGTTTTTTCAGAAACTCGCCATGCGCTTTGGCATCAACAGAGGTTTCCAGGATTTTTTCAGCACCCGCCAGCGCCAGGCCAGCGACTTCCTCACGCAATGCTTCCTTGGCACGCTGGGTTTCCTGTTCAATCTCGGCCTTGGCCGCGGCAATCAGCCGCTCGCCTTCCTGGCGGGCTGCTACCTTGGCTTCTTCAATGACCTGATTGGAGCGCTTGTTGGCCTGCTCAAGGATCGCCGCAGCTTGCTGCTTGGCTTCACGCAGCTCTTCTGCGGCCTTTTCCTGAGCAAGCTGGAGGTCCCGGGCTGCCCGTTCAGCAGCCTGCAGGCCATCCGCAATCTTCTTCTCACGTTCGCGCAAAGCCTGAATGACCGGAGGCCAGACATACTTCATGCAGAAAACGACAAAGATAAAGAAAGCGATGGCTTGACCGATAAGAGTCAGATTGATGTTCACGTCAATACCCCTCGCTTGTTCTTCGGGTTTCCCCGCTTACCATCGATTCGTTAATTAGCCTGCTACCTGGGCAACGAACGGGTTAGCGAACGTGAAGAACAGTGCGATACCAACACCGATCATGGTTACGGCGTCGAGCAGACCTGCCACGATGAACATCTTGACCTGCAGCATCGGAACCATTTCAGGCTGACGTGCAGCACCTTCCAGGAACTTGCCACCCAGGATACCGAAGCCAATGGCGGTGCCCAGTGCACCCAGGCCGATCAGAAGGGCTACTGCGATAGCGGTCATACCAACTACAGTTTCCATTTTTAACTCCTAGTTTTTCAGTCAGTTGAGTTTAAGTTTGGGTTAGTGGATCAGTGAATTCAGTGGTCTTCGTGTGCCATGCTCAGGTACACAATGGTCAGCATCATGAAGATGAACGCCTGCAGCGTAATGACCAGAATGTGGAAGATGGCCCAGGGCACGGACAATGCCCACTGCGCGTAGAACGGCAGCAGTGCGATCAGGATGAAGATCAGTTCGCCGGCGTACAGGTTACCGAAAAGACGCAGTGCCAGTGAAATGGGCTTGGCAATCAGACCCACACCTTCAAGCAGGAAGTTGAAGGGGATCATCCACTTGCCAAAGGGCTGCAGGGTCAGCTCACCCACAAATCCGCCGACACCCTTGACCTTGATGCTGTAATAGATGATCAGGAAGAATACGGAAATGGACATGCCGAGCGTAATGTTGACGTCGGTAGTCGGCACGACCTTCATGTAGGTCACACCCGCGGCATGGAACAGGTACGGCAGGAAGTCCACCGGGATCAGGTCCATGGTGTTCATGAGGAAGATCCAGCAGAAGATGGTCAGCGACAGGGGCGCAATCACGTCACTCTTGCCGTGGAAGGTTTCCTTGACGCTGTTGTCGACGAACTCGACCATGATTTCCACGAAGTTCTGCAGGCCCGTCGGGACGCCGGACGTCGCCTTGACGGCCACCTTGCGGAACAGCCAGAGGAACAGGATACCGAGGCCGATGGACCAGAGCATGCTGTCCACGTGGATGGCCCAGAAGCCCATCTGTGAGGCTTCCTCGTGGTTCTCGGCAAATTTCCAGCCCAGTTCAGGGTGCTTGCCAAAAGTCAGGTTCTGAAGGTGGTGCCGGATGTATTCAGAGGCCGTGAGGGTTTCGCTTGCCATACCGTTCCTCAATTCTCTTTATTGCGCGCGATGCGTTCGGATGATCCAGGGGGCCAGCCAGTGTACCGACTGAACCACGATAAACCCAATAAACAGGGGCAGCACTTCAAGCCAGGGTGCGAACCGGAATGCCAGTGCAAACAGGATCGCGGTCAGGATCAGCTTGATGGCCTCAGCCCTGTAGAATGTTTTCACTATCTGCCGGGCGGCACGGGCACCTTGCCAGGCAAAGACGCGGGAGGTGAAATAGAGATTGGGCAGGGCGCATATCATGGCGCCCGTCAGTATGGACAGGGAGGTGTTGCGACCCCATCCAAGGGCGATTGCCGCCAGAATCAGTGCAATACTGATTTGCAGCACGTTGACCCGATAAACCGGTGGCTTGCGTATGCCTTTCAACGTGTCTGCCTGTTGCCTCATTGACCCTGTTTGTGTTTCCCCCGCCTCCTGCCGTGCATGTGCCACAGCTTCAGGCGCGTGCATTATATTGTCTGCCCCCTCCCGCATCAACCTGAAAGGGGGTCAAAATGTCTAAATTTCGGTCAATTCGAAGGGTTCCCTGCGCTGCGTATCCGTAGAAACCCCAACGGGTGGTGTGGCGGGACGTCTCGTTCTACATCATGTGGTAGAACGAGCGTTTTAAACGTATGTTCGATATTTTTCTAGTGAATATGGCTGAGAATGCCGTCCAGCTCATCCAGAGAACTGTATTCGATCACGACCTTGCCCTTGCCCTTGGGAGAATGGGCAATCTTCACCCGTGCGCCCAGGGTATCGGCCAGCTTTTCCTGCAGGCGCACCACGTCCGGATCCGGCCGCCTGGGCTCCGGCGCCGGCGCTTCCTGCTGGAGCCGGCGAACAAGTGCTTCCGTCTGACGCACGGACAAGCCCCGGGCGACCACCTGGCGGGCGGCTTCAACCTGCCGGTTTCCGGACAGGCCCAGCAAGGCCCGGGCATGACCCATTTCCAGATCGCCCCGCTCAAGGAGAATCCGCGTATCGGATTCCAGGTTCATCAGGCGCAACAGGTTGGTCACCGTGGTACGGGATTTGCCGACCGCATCGGCCACTTCCTGCTGGGAGAGACCAAATTCCTCTTGCAGACGCTTGAGCGCCGCCGCTTCTTCAATGGGATTGAGGTTTTCGCGCTGAATGTTTTCGATCAGCGCCATGGCCACGGCGGCTTCGTCCGTGACATCGCGGATCAGCGCCGGAATACGATCCAGACCGGCCAGCTGGCTGGCCCGCCAGCGCCGCTCGCCGGCGATGATTTCGTAGCGACCATCGGCAATGGGGCGGACAACAATCGGCTGCATGACCCCCTGAGCACGGATGGATTGGGCCAGCTCTTCCAGGGTATCGGGATCCATGTCGCGACGGGGCTGACAGGCACCGCGCTGAATCAGGTCAACCGGCAAGTCCTTCAGTTCGCCGTCTTCCTTTTCCGGTTGTTCCAGCCGTGCCTTGGTGCTGGTGAGCAGGGCGCCCAGCCCACGTTCGCCGAGTCCTCGTTTTTTTGCCGCCATGGTTTTCCTCAGGTTTCGCTTGCCACCGCTTTTTGCGCCTGTTGCGCCTTGTGCCGCCGGATCATTTCCCCGGCAAGCGCGAGGTAGGCGACGGCGCCCTTGGAGCTTTTATCATACTTCAGCGCGGGTACGCCATAGGACGGCGCTTCCGCCAGCCGGATGTTGCGCGGGATCAGCGTACGATAGACCTTGTCACCAAAGTATTCGTGCAGTTGCGCCGAGACATCCTTGGTGAGGCTGTTGCGCGGGTCATACATGGTACGCAGCAGGCCTTCGATGTCCAGACCGGGGTTCACGGTTTCGCGAATCTGTTCGATGGTATTCATGAGTGCGGCAAGCCCTTCCAGGGCATAGTATTCGCACTGCATGGGAATCAGCACGCTGTGCGCTGCCACCAGGGCGTTGACGGTCAGCATGTTCAGTGACGGCGGACAGTCAATGAGGATGTAGTCATAGCGTTCGCCAAGCGCGGACAGGGCCAGCTTGAGCCGGTATTCACGGCCAATCTCGTTGATCAGCTCCACTTCCGCCGCCGTCAGGTCACTGTTGGCGGGCAACACATCGTAGCCTGCCTGTTCGGAGGCGATGATGACCTGTTCCGCCGGCCGCTTTTTGGTAAGCACTTCATAGAGGGTGGCGTCCACGGCATTCTTGTCCACACCACTGCCCATGGTGGCATTGCCCTGGGGATCCATGTCCACCAGCAGTACCTTGCGGCGGGTTGCAGCCAGGCTTGCGGCCAGATTGACACAGGTTGTGGTCTTGCCCACGCCGCCTTTCTGATTGGTCACTGCGATGATTCGGGTCATGCTGACTCTCCTGCTTGGCCGTCCCGTTCCACTATCAACAGATGTCGTGCCGCGTCACAGCCGGGAACCTGCAACGCATGGGTTTCTCGCACCCGCCAACCGGCAGGCAGTGACCGGACTTCATCTTCCGGATACTGGCCCTTCATGGCCAGAAGGGGAGTCTGTACGCCGATCAGGGGATCGCACCATCTTACCATGTTCTCGAGTGCGGTGAACGCCCGGCTGGTGACCCCGTCCAGGGGCACCTCCGGGATGACATTTTCCACCCGGTCATGAATCACGCGGACATTCTTCACCTTGAGCTCCAGGGCCACCTGGGTCAGAAACCGGGTTTTCTTGCCATTGCTGTCGATCAGCAGCCAGTGTGTCTCCGGCCGGACCAGCGCCAGGATCATGCCCGGAATGCCGGGACCGGTCCCCACGTCTGCCCAGTGCCTACCCCGGATCCAGGGCAGGATGGAGAGGGCATCCAGTACGTGGCGACTGATCCAGTCGGCCGGATCCCGGACGGCCGTGAGGTTGTAGGCCTGGTTCCAGCGCGCCATGAGTGCGAGGTAGCCGAGCAGCCGGTCACGGCGATCATCATCAAGATCCAGAGTGAGTGCTTTCAGGCCCGCGTCCAGCTGCGCGGTCCAGCGTTCGTGCCAGGACCCGCCGCTCATGCCGGACGCCGCGCCTTCATTTGCTGTTTCTTGAGATGGACCAGAAGCAGTGAGATGGCTGCAGGCGTCATCCCCGGAATGCGCATGGCCTGGGCAACCGTTGCGGGACGCACTTCGGACAGCTTCAGGCGCAGTTCATTGGACAGACCGTCAATACCGCTGTAATCCAGATCTTCCGGAATGGGGGTGTTTTCGTTGCGCCGGAGTTTCTCCACTTCACCCGCCTGACGGCTGATGTAGCCTTCATATTTGGTCTGAATTTCCACCTGTTCGCGGACGGCCTCGTCCAGTTCCGGTACGTCGCCATGCAGGGTGTGCACCTGATCCAGTGTCAGTTCCGGTCGCTTGAGCAGATCCGCCAGACTGGCCTCACGGGGCAGGGGTTTGCCCAGCGCTTCGGCAAAACGCTGTCCGGCTTCACTCTGGGGCTGGACCCAGGTGTCCCGCAGGCGCTGGCGTTCCTGTTCAATGGCTTCACGCTTGCGGTTGAAGGCGGCCCAGCGTTCATCATCCACCAGTCCCAGCTTGCGGCCGATCTCGGTCAGCCTCAGGTCCGCATTGTCTTCGCGCAGCAGCAGGCGGTACTCTGCGCGGCTGGTGAACATGCGGTAGGGTTCGCGGGTGCCGAGGGTGATCAGGTCATCCACCAGTACCCCGATGTAGGCCTGATCCCGCGAAGGCGTCCAGGGATCCTTTTCCTGTGCCCTGAGGGCGGCATTCAGACCTGCCAGCAGGCCTTGGGCAGCGGCTTCCTCGTAGCCGGTGGTACCGTTGATCTGCCCGGCAAAATACAGGTTGCGCAGCGCCCGGGTTTCCAGGGTGTGGCGCAGGTCCTGAGGATTGAAGTAATCATATTCGATGGCATAGCCGGGCCGGGTGATGTGTGCCTTTTCCAGACCTGGAATGCTGTGCACCAGCGCCAGCTGCACGTCGAAGGGCAGGCTGGTGGAGATGCCGTTGGGATAGAGTTCGTGTGTGGTCAGGCCTTCGGGCTCGATGAAGATCTGGTGTGAGTCCTTGTCTGCAAAGCGGTTGACCTTGTCCTCGATGGACGGGCAGTAACGCGGGCCCACGCCTTCGATCTTGCCGGTGAACATGGGGGAACGGTCAAACCCGCTGCGGATGATGTCATGGGTCCGTGCCGTGGTGCGGGTGATGTAGCAGGGCACCTGACGCGGGTGCTCCTCCCGGGATCCGAGATAGGACATGACCGGCACTGGCGTATCGCCGGGCTGAACTTCCATGACGGAAAAGTCCACCGTGCGCGCATCGATTCGTGGCGGCGTGCCGGTCTTGAGGCGGCCGACCCGCAGAGGCAGCTCACGCAGTCGTTGCGCGAGGGCAATGGAGGGCGGATCTCCGGCGCGACCACCACTGTGATTTTCCAGACCGATGTGAATGACGCCCCCCAGAAAAGTGCCGGTGGTCAGAACAACGGTGCGGCCACTGAAGCGCACGCCCATGTTGGTGACCACGCCGCAGACTTCTTCACCACGAACGATGAGATCATCGGCGGCCTGCTGAAAGATACGCAGATTGGGCTGGTTTTCCAGAATATGACGGATGGCCGCCTTGTAGAGGGCCCGGTCTGCCTGTGCACGGGTGGCACGGACTGCGGGGCCCTTGCGGGCATTGAGAACACGAAACTGAATGCCGGCCTTGTCGGTGGCCCGGGCCATGGCACCACCCAGCGCATCCACTTCCTTGACCAGGTGACTTTTGCCAATCCCGCCGATGGCCGGATTACAGGACATCTGGCCCAGCGTTTCGATATTGTGAGTCAGCAACAGGGTCTGGCAGCCCATACGTGCCGCTGCGAGTGCCGCTTCGGTGCCCGCATGACCACCACCAATCACAATGACATCAAACTGTTCCGGATACTCCACGCTGCCACCCCGATCACACCTGTTGAAGGAACCGCGTATTGTAACCTGACTGAACGCCACTGCACAGACTGTTCAAAAAACATTCACCGGAAAAATGCACCATTCGTCGGTTTTTCAACGGGTTGTCACAGGATCTTCAGAATTTATCCAAAAAGTTATCCACAACTTGCGCTGCCCGGATCCACCCTTAGATGATTTATAACATATTGATTTTAAATATTTTTAATAAATATCAAAACCGGATATTGTTGATGGCCTCAACATTTATCCACATCCGCAACCCGGTTAGCGTCCACTTATCCACAGAGTCAGGGAATGCGGTAATTTTCCTGGGTCATGAGATCCACACCGCAACGCAGCGTCTCGAGCCAGTTGAGGAACGCTTCGATGGTTTCTGGATCCGCAAAATAGCCGCCATGCTGAGGCACAATCATGCGCGGCTGAAGCTCCCGTACCATGTGTGCCCAGAGCCGCAGAATCTTGCCGCAACTCATGTAACGCTGATGGAAGTCTTTCATGTAAAGACCGTGGAGCGTGAGATCATCCACAGGTCGATTGGCATCCTGTGGAGACAGGGAAGCACCAATGTCGCCTGAAAACAGGATACCGGACAGCGGGTCGTAGAGGTTGAGATTACCTACCGAATGCAGGAAGTGAGCCGGCAGAAGCACGATTTCATCCTGTCCGAAGCCAATCCGCATGCCTTCGTCAGGAACCGCCAGCAGCCGTTCATACAGGGTGTCCCGGTAATCCTTCAGGCCGGTGAAATGGGGCAGAAAGCGGGACCAGAGCCTCGAGGCGATCAGGGTGGCCTGACTGATGTCCAGCCACTGCCCGGCACAGGCCGCAATATCCGGGTCCTGGTGGCTGACGAAGACATAGCGCAGACGGTCAATCGGCAGGTAGTATCGCACCGCTTCAAGCAATGCAGGATACACGCGCTGCCCCCCGGGCTCCATGAGCAGACCTTCACCATGACGAATGATCAGAAACTGGTTGGCCTGAACACCGGCACCGGATACCAGGTCGTGAAACTGGATACAGAGATGGCTGTCGGACTCGTGGAGGATATGGCCGGGCTGTGGCATGGGCATTTCCGGTATTTGGCTGGATTGTGACTGAAGTATAGACACCTTCGGCGTCGGTTGAATGTTCTTTTCATGATTCAAATCAAATCATCTGTGATCTTCATCACATTTAATATGGCGCTTCTTCGCTGTCGTACAGGAGAGTACCATGTTGTTTCAAAATCATTTTTTCCGTCTGGCTGTGGTGATGGCCCTCATGTTGGGGAGCTGGTCAGCACAGGCAGAGATCCGCTCTGCCGAGGAGGCCATCAACGTGGCAGGCCGGCAACGGATGCTTTCTCAGCGCATGGTCAAGGCCTGGCTGCTTGTCGGGCAGGAAGTGGCCGTGGAACGGGCGCGCAGGCAACTGGATGAGTCTGTCGCGCTGTTTGAAGAGCAATTGTCAGACTTGGAAGACTATATTGCACGCCACAAGCTGGACACGCACATTCGTGAAACGCGGTCACTCTGGAACGGGTTTCGTGTCGCGCTGCTGCAAGCACCACGTCGCGATCAGGCCGGTGCGCTCATCGAGAACGGAGAACAATTGCTGAAATCCGCCAACCAGGTGGTCACGGATCTGGAGCAGACGCCTCAGGGTGAGGCAGAACGGCTGAAAATCATCAACCTGTCAGGAAGACAACGCATGCTGTCACAACGGATTGCGCTGTATTATTCGGCGCTGGCCTGGAAAGCCGGGGATGCACAGGTGAATCGTGAGCGCCTGGACCAGGCCGTCTCCCTGTACGAATCCAGCCTGAATACACTGGTCGACTCACACCTCAATACGCCCGAAATCCGGGCTCAGCTGGCACGGGTCGCAGACCACTGGAAGTTTTCGAAAGCCGGTTTTCAGCTCATGGAAAGCCAGGCCTTTGTGCCCTTCGTGATTCAGTCCACGACCGAAAGCATGCTCAAACGAATGGAGGCCATCACCGGATTATATACCGGCACTTCCGGCCAGAGCCGGTAGGATGTCAGGGCTGATGCCCCTGGCATCAGCCCCGGGGGCTCAGGACAGCAGGCTGTCGATATCGTCTTCCTCATTGAACATGTCCACCATCTTGTCAAAGAAGGTGACCACATCCAGACCAATCTGATTGGCCAGATCCATGGGGAAGTTTTCGAGAATCTCTTCCCTGGATTTGCCGGCTGCCATGGCATCATTCACATAGCGGGCGATCTTGATGGCTGCGGCCAGGCCACTGAAGGGTTCCGCCTCTTCCGGATGAGCCTGATTGGCCAGTGCGTCCTGAATTTCCTCCGGGAATTTCCAGCGCCGCGCCAGTTCCGCCCCCACCTGGGTGTAATCCACACCAAACTGATTCTGCTCCAACTCCGTCCGGTTACCCCCTTCCTTGACCAGTTCATGTACCTTGCGCCACTTTTCGGGTTCGGCCATGGCAATCAGTACATCACCGATGTTGTGCAACATGCCGGCCGTAAACGCCACTTCCGGATCCAGTGCACTGTGCTTGCCAATGAGCTTGCAGATATTGGCCACCATGAAGCTGTCGCGCCAGAAGGCTTTCTTGTCGAGCCCCGGCACATCCTTGAACGCACCGGTCACACCGGAAGCCACCACCAGTGTCTTCAGGGTATCAAAGCCCAGCATGACCACCGCGGCGTCAATGGAGGCCACCTTGCGGCCGGCACCGTAGCGGGCCGAGTTGGCCAGACGCAGAACCTTGGCGGAGAGCACCTGATCCATCTGCAGTTTTTTGGAGATGGCATCCGCGTTCACATCCGGGTTGTTGAAGTTGTCGATCAGTTCCTGAACCACCTTGGGAATGTTGGGCAGGTTGTGGACTTGATCAAAAAGGCGCTCAAGACTCATTGGATTCACTCTCCTGTATCGGGCTTGTTTTTAAACCTAGTATAGGCAGGGTTTGGAAAATTGCCCGGTGAGAAAGCGAAAAAAATGAAAAACTCTGTGAGAGCTGGATAAGCGCGGGGCAGACTCCGCTCCGGGTCAATTACCTTGCAGGTGTGACGGGATCTGGAAGGTGGCCAGTATCTGTCCGGAACGCAATCGCTCGAACAGTTCATCCACCAGGAGGGCAATCATGGCATCGTCGTCATTGAGGCGCGCCCAGGTGCGCAAGCCCATGAGCTGTATCTGCAGGTAGCGGGCCAGAATCCGGGGATCGGATTCTCCGGGCAGTTCGCCGGTGGACTGGCTCTGTGCCAGCAGCGCGGCAAACCGTTCTTCCATGGCACGCAGATGCGACCTGGCCTCCTCCAGCAGTTCACCGTGTGATTCATCCAGTTCCAGGACGGTCTTGGCCAGCAGACACTGGTCACTGGGTGCACTGTGTCGCTGTTCCAGAAGAATCTTGCGGAAAAAGGCTTCGAGGCCCTTCAGAGGTGA
This sequence comes from Thermohahella caldifontis, assembly GCF_041153465.1. Lineage (NCBI taxonomy): Bacteria > Pseudomonadati > Pseudomonadota > Gammaproteobacteria > Oceanospirillales > Hahellaceae > Thermohahella > Thermohahella caldifontis. The sequence continues at coordinate 2,440,131 of NZ_CP154858.1, forward strand.
TCCGGCCCCCCTGACACAGGCTTCGAGCTGCTTCTGGCCACGTTCGGTGTAATGCCGCAGTACCTCGCGAAAGATCCCTTCCTTGCTCCCGAACAGGGCATAGAGGCTGCCCGGACGCATGTCCACGGCTTCCTGTAGATGGCGCATGGACGTAGCGTGAAAGCCCTTGGCCCAGAACAGTTGCATGGCTCTGTTGAGCGTACTCTGGCGATCCTGCTTCATGGCGGTTTCACTTCATTTGAACGTCTGTTCAATTTTCTCTTGAACGTTCGTTCAAGTCCAGCTAAAGTTGTCCGCACCTTGAACGAACGTTCAAGGCCTGACTGACCTGTAAATGCTGAATGCATCCCCGAAGGAGAATACGGACATGAAATTCACACTGCATACCCTCGACACGGCACCCGAGGCCTCACGCCCATTGCTGGAAAAATCACTCAGGGCATTTGGCAGAATTCCCGGCCTTCATGCCGTCATGGCGGAATCCCCACAGTTGCTCGAGGCCTATCAGAAGCTGAGCGAACTGTTTACCCAGACTTCCTTCAACGCCGAGGAAATCACGGTCGTCTGGATGGCCATCAATGTGGAAAATGAATGCCATTACTGCGTGCCGGCCCATACTGCGATTGCCCATGCCATGAAGGTGGATCCGGCGCTGATTGAAGCGTTGCGGAACGGGGAGCCGCTGGCCGATGAAAAACTTCAGGTGCTGCGTGACACGACGGTTGCCCTGGTGAGAAACCGCGGGCACCTCAGTGAGGACGAAATGGCCCGCTTCGAGCAGGCCGGTTACGGACCCCGTCAGCTTCTGGAAATCATCCTCGGCATTGCACACAAGACCATGAGCAACTACACCAACCACCTGGCCAACACGCCTGTGGATGAAGTGGTGAAGAAATATGCCTGGGAGAAGAAAGCCTGAACGGCTGAACTGTCAATAAAAGTCTAGAAGAAAGTAAGTAAACGCCTACTTACTTTCCGATGCAGAACGAAGAGAAGATCCGACCCAGCAGGTCATCTGCGGTGAAGGCACCGGTGATTTCGGACAACACCTGCTGGGCCAGACGCAGTTCCTCGGCCATCAGTTCCCCGGCATGCCAGGTTTCCAGCTGAATCCGTGCCTGTTTCAGGTGCTCGGATGCCCGGGCCAGTGCATCCAGATGCCGTGCCCGGGCAATGAAACTGCCTTCCGTGACCTGGCGGAATCCCATGACATCCGTCAGATGCGCTCTCAGGCTGTCGAGTCCGGCCCCTGTGGAGGCTGACAACCGCACCACCGGCGCCCTGCCCGCTTCTTCCGTCAGGCCAGGGGGCTCCCCGGTCAGATCCACCTTGTTGCGCACCACCGTGATGTGATCGTGGCGGGACAGGCGTTCATGAAACTCCGACCAGACGTCACGAGGGTCGGTCGCTGCCGTGGTCGTGGCGTCAACCAGAAACAGGATGCGATCGGCGCTTTCGATGGCCTGCCAGGCGCGTTCGATACCAATCTGCTCGACCCGGTCTTCGGTGGCTCTCAGGCCGGCCGTATCGATGACATGCAATGGCATGCCATCAATGTGAATGTGTTCCCTCAGAATATCCCGGGTAGTGCCTTCGATCTCGGTGACGATGGCCGTTTCACGGCCTGCCAGCGCGTTGAGGAGACTGGATTTGCCGGCATTGGGCCGACCGGCGATCACGACGGTCATGCCGTCCTTGAGGAGCTGGCCTTGCCGTGCCGTCTTGCGGACAGCCTCCAGTGCCGTCTCCACTGCATCCAGCCGCGCCTGTACCTGGCGATCAGCCAGAAAATCCACTTCTTCCTCGGGAAAATCGATGGCCGCTTCCACATACATGCGCAGCTCGATGAGCTGGTCGACAAGGCGGTGGATGGCGTCGGAGAACTGCCCCTGCAGGGAACGGACGGCACTGCGTGCTGCCTGTTCGGACTCCGCCTCGATGAGATCGGCAATGGCCTCCGCCTGCACCAGATCCAGCTTGTCATTGAGAAAGGCTCTTTCGGAAAACTCGCCCGGTCGGGCCAACCGTGCACCGCAAGCCAAAACCCGCTGCAACACAAGATTCAGGACCACGGGCCCGCCGTGACCCTGAAGTTCCAGCACATCCTCACCGGTGAAGCTGTTGGGGCCTTTGAAGAACAGGGCAATGCCCTCGTCCAGGGGAGACTGCTGTTCATCCAGAAAAGCGGTGAAGACCGCCTGGCGTGGCGGCGGACACCGGCCAAGAATCTGCCTGGCAATGTCCGCGGCTTGCGGCCCGGAAACCCGGACAATCCCCACCCCACCCCGGCCTGGCGGGGTGGCGATGGCGGCGATGGTATCGTCGGATTGAGCCTTCAGGTTCATTCAGAGGGGGCGCCGAGGCCTTCCTTCTCAATGGTCCGGGTGATCATCCACTGCTGGGCAATGGACAGGATGTTGTTGGTCAGCCAGTACAGCACCAGACCCGCCGGGAACCAGAGGAAGAATACCGTGAAGATCACCGGCATCAGGCGCATCATCTTGGCCTGCATGGGATCCGGCGGTGCCGGGTTCAGGGAAGTCTGAATGTACATGGATGCGCCCATGAGCAGCGGCAGGATGAAGTACGGATCCATGATGGACAGATCCTGAATCCAGCCGAAGAACGGTGCCTGGCGCAGTTCAACCGATTCCAGCAGTACCCAGTAGAGGGCGATGAAAACCGGCATCTGCACGAGAATGGGGAGACAACCGCCCAGCGGGTTGATCTTCTGCTTGCGGTACAGCTCCATCATGGCCTGGGACATCTTTTGGCGATCGTCCCCGTAAAGCTCGCGCAGGCGCTGCAGTTCGGGCGCCACCTTGCGCATGCGCGCCATGGACCGGTAGCTGGCGGCAGAGAGCTTGTAGAAAGCGGCCTTGACGAGTACGGTCAGCAAAATGATGGCCACACCCCAGTTGCCCACCAGTCCGTGAATGAACTTGAGCAACAGGAACAGCGGCTTGGAAATCCACCAGAGCCAGCCGTAATCGACGGTCAGGTCCAGATTCGGGGCCACTTTTTCGAGAATATCCAGAACCTTCGGACCGATGTACAGCTTGACCGGCAGCTCCACCTTTGCACCCGGCGCCACTTCCACGGCAGGATCCACAAAGCCGGTCAGATAGAGCTTCCTGCCGTTCTGCTGCTGCAGTTTGGCCTGATAGACATGCATGGCTTCCGTCTGCGGAATGATGGCCGCAGCAAAGTAATGCTGAATGAAAGCAATCCAGCCACTCTCATCCGTTTCCTTGACGGGCCCGTCTTCCAGGTCGGAAAGACTGACCTTTTCGTACGGATTTTTGGTCGTGGAGAAGACGGGGCCATGGAAAGATACCGCCCCCATGCCTGATGAACTGCCCGGATCGGGTGAATCATCCCTCACCAGCTTAGTGGCCAGATTGGCGGTGAAGGGCTTGTCGCTCTGGTTGCTGATCAGATAACGCACCTTCACTTCATAGCTGTTACGCGCCAGCGTGAAACGCTTGATCAACTGAATGCCGTTCTTCTCAAAGGTCAGATCAATATCCAGAATCTCTTCGCCATCCCGGAGTGTCCAGGTATTCTGACTGACCCGGTAATGAGGGGGTTGACCGAACTTGCGGTCATAAAACCCGTCCTTGCCCAGTAGAGCCACCTGAGCGAAGTAGGTTCTGCGATCGCTGGTTTCCAGCAGCGGGAACGGAGACTTGTCCTTGAGGGACACCGGGTACTTCAGCAGTTCGGCAGAACGGATCACTCCGCCGACCGGATCCAGCGTCAGACGCAATACATCCGTGGTGATGACAACCGGTGTCGCCGAAGCTTCAGCCAGTTGTGAAGACACCTCGGGCGAAGCGCCTGCTGTTTCGGGTGTGTCCAGTTCGCCATGGGGATTGGTGTTGGACGCGGTGCTGCTGAGTGCCGGGGTGGAAGACCCGGAGGAAGTCGCGGGCGCGTCTCCGAAATCACGGTTCCACTCCAGAACCATCAAATAGGCCACTGCCATCAGGGCAATGATGATTGCGGTACGTAACAGTTTCAGTGTTGAGCTCATGGATGATCAGATCTTTCGCTACAGTGACAGGATAGCGACGCCGGTGGAACCGGATCCACGCCGCCTTCAGACCAAGGGTGGCATCTTAACAGACGACGAACGGTAAGGACACTCCCACGCAATGCACCGTGAGTCCGGATGGCTTCCATACCGTAATGGGAACAGGTGGGCCAGAAACGGCACTGACGACCGATGAACGGACTGAGTGTCAGCTGATAAAGCCGGATCAGCCCGATCAGAATACGCGCCGGTAACGATGGCTTGTGATGATCAGCCTGCCCTGAATCGTTCATGTCGTTCCTTCAGCTTCCGGAAGGCCTTTTCAAGACGCACACGTAGTGAAGCGTTGTCCAGGTTCACGATTTCCCGGCGCGCGAGGCAGACAATGTCCAGACCAGGCAGCTCGTGACGATTCAGGCGAAAGTATTCCCGCACGTGACGCTTGAAACGATTGCGCTGAACTGCCTGACGTGCATTTTTCTTGGAAATGACAATGCCGATGCGTGGATGACCGAGTTCATTCGGCCTGGCCAGGAGAAGCAATTCGGGAAGGGGAACCTTGACGACGGGATCGTCAAAGACAAAACGATAATCCCCGGGGCGCAGCAATCGCACCTGCCGGGGAAAATCGTAGTGTTCCACGTCTGGAATCAGACGCAGAGGCGCTTGCGGCCCTTCGCACGACGGCGAGCCAGCACCTGACGGCCGTTCTTGGTTGCCATGCGTGCACGGAAACCGTGCGTGCGCTTGCGCTTCAGAACGCTGGGTTGAAATGTACGTTTCATGACTGAGTACTCACACAGGTTAAACACGTGTCCAAATTTGGGACGGCAATTCTAGGGGATCGGCAAACAAATATCAAATAAATCTTTTTCTTTTTGAAAGATAGTGATGGTTATGATGATTAGGGCGGGTCATTTCTGTGGATAAGCAGGCAAAATCACGAAAAAACAGTTGGTTGCGATCTGTACAAAGGTGTTGGAAAGGTGGTTGCAATGCACCCTGGGACGGGGGGTGAACCTGTGTACAAGTCGGTCAGTTGTGCACAGGACAAACTGTTCAGTTCTCGTGCCCAGGGTTTCAACAGTGCTTGTCGCGGGTTGTGCACAGGGGGCTGTGGAAAAATATTTTTACCTGTCCGATTTGTTAACAAGGGTGTGGACAAACTGTTAATTCACTGATTTTTAAGGAGTGAAATATCCACAGGCTGCGAAATACCGGGGAAAACCCCACTGGAAGCGGCGGGCCGGAAAGGCTAGAATCGGGCACATTGGATGAACCATTGCGCCATTGCTCATGATGGCATCAGCATTCGTATGTGACGCTCCGGGCACTGACCTGGAACGGGGCGTCCTGCACGTTTGAAACAGGAGGCCTCCTCGCGTGGCAGAAAGTGTGTGGCAGCAATGCCTGAGCATATTGCAGGAAGAACTGCCCCCCAGCAATTCAATACCTGGATTCGCCCTCTGCAGGCGCAGGAGGCGGATGGGGCGATCCTGCTCTACGCACCCAACCGGTTCGTGATGGACTGGGTCAATGAAAAATACGTGTCGCGTATTGAAGAGTTGCTGGCACAGATTGCGTCGGCGCCGGTATCACTGCAGGTGCGTATCGGCAGTGTGAAAAAAACCGCTGCGGCTGCGGTCGCTGCCAGCCGAAAGGTTGTGCAAAGCCGCAACACCAGCACGGTAGTGGCGGAGGGGGAATACTCCGGCGAAGGTCCGGAGAGCTCGGCCAGCGACCGCCGGCAACCGGAAGTGGAAGGTGCCATCCGCCACGAAAGTGCGCTCAATGCCAACTTTACCTTCAGTACCTTTGTGGAAGGCAAGTCCAACCAACTGGCCCGTGCTGCGGCCATGCAGGTGGCGGACAATCCCGGTGGCGCGTACAACCCCCTCTTTCTTTATGGGGGCGTCGGTTTGGGCAAGACCCACCTCATGCATGCGGTGGGCAACGAGATCAAGCGCCGCAATCCGCAGGCCAAGGTGGTCTATCTTCATTCGGAACGCTTTGTGGCGGACATGGTGAAAGCCTTGCAGCTTAACGCCATCAATGAGTTCAAGAGATTTTACCGGTCAGTTGACGCGTTATTGATTGACGACATCCAGTTCTTTGCGGGCAAGGAGCGTTCACAGGAGGAATTCTTCCATACCTTCAACGCCTTGCTGGAGGGCGGCCAGCAGATGATCCTGACCTGCGACCGCTATCCGAAGGAAATTGATCAGATGGAGGAGCGCCTGAAGTCACGTTTCGGCTGGGGGCTGACGGTCATGGTCGAGCCGCCCGAGCTGGAAACGCGGGTGGCCATCCTGATGAAAAAGGCCGAGCAGTCCAACGTGCAGCTCAGCTCCGAATCTGCTTTTTTCATCGCCCAGAAAATCCGCTCCAATGTGCGTGAACTGGAAGGTGCGCTCAAACTGGTCATTGCCAATGCCCAGTTTACCGGCCAGGAGATCACACCGCCGTTCATCAAGGAGTGTCTCAAGGATCTGCTGGCCTTGCATGAGAAGCAGGTCAGCATCGACAACATCCAGAGAACGGTTGCGGAGTATTACAAGCTCAAGGTGGCGGACCTGCTTTCCAAGCGCCGTACGCGCTCCATCACCCGGCCGCGACAGATTGCCATGGCATTGGCCAAGGAACTGACACAGCACAGTTTGCCAGAAATCGGTGAGGCCTTTGGTGGCCGGGACCATACCACTGTGCTGCATGCCTGCAAGGTGGTTGCGGACCTGCGCGAGAAGGACCCGACGATCCGTGACGATTACCAGGCTTTCCTGCGAACATTGACAAGCTGATGTAACGCCCGAGACAAGAAAAAAGGTGACAGACATGAAATTCACGATTCAGCGCGAACTGCTGCTGACCCCGCTGCAACTGATTTCCGGCGTGGTGGAAAAACGCAATACCATGCCCGTGCTGGCCAATGTTCTGATGGAAACGCTGGAAGACGGGTTGCGGATTACCGGTACCAATATGGAAGTTGAACTGGTCGCGCAGGTCAGTCAGGTGAGCGTGGAACAGGGGGGCCGGGTGACCGTCCCTGCGCGCAAGCTCAGCGACATTTGCCGTACATTGACCGAGGGCAGTCAGGTGCGGTTCGAGCTGAAGGATGGCCGCATGCATATTCAGGCCGGACATGCCAGCTTCACGCTCTCTACCCTTCCCGCAGATGCCTTTCCCAATGTGGAGGACGAGCCGGAAAGCATTTCCGTCACCCTGCCCCAGGGCACGCTGAAGCGGCTGATCGATCGGACAGCCTACGCGATGGCGCAGCAGGATGTCCGTTATTACCTCAACGGCATGCTGTTCGAATTTGGTGGTCAGGTTCTGACCACTGTTGCCACCGATGGTCACCGCCTGGCATTGGCGCGTGAACCTCTCTCCGGAGGCGATGTACCTGCCCGGCAGTGCATCGTACCCCGCAAGGGTGTTCTGGAAATGGCGCGTCTGCTGTCCGACAGCGATGGCCCCTGCACGCTGACACTCGGCGATCATCATATCCGGCTGTCCGTCGATGGCTATGTCTTCACCTCAAAGCTGATCGACGGCAAGTTTCCGGACTACAATCGCGTGATACCGCGCAACGGAGACAAGGTCGTCCGGGCGGACCGCGGTGCTCTCAAGCACGTGCTCGCCAGCGCCAGTATTCTGTGCCATGAAAGCATTCGCGGGGTCAGGCTCTATCTCGAGCCGGGTGTCATGAAAGTCTATGCCAACAACCCCGAGCAGGAAGAGGCCGAAGATCGCATCGAGGTGGAATACGAAGGCGAACCTTTGCAGATCGGTTTTAACGTGGGCTATCTCATTGATGCGATTTCAGCACTGCCGGATGACACGGTCACGCTGACATTGTCCAATCCCAACAGCAGTGCGCTTATCGAAGGGGCTCAGTCCGGACGGGATGATGTGCTGTATGTGGTGATGCCCATGCGGCTCTGATCCGGCGATACACAAACTGAACAGACAGGTTCACAAGGAGAGCAGAAAAATGGGAATGAACTGGCCAACCGCATTGGGCGATGCCGCAAAAGGGCTTTTTCGTATCGGACAGACCGGAGCGGTGGTGGCCCGTCAGGGGATACGCTGGCTGCAGGGCGACCGTCCGCCTGCACCCAGACTGCTGAGGGAAACCTTCGAGGCGCTGGGTTCTACCTACATCAAGCTGGGCCAGTTCATTGCCAGCTCGCCGACCTTTTTCCCTCCGGAATACGTTGAAGAATTTCAGAAGTGTCTGGATCAGACACCGCCTCTGCCCTTTCACGTGATCCGACAGATCCTGCTCGAAGATCTTGGCCGTCCGCTCGATGAAGTGTATGCATGGATCGATACCACACCGTTGGCCTCCGCATCCATTGCTCAGGTTCATGCCGCGAGACTGGTGACTGGTGAAGATGTGGTAATCAAGGTTCAGAAGCCCGGGGTACGTACCGTACTGCTGACCGATCTGAACATGCTGTGGCTCATGGCGCGTGTGCTGGAGAAACTGGCACCGAAATTGTCCTGGGCTTCTCTTTCCGACATTGTTGAAGAAATTCAGCAAACCATGATGGAAGAGTGCGATTTCTATCAGGAGGCCCGCAACCTGAAAACATTCCGCGAGTTTCTGGATCGTCAGGGGATTACCGAGGCCACGGTACCCAAGGTCTATGAACAGGCCAGCACCCTGCGTGTACTGACCATGGAGCGTTTTTATGGCGTTCCGCTGACCGACCTCAATAGCATCCGGAAGGTTTGCAAGGATCCGGAACGCACGCTGATTACAGCCATGAACACCTGGTTTGCCAGCCTGACGCAGTGTGACTTCTTCCATGCCGATGTGCATGCGGGTAATCTGATGGTACTGGAGGATGGTCGTGTGGGATTCATCGACTTTGGCATTGTCGGCCGGATTCCGAAAGGGGCATGGGAGTCCATGTCCGACTTCATTACTGCAGTGTCCATGGGTGACGCCCATGGCATGGCCAGGGCCATGGTCGGTATCGGGGTCACCAAGCGTCAGGTGGATGTGGACAAGCTGGCTGCAGACATCCGGGGAATTTACAGCAAGCTTGACGAGATGGTCCCTGACACCGCCATTCTCTATGACGCGCGCGAAACGGAGGATGACATCAACAGCCTGATCATGGATCTGATTCGCCTGGGTGAGCAGCACGGACTGCATTTCCCAAGGGAATTTGCCTTGCTCCTGAAACAGTTCCTCTATTTTGACCGCTATGTCCATATCCTCGCTCCTGAAATGGACATGTTCATGGATGAACGGTTGATGCGTCTGCAATAAACAGCCGATGTTCCTTTTCATCAAAAGTGGTTTTGGAAGTTCAGAACGGATAAGGGGAGTGCGAATGTGTACTCCCCTTTTTCATGCACGCCGTGTTGTCGGGAATCGGGAAAGTCTGTGTATCTGGTACGACTGAAAACGGAAGGTTTCCGAAATCTGGGTTCTGCTGAAATCCGACCCGCGCGCATCAATTTCGTGATCGGAAACAATGGTGCGGGAAAGACTTCTCTGCTTGAGGCGATTTACCTCCTTAACCGGGGCAGGTCATTCAGGACTTCCCAACTGGACATCTGTATCCGGCTCGGAGAGGACAGGTGTCATGTATTCGGGGAATTCAGGGATGGAAAACGGCAGTCTCGTGTCGGTATGGAACGTTACCGCCAGAAGGATACTCAATGGCGCATGGATGGCAGGACTCCTGGTTCAGTCGCCGAGCTGGCGCAACTGGTGCCGTTGATGCTGATCACGCCTGAAACATTGTCTTTGGTCAGTGGCACTCCCCAACTTAGAAGGCAGTTCATGGATGCGGGGATGTTCCACGTGGAACATCACGTATGGTCGGTATGGCGGCGGTGGCGTCTGGCATTGCAGAACCGGAATAGTTTGCTGAAAAGTGGTAGAATAGACAGCCGGCAATTATCGGCGTGGACTGATGTGCTCGTCGAAACTTCCGAAGCACTGACTACCAGCAGGTCAGCTTTTGTGAAGCAACTGGATAATGCCCTGAAGGAAGACGAGAGCCTGACCGAATCACTGGGCCAGATCGAGTTGAATTACCAGTCCGGATGGCCCAGGGAACTCTCCTACCGCATGGCGCTGGAGCAATGTCTTGAGCGAGATCTGGATCAGGGATACACATCGGTGGGTCCCCACAAGGCCGACCTGATGATTCGGGTGAATGGCGAGTATCTCGGGGCCAGACGCTTTCTGTCCAGAGGACAACAGAAAATGGTAGCGGTGGCGCTTGAGTTGGCCAGATTGAGAGTGGTGCGCAGGGTTTCGGGACAGTCCGGAATCGTCCTGGTTGATGATGTGGCAGCGGAATTGGATTATCCGAATCAGAAGCGTTTGCTCGGTGGTCTGCTGGACAGTGGTGCGCAGCTGTTTATTACGGCGCTGACCGATATGCTGCCCGATACACTCAAGGCAGGAATGAATCCGGATATGGGTTCCGATCAATGGAAGATGTTCCACGTGGAACATGGGCAATTGCGAGAGCCCAGTAACAAAATTGACTGACGAAAGGTTTACACATGTCGAATAACTACGATTCATCAAGTATCAAGGTACTGAAAGGCCTGGATGCAGTCCGAAAAAGACCCGGCATGTACATTGGTGATACCGATGATGGTACCGGGCTGCATCACATGGTGTTCGAAGTCGTCGATAACTCCATTGATGAAGCGTTGGCTGGCTATTGCAAGGAGATTCACATCGCTATCCATACCGATGAATCCATCACGGTATCGGATGATGGGCGGGGAATCCCGGTCGATATCCATGAAGAAATGGGGGTGTCGGCAGCAGAGGTCATCATGACACAGCTACATGCTGGCGGAAAATTTGATGACAACACCTACAAGGTTTCGGGTGGACTGCATGGTGTGGGGGTTTCCGTGGTAAACGCCCTGTCCAGCGACCTGCGCCTCACAGTGTATCGCGATGGCAAGATCCACGAGCAGATGTACCATGATGGTGTGCCCGAAGGCCCCCTGAAAGTGGTGGGTGAGACTGAACGCACCGGAACAACGGTATGGTTCAAGCCGTCACCTGCTACCTTTACGAATATTGAATTCCACTATGACATCCTGGCGAAACGTCTGCGGGAACTCGCCTTTCTGAACAGCGGCGTTCGGATTCATCTGAAGGATGAGCGAACCGGCAAGGAAGATACCTTCGAGTACGAAGGTGGCTTGCGGGCCTTCGTTGAACATCTCAACAAGAACAAGACGGCCATCAACAAGGTCTTCCATTTCATCAAGGAACGGGAGGATGGCATCACCGTTGAAGTGGCCATGCAGTGGAATGACGGTTTTCAGGAAAACATCTATTGCTTCACCAACAACATCCCTCAGAGAGATGGTGGTACGCACCTGGCCGGTTTCCGCAGTGCACTGACACGGTGTCTGAACAACTACATTGACCAGGAAAATCTGGGCAAGAAAGCCAAGGTCGCCACGTCCGGTGACGATGCCCGTGAAGGACTGACGGCCATCGTGTCCGTCAAGGTGCCGGATCCCAAGTTCTCCTCCCAGACCAAGGACAAGCTGGTGTCTTCCGAAGTGAAGACAGCGGTCGAGCAGGAGATGGGTAACTACTTCAAGGATTATCTGCAGGAAAATCCGCAGGACGCCAAGACCGTCGTCAACAAGATGATTGATGCGGCCAGGGCGCGGGAAGCGGCACGCAAGGCGCGTGAAATGACCCGGCGCAAGGGCGCTCTGGATATTGCTGGTCTGCCTGGCAAGCTGGCTGATTGTCAGGAGAAAGATCCTGCACTCTCCGAATTGTTCATTGTGGAGGGTGACTCGGCCGGTGGTTCCGCCAAGCAGGGACGTGACCGCAAGACCCAGGCCATCCTGCCCCTCAAGGGCAAGATCCTGAACGTGGAAAAGGCGCGCTTCGACAAGATGTTGTCATCCGCGGAAGTGGGAACCCTGATCACCGCTCTGGGGTGTGGTATCGGCCGCGAAGAATTCAATATCGAGAAGCTTCGCTACCATCGGATCATTATCATGACTGACGCTGATGTGGACGGTTCCCATATCCGGACGCTGCTGCTGACCTTCTTCTTCCGCCAGATGCGCGAAGTCATTGAGAACGGCCATGTCTATATTGCCATGCCGCCCCTGTACAAAGTGAAAAAAGGCAAGCAGGAGCAATACCTGAAAGATGAGAAGGCCCTGCAGGCTTACCTGACACAAGCCGCGCTGGAAGGTGCACAGCTTTACGTCAATCCGGAAGCCCCGCCTCTGTCGGGCACTGCACTGGAATCTCTGGTCAATGAGTTCCGCATGGTGGAGGGCGTCATTGAGAAGATGTCACGACTGTATCCGGTACGCATCCTCAAGTCCATGATCTACGTCCCCACCCTCTCAACGGAGGACCTCAAGGACGAAGGCAAGGTACGTGCCTGGGCTGACCAGCTCAACGAAATGCTCGGGTTTGATATCCACACCGGTGAGCAGTATCGGGTTGACGTGGAGTTCGACCGGGAGCGGAATCAGTACCAGCCTGTGGTTCAGCACAGACTCCATGGGATTACGCACCAGACTACGCTGAGCCACGACTTTTTCAGTTCGGGGCAGTACCGTGCGATACGCGAATTGGGTGAAAAGATCACCGATCTGATGGAACCGGGTGCCTATGTGCAGCGCGGCGAGCGCAAGCAGGTTGTGACCAGCTTCGAACAGGCTCTGGACTGGCTGATGAAGGAAGCTCAGCGTGGCCAGAACATTCAGCGCTACAAGGGATTGGGTGAAATGAACCCGGAGCAGCTGTGGGAGACGACCATGGATCCGACCACACGGCGCATGATGCAGGTGACCATTGAGGATGCCATTGCGGCGGATGAGATCTTCGCCACGCTGATGGGTGACGATGTGGAGCCACGGCGGGAGTTTATCCAGACCAATGCGCTGGCGGTAACCAACCTGGACGTCTGAGGACCCGGAGGGCCAACTTCTACCCTTCTTTAGATCGGGTTCTGTCGGGACCGTGTCGAATCTCTCGGCACGGTCTTTTTTTCGCCTTGTCAGAGGCAAGTTTTTGCGTCAATTGAGTGCTCTGACACCTCGGTCAATCAGCCTGACTAAGCTCAAGTCCCCGACACAGAAAGGCTCATGCTCTGGGGCTAATGCCCTTGGCTGCCAACGAAAAGATGGGTTGGATGGCAATCAAACAAGACGGGATCAGAATGATGCCCAGGAAAGGCAAAATCTGTGAGACATCAGAGTGAAATCCGCTAAGCACGCGAAACCGAATGCCAGACGTGCTGCTGTACCGAAAGAGAAGTGCTTTGAGAGGGGGGTAAATGGTCGGCGTGAGAGGATTCGAACCTCCGACCCCTTCGTCCCGAACGAAGTGCGCTACCAAGCTGCGCTACACGCCGACTCTCAAATGAGGCGCATAAAATACAAGGGATTGCGCCAAAAATCAAGCGATAGTTTTATCGAAAACCGGTTCGCTACGCCATGAATCTTCTTGCAATCTTGCCGTGGTCTCCAGTACCCAGCGCTCGGCGATCCGCGTGAGACTGTCCTCGTCCTGCCCTTCCGGTGAGATGGGTTGTCCAATGACCATGCGGATGGTACCGGGATACTTGATGAGGCGGCCATTGGGCCAGTAGTCCCCGGCATTGTGAGCGATCGGTACCAGGGGTTTTCCGGCAGCAATGGCCAGTCGTGCGCCCCCTTTTGTGAAGGGCTTGTACTGCCCCGGATCCACGCGCGTACCTTCCGGGAAGATCATCAGCGAGATACCAGCTTTAAGACGTTCGGTGCCCTGCGCCATCAGCTGAGCCATGGCTTTCTTGCGGTCACTACGGTCAATGGCGATGGGATTGACCAGCGTGAAGGCCCAGCCGAAGAAAGGAACGTTGAGCAGTTCCTGCTTGATGACCTGTGTCTGAGGCTGGATCAGTGTCTGAATGAAAAAGGTTTCCCAGGTGCTCTCGTGCTTGCTGTACAGGATGCTGCCAGGCCGGATGTTTTCGGCACCCTGCACCTCGTAGCGGATGCCGCAGCACAACCTGAGCAGCACCATGACGGCACGACACCAGAGCGCAATGATGATCCTTGAACGTTGTTCGAAGTTGAGGAAAGGACCGTAGACCAGCGCTGCACTGGACCAGAAAATGGTGAACGGAACCAGAAGCGTGTAGAACAGGGTGCTGCGCGCTATGAGCCATCCGTTATAGATGACCGAATCCTGTTGCGGTGCGTGCATGACTTTCAGTCTCCTTCTTTCAGCAATGCATTGACCACGGCGGCCAGATCATTATACACCGGCACGTGCCCAAGACCCGCCTCCGCGAGCTTTGTTTCACTCTTGCGGCCCTTCCCCGTTCGGACCAGCGCCAGTGAACAGCCCCGTGCCCGGCCGGCCTCAAGATCGCGGATACTATCACCCACCAGAAGCGCCTGAGCGGGCCTCAGACCGGTTTTCTCGGCCAACCGATCAATGAGCCCGGGCAGCGGCTTGCGGCAGTCACAGCCGTCCTCCGGGCCGTGCGGGCACCATGCGATGGCGTCAATCCGGCCGCCAGCTGCCTCGACAAGGCCCACCAGTTTCCGGTGCATCGCCTCCAGCGCGGACGCGTCGAAGTAGCCGCGGGCCAGACCGCTCTGATTGGTGGCCACCGTCACCGGCAAGCCGGCCCGGCTGAGACGCGCGATGGCCTCGATACTTCCGGGCAACGGAATCCATTCATCGGGACTGCGGACATAATTGTCCGAGTCCCGGTTGATGACACCGTCGCGGTCCAGAATGACCCAGCGTATGCTCTCTGTCATTTGGCTGCCTGCAGATGCGCGATGTCCGCCGTCCAGGTCAGCAGTTTGTGCAGACGGCCCAGCAGCGCGATACGGTTGGCCCGCAGATCCGGCTCTTCCGCCATGACCATGACTTCATCAAAGAACCGGTCCACAGGTGCCCGGAGACGGGCCAGTGCCGCCATGGCTTCGCCGTAACGGCCTTCGGTCAGCAATGGCGAGACTTCCTGCTCCACCTGATCCAGGGCCTCTGCGAGGGCTTTCTCGGCCTCATCTGTCAGTTTGACGGGATCAAAGGCTGGCAGGTCACCTTCTGCCTGTTTGGCCAGGATATTGCCCACCCGTTTGCTCGCCGCTGCCAGCGCTTCCGCCTCTTCGCGGGCCAGGAAGGCTGCCACGGCCAGAACGCGACGATCGAAATCCAGCGGCGCCGTGGGCCGCTTGGCCATGACCGCCTGCACAACGGGAGTGGGAATCCCCTGCTCTTCATAAATGCCGAAGAGGCGTTCTAGGGTATAGTTCACGGCGTCTTCCACCGCATTGGCATTGGGCAGGTTGCCGTGCAGGGAGGCCGCTTCACGGTAGAGATCTTGCAGATCCACCGGCAGTGCGTTTTCAATGATGATGCGCAGGATACCCAGTGCTGCCCGGCGCAGACCAAAGGGATCGCGTGTGCCCGTGGGGGGCTGGTTGATACCGAAGATGCCCACCAGGGTATCGATCTTGTCGGCCAGCGCAACGGCCTGGCTGACGCCGTTGGCGGGCACGGCATCCCCGGCAAAACGGGGCTGGTAGTGCTCCCGGATCGCGGACGCAACAGCCTCGGGGTAGCCTTCATGGCGGGCATAGTAGCCGCCCATGATGCCCTGAAGTTCGGGGAATTCCAGCACCATCTCGGTCGCGAGGTCGGCCTTGGCCAGTCGTGCCGCCAATGCGGCCTGTTCCGGGTCGCTGCCGATCAGCGCGGCTATGTGGCCGGCCAGACGGGACATGCGCTCCGCCTTGTCATACAGCGTACCCAGATCCTTCTGGAAGACAATGGAACGCAGACTTTCCAGCCGTTCGGTCAGGGGAACCTTGCGGTCGGTCTGGAAGAAGAAGCGTGCATCGGACAGCCGCGGACGGATCACCCGCTCGTTGCCTTCCACGACCTGACGCGGATCCCGGCTTTCAATGTTGGCGATGGTAATGAAGTGCGGCAGCATGCGGCCCTGATCATCCACAACATGGAAATACTTCTGATTCTCTTTCATGGTGGAAATCAGCGCTTCCTGAGGGACTTCAAGGAAGGTCTCCTCGAAATTCCCCAGCAGGGCAACAGGCCATTCGTTGAGTGCCGTCACTTCATCCAGCAGGGCATCATCAATCACGGCCTGACCACCGGTCTGGCGGGCGATATCGGTGACCTGCTGGCGAATGCGTTCACGACGGGCTTCAAAATCGGCCAGGACATAGCCGCTTTCAGCCAGTTTGTCCGGATAATCGGCCGGTGATGTGAGCGACAGGGCCTGAGGGGCGTGATAGCGGTGTCCCCGGGTTTCCCGACCGGCCTCCAGGCCCAGTATTGTGCCGGGCACCACCTCTTCACCAAGCAGCATCACGAGCCAGTGCACGGGGCGGACAAATTCCACACGGCGGGCACCCCAGCGCATGCGCTTGGGAATGGGCAGCGCATCCAGAGCCTGACTGACAATCTCCGGCAACAGTTCGGCTGTGGGCTTGCCTGATTCTGTGGTGCGGTAGCCGACCCGGGCACCCTTGTCGGTTTCGACAGTGATGAGCTGATCGGGCGTGGTACCACAGGAGCGGGCAAAGCCTTCACAGGCCTTCGTGGGTGTACCGTCTTCCTGCCAGGCGGCGGCCACGGCAGGCCCCAGGCGCTCGATGACCTGATCCGGCTGACGAACCGCCAGGCTGCTGACCTTGACCGCCAACCGTCGCGGCGCGGCAAAATGTCTGACCTGCCCCATGTCGAGACGGGCCTGGCGCAGGCCGTTTTCAATCCCCTCTGCAAATGCGCGGGCAAGGGACAGGAGTGCCTTCGGAGGCAGTTCTTCTGTTCCGAGTTCGACCAGAAAATCGGCTACCTGCATGATGCGTTCTCCTCATTCGCTTGCATGACTTCACGGCGCAGCGCCTCGGGGGCCAGCGGAAAGCCCAGTTTCAGACGACTGTCAAAGTAGGCCTGGGCAACGGCCCGTGCCAGCGTTCTCACCCGCAGGATAAAACGCTGACGCTCGGTCACGGAGATGGCGTGGCGGGCATCCAGCAGGTTGAACGTGTGGGATGCCTTGAGCACCATCTCGTAGGCCGGCAGGGGCAATCCCTTCTCCATCAGTCGTTGTGAATCGGCCTCGCACTGGTCGAACAGGCGGAACAGGAAGTCGGTGTCGGCCTCCTCGAAGTTGTAGCGGGACATTTCCACCTCGTTTTGATGGAAGACGTCGCCGTAGGTGACATCGCCATCCGGTCCGTGGGTCCAGACCAGGTCATACACCGAGTCCACACCCTGCAGGTACATGGCGATCCGCTCCAGACCGTAGGTGATTTCACCGGTCACCGGATAACACTCGAGGCCGCCCACCTGCTGGAAATAGGTGAACTGGGTGACTTCCATGCCGTTGAGCCAGACCTCCCAGCCAAGACCCCAGGCCCCCAGTGTGGGTGATTCCCAGTTGTCCTCGACAAACCGGATGTCATGAACCAGCGGGTCAATCCCCAGGGCACGCAGGGAGTCCAGGTAGAGATCCTGGATATTGTCCGGCGAGGGCTTCAGCACGACCTGGAACTGGTAGTAGTGCTGCAGACGGTTGGGGTTTTCGCCATAACGGCCATCGGTGGGACGCCGGCTGGGCTGCACGTAGGCAGCACGCCAGAACTCGGGACCAATGGCTCGCAGGAAGGTGGCCGGGTGAAAGGTTCCTGCACCCACCTCCATGTCCAGCGGCTGCAGGACGACGCAGCCCTGCTCCGCCCAGTATTGTTGCAACGCCAGGATCAGGCCCTGGAACGTCTTGATATCGGGTTGTTTCGCTTGACTCACGGCCTCACCACTTTTGTTAAAAACCAGAATGCCCTGTAGAATAAAACGCCTGATTATACCCCGCGAATCAACCCAATGCAGCCGCGACAGCGGCAGGTGACGTGAATCGGTGAACAAAACCATGACCCAGCCCGTCTCCCCGCTCCCCTTGCGCCTGTTCAGGTGGCTGGGCCGCCGTCGTTTGAGCACGCTCAGGCGTCTGGGTCGCTGGATCGGGACGATGCTCCTTGTCAGTGGCAGCGGCCCGGCACGGGTCACACGTATCAACATCGGCTTGTGCTTTCCTGAACTCACGGATCCGGAGCAGCGGGCGCTGGTCCGGGCATCCCTGGTGGAAACCGTGCGGACGGGACTGGAAATGGCCTGGTCATGGGAGCAGCCGGTGGACAAGGTGCTGAGCCATATCGAGACGGTGGAGGACACCCAGGCACTGACGGCGGACGAGCGGGGATTGATTGTGCTGGCACCTCACCTGGGCAACTGGGAAGTACTGGGGCTCTGGCTCGGCCAGACACAGCCACGCATGGCCAGCCTCTATGCCCCGCCCCATCAGACCTGGCTGGAACCCTACATGCGCGCCGCCCGGGAACGCTCGGGTGCCACGCTTCACCCCACCGATCGTCGTGGCGTCATGCAGCTGACGCGCTGCCTGCGCGAGGGGGGCACGGTGGGTATTCTGCCGGATCAGGAGCCGGATTTCAGTGCCGGACAGTTTGCACCCTTCTTCGGCATTGCGGCCAATACCATGACGCTGGCCGCCAAGCTGGCCCGGCGTACCGGTGCGCGGGCGGTGGTTGCGGCAGCCCTGAGAACACCGGGCGGGTTCCGTATCGTTTCCGAGCCGGTGCCGGAAGCCTTCTACGCGGACGACCTGCCCACCGCACTGACTGCCATGAACACGGCCATCGAGAGCCTGGTGCGCAAAGCCCCGGCCCAGTATCAGTGGGAATACAAGCGTTTCAAGCGCCGGCCGGAGAAGGGCTTGCCCCATTTCTATGATCGCAACCGGCTGACCTGAGCCGCCGGTTGCTCGTGGCATTGCGATTTATCTGAAACGAATGCTGTCACCGGATGCGGGATCGACGCTGACACTGGTGCCTTTGAGCGAGTTACCGGAAGAGAGATTCAGGCTGTAGACCGAGTCGAGCGTTGAGACACCGGACTTGGCATGAATGAGCATCAGTGTCCAGGTCTTGTTGGCCGCATCCACATCCAGCACGTCCGAATCTTCCACCAGTTGTCCGTATTGGGCGTATTCAGCCAAGCTGACGGGTTCCACCCAGCTCAGGATACGTTTGACGGGTCTGTTGTCGCCCTGATCGTAACGGTAGTAGCGCAGCAACCGGGTTTCCCGCCCGTCTTCCGTATACACAGGCATGCGTACCCAGCGGGCGTTGTTCAGAGTCGTGGTGACTGACTGCGTCGCTTCACTCCAGACAAAACCGGTGTAATCGGTGCCGTCATGAGTGCTGTAGAACAGGTAGCCATCCACTGCGACCACATCGCCCTTGAGGTTGCCGGCCACGGACACGACGCTTCCATCCGTGCGGTTGACGGCAATCAGGGTATCACTGCCACCGTGCTGGCCCTGAATGTAGAACCAGGCATTGCTGTACGCCGCCAGAGATTCCGGAGTATCCAGAGCACCGGATAAATCAGCCACCAGGGAATTGACGGTTTCGTCTTCCGCAATGGTCACTACGGAATGTCCGTCAACCGCCACCAGCAGTGTATTGGCATCTCCCGTCATTGCGGGTACCGGTTCAACGAAAGCGGGCGTCTGGCTGAAGCGGTGCACCAGCGTGGACGTTCCCGTCCCTTCTGTCATCAGCGTCACGGGAACCCGGTATACGTCGGGCCCCCGGCGGATCCAGAAATCGCCGTCACCACGCTGCCAGGCATCCATTACACCGCTTGTGGTGCTCAACGTCGCTTTTTCGTTGCCGGCACTGTCGTAAAGGCGAATACCGGTATCCACAGCCTCCGCAAAGCCGGTCAGACTGCCATCGGACGCATTCAGGGCCAGCCCTTCCAGGCGATGCCGGTAGCTGCCTGCCGGGGCATCCGTGGGCGCGGCATCGGCCGGGGTTTCATACCAGGTATCGTCTGCGGTCCCGCATATGGCGTCCGTCCCCGCGGCCTGAACCACCAGTGTCAGGGAGGACAGGCCCACGCCGTTCTGGAAGCTGTTGATCTTGCCCGGACAGAGCTTGGTGTTCAGCGAGGAAATCTGGGTTGGCGTTTCGTCGGCAGGGTCCAGCCGGAAGAGGCGACCACCATCTTCCATGAATGCCCAGGCTGTGGTGTAGCGGGATTCGCCCAGAAACACCTCCGGGCGGTAGAACTGGGCCTGATCACTGATGTTCACTCGCGTCACGGTGGTGGAGCCCACGGCCAGCCGGTAAATGCTGTTGACCCCGCTGGTCCGGGATTTCAGATAGTAGGTGTATTCGATGGCCGGAAAATCCGCCACATTCAGCACGACCTGGGGTTTGGGTTCGGGCTTGACCGCCTTGGGCGGTTCCGGTGGCGGGCCATCATTGCTGCAGCCCGTCAGCGCGGCAATGAGTGTTGCGCAAGCCAGTTTCCGAATGTGCGTGACCATGAATCCTTCCGCTGTGTGACCGTATGTATCCGTACTTTACCGGAAGGTTGCGCGGGATTTTTTGAACCATTGCGCCGTTTTGAACAAAAACCGGCTTACCGGCGCCAAAATGCCGGGGTGAACAGGACCAGCAGGGTGAAGACTTCCAGCCGCCCGAGAATCATGGCGAAACTCAGCACCCACTTGGCCAGATCCGGCAGGTTGCCGTAGTGCAGCGCCACGTCGCCCAGGCCCGGGCCCAGATTGTTCAGGGTGGCCGCCACCGCCGACCAGGCGGTGATCTGATCCAGTCCCAGCGCCAGCAGGATGACCAGCATCAGCGTGAACATGAACATGTAGACGGAGAAGAACCCCCATACGGCTTCGAGCACCCGCTCGGAGACGATGCGCCGGCCCAGCTTGACCTGAATCACCGCATTGGGGTGGATCAGGCGGATCAGCTCCCGCGTGCCTTGCTTGTAGATGAGCAGGATACGGATGACTTTCATGCCCCCGCCGGTGGATCCGGCACAGCCTCCGGCAAATGACAGCACCAGCAGCAGGAAGGGCAGCGCCAGCGGCCAGCCGGAGAAGTCCGCCGTTCCGAATCCGGTGGTCGTGGCGATGGAGACCACTTCAAACAGTCCCCGACGCACGGCTTCCAAGGGGGCATAGGTTTCCGTGGCAATCAGAAAGCCGATGGTGATCACGCTGGCACCTGCCAGCAGCGCGGCGTAGAAACGGAATTCGGCATCGCGCAGGTAGAAACCGGGATTGAAGGCCTTGGGTCGCCAAGCCATGAAATGTAGGGCGAAGTTGATGCCGGAAATGAACATGAAGATGATGGCAATCATCTCGATCAGCGGGCTGTTGAAGTAGCCGATGGAGGCATCGTGGGTGGAAAAACCCCGATGGCGACCGTGGCAAAGCTGTGCGAAATCGCATCGAAGGCGTCCATGCCGGCCAGATAATAGGCCAGGGCACAGGCCACCGTCAGACCCAGATAGATATACCACAGGGCCTGGGCGGTCTCGGTGATGCGGGGTGTCAGCTTGGTGTCCTTCACCGGGCCGGGCGCTTCGGCACGATAGAGCTGCATGCCTCCGATACCGAGCATGGGCAGAATGGCGACCGCCAGAACGATGATACCCATGCCACCCAGCCACTGCAGTTGCTGGCGGTACCAGAGAATGGACTTGGGCAGGGCGTCAATACCGGTGATGACCGTGGCGCCCGTGGTGGTCAGCCCCGAAACGGATTCGAAGATGGCATCGGCCACACTCAGGTGAGGATTTTCGCTGAGCATGAGGGGCACTGCCCCGCTGATACCCAGCGTCAGCCAGAACAGGGACGTGATGATGAACCCGTCGCGCACACGCAATTCCTGATGTGCCTTGCTGAAAGGGGCCCAGACGAGGGTTCCGGTCACCAGCAGCAGGATGAAGGCGGATATGAAGGGCTGCATGTGCCCGTCGTTGTACAGGGCGGACACGATGATGGGCGGGATCATGGTGAAGCTGAACACCATGATCAGCAGGCCCAGTATGCGTGCGACAGTAGAAAAGTGCATCGTCAGAAGAAGCCCAGGCCCACGGCAAACAGGCGTTCCACCTGTGCCACCTGCGACTTGTCCACCACGAACACGATGACATGATCATCCGGCTGGATCCGCAGGTGATCATGGGCGATCAGCACTTCGCCGGGCCGCACGATGGCTCCGATGGTGGCGCCCGGTGGCAGATCCACCTCGTCCAGGCGCTTGCCGATGACCCTGGAGGTCTTGTGATCGCCCTTGGCGACCACTTCGATGGCCTCGGCGGCACCCTTGCGCAGGGAGTGTACGTTGACAATTTCGCCGTGGCGCACGTAGGTCAGCAGGCTGCCGATGGTGATCTGTTGGGGGGAAATGGCGATATCGATGTCACCGCCCTGAATCAGATCCACGTAGTCCGGGTTGTTGATCAGCGCCATGACCTTGCGCGTGCCCAGATGCTTGGCCAGCATGGCCGCCATGATGTTGGCCTCGTCGTCGTTGGTCACCGCACAGAACACGTCCGTTGCCTCAATGTTTTCTTCCTTGAGGATGTCCTTGTCCGCCACATTTCCGTGCAGCACGATGGTGCGGGTCAGGGCTTCGGTCAGTTCGTGGCAGCGTTGCAGATTGCGGTCGATGATCTTGACGTTGTAACGCTGCTCCAGAGCCTTGGCCAGACGCAGCCCGATGTTGCCGCCGCCGGCTATGATGATGCGTTTGTTGGGCTGTTCCTTGGGGGAGAGTTCGGTCATCACCGTGCGGATGTGGTTGGCCGCGGCGATGAAAAACACTTCGTCGCCTTCCTGAATGACCGTGTCCCCGGTAGGAATGATGGCCCCTTCCCGTCCCCGTTCACGGCGGTAGATGGCAGCCACCCGCGTGTCGATGTGGGGCAGATGCTCGCGCAGGTGACGGATGGCCTTGCCGACCAGCAGACCGCCGGCCTTGGCCCGGATTGCCACAAGACGGACTTTCCCGTCAGCGAAGTCGAGCACCTGCAGGGCGCCGGGATACTCGATCAGCCGGGTGATGTAATCGGTCACCACGTCTTCGGGACTGATGATGACATTGATGGGAAAGCCCTTTTCTCCCTCAAAAAGCTCCGGACGGCTGATGTAGTCGGCAGCACGAATCCGGCTGATCAGGGTGGGGATGTTGAACATGCGCTTGGCGATGGTGCAGGCGACCATGTTCACCTCATCACTGTTGGTCACGGCGATCAGCAGTTCCGTATCCTCGGCACCGGCCTGACGCATGATGGCGGGATGGGAGGCCTTGCCCTGCACGGTCCGGATATCAATGCGGTCCTGCAGGTGGCGCAGACGATCCATGTTGCTGTCCACGACGGTGATGTCATTGCGCTCATTGGCCAGATGATAGGCCAGCGTGCCACCCACCTGTCCGGCACCCAAAATGAGGATTTTCATGTTTCAGCCCTGTGTGCGTCTTTTTCAAGCAAAGCGTAGTAGAAACCGTCGTGACCGTTGAGTTCCGGCAATAGCTGTCGGCCCCAGGCAGAGGCCACGCCGGACGCGACATCCGGCACCCTGACCCGTGCCCGGCTGCGCTGGCAGAACGCCTCGATCACCCGATCGTTTTCATCATGCAGCACCGAACAGGTGGCGTAGAGTAACCGGCCACCGGGTTTCAGCAACGGCCAGAGCGTGTCCAGCAACCGGCCCTGCAGCGTAGCCAGCGCCCGGATGTCATCGGCCCGTCTCAGGAAGCGGATATCCGGATGCCGGCGCATCACGCCGGTAGCGCTGCACGGCGCATCCAGCAGGATGGCATCGAAATGGCGGCCATCCCACCAGCTTTCGGGGGTTGCCGCATCGGCAGTCACCACCTGGGCATGGACGTGGCAACGGTTCAGATAGTCACATGTGCGTTCGTGGCGGGCCGCATCCACATCCAGACTCAGCAGCTCAATATCCCGGCAGGCTTCGAGTAGTGCAACCGTCTTGCCTCCGGGGGCGGCACAGGCATCCAGAATGCGCTCGCCGGCCTGCGGGTGCAGCAATTCCGCGGCCAGTTGGGCCGCTTCATCCTGAACACTGACCCAGCCCGCCTCAAAGCCGGGCAGCTCGTCCACGCCCACCGGTTGTTCCAGCTGAATGCCCTGGGGGCTCAGTGCCGTGGCGTGAGCATGGATGCCCGCTTCCCTGAGTGTCTCGAGATAGTCATCGCGTGTGATGAAGTGGCGGTTGACCCGCAGTGTCATCGGTGCGGGGGTTGCCAGATCCGCTGCGATGGCCTGCCAGCGTTCCGGGTAGTCCTTCTGCAGGTGAGTGAGCAACCACTCCGGTACCTCGTGCTGGCACCGGGAATCATTGCGCAGCTGATCTTGCACCGATTCCCGGTTGCGCTGGATTTCCCGAAGGACCGCGTTGACCAGGCTGCTGGCCCAGTTCTTCTTCAGATTGCGGGTGGCCTTGACCGCCTCATTCACGACGGCGTAGTCGGGAATGGCCTGAAACAGCAACTGAAAGACAGAAACCCGCAACAGAATTTCAATGTCCCGGTCCTTGGGTTTGAAAGGCTTTTCGATACAGGTCTCCAGTGCAACGGTCAGGGCATTGTGGTGGCGCAGTACGCCGTAGGTCAGGGCCTGAAAGAGACTGCGATCGGCGTCCTTGACGCGGGGGCGCATGTCACGCATGACCTCTGCCAGCGACCGGCCTTTCTCCAGTACGGCCTGAAGAGCTTCCACGGCCGCCAGGCGGGCAGTCAGGACATGGGCGGTGCGGGTCTTGTTCTTTTTGGGCATGGCTCACTCCAGGCGCGTGCCCGGCTCCAGAAGGGGTTTGCCCCCGTTGATGAAATCATTCACGCTCAGGGGTTTGCCGCCGGGTAGTTGCAGGCGGGTGATGATCAGGGTACCTTCCCCGCAGGCAATGCGGATGCCGTCACGCGACTTCTCCAGTACGGTGCCCTCGGGGGCGTCTGCCGAAGCCGGCGCGGGGTGGGCCTGATGAATCCGGATGACCTCACCGCCAGCCGTGGTCCAGGCCACGGGCCAGGGGTGGTAGGCCCGCACAATCCGGTCCAGCACCTGCGCGGGGCGGGACCAGTCCAGTCTCGCATCGGGCTTGCCGATCTTGGCAGCGTAGGTGGCCTGATCGTTGTCCTGGGGGATGCCCACCGGTCGCTCACCGGCGGACAGCCGGTCGAGATAGTCACAGATCATGCGCGCACCCAGCCCGGCCAGGGTATCGTGCAGGGTGCCTCCCGTATCTGATTCGGTAATGGGAACGCTTTCCTGCATCAGCATGGCGCCGGTGTCGAGGCCTTCATCCATCTGCATGAGGGTGATGCCGGTTGCCGTATCCCCGGCCTCGATGGCCCGCTGAATGGGCGCAGCACCCCGCCAGCGGGGCAGCAGGGACGCGTGGATGTTGACGCAGCCCAGTTCGGGTATGTCGAGCACTGTGCGCGGCAGAATGAGTCCGTAGGCAGCCACGACCATGACATCAGGCCGGAACCCGGCCAGCCGGGCGACTTCGGCTTCGGAGCGGAAGTTGACAGGCTGTTCGACGGGAATGCCGGCATCCAGCGCCACCCGCTTGACAGGAGAGGGCTGGAGCTTGTGGCCACGGCCGGCCGGACGATCAGGTTGGGTGTACACCGCCACGGGCACATGGCCCCGGTTCAGCAGCGCTTGCAGCGCGGTGGCGGCAAAATCCGGTGTGCCGGCGTACACGATTCTCAACGCCGGTGACGGGTTTGTCGTCATTCACTCTCCCAGGGCCGGCTTACGCCAGGCGACGGTGCATTTTTTCCAGCTTCTTGCGAATGCGTGCCCGCTTCACGGGGCTGAGGTAGTCCACGAACAGCTTGCCATTGAGGTGATCCACCTCATGCTGGATGCATACCGCCAGCAGGCCGGTGGCTTCCAGCTCGAACGGTTCTCCGTTGCGGTCCAGTGCCCGGACACGCACATGCTCGATGCGTTCCACATCTTCATAGAACCCCGGAACGGACAGACAGCCTTCGGCCATGGGCACGGGCTCACCGTCCAGCACTTCCACCTCGGGATTGATGAAGACCATGGGTTCGTTCTTGTCTTCGGACACATCGATCACCACCACGCGTTCATGCACGTTGACCTGGGTGGCGGCCAGTCCGATCCCTGGGGCGTCGTACATGGTTTCGAGCATGTCGTCCGCCAGCTTGCGAATCCGGTCGTCCACTTTTGTGACGGGTTTCGCGACCGTACGCAGACGGGGGTCAGGAAATTCAATAATCTGGAGCTTGCTCATAACAATCTGTAGTAAAATTATGGTATGGAATCGGGAATGGCTGCTAGTATTATCTATCAGCGATCAAATGAGTACAAATTATTCCCGGCAAAAAGGCGAAACAACGGGATTTCGTCCTCGGGGCACCGGAACTCAAGGAAAATCACTATGCGGAAAGTTCTTTCCATTGCATCACTGGTACTGGGTCTGATGCTGGCCCAATGGAGCTGGGCAGAAGCTCAGTGGCGAGAGGATCACCCGGACACCTACACCGTGGTGAAGGGGGACACGCTCTGGGATATCGCTTCCCGTTTCCTCAACAACCCCTGGTACTGGCCGGAAATCTGGTATGCCAACCCGCAGATTGCCAACCCGCACCTGATCTATCCGGGTGATGTGCTGCAGCTGGTTTACATTGACGGCAAGCCCCGGGTGACGGTCGGACAGCGCGGGCCCGGTGCCAATACCATCAAGCTGTCGCCCAAGGTGCGTGCCACACCGCTGGCCAGCGCCATCCCGTCCATTCCGCTGGATGCCATTGCGCCCTTCCTGACCAACACCCGCATCGTGACCTTGGAAGAAATGCAGAAAGCGCCCTACGTGCTGCTGGGCAAGCGTGGCAACCTGGTGGTCGGGGCCGGGGACAGTGTTTATGTCCGCGGTGAGGTGAAGCCTGAGGAAGCCTACGGCATCTACCGCGAGGCGACCAAATACGTGGATCCGGATACCGGTGAGTTCCTCGGCCTGGAAGCACGCTCCCTGGCGCATGGCAAGATCACCGAAGTACGTGGCGAGATCGGTACCTACCTGGTGCAGAAGTCCAGCGCCGAGATCCTCAAGGGGGATCGCCTGCTGCACGAGGAAGACCGGGAACTGTCCACCAACTTTGTGCCCAGCGCACCGGATCAGGATATCAGGGGCAAGATGATTGCCGTGCTGGACGGGGTGTCACAGATTGGCCAGTACGATGTGGTGGTGGTGAATCTGGGACGTGACAAGGTCAAGGAAGGTAATGTGCTGGCCGTGTACAAGAAGGGTGAGCAGGTCAAGGATCCTTACACCAAGGAAATTCTGCAACTGCCCAGCGAGCGCGCCGGCCTGATGATGCTGTTCCGGGTGTTTGACAAGGTCAGCTATGGCCTGATTCTGCGCGCAGAGCGCCCGCTGGCGGTGCTGGACGAAGTCCGCAAGCCCTGATCTGATCTGAAACGGGTGCCAGGATGGCACCCTGCAATGGCAAGGGAGTCTGCATGTCTCTTCTCCCCCGTTGGCTCAATCTGAGTCAGGTGCCGGGACTGGGTGCCCGGCGCATGCGTGATCTGATACCTTATCTCCATGATCCTCTGGGCTATGCGCAGGCACGGTGCCTGTCCGGAAATGGTGCCCGCTCAGCGATGCTTGAAGCAGCCTGGACGGCCAGGGCACCGATCTCCCCGGAAGTGGAGCGGATTCTCACATGGGCGGAAGGCACGGATCGGCATATCCTGCCCCTGTGGGATGAACGCTATCCACCCTTGCTGAAGGAAATCCCGGATCCGCCGGCAGTGCTCCATGTATTGGGTGACACGAACGTATTGCGACAGCCACAGCTGGCCATGGTCGGTACCCGCAAGCCCTCCCCTGGTGCACGGCAGGGTGCGGAGGTCTTTGCCCGTGCAGCGGTGGAGCGGGGTCTGACCGTGACCAGCGGCCTGGCACTGGGTGTGGATGGCCTGGCCCATGCGGCGGCGCTGGATGCCCGGGGGCGAACCATCGCCGTGCTGGGAGGCGGTGTGAGCTGCCTCTATCCCCGGCAGCATGCCGGGTTGGCGGAGCGTATCCTTGCCGGGCAGGGGGCCGTCATCAGCGAGATGCCGCCGGACACCCCGGCGACAGCGCGCCTGTTCCCGCGACGCAACCGCATTATCAGCGGGCTTTCCCTGGCGACCCTGGTGGTGGAGGCCGGAGAGAAGAGCGGTTCCCTGATCACGGCACGTCTGGCGGCCGAGCAGGGTCGGGATGTCTGCGTGCTGCCGGGCCCCTGGCAGAGCCCGCAGGCCCGTGGCAGTAACCGCCTCATCAAGCAGGGAGCCCGCCCCGTAGACTGCCCGGAGGACCTGGACGAGGATCTGGCAGGATGGCTGAGCCTGTGGCAGTCCCTGCACCCGGAATCGCCCGCCGGGATCCATCCGGCGGAAACACGGGAACACCGGTCGGATGGCGGTGACCCGGAGTGCGCCCCGGAACCGGCCCTGCGTGCCGTGCTGGAGGCCATCGGTTATACCCCCACGCCCCTTGATGTGCTGGTACAGCGGTCCGGTCGGCCGGCGGAATGCCTGGCCGCCGATATCCTGCGCCTGGAGCTGGAAGGCTGGGTCGCCAGCGTGCCCGGCGGCGTGGTGCGCACACGCTGAGTCCCCGGGACGGGCGCTGCAGCAGGGGGAATGACCGATAAAAGCGAATTGTCATGCCAGGGGGTTTCGGCTAAGTTGGCCGCCAATTCATTCCCGAACCGAAGGACCCTGTGACCTGATGACCCGAGATGCCGACCTGAACCTGGCCGTCGAGACCATTCGTGGCGGTGGAGTCCTGGCCTACCCGACAGAAGCGGTCTGGGGGCTGGGCTGCGACCCCCTGAACGAGCAGGCTGTGCAACGTATTCTGGCACTCAAGTCACGCCCGCAGGAGAAAGGCGTCATTCTGATCAGTGGCCAGGTGGCGCATTTTGAACCCCTGCTTGCCCCCTTGCCCGAAGCCACCCGACAGACCATTCTGGACAGCTGGCCTGCAGCCGTGACCTGGATTGTGCCGGACACCACCCTGCCCGTCTGGATTCGTGGTGCCCACGCCTCCGTGGCAATCCGCGTCACCCCTCACCCGCTGGTGGCCGCACTGACGGCGCGCCTGGGACATGCCATCGTCTCCACTTCATGCAACCCCTCGGATCTGCCGGAAGCACGCACGCTGGCTCAAGCCAGGGCATATTTCGGAGACCGCGTGGATGCCTACCTGCCGGGTGAGACGCTGGGACTGGACAGGCCCAGCCGGATTATGGATAGTGTCAGCGGTCGAACCCTGCGCTAGGAACCACCTATGGATATTTCAGCTGTAGAAGCTTACCTTCGGGACCTTCAGGACCGGATTTGTGCCGGTCTGGAAGCCCTCGACGGCCATGCCACCTTCAGGGAAGATGCCTGGACTCGCGAGGAAGGCGGGGGCGGGCGGACCCGCGTCCTGACCGAGGGGGGCGTGTTCGAGAAAGCTGGCGTCAACTATTCACTGGTTCATGGCAACCGCCTCCCACCGAGTGCGACAGCCAACCGTCCGGAGATGGCCGGTGCGTCCTTCCGGGCCATGGGTGTCTCGCTGGTGATTCATCCGCGCAGTCCCTTTGTGCCCACCTCCCATGCCAATGTCCGCTTCTTCATCGCCGAGAAGCCCGGACACGAACCGGTCTGGTGGTTTGGCGGCGGTTATGACCTCACACCCTATTATCCCTTCGAGGAAGATTGCGTGCACTGGCACCGGGTGGCCGCGGCGGCCTGTGCGCCCTTCGGCGACGAGGTGTATCCCAGGTTCAAGGCCTGGTGTGACGAGTATTTCTTTCTGCGTCACCGCAATGAGCCGCGCGGGATCGGGGGGCTGTTCTTTGATGACCTGAATGAGTGGGGCTTCGAGCGCTGTTTCGAATTCATGCGTGCTGTGGGAGACAGCTATCTGGACGCCTATGGTCCCATCGTGGAACGGCGCAGGGGACTGCCCTGGACCGACAAGGAACGCCAGTTCCAGCTCTACCGGCGCGGACGCTATGCAGAGTTCAATCTGGTCTGGGATCGGGGTACCCACTTCGGCCTCCAATCCGGCGGACGGACCGAATCCATCCTCATGTCCATGCCGCCACTGGTGCGCTGGGACTACAACTGGCAACCGGAACCCGGCTCGCCCGAGGCGCGGCTGACGGACCATTTCCTCAAACCCCGCAACTGGCTGGAGCCGGACTGATGGACCGCTACGCCGTGATCGGACACCCCGTGCGGCACAGCAAGTCGCCGCGCATTCATCAGATGTTTGCCGAGCAGACGAAGCAGGCACTCACTTACACGGCCATTGAAGCGCCGCTGGACGGGTTTGCCCATACGGTGCGGACCTTTGTGGAAAACGGGGGCAAGGGGCTCAATGTCACCGTGCCCTTCAAGGAAGAAGCCTTTGCCCTGGCTCAGCAACGCACTCCCTTGGCGGAGCGCGCCGGCGCGGTCAATACCCTGTATCTGGAGGGCGAGGTGCTCTGCGGTACCACCACCGACGGGGTGGGGCTGGTGCGGGACCTGACGGATAACCTGGGCCTGACCCTGCAGGGCAAGCGCATTCTGGTGCTGGGTGCCGGCGGTGCGGTGCGTGGTGTTCTCGAGCCGCTGCTGGCCCGGCAACCGGCAGCGCTGGTGATCGCCAACCGTACGGCATCCCGGGCCGAAACGCTGGCGGAACTGTTCGCCCCGCTGGGCCCCGTTGAGGCCTGTGCGCCCGGGGCGCTGGAAGGGCCCTTTGACCTCATCATCAACGGCACGGCGGCCAGCCTTCAGGGACAGGTGCCGGATCTGCCCTCAGGTCTTGTGAGTGAGCACACACACACCTACGACATGATGTATGGCAGGGATCTGACACCTTTCAGTCGCTGGGCACTGGCGCAGGGCGCGGCGGCGGCCCACGATGGGCTGGGCATGCTGGTGGAACAGGCGGCGGAATCCTTTTTCATCTGGCGCGGCGTACGGCCGGCCACCGCACCCGTCCTGGCGGCCCTGCGCAAGGGCTGATCCCGACCGTCGCTCAAGCACGACGACAAACAGCCGCTATACTCTTCATCAGACCTTCCGGAAGAGTGAGAACGCGCATGGATGTTTTGACCTGGCTCGGGCTGCTGTCGGCGGTGGGCGTCGTGACCGCGGCCATCCTGTCCGGGTCCGGACTGGATACCTTCGTCAATCTGCCCGGTCTGGGCATTGTCGTCTTCGGCACCCTGGCGGTCACCCTGGTCAAGTTCCGGGCGGCCAATCTCGGCAGCAGTATCCGCCTCGCCTTCAGAACCGCCTTTGTGGATCGCCAGCCGGACCCCCGTGCCCTGGTGGAGGAACTGCAGGCACTGGCCAATGTGGTCCGCAAGGACGGCATGATCGGCATTGACCGCATGACCTTTCGTCAGCCTCTGGTGGAACGGGCCGCGTTGCTGGCGGCAGATGGTCATCCCCCGGAATTTGTGGAAGAAGTGCTGGCGGACGAACTGGATCAGACACTGCAGCGTCTGCAGACGGCGGAGAGCGTGTTCCGCGGCATGGGTGATTCGGCGCCGGCCCTGGGCATGCTGGGAACGCTGGTGGGCCTGGTGCAGATGCTCAACAACATGGAAGACCCGTCCTCCATCGGGCCTGCCATGGCGGTGGCGCTGCTGACCACCTTCTACGGGGCCTTCATAGCCCAGCTCATTGCCTTGCCGCTGGCCGACAAGCTGCGCCTCAAGGCGGAAGATGAAGTCCGCTCCCGCATGATTGTTTTCCGGGCCATGCAAAGCATTCTGCGCGGCCAGAACCCCCGCGTCATGCTGGATGTCCTGAAATCCTGGGTGCCGGACCTGACACTCGCCAAACCTGCGGCTGCGGGCAGCGAGGCCGGCCGGACGGAGCCCAGTCTGTGAAACGTCCGCTCAGGTCAGCCCCCGCAGCCGGTGCGCCCAACTGGATCGTCACCTTTGCCGATCTGATGACCCTGCTGCTGACCTTTTTCATCCTGCTGCTGTCCTTTTCCAACCTGGATACGGAAAAGTACAAGGCCATTGCCTACTCCATGAGTCGTGCCTTTGGCCTGAGCTGGATTGAAGCCCCGCCCGGCGGGCCCACACAGGCACCCCATGCGCCCATCGGGCCGCTGGAGTCCCCCGCTCCGGCACCGGAAGCCACCGCGCCCGGACCGGCCGGTGTGCCGGCTCCGGAACCTCCCCTGACGGAGCCCGAAGTGGATACCCGCGGACAGACACCCACGGATGCCCTGGGCGCGCTGCTCATTACCGGGCTGGAGGATGCGGTGGCCAGGGAGCAGGTTCAGGTCACCTGGGATGCGGATCAGGTCACCCTGCGATTCTCCGAGAAGGTCACTTTCCCTTCCGGTACGGCGGAGCTGATGGATGACATCAAGCCCCTGATGACCGATATCGCCGCTATTCTGAGCCGTTGTGAAGGAGAAATCCGCGTCATGGGGCATACGGATGACCGTCCGGTTCAGACCGGCGCCTATCGTTCCAACTGGGATCTGTCCGCGGCCCGGGCCGTGAG
This sequence comes from Thermohahella caldifontis, assembly GCF_041153465.1. Lineage (NCBI taxonomy): Bacteria > Pseudomonadati > Pseudomonadota > Gammaproteobacteria > Oceanospirillales > Hahellaceae > Thermohahella > Thermohahella caldifontis. Next base: position 2,472,638 of record NZ_CP154858.1, read on the forward strand.
CGTGGTGCATGAACTGGTGCGCGACCGGCGCCTGGATGCCGGGCGTGTGCTGGCGGTGGGCCGGGCAGAAACGGTACCGCTGGTGCCCAACACCTCCGAAGCAAACCGTGCCCGCAACCGGCGCGTGGAAATCCAGATTCTGCACCCCCGGTGCCGCCCCGACAGCCCCTGAAGGGCATGGTCAAATTCCAAAAAGATATAAGAAACGCCGGGCTTAAAAGATAGAATGGACAGATCCCTGAATGCTCGGAGAACAGCACACATGAGTGGACCTTCACAGCCCAAGGTTGTTGGCGAAGTCTGGGAAGACGAACGCCTGCGCAGCTTTCTCGAACTCAAGCCGCTGGATGGCACCGACCCGGATTATCACGTGCTCCGGCAGGCCTATGAACACATGCCGGAGGAACCCTTTGCGCGCTTCGTGGGTTTCTTTGTGGAAGCCGGCCGCAATATCAATGCCACCGGGCCGGATGGCGAAACCCTGCTGGCCCGGATTTCCCGTCACCGCCGGTCGCAGGCCTATGCCGAGGCCCTGAAAGCAGCCGGCGCCCACTGAGCGACCTGCCAAAGGGTTATATCTGACCGCAGCCAGCGTCCAAAATATTCTGTGCAGGTTTTGAACAGGCGCTATACTTCAAGACAGCTGTACTAAAACAAGAATGGACGGGAAGCAAAAGGAGGGCGCCATGGCTGCGCAGCCCGTATTGTTGTGTCTGTATTGTCGAGAAGGAACCTGCATGCCCAACCACGCGCAGAACGCGTGGGTATGCACCCAATGTGATCATACCTATCCCTGTGTGGACGGGGTGATCGATACCCTGTACGGCGATCCGCCGCCGCGCACGCTGGCCCAATGGCTTATGGAGTCGGATTGGGTGGTGCGTCTCTATGAAAGCCGCCTCTGGCGCCGCAATCCCCTGTTTGAGTGGTATGCCGGGATTTCCTTTCAGGAGGAAGTCCGGGAAATCCTGCGGGCGGCCGACCTTCAGCCGGACAATCAGGTGTTGGATCTGGCCTGCGGCAGCGGGTTGTACAGCCGGGTACTGGCGCGACAGGTGCGGCGGGGCCGGGTTGTCGGTGTGGATATCTCCTGGCCCATGCTGCGCCATGCGGTGCGGCGTGCCGCCACGGAGAGGCTGGACAACCTGACGTTCGTGAGAGCCGATGCCCTGCGCCTGCCCTTTCCGGACAATGCCTTTGACGTGGTGAACTGCTGCGGGGCCCTGCATCTGTTCGACGATGTGGATGCGGTGCTGGCAGAAATGCAACGGGTGCTCAGGCCCGGAGGACGGATGACCGCGGCGGTGTTTCGTCAGCGCGGCGATACGCAGCTTTCGGCGCGCAGTGCTTGGCTGGGAGTGACCCGTTTTGTGCCGGACGAACTGCTGAAGATGATCGGACGGGCGGGATTTGCCGAGCGGGAAATTCATCACAACCGGGGCGGCTGGATGCTGGTGTCCTCTCAAAAGACCAGACACCCCGCCTGAGATGAAAAACCCGGCGCACGGGTGAGCGAGTGCGCCGGGTGCACGGGCGATTGGCCCGCGGATCAGTTGACCTTGACCTCAATGGCCTTGGGCTTGGCCGGTTCCACCTTGTTCAGGTGCAGGGTCAGTACACCGTCCTGGTAGTCAGCCCGGATATCTTCCTGATTGACGTTGTCCGGCAGTGTGAAGCTGCGCAGGAAGCTGCCATAGACGCGCTCGATGCGGTGACGCTTCTTGTCCTTCTCTTCCTTCTCCAGCTTCCGCTCACCCTGGATGGTGAGCACACCGTTGTCCACGGTGACCTTGATGTCGTCCTTCTTCACACCGGGGAGCTCGGCACGGATCAGGAAAGCCTCATCCGTCTCCTCGATGTCCACGGCCGGACGCCAGTCAATCTGTTTCAGTTCCTGATTATCGGACTGAGCGGGCAGTGCAGCAACCCCCTCATTGAACATCCGGTTGTAACGATCCAGAATCTGCTCGAATTCAGCAAACGGATTCCAGCGTGTCAGTGCCATAGTCAGCCCTCCTCTGTTCACACAATGGTTCAAAGCCTGTACTGCATGTCGATCAGAGAGCGCTCTCGTTTCTGTTACCCAATATGGGATTGACCGGTCATTTTTCAAGCGATTCCAGATAGGAATTTTTCAATGCCACATAGTTGGCGGCCGTATAGGTGAAGTAGGCCTTTTCCTTGTCCGTGAGCGGGCGGGCCTGGCGGGCCGGATTGCCAATGTACAGATAGCCGCTTTCAAGCCGTTTGCCCGGTGGAACCAGTGCACCGGCACCGATGATGACCTCATCCTCCACCACTGCACCATCCAGCACGATGGCGCCAATGCCCACCAGAATCCGGCTGCCCAGGGTGCAGCCATGCAGCGTGGCCTGATGGCCGACGGTCACATCGTCGCCCAGGGTCAGCGGATAACCGTCCGGGTTGAAGGGACCGGCGTGAGTAATGTGCAGGACGGCATTGTCCTGAATGCTGCAGCGTGCGCCGATGCGGATACGGTGCATGTCCCCGCGGATGACCGCCTGAGGCCAGACCGAGCAGTCGTCACCCAGCACCACATCGCCGATGACGGTGGACTGGGGATCGATGTACACCCGCTTGCCGGTAACGGGCTGCTTGCCTTGGTAACTGCGCAGTGTCATGTGGACTCCTTGTAATCAGGGGCGCTTGCCCGGGATGAGATGTATCCTTACCCTATACGGAACTTTTTGCAACGCAGAAGCGAGCCATGACACATCCATTGCTGCAAGCACGACCCTTTCCCCCGTTCAGCGAAGTCCATCCGGAACAGGTGCCCGAAGCCCTCGGTACACTTCTGGCCGAAGGCCGTGAACTGATTGAACGCCTGTCCGGTACACGACCTGCCACCTGGTCAGAACTGGGCCAGGTGATCGAAGATTTTGCCGACCGGATGAACCGTTTCTGGTCCCCCGTCAGTCACCTGAATGCGGTGATGAATTCCGCCGGGCTGCGGGAGGCCTATAACGCCTGCGTGGGCGAGCTGTCGCGTTTCAGCACCGAGATGGGCCAGAACCGCGGGCTCTACGAAGCCTGGAAGACCCTGCACGACAGCCCTGCTTTCAGTCAGCTCGGTCCCGACTACCAGCAGACCATCCGCAATGCCCTGCGTGATTTCCATCTGGCCGGTGTGGATCTGCCCGAGGCGGAAAAGGCCGAGTTTGCCCGTCTTTCCGAAAAGCTGGCGCAACTCACCAGCCGCTTCAGTGACAACGTGCTGGACGCCACCCAGGCCTGGACGCGCCATGTGGAAGATGAACAGGCACTCAGCGGACTGCCCGAATCCGCCCTCACCGGAGCGCGCGAAGCGGCCCGTGCCAAAGGGCTGGATGGCTGGCTGCTGACGCTGGAATTCCCCTGCTATTACGCCGTGATGACCTACTGCGACAACCGGGCACTGCGCCGGGACATGTATGAAGCCTACGTGACCCGCGCTTCCGACCTCGGCCCCCATGCCGGCAAGTGGGACAACACGCCCCTCATTCACGAGATCATGCAGGCCCGGCAGGCCCGCGCCCGCCTGCTGGGCTTTGCCAACCATGCGGAATACTCCCTGGCCACCAAGATGGCGAAAACACCGGAAGAAGTGCTGGCCTTCCTCAACGAGCTGGCGGAAAAGTCCGTGCCGGTGGCCCGGCGCGAGTTTGCCGAGCTGGAAGCCTTTGTGGCAGAGTCGGGCGGCCCGGAGGACGGCTTGCAGCCCTGGGATGTGAGCTACTACAGCGAGAAGCTGCGGCAGCAACGTTACGACCTGTCCCAGGAAGCCCTGCGCCCCTGGTTCCCCGTGGACCGGGTAGTGGACGGCATGTTCCGGGTGGCCGGCCGGTTGTTCGACATCCAGGTGGCGCCCGCTCCATGCCCGGACAGCTACCATCCGGATGTCCGCTTCTACGAGATTCGTCGCGGTGAGCAAGTGCTTGCCTACCTGTACATGGACCTGTTCGCGCGCAGCAACAAGCGTGGCGGAGCCTGGATGAGTGACTACGCCAGTCGCCGGCGGCGTGCCGATGGCAGTTACGATACGCCGGTGGCCTTCATTACCAGCAACTTCACGCCGCCTTCGGACAACCGGCCTGCCCTGCTGACGCACAACGAAGTCACCACCCTGTTCCACGAGTTCGGACATGCCCTGCACCACATGCTGTCCCGGGTGGACAGCTATGAAGTCTCCGGCATCAATGGCGTGCCCTGGGATGCGGTGGAACTGCCCAGTCAGTTCATGGAAAACTGGTGCTGGGAAGCGGAGGCTCTGGCGTATGTAAGCGCTCACTATGAGACAGGCGAGCCCCTGCCGGAGGACATGCTCAACAAGCTGCTGGCAGCGCGCAACTTCCAGTCCGGCATGATGATGGTGCGTCAGCTCGAGTTTGCCCTGTTCGACTTCCGCCTGCACGTGGAGTATGACGGACCGGATTATGACGTGCGGGCTCTGATGGAAGATGTGCGTCGTCAGGTCTGCGTGGTGCCGGTCGCGCCCTTCAACCGGTTCGAAAACAGCTTCAGCCATATCTTTGCCGGTGGCTATGCGGCAGGCTACTACAGCTACAAGTGGGCGGAAGTGCTCTCGGCCGATGCCTTCTCGCGCTTCGAGGAGGAAGGCATCTTCTCCGAGGCGGCCGGACGCGATTTCCGTCGCTTCATTCTGGAGAAGGGTGGCAGCGCCGACCCCATGGACCTCTTTGTGGCCTTCCGCGGCCGCAAGCCCAGCGTGGCACCCCTGCTCCGCCACAGCGGCATTCTCACGGAGACGCAATCATGAGCACGCCACGTAAACGTCGTTTCATCGCCGGGGCCGTGTGTCCCCGGTGCGGTGTCATGGATCGTATCGTGGTGGACGAGAAGGAAGGCAAGCCCGTGCGCGAGTGCATCGCCTGCGGGTTCTTCGAAAAGATGCCCGAAGAGGCGGAAGTCGCCGCACCGGAAACCCGCGTCACCCGTCCCGTCCCGAAGCCTGCGCCGGACGTGCAGCCGATCCGTTTTTTTCCGAGAAAACCGAAAACCTGATAGCCACTGACAAGACATTCAGGGATGAGATATGAGCCGCAAGATCGACTATTATCCCTGCAAACAGTAATCGCTGACCTGGTACCGGGGTGTTCTGGCCGGGGTTGTCTCCGTCAATAAATAGTCGGTTTGTGATGGAGAGACCTGCTGCCCGGGCCACCCGGCGAGCCGCTGCTGCGCTACCGGGACTGGCGACCGTGCCCGCGGATACTGGAAGACAAGAAGGTCGGTTATGTCCGAAAGGGCAACCAGTGACCCTTCGCCATGAAGATCACCAGCCGCACCCGGCCAGACAATATACGTCATTGGCGTACAGCGGATTGTTATAATAATTGTGGAAGCCAGCGTATTCACCCGTCGCATCAAAGAACTGATGTGCGATGATGAATACAGGGCGTTGCAGGAAGCTTTGGTGAATCGGCCTGATATGGGGGCCGTCATCCAGGGTGCTGTCGGTCTGCGAAAGGCTTACTGAAAGCCCGAGGACAAGGGCGAAAAATCTGGTGACCTGGAAACCCATGCTCAGCCCTTGATGCGACCTCATCCGGCATCAAGGGCTGTGAGCTTTGCTCCTTGGTCTAAAGTGGTAGCCTATTGAAAACACCTATCCATGTTGAGTCAACATAATGATAAGTGGAAATGCTGTTGACTGTGCCATCGGCGTCTGAGTCGCGGCTTTGGGATATCAGATTGCCATTGGCATCATAGGTGTAGGTGGTAATATCATCAGGCGTGCCATCGGCATTGGAGTCACGGCTTTGGGACAACTTGTTGCCATTGGCGTCATAGGTATAGGTGGTAATATCATCAGGTGTACCGTCGGCATCTGAGTCTTGACTCAGTGACAACCTGTTGCCATCGGCATCATAGGTATAGTGGCTAATGGAATCAGGCGTGCCATCTCCATCTGAGTCAATACTCTGTGACAGCATATTACCATCAGCATCGTAGCTGTAGGTGGTAATATAATCAGGCGCGCCATCGCCATTGTCATCACTAGTCTTGGACAGGATATTACCATGGGTATCATAGGTGTAGGTGGTAATATAATCGGGTGTACCATTGCCATCGGAATCACGACTTTCCGAAAGCTGGTTGCCACCGGCATCATAGGTGTAGGTGGTAATATTATCAGGCGTGCCATCGGCATTGGTATCAGAACTCCTGGTCACCAGATTGCCATTGGTATCATAGGTATAGTTGGTGATTTCATCGGGCATGCCATCACCATCGGAATCACGACGCACGGATAACTTGTTGCCACTGCCATCATAGGTATAGTTGGAAATGCTATCGGCCGTACCGTCGCCATCGACGTCACGACTTTGGGACAACCTGTTGCCATTGGCATCGTAGGTGTAAGTGATTATGTCATCGGCTATGCCATCACCATCGGCATCACGACTTCGGGACAACTCGTTGCCATTGGCATCATAGGTATAGGTGGTTATGTCATCGGCTGTGCCATCGCCATCGGAGTCATGACTTTGGGACAACCTGTTGCCATTGGCATCATAGGAAAAGATGTAGATACTATCAGGTGTGCCATCGGCATCGTAGTCATGACTTTGGGACAACCTGTTGCCATTGGCATCATAGGTATAGGTGGTAACTGCCTCGGGCGTACCATCACCATTGGAGTCATAGACTTCTTTGCTCAGTACCGAAAAATCAGCATCGATGCCTTGAGATTTGTAAAAATGACTCCAGACGAGTCCGTAATTTCTCGCTGCGGCGGTCGTGATCAGACCGCTGGCGGCCGCCTGGTGCAGTACCTTCCTCAGGCCATTGGGGTGACGGGAGAAGACTAACATATCTTCTGTAAAATCAATTTTGGCATTATTGATCAAGTCAGTAACGTCTTTAGGGATGGTGATGCCATTGTCGGGATTGGCATCACTGTCAAGACTTTGCAATAGCACCAGAATATTGGTCAATGAATTGAATGCGGTTCGTTCCGCATTATTTTTGCCGAAGAATAGCTGCTCCACTTCGCTGTACGTGGTGGGAAGTTTGCTGTTTGGCACCAGGTCCTGTGGTGTCATTTTGGTTTTCGCGGATACTGGCGTGCCAATGACCAGGTTGCCAATATAAAAGGTAATGGTCTCACCCGGTTTGTACTTAAAGGTGCCTGCCGCATCCGTTGTGCCTGATTGCGTTGCGGTCTTGTAACTCAAACCGGCAACAGGGCTGTCTGATAAAGTACCGGTCAAAACAGGGGATGATGAGCTATCGTCACCTCCGCCCCCGCCTCCTCCACAAGCGGACAGGATCAATATACTGCCGAGGTTTAACGTTAAAAAAGCGGATTTGATGGTTTTTGTTGTATTGATCATGGGTGCCTCCTGGCCATTTGAACTCTCTATAACAAGGTTGATGTTAACTCACTACTTGCTCGAATTCGACACTTCCCGTGCCATAATTGCCTTCGTCAGAGCTGGCTAGCTATCTGATTTTTGCGCTTATAGCAAAATTGTCTGAAAACGTGTGCAGGCGCACGTAATATGCATGGCGTTGATAACTCACAATGGAACTCATCAGGGAGGATGTATGTTGTATATGAGTCTTGCAGTGCTGTATCTGCCTTATGCGTTGCTCCTTAATGGTGGTCTGGCGCTTCTCATCCGTTTGGGAGGCTTGTGCCGGAATGAGGGACGCAAGCTGGCATCACGATGTCTTGTCTTGTCAGTCGCTGAAGCAATGCTGTTTCCTGCCGGCTTGCTGGTCGTGGAGTGGATTCCGCGGACCAAAATCAGCGATTTGGCGCTATGGTCCTGGGCGGGTATTGCATTGATTGGAATCACCGCCTCACTGGTGAGAAAGTTGCCGCCCGTGTCCGATTGCCATATCAGCTGGCCGCTGGCGTTGACCTGTGCCGTCCTTGCAGAGTTGCCACATGCGTATATTGCATTGTATGTCTACGCATATAGCACGGCCCGGTTTGTCTGATCGGCTGAGCGATGTATCCCGCCACTGCAGGCCTGGTCTTTTCAGTGGCTGATAATCATCCTGTCTCCCTCGTGCCATATCCGGCGCTCACCCCCGCCGCATTTCGGTGGGCGAAACCCCCTTCCGTTTCCGGAAGGCCCTGGCAAAGCTGCTTTCGTTGGTGAAACCGGAAAGGCGGGCGATCTGGTTCACCGGTCGCTGGCTGTTGAGCAGCAGAAACTCGGCGTGGTCGATACGGGCTTCCTGGCTCAGTTGCCGGAAGGTCACGCCTTCCTGTCTCAGCCGCCGGCCCAGAGTACGGCTGGACATCCGGAACACCCGCGCCACCTCTTCCACATTGACGTTGCGCCGCTGGCGCAGTGACTGCACCAGATAATTGCGGATGGCCTGGCTGAATCCCCCGGGTTTTTTCAGGGCTTCGGCCTGCTTTTCCAGCTGTTGCCGGAACTGCTCCAGCGTGGTCTGACTTGAGGTGGCGAGCTGCTCATGCAGCAGCCGGGCGGGCAGGATGATCTGATTGGCGGGCTGTCCGAAGCGCACCTTGTCGGGTGCAAACAGGGCCTCCCAGGTGTCTGTGTCAAAGGCTGTGTCGTGCTGCAGATGAATTTCCAGCGGCCCGATGGCGGGCATGACGAAACGGCAGATGCGGGCCACGGCTCCGAGCACGGTCTCCGTCAGATCCTCTGACACCTCGCCAAAGTCGGCCTGAAGGCTGAACAGCAGGTGTACCTGATCCCCCAGTCGCCCCCGTCTGACCTCGTAGGCAGGCAGGATCACGGGGTAGAAGCGCAGGGCTGCATCCAGGGCCGCTTCCATGCTGGGGGAGGCCATGATGACCATGCCCAGTGTGCCCAGTGCGGTAATGGGCACATGATGCAGAAGCTGGGCGGAGAGGGGGCGTGCCGGGTCGGCCTGTTCACGGCAGACCCGGAGCATGGCCCGGAGCTGGGCACCGGTAAGAATGGCATCCGGTGCACTGAGGGCTTCGGGGTCCAGCCCGCAGGCGCTCAGCGTGGCCTTCACGTCACATTCCCGCTGCTGCAGAAAGCGTGTGAACACTTCCAGAAATTGTCCGGGAAAGTGCAATGCCTCCAGTGGCTGGCCCATATCTCTCCTGAATGATGACCCTGTCTGCCTTCGAGTATAGAGGCAGATGCCCGCCGATTGAATCCTGCCGTGTCCGGAAATGCACAGAAATTGGCGGCCCGGGTGCATTGGCCTGGGGTAACGTGTATCCATCAGCCCTGTGCCGATTCCAAAAACAAACTGATGAGGCGTTTATGACGATGTTGGCAACCCTGCTTGGCCGTGTCTTTCGGGAGGAACTCACTCTGCGGGAACACCGCACCCGGCTTGACCAGCGTATCCGCGCTGCAAACAAGGACGCCTGGGCGCGCGTGCCCCGGGTGACCACCAGCCAGATGCGGGATGTGGTGGTGGAAAAGGTGGTCCGGGAAACGGCGGATACGGTTTCCCTGTACCTGCGACCGGAGGACAGCAGCCCCGTTCACTACCGTACCGGTCAGTTCATCACCTGCTGCCTGACCATTGACGGCGAAGAATACCGGCGTGCCTATTCCATCTCCGACGTCCCCGCCCGCGGGCGCCTGCGCATTACCGTCCGGCAGGTGGAAGGTGGTGTGGTCTCGAACCATGTCCAGCACCGGTTGCGCGAGGGCGACCGGTTCCGGATGCTCGGCCCCAGCGGTGATTTCGTGCTGGCACCGGACATGGACCAGTGCGTGTTCATTGCGGCGGGCGTGGGCATTACTCCCATCCGCGGACTGGCCGAAGAGCTGGTCAGGCGCAGCCCGGGCCACAAGGCCACGCTGATCTATGCCTGCCGGACGGAGCAGGACATCATTTTCCGCGAGGAACTGGATGCGCTGGCGGCCGGGCATGAGAATCTTGCCCTGCACTACGTGCTCTCGAGGCCGAAAAAAGGCTGGCAGGGCGAGCGTGGCCGCCTCACGCCCGAACGTCTCGGCGCGCTGCTGAAGACCGCCGACCCCGGGCAACGGGCCCACTATTTTGTCTGCGGGCCGGACGCATTCATGGCCATGGCCGAAGCGGTGGTGCGTGATCTGGGCGTGCCGGCGGCACGCCTGCACAGCGAACGCTTCCTGTCCGCCCACCTGGCCCCGAAGGCCCTGCCGGACACGCCGCAAACCATTCATTTTGAGCGCAGTGGCAAGACCGTGACCGCCGAGCCCGGGGAAACCCTGCTGGAGGCGGGGCTGAAGGCGGGGGTGCCCCTGTCCTACAGCTGCCAGGTGGGGGGTGCGGTCATTGTCGCATCAAGGTCACCGGGGGTGAGGTCGTGAGTGATGAGCCGAACTGCCTGTCACCGGAGGAGTACCAGGAAGGCTATCGTCTCGCCTGTCTGTCTCATGCCTGCAGCGAAACCCATGTGGATGCCTGACCCGGCACGGGCCGGCCAACGAACAAGAACAACCTGATATCTGATGAGGAGTACGGAACATGTTACTGGACAAGATGCTTGACGGGGTACCGTCCCATGCCCGCAACCGGGTGGAAGCGACACTGGAAAATGTGTCTCTGATGCTGCAGATCAAGGACCCGCGGGTGGCGGTGTCCATGGCGCCTTCGGCCGTGCGCGGGATGTTCCTGCGTCAGGGCAAGAAGCAGGACTCGGTGAAAATGCATTCGGGTCACGATGTGCATTTTGATCTGAAGTACGGACTGGATTTTCCGGAAATGAATGCCCTGTACCGGCGGGCGGTGGCCAACCAGTGGGATGGTGACCGGGATCTGGACTGGTCCACGCCGGTGGATCCCATGAATCCCGAGGTACCCATCGTCAACCCGGATTTCCTGCCTTTCGAGGGGCTGGCGGAGTATGGCATCCGCCTCAACAAGAAGGAAATGGCCGAGGCAAACTACAACATGGTGTGCTGGTTCCTGAGCCAGTTCATGCACGGGGAGCAGGGGGCGCTCTATGCGTCCGCTCAGGTGACGGAGTCTGTCAAGTGGATGGACGGCAAGTTCTACGGGGCTACCCAGGTCATGGACGAGGGGCGTCATCTGGAGGTGTTCCTCCGTTATATGGACACCAAGCTGGAGAAGTCCTATCCCATCAACGACAACCTGTTCGTGATCATTGACGATCTGCTCACAGACGCCCGCTGGGACATCAAGTTCCTGGGCATGCAGATCATGATCGAGGGGCTGGCACTCGGTGCCTTCTCTACCCTGCACAACAATACCCGGGAACCCCTGTTGCGGCAGTTGCTCCGTTACGTGATTCAGGACGAAGCCCGCCATGTGCACTACGGCGTGCTGGCCCTGCGCGAGCATTTCACCAAGGAGTTGTCCGAAGCGGAGCTGCGCGAGCGCGAGGACTGGGCCTTTGAGGTGGCGCTTCTGATGCGCAACCGGTTCATGGGCCATGAGGTGTACGAGGAAATGTACGAGGGCCTGATGACCCGCCGCCAGTGGAACAAGTTTATCCTGGAATCTCCGGCCATGCGTCGCTTCCGCACCCTCATGTTCAAGCGACTGATTCCGAACCTGAAATACATCGGCCTGCTGACACCGCGGATGCAGCGGCACTACGAGGAAGCCGGCCTGTGGCAGTTTGCTGACGGCAAGAACGCCAGCGAGCTGACCGAGGCGGATCTGGTGGCGGACCTGACCTGAGGGCCGGGGCATGATGCCGGTATTTCCGGATCCGGAAACGGCCCTGCCCGGGGAATGCCGGATCTGGCAGGTGGGCGGGCTGTCGGTCACTTCGCGGGGGGCGGGCTCTGGCCCTCTGGTCATGTGTCTGCACGGGTTTCCCGACAATGCGGGTAGCTTTCGTCATCAGATGCCGGCGCTCGTGGCTGCCGGGTACCGGGTGGAATGTCCGTTGCTGCCGGGTTACGAGCCGGGCTCGCAGCTCCCGGACGGGCGCTACGATCTGGATGCGGTGTCCGCTGTGCTCCTGGCCCTGCTCGATCAGATGCGGCCGGGAGAGAAGGTTCACCTGGTGGGGCATGACTGGGGCGCCCTGACGGCGCTGGTGATGGCGGCCCGGGCACCGCACCGCTTTGCCTCGGTGACCAGCCTCACCCTCCCCTGGGGGCTGAGTCTGCCGGCGGTGTTGTCCCGCGCGCCGCGTTACCTGCTCCATGCCCGCTACATTCAGCTCTTTCAGATCCCGGGGCTGGCCGAATGGGTGCTGGAGCGCCGCAACTGGCAGTTCGTGGCCGATCTGATCCGGCGCTGGAGTCCGGGCTGGCGGATGCCGGATCCGATCCTGGCGGATATCCGCCGGACCCTGTCACAGCCGGGTGTGAAGGCGGCTGCGCTGGCCTATTACCGGGCCATATATGGCACCTGGCGGGGTGCTTACAGGGCCCGGGCCTGGCTGCATGGCACCCTGCGTGTCCCGGCCCTGATGGTGGAAGGGACACGGGACGGCTGCATTCATCCCAGTCTCTGGACGCTGCTGAATCCGGACGACTTCGCGGCAGGCATGAAGCATGTGCGGTTGCCGGCGGGTCATTTCCTGCATCAGGAGGTGCCGGGGCATTTCAATCCGGTGTTGCTGGACTGGCTGCACCGCCACGCACTGGCCTGATCACTCCATGCCGAGACTGAAACGGAAGACCATGCCATGCTGGCTCAGCAGGTGTTGCCAGCGTCGGGTGAGTGCCGCCCAGTGCTCCGAGCGGGCCTGCTCCAGATAACGGGCCAGGTCCAGAAAGTGGTAGTCGGGCTGGCGCACCAGTTTGCGCATGGCCAGTTCGGTGGCGGCATCCAGCTCGTTGGCAAAGGGCTCACCGATCAGGGCATGGGCCAGCAGGTTGGCCTGGGTGGCTTCCAGATTGCAGAGACGCGAGTTGCGCAGGCTCAGATTGCCGTCATAGAGCTCTTCGATGAGCCGGTGGCACTGGTAGGCGCGTACCAGCAGGCCATCCGGGCCCACCTGATTGAGCACCGACAGCGTGGGATGAATGAAGTAGTCCACACAGGTGTGCAGGAAGGGCCGGAACAGGGGTTCCGTGCGCGATGCGCGGGCGCAGGCATGGATCTGTGCCAGCATGTCCGGTGCCAGGCGGATGTAGTCTTCACAGAAGGCCACCAGAGATTCCACCGCAGCCGGACGCTCGAAGATCACGTAAACGGAGAGATCGTCCAAGCGGCGGCCCAGCACGCGCGTCCAGCGCTGACGGGCCAGCTCGTCGTCCAGCACACCGTCAATGAAATGTCTCACTCCCTCAATGTTCACCACGCATGCAAACCCTAAGCGACTGCTGACTGCCTGTTCAGTTTCAGTGTAGTCAAGATTTGTTCAGGGGTTGCGTAGAGAATTGTAACCAGTAGGTGGCCTGAATGGCGCCGCGGGCGGCCAGAAAGGCCGTCAGGGACAGCCAAAGGCCAGGGTTCCCCCAGCCCCGGGTGAGCCACCAGAGAGGCAGAAAGACGCCCAGCGTGGCGATGACGAGTGTGGTGCGCATCCGGGCTGTCCAGCCCAGCCCCACGAACAGGCCGTCGAACCAGTAGCTCCAGACACCGACAAGAGGCAGGCATATCAGCCAGGGCAGAGCGTCAAGAGCCGTCTGACGGACATCCGGCAGGGAGGTGAGCAGGCTGATCAGTGTGTCACCGCCCGCGGCAAAGAGCAGGGTCAGCAGTACGGCTACCGTCAGGGCGCTGCGGCCGGTGGCCACTGCCGCGTTGCGGATGGCGGCCGGATCCTGCCGGCCTGCCGCCTCGCCGCTCAGGGCCTCGGCAGCATGGGCAAAGCCGTCCAGCGCATTGGAAATGACCAGCAGCCCGGTCAGCAGGATGGCATTGGCGGCCAGCGTGACGTCACCCAGGCGGGCACTCTGGGCGTTAAAGAAGCCGAAGGTGAACAGCAGCAGGGCCGTGCGCACGAACAGGTGTTGATTGACGCGGATCAGCTCCCGCACGGGTTCCATGTCCAGCAATTGTTTCCAGGGCCGGGCAAGCCGGGGATGGCCGGGCAGCGCCCGCCAGGTGGCATGCAGGGCCAGCAGGGTGCCGCAGATGTCTGCCACCACGGTGGCCAGGGCCACACCGGCTGTCGTCATGCCCAGCCCCAGCACCAGGATCAGGTCCAGCACCACATTGACGCTGTTGGCCAGTATGGCAACCCCCATCACCGCGCGCATGCGCTGTCGGCCCACCAGCCAGCCCATGCAGGCATACTGGACCATCACCCAGGGGGCACCCCAGAGACGTACCGAGGCATAACGTCCGGCTTCGTCCAGTACCGCACCTTCGGCCTGCAGGGCGGCCAGACCGGCAGGAATGAGCAGCGGGCCGGTCAGAATCAGCAGGCACCCGAGCAGGGCACCGAGCCCCATGCCGCGCCAGAGCAGACGGGCGGCGTCCACCTCCCGGCCCCCGCCGAAGGCCTGTGCCGAGAGTCCGCTGGTCCCCATGCGCAGAAAGCCGAACAGCCAGAAGAGGGTGGTAAAGAGCTGGCCACCCAGGGCGACCGCAGCGAGATAGACCGGGGATGGCAGGTGACCGAGCACGGCCGCATCCACCAGGCCCAGCAGAGGGACGGTGATGTTGGACAGGATCAGCGGCCAGGCCAGATGCCAGACACGGGGGCTGAGCCATCTGGTCAAAAAACGATCAGTCAGATGCTTGATTTTTATCAAAATAAGTTGTCATCCGGAAAAAGGTGTGTCTATACTTTGATCAAGCCTTGCGGCCAGACGGCCTGTCTGCTGTATCTCAGGCACGTCTCCGACGGAGTACAATAACAACAATGCCGGGAGACCACCATGCTGTCCATGCGACACATCCCCCTTGCGGCGGCCACCTTGTGGATGGTGGTGTCGCAGTCTGCCTTTGCCGACTGGGAAACCAACATGCCCGTCGGCGTCACGGAAATCAGCCGGTCCGTCCACGACCTGCACATGACCATCTTCTGGATCTGTGTGGCCATCGGAGTCGTGGTGTTCGGCGTCATGTTCTGGTCCATACTGCATCACCGCAAGAGCAAGGGTGCGGTACCGGCCCAGTTCCATGAAAGCACGACGGTGGAAATCATCTGGACGCTGATTCCGTTCGTGATCCTCATTGCCATGGCCGTACCCGCCACCGCCACCCTGATCAAGATGTACAACACGGATGATGCGGAGCTGGACGTCAAGATCACCGGATATCAGTGGAAGTGGCATTACGAGTACATGGGTGAGGATGTGGCCTTCTTCTCCAACCTGGCCACGCCCAACGAGGAAATACACAACCAGAAAGCCAAGAACCCCAACTATCTGCTGGAAGTGGATGAGCCGCTGGTGCTGCCGGTGGGCAAGAAGATTCGCTTCCTGCTCACCGCCAATGATGTGATTCATGCCTGGTGGGTGCCGGCACTGGCGGTGAAGAAGGATGCCATTCCGGGGTTCATTAATGAATCCTGGACCATCATTGACGAGCCGGGCATCTACCGTGGCCAGTGTGCCGAACTCTGTGGGCAGTATCATGGCTTCATGCCGATTGTGGTGAAGGCGGTACCGGAAGCGGAATTCAGGACCTGGTTGGCGGCACGCAAGGCCGAAAAGGCAGCATCCAGTGCGGCGGCGGAGCGGACCTGGACGCGTGAAGAGCTCATTGAACGCGGGCAGGAGGTATACATGAAGGCCTGTGCGGCCTGCCATCAGCCCACGGGAGCCGGTATTCCGGGCGCCTTCCCGGCTCTGACGAACAGCCCGGTGGTGAACGGGCCGGTCGAGGCACATGCGAAGCTGGTGATTCACGGTGTGCAGGGCACGACCATGCAGGCCTTCGGGGCCCAGCTGGATGATGTGGACCTGGCTTCGGTCATTACCTTCGAGCGCAATGCGCTGGGCAATTCCACCGGTGACATGATCTCCCCGCAGGAGATCCGCGCACTCAAAGCCAAATAACAACAAAGGAGAGTCCCCATGAGTGCAGTCCTGGATCAACCCGTACAGGGTGCGCATCACGGCCCCGCCAAAGGGCTCAAGCGCTGGCTGCTGACCACGAACCACAAGGATATCGGGACGATGTACCTGATCTTCTCCCTGTGCATGTTCCTGACCGGTGGCGTGATGGCGCTCATCATCCGGGCCGAACTGTTCCAGCCGGGCCTGCAGTTGGTGCAGCCCGAGTTTTTCAACCAGATGACGACCATGCACGGCCTGATCATGGTCTTCGGCGCGGTGATGCCCGCCTTTGTGGGGCTGGCGAACTGGATGATTCCGCTCATGATCGGCGCGCCGGACATGGCTCTGCCGCGGATGAACAACTGGAGCTTCTGGATTCTGCCCTTTGCCTTTGCGGTGCTGCTCTCCACCCTGTTCATGGAGGGCGGCGGCCCCAACTTCGGCTGGACCTTCTATGCCCCGCTGTCCACCACCTATGCCCCGCCTTCCGTGACCTATTTCATCTTTGCGGTTCACATGATGGGCATCTCGTCCATCATGGGGGCCATCAACGTGATCGCCACCATTCTGAACCTGCGCGCTCCGGGCATGACCCTGATGAAAATGCCCCTATTCGTGTGGACCTGGCTCATCACAGCCTTCCTGCTGATTGCGGTGATGCCGGTGCTGGCCGGTGCCGTGACCATGATGCTGATGGACATTCATTTCGGTACGGCCTTCTTCAAGCCCGAAGGGGGCGGTGATCCGGTGCTGTTCCAGCACGTGTTCTGGTTTTTCGGGCATCCCGAGGTGTACATCATGATCCTGCCCGCCTTCGGTGTGGCGTCCCAGATCATTCCCACCTTTGCCCGCAAGCGGCTGTTCGGCTATCCCTCCATGGTGTACGCCACCGCGTCCATTGCCTTCCTGTCCTTCATCGTCTGGGCGCACCACATGTTCACCGTCGGGTTGCCCATTTTCACCGAGCTGTTCTTCATGTATGCCACCATGCTGATCGCGGTGCCCACGGGCGTGAAGGTGTTCAACTGGATCGCCACCATGTTCCGTGGCTCCCTGACTTTTGAGACGCCCATGCTCTTTGCCATCGCCTTTGTGATTCTCTTCACCATCGGCGGCTTCTCCGGGCTCATGCTGGCCATAGCACCCGCGGACTTCCAGTACCACGATACCTATTTCGTGGTCGCCCATTTCCACTATGTGCTGGTACCGGGTGCGATCTTCTCCATCTTCGCCGCCACCTATTACTGGCTGCCCAAGTGGTGCGGACGCATGTACAACGAAACCATGGGCAAGGTGCATTTCTGGCTCAGTTTCATCGGGCTGAACATCACCTTCTTCCCCATGCACTTTGTCGGACTGGCGGGCATGCCGCGCCGGATTCCGGACTATGCCCTGCAGTTTGCCGACTTCAACATGATCTCCAGCATCGGAGCGTTCATTTTCGGCTTTACCCAGCTGATATTCGTCTACAACGTCATCCAGTGTGTCCGCAAGGGCAAGCCGGCACCGGCCAAGCCCTGGGAAGGGGCGGAAGGGCTGGAGTGGACCGTGCCCTCGCCCGCGCCCTATCACACCTTCTCCGAACCGCCGGTGGTGAAGTGAGATGGACACGCAGCCGGACAGCCTGAGGGCGAAGAACCACCGGCTGGTGGTGCGGATGGTCGTGATCGTGGCGGCCATGTTCGGCTTTGCCTTCGCCCTGGTGCCCCTGTATCAGGTGTTCTGTGTGGTTACCGGGCTCAATGGCAAGACGGCAGACGAGGCCTGGGTGCCGCCTGCCGAAGCGGTGGTGGATGAAAGCCGCTGGGTAACGGTGCAGTTTATCAGCCAGAATCACGATGGCATGCCGTGGCAGTTCGCGCCGGAGGTGTACAAGGTGAAAGTGCATCCGGGCAAGCCGACCCGGGTCAGTTTCCGGGTGGCCAACCCCACGGACCGGCACATGGTGGCTCAGGCGGTGCCCAGCGTCTCGCCGTCGGAGGCCTCCCGGTATTTTCACAAGATTGAGTGTTTCTGTTTCGGGCGTCAGGAGCTGGCACCCGGTGAGGCAGAGTCCATGCCCCTGCAGTTTGTGGTGGATGTGGGACTGCCGGAAACGATCCGCACGGTCACCCTGTCCTACACCCTGTATGACGTGACCGAACCGCAAGACAACAACAATAGCTGAGCGCGGAGGAGCCATGAGCGCATCATCCCATTATTATGTTCCGGAGCAGAGCCACTGGCCCATCGTGGCGACAATCGGCCTGTTTCTGACCCTGACCGGTCTGGGCACGGTGCTGGTGGACGGCCGTCTGGGCCAGGACCCGACCATGGGCTGGCTGATGTTCGGGGCCGGTTTCGTCACCATGGTGTACATGCTGTTCGGCTGGTTTGGCAGCGTCGCCAGGGAGAGCATGGCCGGACTGTACAACGATCAGATGGATCGCTCGTTCCGCTGGGGCATGATGTGGTTCATCTTCAGCGAGGTGATGTTCTTCGCGGCCTTCTTTGGTGCCCTGTTCTACGCACGCTTCTATGCGGTGCCCAACCTGGCCGGCGACGGTTCCCACGAGATGACCCGCCTGCTCTGGCCCGAGTTCAAGGCCACCTGGCCGTTGCTGCAGAATCCGGATCCGGAGAAATTTCCGGGGCCGAAGAGCATCATTGAACCCTGGTCCATTCCGCTGCTCAACACGGTTCTGCTGCTGACATCCAGCGTCACCATCACCCTCTCTCACCACGCCCTGCGTGCCGACAAGCGCAAGGCCGCCATCGGCTGGCTGGCCGCCACCATCGCACTGGGCCTGGTGTTTCTGGGCTTTCAGATCGAGGAATACGTGGCCGCCTATACCGAGCACGGCCTCACGCTTCGTTCGGGCATTTACGGCACCACCTTCTTCATGCTGACCGGTTTTCACGGCATGCACGTGACACTGGGGGCGATCATTCTGACGGTGATCCTGGTGCGGCTGATCCGGGGGCATTTCACGCCGGATCATCATTTTGGCTTCGAGGCCGCATCCTGGTACTGGCACTTTGTGGATGTGGTGTGGGTCTGCCTGTTTGTCTTCGTCTATATCATGTGACCACGAATCAGGGTGGCGGGATGCCGGGACCATGCAGAACCAGATGGCCACTGAAATAGAGCACCAGCACCGTGATCAGCAGGGCCACGGAAAAGCCGACACGAGCGGTCAGGGCCCAGACGGTGCGGTTGCGCTGCCCCTGGTCGCGGACAAGAAAGAACAGGGCGCTGAACAGGCTCACCACCGTGCCAAGGAGCAGAACGAGAATCAGGGCTTTCATCCACATGTCCGCCAGTCTAGCACAATTCGCTGGTCCCTCGTCATCCTCACGCTGGCTGGGACACTGCTGACCGCAGCGCTGTCGGTATGGCAGTGGCAGCGCGCCGGCGAAAAGCAGGCCTTGCTCGATGCGGTCGCCAACGCGCCGGAAAGGGTGCTCGTCCGCCTGAGTGAAGCGGACGCACTGCCGGTCTGGGCCCGGGTGCGGGTCGAAGGCATCGCCTATCCGGCGCTCTGGCTGCTGGACAACCGGACGGTAGAGGGCAAGGTGGGCTATGACGTGCTCATGCTGGTCTGCGATGCCCATGAGGATTGCATCTGGGTCAATCGCGGCTGGGTGGCAGGCTCGCGGGACAGACGAGTCTGGCCGGAACTGCCTGCGCCGGGTGGAGACAAGGTGCTCACCGGCACCTGGCGACCCTGGCCGGCCGGTGAGGCGGCGGGCCTGGAAATCCGTTCCCCGGGCCTGGCACGCATCCAGCATCTCAATGATGCCCGGGTACCGGATGGGCTCCGTGTCAGCCGGGCCGGACTGCTGCAACTGAATGCCACATCGCCGGAAGCCCTGACCGTGCACTGGCAGCCGGTCACCCTGTCACCGGAGCGACATATTGGCTATGCTGTTCAGTGGGCGCTGCTGAGTGTGGCGCTGCTCATGACGGGTCTCACAACAATAAAAAGGACACACCCATGACACCTCATACATCCCCTGCGCACGTGCATTTCCGTTTCGACAAGATCAAGCTCACCGCACTCTGGGCGGTGGCCCTGGCACCCGTCCTCGCTGCCTGGATCATGTACTTCGGCCAGTGGGCCGTGCCCGACGGGCGGGTCAACAAGGGCCGGCTCATCACTCCCATGTTCAGCCTCGGTGAAGTGATGGGGGCCCCGGAGGATGCGGCGTTCTGGCCCCGCCAGGCGGACGGCAAGCGAGCCTGGTTGCTGGCTGTTTACAGCGAGGGCCCCTGCCTGGAAGCCTGTCGTGAACAGGCCCTGAAGATGCGCCAGGTCAACGTGGCGCTGGGCAAGGACCAGACACGGGTTGTGCGCCGGTTTCTGGGCGAGGCGGTGCCGGTTGATCACGCCGTGGCACCGACACTGACCCTGTCCCCGGAACAGCAGACGCGTCTGCGCGCACAGCTCAGGGCCGCCGGCATCGAACTCAGGCCGCTGGATCGCCTGGTGGTGGATCCCCATGGCAACGTGGTTCTGCATTATCAGGCCAGCCAGCCGGCGGAAGATACCCTGAAGGATTTGCGCCGCCTTCTCAAGCTGTCCAAGATCGGGTGATGCATGAGTCAGGCTGAAACCCTGAAAACCGCCGCGACTGCCGCACGTGCGTTGCGCCGTGCCGGTGGCGGGGCCATTCTGCTGGCGCTGGTGGTGATCGTGCTCGGTGCCTTCACCCGGCTGGCGGATGCGGGGCTGGGGTGCCCGGACTGGCCGGGCTGCTATGGCTTTGTCACCGTGCCGGATGCCCCGGACGAGCTGATGCTGGCCGGTCAGCGTTATCCCGATTCTCCGGTTGAACACGCCAAGGCCTGGGCCGAAATGATCCATCGTTATGCAGCGGCGACCCTGGGGCTGGTGATCCTGACGCTGGCTGCGCTCACCTGGCGGCGGCCGGCACTGGTGCGGGCGCGCCGGATCTATGCCCTGGCGGCGGTCATGGTGGTGATCCAGGGCCTGTTCGGCATGTGGACCGTGACGCTGAAACTCTGGCCACAGGTGGTCACGGCCCATCTGCTGGGGGGCTCACGACCCTCAGCCTGCTGGTGCTGGGCTATGTCCGCCTGCGCGAGCCGGTGGTAATGGTTCCCCCGAACAGGTGACCCGGTTGCGGCCCTTCCGTCCGTGGATTGCCCTGGCGCTTGCCGTGCTGGTGATGCAGGTCTTTCTGGGGGCCTGGACCAGCACCAATTACGCGGCGCTGGCCTGTACGGACTTCCCGACCTGCAACGGCAGCTGGGAAGAACCTCTGGATATGGGGGAGGGCTTCCATCTGACGCAGCAGGTGGGCCCCAATTACCTCGGCGGCGCCCTCCATCAACCGGCCCGGGCGGCCATACACATGACACATCGACTGGGTGCGCTGGTGACGCTTCTGGTCGTGGGCACGGTGCTCTGGCGTCTGGCACGCACGCGTCTGTCACGGGTGGAACCGGCTGCCAGACTGGGACTGGTCCTGCTCTGCACACAGCTTCTGCTGGGCCTGGCCAACGTGCTCTGGCTGCTGCCCCTGTCGGTGGCGGTGGCCCATAACGCGGTGGCCGCCCTGCTGGTCCTGACGCTGGTGTGGCTGACGGATCGCATCTGGACACTCAAGGAGATTCGGTTATGAAACAGGCTGTACGTACGGCGGAACGCCCCCTCTGGCGCGACTATCTGGAACTCACCAAACCCCGGGTGGTGGCACTGCTCATTCTCACCGCCGTGGTGGGCATGCTGCTGGCCCCACACGACGGCATCCCCTGGACGGCACTCATTGCCGGCAATCTGGGTATCGCCTTGCTGGCCGGGGCCGCAGCGGTCATCAACCATGTGGTGGACGCCCGCGTCGATGCGGTCATGGCGCGCACGCACCGGCGGCCGGTGGCCCAGGGGCGCGTGGATCCGCAATATGCCCTGCTCTTTGCGGCGTTGCTGGGCGTGGCGGGCACGGTGATTCTGGCGCTCAAGGTGAACCTGCTCACCACCTGGCTGACGCTGGCTTCACTGATCGGGTACGCGGTCATCTATACCGTCTTTCTCAAGCGTGCCACGCCTCAGAACATCGTGCTCGGCGGACTGGCCGGCGCGGCACCGCCCCTCTTGGGCTGGACGGCCGTCACCGACAGCATTCATCCCCATGCCCTGTTGCTGGTGCTGATCATCTTCACCTGGACACCGCCCCATTTCTGGGCCTTGGCCATTCACCGGCGAGAGGATTACGCCAAAGCCGGCATTCCCATGCTGCCGGTCACCCACGGCGTGCATTATACGGCGCTGCAGGTGCTGCTCTACACCATCCTGCTGCTGATCGTGTCCCTCCTGCCCTGGCTTACCGGCATGAGCGGGCCGGTCTATGCGGTTGCTGCCACCCTGCTGGGCCTGCGCTTCCTGCACTGGGCGGTCAGAATGGTGCGTGGTCAGGACAGGCTGGCCCCCATCCGCACCTTCCGCTACTCCATCACCTATCTGATGCTGCTGTTTGTGGCGCTCTTTGTGGATCATTACGGGGTGATTTGATCCGCAGCATTTCATTACCCGGAAAATGGCGTACACTTGCGGCCAAAGACTGCAGGTGAACGCCATGACCGAGACTGAACTGTCCATCGATCAACTGTTGCTGACCGCGCTGGAGCACGCCCGTGACGGCGTGGTGGTGACCGACATTTCCACCCCCAAGAATGCCATTGTCTATGCCAATGCGGCATTTCTCGCCATGACCGGTTACGAGCGCGACAAGCTGCTGGACAAGGGTACCCGCTTTCTCATGGGCAGCCGTACCCGGCCCTCCGCGGCCGCCCTGTTCCGCAAGGCGCTCAATACCGGCTCCCGGGCGCTGGTGACCGTCAGCACGGTCAAGGCGGATGGCAACGAGTTCTGGAACGAGATCAGCATGGCACCGGTGAGGGAGGCGGATGGTTCCATCCGTCATTTTATCGGCATCTGCCGGGATGTGAGCGAACGCATTGCGGCGCAGGAGGCGCTCATTGCCACCGAAATGCGGCTGGAGTCGTCCGAGGAGTCGGATCACCTGCCCACCTTCGACCCGATCACCAATCTCTACAATCGCCACTACGTTGAAGAGTACGCCGAGCGCGAATGGCTGCTCCTGCAGCGCCAGCAGCGTCCGCTGACCCTCTTTCTCATCGGCCTGGAAGGGCTGGAAATGCTCGCCCGTCAGCGTGGTGCAACCGCGGTCAATACCCTGCTGTCCCGGATTGCGGAGTCGCTGCGCAATGTGTTCCGGCGCGGCATGGATCTGGTGGCGCGCTATGACAGCAACCACTTTCTGGTGGCGGCATCCGGCCTGAGCTGGGATGAAGCTTCGCCCATGGCAGAGCATGCCCGGCAGGTCCTGGCTGCGGTGTTGCCGGCTGACTGCGGCATCGTGCCTCATGTGGTGGCGGTGACGGCCGTTCCGGAAACCCACCTCAGCGTGGATGACATGATCCAGCGGGCCTGCCAGGAGCTGGAACAGGCCCGGGAAGGAGGGGAGCCGGTCCGGGTGACGGCGCTGGACTGATCAGAGAAAGTCCCGGACCCGGATCTTGTACTCCTCCGGGTCCACGGCCCGGACGATGCGGTCCTGGCAGCCTGGCCTTGAGAGATCCAGCCGCTCCTGCTTGATGTAGCTTCGGAAGCGGGTGTGATACATGACCCGAACCACCGGCAGACGCTGGTCTGCCTCGTTGGCCTCGATGACCACGCCCAGCCGACCGCTTTCCAGCAGCACCAGGGAGCCGACGGGATAGATGCCGACGGTGCGGATGAAATGGTGCACCAGTCCGCGATCCAGATGGTGACCGCTCCACTCCAGCAGTTTCCTGATGGCCTCCGTGGGCGGCATGCCCTTGTGGTAGCAGCGGTCGGCGGTGATGGCGTCATAAACGTCCACAATGGCGGCCATGCGCCCGTAGGCGGAGATCTCTTCGCCCTTGAGCCCCCGGGGATAGCCGGTGCCATCCATGCGCTCGTGGTGTTCCGCAGCCACCTTGATGGTCAGCGGTGCAATGCCTTCGCTCTGCTCCAGGATCTGGCGGCTGAATTCCGCGTGCTTCTTCATGATGGCAAACTCCTTGTCGGTGAGCTTGCCGGGCTTGTGGAGCACTTCGTCCGGAATCAGCGTCTTGCCGATATCATGGAGCAGGGCTCCCACGGCCGTATCATGAAGCACCTGGCGCGGAAGCTGGATGCTTTTTCCGAAAACGGACATGAGCACGCCAAGGTTGACGGAGTGCTCCATCAGGTAGCGGTCCTTTTCCCGGATACGACCCAGGCAACTGAGCGCGTTGTGGTTGCGGAAGATGGAGTCCACCATGCCGTCGGCCACTTCGTCAAAGCCGGACAGATCCAGTGCCTTGCCCACTTTTACATCCTGCATGACCTGATCCACCAGGGACAGGGCCTCTTCGTGCAGGCGCTCGGCCACGGCCAGTTCCTCGTCGAGCCCTACCCGGGGGGCCATGATCGGACGCAGGGCGGCGGCTTCTTCGAGCAGCGCATCGTTGAGCGCATCCACTTCCCTTGCCGTCAGGCCATCCTGGGTATCCATGCCGCGCGAGGTGTCGATGTAAATCTCCTTCACGCCCAGCTTGCGGATACGCTCGATGACGTCCTCACGCCGGATGAAACCGGATTTCTTCAGGTTGGAGTGGGGTATCCAGTCGCTGTTGAGGTCTGATACATACATGCCCACACGCAGGGCATCAATGGGAATCCGTTTGATCATGTCGGGTCCGTCTCGGGGCGAATGTGCAAAGTATAGCCGATCGGAACCCGCCGCCGGACACGCATTTTCCGAAGCGCATCCGTGTACCATCGTGCAAATTAGGTAGTTTGCTCTAGTCAGTCCCGTTACACTCGGGCCATAATGCCGGATAACCCAAACAACACGTCAGGAAGTCATGATGCAAGCCCTTCTGCGCAATGCGTTTCACCTGGCCGATACGGCCATGCCTCTGGATGAGATCACTGCCCGCGATGCCACCACCGAAGTGGCACCGGAAAGCCTGGGTCTGGACCCGAAAGCCGTGGAGCGGATCTGGGATGAGCTGGTCGCCCTGTACCGGACCGGCACCCAGCCGGCCATTCAGGTCTGCCTGCGCTACAAGGGCGAGATTGTCATGAACCGGGCCATCGGTTGTGCACGCGGGGGCGGCCCGGACGACCAGGGCAGGGAACCACGCATTCCCGTCAGGACGGATACCCCGTTCTGCCTGTTTTCCGCTTCCAAGGCCATCACCGCCATGCTGGTGCACAAGCTGGCGGAACAGGGCAAGATCAACCTGCTGGACCCGGTAGCCTTCTACCTGCCCGAATTTGCCAAGCGCGGCAAGGGCAATATCACCATTCATCAGATTCTCTCCCACCGGGGCGGGATTCCGGGGTTGCCCACCAAGGGGGTGTCCCTGGATACCCTGTATGACCCGGAAGAAGTCTGGCGCCTGCTCTGCGATGCCGAGCCCATTGCCGTGGACGGAGCCAAGCTGGCCTACCACGCGATTACCGGTGGCTTTGTACTGGGGCGGCTGGTGGAAAAGGTGACCGGCATGACAATGCGCGAGTACATCCACCAGACCCTGGTGGAACCCATGGGCATGACCTACATGAATTTCGGTCTGCCCGAGGATCAGATTTCCCACAGTGCACGCAACTACGCCACCGGACCGGACACGCCCTTCCCGCTTTCCTGGATTGTCCGGCGTGCGCTGGGTGCGGACATGCGCACGGCAGCGGAAGTGTCCAACGATCCGCGCTGGTTCGGTGCGGTGATTCCGGCTGCCAATATCTATGCCACGGCGGAGGAAACCAGCCGCTTCTACCAGATGATGCTGAACGAGGGGCGCTGGGGGCGGCGGCAGGTGTTCCGGCCCATGACCATCCGTCGCGCGGTGCATGAGTTCGGGACCTGCACGCTGGACCGTACCATGATGATTCCCATGCGCTACAGCGCCGGCTTCATGCTGGGCATGGATCCGGTGGGCCTGTGGGGTGCGTATTCGGGCCGTGCGTACGGGCACATCGGTCTGATCAACAAATTCTCCTGGGCTGACCCGGACCGTCAGCTCGCTGCCTGCGTACTGACCTCGGGGCTGTGCCTCGTGTCGCACCATGTGCCCCATCTGGTCAGGCTCATCGGCAGCATCAGCAGTGCCTTTCCGTCCCGGCGCGTGAGCTGACGCGCTCTCGGCGGGCAGGGAATCAGTCCGGCTCGGTCCAGTTGGGCTGATTCTTCTGCTGTTCGAGAATCAGGATCACATTGCGCAGCAGCGCCTTCAGCCTGGTCTGGGTGGAGGTGCGCTCCACCACGCTGTCCACCTTGTTGTTCAGGCGGATCAGCTTGGTGTGCAGGTAGGGCATGTCCAGGGTCACCATCTCGTAGGGATAGTGATGATCCTGAATGCTGAGCTTGTTGAGTTCGGCCATTTCGGCGTTGAGAATGCTCAGCACGTCATACAGCGTATCCTTGTTTGCGATGGATGACGCTTCCCAGTAGGCACTGTCCAGCACTTCGATCAATGCGTTGAACTCGCGTACGGCATCCGAAATAGTGGCGGGTGTCATGATTCTGTCCTGTGTCCGAAACCTGTTTCTGAGTGTAGCAGCGCTGGCGGGATTGTGCCTGTCTGACTCAGATTGACGCAGGTCAACTTCAGGTCAAAAAACGGGCAGAACCATGGCGTTTGTAGTTTTTTTACCGACATAATCGGCGCATACTGGATCTACCTCTCAGGTGGTATCCGCCTGAATTCCATTGTCTGACCCCACGGAGGTGCCCAGCCGATGCGCATCGTCAAGTCGGATCTCGTCATTGTGGGCGCGGGTGGTGCAGGATTGCGCGCTGCCATCGCGGCTGCCGAGCAGGATCCCAACCAGAATATCGCGCTCCTGTCCAAGGTCTATCCCATGCGAAGCCATACCGTTGCCGCCGAAGGTGGCGCAGCGGGGGTGGTGTCCGAGGAAGACTCGCTCGAAAACCATTTCCGGGATACGGTCGCCGGCGGCGACTGGCTCTGCGATCAGGAAGTGGTACGGATCTTCGTCGAGAACATCACGCCGGAACTGGTCCGCATGGAACACTGGGGTTGTCCCTGGTCCCGTCATCCGGATGGCCGTATTCAGGTCCGCCGCTTTGGTGGCATGAAGATCCCCCGGACCTGGTTCGCGGCGGACAAGACCGGGTTTCACATGCTTCATACCCTGTTCCAGACATCCATCAAGTTCCCGAACATCAACCGATTTGACGAATACTTCACCACCGATCTGCTGGTGGAGGACGGACGGGTTCAGGGTGTCCTGGCCATCGAGATCAAGACCGGTGATCCGGTTGTGTTCCTGGCGCCGGCAGTCATTCTGGCCACCGGCGGTTCCGGGCGGCTGTTCCGCTTCAATACCAACGGCGGCATCGTGACCGGAGACGGCATGGCCATGGCCTTCCGTGCCGGCGCGGCCCTGCGGGACATGGAGTTCTTCCAGTTTCACCCCACGGGTCTGCCCGGCAGCGGCATCCTGATGACCGAGGCCTGCCGGGGCGAAGGCGGCCTGCTGCTGAACAAGGACGGCTACCGCTACCTGCAGGATTACGGTCTGGGCCCGGAAACTCCCGTCGGCCAGCCGAAGAACAAGTACATGGAACTGGGCCCGCGGGACCGTCTCAGCCAGGCCTTCTGGCACGAGCGCCGCAAGGGCCGGACCATTTCCACCGAGCTGGGTGAAGTGGTTCATCTGGACCTGCGTCATCTCGGGGAAGCCTACATCAACGAACGTCTCCCCCTCATCCGTGACCTCTCCATCAAGCTGGTGGGTGTGGATCCGGTGAAGGAGCCGATTCCCGTTCTGCCGGTCGCGCACTACACCATGGGCGGCATCCGCACCGACAAGCATACCGCCACGGATCTGCCCGGCCTCTGGGCGGCCGGCGAATGCTCCAGTGTGGGCATGCACGGTGCCAACCGCCTGGGCTCCAACTCCCTGGCCGAGTTGCTGGTGTTCGGGCGCATCGCCGGCGAACAGGGTACCGCGTTCAGCAAGGAAAACGGTCTGACCAACGAGGCCGCGCTGGTGGAACAGGCGAAGGAGCGCCTGGCGCGTATCGAATCCATCCGCGCACGCAGCGGTGAGGAGCGGGTCGGTCGCCTGCGCAAGGAAATGGCGAAAACCATGGATGACCTCTTCGGTATCTACCGGGTGGGCGAAGAAATGGAGCAGGGACTGGCCAGGCTGCGCGAACTCAGGGAACGGTTCCAACACATTGGCATTGATGACAAGACCGGTCCCTTCAACACCGACCTGCTGCTGGCACTTGAGCTGGAAGCCGGACTGGATGTGGCCATGGCCGTGGCGGTATCTGCGCTCAACCGCAAGGAAAGCCGCGGTGCCCATCAGCGCCTTGACGGGTACGAGAAGCGCGATGACGAGCATTACCTGGCCCATTCCGTGGCCTGGTATCGCGGTGATCAGGACCCTGAAATTGAATATCAGCCTGTCAACATCACCACCTTCCCGCCCGCCGAAAGGGTTTATGGTGCGGCAGGCGAGAACGCGGATCATTGAGGGGGTGAACAGATGAGTCAAGGCAACGTCACCATAGAAATTCTGCGCTACCACCCGGAAACCTGCCCCGAGCCCCGGTTCGGCCGGTTCGAGGTGCCGTTCCGCAAGGAATGGTCCATTCTCGATGCCCTGCAGCACATCAAGGAAGAACTGGACGGATCGGTGGTGTATCGCTGGTCCTGTCGCATGGCCGTCTGCGGTTCCTGCGGGATGGTGATCAACGGCACGCCCAGGCTGGCCTGCGAGACCTTCCTTCGGGATTTCGGGCCGGGCAGCACCATCACGCTGGAACCCCTGAAGAATTTTGCCATTGAACGGGATCTGGCGGTGGATCTGGAAGACTTCGTCGAGAAGCTGGAGCGCGTCAAACCTTACATCGTCGATGCCGGCGCTGCACTCAAGAAGCCGAAACACAAGTCCGAACCGCCGAAGACCGGTGTGGGCGAGTTCCGCCAGACGCCGGAAGAACTCGGGGTGTTCAAGCAGTTCACCATGTGCATCAACTGCCTGCTGTGTTACTCAGCCTGCCCGCAGTTCGGCCTCAATCCCGACTTCATCGGGCCGGCCGCTCTGGCCCTGGCGCACCGCTACAATGCGGACAGCCGTGATCTGGGCGTGGAAGACCGCAAGCCGATCCTGAATGAAAAGGACGGCGTCTGGACCTGTACCTTTGTCGGTTACTGTTCGGAGGTCTGTCCCAAGCACGTGGATCCTGCAGCGGCCATTCAGCGTGAGAAGGTCAATGGGCTGATGGATTGGGGACTGTCAAAACTTGGAGGAGGGCGCTGACATGGCACGCAGAACTTATAAGGACAAGATGCCCCGTGATTGGTTCCTGCAGAACAGCTTCTACGTCCGGTACATGATCCGGGAAGCCACCAGCGTATTTATCGGGCTCTGGATGCTGAATCTGACCTTCGGGCTGATCCGCCTGAGCCAGGGTGAGGCGGCATGGAATGCATGGGTGGCCCTGCAATCCGATATCTGGATGATTGAGTTTTCAGGGATCACCCTGGGCATGGCCCTGTACCATACCTGGACCTGGTTCGCCATCTCGCCGCGCGCCATGCCTGCCCGCATCGCCGGACGCAAGGTGGATCCGGCTCTGGTGGCCAGGGGTCAGTGGGCCGGGTTTGTGGTCGCATCCGTTCTGGTCCTGTGGATACTGCTCTGAGGAGGCCGACATGAAGTGGAAACACAATGAGCCGTTTTTCTGGGGGCTGTTCGGCGCCGGTGGAGTCGTCTCGGCCTTTGTGGTGCCGGCACTGGTGCTTGCCCTGGGCCTGCTCGGTCCGCTCGGGCTGTCCGGTGACACGCTGACCTATGCACACATGAAGGCGCTGGTGGACCAGCCGCTCATCGCCCTGATCCTCTGGGGCGTGGTGGCCCTGACCCTGTGGCACTGTGCCCACCGGGTCTTTCACGGTCTCCATGATCTCGGCTTTCATCCCGGTGCGGTGGCGCGGGTGTTCACCTACGGTGTCGCTGCGCTGGTCACGGTTGTGCTGCCCCTGTATTTGTTCTGACGAAAGTCAAAAAACGGTGCAGGGGTCCATGCTAGACTTGGGGTGAATCAGAGGTGGAGCGGGTATGCCCCGGATGACGGCAAGACAGCTTGATACATGGCAAGGCCAAGTGCCCCGGCAGACGGTGGTACCGGTGCCGTGTTGCGATCTGAAAACCTGGCTCAAGCGACAACGGGGTTCGCATCGCTTCTATTTTCAGGATCGCACCCACGAAGTGGAAATTGCAGCCGTGGGCCAGCTCTGGCGCACGACGGACACCGCACTGGCCCGTCGCGCCCTGGCACAGATGCAAGCCGGCATGTCCGGATCCGATCCGGCCACCGCACCCCGGCTGCTGGCAGGGGTGGCCTTTGACCCGGCCACGGCCTGGGCCGCCTACGGTGCCCGGCGTTTCTGGCTCCCCGAAGCGGAACTGCGCCGGGTGGGGGAGCGCACCTGGCTCATTCTCTATCACCGGGACAGCCTGCCCGCACCCCAAGCCTGGCTGCCGGAACCCAGTGCCATTGCCGAGCCGCCGCTGCAGCTGGACATGCCCCTGGTCACCCTGCAGCATTCCGTTTCCCGGGCCGACTGGGCGCGTCGTGTGGACCGGGTGCTGGAACAGATTCGGCAGGGGCGGCTGCACAAGGCCGTGCTCTCCCGTTGCACCCGTGTGCGCCCGGCGGTGGCCGTGGAGGGTCTGGACTGGCTGCGCTTCTGGGGGACACGCAATCCCGGCTCCTACCAGTTCTGGTATGCACCCCGTCCACAGGACAGCTTTTTCGGGTGCTCGCCGGAGCGCCTCTTCCGGCTTCAGGGGACCGAACTGCGCACGGAGGCCCTGGCGGCCACCATTGCCCGCGGGCAGGATCCCGAGCAGGATCGCCACCTTGCCCGGACACTCCATCAGGATGACAAGTCCCGGCGGGAAAACGACTGGGTCGCGCAGGCCATCCGGGCGCAGCTCGCCACGTTGTGTTCCGGTCTGGATGTGGCGGAAAGTCTGGACACGGTGCGGCTGAGCCGCATCCAGCACCTGCGCCGGCGCATGGGCGGTACACTGCGGCCGGACCGGGATGCCTTTGACGTGCTCGACGCGCTGCATCCCACGCCGGCCGTGGCCGGCACGCCGACGGTGGACGCACGCGCGCTCATCCGTGAGCTGGATGGTTACCCGCGCGGCTGGTATGCCGGTGCCATCGGCTGGGTGGGTGCGGACGCCGCCGAATTCAGTGTGGCCATCCGCAGTGCCCGCCGCTGTGGTGCGCAGCTCTGCCTGTACACGGGTGCAGGCATTGTGGACGGATCGGACCCCGATCGCGAATGGCAGGAGCTGGACGACAAACTGGCCAGTCTGCTGCCGGAGGTCTGATTTGGCGATCAGGCTGGATATCCCTTCCCGTATCTGGGCCGCCTGGGTGCTGCAGTGGTGCCGGGCGGCCGGCATGCGCCATCTCTGTCTGGCACCGGGTTCCCGTTCCACGCCCCTGGTACTGGCCGCGGAGGCGTTGGGCTTCGAGCATCACCTGCACTGGGACGAACGTGCCCTGGGTTTCTACGCCCTGGGGCTGTCGCGTGCCCTGGGTGAACCCGTGGGCGTGGTCACCACCAGTGGCAGTGCCGTCGCCAATCTGGTGCCGGCCTGGGTGGAAGCCTTTCAGACCGGCATTCCGCTGATCGCCCTGACCGGCGACCGGCCGCCGGAGCTGCATCACTGCGGCGCCAACCAGAGCATTCCCCAGGCGGATCTGCTGGCGACCTGTACCCGGGCGCGTCTGACGTTGCCGCCCTTTGATCCGGAGGAGGACCCGGACAGTCTCCGCGACCGTGTAGCGACCGTCCTGCAGGCGCTGGCCGAGGGGCCGGTGCACCTCAATCTCATGTTCCGCGAACCCTTCTATCCGGATGCGGATGATCATCAGGCGCTGCCATCCGGCTATCCGATCGCGCCGCCGGCGTGGCAACCATCGCCCCCCATCCGCCCGCCCATGCCGGCTGCGCTGGAAACCTGGCTGCAGCAGGACCTCCCCCTGTGGGTCGTGGCCCTGGACGGCTGCCGGGACGCGGTGGACGACATCCTGAAACTGGCGCCCCACGCACGCCTGCTGGCGGACATCCAGTCCGGCCTCCACGGCCATCCGGGTGTGTATGCCGGTCTCGACCGGCTGCTGGCCGACGAACAGGTGCAGGCGGGTCTGGAGGCCCCGGCCCGGGTTCTGCAACTGGGCAGCCGGCCGGTTTCCAAACGCCTGACCCAGTGGCTGGCGCGACGGCCGGCAGGCACGCTGGGGATTATCGCCCCGGATGCCCATCCCACCTGCATCGGCCACAATGCCGCCTGGCACTGGCGTGTGCCGGTGGCAAGCGGTGTTTGGGCACTGGGTCCGCGCATCCGCACCCGAAAGCCGGACCCGCTGTTTGTTCCGCCTTCGCGGCCGGCACCCCCGCCTGCCCGGACGAGTGACTGGACCGAGATCGAATGGCTCCAGGCCGTCCAGGCACGGTTGCTGGAGCGGCAGGCGCCCGTGTGCTGGTGGGTGGGCAACAGCCTGCCCATCCGCCTCATGGATACGTTTTCCCTCACGCGACCGGCGGGAGGCTGGGATGTCCGGGCCAATCGCGGCGCCAGCGGCATCGACGGGCTGATTGCGACCCTGGCCGGTCTGGCCCGGGCGGAACCGGATGGCCCGCCCGTTCTGGCGCTGATGGGCGACCTCTCCGCCCTGCACGACCTCACCAGCCTGCATCTGCTGGCCAGGTGCACGCGGCCGGTGACGCTGGTGATTCTCAACAATGATGGCGGCGGCATTTTCCGCTGGCTGCCGGTACCCGATGATCCGGTCATTGCGGCCCGTTACCGCTGTGCCCACGGTCTGGATTTCGGGCAGGCCACGGCCATGATGGATTTGCCCTGGATGGCCCTGGAGCCGGGTCCGGATGCGGTGGATCTGGTGTGTGAAACACTGGCCGATCCGGGTACCCGTGTGATAGAACTGCGTACCGATGCGGACCTCAGCCATGCGCGCTGGCAGGCCCGGATACCCTACATTTCAAACTGAAAGGAAGAGACATGACCGACACTCTCGACGCACCCGTGAGCTGGCAGGACTTCAGCGAAGGCTATACGGACATCGAATACCACAAGTCACCGGAAGGAATCGCAAAAATCACCATCAACCGCCCGGAAGTGCACAATGCCTTCCGTCCCCGAACCGTGATGGAAATGTCCCGGGCGCTGGCGGATGCCCGGTATGATTCCGGTATCGGCGTGATCATCCTCACCGGCAAGGGCGACAAGGCCTTCTGCTCGGGCGGTGATCAGCGTGTGCGGGGAGATCATGGCGGCTACGTGGATGAACAGGGTACCCATCACCTGAACGTGCTGGACTTCCAGCGCCAGATTCGCACCTGTCCCAAGCCGGTGATTGCCATGGTGGCCGGCTGGGCCATCGGCGGCGGGCATGTCCTGCATGTGATGTGCGACCTGACCATCGCGGCCGACAACGCCCGCTTCGGCCAGACCGGCCCCAAGGTGGGCTCCTTTGACGGTGGCTATGGTGCCAGCTATCTGGCGCGAATCGTGGGGCAGAAGAAGGCCCGGGAAATCTGGTTCCTGTGCCGGCAGTACGACGCACGGCAGGCACTGGATATGGGGCTGGTGAACACCGTCGTTCCGCTGGCGGAGCTGGAACGCGAGACCGTGAAATGGTGCCGGGAAATCCTGCGCAACAGCCCCATGGCCATCCGTTGTCTCAAGGCGGCCCTGAATGCGGATTGTGATGGACAGGCCGGCCTGCAGGAGCTGGCGGGCAATGCCACCATGCTGTTCTACATGACGGAAGAAGGCCGGGAAGGACGCGATGCCTTCCTGGAAAAGCGCCCGCCCGACTTCGGCAAGTTCACCCGCAATCCCTGAAGGCGCCATGACGCCCGATCGCAGCCTCTGGCGCTACCGGATTCCCTGCCGGCAGCCTCTGCCCCTGCCGGCCGGACCGCTGACCGTACGTGAGGGGCTGGTACTGGTGGAACAGGACCGGTTCGGGCAGGTGCGGGCTGCCGCCGAAGCGGCTCCCCTGCCCGGATTCAGTGGCGAAACACTGGATGAGGTCTCGGCAGCGCTGGGCCAGGCGCTTGCCCGCACCGGTCAGTGGCCACCGGCGAGTCCGCTGCCGTCGGTCCAGTGGGCCCTGAGAACGCTGCGCACCGGAGCCGGCATGATCCCGGCTGATACGGATGTTCCGGTGGCCGGCTTTGGCCGCCACCGTGACAGCGGGATCATCAAGGTCAAG
Source organism: Thermohahella caldifontis (assembly GCF_041153465.1). Taxonomy (NCBI): domain Bacteria; kingdom Pseudomonadati; phylum Pseudomonadota; class Gammaproteobacteria; order Oceanospirillales; family Hahellaceae; genus Thermohahella; species Thermohahella caldifontis. Next base: position 2,506,843 of record NZ_CP154858.1, read on the forward strand.
CTGGGGCCGGACCTTCAGGACAACCGCCACCGGATCAGTCAGGCGCTGGCCACCGGAGCCCGGCTGCGTCTGGATGCCAATCGCCAGCTGGATGTCCGTCAGGCCCTGACACTCTTTTCGGCCTTGTCGCCTGACCGGGTGGATGGTGTGGAAGAGCCCTGCGCCGGTCTCGAAGAGAGCCTGCGTGTCTGTCAGCGCACCGGGCTGCCGCTCTGGCTGGATGAATCCACCCGGGAATGCCCGCCTGACGAACTGCTTCGCATCTTGGCCGGGATGGGCGCGGATGCCCGTGCCATCGCGGCGGTCGTGCTGAAGCCCATGCTGCTGGGTGATGCGCTGGACGCCTGGCTGGAGGCTGCCGGACAGGCCCGGTGGCGGGTGATTCTCAGCAGTACCTACGAAAGTCCGGTGGGGCTGGCGGCGTTGCGGCATCTGGCCGCCCGGATCGCCCCGGATGACGTGCATGGCCTGGACACGGCCCATCTGTTTGCCTGTACCCTGCCCTGGCCACCCGAACCCGGCCTGTACTGGAGGCGGCTATGGCCGCAATGATCGGCTGTCCGCTGGCAGCAGGAGCCAGTGCCTGCCCGGGGGCACCGGCACTGGTGGGCGCGGACGGCAGCGTGCACAGTTACCGTCAGCTTCATGAGGTCTGCATCCGGCTGGCCAACCGCCTGCCCGACTGGCCGGCAGGCACGCGGGTGGCCCTGGTGGAGCCGGACCGTGCCCGGCTCGTCCGCCGGATTGTGGCCTGCTGGTATCGGGGCTGGGTTGCCGTGCCGCTGGATCACCGCATGTCGGAACAGGCCATGGCAGAGGTGTGCGCGCAACTGAGGCTCCGCCGCTGGCCCCGCTTGTCTGACGGGACTGGCGGCTCCGGAGCCGGGCGCCGCAAGCGCGTTGAGACCGGCCCGACACTGCAGACCTGCTGGCGTGCCGACCAGTGTGCCACCATGACGCTCACCAGCGGCAGTACCGGCGCGCCCAAGGCCGTGCTGCACACCTTCGGCAACCACGCGGCCAGTGCGGCCGGGTTGCGTGCCGCGCTCAATCTGTCGTCTGACACGCGCTGGCTGCTCAGTCTGCCCCTGTTCCACATTGGCGGGCTGGCGCTGCTCTGGCGGGTCTGGTCTGCGGGGGCGCACTGGTAGCCCCTGCCGGGGCACCGGACACTGACCTGCAACGTGGTATCACCCATGCCTCGCTGGTGCCGGCACAGGTGCTTCGCCTCGGCACCCCACCCCCGGAACCGGTGGCGGACACCCTCATGCTGGGCGGTGAAGCCGTGAGCCGGGACGTCTTCGCCAGGGCGGCACATTGGGCGCGCCGCGTGGTTGTCAGTTACGGTTGCAGTGAAGCCACCTCCACCATCGCCCTGGCGGACAGCGCCGGGGGTGGTTTCGCATGCCTGCCCGGCCGGGAAGTGACCATTCGGGAAGGCGCTGTCTGGCTGGGCGGGCCGGTACTGGCCGCCGGGTATTGGGATGGCGAAGCTGTGACGCCCCTGGATACGGGGTCGGGCTGGCGAACGGGAGACGGCGCCGAATGGCTGACCTTGGGCCGGCAGTTCCGGCTGACCGGCCGGCTGGACCGGCGGTTCATCTCCGGGGGCGAGAACATTCAGCCGGAAGCCATCGAGCGCGTACTGCTGCAATGCCCCGGCGTGGAGCGGGCGGTTGTGGTGCCGGTGACGGATCCGGTGTTCGGGCAGCGCCCGGTGGCGTTCATCCACCCGGCCGGAGGTCTGCGGGAAACGGAGCTGGCTGCCGCCGTGCGGCAGGCTCTGCCGCCGTACATGTGCCCGGAGGCCTGGCTGCCCTGGCCGGATCCGGCGGTGCTGAAACCGCCGCTGAAGGTCTGGCAGCAGCTGGCCGAAGCCCGGGCTGCCAGACCGGAGGGGGATCAGAAGCGGTAGTTCACCTGAGCGGAGAACAGATGGCCGTTGCCTTCGGAATTGCCGGTGAAGGTGGTGCCCAGACTGGATGTATTGCTCAGGGTGACGGAATCACCATCCACATAGGCATAGCCCAGATCAACGCCCAGTTGCGGGTTCACGGCAACGGAGGCACCCAGGCTGTACCAGACGCGATCGGAATCGGGAATGCTCAGCGAGCGGTATTCCGGTTTCACGGGGGATTCGTCGAAGGCCCAGCCGGCACGCAGGGTCACCGTTTCATTCAGGGTATAGGTCGCCCCCAGGCTGTAGCGCACGGCGTCATCGTAATACTCTTCCTTGACCAGTACCGGACCGACTCCTTCAACATGGGCGGTCAGCACATCAAAGGAGTGCCAGCCGGTTTTCAGGATGCTGGCGTGTACGGCCAGTTTGTCGTCATAGCGATGGAACACGGACAGTTCCAGCTGGGAGGGCAGGGTCACAGATAACGTGCCGATACTGTCGATCCTTGTATTCGATCCAACAAGCATGGATACATCGCCATCAAAACCGATATGGACGTCAGAGCGGTAGGAGACGCCCAGCCGGGTCATGGGGGAGAACTCCCAGAGCATGCCCAGGTTGTAACCCCAGCCATCGCCATCACCTTCCAGTCCAAAGATCTTGCCTAGGGCGGTTGAGCTTGTAGTCAGCTTCGCATCCGCCTTCACATAGCTGATCCCTGCCCCCAGACTGAGCTGGTCCGTGACCCGGTAGGCCACGTTGGGGTTCAGGCTCAGGGTCACGATCTCCGTTTCGTCAGCAAACTCGGTCAGATTGCTGCTGTCCGCATAATCCGTGGACAGGCCGTAATAGGTGGTGGCCGACAGGCCCACGCGCAGGCGCTCACCTACCGGCTGCACGTAGTAGAGGGAGGGTACCCACTCTGACGGGGCCACACCATCCTCATCAATGGTCAGTGTGGCAGGGGGCATGACAGAAGTCTTCTGGCCCGTGATGGTCACATCCGGGTCAACGTAGGTGACAACAGCCGAGACAGAGGCGCTGTCCAGCAGGGTCATGGCCGCGGCATTGGTGGCCAGGGTGCTGGCATCATCGGCAATGGCGGCCTCACCGGCGTTGGCCCGGCCGATACCGGCAGCACTGTGTTCACCCACCTGGAAACTGGCGGAAAAGGCGGGCAGGCTCAGGAGCAGGGCGCTGCCTGCAAGGAGACGACGCTGAAATACAGAAGACATACAACCTCAACCTCATGTCATGATGTTTTTGGGGTGCCCAGCATGGCACCAAAAAGAGGACGAAGTATGAATACGGGTCAATTTATTTTCAATAAAAACCGCATTGAAGCGTTATGATTCCCGTGATCAGCGACCCGAAGGGCAAAACGAACCGACGCTCAGGTACGGCAAGTGGAAAAAATGACGTGAAGCAGGTTGAATCTGATCACGAACTGTGATTTCCTAGCAATGCGTGCCTGGCCCGAGTGCGGCATCCCGGGTGAATTTAACGGGGTGGCTCAGATGACATCTGTCTGACAGTCCGCCTGGAGCCGGGCGAAGAAAAAACAGGAACAGTGACGTCCCGGGAAGTGACGAGCTGTTCATGAATCTTGATTCACATAATGCCCGTGTGGCAGAATTGTACTGCGCCGAACAGAACAGGGATGACCCATGAAAAAGCACGCCTTCAACGCTCAGGCGTTTACCCGGCAGATTGCCGAACAGCTGGAAATGGAAGTGGACGATCTGCGCCAGCGCATTGCCCGTCTCACCAACAGTGACCGTCCTGCCGACCGCATGATGGCAGAAACCTACAAGCGCCTGCTGGAAAGCCGGGAATCGCTTGTCAGGGAATGCCGTGGCAACTACCGGCTGGGTGCCTGATACCGGTATCCCGGATACAAACGGTTACATTAACCGGTTTTCTCTGTGCGCCTGTTCACATCCTGAACGATTGTACCGGGTGTAAGCTGAATCCGTAGTCTGACGGAGGATGCAGCATGAACACGCTCGCCGCGCAGTATGAGCGTCTGATGCGCGAACTGGAACAGCTCAGAGAAGAGCTGCGGGCCATTGAAGCCACACCCTGCCCGGACCTGTCCATGGTCCGTTTCTACCAGAACCTGATCGAACGCCATGAAGCCGTGATTGACGCCGTCCGCCCGCATCTGAAACCCGCGGAAGTGTGGCGTCTGCGGCGCTGGGGCACGGAAGAGCCGTCCGGTACCCTGCGGGACTGCTGAAGCGGATCAGCGGCCGGACAGCGCACGAACCTCGGCCGGCACCGGGAGCCGCCCGATCCGGTCACCGTGCAGGCTGCCCGTCAGGATGTGATCGCCCGCCTGCTGAACGGAAGTGACTTCCCAAAGGTGCGCCCCGGAGGGATCCTGCAGGGTGGTCACCACCTTGCCCTGCTCATCCAGCGCCACCACAAAGCCATACCTCACCGGTTTGGGCTGCAGGGCTTCAGGCAGGTTCAGCGCCACCCGCTTCAGCCAAGGATGCGGATGCATGGCATCCAGCGCCGCATTGCGTGGTGCATACAGCGCCAGCCAGAAGGCCCCCTGGCGGTTGCCGGAAATGCCGTCCGGAAAACCGGGCAGATTGTCGATGAAGACGTCGGACGTGCCCGCTTTCGGCCCCTTGAGCCAATAGCGGGTGACCCGGTAACGCCAGGTCTCGTTGACCAGCACATAAGACTCGTCGGAGGACAGTGCCACACCATTGGCGAAGTACAGCTCCCGGAGCAGGACCCTGGGCGGACGGCCATCCGGGTACCAGGCAATCAGGCGTCCCCAGGGGCGGTTTTCCATCACGTCCAGCTTGTAGTCATCCACGCCCCAGCGGCTGCTGGCATCACTGAAATACACGGTGCCATCTGACCCGATGTCCAGATCATCGGTGAACCCCAGGGGGACGCCGTCCACTTCCGTCAGCAGCGTCTCCAGACCCGACTCCGGGTGGTAACGCAGCAGACCGTTGATGGCATCCGCGATCACCAGCCGGCCCTCGGCGTCGAAGTGCAGTCCCAGTGGCCGGCCACCGGTATTCACCCAGGTGGTGACCTGGCCGCCGGGGGTGATCCGTACCACCCGTCCGTCCGCCAGGCCCGCGTAGACGTTGCCCTCCGCATCTTCGTCCACATCTTCAGGGCCCTGAACCTGACCTCTTGCCAATAGTTCGGCATCGGCCAGCCGGTGATTGGGGGCCCAGACGCCGGTCAGTGCCGGAGCAGGCGGTGGCGTCCAGGGCACCGGGTCAATGGGGACGGGGCGCAGCAGCATCAGTGCCAGCACAAACAGCAGCAGCGGGGGAATCAGCCAGAAGGCGGAACGGGGCAGCATCATGTCGGTCTTCCTTGCAATCTTGTTGTTATGCGGTCAGTGTGCCCGCCTCCTGTGGGCGATGCAAGAGGCGGATCTATAAGGAAAGTTCTCCCCCGAATGGGTGAATGTATAAAAATTTTTACACCGCTAGACTGGAAATGAACCTGTTTTGACCTGTGCAGGCCAGGGAAGGTGCGCTAGCGTGAACAGATAAAATAACAACAACACGGGAAGCGCATGAACCGACACCTGATACTGGCCGTACTGACGGTCGGGCTCTTTCTCGCCGTCATTGAGCTCGTGGACAGCACCACCGAGCCGGCCGTGGTGGCCAGTGGCCCGGTCCCCGGCCCTTCGGATCCGCTCAACCTGCCGGATGAAGCCCCGGGCGCGGGCATTCCCGTGAAGCCCGACCGGCAAATGCCCCCGTATCCGGCGGCTGATGATCCGCCCGATGCCATCTTCACGGACATGCGCATGGAACTGGACCAGGTTGCCGAGGCTTATGCCCGGGCTTCCCGCTTTCCCCCTTTCCCAGCCCCTCTACAGTGCCGACGATGTGGCCCGTTTCATGCCCGAGACACCGGCGCAAGTCAGCCTGCCCTTTCCCCGCGAGGATGGCCGTCCGCCAGTTCAGGTCAGTGTCCGGCTTGACCGTTACCAGTATTTCCCCGGAGATCCCCTGCGCTGGCGGCTGGAGGTGTCTGATCCCGAGGGTTCCGGCCCCTGGCAGGTACGGGTGAAGGCAGAGAGTCTCGAAGGTGAGACGCTGGTGGCGGAAACGGCCATGCCGGAATCGGACGGTGGCCAGCTCAGCGGTATGCTGGTGTTGCCCGAACCGCTCGACAATCAGGCGGCCTATCATCTGGTTGTGCAGGTTCAGGGCGCGGACGGACGCTATCTGGTCGCTGCACCCTTCCGGCTCAGTCAGGCGGTCGCACGCATCACCGGGCTGGCCTGGGCCGCGCCGGATGGCCCCTGGCTTCACATTGCACTGAATGCGCAGGTTTACCGCCCCGGCTACTACTTCGTTTCCGCCAACCTCTACAGCGAACAGACCGGCGAGCCCCTGGTGCATCTGGAAAGCGAGCAGCGCCTCGGCGCGGGCACCCGGGAGGTGCTGCTCAAGGCCCATGCCAGCGCCCTGAGGGAGCGGGGTGATGGGGGCCCTTATCTTCTGAAGAATATTCGCCTCATTCGCGGTGCGGAGGAGGGGAAACCGACGATCTGGCCGGGCAGCCCCCGGAATCCCCGGTCGGGATTCCCGCTTTTGATCTGAACAGCTACGCAGACACGCCCTGGGAAGACCCGGAGGCAGCCGAACGCGTGGCCTTTCTCAAGAAACTTGCAGGTTCAACACAGGAGCCGTAACCCATGGAGTGAAGAACCACAACCACTAACCCACACAGGAAACACAAGGCAATGAAAACAACAATAAGAACTTTTCTGGCATGCCTGGCCTTGCTCAGCATGGCTACGGTCACCCAGGCCAAACTGGCAGGTAAGAACGTCGTTCTGGTGCACGGATTCCGTGCCACGGATCTGCGCGACCACCCCGGAACCAGTCAGCTCAAGTCCCTCGCCAATCAGTACTGGCAGGCCTACTGGGGCGCCCGGGCGGAAGCGGTGATCTACTGGTCTTCGGATCAGCGTGTCAGCGGTGTGATCAAGGATCAGGTCAAGGCCCAGTTCAAGGCGCTCGAGAGTGCCGGAACCTGTGCCAGCGGCTGCGTGATCGTGACCCACTCCACCGGTGACCTGGTCACCCGCTATGCCCTGTCCAAGCTGGGACAATGGGGCATCAGTACCAGTCGCTTCAGGATTCTGGCGGTACTGGACTTTGCCGGCGCCGGCGGCGGCACTGAAATCGCCGACACGGCGGTGGCGGTTTCGGAAGGCTCCGGCTGGGTGAACAGCGCCATGAAGGCGGCGGTCAACACCTTCATGGGGTTTACCCCCACCAAGGGACAGATGGGCGTGTTGTATGATCTCCAGCCGGCCAATGCACGCAATCTGGCCACCGGCAGCAACAGCTACCCGCGCCTGCGTTTTGCCGGGACCGGCTGGCAGTATGCGGGAGTGACCAAACCCTTCATCTCCGGTGCGGATGACAGCGTGGTGCCCCTGCACAGCGCCTGTGGTGCCGCCAGTCAGGGGAGCTACGACTCCTGCAGCAAGAGTGTGCAGCCCAATGGCGTGATCACCAGTGTCAGCAAGGCACCGGGCAGCCTGTGGTACAACCATTATGCCGTGCTGATGGGTGAAAAGACCAACCATGGGGATGCCATCAGCAACACCACGGGCAACGAGCTGACCACCGTATCCAACAACTTCAGCCGCAACGGCATCACCGTGGACTTTGCCACCACCACATCCACCAAATGGTGGAGCTGGGGCAAGCAGGTGCGCTGGGTGAAGAACGGTTCCAGCTACAGCATGTCCGCCAATGTCTACAACACGCTAAATAACTGATTCACAATGGCCTTTTCAGGCCGGGCGCCAAGGATGGCGTCGCCTGTCTCCTTTTTGCGACAATTAACCCATTGAAATAACAGCGCTTTTCATTTTGCCCCTCGTGATGTCTCCCGACGGGGACATTCAGGCATGTCCGTTCGGCGTCCTTTTTTTGGAAGATCCTGAAAAACTTTTTAGGGTAAGCGGATTAAATGGTTGATCTTACCTTTGCATGAGAGTGAGGCAGACCGGCATCTCATCGGATTATCTGGTTGATGCTTCACCTACTGCTGGTGCATGTTTCCTTCGCTAATTCCAGCAAGAACCCCACACGCCTCAACTTCCCGGTCATCGTTGCAACTCGCTCTCAGTGAAACGAGTTGTTTCTCAAGCGCTTGCAGAGCGGTTATCTGCGACCGCACATGAGAGATGTGATCATCGAGCAAGGCGTTGACGGCGGTACAAGGCTGATGAGGGTCGTCCTGATAGCTCTGTAGTTCGTGAATCTCAGCCAGTGACAGGCCCAGGATTCTGCAGCGACGGATGAAGGCCAGCCTCTCACCATGCTTCTCGGTATAGACACGGTAACCGTTGTCCTGCCGATCAGGCGGCGGCAACAAGCCCTGCTGTTCATAGAAGCGGATCGTCTGTGTTTCGACCCCTACCAACTGCGCCAACTGACCAATGCGCATCAGGTTCCTCCGCAACGGATTCTCTACGCTATTGACATTATAGCTACTATATAGTTTTAAATGAAAACCCGATCACATTCAAGTGGAGTCATATCATGAGTAAAAACTGCGGAGGCCCCTGTGGCGACCATGCAAGGCCTGCGGCGGATACCGATATGCAGGCCTCCTCCGAGGCGCCAGGGAGATGGGTCAGTGTTTATGCCGTGCCGAAGATGGACTGTCCATCAGAAGAGCGCATGATTCGCCTGGCCCTGAACGGCGTTGAGGGGATTCGGGCACTGTCCTTCGACTTGTCGAACCGCCGGTTGAAGGTCGTGCATGACGGCGAGGCTGAGCCCATTACCGCGAAACTGGCGACCTTGGGGCTAGGCGCCTCGCTTCAGGAAACCGTCGCTGCAAATCCGGAGACCATCAAGGCCGCCGAGTTTTCGGCAGCTTCTGCTAAGCAAGAATCCGGGACCCTGCGCTGGTTGCTCGGCATCAATGCACTTCTGTTCGTGGTGGAAATGACTGCCGGTCTGATCGCCCAGTCCACCGGCCTGATTGGAGAATCCCTGGACAATTTTGCCGATGCGGCGGTGTACGGGCTTGCCCTTTATGCGGTTGGACATAGCGTGAAAATGCAGGTACGTGCCGCGCATCTTGCTGGTGTACTGCAACTGATCTTGGCTGTGGGCGTGCTCGTAGAGGTGGTGCGACGCTTTGTATTCGGTAGTGAGCCTGAATCGCTGATGATGATGGCGATCGCATTCGTCGCATTGATTGCCAATACCAGTTGTCTGCTGCTCATATCCAAACATCGGGAGGGCGGGGCGCACATGAAGGCAAGCTGGATATTCTCGGCCAACGACGTGGTGATCAACCTGGGGGTCATCACCGCCGGCGCTCTGGTCGCGTGGACCGGGTCCAATTATCCGGATCTGATTATCGGCACCATCGTGGGGGGCATTGTACTTAACGGTGCCAGACGCATTTTGGCGTTGAAGGGTTAAATAATGCTCATTATTGGCAAAAAGCTCTCGCCGTATGCCCTATTGTCCATATCGGGCCTGCTGGCAGCGTCTGATCAGGCCGTAAAATGGCTGGTGCAACAATCAATGGCCTATGGCGAGTATGTTTCGGTGACCCCGTTCTTTAACTGGGTGCACCTATGGAACACCGGTGCCGCATTCAGTCTTTTTGCGAATGGTGGAGGCTGGCAGCGCTACTTTTTTATCGGAATCGCGGTAGTGGTCTCGATTTTTCTGATCAAGCTGATCCTTGAAAATCGTCATAAAGGAGAAGCCATCGCTTACAGTCTTATCCTCGGTGGCGCCATGGGCAACCTGATTGACCGGGTCTTTCGCGGCTATGTTGTGGATTCCTTTGATTTCTATTGGCGAGACTGGCATTGGCCGGCCTTCAACCTGGCTGATATTGCAATTGTCCTCGGTGCCTTACTTTTCGTTTCCAGCAGCTTGTTGGGTAAAAAAGCAAACACCAATGCCGAGCCGGATGGATCTGACTGACACCTACGCCTATACAACACCATGACCGAACTTCCCGACAACATCCTTCACCTGCCGCAATACCAAGTACTGGGCTGCAAATCAACCGACGACGAAATGCACTTCCAGGTGGACGTGCCCGATCCCATCGCCTGCGAGGAATGCGGCGTGCAGGGTGAGTTCGTACGGTTCGGCAAGCGTGACGTTCCCTATCGTGATCTGCCCATCCACGGCAAGCGGGTCACTCTCTGGGTGGTCCGCCGCCGATACACCTGCCGGGCCTGCAAGACAACATTCAGGCCCCAGCTACCGGAGATGGTGGACGGATTCCGTATGACACTGCGGCTGCATGAGTACGTGGAGAAGGAATCCTTCAACCACCCCTACACCTTTGTGGCGGCACAGACCGGCCTGGACGAGAAGACGGTGCGCGACATCTTCAACGCCCGCGCCGAGTTCCTGGGGCGCTGGCACCGCTTCGAGACGCCCCGCATCCTGGGCATTGACGAGCTATACCTGAACAAGCGCTACCGCTGCATTCTGACCAACATTGAGGAGCGAACCCTGCTCGACCTGCTGGCCACCCGCCGCCAGGACGTGGTGACCAACTACCTGATGAAGCTGAAAGACCGGCAGAAGGTCGAGATCGTCAGCATGGACATGTGGAACCCCTACCGGGCAGCGGTCAAGGCTGTGCTGCCCCAGGCCCGTATCGTGGTCGATAAGTTCCATGTGGTGCGCATGGCCAACGATGCCCTAGAGAGAGTGCGCAAGGGCCTCAGAAAGGAGCTGAAACCGTCCCAGAGCCGGACTCTCAAGGGAGACCGGAAAATCCTGCTGAAACGCGCTCACGAAGTCTCAGACCGGGAGCGCCTCATCATGGAGACCTGGACAGGCGCGTTCCCGCAACTGCTGGCCGCCTACGAGCACAAGGAGCGCTTCTACGGCATCTGGGACGCCACCACACGGCTCCAGACAGAAGCCGCCCTGGACGAGTGGATAGCCACCATCCCGAAGGGCCAAAAGGAAGTCTGGAGCGATCTGGTCAGGGCAGTGGGAAACTGGCGCGAAGAGACCATGACCTACTTCGAGACGGACATGCCCGTCACCAACGCTTACACGGAGTCCATCAACCGACTGGCCAAGGACAAGAACCGTGAAGGGCGCGGTTACTCCTTCGAGGTGATGCGGGCACGAATGCTCTACACCACGAAGCACAAGAAGAAGGCACCGACTGCGAAGGTCTCTCCTTTCTACAAGAAAACCATCGGTTACGGACTGCCGGACTTCGCAGAGGAACTCAACTACGGGGTCGATCTATCAACCATCTGAGGATGATCTCAGGTTGGTGGGGTGGGGGTGCCCCATCAACCATTAAATCCGTATACCCGTTTGATCATATTGATCATGAGCTATTGCTCAAGGCTCTTGACCACCATTGCTCTGAATCCTGGGTGCTGCTGTATGTGAGGCGCTGGCTAACGGCACCGATGCAGACGAAAGATGGTAAGCAGGAACGACGGAACGTTGGCACACCACAAGGTGGCCCGTTATCGCCAGTTCTGGCAAACCTGTTTCTGCATTATGCATTGGATCGTTGGCTGACCGTTCGTCATCCGGATATCCCATTCTGCCGATATGCAGATGACGGAATACTGCGTTGTCGAAGTGAGCGTGAGGCTCAGTATCTGCATTCCCAGCTAGATATGCGTGAGGTGGACCCAATAGCTATTCACAGAGATGCCCAACAAACGAGTATACTGGCCTGTGTTTGTCCAGGCTGCTCGGATAAATCACCATCAGCTCCTTGCTAAGGCCAGGCTCACTCACGGGAATAGCCACCAGACTTCCATTTTGGACCTCCTCCCGTACAGAACTTTCAAGCACCAACGATGCGCCAAGTCCGACCTTAACCGCTTGCTTGACGGCTTCGGTGCTACCCAGCTGCATAGATACCGTCGGAAATGGCCCATGCTCACCGAAGTAGGTCGCCAAAAGCCGGCCAGTGCCGGTGCCGGGTTCGCCGCCGATCAGAGCCATGTTAGACAGCGTATCGCGGTCGATATCGGTTCGACGGGCTAACGGGTGACCAGGCGGAACGATTAGAACAACGGGCTCGTTACGCCACGCCTGAGCATGGAATCCGGGTAGATCATGCCACCACTCCATAATCGCCACGTCCAGCTCACCGTCCGATAAATGCCGTGCAATAGTCGGATTGGAATCTATTACCACATCCACCTCGGGCCCTACGCCCAGCTCCTTGTAACGACGGATGTAGGGCTGGAGCATATAAATCCCAATATTGGAGCTCGCCCCAACGCGAAGTCGAGCCTCCATAATGGAAGATCTCGCCTGCTCCTCCAGCCGGAGCAGACTTCGGGCAAAAGGCAACAAGGTTAAGGCAGCCCGGGTTGGCTCACAGCCAGAGCGCCCCCTGTGGACCAATAAAACGCCAAGTTGGTTTTCGAGTTTTTGAAGGTGCTGGGACAGTGTGGGTTGTGCGATGTCCAACTGGCGGGCTGCGGCCTGAAACCCGTTGTGGTCCAGCACCGCCACGAAACTCTTCAGCCAGACAAGATTCAGCATGGGCCGCTCTCGCGGCCACTGGGATCATTGATCGCATCATCCGGCCGCTCACCCCGAAGCACTTGCAGAATGTTCCGAGCAGCGCGTTGCTCGATAGCCAGACGCACCTGGCTGACTGCCGATCCGATGTGAGCAGTAAACAGCGTGTTGGGGTGGGCCCTGAGCCCCTGGGCGATCTCCCTCGGACGATCTTCTCTCGCCCAATCTTCCATCTCAAACACATCAGCGGCGTACCCCCCCAACTGACCGGATTGAAGCGCTTGCAGAACACTACCCTCATCCACCACAGATCCACGGCAGGGATTGATAAGGAATGCGCCCGGTTTCATTCCTGTTAGCGTTTCGCGATTAATGGTGTGGAGGGTTTGCTCATTGAGCGGCAGTGCCAGGATCACAATATCTGACTGGGCCAGCAGCATCTTGAGGGGAGTATGGGACAAACCCAGTGCCTGCTCATGCTGCACGGGTAAACGTTCCGGCTGGGAATAGATTAAATCCGCTCCCCATCCGTTCAGGCGCTGCGCCACCGCTTGGCCGATGGCCCCCATACCCACAATACCAATCCGTGAGCCTTCGATCCCCTGCCCATAGAAGCGTGGTGTCCAGCCAGTAAATTCACCGGATCGAACGAAGTGGTCCGCCGCCTTGACTTGTCGGGTGAGACTGATCGTCAGCCCGACCGTTAGCTCTGCAGTAGGCACGGTTAGCAAATCCGGTACAAATGTCAGCCAAACCCCATGACGCGTGCAGGCATCCACATCAAAGTTGTCATAGCCTTTCAGGGCTGCACCAATCACCTTCAAGCGCGGACACCCCTGTAGGAACTCCTCTCCAACTCGGTCTGGCATGAACGCCATCATCGCATCAGCGTCTGCAACGCGCGCAGCCACTTCCTCCTGGGGCAACGTGGCGCCGGATTGGTTGGTGACCAGCTCGCAATCTTGGGCAAGTTCATCCAGAACACTGTCATGGATCTTATGGGTTATCACAACCTTGGGTTTCATAGATGGTCCTTATTTGAATTTCTTACGAAGGCGGCCACTGAGACTGTCCACGACGGTGACCATCAACAAGATGACAATGAGAATGGCGCTGACTTCCTGATACTGCATGATTCTCAGCGAGCCCATCAATTCGAAGCCAATACCACCGGCACCCACCATGCCCATTACGGTCGAGGCACGGAAATTGTATTCCCAGCGATAAATGGACACGTCCGCGAATTGAGGAAGTACTTGTGGCAGCACGGCGTGATAGAGCACCTGCAAGCGAGTAGCGCCGGCAGCATCGGCCGCTTCCACTGGCGCCTCATCTACATGCTCAATCGCTTCGGCAAAAAACTTTCCAACCATGCCAATGGAGTGAAGACCGAGCGCCAGTACGCCAGGCAACGCCCCAAAACCAACAGCAGCCACGAAGATGATGCCCATGATCAGTTCCGGGACTGAACGCAAACCGTTTAAAAGGGTTCGAGTTACTTGGAACACCACCGGATGTGGAGAGGTGTTGCGCGCAGCCAGGAATGCCAGTGGCACAGACAAGGTTACTGCAATGGCAGTACCGGCAATGCTCATCGCAAGCGTGTCGATTAACGGCGACACCCAGCTGGCCACATTGGTGAAGTCAGGTGGAAGAGATTCGCCAATGAGTGTGCCTATGGCTGGCACGCCATTGGCAAGTGTATTGAAATTGAGCAGCCCTACGTACCAACTTGCGACAAAAATGATGAGCAGCACTAACAGCGACTGTCCGAGTTTTTTCCGCCAGCCTTTCGCGTGCTCATCCAGCACGGAGGCCGACGGGGCCGGCGACAGAGTCGCCGGTTCCGTCGTTGTATAGTTCATGGGGCACTCCTCACATTTTTGCGAAATCAAGATTGAGCAGGCCACCCATAGCGCGGATGACATCGTAATCTTCGTCGGTAATTGCCGCGAATCCCTCAGCCTTCAGGTTGTCGAGAATCTCCGGGTCATCGATCTGCAGAAAGGCTTTCTGAATGTTGCTCTTCAGCTCAGGGGCCAGGTTCGAACGCATGGCCCAGGGGTATTGAGGAAAGTCACCGCTGTAGCCCAGCACTTTGACCTTGCTCCGATCAATCAAACCGCGGTCCATCACATGCTCGAAGATAACTTCGGACAACCCTCCGGCGTCGGCATTGCCATTGGCGACGTTAACCGCAACAGCGTCATGGCTACCGACGAAATGAGCCTCATAGTCCTTTCCGGCTTCGAGCCCTGCCTTCTCAAGGAGTACGGCCTTGGGGATCAGGTGGCTGGAAGTGGATGCGCGGTCACCGTAGGCCATTTTCTTGCCTTTGATATCCGCGAAGGAGTCAACGCCAGAGTCCGCATTGGCAATAATGATGGAGCGATAAGTCGGCTTCCCGTCTACCACCATGGCGGCAAAGGGTTCAATGTCACTCTTACTCTTGGCCATCACATAGGACAACGGACCAAAGTAAGCCAGGTCAATTCGGCCAAAACGCATGGCTTCGATCATGGAGGAGTAATCGGTGGTAACAATCAGTTCTACTTCCTTACCAAGAGTGGTTTCCAGGTAATCCTTCAAAGGTTGGTTTCGCTTGATCAGTTCTGACGCGTTCTCATCCGGCAGCAAGGCAACTTTCAAAAGATCAGGGTCTGTATCTGCGGCATGGGCTGACCAATGGATGCCGAGCATCATTATCAGAGCCAGCAAAGAGTGAATCATTGTCTTCATTGTGCTATCTCCAGTACGTCTGTCGTTATCGGGGTGGTCTTAGGTTTATGGATGGCTGGTTTGCCTTCCGCAGCTACCACGCTGGGTGAACGGTGGTAAATCTCGTCCAGGTGTTTCGATTTCAGGTTTTCAGGAGCATCGTCAAAAACGATATGACCGTTCGAAAGGCCGATGATCCGGTCTGCAAAACGCTGGGCGTATTCCAATTGGTGCAAGGAAATAACCGCGGTGATTCCATCTTCCTGACAAATATCGCGCAGTAGGCCGAGTACCTTTTCAGAAGTGGCCGGATCCAGGCTGGCAACGGGCTCATCGGCAAGAATCATGGATGGTTGCTGCACCAATGCTCTGGCGATTCCAACCCGCTGCTGCTGGCCGCCGGACAACTGATCTACTCGGGAAAGCGCTTTGTCAGCCAGACCTACGCGGTCGAGGCATTGCAGAGCCAACTCCAGGTCCTGCCGGGGCAGGGGAAGCAGGCTTCGCCAAGTACCGTGATACGCAAGTCTGCCTGTCAGCACATTCTGTAACGCGGTGTATCGTTCGATCAGCTGGTGATGCTGGAACACCATGGCGGTGCGGCTGCGGTGCTGTCGCAGGATTCTACGGTTGGTCAGTTCACCAAACTCGCCAGACACAACCTTCCCGGTTGTGGGCTTAACCAGGTGATTCAGTGAACGAAGCAGAGTGGATTTACCCGCGCCTGAAAGTCCCAGTAGCACGGTGAATTCGCCCTTGTGAAAGTGAACGGTGGTGGGTTTGAGCGCGAGGACGTTTCCCGGGTAGGTTACGCCCATACTCTCGACTCGAAGCATCACATTGGTTGATTGAGTTGGCGCCATAGGATCACCTTTTGCAATAAATAAGCTCGCCGTATTGCGAGTTACAATTGAACGGTAAAGCTGAGAGATGACACTGTCGTGTCACTGACGTGACAGGTTGATGAAGTGCTTTTGGTTCGCAAGGATTTTCCGAAGGGCTCTGTGAAATACATGGAGCTCAGCCAAAGTGGAACGAGCCACCCAGGAGCTTAAGCAACAAAAATTGCGTTCCACCGTCAGTCGGCGAATCTCACGGTACAGTTCGTCCGTGCTGAGTTCATCGAATTGCTTACCGACTATACTCTTGCCTTCGAGGAGGTCGGACGCGCTCTCCAATAGGTCGCGCTTCCAGGTGCTGACTATGGTGGGGTGGATCTGGAAACGGGCAGCAATTCAAGGTGTGGCCTTAAGGGTGGGCAAGGAAAAAGAGCATCGACAGTAAAAACCATGGGCGATGTGCAAACCATCAACTCTGATCCTGGCCTGGTGGTCTGGGTGGTTCGCCAGCCCTGCCCATTGTTCTCCACAGTAGCCTGATCGCACTGTCATAATCCCGCGCAGTGGTCGGTGCAAAATCATGTGCCCGATAAAACTCGTGCACCTGCCGCCGGCCAATTTGGTCGGGGGCGCGTCCACACCATCGTAAAAATGTTGGGTAAGCGGATTAAATGGTTGATCTTACCTTTGCATGAGAGTGAGACGGACCGGCATCTCATCGGATTATCTGGTTGATGCTTCACCTACTGCTGGTGCATGTTTCCTTCGCTAATTCCAGCAAGAACCCCACACGCCTCAACTTCCCGGTCATCGTTGCAACTCGCTCTCAGTGAAACGAGTTGTTTCTCAAGCGCTTGCAGAGCGGTTATCTGCGACCGCACATGAGAGATGTGATCATCGAGCAAGGCGTTGACGGCGGTACAAGGCTGATGAGGGTCGTCCTGATAGCTCTGTAGTTCGTGAATCTCAGCCAGTGACAGGCCCAGGATTCTGCAGCGACGGATGAAGGCCAGCCTCTCACCATGCTTCTCGGTATAGACACGGTAACCGTTGTCCTGCCGATCAGGCGGCGGCAACAAGCCCTGCTGTTCATAGAAGCGGATCGTCTGTGTTTCGACCCCTACCAACTGCGCCAACTGACCAATGCGCATCAGGTTCCTCCGCAACGGATTCTCTACGCTATTGACATTATAGCTACTATATAGTTTTAAATGAAAACCCGATCACATTCAAGTGGAGTCATATCATGAGTAAAAACTGCGGAGGCCCCTGTGGCGACCATGCAAGGCCTGCGGCGGATACCGATATGCAGGCCTCCTCCGAGGCGCCAGGGAGATGGGTCAGTGTTTATGCCGTGCCGAAGATGGACTGTCCATCAGAAGAGCGCATGATTCGCCTGGCCCTGAACGGCGTTGAGGGGATTCGGGCACTGTCCTTCGACTTGTCGAACCGCCGGTTGAAGGTCGTGCATGACGGCGAGGCTGAGCCCATTACCGCGAAACTGGCGACCTTGGGGCTAGGCGCCTCGCTTCAGGAAACCGTCGCTGCAAATCCGGAGACCATCAAGGCCGCCGAGTTTTCGGCAGCTTCTGCTAAGCAAGAATCCGGGACCCTGCGCTGGTTGCTCGGCATCAATGCACTTCTGTTCGTGGTGGAAATGACTGCCGGTCTGATCGCCCAGTCCACCGGCCTGATTGGAGAATCCCTGGACAATTTTGCCGATGCGGCGGTGTACGGGCTTGCCCTTTATGCGGTTGGACATAGCGTGAAAATGCAGGTACGTGCCGCGCATCTTGCTGGTGTACTGCAACTGATCTTGGCTGTGGGCGTGCTCGTAGAGGTGGTGCGACGCTTTGTATTCGGTAGTGAGCCTGAATCGCTGATGATGATGGCGATCGCATTCGTCGCATTGATTGCCAATACCAGTTGTCTGCTGCTCATATCCAAACATCGGGAGGGCGGGGCGCACATGAAGGCAAGCTGGATATTCTCGGCCAACGACGTGGTGATCAACCTGGGGGTCATCACCGCCGGCGCTCTGGTCGCGTGGACCGGGTCCAATTATCCGGATCTGATTATCGGCACCATCGTGGGGGGCATTGTACTTAACGGTGCCAGACGCATTTTGGCGTTGAAGGGTTAAATAATGCTCATTATTGGCAAAAAGCTCTCGCCGTATGCCCTATTGTCCATATCGGGCCTGCTGGCAGCGTCTGATCAGGCCGTAAAATGGCTGGTGCAACAATCAATGGCCTATGGCGAGTATGTTTCGGTGACCCCGTTCTTTAACTGGGTGCACCTATGGAACACCGGTGCCGCATTCAGTCTTTTTGCGAATGGTGGAGGCTGGCAGCGCTACTTTTTTATCGGAATCGCGGTAGTGGTCTCGATTTTTCTGATCAAGCTGATCCTTGAAAATCGTCATAAAGGAGAAGCCATCGCTTACAGTCTTATCCTCGGTGGCGCCATGGGCAACCTGATTGACCGGGTCTTTCGCGGCTATGTTGTGGATTCCTTTGATTTCTATTGGCGAGACTGGCATTGGCCGGCCTTCAACCTGGCTGATATTGCAATTGTCCTCGGTGCCTTACTTTTCGTTTCCAGCAGCTTGTTGGGTAAAAAAGCAAACACCAATGCCGAGCCGGATGGATCTGACTGACACCTACGCCTATACAACACCATGACCGAACTTCCCGACAACATCCTTCACCTGCCGCAATACCAAGTACTGGGCTGCAAATCAACCGACGACGAAATGCACTTCCAGGTGGACGTGCCCGATCCCATCGCCTGCGAGGAATGCGGCGTGCAGGGTGAGTTCGTACGGTTCGGCAAGCGTGACGTTCCCTATCGTGATCTGCCCATCCACGGCAAGCGGGTCACTCTCTGGGTGGTCCGCCGCCGATACACCTGCCGGGCCTGCAAGACAACATTCAGGCCCCAGCTACCGGAGATGGTGGACGGATTCCGTATGACACTGCGGCTGCATGAGTACGTGGAGAAGGAATCCTTCAACCACCCCTACACCTTTGTGGCGGCACAGACCGGCCTGGACGAGAAGACGGTGCGCGACATCTTCAACGCCCGCGCCGAGTTCCTGGGGCGCTGGCACCGCTTCGAGACGCCCCGCATCCTGGGCATTGACGAGCTATACCTGAACAAGCGCTACCGCTGCATTCTGACCAACATTGAGGAGCGAACCCTGCTCGACCTGCTGGCCACCCGCCGCCAGGACGTGGTGACCAACTACCTGATGAAGCTGAAAGACCGGCAGAAGGTCGAGATCGTCAGCATGGACATGTGGAACCCCTACCGGGCAGCGGTCAAGGCTGTGCTGCCCCAGGCCCGTATCGTGGTCGATAAGTTCCATGTGGTGCGCATGGCCAACGATGCCCTAGAGAGAGTGCGCAAGGGCCTCAGAAAGGAGCTGAAACCGTCCCAGAGCCGGACTCTCAAGGGAGACCGGAAAATCCTGCTGAAACGCGCTCACGAAGTCTCAGACCGGGAGCGCCTCATCATGGAGACCTGGACAGGCGCGTTCCCGCAACTGCTGGCCGCCTACGAGCACAAGGAGCGCTTCTACGGCATCTGGGACGCCACCACACGGCTCCAGACAGAAGCCGCCCTGGACGAGTGGATAGCCACCATCCCGAAGGGCCAAAAGGAAGTCTGGAGCGATCTGGTCAGGGCAGTGGGAAACTGGCGCGAAGAGACCATGACCTACTTCGAGACGGACATGCCCGTCACCAACGCTTACACGGAGTCCATCAACCGACTGGCCAAGGACAAGAACCGTGAAGGGCGCGGTTACTCCTTCGAGGTGATGCGGGCACGAATGCTCTACACCACGAAGCACAAGAAGAAGGCACCGACTGCGAAGGTCTCTCCTTTCTACAAGAAAACCATCGGTTACGGACTGCCGGACTTCGCAGAGGAACTCAACTACGGAGTCGATCTATCAACCATCTGAGGGTGGTATCAGATTGATGGGGTGAAGGTGCCCCATCAACCATTAAATCCGTATACCCACTTTTTAAAACAATGAGATGAAAAGTTGGCATCATTCTGGCTATGGACAGGGTGTCACATCGGGATGACACAACAACTTACCAAGGAGAAATACAGATGAAATCACTCGTCATGGCCTTTGTTGCCGGACTGGTACTGACCACCGCCACGACCGTGCGTGCAGATGAAGCGGCCGTGGAAGCTCAGTTCAAGGCGCTGGATGCGGATCACAATGGCGTGATTTCCGCCGAAGAAGCGGCTCAGGAGCCGAATCTGGTCAAGGTGTTCAAGAAGCTGGACACGGATCAGGATGGTCAGCTGAATCCCGAGGAGTTCAAGGGCTTCTTTGCCTGATCTTCCTCTCACTGCTCGTTGGCACTGCGTTTGGGCGTCCTTGTGGCGCCTTTTTTGGTTGTTGCATTTTGAAGACGTGTAACTCATTGTATTGTAAGGAATGTTTTTGGGTGCTGGCAAAAGTGTCTCCTCCGGGAGACAAAATGCTCCCTGTGTACCACTGGCTGACAGGCTGTCGGACTGATTAACACATTGAATCGCAAGGTATTCCTGAAGCTGGCATGTTTCCGGCAACGGGGAAGGTGTTCAATCACAACACTCTGCAAGGAGAACACCCATGAAAAAACTGATCGTTGCCTTTATTGCTGCACTGGCTGTGAATGCTGTGAACGTCTATGCCGAAGAGAGCGTGGAAGCTCAGTTCAAGGCGCTGGATACCGACAACAGCGGCAGCATCAGCGCTGAAGAAGCCGCAGCACAGCCTGATCTGGCTGCCGTGTTCAAGGAGCTGGACACCGATGGCAACGGTGAGCTGAGCCTGGAAGAATTCGAAGCCTTCTTTGGCTGATCCGCTTCCCGGATTCCACCTGCGGACGGCGCCTTCGGGCGCCGTTTCCGTTTTCAGTGGCTGCGCGGTTTGAAATGGGCCGGATCCAGGCCGTAGCGGTTCAGGATCTTGTAAAGGTCGGTCCGGTTGCGTCCGGCGATGCGGGCCGCCTCGCTGACCACGCCTTCGGTCAGGGTCAGCAGACTGACCAGGTAGCGCCGCTCCGCGTCTTCACGCACCTGGGCCAGCGTGGGCAGGGGCTGGGCGCCCTGATCGCCGAGCGCATCGGCGACCAGACGGGGGGTGATGACGGCACCGGGACAGAGTGCCAGCAAGCGCTGGACCACATTCTGAAGCTGGCGGATATTGCCCGGCCAGTGATATTCCACCAGATGCTGCATGGCGGCATCGGCCACGGTGCTCACCTGCCCGGCCTGTCCCTGCTCCCGGGCCTGCTGAATGAAGTGTTTCACCAGCAGCGGAATGTCCTCGCGCCGTTCCCGCAGGGGGGGCAGGTGCAGATTGACCACATTGATGCGGTAATACAGGTCTTCCCGGAACCGGCGTTCCTGCACGGCCGTTTCCAGATCCACGTGGGTGGCGGAGACAATGCGCACGTCCACGTCCAGGGTGATGTCCGATCCCACGGGGCGGATGCGCTTCTCCTGCAGGGCGCGCAGCAGCTTCACCTGCAGCGGCAGGGGCATTTCGCCGATTTCGTCCAGAAACAGCGTCCCGCCGGCGGCCTGACGGAAGAGGCCATCCCGGTTGCGCAGCGCGCCGGTAAAGGCACCCTTGACGAAGCCGAACAGTTCCGCTTCCATCAACCCCTCGGGCAGAGCGCCGCAGTTGACGGCCACGAAGCCCCCCTGTTGGCGGGGGCTGTGCCGGTGGATGAACTGGGCCATGAGCTCCTTGCCGGTGCCGCTTTCCCCGGTGATGAGCACATGCACGTCACTGGCCGCCACACGCTGTGCCGTGTCCAGCAGCGTCTTCATGCGGTCGTTGCGGGTCAGAATCTGCATGTCCCCGGCCGGAACGTCCGCCAGCGAGGGCCGGGCATACTGGCGCAGCACCCGTTCCAGATCCTGGGTATCAATGGGCTTGGTCAGGAAGGCCACCACGCCCCGCCGGGTGGCCTCCACCGCTTCGGGAATGCTGCCATGGGCCGTCATGATCACCACGGGCAGGGTGCTGTTGAGCTGGTGCAGCCGGTCAAACAGTTCCATGCCGTCCAGATCGTCCATGCGCAGATCCGTCAGCACCAGATCGAAGGGCTGCTGCTGGCAGCGGGCCAGCGCCTCCGTGCCGGAGCGGGCCGTGGCGACGTCGAACTGCATGGCGAAGAGCCGCAACTCCAGCAGGCGCAGCAGGGATTCATCATCGTCCACCACCAGAATGCGAGGCCTGTTCATCGTTTGGGCTCCGTCATGTCCTGTTCGATTCGGGTCAGTGCCTCGATGGCCGAGCGGTAGCGCCTGACCTGAGCCTGCAGCCGCAGCTGTTCGCTCCGCAGCGCCTTGATCCGGGCTTCCCGGGCCAGCCAGTTGCGGGCGGCCGTACGCAGATCGGCCAGTGCCTGGTGCTGTTCGGTACCGGCATCCGTTGCCGGCGCCGGCGCGATGCCTGCCTGGCTGTCCGGCTGCGGGGCCGAACGGGCCAGCCATTCCTGAATGCGGCGTGTGTCCTGGCTCGCCAGTGCGGCGATGCCTGCATTCAGCAAGTCGGTGTTCAGGGTATCCTCATCGGCAGACACCATGCCGGTGGCCGGCGGAACAGGCTCCGCCGTACAGGCGGGTGTGGGTGGCGGGTCACCAACTTGGGCTGCTGTCCCGCCCGCATGGCGCAACCACGGTGAGGTGCAGCCCTGAAGCAGCAGGCCGAGGAGCAACAGGGCGATCAGTCGCCGTGTTGACAGAGCCGGGCGGGCAGTCGGACGACAAAACATAGGCCTTCATCCATCTCGGGTTCAAAATCAAGGGTGCCGCCGAGCGACTCTGCCAGGGCACGGGCCACATAGAGGCCGATACCGCTGCCCGAGTGCCGGGTTCCGGTATCGCCGCGCTCGAATGGCCTGAACAGCCGTGCGGCCTGGATGTCGGTCAGGGGCGGGCCGGCGTTGACAAAGCGCAGGGTACAACCTTCCGGCGTCACCTGCCAGATGACATGGCAGCGTGTATCCGGGGGGCGTACTGGGTCATGTTGGCAAACAGGTTCTCGAGAATGCCTTGCAGGGCGACCATCGGGGCATTGAGGGTGAGCGGCGGCCCGCCGATGCAGATCACCAGGCCGCGGCGGATGAGTCGGGGCAGGTAGGCGGTGTAAAGCTGTTCGATGAGTTGTCGCAGGTCCTGGGTGCGTGCATCGGCCTCATCACCGTGCTGATCCAGGCGGTTGAGCAGGAGCAGGTTTTCGATCTGGCGCTGCATGTCCCGGGTGCCCGACTGCATGAGCGAGAGGACCTCGGTCTGGGTCGGGGTCAGCGGGCCGGCGATGCGGTCATGGAGCAGCGCAATCCCTTCCTGCAGGGTCGCCAGCGGCGTCTTGAGCGCATGGGAGACCTGATGCAGGTACACCAGCTTGCGGGCTTCTGCGTCCAGCAGCCTG
The DNA here is from genome assembly GCF_041153465.1 of Thermohahella caldifontis. Lineage (NCBI taxonomy): Bacteria > Pseudomonadati > Pseudomonadota > Gammaproteobacteria > Oceanospirillales > Hahellaceae > Thermohahella > Thermohahella caldifontis. The sequence goes on from NZ_CP154858.1 coordinate 2,530,279, forward strand.
CGGCTGGCCTGATCCAGGGTGCGGGTCAGTTCGCGGATCTCCCTGACGCTGGAGTGGCCGGGGGGGTGCCAGTCGGGTTGGCCCAGCAGTCGGGCGGCCCGGGCCAGTCGTTTCAGCGGCAGGGACAGCCCCAGCGTGAAGAGCATGACCAGCGCCAGCGTCAGACCTGCAAAGAGGCTCATCAGTCGGGCCGAGCGGGCCTGGTGGTCGTGGCTGTCCCGTATGAGGTCATCCAGCGCCTGCCGGGTCGCGGCCCGGGCGCTGTTTTCAAGGGCCTGCAGCGCCTTGCTGCGCAGACCGGCAAGCTGATCCAGCGCGGTTTCCGGGGTATCGTCGGGCAACGCCTGCAATGCCCGGATCAGGGCGTCCGGCGGTGCCTCCGGGTGTGCCAGACCGGCCAGTTCGCGGGTCTGCTCCGCCACCCGGTCCCGGTGACGGCGCACCAGTTGCACCATGGCGTCAGTCTTCAGTACCTGCTGTTGACGCAGTGCCCGTTCCAGCCCGCGCAGGGCCGTGGCAAGACGCTCCCGGGCGGCGGAAATGTCGGCCACGCGCCGGGCCGCCTGCTGACTCTGCAGGATCATGGTGTCCTGGGCACGCATGAGATCGCCGGCCAGCCATGCCATGGGCATGACCGCCAGCATGAAGGCCAGCAAGACCCGCAACCACAAGGGGTGGGACACGCCTCTGCTCCCGTATCAGAACCAAGCGCAGAGCATACTGTGGGCCGCCGGTGCCCGCAACGGACGATCGGCCTATGCAGGGGTTTCCCCTGAGCGGCCCGGATGGGCTAACATGGCGGAAATTTTATGACAGGAGAAACCATGCCGGATGCCGTACTGATTCTTTATCATGGTGGACGTTGTCTGGACGGATTTGGTGCCGCCTGGTCCGCCTGGCGCCATTTTCGCCGGACCGGTGAGTCCGTGACCTGGGTGGCGGCCAGCCACGGCGATGCGCCGCCGGATGCGACGGGCAAGCGCGTGTGGCTGCTGGATTACTGCCTGCCGCGGGACACGCTCCGGCGCCTGTGCCGGGAGGCGAAGCAGGTCACGGTGGTGGACCACCATGTCAGTGCACTGGAGGATACCCGCGGGCTGGACGCGGAGTGCCCGAATCTGCGCCTGGAATTTGATCTCACCCATTCGGGTGCCGTACTGGCCTGGCAGCATTTCCACACGGAGCCGGTGCCCGGATTGCTGCGCCATATTGAAGACCGGGATCTGTGGAACTGGGCCATTGAAGGCTCGCGGGATACCACCGCGGCGCTGATGGCCCGCCCCTATGACTTCGCCGAATGGGATGCCCTGTTTGACGACCCGGAGGCGCCGGCGCGATTGCGTGCCGAAGGTGAGGCCATCAACCGCTACCGGCAGCAGATGATTGACCATTACCGCAAACGGGCCGTGATGGGGCGTGTGGCCGGGTACCGGGTGCCGGTGGTGAACAGCCCGGTGGAAATTCACAGCGAGCTGCTGGGCGAGCTGGCGAAAGGGCATCCCTTTGCGGCGGGCTATCTGGACCGGGACGGGCGCCGCGGCTGGTCCCTGAGATCCACGGCGGCGGGTCTGAACGTGGCCGAGATCGCCCGGCGTTTCGGTGGCGGGGGACATCCCCGTGCGGCCGGATTCTCCACACCGCTCGGGGACGACAACTTCAACGTGGACCCCTGACCGGCCGGGTCTTGCGGCCCGGACGCCGCGGGCTGGGCTTGTCGCTGCGCGGCGGCAGACCGGTGTGCTGCGTCAGTGCCACACCCTTGCGGGGGGACCCGTTTCCTGAGTTTTCACCGGTTTGCGTTGTACGCCCGGCTTGCCCTTCGGTGTCCAGCCTGCCGGCTGGGTGGGGGGCACCAGGTGCTTCTTGCCGTAGCCGATGAGGTGGGCCTTGCCCATCTTCTTCAGGGCCTCGCGCAGCAGGGGCCAGTTGTCCGGATCGTGATAGCGCAGGAACGCCTTGTGCAGACGGCGCTGGCGCTCGCCCTTGGGGCTGAAGACGATTTCCGACTGGGTGTCCACCCGGTGCAGCGGATTGCGGTGGCTGTGGTACATGGCCGTGGCGGAGGCCATGGGCGAGGGGTAGAACGCCTGCACCTGATCGGGACGGAAACCGTTCTGCTTCAGCCACAGGGCCAGGTTGAGCATGTCCTCGTCCGTGGTGCCCGGGTGGGCGGCAATGAAGTACGGGATCAGGTACTGTTCCTTGCCCGCTTCCTTCGAGAAGCGCTCGAACATTTCCTTGAAGCGGTAATAGGTGCCCATGCCCGGCTTCATCATCTTGGAGAGCGGGCCCTCCTCGGAATGTTCCGGTGCGATTTTCAGGTAGCCGCCCACGTGATGCTGCACGAGCTCGCGCACGTACTCCGGATCTTCCACCGCCAGATCGTAGCGCAGGCCGGAGGCAATCAGCACCCGCTTGACGCCGGGCACGGTGCGGGCGCGGCGATACAGCCGGGTGGTGGCGGAGTGATCCGTCTTCAGGTTCTTGCAGATGGAGGGATAGACACAACTCAGCCTCCGGCAGTGCTTGTGAATCTCCTCGCTCTTGCAGTTGAGCTGGTACATGTTGGCGGTGGGGCCGCCAAGATCCGAAATCGTGCCGGTAAATCCGGGTGTCTTGTCGCGAATTTTCTCGATCTCGCGGATGATCGAGTCTTCCGACCGGCTCTGGATCACCCGCCCCTCATGCTCGGTGATGGAGCAGAAGGAACAGCCGCCAAAGCACCCGCGCATGATGTTCACGGAGAAACGGATCATCTCGTAGGCCGGAATCCGGGCATCGCCATAGGCGGGATGCGGTACGCGCTGATAGGGCAGATCGAATACCCAGTCCATTTCCTCGGTGGTCAGCGGAATGGGCGGCGGATTCTGCCACACGTACCGGTCCCCGTGGGGCTGGACCAGCACCCGGGCGTTGGACGGGTTGGTTTCCAGATGCAGGACCCGGCTGGCATGGGCATACAGCACCCGGTTCTTGCTGACCTGCTCCCAGGATGGCAGCAGAATGTATTCGTTCTCCACACCGGGCGGCGGGGGCACCACCAGCACCTGCACGTCGTCTTCCGTTTCCGCTGCCGGACTCACGCCGCAGCCTTGCGGGCTTTCGGTCATTTCATAGGGATTGCGGTGCGGTTCCACCTTGCCCGGCTGATCCAGGGTGCGGGAATCCCGTTCGCGCCAGTTGGCGGGCAGTTCGGACAGTACGCGCACGGTACCGCGGATGTCGGCCATGTCCTTCAGATGCTCGCCCTGGGCGGCCCGGTGGGCGATTTCCACCACGGCTCTTTCGGCATTGCCGTACACCAGCAGATCGGCTTTCGCATCCATGATGACCGAACGCCGCACCTTGTCGGACCAGTAGTCATAGTGGGCAATGCGCCGCAGGCTGGCTTCGATGCCGCCGATGAGGATGGACACGTCATTGTAGGCTTCGCGGCAGCGCTGGCTGTAAACGATCACCGCGCGGTCCGGGCGCTTGCCACCCACGTTGCCGGGGGTGTAGGCATCATCGTGGCGGATTTTCCGGTCGGCCGTGTAGCGGTTGATCATGGAGTCCATGTTGCCGGCGGACACGGCAAAGAACAGGTTGGGCTTGCCCAGCACGCGGAACGGTTCGGCACTGTGCCAGTCCGGCTGAGCGATGATGCCCACGCGGAAGCCCTGCGCCTCCAGCACCCGGCCGATGACGGCCATGCCGAAACTGGGGTGATCCACGTAGGCATCCCCGCAGACCAGGATGATGTCGCAACTGTCCCAGCCCAGCTGATCCATCTCCGCGCGGGACATGGGCAGGAAGGGCGCAGGACCGAAACATTCAGCCCAGTACGGGCGGTAATCGAAAAGACGGGTGGTGGGAGTCATGTGTCCGGCTGTATGAAAAATGGTCACGTATTGTACATCAAAGGCCGGTTCACCCCAAGTAACCCAGTATCCTGCTGCGTTATCGGAGAGCAAGACGCCGGATGTGTGGAAATCCGCACACGCGCTCCCCGGCGATGTGTGGGCTGCCACACATTTTCGTCTTGTCCAGGGTCATCTGAAAACCACAACATCCTGAAAGAAAAGAAATCTCCGACTCTGGCCCCGGACTTGCTGTCATTCACGGAGATCTGAACAAGATCCCGTTCGACAACAACAACGAGTGAGAGGTAACGCAACATGCGATTCGGAAAAATCCTGACGGCCATTGCTGCCGGTGTCCTGAGTGTGTCAGCCTGGGCGGCGCCCATCGAGATCAAGTTCTCCCACGTGGTGGCGGAAAACACCCCCAAGGGGCAGATGGCCATCAAGTTCAAGCAGCTGGTGGAAGAGCGTCTGCCGGGCAAGGTGGAGGTGAAGGTCTTCCCGAACTCCCAGCTCTTTGGTGACGACAAGGTGCTGGAGGCCATGCTGCTGGGCGATGTTCAGCTTGCGGCCCCATCCCTGTCCAAGTTCGACCGTTATACGAAAAAACTCCAGATCTTTGATCTGCCGTTCCTGTTCAAGGACATGGCGGCCGTGGACCGTTTCCAGAGTGGCCCGGCCGGTCAGGCGCTGCTGCGCTCCGTGGAATCCAAGGGGTTGGTGGGACTGGGCTATCTGCATAACGGCATGAAGCAGCTGTCGGCCAACAAGCCGCTGCGCACGCCGGAAGATGCGCGCGGGCTCAAGTTCCGCATCCAGAGTTCGGATGTGCTGGCGGCCCAGTTTGAGGCCGTGGGTGCCATCCCCGTGAAGAAGCCCTTCTCCGAAGTCTTTACCCTGCTCCAGACCAAGGCCATCGACGGTCAGGAGAACACCTGGAGCAACATCTACTCCAAGAAGTTCTTTGAGGTGCAGGACTACATCACCGAATCCAACCACGGTCTGCTGGACTACATGGTGGTGACGTCCGCCGAGTTCTGGAAGGGTCTGCCGGATGACGTGCGCAAGGTGGTGAAGACGTCGCTGGACGAGGCCATTGCCTACGGCAACAAGATTGCCATGGAAAAGGCGGAGAGCGACAAGCAGGCCATCATCAAGTCCGGCCGGACACAGGTCATTTCCCTGACCGACGCCGAGCGGGCTGCCTGGGTCAAGGCCATGAAGCCGGTGTGGAAGAAGTTCGAGGATGACGTGGGTGCCGACATGATCGAAGCGGCGCTGAACGCCAATCAGTGATCCTACCTGCTTCACCCTGAACAGGGGCCGCGCCGGCAGGTGCGGCCCCGACCACACTCACGCCACGGGGACATGCCATGTGGATTCGACTTGTCCATCGTTTTGAAGAAGGTTTCATCGCCCTCCTGCTGGTGTCCATGACGCTGCTGGTATTCGTGGAAACCTTCATGCGCTTTGTCATGAATACGGGCCTGCTCTGGGCCGAGGAACTGACGCTGACCCTGAGTGCCTGGCTGGTGCTGTTCGGTGCCGCCTATGGTGTCCGGGTCAATGCCCATATCGGCGTGGATGCCTTCATCCGCAAGTTTCCGCATCCGCTGCGCCGTTTCTTTGCCACGCTTGCCGTGGTGCTGTCTCTGGTCTACTGCGGCCTGTTCATTTACGGCTCATGGATCTATCTCGCCAAGGTGAAGATGATCGGTATTGAAATGCAGGATCTGCCGCTGCCGCGCTGGATTGTCCAGAGCATTCTGCTGATCGGTTTCTGCACACTGGCACTGCGCTTTGCCGAGCTGCTCTGGCGGGTCGTGACCGGCCGTTCGGAAGGGTTTTCCTTTACGGATGAAGCCAAAGAAAGCATGCATCTGGTGCAGAAGGAGGATGACGCATGACCACGGCCGTACTCTTCGCCCTGCTCTTCTTCTGCATGGTGATCGGCATGCCCATTGCCGTTGCACTGGGGTTGTCTTCCGTCACCACCATCCTGTTCTTTTCCAACGATTCCATCGCGTCCATCGCGCTGAAGATTTACGAGGCCACGTCCGCACATTACACACTGCTGGCCATTCCGTTTTTCATCCTGTCCTCCGCCTTTCTGTCCACGGGCGGCGTGGCCCGGCGCATCATCGACTTCGCCATGGCGTCGGTCGGCCATATCCGCGGCGGACTGGCCATGGCCTCGGTTCTGGCCTGCATGCTGTTTGCGGCCGTGTCCGGCTCTTCACCGGCGACGGTGGCGGCCATCGGCTCCATCGTCATTGCCGGCATGGTGCGGGCAGGTTATCCCATGGCCTTCGGGGCCGGAGTGATCGCCAATGCGGGCACCCTGGGTATCCTGATTCCGCCCTCAATCGTCATGCTGGTCTATGCCGCGGCGACGGAGGTGTCTGCCGCACGCATGTTCGAGGCGGGCCTGATCCCCGGCATCATGATGGGTTCGATTCTCATGCTGGCCATTTATATTGTGGCCCGGATCAAGAAGCTGCCCTCGCAGCCCTTTCCGGGGGTTGGGCGCCTCGTGGGGACGGGGTTGCGGGCACTGGGTGGCCTGATGCTGATCATCATCGTGCTGGGCTCCATCTATGGCGGCGTGGCGAGCCCCACGGAAGCGGCGGCCGTGGCGGCGGTGTATGCGTTCTTCAGTGCCGTGGTGGGCTACCGTGACATCGGCCCGCTCAAGGGCGTGCCCTGGCGGGAGCCGGGCGAAAGCACGCTGTCCATGGTGGCACGCGGGTTGCGTCAATCCGTCTGGGGGCTGGGCAAATCCGCCTTCGACAAGGAAGTGTTCCACGTGGTGATGGATGCGGCCAAGGTCTCCATCATGCTGCTGTTCATCATCGCCAATGCCATGCTGTTTGCTCATGTGCTGACCACCGAGCGCATTCCCCATGCCATTGCGGAAACCATCGTCAACTGGGGTCTGCCCGCCTGGGGCTTCCTGATTGTGGTCAACCTGCTGTTGCTGGCTGCGGGCAACTTCATGGAGCCTTCCGCCATCATCCTCATCATGGCCCCGATCCTCTTTCCCATTGCCACCCGGCTGGGCATTGATCCGATTCATCTGGGCATCATCATGGTGGTCAACATGGAGATCGGCATGCTGACGCCGCCGGTGGGGCTCAATCTGTTCGTGACAGCGGGCATTACCGGCAAGTCCATCGGCTGGGTGATCCGGGCAGCACTGCCCTGGCTGCTCCTGCTGCTCTTCTTCCTGATCCTGATCACCTACATCCCGGCCATTTCACTGGCGTTGCCTGAATATTTGGACACATTGCGCCGGGGCGGGTGATTCGGACTTGTGTTTATGCACGGGCTTCTCTAGACTGCCAGATGGTGGCCTGGAGAGGCCTTTTTATACATTGCAATACCGAGGAAATACCATGTCTCAAGCTAACCCCCGCGTCGTCACCATCCACTACACCCTGAAAAATGATGCGGGTGAGGTGCTGGACAGCTCCGAAGGCCAGGAGCCGTTGAGCTACCTTGAGGGTGCACAAAACATTATTCCCGGCCTGGAAAAAGCGCTGGACGGCCTGAACGCCGGCGACAAGACCCAGGTTTCCGTTGAACCGGAAGACGCCTACGGCGAGCGTTCCGAAGAAATGATCCAGCAGGTGCCCCTGAATGCCTTCGAAGGCGTGGATCAGGTTCAGCCCGGCATGCGTTTCCAGGCACAGACTCCCTACGGACCCCGTGTGGTGGTCGTGACCGAGGTGACTGAAGAGTTTGCCGTGGTTGACGCCAACCATCCGCTGGCCGGCGAGCGTCTCCACTTTGATGTGGAAATTGTGGAAGTCCGCGAGCCGACTGCAGAAGAAGTCGAGCACGGGCACGTTCACTAAGTCCGTCTCAGCCGGCTGACCGGCGTGGCCAGCACCAGCGTGTTGCCCGCCGGATCCGTCAGCGTGCATTCCCGGTTCCGCCATGCGGTGTTGACCGGGGGTGCCAGTGTGGGATCTGCCGCCGACAGGGGCAGGTACCACGCATCCACATCCGGCACATACAGATAGATGCGCTGGGGCCCTCCTATGTGCTCATCATCACTGAGATAGAGTTTCAGCCCTGCCCGGCTCAGCTGTGCAAAGTGGCCTGCCTTGTCCCAGATCCAGTCCGCACGAAAACCCAGAAAATCCGTATAGTAGCTCAAGCTTTCCGCCCAGTTCCGGGCCGGAATCACGGGAATCACCGTACCTGTCATCTTGCACCTCCTGAATCCTTCACATCCCGAGTATGCCATACGGCCGGATGTCAGACCCCCGTTTGCGGGATGACTTTTGGCAAAAATACGGGCAATCCCCTATAATCCGCCGCCTGTCACCGGGCAAGGGGATTTGAGCAGTGGAAAAGATCGTGATTGTCGGCGGTGGTGCCGGCGGACTGGAACTGGCAACGCGTCTGGGACGCAAGCTGGGCAAGTGCAACAAGGCCGAAATCCATCTGGTGGATGCCTCCCCTTCACACATCTGGAAACCCCTGCTCCACGAGGTGGCGACCGGCTCGCTGGATACCGGTATCGACGAAGTCAGTTACCGGGGGCATGCCCAGAAAAATCATTTTCACTTCCACCTGGGGCGCATGTGCGGTCTGGACCGCCAGGCCCGCACCATCACTATCGCGCCGCTGACGGATGATCAGGGGGAAGTCATCAAGCCGGAAAGAACACTGCCCTATGATACCCTGGTCATGGCCCTGGGCAGCCAGACCAATGATTTCGGCACCCCCGGCGCGCGCGAACACTGTGCCTTCCTGGACCGGCGGGAAGAAGCGGAGCGCTTCCACAAGCGCCTGATCAGCACCTTCCTGCGCCTGAGTCAGGATGCCCGGCGTACGGAAGACGTCCTGCTGCGCGTGGCGATTGTGGGCGCCGGCGCGACGGGTGTGGAGCTGTCTGCCGAGCTGTACAACACCATCAACTCTCTGGAAGCCTATGGCATCAATCTGGGGCCGGAGAACCTGAAGGTGACCCTGATCGAGGCGGGCGACCGTATCCTGCCCGCTCTGCCGCCGCGCATTTCGGCTGCGGTGGTCCGTGAGCTGCGTGCGCTGGGTGTGGATGTGCGTACCGGCGTGCGCATTACCGAGGTGACGGAAGAAGGATTGCGCACGGCGGACGGTGAACTGATTCCGGCTTCCATCAAGGTCTGGGCGGCGGGCGTCAAGGCGCCGGATTTTCTGCGCGAGCTGGATGGACTGGAGGTCAACCGCATCAATCAGATCATGGTTCAGCCCACCCTGCAGAGCACGGTGGACGAGCACATCTTTGCCATCGGCGACTGTGCTGCCTGCCCCCAGCCGGACGGCAAGTGGGTACCGCCCCGTGCCCAGGCCGCCCATCAGCAGGCGGATCACCTCTACCGGAACCTGCTCCGGCGCATGAAGGGCAAGCCCATGCTGCCCTATGTCTATCACGATCATGGCTCGCTGGTGTCACTGAGCCGTTATTCCACCGTGGGCAGTCTGATGGGTAACCTGACGGGCAAGTCCATGATTGTGGAGGGGCGCATCGCGCGGGTGGTCTATATCTCGCTCTACCGGCTGCACCAGAAGGCTCTGTTCGGCTTCTGGCGCATGTTGCTGATCGTGCTGGCCAGCCGTATCAACCGGGTGATCCGGCCCCGCCTCAAGCTGCACTGAGCCTGACCCGTCAGTGATGACGGGTCAGCTTGTCCAGCACGCCCATGGCAAAGGCGGAGATGACGAAGGTCATGTGAATCAGGATGTACCAGACAAAATCGTCATTATCCACCTCCTGGGCGTTGAGGAAGATCTTGAGCAGATGGATGGATGAGATGGCCACGATGGAGGCGGCCACCTTGTTCTTCAGCGAGGTGGCATCCATTTTCCCCAGCCAGGGCAGCTTTTCTTTTTTCTCGTCAATATCCAGCTGGGAGACAAAGTTCTCGTAGCCGCTGAACATCACCATCACCAGCAGACCGCCCACGAGTACCAGGTCGATCAGTGTCAGCGCCAGAAGAACGAGGTCGGCCTCCTTCATCTCGAAAATGATGGGGAAGACGTGCGCCACCTCCTGAAAGAATTTCAGGCCCAGCAGAATGAGGATGAGGCTGAGTCCCAGGTAAATGGGGGCCAGCAGCCAGCGGCTGGCATACATCAGGGTTTCAAAGAATTTTTCCATGTTCATCCTTTGTGATCGGTTGCGGGCAGAGCTCGCCTATAATGGGTGAAACCCACCTGATATTCAACCGTCCGAAACACACTCGCCGACAGGTCATCCATCACGGAGCGTGAACAGCTTCACAGTCTGTGGTGACTTCGCACCGTTTATCCCGTCCGGGATGCCGTTTGTCGGAAGCCCGCCCCCGCATGACAGCCCGCTGCTAGACTGGGTATCAGTGATAAAAGCGGACGAGATTTCTGATCATGAAAACACAGCAGAACGGATTTACTCTGGTGGAACTGATGGTCGCACTGGCGATCCTCGGTATTGTGGCCGTATTTGCCCTGCCCATGTTCGGCGATGTGGTGGAGCGCAACCGGGTGGTGGCCAAGTCCAACGAGATTCTGGGGGCCTTTACCTATGCGCGGACGGAGGCGGTGAAGAGCGGCTCGGCAGTTTCCGTGGGCGGCACCGGCAGCGACTGGGCAAAGGGCGTGACGGTGACGGCGTCGGATGGTACGACCCTCCGTGTGGTGACCCTGCCTCCGGGTTATACCCTGAGCGCCACCACTACAACGATCAGCGTGGCATACGATTCGACGGGCTTCGCCTCATCCACCCTGACGCTCCATCTCTGCCCGTCCGACAAGAGCATCCCGGGCCGGCAGTACAGCCTGGCTTTGTCCGGTCTGGTGACTGTCACTGAATACACTTGTCCCTGAGGAGGCGGCGACATGAGATATCAGCGAAATCGCGGCTTTACCATGGTGGAAGTGCTGGTGGCACTGGTGGTGCTGGCGGTGGGCCTGCTGGGCGTGGCGACCATGCAGTCGGTGGCCATTCAGCAGTCCAAGAACGCCAACCTGCGCAGCATGGCCATCTACCTGGCCTCCGACATGGCCGACCGCATGCGTGCCAACCAGGCGGGCTGGCAGGCCGGCAATTACAACAGTGAAACCGGCGGGGCGCAGAAAACAGCCTGTGTTTCAGCCGCAGGTTGTAACTCGGCAGACATGGCTGCCCATGACAAATGGGAATGGCAGGAAATGATCAAGAGCACCCTGCCGGATGGTAAGGGGACCATTCAGCGTCCGGACCCCTCGGCCAATGATTTTGTGATTACCGTCAGCTGGACGGACAAGGTCCGGCAGCAGGGGGCTTCGGCACCCACCGACACGGACACCAGCTCCGTGGTTCTGCAGTTTCAGCCGTAGGAGGTCATCATGAAACGCTATCAGGGTTTTTCCATTGTCGAACTCATGATCGCCCTGCTCATCGGCTCCTTCCTGGTGCTGGGGCTGGTGCAGGTGTTCACGGCCAACAAGCAGGGCTTCCGGATTCAGGAGGCCAGCTCCCGGATTCAGGAAAATGGCCGCATGGCCATCGAGATGCTGAGCCGTGATGTCCGTGCGGCGGGCTTCATGGGCTGCGCCAACGTGCTGGCGGGCGGGTCTGTCAACAATATCGTGGACAAGACTAAATACAGCAGCAAGGGTACCGCATTGCTGGAAGCGCTCGATTTCGATGGCACCAAAAGCATTGAATTTTTCAACAACGTCACGTCCACAGCTAGTACATCACTGGCCAAGTACGGTCTGACGGTGGGAACGGCATCGGGCAACATCGTCAGTGGTACGGATGCCCTCGTCCTCAAGAGTGCGGAGCCCTGCGAAGGCGGCAAGGTGGTGAGTTACGATCCCACCAGTGCCCAGTTCAAGATTGAGGATGCCAGCGCCTGCGGTCTGGTTCAGAATGAAGTGGTGGTGGTGGCCAACTGCAATGGTGCGGAGATCTTTGCCATTACCAACAATCCGCAAAACGGCAGCCCGTCCAAGGGTCAGTACACGGTGACCCACGCCAACAACCTGAACACCACCAACAAGCTCAGCGGCTCCTATGACAAGGAAAGCTATATCTATCGCTATCGGACCGAAGTGTATTACGTGGCCTATAACGACCGGAACGAGCCGGCCCTGTATCTGATGCGGTTGACCAGCGCCGCGGCGGCATCGCCTTTCGAGACGCTGGAACTGGCTTCCGGCATCGAGGACATGCAGGTCGCAATGGGCGAGGATACGGACGGTGACTTTGTCGCCAATCGCTACATTGATAGCGGTGTGAACATGGACAATGTGGTGGCCATGAAGATCAGTCTGCTCAGTCGCTCGGACGACGGCGTGGTGACCACGGGCAGCCAGACCTACTATTTCAATGGCAGCACGCATACCGCCAGCGACAAGCGTTTGCGCTCGCCTTTCCAGGCCACTGTGGCCCTTCGCAACCGGGTACGCTGAGGAGGTACACATGAGAGATTTCAGGCAAAGATCGCGTCAACGGGGCGCGGCACTGCTGGTGGGGTTGGTATTGCTGCTGATTCTCACCATTCTGGGGATATCCTCGCTGAACGATACCGTCGTCCAGAACAAGATGTCCGGCGCCATGCAGGACACCAACTCGGCCCTGCAGGCGGCCGACTCGGCGGTGCGGGAAGCGGAGGCCTATATTGATGGCCTGACCACGCTGGCCGGTTTTGTCAACAACAACGGATTGTACACCGAGGGCAATGCACCCAGTCCCTATGACAGCACGACCTGGACGGGTACCGTGTCGGCGACCGCCAGCGGCACCCACGGGCAGGGTGCCAACCCCCGCTACTTCATCGAACTCATGGGGGACGTGAATGAAAACAACAGCAATACGTCGGTCAATATTACGACCTACAGCCACGAGAGTGGTGCCGGGCAGCTGAAGGGTTTCCGTATCGTCGCGCGGGCAACCGGCGGCAGCGGCACGGCGCAGCGCATTGTGGAAAGCTATTACGTGAAACGGTTCTGACCGGGGGGCATGATCATGAAACACCAACTGAAAAAACTGGGCACGCTGCTGGGCAGCATGCTGATGATTCTCCCCACCGCCAGCTATGGTGGCGTGGGTACGCTGGCGGATCAGCCGTTGTGGATGGCGGCGAGCGTCAAGCACAATATCATGCTGTCTATCGATGACTCGGGCAGTATGGATTGGGAGACGTTATTCGACAATCAGGATGGTTTGATTGCTTTCAGTGATACCAGTCAAAGTTTCGTTGATGCCAATGGGAAGTTCTTGTCCAGCGGAAATGCCTGGTACGGTTACTTGTTCCCGAACGGTAGCAACAGTACTTACGATGGTCGAAGGTTGTATACCAGTATAAGAGCTATTCCCCCCGTGAAAGCCTATGCGTTTGCGCGTTCTGCGGATTATAACCACGCATACTACAATCCGAACGATACTTACACGCCCTGGCCGAGCTACGGCGGCTTTACCTTTTCAAACTCAAATCCTGCGGCAGCACCTTTTGAGCCCATCAGCAGTCTGAATACCGGTGCCGGCACTCTGGATCTGACCCAGTATTTCAATACTGCATCCAAGGGAAGCTACTGGGATTTTGATCTCAGAAACGGCATGGTTTACAAAGATGATGGAAGTACCTACACCTCCAATAACAGAAGGGATTATACCTATTACCCGGCGACCTATTATGTCAAAATCACCACAGGTACCTATACCTACGATCCTAACGCAGGCAGTAGCGGAAGTGGTTCGGCCGGGGGGCTGACCACATCCAACGCGGCACTTTTTGAAGGTGAGGATGGAACCCTGACTGCGCCGATGATGAAAGGCTCGGACATGGGGACTCCTTATGACCTTCTAAATAGCAATCCCACGGCGATTGCGGATGCGTCAGGGGCCGATTTTGCTGGGGTCAGGAACAGCGAGGCTGACCATTACAACAATCCGCCGACGGTTGGCAATGCAGCCTATACGTTCAGTAACCTGACCGGGCGGGTTGCCGTATGGGTACGAGTCTGGTTCGACGATGGTGATCACGATTCCTTCTGGTTCAATGTGGATGGCAACGCCACAGTGGATACCAGTACGCTTTCGGATACTGCCACGGCCCCTACAACCCCAAACGATGATGGCAAGACCTGGTACCGCTGGAAAGATAATAACGTAACCACTGGCCAGTGGGATTGGGAGAAGTGGGGTGAAATCAATGTTGTATCCGGTGCGGTGACCATCAATGTCAAACCGCGTGAGAGCGGAGCCTATCTTGACCAGCTGCTTGTGACCACTGACCTGTCCTATACCCCCTCAGGACAAGAGTTCCTTTCAACAGCGGGAGGCTCTGTTTCGGGTATTACCCGCAGTTGCGCGACCGATGTCAGCCCGATTTACTATCATGAGTTCAAGATTCACCCTGAGCGTTATATTGGTGTGGATGCCATCGGACCGGATGGCGCTTGTCTTAAGAAGTATGAAATCAAGCCGGGCAATACCTTCCCGAGCGGGCGCAGCTATGCGGATGAGATTCAGAACTTTGCCAACTGGTTTACGTATTATCGCAGACGTCACCAGGCCATGCGGGGCGGCATGGCCTCAGCGCTGCAGGGGTTGACGGGTATCCGGGTCGGCCTGTTCTGGCTTAACAACCAGCGAACAGTGACCATGCGCGACTGGGAAAATTCTTCCGACGTGGCGACGCTGCTGGATGAGCATTACAAACGCGTGCGTCCTTATGGGACACCGATCAAGACATCGCTAAAGCATGCAGGAAATCAGTTTGATTCCAACAGTACCATCATCACGGAAGAGTGTCAGAAGAACTTCACACTGGTATTTACGGACGGTTTCAACACGGATGTAAGTGATCTGACAGGGATCGCCAACGAGGATGGTTCTGCCGGTGCGCCATATCAGGACAACGTGAGTGATACCATTGCTGATGTGGCTTGGTACTATTACAACAAGAATCTGAATTCTTCGCTGCCGGCGGGCAAGGTTGCGGTACCGGATGCCTGTAAGGATGGCACAGCGGATGATTGGGAGGATTGCAATACCAATCTGCACATGAATACCTATGTGGCCACACTGGGCACAAAGGGCAGTATCTTTGGGGTAACCCACAACTCGATTCAGGATGCTTACAGCACGCCTCCGACTTGGCCTGCTGCCTCACAAGTGGGGACAAGTTCCTCCATCTATCAGGTGGATGACCTCTATCACGCGGCGGTGAATGGCCGAGGCGAAATGTACAATGCACAAAGTCCGAAGGACCTGCAGCAAAAACTGAACGATGCCCTGCGCGATATCATCAAGAAGATCGGTAGTGGCTCGGGTGTGACCTTCAATACGGCCTCCCTGCAGACGGATACCTTGTTGTACTCTGCCACCTTCAACTCATCCAGCTGGAGTGGCGAGCTTGAGGCGAAGGAGCTTGACTCGGATGGCAAGGTCAAGAGTACTGCCTGGCAGGCATCCAAATTGCTGGATGCCCGTGATCTGACCAATGATCCCCGGGTGATCCTGACTTACAAGTCGGATGCGGCCACGCCGGATGGTGTGCCCTTCCAGTGGAGTGATCTGCCGGCAATCGGTCAGCAGGATCTGAATTATGTGGGGACATCCTCCTCGGGTGATGGTTTGGGGCAGGATCGCCTGGCATACCTGCGTGGTGACCGGAGCAAGGAGTCAGGCGTCTTCCGCTCCCGCAGCAGCCGGCTGGGTGACATTATCAATTCATCCCCGGTCGTGGTCGGCAAGCCCAATCTGAGCTGGCCCGACAAGGATCCGTTTGGGGTGACCGGTGACCGCTATTCAGCCTTCAAGAATGGTCAGATCACCAAGTACACCAACATTCCGACCCGGGATACCATGATCTACGTGGGTGCCAATGATGGCATGCTCCATGGCTTTGACGCCAGCTCAGGCGCCAATGGCGGCAAGGAGAAGCTGGCCTATGTACCGGCGGCCCTCTACAGCACGGCAACGGGCCGGGGACTGCGCTACCTGACCGACCCCAACTACCAGCACCGCTACTATGTGGATCTGACGCCGGTGGCTTCGGATGTCTATATCAAGACCAGTGCGTCATCCACCGCGGGCCGCAGCTGGCGGACGATTCTGGTGGGGGGCCTGCGTGCCGGTGGTCGCGGCCTCTTTGCGCTGGATGTGACCAACCCCAATGACTTCAGCGAGAATCCCACCAATGCGGCCAATACCGTGCTCTGGGAGTTCACCAGCAACGATGATCCGGACCTGGGCTATATCACCGAGCCGCCGGTTGTGGCCATGATGAACAATGACAAGTGGGCTGTCATTTTCGGTAACGGTTATGGATCCACTTCAGGCGCTTCCGGCACACAGGGGACGGGCAAGGTATTTATTGTCTTCATCGAAGGGGGACTGGACGGAACCTGGAGTGCAACGGATTATGTGAAGCTGGATACCGGTGTGGTCGCGGGTGTGTCCGGTGTCGCTGTGGCGGATACGGACGGTGACAAGATCGCTGACCGGATCTATGCCGGTGATGACAACGGCAACATGTGGGCCTTTGACGTGACCGGCAGCAACACCAACAAATGGGGATCCGCCTTTTCGACGGGTGGCACGCCCAAGCCGCTGTTTATCGCCAAGGACAGCAGCGGTAACCGCCAGCCGATCACTGCGGCCCCGGGCATCCAGCTGCATCCGGAGGTGAAATCTTCGCCCAGCAATGAGCCCAACATTCTGGTGGTCTTTGGCACGGGCAAATACCTCAGCAACGGGGATCAGGCGGATACCCAGGTGCAGAGCTTCTATACCGTGTGGGACAAGGGCCAGGGCAATCTGACCCGGAGCGATCTGGAGAGCCGTTCCCTGGCGGATACGGCCACGACACGAACAATCAGCGGCTCGACCATCAACTGGAACAATGATGACGGATTCTACTTTGATTTCAGTACGGTATCCGGGGAGCGCCTGGTCCACAAGCCGCTGCTGCGCAATGATTACGCCATCTTTGTCACCACCATTCCGGACAGCTCCGCCTGTGCCGGTGGCGGTTCCAGCTGGCTCATGGTGGTGCCGCTGGGTGATGGCCTGACGCCTTCCACGCCGGTCATTGACATGGATGGTGATGGTGATGTGGACGCTAACGACGCCATTTCCTCCGGCAAGAAGCTGGATGATATCAACAACAAGCCGGCGCATCTGTCCAAGAAGATCTATACATCGAAGAGTGACCAGAGCAGCGGTACCGGTTCCTGTGGCGCCGGAGTAAACTGCACCGAGGTGGATCTGGGTGAGAAGACCATTCAGGAAGGCCGGATGGGCTGGCACGAGCTGTTCAGGAAGTAAGGGAGCCGAATGATGATGAAGAGAACAGAGAGGGGGTTTACGCTGATTGAGCTGATGATCGTGGTGGCGATCATCGGCATCCTGGCGGCCATTGCGTACCCCAGCTACCAGGAAAATGTGCGCAGTTCCCGCCGGGCGGATGCCCAAGCGGCGCTGGTGGGGTTTGCCGGTGCGCTGGAGCGCTACTATGCGGCCAACAATACCTACGTCGGGGCTGTGGATGGCAGCAAGAAGCCGCTGTCCTCGGTGTTCCCGTCCGAAGCGCCGCTTGATGGCAATACCAAGTTCTATGATCTGACGGCGGACGTGACGGCCACCACCTATACCGTATATGCCACGCCCAAGGGCGGGCAGGCCGGTGACAGGTGTGGCACGTTGTCCTACACCTCGGCGGGGGTCAAGGGCGTGTCCAGTGGTACGGTTGCGGAGTGCTGGCGCTGACGTCGGCCTGACCGGCAAACCACACAACCCCGGGTCACGTGCGTGAGCCGGGGTTTCTTATGGGTGGGATACGCGATCAGGCGAGCAGGTAGCCGCCGTCCACATTGAGACAGGCGCCGGTGGTGTAGCTGGCCGCATCACTGACCAGATAGAGCACGGCACCGGCCATCTCGTCCGGTGTGGC
The DNA here is from genome assembly GCF_041153465.1 of Thermohahella caldifontis. Taxonomy (NCBI): domain Bacteria; kingdom Pseudomonadati; phylum Pseudomonadota; class Gammaproteobacteria; order Oceanospirillales; family Hahellaceae; genus Thermohahella; species Thermohahella caldifontis. The sequence continues at coordinate 2,548,037 of NZ_CP154858.1, forward strand.
GATCCGGCCCATGGGGATGTGCTCCAGTGCCTTCTTGCGGATGGCATCATTTTTCACGATGGCCGCGGCAAACTTGGTATCCGTGGCGCCCGGCAGCAGGGCGTTGACGCGGATGCCCAGTCCTGCGCACTCCTTGGCGAAGGTCTTGGTGAGGCTGATGACCGCGGCCTTGGTAATGGAGTAGATGCCTTGGAAGTGACCCGGGATGACGCCGTTCACGGAAGCCACGTTGACGATGGCCCCCTGCTTCTGAGCACGCATGAGCTTGCCCGCTTCCACGGACATGAAGAAGTAGCCCCGGATGTTCACATCCACGGTTTTCTGGAACACGCCCAGATCCGTATCCAGCACATGCCCGAAATAGGGGTTGGTGGCGGCGTTGTTGATGAGAATGTCGAGCCGGCCGTGCGTGGTCCGGATCTGTTCGAAGAGCTGGCTGATCTGGTCCATTTCGCCGATGTGGCAGGCGATAGCTTCGGCGGAGCCGCCCTGTGCACGAATGGCTTCGGCCACGGCCTGGCAGCCTTCGATCTTGCGGCTGGAGACGATGACGTGAGCGCCATACTCGGCCAGCAGGTGGGCGATGGCTTCGCCGATGCCGCGGCTGGCCCCGGTGACGAGAGCGATCTTGCCGTCCAGATTGAAATGATCACGTGCCATGTTGAGAACTCCTTGGGTTTACCGGTAGGTGACGCGGCATTCGGGCGCGTCACGCAGATAGTGATAGTGATTCAGATAAGCCAGGGACAGGCGTTTGCCGTCCGTGACCAGTTTGGTGATGCCCGCATTGGCCAGCGACCAGTTGATACCGAAGGCGGCCTCGTCGCCGAGCCCCAGAACGGACTGGACTGCAGCGGTGATGGGGCCGCCGGAGGTGACGATGACCGCCTTCTCGCCCTTGCCCAACCGGGCCTTGACCTCATTCAGGCCGTCGGTCACCCGCTCGCGGAAGCGGCTCCAGGGTTCCACGCCGGAATCCGGGTGCTGCAGCCAGTGCCGGACGATCTTCCCGAACACCGACTGGAAGCGGGCCTTGCGATCCACCGTGCCGGCCATGAAGGCCGCCACCTCTTCATCTTCCCGGGCAAGTACGGGCAACAGCCTGGCAATCAGGCCCTCATGGTCGAACTCGTCAAACGCCGCCAGTTCCTGAACGGGCGGTGTGAGGCCGGCGGTGTCCAGTGCCAGACCCAGCGTGCGTTGCTGCCGCTCCAGGGTGCCGTGGAAAGCATGGTGCACGGCCCAGCCCTGACGGGCCCAGAGTGTGCCCAGGGCACGTGCCTGGGCTTCACCCGTAGGGCTGAGGCGGTCGTAGTTGGCGGCGCCGAAGCTGGCCTGACCGTGGCGGATGAGATAAATGGCCGCCATGCTACTGTCCGCTCTTGTCGATCAGGTCTTCCAGATAGCCTTCCAGAAACTTCACCATGTGGATGAATCCGGCAAAGCGCTTGTCCCGGGTCTGGCCATGGAAGTAGCGGTAGTAGATCTGCTGGATGATGACCACCAGCCGGAACAGTCCGTACACCTGATAGAAGGCAAAGAGGGTATCCGGCAGGCCGGCCCTTTCCAGGTAGGTCTGCCAGACCTGCTCCCGGGTGAGCATGCCCGGCAGGTGGGTGGGCTGGCGGCGCATCATCTGGAAGGGGGCCGGATCATCCGCCTCGACCCAGTAGGCCAGGGCATTGCCCAGATCCATGAGCGGGTCGCCGATGGTGGCCATTTCCCAGTCGAGCACGCCGATGATGTCCATGGGGTTGTCCGGGTTGAGCACCACGTTGTCAAAGCGGTAATCATTGTGCACCAGTACCCGGGCCACCTGGGGCGGGCGGTTGGCCTTCAGCCAGTCCATCACGCGGCTGTAGGCCGGAGCATCTTCCGTCCGGGCCTTGACATAGCGGTCACACCAGCCGTTGATCTGACGTTCCACGTAGTCGCCTTCGCGGCAGAGTGTCTTCAGTTCCGTCTCCTGCCAGGGCACCTGATGCAGGGCCACCAGCCGGTCGATGAGGGCATGGCAGAGTGCGGTGCGGTCCGGCGGGGTGAAACCCAGGTCTTCCGGCTCATTGCCCCGCAGGATGATGCCGCGGATACGCTCCATGACATAGAAATCCGCCCCCAGGACGCCGGGATCCTCGCAGAAGTCATAGAGTTTCGGCACCCAGGGAAAAACACCCTGCAAGGCGCGGATCACCGTGGCCTCGCGCTTCATGTCATGGGCGGACTTGGCCTTGTGGCCGAAGGGCGGGCGGCGCAGCACCAGTTCCCGGTCGGGGAAGCGGAGCAGATAGGTCAGGTTGGAGGCCCCGCCGGGGAACTGGCTGACTTCCATGGGCCCTTGCAGTTCCGGGTGCAGGCGGGTCAGGTGGGCCAGCAGGCGGGCTTCATCCAGCGCTTCGCCTTCACGGACCGGGATGGTCGGGTCGATCAGTGTCATGCACCGGCCTCCCGGCGTGCCAGCCTGTTGCGCCGGGCGGCCACCTTCTTGCCCAGTACTTTCATCTGGGCGAGGTAGGCGGGGGGCACATAGCGCTTGAGCAGCCACAGGGCATGGTAGAAGCGGTGCGGCAGGATGTAGAAATCCCGGCTCTCGGCCCCGCGGTAGACCTTTTCGGCAATGTCATCGGCACTGAGACGGGAGGTGGCAAAGAGCTTCTCGATGAGTTCCTGAACGCCCTCATCCGGCGAGCGGGCGGTCTTGGCCAGGTTGGTCTTGAAGAAACCGGGACAGACCACGGACACGCCGGTGTTGTAGGGGGCCAGTTCGCCCAGCAGGGTTTCCGACACGGCCACCACGCCCGCCTTGGTGGCATTGTAGCTGCCCATTTCCGGCGAGTGCAGCAGGCCGGCCATGCTGGCCACGTTGATGATGTGGCCGTAACCCTGCGCTTTGAAGGTGGGCACGAAGATCTTGCAGCCGCGCACCACCCCCATGAGGTTGATGTCGATGACCCACTCCCAGTCTTCCTCCGGGGCCAGGTCGATGGCGCCATGGGTCGCCACACCGGCGTTGTTGATGAGAATGTCCAGGCCGCCCCAGCGGCTGGTGATGTCCCGGTGCCACTGCCGGATGTCCTCGGTCTTGCGCACGTCCACGTGCCGGTAGAAGGCGTCCGTCTGGCGTGCCAGTTCCTGTGCGGCCGCCTCGCCGGCGTCATCCTGAACATCTGCCAGGGCCACTTTCCAGCCATGGCCCGCGAATACCCGGGCCAGGCTCAGGCCCAGTCCGCTGGCGGCGCCGGTAATGGCCACCCGCTTCTGTGGAAATCGTTTCATGGTTCTCCTCCCGTCGAGACGACTCATTTGTTGTACTTTTTCAGTTCCAGCCGGGCGATCAGGCCGCGGTGGACTTCATCCGGACCATCCGCAAGCCGCAGCACCCGTGCATAGGCGAACAGGGCGGTGAGCGGCACATCATTGGACACCCCGCAGCCTCCGTGCATCTGAATGGCCTGATCCACGATGCGCTGGCACAGGGATGGTGCCACTACCTTGATCTGGGAAATTTCACTCATGGCCGCAAAGGTGCCCACCTTGTCCATCTTCCAGGCAGCATGCAGGGTCAGCAGTCTTGCCTGTTCAATGTCGATGCGCGCCTGGGCGATGATGTCCCGGTTGCCGCCCAGATTCACCAGCGGCTTGCCAAAGGCCACCCGTGACTGGCCGCGTTCGATCATGAGTTTCAGTGCCCGCTCGGCGGCGCCGATGCAGCGCATGCAGTGGTGAATGCGGCCCGGTCCCAGACGGCCCTGGGCAATCTCGAATCCGCGGCCGAGACCGGCAATGATGTTGTCTTTCGGCACGCGCACATTGTTGAAGTGCACTTCGCCATGACCGTAGGGTTCGTCCAGCTGGCCGAACACCGGGAGCATGCGCTTGATTTCCACGCCGGGGGTCTCGCGCGGTACGATGACCATGGAATGTTGCTGGTGCCGTGGGGCGTCGGGATCGGTCAGGCCCATGAAAATGAAGAACTTGCAGTCCGGATGACCGGCGCCGGAGGTCCACCATTTCTTGCCGTTCACCACCACTTCGTCACCGTCGGCGATGATGGTGCCCTGCATGTTGGTGGCGTCGGAAGAGGCCACATCCGGCTCCGTCATGGCAAAGCCCGAGCGGATGCGACCCTCCAGCAGCGGTTCAAGCCAGGTTTTCTTCTGCGCCTCGCTGCCATAGCGGACCAGCACTTCCATGTTGCCCGTATCCGGCGCATTGCAGTTGAACACTTCGGGGGCGATGAACGAGTGGCCCATGATTTCCGCCAGCGGCGCGTATTCCACCGTGCTCAGTCCCGGCCCGTACTCGGGCTCCGGCAGAAACAGGTTCCACAGACCTTCGGCCCGGGCCTCGGCCTTCAGGGTTTCCATGATGGGGGGCACCGTCCACTGCTGACCGGGCCGGGCCAAATGAGCGAAATATTCCGCCTCGGCAGGCACGACGCGGTCAAACACGAAGTCCTTGACCTTGCGGATGTATTCCCGGGCGCGGGGGCTGTGTTCGAAATCCATGGCATGCTCCTTCTTTGCAGTTGGACATCACCTTACGCCAGTCTGTACAATTCATCCAATGAATAGTCAGAATAGATAACTATTAGCATGGCGAATATCAGCCGGCTGGATCTCAATCTGTTTCCCGTTTTCGAGGCCATCTACCGGGAGGGGAACCTGTCGCGGGCGGCGGAGGTGCTGCACCTCACCCAGCCGGCGGTCTCACACGCGCTGGCCCGTCTGCGCGATGCGCTGGATGATCCGCTGTTTGTCCGGCGCGGCCGCAACATGGTGCCGACTCCCCGTGCCCGCCAGCTCATCGGACCGGTCCGTCAGGCCCTGACCACGCTGCACACCGGGGTGGAACAGAGCCGGCATTTCGATCCGGGCCGCCTGCAGCGTACCTTCCGCATCAGTCTGCGCGATCTGTTTGAGGTGATGGTGCTGCCCCATCTCATGCAGCGGTTGCGGGAACAGGCGCCCGGCGTGACACTGAGCGTGGTCCGGACCCCGCGCCAGCAGATCGAGCACGATCTGGCCACCGGGCGGGTGGACTTTGCGGCCGATGCCTGGTTCAACCCGGGGTCGGCCATTGCCCATGTGCCCATCAGTGATGACCGGCTGGTGTGCCTCATGCGTCCGGGACACCCAGCCCTGTCCGGTGAATGGTCCCTGGGCACCATGCTGCGCTGGCCCCATGTGCTGGTGTCCTCACGGGAGCAGGGGGGCGGATACGAGGACGTGCAGCTGGCCCGCCACGGGCTCAGCCGGACGGTGGCGCTCAGGACGCCCCACTACTTTTCCGCAGCACTGGTGGTGGCCCAGTCGGAACTGATGCTGTGCGCCCCGGCGCGGTTTGCCCGCTTGCTCAGACGGGCCGTGGCTCTGGACGAGCGGCCCTTCCCCCTCACCCTGCCCCCGCTGGAGGTGTTTCTCTACTGGCACCGGCTGCATGATACGGATCCGGCCCACCAGTGGCTGCGTGAACAGATCCTGGACGTGCTGCGCATCCGGCTCGGCATACCGGGGGCCGGGTGATCTTCAGGTGCCGCAGAAGGTCCGCAGGACACGCGCTTCCGGGGCCGGCGGGGCATCCCATTCCGCCCATTCCGGTTTGCGGGTGAAGGGGGCCTGCAGAGCGTCGAGGAACTGCCCGAGCGGCTTCAGATCACCGGCCTCGGCGGCGGCCAGTACCCGCTCCACCTGATGATTGCGCGGAATCCGGACCGGATTGAGGCGCTGCATGGCCTCGAAACGTTCAGGCAGGACCGGGCCACCGGCCGCCAGCCGCTCGCGCCAGCGCGTGATCCAGTCACGCACGGGCGGATGGCTGGCCTGGGGCAGCTGCTCCGCGGTGTCTTCCGCCAGTGCACGGAAGGTGAGTGTGTAGTCCGCCTCGTAGCGGTGCATCCAGTCCAGCAGTGTACCGATAAGATCCTCATCCCCGGCCTCCTCGCCTTCCAGTCCCAGCTTGGCCCGCATGCGTGCCAGCCAGGCTTCGTGCATGGCCTGATCCCAGCGCTTCAGTGCATTGCGCGCCCACTGCAGGGCGGCTTGAGGGTCGGGGTCAAGCAGCGGCAGCAGGGTTTCGGCCAGCCTGGCCAGATTCCAGAGAATGATGGCCTTCTGGTTGCTGAATCCGTAACGGCCATGCCGGTCTATGCTGCTGAACACCTTGTTGGGGACGTACTCGTCGAGAAAGGCGCAGGGTCCATAGTCCAGCGTTTCGCCACTGATGAAGGTGTTGTCCGTATTCATCACGCCGTGGATGAAGCCCACCCCCATCCACAGGGCCACCAGACGGATCTGGCGTTCGGCCACGCGTTCCAGAAAGGCCCGGGCCGGGTGGGCGTGTTCCGGCAGGTCCGGATCGTGGCGGGCGATGGCATAGTCCAGCAGCTCGGAAACCTGTTCCGGATCGCCAAGGTGTGCGGCATGCTCAAAGGTGCCGATGCGCAGATGACTGGCCGCAATACGGGTCAGTACCGCTCCGGGCAGGGGGCGCTCCCGGTAAACACTCTCGCCGGTGGCGACAACGGCCAGACTGCGGGAAGTGGGAATACCCAGGTGGGCCATGGCTTCGCTGATGATGAACTCGCGCAGCATGGGGCCCAGCGCTGCCCGGCCGTCCCCTCCGCGGGAAAAGGGCGTGCGCCCGCTGCCCTTGAGCTGAATGTCCACGCGCTGTCCGTCGGGTGTCACATGCTCGGCCAGCAGATGGGCACGACCATCACCGAGCCGCGTGAAACCGCCGAACTGATGGCCGGCGTAGGCCTGCGCCAGAGGCCGGCAGGCGTCAGGCAGATCGTTGCCGGCAAACCAGGCCGCACGCACCGCCTTCGGAATTCCACCCAGCGGCAAGGCCAGCTGGTCGGCCAGCGGGGCATTCCAGACCAGCAGGGTCGGGGATGCCACGGGGGTGGGCGTCGCATCGCGGTAAAAGGCAGCCGGCAGTTGTCGCCAGGTGATGGGTTCGGAAAAGGGCCAGTGAAAAGCGGCTGCGTGGTGTTCGGCTGAGGTCATGGGCAGATACCGGATAACGGGGAGCCCTCAGCTTACCACATCCTATTCCCGGTTGGCGGCAGAACACTCGGCTGCCATGGGATTATTGTGGCAGCGGATCTTGCGCAGCAGCCGCAGCATGGTGGGGTGATATACCTGTGCAGTCCGGGGCACGCCGGAGGCTTCCAGGTTCAGACGCAGGCGGCGGATCATTTCCAGGTAGGCCGTTTGAGTACGCTCAGGCAGGTCAATCCACCAGCGTTCGGGGATGGCCGCCTCATAGGCCAGCACCTTGCGCAGGGCATCGTCTGACATATCGCCCATGATGCGCCTTGAGGCCCGAACGAATTCAGCCGGAAACACCCCTTCCCGGGCCACCAGCTGGAGCGTGAACTGCCCGAGCGCAAAGCGGATGATGCCGCCCTTCGGCTCCAGCCCCTTGTACATCTCCAGGACTTCATAGGCACCGCCGGGGGCATAGACAATATCCACCTCCCCGCGCTTGAACATTTCCGCGAAGTTGCTGATCCGGGCCGGGACCGGGACCGCGCCCACCTGACGGATCATGGCTTCCGCATCCGCATGGTCCGCCAGCACGGCGACGCGCTTGCCCTTCAGCGCCTCGACCGTGCGGATGGATGCGTCACGCACATACAGGTAGACCGCGCCCAGGGGCAGTACCCCCAGGATCTCATGGCCGTTTTCCTTTTCCAGCCGGGCCAGCCTGGGATGGGAAAGAAACTTCAGCAGCAGCTTGAGATCCGGATAGCTGGGAACCGTGCCGATGGCACTCAGGGACCCGGTGAACCGGTTGTAGCGGCGGATGCCGAGATCGGAGAGGCCGGCGATGTCGCACTCACCGGCTTCGTAGGCGGCAATGGCCTCCGCTTCATCCCGGAAGGCATCCATGGTCAGGGCAATGCCTTCGCGCAGGGCGGCGAGCTGATAGGATTTCATGATGGCATAGATCTCGCCCTGACGACCGGCCACGTCGAAGAGGCAAAGCCGGTACGTCTGGCCGGCGGGTGCAGCCATTGCCGGCCCTGCCGCACTGAACAGGGCGGCAATGAGGCACAGACAGAGCATTCGGGCGCAACGCATGGTCTAATCCGTTTGTCAGAGGTTAACGAAGTGTTGCACAAAATTACCAAAAGATATTTGAATCAGTGCACGAAAGCAGGGCGTTCCGGCACCGGCGGCTTCGTTGACAAAGTGACCCCTGTTCCTTAATCTCGCCGCACAGAGGGATGGACAGAGAATGATCAGGGAGATGGATCATGAGCAGGAAAATCGTCCGTGTCGGGGATTACCATGTGTGTCCCCTGTGGGATGGCAAGACCCCCCATGTGGGCGGCCCCGTCATCACCGGGGTACCCAATGTGCTGATCAACGGCAAACCGGTGGCGGTGGTGGGCTCCCGGGCCATGTGCAACTGTGGCGAGGACGTCATTGTCAGCGGTGACCCGCGGCTACTGATCAATGGCCTGCCCGTTGCGGTGCTGGGCGCGCCCACGGCCCACGGTGGCCAGGTAGTCGAGTGCAGCGGTGATATGGGCGTGGGCGGCAGCCCGGATTTGCCCAACGCCGAAGCCTTGCGGGAGGAATGGCAGGAGGCTCTGGAGGCCCTGCCCGACGACCATCCCGCAGCCGAAGCCATTCGCCAGTGCCTGAGCTATCTGGGTGCCAGGCCCGTCCGCTGGCCGGATTACCCGACGGTACCCCTGAGAGAGGCGGACAGCATCCTGCCTGACCTCTACTACCCCACCTGTGATGCCGAACGCATCGTCACCCCCTTCAGCCCGCAGGACCTGACCAATGTAGCCGAAGCAGCAACGGTACCCGCCGTGAGCAGCGTCATGAATCAGGCGGATACAACTGACGCCACCGAGGCCGCTCCGGGCCCGGCAGATCAGAGCGACAAGAAGGCTGAACCCCTGAAAGTGATCATCAGTGCCGGTTTCTTTTTCGATGGTACCGCCAATAACCGTGCAAACAGTGATACGGGTGCCCAATGGCGGCGCGAGAAGCGCCGTGGCCGCATGACGGTGGACGACTACTGCAAACGTGTGCGGGAACATGGTCCCAGTTATGACAATGACTGGACCAATGTGGCCAAGCTGCAGCGGCTCTATTTCGACCGGGTTCGGGATGAAGGGGATGTTCGCCTGGTGGGCATGGCCCTCTACATCGAGGGCATCGGCACTCTGAACGGAGAGGAGGACTCGACCTGGTGCATGGGCACGGGCCGGGGCAAGTCGGGCATTCTCGCCAAGGTGGAGCGGGCGGCAGAGGAATACGTCAGGCAATACAGTACACTCAAGGAACAACGTATTTTAACTTCGACCGATGATTACGAGCTGGTAGTTGATGTATTCGGATTCAGCCGGGGTGCGGCGGCCGCCAGGCATTTCATCAATGACGTGCTGGCGGGTGAAGGCGGCCACTTTTATACGGCACTCCGCGCAGCCGGCGTCCCCCTGCCTGCCTCGGTGACCATCCGCTTTGCCGGACTGTTTGATACGGTGGCATCAGTATTCAGCGTCATTTCCGAGGACGGGGTTGACCTGTCCACCCACAATGACAAGCACAAACCTGTCATCCTGCGTATTCCGCCTGAGAAGGTGGGATTTGCAGTTCAGCTCTGTGCCGGGGATGAGTTCCGCCTCAACTTTGCCCTCACAAGTCTGCGCAATCCGGATGGCAGCCTGCCGGAGAATTTCCGGGAATGGGTCTTTCCCGGTGCCCATTCGGATATTGGCGGCGGTTACGTCACCCATGCGCCAGGCCAGCCGGATGAACGAGAGCAGGTCTACCTGGACCCCGGGTTGAAAGTTGAGGACAGTTTCATGCCTTTCGTGGGCGCCCGGGGTCCGGAAGAGTCACTGGCATGGAAGGAACTGGACAAGAAGCGGCAGCCGTTTCTCGCGCATCCATGGTGCAGCGGGACCAGTTTCCGGGACACAGTCCAGATTCGGGAAGATGAGCGTGAGGGCAGGACCATAACTGACGTTGTGGAAATTGTGGCCGACTACCAGCCGGGGAACGGAAATGCCTACTCGCGCCAGGTAAAGGTAAGGACCCGGGGAGGGCAGAGCCGTCAGATACGACAGACCTTCAGTGAGGTTTGCCTGAATCTGATCATGCGCCGGAAGCTGTACGGCGAATACTCGCGTATTTTCCTGTATCTCATGCACGAAGTGGCTGTAGGTCGGGGTGTACCCTTTCTGGCCCTTGAAGAGCCCTCCTACAGCGTACCGCAGGACAATCCGGATCAGAAGGAGTATTCAACTGATCGACTCAACGGTACCCGTATCCCGGGCTGTCTGTATCCAGTGTGGCAGGAATACCGGGCCCTGATCCGGGATGGCAAGCCGATTGAGCTGAGTCCGACCCTTCGGACACTGCTCTACAAGCACTATATTCACTACTCCGCGAGCTATCAGCCGGATTATGTGATTGCGATACCCAACGAGCCTGCCGATGAACGGGAAATCTTTTTCAATGTATAGAATCCTTGCGATACTCGGTCTCACGCTTCTGGCGACCGGCTGCACCAGCACTCGGGAAGTCTATCCGGAGGACTTCAGAAACTGGTTTGTCAACGTGGGGGTGCCCTTTCACTACCGGGTGGATCTGGGAGAGGTGAATACTTTCTGGAAGGATGGCACCTCTGCCAGCAGCCGGCCCATTGGTGGACGAAGCTTTGGCTGGGTCAGTGGCCCTCAGGCAGGCCTTCTTCCGCCTCCGGTTCATGACGCAGTGGGGTTTACCTATTGGTCACTGGCGGAGCGCAAGGCCTATCGGGTGTATTTCGAGATCCCCGACGAGGTGAAGGAGATCATGCGCCACAAGGTGCCGAGTCAATGGGCTCCGGACAGAAAAGGCCTTTTCTATCGCAACGGCATTTCCTTCGGGATCATGCCCGGCGGCAAGTATGTGGTCTGGGTGCTGGCGTACAATCAGGACGCCATTGAAATCGCCCGCGGGCAGGCGGAGTTTGTCAAGGACACCCCCTATACGACCTACTTCTGGGAAAGTGAAGAAGGAGAGTTTGTCAGAAAGGAAGGCCTGCATCTGGACTGGGATGTGGAAGAGTGGACGGTATTCAACGAAATCGCCTTCGCCCATTTTCTGAAGGAGCGCTTCAACCCGGATGATCCGGCCGGCTGGCCCCCGCCCAGGCTCTCGGACCTGCCGCCCGGCGCCTGGAAACAGGGGGATACCCGCCCCTGGCGCAGGAAACCGCCGGCTATCCGGCTCAGGCACGAGGAACTGAACCCAAGATGATGAACTGTGCAGGGATGAGCAGACAGCGTGGCAATCCGATTGCAGGGCACGCCGGCAGCGACGGGTCCGGCCCGCATAGGTGGCTGGGCGTTCTGGTGCTGATGTTGTTGTTCGTGGGCTGTGCCAGTACCCGAGAACACTACCCCAGGGATTTCAAGTATTGGTACGTCAATGTCGGCGTGCCCTTTCACTATCGGGTCAGTCTGGGTGAAGTGAATACCTTCTGGAAGGATGGCACCTATGCCAGCAGCCGGCCTATTGGTGGGCGCAGTGATGGCTGGATCGGCGGTGCTCCGGCTGGACTATTGGAAATGCCGGTCCATGATGCCATTGGCTTTACCTATTGGGCATTGGCGGAGCGCAAGGCCTACCGGGTGTATTTCGAGATCCCTGACGAGGTGAAGGAGATCATGCGCCACAAGACAGACACGCAGTGGCGCCATGACAGACAGGTTCACACATACCGGGATGGAATATCCATCGGGATCATGCCGGGTGGAAAGTATGTGGTCTGGGTGCTTGCCTATCCTTATGATGCCATTGAAATCGCCCGCGGGCAGGCGGAGTTTGTCAAGGACACCCCCTATACGACCTACTTCTGGGAAAGTGAAGAAGGAGAGTTTGTCAAAAAGGAAGGCCTGCATCTGGACTGGGATGTGGAAGAGTGGACCGTCTTCGACGAGATTGTTCAGGCCAGATTCTGGAATCAGCCTTACAACCCGGAAGACCCGAAACACTGGCCCCCGCCCAGACTCTCGGACCTGCCGCTCGGCGCCTGGAAACAGGGGGACACCCGCCCCTGGCGCAGGAAACCGCTGGCTATCCGGCTCAGGCATGAAGAACTGAATTCAAGGTAAAGGAGCGGGCAGGGATGCGAACAGGCGTGTGCAAGAGCTTGTACCCGGGCGGCAAGTTGCCTGAACTGTGCAGAAGTCTAACCTTAATGATCCTCGCACTTCTGGCGACCGGCTGTACCAGCACTCGGGAAGTCTATCCCGAGGACTTCAGAAACTGGTTTGTCAACGTGGGGGTGCCCTTTCACTATCGGGTCAGTCTGGGTGAAGTGAATACCTTCTGGAAGGACGGCACCTATGCCAGCAGCCGGCCCATTGGTGGACGAAGCTTTGGCTGGGTCAGTGGCGCCCCCGTCGGGCTTCTGCCAGCACCCGTTCATGACGCAGTGGGGTTTACCTATTGGTCACTGGCGGAGCAAAAGGCCTATCGGGTGTATTTCGAGATCCCCGACGAGGTGAAGGAGATCATGCGCCACAAGGTGCCGAGTCAATGGTCTCCGGACAGGAAAGGCCTTTTCTATCGCAACGGCATTTCCTTCGGGATCATGCCCGGCGGCAAGTATGTGGTCTGGGTGCTGGCGTACAATCAGGACGCCATTGAAATCGCCCGCGGGCAGGCGGAGTTTGTCAAGGACACCCCCTATACGACCTACTTCTGGGAAAGTGAAGAAGGAGAGTTTGTCAGAAAGGAAGGCCTGCATCTGGACTGGGATGTGGAAGAGTGGACGGTATTCAACGAAATCGCCTTCGCCCATTTTCTGAAGGAGCGCTTCAACCCGGATGATCCGGCCGGCTGGCCCCCGCCCAGGCTCTCGGACCTGCCGCCCGGCGCCTGGAAACAGGGGACACCCGCCCCTGGCGCAGGAAACCGCCGGCTATCCGGCTCAGTCACGAGGAACTGAACCCCCGGTGAAACGTGGCCGTTCATGGTGAGCCGGATACCTCCCCTTTGAGATCGGCAGACCGCCTTGGCCGAAAAAGACAGTGCGGCTGTCATCTGAGCCATATCCTCCGTCACTGACGCATTTCTATACTGAAGCTCAGTGACGGAGGAACACAACAATGACAACAGCCCAACCGGATACCGATTTTCTCATCATTGGCGCCGGGTTTGCCGGCCTCTGCATGGGGCACCACCTGAAACAGGCGGGCCTGGACCGCTTCCGGATCGTGGAAAAGGCGTCTGATCTGGGCGGCACCTGGCGGGACAATCACTATCCCGGCGCGGCCTGTGATGTGCAGAGCCACCTGTATTCCTTCTCGTTCCATCCCAAGCCGGACTGGAGCCGTTTCTACGCCGGCTGGGCCGAAATCAAGGCCTACATGGACGACTGTGCCCGGGCTTTCGGCCTGTTGCCGCACCTTCAGTTCAATACCGAAGTCACCGGCATGGCCTGGCAGGAGGATCGGCAGCTCTGGCGGGTGCGTCTGGGTGACCGGGGGCATGTGGATACCCGCTATGTCATTCTGGCCACCGGGCCCCTGCACCACCCCAACATCCCGGCACTGCCCGGCCTCGACACATTCAAGGGGCCCGTGGTGCACACGGCCCGCTGGGACGACAGCCTGCCGTTGTCGGGCAAACGGGTTGCGGTCATCGGGACCGGCGCCTCGGCCATTCAGCTGGTGCCCGAACTGGCCAAAACCGTGGGCCACCTGCATGTGCTGCAGCGCACGCCGGCGTGGGTCGTGCCCAGGCCTGACCGGCCCTACAGCGAACAGGAAAAAAGGCGGTTTGCCCGCTATCCGCTGTTGCGCAAGCTGCATCGGGCACGTCTGTACTGGCAGAATGAAGCGCGCTTCATTCCCATGCATCACCCGGCCATCTCGGGCGTGCTGGCGGCAGCGGTCAGGTATCGGATCCGGCGCACGGTGAAGGATCCGGAAACGGCCCGCAAGCTGTCGCCCGATTACGCCATCGGCTGCAAGCGCGTGCTGCTGTCCAACGACTGGTTTCCCACCTTCAACCGGCCCAACGTCAGCCTGCATACGGATGGTATCGACAGGATCGAAGCGGATGCCATCATGCTGCGCAACGGCACCCGCCTGCCGGTGGATGTGGTGGTCATGGCCACGGGATTCGTGGTGGATCCGCGCAAGTACCTGCGCAACGTGGATATCGTCGGCCGTCACGGCCGCGAGCTCAAGTCCGTCTGGGCCGACATTCCCCATGCCTACAAGGGCATCACGGTGCCGGACTTCCCCAACCTCTTCCAGATGACCGGCCCCAACACCGGCCTTGGCCACAGCTCCATCATCTTCATGATCGAGTGTCAGGCCCGCTACATCCTTTCGGCCATTCAGGCCGGACAGGCACGGCGTCTGCCGGTCATCGAGGTGAGGGCCGATGTGGAGGCGGACTACAACCGCCAGATCCAGAAAAAACTGGCCAGACGGGTCTGGGCCAGCGGCTGCTCAAGCTGGTATCTGGACGACAAGGGGCGCAACTTCACCTTGTGGCCCGACACCACCACAGCGTACTATCTGGCCACGCGCAAGGTGCGCCTGTCCGACTACCACTGGTACCCGCTGCCTGCACAGATACCTGAAGGCACGCGTACCGCACCAGCCTGATCTGACTCACAACAACGAAGGAATCGCTGACACATGAAGCATCGCAACCTCATCCTGGTCTCCGGCCTGCTGATCCTGGTGCTGGCCGGTTTTGCCGCCCTGCAACATTACCGTTATGCCCTCTATGATGCGGCCATGTCCATGGAAGCCAGCCGCGCGGGGCTGACCAAGGGACACATCACGGTGGATGGCATCGACTGGGCGTATTACCGCGGGCCCGAGCACCCGGGTGCCGAGACCGTGGTGATGATTCACGGCTTTGCAGCCTACAAGGAGAACTGGCTGCGCTATGCCCGCTACTTTACCGACCGCTACAACGTGATCGCACCGGATCTTCCCGGCCACGGGGAAACCTCATCACCGCTGGATCTGGACTACAGCATCGAAACTCAGGCCGGACGGGTGAAAGCCTTTCTGGATGCCCTGGGTGTGAAGCAGGCGCATCTTGTGGGCAACTCCATGGGCGGGGCGATTTCCGCCGTTTTCGGGGCGCAGTGGCCCGAGCGGACGCTGACCCTCACCCTCATTGATCCGGCCGGCGTATTTGACGCGCCATCCCTGCTGGATCAGGAGCTGGCGGCGGGACGCAACCCGCTCATCGTGAAGGAGCCGTCGGACTTTGGTCGCTTGCTGGACTTCGCACTGGAGAAAAAGCCGTTCATCCCCTGGCCCATCTCCCAGGTGGCAGCGGAAAAGTCCATGGCCCGCAAGACCGTGAACGACAAGATTTTTCACGATATCTCCCGTGAGCGCCCGCGTATCCGCGACTTCAAGGAAGGCCTGAAGCTCATCCGGGCCCCGACCCTGATCCTCTGGGGAGACCAGGACCGCGTCATCAACGTGAAGAACGGCGAAATCTTTGACCAGCTCATTCCCAACAGCAAGCTGGTGGTGATGAAGGGCATCGGCCATGCCCCCATGATCGAAGTGCCGGAAGAGGCGGCGCGTCTGACACTGGACTGGATCGCACAGGCCACCTCAGCCCAGAAGCCATAACACCATCAGGGCGACGGCGGGTGTGTAGAGCTGAATCAGCACCCGCCAGAACGCCGGTGCCCGGCGCAGCCCCATGAACACGTCCGCGATCAGGGCATTCTTGAGAATCATCAGTCCCAGCGCTGCTGCGACCAGCATCCTGCCGCCCCAGTGCGGGAGTGCGGCGGTCAGCGCTGTGGCCAGTATCAGGGTGATCCATGCCGTGAGCAGCGTGCGCAGCGTCATATCACGTACACCAGCGGGAACAGGATCACCCAAACCATGTCCACCATGTGCCAGTAGGACGCACCACTCTCGATGCCTGACAACTCCCCTTCCGCATAGCCCCCGCGGGCGGCTTTCCGGGTAATGTAGGCGAGAATGATCATGCCCATGATCACATGCATGAAATGGAAGAAAGTGAGGAAAAAATAGAGGGTGTAAAACAGGTTGGTCCGCAGCGTGTAGCCGGCCTCAAAAAGCTGCCCATATTCCCAGAGCTTGAGGATCACATACACACCGGCACAGACCAGCGCCGCGGCAAAGGCGGGAACCAGCGTTGCCGGACCTCTCCTGTGAGCGCGTCCGACGCCCGCGGCCACGGCGGCCGAGGCGCTGATGAGCGCGGCAGTGATCAGCCAGCCGGCCCAGGGATGCAGGGTGGCTCGTCCACGGGCGAACAGCTCCGGTGCATCACTGTGGGACCAGGCCAGGACGCCGAAGAGCACGGCAAAGACCGTCATCTCCGCCAGAATGAAAAACCAGATGGCCAGATCGCCCGGCAACTGCCGGACGTCAGGGCAGGTTGTGGTCATGGCACCTCCTGTGCACAGGGTCGCAGGGCGGATCCGGACTGTCGTTGACCGGTATCAAGCCGTCAGGGTCCGGACATGCAGGTCAGCAGCATGGCCCAGAACTCGGAGAAGCTGTTCACCACCACATCCGGTACCCAGGGAAAGCGCTCGCTGCGGGGAAAAATGGTATTGAGCCAGCGCTGATCCCACTGGGCGCCATTGTAGAACACCCCGGTCATGCCGGCCCGGCTGGCGGCAATGATGTCGGTGGTACTGTCACCCACGTACCACACATCCCGGCCAGGGGGAATGTCCAGCATTTCGCAGGCCTTGAACAGCGGGTCCGGGTGCGGCTTGCGTCGTTCCGTATCGTCGCCGCAGACCCAGCAGTCAAAGAAATGGGCCCAGCCGGTGCCGTCGATGGCCTGCAGTTCGTGTTCGAAGAACTCCCGGTCCCGGTTGGTCATGACGCCGGTCAGAATGGGCAGTTCGCGCAGGGCGGTGAGCATTTCCCGGATCCCGGGCTCGAAGGGCAACACGTTACCGAAGTAATTGCGGTAGTGGAAGTTGAAGCGCCGGTGGGCAATCTGCTTGGCTTCCTCGTCGTCACCGAACAGCACCTCGAAAATATCCGTCCGGGAAATCTTGCGGTCCGCTTTCACCTTGGGGTGGAGGCTGTAATGCTCACGCACATAGGCCACCAGCTTCGCGTCTTCCGGTGAGCGGCTCTTGCCCTCCGGCACGAGGCGATCCAGCAGATCCAGTTCCTCAAGTTCCTCCAGCAGATCGTCGACCGCGTTGTACATGGCATCCAGGGTATCGGCCAGAGTGGCATGCCAGTCGAAGAGAATGGCCCGGGGTACCTGAAGCTTCGCAATGGCCGGGTGCCAGTCCGGCTCCTGCCGTGGCGGCGGTGCCGGGGGCGGGGGCGCCGCGGGCGGGCGCTCGCGGTTCAGCGCCTCGCGCTGCGCTTCGGAGGCCACGCTTTCCAGCGTCGCCATCAGTGCCTCGAAATCGGGCAGGATGCGCGCCGGGCGGGTCCGGGCCTCGCTCATGAGGTGGTCGGCAATCCAGTCCTCATCCCACCAAGCGCCGTTGTAGAACAGCGGCGTGACCCGGGCATTGTGTGCCGTGAGCATGTCCATGCGACTGTCGCCCACGTACCAGACCGGACCATGACGGTGCCCCATCGCCTCCAGTGCAGCGTGAATCACGTCCGGATGGGGCTTGTAGCGAGCCACATCATCGGCACAGCGGATCACGTCAAGGAGGGCCTGCCAGGCACCGCCCTCCACCTGCTTCAGTTCCGCATCCAGAAAGGCACGGCTGCGATTGGTGGCCACGCCGGTGCGGATACCCAGCTTGCGCAGCGCCGTCAGGTATTCCGTGATGCCGGCCTGATAGGGGTGCACCTCGCCAAAGTGACGCGCATAGCAGGCGTTGTACGCCTCATGGGCGATCTGCTTGGCCTCCTCGTTTTCCCCGAAGATGGCGTTGAAGATCTCGGTGCGGGAAATGCGCCGTTCCGCCAAGATGGTCGGGTGAAGGTGCCGGTAGATGCGGATATACCGCACGAGCCTGATGTCATCCGCCGTGCGGCACTGGTCTTCCGGCAAGAGATGGCGCACCAGCCCCAGTTCCTCGAACTGGGACAGGACCTCTTCCATGGCGGCGAACATGGCGTCGTGGGTGTCCACCAGCGTGCCATGCCAGTCGAAGAGAATGACGTCGGGCCAGGTCAGTTTGGCTGTGCTCATGGCGAAAGTGTAGCACTTGCCTGGTCACCCGTGTACAGGCATGATGCGGCAAACATCGGAATGTGCGCGAGGCACCATGCCCCTGGATCCGGAAGTGTTGTTGATGTTGTTCGGTGCCGCCGCACTGGCCGGGGGCGTGGATGCCATTGCCGGCGGGGGTGGTCTGATTGCCATGCCGGCCCTGCTGCTGGCGGGCATTCCGCCTCAGGCGGCCCTGGCGACCAACAAGCTTCAGGGCAGCGTGGGCACCTTTTTCGCGGCCCGCTACTTTATCCGCCACGGGCAGGTATCGGTGGCGGACATCCGCAGCTGGATTCTCGGCACTTTTCTGGGGGCGGTGGCCGGCACGGCGCTGGTACTGACGCTGGATGTGCGACAGGTCGGCACAATCCTGCCCGTGCTGCTTCTGGGCATGGCCCTCTATTACCTGCTTTCGCCGAACCTCGGCGAGGTGGACCGTGCCCGGCGCGTCTCTCCGGCCGTATTTGCCGGTCTGATCTGTCCGCTACTCGGGTTCTATGACGGTTTTTTCGGCCCGGGAACGGGAAGTTTCATGGCACTGGCCTGTGTCACCCTGATGGGGCACAACCTGACCCGCGCCACGGCGCATACCAAGGTGCTGAACTTCACCAGCAACCTGGCATCCTTGGGCTATTTTCTCGCATTCGGTGAAGTGGCCTGGCTCGCCGGCCTGGTGATGATGGCCGGTCAGTTTGCGGGGGCCAGCCTGGGCGCACGCCTGGTGATCAGGCAGGGTGCCCGGCTGGTGAGGCCCGTGGCTGTCATCATGTGCGTGCTCATGTCCGCCAGGCTGCTTTGGCGCGGCTGATACGGAGCACTTGAGCGTGGCCCCTCCCATGGCAAGAAAAAGGGCCGCATCGGGCGGCCCTTGGAAGAGCATGGAAAGCAACGGCTTGAACCGTCCTCAGCCTCCCTGGTGAGGATGGGCGGGCGCTCCCTCCGGCACGATGTCCGCACTTCCGGTATCGCCGGAACCTTCCGACAGCCGCTTCTCCCACCAGGTTGCACCCTGAATGCCGAGAGCTTTCGGGTTGAAGGTATACGTCTCCACACCCCGCGCCTGCTGGGCCTCGTAATCCTTCAGCGCTTTCATGGCCGGGCGGCCGAGGAAGAAGATTGCCAGAATGCCGACAATGTTCAGCCAGGCCATCAGTCCGACCCCCAGATCGCCAAGTGCCCAGGCCAGATCCGCGTTGCGGGCCGTGCCGTACAGTGCAGAGGCCAGCAGCCCGACCTTCAGGAAACCCATCAGGCCGGGAATCCTGAATGTTCGGCGCATGTAGGCCACATTGGTCTCGGCGATGTAGTAGTAGGCCAGAATGGTGGTAAAGGCGAAGAAGAACAGGGCGATGGCCACAAACGGCTGTCCCAGACCCGGGAAGATGCGATCCACGGCCATCTGGGTGAAATAGGGGCTGGCCGTGATGGCGTCAGCACCCAGATTCTGGATCAGGAAGCCGCCCTCAGGATTGTGGACGTTGTAGGTGCCGGTGATGAGGATCATGAAGGCCGTGGCAGAACATACAAACAGCGTGTCGATATACACGGAGAACGCCTGTACCAGACCCTGTTGGGCGGGATGAGCCACTTCCGCCGCTGCCGCTGCGTGGGCACCGGTACCCTGACCCGCCTCATTGGAGTAAACGCCGCGCTTGACGCCCCAGCCGATGGCAGCACCCAGTCCGGCCATGGGCGAGAAGGCGTCGTTGATGATCAGCATGAAGATTTCGGGCAGCTTGTCGATGTTCAGCGCCACGATAATGCAGGCAATCAGGATGTAACCCAGGGCCATGAAAGGCACCACGAACTGGGTGAAGCCTGCGATGCGCTTGACCCCGCCAAAGATGATGAAGCCCAGCAGGAGGACCACCAGCGTGCCCGCGAAGATCTTGGCACTGCTGATCGTGCCGAGGCCGGTTTCAATCATCGGGCCCGGACCGAAGGCGGTTTCAAACGCATTGCCGATGGAGTTGGCCTGCAGCCCCGGCAGCATCAGCCCGCAGGCTACAAAGGTGGAGATGGCAAAGATCCAGGCATACCACTTCTGCCCGGTCAGTTTCTCCAGATAGTAGGCCGGGCCGCCGCGATACTGGCCATCCTGATCTTCCTTGTAGATCTGTGCCAGTGTGGACTCGATGTATGCGGTGGCGGCACCCAGGAAGGCGACCACCCACATCCAGAACACGGCCCCCGGGCCGCCGAAACCGATGGCGGCCGCCACCCCGGCGATGTTGCCGTTGCCGACCCGGCCCGACAGCGAAACGGCCAATGCCTGGAAGGAAGAAATCCCCTCCCGGCTGGACTGACCGGCAAACAGCAACCGCCACATTTCGCGGAAATGCCGCAGTTGCAGAAAACGTGTCTGGATGGAATAGAACAGACCGGCACCCAGGCACAGATAGACCAGCGCCGGGCTCCATACGATGTCGTTGAGCAGGCTTACCACCGACTGCATGACAGGTGACCCCCCTTGTTTTGGACTCCAATGGACAAAACGCGGGATTTTAGCCGCAGGGGTTCCGGGGCGGGATGCGCGATCTTACGTAGTCGGGATCAGGCTTCCGGGGGCTGACTTCAGCACCCGGTGGTGGTGGGAGTGATCCCCGGAGGGCTGTTGGTGCGGGCAGAGGTATAGCGGATTTTGCAGTTCGCCGAGGATAACGATCACCATGACGAGCTCGATAAGTGTAAATCCGCGATTGCGGGCCTGCAGGCCCGGTGACGGCCCGCGAGCCAGGCTGGCGTCGATCATCATGGTTCTCATGCCCTCCGTTTTGAGATGGCTGTGCCTTGATCCTTTGGAGCAGGACAGAGGCACAATATTGATGCGCCTGTGACCGTATTTCAAGTGCAGCCACGGGGCGGCCAGGATATGCCTTGCTCACATCAGCCTGAGAGGACAGACATGCAACCAATTTGACGAAGGAGCGGCTGGCGTTGTGAAAGGGTACCCGTGAAGGAAGTCATATTGAAACGGTTTATGGCCTGCCAGGATGGCGGGATTCTTGATCCAGTACAGCCAGCAACACTCCCGGCTTGTGCTAATCTGTAAAAATACTTACACAGATTCGGTGATGGCCGCTCAATACCATGACCAGACAGAAATTGTTGCGCATCCTGTTTCTTACGGTGTGCCTGTTCGTATTCGTATTCCCGGCGGTCATCGGGGCCGGTTTTGCGTGGGTGTATTATCCCGAGCGGTTTGAGGAGGCAAAGGCCTTTCTCAGGGAGAGAAACGAGTCGATAGGCGTCTTTATTGACGGCTATTTCAAGGAGCTCCGCAACACTGTCCGTATTCTCGCTGCCATGCCGGAGGTGTCAGAAATCCCCTGGCTGGATGGGGCCGGCAAGGCGAAAGTGCTCCGGCTGTATCGGGAGATTCAGCGACAGAATCCGAACATCTATTACATCTATTCCGGTTACACCGACGGCAGTCTGCTGATCAATGATTATGAGCCGCCGCCGGGCTATGATCCGAGAGTGCGACCCTGGTACAAGGCGGTCATGGGTGCACCTGTGCCGGGCAAGGAAGTTGTCGGGCTGCTCTACCGGGAGGCCAAGACTCAGGAGCTGCTTCTTGCCACGGTCCACATACTGGAGAGTCCGGAGCACGGCTTCACGGGTGCCGTGTCCATTGACAGTTATACCCGGGAGATATCAGCACAGATCGAGCGCCGGTCTGACATTTACCATTCCGCCAGAAGCTTTATTGTCGACGACAAGGGGACCATTCTTGTTCATCCGCAGCCGGAATACATAGGCAGAAATGTTGAGGAAATCTTCGGGGAAAACCCGGTAATCCGTGCGGGGACCTATTTTCCGTACGTTGAAGGTCTGCAGCGTCGCGTCGCCTATATTTCAGGCATTCCCATTGCCGGATGGCGGCTGGTGACTACCGTGGATGAAGAGGAGATTCGCGGCCCCATCCTCAGGCGGTTGTCCCTGTACGCGCTGGCCCTGATGGTTGTCTGTCTGGCGCTGGGGCTGATTCTTGCGTACATCTGGAGAAACCGGGTGATCCGGCCGTTGCTTTCTCTCGCAACGGCTCAGGCATCTGGCTGGCGTTGCCGATCTGCCTGTTGAGGTCCGGCCGGCTGACGATGAGATTGCCGAGATCACCGCCACCATTGAAAGCCTGACCGTTCAGGCGCTGCTGGAGAAAAATGCGCAGCTTGCCCGCGCGTATCAGGAGATCTCGGCCAAGAATCAGGTATTGAGTCAGAAGAACGACCTGCTGGAAAAACTGGCTACGGAAGATGGTCTGACCGGCCTCCTCAATCGTCGCAAACTCGAGGAATGTCTGGCTGAGGAGTACGAGCGGTTCCGGCGCCATGGCGTGCCGTTCTCACTCATCCTGTTTGATATTGACCACTTCAAATCGGTGAATGACTCATACGGACACCAGGCGGGAGATGAGGTCCTGCGGCAGTTGTCCGAAATCGTTGCCCGAAGGCTCAGGGCAACCGATGTCTTCGGACGCTGGGGTGGGGAAGAATTCATGATCGTGGTGCGTAACGGGGACCTGCAGGAGGCACTGACGCTGGCGGAGCAGCTTCGGGCCCGGGTTGAAGATTATCCGTTCAGCATCGGCCGGACGGTGACCATCAGCCTGGGCGTCGGGGAAATCCGCCCTGGTGAATCCGTGGACCAGTTGATCAGCCGGGTGGATGATTATCTTTACCAGGCCAAGAGAAACGGGCGGAATCGGGTGGGCTCCGAAAGACGGTGACCCGGTGTACCTGATTGCCCGTCAGGCAAGATCACTGATAGTTACGGTGAAACAGCTCCGGTTGATTTTCATTCCCCGAGTTGATGTCGGCTCTCACGCAATTGCAGGATGCAGTCCTCACCGCTTTCCGGAGCCTGGGACATTAATGCGGCTTCACTGGCGCCAAGCCATGCCAGCACCTCCTCCGGAGGGTGCTCAATGAAGGGGGGTGTGCAGACATCCTCTGCAGAGAGATCCAGTTCCGCTGCAGATCTGAGCACCTGCACAGGCTGATAGGGCAGGGCCTTTGCCAGCATGAAACGCAACGTGGTGGCAAGGCTGCCATCGGCATGCAGATAGAGCTGCTCAAGCGCTTTGAAAGCGATAGCGTCACCTTTGTCCAGCATTTGCTGCAGGGTATTCAGGCGTGTTGTCCAGCGCTCAGGGTAAGCCCCGATATCCCGGACCGATTGTTCCGGCTGTTCCGTCAGGTGTGTCAGCCAGACCTCCGAAGTTGCTGTCGTGGGCTGTTGGCATCCCGCAGTGGCCAACACCAGTATGAGCGTGACGGGCAGAAAGATGCGCTTCACTTTCATCGTCCAACCTCAAGTATCCGGTTCCGAGACTGGCTGATTGGTTTGCGCGTCGCCCGCACCCTGAAGTGCTTCCGTGGCATGTTGGGATTCCTTTTGTACGACATGTGCAGCGCACCCCAGTTTAGAACGCATGGAACGCCAACGGAATCGTCCGGATGGACGGTAAACCGGCATTACGCCAGCGACCACCGCCTCATGGCCCGGTACAGCGCCGTGGTATCAGCATAGCCCAGCTCACGGGCAATCTGATCCATGGTGTGCTGGCCGGTGTCCATGAGCATTCTGGCGCGCTCCTGGCGCACGCCGTCCAGCAGCTTCCGGAAACTGATGCCCTCGTCGGCCAGCCGCCGGCGCAGGGTCCGTTCCGGCAGGCTGAAAAAGCGAGCCACTTCGGTCACGTCCGGATAGCCGCCGCTGAACAGCCGCAGATATTCCGTAATCCGCCCTGACAGGGGGGCCTCGCTGTCGTCCGGTGCGTCCAGCAACTGGTCGCAGATGCGCTTGTAGAGGCGGAAGGCGACGGGATTGGCCTTGTCGAAGGCGCGGGCGAATTGCCGGGTATCGGCAATCAGCCGGGCGTGAGGCTGTCCCCAGAGAATGGGCGCAGGTATGCGGCTTTCATACTCCGCCGCATTGTCCGGGCGGGGGCAGGGCATCCACAGGGCCTTGAGGGTCACGGGCTGATCGTAGAGGCGGGAAATGTCGTCAATGAGTTTCAGGGTGCCGGCAATATCCCGGTCGGTCACGAACCGGGCCACGGCAGGGGGAAGCTCCCAGGGGATGATGTCGATGGCGCTTTCTTCGGCGCCCAGATCAAAGCGGATATCGCCGAACACGTAGGCGAGGGACTGATAACGCACACCCACCTTGCAGGCCTCGAAGGCGTTCGGACAGCTCATGAGCAGCATGGCAAAGGGTCCGTAACCGGGCAGGGAGAAGCGTGAGCCCAGACGCATCCCGGCCAGGGGATCGTCCACATGCACGAGCATTTCAGAGAGCAGACGCAATTCCGTACCCCGGTCCAGCCGGGCGTCCGGGTCGAGACGGTCCAGCGCCATGCCGTAGCGGGCGAGAATCTCGTCCACCGGCACCTGATACACGCGCCGGAGCGCATCGGCGGTGAAGGCAAATCCCAGAATGCTGCGTTTCATGATCCTGCACCTTGTCACGGACTGATAGCCTATCATGTTCGCTCATTTCGCTTCAAAAGCATGGAAAGCTTCGTTTATTCCGAATCTGACAGAACTTTCATGTGTCGCACTTGATCCCCACGAAAATAAAAGTCAGTCTGAGCGCTAACGATTTGTCTGAACGTGACTCTGACAGCAGTCTGGCAGGCTGAAATGTATGAATACGATGCAGGAGGCACAACATGCGCGTGAAGGTCTGGGATCTGCCCACACGGGTCTTCCACTGGCTGTTTGCCGGTACAGTCCTGGCGCAGTTTGCCACCGCCTGGCTGGGCGGAGACGCCATGTTCTGGCATGTGCGTCTGGGATATGCCGCTCTGGCGCTGGTGATCTTTCGGCTGTACTGGGGCTTTTTCGGCAGTGAAACCGCCCGCTTCCGCCATTTTCTCAGGCCGCCGCCCGAGGTCATTGCCTATGCGAAAGCCTTGATCCGGCGTCAGCCGCCAGAGGTACCCGGTCACAATCCCATGGGCGGCTGGGCCGTGCTGGCCATGTTGCTGGCAGTGGGTGCACAGGCGTTGCTGGGCATGTTCAGCAACGACGACATCATGATCGAAGGGCCGCTCTACGGGCTCGTGGACAAATCCACCAGTGATGCGCTCACGGGCTGGCACAAGACGGGTGCCGTGGTCATCATGATATTGGTGGGACTGCACCTGGCCGCCATCGCCACCCATGAATGGCTGTTCCGGGAGCGCCTGGTGCCGGCCATGGTGCACGGCGCCAAGCCGTTGCAGCAACCGGTGACGGTGAAGCTGGTCCCGGTCTGGCGGGCCATTCCCGGTGTGATGCTGGCGGTGGCAGTCGTCTGGGCACTGGTACGCTGGGGCATGGCTCATGCGCCGACGTACGTGTATTGACAAAACAAGAACCCTGAAAGGAGATCCACATGAAGAGAAAAACACTGATCACGACAGTACTGGCGGGTGCGCTGCTGGGTGCGGGCATGGCGCAGGCCGCCATGAAGCCGGATGATGCCATTGTTGCACGCAAGGCCGTGATGCGCGTCATCGGCCTCAACTTCGGTCCGCTGGGTGCCATGGTCAAGGGGCAGATTCCCTTTGACAACCAGGTCTTTGCCGCCAATGCCCAGCGCCTGAAGCTGGTCAGCGAGATGCCGGTTGAACAGTACTTCCCGAAAGGCTCCGAGACGGGCAAGGGGACGACCGTTACCCGGGAGATCTGGGAGAACTGGGACGATTTCGAGAACGGGCTGAAAAAATGGCGCATGGAACTGGCCAAGCTGGCTGAAGTGGCGCAGACCGGTGACGAAGCGGCCATGCGCAAGCAGTTCAGTGAGGCCGCCAAGACCTGCAAGGGCTGCCACGACGACTTCCGCGAGAAAAACTGATCCATCATCGGGCGGGATGGCCTCCCGCCCCTTGCCGTCACCTCTCAAAGGGTGACGCGTTCCCTTGAAACCCGGCCCGTTTGCCCCCAGACTGGCTGCACTGTCATCTGTCTGAATCCGGAATCCCTGTCACCATGCGTCGAATGATCCAAGTGTTGTGCAGTGTGCTGCTGCTGTGCGCTGTCACGGTTGTGAATGCGGCGGAGGTGGACAGCTTCACCAACCGTCACGAGCTGGAGGACAGCCGCCCCCTGCTCAATCGCCTGGTCAATACCTGGATGGACGAAGCGGCCGAAAAAGCCAGCGAGCCGGGTATTCTGCCGATTGACGCCGGACGCTGTGATCCTGAGCGCCTGTATGGTGAACTGGAGAAGCGTCTGGCGGGCTTCCTGATTGGTCATGTGGAAGACTGGGTGAACACGAGTCCGCTGGTGGAGAAAATCGCGGTGGACTTCGAGCACTCCATCTACCGCGACTTTCCCTTTTCCGAATCACCGTCCGTGGCCATGACAGGCCGGCTCGCGACCCTGGTGCGGATCGGGGATGCATACGTGGGATCGGACAAGTTCGGCCATTTCTTCAGCGAGGGCTACAGCTACTTCAAGCTTTACCGCCGTTCCGGTGCCGATGCCTCCCTGGCCTTTGGCGAGCTGACGGAGGCCACAGTCTTCGGCCAGCTGACCACGGGGATCTATTCGTATGCGGACCTGTCCGCCAACCTCAATGGCCTGCGCTTCTGGAACCGGGTTCTGGGTGCGCTGCCCGATCCGGTGACGCGTCAGCCGGTCACCAGGCCCTATTTTGCCTGTGAAGGCACCCGCTGGGTGCAGGTGCAGCCCTTTGACTGGAACGACTATGTGGATGCCACCTGGGATGAGGCGGCGAACTGCAATGTGGTGAAAAGCGAGGTGCTCTACGACCAGCTGATCCGCCGTATCCGGACGGTGACCCACGGCAAGGCGTGTCCTCTGTACAGGCCGGACAGCACACTTCTGGCAGCCCGCTATGGCGATTTTCTGCCCTACGTCTGGAATCCGGACGGTATCCGGGTGGAAGCTGTGGATATCCGTCCGCGATTCCAGTCCTATCTGGCCCACCTGTGGGAGTCGCAGGGCGCCACGGACAACAGGGTCGTGCGCTGAGCCTCAGATGACCTCGATCCGGTAACCCTGACGCGGGAAATGCACGTGGACGGTGCCGACGCGCGCGTGTTCCCGTGCCAGAATCCAGCCCCAGGCCGGACTGCCGGCGAGGATGCCTTCGCTGGGATCCTGTGCGTAGTCGGCCGGTGCAATGCGCACGCGCTGACCGATCCGGGGGTCGGTCCGGTCTGCCTCTTCAATGGGCCGGGGGTGGCCGCCTTTGCGCGATCCAGCGCCGCTTCCGCGCTCAGGGTTTCCACCTGACCGTGGCCGAAAGCCCGGATACGATCCATCCAGGCCATGACCTTCGGATACTGGCGCAGGAAGGACTTCCCGCCCTCACGGATGAGCCAGAGGCCATGGTAGGCGGCAAAATCCGCCACGTTGGGCGTGGCACCGAACAGGAAGGGTGCACGCCCGAGTTCGCGCTCCAGTTCCGCCAGCCAGCCTTTCACCATGTCCGGCGCCTTCTTCGGGCTGACCATGCGCACCGAGGCGGTCTTGCCCATGTTCATGCGATCGCGCACCAGTCGCATCAGATCCAGCAGCGAGAGCGTGCGCAGGGCCTTGCGGGTCAGGGTCAGCGAGCCGGCGGACAGCACGCAGGCGAAGAATACCTCTTCCGCCCGGGCGACCGCCTGCTGAACAGCGGCATCACACTGATCCACATCCAGTTCGGGATGTCCGCTTCTGACGGCAATTTCCCGGCCGATGATGCGGGTATCACAGAAAATGTCCGCGCCATCCTGAGCCACGGGAATGCGCCGGTAACCGCCGGCCAGAATCGCCAGTTCGGGACGCGGCGGCATTTCCCGGGTCTGCACGCTGTACCAGTGCAGGTTCGTGTAACCGAGCATGGCACGCACTTTCTCGGAGTAGGGGGACAACGGGTAATGATGCAGAATCAGGTCAGCCAAGACAGATCTCCTTTCAGGGGGCTGCGGGTGCAGCGGGCTTTTCGTGCAGCAGTGACGCCACGTGGTGGGACAGCTCGCGCAACTGGTCGTCCGAAAGCTGCCGGACCAGATGGTCGATCAGGGAACGGATGCCCTTGCCCACGCCTTTCATGGTCATGTCCACGGTCTTGCGGGTCAGTCCGCCCAGCCGCACCAAGTTCACCGGGCGCTCGTAGTAATGGGTGATGCCTTCGGTCACCATCTGCGAGAGCGTCGCCACGATCTCGTCCAGATGATCCCGCGGGCGGGGTTCGGTCTGTACCGCACGAATCAGCGACTGTGCCTTGTTGTACAGGGCCTCGTCAATGGGAAACACCAGATGTGCCGTTTGGTTCGCGGGGCTTTCGTGCAGCATGGCGTCCAGATAGCGGGCCAGTTCCTGCAGCTCGGCCTCGTTGCGCTGCCTGAAGAACTGGCTGATGACCATCCGGATGCCCTTGTACACCGCCTGAACGGAGCCATCGGCCGCCTTCTTGAGGCGGGGTGACAGGGGAACCATCTGCGTGGGAATGGTGTAGTAACTGTCCAGACCGGCCAGTACCAGTTCGGAGACCACTTGAGCCGCTTCGCTGTTGGCCTCTGCACCCGCTTCGCCACCGAGCAGGCGGTTGACGGTGGCCTGTGCCCGTGCGTGTACGTCAGCAGGCAGCGCAAATCCCCAGTACCAGGTGCTTGGTTGTTCCGACATGAAAAAACGCCCTCTCCTCCGCTACGGTCGAACCCGCAGACTAGAGCAGAAGGCGCTGCATTGACATTGGCTGAACTGACAGACTGCGCGTGACGCACAGGTTCACGCGCAGAATTGTGCACGGATGCACAAAATGTCAGGCCGTCCGGGTCTCCGCCGTGGTTTCCGGTGCCTGACCCATCAGCGAAACGCCCACGATGGCGAGTGTGGCGAACAGCATGCCCGGGACGATCTCGTACAGATCAAAAAGGCCGCCGGAGAGCTGCTTCCAGATCACCACGGTCAGACCGCCCACGATGATGCCTGCCAGGGCGCCGTTGCGGGTCATGCGCGGCCAGTACAGGGACAGGATCAGTGCCGGGCCGAAAGCCGCACCGAAGCCGGCCCAGGCGTAGCTCACCAGATCCAGAACGCTGCTGTCCGGATTCAGGGCCAGCAGGGTGGCCAGCACGGCGATACCGAGTACGGCAAAGCGGCCCACATTTACCAGCTCATCCTGGCTGGCATCACGCTTGAAGAGGGACTTGTAGAAGTCCTCGGCCAGTGCGGAAGAGGAGACCAGCAGTTGGGAGTCCGCCGTACTCATGATGGCGGCGAGAATGGCGGCGAGCATGATGCCGGCGATCACCGGGTGGAACAGGGCGTTGACCATGACCATGAAGACCTGTTCGGAGTCGCCCAGTTCGCGGTCCAGGTAACCGATGGCCGCAAAGCCCACCAGGGTGGCACCGAGCAGGGTCAGCGCGGTCCAGCCCACGGCGATACGGCGTGCCACGGGGATTTCCTCCTCGCTGCGGATGGCCTGGAAGCGCGCCAGAATGTGCGGCTGACCGAAGTAGCCCAGACCCCAGGCCATGAGGGAAACAATGCCGATCCAGGTCATGGGTTCGCCCTTGGCGTCTGTCCACAGATCCAGGAGCTGCGGATTGCGGGTTTCCATGGCATTGATCATGGCATCCCAGCCGCCGTCGGCACTGATGGCCATGATGGGTACGATGAGCAGTGCCGCCGCCATGAGCAGACCCTGCACCACGTCCGTCCAGGAGACCGCCAGAAAGCCGCCGAAGAAGGTGTAGGACACCACGCAGATCGCGCCGGCCGCAACCGCGGTGGTGTAGTCCAGACCGAATACGGTGCTGAACAGCTTGCCTCCCGCCACCAGGCCCGAGCTGGTGTAGAAGAGGAAGAACAGCAGGATGAAGATGGCCGAAATGACCCGCAGTGCGTGGGAATGATCCTTGAAGCGGTTCTCGAAGAACTCCGGCAGGGTCAGGGAGTCATTGGCCAGATAGCTTTCCCGGCGCAGCGGACGTGCCACCAGCAGCCAGTTCAGCCAGGTGCCGATGAGCAGGCCGATGGACAGCCAGAGGCTCTCGAAACCGGCCGCATAGGCATAGCCCGGCAGGCCCAGCAGCAGCCAGCCGCTCATGTCCGAGGCACCGGCACTGAGGGCAGAGGTGGCGGGACCGAGTCTGCGGCCGCCAAGGATATAGTCGGAAAGGTTCTGGGTACGTTTCCAGGCGATGTAGCCGATGGCCAGCATGCCCACGATATAGACCACAAAGGTTGCGCCTACGGCAAGGCTGTTTTCGATCATGTTGTCGCTCCTTCAGCGATGTTGTTGTTATACATTCCCCGTTCGGGGAGCTGATCCGGGGCGGTGGGGAGGCCTAGGCCTCCTCCTCCGGCAGCGCCAGCAGCGCTGCATTGCCGCCAATGGCGGCGGTATTGATGGTGCGTGTGCGCTCGGTCATGAAGCGCAGCAGATAATGGGGGCCACCGGCCTTGGGTCCGGTGCCGGACAGGCCACGACCGCCGAAGGGCTGAACACCGACCACCGCGCCGATCTGATTGCGGTTGATGTAGGTGTTGCCCACCTTGATGCGCTGTTCCAGCTCGCGCGCAAAGGACTCGTTGCGGCTGTGAATGCCCAGCGTCAACCCGTAACCGGTGCCGTTGATGTCCGCGATCACCTGTTCCAGTTCACTGCGTGCATAACGGATCACATGCAGGACCGGGCCGAACTGTTCGCGTTCAAGGGACCGGATACTATCGATTTCAAAGGCCACCGGACATACGAAATGTCCACGGGGCAGGTCTGACGGAGCCGGTGTCTCGGCAATCAGGCGACCGGCCTTGCGCAGGGATTCGATGTGGTTGCGCAGGCCGGCCTCGGCCTCGGCGTCGATCACCGGGCCCACGTCCGTGTCCGGACGGCCGGGATCGCCTACCCGCAGGGTGGCCATGGCCCCCTTGAGCATGGTGATCACGCCGTCGGCAATGTCATCCTGCAGGTAGAGTACACGCAGGGCGGAGCAGCGCTGGCCGGCCGAATCGAACGCGGAGTGCAGCACGTCCCGGACCACCTGCTCGGGCAGGGCAGTGCTGTCCACGATCATGGCGTTCTGGCCTCCGG
This sequence comes from Thermohahella caldifontis, assembly GCF_041153465.1. Taxonomy (NCBI): domain Bacteria; kingdom Pseudomonadati; phylum Pseudomonadota; class Gammaproteobacteria; order Oceanospirillales; family Hahellaceae; genus Thermohahella; species Thermohahella caldifontis. The sequence goes on from NZ_CP154858.1 coordinate 2,579,272, forward strand.
TTTCCGCAATCAGTGTCGGTAGGGGCCCGTCGCGCCCGGCCAGGGTGCGGTTGATCAGGCGTGCCGTTTCCGTGGAGCCGGTGAAGGCCACCCCGGCCACCCGCGGATCGCGCAGCAGTGCGTTGCCCAGCACGGCGCCGTCTCCCGGCAGGAAGGCGATGACGTCGTCCGGAATACCCGCCTCGCGCATCAGTTCGAAGGCGCGCGCCGCAATCAGGCTGGTCTGCTCGGCCGGTTTGGCAATGACCGTGTTGCCGGCCACCAGCGCCGCCGTGATCTGGCCCAGACAGATGGCCAGCGGGAAGTTCCAGGGACTGATGCATACGAACACGCCGCGCCCTTCCATGTACAGCTCGTTGCTTTCTCCCGTCGGACCGGGCAGGGTGCGGACCGCGCAGGACTTGCGGGCCTGCACGGCGTAGTAGCGGCAGAAGTCCACCGCCTCGCGGATTTCGTCGATGCTGTCCTGAAGGCTCTTGCCCGCTTCGCGCACACAGAGCTGCAGAAGCTCGCCCTTGTGGGATTCGAGCAGGTCTGCCAGCCGTTCCAGACAGGCGGCCCGGGTGTCCACCGGCGTTGCATGCCAGTGCCACCAGGCCCGGGACACCGTGTCCAGGGCCGCGCGGGCATGATCGGCGCCCGCATCTTCCACCGTGCCCACCACCTTGTCCAGGTTCCAGGGGCTGACGACGGTGCGGGGTTTTTCCGTGCTCTGTGGCTGTCCGCCGATGACGGGAACGGCGCGCCAGGTCGTGTCGGCAAAGGGGGTCATCATGGTATTCAGTCTGTGCATGTCTCGTTGATAGTTCAGGTTCAGTCCGCTGGAGTTCTCCCGCTCCGGCCGGAAAAGATCGCGTGGCAGCGGGATCGCCGGGTTGGGCAACTGCCCATGAGCCCGGAGGGCATCCAGCGGATGGCGGCTGAGGCGCTCCACCGGTGTCCGTGCATCCAGCAGGCGATGAACGAAGGACGTGTTGGCACCGTTCTCCAGCAGGCGGCGGACCAGATAGGGCAGCAGATCCTTGTGGGCACCCACGGGGGCGTAGATCCGCACTGTCATGGGCGTGTCGTCCAGCACCGTGTCATAGAGGGCGTCGCCCATGCCGTGCAGGCGCTGAAACTCGAACGGTCGCGGGCTGCGGCGTGCCAGGTGGCGGATGGCCGTGACCGTGTGGGCATTGTGGGTGGCAAACTGGGGATAGAGCGCCCCTTCGGTGACCGGGCTCATCAGGAACCGGGCACAGGCCAGATAGTTCACGTCCGTGGCTTCCTTGCGGGTCCAGACCGGATAGCCCTCCTGTCCGCGCTGCTGGGCCCACTTGATCTCGCTGTCCCAGTACGCGCCCTTGACCAGCCGCACGGGGATTTCATCGCCCTGTTCGCGTGCCAGGGCCGCCAGCCACGCCAGCGCCGGCAGTGCGCGCTTGCCATAGGCCTGAACCACCAGGCCGAACTGTCCCCAGCCGCGGCCTGCCGGTGAGCGGTAAAGACGGGCAAACAGCTCCAGAAAGAGTTCCAGACGGTCCATCTCCTCCGCGTCCAGCGTCACCGCCACATTGCGTTCCCGGGCGTGCCGGAGCAGGGATTCCAGCCGCGGCAGCATGACGGCCATCACTTCCTGACGGTGAGTGGCCTCGTAGCGCGGATAGAGGGCCGAGAGCTTGACGGAAATGGATGCGGCCTGACGCCCCTTGGCCAGCTCGGGCTGCCGGGCATTGGCGTCGGCCACCGCATCAATGGCTGCCCGATAGGCTGCGTCGTAACGCTCCGCATCCGCCATGGTAAGGGCAGACTCCCCAGCATGTCGAAGGTGTACGTATAGGGCGGTGCCTTGCGGCGGTTGAGTGCCTGGGGCAGGGTCTCGCCCAGCACGAACTGGTGCGCCATGATGGCCATGGCCCGTTTCAGCGCGCTGCGCACCACCGGTTCACCCAGCCGGGCCAGCAGGTGATCGAGCACGCCTGCGGGGGTGCGGTCCTTCTGACGGATACGGACAATCTTGCCCGTGAGCAGCAGACCCCAGGTCCCCGCATTCACCAGCGTGGAGGGGCTCTGGCCCAGATGGCGGCGCCAGTCGGCGGCGGAAAGCTTGTCCCGGATGAGGGCTTCGGCGGTCTTGCTGTCCGGGATGCGCATCAGCGCCTCGGCCAGACACATGAGCAGCACGCCCTCGCGGGTCTCCAGACTGTATTCCTGCAAGAGCTGATCCACCAGATGTCGTGCGTCAGGACGCTGGCGCACGGCGCGGATCAGGTCCTCACAATCGCGGGTGATGGCCTGGCGCTCGTCTTCCTCCGGCCATTCGGCCAGGGGCATCAGCGCCTCAAGGGCCTGGGTTTCGTCGGTACAGGCCATTTCAGTCAGCTGTTGCCAGAGGGTTGCGGTATCGGGAAGGGAGGCACCGGGCTCGATGAGCGCTTGGGGTTGAAACATGATCCTCTCCTGCTGTGTTGTCGTTGTGTGACAGGATCAGGACAGCTTAACCTGTCCGCGGGCGGACACGCTTGTCTGAAACTCCGGCAAGCGTGTCTGAAACTCAGGATCGCAGGCGTGTGGGCGGCATGCCGAAATGGCGGCGGAAGGCATGGCAGAAGGTGCTGGCATCGGCAAAGCCGGTTTCTGCCGCGATGCGGGTCATGGGCCAGTCGGTGGTGCAGAGCAGATCACGGGCCCGCATCAGCCGCTTCTGCCGCACATACTGTTGGGGCGTGAGGCCGGTTTCTTCCTTGAAAACACTCTGGAACCAGCCCGGACTCAGGCACACGCTACCCGCCAGCTCGGCCACGCTGATGGGGCCGCCCATGCGGGCGTCGATCAGGGCATCAATGCGGGCAAGATCCAGCCGGTAGCGGCGCTGCAGGCGTGTGACCACCCGCGGGCGTTCGCTCAGCACACAGGCCCGGATGAGCGCCGTACCCAGCGTTCGGGCCAGGACCGGATCTCCGGGCATGCGGTTCAGCGTTGCCAGCGCCGCATCCGCCAGGGCACGCACCTCCGGCGGCAGGGTCAGCAGTCGGGAACGCTCGAACAGGGGCGCCAGGGCATCGTGATCCGGGTGTCTGGTATCCGAGAGGGCCGGTTCGTCACCGTCCAGATTCACCACAATGATGCGGTTGCCCGCCTCGCCAAAGAAGGCATGGCTGGCAAACCCCTGAACCACGCAGGCCTGAAGGGTGCTCAATGGTGCCTGCAAGCCTTCCAGATCAATCTCGCCACGGCCACAGGCGGAAATCACCAGCTGATGATGGGGATGCTGGTGCAGACAGGGTTGTTGGGGCAGGGAACTCAGGTGAGTATGCAGCATGGCTGTTATGGTTGTTTTTTCGCCAGTGTAGAAGCGGGGGGCCGGGGCGTCAATATGGGATTGGGCGGATGGGCAGGGCGTTTGACTTTGTCCGGCGCCCCGGGGAAGATTGTGTCATGAAAGGGAATTGATTACATGGAGGTCTTGCGGTGAGCAGGTATTGGCTTCTTCTGGGTGCCTGGGCATCTGCGGTGTTTGCGTCCGCTGATGACACTCATACTGTCACTGTAACGGTGTCACCGGATCTTTACGTTTCCTTTGAAGAACGACAGGTGCCGGATGCCTGCCACACTTCACCCGGTTCCTGTGAGGTCAATGGCACACCCCGGATCGGGGCCATCAGCGCCCCTCCCGACAGCTACCTTTCCCGGATCTCCCTCAGATACAAGGATCGCACCTATCTGCTCGATTCAGGCCACATGTACAATCCACAGCTTGCAGGCCGGGCCGTGCCTGCGAGGCCGGAGGGGTGGGTTCATGCGTCCTGCATGGATGCGGAGAACTGTGTGGTGCGAGTGGTGCTGGGGGATGCTGGCGATACCTATGTAGCCGAATGGTACGTACTGGATGGTAAGTCCCTGCGAACGCTGCTGTCGCCTTCGGAAGACCTGATCAACCTGTTCATGAAGGACATCCGGCCGCCGGTGTACGAGTAACAGGTTCGCGCAAACGGTTTTCAGAAACGGCTGTTTCAAATCATGGACGGAGCGAACAGGAAAGCATTGGGACGTTCCGTCCGTATTCTCCGGCGCCGCAGGGCGCGCTGAATAGACCGGCACAATGACGACAGGAATAAGGATGCTTCCGGGAGAAGCGCTGCAGGCACATAATTTAGTAGTAAAAATGATAATAGTGCGATAATATGTCTGCGCTTGATTGCCATGTGGCACTCAAGTCACAACGCCAAGCATTTTTATGGAGCATCCTCGATGAATCACCCGACCCCGATTACCCGTTTCAAGCGCACCTGCATCGTCTGTGCACTGGCACTTGTTCCGTCCCTGTGGCCTCACTGGCTCAGGAGCCCGAATTTGCACACCGTGCATACCTTGATCTGGGCCTGGGCCTCTCGGACATGGACCCGGAGCTGGACGGCACTGGTTTCGGCCTCAAGGATGACAGCGATACCGCCTGGCGCCCAAACCGGTCGTGAAGGATGACGATGGCGATGGTGTGCCCAACACCCGGGACCGTTGTCCGGCAACCGTCACCGGTGCCGAAGTGAATGCACAGGGTTGCGAGCTGGATACGGATGGTGATGGCGTGGTCAACCGGCTGGATGCCTGTCCCGCCACCGCAAAAGGCAAGGCTGTGGACACGAAGGGCTGTGAGCTGCCGGTCGTGATCCGCCTGGAAGGTGTGACCTTCGAGACGGGTTTCGCCCGCCTGACGCCAGCCTCCCTGACCATTCTGGATGAAGTGGCCGAGACGCTGCGCAAGAACCCGGATGTGCGGGTGGAAGTGGCGGGCCACACGGATGACCGCGGTCGCCGCGACTTCAACGTGAAGCTGTCCCGGCAGCGCGCCGAAGCAGTCCGCGACTACCTGGTGAACAAGGGGATCGCAGCCGATCGCCTGTCTGCCAGGGGTTACGGTCCGGATCAGCCGGCGGCAGACAATGCCAGCGCGGAAGGCCGTGTCATGAACCGTCGGGTGGAGCTGAAGATTCTCAATCCCTGAGTCCGCTCGGGCTGAGTGATCAGCATCATCAGAGAAAGGGGCTTCGGCCCCTTTTTTAGTGGGGCAGCGGGCAATTCACTTCTTTATCCGCTTTTAAAGTACTGGCCACCAATGGACTGTGTTCCGGATCACAACCTTCTCGAAGCGTTCCATGGGGGGTGATGACCATGACCAGTGCCGATGAGGTGACGGTTCGCTTTGGCGATGATACCGGCATCCCCGAGTGAGCCGGCCAAACCACTCGGCAGGAGTTGTGTGGAGTGTGAAGGCTGTCAACGCAGGGACTACGTAAAAACACGTAGATTACCGCCGTCTTCGGACACGCCTCAAATCACGATGTACAAGGAGTAAGGACGTATGAAAAAGGCATTTTTCTGGCTGCGGCAGTGATGTCTGCAAGTTTGCTTTCCGGCTGTGCGACCAACATGTTCCCGGGTGGGCTGACACCGGCTGGTGTGGTCTTCACCAATGTCAAATCCCCGGCGCAGCATCTGGCACTGGCGACGGACGCGCAGGCAAATCCCATGAAGGTGGGCAAGGCCTCTGCCTCTGCCGTACTGGGCCTGTTTGCCACAGGTGACAACAGCATCAGTGCAGCCATGAAGAACGGAGCCATCAACCGGGTACATCACGTTGATCACGAGGTCAATTCATTCCTGTTCGGCCTCTGGCTGCAGGACACGACTTATGTCTATGGCGAGTGATACCGCGGCTGTGGTCTGACATGGGCTGACCACAGGATCCTGGAAAGCCGGGCCTGGTGCCCGGCTTTTGCGTTTCCGGATCAGCTCACGCAAATCAGTGCCCGCTGCCCCGGCCGGCCCATGCTGATTACCGGAGGCGTGTCGCCGGCCTGGGCGGCACTGAAGTCCGCCTTGCAGGTCAGGTCTTTCAGTCGGTGCCGGATCAGCGTCTGGGCCACGGGTGCCCCCAGGGTTTCACCGGGTCCGAGGATGACCAGGTGCGTTGGTGCATACTCCTTGGCAACCATTTCCACCGCATGGCTGAAGAAGTAAGTGTGCGTGATCTGATGGCCCAGGGTGTAGGCATGCAGCGCAAGGGTGTCCGTGCTCCAGGGCGTCCAGATCCGGCCGCGGCCATCCACCAGGGGGATGCGGGGCACGCTGAAAATGTCCGCGCTGATCTCTTTGCGGGCCGCTTCGCTGGCAAACCGCTGCAACGGTGTGTGAAAGGCCGCATGGTTGTAGAGCTTGAGGGGGAAGCGGTCATCCACCGGCGGCAGCTCCGCCATCAGGTCCTGAATGGCCCGGTCGGTGCCGGCCAGTACCCACATGCCCCCCAGATCGATGGAGAGGAAGGCTTCTTCGTTGCCGTAGCGGGCGTTGAGGGTGGCCATCAGGTCGCGCAGTGCGGCCTTCCGCGCTTCATCCGGGCGCCAGTCCGCATCCACCACGGGGTAAACCACCTGCCCGCCGATGCGTTGTTCCTGCATCAGTCGCCCGGTGGTGCTCATCATGTGCAGGGCATCCACCGGATCCACGGCGCCGGCACAGGCCAGGGCGATGTACCAGCCCATGCTGTTGCCGGTGATGACGTTCACCCCGAAGCGTTCGCGGTCAATGCTCAGCCAGTCCAGCCAGGCGCAGGCAAAGATGAGCGCTGAGGCGTGTTCGCCCCGGCTGTGCAGGGTCATCTGGTAGCGTGGGGCGCTGTCCAGCTCGGTGATGGTGGGCAGGCCCTGTTTCCGGCGATAGGCGTCGAAGGCCGCCAGCCATCGGGCCTTCTCCGGATGGCCGTCCTGGTGATGGCGTTGAATGTAACCCAGTTCCGGGGCGTTGTAGGTGCCCCGCCCGGGGCAGATGACGGCAATGCGTGTTGTCATGCGTGTTGTCTCCCTGTGCGTCGGGCGTCCAGCAGGGCGGTCAGCCGGGCTTCGATCTCCCCGGTGGACGGCAGCGTGGCCGTCGCGGCCGGGCCGAGGGGGATGAAGCTGTCCTCCGCGGTGATACGGTGCAGGCGGTCGGCGGGCCAGCCGGTTTCAGCCGCCCGGGTCATCAGGGCTTCGCTCACCGAGCCGCTGCGGCGGCACTCATCCACGATCAGAAGCTGATCACATCCCGCTGTGGCGGCAGTCAGCGCATCCAGAGGCAGCGGCATGAGCCAGCGCAGGTCAATGACGCGCACTTCGGCTGCGATGTCCGGCCGGCGTGCCAGGACCTGCAGGGTCAGGTACAACCCGTTGCCATAGGTCACGACGGCTACGCCGGTGCCCTGGCCGTGCACACCCACCTCGCCGTGGCGGATCTCGCGCTGCCGGGCTTCGGTCCAGACGGCGGTCCAGCGGCCGTCTTCCGGCAGCAGGTCACGTTGGTGGTAGAGCGCAATGGGCTCGAGGAAGATGACCACCCGCTGTTCTTCCCGCACCAGCCTCAGGGCTTCATGGAGCAGGGCCGGGGCATCGGCCGGATGAGCGGGGCAGATCAGGATGAGCCCGGGGATGTCCCGGAACACGGCGAGGGCGTTGTCATTGTGGAAGTGCCCCCCGAAACCGCGCTGGTAGCCCAGACCGGCAATGCGGATGAGCATGGGGTTGGTGTACTGTCCCCGGGAGAAAAAGCTGAGGGTGGCCGCTTCACCCCGGATCTGATCTTCGGCGTTATGGACATAGGCCAGGAACTGAATTTCCGTGATGGGGGTCAGGCCGTTGTGGGCGGCACCAATGCCCAGCCCGAGTATGCTCTGCTCATCCAGCAGGGTGTCGATCAGGCGTGCGGCACCATACTGGGCCTGCAGGCCCTTGGTGATGCCGTAGACACCGCCCTTGCGGCCCACGTCCTCGCCGGCGATGAAGGTTTCCGGGTAGCGGTGCAGGGCTTCGGAAAGCGTCAGGTTGAGCAGGCGTCCCAGTGGCTGGGGCTCGTTGCAGGCCCGCCACTGGCTGCCGAACAGGGCCGGCAGGTCGGATGCCGGACGTTCCTCGGGGGGCCTGCGTTTCGGGGGAATGAGGCTCGCCATCACGTCCTGTGCCGTTTTCAGTGGCGGGCGCCGGATCACCTCCTGCGTTACGGCGCGTACCCGCTCGCGGGTGTGGTGCCAGAGGTCAAGAAGGTCCGCCTTGGTCATCAGGCCCCGGACACGCAGCAGACCAGCGCTGTACAGGAGTGGATCCTGCGCTTCCTGGGCGTCGATCTGGGCGCTTGTCAGATAGGCATTCTGGGCATCGGAGCCGGCATGACCCATGAGGCGCACCGTGCGCAGGTGCAGGAATACGGGCTGGCGCTTGCGGCGGGCGAGCTGCTCCGCTTCCCGGGCCGTGCGGTAGACATCCACCAGATCGCGACCGTCGCAGGACAGGTAATGGATTGCCGGCCGGGATCGGGCACTGGCTTCTACCCAGCCATCCGGTGTGGGGGTGGAGATGCCGAGCCCGTTGTCCTCGCAGATGAAGACCAGCGGCATGGGCAGTTTCTGCCAGGCGGTCCAGGCGGCCGTGTTGAGTGCCCCCTGGGCTGTGGAATGATTGAGCGAGGCATCCCCGAAACTGCACAGGATCACCGCATCCCGGGGCAGTCGTGCGGTAACCTTCAGTTGCCGGGCCAGGCCGATGCTGTGCGCACAACCCACTGCCTTGGGCAGGTGGGAGGCAATGGTGCTGGTCTGGGGCGGAATGTTCAATGCCAGGGAGCCCAGTACCTTGTGGCGGCCTCCGGAGACGGGATCGTCGGCCCGGGCGGCGAAGCTCAGGAGCATGTCCCAGGTGATGGGCTGGCCGGGGACCTGCTTGCTGCGTTCGATCAGAAAGGCGGCATCCCGGTAGTGCAGGAAGCCCATGTCCGTGGGGCGGAAGGCCGTGGCCACGGCGGCCATGGCTTCGTGACCGGCACTGCCGATGGTGTAGTAACCGTGCCCGGCGGCCTGCATTTCCCGGGCATTGAGGTCCAGCACGCGGGAGAGGATCTGGCTTTCCACGAGCTGAATGAGCGCTGGCTCCGTCAGTCCGTCCGGCAGCGGGGCATGTGCGGAGGCCGGTACCGGGAGGTCATCGGCTGCCACCCGTTCCAGCCAGCGGGTTTCAACGCTGTGCAGTCTGGTTTGCATGGTCTGGCCCTCAGCCGGTGAACGCCTGCAGGCCGGTTTGTGCGCGGCCCAGAATCAGGGCGTGCACGTCGTGGGTGCCCTCGTAGGTGTTGACGGCCTCCAGATTCATCACATGACGGATGACGTGGTATTCATCGGAAATGCCGTTGCCGCCGTGCATGTCACGCGCCATGCGGGCGATGTCGAGGGCCTTGCCGCAGGAGTTGCGCTTGATGAGGGAAATGAGCTCGGGGGCACACTTGCCGGCGTCCATCAGTCGTCCGGCCTGCAGACAGCCCTGGAGACCGAGGCTGATTTCCGTCTGCATGTTGGCCAGCTTCCACTGGATGAGCTGATTGGCGGCCAGGGGGCGGCCGAACTGATGGCGCTCCAGGGTGTACTGGCGTGCCCGGTGCCAGCAGAACTCGGCCGCACCCAGCGCGCCCCAGGCGATGCCGAAGCGGGCCCGGTTGAGGCACTCGAAGGGACCTTTCAGCCCCTGTGCGCCGGGCAGCAGGTGATCTTCCGGCACGAACACGTCTTCCATCACGATCTCGCCGGTCACGGAAGCACGCAGGGAAAACTTGCCGTGGATGGTGGGAGTGGAAAGCCCCTTCATGCCCCGTTCCAGCACGAAGCCGCGGATCACGCCGTCCAGTTTGGCCCAGACCACCATCACGTCTGCAATGGGCGAGTTGGTGATCCACATCTTGGCGCCGTTGAGGCGGTAGCCGCCGTCCACACGCTCGGCACGGGTGCGCATGCTGCCGGGGTCCGAGCCCGCATCCGGTTCCGTGAGCCCGAAGCAGCCGACCCACTCTCCCGACGCCAGTTTCGGCAGGTACTTCTCGCGCTGGGCCTCGGTGCCGTAGGCGTAGATGGGGTACATGACCAGTGAGGACTGCACGCTCATGGCGGAACGGTAGCCGCTGTCCACCCGCTCCACTTCCCGGGCGATGAGACCGTAGCTGACATAGTTGACCCCCGCGCAGCCGTACTTCTCCGGGAGTGTGGCGCCGAGCAGGCCCTGTGCGCCCATCTCGGTCATGATTTCCCGGTCGAAGCGCTCTTCCCGGAAGGCGGACTGGACCCGCGGCATGAGTTTTTCCTGACAGTATGCCCGGGCGCTGTCGCGGATCAGGCGTTCGTCTTCGGTCAGCTGGTCGTTGAGAAGGAACGGGTCTTCCCAGTTGAAGGCGGGTTTGGTCATGGTGCTCCCCTTGTCTTTGCGTCCGGAGTTTTTCAGTCGGGTTGGTCGCCCGTTCCGGAGACGTTGTAAATACATCCCTGTACGCTCAAGGGCCGCATCCATGCGGCCGATGCTCCGGAACGGGTGACCAACCCGCCTTCATGTGTTCGTATGCGTTGCTGGCGATTGAGCGCATCAGCACCCGTTCAATCCAACCCTTTATTTCATCGGGGTATGTTCTGACGCCCGAGGAAGGAGTGAATCAGGTGTAATGAGCTGTGCTTTTCAGAACCATCGGCCGCATGGACGCGGCCGTTGAGCGTGCAGGGCTGCATTCACAGCGTGTTCTGAAAAGCACAGCTCATTGCGCCTTCCGATAACCTGGTGAAAAGCATACGCCGGATTCGTGACATCGGTAAAATAGTGTTTTAGTCTGTGAGGTATCGGAAAAAACTATGGATATCCCCCGTGTTTGATCTCCGCGCCCTGCGTTACTTCCTCGCCATTTATGAAGAAGGCTCGGTCAGCGCGGCCTCCCGGCGCTGCCACATTGCCCAGCCGTCCATCTCGGCAGCGCTGAAGCAACTGGAAGAGGATCTGGGTGTCACGCTTTTTGAACGCGGTCGCCGGGGTGTGGTGCCGACGGAGGCCGGCCGGCAGTTTTACCCGGAAGCGCTGGCGCTGGTGCGTCAGTCCGAATCCCTGCGCAACCGGTTCCGCACCTCACCGGAAGAGTGGCCCCTGCGGCTCGGGCTCATGCGCTCGCTGGGAGCGGAACGCATGAGTGGCCTGCTGCGACGGGTGCTGGAGCGGGCGCCGGTACAGCTGACCCTGGTGAATCCAGAGGAGCCCTGTGATGCGCGGATCATCAGCCGGGAGTCGGCGACCGCGGCGGAGGCGGTGCAGCCCATCTGGCATGACCGGTACTTTGTGGCGCTGCCTGCCAGGCATCCTCTGTCACTGAAACCGGCGCTGGCGCTCGCCGACCTGAAGCAGCTGGATTTCATTCATCGTCAGCCCTGTGACGCCCTGAGCGAGCTGGAAAGGCAACTGGAGGCCTCGGGCATCCGGTTGCGGGTGCGCGCGCAAATCCGCACCATTGAGTATGCGGTGGCGCTGGTGGCGGCAGGCGTGGGCGCCGCGCTGCTGCCGGACTGGCCGGAAGTACGCAGCCGGCAGGAGGTGGTGCTCAGGCTGTTGGCGCGGCTGGAACTGGCGCAGGACATTGTGCTCGCCTGGCCGCGCAACAGTGCGCCCACACCGGCACTGGAGGCGCTGATCCACGCCTGTGCCGAGGTGGGGCAGCGGATTCTGTAGGAAGGGTGGTTAGCTGTCAGGGCTGTTGCTGTTCCCGGAGCGAAGCGCCTTCTCCAGCGACTGGCAAAGGGTATGCAGGAACTTCACGTCCTTCTCGTTGGCCCAGGCCAGTTGCTCCAGTGCCCACTGCTCCAGGGGCGAACCGGGCACCTTGTCGAGCTGCTGAAAAAGCCGCAGGATGCGCTGGCGCAGGGCGTCCTTCTGCCGGATAGTTCGTGTTTCCGCGTCGGGTGTGGCTACCGCCTCCGCCCTGGCGGATGAGGGCTCGGGCTGGCCCGGCTTACTGGCCGGCAGGTGCGGGTCCGCACTCACGCCTTGCCGCAGAAGGTAGGCATAGAGCATCACCGACTGGCCCAGATTCAGAGACGGATACGGTTGTGCGAGGGGCAAGGTGGTCAGGACATCACACTGGCGCACCTCCTCATTGGAAAGCCCCCGGTCCTCGCGCCCGAACACGATGGCCACATGCGGCGCATCGGGCACATGGTGGCGGATCAGCTGCAGAGTGGCGTCCGGCTCCAGCACAGTGCGCTTGTCATGCCGGGCCTTGGCGCTGGTGGCCAGGGAGAGGTCCACATCGGCCAGTGCCTCGGCCAGCGTGGCGAAGGTTTCGATGCCCTCCAGCACATCATCGGCTCCATGCGCCACCCATCGTGCGGGCGGCTCACGATGTGCACGGCTGTTCACGATCCGCAGGCGCGAGAAGCCCTGCGTTTTCAGTGCCCGGCAGGCGGCGCCCACGTTTTCCGGCACCTTGGGTTCAACGAGGATGAAAGTCAGCTGCATTCAGGAGCCCTGATACACTGTTGAATTCAATGATTGGGGCGGGAGTATACCTTTTTTGGCCGATGACAGAAGTGCGCGTCGTTTGGTAGGCTGGATTTTCACAAGAATTTTGTCGAAAGGATTCGGGATGGCACGCACACACCAATATCTGTCAGCTTTTAGCCTCTGTCTTCTGATCTCAGCCTTGCCTCCGAGCAGCGTTCAGGCATCGGGGAACCATGCCGGCAAGTCTGAAGCAGTGGTTCAGAAAAAGGTTTTCAACATCGATATCGGTGGGTTTATCCGGCTGGCCATCCCGATGGCAATGCTGGAGCAGAGTCTTCTGGTTCCCATTGATGGCGGCGTGATGATGGTTTTTCCGGAAGGTGGCTCGTTTGATGCCTCGGTATTGCCCGATACTCAGACGGGATTTCCCGGGGCAGATATGAGACGGGCGCCAGCATACATGTTTGGTCAAGGAAGCGGATCGGATTCCGGCGATGCATTTCAGAAAGAAATGCAGAAAATGGGGCGGATTTTTATCCAGACCTACCAGCCCATCTCGCCAATCCGGAAGTTTGACATGGAGGGGGGAAGGGGTACTGGCTGGAAGGTACCGAAAATTCACTCATCATTCTTGTCTCGCAAGAAATCCGTGACCATTTGGTCGTCATATCCGCAAAGGGTATCCCGGGTGAAAAGATCATTAACTGGGTTTCTCAAGGTGCCGGGACGGCCGGGAGACTGAACTGATTATTTCCGACCTTCCTTTACTCCGGCACCGGCCGTATCCCCTTCAGCGTCTGGAAGCAGGTACGGCGGGCCAGTTCAAGAAAGTGGGCCATGTAGGGCAGTTCGCGGGTATCGGGGCGGATGGCTGCGTGCAGGGTATTCCACACGCCGTCCGGCGTCAGGGAGCGCGTGGCCACCAGATTCTGGGCAGCGAAATCGGCCACCGCCCAGTTGGGCAGCACGGCCACGCCCCGGTGGCTGGCTACCAGCTGCAGCATCATCAGGGTCAGCTCGGTCTGGCGGACCTCGCGGAACCAGGTGCCTGCCGGGGCCATGAACAGGCGGTACACGTCCAGTTTTTCCTTGCTCACGGGGTAGCTGATCAGCGTTTCTTCAGCCAGCCGTTCGGCGGTGATCTGCGGGACCTTCATCAGGGGATGATCCGGTGCCAGCACCAGCACCGATTCATAGCGAAACAGCGGCGCATAGGCCAGAGCCAGCGAGGTGTCCGGATCGGCGGTGACTACCAGGTCCACGTCGCCGCGCAGCAGGGCCGGCAGGGCATCAAAATGAAAGGCGTTGGAGAGGTCCATTTCCACTTCCGGCCAGTGTTCCCGGTAGGCATTGAGGACCGGCATCAGCCAGTTGAAGCAGCTGTGGCATTCCACCACCATGTTCAGTCGCCCGGCCTCGCCGCCGGCCATGCGCGCCAGCGCCTGCTCCGCCTGTTCCACACGGGGCAGTACCTCGTCAGCCAGGTCGGCCAGTATCTCACCCGCAGGTGTCAGCCGCAGGGGCCGGCTCTTGCGCACGATCACCGCCACATCCAGGCGTTGCTCCAGCTCGCGCAACTGGTGGGAGAGGGCCGACTGGGTCAGTGCCAGCACGTTGGCGGCCTTCGCCAGTGAGCCGGCATCCCGCAGGGCTCTCAGGGTCTGAAGATGTCGCAGTTCGATCCGGTGTCGCATGCTCTGGGCTTCATTGAAAGTGGTGTCATCATAGCATGAGCCGGCGGCTGGAAAACCCTTCCGGTTACGGGGAGGCGTCAGTGGTGCAGACGCTGGCGGTAGCGGCCGGGCGTTTCCCCGAACCAGGCCTGAAAGGCCCGGGTGAAGGCGCTCTGTTCCGAATAGCCCAGCAGGAACCCCACCTCTGCCAGACTCAGCGCAGGATCGCTGAGATAATGCCGGGCCAGCCCCTTGCGGGTGATCTCCAGCAGCTGACGGAAATTGAGGCCGCGGGCTGCCAGCCGCCGGTGCAGGGTGCGCGGAGAAAGATGCAGCGCCCGGGCCAGCGTTGCCAGAGAAGCGGTGCCCCGGGCCATCTGTTCCACCAGATGTTTCTGGGCCTGTTCGATCCACTCGTCCGCCGGGGTTTCCGCCAGCAGTGCATCGGCCTGCCGTTCCAGCAGGATCAGCAGATGGGGGTTGTGAGTATTGATAGGGGTTGAGAGCACCTGGTGAGGCATGTCGATGGCCACCTGGGGCCAGTCGAAATCCACCGGACAACCGAACCAGTCCTCATAGGGGGCAACGGGCCCCGGTGCCGGGTGCAGAAAGTGCACCGCATGGGGCGACAGGGACCGGCCCGTGGCGTGGCGCACATGGGTCACCAGCCCGGCCAGAAAGACCTCGTCGGACAGTTGTGTGGACACACCCCGTTCCACATCCCAGGTCAGGCGCACAAAGCCGTCATGGGGTTCGATCTGCAGACGTGAAAAGTTGTGGATCAGGGCCTGGTAGCGCTGAAAGTGCTGCATGGCTTCGCCCACGGTCCGGCAGTGGAGCGTCATGTAGCCCAGCACGCCGGAGTCCTCCGCGCGGACACAGTCACCGATATGCAGTCCCAGGGCCGGCATGTTGAGATGGGCCTGAATCCGGTCCAGCAGGGCCCACCAGGCGGTCATGGGCATGCGGCTGTGCGGTGGCCTCTGATCCAGCGCCGCCATGAGCTCCGGATCATCCACCGGATGCTGTGCCAGAAAGCGCCGCAGCAGGCTGGCCAGATCACTGGTCACGTAGATGGCAGGGTTCATGGCCGGGCACCCTCAGGTTTGACCGAATCACCTCCCGTGGACAGGTCCTTGCCTGACCCGGGGGCATCTGACCGGCCATTCCGGTGATCCGCCACACCTGTCAGTTGATGGAATGCTGTGCTGGTCATGCGCGGTGGTGTCTCCGGGCGGTTTTTCTGCAGTGTAGACGAGTCTGCGGGGAATGGCGAGAAATGTCAAAACACTGGCTGTGCACATCAAGAAGTGGCCGGACGGATGCGCGATACTCAACCTGAGCCCAACTCCACAACAACAAGCAGGAGCCAACCATGCAGGACGTATTGCACGCCATCGGATTCATCTTTGCCTTCGGCGCCCTCTTTGTGGGCGTGATTGCCGCCGAGGCCTGGTACTGGAAACGTCGCGGGCGAACGGACGTCTATGATCTGAAGGAAACCCTGGCCAACATGGCCACCGGCCTGAATTACAAGCTGGTGGATGGTATTGCCGTCGCCCTGTTCATCCGGGCTTTCTATGACTGGGTGTATCCCTTCGGGCTGCAATACCGGCCGGTGCATGGTATCGGGAGTGTGCTGCTGATCTTTCTGGTCACGGACCTGGCCTTCTGGATCAACCATTTCCTGATGCACAAGGTGCGCTGGTTCTGGGCCGCCCATGTGACTCACCACTCCTCACAGCGCATGAACTACTCCACCGCACTGCGCCAGAACTTTACCCTGCTGTTCAACGGCGGCTGGATGTTCTGGTGGGTGCCCATTGCCCTTGTGGGCTTTGACAAGGACTGGGCCACCATCGCCATCGAGCTCAATCTGGCTTACCAGTTCTTCCTGCACACGGAAACCCGCAGCCCGCTGGACCGCTTCGGCTGGATTCTCAACACCCCGTCCCATCACCGCGTCCATCATGGCAGTCGTCCCTCCCAGATCGACACCAACTTCGGGGGCGTGCTGATTCTCTGGGACAAGCTCTTCGGCACCTTCGTTCCGGAAGACCAGGCCGGGGAAATCCGTTACGGCGTCACCACCCGGCCGCCGACATCGCTCAATCCCTTTCATCTGCAGCTGCACGAATGGCGCAACCTGTTTCAGGACCTCTGGCAGAGCCGTGACTGGCGGGTGGTCTTTCGCGCGCCGGACTGGCGCTCTCCGCGGCTGGATGGAAACCGGAAAGAGGCCTTGGGGCATGACGCGCGGGTGAAGGCCGTGCCGAACAGCGCTGATGACCGGCTGAAACAGGCCGCCCCGGCAGGTGCAGGGCGGCAGGATGTCTGATTGTTGAGAGTCTCTCAATAATGGCTTGAAAATAATGAACTGTACTCAATAAACAAGTCGCTCCAGAATGTCTATCGAAATTATTCGATGGAAGGAGCGAAGGATGCTGACACATTGTCTGGGATACCCGCGGCTGGGGCCGTTTCGGGAGTACAAGTTTGCAGTCGAGAAATACTGGCGCGGTGAGCTGGATCGGGACGGCCTGTCCGCCACACGCCGGGACCTGATCCGCCAGCGTATCGAAGCACAGGTGGCGGCAGGGCTGGATCTGGTGACCGTGGGGGATTTCAGCTGGTATGACCCGCTGGCTGATTGGGCACTGAGTCTGGGCTATGTCCCTGCCCGCCATGCCGGTGAATCCCTTGACCGCGAGGATCAGCTGTTCTTCATGGCCCGGGGTGTGCGGCCCGATGGTGCCGCCGCGCCGGCCCTCCGGCTGCGCAAGTGGTTCGACACCAACTACCATTATCTGGTGCCGGAACTGGAAACCGGACCCGTGCGTCCGCTGGATGTTTCCCCGATGCTGGAAGAGCTGGCTGCTGCCCGGGCCACCGGCAGACCGGTCAAGGTCGTCGTCCCCGGGCCGCTGACCTTCCTCTGGCTGAGCGATGCCGGAGCGGATACGGATCCTCTTGTCCACCTGCCCGTGGTCATCGAGCGCTACCGCCAGGCCCTGACGGAACTGGCCGAAGCCGGTGCCGACTGGATTCAGCTGGACGAGCCGGCCTTTGCGCTGGATCTGCCGGTCAGGTGGGTCAGCCAGGCGGAGGCCGTCTATCACGGTCTGCAGCGTCACGATGTGAAACTGATGGTGACGGTGAGCTATGGTGCGCCGACTCTGCCCCTGTCCACGCTGGCCGCGCTGCCGGTGGCCGCCCTGCACGTGGACGGTCTGGACGACCCTGCCACGGCAGAAGCGCTGGCGGAACGCTTGCCGCCCCACCGTGCCCTGTCGCTGGGTCTGGTGTCCGGCCGTGCGGTCTGGCGGGCAGACCTGAACCGGCTCACGGCCCGGTATGCCGGGTTGGCCCGTCGTCTGCAGGAGAGGCTGTTCATCGGCACCACCACCAGCCTTCAGCATCTGCCCTGGGATCTGGATTCCGAAACGGCCCTGAATCCGGACGTCCGCGCCAAGCTCGCCTTTGCAAGGCAGAAGCTGGACGAGATCGTGACGCTTCGCGCCCTGTTGAAGGCGGCACCGGAAGGACTGGCCATTCAGGACAGCGTACCGGCAGTCACCCCACCCACGGAGGCGGAACTGACGAGAGCAGAGCCCCGGGCAGTCCGGCTGCCGCGCCAGCGGGCGACACTGGATCTGCCCCTGTTGCCCACCACCACCATCGGCTCCTTTCCCCAAACGGCCGAGCTGCGTCACGCGCGTGCTCAATGGCGCAGGGGCGAGCTGGATGAGGCGGGCTACCAGCAGGTCATCGATCGCTATCTTCAGGAGTGCATCCGCATTCAGGAAGATGCAGGCGTGGATGTGCTGGTTCATGGCGAGCCCGAGCGGACGGACATGGTGGAATTCTTCGCGGAGTTTATCGACGGCATGATCACCACCACCTGCGGCTGGGTGCAGAGCTACGGCAGCCGTTGTGTCAAGCCGCCGGTCATCGTGGGCGACCTCAGGCGCCGGCAGCCCATGACAGTGGACATCTTCAGGCGTACCCAGGCACTGACGTCACGTCCCGTGAAGGGCATGCTCACCGGGCCGGTGACCCTGCTCAACTGGTCCTTCGTCCGTCAGGACATTCCGCGTGAGGCGGTGGCCTATCAGCTCGCACGCTGTGTGCGGGAAGAAGTGGCCGATCTGGAAGCGGCAGGCGCCCGCATCATCCAGGTGGACGAACCGGCACTGCGCGAAGGATTGCCCCTGAGGCAGAGCCAGCACCAGGCGTACCTGCAGTGGGCGACCCGGGCCTTCCGGCTGGCCACGGCTGTTGCCGGGCCGGATACCCAGATTCACACGCACATGTGCTATGCCACCTTCGGGGACATACTGGAGGCCATCGTGGCGCTGGACGCGGATGTCATCACCCTGGAAACCTCCCGTGCCCAGGGCGAACTGCTGCGCCATCTGGCCCGGCATCCCTATCCCGCGGACATCGGGCCCGGTGTCTGGGATGTGCACAGTCCGGCCGTGCCTGACACGGCGCAGCTGGTGGCGTTCATCGAGCAATTGCTGACCGTCATTCCGGCAGAGCGGCTGTGGATCAACCCGGACTGTGGTCTCAAGACACGAAACTGGGAGGAGGTCATCCCTTCACTGCATCACATGGTGGATGCGGCACGGCAGGTACGGGAGAGGCTGAACGCTAAGGCGGCCCGGAAAGCGGGTGAGGCGGTGCACTGAAGCCCGGGAAACAGGGAGGTCGCGGGCGGCCTCCCTGCCTTGCCATTCCGGCTCAGTTTACTTGAGCTTGGCACCGTCCCGGTCAAACACACTCACATCCACGCGTATACCCTGGCGGATGGAGGCCGTGACCGTGCAGAAATCCTCGAACTGTTCAAGAATGCGGTCGAGGTGATTGAGGTTTGCCTTGCTGTTGCCCACCGTCAGTTTCACGTCCAGCTTCTGGATGCGCAGGCGGTTGCTCTCGTTGCGCCCGATGGTGACGTCCACCTCCGCACGGATCGGGTAGGCCTGATTCTTGAACTTCTGGTTGGCAAACAGCAGGCTTGCTGCCAGACAGTTGCCCGCAGCCGTGGCCAGCATGCGTTCGGGAGAGGGCCCCTTGAACTGGCCCAGCGGCGCGCCTTCGTCAGTGGTCAGGTCCGGAATGGGTGTATCCGGAAACTTCACCCTGAACTCGTAGCCATCCACCTGTTCCAGTATGACTTTGACTTTTTCGGACACGATTGTTCCCCCTGACAGAATTCATGCGCACTATAGCCAGCACCAGCGGGCTCTGGCAAGCAGGTTGTGTATGGGAGATGAATAAATTGCAAGCGAAGTGCTCTCCCCGGCACTGTGAGTCCGGGGAGAGGATAAGGATTATGCGCTCAGTTTGCGGCGGAAACCAAGGCCTGCCAATCCGAGTCCGAGAAGTGCCAGAGTACCGGGTTCGGGTACAGGACGGATTGTCTCCTGAACCTTGACATCAATAAACGCTTTGGTAAACGAATCAGCTTTCAGCCCTCCAGCGCGCAATTGGTTCAAGTCCCATGCTGCACCGCCGGTTGCCAGTGCGAGTTTCACGTAATCAGAGATCGTCGAACCAGCTCCAAACCAAGCGGAGGCACTTCCGCATGTCGTCACCCCACCGCTGCCATCGGCTTTGTAACCTTTGCCACTGGAGTCCATGCCGAGAGCAGAAGAGCCGTCGCTACAGCGAAAACGGGCGTTGACTACAGCGTTCAACAACGCATTTTCCGCCTTCAGGTTGTTCAGAATGCTACTGAAGGTCAGGCTATTGGTGTTCAGATTATCCCGGTCTTCATCTGTAACCAGAATCACGTTGGTTCGGGCTGTTGGACGCAACGTGTAGTCGTTCAACGCGGTGTGGATGCCGGAGTAGCCGTCCTCGAACCCGCCGTTGAGTACCAGGCTGCCGGTTGCCGCAGCATACTGTGGTGCGGTGCCGAAATCACCGCCGCCCACATTATGCTTGTGCCCGGCGAGATGTGACCCGGCACCACCAAAGCCCACCAAGCCGTACTGGGTACTGACCGGATCCCCTGCCGCAACCGTGTTGAATGCAGCATCCAGAGACTGAATCATTCCGCCGAGCCAGGCATGTTCGCCAGACATTGAGCCGGATTCGTCTACAACAGTGATGACATCAGTGGTGATAGCTACGGCACCGGCACCGGCCGACATGGATAGTACAATGGCGCCAATCGCCGCCTTTAGGGAAGTTGAAAAATTTTTCATGATGATGCTCCATGTTGCTAGATTTGTCAGAGGTTGCATGCCCATTCCCCAGTCAGGTTCGTGAGCCCCTCTGGTATTTCTGCAAATATTGATCCGAAAGTTCCTAAAGCACTATTAATCATCATGATAGTGGGCACTTGCGTTTTTGGGGTTGTCTTATGGCTCAGGATTACTCGGAATGTGTATACCAAGCTGACATGAAATTCAGAGAAGTTGCCTGATATTGATTGAAAAAAGCTCGGTCAGCTCTTGTATTCAGGCGTTCCAATCCGCTTGATTAGCCAGCAATCTCCTGTATTGAATGTGTGAAAAATTTTGACACGACCATTTCCCGAACACTGGCGTCTCCCCATTTTTTCAGAAGGCGCCATTCAACCTTTTGACTTTAAAGGGAAAAACGTGATGTGGTAACGGAATCGGGGTTTCCCTCCAGGTACAATGTGATTGCCTATAAGTCACTGAACCCAAAGGAAAACCCCGATGCCTTACCATGCCACAGATCGGACAAAATGGAAAGCCCGCCTCTGCAGCCTGATTGACCAGGCACCTGAACAGATCACACGGCCTGTGAGAAAACTCATGGCAGAGGTCACTTTCGGCATCCTCACTTCCGGTTCCCTCACGCAGGCAGAGATTGCCCGCACACTCAATGAGCCATGCAGACTGCACCATACCCAGAAGCGCATCTCCCGCATGCTGGCCGGACACAGTGAAGTGGCCTGGGCCGCAGAGCAGGTGCAGCTTGCGCACGTCAGCCGGCACGTCACGCAGGACATGATCCTGGCCATTGATCCGGGCGATCTGAACCGTGACGGCGCACCGAAAAGTGAATGGCGGGGCCGCGTCAGGGACGGCGATACCGGAGAAATTGTCGGCGGATATCCGCTGATGACTGTGGTGGCACGGGATGTCCGGCGCGGGAAGACGCTGCCGTTGCTGACCCGCCTGAACACCCCGCAGCGCACGGCATTCAGAAGCGAGAACCATGACATTCTCTCGGTGATGGATGAAGTGAGCCGGCATATCCGGAAGGATCTGCTCTGGGTGATAGACCGGGGAGGCGACCGGGGCATCCTGTGGGATGCCTGGATCCGGTGTGAGCGACAGGTGCTGGTCAGAGCGGCCAATCAGCGCTACTGGTGCTGGCGGGACCGTCATAAAACAGCGCAGCAGATTGCCCGTGAACTGCCGCTGAAGCACCAAGGGCAGCTCAGACGGGGAGGCCCCCGCGTCAGGTTCGGTATCACCCGGGTGATGCTGCGAGAGCATCCGGACAGCCCCTTGTGGATGATTGTCGTCCGCCATGACCGGCCGGAACCTCTGGTGCTGGTTACCACGCGTCCGGTGCGCGGAAGGCGACAGGGAGAACGCATGATCCATGCCTACATGGACCGCTGGGCCTGCGAGGAAGGCTACCGCTTTACCAAGCAGGGCTTTGCGCTGGAGTCTGTGCCGGCACGGCGCTTCACCACACTTCAGAATCTGGTTGCGCTGGCGAGTCTGGCCTGGGGACTGCTTGCCGTCTGGCAGGACCGGGATAGCTGTCTGATCAGAAGTTCACGCCGTCAAAAGCCAGACAAGGCGCTTAAGTTCCCGTTCTACAGCCTGCTCAAGGGATGGCAGAACCTGTTCAGAGGTGCACGGGTGCTGTTCTGGCCACTTTGGCGCAAACGAAAACCACGAAGTCTGATTGATGACTTGTTTGCCCGAAATGGTTCTCTCGCCACGGGGCCGGGGTAAAAAATGGGGAGACGCCAGTTCCCGAACATACTTGTCATTCTCCTGGAATTCCCATATCTTGTATCCCGGTTTTGGTTCACGCCCACATCTTGGGTTGTGCGAAGAGGGAATCCGGTGCGAATCCGGAACTGACGCGCAGCGGTGTGGGGGAACGAAGGTGACACGGGCCCGGCTGTCGCCGGAGTCCAGGCACTGTCCCCGCGGGGATGGGAAGCCGTCACTGTAGGTTGCCGGGCAGTCCCCGGCGTGCCCCCGAGTCCGAAGACCTGCCAGAACCGGCGCAGCCGCGCCACGAATGACCGCCCTCGCGTTCCAGGGCCGGGCCAGTGTCCGCATGCCGGGATATTCATGCCCGCCTGTGCTGCCTGCCCTGCCACGCGAGGTCTCTGACACGCGAACCGAGCAGGAGCAAGCATGAGTACCGAGCCAACCTGGCAAGTTATCAAGCGCACGGGCGATCTGGCCCCCTTTACCCCCGAAAAGATCCGTATCGCCGTCAGCAAGGCCTTCATTGCCACACTGGGCAACAGTGCGGAGGTCTCCAGCCGCGTCCGGGCACAGTCCCAGAAGATTACCGAAGCGGTTACCGGGGCGCTCAAGCGCCGCCTGCCGGACGGGGGACGCATTCATATCGAGGACATCCAGGATCAGGTGGAACTGGCCCTCATGCGCAGCGGCGAGCACGCCGTGGCGCGGGCCTATGTGCTCTATCGCGAGGCCCATGCCCGCCAGCGCACCGAGGCCGCCAGGACGCAGGGTGCGCCGGAGAAGCCGGTCATACACATCACCGGTGCGGACGGCCAGCGCCGGCCTCTGGACCGCCAGCGCCTCGAAGCCATGCTCGACGAGGCCCTTGAAGGGTTGCAGGATGTCAGCGCCGGGCCGGTACTGGAAGGTATCGAACGCTCCCTGTTTGACGGCATGACGGAAAAGGATCTGGCCGACGCCGTCATTCTCAGCGCCCGCAACCTCATCGACCGGGAGCCGGATTACACCTACGTCGCGGCCCGGCTGCTGCTGGACAAGCTCCGTCACGAAGCTCTGACCCGTCTCTGGCAGGAACCCATCCACCTGACCCAGACCCAGCTGGCGGAACAGTACGGCGACACCCTGGCCCGCACGCTGCAGGTCGGCGCCGAACTGGGCCTGCTGGACCCGGAGCTGACCCGGTTCGATCTCAAACAGCTCGGTGCCGCCCTGAAGCCGGAAAGGGACTTCCGGTTCACCTATCTGGGCCTGCAAACCCTCTATGACCGCTACTTCATTCACGACCACGGTACCCGGATCGAACTGCCACAGATTTTCTTCATGCGGGTTGCCATGGGGCTGGCCATCAACGAGGTGGAGCGGGAACGGCGGGCCATCGAGTTCTACGAACTGCTCTCCAGCTTCGACTTCATGAGCAGCACGCCCACCCTGTTCAACTCCGGAACCCTGAGGCCCCAGCTCTCCAGCTGCTATCTCACCACCGTCCCCGATGACCTGGAAGGCATCTTTAACAGCATCCGGGACGATGCCCTGCTGTCCAAGTTTGCCGGCGGTCTGGGCAACGACTGGACCCGCGTGCGCGGCATGGGCGCGCATATCCGCGGCACCAACGGCACATCCCAGGGTGTCGTGCCCTTCCTCAAGGTTGCCAACGACACGGCCGTGGCCGTGAACCAGGGCGGCAAGCGCAAGGGGGCCATGTGTGCCTATCTGGAAACCTGGCACATCGACATCGAGGACTTCCTCGAACTGCGCAAGAACACCGGTGATGACCGCCGCCGGACCCATGACATGAACACGGCCAACTGGGTGCCGGATCTGTTCATGGAACGGGTGGTGGAAAACGGCGAGTGGACGCTGTTCTCCCCCGATGAAGTGCCGGAACTGCACGACCTCTATGGCCGGGCCTTCCGGGAAAAATACGAGGCATACGAGGCCGCTGCGGACCGGGGAGAAATCCGCGTCTGGCGGCGGGTGAAGGCCCAGGACCTGTGGCGTCGCATGCTCGGCATGCTGTTCGAGACCGGTCATCCCTGGATTACCTTCAAGGACCCCTGCAACATCCGTTCACCCCAGCGCCACTGCGGGGTGGTGCACAGCTCCAACCTGTGCACGGAAATCACCCTCAACACCAGCGATGACGAGATTGCCGTCTGCAACCTGGGGTCCATCAACCTCGCCCGTCACGTGAACGAGAGCGGGCTGGACATGGCCAAGCTGGAACGTACGGTGCGCACGGCCATGCGCATGCTGGACAACGTCATCGACTACAACTTCTACGCCGTCCCCCAGGCACGCCGGGCCAACCTGCGTCATCGCCCCGTGGGGCTGGGCATCATGGGCTTTCAGGATGCCCTTTATGCCCTGCGCATCCCCTACGCCAGCGAAGAAGCGGTGGAATTTGCCGACCACAGCATGGAGGCCATTTCCTGGTTTGCCATCCGCGCCTCCACCGATCTGGCGGAAGAGCGCGGCCCCTATCCCAGCTTCGAAGGCTCCCTCTGGAGCCAGGGGATTCTGCCCATCGACTCCATCCGGCTGCTGGCGGAAGAGCGCGGCAACTACCTGGCCATGGACACCTCCAGCCATCTGGACTGGGACAGTCTGCGCGAGCGAGTGCGCAAGGTGGGCATGCGCAACTCCAACTGCATGGCCATCGCACCCACGGCCACCATCTCCAACATCTGCGGGGTGAGCCAGTCCATCGAGCCGACCTATCAGAACCTCTATGTGAAGTCGAACCTGTCCGGCGAGTTCACCGTGGTCAACCCCTGGCTGGCCCGTGACCTCAAGGCCCGCGGCCTGTGGGATGACGTCATGGTCAATGACATCAAGTATTACGACGGCTCCGTGCAGCAGGTGGAGCGTGTGCCGGAGGACCTGCGCGCCCTCTACCAGACTGCCTTTGAAATGGACACGCGCTGGCTGATCGAAGCTGCCTCAAGACGTCAGAAATGGCTCGACCAGGCCCAGTCCCTCAACCTGTATCTGGCCGAGCCCTCCGGCAAGAAGCTGGACGCCCTCTACACCCTGGCCTGGGTGCGTGGTCTCAAGACGACCTACTACCTGCGTTCGCTCGGGGCCACCGCCATGGAGAAGCATGCCGATGACCGGGACACCCTGAGCACCCCGGTGCCGGAAGCCCCGGCTGCGGAGCCCGAGCCCAAGGTGTGCTCGATTCTGGACCCGGACTGTGAGGCTTGCCAGTAAGCCGCGCAAGCCAGGAGCACTTTTCCCGATCAGCCGCCGGGTTTCGGACAACCGCCTCACGCGACAGGCGTCCGGATGTACCGGAACCCGGCAAGCGCCCGGCACGAGAGCCGGGAGTGGAGACAAACGAGGAGAATCATCATGCTGGACTGGGACGATCCCATTTCCGCTTTCAAGAAACCGGCCGCCACTCAGACCGATACGACTACGCCGGTGCCGACACCGGATGAACACGCCCTGTCAGAGGCCGGAGCGACAGCCAAGGTACCCGAAAAACCGACCCCCACGGATGCCCGGCCCGCCTCGGGCGAGGTGCCGGCGACCCGGCCGGCCGGAGACGCGGGTATTCCAAGCCCCGATGCTGCCGCGCTGCCGCCCGTGCGCGCCGAGGACAAGCGGGTGATTACCGGGCAGACGGACATCAACCAGCTCGCACCCTTCCGCTACCCCTGGGCGTGGGAATTCTTCCTCAACGCCAACAAGAACCACTGGACCCCACTGGACATCAACATGGGGCAGGATGTGCATGACTTTCACCACCGTCTGACCGTGGAGGAACGCCACCTGTACACCAATGTGCTGGCCTATCTCACCACTTCGGACGTGCTCGCCATGCGCAACATCGGGCTGGCGGTGATGGAAAAGATGTGCGCGCCGGAGCTGCAGATTTATCAGGCCCGGCAGGTGTACGAGGAAGCCCTGCATACCTGGACCTACCAGCACTGCATCGAAAGCATCGGCCTGGATCAGGGGGAAATCTACAACCGTTACCGGGTGGTGCCCGAGATTCACGGCAAGATCCGGCTGGCCAACCAGCGGCTGGAATCCGTCCTGCGGGCGGACATCGATCTCACGGACCGGGACGAACAGCACAACTTCATCATGGCCTATATCTTCTTTGCGGCCGTGTTCGAGGGCTGCTGGTTCTACAATGGCTTCACGCCGATCTTTGCCCTGCAGCGCCGCGGGCTGATGAAGGGCACCGCCGAGCAACTCCAGTACATCATGCGCGATGAGGTGCTCCACGCCGCGTTCGGCATCCGGGTCTGCAATCAGATCATCCAGGAGGAAAACCTGAAGCCGGATCCCAGGGCCATCCGTGACATGTGGGACGAGGCCGAGGCAGCCGAAGCGGCCTATGCGGGCTACATCCTCCGGGATCCCATTCTGGGCTACTCGAAGGACGAGCACATGGAGCAGTTCCGCTTCATTGCCAACCGCCGTGCCCGCAAGCTGCATCTGCCGGAACCGTTCCCGGGCGCCCGCAACGCCGTGCCTTGGCTCGACGAGCAGGCCAACCTGCGCAAGGAAAAGAACTTCTTCGAAACCCGCGTCACCGAGTATCAGACCGGCGGCGCGCTGCGCTGGGACTGATCTTCTCCAAAATCAAGCCGGTACGTGCGCGTGCCGGTTTACTTTCCGCCTTCCTGTTGCAGGAGCGTGGTAAAGTCGTCCAGATCCGCAAACAGCGACTTTTTGTTCAGCCGGCGGAATCGTCTGTACGCCGAATAGCGATACAGGCGACCCCGGCGGATCAGACTGCGCACGTCGTCGAGTGTGCTTGTCCGGGCTGGCGGAATCTTTCCGGAAAACGTTAGCAGAAAATCCACTATGGGCCAGAAGCACAGTGCCATCGCTGCTCCGGCCGCCATGACCAGGGTCCATGCTTGCCAGACTGTCATGAAATGCGCCTATGCGGCAAAGCCAACAACTGCTGCACTATCGCCGACCCTGAAAGCCTGATGCCATCCCGGACACTGACTCATGATGTTGACCTCCTTGTTTGTGAAACATGCTTCCTGATAGTACTGGGCAAGACCAATTGTATGGATGCTTCCCTGAGCAATGCAAGCAATGTGCACTCGGCACAAGCCCGAATCACACAGAGTTTCATTAGGGGATGCCGATGACAGGAGTACTCGCTTCGGTTTTGTCACCCTAACGCTTGTATGCTAATTTTATTGCTTCTGAAGCTTGTTGACTGAATGTTTTTGCCACAGGGATGAGCGATGCTGATCAAGGCCCCGGACGACAAAACCCCTCTCATTACCGAACTGGAGCAACTTCTGGCGACAGCGCCGGCCGACAAGCAGAAACTGATCCAGCGTGAGCTGAACCAGATGCGGGCAGGGCTCAAGGCAGAGAAGGAAGCCGCCTACCTCATCGACTTCGAGTACGGCAAAAGCGAGTATATTGCGGTCATTCATGACCTGCGCCTGGACATCGGCGGTCGTGTCGCCCAGATTGACCATCTGATCCTCAACCGGTTTCTGCACCTGTTTGTACTGGAAACCAAGAGTGCGCGGTCGGGTATCCGGATCACGGAAGAAGGCGAATTCCTGCGCTGGAACAGTTATACACGCAGCTATGAAGGTATGGCCTCGCCGCTGGCTCAGAATGAGCGTCATATCATGGTTCTGAAGGAAGCCTTTGGCCGGATCGAATTGCCCAGGCGCCTGGGCATCACCCTGGTACCCACCTGCATTTCCTGTGTCATCGTTCCGCCAGCCGTGCGGGTCATCCGCCCGAAAAAATTCGATACCAGTCAGGTGATACAGGCGGACCGGCTTTCGGACGCGCTGGACGCTCTGGTGAACAAGCAGAACCCCTACAGTACCCTTGGCAAAATCGTCAGCGCCGAGACCGTCATGAATCTTGCGCGGCAACTGGCTTCTCTGCACAAGCCCATGCAAATCGACTATGCAGCCAGGTTCGGGTTGCAGAATACACCGCAAACGGTACAGACTGCGTACGAGAATTTTCAGGGAGGGCAGGATACCGTATCGACGCATGAGCCGGTACCCTTGACGCCCGACCAAAGCGCCCCGGTATGCCGTCATTGCGGGCAGGCATCCCTGCGCATCCTTTACGGCCGCTACGGTTACTATTTCAAGTGTGACGCTTGTGAAGGGAATACGCCCATCCGGCTGCAGTGCACAGATGCCAGCCACAAAGTCCGGTTGCGAAAGCAGGGCAATCAGTTTTTCAGTATCTGTCCGGAGTGTGATCGGGAATCCCTGTACTGGGTCAATCCAGCGGATTGACGAGTACGTTGAAAGGATAAATATATTTGCAGACAAGGAGTTGGATGAGTTTTCAACAATCGAGGAATTCTCGGTAGTTCGGCAGGAAGGAAAACGGCAGGTTCGACGACGGCTCCGGCACTATAATCTGGATGCCATTATCTCGTTAGGTTCCCTAACGGTCTTCGGTAAGCCGGCTTATCCAACCATTGAAGCCAAGGCCGCACACTTGTTGTACTTTGTGATCAAGAATCACCCGTTTGTTGACGGTAACAAGCGCAGTGGAGCGTTTCTTTTCGTTGATTTTCTGGCACGCAACGGCCGACTCATTCGTAACGGCGAACCAGTGATCAACGACGTGGGGCTGGCAGCATTGGCGTTGTTGGTTGCCGAATCGGACGCCAGAAATAAGGACGTCGTGATCCGGCTGATCGAGAACATGCTGGCCATACCCGCTATTGAGAAGGGATAGGCTCAGTAGCCCGCTGAAGGATCAGGCGGCTCCAGTCCTGCTTCGGCATAGCCGGTCACAATGTGCTGCAGGTAGGCCTCTGACGGACGGCCCTCGCCCAGTCGGTCGGGATGGCCCAGATAGATATGACAGGGCAGGGTCCGGTCTCCGTTCAGGGGAACGTCCACAAGGGTGCGCAGGTAATGCGCCGGCGCGCGTTCAAAGCCATCCATGATATGAAGCTGATCCGGTGTCAGGGTGGCAATGCGCACGGGCAGACGATCTTCGGGGCGACCGGTCCAGACCGCATTGGCGACGGTTCCGTTGCCGTCGAAGGCCGTCTTGTTGAAGGCCAGCCGGTAGCCGGGCAGCCAGGCTGTACGCAGGTCCTGCACCGGACCACCCGGTCCTCCAGCCGCTTGCGGCTCATGTTGGAACCGTAGCACAGCAGATACTGGAGGCTGTCCCGCGGATGGCAATGGACCCGGTAACAGGGCACCTCAACCCGGGGCGCAGGTCGCTTCAGGGCGTAAAAGTAGGCATCAACCGTCACCGGCTGCCCGTCGGCGAGCCGCCGGACCCTGACGCTGCGGCGAAAGTAGAGGGATGCATCCGGCCGGTCGGGAAAGCAGTCTTCATACTGGTCCAGGGCCTTCAGGTGACGCGGAGTCACCTGATAGAGTTCGCCCAGTACACCCGGCCCACCTTCAATCAGTCCCGGATAGGTCCCCAGATCGGCCAGCTGCACCCGGTTCAGCCAGCCGAGCCCGCGAAAGCGGGCGCCCCGCATCAGCATGTCGGCAGGCATGCCCTGACGCAACGTGCCGTACACCCAGATTTCCGGCATGTGTCCTCCTGTTGGCAACCTTTCAAAGGTAGTGCACGGCGCTGGCCTTCGTCAAAGCCCGGGCGTGATTGCAAACCAACGCAAACAATGGAGCCGGGGCATTCGCAGCCCGGTCCGGTCAGGGCTACACTATCAGCATGCGTATCCTGATCACGATTTTCATCGGGTGTCTGGTCTCACTGGCATGGGCCGGCGAGCCTGTGGTCACGCTCATGTATTTCGAGCGTCCCCCTTACATGACCCTCGATCCGGACGGCAGGCTTGCCGGGCTGGTGGGTGAGCCGGTGGAAAAGGCGGTGACCCTGGCCGGGCTTCGGGTTGTCAGGGAGGAAGCGCCGGCGGCGCGGCAGCTCTACCTCATGCAGCGCAGTACCCGGCCGCTCTGCGGCATCGGCTGGTTCCGCACGCCGGAGCGGGAGCAGTGGGCCCGCTTCTCTCTGCCGCTCTACACGGATCACCCCTACCAGTTGGTCAGCCGATTCAGTCCACCCTATACCCTGGCCGAGTTGCTCGAAAACGGCGGTACCCTGCTGGTTCAGCATGGCTATGCCTATGGGGAGCCGGTGGACAGTCTGATCCGTCGCCACGAACCCCAGGTGACGGATGTGACGGTACCGGTGACGACCATCATGAACATGCTGCGTCATGGCCGGGCCGACATGGCCCTGATGGCCTTTGAGGAAGTGCAGGCACTGCTGAGTCCGTTGCCGGAAGGCTGGATTGCCGCGACGCCGGAAGACATGCCCCCGGGTCTGGACCGGCACCTGATGTGCAATCAGGCGGTGAGCGATGACTGGATCAGGCGTTTCAATGCCGGGCTGATGGAAGACTGATCAACAGCCGCAAGACCTGTGCCGGCGCGGTTCGGCGCCGCTTGTCCGAAGCCTGTTCACAAGGTTATCCACAGGATTTGGGGAAAACTCCGGTATGCCGTACACTGGTATCCGGTGTCTCACAGGGTCCGGAGATCTGCATATGGTAATCCTCAACAGACCGGTTCGCTGGCTGATACTCTTCATCCTGCTGTGGCTGGGGGATGCGCCAGCGATCCCGTACGGCTGGATTATGACCAGAATGCCCGGTTCGAGCCGGTCAGTACCTGGGTATTTCTGGGTGCCACGGCGGATGCGGGTGAGGCAGTGACCCTCATGGACCGGCGCGTTCATGATGCCCTGAAGGTGATTCTCGATCACCGGGGCTGGCAGGAAGTGAGCGGGTCCGGGGCCCGGATCGGCTGGCGCTGGGATGTGATCGAGGATACCGAACTGGAGCCGGCGCCGGGCGTGACCTGGGGTGTGGGTTTTGGTATCGGGCACCGGCACAGTGGTCTGGGATTCGGGTTCCGGACACCCGCGCCAATGAGGGAGAAGCGTCACTACCGTCTGGTGCTGGAGGCGCTGAAGATGCCGGAGCGGCAGGTGATCTGGCGGGCCGAATCCCGTGAGCGGCTGCTGCAGGAGGACACCCCTGAAGCCCGAACCGCCCAGATCCGGCGGCTGGTGGCGGAAATGCTCGGACACTGGCCGCCCCCCGGCCGCTGAACTCAGTCGTCCGGGCCGGACAGCGATACGGCAGGGGCCTGTCGTGCCGACGCGTCCGCCTTCAGGTGGGCCGCATCCTCGAACCGGAACAGCCGGGCCAGGATCAGGTCGGGAAAGCTTTCCCGGCGCGTCGTGTAGCGTTCGATGGCCAGCGCCAGTCCGTCACGCATGAAGGCCAGTTCGTTCTCCACCTGAGTCACCATGGCCATGAGCTTGCTCATTACCGGTTGTGCCTTGAGCTGTGGATAGGCTTCCACGGCCGTGCGGAAGCGACCGAGGGTTTCCAGTTCATCCTCCAGATGATGCAGCACCCGGTCCGCACCCTCCTGCGCTGCCGGCAGGTTGCGCAGTGCGGCCAGGCGGGTCTGCAGTTGCTGTTCGTGGGTCAGGTAGCGCCGGGCGACCTTTTCCAGATTGGGCAGCAGGTCATGGCGCTTCTGCAGGATGACATCAATGTTGGCCCGGTTGCGCACCACCCGCTGGCGCAGGAACACCAGATCGTTGTAGTGCAGAACCAGAGTGGTCACAATGAGCAGTCCGGGTGAAATCATGGCGGCCGCCAGAAAATCCGTGGGCGCGAAGCCGCCGGACTGTCCGAAACCCAGCAGTGCGGCCAGCAGCACGCCGGCAAAGCCCAGGGCCACGGACACCATGCCGGCCGTGGCCTTGCGCAGCATCAGGGTTTCTTCGTCCAGATTGGAAATGATATAGGGCACGTCCGGGTCGCGTTCAAAGCGCAGCGTCGAGGGGGCCTCCGGCACGGGACGGGCCTGACCCAGCACGTAGAGGGCGTCGCCCGGTTCCAGCCGGGTTTCGGTGTAGCGCATGTCACCATGGCGCTGCGTGTCCTTGTGGCGGGTAATGATTTCCGCATCATCCGGATGAATGGCGATCCGGCCGCTCATGTCCTCACACTGGAAGACCCGGTACTCGTTGCGGCTTTCAATGGTGACCCAGCGCGCGTTCTTGCCGGAGCCCCGGCGTTCTTCCACCCGGTAGGTGAACCAGGTGCACGGGCGGCCCGTCAGCGGCCCGGTCAGGGGCGGATCCAGCGGCGTCAGCACGCCGGCCACTTCATTGATGCCCGGCACCACCGCTGCCACGTCGGTGGTGGGAATGTTTTCGATCATGCGCTTGACCCGCACCCAGCGGAAGGCCAGGAAGAAGGCAAGCACACCCAGGACGAGTGCAATCCAGTACACCCAGGGCAGGTAACCGCCTTGTGCCACCGTCGGGACCACGCCGGACAGTGCTTCACGTGTCCGGGCATCCACGGGCCAGTGTTCCGCCACCGGCGGTACCCGCAATCCCCACCAGGGGGCCAGCCAGCGCTCCGGGAAGCGGCGGAAGTCCCGTTCTAGCCGGTCATGGGCCGCGGCCAGCCGGGTGTAGATGTCCGTGACCTGCTGTCGTACCGCGTCCGGCACGTCCGGTCGGCTCAGGGCGTCGGCCAGGGCGCTTTCGTTGCCGAGGCGGATGTCCGCCTTCCAGAGAATGTGGCTGGCCAGTTTCCAGCTGTTGTCGTGCTGGGCCTGAAGCCGGGTGAGCGCATCACTCAGGTCGGCCCGCATCATGGACAGTCCGAGGCTGACCAGCACGGCGGCCAGCACCGCCGACAGGGTGGAGAGATAGCCCAGAAGGCGGTGCTGTTTCAGGGCGCGGAAAGCGGCGAACAGGGCCAGGGCCATCAGGGAGAGCCCGCCCCAGAGCTTGAACAGGGCCAGCACGCCGAGGCTGTTGCGTTCGGCGGCTTCACCCTCCGTGGAAATGATGGGGCGATACTGGCCCGGCTTGTCCAGTCGCAGCACCATGCCCACCGGCTCGAGGCTCGCATAGCCGAACACGCTGACGCGGTCTCCCGGCTCCAGCCGCCATTCCGTGTAGCGGTGCGAGCCCTGCTGACGGTAGAAGCGCTGGGGCACGTGCCAGGTTACGGGCACGGTGCCCGGGTCCACGAACACGAACAGGGTACCGGTGTCATCCGCCAGCCTGAAATCCACCCCCTGGGCCACGTCTTCCACCGTATCCCAGTAGGTGTTGCCATCCGAATCCCGTTTCTGCACGTCATGCCGGTAATGGTAGTAAAGGCTGGGCGTGCGCGTATGGCGGCTGATCACCTGTTTCTGCCATTTCCGCGCCTCGCCCGTGACCAGGGTTTCCCCGCCCGTGACCGCGTGAACCGGCGTGGGTACCAGGCGTTCAAGCTGACGCACGGCCCGTACATCCGTGTAGCCGTTGTTCAGGAGCAGCCAGCCACCGACGCTCAGGGCCAGTGCCAGCAATGCGTAGAGGATACGACTCATCAAGTGTCCTTTTGTTGTGCCAGGATGGTGTGCAGCAGTGTCTTCACATCTTGGCGGATGCAGTCCGGGGCGTCAATGCGGGCCACATCGGCCACACTCAGCAACCAGTGGCGCAACTGCACGGTACGGCGCACCCGTGCGGTCAGATGCCAGTTGCCCTGAGCGTCCTTCGTCAGCGTCTGATCCGGGCTGATGGGGGAGTCGCGCAGGTCATCCAGCAGACCGGGCCGCAGGGTCCTGGACGGGAAGGTGAGCCGGAGGGTGTAGAGATCCCGGTCGGCCGGATCCAGATACATCTCCATTTCGCCGGATTCCAGCCACTGGCGCAGGTTGAAGCCGGGGTCCACACGGGCACTGCCCGGTTCCAGCCAGGCGGAATGAATGCGGTGCACCAGGAAGGTCTGCAGGGTTTCACCGTCATCCTTGCGGGCCACCAGGTAGAGCTTGGGCAGGAGAATGGCCACACCGTACACATGCACGCGGTAGGTGCTCAGACCCCGGGCGCTGCGGTACTCGAAGCCGAGCATGCGACCCAGGATGATGGCCCGGTAGAGGGTATCCAGTACCAGGGGATCATAGGGAGCCGCCTGCAGGGCATGCCCCCGCTGAAAGAACTCCACCGAGTCCTTGAGACGGCCGTAGTGATGCGGACGGAGACCTCGGTGGGCCTGACTGAGTCGCCGTTCCGCCTGTTCCAGAAACCAGGCCAGTTCATCCCGGGTGCCGGCAGGCAGGATGGGCGCCAGGTGCTTGCCGGTCATGCCCAGGGTCAGCGCCATGAAGGCCGGCATCCGCTCCCAGTCGAAACGCATGTCGGACCAGGGTTCCAGGGCCCAGTACAGGGTGCGGCGCGGGCCCTGTTCCACGGTGAGGCCGAAGGGGTTGTCCGGCTCGCCGTCCTCGTCCACTTCGCCGAGGAGAAAGTTCAGGTCGCGCTGAACCAGCCGCAGCGCGGCAGGCTCACTTGTTTCGTTGTCCACGTAGTCCGCATCCCGCAGGTGTTGAAGGATATCCCCTGTGGTACGTGGCACGCGGCTGCGCTTGAGGTAGTCGAGAATGGCCAGCCGGCGCAGAAAGGTCCGCATGAGGTTCGTCTTGCTTGTAGTGTTCGACACATTCTGTCGTTTTGGTGGGTAATCTGCAACCTGTCACAACGGGAATGCAACAGAGGAGACACCCCATGTATCAGGTCAAGGCGATCAGCAAGAAAGGTACCCAGTTCCGCTTTCGTGTGCGGACAGGCAGCATTCAGGAGCTTCAGAACATGCTGGATGCGATATTCAGGGGGCGCGGCATGCGCATGGTGCTGGTGCAGCCGGTGTGACGGCTGCACCCGACGGGCTCAGCTTTCGTCTTCGTCCGGCAGCCAGACGATCTTGTACAGGTCGCGGCGCCGGTCCAGATAGTTGCGCACCGAGCCCTCGTTCTGCAGGCGCTGGAGCTTGTCCAGATCCACATCCACGATCAGCGTCATTTCCGTGTTGGGTGTGGTCTCGGCCATGACCGCATCATGCGGGAAGGCAAAGTCCGAGGGGGAGAACACGGCTGACTGGGCGTACTGGATGTCCACATCGTCCACCTTGGGCAGGTTGCCACAACTTCCGGCTATGGCCACGTAGCACTCGTTCTCGATGGCGCGGGCCTGGGCACAGCGGCGAACCCGCAGGAAGCCGTTCTTGGTATCGGTCCAGAACGGGACCAGCAGGATCTGCACTTCCTTCTCGGAAAGCAGACGTGCCAGTTCGGGGAATTCCACATCGTAGCAGATGAGAATGCCCACGCGGCCGAAGTCCGTATCGAACACTTTCAGCTCGTCGCCGCCCTGCATGATCCAGTCACGCTTTTCATGGGGAGTGGGGTGAATCTTGTACTGGGCGTCGATGGTGCCGTCACGCTTGCACAGGTAGGCCACGTTGTAGAGCTGGCCATCCTCGATCACGGGCATGGAGCCGGCCACCACGTTGATGTTGTAGCTCACTGCCAGCCTGGAAATCTCATCCCGGATTTCCGCCGTGAAACCGGCCAGAAAACGGATGGCATCCACCGAGGACTTGTGGGTGTCCAGCCCCATCAGCGGGGCGTTGAAAAACTCCGGGAAGACGGCCACATCACAACGGTAGTCGGACAGCGCATCAATGAAATACTCCACCTGCTGCAGGAACTCTCCCACGCTGCCCATTTCACGCATCTGCCACTGTACCAGTCCGACACGTGCGGTGGTTTTCTTGTTGCCGATCAGCTTGCGCTTGCTGGGATCGTAATAGATGTTGGTCCACTCCAGCAGCGTGGCAAACCCATGAGAGTCCGTGTCTTCAGGCAGGTAGCCCTTGAGCACCCGCTTGACCTCAAAGTCGTTGGAGAGCTGAAAGGTCAGGATGGGATCGTAAATTTCCTTGCGCTTGACCGCTTCGATGTATTCATGGGGGGACATCTTGTCTGCGTAGTCCTTGTATCCCGGAATGCGCCCACCGGCCACGATGGCTCGCAGATTCAGGTTCCGGCACAGCTCCTTGCGCGCTTCGTACAGCCGGCGCCCGAGTCGCATTCCCCGGTATTCCGGATCCGCAAAGACATCCACACCGTAGAGGACATCACCGTTGGGATCATGGGTGGTGAGGTAAGCATCGCCGGTGATTTCATCGTAGGTATGGTCATCACCAAAGCGGTCGTAATCAACAATCACGGAAAAGGCTGCGGCCACCACCTTGCCGTTGTCTTCGATACAGATCTGCCCTTCGGGGAAGGCCTTGAGCATGGCCCGGTATGACTGGCGGGACCAGACACCGCCGAGAATCTCATAAACGCTGTTCATGATCCGGGCAATGTCATCGTAATCTTTCAGGCGCAGGTTACGCAGGCGCAGGTGGTGTTCATCGCCATCATCGTGAGTGGCGCTTTGAGGGGTATTTTCGGTTGTCATGTGATGTTCCGGATAGTTCGTGACAGAATCGGACAGGTGTTCTGAATGCAGTGTATGCCAATGCGAAAAGAATACAAATGAGTGGATGCTTGACGTAAAGGTGAGGCTGTTCAGTCCTGAAGTGATAAAAGTATACCTGATTCAGCGGTAAATGGCACTCAGCAACCGTGGCCTGACCCAGAACAGCGTGAACAGGCCGGCCAGTGTGTTGGCAGCCGCCATGCCTGCAAAGGCACCATTCACCCCTGCGAACCAGATACCGGCCGAGACCAGCGGCAGGGCCAGCACCACCAGCCGGGCGGTCTGCAGCCCCATGGCTTTAAGGCCTTCACCCAGGCCATTGAAGATGGCGCCGGCCTGATAGACGCAGGCCAGCAACCCCCAGCTCCAGCCGATCCAGCGCAGGTAACGTACGATCAGTTCCGAGACCCCGGGATCGTCACTGAAGAAATGAGCCACCCAGGGGGCCGCCAGCCAGAGCAGGATGTAAAGCAGAGCCTGCCAGATGAGCAGTCCGCGCAGAGCCAGGCTGAGCGCCTCGTGCACGCGCTCAGGTTGTCCGGCCCCCATGTTCTGGGCGGTGATGGGCGGCAGTACACTGGAGACGGCCATGGAACCGATAAGCAACAGGGCTTCAACCCGGTTGCTGGCGCCCCAGGCAGCGACTGCCTCCACCCCGGTGCGGGCCAGCAGGGCAATGATGATGGCATTGGTGAGGGGGGCGAGCAGATTGGCCACGGCGGCCGGCATGCCGATGGCCAGGATGCGTCGCCACTGACTGAGCATCTCCGGTCCGGGTTGCGGGCGGCGCAGGAGGTCGCGGCGGTGAAGCTGGCGCACACCGGCGATGAGCGCCAGCAACCAGGACAGGATGCTGGCAATGGCGGCTCCCTGTATGCCCAGCTCCGGAAAGGGGCCGATGCCGAACATCAGCAGCGGATCCAGCACACCATTGGCCAGCCCCGCCAGTGCCATGATGATGCCCGGCGTGCGGGTATCTCCGGTAGCGCGCAGTGCACTGTTGCCGACCAGCGGCACCACCAGCAACGGCACGCCCAGAAACCAGGGCACCATGTAGGCCCGGATGAGTGCCAGCAGGGTGTCATCGGCACCCATGGCACGGAAGAGGGGCGTCAGCCACATCAGCCCCGTGGCCGAAAGCAGGGACACCAGCAGTACCGCCAGCAGCACACCATGGGTGGCAAAGCGACCGGCCGCTTCATGGTTGCCCTGTCCGAGAGATCGACCCAGGGACGCAGACAGCCCCACCCCCAGCCCCATGGCCAGAGAGGTGATAACGAACGAGACCGGGAAGGTCATGCTCACCGCCGCCAGCTCGTGGGTGCCCATCTGGGCAATCCACCAGGTATCCACCAGATTGAAGAACAGGATGGCCACGATGCCGGCAACCATGGGGCCGGTCATGCGCCGCATCACCTCGGCAACAGGCCGGGTCAGCAGTCCGTGACGGTCACCCCTTGCGCTGGGCACGCAGAAATGTCCATGGCTCAAGGAAGGAGGGCACCAGGGCCGTATGGGTCTGTATGGCGGTGAAGTCCTGCTCCAGCGCCTTCCCGATGAAACTCAGCCAGGCATCATGCCGGGCCAGATCGTCGGATGAGTAGCCCTGTCCACAGCACTGCATGGTCAGCACACCACCGGGACGCAATGCGTTGGCAATGCGCTGCAGTGTTTCCTGCACAAACGCTTCACGTGTCTGACCTTCACGGACCGGATTCATGGTCAGATCATAGATGAGCGCATCCAGGCCGCGGGCCGAATCCAGCCAGGCGAAGGCATCGCCATTGATGACACTGGCCTCCGGGGCGTTATCGATCCGGTTCCAGTGATGAGGGAATGCCTTGCGGCAGAGACCTGTCACCACCTCATCAATATCAATCATCACCACTTCCGAGAGCGGACGGCCCAGGCGCCTCGTGTGCCCGACAAGCGTCGCCAGTACGCCTCCGTCGCCGCCTCCCAATATGCCAACCCGTGTCAGCCGGTCGAGGGGCAGGACAGGGGCAACCAGAATCTCGTCATAAATGCTATCGGCAGTGGAATACTGGAGATCATCATCCAGAATGAGCTGTTCGCCGAAAAGGGGGTGGCGGGCGAGCTTGATATCCTGCCAGCGGCTTTTTTCATGATGCCAGACCTGAGAATCCGCCAGAGCAGGGTCAGTAAACTTGAATGGGCTGTGATTCGACATGGTCTCCCACAGAGGTTGAATGGTCGCGACAGATGCAAAGCTGCTAGACTAACGCGAATGAACCCGTTTTTCCATGCCGGACAGCCCGTATCCTGGAAGCGCGCCCTGTTGTGGGGCGGGCTTGTGTTGGCGAGCGCCCTGCTGCTGGTCGGGTTGGCGGAGCAGTGGGCGTCACGCAGCGCTTACCGGGGTCTTGAGCTGCGCACGGCCGATGAGCTGCGGCGCACCGTGCTCGAGCTGGAAGGCGTTCTGGCGCGTTATGCGCCCATTCCGCGGATGCTGGCGCTGGATCCGCGGCTGAGGCAGTTGCTATCCGATCCCACCAACCGGGCCATGCAGGCCCACATCAACCGCTTTCTGGAGAGTACCGCCCACGTCATCGACGCGTCCGACATCTATCTGCTGGATGCGGAGGGCACGACCCTGGCCGCCAGCAACTGGAACCTGCCGCGCAGCTTCATCGGCCAGAACTACAGTTTCAGGCCCTATTTTACCGAGGCCATGAGCGGGCGCGCCGGACGCTACTTTGCCCTCGGCATCGCATCGGGTCAGCGGGGTTACTACTTTTCCTGGCCGGTCTCCGAGGGTGACGACATTGTCGGTGTCGTGGTGGTGAAAATCCCGCTGGAAGGGATTGAAGCGCGCTGGCAAACCCCATACGGCTCCGGTGACCGGGTGGTGCGGGTGGTGGATGACTACGGGGTGGTGGTCCTGTCCACCCGGGCCGAGTGGCGACTGCGTGCCACCCGTCCGCTGTCGGATGCCGGGAAGGCCGAGCTGAAGGCGGAACGGCGCTATCCGGTGGATCGGCTGGAAAGGCTGGCGATGATCACCCTGCCGTTACCGGACGGGCTGGACACGGCACGGACCCAACTGGTCGCCCTCCCGGGAGGGGGGCGCAATCAGCGCTGGCTCATGCAGACGGCAGATATGCCCGTAGCCGGCTGGCAGGTGCAGGTGCTGCAGCCGCTGTCCGCGGCGAGACGGGAAATCAGCAGCGCCGTCTGGTTTACGCTGACACTGGTGCTGACGATTGTCCTGCTGGGCTTGCTGCTGCTGGAGCGTTACCGCCGGGCCCGGGTACTGGAACAGGCCCGCAACGACCTGGAAAAACGGGTGGCAGAGCGAACCGCGGATCTGACCCGCACCAACCTCCAGCTGCGTGAGGAAATTGACGAGCGCCACCGGGCCGAAGCGGCACTCCGGCAGGCGCAGGAAGAGCTGATCCAGACGGCCAAGCTGGCCGTTCTCGGTCAGCTTTCTGCCGGCATCAACCACGAGATCAATCAGCCGCTGACCGCCATTCGCAACTACGCGCAGAACGCCCTGCGCTTTCAGGCCCGGGGCGAGGCGGAAATGGTGCG
The DNA here is from genome assembly GCF_041153465.1 of Thermohahella caldifontis. Lineage (NCBI taxonomy): Bacteria > Pseudomonadati > Pseudomonadota > Gammaproteobacteria > Oceanospirillales > Hahellaceae > Thermohahella > Thermohahella caldifontis. Next base: position 2,619,055 of record NZ_CP154858.1, read on the forward strand.
GAGCAATCTGGAAGAGATTCTCGCCCTGAGTGATCATATTTCCCGGATCGTGGCCCAGCTCAAGGTCTTTGCCCGCAAGAGCGACGGCACGCTGGCACCGGTGCCGGTCAGGGGCGCCGTGGAAGCCGCGCTGCGGATCGTGGAACCGCAGTGTCACAGCCTCGGCCTGGCGGTGACAGTGGCCGGTCTTGAGGACAGTGACTATGTCATGGGCGATCTGGTGCGGCTGGAGCAGATTCTGGTCAACCTCCTGACCAACGCCCTGCAGGCCGTGAGTGGCCGGTCCGGCGGGGCGGTCTGGCTGGACGTGGCAAGAACCCGGGATCAGGTGTGCCTCAGGGTGCGCGACAATGGTGAAGGCATCGAACCCGGCAAGGAAGAACTGATCTTCGAGCCCTTCTACACCACCAAGGGCGTCTCGCAGGGGCTCGGGCTGGGGCTGGCCATTTCCCGGCGGATCGCCGAATCCATGCAGGGCAGCCTGCGGGCCTTCAACAATCCGGACGGCGGGGCCTGCTTCGAGCTCTGTCTCAAACGTTTCGATACGGAGAGCCACACAACATGACGCCACAGGACGCGCCGCAGGGAGAAGTCATTTTCATTGATGATGACGCCCCCATCCGCAAGGCCGTACAGCAGACCCTGATGCTGGAGGGCTGGTCAACGCGCACCTTCGGTCAGCCTCAGGAGGCCCTCAGGCAGATCAACCGGGACTGGCGCGGTGTGGTGGTCACGGATCTGAGCATGCCGGACATGGACGGCATGGCGGTTCTGGAAGCGGTTGCGCAAACGGACGGGGAAATCCCCGTGATTCTGGTGACCGGCCACGGCGACATATCCGTGGCGGTGGAGGCCATGCGCCGGGGTGCCTACGACTTCATTGAAAAGCCGTTTACCAACGAGCGCCTGGTGGATACGGTGCGCCGTGCCCTGGAAAAGCGCAACATGGCGCTGGAAATCCGCGCGCTGCGGCAGGAACTGCGCTTGCAGAACGCACCCGGCCCGCGTTTGCTCGGCAACTCGCCGGCCATCCGGCGGCTGAGGCGCACCCTGCACGCCATTCTCGACATGCCCGCCGATGTACTGCTGCATGGCGAGACCGGTACCGGCAAGGATCTCATCGCCCGGTATCTGCATGAACACAGCCAGCGCCGCGAACACAACTTCGTGGCCATCAACTGCGGTGCCGTGCCGGAAAATCTGATCGAGAGCGAACTGTTCGGTCATGAAGCCGGCGCCTTCACCGGGGCGGACAAGGTGCGTATCGGCAAATTCGAGCATGCCAATGGCGGCACCCTGTTCCTTGATGAAATCGAGAGCATGCCCCTGGCCCTGCAGGTCCGCCTGCTCCGGGTGCTGGAAGAGCGGCAGGTGGAGAGGCTGGGCTCCAACCGGCTCATCCCGCTGGATATCCGCGTGATCGCCGCCACCAAGGCAGATCTGAGACAACTCGCCGACGAGGGCCGGTTCCGGGCCGACCTGTATTACCGCCTGAACACCGTGAGCGTGGACATCCCGCCCCTGCGCGAGCGCCCGGAAGATATCCCGCTGCTGTTCGAGCATTTTTCCGTGATTGCATCGGCCCGCTTTCAGCGTGAAATGGTGCCCCTGAGTGTACCGCAGATGCAGCGTCTGCTGGCCCATGACTGGCCGGGCAATGTGCGGGAGCTGCGCAACCTGGCCGAACGCTATGTGCTGATGGGAGATGAGGCGCTGAATGACCTGGAAGGGGGCGCCTGGCCAAGATCCGGTGATGCCCAGCAGACCCTGCCGGAACGGGTCGAATGGTTCGAGCAGAGCATCATCCGGGACGCCATGCGCCGCCATCGGGGTGTGATCAAGGACGTGATGGTGGAACTGGGGCTGCCGCGCAAGACACTGTACGACAAACTGGCCAAGTACGGGATCAGGCGCCAGGACTTTCTGGCTGCCCCGGATGATCCAGCGGCACCTCCCGGGCCGGGCTGAACTGATTGAAATTCCTCCCCTTGCGCTTGGCCTGATACATCAGCTTGTCCGCCTTGCGCAGGGCGGAACCCACGCTGTCCGTGCCGTCCAGCCAGAGCATGCCGATGGAAATGCCGATGGGCACCTCCAGCCCCAGCGGTGCATAGTGGGTCTGCAGGGAGGCCCGCAGCTTGCTGGCCAGGGTCTGTGCATCGGGCTCCGACCTGCAGTCCTCCACCAGCACCACGAATTCATCCCCGGCAAAGCGGGCGCACTGGTCGGCGCTGCGCAGGGTCATGCGCAGGGCGTAGGCCACCTGCTGCAACACCTTGTCTCCTGCATCATGGCCGTACATGTCGTTGACGGTCTTGAAATTGTCCAGATCCATGAACATCAGCAACGGGAGCAGGCCTTCCCGCCGGGCACGGTGCAGGACCTGGCGCAGACGATCGGTCATCAGCGCCCGGTTGGGCAGATCGGTCAGCGGATCATGAGTAGCCAGATAGAAGGCACGTTCCTCGGCCCGCCGCCGTTCGGACACCTCCCGGGCCAGCAGCCGGTTGTGCCGGGTGACCCAGGTCAGGGCGATAAGCACCGCCGCAAAAAGCGCTGACAGCCCGCCGGCCCAGGGATAGAGTTCGGCCCAGGTCACCTTGCGTTGAGGGGTGTAGAGGAAGTTGTTCAAATCCAGATTGGCCGGGATGCGGCCGAGGCCCGCGAGCTGGTCCGCAATCTGGCGCCAGCGCGTGCGGCTCATGTGGCCGATGTCCACCACCTGACTGAGCATCAGGCCTTCCAGCGTGTTGGCCTCGTAGAGCAGCTTGTCGGCTGAAGCATTGGGGGCATACCGGGTCAGGATGTGCCGGACCATTTCCTCCTTGTGCTTCAGCGCCCAGTCCCAGCCCTTCAGCGTGGCCTGCCGGAACGCCTCCACCGTATCCGGTTCACTGTCCACCAGGGCCTTGCGGGTGAAGAGCACGTCACTGTAGAAATCCACCCCGAAATCCCGCGGACTGATGATCAGCGGCTCCAGGCCATGCTGGCGCAGCACGTAGGGCTCATTGCTGATATAACCGTTGTAGAGATCAACCCGGCCTTCAATCAGGTCCCGCAGGTCATAACTGGGTTCGACGGCCTGGATGCGCCGGGTGACACCCAGATGGTTGAGCAGGCTCAGCAGCTCGCCACCCTGTTGCGGTGTGGGGACCACCACCCGGGCACCGATGAAGTCCGCCGGGGTCTGGATGCGGCGACCACGCACGCCGATGAAGGCACCGGGAGAGTGCTGCATGACGGCCGCCAGCGCCACCACCGGCTTGCCCTCCGCAAACGCTTCCAGAAGACCGGTATTGCTGATGGCAAAATCCGCCCGGCCGGACGTGACTTCGGCAACCAGATCCAGTCCCGGCTCGATGGGGCGCAGGGTCACATCAAGTCCGGCATCGTCATAGTAGCCCTGTTCCAGGGCGGCGTAGTAGCCGGCGAACTGAAACTGGTGATACCACTTGAGCTGAACGATTACCTCGCGGGCGTGGACGCAGGAGGCCAGCACCGCAAGCAGGAGGCCACCGGTCCGGGCCAGCATTCGCCACCGGCCGGGTCGTCGGTGGCGGGATCGTTCAGTCATGATGCATCCAGCAAAATTGATGAATGTCTGATTCCGAGTATAACCCGGCGGAATCGGTCAGTCCAAAAAATGTACAGTCAGAAGCCGGCCTGCCACTGGCCCTCGGTGATACGGTCGCTGTAATTCAGCCACACACGCTCGGCTCCGAGCAGGGCCTTGACCGCCTTCAGGTTCTCGTTGTCCCAGGCATTGCGGGGAACGGCGAACCGGTACTGCCCCCCGGTTTCCGCTGCGCAGAGGGCATCACCCTCCTGCCAGGGCGCGGACTGACGGGTCACATACCAGTCATGGGTTCCGGGCCGCTGACAAGCAAAGGGGCGGAACTCACCGCAGTTCAGGTCATTGAAACGGCCATTGCCGAGACTTTCCGCACAATCTTCCTGTCCGGCCCAATCGTTGGGCTCGCCCGGCTGCCAGCTCCAGACCGCCGCATCCAGCCTGCCATCGCCGGGTGACAGCATGTCCATGCCCGGCATGTTGACGCCACACTGAACCGCCCTGGCCAGAGCGGCAGGGGTCAGCGGATCGCCCGGATCACCAAAGGTGGCGGAGAGACGCGTCCGATCCTCATAGACCCGCACAATGTGGCTGTCAAAAAATGCGCGGCTGAACCGGCTGGCCAGACAGGTGCCAAGATCGGCCACCTCTCCCGTGGGATAACCGTTCAGGTAGTCTCCGAATCCACCGAACACCCACCGGTTCCACTCCGTGTTGCGGCAGCCATCCGTCATGATCAGCACCTGCTTGCCCGCACGCAGGATATCCGTCTTGCTGATCTGCATGGGAATCCCCTGGCAGCCGTTGCCGGACGGGCGGAAAATGCGCTGGCCAAAAGCCTGGCTGAGCGTCCGGATGGCATCCCCGTAACGGCCATCCATGTGATCCTCGATGTAGAGCAGAATGACCTCGGAAGGGTTACGGTCCAGCCAGCGGGCGATTTCGGCCACACCGTCACGGAAATAGCGGTCTGCAGGGCTGCAGCCCACGTGATTGTCCTGGCCATGACAGAGCAGCAGCCGGTTGCCCCAGTTCCAGGGCCAGCCGTCAATCTTGAACGTGTAATGCACGTCCAGCTCCAGTGCCCGGATGCCCATGCGCAACTGGTCGGTCAGGCTGTAGCGCTGATTCGGGTCCAGGTAGCGGGTCGCGTTCTGGTAGGCCTTTGAATTGTAGGAATTGTGTGTGCCGGGGAAAAATGCCTGTGCCAGCGGCTGGTCTGCATCCAGCGCCCGCTGCAGGGCCAGTGCACGGGCGGTCCAGCTGTTTTCGAAATCATCCACCGCACCGGCCCGGGCCAGGGCGGAGACAAGAAGGGCGAGCAGGAAAGCGGTCAGGCGAAGCCGCCTGAAGCGATTCAGGTGGGGCATGTGGTCTTCCTCTTCTATTGTTTTTATTGGAGAGGACAGTCTAGAAAATGATCAGCCTCAAAAATGAGAACTGCGTACCATAAATCATAAAACGTGATTGACTGTCACGAAAATGACCGGATCCGACCGCATCGGGCCGTCAGGTTGACACTCGCCGGCCCCGCTCCCTAGAATGCCCGGTCAGACACTGACCACTCGTCACGGAGACACATCAATGAGCAGGTACGCTCAGGTCAGCTGCCGCATCGCGCAGGAACGCGATGTCTGGCAGGTGGAACACTGGCAGGGCCGGGAAGGCCTGGACACCCCCTTTTCCTTCACCATCACGCTCGTCAGCCGCCAGGGTGCTGCGGATCCGGACTGGATCGACCGGGATGCCTGCCTGACCCTGACCGGCCCGCTGGGCAGCCGGCACGTGCACGGCCTCATTGTCGGCCAGCGCACCCAGATGGAAGACCGGGGGCTCAAGACGGTGGTCATCGAACTTGCCCCCTGCACGGATCTGCTGCGTCACCGGGTACGCCGTCGCATTTTCGAGAAGGCCACCGTTGAGGAGATTGCCACCCGTATCTGGAAGGAAGCCGGCCTGCCACCCGGTGACCTGCGCTTCGATCTGCGTGACAGCCTCCGGCGGCCGGACATGACCGTCCAGTTCGACGAGTCGGAATGGGACTTCCTGACCCGCCTCTTTGCCGAACAGGGACTGCATTACCATTTCGTTCACCATGCCCACCGGCATGAACTGGTGGTGAGTGACCATCAGGCCGTGTTCCGGCTGCCTGATCCCCTGCGCCGCAAGGTCAGCGTGCGCGATGACGCCCGCATGACACCGGAACCGGTACTGTACGACTGGCAGGAAACCTGGTGTGCCACGCCCGCCCGGGTGACCGTGCGCCAGTATGACCTCTGGCGACCGGACCGCTTCGATGTGGCCGAAGCCGGTGAGGATGACGGTACCCACTGGCGGGTTTTCGGATACGCCGGTATCCACCCCCCGGCCGCGCAGCGTGCACGCCGGATTCACGCGCGCTTCCGTGCAGACGCCGAACGCGCCCGTGCCTTCAGTCAGCGGGTGGACCTCAGCCCGGGCGAATGGGTGGATGTGGCGCATGCCGGTGCGCCGGCGGGGCGCTACCTCATCGTCGCCCTGCACCACGAAGGTACCCAGGACAGTGTACGCGAGGAAAGGGCGCTGGAGGGGTCCGAATCGGTTCAGCAGATCGAGCTGCTTCCTCCGGGGCTGGACTGGGCCGCCCCCCTGCCGCCGCCACGCCCGGTTGCCCCGGCACAGACCGCCCTCGTGATGGGGCTGGAAGAAGACCGGGTGCATACCGATGAACTGGGCCGGGTACGCCTGCGCTTTCACTGGGATGACGACCCGGGGCGCAGCGCATGGGTGCGCGTCCTCACCCCGTTCGCCGGTCCCCGGCAGGGACTCTGGGCCCTGCCCAGGGTCGGACAGGAAGTCATCGTTCGCTTCGTGGAAGGGGACCCGGACCACCCCGTGGTCACCGGCGCCCTCTACAACGGGGTCAATGGCCTGCCCTGGCAGGGTGACGACACCCGCTACCGTACCGGACTGCGAACCCGCACGGTGGGCGAAGGCGCCAGCCACGTGGTGCAGTTTGATGATACACCCGGCAAGGAACAGATCTTCCTGCAAAGCGCCGGCGACATGGACCTGCGCATCGCCGGGGATCAGGTGGAAACCCTGGATGGTCACGACCGCCAGCGGATCAGCGGACACAGCCAGACTCAGGTGAGCGGCGACGTCATCCAGGCCATTGGCGGCGACCTGCGCGGTCAGAGCCGGACCACCCTGGCCCTCGGCGCCAGCGCTGACCACAGCCTGAAAAGCGGCGGCAACATCCGCCTCGGCGGCAGCACACAGATCAACGCCTGGGCCGGGCAGCAAATGGTGATCGAATCCTGCAGCCAGATCGTGCTCAACGGCGGCGGCAGCACCCTCACCATCACCCCCGGTGCCATCATCCTCAACGCCCCCGCTGTCGGCTTTGGCGGGGGTGGCGGTGCCGCAGGCGGCCGGGTCGCTGCACAGGCCGCGCAGGTGCAGGGCGTGGGCCTGAAGCGGCAGGACAGCACGGCAGCACAGGGCACCGGTCAGCAAAGCCGGACCGGCCAACTCGTCATGGGCGGGGCCGATGACGGTACCGATGCGGGCACGACATCCGGCGGGAAGGCAGAGCACACCAAACCGGCGGCCGGCGCAGCGGCACCTCGAAAGCCCGATCCGGCGGATGACGGCGATACCAATGCGCTGGTTCAGGTCACCGAAGAACTGGATACGCTGATCTATGTCCCGGGCCTTCCCGACGAAAGCGGCTCGCACACCGAGCCTGTACTGGCCGCGCTGCCCAAGGATGTGGCGGACCTGCTGGAGGAAGAGGCCCGGCGGCTGGACGATCTGCTCAGAAAGGCCCTCGACGCATTTCGGAAAGGTAACGAAGCCGCCCGGGCACAGGCGCTCAGTGAGCTGGATGCCACCATCAAACCCTTGTTCGACACGGGCAAGATCGCACCCATTACAGAGGTCTGGGGTGGCTGGGGTCGCAAATTTACCTACGTGCGCTCCGATGTCCTGCGCAACCACATCCGCCGCTACAAGCTTGATGTGGATGTGCGCAATGGCCGCAAGTTCTCGCATCCTGATGGACGCCTTGATCCGGCAAAGCTGCGCAAGGCCCTGACAGAAGGCGTACGCAAGAAAGTCAGTGAACTCAGCCAGGGTTCTGTGAAGTTCGAATACAAGGCCGACCTGGTGGAGCGGAAGACGGTTGCGCTGACAAAGATGCAGTTGCTGATCAACGCCGAGGCCAATCACGACCCCTTCGGGACCCGAACCTGGAATGCCTCTGCGGCTGCCCAACTGGTGCGCTATGCGTATGGGGCCGGTCTGGCCCTCACCGCCAACCCACGCGAAGGCTTCAGCCTCAAGATGGATGGTTTTGTGTCTCTGACATGGGCCGAAGGCAAGGCAACCCTTGAAGGTTATCTGCCAAATGAAAGCGGTCAGCCCGTTGAACTGAACCTGCCCACCAAGCAGGGCACCCCGAAGCCGCTCCGGTTGGGCACTTACCGGGTCCTGGCCAAGATTAGCGCCAGCGGATACGCCGGTAGCAAACTGCAACTGACCGCCGACGCAGCTTGCACCCTCGAGCAGGGCCGGCTCATGCTGCGGGGACTCAGCAGTGAAGAGGCACGGGAACTGCGCCGCAAGGACAAATTCTTCACGCCCGCCAAAGCAGAAATCAACGGCTTTGCCGGTATCAGTGCCGGTATTGAATGCATGGGATCCCTGCAGTGGGACAATCCGGAAATACAGAAACCCGGCAAGCCCGATTCCGGATGGTGTGACCTGGCCGCTCTGGGACTGGAAGGCAACGCAAGTGTTGGCGCCGGTGTCACCGCAGGCTTCTATGTCAGTTACGAAGAAGGAAAATTCCGTATCCGAGCCAAGGCGGGTGTCGTCTGGGGCGTGGGTGCAGGGGGAGACATCGGCGCCACCGTGGACACCTCACAGATCCTGACACTGGCACAGTATGTGTACCACCAGCTCAAGGATAATGATTACAACTACCTGACCTATATCCAGCCCATGGCATTCGAGATGTTGTATTCCGGTATAGCCATTCAGATTATAACGGGGCGGCCAGTTCAGACAATAATCAGTATAGGCTATCGCCGTTTGAGCCAGCTGTTTAATCGAGTTATGCAAGAGCATGAATCCGGTATGAGGTTGGCTAAGGCCATCGTCAAGGGTGAGCAAGATGACTGGTTATCTTCTGCTGTACCGGAACTCAAGGGCATCATGCTTTGGCAACTGACCAATACGAATATCGCCAGTTATTTTGATCCGGAAACCTATGCAGCACTGGATGGTGGCTGGCCAAAGGTCAATGAAATACGAGAAGAAGCAGTCATCAAGGTACTCAGTTATACACAAAGCCAATCAGAATGGCGGGAAATTCTTGAACACTGCTCGCAGAACGGTCAAAAAACAGATCCTTTGGTAGCTGAAAATCGTATCGCAGAATTTCTGGATGGTTGCCAACGTATCCGCTACGACATGTTTACCCGACTTATCCGGGAGAAGCCTGTGCCTGGTGCAGTCAGGCGGCTGGCACTCTAGTCAATGTGGTGGATTGCAGCGGTATTGATCGCACATCTGAAACCCCCGCCGGGCAGGTCTTCGCGCCAGCTTTCTTCCGGCTCTTCCTGCCGGACAAACACGTTGGCACCTGATGGTGATTCACCATAAATACCGCCCCTGAAAATCTTCATCGTGCCACTTTCCGGGCCGCGCGGGTTCTTTTCCGGAGATTTTGAATAATATTCAGCATCGTACCAATCCAGCACCCATTCAGCTGCATTGCCGCTCATATCGTAAAGACCCAGAGGATTGGATGGCCAGCTTCCCGGAGGATACAAGGTTGCTTTCTGTGCCGGGTAGTAATTGCGCCCCGGCTCCATTTTCCCGTTGTCGGTGGCAAACGGCACCAGCTGCCCGCGGCTGCGCGCTGCGTATTCCCACTGGGCTTCAGTGGGCAAGTCAAAGGGCAGGCCGGTGAGCTTGCCCAGCCACAGGCAATAGTCGCGGGCATGGGGCCAGCTGACCCCTGCAGGATACTGGGGCTGGCGGTTGTAGGCTTCGCGTTGCCAGTCCTTGTCCCAGAGCAGCCTGGGGAGGTCGTTGGCCTCCGTGTAGAGATCGTATTCTCCCCAGGTCACCTCATATTTGCCGATGTGGTAACTGTCCAGCGTCACCTTGTGAGCAGGCTTCGAATCGGCACCCCAGGTGTGATAGAGGCCTGACTCCGGGTCACGGAAATCCCCCATCATGAAGGACCCGCCTTCCACAAACACCATGTTGTCCAGGGTCTTGCGGACGAGGGCGTCAACGTCTTTCTGGATGTCCGCCTCGGTCCGGCAGCCGGCGAGGGCAATCAGTGCGACCACCAGCCCAAGCATGAATAAGCGACGCAGGGTGTGCACATCCGGCCATGCCGGTTGAGGTTCGGGATTGAGCTGGTCGATGGCCAGCTGAGGCGCTTTGGTGTGACGGCGAAAGTGATGCTGGTTTTGCATGACTGACTCATCCTGATCCCTGGATTGTGAGCCAGTTTAGCGCGTCGAACACGCTGAGTCACTCAGCCACCCGGCCGGGGAGGCCCGGCTGGGCATATGGTACCCTGAGGCCAGTCCGTGTTCAGCGGGTTTAGCAAAGAGTCATGGTTTCAGGCGCGGGCTATTGATTGCGCATCTGAAACCGATGCTACTATAAGCTCTTTCGAAATCATCAGTCTCCTGACGTACAAAGACGTTGGCACCTTCCGGTGATTCCAGAAAGCTTCCCCCACGCTTGATTTTCTTTGTTCCCGTTTGTGGTCCGGAGGGATTTTTATTTGGCGAGTGGCTGTAGTAATGCTCGTCATACCAATCAAGCACCCACTCATTCTGGTTGCCACTCATGTCATAAAGTCCTAGTGGATTGGGAGGCCAGCTGCCCGGAGGGTATGGTGTGGCGGTTTGTGCAGGATAGTAGTTCCGACCGGGTTCCATTTTTCCGTTGTCGGTAGCGAATGGAACCAACTGCCCACGACTGCGCGCTGCGTATTCCCACTGTGCTTCAGTGGGCAAGTCAAAGGGCAGGCCGGTGAGCTTGACCAGCCACAGGCAATAGTCGCGTGCGCCCTGCCAGTTTACACCGGCGGCATAGGGCGGTGTCCGCCATACTTCGTCATAGGTCCAGTCTTCCCAAAGTACCCTGGGTATGCCATTTGCTTCGGTATAGAGATCAAATTCGCCCCAGGTCACCTCATATTTGCCGATGTGGTAGCTGTCCAGCGTCACCTTGTGAGCAGGCTTCGAATCGGCACCCCAGGTGTGATAGAGGCCTGACTCCGGGTCACGGAAATCCCCCATCATGAAGGACCCGCCTTCCACAAACACCATGTTGTCCAGGGTCTTGCGGACGAGGGCGTCCACGTCTTTCTGGATGTCCGCCTCGGTCCGGCAGCCGGCGAGGGCAATCAGTGCGACCACCAGCCCAAGTATGAATAAGCGACGCAGGGTGTGCACATCCGGCCATGCCGGTTGAGGTTCGGGATTGAGCTGGTCGATGGCCAGCTGAGGCGCTTTGGTGTGACGGCGAAAATGATGCTTGTTTTGCATGACTGACTCATCCTGATCCCTGGATTGTCAGGTAGTCTAGCGCGGAGAACGCGCTGAGTCACTCAGCTATCCGGCCGGATTTCGGAGGAGCCAAACTCAGTGTGCAGGCATTCAGGAAAATCGGATGGTGCAGCTGAAAGTTTGGTGGAGCAGAAAGCTGTTGCATTGTTAGAATTGCTGTATTCAGAGCATTGGTAGCCTGTTCTGTGTCTGGTACATTTCTCTCCGGCCTGGCCCGGTTAGGCAACTGGCATTATAAGATGGATATTTGGAACAAGGAGGATATCAATGAAAGGTTTGACCCTTTTCAAAGTCGTTTTTACTGGCGCAGGGATACTGGCGCTGGCGATGGCGGCCTGGCTGTTTCAAAAGGAACGGGCATTTCTCGCCACTTCCGAAGAAGCGGTAGGAATGATCATCGACTTCCAACGCTATGAGAGAGATGGCCAGTATCAGTATCATCCGGTGATTATTTTTGAGGACCGGGCATTCAAACCCTATCAGTTTGTCGCGGCACAAGCATCGTCCAACCTGCGAACAGGTGAGACAGTAACGGTCTTGTACGATCCGGAAGATCCGAACAAGGCGCATGTTGCCTCTTTCGAATCGACATGGGGCGGGACACTGATCTGCGGCTTCCTGGGGCTGATTTTTATCTCTGTGGGAGGTGGACTGATCGGCTGGGACATCTATCACAATCGCCTCTCCAGAAAGCTTCAGCACCAAGGGCGGCATGTTCTGGCGAGAATCACCGGCGTGGAAGAAAATCCGTCATTCCAGATTAATGGGCGCAACGCCTTGCGCGTACTGGCGGAGTGGCAGGATCCAGTCAGTGGCAAGACTTATACTTTCAAAAGCCGCAACTGTCAACCCAATTCTAAAATGTCCCCTTTTTACCAAAGCTAAAGTGTCCCCTTTGGGTATCCTGTTTCAGGAGGTTACCGACTGCCTGCCGGAGGCCGCTTTACCAACCGGAGAACGTCGCCATGGATGGTCCGGCGCGGGCTTTCTGCCTGAGGATGCCTTTTGTCTGGCTCTCGCCTTGTCGACACGTTGGTGGAGGCTTTTCTCGTCATCCAAAGGGACCGGGGCTCGCCTTCGCTCAGGATTTGCCAATCCAGTTGATGCCCTTTGTGGAGCACCGTCACATGGCCATCCTGTGCTTCACAGATGGTGATCCGGGCGCCCCGGAGCCGATAGCCCTTTCCATAGCCGGTGAGCTGGTATTCCCGGTTCCTGAACTGAAAGGTCAGGTTCTTTGAGAGCTTTCGGTGGTTGTGCAGGCACAGGATGAGCGCCAGCTCCTCTGGTGTGTGCAGAACGGGGCGGTGAGCATCCGTGGCGTTCTGGGCGGGTTTGGCAAAGCGTGCGTTGAAATCGCGCATAAAGCCCGGCAGCCAGGCATTGGCGGTCTCAATGTCCGAGATGCCCGCAAGACGCAACTCCTTGACGAGGCGGTCCTGAAGCGTCTGGTTGGCACGCTCGACACGCCCCTTGGCCTGAGGGGTATTGGCATGAATGGGCTCGATATCCAGCGTTTTGAGAGCCCGGGTGAACTGGGTCAGCTCACCTTCGCGCTCGGGTTGGTTTACCCGGAAGATGCTGTGCTTGTCGGAATACAAAGCAGCGGGGCGGCCGTGCTCGGCCAGATAGCCTTGCAGTGTCTGCAGGTAAGCCCAGGTGGTCTCGGCCGGGGCGAAGCGTAATGCCATCAGTTCACTGGTGGCGTCATCAATGAACACGATCAGGGTGCAGCGCGGGCCGCGCCCTTCAAACCAGTCATGTGGTGAGCCGTCAATCTGAATCAGCTCGCCGCGACAGGGCCGTCTGGGACGTCGCTGGTGAATCCGGGCGGCCTTGCGTTTTCCGGGTTTCCAGAGTCCGTCAGCGATCATCCACTGTCGGAGGGTCTCGGCTGACAGCTTGTATCCATGCAGTGCGGTGAGTTTTTCACAGGCAAGCGTTGGTCCGAAATCAGGGTAGCGTGTGCGAACCAGAGAGAGTACTTCCTTGCGCACGGCCCCGGGAATTGCATTGCCCGGGCGTTTACCGAGATGGCCGGAAACCAGTCCTGACGGCCCCTTCTGACGAAAGCGGGCGACCAGACGCTTAACTTGCCGGACACTCAGCCCAAGCTGCCGGGCAGCTTCCTGTTGCCGAAGCTGTTTTGCGGTCACCTGCTGAATGATTGCCAGCCGATCGATCGCTTTTTGCGTCATTGCAATGGTCTCCTCTGCCATTGCCCCCTCCTGTATCCCAAAAGGGGACATTTTAGAATTGCGAGAAGGGGACATTACAGCTTTGGGCTAACACTTTCAAAAGCCGCAACTTGTGGGAGATTCCGGATACACTGGAAGATAGGGAAGATGTGACTGTGTACATTGATCCGGAGAACCCACGTCGCTACGCAATGAATATTCCGGAGCAGATAGCCTGAGGCTCAGTTTGCAATCCGTTCCGGTGAGCTTATGGCACACCGGAATCCGGTACCGGGAAAATCCTGTTGCCAGGATCCGAAATTCTGCTCCTCACGGACAAATACATTGGAACCTGAAGGTGACGCCAGGTACGAGCCACCACGCAGGATCTTTTTCATGCCATCTGATGGGCCTTTTGGATTGTTTTCCGGAGAGTGCGCATAATAATCAGGGTCATACCAATCCAGCACCCATTCAGCTGCATTTCCGCTCATATCATAAAGACCCAGAGGGTTGGGTGGCCAGCTCCCCACGGGGTAGGCGTCTTCGCCCCCCTGCGGTAGTTGCGCCCTTCTTCTATAGTCCCGTTGTCGGTGGCAAACGGCACCATCTTCCCGCGACTGCGCGCTGCGTATTCCCACTGTGCTTCAGTGGGCAAGTCAAAGGGCAGACCGGTGAGCTTGCCCAGCCACAGACAATAGTCGCGGGCATGGGGCCAGCTGACCCCTGCAGGATACTGGGGCTGGCGGTCGTAGGCTTCGCGTTGCCAGTCCTTGTCCCATAGCAGCCTGGGGAGGTCGTTGGCCTCCGTGTAGAGATCGTATTCGCCCCAGGTCACCTCATATTTGCCGATATGGTAGCTGTCCAGCGTCACCTTGTGGGCGGGCTTCGAATCGGCACCCCAAGTGTGATAGAGGCCTGACTCCGGGTCACGGAAATCCCCCATCATGAAGGACCCGCCTTCCACAAACACCATGTTGTCCAGGGTCTTGCGGACGAGGGCGTCAACGTCTTTCTGGATGTCCGCCTCGGTCCGGCAGCCGGCGAGGGCAATCAGCGCGACCACCAGCCCAAGCATGAATAAGCGCTGTAGGGACTCCGGTTGAGATTCGGGATTGAGCTGGTCGATGGCCAGCTGAGGCGCTTTGGTGTGATGGCGAAAGTGATGCTGGTTTTGCATGACTGACTCATCCTGATCCCTGGATTGTCAGGTAGTCTAGCGCGGAGAGGGCGCTGCGTCACTCAGCCATTCGGTAGGGTTTCGGAGGCAGCCTCCGGTGCCTGCACTGCAGACACCAGGGGAGCCCGAAGGTCAAGAAGGGCGTTTCGGGGAGGGTGCCGGTTCAGTCGCCCTCGAACTCGCACAGCGCGAAAACCGACAGATTTTCTTCGCGCATGCGGGCGGAGCCGCCCAGATCCGGCAGGTCGATGACGGCGGCGCATTCCACGATCTCGCCACCAAGCTTGCGGATCAGGCTCGCCGCAGCCAGCATGGTGCCACCGGTGGCGATCAGGTCATCCACCAGCAGTACCCGGTCACCGGGACGGATGGCATCCTTGTGCAGCTCCACCTCGGCCTCGCCATATTCCAGGGTATAGCGCTCGCTTACGGTATCAAAGGGCAGCTTGCCCTTCTTGCGAACCGGCACAAAGCTGGTATTCAGTTCATAGGCGATGGGGGCACCAATGATGAAGCCGCGCGCGTCCACGCCTGCCACCACATCCAGCCTTTCACCATGATAGCGGTGTACGAAAGCATCAATCAGCTTGCGGAAGACCGTGCGATCCTGAAGCGCCGTGGTGATGTCCCGGAACATGACACCCGGCTGAGGCCAGTCGGGCACGGTCCGGATTGCGTTGCGGATGGTATCTCGGAAATAGGGATCTGCCATGAGCACACCTGTTGTGAGGCGGCCCCCAGGGGCCGCCGGATGGGATCAGCCGAAGAACGCAAATTTTACAACAAAGAGCGCGGAGACGGCATAGAGGCTCAGGTTGAGCTGGCTGGTCTTGCCGGACAGCAGCTTCAGCAGCGTGTAGGTGATGAAGCCCAGCGCAATACCGTGAGCGATAGAGAAGGTGAACGGCATGGCCAGCGCGGTGATGGCCACCGGTGCGGCTTCGGTGATGTCTTCCCAGTCCACCTGTTTCAGGCCCGAGCACATCAGAACGGCCACATACAGCAGTGCAGGTGCCGTGGCAAAGCCCGGAATCATCTGGGCCAGCGGTGAGAACACCAGGCTCAGGAGGAACAGGATCGCCACCACCACGGCAGTCAGACCAGTGCGGCCGCCGGCGGCAATACCGGCCGTGCTTTCCACATAGCTGGTCACAGTGGAAGTGCCCAGGGCGGCACCGGTCATGGTGGCGGCGCTGTCGGCCATCAGGGCCTTGCCCAGGCGGGGCAGCTTGCCATCCTTGTCCAGCAGATCGCCCTTGTGTGCGGCGCCGATCAGGGTGCCGGAGGTGTCAAACAGATCCACGAACAGGAAGGCAAAAATCACGCTCACCAGACCTACATCCAGCGCACCGCGAATATCCAGCTGCATGAAAGTGGATGCCATGGAGGGCGGGGCTGCGACGATGCCCTTGTACTCCACGTGGCCGGTCGCCAGGCCGGCAACCGTAACGGCCAGAATGCCGATGATCACAGCACCCATGACGCGCTTGTAGGCCAGCACGCAAATCAGGATGAAGCCCAGCAGGGCCAGCAGTTGCGGGGTTTCCGTGATGTGGCCCAGGGTCACCAGAGTGGCCGGGTGATCCACCACCAGGTTGGCAGTTTTCAGCGCGATCAGCGCCAGAAAAAGCCGATGCCGGCACTGATGCCCAGACGCAACGAGAGGGGAATGCTGTTGATGATGTACTCCCGGATACGGAAGATGCTGAGCAGGAAGAACAGCAGGCCGGAGATGAAGACCGCACCCAGTGCAACCTGCCAGGAATAGCCCATGCCCAGAACCACCGCATAGGTAAAGTAAGCGTTCAGACCCATGCCCGGTGCCAGGGCAATCGGGTAGTTGGCCCAGAGACCCATGATCAGTGTGCCTACGGCCGCCGCGATGCAGGTGGCGGTGAAGACTGCACCGTAATCCATCCCGGTTTCGCTCAGGATGGCAGGGTTCACCACGATAATGTATGCCATGGTGAGAAAGGTGGTAATGCCGGCAATCACCTCCTGACGGACGGTGGTACCGTGTTCTTCAAGTTGAAACAGCTTTTCCAGCATGATCCTGCCCTGTCTGCTCTGGTTGAAAAACGCGCATTTTACAGATGGGTGATGCGGGTGTCAGGCAAAATGCGTACGTGGTTTCCACTATGTGGTCAAAAGACTCAGCTGAGCGCGATGACGGCCAGCAGTACCAGACCGGTGGCTTGCATCAGGAAGGTGAGGGTGGCACCGATCCGGCGGGTGACAAAACTGGGTGCCATCATGCCGTGAGCATGCAGGACACGGCCCAGCGTGAAGGCGGTGACCATGCCCGTCAGCCAGAGGCCGTTGAAGCCTTGCAGTTCCAGCGCCAGAACCAGCAGAATGAAGAGCGGTACCTGCTCGGTTCCGTTACCATGAGCGCGGATGGCGGCCTTGAGGCGAGTGTTGTTGCCATCTCCATAGGCGACGCCTTCCTGAATCCGGACACGGACAACATTCAGCGCCAGAATCAGCAGCAGTGCGCCGTTGGCGAGTAACGTGGCTGTAAAGTGGTTGAGCATCGCGAGCCTCTCTGCAATCAGGTCAGGAGGCTCATGGTGCAGGTCGGCCGATGAAATGTCCAGACTTCAGATGCGGTGTTGTTGGGAGCAAATAAACTGTCCGGACTTGTAGCACGTGATTTGTCCGGTTTCATGATCACCAAGGAGGTGAGCCATGAGACGGACAGAACTGCTACAGGAGATCCGGAAAATGCGATTCGAAGAAGCCTATACGGGATGGACCGAGAAACGGCTGACCCAGGAAGAGGCGGCGCGGCTGCTGGGGGTCTGTGAGCGGACCTTCCGGCGCTATATCGACCGCTACGAGGAGGAGGGCCTCGACGGCCTGATCGACAAGCGCCTGAGTCAGGTTTCCCACCGCAAGGCCCCGGTGGATGAGGTTCTACGCCTCGAGGCGCTCTACAAGGAGCGCTACGACGGCTGGAACATCAAACACTTCTACAGCTTCTACCGCGACCGTCACGGCGGCACACGCAGCTATACCTGGGTACGGAACACCTTGCAGAAGGCAGGCCTGGTCAAGAAGGCACCGGCTCGGGGTAAGCATCGTCGACGCCGCGAGCGGGCGCCCATGGTCGGCATGATGCTCCACCAGGATGGCTCCACCCACGAATGGGTTCCCGGCCACCACTGGGATCTGATCATCACCTTCGATGACGCCACCTCTGAGCACTACTCCATGTTCTTCGTCGAGGAGGAAGGCACGGCTTCGAGCTTCCAGGCCATGCGAGAGGTCATCACCGATCACGGCCTTCCCTCGAGCCTCTATACCGACCGGGGCAGTCACTACTGGCACACCCCCAAGGCCGGCGGCAAGGTCGACAAGTCCAACCTCACCCAGTTCGGCAGGGCCATGGCCCAGCTCGGGGTCGAGATGATCCCCGCCTATTCCCCCGAGGCCCGGGGCCGCTGTGAGCGCCAGTTCGCCACCCATCAGGGACGCCTGCCCAAGGAACTTGCAGCCCAGGGCATTACCACCATGGCGGCGGCCAACCGCTACCTTCGGGAGCACTACCTGCCGGCCTTCAACCGGGAGTTCTGCGTCAAACCCGCCGTCGAGGGCAGCGCCTTCGTGCCTTTCATCGGCCCTGGACTGGACGACATCCTGTGTGAGCAGTACGAACGCACCGTGAACAAGGACAACTGCGTCTCGTTCGAGGGACTCAAGCTGCAGATCCCTGCCGACCGCTATCGGCGCCATTACGTCAAGGCCAAGGTTCGGGTACACCGTTATCCTGATCGCTCCCTGGCGATCTTCCACGGCCCCAGAAGACTGGCCAGTTACACCCCAGAAGGCCTGCCCTTCGACCCCCTCGAACCTATTGATCAGGCACCGGCCAACGTCCGCTGCCAAGTCTGATCATCAGTGGACCCAAAGCGGACAGTTTATGTGCTACAAAACCGGACAGTTCTATTTGTTGCTAACAGACTTCAGATGCGGTGTGTTAGCCCAAAGCTGTAATGTCCCCTTCTCGCAATTCTAAAATGTCCCCTTTTGGGATACAGGAGGGGGCAATGGCAGAGGAGACCATTGCAATGACGCAAAAAGCGATCGATCGGCTGGCAATCATTCAGCAGGTGACCGCAAAACAGCTTCGGCAACAGGAAGCTGCCCGGCAGCTTGGGCTGAGTGTCCGGCAAGTTAAGCGTCTGGTCGCCCGCTTTCGTCAGAAGGGGCCGTCAGGACTGGTTTCCGGCCATCTCGGTAAACGCCCGGGCAATGCAATTCCCGGGGCCGTGCGCAAGGAAGTACTCTCTCTGGTTCGCACACGCTACCCTGATTTCGGACCAACGCTTGCCTGTGAAAAACTCACCGCACTGCATGGATACAAGCTGTCAGCCGAGACCCTCCGACAGTGGATGATCGCTGACGGACTCTGGAAACCCGGAAAACGCAAGGCCGCCCGGATTCACCAGCGACGTCCCAGACGGCCCTGTCGCGGCGAGCTGATTCAGATTGACGGCTCACCACATGACTGGTTTGAAGGGCGCGGCCCGCGCTGCACCCTGATCGTGTTCATTGATGACGCCACCAGTGAACTGATGGCATTACGCTTCGCCCCGGCCGAGACCACCTGGGCTTACCTGCAGACACTGCAAGGCTATCTGGCCGAGCACGGCCGCCCCGCTGCTTTGTATTCCGACAAGCACAGCATCTTCCGGGTAAACCAACCCGAGCGCGAAGGTGAGCTGACCCAGTTCACCCGGGCTCTCAAAACGCTGGATATCGAGCCCATTCATGCCAATACCCCTCAGGCCAAGGGGCGTGTCGAGCGTGCCAACCAGACGCTTCAGGACCGCCTCGTCAAGGAGTTGCGTCTTGCGGGCATCTCGGACATTGAGACCGCCAATGCCTGGCTGCCGGGCTTTATGCGCGATTTCAACGCACGCTTTGCCAAACCCGCCCAGAACGCCACGGATGCTCACCGCCCCGTTCTGCACACACCAGAGGAGCTGGCGCTCATCCTGTGCCTGCACAACCACCGAAAGCTCTCAAAGAACCTGACCTTTCAGTTCAGGAACCGGGAATACCAGCTCACCGGCTATGGAAAGGGCTATCGGCTCCGGGGCGCCCGGATCACCATCTGTGAAGCACAGGATGGCCATGTGACGGTGCTCCACAAAGGGCATCAACTGGATTGGCAAATCCTGAGCGAAGGCGAGCCCCGGTCCCTTTGGATGACGAGAAAAGCCTCCACCAACGTGTCGACAAGGCGAGAGCCAGACAAAAGGCATCCTCAGGCAGAAAGCCCGCGCCGGACCATCCATGGCGACGTTCTCCGGTTGGTAAAGCGGCCTCCGGCAGGCAGTCGGTAACCTCCTGAAACAGGATACCCAAAGGGGACACTTTAGCTTTGGTAAAAAGGGGACATTTTAGAATTGGGTTGACAGACTTCAGATGCGGTGACTATTGCCGGCGAAACCGTCCAGTGTATTGAAGGGCGCCGATCCCGGGCAACATGACGTTCCTGAGCACGAGTTCGTTACCGTGGCACTCATACTCAAACTCATCCCGGTGAGGTGCCCGGGTCGGGCCTGAGTTCAGGGTTTGCCAGTCGCTGGGCCTGCCCGAACCCGGAATTTCCATTTTCAATTTCCATTCGGACATCACCTTGTCTTTCGGGGTGAGGGTAACGAATGGCCCGTCCTTGGGGTGTAGCCAGTGACCTTCACTGGTGCCTTCAAAGCGGGCCCACTTGTAGTTTTTGACCGGACCGACCGTGCTTTCTCCCAGAACCTTGTAATCTTCGTAGGTTACCTTCAGCCGCCGCTTGCTGGCGTCGTTTTCGCCTGGGGCAAAGTCCTCACCGAACTCAAGTGTCAGGCGGCCACTGATGTTCAGGGTGTCCATGTCCGAACGGGCCGTAGAGGGTTTGGCGGACTCACCGACAGCCTCCCACTTGCCTGTAAGGCAGTCATCTGCAGCGAGAGCGGTTACGGGTACGCAGAACATGAGCAGCACACCGATTTTTGTTTTCATGGCAGACATTCTCCTTGTATCTGTGATGACCGCCACGCACCCGTCTCCCATCCGGCTGACTGGCAAAGGCGGTTCATGTCTCTGGTCATCAGTACAGGTAAACCGCACCGGCACCTGAAGCGCTGTTGTCACTGGAATCACCCCCGATTTCGTTGGCTGAACTGTCTTCCCTGCTTGTGCCTATGGCCAGTACCTGACCGTCACCTGAAAGGGCGAGACCGTCGGAGCCAAACTGATCTTCAACATCCGTATTGGGTGCTTTTATGTAGGCAAGCTGTGTCCAGTCTGTATTGTTGCGGGTGAACACATAGACAGCACCGCTCTTGTCGGCACTGTTATCGTTCTGGGCTCCACCGATACCGATGGCTGAACTGTCTTCTTCCGGTGCAGAAACAGCGAGTGTGTTCCCATCGCCAGACAGGGCAACTTCTTGACCAAACCGGTCCTCTGCTTCCGTGTTGGATGCCTTGATATAGGCTTGTTGAGCCCAGGTGTCGTTGCTGCGGGTAAAGACATACACGGCACCGCTGTTTGGGGCTGAACGGTCTGTCTGGTCACCATTGATGCCGGTGGCTCCGCTGCTTTCACTATCGGCACCCACAGCCAATGTTTCGCCATCTTTGGAAAGTGCCAAGCTGGTGCCAAATTCGTTGGGGCCAAAATATGAGGCTTCCAACTGCGCTTGATGGGACCATGTACCTGCCCCGTCCCGGACGAAAATATAGGCAGCTCCGCTATCAGGTACTAAGCCTAACCCCGTGTATGTCGAGTCTCTCTTTGGGCCGCCTACAGCCAGCGTGTTTCCGTCGCCGGAAAGTGCCAGACTGAAACCGAACAAATCGTCCTGGCCGGGATCAGGGGCTTTTATGTAGGCCTGTTGGACCCATGAACCTGTTTCATCACGAATGAAGACGAAGGCAGCGCCGCTGTCGACCAGGCTGTTGTCACTGTCGTCGCCATTGATACCTGCTGCAGCGCTGTCGTCGAACAGAGCGCCCACGGCCAATGTACTGCCATTGCCGGAAAGTGCCAGGCTGAAGCCAAAAAAGTCATCTTGATCAGGATTGGAGGCCTTGATGTACGCTTGCTGGGACCAAGAACCGCCATGGCGTACAAACACGTACACTGCACCAGCATCGCGAACACTGTTATCATCCTGATCACCATTGATGCCGGTAGCACCGCTGTCTTCCAGGGGTGCCGAGACAGCAAGTGTGTTGCCATCACCTGAAAGTGCGAGCTTGGAACCAAACAGGTCTCCCGCTGCAGAATTTGAGGCCTTAATGTAGGCCTGCTGCGTCCAGTTGTCGTTGTTGCGGACAAAGACATAGACTGCACCGCTTCCGCTGGCACTGTCATCGGTTTGATCTCCATTGACGCCCGTGCTGCCGCTGTCTTCAAGTTTGGCCCCCACGGCCAGCGTATACCCGTCCTCCGAGAGGGCAATAGCGCTACCAAAGGCATCCTGAGCGGACAGATTGGACGCTTTGAAGTAGCCAATGGCTTCGGCCAGTGTGCCGCTGACACTGGCAATGCCCGAGTCACTGCATCCGGCACTATTGCAGGCCTGTAGCATATACTGGGCGTTCATCCGTGCCGGGAGGAAGACCTCGTGATCATGGCTGGTGGCATCCGCAGCAAGGGTTGCAATCTGTGAAAAACCGGAAGCCCCGTCCGGATTTTCCAGCAGACGATATTCGGTTGCTCCGCTGACATCCGACCAGTTGAAATGAAAGGTTTTGATGGCCTGTGGCGCAAGCGTGAGTACCGGTGCCTGCGGAGGGTTGGTGGTTTCGACGCTGCCCCCGTCGCCATTTGTGCCTCCGCTGTCAACTTCCCCGCTGTCACCACCGCCTCCGCTGCCGCCGCAGGCAGTCAGTGCAGAAACCAGCGTGCAGGCGAGAAGATATTTGCCCTGGTTTTTCCATGTCATGGCAGCTTACCTTTATCATTGTTGTCCTGTTCTGAACCGGCCATCGAATCCCTTTCGGTAGACCTGCAATCAGGTGGATTCGGGCGTTTTCTGAAAGAAGCAATATTTTTTCCAGTCCTGGAATTCGCAATGAATTCAGTCAGATGAAAGTAAGCTCCGGGATCGGGCGAGTGAGTTTCTGTAAATTTTCCGGACAGGTGCATGCAGGTGAGCGGCAGCGGGCCGCTCGGCATGGCGCGTGATCCTGCGGGTGGGAACAGGCGGTACGTTGCCCCACCGGCGTGTGTATGGCTACAGGCCGGTGGGCACCCGGTTCAGGCGGATACTTCCCCGCAGCGGGGCGTCAGGAAGGCATCGGCCAGGGCCTGGCCCGAGAGTCCCGTGGCACACAGATGATAGAGTTTGGTATAGGCCGCTTCCAGTGTCATGTCTCCGGCCGGGAGCAGTCCTGTCCGGGCCAGTGCGGTGCCCGTGGCGTAGCTGCCGGTGACACTCCCCTGTACACATTGGGTGACATTGACCAGTACCGTCCCGGCGGCGTGGAGGCTGCGCAGGGCGTCCATGAAATGCGTGTCGCTGGCCGGACCATTGCCCACACCATAGGTCCTCAGGATCAGTGCCCGGGCGCCCTGTCCCAGAGCCAGCAACTGCTCCCCGGTCAGCCCGGGATAGAGATGAGCGACCCGGACATCATTGTGGGTGTAGGCGGGCAGCTCAAAGGCCGTTTCTGCCGGGCAGGGCAGGAGAGCATCGGTGTTGAGGTCGATGAAGATGCCCACATCCGCCAGCCAGGGGTAGTTCGGGCTGTCGAAGGCATCAAAACCCGTGGCCTTGTACTTGGATGCCCGGTTGCCGCGCAGCAGCCGGCCGTTGAAATACAGGGCCACTTCGGGAATCGGGTAGTCCGCCGCCAGTTCGATGGCCGTCACCAGATTGTTCTGGGCATCGTTGCGCAGTTCCACGAGCGGAATCTGTGAACCGGTCACGATGACGGGCTTGGTCAGGTCCCGCAACAGGAATGACAGGGCCGAGGCCGTGTAGGCCATGGTATCCGTGCCATGCAGGATGACGAAGCCGTCAAAGTCGTCATACCGGTCGGCGATATCCCGGGCAATTGCAAACCAGTGGGCGGGGCGGATGTCGCTGCTGTCAATCAGGCGCGGATACTCGTGCATGACCAGTTCCGGCAGGGAAATGGCCAGCCGCGGGGGAATCTTTTCATTGACCAGATCGCTGAAACCGGGCACCGGAGCATAACCGCTGGGCGTGCGCTGCATGCCGATGGTGCCGCCCGTGTAGGCGATGTAGATGCGCTTTCTGCGGTTCATGCGGCCTCCTTCAGAAAGCGGCTGACAATGCGCGCGAACAGTTGGGGCTTTTCCGCGTGCAGCCAGTGGCCGGTTCCGGGGATCACCTTCAGTTGTGCGTTGGGAAACAGGCGGGCGATGGTGGTACGGTGTTCGGGGCGGATATAGTCGGAGGCTCCCCCCTTGATGAACAGCACCGGACCGGGGAAGCAGCCACCGTCCTGACCGGCCATGAGGGCGTCATAGCTTTGCCGGATGACGGGCAGGTTGATCCGCCAGCTGAACCCCTGTTCTGCCCGTACCAGATTCTTGAGCAGAAAGAGACGCACGGCATCCTCGGGAACGTACGCCTTCAGGATGGCATCCGCTTCGGCCCGCGAGGTCAGGCGCGAGGGATCGCCGATGGCTGAAAGCCCGGCCATCACGGACTGGTGGTGAGGCGGGTAGCGCACGGGGGCGATGTCGGCCACCACCAGGCGGGTGACCCGCTCCGGCGCGTTGAGGGCCAGCTGCATCACGGTCTTGCCGCCCATGGAATGACCCAGCATGGCCGCCTGATCCAGCCCGGCCCGGTTCATGTATTTGAGTATGTCCTGGCTCATGGTGGCGTAGTCCATGTGATCCGTATGGGGGGAGCGGCCATGATTGCGCATGTCCAGGGAGTGGACTTCAAACTCGCCGGCCAGCAGGCGGGCAATGGCTCCGAGGTTCTCCATGGAGCCGAACAGGCCATGTACCAGAATTACCGGGCTTCCTTGTCCCTGCACACGATGGGCTAGCTGTACCATCCCGACCTCGTTTCAGACTGTGAAGGTGCCAGTTTAGCAAAGTCTGCGGCGTGTTCGGGCAAGAAAATGACCCGTTTGGCCCTGTTCAATCCATGCCGGACGCACTAGCATGGAAGCCATAACGATAACAGGCAGAGCCAAAGGACACCCCATGACGACCCATCACCGCACCTGCAACCTGTGCGAGGCCAATTGTGGCCTGATCATCGAAACCCAGAGCGACCATGTGCTGCGCATTCAGGCCGACCCGGATGACCCGCTGAGCCGCGGTCATATCTGCCCCAAGGCCGTTGCTCTGCAGGATCTGCACACTGATCCGGATCGGCTGCGCACACCCATGCGGCGCACAGCGGACGGCTGGGAGCCCATGAGCTGGCCCGACGCGCTGGATCTGGCGGCCAGAAAACTGCTCGAAATCCGCGAAAACCACGGCGGTGGGGCGATCGGTGCCTATGTGGGCAATCCCAACGTGCACCATCACGGCAACATGCTGTTCATGGTGCCCTTCCTGAAGGCGCTGGGCACGCGCAAGCGCTTTTCCGCCACCTCGCTGGATCAGCTGCCGCACATGCTGGCCAATCTGGAAATGTTCGGCCATCAGGGCCTGTTCCCGGTACCGGATATCGAGCGTACCCGGCTGTTCATCTGCGTGGGGGGCAATCCGGTGGCCTCCAACGGGTCGCTGATGACCGCGCCCGGGATGGACAAGCGTCTCAAGGCGCTGCGCAAGTCCGGCGGCCGCGTGGTGGTCATTGATCCCCGGCGCACGGAAACGGCGGAACTGGCCGACGAGCACCTGTTCATCCGTCCCGGTACGGATGTGCTCATGCTGTTTGCCATGATGAATGTGCTGTTTGAGGAAAACCGGGTCAGCCTCGGAGCGCTGGCGGAGCATGTCAACGGGCTGGACATCCTGCGCGTGGCCTGCCAGAGCTTCACCCCCGAGCTGGTGGCACCGCAGACCGGTATCCCGGCGGATGCGCTCAGACGTCTGACGCGCGAGTTTGCCGACACGCCCGAAGCGGTCCTGTACGGGCGCATGGGCACCAGTGTGCAGGCCTTTGGCGGACTCTGTACCTGGCTGATCTACTGTCTGAACATTCTCACGGGCCATTTCGACCGCCGTGGCGGCATGATGTTCGCCCAGCCGGCCTTCGACACGGTGACGCTGGGAGCGCTGGCCGGTCAGCGTGGTCACTTCGACCGTTACCGCAGCACCGTCCGCGGCCTTCCGGAGTTCGGCGGGGAACTGCCCGCGGCCACGCTGGCCGAGGAAATCCTCGAAGCCGGCGAGTCCCGCATCCGGGCACTGGTCACCGTGGCGGGCAACCCGGTGCTGTCCGCGCCCAACGGCAACCGTCTGGATGAGGCGCTGGCCTCTCTGGACTTCATGGTCAGCATTGATCCGTATATCACCGAAACCACGCGTCACGCGCATCTGATTCTGCCGGTGACTTCCTCGCTGGAGCGCAGTTTTGTGGATGTGGTGTTCGGCATGGTGGCTGTCCGCAATACCGTCAAGTACTCGCCGCCGGTATTCCAGCCGGATCCGGATGAGCGGGCCGACTGGGAAATCATGCTGGAACTGACCCGCCGGCTGCGCAATCCCCGGACACTTCCGGAAACCCTGCAGGTGGAGGCGGAAGCGGCCATCATGAAACGTCTGGGGCCGGATGGTCTGGCCGATCTGTTGCTGCGTGCCGGGCCCTATGGTCAGCGCCTGCCGCTCAAGGCGCCCTGGGTGAAGCAGCTCAATGGCTGGATCCGGCGCCTGCCGGCGGCCCATCCGCTGCGCCAGCTCTGGCAGATGAGCGCCATGGCTCCGGCCAACCAGGGCAATGTTCAGGGACTGACGCTGAAAAAGGTGGCCCAGTCACCACTCGGCGTGGATCTCGGGCCGCTCCGGCCCTGCCTGCCGGAACGGCTCTATACCCGCGACAAGCGCATTCAGCTGGCGCCCCCGCTTTACCTGCGCGACATTCCCCGGGCCGTGGCACTGATGCGGACGCCGGTGGAGGAAAAAGGGCTGCTGCTGATCGGTCGTCGTCATGTGCGGTCCAACAATTCCTGGATGCACAACAGTCAGCGGCTGGTGAAGGGCAAGCCCCGCTGTACGCTGCTGGTTCACACGCGGGATGCCCACCGCCTTGGCCTCAAGGATGGCGAACTGGCGGAAATCCGCTCCCGGGTGGGCAAGGTTCAGGCGCCGGTGGAGATCACCGACGCCATCATGCCGGGCGTGGTCAGTCTCCCGCATGGCTGGGGTCATCATCGTCCGGGCGTGGGCTGGCAGATTGCGGCGGCCAACGCCGGCGTCAGCCTCAACGACCTCACCGATGACCAGGCCGTGGATCCACTGAGCGGCAATGCCGTGCTCAACGGCACGCCGGTGGAAGTGGTGGCGGTCAGGACGTCGCGACCCCGCAAGCGCTCAAAGCAGGACGCGGTGCACGGCTGACAGGACGACCGGCAGGCTGAGCATGGCCAGCAGGGTCTGGGCGCTGATCAGTCCGGCCATGAGGCCGGCATGCCCGCCCAGTTGCCGCGCCAGGATGTAGGAGGCGGTGGCGGTGGGCATGGCGCCGAACAGTGCCAGCACCTGAATGCTCAGGGGCGGGAGGCCGGCCAGTGCGGCAGCGCCTGCCAGCAGCCAGGGCATGGCCAGCAGTTTGAAGGCCGAGGAGACGACCAGGGCACTGCCCGCCTCGCGCAGGGCCCGCAGTTCCATGCCGGCACCGACGCAGAGCAGGCCAAGGGGTAGGGCCATGTCGCCGAGAAAGCCCAGGCTGTCCTTCAGTACCGGGTGAAACCGGATGCCGCTCAGGTTCAGCGCCAGTCCCGCCACGCAGGACAGAATCAGCGGATTGGTGATCACCGCCCTGAGCGTACCACGCAAGCCGGCGACGCTGCCGCTGCCATGGCGGGCAAACACCAGGATGCACAGGACATTGATGAGCGGAATCATCAGCGCCATGATCACGGCGGCGGTGGCAATGCCGGCATCGCCGTGGAGAGCCGCGACAGTGGCGAGCAACACGTAGGAATTGAAGCGGATGCCCCCCTGATACACGGACGTGAACACGGGCCCGCTCCAGCGGAACAGTCGTTGCAGCACGAGCAGGATGACGGACGCCAGACCGAAGCCCCCCAGCAGGACCAGGCCGATGCGCGGCAGATCCAGCCCGGCGGTGCTGGCGTAAGTCAGTTTCAGGACCAGCAGGGCGGGAAAGAGCACGTAATACATGAGCTTTTCCGCGCCGGGCCAGAAGGCTGCCGAGGGAAAGTCCAGGCGCCTGAGCGCCAGCCCTGTCAGGATCAGGGCAAAGACGGGCATCAGGCTCTGGGTGAGCATGTCAGTCGATTCCGAGCAGCTTGTGGGTCTGGAGGGAGAGGCGCCATTGAGGGTGGGCCAGGCAATAGGCGAGGGCAGCGCGGGTGTGCGCTTCCCGGATCGGGTCATCACCCTCGCGCACGGCCGGGGAGGCCAGCGGAGACAGATAGCGGACCCGGGCCTCGATGTGATCGAAGCGTTCCGGCGGGCAGTCCGGCTGGGGATAGACCAGTTTCAGCTCGTCACACCGCTCAAGCACCACCTCTGCCGTACCCTTGGGGCTCAGGCAGACCCAGTCCACCCCCGGTGGCACCGGCAGTGTACCGTTGGTTTCGATGGCGACACCGAAGCCACGCTCATGAAGGGCCGTGATCAGCGGTTCATCCAGCTGCAGCAGGGGTTCCCCGCCGGTGCAGACCACCCAGGGCGCGCCACCGCCCGGCCAGAGTCCGCGCACGGCATCGGCCAGTGTGCCGGCATCGTCAAAGACACCGCCATTCTGGCCATCCGTCCCCACAAAGTCGGTATCGCAGAAGTTGCAGGGTGACGAGGCCCGGTCCGATTCGCGTCCGTTCCACAGGTTGCACTTGCTGAAGCGCAGGAATACGGACGGTCGGCCACTGTGTGCGCCTTCACCCTGAAGGCTGTAGAAGATTTCCTTGACGCGGTAGGGCTTAGTCCGTCTCATAGGGCAGCGGATCCACCGCGTTGTTCAGGGCAAAGGCTTCGAGCCGTTCCACACAGGAGCCGCATTTGCCGCAGGCCTTCTCGCGCCCGTTGTAGCAGGTCCAGGTCAGGCTGTAGTCCAGCCCCATGGCCAGCCCTTCGGCCAGAATCTCGTCCTTGCGCTTGTAGAGATAGGGCGCCTCCACCCGGACAGGGTCATAGTTGGCGACCAGCGAGACATCATTCATGCGCGCCACGAACTCGGGCCGGCAATCCGGATAGATGGCATGGTCACCCCCGTGGGCCCCGTAGTAGACGGCCTCCGCCTTCAGCGAGACGGCATAGCCGATGGCCAGCGAGAGCATGATCATGTTGCGGTTGGGCACCACGGTGGACTTCATGGAGTCCTCTTCGTAATGTCCCTCGGGCACGTCGATGTTGTCGGTCAGCGCCGATCCGGCCAGCAGGCTGTTGATGGCAGAGATGTCCACCACCTTGTGATCCAGCCCGAGCTGCGCGCACACCTGCCGCACACAGGCCAGTTCGCGCCTGTGGCGCTGACCGTAGTCGAAGGACAGGGTATACACCGACTTGCCTTCACGGAGCAGGCGGTGCACCAGCGTAAAGGAGTCCATACCTCCGGAATAGATGGCAACAACACGTGGAGATGACATGATCGGGACAGGCCTTGTGAACAAAAGCGAAAGTGTACCGCAACGCAGCGAGCGCGATTATAGCGGATTGTCGTTAGTCTGTCCCGTTGTGGCGGGGGGCGATCAGTTCGGCCACCAGTGTCTGCAACTGGCCGTTGCTCAGCGCGCCCTTCTGCAGGAAGCCGGCCAGCGGTGGCAGGCCGGATGCGGGCAGGGGATAGCCGGAAATCACCACGACCGGTATCTGGCTGCCCCGGGCCTGAAGCCAGTGGATGAGGGACAGGCCATGGCCGTCCGGCAGGCGCTGGTCCAGCAGGATGAGATCGGCATCGTGGTCCGACAGCCAGTCCCGGGCCGCCCTGAGGCTGTGTGCCGGGTGGACATCGGCAATATCGGCAAGGATGCCGGCGACCACCGTGGTCAGGGAGGGATCATCCTCCACATAGAGGATCTGACCGTGTTGCCCGTGGCGAATGCACTGCAGGCGGGCCACGCAGCGACGCAGATCCCCCTCCCTGAACGGGCTGCGGAGCACGTCCACGGCCTGCAGGTGGGTCAGCGAGGGCTCGGGTGACTCATCGCCCTGGAGCACGATGACCGGCACGTCTTCATAGCCCGCCCGCCTGCGGATCTGTGCAATGCCGTCCAGCAGTCGCGCCGTCCCGAGCGAGGCGGGCACCAGTATCGCATCCGGAGCGGGGGTGACTGTGGTACATGACGGGGGCCACTCGGCCGTGACCGAAAGTTGCCAGGATGAATCGTCCAGATGACGGATCACCGCTTCATGAAGCGCCGGATCCGCCGCGGCCAGAAGCAGATGACGTGCGGGTGCCTCGCCGGGCAGTTGCAGCGGATTCGATTCCAGAGCCGGCAAGGTCACTTCAAAGCAGGCACCGGGGCCGTCTCCGGGTGCGGCATAGGACAGATGCCCGCCATGGCGTTCGGCAATGGCGCGGGCGATGGCCAGGCCAAGCCCCGAGCCCCCATGTGTCCGGGTATCGGGATGCTGTGCCTGAGCAAACTTGTCGAACAGGTGGGGGACGAAGCTTTCCGGTACGCCCGGGCCGTAGTCGCGAATCCGGACGTGAATCCGGCCGCCATCGAGGCGGGCGGTGACGTCAATCTGCTGTCCGTCCGGCGAGAAGGAAATGGCATTGGCAATCAGGTTCAGAAAAAGCTGGTGAAGCCGGTCCGCATCCCCGAGGAGCCGCGCGCTCAGGCCGTTACCGGACAGATTGATCCGGATGCCATGTTCCCGGCAAATGCCTTCGGACTGCTCGGCGACGCTCCTGAGCACCGTTTCCAGCATGATGGGCTGGAGATCAAACGGCATCTCGTTGGCCTCGATCTTTTCCACATCCAGGATGTCATTGACCAGCCGCACCAGCCTCTCGCAGTTGTCGTTGGCGATGTTGAGCAGTTCCCGGGCCTTGTCGGGCAAGGGGGGCATGGCCGGGCTGGTCAGCAGACCCAGTGACCCCCGGATGGCAGTCAGGGGCGTGCGCAGCTCGTGGCTGACCACGGAAATGAACTCGTGCTTCAGCCGGTCCAGGGCGTAGCGGTGGGAAACATCCTCCTTGATGGCGATGAACCGGGTGATGTTGCCCCGGGCATCCATGACCGGCGTGATGGTCTGTTCCTCATGGTAGAGCTGGCCGTTCTTGCGCCGGTTGATCAGTTCGCCTTTCCAGACCTCGCCCTTGCTGATGGTCTGCCAGAGCCTGGCGTACACTTCCGGTTTCTGGCGTCCCGAGCTCAGAATGCGCGGCGTATGCCCGCGCACTTCGTTCAGGGTGTATCCGGTCATGGCCGTGAAGGCCGGGTTGACCCATTCGATGTGGCCACCGGCATCGGTAATCATGATGGCATTGGCCACGGCATCCAGCAGGGTGCCGCGCAGGCGCAGGGTCTCATCCGCTTCCCGCACCCGTTCGGCCTGCTGGGCAAAGCGCATGTACAGGCTGATCCACTGGGCAAAGGTTTCCAGCAAGGCGAAGTCGGCTTCGCTGAAGGGAATGCGGCGTGGTGCGGCACTGGTGAAGTTCAGGGTACCCCAGGCCCGGCCGTCCGCCAGGATGGGCACGCCGATGTAGGCCTCCAGACCGAAGGTGGTGTAGCAGGGATGGCTGGCAATGGTGGACTTGCCTGCTTCCTCGAAGGCGGTGGGTGCGCCGGCCTGCAGCGTATGGACGCAGTAGGTCTGGCCCAGATCGAAGGTGGTGCCGGGCGCAGGCGAATCGCCTTCACGGGTGGCGCTGGCCACGATGGTGTAGGTGTTGCCTTCCACGTGGCTGATGAGCCCCATGTCCAGATTCAGGTAATCCAGACCGAGGTGAAGGATGGCGGCGTATTTTTCCTGCTGATCCTGGTCGCTTTCCACGATCTGGTTGAACGCCCGGAGCGCATCGGCAAAGCGTTCGAGTGTGGTGCTCATCTGTTTTCCTCCGGCTTGTCTTCCAGTGTAGCCGAAGGATCGCCAGATTTTCCACTTTTTTGATTTTTGTGGATGCCCGGCCGGAAGCCGGCCGGGCGGAGGAGGTTACTCGACTTCCAGTTCCTTGAGGATATACCAGCGTCCGTACTGGCCGTAGCGCATGGTCACCAGGACGTACTGGGTGCGGACGTTGACCGGCAGTTTCACGTTCGCCGGGGCATACTGGTCGTAGCCTGTGACATACTGCCACTGACTGCCATTCCAGGCCCAGACATCATACTGACCGGCGTAGTTGTAACCGCTCCAGTAGAAGGTCAGGTCATGTATTGTGCGGGACGTGTCCAGCTCCAGCATGACCCATTGCTGGTTGTAAGTGTTGTAGATGGTGGATGAGGCCCACGCACGGGTCGTGCCGTCATGGAGGTTCTGCGGACCCCAGCTGCTGCTGTACTGGCTGGAGGCGCGCGCACCAGTGACCTTGAGGCCGGAAGAGGGGGGTGTGCCGTTGTCTCCGCCACCATTGCCACCGCCGTTGGAACCACCACCATTGCCGCCACCTGAACAGGGTGTCCAGGAACCCGGCACGGCGACGGCATCAAAGGACTTGTGCACGGCAGTCCACTCGGCGGAACACTTGCCGAACAGGGTCTCGGCGGACTGGGCCAGGCGCATGCGCGCGCCGGAGAAGTTGGTGCTGGAGGTGAACAGGTTGACGTTGGCATGATAGTAGATCTTCAGCGCCTTGCTGATGCCGATACCGCTCACTTGTGTCTGTGTGCGGCCGCGCGGATGCTTGCCGCCCTCGGACAGCAGATAGAACGCCAGGTTCATGATGCCGCTGTTGATGTGCACGCCGCCGTTGTCCTGACTGCCGGTGTAGCGTGACGGATAGCTGTCGCGGCTTTGCCCGTCTGCAGCCGGATCGGCCATGTTGCGCATGAACTGGCCCTGACGGACACTGCCTTCGGCCAGATGCCAGACGCGCTGGGAGGTCTTGAGCGATCCGGGTGCCTGAGTCAGCGTGCCGCCGGAGAGACGGTAGGCTTCCGCGCCGGCTGCAAAGATGTCGGAAAGCGCCTCGTTGATGGCACCGGATTCATTCTGATAGATCAGGTTGCTCTCGAAGCTGGTGACACCGTGCGTCAGCTCGTGAGCCACAATGTCCAGGGCGCCGGCCGGATTGCTCAGATAGCTGCCGCCGTCACCGTAGATCATCTGGTTGCGGTCCGGCGTGAACATGGCGTTGTCCCCGGAGCAACCGCCGCCCGGCCCGGCGAAGAGGGCATGCACACTGCTGATCAGCGGCAGGCCGCGGCCATCCAGGGAGTCCCGGTCAAACAGCTTGTTGTAGAAGGCATAGGTGTAGCCGCTGTTCGTCCAGGCGTCACGGGCGTGGGTGTCGCTGTCGGGCTGGACTCTGCGGCCGGGCAGGGCGCGGTTCATGTTCCAGTCGTTCAGGCAGGTCCGGTTCAGCGTATAAGTGTCACGCTGGAGGGCGGAGAAGATCCGCGGCAGCCGCTCCACCAGCGTGCCGGAATGGGCATCCACGAAGATTTCCTCGACCCGGTAGCCTTCGGTGGAGGAGGTATATTCCACGGTGGCCTTCCAGGTGAGGTGGGCCTTGTCCTGGCCATCCACATAAACATTCAGTTCGGGGGACTGGATGATTTTGGCCTCGCCGACCCGGTTGGGCAGCGCGCCGAGCGCCTGCTCCATGGCCTGGGGGGCGTCAAGCGCAGGCGTGGTATCCACCTGCAGGGCGGGCTGGAACTCGCCGGTGACGGCGGCCACTTCGCCTGCTGCGCTGGTCTGCACCACCACTTCACGTCCGAACACGGGCACGCCCCGGAAGGTCTGAGTGAACTTGTAGAAGGTGTTGCCCTGCTCATCGAGCTTGGATGTTCTGAGGCTCAGGTCATCGCCCGGGCCGGCCTGGATCAGGGCACCGGCTGCGCCCAGTACCAGCGCTTTGGCCGCATGGGCGTCGGGAGCGACCACGGGCTCGTCATCGGCCGGTTTGAGGAAGAAGCCGCGGCTGGGTGTTGCGGTATCCGCTGTCGCCCAGCTTGCCTGGCTGAAGGAGGTGTCCGCCGGTTGGGCCGGAACCGTGTAGGTGTCATCACCGGGACGAACCGGCAGATCCGCCGCCGAGAGGATGGCTGGCGGCCTGTGCTGAGTTCCGGAAGCTGTGGCGGAAGCCGTGCCGGTCTGTTCCGGAAGGGATGGGGTGTCTGCCGTACCGGGCTGTGCGCTGGCCAGCACATCCGGCCCGAAACCGGGCCCCAGGGCCACGAAGCCGAGGGTGCCGGCAGCCATGGCCACGCCGAGTGCAATCGCTTTTCTTTTCATGGTGAATTTTCCTGTCCTGTTGTTGCCTTTCGGAAGGTTTCCGACGCGGAATGTATCGAATCGAAAAGCGGTACGCTTGTCCTGATATGAAGACAATTTGTCCCTGGATGCCCTGATTGGACGTTTTTGTGACGGAATTGGGACGGACTAAACGGAACTGATTATCAGGTTGTCGTAAATTGTCCGAACCGTATCGGCCAATCGGTGTACGGGGGATTCCCGGTACTGTTGTCCGATGTTGCCGGTGTACACTTGACTGCAATGTTATACAGGGAGCAGTGAACAATGGAGGGCGTGATCCTTTCCAACTGGGTGCGGATGTGTTTTGAAGGATTCGTTCAGGCGGGTGCGCCGGCGGATGCCTTGCTGGCGGGCATGCGCCCGACCGATTGGGTGTCGCGACCGCTCATGCCCGTATCGGTGATGCAGGTCAACCGGCTGTTCGAACAGGCGGCCCGCCTGCTGCCGGGACAGTCGCTGCCGCATTGTGCGGTGTCCCGGCTGGACCTGACCACCTACCACGCCCTCGGTTATGCACTGATGGCGGCACCGACGCTGCTGGATGCGGGCCGGATCATCTGCCGGTATGACATGGCCCTGTCCAATGTGGTCCGGTTGCGCCTGCAAGAGGTGCCCGAAGGGTACGCGCTGATCATCCGGATTCCCGATCGTCACACCCTGCACCCCCTGATCCCGGCAACCTGCCTGTCGCTGGCGATCCGGACGCTTCGGGTGCTCTCGGCGGGGCAGGCCTCGCCGCTGCGGGTAACGACCCGGGCCAGTTGTTCAGCCCCTTATCACGCCTGGGCGGATCGCCTTGAATGCCCTGTTGCCTGGGGAAGTTCCGAACACGCCGTGTATGTGGACGCGGCATCCATGCACCGCTGGCGGCCGGGCGGTGATCCGGCGCTGATGGTGGACAGCCTCAGGCTGTGTGACCGTTATTTCCGCACGCTGGGACGCCAGCGCACGGCAGACCGCCTGGCTGTCGTATTGCGTGACCGGCTGGGCAGCGACCCGGGTCTGGATCAGGCCGCGGAAGCTCTGGGCATGAGTCCGCGCACCCTGCAGCATCATCTGTCCCGGGAGGGGCTGTGTTACCGGGATGTGCTGGATGAGGTGCGCCGGGAGCAGGCGCTGCATTTGATCTGTCACACCGATGCCAGCGTGACGGACATCGCGCTCAGCCTCGGTTTTGCGGAGCCGGCGAACTTCACCCGGGCCTTCAGACGCTGGTATCAGTGTGCGCCGACGGATTACCGTCAGGCGACCCGTCATGTCCGGTCTCACCGGCAGCAAACTGTTGCAGCGACACTGCCAGCTGATCCGGATTGATGGGCTTGGCCAGAATGATGTGAATCCCTGACTCCGCTGCTTCCTGTCGGACCTCATCCGTTGTGGCGGCGGTCAGGGCAATGATGCGTGCGCCGTTGAGCAGTCCTTCTTCCTGCAGGATCCGGCTGGCTTCGAAGCCATCCATCAGGGGCATCTGAAGATCCATCAGGATCAGGTCAAAGTGCTGGTGCCGGCAGACCTCGATGGCTTCCAGGCCATTCAGCGCGGTGGTGACACGGGCACCCCAGCGCTTGAGCAGCTTGGTGCCGACCATGACATTGACGCGGTTGTCATCCACCAGCAGAACCGACTTGCCGCGCAGCAGGTCGGTACGTGTGGCCGGCGGCAGTGCGTCGGACACGGCCTCTGCGGACACGGGTTCGAGCGGCAACAGGACCCGGAACGTGGAGCCGATGCCCGGTTCGCTGTCCACTTCGATCCGGCCCCCGAAGACATCCACCAGCCCCTTGGTGATGGCCAGTCCCAGTCCGGTTCCCCCGTAGGCTCGGGTAATGCTCTCGTCTGCCTGGGTGAAGCGCTCGAAGATGTGGTCCAGTTTGTCCGCCGGGATGCCGCTGCCGGTGTCGGTCACGCTGAGGCACAGGGTGGTCAGGTTGGTGCCCGCAGCCGGCAGGGGCGGGGCCGTCTCGATGCGCAGTTCCACCCAGCCGTCATGGGTGAACTTGATGGCGTTGCTGAGCAGGTTGTTGAGGATCTGTGACAGGCGTGTGGGGTCTCCGCGAAAATGGGCGGGCAGCCGTTCGTCCAGCTTGCTTCGCAGGTGGATGCCTTTCTCCCGGGCGTGCGGGGTGTGTGCCTTCATCAGGCTGTCCACCAGCGTCTGCAGGCTGAAGAGCGTCTGCTCCAGCTCGATCTTGCCGGCCTCGATCTTGGAGTAGTCGAGAATGTCGTTGATCAGGCTGAGCAGACTCTGGGCGGAGAAGGCGAGGGTGCGCAGATTGTCCACCTGATCCTCGCGCGGGGATTCTTCCAGCAACAGGTGCGCCAGGCCGATGATGGCATTGAGTGGCGTGCGGATCTCGTGGCTCATGGTGGAAAGGAAATCGCTCTTGATGCGGCTGATGGCTTCCGCCTGGGCCTTCTTTTCCAGGAGCATTTCCCGGTAGCGCTTTTCACCGGTGATGTCCATGAGAATGCCGTGGAACACCACGCTGCTGTGGTCCCAGCGAATGGGGGTGGAGATACCCCGGATCCAGCGCTCGTCACCGGGCCCCACCCGCAGCCGGAATTCCTGGCGCCAGCCCCTGAGGCCCCGGGCCGCATCGCGCAGGGCGTTCAGAACCGGTTGCCGGTCGGGCTCCGGGATACGTTCCAGGAGCACATTCTTGTCGTCAAGAACCGCCTGGACGGAAAGCCCCAGTGAGCTTTCCAGCTGGGGCGACATGAAGGTGAACATCCAGTCGTCCAGCGAGCGGAAGGCCTGGGCTTCGAACACCACCCCCGGCGCGTGCTCGGTCATGGAGCGGAAGCGCTGCTCGGAAATGAGCAGTTGCGTGCGGGCTTCCTTCTCCTGGGAGTTGTCCCGTACGAAGAGCGAATAGCCCAGCAGGCCCTCATGTTCGTCTGTGATGGCGGAGCCGGCAATCCACGCGGAAAAGGTGCTGCCATCCGGACGGGCCTGTTCCAGCTCCCCCTCGTGGCTGCTGCGGCTGCGCAGTGCGGCCAGCAGACGCCCGGCGGCATTCTCGCCCATGCACTCGCTCAGATTCCGGCCAGTCAGGGTATCGTGCTGATTCATGTGGTAAAGCTGGTGAGCGGCATCATTGGCATAGCGGATGATGCCCTCGGGGTCCACGAAGAGCACGGCGGTCCAGCTCTTGCGGATGATCTCGTCATTGATGTGCATGCGCTGGGAGCGCTGGCGTTCCCGGGTGCGGTCGCGCAGGGCAACGGAATAGCGCAGTCCCCCGTCGGCCGAGCGCAGGGGAATGATGCTGGCTTCGTAGAAACGGCCGTTGGTGGGCGAGAGATATTCAAAGGTGACGGACCGGCCGGTTTCGCGGGCCTGGCGGGCATGGTGCTCAAACAGGGAATACAGGGCAGCCGGCAGCAGCTCCCGCGGCGGGATGCTTTCATAGAGACTGCGGGGATAGGGCAACGCACGCTCATCCGCGGTCCAGATGTTCAGGACGTTCAGCTTTTCATCCACCTCGAAGACCACGTCGTTCATGGTGGTGATGATGGCTTCGAGCTTTTCATGGCTGCGTACCAGGGCCCGCCGGGACTGTTCCACCTGTTTCATCAGGGCGTGGATCAGCAGGGCGCCGGTCAGCACTGCACCGGGCACCAGCAGCCAGCGCAGGCTGTCCGGCGGGGAGACGCCTTCCAGCCAGGTGTCCGGGAGATGCACCTCCAGGAGAATGTCGGCCGTGGCGAGAGTCAGGGCCAGGCCGACGAGCCAGTGGGAGAGGGAGCGGTGCTGTTCGTCAAAGGCCGTGTAGGCCGCGAGCATCACCACGGGGTACCAGAGCATGACGCCGGATTCCGGCCCCAGTACGGTGGACAGACCAAAGACGCAGAAGAAACTGGTGAGCAGAAACAGGCCGCGGCCGCTGCGTGTTTGCCCCGCCACGTTGAGACCAATGGCGGCGCCCATGAAGAGTGCCAGCACCACCAGCAGCCCGCGCAGCGGGTTGGGGGTTGCGGGCAGCAGGGCGAGGACAATCAGCAGGCAGAGCAGGGCCCCCGCAGCCAGATTGGTGGCGGTGACGCGCAACCCTTCTTCCGGTCCGGTCATGGCTGTCTGGGTGGTCACGTGGATGGGTTCCCTGTCATGATGCGGCACTTCCCGCAAAGATTCCGTCAGGCACAGGGTCAATTGTAATCCAAGACAGGCAAAAGTGCCGCTTCTCTGCTATACCAGAATAAAACACCCTGAACGGGGGAGGGGCTCATGTCCGGGAACGAGTTGCCACACCTGCTGCGACTGCTGACCTTCGCGCTGTCCATGACCCTGGCACTGGCCTGCCTGGTGGCCGGATTGCGCATGCTCAGGACACAGATGGTGCCCGCGCCCGCAACCACGCAGGTCCGGCGGGTGCTGGGCATGATTGCGCTGGTCACCAGCGTGGGCTGGGGCTGGCTCGCGGCAACCCAGCTCGATAAATTGCAGCGGCTGGGGATCGAGGATCTGCCGCCACCGGCGGCGGGTCTGATGGCGGGCTCAGGCTATACCCTGCCGGCACCGGCACAGGTGGCGGATGAGGTGACCGACATCGAGAGTGCCCTGCTGGATGTGCACAACCCCAGGTTTATCCGCATCCGTGACGAGCTGACCCGGGCATTGATGCAGGACCCCCGCTTTACGAATGCTGAGGCAGCCATCGGCATTGCGCTGGATCAGCATCCGGATGCCGCCTTCATCCGTTATCTGGTGGATGAAAAGCCGGGCATGCTCACGGTAATCTACTATGTGAAACAGAACGGTCATCAACGTATGCTTGTCTATTGGCCTCAGGTGGCAGGTGATACACTGATCTACACCCCGATCGGGGGACCCGGTGTGCAGGCCCTGTCCGGATGGCTGATTGAAAAGGCCGACGCACCCGTCGCACAATCGTCTGCACCCGGGGAATGACCTGCGCATTCCCGCAGTGCAGCACAGGGAGAACAGTCACGATGACGGCGCCCATTGCAAAGAAGACCCAGCCCCTGGCCAGCCCGGCGCCCGGCGTACTGCCGCCTGTGTTCCTGGACTTCGAGGCGTCCAGTCTCGACCTGATTCAGAGCTATCCCATCGAGGTGGGGATCTGTGATGCACGGGGCCATGTGGAGAGCTGGCTGATCCGCCCCGCACCGCTATGGAACGAGTGGTCGGAAGAGGCCGAGCGGGTGCATGGCATCCCGCGCCGGCAGCTGCTCGACGAGGGCGTGAACGCCTGCAAGGTTGTCGAGGCACTGAATGCGCGGCTGGAAGGCCTGACCGTGTACTGCGATGCCTGGACGTTTGACTGCTTCTGGCTTCACCGTCTGTATCGGGCCTGCCGTTCCGAACCCACCTTTGAACTGGAATCCATCTCCAGCCTGCTGACGGCCGCTCAGGTGAAGCGCTGGCCGCTGATGCGGCAGCAGGTGATCGAGACCCTGAATCTTCCCGAGCACCGGGCCGCCGGCGATGCCCGCATTCTCTACGAGGTCTGGCGACGCCTGGCGCAGCCGGCCTGAGGTTCCCCCGCCCGGGGATGCCGGTCGTCAGCCCCGTTGTCAGGCGCCGAGCAGCGCGTCCAGCCCCCGCTCACGCAGATAGGCCGGATACAGCCTGAATGCCGGCTTGAGAATGGGCAGGAGCCGGACCGCCTGAGGCACGTTGCCCCGAGAACGGACCTGGCGGCGGGTCAGGGCACGGATCAGGTTGGCCCGTCCCATCCAGAACTCGTGGGCAAAATCGGCCTTCATGTACAGGGTCACGTCCGGTTCGCGCATGTCAGCCGGTGGTGGACCAAGGACCAGGCGGGGTGGCTGTTCGTGGCCATCCAGGGTCACCACGGCATCCGGTTCCTCGTAAACGAAGCGTACGCACAGATCCGCACCGGCGAGCCTGGGGCCCAGTTCCGGGTCCGTGAGCAGGCGTTCGTAGAAGGCGCCCAGAACGTCGTAGAGGGTATCCGAGGAGTCAAAGCGTGACCGGCGCTTGCCGCCATGCGCCGGATCCGCGTCCGTGCCGTCGCGGGAGCCCCGGGCCGGTTCCAGGGGCGTGGTACGGGCCTGGTGGAGGCGCCTGAGTATGCGCCGGACAGCCTCCGCATCCACCTCGCGCGGGTTGTAGAGCATGGAGCCGTCCGCCAGGGCACTCCCGGTCAGGGTCTCGAGGACCGCGTCATCCAGTGCGGCCAGTCCGGCGTCCTTCAGGTTCAGCGGCATGCCCGTCACCGCGGCCAGTTCACGGTTGAGCTGGCGGATGCGTTCAATGGCCGCCTCGCCCAGCCGCATCTGCAGCCAGCGTTCGGCCGGCCGGAAACGTTGCAGGGGTTCCGCCAGGGCGCGCAGCGGGGTCAGGCGCAGCCAGCGTGCCGCCACCTCCGTGGGATGGGGCAGGCCGAGCCCCAGGGCCTCG
This sequence comes from Thermohahella caldifontis, assembly GCF_041153465.1. Taxonomy (NCBI): domain Bacteria; kingdom Pseudomonadati; phylum Pseudomonadota; class Gammaproteobacteria; order Oceanospirillales; family Hahellaceae; genus Thermohahella; species Thermohahella caldifontis. The sequence continues at coordinate 2,659,451 of NZ_CP154858.1, forward strand.
GCGATGCGTGCACAGCGTTCCGGGGCGGCCGGCAGGTTCCAGGCCATGCCCTCCGGCAGTACCAGCGCATTGGCCAGCCCGTGGGGAATGTGGCTGTGACCGCCGAGGGCGTGGGCAATGCCGTGGACAATGCCGACCATGCTCTGGGTAAATGCCATGCCCGCCAGGCAGCTGCACACCAGCATGGCCCCCCGGGCCTGCAGATCGTCCGGGTTCTGGCAGGCCGGAACCAGCCATTGGTTGATCTGTTCGATTACGTACAGGGCCAGGGCGTCCGATGCGGGTTGTGATTCGCGGGACACGTAGGCTTCGATGGCGTGTGTCAGGGCGTCCATGCCGGTGATGGCGGTATGCAGCGGTGGCAGCGTGCGGGTCAGGGTCGGATCCAGAATGGCCACATCGGGGAAAAACTGGGTTTCGGCAAAAGGCAGCTTCATGCCCTGTTCCGGGTCTGCGATGATGGCCACCTTGGTCACCTCCGAGCCGGTGCCGGCGGTGGTGGGGATGGCCATGAGCGGCAGCAGGGCAGTCTGGCCGAGCATGTAGGCGCCCATGTGATCCGTGGCCTGACCGCCGCGCACCATGAGCAGGTTGGCCACCTTGGCCGTATCCAGCACACTGCCGCCCCCGAGGGCCACCAGGGCGTCCGCCTTGCATGCCCGTCCGGCCCGGGCACAGGCTTCCACCGTGTCGATGGTGGAGTCGGGCGGGACTTCCGAAAAGGTGTCCAGCACCACCATGCCGGCGGCCGTCAGACCCTGTCGCACACGCTCCGCCAGGCCCAGTTCCTCCAGTACCCGGTCGGTGATGAGCATGACCCGGCGCCCCTGCCACTCGCTGACCGCATCGCGGAGGTGGTCAATGAGATCCGGGCCGTACAGGACACGGGTGGGCATGTGAAATTCGAAAAAGTCGGCCAGCTGCATGGTGTTTTCCCCTGTTGTTCTTGTTGTGGTGTGCAATGTGCTCAACCAAGCGCTTGATTGGTTACTTTATCAGCCCCTGTCTGCGACGTCCATGCCGTCCACCGGGGTGAGAAGGGTTTTTCTTCAGTTCTGCCCGCTGGCAGCCCGGAACTGGTTGGCTGCAAAGCCTTGCCGGATGGTGCGCGCCAGGGCTTCGGCCAGGGGCGAAGCACCCGACTCCGGCAGCCTCAGGTTCACGTGGCACAGGGGCAGGGGCGGCAGTCCGGCCTCGTCGGGCACGCGTTCCAAGCCCTGGGGAATGAAGGCGTTCATGTAGGTGGCCACGGCCATGTCCGCTTCCACGGTGGCGAGGATGGATTCCAGATTTCCCACGTCACACACGGCCAGCCAGTCAAGCCGGGCACGGTTGAGGGCGGCGACGGCCTGTCCGCGGAAGGCGCAGGCACCGGAACCGAGCGAAACCGGTAGCGGTCGCTGAAAGGCGGCTTCGCCGCGCGGCGCACCGATCCACACCAGCGGGTCGGTCAGAAGCGTGTCTCCGGGGGCGGCGGCTTCAAACTCCGTGGTGAGGATCACATCCAGTTCCCGCTTGTGCAGGGCCTTGAGCAGGCAGGGGGTGCCCTCGCTCACCAGGGTGATCTGCACTTGCGGGCATTCGCGGCTGAAGCGCCTGAGGATGGCCGGCATGAGCGGGCGGATGATATCCGGCGGCACACCCAGACGGACTTCGCCGGTGAATCCCGGCTGGGTCATCTGAAGCCAGGTTTCATCGTTGAGGCTGACCAGCTTGGCGGCGCGGGCATGCAGGCGCTCTCCCTGAGGTGTCAGCACCAGATGCTTGTGGCGCCGCTCGAACAGGGCCATGCCGAACAGGTCCTCCAGGCGCCGGATCTGCTGGCTCACGGCACCCTGGGTCATGTTCAGAACCCGGGCTGCCGGTGTCATGCCGCCGGTTTCCACCACCGTCAGGAAGGTGCGCAGCAGACCGATGTCGATGTCTCTCATGGCATTAGATTCCGTGATGATTTTCATAAGTATAATTCGTTTCACTAATGGACAACAGCGGCGTATAAATGAGACAGGCGGCGCGACAGACCGCGCCGGAGGTGCCCGGACACCGGGCGGTTTTCGGGTATGGGAGACAGGCATGCTCAGCCATTCGGCGGTACTTTATCTCGCCACGGTCCTGATCTGGGGATCCACGTTCTTTGCCATCCGTTTTCAGCTGGGTTCGGTGCCGGAGACGGTGTCCATCGGCTGGCGGTTTGCGCTGGCGACCCTGATGCTCATGGGCTGGTGTCTGTGGAAGGGGGTGCCCCTGCGCTTTGACCGGCGCGCGCATGGCTGGATATTTCTTCAGGGTGTGTTCCTGTTCGGACTCAACTATGTGCTGGTGTATTTCGCCACGGAAAGACTCACCAGCGGCCTGATTGCCGTGCTGTTCTCCACCATCGTTTTCATGAATATCCTGAATGGTGCCCTGTTCCTGCGTCGCCGGACAACGGTGGCCGTGCTGGGCGGGGCCTCCATGGGGCTGCTGGGAATTGCACTGGTTTTCTGGCCGGAACTGATGCATCTGGAGGGGCGCTCGGAAGCGCTCACGGGCATGTTGCTCGGGCTCGGTGGCACCTACATTGCGTCGCTGGGCAATGTGATCTCGGCCCGCAATCAGGCGGCAGGTCTGCCCGTGGTGCAGACCAATGCCTGGGGCATGGCCTACGGTGCGCTGCTCACCCTGGGCTGGGCGCTGCTCAGTGGCCAGCCCTTGCGCTTTGAATGGACGCTGCCCTATGTCAGTTCACTGGTGTACCTGGCGCTCTTCGGTTCCGTACTGGCCTTCGGGGCCTACCTCACCCTGCTCGGCCGCATCGGTGCGGACAAGGCCGCCTATGCCATGGTGCTGTTTCCGCTGGTGGCGCTGGGGCTGTCCACCCTGTTCGAGGGCTATCAGTGGACGCCGGAAAGTCTGGCCGGCATGGTGCTGGTGGTGCTGGGCAATGTGGTCATGATGGCGCGTCCGGAAAGGCTGATGTTCTGGCGGCGGCGTGTGGCGGCCTGAGTGGGGACACAAAAAAAGCGGGATCGGATTGCGCCTTCCGGTTCCCGCATCAGGAGAGCACCTATGTGCTTGCTTCAAGGACTTGCAAGAGGGTATGGAGTGCCGACGGTTGCCCGTCTGACCACCCATCGTGCCAATGAACCCATGACTTGACACCTGTTCATTGTTGATCAGAAAACCCGGCAATGCAGTAGGGGATTTCCACGGTGTCGGGTAAGGGAATACCGAGGCGGCCGGAGGCGGTCAGAGCAACCGCCTCAGCCGTGCCACTTCACGTCGCAGGCTGTCCAGTTCGTCAAGCAGATCCAGCGTCAGGGCCGCACCGGGCACATTGACCTGAAGATCGTGCATCAGGTTCAGCGCCCGGCGGATTCGGGCCAGATCCCGCGTGCTGAACAGCCATTGTCCGGGCCGGTCTCCGGGCCGCGGCTCCGCGATGCCGTAGGACACCAGTTTCATCACCAGTTCCGCGTGCACGTGGTTGCGTTCACAGACCTCGCGCAGGGTAAAGGTGTCCTCGTCGCCTTGCGTTGTCCGGATTACGATATGTGTTGCCATCTTACACCCCCAGTTCCGCACGCGGGTCGAAATGTCGTTCTGCCTCGGCCAGCTTGCGATACAGGGCCTTGGCTTCCTCGGAGTGGGACTTGGGCACCACGATCTTCAGGTGACAGAACTGATCGCCCGCAGGTTTGCCCGGCAGCCCCTTGCCGCGCAGCCGGAGTTTCTGGCCGGCCGTGGCCCCTTCCGGAATCCTGACGCGGACCTTGCCGGACAGCGTCGGCACTTCGACGCTGGCACCCAGCGCCGCCTCCCAGGGGGCGACAGGCAGATCCAGATGGATGTCCTTGCCTTCCACCCGGTAAAGCGGATGGGGCGCCAGTTCCACTTCCAGGAACAGGTCGCCGGGCTCGCCGCCGCCAATGCCCGGTGCCCCCTGACCCTTGAGGCGGATGCGCTGGCCGTCATGCACGCCGGCCGGTATCTTCACCTTGAGGCGCCTGGGCTTGTGCACCACATAACCGTCCGCGGTGAACTCGGGCACCACGAACTCGATCTGGCGTTCGCCGCCATGATAGGCCTCTTCCAGAAACAGCGGTATGCGGTGATGGATATCCTCGCCGCGCATGCGTACGGTGCGCTGCCGGCGTCCGCCACTCCGGGCGCCGCCACTGAAGCCGCCGAAACCGCCGCCGAAGATCTCCTCGAAGAAATCCGAGAATCCGCCCTGAGCGCCTGCACCGGTGAAGCCTCCCTCGCGGAATCCGGCGTGGGACTCCCAGTTGGGCGGCGGCCGGAACTGGCCATTGGCATCAAAGGCCCCCAGCTTGCGCAGCTGGTCATACTCCGCCCGCTTTTCCGGATCCTTCAGAACTTCATACGCCTCGTTCACTTCCTTGAAGCGTTCCTCGGCATTGTCTTCCTTGCTCACATCAGGGTGATACTTGCGTGCAAGCTTGCGATAGGCTTTCTTGATCTCGTCGGCACTGGCCTGTTCGGACACTCCCAGAATCTTGTAGTAGTCCTTGAATTCCATGCAGTACCTCTTTTCAATGTCAATTCTGACCTTAAACGTGGGGGCACGGCGCGGAAGTTCAATGCCTGCCGGGCAATTCTTTTCAATGGCCGGGCCGGCTGCAGGTGCCGCTGAAGCGGGGCAGGCCGTGACCGTAGACCGGGTCGGGGCCCGGCCTGCCCAGATCCTGCACGTGGTTGATCAGCCATTGATGCGTGGCGGACGCTGTGGCGTGGGTTGCGGCCCGGTACCAGGCAATCAGTGCGGCGACGTGAGGGGCGGCCCAGGAGGTGCCGGACTGATAGGCGTGGCCATCTGTCCGCGGCAGCCAGAGGTCCACGCCCGGGGCTGCGAAGTCCACGCCATCACCCTGATTGGCGTCACGAAACACCTGCAGTGCGGCGTCCACCGCGGTGACGCCGGTCACCGCCGGGAAGCGGGCGGGATAGAGCGGGGGATGGTCCGGCCCCTGATTGCCCACCGCGGCAACAATGACGATGTCCCGGGCGATCAGTTGCTTTACGGCCACCTCCAGCAGTGCATTGGGCGGTCCGCCGAGGCTGAGGTTGATGACCTGAACCTGTTGCCCCGCCAGCCAGTCCAGACCGTCCAGGACCCAGTGAGCCAGGGTGTCGGCGGCGTCGTTCTGCCGCCTCAGCACCGGCACCCAGAACAGACGGGCAGCGGGCACCAGCCCGGTCTCCGGGGCGCTGAAAATGCTGGCCACGGCCAGGGCATGATCTTCCCCGCCCCCGGGCATGCCGGCGGGCAGCACGGGGTGCAGGGCTGTACGGGCCAGTAGCGGATGAGACTGGGGCAGGGCGCCATCCAGAACGCCGATGCGTGCGCTGTCTCCGCATCCTGTGCGGTCTGCGGGCCAGCCCATGAGTTCCGCGGCATAGATGCGGCCTTCTCCGGCACGGCCCAGCGGCAGATAGCGGTGATTGGGGGCCTGGACCGCTTCCGGCCGAATGGTGGCAACGAGGGCCCGGGCGTCCTCATCCGTTGTGCCGTCCGGCAGGCGGAAGGTGCTGACCACCATGCCCAGGTTGCGCAGAACCTGTCTGCGGTGCAGGGTCCAGCCCTGCTGGCGGAGCCGGCTTTCCAGTGTTCGCGCCGAAGGCAGATCGGCGGACGTGACCAGCCAGATGCCCGGCTCACGGTCCGGTACGTCGGCTGCCGGAGCCGGGGTGGCTGCCGGGCGCGCCGGGGTCAAAGGTGGCATGCCTGCCGGCCACAAGGATCCGGATGTATCGGGCCGGGGACGATCCGGCGGTGGCGGGGCCGGTGCCTGGGGTGCGGGTTCCATGGGCTCGGCCACCGGCGGGGGGGCGGGGGACAGCGGTATCGCCGGGGGTGCCGGACATGGGAGCAGGTTGTCCTGTCGGGGCACGTCCCGGGAGTTGCGTCGCCTGACTGTGCGTGTCCGGAAGTGCCGGGCCTGCCGGCAGAGGCCGTATCGTGGCTGTCCCGGCAGCTGTCAGCGGCGTGCTGCCCGGAGCCGGCTCCCCCGTTCCGCGAACACCAGGGGACTGACCGCAATCAGCAGCAGCGTCAGCCACTGGCGGATGGCCTCAGTCCCGTGCCACATGACGGATCACGTCCTCAGCGGCCCGGAGTTGCCGGATGGCCTGTTCCACGTCGGTACCCGGCGGCAGTGCAATGCGGTAGATGCCGAGCGCCCCGGGGCCATCTATGATCCGTCCCTGCACGGCGCGGAGGGTTGCGCTGATCTGCCGGTGGGTGGCCTCCGGGCGGAACTCCACCTGCAGTACAACCTGTGCCTGGGCCGGTGTACCGGCAGAGAGGGGTTGCAGGGTCGTGTCGGTGGCGCCGGGCCAGTACAGCGTCAGCAATGCGGCCTGAACGGCAATGACCAGGGCGGCGGCAATGGCCCAGGGGCGATACTGTTTACGCCGGGCGATGACGGGCTTGCGTACTTCCCGCAACAGGCGCTGCAGGCCCAGTTCGCCGGCATCCGGAAGCGGCCTGGCCCTGAGCTGATCCCTGACGGTCTGCAGAAAGGCCACTTCCTCCTGACAGTGACCACAGGCTGCCAGATGATCGCTGACCTGCTGGTATTGCTCTCCTGCGAGCGTGCCATTGACCCACCAGGGCAGGAGATCGGTGGGATGATCGCGGGTTTCGCTGTGCATGGCAGGGCTCCTTCTCAATGAGTCATGCGTGCCGGGAAGCGGTGTGTTTCCGGCAGCTCTGTCTGTAAGTCGCTGTGCAGGCGGGAATGGTTCATTGCATCAGCCCCAGTCGCTTCAGACAGGCTTTCAGGGCCTTGCGGGCGTGGAACATCCGTGTCTTGATGGTGCCTTCCGGTACGGTCAGGATGCGCGCGATATCCGGATAGCCATGTTCTTCCACGAAGGCCAGGTACACCACATCACGCTGGGCCGCCGGCAGGGCCTTCAGGCAGGTGTCCAGCCCTTTCCGGTACTCGTCGTCCGTGGTCTGCTGCCAGGCGGGATCCGGCCGTTCATCTGGCGGCTCCTCGTCCAGAGCCTCCCACCGCTGGCGCTTGCGTGAGCGGATCCGGTCCAGAATGCGGTGGTGGGTGATGCCCAGCAGCCAGGTCGTGACCCGGGAGCGGCCCTCGAAGCGGTCCGCCTGGTGCCAGACAGTGAGCATGACGTCATTGAGCACGTCGGCGGCATCCGCCGGTTCGCCCAGACGCTGCAGCGCGAAGGCGTAAATGCGTTGCTGGTGCCGCCGGTAGAACGCTTTCAGTGCCTTCTCGTCTCCGGCGGCCATGGCCCTGAGCAGGGCGCGATCCTGGTCGTCCGTCGTCCCGGTCATGGTGTGGATCCGTTTGCCGCCCGCCGGGCACTCCGGGCCGGGCTGCGGCCGATCAGCCGCCCGGCCTCGTCAAAGGCGAGCACGCGCCAGCGCAGGGGGCTGCCCGGATTGAGGCGCTCCAGGACCGGGCGGGACAAGGTGGTTTCAGTTCGGGTGGCGGGCAGCAGCAAACCTGCCAGGGGGGAGTGTCCGGTTCGCCTTCCGCCGTGCCGGGGAGCAGGAATTCGAGCTGGTAGGTCTGGGCGCCGGCTACCGGTTGCCAGACAAAGCGGGTGTCCCGGCTGATTTCGGCATCTGCAGGCGGTTCCTGCAGGGTGATGGGGCCGGGCTCAGCAGTGTCCGCCGGTGCCTGGGCCTGCACATAGTAGATCAACCGGACAGGGGGAAGATCTGCCTCGGGTTGCAGGATGCGAAACTGCAGGATATGCAGGCCGGGTTGCCGGGTCGGCAGTGCCGGGCTGGTGAACTGGCGCGTTGTCCGTCCCAGCCAGCTCTGGCGGTCACGGCGCAGGATGCGGTACACCGGCTGGCCAGAGGTGGACGACGGGTCCGCCACTTCCCAGACGCCTTCGAGGGTGCCGCCGCCACTGGCCGTGATTTCCACCGTGGCCATGAGGCTCTCGCCCCGGGCGATCTGGCGGACGGTGGCGCCGTCATCAAAGCGCATGTCCAGTCGGGATACGGTCAGTTCACCCGTGCCCGCGCCGGCGGGATACAGTCTGACAGTGACCTCCGGGCCCACCCGGGCGCTGCTGTCCGCGAACTGGCGGCGCAGTTCGAACCAGGGCCAGGGCTGGCCGGTGCTGTCGCGGCTATGCGTGAGCTGGCGGACCTGTCCCCGGGACAGCTGAATGACTTCGGTCAGGCGGCGGGTCTGGCCGGGATCCATGTCCACCCGGATGCTCTTGGGGATGGACAGCAGGGTCCGGGCACCGCCCGGTGTCGTGATCACCAGGCTGTCGGACCGGATCTGATCCGCACTCCCGCCGCCGGCGGTGGTCAGAACCCACATGACCTGCAGGCGCGCCGGGCCGCTGGTGGTCAGGTTGAGCGCAGTCGGCAGGGCCGTGGCGTCCTCCAGGATGGCCAGGGCCGGTCCGGCCAGAAGCAGAGCGGCGGCCAGCGCCACCCGTCGCAGTAATGTGTTCATGGCGTTCCCTCCTCACCGTAACGGAACGTGGATTGCAGGCGGATGCCGACCAGCACCTGATAGCCGTCACCCTGGCTGGCAGCGGCACTGCGGTCATCCCGGTAGCTGCCCCGCGCAAAGAGGGTGAGGGCAGGCTGGTTCGCCTGTGCGGATTGCCACGTTCTGTTGACGGAAAGTGACAGCGTGTGGATGTACTCATCCATTGAGGCGTCGCCGGTCAGCGTTCGGTTCAATTCATGGCTGAGTTCCAGATCGAGCCCCTGATCGGGAAGCCGGCCCGATATGCCCCATCCTGTGGTCAGTGCACGACTGACGGCCTCCGGTCCGAACTGGTGTGTCCGATCCCAGCTCAGTCGTGCATTGAGTGACCAGTCCTCCGGTATGGGCAGGGTCAGGCTCAGCTGCGGCTGATTGCGGCGATAGTCCGCAGCGCCGGCCGTGTCATCCTCAAACCTTTCCCAGCGGTAGCCGGCCTGCCACTGCAGCCAGTCCGGGTTGCCGTTCAGTTGCAGGGTCAGGGCCCTGAGCGTCTGGTCGACCGGGTAGCCGCCCCAGGCAGAGGGAATGTGCACATGCTGCTGGTGTGACGCTTCAAGCCCCGTATCCAGGGTGACGTTCTGCCACAGGCCACCGCCGGATGCCGCGTCCGGCAGGTTGCGGGAGGCGAGCAGGGAAACCCGGTCCTCGCGCAGTACCGGGCGCGAGTTGTCGCCCGTGACATTGTCTTCCTCCCGGCTCAGACCGATCTCAACGCCGAGCCGGGGACCCTGCCAGCGGGCCTGGCCCAGCACGCCGGTCTTGTCGGCCGGCAGGCCGGTGTTGCCCGGGCTGTAGAAATCCGGTTGCACCCGCATCCACTCCACCCCTGCGCTTTCCCAGCCACCGTCTTCTGGCGCCGAGGGTTGCCAGCGGATGCCCAGGCGGTAGGCTTCGTCCGTGAAGCGGGGCAGGGTGCTGTCCGTGGTATCGAAGTCCGTGCGGCTGATGGCTTGCCCGGCATGCACGGCCAGCGCCGTACCGGGAACCGACAGAACGAGATCCGAGGCCAGCACCCGGCTTTCCAAGGTGGGCGTGTAGGTGAAATCGCCGGATGGATTGCCCTCGCCGGCCAGCCAGGTCAGGGTCAGCAAGGGGGATCCGGGCAGGGATTGCGACGCCAGCATGACCTGCGTGCCCAGGGTGCGCTGGTCGGGGCGCGTAATGCCCAGGCCACCGTCGAAGCCGGACAATTGCGGGGTCGAAAGCACAAAGGGTTCGATCCGCAGCGCGCCGGAGAGCAAGCTGAACTGGCCGGCCAGCCCGCGGCGGTAGAGCTCCGACAAGGCCAGGCTGTTACCATTGAGACCCTGATCTCCGGCAATGAGGCGCTGTTCACCCCGACTCAGCACGAGCTGTGAGTCGGCCAGTTCGAGACGCCGGTCTTCCGGCATGATGTCCGCATTACTGTGGTGCAGCAGACCGGTGTGGCCTTCCAGCGAGACGCTGGCGCTGTTCAGGCTGCCGCTGACTTGCAGGCTGCCTTCCCGCTCCGGGTCGGGTTCGGGCATGGATGGGTCGTGGTGAGCAGCCGGCCAGGTGGCGGCCAGATCTGCGCTGCCTTCCAGTGTTGCCGTTTCGAACCAGGCGGACTGGCGGACATCGAATGTCCACACGCCGGCCTCCCGCAGCTCGCCCGATTCCGTTTCCACCACCAGCCGCAGCACATGCTGGCCGGGCGCGAGCGGGATGGCCGGGGTGTAGGTCAGTGCCTCCGGTGTCTGCCGGGTCAGTGCGCTGACATCGGTCTGATCCACCTCCAGATACCAGCTGGCGATGGATCCGGAAAAGTTTCCGGGCAGGCGGATCACCAGGGCCGTGCGGGGTGAGAAATAGCTGCTGTCCGGATCCGTGAGTTCGGGTTCGGGCGGGGGAGCGGCCAGCGCCACGCCGCAAAGAAGGCCGACGCAAAGACCGGTCATTAACCTGGAGCGGGTCATGGTTCGGGTTGTCCTGTCTTGTTCTTGTTGTCTGCCCTGCAGGCGTCGGATGCGTGCGGGGGACAGTGTGTCGGACTCATTTTCAAACATTTCTCAAAAAATTTGAACCGATTTGATCGGGCAGACGACACAGGGGATGAACAGGCAACACAAACAGGGGCCTGTAATTCAACCCGAGAGGAGATCAGAACATGAACATCGGCAAACTGTATCGTTCAGTCACCAAACCTTTCTGCAGCGTGGCGCTTGTCGCCCTGTCCATGAGCGTGCCCAGCCAGGCCCATGCCTGGGCTGCCTATCTGCTGCGGGACAACCACTGGGCCATAGAGTGCATGGACGGCACGCTCTGGAGCTACAACGGCAGCGGTAACGGCCTGTCGACAGTCGGCCCGGCGCTGTGTGCAGACCACGGCGGTTTGGCGGGCCCCGGCGGCAGTACACCACAGGTGGTGAAGGCACCCGGCGAGGTCCGTCGTGTGGTGGAAGGGGGCTGCACGGATCCGGTATTCAGCAAACTGAAGCTTCCCGGCCAGGCCAGCCAGTGCCGGGGGCCGGGCAAGGCTCATCCGAAACCCATGGGCGCCAGCCGCAACTGACCGTTGTCCGGAGAATCCCGTGCCTGAAGCCCGGCCCTGTCCGGGCTTTATGGTGTCAGCCGGTAGTGACGCCGGGCCGGCCGTGGTGCGTCCTCTCATGGCACAACAGGCCGGTTGCGGATACAATGGCGCAGCCACCGGGAGGATGTCATGCTCAGCTATCAGCACGGGTTCCATGCCGGCAATTTTGCCGATGTCCACAAGCACTGGATCTGTGCCCGGGTGCTGGATGCCCTCTGTGCCAAGCCCAAGCCCTGGATGTGGTATGAAACCCACGCTGGCCGGGCACTGTATGACCTGCACAGCGAGCAGGCCCGCAAGACGGGCGAGGCGGATGAAGGTATTGTCCGGTTGTTGGCCGCGGGTGATGCACCGGAAGTGTTCGGGAGCTATCTGTCCGTCCAGCGGTCGGTCAATGATGGCGAGACGCTGCGCTGGTATGCCGGTTCGCCACTGCTTGCGGCCAGACGCGAGCACGAGGGGCGTGCACTGACCCTGTGTGAGCTGCACCCGGGCGAATGGACGCACCTGAAACAGGCGCTGGCCGGCGTGCGCTCCTGTCACCTGCATCATCGGGACGGCTTCGAGGGCATCGCCGCACTGGTGCCGCCGGCGCAGGGCCGGGGCGCGATACTGGTGGATCCCAGCTATGAAGACAAGGCGGACTACACCCGCATCCCCCGCTGGGCAAAGGGGGTGTTGCGGCGTTGGCGGGGTGCCGTCATCGCGGTCTGGTATCCCATCCTGGCCGTGCCGCACCACCGGGATCTGCTCATGGGCCTGAAGGCCCAGGGGCTCCGCCATGTCTGGCGCAGCGAGCTGATCCGGACCCCCGGGGCGGACAGCCGTCAGCGCATGCTGGGCAGCGGCATGGTGCTGATCAATCCGCCCTGGCGGCTGGCAGACGACATCGCTTCCGGCTGGGACTGGCTGGTGGAGACACTCAAGGCAGATGCTGAAGCCAGTACCGGCAGTCAGATCTGGATTCCAGAATGAGCAACAGGCAGGAACCACGTGAAAAACATTGAAACGATGGCCCGGCACTACACCGGGATTCTCGAGGCGCTGGGTGAGGATGTTTCCCGCGAGGGACTGCGTGATACGCCCATGCGTGCAGCCAAGGCCATGGCGTTTCTGTGCCGCGGATACGAGCAGCGGCTGGAAGACATCGTCAACAACGCCATTTTCGAGTCCGATAACGACGAAATGGTGCTGGTGAAGAACATCGAACTCTATTCGCTCTGTGAGCATCACATGCTGCCCTTCATCGGGCACTGCCACATCGCCTACATGCCCAATGGCAAGGTGCTGGGACTGTCCAAATTTGCCCGCATCGTGGACATGTTCGCCCGGCGCCTGCAGATTCAGGAAAATCTGACCAAGCAGATTGCCGAAGCGGTACAGGCGGTCACGGATGCCAAGGGCGTCGCCGTCGTCATCGAGGCCCGTCACATGTGCATGATGATGCGCGGGGTGGAAAAGCAGAACTCCGCCATGACCACCTCCGTCATGCTGGGCAATTTCCGCAAGAATCCGGCCACCCGGGCCGAGTTTCTCAATCTGGTTACGAAGTGACACCGGATCGCTGAGGTGATTTCGCAGCCTGCCTGCTATGCTTTGAGAAACGTCAGTTTCCGGAGCGCAGGTATTGAGAGCGATCGGGTGGGCCCTCTGTTTCGTGTTCAGTCTCTCGGGGTGCAGTGAAACCCTGAGCGACTGGGTGCGCCTGAGCGATACCACGGCCCGTTCGGCCTCGCAGGGCAGCATCTCCCGCCAGCTTGCGCTCAATGACTGGCAGTGGCAGCTCAGTGGTACGCTCAACCTGAGCTACGATGCCGATCTCTACGACGTGGATCTGTTCGATACCCCCCAGGCCGACATTCAGGCGCTGCGTGAGCGGGGGGTGACCGTACTCTGCTACTTCTCCGCCGGCACCGTGGAAGCCTGGCGTTCGGATGCGGTACTGATTCCGGAAGAGGCTCAGGGGAACACCTTGCCGGACTGGCCCGACGAACGCTGGCTGGATACCACCCGTAGTGAAGTACGGGACGTCATGACGGCCCGCATGGATCTGGCAGTCAGCAAGGGGTGCCATGGCATCGAGCCGGACAATCTGGACGGTTACGACAATGACAACGGGCTATCGCTGACCGCCGGGGATGCCCTCGACTATGCCCGGTTTCTGGCCAGGGAGGCTCATGCCCGGGGCCTGATCGTGGCCCAGAAGAATGTCTGGGACCTTGCTGCCGATCTGGTGAGCGACTTTGATCTGGCCGTTTCCGAGTCCTGTTTTGCCCAGTCCGCCTGCGACAGCTGGGCACCCTACTTGGAGGCGGGCAAGCCCGTCCTCAACGCGGAGTATGCACAGCAGTGGGCAGAGGATGCTGAAGCCCGGGCGGATCTGTGTGCCCGTTCAGCACAGCAGGGGCTGCTGACGCTGGTACTTCCGACGGAACTGGATGACCGGTTCCGCTACAGCTGTCAGACGCCCTGAGGGCGCGCAGCATGGCATCGGACAGCACACGGCTGGCCTGTTCGATGCCGGTATTGCCGAACAGCCGGTTCATCTCGATTACATACGGGTGATTGCCCACCATGGCAATGTCGAAGCCGGCGTGATCGATTCCGAAGGTGCGCGCCAGCGTGCGGGCCAGCTCCACCCCGGCTTCCGGGATGTCGGTACGAATAATCTCGCCGCCGCGGGCGACGTTGTTGTGAAAGCCGGACTGTCCCTTGCGCCAATAGGCCGTCACGACCTCATCACCGACGATCACGACCCGCAGATCCCGGTCGATGGGCAGGTACTCCTGGACATAGAGCACGTCGGTCATTCTGACGTAGCGCTGCCAGTCGAACTCGCTCTCGATGAGAAACACGCCCTGACCTTCACTGCTGCGCGGCAGCTTGGCCACGAAGGGCAGCCACATGCAGTCCCAGGCCAGTTTCTGATTCTCCGGCGTGTTGCCGAGAATCAGGGTTTCCGGCACATGAGCCGGCAGGGCGGCCGTGAATGCCCGGGTCTGGGCAATCTTGTCGATGCCTATGTGATAGCTGGCGGGACTCGGAAAGATACGCTTGCGCAGGCCATAAATCAGGGTGTTGAGCTGCCAGTATTCCGGAAACAGGACCCAGTCCGCCTCCCGGATCAGTTCCAGAGCAGACAGATACTGTTCGGGTTTGACGTGGCGGACGCCCGGCAGGTTCAGCGTGCGATACGGATCGAAACTCACCAGCTTCATTCAGCATCACTCATGCGGAAAAGTGGCGATATTTTGTTCGCTTTCGGGGGCCTGTCAAGTGTTCCGGATGCAATAAAACAAAAATCCCGGCAGGTGCCGGGCAGTCAGCGTTCAAGCAGAGAGATGAAATGAAGGGCCTGGCGGCCCCGGCAGGCATCAGCAGTAGTAGATGCTGTTCAGATATTCTTCCAGAGCCTGAAGATTGGCCTGTTCTTCTTCAGTCGTCGGTACACAGATTTTGATGTCATCAGCCATGGTGATCCTCCCGGTGTTTCAGTGCTGTGATGTCAGGGTTTACTCTACGCATCCGGGGCGCCAGCGTCTTGACCGCCTGTTTTAACTTTTTGACATTTCGTTGCAGACCGGGCTGACTGAGCCATACGGATGACTGGCAAAACCCCCGGGGGCTTTGTAAGCTGAGACCATGACAGCCGAAGAACCTTTCATATATCAGGTAGCCGTCTCCTCGGTCCGGACCCTGCTGGACTGGCTCGGCGAGCAGGGCGTGAAAGCCGCCGAACTCGCCCGTCAGGCGGGGCTGGACGCGGAGACACTGCTCAGTCAGACGGACGCCTGGGTGCCGTTCAGCCAGTATGTCCGGCTCTGGGAACTGGCCGAGGCGGCGACCGGCGATCCGGCCATTGGTCTGCACGTGGGCGAACGGGTGGACGAACGTCGCATGGGGGTGATGGGGCACATCATCTTCAACAACCGCACCCTGCGTGATGCACTGACCCAGTATGCCCGTCTTTCGGCACTGATGAACGAGGCGGTGGTGGCCTCCTTTGCCGTGGAGAATGCCCGCGCCATCATCCGCTTCAGCGTGGCGGAGCCGGACCTGTACTGTCGCCAGAACATGGACCGCGTCCTGTCCATGGCCATCACCCGGGCGCGGCGGTTTGTCAGTCCCCGCCTGATCATGGAGCAGGTGACCTTTGCCCATCCGGCGCCGGGCTACGTGTCCGAGTACGAACGGATCTTTCAGTGCCCGGTGAGCTTTGATGCACCGGTGTGCAGCATCGTGTTCGACGCGGGCTACCTGGACTACGAGCTGCCCCAGCGCAATCCCTATCTGCACAAGGTGCTCACCAGCCAGCTCGAATCCCTGCTTGCCCGGTTGCCGTTCCGCCGGTCCCTGGCCGACAAGGTCAGAGGCCTCATCCGCAAGCATTTGCCGAGCGGGCGGGTGGATGCGGAATTCATTGCCGCAGAGCTGGCCATGTCCCGCCATACCCTGTACCGGAAGCTGAAGGCAGAAAATGTGGTGTTCCAGGAACTGGTGGACGAAGTGCGCCTGGAGCGGGCAAAAGCCTATCTGCAGCGCGACAAGTACAGCCTCTCCGAGATCGCCTTCATTCTGGGATTTTCCGAGCTCAGCGCCTTCAGCCGGGCGTTCAAGCGCTGGACCGGCCAGACTCCGGCCCAGTTCCGTCAGCATGCCCGGCGCCGGCGGTTGCGCCGCCGCTGAGCGGTCAGTTCAGTCCCTTTTCCGGGGCGAGGGTGGACGGCGAGCCCAGGGCTTCATGCACTCGTCCGGCGATCCGGATGGTGTTCAGATCCCGCCCGGCACCGGCCAGTACCTGCATGCCGGCCGGCAACCCGTCCACGAAACCGGTGGGAACCGTGGTGGCCGGCAGGCCCAGCAGGGTGGCCGGAGTGATCCACAGACAGGTGGAGAAGTAAGGGGCTGGTTTGCCGTCAATCTCCAGGGTGCGCCGGTGGAAGGGCCGGTGATCATGGGGAAAGGCCACCGTGGGCGCCACCGGCATCAGGACCGCATCGAAGTCCTGCAGGGCGGCGTGAAACTTCTCGCGCAGGCGCTCGCGGCGCTCGTGCAGATGCACCCATTGGGCATGGCTGAGATGGCTGCCGCGCGCAAAGGCCTCCATGAACGGTGCCTGAGTCCGGGCAAATGCCGGGATGTGCATCAGCCATTCCAGCAGCCGCAGGCGCAGCCGGTCCGCCCGGTCCATGGACAGGGCAATGATGCTGCCCAGCATGGCCAGATAGATGGGCAGGATGTTTTCCAGACGGAACAGGGCATGATCGGCCAGATTCACGCACTCCATCCCCTGTGCGGACAGCCTTTTCCGAACGTCTTCGAAATGCCTGGCCAGACCGCTGGCCAGGGGAGCATGAGGATCCGCCACCCAGAACCCCAGCCGCAGTGGCCGGTCGGGGAGCGTGTCCCGAAGCCGGATTTGCCAGTGGGGGGAATCAATGGGCCGGGGACGGGCCAGCACCTGCAGTGCCAGTGCCAGATCCTCGGCCGAGCGTGCCAGCGGTCCGCCTTCCGCCAGGTCCGGCTGAGACACCGTGCCGGGCGGCCCCGGCACATGGCCGCGCATGGACAGCAGATCACGCGTCGGCTTGTGGCCGAACACGCCGCAGAAGTGTGCCGGAATCCGGATGGAGCCGCCGATGTCGCTGCCGAGCTCAAGGGGCGTCAGCCCGGCGGCCAGGGCCGCTGCGGCACCGCCGGAGGAGCCGCCGGGGGTGCGGGCACCATCCCAGGGGTTGCGGCTGGTCCCGTAAACCCGGTTGAACGACTGCCAGTCCGAAGCCATGTAGGGCGCATTGGTCTTGCCGAGAATGACGGCTCCGGCATCCACCAGCGCCTGCACCGTATCCGCATGACGGCGGGCACGGTTGCCGGTCAGGGAAGGGGCTCCGGCACAGGTGACTTCACCTTCCACGTCCCAGGTTTCCTTCACCGTCATGGGCAGACCATGCAGGGGGCCCCGGATACGGCCTTCGGCCCGCTCCCGGTCACGCTCACGGGCTTCGGCCAGGGCCGCTTCCGCACGCTGGCTCACGACGGCATTGAGCCCCGGATTGAGTCTGGCGATGCGCTCCAGCAGTTGCCGGGTCAGTGTCTCGCTGGTCACGCGGCCGTCCTGCATGGCGGCCAGCAAGTTGGTTGCGGATTCAGTGCAGTGCATGGTTACCGGTTTCCGTGTATGCGGATGCGGGGCTGATCAGCAAGGCGATGAGCACCGTGATCAGTGTGCCCGACAGAAAAAGAATCAATGGCAGCCGGGACTGGCTTTCGGCGACAAATCCGGACGTGGGCCGGATGCGCATCAGCCACTCCCGCCCGGGCAGCGTGAGGACATTGGTGTACAGCCACTGCTGAGCTTCCCCGTCGGTGCCGG
Organism: Thermohahella caldifontis; assembly: GCF_041153465.1. NCBI lineage: Bacteria > Pseudomonadati > Pseudomonadota > Gammaproteobacteria > Oceanospirillales > Hahellaceae > Thermohahella > Thermohahella caldifontis. Next base: position 2,676,876 of record NZ_CP154858.1, read on the forward strand.
ACAGATCGGCCTGGCCGGCTGCGACCACCGGCTCGCTGGTATGCCAGGCCAGGTCGTAGAGTTCGATACGCAGGGGATCGTGTGTAAAGCGGTGCATCTGATTGGTCAGCCAGCGCTGCAGATCCAGACTGACCGCATACAGGCCGGCCGGCCAGGAGGACTCACCGGCGGAGTCCGTGACCCGGAAGGCAGGCACCAGGATACGGACCTCGCCCCGGTAATCCGGCTCGCTGCTGTTGAGCTGTGTCACCGCAGTCACCCTGGGCATGCGGCCCGTCCAGGCCTCCGCAAGCATGGCGCTGATACCGGGCGTGCGTGAAAAGTCGGCGGTTTCGAGCCGCACCCGATAGCTGGCCGGGCTGGCATCGGCGATGCGGAACGCCGGCGGGTTGTCCGCAGGGGGGTCAGGTACCATCCACTCCAGAGTGCTGACAGCCGGCCAGGCGGCCTGCAGGGTCTTCAGCCGGTTGCTCAGCGGGCGGGACGGGGGAGAGGTCAGCAGGCTGCATGCCGCGATCAGGCTATCCAGGTCATGGCGCAGCGCCAGGTACCGTGAGGTGGCTGCTTCCACAAAATGCTCGCGGGCATGCTGCCAGTGCCGGTTGGAGACCAGCCAGGTGGCCATGGCCGACAGGCTGAATCCCACAATCAGAACAAAGGCTGCGGGCAGGCTGAGTGCAAATCCGTTTCGCTGCATCGGAGATCATTTTGTTGTTGTCTTGGTCGGTCACTATAGGTGAGCCGGCAGGACAACTCAACTGCTACGCGAGGTCCCGGACGCCACGCAGCCGGGGGATTCGGAAAGTGCGGCTGGAGGTTGCGGCGCACTGCCCATATAATGCAGGAAGCGGGCAAAATCAATAGAACAACATGTCACTTTTTGTATCGTTTTTTCACGAATCATTCATCTGACAGGGGATCCTGTGCCAATCAGAATCTGGCTATCCGCAGTGGTGCTTTGCTGGGGCGTACTGGCCCGGGCCGGCGAGCTGGGGTTCTATTACGGTCACCGCCCGGACCCTTCCGAGTGGCAGCATCTGAACATGCTGGTGCTGCAGCCGGATCAGGTGGATGACCGCGCACTGAAGGGCCTCCGCCAACGGGGTGTCCGGCCGCTTGCCTATATCAGTATCGGTGAGGTGGCGCGTGATGCGGATTACCTCGGCCGCCTGCCGAAGTCAGCGCTGCTGACCGATAACGAGGCCTGGAACTCCGTGCGCCTTGACCTGCGGCGGCCCGAAGTGCGTGACTTCATCGTCAGGGAATTGGTTCAGGCGGCGCGGGAGCGCGGATTTGATGGGGTCTTCCTGGACACGGTGGACAGCTTTCATGCTCTGCCGGGGGCGGTGCAACCGGCGTTCCGCGAGGGCGTGGTGGCACTGATCCGCTCGGTTCGCGAGGCCATCGGAGACGGGCCGCTGTGGATCAACCGGGGCTTTGACATGCTGGATGCGCTGGCACCGCTGGTCAATGGCGTCGCCTTCGAGTCTCTGTACAGCGGTTACGATGCAACCAGCGAGACCTACCTGCCTGTTCCGGAGGCGGATCGTGACTGGCTGCGTCAGCAGATCCGCAGGGTCATCCAACGGGGACTTCCGGTGGTTGCCATCGATTATCTGCCGCCGGACCGTGTCGCCGAAGCACCGGCTCTGGCGCGAAAGATTGAAGCGGACGGCGCACAACCCTGGATTACCGATGCCCACCTCACCCGGGTCGGGCACAGTCATGTGACGCCGCGGCCACGCAAGGTGCTGGGCATTTATGAATCCCCCCACGGTGATATCGACAAGTCGGGGCTGCATCTTTATACCGCCACGCCCCTGGAGTATCTGGGGTTCCATTATGATTACCTGCCCGTTACCGGGGACATGCCCACCGACGATCTGGCAGGCCGCTATGCCGGGGTGGTGGTCTGGCTGGAAGGTGAGGCGCCCACGGAGAATCTCTGCCATTTCCTCCGGCGAGCCCGGGAAGAGGGGCTGTCTGTGGTGTTCATGGCGGGTATCCCTGCAGATCCGGACTGTGAGGCAGTAGCCGGTGTCACCACAAGCCGTACCCCGGTTGGCCGCATGCGTCTCGGCGCGACACGCCACGGTGCGGGGCAGTTCGAGGGCCGGATACGTGTCCGTCAGCTGGGCATGACCCCGGTACAGCTCCAGGATCCGGCCGGGGGGATATCTGGGTGGACGTTCAGGACAGTCAGGGCACATCCTTTCCCCAGGTTGCCGTCACGGCTGCGGGGGGCTTTGCCCTGCGTCCCTATCTCTTTGAAGAGACCCCGGACGAAAACCGTTACTGGCTGTTTGATCCGGTCCCCTTTCTGCGCCAGGCCCTCAGACTGCCGATGCTGCCGGCACCGGATGTCACCACGGAAAATGGTCGCTGGGTTTTGTTGGCTCATATCGATGGGGATGGCTTTGTCTCGCGGGCCGAAATCAGAGGGACACCGCTTGCTGCCAAGGCCACCCTGGATGAAGTCCTGAAGCGTTTTCCGATTCCTCATACGGTGTCCATCATCGAGGCGGAAATTGCACCTCACGGCCTGTTTCCGCAACTGAGCCGGGAGGCCGAGGCCATCGCCCGGGAAATCTTCCGCGAGCCCTATGTGGAACTGGCCAGCCATGCATTCAGTCATCCCTTTGTCTGGCGGCATCTGGAAGGGCGAACCGACCTCAAGCAGGATGTCTACGGCTGGAACATGCCGGTACCCAATTACACCCCAACCGTTGAGCGGGAAATTGCGGGCTCGGTGGACTACATCAACACCCGGCTGGCACCGCCTGACAAGCGGGTGAAGGTCTTTCTCTGGAGCGGCGATGCCATTCCCGGAGACCGGGCGCTGGCGCTGACCGAGGCACTGGGGCTGGAGAACACCAACGGCGGCGACACCAAGGTGCTGCCGGAAACCAACAGTCTGACTCATGTGTGGCCCATCGGACGGCCACGCCCCACCGGCCTGCAGGTCTATGCGCCGGTCATGAACGAGAATGTTTACACCAATCTCTGGCAGGGGCCCTATTACGGGTACCGGGATGTGATCAAGACTTTTGAATTGCTGAATGCACCGCGCCGGCTGAAGCCCATGGATATCTACTACCATTTCTACTCGGGCTCCAAGTATGCCTCGCTGAACGCCCTGATCGAAGTCTATACCTGGGCGCTGAAGCACCCGGTCACCCCCATGTATATCAGTGAGTATGCCCGCCGTGCCCGCGGATTCTATGATGCCCGCTGGACGGAAGAGGGTCCCGGACAACTGAGGCTGCACAGTGCCTGGCCGGTACGGACGCTGAGAATGCCTGTCAGCGAGGGCTGGCTGACCGGACCGGGTGTCCTGGGCTGGCAGGACAAGGACGGTGAGCGCTATGTTCACCTGGCACCGGAGACGGGCGCCCTGACGCGACAGCGTCAGCAGCCGGCCGGCCCCTGGCTGGCATCCGCCAATGTGATCTGGGACCGGGTGGTATCCGTCCGGGACAACGGCCGCTGGCAGCTGGATTTTGATTTCCATGCAGGCCAGCCGGGAGAGCTGCAGGTGCGGGCTGCGCGGGAATGTGTCCTGAAAGGCTCAGGGGCGCCGGCAACCTACCGTGCAAAGACCGGTATGGTCACGGTACCGCTTGGGCAGCAGCAGGGAGTCGGTTACCGCCTTGAGTGTCGATGATCCGAGGGAAATACCGCGCAAGCGGGAACACCTGATCCACCCGGTCGGTCTGCTGGTCCTGGCGGGGACCATCACGCTGATTCTGTATGTCATGTTTCCGCGGGACACGGTATTTACCACCAGCGATGCCCTGGCGCGTCCGGACGCCCTGTCCATTGCCTACCTGCGTGTCCTGCTGCGTTCGGATCCGGACAACAGCGAGGTACGCCTGCATCTCATCCGCCAACTGCGCCTGACCGGCCAATACCGGGAAGCGCTCGCACTCATGGGACCGTTGCTGGACGACCCGGTGCTGGGCACATCGCCGGAAGTCTTCAGCGAATACATCAACCTGCTGGCGCAGGACATGTTCAGCCGCACCCGGCCCGACGAGAAGGTTCAGGCACAACGTCGGCTGGAACTTGCCCTGCGGCGCATGACCCGCATGCCGTGGCCGGAGGACCGGATTCGGGCCACGCTGGAACTGACCCGCAACTGGGTCCGGCCTTCCACCAGGGTTGAACTGCTGGAGTGGCTGCTGGCCAGGACACAGGATGCCGGGGAGCGCCTGGCGCTGCATCAGGAACTGGCCACCCTGTATGCGGGGCAGGGCGATATCGACAGTGCGGAGTCACATCTGAATCTGGCCTGGGAGATGGCGCCGGATGGCCGCAAGCCGGCGCTGGCACTCCGCCTGCTGGATATTCTGCTGGCCAGTGGTGATCCTTACCGGGCGCTGATCCGGGTGCCCGGATTGATTCAGCATCATCCGCTTGATCGCCGCCTGCTGGAAAAAGGCCGCTCGATTGCCCTGCAGGCCGGGCGACCCGATCTGGCGCTGCAATGGCAACGCCAGCGCTATGCCCTGACGCCGGAAGACAGTGCTCTGGCCTGGGCACTGATGGAGGCGGAACTGGGACAGGGGCATCTGGAGGCCGCCCGGGAGCTTGTCCCCATCGCCTCGAAGCAGGCCCACACCCCGGAGCGGGTCAGGCGCATTGCCCAGATACTCACGTGGAGCGGAGACCCGAATGCGGCCTTTGCCTGGTGGGAGCGCTACGCCAGCATGACCCGGCGGGAAGCAGACCGGGAATTTCTCTGGAAGCAGGCCATCGGGCTGTACCGGCTGAATGATGCCCGTCGCATTCTGGAGTCCATCGCGGCGCAGCGACCGCTGACCCGGGCCGAGCGTGAAGAGCTGTTCGGGCTTTACCTTGACGTGGGCGATACGGCGGCGGCCCGGGCCATGCTGGAACGCGAGCGTGCCCGCAACCCGGATGAAGCCAGCCTGACCCAACAGCTCTACAGCCTTTACATTGACCTGCGTGACTGGCCCGCAGCAGTCCGGCTGCTGGAAGCGGAAGAACAGGCGGGCAGGCTGACGGCGGAGCAGCGGCTGGAACTGGCGAATCTGACCTGGCTGCTGCGCCGGCCGGAACAGGCCCTGACCGTGCTGGATCGGGCTCCGCCGGATGAGCGTAATGCGGCATACTGGGACTTTCGCCTGCAATTGGCGGTATATCTGGAAGACTTTGATGATGCTGCCAGTTCACTGACACATCTGATGGCACTCCCGGATGGCATGGCAGCGCTCAGTGTGGAAGACTTTGCCAGCGTCGGCAGCGGTCTGGCCCTGACAGGACGGTATGGGGAGGCCGCCAGGCTCATGTGGGCGGCCGGTCAGCGAAACCAGCGAACCGATATCCTTCTGCGTGCGGTCCAGCTCGCCATGGAAGCCCGGCTCTGGCAAGAAGCCGGCGAGTGGCTGGCAACCATGCCGGTTCCCGGAACCGATGCGGAACGTGCGCTCTGGTGGGGATTGAAGGCCCGCCTGGCGGCGCATCAGGGGCATCAGGACCGGGCCATCGGCTACTGGGAGCAGGCGACCATCTATGCGCCCGACGACCCCAACTACCGTGATGCCTTCATGTGGGCACTGATCGGCGCTGCCCGCGGTCATGCGGATACCCTGGCGTCCTATCTCAATTATTACCGGCGTACCGGCGTCGATGACAGCCGCCTCTGGCCCCTGCTGGCCTATGGTTACATGGCCCTGGGGGATACCACGCAGGCGTTGGCCTGGTTCCGCCTCGGGCTGCTGGCGTACCAGAGAGACGTGGACTGGCTCATGGGCATGGCGGAGGCCTTTCATCTGGCCGGATACGAAGATTACGCCCAGCGACTCAAGCGTCATGTCTGGCGGACGCTGGCGCCGCGTCTGCAGGCGGGGCTGACACTGGATAACGAACGATCCGGACAGGCGCTGCGGCTGGCCCATGAATATGCCGGACCAGAAGTGGCCGACCGGGCCTTGACGCAGCCGGGGATTACGCTGACGGACGATGAGCGCCTGACGCTGTTGCTTGAGTGGGCCCTGGCCGAAGGGCACCGGATTCTGGCGGATGTGTACTCTGAGCAGGCGGCCGCCAGGGCCCTGACCCTGCCCGGGTGGCAGCAGCTCGCCATGGCACTGCAGCGGAATGATGGCAGTGCACTGGAAAAGGCCCTGGCCGATTTTGATAATCTGCCGCTCTCGGATGCCACCCTGGCCCGGTTCCGGCTCGGGCGGCGAACTCAGGCCCTCACCTATGGGCTCACGGCCCTGACCGATACGCTGGATGAAACCAACGTCTCCCAGGTGCGTGCCCTGGTGGCGACCCTGCGTACGGGGCTGGAGGACGGGGTGCGGATCCTTCACCGGCGACAGAAGCGGGACGTGCTCACGCTGGCCAGCTGGGGGTTCACCTGGGCGGAATTGCAGGATGAACAGCGCTGGCAGCTGGATCTCGACCAGCATGGGGTGACACCGGATACCAGCGTTCTGAACGCGACGGGTGACCAGCAGGACATCAGCCTGCAGTGGCAGACTTGGGGGCGTGACTGGACCCTGACCGCGACGGCGGCCTACAGGGTGCGTGACACCCGCAGTACGGCGGGGGTATCGCTGAACTGGGAGCAGGATCTGGACGAAGGGCTGCGTATCGGCGCGACGCTGAATCTCGACATGCGCCCCGACATTTCGGGTACCACTTGGGCCTGGGGACAGGAAACCGGTCTGCGCGGCCGGCTGGATTACGGCATCGACAGCCGGACGACGCTGGCCCTAGAAGCAGGCTGGCGACGTATCGACAGCGTGTATGGCCCCCGTCTCGGGCAGGGGCCGCACATGCAGGGCGGTATCACGCATACCCTGTTTGCGGAAGACCCGGCCTGGCAGGTCAGCGGCGATGTCCAGTGGTATCGCTTCAGTGGCGACCCGCTGGCGGATGCGAGACTGAACAGCCATTTTGTGGCGGCCCCCTCGGCGGACACCATTCTGCCGCGGGAGTTTGGCCGGGTGGGGGTGTCCACCCGCTGGTATCACGGTGAAGTGCACCGCATCGCCCATGAGGTCCCCTCTCCGCGCTGGCACTTCGGCGTGAATGCCGGCTATCAGTGGACGCGGGATGTGCTGGACTACGGCCTCACGGCCGGCATCGGCTGGCGTGTCACCGGGGATGATGAACTGGCCCTGAGCCTGGACTGGAGCTCCGAAACGGCGACCGGCAGCGGCCAGAGTCTGACGCTGACCTTTTCATATAACAGTTATACAGGCAGGTAAACACATGATGGCGGATCTGTTAACATGGCGGCTTTACAGGAATGGGAGGTCTCTCATGCGCTGGCCCTGGCTACTGGCAACAGTGATTGCACTGGCAGGTTGCACGACACTGCGCACCACCTCCGATACCCCGAAACTGAGCACGGCACAGCCGTGGGTGCTGTTGCCCATGGAAAATCTCGCCCAGGCACCCCAGGCCGCGGAACGGGTCGAACGCATTGCCGCCGCATTGCTGCGTGCGCGGGGTATCCGGGTGCAGGACTACCCGCGTGACACGGATACCTCCCCCTGCTGCTCACCAACGATGTGGCGCGTTACCAGAAGGCCCTCTCCTGGGCGCGACAGCAGGACGCCACCTACGGGGTAACCGGCAGCGTCAATGAATGGCGCTACAAGGCCGGGCTGGATGGCGAACCGGCCGTGGGCGTCACCCTTCGTGTGGTGGAGCTGAACACCGGCAATGTGGTCTGGACCGCCACCGGGGCACGTGCCGGGTGGGGACGCGAGGCCGTGTCCATGACCGCCCAGAAGGTGCTCGACGATCTGATCGACGACATTCCGGCAGGCCAAGACTGACTTCATGCAGGACGGCTACCGCAACCTGATCGAACGGCAGACACGCATCCCGGCCTGGGTGCGCTGGATCGAGCTGCTGGTCATCTGCGCAGTCGTACTGGGTCTGGCCTGGCTGGCCAGACCCGAGGACCCCTTCTTTCTCGGGGACCCTTTCCCTGGCCACTGCTGGCGCCGGTGCTGGTGGCGCTCCGGTATGGCTTCTTCGCCGGCTTCATTGCCGTGGCACTGGAAGCACTCATCCTGGTGGGTGTGGTGCAGCATCTTGAGCTCAATCTGGCCACCTTGCCCTACAGTTATCTGGTCGGCCTCGCCGCCACCACCATGCTGGTGGGTGAGTTCCGCGACTACTGGCAGCGCCAGATTGACGTGCTGAAACAGTCCAACGCCTACCGACAGATTCGTCTGGACGAATTCACCCGCAACTACCATCTGCTCAAGGTCTCTCATGATCGCCTGGAAATGCAGCTGGCCGGCAGTGGTCAGAGTCTGCGGGAAGCCCTGCGGCATCTCCAGCGCCAGCTCCAGAAAGCGGATACCGCCACCTTCACCCCCCAAGCGGCCAAATCCGCACTGGATATTCTGGCGGAGTACGGCAGCCTGCAGCGGGCGGCACTGCTGGTCGTGGAGGGGGGCATTCTCATGCCCGGGCCCGTGGCGGAAATCGGAGGCATGACCGAGGTGGATCTGGATGATCACCTCGTTCACCGCTGTCTCGAGATCCGCCAACTGGTCTCCATCCGCCTCGAACTGCAGGGCAAGAAACTGGATTTTGATACCCGCTATCTGGCCGTGATTCCTCTGCTGGACAGCGAAGAGACCCTGCGAGGCCTGGTGGTGGTGCAGCTGATGCCTTTCTTTGCCTTCGAGGACAAGACGCTGAGGCTGCTGGCGGTGCTGGCCGGACGCATTGCCGACTTCATGCACTTCCACGAAATGGTGCCCGGGGAAGACGATGAAGACGCCATTGTCTTCTGGGCCAACCTCAAACGGGCGCTGATTGACCGGGTGTTGTATCAGGTGCCCGGCAGCCTCATGCTCATGCGGGTCACCCCGTCCGATGAGGGCGAACGTTTCATCGAGCTGGTGGAGAGCATCCGCCGTGGGCTGGATCTGATCCTGATCCGGCAGGGCGATCCGGTTCAAGTGCTGGTGTTGCTGCCCCTCACCGACGAGCTGGGCCTGGCCGGTTATCGTCAGCGCCTCGATGACCGGGTGAGGGAAGTACTGGGACGGACCGTGCTCGATCTGCCGGTCAGCCTCCACCGCCACACCCTGTCCACGGAACAGGCACTTGCCGCCTTCCTGAAGGAGCACGGCATCCATGGTCAGTAAGTGGCTGGCACTGCAGGCAGTCATTCTCGAGAGTACCGGGCTGGTGGCCCTGTTCTCGGATGGGCCGGAGACCGATCGCCTGGCCGTGTATGTGGTCTGCCACCTGCTGGCCTCGCTGGTGCTGTCCCTGCTGATGCTGGGGCTGTTGCCGGAGCGCTACCGCCGGCCTCGGTGGCGCGTCATCGGTCTGCTGACCACCCTGCAGTTTGCCATCCCCATCATCGGTTCCGCCGGCACCGTGGCCGGAATTCTGCTGGCCCTGTACCTGCCACGCAAGGAGCGGCGCATCCCCTGGCATGAGGTGCCCATTCCCGACCTGCCCTTCAAGCCGGTACCCGTCTCGGCCCAACCACTCTACAGTCACGGCGGCCTGCAGCAGGTCTTGCGCGAGGCGGCAGATGCGGACAAGCGGGTGGGCGCCGTCATGGCCACGAAGCAGATGCACGAGCGCGACCGTATCCGTATCCTGCGTCAGGCCCTCAAGGATCCGGCGGATGATGTTCGCCTGCTCGCCTATGCCATGCTGGACGAGAAGGAAAAGGAGATCAGCGAGCGCATCATGGCGCGCCAAAAGGCCATCGAGGAAACGGAGGATGAAGAGGCCTGCCTGCCCCTGCGCCTGCAGCTGGCCCAGGACTATTGGGAAATGGCCTACCTCGGCATCGCTCAGGGGGGCGTCAAGGTGCATTTTCTCAACGAGGCGGAAAAGCAGATCAATCTCATTCTGAAGCGGGAGAGCCATCCCGCCGCCCTGCGCATGCTGGGTCGGATCAAGCTGGAACGGGGGGATTACGAGGCGGCCGAGCACCTGTTCAACGAAGCCATGCTCAATGGCATGCCCGCAGGTCAGCTGCTGCCCTATCTGGCCGAAGTGGCCTACCACCAGCGCGCCTGGGGGAAGCTGATCAGTTACCTGATGGCCGCCCGCGTGACCGGGCGCGTGCACCCGTCATTCCGTCCGATTCTTCACTACTGGCTGGGACCGGAAACCGGCAAGGAGTCCGCGCATGGCAAAAACGCCTGAACGACCCATCGCGGACATCGCATTGCTGCTGGAAGGGACCTACCCCTATATCCGGGGCGGCGTGTCCTCCTGGGTACACCAGATCATCAACGGCCTGCCGGATTACACCTTTGCCCTGATCTTTCTGGGGGGCGCACGGGAACACTACGGCAAGATGCAATATGAACTGCCGCCCAACGTGAAGCATCTGGAAGTCCATTACATGATGGAAACCTCCGTTCAGGGGCACCCCAAGCCCCGCAAGGGCAATCCGGTGGCCTTTGATGCCATGCGCCGCCTGCATGAAGAATTCAAGCGCAAGGCCCCGGTGGATCCGGACATCATGAAAAAGGTTTTCGAGGACCTGGGTCGCCCCGGCGGGATCAGCAAGGACGACTTCCTGTACAGCGAAGAAGCCTGGCATACCATCACCCATGACTACGAGCGCTACTGCACGGAACCTTCCTTCATCGACTACTTCTGGTCCGTGCGCATCATGCATGCGCCCCTCTTCCTGCTCGCCGACGTGGCCCGCAACATGCCTCCGGTACGGGCCCTGCACTCCATTTCCACCGGCTACGCAGGGCTGCTCGGGACCATGGTCAGTCGTCAGCGGGACTTGCCCTTCATCCTCTCAGAACATGGCATCTACACCAAGGAGCGCAAGATTGACCTGGCCCAGGCGCGCTGGATCCATGACCCGGAAGAGCCTCTCGGCGGTACGCTGCAGCAGGAGGTGGGCTACATCCGCAACCTCTGGATCCGCTTCTTCGAGGTGCTTGGGCGGCTGACCTACCAGCAGGCGGACCCCATCGTCTCCCTCTACGGAGGCAACCGGGAACGCCAGATTCAGGACGGTGCCCCGCCGGAGAAGTGCATCGTCATTCCCAACGGCATTTCCCCGGAACGGTTCGACCCGGTGCGGGCCGCCCGGCCCAAGGCCATACCCAAGGTGCTCGGCCTCATCGGGCGCGTGGTGCCCATCAAGGACATCAAGACCTTCATCCGTGCCATCCGGGTGGTCTGCAACGAGATTCCCGATGCGGAAGGCTGGATTGTCGGCCCGGAAGACGAAGATCCGGCCTACGTGGCCGAATGCAAGGATCTGGCACAGGGGCTGGGTCTGGGCGATCAGGTGAAATTTCTCGGCTTCCAGAATATTGCCGACATCCTGCCCAAACTGGGGCTGATGGTGCTGACCAGCATCAGTGAGGCACAGCCGCTGGTGATCCTGGAAGCCTACGCGGCCGGTCTGCCCTGTGTGGCCACGGACGTGGGATCCTGCCGGGAACTGATCGAAGGTGCGACGGAAGAAGACAAGGCGCTGGGCAGCGGTGGCGCCGTGGTGGCCATTGCCGATCCGGATGCCACCGCCCGCGAGTGCATCCGGCTGCTGACGGACGAGGAACACTGGTATGCGGCCCAGGCCGCCGGCTTCGAGCGCGTCAAGCGCTTCTACACGCTCGAACTCATGTTCAGGAACTACCACGATCTCTACGATGCGGCCATGGAGAAGAGCCCATGGCCGGCATAGGCTTCGAAATTCGCAAGATTCTGGAGAAGGACACCCTGCTGTCCATCCTCGAAGCCTATGGTTTTGCCGGGCTGATCGGATCCGGCCCCTGGGTGCTGTCGGTGCTGGGCGTCATGCTCATCGGTATCCTGAGCTTTGGCCTGGTGGTGCCCCAGACACTGATCGTCCAGTTTCTGGTCTCCGTCACCTACCTCATGGCCAGCAGCCTCATCCTGACCGGTGTCCTGCAACTGATGTTCACCCGCTTCGTGGCCGATCGCCTGTTCGAGAAAAAGCGGGGCATCATCCTGGCCAACCTGATGGGGGCCATCTGGCTGACCCTGCTGGCTGCCGGCATCATCGGCGCCTGCATCCTCTGGCTCTGGTTTGATGAACCGATCCTGTACGAACTGCTCATGCTGGCCAACTTCGTGGTACTCTGCGGACTCTGGATCGCGGTCATCTTCCTGTCCAGCATGAAGCAGTACATGCAGATCGTGGTCCTGTTTTTCGCGGGATACAGCATTGCCGTGCTGGGATCCCTGGCCATGACGCCCTTCGGACTGCCAGGGCTGCTGGGCGGCGTGTTGCTCGGGCACAGCTTCCTGTTCTTCAGCTTCCTGTATCTCATCATCCGCGAGTACCCGGGCACCCACTTTGTGGAGTTCAGTTTCCTGCGCCGGCGCCTGATTTTCATCTCGCTGATCTTCACGGGGTTGTTCTTCAATGCCGCCGTCTGGGTGGACAAGTTTATCTTCTGGTTCACCCCCGAGACCTCCCAGCCGGTCATCGGCCCCCTGCGCGCCTCCCTGATCTACGATCTGCCCATCTTTCTGGCCTACCTGTCCATCATTCCCGGCATGGCCGTGTTTCTGGTGCGCATGGAGGCGGACTTTGCCGAACACTACGACCAGTTCTACAACGCGGTCCGGGAGGGTGACACGCTCGGACACATCTACTACTTCAAGGATCAGATGGTCTACACGGCCCGGCAGGGCATCTATGAAATCTTCAAGGTGCAGGGCATGACGGTGGTGATCCTGCTCCTCTGGGGCGAGGATATCCTGCGCCTGATCGGCATTTCCCCCCTGTATCTCAGGCTATTTTACGTGGATGTGATCGGGGTCAGCATCCAGGTGCTGCTGCTGGCCATTCTCAACGTCCTGTTCTACCTCGATTACCGGCGCCTGGCGCTGGGCCTCACGGCTTTCTTTCTGGTTGCCAACGCTTTCCTCACCTGGCTCAGCATTCAGCTCGGCGCCGCATTCTTTGGCTATGGCTTTGCCGTCAGCGTGGCCCTCACGGTCATCATCGGGCTCTGGCTGCTGTCCTGGAAGATGGATCGTCTGGAGTACGAAACCTTCATGCTTCAGGGCCGCTGAGCCGGTATTCAGGGGCCGGAGCGGCGTGGCGCGCTGCGTCCGGCTGAAACCCGCGCTTGATCCGGAGCGCCGCGGTTCCCTATAATCCGGTCGTTGAACCAGCAATCACAAGGACGTCGTGATGTCTGCTCCGCAAGGATCCGCGGGGTCTTCACCCTGTTTGACATTTCGCCTGTCCGGCGTGGACGGCCTGCGCCTGCGCAGCGTGTCCATCCGGGCCGGACTGTCGCGCCTGTTTGAAGCCCGGGTGCACTGCGTCACCGACACCCCGCCGCCCCATCCGCGTGACTGGCTGCGCAAACCTGCACTCATCCGGCGCCGGACCGATGCCGGGGATCGTCTGCTGCACGGTTACGTCAGAGAGATCACCCGCCTGCCACCGGAAGGACGCTTCACCGGCCTGGCCTTCACCATCGTACCGGCGCACTGGTGGCTCACACGGCGAGTCGGCCGCTCGCAGCACCCGGACTGCACACCGGCAGAAGTCATTACCCGCCTTTGCCGGGAAGCCGGCCCGGAAACGGCCGATCTGGTCTTCAGCCTGCACCGCGCCCCCATGAAGCGGCCCGCCATCACCCGCCTCGACGAGTCCGACTGGCAGTTCATCGAGCGCCTCCTGGCCGAGGAAGGCTGGCATTACACCTTCGAGCACACGGAATCGGGCCACCGGCTGGTGATCTCCGATCACGGCAACCTTTACCGGACGGTACCGGGCCGTTATCGCCTGCTGGAAACCGAAGACCGCATCCGGCCGGACAAGCAGGTTGCCGCACGCAGCCGCCAGCGTGCCCGGGTTGTTGCCGACGCCGTGCGGCTGGACGGCTGGGATCCCGAACGCCCGGGAACCTGGATCAGTGCCCGGGCCGGTGCCGAGCAGGCGCAGACCCTGCACCAGCTCTACGACAGTCTCGCCGCCAGGCTGGATCCCGAAACCCGTGCCCGGCAGCAACTGGACCGGCGGACCCATCGGGGGATGTCACTGGAGCTCTGGAGCCCCCGTCCGGATCTGGAAGTCGGGCTGCTCATGGTGCCACCGGGGCACAAGGAGCCCTGGGTCATCACCGCCCTGGAGTACGACGGCAAGGTGGAAGGGGCTGCGGACGCCCTTGCCGGTACTCAGGGAGACCGGCACCGCAATCGCCTGATCCTGCATCCGGAAGACAGCCTGCATCCGCCCGCAGTGGCGGACCGCATCCGTACCGGTGGCCCCATGACCGGCATCGTCTGGGGCACGGAAACCGGTCGGGCTCAGACGGATGCACAGGGCAGGGTACAGGTGGCCTGGCACTGGGACCCGGATGCCAGGCCCGGTCCCCACCTGCGCGTCGATCACGGCTGGGCCGGCGACCGGCGTGGCAGTTGCGTCCTGCCCCGTGCCGGACAGGACGTGCTGGTGGACTTCGAGGACGGACACCCGGATGGTGGTGTGGTGCTGGGCAGCCTCTGGCATGGTGGCCATCGTCCGCCGGTGGCCGCCGCGGAACACGACCTCATCCGCCTGCGCACGGCGGTGGTCGGCACGCAGGACGCCCATGAACTGACCCTGGATGACCGCCAGGACCAGACCCGCCTGTCGCTGGCCAGTGCCGGCGACCTGCGCCTGCACGTCAGCGCGCACCGCACGGTGACCGTGGAAGGAGACCGTCTCCAGCATGCAGGCGGCAGCCTGATGCGTCAGGTGGACGGCGATCTGCACCTGCACAGCGGCAAGGAAAGGATCGCACAGAGCCAGGGCAACCGAACGAGCCAGACCAGTGACTGGCAGGGCCAGGCGAAAACCGCCCATCTCAACGCAGCGGGGGCACTCACCTTGCGTGCCAGCGGCCAGATCGTCATCGAGGCCGGGACCATCGGCATCAACGGCGCACTCAGTGTCAGCAGCAGCGGCATCTCCCTCGGCGCAGGCACCGCCCGGATCAACACCGGGGCCATCAGCGGACAGGGTGCCCCATCCCGCTCACCCGGTTCCGCCACCCTGAGACAGATCACCGCCCTCGGCGCCCCGCGGGCACCCAGACGTGTCCCCCGGAATCTCCCGCTGAACCTGGCCGCGCTCACCTTCAGCGCCCTGCCACCCCTGCACGAATGGATCTGGCCCGACCGCAGCCTCCCCCCAGGGCTGAGGGCCCCGCACCCGGGCGTACCCTGCACATCCGCACCCAAAGCCCGGAAGGACGGCCCGTACCGGGCGTGTCCCTCACACTCACCTTTGATGATGGCAGCCAGCACCTGGCCCGCACCGGAGCGGACGGCACCATCAAGGCAGCCGACGCGCCCCGCCAGCCCGCCGAGGCGCGTATTGCCGACCCTGACGCCGCCCGCGCTGCCGTACTCAGCACACAGTTCGACGGGGCACTGAAGGCCGCTGACCCGGAGGCCCTCATGCGGCTGCTAACCCGGGATGGTTTTCCGGCTGCAGCGGTGCGCCGCCACTGGCAGACCTGGTACAGCGACGGCAAGGACCTGGCCGAGGTGCTCCGCAACACCTTCGGCAACCAGCCCGGCTGGCCCGCCCTGCGTCTTGAACTGTGCAATCAGGGCCTGCTGCCCAGCGGCTGGATCCAATCCCGGCGCAACAGGCGTGACCGCCTGCCCCGGGCTTCCGGAACCGCCTCCCGGGAGGGCTTGCCGGAAAAATTTGCCCTGCGCGTCAACCTGCCGCCACAGATCACCCTGGGTGCCGGGCTCCGTGCCGAAGTCATCCCCATTGATGGCACGCTGACCCTGCATGCCGCCGAAGCAGCGGGTTACCGGTTCGCCTGGCATATCACCCGGCCGGATGGCCGGTCGATCCGGATCACTGAGGGCGCCTGGGATCGCACATGCGGCTGGAAACACTTCACCACACATGGTCGCTGGCGGCTGCAGTGTGACATCACCCTGCCCGATGGCCGCGTGCTGACCCTGTACGAGCAGTTCGACGTGCAGCCCTGGACGGTACGCCTACGTGATGCGCTCAGCGACCAGGCCGCCGCCAAAGAACAGGACCCGCGGGAGGTGCTCGAAGCACTCGGTGCCCGCCTCAGGATATTGGAAGAGCTGGAGAAGGCTCATCCGGCCCCTGAAGATAAAAAGAACGCCTACGAAGACCGCAAGGATGCCCTGAAGGCCCAGTTCGAATTCCTGAGATTTGCTCTCGAAGGTCAGGAGGAGGCTGACGCCATCCCCGTCAAGGCCATCTGGTATGCCAAAGCCAGCGGTCAGAGCCAGCTGCTGAATGTCACCCTGTTCCTGTCGGTACAGGGCACCCACTGGCAGGCCACGCTTGTGGACTGGACCGTCCCGGGCGACCGCCTGCGCAGCAGTGTCAGCGAAGGTACCGGCAGACATGTGGACGAAGCCATCGGCAAGGCCTTCAACGAATGGGCAGACAACGCCCGCTATGATGACGGCTACATTGCCTGGGAATTCGATGAAAAAGCCGTGGGCGCGCCTGTAGCCACCACCCGGGGCCGATTCGAAACGGACGGCGCCACCTTCGGCGACACCTTCTCATCCGTCAGCGGCTGGACCTCACTGGGGCTGGCGGTGGGCAGCTTGGCCCTGGTGGGCCTGTCCACGCTCGTCCCGGTCGCCGGCCCGATCATCACCGCCACGGTCTGGGGCAGTGTTTTCACCGGCGCCACCGCCAGCGTCGTCAACCTCGTACAGAACTACGATGAAGGCTACCGCGACTGGCGCAGCAACGGGCTGGACGTGCTCAGCCTCGTCAGCCTCGGGGCATCCGGCGTCTGGGCACGGGGAGCCAAAATGGCCTTAAGCACCGGCCGGACCGGTCTGCGCAATGCCGGCATGTTCGGCCAGCTCACCGCTGATGGCTGGCAGGGCGTCATCATGGCCGAAGACCTGCTTGACGAGTGGGAAGCCGTCAATGCCGACCCCGGCCTCAGCCCGGACGAACGGCTGGACAAGCTGGTGCAGTTGGCTCGCAACGCCGTGATGGCCGGTACCCTCACCGCCCTGAGCTTCCGGGGCACCGTCAGGGATATCCAGGCCCTCAAAAGCGGAGAATTCGACCCCGCCCGCCTCAAGCGCCTGGCTGACACGGACACCCGCCTGACCGAAGCGGACGCCCAGCCGGTTCGCAAGGTCGAAGCCGACGAAACCGAGGTGACCCTCACCCTTCAGCCCCTTCCGGAGGACACAAGTCCGGAAGGACCTGCGCTGGACTACGAGCCCCACCCGCAAGCGGCTGAAAAGGGCCCCAAAACCGGAGATCGGGTATTCAAGCGCAAACACAAGGATGGACATGTCCGGGATCCCTACACACTGAGAAAAGACGGTAAGCCCTTGGGTGCACGAATCGGGAAGGCACCGCCCGAGTTGCGTGGACTTTCAAGGCTGCCTGAGAACTACGAACAACTGCGCAAGGAAGGATATCCGGACCTGGTGCCTCTGAATCGGGATGGTGAGCCTCAACCACAATTTGAAAACTTCATGGATATCCGCCCTGTCAAGCTCAAGCCCGGGACACGCATCTACCGCATTGTGGATGAGCTCGCTTCGGACAATGGTGCTTACTGGGCCTACGAATTACCCCCCGACAAACGGGCGTGGCGTGAAGGTTTTGCCGTCAAGGACTCCTGGAATGACAACGGTTACTATGTGGAGTATGTTGTCAAGGAAACCGATGAAATCTACGCATGGGAAGGAAAGGCTTCAGCACAACAGTACAAAAAACACAATGGTAAACGGTTTTATTTACCTGGCGGTAGTGTTCAACTTTATATTCAGCCAGGCACAATTCAGACGCCTCCCCCCAAACTGACCCATTGGAGCGATGATTGATCATGTCACCGGAAATGAAAGCCACCCTGCTCAAACGGAAGTTTTCGAGCATCGAATACATGGAAGAGATGGAACGCCTGTGGAACCAGTCAGTCGCCGCGCTGGAAAAGTGCATTGACTGGTTTTATGAGCACAACAAGGATTTGGATCTGAGTAGTTGGCAATATGCGGATACGCCCATGGCCTGGGAAAATCGGGTGCTGCCCAATTTCCGGATGATCTCCGAGGGCATACGGGAGGGTATCGAAATGCATAAAAAAGGTGATTCCGATTACATTTGCGATATATCAAACAATATGATGTCGCTGTCCAAGGATATGGATGTCATGGGTGACCTGTGGTTTGACTATATCCCGAAAGATCTGGCTTATACAGTTGGCATACCAAAGAGTCAGGCCCGCCAAATGGCCAAGAATATCTATTACACCGTAGGCGAGTACTGGCGCCCGGGGGAAATCACGGATGAAGAGGTTACCGGCCCCATCGACGAACAGGACCTGCTCCGTTACCTCAGGCCCGGGGAAAGTCCGGATTGAGCGCGGCCTGGAAGCAACTCTTTTGCAAACGGCGAATCACCAGGACGTGACCATGACACTCATACTCAGCCGTAGGCCGCACCAAAGCCCGTGCTTTCACTTTGCCACTTAACAGAAGGATCTGAGCATGTCACCGGAAATGAAAGCCACCCTGCTCAAACGGAAGTTTTCGAGCATCGAATACATGGAAGAGATGGAACGCCTGTGGAACCAGTCAGTCGCCGCGCTGGAAAAGTGCATTGACTGGTTTTATGAGCACAACAAGGATTTGGATCTGAGTAGTTGGCAATATGCGGATACGCCCATGGCCTGGGAAGATCGGGTGCTGCCCAATTTCCGGATGATCTCCGAGGGCATACGGGAGGGTATCGAAATGCATAAAAAAGGTGATTCCGATTACATTTGCGATATATCAAACAATATGATGTCGCTGTCCAAGGATATGGATGTCATGGGTGATCTGTGGTTTGACTATATCCCGAAAGATCTGGCTTACAGTTGTGGCAAGCCCGAGTACGAAGCAAGGCAAATGGCAAGGAACATTTATTACACTGTCGGCGAGTACTGGCGCCCGGGCTCCATTCTGAAAGAAACCGTTACCGGCCCCATCGACGAACAGGACCTGCTCCGTTACCTCAGGCCCGGGGAAAGTCCGGACTGAGCACGGTCTGGAAACAACTCTATAGCACAGGGTGTTTGCACCGATAGGGACGAAGCATGGCTTCATCGCACTCACAAGGACGTGAACACGACACTCATACTCAGCCGCAGGCCGCACCAAAGCCCGTGCTTTCACTTTGCCACTTAACAGAAGGATCTGAGCATGTCACCGGAAATGAAAGCCACCCTGCTCAAACGGAAGTTTTCGAGCATCGAATACATGGAAGAGATGGAACGCCTGTGGAACCAGTCGGTCGCCGCGCTGGAAAAGTGCATTGACTGGTTTTATACGCACAACAGGGACACGGATCTGAGTAGTTGGCAATATGCGGATACGCCCATGGCCTGGGAAGATCGGGTGCTGCCCAATTTTCATCGTCTCTCAGAATCGATTCGCCGCGGAATAGAGAATGCCCGCAAGGGCAATACCGATACCATTCAGAGCGTAACAGGCAGCATGATGGGGTTGTCAAAAGACATGGATGTCATGGGAGACCTGTGGTTTGACTATATCCCGAAAGATCTGGCTTACAGTTGTGGCAAGCCCGAGTACGAAGCAAAGCAAATGGCAAGGAACATTTATTACACTGTCGGCGAGTACTGGCGCCCGGGCTCCATTCTGAAAGAAACCGTTACCGGCCCCATCGACGAACAGGACCTGCTCCGTTACCTCAGGCCCGGGGAAAGTCCGGACTGAGCGCGGCCTGGAAACAACTCTTTTGCAAACGGCGAATCACCAGGACGTAACCATGACACTCATACTCAGCCGTAGGCCGCACCAAAGCCCGTGCTTTCACTTTGCCACTTAACAGAAGGATCTGAGCATGTCACCGGAAATGAAAGCCACCCTGCTCAAACGGAAGTTTTCGAGCATCGAATACATGGAAGAGATGGAACGCCTGTGGAACCAGTCAGTCGCCGCGCTGGAAAAGTGCATTGACTGGTTTTATGAGCACAACAAGGATTTGGATCTGAGCCGTTGGCAATATGCGGATACGCCCATGGCCTGGGAAGATCGGGTGCTGCCCAATTTTCATCGTCTCTCAGAATCGATTCGCCGCGGAATAGAGAATGCCCGCAAGGGCAATACCGATACCATTCAGAGCGTAACAGGCAGCATGATGGGGTTGTCAAAAGACATGGATGTCATGGGAGACCTGTGGTTTGACTATATCCCGAAAGATCTGGCTTACAGTTGTGGCAAGCCCGAGTACGAAGCAAAGCAGATGGCAAGGAACATTTATTACACTGTCGGCGAGTATTGGCGCCCGGGGGAAATCACGGATGAAGAGGTTACCGGCCCCATCGACGAACAGGACCTGCTCCGTTACCTCAGGCCCGGGGAAAGTCCGGATTGAGCGCGGCCTGGAAGCAACTCTTTTGCAAACGGCGAATCACAAGGACGTGAATATGTCACTTGACTCAGCCGCAGGCAACACCAGAGCCTGCGAATCGGTGAAACTGGGGGTGGAAAACAATCAGGAAATCAATCAGGAGCCGCAGGCAACACCAGAGCCTGCGAATCGGTGAAACGATACAGATCAGGGTACTCAAGGTTGAGGGTGACCTCGTGACTCCGGGCATAGAGGCAGACTGATCTTACCCAGCAATAGTGGACACCTCATTAAGCGAGTACACTACGCTACAGAGGTGAACCATGGCAAGAAAGAACACACAAGGCAAATCAACACGCAAGCGCTACTCCGAGGACTTCAAGAAGGAGGCGCTGGCGTTGGCTGACAGCGTTGGCATCAGTGCGGCAGCCAAAGACCTGGGATTGCACGAATCACAGCTGTATAACTGGCGCAGCAAGGCCAGGCAGGCCCAGGGCCAGAGCGAGGCCGAACAGCAGCTCGCCGCGGAAAACGCCCGCCTCAAGCGGCAACTGGCACAACAGGCAGAGGAGCTGGCCATTTTAAAAAAGGCGGCGGCGTACTTCGCCAAGAGCCTGAAGTGAAGTACGTGTTCATGCAGGCACATGAAGGAGAGTTCCGCCTGAAAACGATGAGCCGTGTTCTGTGTGTTTCACGCAGTGGCTATTACGCCTGGCGCCGCAGGCAGGTGGCACGCTCTGCGCGTCAGCAGCGCCGTGAAGCAACAGATCAGGCCGTCAGTGAGGCCTTCTGGCAGAAAAAGGGACGTTATGGTGTTCCCGGCTGGTGGCAGAAATGGCCGAAAACGGACATGCCCTGAATCGCAAGACCATCGCAAAGAGCCTGCAGCGACAGGGCTTGCGTGCCAGAGCTGCCAGGAAGTTCAAAGCGACCACACAGTCGAAACACAATCTGCCGGTTGCCCCGAATCTTCTGGAGCAGAAATTTGAGGCGACGGCACCCAACCAAAAGTGGGTGGGTGACATCACATACCTGTGGACGGACGAAGGATGGCTGTATCTGGCAGTTGTGATTGACCTGTTCAGCCGGATGGTTGTGGGCTGGAGCATGTCTGAGCGCATGACAGCCGACCTTGTCTGTAATGCGCTTGGTATGGCGCTGTGGCGCAGGGGCATGCCCGAAGGCATGATCGTTCATTCCGACCGGGGAAGCCAGTATTGCTCCCGTGATTACCAGAAGCTGATCAGGGTGCACAATCTCAGGTGCAGCATGAGTGCGAAAGGCAACTGTTACGACAACGCCTGTGCCGAAAGCTTCTTCCATTCCCTGAAAGTGGAAGCCATACACGGGGAGCAATTCAGAACCCGAGAACAGATGCGAAGGGCTGTGTTTGAATACATTGAGGTGGATTACAATCGGGATCGCAGACACAGCGCCAACGGCAATCTGAGCCCGGCAAAATTTGAGGCACTTAAAGTCGCTTAGTTGAGTGTCCGTTGTTGGTGGGTAGGATCAGACTGCCCCGTCCCGGTTCACAGGGAAGAGTGTTTGACGGCAAGCCGGATTGGTAGGGACGGCTTCTCGGCGACTGAATCGGGGCGTACAGTCCGGCAAACCGGTTCCACGCAAAATACATGCTGAAGGACTAAGACATGGACTGGAGCAGGATTCAAATTCTACCCGAGTGGCCGCTGATAGAGCCTGAAAACACACCCGCAGGCTATACATTGTTAGGAGAGTATTTGTTTCCTAACTGGGGGAGGGACGCTATCCATTTCGTTTTTTCTATCATAATCATCATCTCGTTTTGATCAAGAAACATCCTCTGCAAATTATTGACCCCTTTAAAGGTGGGGCGCCACGAACGGAGGTGGTACATAATCAGCTGGAGTTCCCCATCCAGGCAACTCGTTGGTTCGTCGAGGCTATCCGACGCTGCTTTCTGCCGCCGGACGATCCCCGTGCCATGAAGCCTGGCGCCATGGCCTTTCTGGAAAAGGTCAATGGGGAATGGCTGCACTTGACTCGCGGTTTTCACTGCGGAGGGCATAACATCCCCGGGTATTCCTTCTCAAATGTCAGCAGGCTTGAACACGATGAGCAGCCCATGATGAAGCAATCTCTTGAAATCGGCGACCCGGAAATCTTTGATCGTATCGATGGCAAGCCCGTCATCAGCCCGGACAAGTTTGCCGGCTTTATGGAGCGTATTGCCGAGCGCTACGAGTCGGGCGAATTCGGCCCGCCGGTCCCCATGAAAATAGAGGACAGCATGTGGTGAACCGGAGCCCGTGCTTTCATGTTGCCACTTAACAGAAGGATCTGAGCATGTCACCGGAAATGAAAGCCACCCTGCTCAAACGGAAGTTTTCGAGCATCGAATACATGGAAGAGATGGAACGCCTGTGGAACCAGTCAGTCGCTGCGCTGGAAAAGTGCATTGACTGGTTTTATGAGCACAACAAGGACATGGATCTGAGTAGTTGGCAATATGCGGATACGCCCATGGCCTGGGAAGATCGGGTGCTGCCCAATTTCCGAATGATCTCCGAGGGCATACGGGAGGGTATCGAAGAATACCAGAAGGGTGACCCGGGCTATATCAGATCCATTGCCAACAATATCATGGCCTTGTCCAAGGATATGGATGTCATGGGTGACCTGTGGTTTGACTATATCCCGAAAGATCTGGCTTACAGTTGTGGCAAGCCCGAGTACGAAGCAAAGCAAATGGCAAGGAACATTTATTACACTGTCGGCGAGTACTGGCGCCCGGGCTCCATTCTGAAAGAAACCGTTACCGGCCCCATCGACGAACAGGACCTGCTCCGTTACCTCAGGCCCGGGGAAAGTCCGGATTGAGCGCGGCCTGGAAACAACTCTATGGATCTGACCTTGCCTGATTCCGGGACTCACGATAGGAGCGGTAATAACCAGTACCATACCGGCAACGGGCTGACCCTCAACCGTATTGCGGAGTCGGGTAGTCAATAGGGTGCAGTGGAAAGCGGATGCGGCTGCGAGCGGCCGGCTCGGACACCTCTCCGGAACGCTGCCTGGACATGCTGACCCGCATTCAGAAGCACCGGATTACGGTGAATGGAAAGCTGCTGACCGGCGTGACTACGCTGGATGCAACACAACTTGAATTCTTAAAGAGCCTCAAGGTGCCGAAGCCTGCGGCCTGAACCTGGTCATAAAACGCTCAATATAGTGAGGCGTTTGAAATTCAACACTCAATAAAACAACAGGTTACGAATTTTTATGTCGAACTCGGGCAAACAGGACGAAATAAGTACGGAGTTATTGAATACTTGCTTTATGACGCCAAGCCTAAGTCCATTGGCGAGATGGAGAAAACGGGTGTGGTTAAGAAATATGTATTAAAGGGTAATATGGATGAATAATGAAACAATAGAGACTTTAGCACCCATCCCTTTGCTTGATCTTGAGGCTCTCCCACATGACAGCCACATGATCGGTGAATATTCTCTGCCTAATTACAACAAGGGCCGTCAGCCATTAAAGTTCATTATCTACAAGCGTTGGCTCGTCATTGCGGCATTATTTGAATTTTCACTTGTTCCTCATGGTGAAAAATTAGAACGTGACTTCGTTGATCACTTTCAAGTGGAATTCCCCATTCAGGCTGCCCGGTGGTTTGTAGAAGCCATTCGCCGCTGTTTTTTGCCGCCGGGCGATCCCCGTGCCATGAAGCCCGGTGCCATGGCCATCCTGGAGAAGGTCAATGGTGAGTGGTTGCACCTGACGCGCGGCTTTCACAGTGGCGGCCACAACATTCCCGGCTATTCCTTCTCAAATGTCAGCAGGCTTGAACACGATGAGCAGCCCATGATGAAGCAATCTCTTGAAATCGGTGACCCGGAAATCTTTGACCGTATCGATGGCAAGCCCGTCATCAGCCCGGACAAGTTCGCCGGCTTTATGGAGCGTATTGCCGAGCGCTACGAGTCGGGCGAATTCGGCCCGCCGGTTCCCGTAAAAATAGAGGACAGCATGTGGTGAACCGGAGCCCATGCATTGACCTTGCAGCTCAACAGAAGGACCTGGCCATGTCTGATCCCGGGATTCACGATCAGAGCGATAATAACCAGTACCATACCGGCAGCGGGCTGACCCTCAACCGTATTGCGGAGTCGGGTAGTCAATCCGGTGCGGTGAAAACACCGAACTTCGAGCGCCACGAAATCAACCTCAGGCTGGCGTCTCCCCATTTTTTCAGAAGGCGCCATTCAACCTTTTGACTTTAAAGGGAAAAACGTGATGTGGTAACGGAATCGGGGTTTCCCTCCAGGTACAATGTGATTGCCTATAAGTCACTGAACCCAAAGGAAAACCCCGATGCCTTACCATGCCACAGATCGGACAAAATGGAAAGCCCGCCTCTGCAGCCTGATTGACCAGGCACCTGAACAGATCACACGGCCTGTGAGAAAACTCATGGCAGAGGTCACTTTCGGCATCCTCACTTCCGGTTCCCTCACGCAGGCAGAGATTGCCCGCACACTCAATGAGCCATGCAGACTGCACCATACCCAGAAGCGCATCTCCCGCATGCTGGCCGGACACAGTGAAGTGGCCTGGGCCGCAGAGCAGGTGCAGCTTGCGCACGTCAGCCGGCACGTCACGCAGGACATGATCCTGGCCATTGATCCGGGCGATCTGAACCGTGACGGCGCACCGAAAAGTGAATGGCGGGGCCGCGTCAGGGACGGCGATACCGGAGAAATTGTCGGCGGATATCCGCTGATGACTGTGGTGGCACGGGATGTCCGGCGCGGGAAGACGCTGCCGTTGCTGACCCGCCTGAACACCCCGCAGCGCACGGCATTCAGAAGCGAGAACCATGACATTCTCTCGGTGATGGATGAAGTGAGCCGGCATATCCGGAAGGATCTGCTCTGGGTGATAGACCGGGGAGGCGACCGGGGCATCCTGTGGGATGCCTGGATCCGGTGTGAGCGACAGGTGCTGGTCAGAGCGGCCAATCAGCGCTACTGGTGCTGGCGGGACCGTCATAAAACAGCGCAGCAGATTGCCCGTGAACTGCCGCTGAAGCACCAAGGGCAGCTCAGACGGGGAGCCCCCGCGTCAGGTTCGGTATCACCCGGGTGATGCTGCGAGAGCATCCGGACAGCCCCTTGTGGATGATTGTCGTCCGCCATGACCGGCCGGAACCTCTGGTGCTGGTTACCACGCGTCCGGTGCGCGGAAGGCGACAGGGAGAACGCATGATCCATGCCTACATGGACCGCTGGGCCTGCGAGGAAGGCTACCGCTTTACCAAGCAGGGCTTTGCGCTGGAGTCTGTGCCGGCACGGCGCTTCACCACACTTCAGAATCTGGTTGCGCTGGCGAGTCTGGCCTGGGGACTGCTTGCCGTCTGGCAGGACCGGGATAGCTGTCTGATCAGAAGTTCACGCCGTCAAAAGCCAGACAAGGCGCTTAAGTTCCCGTTCTACAGCCTGCTCAAGGGATGGCAGAACCTGTTCAGAGGTGCACGGGTGCTGTTCTGGCCACTTTGGCGCAAACGAAAACCACGAAGTCTGATTGATGACTTGTTTGCCCGAAATGGTTCTCTCGCCACGGGGCCGGGGTAAAAAATGGGGAGACGCCAGAACCTCAGGACCTTCCGCGAAGCGGGAGCCATTGAAATCATGGAGATCAAGCCCTGATGAGCCTCTTGCAACCCAAGTATCCACTGAAGGATCCTTTGCCCAAGATTGAAGACCCGGATCATTTGCCGGAGGGGGCCAGGCTGCTTGCGATCTTTGAGGAACAGCCTGACAAATACTATTACTACTTTGTCCAGCGCGGTGACAAGCTGCTTTTCCTGGATGTACGCAAGAATACGCCCCTGGGATTGCTTGTTCATCAGAAAGTATTCCCACTCAGAGTGTTGTCCTGGTTTCCGAAAGCGCTGGAGGCGTTTGGCAAGCCTCCTGCGGAAGGCGGTCTGCATGCCGGAGCGATGATGGCGCCGGCAGAAGATGTGGACGGTGAGATGCTTGCAGTGGGTAGTACTATTGATGGCTATGACATCACTAACTTCTCCAGAAGTACCAGCACCCATTACTATAATCCGGCTTCGATCGCATTAACTTGGGAACAACTCTATGAGATGGGCTTGCTGGAACTCTGGAAATCGCTGGGTGAGAAATACGAAAAGGGCGATCTGTAGCACAGGATACCTGCACCGGGAAGGATGAAGCATGGTTTCATTGCGCTTACAAGGACATGACCATGACACTCATACTCAGCCGCAGGCGGTACCAAAGCCCTTGCTTTCACTTTGCCACTTAACAGAAGGATCTGAGCATGTCACCGGAAATGAAAGCCACCCTGCTCAAACGGAAGTTTTCGAGCATCGAATACATGGAAGAGATGGAACGCCTGTGGAACCAGTCAGTCGCTGCGCTGGAAAAGTGCATTGACTGGTTTTATGAGCACAACAAGGATTTGGATCTGAGCCGTTGGCAATATGCGGATACGCCCATGGCCTGGGAAGATCGGGTGCTACCCAATTTCCGGATGATCTCCGAAGGCATACGGGAGGGTATCGAAATGCATAAAAAAGGTGATTCCGATTACATTTGCGATATATCAAACAATATGATGTCGCTGTCCAAGGATATGGATGTCATGGGTGACCTGTGGTTTGACTATATCCCGAAAGATCTGGCTTATACAGTTGGCATACCAAAGAGTCAGGCCCGCCAAATGGCCAAGAATATCTATTACACCGTAGGCGAGTACTGGCGCCCGGGCTCCATTCTGAAAGAAACCGTTACCGGCCCCATCGACGAACAGGACCTGCTCCGTTACCTCAGGCCCGGGGAAAGTCCGGATTGAGCATGGTCTGGAAACAACTCTATAGCACAGGGTGTTTGCACCGATAGGGACGAAGCATGGCTTCATCGCACTCACAAGGACGTGAACACGACACTCATACTCAGCCGCAGGCCGCACCAAAGCCCGTGCTTTGATGTTGCCACTTAACAGAAGGATCTGACCATGTCACCGGAAATGAAAGCCACCCTGCTCAAACGAAAGTTTTCGAGCATCGAATATATGGAAGAGATGGAACGCCTGTGGAACCAGTCAGTCGCCGCGCTGGAAAAGTGCATTGACTGGTTTTATGAGCACAACAAGGATTTGGATCTGTGTAGTTGGCAATATGCGGATACGCCCATGGCCTGGGAAGATCGGGTGCTGCCCAATTTCCGGATGATCTCCGAGGGCATACGGGAGGGTATCGAAATGCATAAAAAAGGTGATTCCGATTACATTTGCGATATATCAAACAATAGGATGTCGCTGTCCAAGGATATGGATGTCATGGGAGACCTGTGGGTATTCCCCCCGAAAAAAAGCGGTGTTCATAAGTGGAATTTTCCAGTAACTTACAGACAGGAGATTCCACATGCGTAAATCACGATTCACAGACAGCCAGATCATCAGCATCCTGAAACAGGTAGAGGCCGGGACATCGGTTCCTGAGCTGTGCAGAGAGCATGGGATGAGCAGCGCCACGTTCTACAAGTGGCGCTCAAAATACGGTGGTATGGACGCGTCCATGATGAAGCGCCTGAAGGAGCTTGAGGCTGAAAACGCCCGGCTCAAGAAGATGTATGCCGAAGAGCGCCTCAAGGCCGAGTTGCGCAAGGATGCCCTGGAGGGAAAGTTGTAAGGCCATCTCACCGCAAGGAGATGGCCAGACGCGTCGTCAGGGAGCGAGGCATCAGTATCCGCCTGGCCTGCGAAGTCTTCGGCATCAGCGAAACATGCTACCGCTACAAACCGGTTCTGAGCTCAGAGAACGCAGAGATCGCCCATTGGTTGCTCAGGCTCACTGCCGATGAGCAGAACTGGGGATTTGGCCTGTGTTTCTTTTACCTGCGCAATGTCAAGGGGTTCAGATGGAACCACAAGCGCGTCTACCGGATATACAAGGAACTGGAGCTGAACATGCGCATCAGACCGCGCCTGAGAATCGTGAGGCAAAAGCCGGAACCGCTGGCCGAGCCTGAACGCGTCAATCAGGTCTGGTCCATGGACTTCATGCACCATGAGCTTGAAAACAGGCGTAAATTCAGGCTCCTGAATGTCATTGATGACTACAACCGGGAAGGGCTGGCAATTGAAGTGGACTTCTCACTGCCATCAGAGCGTGTGACACGAGTTCTGGATCAGGTCATCGAATGGCGGGGCAAGCCTGAGAAAATCCGGTGTGACAATGGCCCGGAATACATCAGCCAGACAATCATGGAGTGGGCAGAGAAACGCGGAATAGAGCTGATGCATACTCAGCCGGGGAATCCGCAGCAGAATGCATATGTCGAGCGCTACAACCGCACCGTCCGCTATGACTGGCTGAATCGGCATCTGTTTGAAACACTCGAAGAGGTACAGGACTTCGCGACCAAGTGGCTATGGAAGTACAATAACGAGCGGCCGAATATGGCCCTTGGCGGTGTACCGCCCCGATACAAGCTGCATAAGGCAGCCTGACTCCACTTTTGCGCACCTCTAAAAATGGGGGGAATACCTGTGGTTTGACTATATCCCGAAAGATCTGGCTTATACAGTTGGCATACCAAAGAGTCAGGCCCGCCAAATGGCCAAGAATATCTATTACACCGTAGGCGAGTACTGGCGCCCGGGGGAAATCACGGATGAAGAGGTTACCGGCCCCATCGACGAACAGGACCTGCTCCGTTACCTCAGGCCCGGGGAAAGTCCGGACTGAGCACGGTCTGGAAACAACTCCGATCAAAAAAGCAATTTTGACGTTCCTGAAATTTACCGAAATGATTCAGGATGTAAGGCTCTGGCTTCAGACCCTTATCATAACGGAAGTATTTTTTTTAAGACACGAATAGAGCCATATCGGGGTTAGAGGCTGAGCTCCAAGGCTTACTAGTTGGGCCGATAAAACGGGAGCCTAAAAATATCGAGTTCTTTGATTCTAATGGTAATCTGTGGGATGTGAAAATGCCTCAAACTACTATCCCTGATAGGCCTCATTTTAAATTCAAGATTAGCCAAGTGGGCAAATCTATAAAAGCTGAGCTGACGAGGAAAGGCAATCCATCAGGAACATATCCTGCCCAACTTGCTTCTTGATCAGTTCAAATAAGAGTAATTCTGAATGCAACGTATCTTAATGAAGCAGACTACTCATCTCTAAAAAATTGGTTGAGAAATAATCTATCTGATGATGAACTGTCTAGAATAATTGAAGTTATTACCTTGGATTAGGAATCTTTTATATGTCTGATAAAGAGATACTAAGCAATCAAAGGCTGCAAGAGCTGGTTGCGGATCATGAGATGTATATAAAGTTAGCGGGGCGGAAGGGTAGTCAACTGGATTTTTCTGATCTGGTTTTAAAAGGGATTATATTTGATGGCATGGATTTGTCTGGTGTTCACTTTGTGGGCTCATGCATTGAACAGAGTAGTTTTTGCGGTGTCAATTTGTCAGACTGTGTTTTTCATGATGCCGTTATAAAAAACTGCAATTTTCAGAATTCATTGATAGCGAAGGCTGAATTTTATGAGGCGGCAGTCCTCGGCTGTACATTTGATGTGGCGCACTTGAACCAGGTTGAATTTATAGACTGTATGATTAAAAATTGTAGCTTCAGAAAAGCGAATATAATTTATTCTGTATTTGTAGATAATGAAATGAATAATAATGATTTTTCTGGTGCTAATTTTGATGGGGTGGATATCAATAGTTTAAGGTGATCCTTTGGGGTTTTCTGAAAAAGCCCATGAGAATAATACTTTTAAATGGAGCGATATTCGGAGGGCACAATTTTCAATATAAGGAACCTCTGAAAAATTCCCCGAATCTGGGATAATACGCCATCAGTTACCGAAACGGCCAGGAGAACCCGATGGATTACCAGCCCACCTTCGCGGAGTTTTTCAGAGGTTCCTTAGGTGATGTTGTCTGAAACTAGCATTTTAATTGATAAATTGAAAGACGTCAGAGATTCGATTATCAGTCGACATGATTTTTCGGTGTGGCTTGAGCAGAATAAATTACAGCTTCAAAAGTCTGTCTCCAGATGGCAATACCTGAAGTTAAGGCGAGGAGACGGTAGTGCCTTGGTTGATGTTTTAATACAGTTGACAGAGCCATGTGAGAAGTGTGCCCATATATATCGTCCCGGTGTTTTCTCGAATGCAGGAGATTTTGATGTTTGTAACGATATGTTAGAAAAAAGCATGGCTGACATAATTCTTGTAAGTATCGATAAGCCACATTATATTTTCGGTGCTGTACCACAATGCGTGATGTGCGAGTATTTCAAGTGTCGGAAGTGTGGAAGTATATGGGAGCTGGCTATCCCAGATAGAGAGTTTGCAGGAAGTTGGACCAGGGTTGGTTAGATGGACATAGTTAGAGTAAATGAGAAGTTTCCTTATAGTGAATGCAAGCCTGGAGGTGTGCTTTCTTCGAGTGTTATAGGAAAGTCATTCAATTATGACGCTCTTAGGCCATTTGAAGGGTTGAGTGCTGCCAGTGGAATTGACATAGCCAAACTGGCAGATTTGTTAGGGTTTGAAGTAAAGACGCTGGCAGGTTTTAGTCTTTATTCTGGAAGCAAGCCCGGTTTAGAACCGTATTGCTTTCTTGATGATGAGAGTAAAGAGCTGTACGTTTTTTCAATTGGTGAATACCAGCCGGGCCGGATGCTATGTGTTCTGGATGCGCTCATTCGAATATGAATGAGCCTTTATCTCCAACTAAAGATAGATGCTATAGCTTCGAGGTATTTTTTTCAGAGTCGTGGAATGACGCAAAGGGAAATTGATCTGCTTGTCAGTCGAATGCAGATGCACGATAAGGTCGGCAATAACCAGTATTACACCGGCAATGGGTTGACCAAGAACCTGATTGCAGAGTCGGACAGTCAATATGGTGTGGTGGAAACACTGAACTTCGAGCGCGGCGAAATCAACCTCAGGACCTTCCGCGAAGCGGGAGCCACTGAAATCATGGAGATCGAGCCCTGATGAGCCTCTTGCAACCCAAGTATCCACTGAAGGATCCTTTGCCCAAGATTGAAGACCCAGATCATTTGCCGGAGGGGGCCAGGCTGCTTGCGATCTTTGAGGAACAGCCTGACAAATACTATTACTACTTTGTCCAGCGCGGTGACAAGCTGCTTTTCCTGGATGTACGCAAGAATACGCCCCTGGGATTGCTTGTTCATCAGAAAGTATTCCCACTCAGAGTGTTGTCCTGGTTTCCGAAAGCGCTGGAGGCGTTTCGCAAGCCTCCTGCGGAAGGCGGTCTGCATGCCGGAGCGATGATGGCACCGGCAGAGGATGTGGACGGTGAAATGCTTGCAGTGGGAAGCACCACAAGTGGATATGACATCACCAACTTCTCCAGGAGTTCCAGTCCTGAACACTATGACCCGGAAAGGGTGTCTCTGACGTGGGAGCAACTGTACGAAATGGGTCTGCTTGAACTCTGGAAATCGCTGGGTGAGAAATACGAAAAAGGCGAGCTATAGCACAGGATGCTTGAACCGGAAGTGACGCACATGGCTTCATCGCACTCACAAGGACGTGAACATGACACGCATACTCAGTCGCAGGCGACGCCAGAGCCTGCGAATCGGTGAAACGATACGGATAGGGTACTCAAGGTTGAGGGTGACCTCGTGACTCCGGACATAGAGGCAGACTGCTCCGTTCCGGTTCACAGGGAAGCGTGTTTGACGGCAAGCCGGATCGGTAGGGACGGTTTCTCTGCAGCGGAATCGGGGCGTACAGTCCGGCAAACCGGTTCCATGCAAAAATACATGCTGAAGGATTAAACATGGATTGGAGCAGGATCGAAACATTGTCCGAGTGGCAGTTGATAGAACCCGATGCACCGCCGGAAGAATATGTCTATCTGGGGCAATATTCTTTGCCCAACTATTGGCAAGGGAATTTTCCTTTTAAATTTTTCTATTATGACCATCACTTGGTTATTGGAAAGAAACACCTTGCCGAAATACCGGATTTCGACGATTTGAGTATTATCCGAAAGACCGTTATTCACAGTCAGCTCGAATTTCCCATCCAAGCCGCCCGCTGGTTTGTGGACGCGATTCAACGATGTTTCCTGCCCCCGGATGACCCGCGCGCCATGAAGTCCGGTGCGATGGCCTTTCTGGAGAAGGTCAATGGTGAGTGGTTGCACCTGACGCGCGGCTTTCACAGTGGCGGGCATAATATCCCCGGGTATTCGTTTGCCAACGCAAGCCGGCGTAGTCATAAGAAAAGCCTTCCCAAAAAACAATCTCTTGAAATCGGCGACCCGGAAATCTTTGGCCGTATCGATGGCAAGCCCGTCATCAGCCCGGACAAGTTTGCCGGCTTTATGGAGCGTATTGCCGAGCGCTACGAGTCGGGCGAATTCGGCCCGCCGGTCCCCATGAAAATCGAGGACAGCATGTGGTGAACCGGAGCCCGTGCTTTCATGTTGCCACTTAACAGAAGGATCTGAGCATGTCACCGGAAATGAAAGCCACCCTGCTCAAACGGAAGTTTTCGAGCATCGAATACATGGAAGAGATGGAACGCCTGTGGAACCAGTCAGTCGCCGCGCTGGAAAAGTGCATTGACTGGTTTTATACGCACAACAAGGATTTGGATCTGAGTAGTTGGCAATATGCGGATACGCCCATGGCCTGGGAAGATCGGGTGCTGCCAAATTTCCGGATGATCTCCGAGGGCATACGGGAGGGTATCGAAGAATACCAGAAGGGTGACCCGGGCTATATCAGATCCATTGCCAACAATATCATGGCCTTGTCCAAGGATATGGATGTCATGGGTGACCTGTGGTTTGACTATATCCCGAAAGATCTGGCTTATACAGTTGGCATACCAAAGAGTCAGGCCCGCCAAATGGCCAAGAATATCTATTACACCGTAGGCGAGTACTGGCGCCCGGGGGAAATCACGGATGAAGAGGTTACCGGCCCCATCGACGAACAGGACCTGCTCCGTTACCTCAGGCCCGGGGAAAGTCCGGACTGAGCGCGGCCTGGAAACAACTCTTTTGCAAACGGCGAATCACAAGGACGTGCATAGGTCACCTGACTCAACTGCAGGCAACGCCAGAGCCTGAGATTCCTTGTGTCTCCGCGCATGGATTAGTCCTGCTGCTTGTCTCGGCTAGTCTGTATGACCAATTTGAGGGAGCAATCCACGTCGTTAAAATCGCACACGGAGTTTGTTAGTCGCTGAACTGAAGGCGGCTTGACCGTGGCAGATGATATCTGGCCATGATTTCGTAGCAAGGAACAGGAGTTGGCTAGTATGAAAAAAACAATGATTCCACTCGTACTGACGGGGTTGATTTCAGGTTCAGCAATCGCTTCCGGAACTGGAGCAGAGTGGGGCTATACGGGTGGAAATGGGCCTGATAATTGGGATAAGTTGTCGTCAGCATATGAGATGTGTGGGAAGGGAAGGAATCAGTCACCAGTCAATCTGACGGATATGATTGAGGGAGATTTGCCACCTCTTGAGCTCAGATACCAGCGTGATGGGCGTGAGATCGTTAACAACGGGCACACCATACAGATCAACTACGCTCCGGGAAGCACGTTATCGGTAGCAGGCAAGGCCTATGAGCTCAAGCAGCTACATTTCCATGCCCCGAGCGAGAATCAGATTGGCGGGAAATCTTTTCCCATGGAAGCACACTTCGTTCATGCTGATGCGGCGGGCAATCTGGCGGTATTGGCTCTCATGGTCGAAGAAGGATATGAAAACAAGGCGCTGAAAAATGCGTGGTCTCATATGCCGGAAAAAGCAGGTGAAAACCATGCATTGAGCAAGCCGTTCAATGCAAGCGAATTGCTGCCTTCATATGATGATGACGAGCTGGAGTACTATCGCTTCAATGGCTCGCTCACGACACCACCGTGTTCGGAGGGTGTGGTATGGATGGTTCTCAAGGAAACTGTACAAGCTTCTGCCGATCAGATTGAAAAGTTTGCTCACATCATGCATCACCCCAATAACCGTCCTGTCCAGCCAATAAATGCTCGCGTCATCGTTCAATGAGCGGGTAAAACTCGCGCCCGGTCCGCCAATCCACTACTATCTTCATCAGAAGTGGAAAACAAGGCGGACATGGGCGAAGCGTTTGTATGGCGTAGTCCGGCCGGAATCTGGCTGGGGATGAATCAGAGTGCACCCGTTGGGCAACCCCAGCGGGTGGAACGCTATGCCGGGCTCACCCTGCCGCCGGGTATTCCCGTCACCCATGAAACACTGCCCCGCATTGCCCGCGATGGCCTGGACATCATCATCGGCAGGCCCGCCCGCTGCTGGGGCGCAAGTATGGGAGCCAATGAGGCCGGCGTAGCGGGCAGCGTCATCCGGGCGGACAATCGTTGGCATTTCCGTTCGTCGCTGCTCAAGGAAGACCTGCTCCGGCTCGCCCTCATGCAGGCGACTTCCGCCAAGGCTGCCGTCGGACTCGTGAGTCTCTATGTGGAGCGCTTTGCCCGCAGTGGCCGGCGGAGCATGGAGCCGGCCGTCTTTACCTTCGCGGACGGGGAGGCCATCTGGGTGATGGAGACCCGGGGCCGGGCCTGGTGGGCTCAGTCCGTGGGGCATTTTACCGCACTGACCGGTGCGCCGGCCTGGTCAGGCGACGCGAGGCTGCACTCGGCCAACGCCGACGAGGCGTCCCGGCCAGCGTGTCTGCCCGCAGCCATGGAGCGTCGTCAGCGCGCACTGGCCAGGGGGCTGGCCCATGTCATCAATCACCATGAAACGGGTGACTTCACGCTTCTGGCCAACATCCTGCGCGGAGACATCTCCGAACACTGGCAGCACCAGGACGATGCCATCTGTCGCCATGGCAGCCTGTGGCACCGGGAAACGGCCAACTCGTTTCTCGCATTGCTCACACCCGGCGAACGCCCTCAACTCTGGTTCACCGGATCCAGCCGGCCCTGCATCTCGTTGTTCAAGCCTGTCAGCTGGGATGCGGAACCCTGGTTCAGCCGCCACATGCACTTCTGGGAAAACTGGCGCAAGGCGGTCAGGCTGGCTCAGCGCTCGCCCGTGATCCGGGAACGGCTGATCCGGCTCCATGCAGAACTGGAAGGCCAGTGGCCCCGGTTCCTGCAGGAGGATATCAACGTGGTGATCCGGCTTGAGCAGTGGTGGAATGCGGTGATCCAGATCCTGAAACAGGCGCCGTAGTACCGGAATACTACCCGCCTGCTGTTTCCGGAGCGTAGGCTGTGTTGGCTCACACAACAAGGAGAAAGATCATGAGCCAGCACATTCTGATTCTCACCGGTGACTACGCCGAAGATTATGAACTGATGGTGCCCTTTCAGGCGCTGCAGGCCTGTGGCTACCGGGTGACGGCCGTGTGCCCCGACAAAAAGTCCGGTGACACCGTCATGACGGCTATCCATGACTTTGAAGGTGCCCAGACCTATTCCGAAAAACCCGGCCACCGCTTTACCCTCAATGGGGACTTCGACCGCGCAGACGAACCGGAATTTGACGCACTGCTGCTGCCGGGCGGACGCGCTCCCGAGTATCTGCGGCTGAACCCCGTCGTGTTGTCCAGGGTTCAGGCATTTGCCCGGGCCGGCAAACCCATTGCAGCCATCTGTCATGGTGCCCAGATTCTGACGGCGGCGGATGTCATCCGTGGCCGGCGCATTTCAGCCTATCCGGCCTGTGCGCCGGAGGTGCAGCAGGCCGGTGCAGAGTATGCACAGATCGGGATCGACGAAGCCGTGACCGATGGTCAGTTCGTCACTGCGCCCGCCTGGCCGGCACACCCCGCGTGGCTCGCCCAGTTCATGGCACTGCTGCGTCAGCGGGCGTAACGGGCAGCGTGTCCGGGGGCTGGCGACCCGCCCAGCAGGTGCAGATGACCCGCAGCAGCGAGGCAAAGTTGTCCGGCTCCCGGCCTTCATCCAGTATTTCGTCGTAAAGCTCGGTGATGAAGCGGGGTGTGGTGTACCCCTGAGCTTCGGCGATACGGTCGAGAATCTGCCAGTAGAGCATTTCCAGCGCAATGCTGGTGACATGGCCGTGGATGCGAAGGGAGCGACGCTCCCGCCGGTAAAGACGTTCGGGTGTGGATGAATAAATATGACACATGAGACACCTCCCTGTGCCAGCATGCGCCCCTTGTTCCGATTCCGAAATCAGACTTTGGTGGGAAGGTGCTGCTGAACCCATTGCATCAGCTGCGGTTCAGGCAGTGCACCGGCAATCCGGGCCACTTCACGTCCCTTGTGGAAGAGGGCAAGTGTCGGAATGCTGCGAATGCCGAGCCGGGCTGAAAGGGCCTGGGCCGTTTCGGTGTTGACCTTCGCCAGCCGTACCCTTGGTTCGAGCTTGCCCGCGGCCGCTGAGAATATCGGCGCAAACATGCGGCACGGCCCGCACCATGAGGCCCAGAAATCCACCAGAACGGGCAGATCCTGTTCCTGCACGAAGCGGTCGAAACGTGCTTCCGTCAGTTCGACCGGCTGCCCGGCAAAGAGCGGTTGTTTGCATTGTCCGCACTTGGGGCCGTCACCGAGCCGGCTGGCAGGCACCCGGTTCCTGGCGTCACAGTGTGGACAGATGATCATCAGGTTGTCAGTCATGAGTGTGCATCCCCGTCAGGTTCAGATGTATACCTATATGGGGATGCAATTATAAAAGCCAAGCCCTGGTCAGCGCTGATACACATAGGTGCCCGGCGCATCACAGATGGGCGGATAGCCGGCTTCCGTGTTGCCCAGGGGCGGAGGTGCCACCCTCTTGCTGTCGCTGTGGCGGGCAATCCAGTCCTGCCAAGCCAGCCACCAGGACCCCTCGTGCCGTTCCGCAATGGTTTTCCACTCTTCCGGACTGTAGGTGCGGTCCCCACTGTGACGTGTATGAATCAGGTAATCCCGGTTGGGGTGGCCCGGTTCGCTGATGATGCCGGCGTTGTGTCCGCCCTTGGCAAGACAGAACGTCACCTCCGGTGAACTGGTCAGACGACGGATCTTGAACACGCTGGGCCAGGGGGCCACGTGATCCTTGGTGGCACCGACTGCGAAGATGGGCAGACGCAGGTCACGCAGGAAAATGGGCCGTCCGTCCACATCGTAGCGGCCTTCTGCCAGATCATTGTTCAGAAACAGCCGGCGCAGATACTGGCTGTGCATGGTGTAGGGCATGCGCGTGCTGTCGGCGTTCCAGGCCATCAGGTCGTTGAGTTGCGGGCGCTCTCCCTTCATGTACTCGTTGATGAGGCGTGACCAGAGCAAGTCCTTGGATCGCAGCATCATGAAGGCGCCGGACATCTGTTTGGCATCCAGATAGCCCTGTTCCCACATGATGTCTTCCAGGAAGGTGAGCTGACTCTCGTTGATGAAGAGCATCAGCTCGCCGGCTTCCTTGAAGTCGGTCTGTGCGGCGATCAGCGTCATCGTGGCGAGACGCTCGTCCCGCTCCCGGGCCATGGTGGCCGCGGCGATACTGAGCATGGTACCGCCCAGACAGTAACCTGCAGCGTGAATCTTGCGGTCGGGCACGATGGCATTGATGGCCTTGATCGCATCCATCACGCCCATTTCCCGATAATCGTCCATGGAAAGATCCCGGTCATCCGGGCCCGGATTGAACCAGGAGATCATGAACACCGTATGCCCCTGCTCCACCAGCCACCGCACCAGGGAATTGTGTGGCGAGAGATCCAAAATGTAGTATTTCATGATCCAGGCGGGCACGATCAGAATGGGCTCCGCGAACACCTTGTCCGTGGCCGGACTGTACTGAATCAATTCCATGATCCGGTTGCGGTAGACCACCTTGCCCGGTGTGACGGCCAGATTTTCGCCCACCTTGTAGGCTTCGGCCCCGACCGGCGGTTCATTGTTGATCGTCCGGCGCACGTCTTCCAGCCAGTTCTGGAAACCCTGAACGAAATTGCGCCCTCCGGTCTTGCGGACGGTTTCGATCACCTCCGGGTTGAGCCAGGGCAGGTTGGTGGGGGAAAACATGTCGAGTATCTGGCGTGCGCCGAACTCCACCATGTTCTCGTTCCGCGGGGAAACCCCGGGAATCCGGGTCGTGGCATAGTGCCACCACTGTTCCTGCATCAGGAACATCTGCTGAATCAGGCTGAAGGGCAGCTTCTGCCAGTCGGGATGACGAAACCGGTAGTCCTGCGGCAACGGGGTGTAGGGTGGTTTGACGTCCTTGCCGGACAGACGGCTGAAACCGTACAGGGAAACCCGGCCGAGGCTGCGCATCGCATTCTCTGCCAGCTCGACCTGCTTGCCCGGCGCGCAGGCGGCGTGGCTGGCCCAATCCTGCCAGGCCTGATACAGGGCGATGGGAGACATGCCGCCGGTCAGTTTGCCGAGTGAGGCATGAACCAGACGGTCAATGGCGCGGGAGCTTTGGCTGATGGTGTCGGCTTGCATAGGGGTCTCCTTGGGGAAATGTACGGGGTATCCGATACCCTCCAGCCGGTACGGCATGCGCTGGAGACGATCACAGTCTACCGCGATTGCATGGCAGACACACTACGGCTTTGGGCAAATGCCGGTTAAATCTGCTTCAGGTCAACTGTTGCGGTCCGGTGTGCGCAAGGCGGGCAGAATGCGCAGAACAGCAAAGGCCAGGACGCTGAACAGGACGATGGCCGGGCCGGCCGGCCAGTCGCCGAACCAGGCTGCCGAGAGACCCAGGCAGACGGACACCATGCCGGTGAGGCTGGCGTGCAGGGCCATGCGTTCCGGAGTCCGGCTCACCGGGCGGGCTGCGGCGGCCGGAATGATGAGCAGTGCCGTGATGAGCAGGACACCGACGACCTTGATGGCAGAGGCGATGACGGCGGAGAGCAGCAGTGTGAACAGGGTGCGGACCCGTCCGGTTGCTATGCCTTCCACCTGTGCCAGATCCGCGTGCAGGGTCAGCATCACCAGATCTCTCCAGAACCGAGAGAGGAGGATCAGGGTGAGTGCGGCCACCACGGCTGCAAAGATCACATCTGCTGGACCGGCAGTCAGAATATCGCCAAGCAGGAACGCTTCAAGGCTGACGCCGGGCTGCGGGTTCAGACTGATGGCAATGAGTCCGGCAGCCAGCGTGCCATGGGCGAGAATGCCCAGAACCGTGTCCGCAGCCAGTTGCCGTTGCTTCTCGAGCATGGTGAGCAACAGGCCAACGGCGGTGGAGACAGTGACCACGGTCCAGGTGGGGGAGACCTGGAGAATCAGACCCAAGGCAACTCCAAGCAGGCTGGCATGGGCGAGGGTGTCGCCGAAGTAGGCCATGCGCCGCCAGACCACGAAACAACCCAGGGGGCCGGTCACCAGCGCCAGCAGCAATCCGGTGGCCAGTGCATACAGGATGAAGCTCATGGCAGGGGCGCCTCCGATGTATCGGTATCCGGATCGCAGGCCTTGTGGTGCTTGTGGTCGTGGCGGAACAGAGCATAGCGATGGCCCTGTGCGCCGAAGAGTGCGTTGAAATTCGGATTGCCCACCAGGCTGTGCGGCTGACCGCTGCAGCAGATATGGCCGTTCAGGCAGATCACCTCGCTGGTGGATGACATGACCCAGTGCAGGTCATGGGAAATGAGCAGCACACCGCAGCCGAGCCGGCTGACCGCCTCCTCGACCAGTTCGTAGAGCAGGGTCTGGCCGGCCATGTCCACGCCCTGGGCCGGTTCGTCCAGCACCAGCAGTTCGGGTTGCCGTCTCAGGGCCCGGGCCAGCAGGACCTTCTGCAGCTGACCGCCGGACAGTGCACTGAGATCGTGGCGCGCCAGTGCATCCAGGTGCAGGGGAGCCAGCATCCGGTCAAGGTCGGGTCGGGAAGGGCAGTCCGACAGGAACCGGTCCACCGTCAGTGGCAGGGTGGAATCCACGTGAAAGCGCTGAGGGACGTAGCCCAGCCTGAGACCCGGCTTGCGTACCACACGACCGTGGCACGGGGACAGAAGTCCGAGTACCACGCGTGCCAGCGTCGATTTGCCCGCCCCGTTGGGGCCGATGACCGTGGTGATGCGTCCGGGCAGCAGCTCCAGATGGATGTGCTGCAGTATCGTCTTGCCGGACAACCGCACGCAGACGTCAGAAAGCTGGATCAGGGGCGGTGTCATGGGGTGGCCGCATCCCGGCAGGCCCGGCAGATGCCGGTGATTTCCAGCGTCGCGTGCGAGACATCGTAGCCCTCCTCACGGCTGGCCTGAGCCATGGCCCGTTCCAGCGCATCGGACTGAATCTCGCGTGCACTCTGACAATGGCTGCAGATCAGAAAACACCCCCGGTGGGGCTGTTCCGGCTCGCAACACCCCATGTAGGCGTTGATGCTCGCCAGCTTGTGCACCAGGCCGTGCTGAACCAGAAAATCGAGCGAGCGGTATACGGTGGGCGGTGCCGTTTTCTGACCGGCCTGATTCATGGCTTCGATCAGATCATAGGCACGGACGGGATCATGGGAGGCCCAGACCCGCCTGAGAATGTCGCGCCGCAGGGGGGTCAGGCGTGCACCGCGGGCACGGCAAAGGTCCTCCGCACGGGACAGCGCGGAGGTAATGCAGTGTTCATGATCCGGTGCATCACAGCCTGTGGTCATGGGTTACAGTATAACATAACCAAAAGGCCGCTTCAGTGCATCGCCATGACGTCAGCCGTGATGCGCTCCAGGTACTCGATATCCGGGATGTGCAGAGTCTGGTCCTCGAACAGCACCAGTGCCTTGTCTGCCGGACCGGTCGGGCCGTCTTCGACCGGTTTCAGGTCGGACTCGATGACCCGTGCCAGCCGCGGCAGACCCTGGGTGACAAAACCGATGAAGGGGATGCGCTCATGGTTGGGGCCGATCGTGTTGAGGATGGCGATCCGCTTGTCGCCTTCGCCCATGTTTTGCTGATTGGCACCTTCCCAGGAGATGACCGGTATCCGCGTGCCGCGCCAGCGGATATAACCGAGGAACCATTCCGGGGTGCCGGGGATGGCCTCCGGCTCCTGGTAGTCCGTCACCTCGGCCACGGCCGTATTGGGCAGTAGCAGGGTGGCATCGGTGACCGGTATTCTCAGGCATGCAATCTGTGCCGGCTGTGTCATGGTATCTCCTTCAGGTCAGGCCAGGCCCCTCAGGCGCCTGTCACGAATTTCGGATTCAATGATGCGTACAAGTTCGGCCGCCAGGGCTTCCGGGGGCCCACGGAAGCTGACGGCCCCCGTGTCTGCCACGGCATCGGGCATGGAGGCGCTGGCGCAACTGGCGCTGTCCTGGGCCCAGATGTGCGAGCCGTAAGCACGCATCATGGGGGCGGCAACGGCGCCGTCGTTGCCCATGCCGCTGAACAGGATGGCATGAGCGCGATGCCCGTAGTAGTTGGCAATGTTCAGCATGACCTGGTCAATGGACGGCCCGTAGGGTCCCGGCCAGGGCGTATCACGGAAAACAAAGCAGCCTTCTTCATCCAGCACGACTTCCCGGTCTACCGGCATCAGGGCCACGCGACCGTTTTCAAGCCGCATCCCCGGTTTGGCCTCGAACAGCTCGAAGGCCGAATGGCGACCGAGCACCCGGGTCAGTACGCTGACCCCGGCCGCGTCGATATGCTGGGCATAGACGAACGCCACCGGCAGCCCCTTGGGCAGGGCATCCAGAAAAGCCTTGACCGCCTGAGGCCCGCCAAGGGAAGCGCCGAGAATCCAGACGCGATCCACCGTGCTGCCCGGCAGAGCCGTGGGGATGGTTTCCGGCAGGCTTCGCGGAACAGTGTGTGCCTCTGCGGAAGGCTGCATCGCCCACTGGCTCAGGTTTTCCCCGTGCTCCGCAAGCGGTTCGATGATGCCCACCAGGTCGCGCAGCTTGGTATACAGCCGGCGCTCCCAGCGCGGGTACTCGGGGCTGTGGCGGGGTGGCGCCTCACCCATGCCGAACAGGATGGGGGCGTCGGTCGCCTCGATGAGACGGTCGATGGACTCGGACCACTGTTCCTCGTCGGCCAGGTCAACCACCCAGGCTTCCGCCTCGCCGGCCTGACGCAGCAGGCCTTCGTTGAGACGCGACGGGTCACAGTTGAGCCAGATGCCGAATCCGTAGCCGCGCAGGGCATGTGCCAGCACATGCCGCTGCAGCGGACAATCGGAGACGATCCCAATCTTGCGCGTGTCCACCTTGGCTCCGGCGTCAGGTATCGGTCAGGCGCTGGATGGTCTCCAGAAGATTGGCTTCCTGGAAGGGCTTGCCCATGTATTCATTCACACCAATGGACAGGGCGCGTTCGCGGTGCTTCTGGCCCGTCCGGGAGGTGATCATGATGATGGGCACATCCTTGAGCCGGTCGTCGTGGCGAACCAGCGACGCCACCTCGAAACCATCCATTCGCGGCATTTCGATATCCAGCAGGATGACATCGGGGATGACATCCTGGAGCTGGGCGATGGCATCCACCCCATCCTTCGCGGTCAGCACCTCCATGCCATGGCGACTGAGCAGGCGTGAGGTGACCTTGCGCACGGTGATGGAATCGTCCACGACCATGACCGTGGTGGGACGCTCCTCGCGACGCTTGCCCGACACCTCGGAGGCGGACTCGTCAACAATATGACCGGTGATATTGGCGCGAACCATGGCCGGCAGGTCGAGAATGACCACCACGGAGCCGTCACCCAGGATGGTGGCACCGGATACGCCGCGCACGCCGGCAAATTGCGGCCCCAGGCTCTTGACCACGATTTCACGTGAACCCATGAGGGCATCCACCTGCAGCGCCAGCGGTTCGTCGCCGCCGCGTACCAGAATTACCGGCAGCGGCAGGGGAGAGCCCTGGAGCTTGGGATTGTGCTCCGCATTCAGCATGGTGCCCAGGTAGCGCAGGCGGTATTTCTTGCCGGCGTATTCGTACAGGGGCGCATCCGGCTTGTAATACTCCTCCAGCTCGTAGGGGCTGACGCGGACGATACCTTCGATGGTGTTGAGCGGAATGGCGTAGTAGTCTTCGCCCGTGGACACCATCAGCGCCCGGTTGACGGATACGGTGAACGGCAGGTTGACCACAAAGCGGGTGCCCTTGCCACGGGTGGAATCAATACTGACGCGACCACCGAGCTGCTTGATTTCACTGGCCACCACGTCCATGCCCACGCCGCGACCGGAAATCTGGGTCACCTTCTTGGCGGTACTGAAGCCGCTCTGGAAGATGAACTGCAACACGTCGCGGTCGGAAATGCGCGTATCCCTGCGGATCAGGCCCTGCTTGATGGCCTTCTCCCGGACAGCCTGGACGTTGATACCGGCACCATCATCCGCGACGGTCAGAACGACGTCACCCCCTTCGCGGGCCACGGACAGCTCGATGGTGCCCGTCTCAGGCTTGCCGGCCGCCTTGCGCTCTTCGGGCATTTCGATACCGTGGTCCACCGCATTGCGCAGCATGTGTTCAAGCGGTGCCACCATGCGCTCCAGCACGGTACGGTCCACCTCGCCTTCGGCGTTGTAGACGTTCAGTTGTGCCTTCTTGCCCAGTTCTCCCGCCACCTGGCGCACAATCCGGCGCAGACGCGGCACGATGGAGTTGAACGGTACCATCCGCGTCTTCATCAGACCTTCCTGCAGTTCCGTATTGATACGGGACTGCTGCAGGAGGATGGTTTCCGCATCCCGGGCCTTCTGTACCATGGTGTCACGAAGGTCCTGGAGGTCCGAGGCGGATTCGGACAGGGCGCGCGACAATTGCTGGATGGAGGAATAGCGGTCCATTTCCAGCGGGTCAAAGTCCTCGTACTCCGGGCCGCCTTCCTTCTCGAGGCGGTACAGTACCTGGGCTTCGGTTTCGATTTCCATGCGCCGCAGCTGTTCGCGCAGACGCTCAATCGTGGCTTCCATTTCCTCCAGGGTGAAGGTGAAGTCACTGATCTGCTGTTCCAGACGGCCACGGGCGATACTGGTCTCGCCGGCCAGGTTGACCAGCGTATCCAGCAACGGTGCGGAGACCCGGATCGTTTCCTGTGAAGCTGCCGCCTTCTGTGCCGGAGTGGCCTTCTGGGGTGTGGGAACCGGCGCCTTCTGGGGCATGGGTTCGTTGCGCTGCAGAGCAACCAACTGCTCACTCGGGGTG
This sequence comes from Thermohahella caldifontis, assembly GCF_041153465.1. NCBI lineage: Bacteria > Pseudomonadati > Pseudomonadota > Gammaproteobacteria > Oceanospirillales > Hahellaceae > Thermohahella > Thermohahella caldifontis. The sequence continues at coordinate 2,721,394 of NZ_CP154858.1, forward strand.
GCGGCACGCGCTTCCTGTTCCCGAGGCTGGGCCTCGGCAGGACGTGATGAGGCCGCCCCCGATGCTTCATGGAGATTGCGGACCCGGTTCACCTTGTTGCGGATGCGCTCGAGGAGCGTATCGATCTCGGCTTCGAGCGTGGCGTCCAGCTCCTGATGATGCGCATGGGCATCCTTGCAGGTGGCTTCCAGCTCCTGGGCCAGGTCGCCGATATCGGTCAGGGTGGCCAGGCGGGCGCCACCCTTGAGCGTGTGCAGTGCCCGGTGCATGACTTCGGCGTGGGCAACATGACGGCGATCGGCCTTCCAGTCTTCGAATTCGCGGGTCAGCGTGTTGAGCAGTTCACTGGCCTCTTCCACGAAGACCTGCAGGATTTCCGGATCAATATCCAGTGCCTTGGGTCGCTCCAGCTGGTCTGTGGACACATCCACGTCCAGCCGCTGCAGCTCGCCAATGAGATCGCGGGGTGTTTCGGCGTCTTCGCCTTCCTCGATCGCATCCAGCAGGCGGTTGATGTTGCGGACGCCGCGCTCGATGAGATTGACCAGCTCGTCAGTGATCAGGGGCTGGCGGGCCACGATGAGTTCGACCCGGTTGTACAGGGCATCGCAGAGCTCGGCGACGCTCTCCACCTGTGCCAGGCGTGCGCCCCCCTTGAGGGTGTGCAGCTCCCGGAGCATGGGTTCCAGCAGACTGATCTGATCTGGCAGTTCACGCCACTGGGACAGAACGTCCTGAACCACTTCCATGATGTCGCGGGCCTCATCGAGGAAGATGCCGGTGAGGTCGTCGTCCGCAGCAGCAAGGTAGCTTTCTGTCGCAGAGGTGGCCTGTGAAGGCGCTTCTGCATTGATTTCAGGTGCCGGTTCCTCGAGATCCTCCGCGGAGGGCGCTTCTTCCTGTGTCCAGGGGGATTCACCCAGATCCATGGGAGCGGCTTCCCCGGCGGTTGTGTCTGAAGTGTCTCCGACGCGCTCGCCATGAATCAGGGCCTGAATTTCAACCACCAGATCCGGTCGCGCCTTCAGTGTCTGGCGATTGGCGGTCTGCTCCACCATGGTGGCCAGGGCATCATTGCAGCGCTGCATCAGGTCACCCAGACCCTGTGTGGGCTCGAGCTGTCCTTCGGCAATACCTTCAAACAGGTTCTCGAGCTCGTGAGACAGGTCGCCGATGGGCTTCAGTTCGGCAAGCCGTGCACCGCCCTTGAGCGTGTGCACAACGCGCTGCAGCTCGGCAAAGGGTGTCTTGTCGTGGGGGGCATCCAGCCACGCCTGAAGCAGTTCGCCGGAGCGATCCACCAGCTCGATGGCTTCTTCCAGGAAGATTTCCAGCAGCTCCTCGTCGAGCTCGGCGGTGTTGATGACCTCGCCTTCAGCAGGGGCTTCGCCGGCCTCGTATCCGGCAACCGCTTCGTCTGTTGTGTCTTCACCGGCCTGATCTTCCGGTTCCGTGATCTCTTCCGCCCGGGCTGCCGGGGTATCTTCCGTGATGTCTTCCTGTGCGTCCGGAGTAACCGGCGTATCGGTTTGCGTGACAACATGGTCGTCACCCGCTGCGTCTTCAGTGACAGCCCGGTGCAGGGCAGCAATCAGGTCGGTTGCCTCTGCCGGTACGTCGCCGGCTGCGACCCGATCGACCATGACGGCCAGCGCATCGTGACTTTGCTGCGCCAGTTCAATCAGTCCGGGACGGGGCTGAAGCTGCCCTTCCACAAGCTTTTCAAAGAGTGTTTCCACCTCGTGGGCGAGGTTGCCGATGGCCGTGACTTCTGCCATGCGGGCACCCCCCTTGAGGGTATGCAGTTCACGCTGGAGAGCCTGCAGGGTTTCGGCGTTGTCGGGCTGCTCCACCCACAGTTCCAGCAATTCCGAAGTACGGTGAATGATGTCCTGGGCTTCCTCCAGGAAAATTTCCACCATTTCGGGATCCAGACCCGCATCCTGTGCGCTGTCGCCGGCCTCTTCGAGGGTCGGGATGAAGTCATCTTCTCCGACTTCCGGCAGCGGCGGCAGGTCTGCTTCAACGTCTGTTGCTTCGGTCTCTTCCGATCCGGCTTCGGTGGATGCCGCATCTTCGCCTTGCCAGGATTCCAGCGCTGAAATGAGGTCGTCGGCGGAGGCGGGCATCTCGCCGTTGGCGACGTGTTCGATCATGTCGGCCAGCGTGTCATGGGTGACGGTTGCCAGATTCAGCGCATCTTCGCGGACGCTGCACTCGCCATTGACCATACGCTCGAGGAGTGTTTCCAGCGCGTGGGCCAGATTGCCGATGGCATTGAGCTGGGCCAGGCGGGCCCCCCCTTGAGGGTATGCAGATCCCGTTGCAGAGCTTTGACGGCTTCCAGATCCTCCGGGTTGGCGGACCACTGCTGCAGGGTCTCGGAAGAGCGATCAATGATATCGCGTGCTTCCTCAAGGAAAATTTCAGTCAGTTCCGGATCAAGGGCTTCCGGAATTTCTTCCGGGGCTTCAGCGCTTTCGGCCAGGTCACCTGGCCGCTCATCGCTCTGAGCACCCATCGTGTCTGCTGCGTCAGGCACACCCGGCTCAGTCAGTACAGGGACTTCATCAGTTCCGGTATCCGCGCTCGCTTCCTCCGGTACCGGCCCTGCCAGTGCACGAAGCTGCGCCAGCAGGTCTTCATGGCGCTGTGCGGCCAGCCCGGCAGCGACCTGATCCATCATGGTCAGCAGAATTTCGTGGGCCTGGCGGAGCGTATCCGTGACACCATCTTCAGGTGTCAATTGCCCTGACTGAATGTGCTGATAGACCTGTTCGAGATGATCACAAAGCTCGGCGATGTTCTTCAGGCCTGCATGACGTGCGCCGCGGGCCAGTGTGGCAATCTCTTCCGCCAGCCGGTTGAGGTTGTCATCAATGGCCGGCTCCTTGCTCCAGGCATCCAGAATGTGTTCGGCGTCCAGCAGGATGTCCAGTCCCTCTGCCAGGAATACCGCCACGAGATGAGGATCCGTGAGCGTTGATTCCTCTGCTTCAGTTGCTGGTGCGCGCCCTTCACTGATACGGGCATGGGCTTCGGCGATGTCTGCCAGCAGCGATTCCGTACCATCCAGATTGGCCTGCGGAGTGGTATCCAGCTGGCGGATACCCCTCTCGATGATATCTGCAGCACGGGACAGCAGTCCGGCCATGTGTGTGTCGGCAGGGAGATGGCAGGCTCGTGCTTCCTTGACGTAGCGCTCCAGTGGTACAGCAACCCTGGCGATGGGATTGATGCTGGCGGTATTGGCGCTTCCCTTGAGGGTGTGCAAAGCCCGTGAAACAGCGTCGGTAATCGGCTGTGCCTGATTGGAGTTCAGGATTTCGCTGGCAAAGGCACGCAGTGTTTCCAGATGCCCGACGGTTTCCTGTCGGAAAATGTCCAGCAGTACCGGATCAGTCTCCATGTCGGCCATCTGATTGGATGGTTCGGTGATTTCAGGCGTGGCGACGTCTGCGGTCGGCTGATCCGGCGTCTCTCCCCGGGCCCAGGCGTCAGCTGCGGCCATGAGCGCTGAGGGGTCAACGGACGGCTTGCGACGATTCTCGAAATCGCTGACCAGTGTGGGCACCGTCTCCACCACCTGACGAACCAGTTCGGCAATCCCTTCATTCATGGAGATGGTGCCGTCAATGATGCGGTTCATCATGTTTTCGACGGACCAGGCCAGCTCACCCACGACACTGGCACCCACAAGACGGCCGCTGCCCTTGAGCGTATGGAAGGCGCGGCGGACTTCGGTCAGCGCTTCCTTGTTCTGGAAATCGCCAAGCAGGATGGGCAGGTAGTGACTGATGGTATCCAGGACTTCGCCGGCCTCTTCGACAAAGATCTCGATGATTTCATCATCTACCAGATCATCGTCCGATTCGGACTCTGCCTCGGCGCTGACCGGCGCAGGGCCCGTTTCCGATGCGGATTCGGCAGCATCGGCTTCCGTCTGCTCCGCGGGTCCGGTCTCTTCCAGCACAATATCATCGACAACCGGGACGGCGTCCTCCCCGGAGGGCTCTGCGGCAGTTTCCCCGGCCGTCTCGTCAGCTTGAATCCCGGAATCCGGTGCAGCTTCTGCCTGGTCGGCTGCATCATCCCCCAGCAGATCACGAGTCTGGGTCCGGGAAGCTGCCAACGCGTCGGCACGGGCCGAGAGCGGGGTCAGATCACCCACGGCCTGACCCTTGCTGAAGGCCTCGATAAGCTCGGGAAGGCGGCCGATGACCTCGTCCAGCAGGTCCAGCATCTCCGGCACGACTTTGACGGTGCCGTCAATGACACGGTTGAGCATGTTCTCAACTGACCAGGCCAGCTCGCCGATATCGGTGGCACCCACCAGACGGCCGCTGCCCTTGAGTGTGTGAAATGCGCGGCGGATTTCGGTCAGCGCGTTGTCGTTCTCCAGATCATTGCGCCATGCCGGGAAGCGTTCGTTGAGAGTTTCCAGAACTTCACCGGCTTCTTCCACGAAAATTTCGATGATTTCATCATCCACCAGGTCTTCAGTAGAAGAGACCGGCTGTGCGGAAGGTTGGTCCGCGCGCTGTTCCGCAGGGGATTCCGGGCTCTCTTCTGTCTCGACGACCTGCTGATCCGCTGTGCCTTCCAGTGCGTTGAGGCTGTCCTCGGCAACCTGAAGGATCAGGTCATTGTCCTGAGCGCCTTCAGCCATGCGTTCGAGATAGTACTCGATGCTGGTGATGGCGTCGGCCAGTGTGTCCAGCTGCGACCATTCCGGCTTGGCATCTGCGCCGAGGAGTCGGGTTTCGATGAATCTTGCTGCGCGGTCGAGCAGGGATGCAGCCTTTTCCAGAGGAATAATCTGCAGACCGCCACGGATACTTTTCAGAAGCTGGGGAACCGCCTGAATCTGGTTCTTGTCCCAGTGAGAGGCAATGTATTCGACAATGTCCGTCTTGGCCTGTTCCAGGCCGTTACGGGCTTCACGGATCACTGCCTCGTGGGCCTGGGCGACCTGCTCGCGTGGAACGGGGCTGTCGTCGGTGTGTTCGGCTTGCGGAGTCTGATGTTCATCGGCAAGGCCGGACAGGGTGGCCTCCACATACAGCAGGGCACCGGCGATATCCATGAGGACCCCGTCATCGGCCTGCTCCTGGCTACTGACGATTTCTTCCAGCAGGCGAACCTGGTCATCAATGACTTTTCGGGGACGCCCAGTCCCAGTACGGCCATGGTATTGCTGACCTGAACAAGCCCGGGTATGAGCTCTTCCAGGTCCTTGTTGTCGCGAAACTCTCCGCGGACGAACAGGTCCAGCTGATCCTTGATACGGGCCAGCTCTTCGTTAAGGGCCTGTACCACGGAGCCCATTGCGGACTTGTCGGGCCCTGCCAGTTGCTGGCGGGCCTCGTCCACTTCCTCTTCGCTCGGCAGCGCCGCGTCAAGACCATAGGCCTCCCGCAACGCCCGGGCGGCCGCAGTGTCATAGCCCGAGCGGGCAATGTAATAAAGCAGGTGCTTGACCAGATCTTCCGGCGCAGGTTGCACCAGGATGTCGATATTTTCGTCAATCAGTTTCTTGATGCGCTTGTCGAGCTGGCTCAACAGATGCTTGGTTGCCGAGCTCAGCTCAATGGCGCCATTGGCCAGGGCATCGATAAATACGGAGGCGATGGTCCAGAGCTGTCCCTGGGCCGTGTCCTTGCACAGGCGTGCCAGGCGGACCACCACCTTGTCCAGATACCCGTAATGTTCTTCCAGATTCTGTTCGCGGATGATGTTGATCAGCGCGTACTGGTACATCTGACGCAGCTTGCGCAGCTGCTGGATCACCCGGTCATCATGCAGACGCAGGTTGACCCCCTTGGGCGGGGTGACTTTCAGCGGTGCCAGATTGGGGGTGAAGAGCGAGGTATCGGAAAGCAGTCCCTCACCCCGGCTGGCCCGGAGGTCGTTGAGCAGCGGGAGCAGAACGACCGGCATGTCACGATGGCTGGACTGTAACCGCTCCAGATAGTTGGGCAGTTGCAGGATTCCGCGCATCAGGACTTCAACACACTCCTCCGGGTGGGCGACGGCATTGTTGAGCATGGCCGTGGCCAGCTTTTCCATTTCTTCGGCCAGCAATGCTGCGCCGTAGAATTCGACCATTTGCAGTGTGCCGTGAACCTGATGGAGGTAATTCAGGCAAAATCTCAGCCGGGAGCTGTCCTCCATGTTGTCGGCATAGGCTTCAAGTGCCTGCTGTGCCTGTTTCAGCGTGTCTTCAATTTCGCCTCGCACCCATTCAAGTGCGACGTAGTCATGGGAGCCCGCCATAACCTCTCCACCGGTTCGGTATTCAGTTTGCTTGCTTGATGAACGCAAGGGTATTTTCACTGGGGATGCGCTGCAGTTGCGGATGCGCCCAGTCTGTAATTTCACCCAGCCCAAGTATGAGTAACCCGCCAGGTTTCAGCCGCTCCGCGAGCCGGCTGATGATGTCCTTGCGTCGCCATCTGCGGAAATAGATCAGCAGATTCTGGCAATAAATCAGATCCATGCCGTGCATCGGTGCCTGTCGCAACTCAAGGACGTTGATGCGTGCGAAGCAGACCCGTTCACACAGCGCCGGCCTTACCCGCCATTTTCCGCCCGGAATCGCCTCGAAATAGCGATCACGGTAGTGTTCCGGCAAGTCTGCCAGCCGCCGTTCGCCATAAACGGCCTTGCGCGCCTTTTCCAGTGCCGGCGTACTGATGTCGGTACCGGTAACGCCATAGTAGCGGGCCAGCCCGACGGAACGGAGACAGTCATCAATCACCATGGCCAGCGTGTAGGGTTCTTCCCCTGTGGCACAGCCGACACTCCAGACCTCGAAGGGCGCCCGGCTGAGCTGTTCGGGCGGCCGCGTGAGGACGTAATCCCGAACCAGCTCAAGTGCCGCCGGATCCCGGTAAAAGCGGGTTTCCTGGACGGTCAGCCGGTCCACCAGAACGGCCCACTCCATCATGGCCTTGGGTCCGCTGGTCACGCACTCGTAGTAGTCTTCGTAGGAGTCGCAGCCGATTTCACGCATGCGCATGGCCAGACTGGTTTCCAGAAAGGTCTTGCGCTGCGGGCCGAGTGTCATGCCGGTCCGGTTCTCCAGCAGCGACCGCCAGCTGTCAAATTCCTCGGCAGTCATGGAGGGGAGCTTTTTCAGCTCCCAGTAACCTGATGCCATGCACTGAGACTCAGCCATGGTGATCAACCTTCAAGCCGGCGCGGAGCGGTCAGGCCGCATCCGCTTCCTTCTGATCCTGGCTTTCGTCATCGGTTTCTTCCGGCGCATTCTGTTCGGGCAGTTTGAAGCCCGCGACGGAATTCCGCAGCTGGTTGGCCAGTTCGGCCAGTTTACCGATGGACTTGGCCGTAGCCGTGGTCCCTGCGGAGGTCTGCGACGTGATCTCCTGGATGACGTTCATGGTGTTGGAGATATGGCCGGCAGACGACGACTGCTGCCTTGCCGCGTTGGAGATGTTCTGGATCAGATCGGCCAGGTTCTTCGATACGTTCTCGATTTCTTCCAGTGCTACACCGGCGTCCTGAGCCAGCCGTGCACCCCGGACCACCTCGGCGGTAGTCTGTTCCATGGAGATGACCGCCTCATTGGTGTCGGACTGGATGGTTTTGACCAGTGCTTCAATCTGCTTGGTTGCTGCTGAGGAGCGTTCTGCAAGGCGCTGAACTTCGTCCGCAACCACCGCAAAACCGCGGCCCGCGTCACCGGCCATGGAGGCCTGGATGGCGGCGTTCAGAGACAGAATGTTGGTCTGGTCGGCAATGTCGTTGATCAGAGAAACGATGTCGCCGATTTCCTGGGAAGACTCACCCAGTCGCTTGATCCGCTTGGAGGTTTCCTGAATCTGCTCGCGGATGTTGTCCATGCCGCGGATGGTGGCCTGTACGATTTCGGCACCCTTCTTGGCGATGGCAACCGAGCGCTCGGCAACCGCTGCGGACTCGGCAGCGTTGGAGGAGACCTGGTCGATGGACACGGCCATTTCGTTGATGGCCGCAGAGGCACCGGCAATTTCCTGTGCCTGGTGTTCAGAAGCGTCCGCCAGGTGCATGGCGGTGGCCTGGGTTTCCTGGGCCGCGGCAGCAACCTGTACAGCCGTTTCGTTGATGGCTGCAACCAGCTGGCGCATCTGGTCGATCGCGAAGTTGATGGAGTCGGCGATGGCACCGGTAAAGTCCTCGGTTACCGTGGCCTCCGTGGTCAGGTCACCGTCCGCCAGGTCGGCCAGTTCGTCCAGCAGTCGCAGGATCGCGTTCTGGTTCTGCTCGTTCTGGGCCGCCTCGGCCTCGAAGCGCTTGCGGGCTTCACGGTTACTGGTGTATCCGATGACACCAATCGCGGCAATGATGATCAGCAGGAGCACATAACCCATTTCGTCACTGACGAGCCGGTTTTCGGCCTGAGCCTGTACAGCCTGGTTCAGCTGGGTCAGCTCGTCGAGGAGGTCCTGGGAGGTGGTGAAGATGGTATTGGCGGCTTCGCGCACCCGGAACAGTTCGGGTGAATTGTCGAGGATGGTGTCCACATTCTGCTTGACGAAGTCGAAGAGTTCGACGACAGCCTCCAGGCCATAGATGGCATCCTCATCCTCGACCTTGGTAATGCCCATGACTTCGTTGCCCTCGAGCATGCCGTTGAGTACCCGCCCGAAGAGTTCCACGTCACGTCCGAAACGGTCCGCGGCCGTGACGGCATCCTCGCCACCGGCCAGGACCTTGTTGACAGACTGCACAATCCGCTCGGCCAGCAGTGACTGACGCTGGGCGATGGCGACCTGGTCCGCCGGCGCGCCGTTCTCGAGCAGGATCTGGACGATGTCGTCATATTCCACCTGCATCTGCGGGATGGTGTCGTTGAGGGTCTTGGCCACTTCATGAAGGGTCAGTACGGTTTCCTGTGCAGCCAGGATCTGGTCGGCACTGTCCTTCACCGTATCCCAGGATTTCTGGGCCGCCGGCATCAGTTCGAGTTCGAGCGGCGGCAGGTCCTGATTGGGATCACCCTTGCTCAGATAGTTCCAGAGGCGCTGGTATTCGTCCCGCGAGCGCTTCAGCTGTTCGAAGGCGTCTGCCTTGCCGTCCGCAGCCTCTGCGGCGTTTTTCGCAATTTCCTGCGAAAGTACACGCAGTTCACTGGCATAACTGATCTGCAGTTTGTCGCGCGCTGCGTCACGGTTTACCGTGTACAGTACATACAGCAGTGCGACAACCGCTGCTGCGACCACAAAGTACATGGCCATCTGCAGAGGATTGGTTCTCTGCTCAGCTTTGCTTTTGCCTGTTGGTTTCATGGTTGGCTCCCGGCCTCTGTTTACTGATGGTGTCTGTTGATTCGTGCTGTACTGCCTTTACCAGGCAGCGATGTCCATAAACGCCTGGCTGTCCACCAGCGCAAATGTACTGAAAACGTACCAGCGTTCGTCGCTGCGCACGTAGCTGCCGCGCACGAACGGCTTGACCGGATCCGGCAATCCCGATGCCTGATCCTCGAAACTGTCCACTGGAAAGTATTGCATGCCGAGAACGTCATCGACGATCAGGCCGCTGAAAATGTCGCCGTGTTCCACGACAAGCACACGCTGATCGCGGCGCGTGCGGGCACTGACGGGCAGGTTGAGAAAATCGGCCAAGCGCACCATGGGCAACAGCCGGCCACGCACGTTGGCGACGCCGTAAAGCCAGGCACGCACGCCTGGCACCTGTGTGGCCCGTGGTACATGGAGGATTTCAGCGACTTCGCCCATGGGGGCGACATAGCGTTCACCCCCGAGCATGAAGCCGATACCGTTCCACAGCTCAACAACTTCTTCCTGCTCGGGCAGGCCGGCCGCCCGTTCGCGGCAGCGTTGCTCGAGTTCGGCAAGCAGCCGGTACGGGGAGGGACGTTCCGTTGTGGTGGCTGAGGTCACGCGCAGTTACCCTACCAGCTGGTTGATGGTATCGATCAGTGCCTTTTCGTCCACGGGCTTGACAAGATAGCCCTTTGCGCCCTGACGGGTACCCCAGACCTTGTCCGTCTCCTGGTCCTTGGTGGTCACAATGACAACCGGAATATGAGCGGTTTCTTCGGCACGGGTCAGCTGACGCGTCGCCTGAAAGCCGTTCAGTCCGGGCATGACCACGTCCATCAGCACCAGATCGGGGCTTTCCGAGCGTGCCAATGCCACGCCGTCCGCGCCGTTGTCGGCCGTCAGGATCTCGTGGTTGTATTTTTCCAGAATGCTTGTGATCTTGCGGATTTCCGTAGGTGAGTCATCCACAACAAGAATACGAGCCATTATGTCCCCCGGTAGATTGCAATGTCATCAAAGAAAAGCTGACGGGCGTGCACTTGTGGTGCTCAGGCGCCCTCCTTCCGTTTGGCGTGTTCCCTGATGGTGCCCAGCAGCTCGTCCTTGCTGAATGGTTTGGTCAGATACTGGTCAGAGCCGACAATCCGTCCCTTGGCCTTGTCGAACAGGCCGTCCTTGCTGGACAACATGATCACCGGCGTGTTGCGGAAAGCGCTGTTGTTCTTGATCAGGGCGCAGGTCTGATACCCGTCCAGCCGTGGCATCATGATGTCCACAAAGATGATGTCCGGGTGTGAGTCCGCAATCTTGGCCAGCGCGTCAAAACCATCCGTCGCAGTAATGACCGTACAGCCCACTTTCTTGAGCAGTGTTTCGGCGGTCCGACGAATCGTCTTGCTGTCGTCAATGACCATGACCTTGAGGTTTTCGAAGTTATCTTCCATCTCGGTTGGACCCTGAATTGCCTTGATTGACTGCAATGGTCTGGCGTCAGTTGAATGCACCCGGCACAGCCTGCCTTCAGCCGGCTCTGTCTCAACCGTGCTGTTTTAACATAGAATTACGGCGCATTCTACATGCCGTTTGTGTATTTATAGTTCACCCGCCGGTGAAGGGAAAGGAAAGTTTTGTATATGAATTGTCAAATGTGCCACTTTCTTTTACCTTGATCCCGGCGATGCGCGGGGTGCTCCGGACGCCAGTCCGCTCGTAAACCCCCTATCCTAAGTAAAGCACACAGAGAGACATATAGGCCAATGGACATAAGACTGGGTGTCATCATGGATCCCCTGGATCAGATCAAGCCAGCCAAGGACAGCACGCTGGCCATGATGCTGGCAGCACAGAAGCGGGGCTGGACGCTCTTCTGTCTGACCCAGGCGGATCTGATGATCCGACAGGGCGAGGCATGGGGCGTCATGAGGCCTGTCACGGTCCGGGATGACGTGCGGGACTGGTACACGCTCGGAGATCCGGTGCGGGCGCCGCTGAGCACACTGGATGTCATCCTCATGCGCAAGGATCCGCCCGTGGATGACCAGTACATCTATACCACACAGATTCTGGATCTGGCCGAGCGCGATGGGGTCTGTGTCGTGAATCGGCCGCAGGCCCTCCGGGACTGCAATGAAAAGCTGTTTGCGACCCATTTTGCGGAGCTGTGTCCGCCGCTTCTGGTCAGCCGGAATGATGCCGAATTGCGGGCCTTCCATGCCGCGCATGGTGATGTGATCTGCAAGCCGCTGGACGGGATGGGGGGGCTTCCATCTTCCGGGTGGGGCCCGGTGGTGAGAACCTGGGTGTGATTCTGGAAACGTTGACCGCGCACGGGCAGCGTCAGATGATGATGCAGGCGTTCATACCCGAAATCCGTGAAGGTGACAAGCGCATTCTGATGATCCGCGGTGAGCCGGTACCCTACGCCCTGGCACGCCTGCCCGCAAAAGGGGAGCACAGGGGAAATCTGGCTGCCGGGGGACGGGGCGAGGGGCGCCCACTGAGTGAACGGGATCGTGAAATTGCGGCACGCGTCGGGCCTGAACTGGTGCGCCGTGGTATTCTGTTTGCCGGGCTGGATGTGATCGGTGACTGGCTGACGGAGGTCAATGTCACCAGCCCGACCTGCATCCGCGAACTGGATGCGGCATTTGGACTGGACATTGCGGGTCAGCTGATGGACGAAATCGAAAACGAGGTGCGCTAGATGGCCGGACCCGTTGCGGCGGCTACAGTTTCAGCCAAGGATAGAATGGCCTTCGCCCTGTTTCTGGCTGCGGCAGTGCATGCGGTTCTGGTGCTCGGGATCGGATTTGATCCGGAACCGCCCAAGCCTGCCAGCCAGACGATTGAAATCACCCTGGCCCAGTATGAGGACGAAACGCCTCCCGAGGATGCCGACTACCTGGCCCAGAGCAACCAGAAGGGCAGTGGCGAACTGGAGGAAAAGCAGGTTCTGACGACCACCGAAGAGGCAGACTTCATGTCCGACGCGCCTCAGCCGGTGCAGCAGCAGGCACCGGTGCCACCGCCGGCACCGGACAAGCCTCAGCCCCAAAAGCGGATCACCACGGTGGCCAGTGCCGACACGTCTGCCTCGGCCGAGGATCATGAAGAGCCGGTTGAGCCCGCTCAGGATGTGCCGCGCGAATCCCTTCTCCAGAAGAGCCTGGAGATTGCCAGCCTGCAGGCACAACTGGACAGCCAGCGGCGCGCTTATGCCAAGCGTCCGCGGGTGACTCGTCTGGATTCTGTTTCGGCCCGCAAAAGTGTCAGTGCCGCTTATGTGGACCAGATGGTGCGCAAGCTCGAGCGTCTGGGTAACCTGAACTATCCGACAGAAGCGCGGACACAGCGCCTGCATGGCAAGGTCCGGGTGGTCATCGTGGTGGAGCCTGACGGGCAGGTTGCCGACGTGGAAATACTGCAGTCTTCGGGCCACAAGGTGCTGGATGACGCTGTCCTGAATATTGTGCGGCAGGCAGGTAATTTCGGCCCCTTTACGGAAGAAATGCGCAAGGAAATGGACCGGCTGGAAGTGATCCGGACCTTCTCGTTTCAGGAGAAGCGTATTTCCAGCTTCTAGGTTACAATGGTCGCATGAACCACTCGCTGAAAAACCACTTTCTCATTGCCATGCCGCACCTGAAGGATCCTCACTTTCAGGGGACGGTAACCCTGTTGTGTGACCACGACGAAGACGGTGCCATGGGCGTCATCGTCAACCGGGTGCTGGATGTGCAGCTGAGCGAGATTCTTGACCAGCTGGACATCCATCCGCTGCGTCATGACGAACCGGTGTATTTTGGTGGTCCGGTGCAGCTGGAGAGGGGCTTTGTCCTGCACCGGGAGCCCGGCCCCTGGAAATCCACGGTTGAGGTCTCCGACGGCATCCATATCACCACCTCGCGCGACATTCTCGAGGCGATTGCGGAAGGCTGGGGGCCGGCCGAGCATCTGGTGGCGCTGGGTTATGCAGGCTGGACAGCCGGTCAGCTTGAGGAGGAGCTGGCCCGCAATGCCTGGCTGACCTGTCCGGCGACCCCTGAAGTGCTGTTCAACGTGCCTCCGGATGGCAAGCTGGGTTACCTCATGGGGCAGCTGGGCATCGACTATCGCATGCTGACGGATCAGGCGGGACATGGCTGAACCCCTCGGAACCGTTCTCGCCTTCGATTTCGGGATGAAGCGGGTGGGCGTGGCCGTGGGGCAGGACGTCACCGGCACGGCCAGTCCGCTGGTCGTGCTGCCGGCCCGTGACGGACAGCCCGACTGGAATGAGGTGGCGCGCATTCTGGAGACATGGAAACCGGTTCGCCTGGTGGTGGGGCTGCCCCTGAACATGGACGGCACGGATACCTCCATTACGCCCAACGCACGCAAGTTCGGCAAGCGGCTGCATGGTCGCTTCGGACTGCCGGTCTCCTGGGTTGACGAGCGCCTGACCACCCGGGAAGTCCGGCATGATATCGAACAACGTTCGCCCGCCCGTGGTCAGCGCCACCTGAAGGTGGATGCCATGGCGGCGGCGGTGATTCTGGAAAGCTGGTTCAGACAGGCCCGAGAGGAGGCAGAGTGACAAACAATCTGGAATTCAGGCTGGCCATGGAGACCCTGACGGAGCGCGTCCGTCATCTCGTGGCCGACTGGCCGCAGCCGCCGGTTCTGGTCGGCATCCGCACCGGTGGTGTCTGGGTCGCCAATGCCCTGCGCGAGGCACTGGGCTGGGAGATCGAAACCGGCGAGCTGGATATTTCCTTTTATCGTGACGATTTTTCCCGCAACGGACTCAACCCGACCGTTCGGCCCTCCCGCCTCAGCGACAATCTGGATGACCGGACGGTGTTGCTGGTGGATGACGTGATTATGAGTGGCCGGACCATCCGGGCAGCGATGAATGAACTGTTCGACTACGGACGTCCCGCCTGTATCCGGCTGGCTACCCTGGTGGATCTGGGCCGGCGGGAACTGCCCATACAGCCGGACGCGGTGGGCGTGACCCTGCAGCTTGCCGAACACGAGCGCGTCAAGCTGACGGGGCCGGACCCGCTGGCGCTGGAACTGCGAACCCTCAACTCCTGACAAGGCAACACGACATGATGGTGGCCCACGACGATGTAACCCGGGTGCAACTGAACCGGTTCGGACAGTTGCGCCATTTCCTGACCCTGGAAGGCCTGAACCGGGAGATGCTCAACAGCATTCTGGATACGGCCGAATCCTTCATCGAGGTGGGGAGCCGGCAGATCCGCAAGGTTCCCCTGCTGCGCGGCAAGACCGTTGCCAACCTCTTCTTCGAGCCCAGCACCCGCACCCGAACCACCTTCGAGCTGGCGGCGCAGCGTCTTTCTGCCGACGTGCTCAACCTGAACATCAGCACCTCATCCACCACCAAGGGTGAGACCCTTTCCGACATGCTACGCAACCTGGAATACATGAAGGTGGACATGTTTGTTGTGCGCCATGGCCAGAGCGGTGCCCCGCATTTCATCGCCTCGCGGGTGTGCCCGCACGTGTCGGTGATCAATGCCGGTGATGGTCGTCACGCCCATCCGACCCAGGGCATGCTGGACATGCTGACCATCCGCCAGTACAAGCAGAAATTCGAAGGTCTGACGGTGTGCATTGTCGGTGACATCCTCCACTCCCGGGTGGCGCGCAGTGACATTCATGCGCTCAATACGCTGGGGGCAAATGTTCGCGTGATTGCGCCGGCCACGTTGTTGCCTCCGGAAATCGGGTCAATGGGGGTCGAAGCATTCGAGGACATGGAAGCCGGGCTGGAAGGGGCGGACGTGATCATCATGCTGCGGCTCCAGAAGGAACGGATGGATGGTGCCCTGCTGCCCAGTGAACGTGAGTTCTTCCGGCTCTATGGCCTGACCCGGGACAAACTGCGCCATGCCCGGCCGGATGCCATCGTCATGCATCCGGGACCCATCAACCGGGGCGTCGAGATTGCGTCGGATGTGGCCGATGGCCCCCAATCCGTGATTCTGCCGCAGGTCACCAATGGCATCGCCGTGCGCATGGCGGTCATGTCCATGGCCATGAGTGGCCAGATCGCCGAGCTGACAGCGGATGAGGAGGTCTGACATGACTGAATTTGTGATTCGCGGTGCACGGGTGCTGGATCCTGCACACAATCTGGACCGGGTCATGGATGTCCATGTCCGGGACGGCAGAATCGTTGCAACCGGTGACAGATTGCCTGCCTCGGGCGAAGAAGTGGATGGACGTGGCCGCTGGCTGCTGCCGGGGCTGGTGGACCTGTGTCACCATCTGCGCGAGCCGGGTCAGGAAGACAAGGGCACGCTGGAGACGGAATTGCGCGCCGCGGCACGGGGCGGCTTCACGCGGATTGCCTGCCCCCCGATACCAGGCCGGTCAATGACAGTGGAGCCATCACCCGGCTGATATTGGAAAAGGCGGCGGCCCGGCAATCGGTGGAGGTACTGCCCCTGGGTGCCCTGACCAAGGGGCTGGCCGGAGATCAGCTCAGTGAAATGCACGGACTCTGCCAGGCCGGGTGCGTGGCCCTGACCCAGGCCCGCCATCCTGTTCGCGATCTGCGTGTCCTGCGTCGCTGTCTGGCCTATGCGGCGTCCCGGGGGATCCGGGTGTTTATCGGGCCGCAGGATGCGGCGCTGGCCGCCGATGGTGTGGCTCACGAAGGTGCCGTGGCAAGCCGGATGGGACTGCCCACCATTCCGGCAGTTGCCGAAACGATTGCGGTATCGTCCCTGTTGCTGCTTGCCGAGGACACCGGGGCGACCCTGAACCTGTCCCAGCTGACCTGTGCCCGCTCGGTGGAACTGGTCGCCCAGGCACGCCAGCGCGGACTGTCCGTGACCGCAGATGTGGCGGTGCACCACCTGATACTGGATCACGAGGCGATCACGGGATTCAACAGTCAGGCCTGCTTTCAGCCGCCGCTGCGCACGCCGGAGGACCGGGATGCCCTGCGGCAGGCCGTCCGTGACGGGATCATCCAGGCCGTGGTATCCCAGCATCAGCCCCATGACGAGGCAGCCAGGCACATGCCCTTCGCGGAGTGCGAACCCGGCGCCACGGCGGCCGAGCTGGTGCTCCCGCTGCTCATGCAACTGGTTCAGGAAGGGTGTCTCCCCCTGATGCAGGCACTGGCGGCCGTGACTTCGGGGCCTGCGTCAGTGCTGGGGCTGGAGTCAGGTATCCGTGAGGGCGCACGAGCTGATCTGGTGTTGTACGAGCCCAATGCGCCCTGGCGTGTCAGTGCAGAGACGCTGGTTTCGGCGGGCAAGAATACCCCGCTGGCCGGCTGGTCCCTGCCCGGGCAGGTGGTGCGGACCTGGCGCGCCGGTGCGTGCATTTGGCAGGACGGAGGTCTGGCGTGAGCCTGTCTGCAGACTGGAACTTCATCCTGCTCTGTGCCACCTCCCTGTTCGTGATGATCAACCCGTTCGGCATCGCGCCGGTCTATCTGTCCCTGACCCATGGCATGACCCCCGTGGAGCGGCGCTTCGTGGCCGGGCGGGCATCACTGACGGCGCTGGTCATCATGGTGATCTTTGCTGTCGCCGGGAATTTCATTTTCGACTTTTTCGGGGTCCGCATCAGCAGCCTGAAAATTGTCGGCGGGATCATCTTCTTCATGCTCGGGTACGATCTGCTGAATGCACGACTGTCGTCCATCAAGAATGAGTCGGTGAGCGCGCGGCAGGAGTATTCGCGGGACATCGCGATTACCCCGCTGGCCATCCCCATTCTTTGCGGGCCGGGCGCGCTGGCCAATGTGGTCATTCTGGCGCACGAGGCCGCCAACCCGGTGCAGAAGGCCGGTCTGCTGGCGGCCGCAGTCACGGTGATCGGGATCAACTACGTGGGACTGGTGGGTGCCTCGACCCTGTTGCGCTGGCTTGGCGAGAGCGGCAACAAGGTGATGATGCGCATCATGGGGCTGATCATGATGGTCATTGCCGTCGAATTTTTCTTTGCCGGGCTGGTGCCACGCTTGCAGGAGCTGGGCACCGCACTGCAAAATGGGTCCTGAGCGAACAGAAAACAAAAAAGGAGTCGAACATGGGGTTTATCGGATTTCTCATGGGTATTGCCATCATCTGGCTGCTCTGGAACATCATGCGCAACACCTCGGACGCGCTGGACAAGCAGACGGCCCTCCAGTATGAAGTGGTGGCACTGGAAAAGCGGGTGGACGAGCTGCTGGAAGCCCTGCGCAATCAGGCGGAAGCCCGGGCAGAAGTGCGCCCCATGCGTCTGAATGTCAATACGGCCAGCATGACGGCACTGACCGGGTTGCCGGGAATCGGCCGGGTGCTGGCCAAACGGATCGTGGACGGGCGGCCCTGGGCATCCGTGGATGACCTGGCCAGGGTTGAAGGCATGAACCCCGAACTCCTCGACAGCCTTCGCGATCGCCTCGAGGTCTGATCAGTCCCCGGTATTGATCGCGTCCCGCAGCGCCTTGCCGGGACGAAAGGTCACGCTGCCATGGGCCGGAACATTCAGGGGTTCTCCCGTTTGCGGGTTGCGCCCCTGGCGTGCCGGTCGCTGGACGACCCGGAACTGGCCGAAACCGGTCAATCGGACGTCACGACCGGATGTCAGGGCCCAGGTGAGGGTGTCCGTCAGGGCGGTTACGACCTCTGCAGCCTTCTTGCGACTGAGTCCGGTTGTTTCCGCAATGGCCTCGGCCAGTTCCTGTTTTTTCATGTCTTCCCCTTTCAAAACAGCGTATTAAGGCGGGCTTGAGCCACATCACGGGCGGCAAGGGTGTGCCCGACAATGTAACAAAGCGAACTTTCTTGTGTATTTGTGCCAACTTTCGTTTCGCTTTGTGTTGCTTTTCTCACAAATATGGATCGGCTTTGGTCATAATGCCAGCCATGAAATCAAACGACTGTTTGACCGTCTGACACGACAAGAACAAAGGAGAGGCTAACGTGAGGGGTGATCAAAGGCAAGCCGTACGCTGGCTGCGTCATGTGCTGGTCGTGATGCTGGTGCTGGGCATCACCGGATGTGCACAAGTCCGCAAGATGATGTACAAGACGACCGGGGACGTGATGTTCATGTTCGCGGAAGAAGTCCAGGTGCCCTACATGCTGACCACCGATGATGTGGACATGAACTGCGGCATGTCGCGCTCCCTCACCCCCCTGCTGATGTCCTTTGGTGAAGTGACGGCAGCGCCCGACAAGCTGGGCGTGATGGTGTACTCCTCTGCGGGGATCTGTGCCGAGGCGCGGGCCCGGGAAGAAAACCTGCGCTACCTGCGGGCCATCAAGGCGCAGGATGCCAACGAAGCCGAGGATGCGCTGGCAGCCCAGAAACGCTGGCATGTGGTGGCAGCGAAGCGGAACTTCGTTGCGTACAAGCATCTGGTCAGTGCCTTCGGCGAGCCGGGTGGCGAGTGCCCCGCGCTTGACAACGAATTTGATCAGCTGATTTACCTGATGGGCCTGCTGTCCGGCCTGCAGGCCCTGAACAACGAGATTGCTTCCACGACAGCCATCGGGGTGCCCAAGAATGTGGCGGCCAAGGCGGAACGGGCCTCCAGCTGTCTGGATGACAACCGCTGGTGGGGTGCGCCCATGGCCCTGAAGGCCACGATCTGGGCCATGCTGCCCGGGGCGACGCCCAAGGGAGAGGACCCCTGGCTGAGACTGGAGAATGCCGCAAAGAAAGGCGAACGTGCACGCGTTCGGCTGGCACACGTTTTCTGGGCGCTCGCCGCCTACTCGCAAGGCAAGACGGACCTGGTGAAGGACATAATCAGACGGCACGCCAAAGAAAAACAAAAGCACATGGCAAAGCCGCAATACCGCTTCGTGGACGAACTGGCCACCCAGATTCTGATGGCGCTTTCGGATGAGATGTGGACGGAAGCGACCGGCCACCGGACGCCGATCGGCGCATTCGGAACCTTCTGGGATGATCAGAAAGCGGCCCCGGCGGAAACCATCAATCTGGATGACCTGCTTTGAGATATCACCCATTACGAGGACGCATCATCATGTCACATATCAAAACTCTGCTGCGCAAGACGACAGCTGCCTGTGTACTGGCCGGCGTTGCGGCCACGTCTGCCCAGGCAGAATTGCCCACCCGTTCCTTCTGTATCTTTGACCCGATTGGTGCCAATGGCCCGCTGTTCAACGTCATGAAGTCGGCCAAGCCGGCGGCCCTCAAATGGGGTGTGGCACTGGAACTCAAGGCCTACACCGATGAAAAGATCGCTGCGGAGGACTTCAAGGCCGGGCAGTGTGACTCCGTTCTGCTGACCGGTACGCGTGCCCGTGAGTTCAACAAGTTCACAGGGACACTGGAGGCCATGGGGGCCATCAAGACCGACGAGCAGATGAAGATGGTGCTGGATACGCTGGCCAGTCCGAAAGCCGCCAAGCTGATGCGCAGCGGCGAATATGAGGTGGCAGGTATCCTGCCGGCCGGCGCTATCTATCTGTTTACCCGTGACCGCTCCATTGACACCGTGGAAGAGATGCAGGGCAAGAAGGTGGCAACCCTGGATTATGACGAAGCCTCGCTGACCATGGTCCGGAAAGTGGGCGCATCGGTGGTGGGTGCCAGCTCGGCCAACTTTGCGGGCAAGTTCAACAATGGCAGTGTGGACATCGCCTATGCGCCGGCCGTGGCGTACACCCCGCTGGAACTGTACAAGGGAACCCAGCCCAACGGTGGTGTGTTCAATTACAAGATTGCCCAGATGAACTTCCAGATCATCATCCGTCCGGATCGCTTCCCGGAAGGCTACGGGCAAAAAGTGCGTGAATATGCGGCAAGCCGTTATGAAGAGGCCTACGACATCATTCGCAAGGCGGAAGCCGAGATCAAGCCCAGCGAGTGGATTAACCCGGATCCCGAGAAAGTGGCTGGCTATGACAAGCTCCTGCGTGAAGTCCGGATCGCGCTGCGTGACAAGGGGGTCTATGACGCCAAGGCATTGCGCCTGATGCGGAAGGTGCGCTGCAAGAGCAACCCGACGGCTGCCGAGTGTACCCAGGCTCTCGAATAATCCATTTGCGAAACAGGTAGTACGCAGGCATGGCTCAACGGGAATACGCCAATCGCACGACACGGGAGTGGGTTTCCACACTCCCGGCCTTTCTGCTGCTGTTCAGCGTGGTGGTTTTCAGCACCAGCAGCGATATCCACAACAAGCTGCTGCAGCTGGGGCAGTTTATCTGGGACGGATACTATGAGCTGCGCACCGACCCGGTGCCGCCCACCTGTGATCCCGATCCGGATATCGAAGCCCGGCTGAAGACATTGCTGGCAGAACAACAGCAGGCCAGTGAAGATGATCTGGGGCTGTTCGAGGAAGAACCGGTTTCTCCGGAGATTCTTCGCAAAAGCCTGGAAAACGCCCGGGATGCCTGCCGCGAAAAATTCGCCAAATATGAGGACACCAAAAACAGGATTACACCAGGTGTTCGTATCTATCGCGCTGTGGAGCAGTTCATCGCCAACATCATCGCCTTTGGTCTGACCTCGCAGCGCTTCATTCTGGCTTTCCTGGTGCTGGTGTGTGCGGCCACGGCCACCTTCACCCGGCACCACATTGCCATGCGCCCCATGGAAACCCAGCTGGATCATACACTGTCATCGACATTGCAGTTCGTGGCCAACAGCATGCTGTTTGTGTCAAGCTGGGCCTTCAGGGATCTGTCGCACACCGGTGGCAATGATGTTGCCCTGGACAAGGAGTTCCTCCATGTCCTGTGGATCATCGGCTTCGGCATCATCACGCTGGTCAGCGGGATTCAGATTTTCAGGCTTCCCCGGATGCCAAGCCTGGCGGCACGCTGCATCATGCATTGCTGTCCGTGCCCCTGTACACGACCATGTGCCTGATTTCAGGAACCTACTTCATGCTCGGTGGGCATGTGGCCGGTGTGGGGATCTATCTGGACAAGATGATGGATCTGTCCGACATGTTCCTCAATGTGGGCCTCTACGTCTGGATCGGCATGCTGCTCAAGGAGACGCGTCTGGCCCAGCTCATGTTCCGGGTATTCGAACCTTGGAAGATGCCGCCTGAATTGCTGGCAGTGGCCATCATTGCCGTGGCGTCGATTCCGACAGCCTATACCGGAGCATCGGGGATCTTTGTCATCGCGGCGGGTTCGGTGATTTATACGGAGCTGCGTCAGGCGGGTGCGCGCAGGCAACTTGCGCTGGCGGCTACCGCCATGTCGGGCTCGCTGGGTGTGGTGCTGCGGCCCTGTCTGCTGGTGGTCATCATTGCCTACCTGAACCGTGAAGTGACCACGGATCAGCTGTTTGGCTGGGGCCACAAGGTATTCTTCCTTACCATGCTGCTGTTTGCCATCGTATCACTGACCCTCAACCGTCAGTCGAAACTGACGGTGGCACCGGTCGCTGAGGCCTTCCCCAGGATGGTCGAGGCGATGCGTCCGCTGGTACCCTATGTGGTGCTGATTGCCGCTGTGGTGCTGTTCTACCGCTGGGTGCTGGGTGTTCATCTGAGCGAATTCTCTGCGCCACGTATTCTCCCGGTCATGATGTTGGCCATTCTGGTGTATGAGCACATTTCCTTGCGTCATACCCGCAGTTCGGTCGGGGGTGAGTTTCATCATGAGGGACTGGAAAAGGCGGTACGGGTTGCCACCAGTGAAACCACCGTACATATCGGTGCACTGCTGTTCCTCATGGGCTTGTCGGTCAGTATCGGTGGTGTGATCGAGCGCTCCGGGATCATGGAATCCTTCCCGCAGACCTTTGCCAGTACCTGGACCGTGATGCTGCTGCTGGTCGTCATTCTGGTCATCATTGGCATGATCATGGATCCTTATGGTGCGGTGATTCTGGTCAGCGCTACCATTGCGAAGATTGCCTATGACAATGGCATTGACCCGATTCATTTCTGGATGGTGACGCTGGTTGCCTTCGAGCTGGGATATCTCAGTCCGCCGGTGGCACTCAACCACCTGCTGACACGGCAGGTGATTGGTGAAAGCGAGGTGTCTGCTGCGGATGCCGAGGGCAGTACCTTCTACCAACGCCACGAGCGTATTCTGATGCCGCTGATCGTGATGGGGATAGCACTCATCCTGGTCGCCTTTGTCCCGCTGCTGGTTCAGGATCTGATGGGCAGCGGTCAGGGCTCACCCGAGCAATTGTCCTGGTATCAGGAAGGCATGCGCACGCTCGTGAGTGCGTTGTCTCCGGCGCACGGTTGATCCGGTAACGCTGCCCGCGTGACAAGACGTGGGCAGATCTGCGGGAATCCCATAACAAAACGCCCGGCTCAAGGCCGGGCGTTTTCCACTTCGGGCGGGACTCAGCGCATCAAAGCTGGGGTCCCGCCTTCACGATGGCTTCGGAGACGTCAAACTTCCTGAAGTTTTCGGTAAACTGACGAATCAGCTCTTCGGCCTTGGCATCATAGGCGGCCTTGTCTTCCCAGGTATCGCGCGGGTTGAGCAGTTTGCTGTCCACCCCCGGCACGGCTACCGGAATGTCCAGATTGAGCTTGTCCAGATGAACCGTTTCCACGCCGGCCAGATCGCCATTCTGGATCGCGGCGATGACTGCGCGCGTGGTGGGGATGTCGAACCGCTTGCCCACGCCATAGGGACCACCCGTCCAGCCGGTATTTACCAGATAGACCTTGCTGCCGAAAGCGTCCATCCGCTTCATCAGCAGTTCGGCATATACCCCTGCGGGGCGCGGAAAGAAGGGCGCACCAAAACAGGTGGAGAAGGTGGACTTGAGCTTTGCGGAAGAGCCCATCTCGGTGGAGCCGACCAGGGCCGTATAGCCGCTGAGGAAGTGATAGGCAGCCGCTTCACGGGACAGGATGGACACGGGCGGCAGGACGCCGGTCATGTCACAGGTCAGGAAGATGATGGCGGACGGTTCGCCGGCACGGTTCTCGACGACGCGTTTTTCAATGTGCTCAAGCGGATAGGCGGCACGCGTGTTCTCGGTCAGGGAGGTGTCGGAGTAATCCGGCGTGCGGGTTTCATCCAGCACGACGTTTTCCAGCACGGCGCCGAACTTGATGGCGTTCCAGATCACCGGCTCGTTTTCCTTGCTGAGGTTGATGCACTTGGCGTAGCAGCCGCCCTCAATGTTGAATACAGTGCCGGGACCCCAGCCGTGCTCGTCGTCACCAATCAGATAGCGGGTCGGATCGGCGGAGAGCGTGGTTTTTCCTGTGCCGGAAAGTCCGAAGAACAATGTGGTCTGCCCGTCTTCGCCCACGTTGGCGGAGCAGTGCATGGGCAGTACGTCCTTTTCGGGCAGCAGGAAGTTCTGCACGGAGAACATGGACTTCTTCATCTCTCCGGCGTAGCGCATGCCGGCGAGCAGTACCTTGCGCTGGGCAAAGTTGATCATGACCGTGCCGTCACTGTTGGTGCCGTCACGTGCCGGATCGCAGACGAATCCCGGTGCGTTGAGAACCTGCCAGACTTCCTTGCCGGAAGGATTGTAGCGCTCCGGACGGATGAACAGGTTGCGTGCAAACAGATTGTGCCAGGCCGTTTCGGTGGTGACCTGAACAGGCAGGTAGTGCTCGGGATCGGCGCCGACGTGCAGGTGCGAGACAAAGCGGTCACGTTCGGCGATGTAGGCCTCAACACGGTCCCACAGGGCATCAAAGATTTCGGGTTTGACCGGGCGGTTGATGTTGCCCCAGTCAATCTCGTCCATGGTGCTGGGCTCCTGAACGATAAAACGGTCCATCGGAGACCGGCCCGTGCGGACGCCGGTTTCGGCAACAAAGGCGCCGTTGGAAGCCAGTTTGCCCTCATTGCGTTGAATGGCCTGCTCGATCAGCTCGGCAGATGTCAAATCAGTAAATGTCGTGCTCACGTCGACCTCGCCCTCATAGTGATGTCTTGCAACGGAAAGTGCTCCCCAAATCGTCTGTCCGGACATCGCCCTGCCATTCTGTCAGCTGGTCTTTTTGTGGATTGCGGACGCCGGCGCTGGGAATCGCGGCGCCATTATGCCAGAAAACACCTCTCAGTGCAGCGTGGGATCGGCAAACAATTGCTCGATTCTTGGGCGGTCGAAACGGTAGGTCTGGTTGCAGAACTGGCACTGAACTTCAATATGTCCCCGCTCGTCCAGAATCTGCATGGCCTCGTCGCGACCCAGCTCGCGGATCGCCTCGAGAGTTCTCTGCTCAGAGCAGGTACAGGCATAGTGCACGGGAACCGGATCAAAGATGCGGGCTGACTCGTCATGAAACAGCCGGTACAGAACTTCCTGAGACGGCAGATGAAGGAGCTCGTCCTCCGTGATGGAGTCGGCCAGTGTGGTCAGGTGAACCCAGTCATTTTCATCCTGCCCGGTATCTGCCGGGAGAACCTGCAACAGCAAGCCTGCGGCGCGCTGGTCGTCTGCGGCAAGCCAGAAGCGCGTGGGCAACTGTTCGGACTGCAGAAAGTATTCTTCCAGACAGGCAGAGAGCGTGGCGTTTTCCAGAGGCACCACGCCCTGGTAGCGCTGGCCTTCGCGTGGTGTGATCGTCACGGCCATGCGGCGCTCCTGGCCCAGCAGTTGGCGAAGATCGCTGCTTTCCGGATTGCCGGCAAGGCGGACCAGTCCGCGGACGCTGTGCTGATCGGTGGCTTCGGCCATCAGCAACCGCAGCGCACCGTTGCCCACTGCCTGAAGCGCGAGGGCGCCCTGAATCTTGAGGTGCGTACTCATGAGCAGTGTGGCGCAGAGCGCCTGACCCAGCAGCTCCCCGGTGAGGGTGTCGCCCTTGTGACGTTGCAGGGCTTCGGCGTAGGTTCTGTCCAGCTGGACGATGGCGCCGCGCACATTGGCGTGGTCGAAGGTAAAGCGATAGAGCAGGTCGGACATGAGGATCACTCCGGATTCTGAGAATGTTTCAGTGCCTGAAGGTGACGCCTTTCCCGCTTGTTGGGGCGGCGTGCGGGGGGATGCTGGGACAACAGCATCGCCTTGCGTTCAATGGCCATGCGGGCCCGCTTTTCCTTGCTGGCTTCGGTTTCTTCGTAAAGGGCCTGGGCCAGTGGTGCGCTCAGGCGCTTTTCGGACAGCGCCAGCACGATAACCGTCCATTCTTCCCAGCCCCGGCGAATGGTCAGCTCGGTGCCGGGTTCAATGGAGCGGCCGGGCTTGGCGCGCTGGCCGTTGCAGTGCACCTTGCCGCCTTCGATGGCTTCCTTGGCCAGTGTCCGTGTCTTGAAGAAACGGGCGGCCCAAAGCCACTTGTCCAGCCGGACGCGTTCCGGTTGTGTCGTGCTCATGGATTCTCCGCGGGCAGGATTTCGCTGAACGACAGGATACCATTAAATGGCCCGGGTGGCTGAGGGGCCTGTCGGCTGTCCGGCGTGCGAACGTGAATCAGATGCCTGATGCCGTACCTGTGGGCGGCGTGCAGCACGGGCAGGCTGTCGTCAACAAAAAGCGTGCGTTCCGGGTTGAAAGGCTCAATCTTGTGCAGGGCGTGCCAGAACGCCTGATCTTCCTTGGGAGCGCCCAGATCGTGGGACACGACAATGCGATCCACCCATTTGTCCAGACCCGTGCGCTGCAGCTTGAGTCTCACCACCTTGCCGTGGGCATTGGTGGCGAGGACCACACGTTTGCCCATCTCGTGCAGCTTTTCGAGAAAATGACGGGCATCTTCCCGGTAGCGGATCAGGTGGCTCACTTCCATCTTCAGGCTGAGGATGTCCAGCCCGAGCTCGCGAGTCCAGTAGTCCACACAGTACCAGTTGAGTGTGCCCGCCTCGCGGGTGTAGGCTGCCTTGAGCCGGTTGCGGGCCTCTTCTTCCGGTATGGCCCTGAGCTCCGCGTAGCGTCGCGGCAGGTGGCTGAGCCAGAAGTGGTTATCAAAGTAAAGATCCAGTAGAGTACCGTCCATGTCCAGCAGGACGGTATCAATATGATTCCAGTCTGTCATGCGCGTGTTGGCCCGAGAGAAAACCTGCATGATGGCAAAGTGTACGTGGAGGCTCAAGTCAGGTGAACCCGGAACAGATCAGCAGTCTGGTGGGTGAGGTGGAAGCGCTGGTGCAGCAGGCCGGTCGTGCCATCCTTCCCATCTACAGTGACGAATCCCGCTGGCAGGTGGAAACAAAGGCGGACGACTCTCCGCTGACGCAGGCGGACCTTGCCGCGCACCGGATTCTCGACCCTGGGCTGTCCGCGCTGGGCGCCGGCTGGCCGGTGCTGTCGGAAGAGTCCGAGTCGGTGCCCTGGCCGGAGCGCCGTCAGTGGACCACCTACTGGCTGGTCGATCCCCTGGATGGCACGAAGGAGTTTGTGGGGCGCACCGGCGAATTCACCGTCAACGTGGCGCTGATTCATGACCACCGGCCGGTTCTGGGAGTAGTGGGGGTACCGCTGGACGGCACGCTCTATACCGGAGTCAACCTGGGTTCGCCCGTTGCTTGGCGTCTGCAGGAAGGAAAGCGGGCGCAAATCAGGGTCTCGCCGCCTGCATCACCGATCCGGCTGCTGGCCAGCCGGCGCAGTGGCGTGGATGCGGTGGATGACTTGCTGGAGCGCCTTCAGTCCCGCGGGCAGTCCGTGGAAAAGGTCAGCGCCGGCAGCTCGCTCAAGTTGTGCCGCATTGCCGAAGGTCGGGCCGATGTCTATCCCCGGCTGGCACCCACGAGTGAATGGGATACGGCAGCGGCGCAGGCCGTGCTGGAAGCCGCGGGCGGCCGGGTCACGGATCTGCAGGGGGAGCCGCTGCGCTACAATACGAAAGACAGCCTGCTCAACCCGCACTTTATCTGTACGGGAGGCAGGCCGGATCTTTGGTCAGTCTGGCTGGACGGGCTGTTTACTCACCCGTGAAAATGACTTCCTTCTTGCGGCCGACCTTGGTGCAACCCAGGCAGCGCACGAAAGTGGCCTTTGCGGGGCCGGTCACCAAGGTGTCCGCAGCTTCCTTCGCATTGCCGCCGGCCAGTGAGAAAGGCAGTGATACCACGTAGACGGCCGCACCGGCGACTGTGGTTGCCAGCAGAACGGGCCGTGCAAAGACGGCGTCACCCAGCATGGCCAGGGCAGAAGGTTTTTCCTCCAGGACTTCCGAATAGCCGGTTGTCGGCAGCACCAGAACCAGTGCGGCCATCAGGGGAAGGATTCGGCGGAGGGAACGCTTGATCATGTGTAGTCTCCCAAAGTGCTCCATGACGTCTGAATCTAACTATAACAGGTTCGCGACCGAATGCTATTTTTCTGCAATCCCTTTCGGGTTTCTTTCTGTAACACTTTGACCGCCTTCAAACTTTTGAGGTGCGTTCGTCCCCCTCAGCGCTGGCAGGCGGGGCAAAAGACGGAGGCCCTGCCCCCCAGCCGGACAAGTCTGAGCACATGGCCGCAGGTGATGCAGGGCTCCCCTTCACGCCCGTAGGCCTGAAGTGTCTGGGCAAAGTAACCCGGCTTGCCGTCGCTCTGCACGAAATCCCTCAGGGTGGTACCGCCCTGTGCCAGTGCTTCATGCAGCACGGTCCTGATGACTTCGGCGAGGCGGTCGTAGCGGGCGGCACTGATGCGGCCTGCGGCCCGGTCCGGACGGATGCCGGCGCGAAACAGTGCCTCGGTGGCGTAAATGTTGCCCACACCGACCACCACGCGCTGATCCATGATGAAGTTCTTGACCGGCTGCCGCCGGTTGCGTGACAGCCGGTACAGGTGCTCGCCCGAAAATGCCGTCGACAGGGGTTCGGGGCCCAGATGGGCCAGCAGGGGATGTGCCGGCAACGTCTCGGACCGGGTCAGGACAAAACCGCCAAAACGGCGCGGATCGTGATAGACCAGATGCGTCGTGCCGAAAGACAGGATGACATGATCATGGGGGCGGAGATCCGGCGTCCGGGTCTGAATGCGCAGTGATCCCGACATGCCCAGATGTACGATGAGCGTGTCCGGGCCGAAGTCCAGCAACAGGTACTTGGCCCGGCGCCCGACAGTTTGCAGCCGGCTTCCACGCAGGGCGTCCAGCGCCGCAGGATCCGGAGCATGTCGCAGGCGCGGGTTGCGGATCCGGACGTCCGTCAGGACCTGTCCGGCAACATGGGGGAGATGCCGGCACGGGTGGTTTCAACTTCGGGCAGTTCAGGCATGGTGGCGAGGGCTGTTAGCAACAAATAGAACTGTCCGGTTTTGTAGCACATAAACTGTCCGCTTTGGGTCCACTGATGATCAGACTTGGCAGCGGACGTTGGCCGGTGCCTGATCAATAGGTTCGAGGGGGTCGAAGGGCAGGCCTTCTGGGGTGTAACTGGCCAGTCTTCTGGGGCCGTGGAAGATCGCCAGGGAGCGATCAGGATAACGGTGTACCCGAACCTTGGCCTTGACGTAATGGCGCCGATAGCGGTCGGCAGGGATCTGCAGCTTGAGTCCCTCGAACGAGACGCAGTTGTCCTTGTTCACGGTGCGTTCGTACTGCTCACACAGGATGTCGTCCAGTCCAGGGCCGATGAAAGGCACGAAGGCGCTGCCCTCGACGGCGGGTTTGACGCAGAACTCCCGGTTGAAGGCCGGCAGGTAGTGCTCCCGAAGGTAGCGGTTGGCCGCCGCCATGGTGGTAATGCCCTGGGCTGCAAGTTCCTTGGGCAGGCGTCCCTGATGGGTGGCGAACTGGCGCTCACAGCGGCCCCGGGCCTCGGGGGAATAGGCGGGGATCATCTCGACCCCGAGCTGGGCCATGGCCCTGCCGAACTGGGTGAGGTTGGACTTGTCGACCTTGCCGCCGGCCTTGGGGGTGTGCCAGTAGTGACTGCCCCGGTCGGTATAGAGGCTCGAGGGAAGGCCGTGATCGGTGATGACCTCTCGCATGGCCTGGAAGCTCGAAGCCGTGCCTTCCTCCTCGACGAAGAACATGGAGTAGTGCTCAGAGGTGGCGTCATCGAAGGTGATGATCAGATCCCAGTGGTGGCCGGGAACCCATTCGTGGGTGGAGCCATCCTGGTGGAGCATCATGCCGACCATGGGCGCCCGCTCGCGGCGTCGACGATGCTTACCCCGAGCCGGTGCCTTCTTGACCAGGCCTGCCTTCTGCAAGGTGTTCCGTACCCAGGTATAGCTGCGTGTGCCGCCGTGACGGTCGCGGTAGAAGCTGTAGAAGTGTTTGATGTTCCAGCCGTCGTAGCGCTCCTTGTAGAGCGCCTCGAGGCGTAGAACCTCATCCACCGGGGCCTTGCGGTGGGAAACCTGACTCAGGCGCTTGTCGATCAGGCCGTCGAGGCCCTCCTCCTCGTAGCGGTCGATATAGCGCCGGAAGGTCCGCTCACAGACCCCCAGCAGCCGCGCCGCCTCTTCCTGGGTCAGCCGTTTCTCGGTCCATCCCGTATAGGCTTCTTCGAATCGCATTTTCCGGATCTCCTGTAGCAGTTCTGTCCGTCTCATGGCTCACCTCCTTGGTGATCATGAAACCGGACAAATCACGTGCTACAAGTCCGGACAGTTTATTTGCTCCCAACAGGCATGGTGGCGAGGGCTTTTCCTTCAGGGGCTGTGAGTTTAACCTGTTGCTCCGGATCTGAAAACGGGAGACAACCAATGCGGCGCATACGGCTGGGCGTGGATACCGGCGGCACCTTTACGGATTTTGTGGTACTGGATGACGACGGCATTCGTGTGCACAAGGTGCTGTCCACTCCCGAAGCGCCCGAGCGTGCCATTCTGCAGGGGATTCGTGAACTGGGGCTGGAGGCCGCCATGCAGGCCGGGCACATCCATATGGTGCATGGCTCCACCGTGGCGACCAATGCGGCCCTGGAAAACAAGGGGGTGCCGGTAGCCTGGGTCACCAATGCCGGATTCGAGGACATACTGACCATCGGTCGTCAGGCCAGGCGAACCCTTTACGATTTCCGGCAGGCGGCCGAAGCGCCGCCCGTCCCCCGTTCCCACTGCATCGGGGTCGCCGCCCGCATGGACGCCCGGGGGCAGGAGGTGGTTGCGCTGTCGGCTGACGAGGTGGCGGCGGTGATTGCCGCCGTGCGTGATCTGGGCGTGCGGGCCGTTGCCATCTGTTTCTTGTTCAGCTGGCAGAATCCGGAACATGAGCAGAGGCTGGCCGAAGCACTGCGACGCGCCTTGCCTGATGTGTTTGTCTGTGCCTCCCATGAGGTGCTGCCGGAAATACAGGAATACGAACGGGGCATGGCCACCTGGATGAATGCCTGGCTGGGCCCGGTGGTGCGCGGCTATCTGCAGCGTCTGCGGGACGCCGTGGCGCCCTCCCGGGTGGACATCATGCAAAGCAGTGCCGGTGTCGGCGACGTGGATCAGGTGGCCGACAGGGCAGTCAATCTCCTGCTGTCGGGACCGGCCGGGGGGCTGGCCGCCGCGCAGGCCGTGCAGCGGCAGCTTGCGCTGCCAGGCATGTTGACGTTTGACATGGGAGGCACGTCCACGGATGTGGCAATGCTGCAGGAAGGCCTCACCCTGACCCGGGACGGGCGCATCCGCGACTGGCCCGTGGCGGTACCCATGGTGGACATGCATACCATCGGTGCGGGCGGCGGCTCCCTGATCTGGCTGGATGCGGGCGGTATGCTTCAGGTCGGGCCGGAATCGGCGGGCGCCCTGCCTGGACCGGCCTGCTATGGTCGCGGCGGCATGCAACCGACCATAACGGATGCTCATGTGGTGCTGGGCACGCTGCCTGCCTTCACGCGACTGGGCGGCCACATGACTGTGGACGTGGATGCCGCACGCAGGGCATTCGCTCCCCTCGCGGCCGCCATGCAGACCGACGTGGAGACAGTGGCTGCCGGCGCGCTGGCCATTGCCACGGAGCACATGGCCCAGGCGCTGCGGGTGATTTCGCTGTATCGGGGACACGACCCGCGCGCGTATGCCCTGTGCTGCTTTGGCGGTGCAGGCGGACTGCATGTGTGTGACCTGGCCGAGGCGCTGGGCATGCAGCGTGCCGTGGTGCCGGAGATGGCCGGCGTGTTGTCGGCGCTGGGGATGCTGGCCGCGCCCAGGGAATATGTCCTGACACATAGTGTCAATCAGCCCTGGCCGCCGGACGAGCAGACCCGGAGCCGGATGCGGGAACTGAGGGAGACGCTGGTTCAGACCGGCCGCCGCAGGCTGGGGCATCCGGAGGCTGAAGTCCGGGTCAGGCTGCACCTGCGCTATGTGGGTCAGACGCATGCGCTGGTTGTACCGGCCGATGACTGGTCGGCGGTATCCGAGCGGTTCCGGGACGCGCATCAGAGCGCATACGGGTTTGTGATGAACCGTCCCATCGAGTGTGTCAGCATGGAGGTGGCCGTGCGTGAGGCCTCGCCATCCCTGACCTGGCCGGTCACCGTGGTGCCCGGGCGCACACCACAATTTCAGACGGTTCATGGTCAGGCACGGCCGGTTCCGGTATGGCCGCGGCAGGCGCTGGCACCGGGACAGACGCTCTCCGGGCCGGCCATCGTGACCGATGCAGTGGGTACGCTGTGGCTGAAACCGGGGTGGATACTGGCGCGGCACGCATTGGGTCATCTGCAATTGCGGCGCGACCGATAACCAAAAATTCATGGTCGTTTTCCGGATTTCAGCGTACACTTGTAAACTCAAGCAACACTGAAATCTGGAGAACACCTTGTCTATTCTGGAAGGTCTGTTGGGTCTGAGTCCCTGGCAGGTCGCAATCACCGGTCTGATCGCCGTTCAGATCACCATCCTCAGCATTACCCTCTATCTGCATCGACACAGCGCCCACAATGCTCTTGAGCTGCATCCGGTGCTGAGTCATTTCTTCCGGTTCTGGCTGTGGCTGACCACCGGCCAGAACACCCGTGAGTGGACAGCCATTCACCGCAAGCACCATGCCCGCTGCGAAACCGATGAAGATCCCCACAGCCCGGTGGCCAAGGGGATCTGGACAGTGCTGTCCAGGGGTTACGAGCTTTACAAGGCCGCAGCCACGCCCGAAACGCTGGAGCGCTATGGCAAGGGGACGCCGGATGACTGGATCGAACGCAACGTCTATAGCCGTTATCCCACACTGGGCGTGGTTCTGCTGCTGGGTATCGACTTGCTGCTGTTCGGCGTTTACGGCATCACGCTCTGGGCCGTCCAGATGCTGTGGGTGCCCATCCATGCGGCGGGCATCATCAATGGTCTGGGCCACTGGGTGGGGTATCGCAACTTCGAAACCGCTGACAATGCGCGCAACCTGATTCCCTGGGGGCTCTGGATCGGCGGTGAGGAACTGCACAACAATCACCATGCCTATCCCAACTCGGCCCGTCTTTCCGTAAAGCGCTGGGAAGTGGATATCGGCTGGCTGTGGATCCGCCTCTTCCAGATGCTGGGGCTCGCCCGTCCGCGGTTTGTCGCACCCGTCGCCACCTATGTACCGGGACGCACGGAGCTGACGGAGGATACCCTGGCAGCCATTCACAATCATCGCTACGAGATTCTGGCCCGCTTCCGCAAGCAGGTCTATGCGCCCATGGTGAAGCAGCGCCTGAGGCAGCTCTCCAGTGAGCATGTGGGTGCCCCGCTGCGTCGCCTCAAAAAGCAGCTGCTGAGCTTCCGGGAGGTGCCCGATCCCGTGCTGGTGGCACCGGTACTGGAGTCGGACCGTGTACTGGATACCCTCTGGCAGGCCCGTCAGGCGCTGCTGGATATCTGGATGAACCGCAAGATGGGTTACAAGGCCAAGCTGGAGGCCTTGCATGCCTGGTGCCAGCAGGCAGAGGCCAGTGGTGTGGAAACGCTGGAAGAGTTTGTCGTGTGGATGAAGGGGTATACGCTTTCACCCCGGACGGCTTGATCTGAACTCGGGGCATGGGGTAGTGTGCCGTTAATAATAACGATCACAAGGAGCCCCTATGTCCCCGAAGGAAACTGTTTCCGAACCCCTCGAATACTCAGTGGTGTATACCAGCCGCGCGCTGAACCACATGTCACCACGCTTTCAGCAGGTCATGCGCGACATTTCGCGGACGCTGAAAGAGGTCTATCAGGGCCATGCCGTCGCCATTGTACCGGGCGGGGGCACCTTCGGCATGGAAGCCATTGCCCGCCAGTTCGCGACCGATGAGCGCTGCCTCATCCTCCGCAATGGCTGGTTCAGTTACCGGTGGACCCAGATTCTGGAGCAAGGGAAGATTGCCAGGGAGAGCCATGTGCTCAAGGCACGCCCGCTGTCTGCGGAGGTGGATGCAGCCTGGATACCGGCTCCGGTGGAAGAGGTGGAGGCCGCCATCGAAACGCACCGGCCGGCCGTCGTGTTTGCTCCCCACGTGGAAACCGCTTCCGGTATTCGTCTGCCCGATGACTATGTGCGCCGTGTGGGGGAGGCCACCCGGCGCGTGGGTGGCCTGTTTGTGCTGGATTGCGTGGCGTCCGGTACGGATTGGGTGGACATGAAGGCTCAATCCGTTGATGTGCTCCTGTCCGCGCCGCAGAAAGGCTGGTCATCGTCACCGGGTGCGGCGCTGATCGTGCTGAGCGAGCGTGCCGAAGCCCGTCTCGGGGACACCACCAGTACCAGCTTCGCCGCCGATCTCAAGCGCTGGCGTCAGATCATGGCGGCTTACGAGGCGGGCGGGCATGCCTACCATGCCACCATGCCGACAGATGCGTTGGCCAGATTCCGGGATGCCATGCTGGAAACCGGCTCTCATGGCTGGGATGAGATCAGGTCTCGTCAGCATGAGGTGGGGGCCTGTGTCCGGAGCATGCTGGCCCGGCACGGGTTCAGGAGTGTGGCGGCGGACGGGTTTGGTGCGCCGGGAGTCGTGGTCTGTCATACCTCGGATCCGGCCATGCAGAGCGGGCAGGCGTTTCTGAGCGTCGGCATTCAGGCCGCAGCCGGCGTGCCGCTCATGTGTGACGAACCGGAGGGATTCTCGACCTTCCGGATCGGCCTGTTCGGTCTCGACAAGCTGTCAGATCCCCAGGGTACGGCGGAGCGCCTGGAAGCGGCGCTCAGGAAACTGGAGTCGGGTTCACGGTGACCCGGCACAGCGTGCCGGTCACCTGGCCGGCATGTTGCCTTCGGTGCAGTACCCAGCCTTCCGGCAGGATGGGATCCAGTCCGGCCTCGTGTTCCATGTAGATGAAGCTGCCCTCCCGCACCCACTGCGGCGAAGCCAGCCGTGGCAGGATCCTGTCGAGCCAGCCTTGCCGGAAGGGGGGATCCATGAAAATCACGTCGAAAGGCCGGGCGGGGGGCTGGCTCAGCCAGTGCCCGACATCCGTGCAGTTGACCTGAAGGCGTGACGCTTCACCCAGTTGCTCGCCCAGCGTGCTCAGATTACGGGTGAGCAGCCGGGACTGATCCACGGCGGTTGCGGAGGAAGCCCCCCGGGACAGCGCTTCCAGGCTGAGTGCGCCGCTGCCGGCGAACAGATCCAGGCACCGTGCATCACGAATCACGGGCATCAGCCAGTTGAACAGTGTTTCACGCACCCGGTCGGGAGATGGGCGTACGTCATCCACGGCCGGGAAGCTCAGCCTGCGCCCCCGGTGTGAGCCTCCGATGATGCGCAGCATGCCCGCGGGGGCTGATGCCGGACGTTTGTGGCGTGGCCGGGCCATCCTCTCTCCTGTCTGTCATGGAAGCGGGAACCAAAGGCCGCTAGAATAGGCCCCTGATCATTCAAATCAAGAGATAAGGATACTATGGACGCATTGCTGGCGAACAGTATGCTATTGCTTCTGGGACTGCTGGTCCTGTTTTTTGTTGCAGATGTGGTCGGACGCAAGCGCCGGCAGCCCAGGCCGCCGCGCATCGAATTGCGCCCGCCTGCTCCGGCGTCGGGAAAAAAGGCTGCTGAAGCCGTGCCGGAAAAGCCGGCTGGTCAGGCTGAGGCGGTATCGGAGACGCCCGAAGCGCCCGTCCAGCCGGTTGCAGAGACCCCGGTGGCCCCTGCAGCCCCTGCAGGTGAAGTCGCCGGGGAGGTGGCACGCGAAGTCCGGCCGGAAGCCGCGCCCGAGGTCGTGCCCGAGGCGGCTGAAAAGGCACCGTCCCTGTTTGCCCGCATACGCTCCGGTCTGAGCAAGACACGCGCCGGCCTTGCCGATCAGATCAAGGCACTGGTGGGGGCAAGCAAGAAGATTGACGAAGATCTGCTCGAAGAGATCGAAACCATCCTGCTGACGGCTGACGTGGGTATTGAAGCCACCAGCGCCATCATCGAGTCGCTCACTGAAAAGCTGGAGCGCAATGCACTGAAGGACAGTGCTGCACTCAACGAGGCCCTGCGCGAAGAGCTTCGGGCTATGCTCAGACCCTGCGAACAGCCGCTGGAAATCACCGGCCACAAGCCCTTCGTGATTCTGGTGGTGGGCGTCAATGGCGTCGGCAAGACCACGACCATCGGCAAGCTGGCACGCAAGTTCCGGGACGAGGGCAAGACCGTGCTGCTGGCCGCCGGGGATACCTTCCGGGCTGCGGCGGTGGAACAGCTTCAGGTCTGGGGTGAGCGCAATCAGGTGCCTGTGGTGGCTCAGCATACCGGGGCAGACAGTGCCTCCGTCATTTTTGACGCCATCGCAGCCGCCAAGGCCAGGAACATTGATGTGGTGATTGCGGATACGGCCGGACGCCTTCAGAACAAGGACAACCTGATGGCAGAGCTGGAAAAGGTGGTTCGGGTCATTCGCAAGCACGATGAAACCGCGCCCCACGAAGTCCTGCTGGTGCTGGATGCCGGCACAGGACAGAATGCGCTCAGCCAGGCCTCCCTCTTTACTCAGGCAGTCGGTGTCAGCGGACTGGTGGTGACCAAGCTGGACGGCACTGCCAAGGGCGGCATCCTGTTCGCCATTGCCCGCAAGCTCGGTACGCCCATCCGCTTCATCGGCGTGGGCGAGGGCGTGGAGGATCTTCGTCCGTTCCGGGCTGACGAGTTTGTGGATGCCCTCTTTGACGATCAGGACAGCGATCAGGCGTGATTGTCTTTGACCGGGTGAGCAAACGCTATCCCAGCGGCCAGGATGCCCTGCTGAATGTCTCCTTCCGGCTTCAGCGGGGCGAAATGGCCTTTCTGACCGGCCACTCCGGCGCGGGCAAGAGCACGCTGCTCCGACTCATCATG
Organism: Thermohahella caldifontis; assembly: GCF_041153465.1. Classification (NCBI taxonomy): domain Bacteria; kingdom Pseudomonadati; phylum Pseudomonadota; class Gammaproteobacteria; order Oceanospirillales; family Hahellaceae; genus Thermohahella; species Thermohahella caldifontis. The sequence goes on from NZ_CP154858.1 coordinate 2,757,731, forward strand.
GCCATGGAAACGGCCACCGGAGGACGTATCGAGGTGGGCGGGCGTGACATCAGCCAGTTGCGACGCCCGCAAATTGCCTATTACCGCCGTCACATCGGCGTGGTGTTTCAGGAGCACCACCTGCTGTTCAACCGTACCGTATTTGACAATGTCGCCATGCCGCTGAAGATCGCCGGCTACACGCCCCGTGAAACGGCGCGGCGGGTGAGGGCGGCACTGGACAAGGTCGGCCTGCTCAGCAAGGAAAAGGCCTATCCCATCGCACTGTCCGGAGGTGAGCAGCAGCGTGTGGGGATTGCCCGGGCGGTGGTCAACCGTCCGCCCCTGCTGCTGGCGGACGAACCCACCGGTAACCTGGACCCGGATTTGTCCGCTGAAATCATGAATCTCTTCCGGGAGTTCAATCAGGTGGGCACGACCGTATTCATCGCCTCCCACGACGTGGCGCTCATCCGCCGGATGGGATGCCGGGTTGTCCATCTCGAGCAGGGACGACTGGTTTCGGAGGGGGCAACATGAGCACACCTCAGGCCAGCCCGCGCACGCGGGGCGCGGAAACCAGCCGGCAGGCTCCCTGGGAGGCCTATCTGGCCCACCACCGGGAAAGCGCGCAGACCAGTCTGCGTGATCAGCTCGCGCATCCCTGGGCGACACTTCTCACGGCACTGGCCATGGCCATTGCGCTGGCACTGCCGGCACTGATGGCAGTCGGACTGGGCAATATCGGCGCACTGACGCAGGCCCTGGACAGCACCCGGCAGGCCACACTGTACTTTGCCGAACCACCGGATGATGCAACGGTTCTGCAGCTCAGGACCCGGCTGCAGAAAGATGCAGATGTACAGTCGGTGGTCTATGTCTCACCGGAGAAGGCACTGGAACTGTTCCGGGCATACAGTGAAGCGGCCGATCTGCTGGCGGGACTGGACAGCAATCCCCTGCCGGCGAGCCTGCAGATCACGCTCCGGCCGGAAACCCCTCTGGATCGCCTGCGGGCACTGAAGGCCGGTTGGCAGGCGATTCCGGGTGTGGAGTCCGTGCAACTGGATACGGTCTGGCTGGAGCGCCTGCATGCTTTCGAGTCGCTGGCCAGTACCGGATTCGGGTTGCTGGCCGTACTGCTGGGGCTGGCCGTCGTGCTGTTCATGGGTAACACCATCCGCCTGGCCATTGAAAATCGCCGTGACGAAATTCTGGTGGCGCGGCTGGTCGGGGCTACCGATGCCTGGGTGCGGCGGCCGTTCCTGTATCTGGGGGCGGGTTACGGCCTCTGGGGCGGGTTGCTGGCCGTGGTGCTTGTTCATGCCTGCCTGCTGGCCCTCTCCGACAGCGTGGCACAGCTCTCCGCTGCCTATGCCAGCGATTTCAGTCTGGTCTGGCCGGGGTTCAGCGGCAGTTTGCTGATTCTGCTGACGGGGGTGGTGCTGGGCTGGGCCGGTGCCTGGCTGACGGTACTCCGTCAGTTGCAGGACGTGGAACCCCGATAGAAATTTTCCGAAATGTCACTTGAAAAATGGCACGTAATCCCCAAAGATTGTCATTGCCCGAGGGGTATATTGTTCGGGCGGGTCACTTTGCGTCATTTAAAAGGGAACTTTTTGCGACAGGGTGTGTCCAAGGAAGTATCAATAACGCAAGATCCGTATATTGGAGGGTGAGCAATGAGTGCAGCAACAGCAAAAGCCATGAGGCTTCCGGTTCCCGTCGGCAACTTGGAGAGCTATATTCAGGCTGTCAATGCCATCCCCGTTCTGAGTGCGGAAGAGGAACGTGACCTCGCTCTGCGATACAGAGAGCAGAATGATCTGGAAGCTGCCCGTCAGCTGGTGTTGTCGCATCTGCGCTTTGTGGTGCATATTGCGCGAAGTTACGCAGGCTATGGCCTGCCTCAGGCCGATCTCATTCAGGAAGGCAACATCGGTCTCATGAAGGCCGTCAAGCGCTTTGATCCGGCATTTGGTGTTCGGCTGGTGTCCTTTGCCGTGCACTGGATCAAGGCCGAGATTCATGAATTCATTCTGAAGAACTGGCGTATCGTCAAGGTGGCCACCACCAAGGCGCAGCGCAAGCTGTTCTTCAACCTCCGTGGCGCGAAGAAGCGCCTGGCCTGGCTGACCAATGACGAAGTCCGGGCCGTGGCGGAGGATCTGGGTGTGGATGAGCGCTCTGTCCGGGAGATGGAAAGCCGTCTGGCCGGGCAGGACACTTCCTTTGATCCCGGCGTGGACACTGATGATGACGATGCCTGGCAGGCACCGGTCGCCTACCTGGAAGATCGTCGCTACGATCCGGCCACGCTGGTGGAGAACGAGGAGTGGAGTGATGATTCCACCGGCAGGCTCTATGAGGCGCTGGAGGAATTGGATGAGCGCAGCCGGACCATCCTTGAGCGTCGCTGGTTGTCTGACAACAAGGCGACCCTGCACGATCTGGCAGACGAATTCGGTGTATCCGCCGAACGCATTCGCCAGATTGAAAAGGCAGCCATGAAGAAGGTGAAGAAGCGGATGGCCGAGGCCGCCTGATTTCGTCGTCGACAACTGTTCTCAACGCCCGCGCAAGCGGGCGTTTGCGTTTGTATGCGACCTGAGTTGTAGCGCATGCAGTGCACCGATGCCTGTGGTAAAATGCGGCCGCAATATCCTCACAAACAATGAAGGAAGGCGTGATGAAACAACCTGTTCGCGTAGCGGTGACTGGTGCCGCTGGTCAAATCTGTTACTCTCTGGTTTTCCGTATTGCTGCCGGTGAAATGCTGGGCAAGGATCAGCCGGTGATCCTGCAACTGCTCGAAATCACTCCGGCACTGAAAGTGCTGGAAGCGGTCAAGATGGAGCTGAACGACTGTGCGTTCCCGCTCGTGCATGACATCATCGTGACCGATGATCCGAAGGTTGCGTTCAAGGATGCGGACATTGGTCTGCTGGTGGGCGCGAAGCCCCGTGGTCCCGGCATGGAGCGTTCCGACCTGATCAAGGACAACGGCAAGATCTTCTCTTCTCTGGGCAAGGTCATCAATGAAGTGGCCAACCGGGATATCAAGATCTGCGTGGTCGGCAACCCGGCCAACACCAACGCCTACATCCTGGCCAAGAACGCCCCGGACATCAATCAGCGCAATATCACGGCCCTGACGCGTCTGGACCATAACCGTGCGGTTTATCAGCTGGCCGAGAAGACCGGTACTCAGGTCACCGCCATCCGCAAGATGACCATCTGGGGCAACCACTCCACGACTCAGGTTCCGGATATTTCTCATGCCACTGTCAATGGCGAGCCGGCTCTGAGCAAGGTGGAAGAATCCTGGTGGAAAGAATGCTTCATGCCGAAGGTGGCCAAGCGTGGCGCAGAAGTCATCGCGGCCCGCGGCTCCTCTTCAGCAGCTTCCGCTGCCAATGGCGTCATTGATCACATGCGCAGCTGGGTACTGGGTACCGAGGAAGGTGACTGGGTTTCCATGGCTGTACCGAGTGATGGCAGCTACGGCATTGAAGAAGGCCTGATCTACAGCTATCCGGTAGTCTGCAAGAACGGTGACTACGAAATCGTGACCGGCCTGGAAGTCAGCGAGTTTGTTCAGGGCAAGATGAAAGAGTCCGAAGACGAACTCAAGGCCGAGGCCGAGCAGGTCAAGGATCTGTTCTGAGTCTGCTCTCCGGGGACTTTGACAGATCCCGGAAACGGAAAGAGGGTCGCTTCGGCGGCCCTTCTTTTTGCGCGTCAGCCCGGCACCTGACCTGACGGCCGGCTGACCCGTCTCCCGCCGCGGCCGAAGGCGGTTGTGATGCCTTCCATGACGCCCGGATTCACGACTTCACCGCAGTGCCAAGGGAGGCGGCACATGTGTTGCCAGGTGGGCGCTGTCCTTGAACACTTTGCGGTTTTCGGGCACAAAAAACCCGGCCGAAGCCGGGTCAGAAACCGGAAGGAGGTTGTCCTCAGAGCAGATGCTTGAGAATCTCCTCCACGCATGCCTTGGCATCGCCAAAGAGCAGCGAGGTGTTTTCCTTGAACAGCAGCGGGTTCTGTACACCCGCATAGCCGGTGTTCATGGAACGTTTGATGACCACAACCTGCTTGGCCTTCCACACTTCCAGAACCGGCATGCCGGCAATGGGGCTGTGCGGATCTTCGGCGGCAGCCGGGTTGACGGTATCGTTGGCACCGATGACCAGTACCACGTCCGTGTCTTCGAAGTCATCGTTGATCTCGTCCATTTCCAGAACGATGTCATACGGAACCTTGGCTTCCGCCAGCAGCACGTTCATGTGGCCGGGCAGGCGGCCAGCGACCGGATGGATGCCGAAGCGGACCTTGACACCCATCTTGCGCAGACGCTCGGTCATTTCGGCCACGGCGTACTGAGCCTGAGCGACGGCCATGCCGTAGCCCGGAGTGATGATCACGCTGCGGGCATTCTTGAGCATGTCAGCCACCGCATCCGCTGAAGTCTCGTGGTATTCGCCGTAGTCCTTATCGTCGCCACCCGTCTGGCCATCGGTACCGAAGCCGCCGGCAATAACGCTGATGAAGGAGCGGTTCATGGCCTTGCACATGATGTAGGACAGGATGGCACCTGAGGAGCCCACCAGTGCGCCGGTGATGATCAGCAGGTCATTGGCCAGCATGAAACCTGCTGCAGCCGCTGCCCAGCCGGAATAGGAGTTGAGCATGGACACCACGACCGGCATGTCGGCGCCACCGATGGAAGCGACCAGATGCCAGCCAAAGGCCAGGGCAATGACCGTCATCACGATCAGGGCTGCGGTGCTGCCACCCTCGGAGAGGAACTGGCTCATCAGCCAGGCGCTGACCAGAACAGCGGCCAGGTTGAGCTTGTGACGATGGGGCAGCATCAGCGGCTTGGAGTTGATCAGGCCACGCAGCTTGCCGAATGCCACGATGGAGCCGGTGAAGGTAACCGCACCGATGAACACGCCGAGGAAGACCTCGGAGAGGTGGATGTTGCGCAGCACCTCGGCTTCGGACGACACCTTGGCGGCCACCTGCAGGGCGGCATTGGCCAGCGTTTCATCGTGTGCATCCAGATAGCTGTTGTAACCCACCAGCACTGCGGCCAGGCCCACAAAGCTGTGCAGAATGGCCACCAGCTCTGGCATTTCGGTCATTTCCACCTTCATGGCGAGGCGGATACCGATTGCGGCACTGACAGCCATCACGACCAGAATCAGGCCCACATTGGTGACTTCAGGCTGAAACAGGGTGGCGATCAGGGCGATGGCCATTCCGGACATGCCGAAGATGTTGCCACTGCGTGCGGTTTCCTGTTTGCTCAGCCCCGAGAGAGCGAGGATGAAGAAGACGCCGGAAACCAGGTAGGCGCCGGTAATCAGACCTTGTGACATGTTTACTGCCCCTCCTTCCGGAACATCTTCAGCATGCGCTGGGTCACGGCAAAGCCGCCGAACACGTTGATACTGGCCACCAGAACGGCTGCAGAGGCCAGTACGGTCACCAGTGTATTGTCACTGCCCACCTGCAGCAGTGCGCCCACGACAATGATGCCACTGATGGCATTGGTCACACTCATCAGCGGTGTGTGCAGGGCATGGGTCACGTTCCAGACCACGTAATAGCCGACCACGATGGAGAGCACGAAGACGGTGAAGTGAGACAGGAAGGCGGCGGGTGCCACGGAAGCCACCCAGAGGAATGCCAGTGAGGCGGCTGCCACACCCACGGGCTTGACCCACGCCGGCGTCGGTTTCTCTTCCTTCACTACCGGCTTGGCATCCGTCTTGGCCTGGGGAGCGGCACTGACACTGATGGGAGGCGGCGGCCAGGTGATTTCACCGCTCTTGACGACAGTAACGCCACGAATGACTTCGTCGTCAAAGTTGATGACGATTTCACCGTTCTTCTCGGGCGTCAGCAACTTGATGAAGTTGGTCAGGTTGTTGGCAAACAGCAGGCTGGACTGCTTTGGCAGGCGCGAGGGCAGATCGGTGTAACCAATGATCTTGACACCATGCACCTCGTAAACCTCACCCGGACGGGTCAGTTCGCAGTTTCCGCCACCGGCGGCAGCCAGATCCACAATGACGCTGCCCGGCTTCATGGATTCCACCATTTCCCTGGTGATGAGTCGGGGGCAGGCTTGCCCGGAATCATGGCGGTGGTGATGATGATGTCCACTTCCTTGGCCTGCTGCGCAAAGAGCTCCATTTCCGCCTTGATGAAGGCTTCACTCATCACCTTGGCATATCCGTCGGAGCTTGAGCCATCTTCCTCGAAGTCCAGCTCAAGAAACTGTGCGCCCATGCTTTCGATCTGTTCCTTGACCTCGGGACGGGTATCGAATGCGCGGACAATGGCGCCCAGGCTCACGGCTGTGCCAATGGCGGCCAGGCCGGCGACACCTGCACCGATGACCATGACCTTGGCGGGCGGTACCTTGCCTGCAGCGGTGATCTGGCCGGTGAAGAAGCGGCCGAATTCGTGAGCAGCCTCGATCACGGCACGGTAACCGGCGATATTGGCCTGGGAGCTGAGAATATCCATGGACTGGGCGCGTGAAATCCGGGGTACGGCGTCCATGGCGAACACGGTCAGGCCCAGTTCGGCGGCCTTCTTGAGCAGCGCCTCGTTCTGAGCAGGCTGAATGATGCTCATGAGGGCGGCACCGCGCTTCATGCGCTCCAGCTCCTGCTCCGTGGGCTTGTTGACCTTGATGACCAGATCCGACTGCCAGGCCTCGTCACCGCTGACAATGCGGGCGCCGGCTTCCACGTACACCTCATCTTCAAAGCCGGCCTTGGTTCCGGCCCCGGCTTCCACCACGACCTCGTATCCCAGCTTGATAAGCTGCTCGACCGAGGGCGGGGTACCCGCAACGCGGCGTTCACCCGCCAGCGTTTCTGAAACGATACCGATTTGCATGATTTTCCTCGTAGACCGCTGAGTCATGTCCAGTTGTGTGATTTTCGGAGTACGTATAATTACATAAGCGAAAGGGAAGTCAAGGAAAGGCGTTACGATCTGTAACGGCATTACAGAGACTGGATATTTTCGACGTTTTCCGCCACATTGGAGCGGGCGGTTGTAAATATTTTACAAGGCTTGGGAGAATATGACATGCGTATCGCCTGGCTTGGAACAGGATTGATGGGGCAGCCCATGGCCAGCCGGCTGGCTGCCGCCGGCCACGAGCTGATTTTGTGGAACCGCACCCGGGAAAAGGCCCGGGCGCTGGCGGACCGTATTGGCGCGCAGGTGGCGGACACTCCCGCCCGTGCCGTCGGGCATGCGGAGGTGGTATGCACCATGCTGGAGAACGGGCCGGTGGTGGAGCAGGTGCTGGTGGAAGGGGGTGTCCTGGATGCGGTGGCTGAAGGCACGCTGCTGGCAGACATGAGTTCCATCGAGCCCGCACGGGCACGGCGCCTGCATTCGCTGGCGCTTGAGTCGGGCGGCCGGTTTGTGGACGCGCCGGTTTCCGGCGGGACGGTGGGGGCTGAAGCCGGCCGGCTTTCCATCATGGCCGGCGGCCTGAAAGCGGATGTCGAGGCGCTCGAACCCGTCTGGCGCTGTCTGGGGAAGATGACGTATATCGGTCCGCCAGGCAGCGGGCAGCTGGCCAAGCTGGCCAATCAGGCCATTGTCGGCATCACCATTGGGGCGGTGTCCGAGGCTCTGTTGCTGGCGGCGGAGGGTGGTGCGGACCCGGCAGCCGTTCGGGAAGCCCTGATGGGGGGCTTTGCTTCCAGTCGTATACTGGATCTGCACGGACAGCGCATGCTGACGCGCAATTTCGAACCCGGCGCGCCGGCAAGAATTCAGCTCAAGGACATGCACATGATTCTGGACGAGGCAAGACAGCAGGGCCTGACGCTGCCGCTGAGTGCCCGGGTTCTGGAACTCTATCGGGAGCTGGTGGCGGATGGACGCGGAGAGGTGGATCACAGTGGCCTGCTGCTGGCGCTGGAGCATCTGAACGGCACCCGGTTGCCCGACGCTGGCGGGATGAACGAACAGTAATGGCAGGGGATATTGCAACGCAGTAAGGTTCACCCCACATATATATCACGCATACCGAGGATACTGTATTGAGCTGGTGGGGCAAGGTTCTGGGAGGCTCGCTGGGGTGGGCGCTGGGCGGACCGCTCGGTGCGCTCATTGGCGCGGCACTGGGGCATACCTGGGATCGCGGGCTGTCGGATATGCCCGAATGGGCGGCACGCGAGAATGTCGCACGCCAGGAACGCATACAGGCCGCATTCTTTACGGCCCTGTTCGGCGTGCTGGGGCACCTGGCCAAGGCGGATGGCCGGGTCAGCAAGGATGAAATCGACGCGGCCAGCCAGATCATGGATCAGCTGGGGCTGGATACGGAGCAGCGGGCATTTGCCCGGAATCTGTTTCGTGAAGGCAAGTCGCCGGACTTTGACCTGGATGCGGTGCTGACCCAATTCCGTGCGGAGGCGGGGCGCCGTGTGAGCGTCAATCAGGCCTTCATGGAGGCCCTTCTGGTGCTTGCGCTGGCGGACGGGGAGCTTCACCCGGGCGAGCAGGCCATCCTGCTGCGGGTTGCCGATGCGCTGGGCTTCAGCCGATTCCAGTTTGAAGCACTGCTTGCCATGGTGGTGGCCCGGCAGGGTTACCGGTATCATCAGTATCAGGGGTATTCCGAACGTCATGTGCCGGAGCCGGATATCCGTCAGGCCTATCAGGTGCTGGGGGTAGAGGAAACGGCCTCGGATGACGAGATCCGCAAGGCGTACCGCCGGCTCATCAGCCAGCATCATCCGGACAGGTTGATCGCCAGGGGCGTGCCGGAAGAAATGATCCGGCTGGCCAACGAACAAACGGCCCGCATTCGCGAGGCCTACGAGCAGATACGTGCCCATCGCAAGAGGAGACACTGAGATGGCTCGAATACTCATTATTGAAGACGACAAGGAAGTGGCCAACTACCTGCGCAAGGGGCTGGAAGAATCCGGCTACAGTGTGGACTGGGCGGATAACGGCAAGGATGGGCTCAGCATGGCGACCAGCGAGGACTATGACACCCTGATCGTGGATCGCATGTTGCCGGGTCTGGATGGCCTCAGCGTGATCCGCATGCTGCGTGCCGGCGGCAAGAATACCCCGGTACTTGTGCTCAGTGCGCTGGGTGAAGTGGATGACCGGGTCGAGGGACTCAAGGCCGGCGGTGACGATTACCTGACCAAACCCTTTTCGTTCAGTGAGCTGCTGGCACGGATCGAGGCGCTCAATCGCCGCAAGGCCGCTTCTGCTGATGTGGTCACCAAGCTCAGGGTGGCGGATCTGGAAATGGACCTGCTGGCGCGGACGGTCAAGCGTGCCGGCAAGAAAATCGACCTGCAGCCGCGGGAATTCAGACTGCTGGAATACTTCATGCGCAATCCGGGACAGGTGCTGACCCGAACCATGTTGCTGGAGAAAGTCTGGGACTACCATTTCGATCCCCAGACCAACGTCATCGACGTGCATATCAGCCGCTTGCGGGCCAAGATCGACAAGGAGTTCGATACACCGCTGCTGCATACCATCCGCGGTGCGGGGTACGTCCTGCGTGAAACGCCCTAAGCTGCTCGCCAGCTCCACGTTTCAGCTGACTCTGGTCTATATCGTCCTGTTCGGGGCCTCGGTCATGCTCCTGATGGGGTACCTGTACTGGGCCACGATCGGCTTCATGTCGGACCAGATTGACGCCACCGTGGAGGCGGAAATCAAGGGATTGGCCGAGCAGTATCGTCGTCAGGGCATCGGTGGGCTCATCAGTGTCATCAACGAACGCGTGTTGCGCAATCCGAAGGGGGAAGCCCTGTATCTGCTGGTCAACCGGGACGGGTTTCCGCTGGCCGGCAATCTGGAGCAGTGGCCTTCGGCCGTCGAGGACGGGGATGGCTGGATCAGTTTCTATCTCACGGGGGCCCCGTTGGGGTCCGAGCTGCCTCATGTTGCCCGGGCCCGTGTGATCAATGTGCAGGGCCACTATCAGCTCCTGGTGGGGCGGGATATCTACAATCTGCTGGCTGTCCGGGCACTGATTGAGCGCTCGCTGGTCTGGGGCGTGGGGATCACCGTGGCACTGGCGCTGCTGGGCGGTGCCTTCATGGCGCGGAGTGTGCGCCGCCGGCTTGAGGTGATCAATCAGACAACACGTCGAATACGCAGTGGGGATCTGTCCTTGCGGATTCCGCGTACCCACAGCGGAGACGAGTTCGACGAGCTGGCAGAACACCTGAACAAGATGCTGGATCAGCTTGAGCAGCTCATGGAGGGCATTCGTCATGTGACCCACAATATCGCACATGACCTGCGTACACCTCTGACCCGTCTGCGCAACCGGCTGGAATTTCTGTCACGGGAACCGGCATCGGAGCAGGTGAGGGAGCAGATCGGCGAGATCATCGAGGAAGCAGACCAACTGCTCAATACGTTCAATGCCCTGCTGCGCATCAGCCGGATCGAGAGCGGCGGCTACGCTTCCCAGTTTGAACGGGTGGAGCTGGGGCCCTTGTTGTCCGATTGTGCCGAGCTTTATGAAGCGCTGGCAGCCGAAAAACATCAGACGCTGGTTCTGGACCTGCAGAGCGGTATTTACGTCATGGCAGACCGGGATCTGCTCTTTCAGGCTGTGGTCAACTTGCTGGACAATGCCATCAAGTATTCACCCGAGGGGGGCAGCATTGGCCTTCAGCTGAGAGGCTTCAAAAACGCCATCATCAGCGTCTGGGATCAGGGAGAGGGGATACCGGAAAGCGAACGTTCAAAGGTGACCGAGCGTTTCTACCGGATCGACAAGGATCGCAGCACGCCGGGAAACGGGCTGGGCCTGAGCATGGTGAAGGCGGTTGTGGAAATGCACGGCGGTACACTGGAGCTCAAGGACAACGACCCCGGGTTGCGGGTCAATATCATCCTGCCCCGGGCAGAAGAAAGCGGGCGGCCGAATGGCCGGGGCGAAACACCGGCACTGCCGCCCACTCAGGCCTGAAGGAATCAGTTCAGGCGGGCACGCACGGTTTCAACGACGGTGCGGGCCGGCATAAGCGCCAGGTCTGCTGCCTTTTCAACCAGATTTTCCACATCCTGACGGGTTTTTTCCACCGTATAGCGGATGCGGTCGATCTTCGCCTGGGCACTGTCCAGCTCGCCTTCCAGTCGCTTCTGCTCTGCCATGACGAAGGCAATCGCCGTGTGACGGTTGAAGTTGGGCGTGATGCCGAAGCGATCCAGTTCATAACCCAGCGTATCAATGCCTGAGAGCACCTGATCGGCCAGTTTCTTGATGTTCATTGTCGTATGTCCCCATTCTTTGTCTCTACTGCGGTTACCCTATCCTGCGCCATTAGGTGACGCAACCTAATTGCACCGGGAGCTGTCCGATTTGTAACGCTCAGGCAACCTTGCGGCAAGGTGTCCCGTGTTCTAATGACAATCAAGAGGTGCAAGGTGTTGTCAGGCACGCCCTCTGGTTGAGTTGAGCACGCAAGCCACTGCCGAGAGATTGCCCCCGGATGATTGCCGGGGTTTTTTTTGCGTGGAGAATATGGAGTACAATACCCGGCCCTCAGGAGCTCCGGACGCATGAACAAGACACTGAATTACAGAGCCGTACTGGCCGGGCTGGCCGTCAACCTGCTGGGATCGTTCATCGGATCGATCCTGGTGCTTAATGTCTATGCGTCACGGCTGGTCAGCAGCGGCATGACCACGGCCGAGGTGGAAAAGGCGATCATGGATGCACTCATGAATCCGAATGATCATGCCGGACTCTTTCTCGCCCTGCTGGCAACCGGAGCCGTGTTCGACGCCCTGTCCGGCTACGTCACTGCCCGCCGGGCGGGTTATCTGGAACTCTGGCATGTGCTGGCTCTGGTCGGATTGCTGGCGGTGATGCAGGTCGGAGCCGGCGTGGTGGGTGGAGGTGTGACGGTCTGGTACTGGCTGGCACTGATTTCCACCATTGCTGCCGCATTCTGGGGTGGCTGGCGCGCCAAGATCCGGCGGCTGAAAGTGGAGTCCGGGACATGAGTCAGCCGCGCTACATCACCCCGGAAGGGGAACGCAGGCTGCGCGAGGAGCTGCAGTATCTGTGGAAGGTGAAGCGTCCTGAAGTGACTCAGGCGGTGCGTGAGGCGGCCGCCATGGGTGATCGTTCCGAGAATGCGGAGTACATCTACGGCAAGAAACAGCTCCGGGAGATTGACCGCCGCATCCGCTTCCTCAGCAAGCGACTGGAAGAAGTGCAGGTGGTGGATCGCCTGCCGGACGATACGTCACGCGTGTTTTTCGGTGCCTGGGTCACCCTCGAAGACGAGGATGGCAACACACACCGTTATCGTATTGTGGGGGCGGACGAGCTGGATCTGGCCCGGGGCTATATCAGCGTGAACTCCCCGCTGGCCCGGTGCCTGCTCAAGCGCACCGTTGATGATGAAGTGACCGTGCGCACCCCCGAAGGCGAAAGGACGTACTGGATCCTGGCGGTTGACTATACGGCGCCGGAAGACTGACATGTGGTCTGTCACCTGGCTGCTGCGGGTGACCCTGGTCATTGTCGTCCTGCTGCTGCTCTTGCTGGACATTGGCCCGACGGCGGCGGACAGCCGCCTCTATCAGACCCTCTGGGACTTCGGTCATCCCCTCGCCTTTGGCCTGCTTGCGGTGCTCCTGCCGCGCCGCTGTCTGTTCAAGGGCGGGCTGGCGCTGGTGTGTCTGGCAGCCGTGGTGGAGGTGGTTCAGGGCTGGACGGGGCGTACCCCCTCATTGCACGACGTGCTGACGTCCGGAGCAGGCACTGCTGTGGTGGTGGCGTGGCGCTCTGGGCACCGTATGCTCGTGATGACCGCACTGGCGGCTCTGGCGCTGGCCACGGGGCCGCTCTGGCGCAATCTGGCGGATGAATGGATGATGCGACGGGAGCTTCCGGAGCTCATCTCTCCCGACTCCCCCTGGGCGGCATCGCGGTGGCGGCGGCCCCTGGAAAAGGTCTCCGGCCCGGATGGCCGTGTGGCCTGGGTTACCCGGCTTGAGAATCGTTACAACGGTGCCTGGTTGCGTCACCTGTATCCGGACTGGCGTGGCTATCGGGCTCTCGAGATCCGACTGATCCTGGATCAGCCGGTATCACTGACCCTCCGCATTGATGACCGTCAGCACTGGGACAACGGCCAGCCGGTGACGGACCGTCTCAATCTCACCTGGGCGCTGGCGGCAGGCGAGCATCGGCTTCAGGTACCGCTGAACCAGATCGCGCAGGCGCCTCAGGGGCGGTTGATGGATCTGTCCCGGATTCAGTCGGTGTATCTCTTTGTGCCGGCTGCACCGCAAAAACCCGCGCGACTTCGCATCCTGGGGCTCAGACTGATTAAATGATGCACGCTTGTGCGCTGAATCACAGAAACTTGCCCCGGATCGTCAAAAAATTGAACCCGTGAAAATAGTACGCGTGTTCAATTCATTTCGGGAGAGGCATCATGGCCAATCGTCACCTGTTCTTGCTGGGAATCTGTCTTGGCGCCGCGGTGCAGGCATGGGCCGGCAGCACGGATCTGCTGGAAGATGAGGCAACACGCCGTTTTGAAAAGTCCACTCCGGAAACCATCCCGTTCCAGCCGCTGGAAGGGGAAGCGCTGGCCGATGCGGCGATTGACGGTGCACTGGATGCGCCGGCTGCGGGGGAATCACTGGAGGTTCCTGATGCGCTGAAGCCTGACGCTCCCAGCCGCGAGGAAGTGGTGCCGGATCAGTCGGTGAATCAGGACCGGCGCTTCATTCCGGTGAAGTTTGACCTCCGTCCCCCTCCCATGCCCGTGGAAGGCCGCACCTACAACCAGGTTTACCGAACTCGCCAGTACTGAAGTCAATCCGGAGCCAGGTACACCCGCCGTTACCCCTTTCATGAAACGGGCAGCGGGGCGGCCTGTTCCTCTTGGGAAACGGCGGTGTCTTCAGGCGCTGAGACTGTTCTCTTCGTCCAGTTGGGCGGAGAGTCTGGGCCGGATGATGGAAAAGAAGTACTGAAGTGCCCGGAGCGCCTGCTTCTGCCTGGCCTGGGAGGCGCTCAGCTGCTGCCTGACATGGTGCATGAATCCGTTGACATCCTGCTCGTCGAGCCGCTCGATGGGCTTGCCCTGATTCAGCCACAGAAAACGCTCAATCCAGTGCGTGTAGGTGTTGACGGTGCGATCCTGCAGGTGCTCGGCCTGCAGCAGTTCGCGAATGGTGCGGATAACCTGATCGTTCAGAACGTCAGCACTTTGCGGCATGTTCCCTTAACCCCATTGACCTTGTTGTTATCATTTTGGACCGCATTCTATTACAGGCATCCGGCCCTGTCCAAAACATGACGGCTTTTTCATCCTCATGTGAGTTGGTGCACATTTTGAAAAATTGAACAAACGCAAAAACGGGGCTGTTCGCTGACACAGCGTTCAGGATCAGTGAGTTAGGCGCCTCATCCGTTGGGACTATATCCCCCGTCCGATACGATTCTTTCAGCAATCTCTGTAACCTGATGATATATAAATAAAAATGTATCGTTGTGTGAACGGGCTGTAACTAAATGTATCCACAAAAATGTGGAGCATTTTTCATTTATTGACATGAATTGTCTGAAATGTGAGCAAGGTGGCAAACGGGAAAAGTGCCCCCTTTGAAGACAGCGCAACCGGTTTAACAATGATGAATATCAAAAATAAAGGTGTGGGATCAGCTGTACACCATAAAAGGAGGCTCAACATGAAGTGGACACGTATCCTGCCGGGACCCTGGTGGATCCTGCTTGTCACGGTCCTGATCGGAGGCTGCGGGGGCAACTACTCCGGCATGCCTGAAACGGAAACGTCGACCGATGCGACGGCCGTACTCTGTGATACCCCCACAGCGGTGACCTCGGTGACGTCCGTCATTTCGGGGCCGGGGCAGTCACTGTACGCCGAGCAGTGCGAGAGCTGTCATGGCAGTCAGGGAGAAGGTACGGCCAGCGGACCCAGCCTCAAGGGCTGTACGTCCTGTTCCGATGCGGATACCCTGACCAATCGCATCGCGACCACCATGCCCACGGCGGATGTGAGCCAGTGTGATGTGGACTGTGCCAAGGCCGTGGCCGATTACATCCTGGGCAGTTTCTCCAGCCAGAATACCGCTCAGGCGGCGGCCTGTGTGGCCACCAACTTTACCCTGGCGGACGAGCAGGAGACGCTGTACAAGGCATCGCTCAACCTGACGGGCGAACTGCCTCCGGCCAGTGTGGGTTCTGCCAGGGCGGTGGCGTCCGCAGACCTGGATCAGGCGCTGGACGAGATCCTGAATCGTCCCGGATTCTACGAGCGCCTGATGGAGATCTATAACGATCTGCTGCATCAGGACAAGTACCTGCCCTGGGAAGATGCCCTCAATCTGCTGGACAGCAACGACTGGCCCACCCGCAAGTGGTACAACGATGCGGTCAGCTCCGAAGGCTTTGAAGGCGATGAAAAGAGATGGCGTGACAACCTGCGCAACTGGCTGCGCAAGCAGACCAATGAAGCGGTGGCGCGTGAGGCCCTGCAGCTGATCGCCCATGTGGTGCGGGAGAACCGTCCCTTCACGGAAATTCTTACTGCCGATTACACTCTGGTCAATGCCTATTCGGCACGTGCCTATGGGCTGAACGTGAGCGGGTTCCGGCGCCTGGAAACACCCCCCTTTGAAGGTTACGAGAATCTGCCGCCGGAGCTGCAGGCACTGGCCCAGTATGATCCGACCGATTTCCGTGAGGTCAGGCTGACCATTGCGGGCGGAGACTATGCCGGCACACCCATTCCTCATGCGGGCATTCTGACTTCTGCCATGTTTCTCAACCGCTTCCCCACAACGCGGACCAACCTGAACCGTCACCGTGCACGGATGGTCTTCCAGTTTTTCCTGGATACGGACATTCTCCAGATTCCCGGTGCGCGCCCCGATCAGGCGGTGGATACCGAGAATTCTTCTCCGACACTGACCAACCCGTCGTGCGTGTCCTGTCACAAGATCATGGATCCGGTGGCTTCCACCTTCCAAAACTGGGATGAGCGGGGTCGGTACCGCAAGCGTCGCCTCTCCCGTGATGGCTGGCCTTCGGACATGTACTATCGTGGTCTGAACGGCAAGCTGATGCCCATCGAGCAATACATTGACTCTTCGCTGGTCTGGCTGGGCAAGGAACTGGTCAAGGATGCGCGGTTTGCCCGTGCCACGGTCAAGACCCTGTTCACGGGGATCACGGGCCAGGAGGTGCTGCTGCCACCGGGCGATGATGTGCCTGCGGAGGATCCGAAACGTGTGGCCTATGAGGCACAGCGTGCGCATCTGGCCGAGGTGGAGCGGGCACTGATTGAGTCGGGATGGAATCTCAAGGCTGCAGTCAAGTCCATCATCAAGGGGCCCTTCTATCGCGCCAAGGCGGTTGTGGGCAATGCAGAAAAGTTCGCGCTCGTGGGCGGCGCACAACTGCTGACACCCGAGATGCTGGATCGCAAGATCACCGCGGTGACAGGCTATCCGTGGAAAGACAGCTGGGCTTCCCAGACCAAGCTGGACAAGCTCAACAGTGGTGGATACAACGCCTTGTACGGTGGCATGAACTCGGATGAAACCACCACCCGCCTGCGCCATCCCAACGGGCTCATGGCGGCCGTCCAGAAGCGCATGGCCAGCGAGGTGGCCTGCAACGTGCTGGCCAAGGATTTCCATAAGCCGGTTGCCCAGCGCCTGCTGTTCCCGCATGTGGAAACCACCACCGTTCTCTACGATGAGAATGGCAACTATCTGCCGGAGAACGAGGCGCTGATTCGCAAGAATCTGGCACATCTGATGTGGCAGCTCTGGGGTCAGAAGCCCGAAGAAAGTGGACAGGATATCGACGATGCCTTCAGCCTGTACCGCTCCGTGGTGGATACCGGCAGGGCAGCCATCGAGGCAGAGCCTCGCAACTGGGGGCTGAAGTATCTGCATGGTGCCTGCAGGCTGACCAAGGATCCGGAAACCGGTGAGGCGCTGGCGGACGAGGACAAGATCGAGCGGGATGACGATTTTGCCCTGAGAGGCTGGCAGGCCGTGCTCAACTACATGCTGGCCGACTACCGGTTCCTGTACGAATAACGCCGCAAGGGAGACAGAAAAATGAATCGCAGACTTTTCATGAAACTCATGGCGGCGACGGGCATGGCGTTCTCCATGCCGCTGACCTCCCGGCCGGCGCTGGCCGCCACACCGGATCGCTTCTGGGTCATGGTTCACGCCGGCGGTGGCTGGGATCCCACCAGCCTGATCGATCCCAAGGGGGATGCGGAGCGCGAAGATGGTCGTGGGCCGGTCAACCACTATGCCGCTGCAGATATCCGCCAGGTGGGCAATGTCCGTTACGCACCGGTACCGACAACGGGTGTGAACAATGCTGCGGCCATCCAGCAGGTGTTTGATGACTTTTTCAGCACCCTGGGGCCGAACCTGCTGGTCGTGAACGGGATTGATACCCAGACCAACAGCCATACCATTGGTACGCGCACCGTGTGGAGCGGCTCCAACAACATGGGGCAGCCTGCCTTTGCCGCGATGGTTGCCGCGGCGTCTGGTGGTGACCTGCCCATGCCGTTTGTCACCAATGGCGGCTATGACCATACGGACGGGCTGGTGGGCGCGTCCCGGGTTTCCGGCAGTGGACAGTTCACACGACTGGCCTACCCGAATCGCTACAATCCCGGCCGCGATAATGACCTGTATCTGCCCGGCGAACTGTATGCCCTGGTTGAAGAGGCGCGTCAGGACAGGCTGCGTGCCCTGCAGCAGCGGGAGCCCTTGCCCCAGCGCCGCCGGCTGGTCAGCGAACTCTTCGGCGCCCGGGTGGGTGACAACAGTCTGGAGCGCATTGTGGACAAGCTGCCTTCGCGCATTTCCGGCGGGATCAAGGGGCAGGCGGAAATGGCCGCTGCATCCTTTGCCGCGGGGCTGGCGGTCAGCGCCAACCTGGTGACGGGCGGCTTTGACACCCATGGCAACCATGACAACAACCACTATCGTTCGCTGTCCACCTTGCTGGACGGGCTGATGCACCTCTGGAGCGAGCTGGAGCGTCAGGGTGTGGCAGACCGGACGACCGTTCTGGTCGGCTCGGACTTTGGTCGCACACCCTACTACAACGGTGGCAATGGCAAGGATCACTGGAACGTGACCAGCATGATGGCCTTTGGTGCGGGGATTAGCGGCAACCGTGTCATCGGCGGGACGTCAGCCGACTTCCGGGCGCTCAGGGTGAAGAACACGTCTACACTTGAGTTGGAACCGGATCCCAAGGGTGACGGGTTGACGCTGACCACCGCTCACATCCACAAGTCGCTGCGGCGTGCTGCAGGGCTCGAGGGAACGGAGCTGGACCGCAAATATCCCATCGGTGTGGAACAACTGGCCCTTTTCGGCTGAATACGCAAGGCAGGAGACAACGTGTTGAAAACATTCTGCAAACCCGTACAGGCCATCCTGATGGTGGTCTTTCTGCTGGTCGGTTTCGCGCAGGCGAAACCCGCCCCCGACTTCGATCTGCCCGGCCTGTATGGCGAGCGCGTGAGGCTCGCTGATTATCGCGGCCAGGTGGTCTACGTGGACTTCTGGGCCAGCTGGTGTGGCCCCTGCCGCAAGGCGCTGCCGGCGCTGAACGTGCTCAGACAGGAGTTGAAGCAGAAAGGGCCGTTCGAGATTCTGGCGATCAATCTGGATGAAACACCGGAAGATGCGCTGCGTTTTCTGAAAAAGTATCCGGTGGATTATCCGGTTGCTTCGGACAAGGATGCCACGCTGCCACCGCGTTACGGGCTGATCGGCATGCCCACATCCTATCTGGTGGATCAGCAGGGCAATATCGTGGCGGTGCACGAAGGCTTCCGCTCCGCCAATCTGGACGAAATCCGCGAAGCCGTCTTCAAACTCTGGGCGAGGCAGTAAAACGTGAAATCCTTTGTTGTCTGTGCATGTCTGGTCAGCGCGCTGCTGGCCGGGTGTGCGGAAGTCAAGCCGTGGCAGCGCGGTGAGCTGGCACGCACCGAAATGGCGTTTGATCCGGATGCCATGCAGTCTTCCCTGAAAGACCATGTGTACTTCAGCAAGGAAGCCTCCTCCGGCGGGGCGACAGCGGGAGGTGGCGGCTGTGGCTGTAACTGAGACGTCGGGAAAGACCCTGCTGGCGCTGGCCAGCGCAGCCATGGCATTACCCGGCATGCCGACTCAGGCGCGGGCGGACAGCCCGCCTGAAGTGACGACTCTGGGCTATCGCTACTCCCTCTATCGCGAAGATGACATTGAGCCGGGCAAGCTGGCCAGTGGTTCGGGTGAGCGCTACGATATCAACATCCACCAGTTCAGCCTCGGCACTGCCCTGGGGGACGACTGGGGGCTGGCCGTGAACTATCAGCAGGAATCGCTGACGGGGGCATCACCTTTCGGCACCTCGGCGGGTACGGACGGGCAGCCGAAGGTGGTCATGACCGGCGCCAGCATCGAGGAGTTGCGGCGTGACCTGAATGTATCGGCGCGCCGCTACTTCGACTACAGCCAGTTGGGCATGGCACTGGGATACTCCGCCGAAGATGACTATACTGCTTACAGCGTTTCCGCGGATGGCCAGACTACCAGCGAAGACCGGCTCAATACCTGGGGGCTCGGTCTGACTGTCAGTGACGACACCCTTGAACCGACCCAGCAGACCGGCTTCACAAGAGTGACCCGGGAAGACAAGCAAGCCGTGTCCGTGGCGGCCAGTTATACGCGCGTACTGAGTCAGGTGGCCCAGATTCAGACAGGCGTCTCTCTCAAGCGCCTGAGCGGATTTCTGTCGGATCCCTACAAGGCGGTCGATGTGCGGCCTGACGAACGTGTGAGCTGGGCATGGGCGACACGCTACCGGCGCTTCTTCAAGGATCAGAACGCCGCGCTGCATGCGGATTACCGTCTCTACAGTGACGACTGGGGTATCATCTCCCATACCGTGGATCTGGCCTGGTACCAGAACCTGGATGCGAACCTGAGAGTGGTGCCGAGCTTCCGCTATTACACCCAGAGTCAGGCGGATTTCTACTTTCCGACGGACAAGACCAGCCGCACCGGCTATCAGTCCTCGGATCACCGGCTGTCACCCTTCGGTGCCGTGACGGCGGGCATCCGGGTGGAAGCGCATGCCCTGAACTGGAAGGTGGTGATCGGCGCGGAACGTTACATGGCCGATGGCGCCCTGGCACTGGGATCGGTGGAGGTGGAGCATCCGGCCCTGCTCAGCTTCACGCTGGTCACGCTTGGCATGGATTACAGCTTCTAGGTGAGCACCTGTCATCACGTCAGATTCCGGGCGCTGGGCAGCCCCTGTCAGCTGCATCTCTACGGCGATGCCGTCAGGGTGCAGCAGACCGTTGTCCGCGTCCGGGACTGGCTGCGGACCTTTGAGCAGACCTATTCCCGTTTCCGGACTGACAGCCTGCTGGCGCGTATCAACGACCATGCCGGCTCGGACTGGGTCTGTGATGACACGACCGCGGCCCTGATTCAGTACGGGCATGCACTCTGGGAGCAGAGTGACGGGCTCTTTGATCTGACCTCCGGCGTGCTCAGCCGCTGCTGGGATTTTCATGGTCACCAGCTGCCGGATCCCGGGAGGCTTCGGGAAGCCTTGTCTCGCTGTGGCTGGGCGCATGTGCGCTGGGCACCGCCGGTATTGCACATGCCAGAAGGCTTTGCGCTGGACTTCGGGGGGATCGGCAAGGAGTACGCGGTGGACGTGGTGGTCAACCTGTGCCGGGAGCAGGGGATCGAGCATGGCCTGGTGGACTTCGGCGGCGACATTGGTGTCATTGGCCCCCATCCGGATGGCACCGCCTGGCGGATCGGCATCCGTCATCCCCGGCAGCCGGACCGCCCCTGCCTTCACCTTGAACTGGAGGCGGGTGCCATTGCCACGTCGGGTGACTATGAACGCTACCTTGAAGTGGAGGGGGTGCGTTACTGCCACATCCTCAACCCGAAGACCGGCTGGCCGCCGTCCACCTGGGCCAGCATGACCGTTATTGCCGGAAGCTGTCTGATCGCGGGCAGTCTGGCAACGGTGGCCATGCTCAGGGAAGCCGACGCCCCCGGCTGGCTGAACGATACCGGACTGCCCTGGCTCGGCATCCGCCCCGACCTGTCGCGGGCCGGGCCTCTGGCGGATCAGTCCTCCAGATAGGTGTAGCCTGCCAGGCCTTCGTTCACTGCAGTCAGGATGGACTGGGCCGTTTCCGGATCCAGACCCGACGCCCGGATCTTGGCCTCCAGGCGCTCGCGCAGCCGCTCCGGGTCCACGTGCACGTAGCGCAGCACCTTCTCCACGTTGTCTCCCGGCGTGGAACCATTGAGTTCGAAGTCTCCGTCCGGGCGCAGGCGCACGTTGACAGCGTGGGTGTCGCCGAACAGGTTGTGCATGTCGCCCAGAATTTCCTGATAGGCGCCCACCAGGAAGAATCCGTACAGGGCGCCGGGTTGGCACTGACTTTCCGGCACAGGCAGGGTGGTTTCGATCCCGTCGCCATCCACGTACATGTCCAGGCGTCCGTCCGAATCGCAGGTCATGTCCTGAATCACCACGCGCCGGGTCGCCGGTTCGTTCAGATGGGTAATGGGCAGCACCGGAAAGATCTGGTCAATGCCCCAGACATCGGGCAGCGACTGGAACAGGGAGAAGTTCAGGAACAGCTTGTCTGCCAGCTTTTCATTCAGTTCGTCCAGTACCTCCCGGTGGTTGCGGTTGCGAGGGGACAGTTGTGCCCGGACCCGGCTGCAGATGATGCGGTACAGGCGTTCGCCTTCGGCACGGTCGGCCAGGGATGCACTGCCGTGAATGAACAGGGTGTACAGGTCGGAGACGGACAGAGTGGCGTCGTGGTAGATTTCCAGCGGCGAGCGGGTACTGCCGGGAGCGAGCGCCTGACAATCCTCCCAGAGGTTGTGCAGGGGCGCCGGCGCGTCCTCTCCGGGCGGTTGGATGGTGCCGCGGTCGGGCAGGGCGGGCTCGCAGTCCACCACCTGAGTGAGGAGCACGGCATGATGTGCGGTCAGTGCGCGTCCTGATTCGGAAATGATATCCGGTTCCGGCAGCCCGGCCTCGTGACACTGCATCCTGAACGTACGCAGCACATGATACGCGTACTCCGCGAGGGTATAGTTCACCGAGCAGATGGAGCGCGAGCGCGTACCCTCGTAATCCACACCCAGTCCACCGCCGATATCCACGACCCGGATCGGGGCGCCGGCCTCGTACAGCGCACTGTAGAAGCGTGCACATTCACTCAGCCCGGTCTGGATGTCGCGGATGTTGGCGATCTGGGAGCCCAGATGGAAATGGAGCAGCTGTAGGGCGTCCAGATTGCCGGCGTCACGCAGTTTGTCCACAACCGCAAGAATCTGTCCGGCGGACAGGCCGAACTTGGACTTCTCTCCGCCCGTGTTCTGCCAGTTGCCCTTGCCGATGGAGGCCAGCCGGGCACGCAGGCCGAGGCGGGGCTTGACGCCAAGACGGGCGCTTTCTTCCAGCACATAGTCCAGTTCGGTCATCTTCTCCAGGACAATGTACACCTTGTGGCCAAGCTGCTCGCCCATGAGGGCCAGGCGGATGAATTCCCGGTCCTTGTAGCCGTTGCAGACCAGCGTGCTGCCCGCCGGGGCCTTGCCCAGAATGGCCAGAAGTTCCGGCTTGCTGCCGGCTTCCAGCCCGACCTGACCGTTTTCACTGGCGGGTGGACTGTCGATCAGGGTGCTGATGACGTGTTCCTGCTGGTTCACCTTGATCGGATAGACG
This sequence comes from Thermohahella caldifontis, assembly GCF_041153465.1. Lineage (NCBI taxonomy): Bacteria > Pseudomonadati > Pseudomonadota > Gammaproteobacteria > Oceanospirillales > Hahellaceae > Thermohahella > Thermohahella caldifontis. The sequence goes on from NZ_CP154858.1 coordinate 2,780,559, forward strand.
ACCGTGTACCGACCCTCGTATTCCAGCTGTACCCTGGCTTCGTTGAAAGCGGACACCAGGCTGTTGACCCGGTGATGCAGGACGTCATCGAATCGCACCAGCAGCGGCAGGGAAAGTCCAAGCTCGGAGCGTGCCCGGCGGATAACCTCGTCCAGCGGGATCTGCACACTCTTGCGTGCCGGGTCGGGCAGCATGCACAGGCGGCCTGCTTCATCCACTGTACAGTAACCGTTGCTCCACCAGGGGATGTTGTAGGCGTTGAGGACATGGTGATCGGGCATGGTGCGCTCCTGATGTCTGGGCAGGCTATTCTACCGCGGGATCCGGAAGACGCGAAAAGAAAATGATACCTACGGGCAGCCCGCTGCCGCTACAATAGGCCATCACCCAGGAATGCGAATGGAGCAAATGCAGATGAGCGAAATCATGCCGGGCTGGTTTACCGAAATCTTTCAGGACGAGGGGACCGGTTTTTCCCTGAAAATCAAGAAGAAGCTGCATGAAGAGCAGACGCCGTACCAGAAACTCGAGATCTACGAGACCGAAACCTTTGGCAATCTGATGGTACTGGATGGCTGTGTCATGCTCACGACACGGGACAACTTCCTCTACCATGAGATGATGACGCATCCGGCGCTCTTCACGCACCGCAACCCCAAACGGGTGGTGATCATCGGTGGGGGCGACTGCGGCACCCTGAAGGAAGTGCTCAAGCACGACGGCGTGGAAGAAGCCTGGCAGGTGGAGATTGACGAGCGTGTGACCCGCGTTTCCGAAATCTACTTCCCTGAGCTGTGCACCAGCAACGACGATCCGCGCGCCCATTTCTTCTTCGGTGACGGCGTGAAATGGATGCAGGATGCGGTGCCCGGCAGCTTCGATGTCATCATCGTGGACTCCACGGATCCGGTCGGCCCGGCAGAGGGGCTGTTTGCGGAAGATTTCTATCGCACCTGCTGGACGGCGCTGGCAGACGGGGGCATTCTGGTACAGCAATCCGAATCGCCGCTGCTGCACACGGGCACCCTTATCCGCAAGATTCACAAGGACATGCTGGCTGCCGGTTTCGACGCCGTCCGGACGCTGCCGTTCCCGCAGGTAGTTTACCCGACGGGCTGGTGGAGCTGCACCCTGGCCGGCAAGGGCGTTGAGCTGACCGCTTTCCGCGAGGATGACGCGGAAAACCGCGGTTTCCCCACCGAGTACTACAACGCGGGTATCCACCGCGGCGCACTGGCGCTTCCGGAATTCATGAAGCGCGAGCTGACCCACGACTGACAAGGCTCGGTCTCGCCGCCGGCCCGCATCGGCATGTGGAGCCGGCGGCTTGCCCCGCCTTTCTTACCGGCCTTCTGCCGTCTTGCCCCGGGCTGGCCACCGTTGCCGGCCGAGCCGACCTTTGTCCAATAGACGCTTGTCGGGGCCCTGCCTACCATTTCAGCCTCGGAACACTGTCAAACAGAATTCATACAGAACGTGTACTCTGAGCGCTGATAAAGTATTATTCGGCGTACAGGTGTACGCTGAAAGGAGAGCGACGTGATTGAGGCAAAGGTGAGTCCGGAAACAACCGGCAGAACGGAACAGTTTGACCGGCCGGCGCTTGAAGCCAGCGGGCAGGGCGAGCTGTTCGGACCCGGTTATCCGAAACTGCCAACGGGTCCCATGCTCATGGTGGACCGGGTCACGACCATTACGGACGCGGGCGGCAAGTACGGCCTGGGTTACATTGAAGCCGAGCTGGATATCCGGCCCGATCTCTGGTTTTTCCAGTGCCACTTCAAGGATGATCCGGTCATGCCCGGCTGTCTCGGGCTGGATGCCATGTGGCAGCTGGTCGGCTTCTTTCTGGCGTGGAAAGGCCACAAGGGCAAGGGGCGCGCGCTGGGTGTGGGTGAAGTGAAGTTCACCGGTCAGGTATTGCCCGACGCCCGCAATGTCCGCTACCGTATTGATATCAAGCGCGTGATCGCCCGCAAGCTGGTGATGGGGCTGGCGGATGGCGAATTGTACGTGGATGGCGAGCGCATATATACTGCACACGATCTGAAGGTCGGGCTGTTCGCCGACTGACCCGGTCCGACAACGCACAGGTAACGAGGTAAGGCATGAAGCGAGCAGTGATCACCGGTATCGGGATTGTTTCCTGTATCGGGCACAATCAGGACGAAGTGGCGGCCTCCCTGAAGGCGGGCCGCTCCGGTATCCGGTTCAACGAATCCTACAAGGAAGTCGGGTTGCGCAGTCAGGTCAGCGGCTCCATTATGGGCCTGGATCTGGAGGCGCACATTGATCGCAAGCTGCTGCGGTTCATGGGGGATGGCGCGGCCTACGCCTATATCGCCATGCAGCAGGCCGTGGCGGACGCGGGGCTGGACGAGTCACTGATCCGCAGCCCCCGGACGGGCATCATCTGCGGCTCCGGTGGTGCTTCCACCAGCAATGTGGTGGAGTCCGTGGACATCCTGCGCGAGAAGGGCGTCAAGCGCGTCGGTCCGTACCGGGTGCCGCGCACCATGAACAGCTCCGTCAATGCCTGTCTGTCCACGGCCTTTGGCATTACCGGTGTCAATTACTCCATCACCTCGGCCTGCGCCACCAGTGCGCACTGCATCGGTCATGCCTGGGAACAGATCCAGCTGGGCAAGCAGGATATCGTCTTCGCCGGTGGCGGAGAGGAGGAGCACTGGACACTCAGCGTGCTCTTTGATGCCATGGGCGCGCTGTCCAGCAAGTACAACGATCGCCCCGAAGCGGCCAGCCGGCCCTATGATGCGGATCGTGACGGCTTTGTGATCGCCGGTGGCGGTGCCATCGTGGTGGTGGAGGAACTGGAGCATGCCCTGCGTCGCGGGGCACCCATCTATGCGGAACTGGTGGGCTACGGTGCCACTTCTGATGGTGCCGACATGGTGGCGCCTTCCGGTGAGGGCGCTGTCCGCTGCATGAAGCAGGCACTGGCCACGGTCAGGACACCGGTGGACTACCTGAATACCCATGGCACCAGCACCAAGGTGGGGGATATCACGGAGCTCAACGCTGTCCGTGAGGTCTTTGGTGAAAATCTGCCGGCCATCAGTTCGACCAAGTCCATGACCGGGCACAGTCTGGGTGTGGCAGGGGCGCATGAGGCCATCTACAGTCTGCTGATGATGAAGCACGGCTTCATCGCGCCATCCATCAACGTGGAGACGCTGGATGAAGGTGCCGAAGGCGCGCCCATCGTGACCGAGCCGCGGGATGCCACGCTCAATACGGTGATGAGCAACAGCTTCGGTTTCGGCGGCACCAACGCCTCGCTGGTATTCAGCCGTTACGAGGGCTGAAGCAGCACGCCGCGGGCGGCCTGTCCCGTCAGGTGGGCAGCCGGTTCAGGCCGGGGAAACCCGGCCTTGCTGATTGGAAGCCAGAGTGGAAGAAAAAACACTGGTCGACAACGTCACCCGTATTTTGCTGCCCGCAGATCCCGCGGACTGAACCCTTGCGCACGATGCCGGGCCTGGTCTAATGTACAGACATGCTGAAACGTGCAGTACGCGTCTGGACTCTCTGCCTTGCCCTGCCGGCCCTTGCCGGTGCGGGGGAATCGCTTGTGCAGCGCCACGAAGCGACCGCGGGTGAACCCGCACAACTGGCCATGCTGGATCAGGCACCCGTTGATCTGGTGCGGGTGGTCAAGCATGAGCGCATTCTCTACCTGATGTCCGGCGGAGTGCCCGTGCGGGCTTATGCTATCGCGCTTGGCGACCAGCCCGAGGGGCACAAGCTGCAGGAAGGCGATGAACGGACGCCCGAGGGGCGTTACATCATTGACTGGCGCAATCCGAACAGCCAGTTCTACCGCTCCCTTCACATCTCCTACCCGAACGAGGACGATCGGGCCCGTGCCGGGGCGCTGGGCGTGGACCCCGGCGGCATGATCATGATTCATGGCTGGCCCAATTCGCTGGGAGGAGAGGAGGATATCGCCCGTCTGCTCTATACGGACTGGACAAACGGATGCATAGCGCTGACCAATACGGCCATGAAGGAAGTCTGGGAGCGGGTGCCGGACGGCACGCCCATCGAGATCCTGCCCTGATCAGCCGTGGCGGATCTTCATGACGAGCACGCAGCCGGCCAGCAGCAACGTGATCACGTTCGCGGCAATGATCGGCCAGGCACCGAGCAGGATGCCGTACACCAGCCAGCATGCCACGCCTGCGGTGAAAATTGCATACATGCCCAGGGACAGGCTGCGGGTATCCCGGGTGCGCAGGGTATGAATGACCTGGGGCAGAAAGGAAACGGTAGTGAGTACGGCGGCAAGTATGCCGAAAATATCCTGAATCATGCGGGCTCCGTGTCTGACAGGGTGAAGTATACGGGAGATCGGCTGCGCACGGCAGTGGGTTGAAACCGAAATACAGGCATCAAAAAGGGGCATCCGTGGATGCCCCGAAATGATGGCGATGTGCCCGCTTACTTGTTGGCGAATTCCGGATAGGCTTCCATGCCGCATTCTGCCAGGTCCACACCTTCGTACTCTTCCTCTTCGGAGACGCGGATGCCCATGACCGCCTTGAGGAGGCTCCAGACAATCAGGCTGGTACCGAAGACCCAGACGAAGATGGTCAGCGCGCCGACGATCTGGCCACCCAGGGTGGCGTCAGCATTCGTCACCGGCACCAGCAGCAGACCGAGCAGACCACAGATACCGTGGACGGAGATGGCACCCACCGGATCATCAATCTTCAGCTTGTCCAGCGTCAGGATGGAGAAGACCACCAGAATGCCGCCCAGCGCGCCCCAGAGAGTTGCCTGCAGGGCAGAGGGTGTTGAGGGTTCCGCGGTGATGACCACCAGACCGGCCAGCGCACCGTTGAGCAGCATGGTCAGATCCGCCTTGCCGAACATCAGCCGGGCGGTGATCAGCGCTGCGACGGCACCACCGGCTGCAGCCGTGTTGGTGTTCAGGAAGACCATGGCGACGCTGTTGGCGCTGGCAATATCCCCCAGCTTGAGCACGGAGCCGCCGTTGAAGCCGAACCAGCCCATCCACAGGATGAAGGTACCCAGGGTCGCCAGCGGCAGGTTGGCACCCGGAATGGCGTTGATCTGACCGTTCGGGCCGTACTTGCCCTTGCGTGCACCCAGCAGGAGGACGCCCGCCAGGGCTGCGGCAGCACCGGCCATATGAACGATGCCGGAGCCGGCGAAGTCCACGAACTTCAGTTCATAAAGACCGAAAACCGACTTGCCGCCCCAAGTCCAGCTGCCTTCCATCGGGTAGATGAAACCGGTCATGACCACGGCAAAGGCCAGGAATGCCCAGAGCTTCATGCGCTCGGCAACGGCACCGGAGACAATGGACATGGCCGTGGCCACGAAAACGACCTGGAAGAAGAAGTCTGACGCGCCGGAGTAGATGGCACTACCCTCGATGCCGTTTTCACGTTCGGCAAAGGACTTCAGCGTCTCGGTGGCATCGACCGTCTGAATGCCGGTCAGGAAGAATTCGCCGCCGTACATGATCGCATAGCCGGTGACCAGGTACATGAGGCAGGCGATGGCATACAGCGCCACGTTCTTGGTCAGGATTTCGGTGGTGTTCTTGGCCCGTACCAGGCCCGCTTCGAGCATGGCAAATCCGGCCGCCATCCACATGACCAGGGCGCCACATACAAGAAAGTAGAATGTATCGATTGCATACTGCAGGTGAAAAACTGCGTTTTCCATAAAAAAGCCCTCCGCACCAGGCTTGAATGTTGGAAGATATGGTGAAAGTTGACGACCGGGATCAGATCGCGTCTTCGCCGGTTTCGCCGGTCCGGATCCGGATGACCTGCTCCAGGTTCTGGACGAAGATCTTGCCGTCGCCGATCTTGCCGGTGTTGGCAGCCTTCATGATGGCTTCCACCACCTGATCGAGCAGGGCATCGCCGATAGCGACTTCCACCTTGACCTTGGGCAGGAAGTCCACCACATATTCGGCACCGCGATACAGCTCGGTGTGACCCTTCTGACGGCCGAAACCCTTGACCTCGGTGACGGTGACGCCCTGAACGCCGATTTCGGACAGTGCTTCACGAACGTCGTCGAGCTTGAATGGCTTGATGACTGCTGTGACCAGTTTCATAAATGTTCTCCTGTTTGGCATCGATGATGGAGTGCAAAACCTCCGATCCCGTTCATGCACACCGGGCGATACCCGGGTGCGGAATCTGTGCATGAATGAGCGAAGGTTGTGCCAACTCCTGTTTCTGACGTGAATTCAGTATGTTGCGTTAGAGTGGATCCGTTCCTCTGGATGATGTGCTCCATTATAGCGCACAAGACCTGTGCACCACACTGCTGCCTGCGCCGTTGTGGTGCATGAGGCGGGTGACTTCTCCCGCGTGTCATTTCTGTTAGAATGTGCGCTGAATCCAGAACCCAGAGTCCGCACATGTCACCGAATGATCTGTTTTCCACCTTGCAACAGCAACTGGGCAGTGTGTTGCCCGAGCTGGCCCGCAGTGCCCACGAAGATGTTCAGCAGCAGCTCAAGGCTGCGGTGATGAGCGTCATCACCAAACTGGATCTGGTGACGCGCGAAGATTTCGAGATCCAGACCGAGGTTCTGCGACGGACCCGTGAAAAGGTGGATCAGCTGGAGGCACGCGTGGCAGATCTCGAGCGTCTGCTGAACGCCAGCACGGACGCGTAATTTGCATGGCCCCGGGACGGGGCATCCGGGCAGGGAAGCACAACTGACAAGGAGGCGTCATGTCACTCGCCATTCTCTATTCCCGCGCCACGCAGGGCATGCGTGCGCCGCTGGTTGCAGTGGAAACCCATCTCGCCAACGGGCTGCCGGCCTTCAACATCGTCGGCATGCCGGAAACGGCCGTCCGCGAAAGCAAAGATCGCGTTCGCAGTGCGATTCAGAACGCCGGATTCGAATTTCCCGCAAGGCGCATCACGGTCAATCTTGCTCCCGCCGATCTGCCCAAGGAAGGCGGGCGCTATGACCTGGCCATCGCGCTGGGGATTCTGGCCGCCAGCGGCCAGATCAGTGCCGACGGTCTCAGAACCTATGAAGTCTACGGGGAGCTGGCGCTGGGCGGTCAGGTCCGGCCCGTTCGCGGCTTGCTGCCCAGCGCGCTCCAGTGTCACCGGGTGGGCCGGCGGATGCTGCTGCCGGTCCGTTCCCTGTCGGAAGTGGCGCTGGTGCGGGAACTGGAAGCCTATCCGGTCACGGATCTGAGACAGGCAGTGGAACATCTGGGCGGTGCGGTGACCCTTGAGCCGGCTGAAATGATCCGGCCGCAGCAGCTGCGCACCGGGCAGGTGCCCGATCTGGCGGATGTGCGCGGCCAGTATCAGGCCCGCCGGGCGCTGGAAGTGGCGGCTGCCGGGGGGCATCACCTGCTGTTCTTTGGCCCGCCCGGAACCGGCAAGACCATGCTCGCCAGCCGTCTGCCCGGCATTCTGCCGCCGCTGACCGAGGATGAGGCCCTGGAGGCCGCGGCCATTGCCTCCATTGCCGGCCTGGATGTGCGGCCGGACACCTTCCTGCAGCGTCGTTTCCGGGCGCCTCACCATACGGCCACACCCGCCGCCCTGGTGGGCGGTGGCAGTCCGCCGCGACCGGGCGAGATTTCCCTGGCCCACCGGGGCGTGCTCTTTCTCGACGAGTTGCCCGAGTTTGACCGCAAGGTGCTGGAGGTATTGCGAGAGCCGCTGGAATCCGGGGAGATTGTCATTACCCGGGCCCGGCATCAGGCCCGCTTCCCGGCCCAGTTCCAGCTGGTCGCAGCCATGAACCCCTGCCCCTGCGGGTATGCCGGCCATCCTGACCGGGCCTGCGAATGCACGCCGCAGCGCATCGAGCAGTATCGTCAGAAACTGTCCGGTCCGCTGCTCGACCGGATCGACATGCATGTGGAAGTCCCTGCCGTACCGGCCGCTGCGCTGCAGGATGACACGCCCATGGAAGATTCCGCTGCGGTGCGTGAGCGGGTCATGGCGGCCAGACAGCGCCAGCTGGTCCGTCAGGGCTACCCCAATCAGTGGCTCGAAGGGCGCTGGCTCGATACTTACTGCAAGCCCGACAACGCGGCCCAGCGGGTGCTGTTGCTCAGCATGGAAAAGCTTGGCCTCTCGGCGCGGGCCTATCACCGCATTCTGCGTGTGGCACGCACGGTGGCCGATCTGGCCGGATCCGCGACGATCCGCGACACCCATGTGCTGGAAGCCATCAGCCTGCGTGCACTTGACCGGCCGGTGCAGGGCAGGGAAGTACACTCGGGCTGACACCGGCGTTACAGTATGACATCAGACCAGCCACTCCGGAGGCGGCTTTCATAGCCGGCTGTTGTCAGGCGCCAGAGATGTATCCAGTCATGTTCCAGCAGGTGCCTCAGGATCTCATGTCTGCTCAGGATGCTGTCGATGGTCTCCCGGCGTGCATCAATGAGGACTGTCAGGCGAACAGGCTGGTGTCGCCAGTCATCGCGGGTGTAGACGGATTGCCGGGGCAGGCCAATGCGGAGATCTCCTCCGTTGCCCTCGAAGACGCCGATACCTCCGCCGACCACATTGTGCAGTAACTTGTTGCCGCTGCCGAGGTGCTCCGGATCGCAGGTGGACGCGTGGTATTGCCAGTTGATCCAGTGGGTGACCAGCAGGGGGCCGGTCAGGATCGTTTCCAGAATGGTTCCGTCAGGATCGGAGTCTGGCTGGTAGTCATGAAGGAATACCCGTCCCTCCAGATCAGAATTTCGCGTTCTGGATCCCGGCGCGATGATGAAGGCGGCGTTGTTGGCCAGTCCCCACTCGTGAACGAGCTGAGCCCCGTCGTTCGCCCGGCGGCGCAACTGCCGGAGCAATGCGGGGGCCGGCAGGCGGGGATCCACGCCCAGTCCGGAGGCCCGCTTCCGGCGTACCTGGTCGCTGGCATGGGCCCACACTTCCTGAAACCGCTGCCATCGTGCTGCGGCCGCAGCGGGAAGCAGGTCCGTATCGAAGGCCTCCAGCTCATCGGTCGTGGTATTGTGAAGCGCTGCCATGAACCAGGTCTCTTCTGGGATCTCAAGGCCCGCGGTCTGCAGGCACTTCCTGACTTCAGCATCATTGAGCACGGCGGCCATTGCCCGGGCATTCACTTCACCGCTGTGCCCTCCGCACGCGCCACATTCCAGCGCTGCCGCATGAGGGTTGTTGGCGGACTGGCTGCCGTGGCCGATCAGCAGGATCAGGGGGGCCAGTCCTTCCGTCAGGCCGAGACTGCGGAGCAAGCCTTCAGCGAGGCGGGCTTTTTCTTCACGGCTCAGGTTGACGATCCGCGGACGCCAGGCGTGACGTTCCCCGCTGGTCAGCCCTGCCTGATGAACCGTCTCCCGCGGCTGATCTGGTGGAAATACCCATTGCCAGAGTTGGACCAGACGAAGGAAGCCTGCATTTTCTGCATAGGAGAAGGCCGTGCCGGGCCATCGGCTCGCATCATCCCACAAGGCTGAAATGCTGAGGCGGCGTTGCCGTGCGGTTTGCAGGCGAGTGGGATCGCGGTGCGTGCCGGGTGCATCCGGGCCGGGCACGCACTGATCCGTGATGTCCGCCGTGGGTGCAAGCAGACCAGGAAGGATGTCGTACTGCGCAGCGGTACCCAAAGGATGATAACGAGCGGGCAGGCCAAAGAAGCCGGCCACGCCCAGCGTCCGGATACCGGGCCAGACGTTTTCCAGTGCGCGTCGGATGGGTTCGCTGCGCACATCAATACAGAATGCGGCCTGAATCTCGGGGCGTTCTGGCGCAGAAATCTGAGGCATGGGTACCAACCGCCGGGTTAACTGGCGCTGAAACGAAATGTCCAGAGCCAGTTGCCAGATCTCATCCACCTGCAGCTCCGATTCGGCCCAGGCGAGGCGTTGGGGAGCTTCGTGCCAGGCCTTGTGCAGGATTTCCCGCTCCCGGTTGATGGCATCATCATCACAGCACTCCAGCAGCAGGGCACCCCATGCCAGCCGGACCGCCAGCAGCTCCCGGAGGTGATGGTCATCTTCGTGCCTGAGCCGTGCCCGCCATCTGAGGCCTGCACACCAGGAGGCCCAGCCGTTGACGGTGAGCAGCACCGCTTCCAGATAATCTTCCATCACTGTTTCAGGCAGCCGGACATGCTCGGCAACCCAGCACTCCGCATCTTCAAGGGTCTCGGGCAAGGCATGCAGGGCCTCACCGAGCCGGGGCAGACCGATGAGCGCCCCGATCCCGTGATCGTGCCGGAGGGTGTCACGCCAGAAGCGATAGAGGCCGGCCTGACGGCCGGGGGAGTGCCAGTCGCTCTGATGGGTGTCAAAGTAAGCTGCACACGTCTGACTGATCTGGAAGGTGATGGCGTATCGCCAGGTCAGTCGCCGGTTGCGTTCGGGGGCATTGTCCAGCAGGTCGATCAGCAGCGGCAGATGTGTCACGCGCGGCGGATGCCGCAGGGCCTGAATGCAGGTTTGCGCATCGGGCACGGTGTGACCTTGTGCATCGAGCCGGGTCAATGCCGCATCCAGATCCTGCGTGTGGATCTGATGGGTATCCCAGGCGCGACGGATCTGATCCCGTGGGGGAAAGACACGGATGTTGCCCAGAACCGCCAGGCGGGCGGCCACCTTTCGCAAGGGCATGTCGATCCGTCCCCAGTAAGGATTGACGGCAATGGCCTGATGCAGGGGCCAGATCGGTGCGACGCGCTCGCAGACGCGACGCAAAGCTTCTTCGGCCTGAGGCGGCAGACCATGACGGTGTGTCGCCAGACGAGGGTTCCGGGTGTGATCAGACATGGGGAAGTCCTCCGGGAGTACGTTCGGTTTCGCCAAACCGGACAAACGGCGCGGTGGCGGCGTCAGGCACCCAGCGTCGCGGCCAGATGCGCAGTGCAAAACGAGTGAAGTATTCATCCAGGTAGAAGCCGGCATAACAGGCGCGCCGCCAGCCTTCCAGTCTGTGCGGACTCAGGTGGATGCCCGCCAGAATGCCATAGAGACAAGCCAGCCCTGCCGCAGCAAACATGCCCGAGGCATGATCCGGCTGATCTTCAATGACTGCCAGGGGCGCATGAAAAATCCATGCGAGGGCAGCCAGTCCGGTGGTGAGCAAGGTTCGGCCGGCCAGTACGGGCCATGCGACCTGCCAGGGCTGATGACGGTCGACCCAAAGCAGAGGCGCCCAGTTGAAGCCCAGTGCCACGCTCCACCACCATGGCCACAGAGGGAAGCCCGGAAGAAGACTGATGGCCAGTACTATCGGGATGGACAATGCCGGTGCCAGCAGGTAGGTCACGGGTCTGGGCGAAATGGTGCCCCGCAGGTGGGTGTATTGCGTCTGGCGTACAGCCGATGATGCCGAGAGAAACGCGTGAGCCTTGTAAAGGGAGTGACCAATGAGGTGAAGGATTGCCAGGGTATAAAGTCCAAGACCGATCTCAAGTAGCATGAAACCCATCTGGGCGCAGGTGGACCACGCCAGGCGCACCTTGATGCTGATCCGTGTCAGCAGCACCATGCCTGCCAGGACCGCGGTGAGCAGGCCAGATCCGGTCAGCAGCAGGCGGGCCGGCTCGGAGGCCTCCAGCAAGGGCGCAAAGCGGACCAGCACGGCGGCGCTGAGGTTGACCACACCGGCGTGCATGAGCGCGGACACGGGAGTGGGGGCCTCCATGACCTGAATCAGCCAGCCATGAACGGGCAGCAAGGCCGTTCGCAGCACCGCAGCCAGAACCACCAGCACCGCACACACCTGCAATGCCGGCGTCATGCCTCGGGTCGCAACATGATCCATCAGCCCGCTGAGCGACCCGGAGCCGCTGGCCTGCCATGCCAGGATGGCCGCAGAGACCAGGAGAATGTCTGCCATCCAGTCTGCAATCTGTTTCTTGTGTGCCGCTAGCAGTGCAAAGGGGCGCTCCGGGTAGAAACAGAGCAGGATGTTCAATGCGAGGCCGACCATGGCCCAGCTGCCGATGAAGAGTACCCAGTGATCGGCAATCAGCAGCAGGTGCACCGCGGTGAGGACCCAGGCCAGGCCGCTGATGTAGCGCCTTTGCCGGGGCTCGTCGGCAAGGCTTGTCCGGGAGTTGAACGCGATGACTGTTCCGAGTATCTGCACGAGAACCGTGATCAGCGGGCTGACCGGCGTGATCCGGACCCAGCCGTTGCCGACGGGCACCTGGAAAAGACCGCCGGAGATAAGGAGAGCCTGAAGCAGTGTGAAAACCAGTGCGGTCACGCTGAGACGGATCAGGGGATCCCAGCTTGTTTTCCGGTGGGCGGGTGAAGCCAGTGTCCGGAGCGCTGCAATCGCCATGATGAGTGCAGGTGCCAATGCCAGCATCAAAGTCAGTTGAGTGGGCAGTGCCATGGTCATCCTCGTGTTGGATCCGACTGACCCTATGTTGCGCACAGACAATCATTCTGTAAAATACATATAAAACATATTATTGATTGATAAAAAAGAATGATTGGGATTGAACAGGTCAACTTCAGGCATCTGCTGTATTTCTGGCGGGTGGCGAGAACCGGCCACCTGACACGGGCAGCACAGGCACTTCACATTTCTCAATCTGCGCTGTCCACGCAGATCCGGCAACTGGAGGAGCGTCTCGGTGCAGAATTGTTTGTTCGCTCCGGGCGCAGGCTGGAGCTGACAGAAACCGGACGCCTGGTGCTGACCTATGCGGACGAAATTTTCGGGCTGGGCACGGAGATGCTCGGGCGCCTGCAGGGTGCCGGGCCTGATACCAGGCATATCCGCGTGGGCAGCGTATCGAACCTTTCCCGGAACTTTCAGGAGAACTGGCTTCGCCCCCTCTTGGGTGGCCCGGATCTGATGCTGACGCTGGAATCCGGTGATCTGGAATCATTGCTCTCCCGTTTGCTCGATCACCGGCTTGATGTGGTGCTGGCCAACGAGTCTGTACCCGTGGACCGGGAGAAACGCCTGTATTGCCGGTTGCTGGAAAGTCAGCCCGTGGCGCTTGTCGGGGCGTCAGACCGGTGGGCGGCGGACAGTCTGCGCATCCCGGAGGACCTGGCCGGTCAGCCTTTGGCCGTGCCCGGACCGGGGCATGCGGTCCGCGGTACTTTCGAAGCCCTTTGCGCAGCGAAAAATGTGGCGCTCAGGGTGCGTGCCGAGGTGGATGACATGGCCATGTTGCGACTGATCGCGCGGGACAGCGGATGGCTGACCCTGCTGCCTGAAGTGGTGGTGCAGGATGAGCTGGCATCCGGCGTGCTGGTGAGGGTGGGGCGGGTGCAGAATCTCTATGAGCACTTCTATGCCATCACCACGCTCCATGAGCACCGGCTGAAATTGCTCGGTTCGCTGTTTCGGGAATAAAAAAGGAGCCTGTCCACAGGCTCCGTACAAGGGGTTTAGGAAGACAAAATGCCGAACGCCTCAGCTTGGGATACGTCGGCAATTATCATTTTACGTCAGAATCGCCGATAAAACGGTTAAATAATGTACAATTTTCCCATAATGTGATCTCCGTTGCCCGGCAGGGCCGGATGAAGCAGGAGTGAGCGGGGTGTGGTCTGTGCTGACTTGCGGGGCCGGGCCCGGGTGTCTATCATGCCGCCACGTATCAACGGGAGGACCAGGCATGAGCGAAGTATCCACACAGCGCGGTATCCGGAGCTTTGTGATCCGGGGCGGGCGCATGACCGCCGCACAGCAGAAGGCCTGGGACCTGTACTGGCCGCAGTGGGGGCTGGAGCCGGAAAACGGAGAAATCAATCCGGCAGAGGTGTTCGGGCGCGAGGCGCCGCTGGTGCTGGAAATCGGATTCGGCATGGGGCAATCGCTGGCCCGGATGGCGGCAGAGGCCCCCGGGAAGAACTTTCTGGGCGTGGAAGTGCACCGCCCCGGGGTCGGCTCACTGTTCCGGCTTGCGGCAGAGCAGGGACTGTCCAATCTGCGGGTGTACTGCTGTGATGCCAATGATGTGATTGACCGTTGTCTGCCGCCGGCCTCGGTGGACGTGGTGCAGCTGTTCTTTCCCGATCCCTGGCACAAGAAGCGCCACCACAAGCGGCGTCTGGTACAGCCGGAATTTGTGGCCCGCCTGCGGCGCATTCTGAAGCCGGGTGGTGTCTTTCACATGGCCACGGACTGGCAGCCCTATGCCGAGCACATGCTGGAGGTGATGACAGCGGCAGAAGGCTACGAAAACCTGTCGCCCACCGGTGACTATATCCCCCGTCCTGCACACCGGCCGGAGACCAAGTTCGAGAAACGGGGTGCCCGGCTTGGACACGGGGTCTGGGATCTCATGTTCCGCCACGTACCGGTGGGGACGGAGCCGGATCAGGATGCCTGATCCAGGCGTGACGCCGTCGTGCCTTCCGGGCGGCGGCGTTTCATGGCCTGCACCATGATCAGCCACACCAGCCCCGTCAGCAGAACGCCCCACTTCAGCGTCGCGAAGTAGTACACCGCACGCAGGACATTTTCCGCCGGGGACAGCACCAGCGCCCAGAGCGCGGCAGTCTTGATGAGATCGCAGAAACCGGCCAGCGCAAATGCGGCGAGGAAGAGGTCCCGTCTCCGCCTCCTGTATCCGAGACCGGCAGCGATCAGCCAGCCCGCATAGGCCAGGATGAACGGAAACTGCAGGGTCAGCGTGAGGTACAGGAGGGTGGAATCTTCCGCTTGCCATGCCGAGAGGGCGGCGTTCACCCCGGTCAGATGACGGCTCAGTTCCACACTGATCAGTCCCATGGGGGCCGCAGGGTGGGTGAGTCCGAGGTTGAGCAGCGCAAGTATTGCGCCCAGAATCAGGGTAGCGCGTGCCAGTGGCCGCGCGGGTGTCGATCGATACCGACTGTCGGCATCGTCCATGGTCAGGGTGCTCCTTCAGTATCCGGAATCAGTGAGGCCAGGATGTCGTTGAGAAAGCGGAATCCCTCTGCCGTACACTGCCAGCGGCCCGGCACCAGCCAGCCGCGGTCGATCCAGGGTTGCAGCAGGGGACGCACGGTTTCCATCTCCAAGCCCGTACGTTGTTTGTACAAAAATTCATCAGCGCCGTCAACCAGCCGCAGCACATTCATGGCAAATTCAAACGGCATGTCCTCGTGCCGGATCGGGGCTTCCTCGGCCACATAATGGCCCACGCGCGCCAGATAATGCCGCGGCAGCCGGGTCTTGGCGCGGCGGATCAGGGTGCCGTCGGGCCGGGTGAGCTTGCCGTGTGCCCCGGCTCCAATGCCGATGTAGTCCCCGAACAGCCAGTAATTGAGATTGTGGCGGCTGTGCTCGCCGGGCCGGCTGTAGGCCGACACTTCGTACTGACGGTAACCTGCCGAGGCCAGCCGTGCCTGACCCGCCTCCTGAATGGCCCAGAGGTCGTCGTCATCGGGCAAGGGTGGCGGGTCGGAGTAGAAGATCGTGTTCGGTTCCAGAGTCAGCTGATACCAGGAGAGGTGCTCGGGACCGAGGCCGATGGCCGTGTCCAGATCGGCCAGGGCGTCTTCCGGCGTCTGGTCGGGCAGGCCGTGCATCAGGTCCAGATTGATGCGGCGGAAACCGGCCTGACGCGCGGCCTCAAACGCGGCCAGCGCCTGCCCGCCGTCGTGAATCCGGCCCAGCGCCTTGAGGTACGGGGTCTGAAAGCTCTGTACGCCGATGGACAGCCGGTTGACGCCGGCCTGACGGTAGCCGGTGAAACGCCCGGCATCCGATGCGCCGGGATTGGCTTCCAGGGTGATTTCAATGTCCGGTTCGAAGCCGAGGCGGGCTCTGGCACCGTCCAGAATGGCGGCGATGGCGTCGGGACTGAACAGGGAAGGCGTGCCGCCTCCGAAAAAGATGCTGTGCAGGGGGCGGCCGCCGGCATCCTCCAGTTCCGTGTCCAGATCATTGAGCAGGGCCCTGACATAGGCGGCTTCGTCCACGGATCCGGCCGTATGGCTGTTGAAGTCGCAGTACGGGCACTTGCGCACGCACCACGGAATATGGACGTACAGGGCCAGGGGTGGCAGGGTCATCCCAGCCGGGCCTGCATGGCAGCCAGCAGCGCCTGCATGGCCCGCCCCCGGTGGCTGAGGCGGTTCTTTTCCTCGGCAGAGAGTTCGGCGGCGGAGCATCCGCGCTCGGGCAGCCAGAACAGGGGGTCGTAGCCGAAGCCGCCTTCGCCGCGCGGCGCCTCCAGGATCACGCCTTCCCAGCTGGCATGGCAGATGAGCGGTACCGGATCTTCCGCATGACGCAGGAACACCAGTACGCAGTGATAGCGGGCGCTGCGCTGATCCGCCGGGATGCCCGCGAGCGCCTTCAGCAGCGCCGTGTTGTTGTCCCCATCGCTGGCCTCCGGCCCGGCGTAGCGGGCAGAGCGGATGCCCGGCGCGCCATTGAGGGCATCCACCTCCAGCCCTGAGTCATCGGCCAGGGCAGGCAGGCCGGAAAGCCGGCTGGCATGGCGGGCCTTGATGAGGGCATTTTCCACGAAGGTCAGGCCGGTTTCCTCCACCGATCCGATCCCGAGGCTCTTCTGGGGCACCACGTTCAGATCAAACGGATTGAGCAGCTGATTGAATTCGCGGATCTTGCCGGCATTGTTGCTGGCGAGGACAACCTGTTGCATGACTTACTCCGGAAACAGGGAGGTGGTGAAGGTGAGCGGGAAGGGTTGGCCACCCGGTTCGGCCCAGACCTGCAGATCCATGCGCAGGGGCTCCCCGGCACTGAACCAGAACTGGGCGATGCTGTAGCTGGCCCCCCGTTCATCCACCCGCTGGAAGGACAGCACCCGCTGCTGTTCCACTTGGTTGGTAGCCGTGCCCTGAACCAGGGCGGGGACCGGTTCCGTCCTGCCGTCCTGGCCTTCCCTGCGCACGGACACGTTGATCACGCCAATCCCCTTGCTGCGCTGAATGCCCAGCGCTTTCGCCACATCCGGCTCCAGAAAGGTGGATGGAAAGGCAATGTAATGAATCTGGTAGGGCCCGTAGCGCACCAGTTGTTCCGCGCTCGCGCTGGCTGCGGACAGCAGGCCCCAGAATGCGGCCAGAAGTCCCGCCAGGATCAGGCGGCTGCCGACACGCCGACGCCCCCGTGCCGAATCATGCCGGCGGGCCGGAAAACGATCAGCGGCTGACATGATAGAGCGCAATCTGGCCCAGCATGTTGGGCCACAACTGAATGAACCAGCGGTCCCGGTGTTCATCATCCACCACCATGCGTTTTTCGATGCGTACATTCTTGTCCAGGCACAGGGCCTCGAAATCCTTGAAGGTACACAGGTGAATATTGGGCGTATTGTACCATGCATAGGGCAGGGTTCTGGATTCGGGCATGCGGCCCTTGGTCATGAGCCAGGTACGCAGACGCCAGTAACCGAAGTTGGGGAAGGTGACGATGGCCTCGCGCCCGACACGCAGCATCTCGTCCAGCAGCAGATCAGGCCGGCGCACGGCCTGCAGGGCCTGGGTCATGATCACCAGATCGAAGGACTGATCCTCGAAATTGCTGAGACCGGCCTTGTCCAGATCCTGCTCGATGACGTTGACCCCCTTCTCAATACAGGCCGTGATGTTGTCGGGATTGATTTCCAGCCCATACCCGGTCACCTGACGGGTGGTCATGAGGTGGTGCAGCAGGGTGCCGTCGCCACAGCCCAGATCCAGTACATGGCTGCCGGGCCTGACCCAGGTGCTGATGATTTCCAGATCGGCACGCATGTCAGTTCACCTCCCGGGCAACTCGGTCCATCCAGGCATGGAAAACTTCCATGTAGCGGGGAGACGGAATGAGGAAGGCATCATGGCCATAGGGGGCATCAATCTCCGCATAGCTGACGTCCTTGCGCGCCCGGATCAGGGCATTGACCAGCTCCCGCGAACGCTCCGGCGAGAAACGCCAGTCGGTGGTAAAGGAAATGGTGAGAAAGCGCGCCTGGGCCCGGGAGACGGCCGCCACCAGATCGCCGCCATACTCCCGTGACGGGTCAAAGTAGTCCAGCGCCCGGGTCATGAGCAGGTAAGTGTTGGCGTCAAAGCGCTTGGAAAAGCGCTCGCCCTGGTAGTTCAGGTAGCTTTCCACCTCGAATTCCGTGTCCAGCACCCCGTACCTGAATGACTGGTTGCGCAGCTCGCGGCCGAATTTTTCGCCCATGGCGGCATCGGACAGATACGTGATGTGCCCGACCATGCGCGCCAGCATCAGCCCCCGGCTGGGAATGGTGTTGTGGCGATAGTACCAGCCGCCGTGAAAATCCGGGTCCGAGGTGATGGCCTTGCGGGCCACCTCGTTGAAGGCGATGTTCTGGGCGGTCAGTTTGGGCGTGGAGGCAATCACGACTGCATGGCGGACGCGCTCCGGCAGGTCGATGGCCCACTGGAGGGCCTGCATGCCGCCGAGACTGCCGCCGATGACGGCCGCCCAGGTGCCGATGCCCAGCCGGTCTGCCAGCATGGCCTGGCTCTTCACCCAGTCCTTGACGGTGACCACCGGAAAGTCCGGTCCCCAGGGCTCGCCCGTGGCCGGGTTGAGGGTGTTCGGACCTGTACTGCCCGCGCAGCCGCCTAGATTGTTCAGGCTCACCACAAAGAAACGGTTGGTGTCGATGGGCTTGCCGGGGCCGATGCAACTGTCCCACCAGCCGGGCTTCTTGTCCGATGGATGGTGCTTGCCTGCAGCATGATGATCACCGCTGAGGGCATGGCAGATCAGCACCGCGTTGGTGCCCGCCGCATTCAGCTCGCCATAGGTCTCGTACATGAGCTCGAACGCGGGCAGGGTCTTTCCGCACTCGAGCGTGATGGGGGTGTCGAAGGTCGCCTTGTGGGGCACGACAATGCCCACTGAGCCCTCTTCATGCATGGCGTCTCGTATCTCCTGTTCAACGAGCCAGTCGGGGCAGACTATGGAAAGGCGAAGTCTATAAGGGGGGCAGCAAAGCGCAACTGCCCCCGTCAGGATCAGGCCGGACCACCGGCGCCCGGCAGGCTGACCACCTTCTGTCCGGCGGTCTGGGGCGGCGGCCGGCGCAGGCGGCGCTGAATGGTGTCCGCTTCCTCGATCTGGGCGCGGATGTCGGCCACCATCATTTCGATGCGCTGCATCTGGCTGCGGGTATCCCGTGCGGTGCCGGCCAGTTCCTTGAGCCTGCGGATCTGCAGCTCCAGCATCTGCTTCTGTTCCAGTGTGTGCTGGATGATGGGCAGCAGGGCTTCCTGGGGCCAGCGCTGGGTTTCCTTGCGGATCTGCACATAGATGCGGCGGGCTTCGGCAACGAGCGTATTGAAAAACCGCTTCACCACCAGTGTCTGCTCCGTCAGGATGGTCTTGATGGAGCTGCGGAACTGGTCGGCCCGCTGCTTCAGCTGTTGCAGCTCATCCAGAGAGCGGCGGATATTGAAGGGGCTGGGCTGAAGCTGCGGCGTGCGATCGTCGCTGGCATAGCGCTGGTAGATGGAGTGCACCATCTTCTCCGCCAGCCGGGCTTCGTGCTGCAGGTTGGCCATGTCATGTTCGATGGCGGTGAAGAAACCGGCGATGGCCCGGGACATGCCCACGGTGGTCCAGCTGTTTTTCAGCTCTTCGTAGGTATGGCGGGCATGGGATTCGAAGCGTTCTTCATGAATGATCTTGTCCAGGATCTGGGCCTGGGAGCGCATCAGCCGGCGGCTGGAGCGCAGGGTGAAGAGCTTCTTGTAGTAATAGTTGTAGTCTTCCTGGGTCTTCTCCGTCAGCTCCTTGAGGAAGGAGGGGCTGATGCCGCGCTCCCGGTAGGTATCCAGGCGCTCCTGCAGCGACTGTTCGCGTGACTGGAGGATGGCCTGACTGGTCTGGAGCATGCCCAGCATGTCGTTGATCATGGTCTGGGTGATGAGCCGTTCCTTCTGGGCCAGGATGCGCTCGCTGAGCAGGGCTTCCAGTGCCTGCAGGTTGCTGCGCCGCAGCAGTGCCTCGTCACCCCGGATGCGCGCGTGCAGGGCCTGCTTGGCGGACAGGGTCAGGATGTCCTTGGGCAGCAGGCCGAGCTGATCGGCGGTCTTGGTGCGCACGGCCTCGATGGAGCTTTCCGTGAAGGCATCGCCCTGAATGTCGTCCCAGAGGATGTCGATCTTGTTGAGCACCGCAAAGCGGCCGGCCTGGTGGGCCGACTGGTCATTGGCGATGAAATCCTTCCACATGCGCATGTCGCTGGCGGTGACACCGGTATCGGCACCCAGCAGGAAAACCACGGCGTGGGCATGGGGGATCATGCTCAGGGTCAGTTCCGGTTCCGAGCCGAGGGCATTGAGGCCCGGAGTGTCGAGGATGCGGATACCCTGTTGCAGCAGCGGATGATCGAGGCTGATCAGGGCATGGCGCCAGGCCGGGATGATGTAGTGTCCGGGCTGGTTGGGATCCCGTTCGAGGGTATCGAGCTGAAAACCGTACTTGCGCGCCTCGTCCTCTGTGACCGAGCGGGTGCGGGCCACATGGGCCAGGCTCTGACGCATGGCTTCCGGCGAACTGTCATCCAGCGGGTAGTGCACCCAGTGCTCGGCCACATTCCGGTAATGGGAAAGTGAGCGGTCATGTGCCCGGGTTTCGATGGGCAGGAGCTTGAGATAGGTGCTGTCCTGCTGCCGGTCGTAAAAGAGTTCCGTGGGACACATGGTGGTGCGGCCAGCCTGGGAGGGCAGCATGCGCTGGCCGTAGTCGGCGAAGAACAGGGCGTTGATCAGCTCCGTCTTGCCGCGGGAGAATTCGCCGACGAAGGCGATGGTCAGCTCATCCTCGCGGAGCAGGGCGATGCTGCGCTGCAGCTTGGCATGCAAGTCGTCCGAGTACAGGTCGTTCTTGCGCAGCCAGCTCTGGTAGCGCATGATTTCGCGGATGATGTCCTGTTTCCAGGCGTGAAACGCCTGAACCTGCTGGGAAAGTCCACTGCCTGCCATAGTTAGGTTCCCTTTGGAATCGGCTCAAATGACACTTCGGGTGATTCTGAATACTATGCCTAAAGGTTTGAAACAGAACAAGGCAACTGTGTCACGAAATGTAGGATTTGAGTAATTCCGGGACGCTGTTCAAATTATGAACGGCGATTCGCTTGTGGCGGGAGGTGTCACCGGAGAGCAGTTCCACATCCCGTTTGCGGACACCGAAGGTCTTGGCGATGAAGGCCAGCAGGTGAGCATTGGCCTTGCCGTCCACGGGCGGGGCGGCAATGCGGATCTTCAGGGCATCGCCGTGGAGGCCGGCGATTTCATCCTTGCGGGCACCGGGCTGGGCGTGGCAGGTCAGAATCAGGACGCCATCCTGCCAAGTACAGAAGGATGTGCTCATGCCCCGGCCTCAGAGTATCGTACCCAGGCTCCGGGCCAGGTGGTGCAGCATGACTTCCAGAACGTTGATGACGAGGAAGACCAGAATGGGGGACAGGTCCAGCCCGCCCATGGGGGGCAGCACCTTGCGGAAGGGCTGCATCACCGGCTCGGTGATCTGGGCGAGCAGTCGCGCAGCCGGGTGTATCGAGCCGGGGGCAATCCAGCTCAGGGCGATCACTGCGATGATGGCCCAGAAGTAGATCTGCAGCAGGGCATTGGCCAGTTTGATCAGTGCCAGCGCGGCGACAAAACCCGGATTGAACGGATAGCCACTGATGACGGTCAGCAGTCCGAGCATGGTGGCCATGACCAGCCAGCCCAGAACCAGCGAGGCGAGGTCCAGACCGCCCAGGCCGGGTATGATGCGACGCAGCGGCAGAAGCAGGGGGTTGGTGGCCTTGACGACAAACTGGGAAATCGGGTTGTAGAAATCTGCCCGGGACCACTGCAGCAGAAACCTCAGCAGTACCAGGGTGGTGTAGAAGCTGCCTGCGAATTGGATGACCAGCGCCAGTATCTCTTGTGCCATGAAACCTGTCCTCGTTGTTCCGGAGTACATCATGGGGCCGGACGGGGTGCTTTTCCAGTCCGGCGTCCTGTTCAGTCGTTGCCGTGTGCAGGCGGGGTGTCACCGGCCAGCTCGAAGCCCCGGGCCCAGGCGGCGCGCACGGCCTGCCTGACCAGCTTTTCAAAGCCGCCGGTTTCAAAGGTGCGGATGGCCTGTTCGGTGGTGCCGCCCGGGCTCATGACACGGCGCTTGAGCTCGCCTGGTGGCAGATCCGACGTCGCGGCCAGTTCCGCAGCGCCGGCCAGGGTCTGGATGGCGAGGCGGCGTGCCTTGTCTGCGGGCAGGCCGCAGGCCACTCCTGCGGCCTCCAGGGCCTCGATGAAGAGAAACACGTAGGCCGGACCACTGCCGGAGAGGGCCGTGACTGCATGGAGCTGCATCTCGTCATCAAACCATTCGGTGATGCCCACGGCGCGGAAGATCCGGTCGGCCTGTTCCCGCTGCGGTTCACTGACGCGGGGGTTGGCAAAGAGGCCCGTGGCCCCCTTGAGGACCTGGGCGGGGGTATTGGGCATCACCCGCACCACCGGCAGGTCGCCGCCCAGCCAGGTTTCGATCCGGGAGGAGGACAGCCCGGCGGCAATGGAAATGATGAGCGGGCGGCGTTGCTGGACGGTATCGCGCAGGCCGGCACAGACGCTTTCCATGATCTGGGGCTTGACCGCCAGAACCACGATATCCGCACTGGCGGTGAAACGGGTGTTGTCGGTGGTGGTGGCGATGCCGTATTCGGCAGAGAGCGTGTCCAGTTGCGCCGTATCGGGGCAGCTGGCGGAGAGCTGCGCAGCGCTGAAGCCGCTGGCCAGCAGGCCCTTGATGATGGCCGACGCCATGTTGCCGGCGCCGATGAAGGTGATCTGTGGTGCGGTCATGATTCGGTCCTCGTGTCTTTGGGCGGGCGCTCTCCGAACAGGGCAGTCCCCACGCGCACAATGGTGGCGCCGGCCCGGATGGCCGGCTCCAGGTCATCGGACATGCCCATGGAAAGGGTGTCCATGTTCAGCCCGCAGCGCCGGTTGAGGTCGTCAAGCAACCGGGCCATGCGGCGGAAGGTGGCTTCGGCTTCCGTTTCGTCCTTCTTGGGTGCCGGAATGCACATGAGGCCGCGCAGCCTCAGGCGCTCCAGGGACCGGACGGCTTCCACCAACTCGGGCAGCGCGTCGGGCAGCACGCCGGCCTTGGTGGGTTCGGCATCGATGTTGACCTGCAGGCAGATGTTCAGGGGCGGCAGGGTCGGCGGCCGCTGTTCGCTCAGTCGCTTGGCGACCTTTGCCCGGTCCACGCTGTGCACCCAGTCGAAATGTCCGGCAATGGCGCGGGTCTTGTTGGACTGAATGGGGCCGATAAAATGCCAGATCAGGGGCAGATCCGCGAGCGCCGGCTGCTTGTCCAGCGCTTCCTGCAGGTAATTCTCTCCGAAGTGGCGGAGTCCGGCGGCATGTGCCGCCCGGATCTCGTCCGGCGAGCGGGTCTTGCAGACGGCCAGAAGTGTGACGGCGTCCTCCGGACGGCCCGCGTCAGCTGTTGCTTTTTGTATCCGCCGGGTTACGGATCGGATGTTGTCTGCTATGCTGATCATACACCTGTATGCCTCTTGTGCCGGTCCGTGATTGTACCCCAGATCGGCGCAAAGAAAAGGCGGGTTCCCAACGAGATCATCTCAACTGTTTCACGGAGTATCCGATGGATATTACTGAACTGCTTGCGTTTTCAGCCAAACAGGGCGCTTCCGACCTTCACCTCTCTGCCGGTCTGCCACCGATGATCCGTGTGGACGGCGACGTGCGTCGGATCAACCTGCCGCCACTGGAGCACAAGGAAGTCCACGCGCTGATCTACGACATCATGAACGACAAGCAGCGCAAGGATTATGAAGAGTTTCTGGAGACGGACTTCTCCTTCGAGGTGCCGGGTGTGGCGCGTTTCCGGGTCAATGCCTTCAACCACAACCGGGGTGCGGGGGCCGTGTTCCGGACCATTCCTTCCAAGGTGCTGACCATGGAAGATCTGGGCATGGGACAGGTGTTCAAGGATATTGCCCTCAAGCCGCGTGGTCTGGTGCTGGTCACGGGGCCGACCGGTTCGGGCAAGTCCACCACCCTGGCGGCGATGATCGACTTCATCAACGAGACCCGTTACGACCATATCCTGACCATCGAGGACCCCATCGAATTCGTGCACGAATCCAAGAAGTGTCTGGTCAACCAGCGCGAAGTGCACCGGGATACGCTGGGTTTTGCCGAGGCACTGCGTTCGGCCCTGCGGGAAGACCCGGACATCATTCTGGTCGGTGAGATGCGGGATCTGGAAACCATTCGTCTGGCCCTGACGGCGGCGGAAACCGGTCACCTGGTATTCGGTACCCTGCACACCACCTCGGCGGCCAAGACCATTGACCGGGTGGTGGACGTGTTCCCGGCGGCGGAGAAGGAGATGGTGCGCTCCATGCTCTCCGAGTCCCTGCAGGCGGTCGTTTCACAGACACTGCTGAAGAAGAACGGTGGCGGTCGCGTGGCGGCTCACGAAATCATGATCGGTACGCCGGCCATCCGCAACCTGATCCGCGAGGACAAGGTGGCGCAGATGTATTCCGCCATTCAGACCGGCGGTTCGCTGGGCATGCAGACGCTGGACCAGTGCCTGCAGAACCTGGTGGCCAAGGGCATCATTTCCCGTGATGTGGCCCGCGAGAAGGCCAAGATGCCCGAAAACTTCTGATTACGGACTGCAACAAGGACAAGGCAATGGACTTTGACAAGCTGCTGAAAATCATGGTTGAAAAGGGGGCGTCAGACCTCTTCATCACGGCGGGCGTGCCGCCCAGCATCAAGGTGCACGGGCGCATGCTGCCGGTGACCAAGACGCCGTTGTCACCGGAGCAGACACGCGAGACCGTGTTCTCCATCATGACGGAAAAACAGAAACGCGAGTTCGAAGACACGCACGAGTGCAACTTTGCCATCAGTGCGCGCGGCATCGGCCGTTTCCGGGTGAGCGCCTTCTATCAGCGCAACCTCTGCGGCATGGTGCTGCGGCGCATCGAGACCAACATTCCCAAGATCGAGGACCTGGGCCTGCCGGAAGTCATCAAGAAGCTGGCCATGACCAAGCGGGGGCTCATCATCTTCGTGGGAGCCACCGGCACCGGCAAGTCCACCTCGCTGGCGGCCATGATCGGCCACCGGAACCGGAACTCCAAGGGTCACATCATTTCCATCGAAGACCCCATCGAATACATTCACCAGCATCACGGCTGTATCGTGACCCAGCGCGAGGTGGGCATTGACACCGAGTCCTTCGAGGTGGCGCTGAAGAATACCCTGCGTCAGGCACCGGACGTGATCATGATCGGTGAGGTGCGGACCAAGGAAACCATGGAGTACGCAGTGACCTTTGCGGAAACCGGTCACCTCTGTCTGGCAACCCTGCACGCCAACAACGCCAACCAGGCACTGGACCGGATCATCAACTTCTTCCCGCCCGAGCATCACAATCAGGTGTGGATGGATCTGTCCCTGAACCTCAAGGCCATCGTGGCACAGCAGCTGGTTCCGACGCCGGACGGCAAGGGCCGCCGGGCGGTGGTCGAGGTGCTGCTCAATACGCCGCTGGCGGCGGACATCATCCGCAAGGGCGAGGTGCACAAGCTCAAGGAGCTGATGAAAAAATCCACCGACCAAGGCATGCAGACCTTCGATCAGGCCCTGTATATGGCCTACAAGGCCGGCGAGATCACCTACGAGGATGCGCTGGCCTATGCGGATTCGGCCAACGATCTGCGCCTGATGATCAAGCTGGGTGTGGATACGGACTCCAACAAGCTCAATGCCCAGGCGGACAATCTGCGTCTGAGTGACGATCTGGATTTCTGAGGGCGCACTGAGCGCCCGCTTCAGGTCGCCAGACAGGCGTCAGTCGCGCTCCTCAATCCAGTTGAGCAACGCGGGGCCATCAAAGGGCGCCTGCCCGATGGCCTCTTCCATCATTGAACGCTGGTGTGCCGGTAATGCGGCATAGCGTGCCCGCATGGCATACCATACCGCACTGGGCGACAGCAGTGTACTGATCTGGTCGCTGACCACTTCGCCGGGGTGAATCCCCTGTTCCTTTGCAATACTGAGGTAGTTCAGCCAGGCGAGTGCCAGTTCACCCTTTGCGCCGGCTTCACAAAGCCGGATATTGCGGGCTGCCAGAAACCCCACTCCCGTCAGGAGAGCCGCCTTGGGCACCTTCTGTCCGAGGGCTTCGATGTCGTGTTTCAGCTCCCCTGCTTGCCTTTTCAGCGCCTGGCAGCGCTGAATCTCCGTATCGAGCCTGTGCAAGGCGTTTTCGTAATCCTGTCTGGCCAGGGAGAGCGCATCGGCCAGCGGTGCCGTGTCGGCATATGTCATTCCGCTCAGCACAGCGCAGAGCAGTACCAGCCCCGGAATGGGTTCACATTTTGCCACTCTGAATGCTCCCTGTGATATTTCCGTCCGTTGGTATTTGGCATTATGGGGACGCGACTTTGAACCCGTCAAGTTTTATGCCACACTCGAAAACAAAAAGGGGAGAAGTGGACTTGAGTGAATTCAGGCCCAAAGAGACACTGACCGAGCAGGTGGCCCAGCATCTGGAGATGCAGATCGTGACCGGCATGCTGCACTCCGGTGAACGCATTCTGGAAAGTGCCATGGCCAAGAAACTCAGCGTCAGCCATGGCTCGGTGCGCGAAGCGCTGTTGTTGCTGGAAAAACGTTATCTGGTACGCAGCGAGCCGCGCAAGGGAACCTTCGTGCGCGAGCTGGATGAAACCTTTGTGCGCGGACTGTACGAGACGCTGTTGCTCATTCTCAGCCATACGAGCCGGAAACTGGTGCGCAACTGGACGGAGGCCGACATGGCCCGCATGGAAGGGCTGTACCAGCAGATGCGTGCCTGCCAGCAGCGCAACGATCTGGTGAGCTTTCTCAATCTGGGGGTGGAGTACACCCAGGCATCACTGGCCTATGCGGACAATCCCTTCCTGGTGACGCTGATTCAGGATCTCTGGCCGTCTGCCCGGCGTTGCAGTTTTCTGGCCCTGCGTCAGGGGAATGATATCATTGAGGACAACCTGGCCTACATGCGGGACTCCCTGGACGCCATCCGGGCGCGCGATGAACCCCGGCTGCTGGATATTCTGGAGCGATACGCCCATCAACAATGCGAGCAGGTACTCTCATGTGTCCGAAAGGAATCCGGTCGCGGGCCGGCATCTTCCTCACAGGACTGATGCTCGGGTTGGGCGGCTGCGCCCAGAAGCCGGCTCAGCCACCCGCACCCCCGGTGCCACGGACACCCCCGGCCGATACGGGTACCCCGGAAAAACCGATGCCGGCACCGTCCCCTGCCGGCAAGGCAACCGCTGCGCCCGCCGAAAACACGCCCTGCGCCTACCATGAGCAGCGCGGTATTGCGCAGATCGTGACGCTGTCCGGTGAGAAGGCCGGATTTCTGTTCTTTCCGGGGGAGCGGCGACAGGCACTGCCTGTTCGGCCGGGCTGGGTGCCTGGACTGGAATTCCGGGCGTTGTGGCTGGAGCCGGATGCGGCGCAGCCACACTGCGCGCCGCATCTGGAACTGGTGGAGCCGATCGGGCCCTGAAATCAGGAGAGCTTGCTTTTCAGGTCTTCAATGGCGTTGACGTAACGCTGCATGGCCTCTTCCTTTGACAGCCCCTTGAGCGCAGCCCAGGCGTCGTACTTGGCGCGGCCGACGAAGTCCATCATGCCCGGGCGCTTGCCCTGTACATCGCCTTCCGTGGCCTGCTTGTAAAGGCCGTACAGTTCCAGCTTGAGTTCATTGGACGGCTTGAAGTCGCCTTCGGCAGTCTTGACCAGGTTGACCGCTTCTTCGAATTTCTGCTTCAGATCGCTCATGATGTCATATCCCTTGTGAATGATACGTGTCAGTCTGTCGCATTATAGCGGCAAACCCGGCGGGGTGTGAGTGCCGCGGTGGCGCGAGCGGCTGTCAGGGCGGCCAATGCGCTCAGAACTCGAAGCGATACAGCACGTTGAGCAGGTTCTCCACGCCGCTGACCGCTTCCAGGTACAGGTTCTTCGAAAGCCGGTAGCGGGTGGTCAGGGTGTTCACGGGGGTGAAGACACCGAACCCGTACTCCACATACAGGCGGGGAGACAGGTAGCCGCTGACGCTGATGGCCGTTTCATCGCCCTGTCCGGTGGTTTCAATGCCAAACCCTTCGATCCCGAAGATGTCGGCCATTTTCTGTGTCAGCGGGGTGGCGCCGTAAAGGCCGATGCTCAGCATGGCGCGGCTGACCATGGCCTTCTCGCTGGCGGTGTTGTCCCCGGGTGCACGACCGGTGAGCAGGTAGTACATGACATGATCCGGCGGCAGCGCAGGCTCCGAGAAGGGCGTGGCCACCGGGGCCGAAGCGGGGCCTTCGAGACGGATGCCGGCGACCACCGGCGGGACTTCCCGAATGGCCTCCAGACGTATCCAGGGATCGGTGACCGGGCCGCTGAACTGCACCTGGCCGCTGCGCAACTGCAGTTTCTGGCCATACTTTTCAAAGCGTCCTTCTGTCAGCGTGAGGGTGCCGTATCCGCTGGGCACGCTGTCCGGCGTCTGCAACAGGGTGACGCTGCCCCTGAGCTTCAGGTCTGCCCCGTAACCCTGCACGCTGAGCGGCTTCACCACGTTCAGGACCACCGTGGCCACAAAATCCGGGCCCTTGTCTTCCGGTACCTCACCCGAAGCGGCCTGCCGGACCACAACGATGTCCGGGGACAGGTCCACCCGGTCGGGATTCTGATCCAGCCTGAGCAGGCCATCCGTAATATCCAGACGACCGGACAGCACCACGGTTTCGGCGGTGGCCGTCAGGGTGAGCGCGGGATCCATGCGCGCAGTCAACCGCGGTGGCTGCCGTACGTCCACATCCTTCCCGTCCAGCTGGACCTGCATGTGCCAGTCAGCCCCCAGTGCGCCGGTGCCGGACAGTTGCAGCTGACCCTTGCCGCTGCGCGCCTCGCCATTCAGGGCAAGCCTGTCCTGATTCACATTCAGGGTCAGGTTCACCGCCTCAAGCCCCACGGGGAGGGTGGGGCTGGCGACCCGGCCGTCGCTCAGACGGATCGCCGCATTCACATCATTCAATGGCCATATCCCCTGCCAGGTGCCCTCGGCCGCCACCCGGCCTTCCAGCACATTCAGGCGGGGAAGAAGGGATGCAGCACCTGCAGGCTGAAGTTATCCAGTCGGAACTGACCGCGCAGGGCCTCCGGGCTGGCAACCGGCATGTCCAGACGGGCGTTGAGGGTGCCCAGGCGGTCTGACTGCATGACCACCTGCCCGCGGATCGTGCCGTTCTCCCGCCCGGCCGAAGCGGAAATGCGCCGGATGTCCAGCACCAGCGGCGGATCATCCCGGCGATCCAGGGTGATCTGAACGGTATCCAGCTCTGCCGAGGTGCTGGCACGCAATGGCTGACCCTGCCGGTGCTCCAGGGCCAGTGTGACGTTGAGCATGCCGCTGGCGGAAAGCCCGGGCGGCAACTGACTGGCCAGCAGCGGCGCGGCGGGACCACTCAGGGTGAGCCGGGCCTCACCGTCACCGCCGGCGCCCCGGGTCGTGCCCTGAACGCACAGGTGATGTTCGCCTGCCGTCCAGCAGGCGGGCTGAAGCCGGGCCTCACCGGTTTCGGTCCAGGACAGCCGCAGGGGAGCGTCCGGTTGCCAGTCCAGGTCCGGCCAGGTGCCGAAACGCAGTGACAGGGTGGCTTCGCCGGGCACGATATCCAGACGGCCATTGAGGTCGCTGATCCGGGAAAGCGGCTGATCCGGCAAGGCAAAGGCCCCGTCCCGGACTTCAATCCAGCCCTCCGGTCGGGGGCGTGACACCGGGCCTCTCAGTTTCAGGCGGGCGTTCGCCACACCGGACAGGCCGGCAGCCGCCTTGTCTTCCGGGCGCAACAGACCGGCGAGCCGGGCAAGGTCAAGCTGTGCCAGTGTCAGCGTCGCATCCAGGGCCTGGCCGGAAACATCATAGGAACCGGCCGTGCAGACGCGGGCGGCACCGGAGGCCAGGCAGAGTTCGCCGGCGGTCACCCTTGTCAGCGTGTGCTGTTCCGGAGACAGGAGAAGGCTGAGCGCGGCGGGCGCGGTCTGGGCAGCCTGCAGATCGCCCTGAGTGAGGGTCAGGTTGCTGAGGGTGCCTGTCCACTGGCGGAAGTCATCCGGGAGGGTGCCCGTCACGTTCAGTGCGACCCCGGTACCGGCCCGTTTCAGCGCCAGCTCCAGGGTGTGGGAGGCGCGCCTCCCCGACGCCTTCAGCCGCAGATCCTGCACTTGCTGATCCTGCCAGCCCAGTGTCCGGCTGTGCAGATCCAGACTGACCACCGGATCCCGGAGGGGCCCGGAAAGCTGCCAGCGCCCGGACAGATCGCCGCTCAGGCCGGGCCAGAGGGTGTCCAGACGGGGCAGGCTGGCCTCACCCCTGAGATCCCAGCGATGGTTGAGAGTGCCGGCGAGCTGTGTCCGGTTGTCTCCCCAGCGAATGTCCGTATTCTGAAGCGACCAGACCCCGCCCCTGCTGCGGGAAAGTGCACCGCTGAAACCGAATGGTTTTTCACGGAGTGTGCCCGCCAGCCTGACACTGCGGGCATCCAGCATCCAGTCGCCGTTTTCAAACGCGGCCTGAACCCGGCCCGATCCCGAAAGCGTACCCGGCAGTTCGGCCAGCCAGAGGGCCGGATTCAGATGCTGCACCTTCAGGTCGCCGGCCCAGCGCAGCGTGCCGCCGACCCGGTTCAGCACCCCGGTCAGGGTGAGGGTGCCTTCGGGTAACTGCAGGGTCAGGGGCGCGACGGTCAGGGAACGGAGATCGGTGTGTCCCTTGAGTGCGAGGGTTACCGGTGGCTGGCCCGGTGCTTCCACCCGGCTGCCGGCCTCGATGTCGAACTGTTTCAGCAAGGCGCCTTCCAGACGCACGGAGGCTTCGCTCAGGCGGATGCCCTCATGGTGCAGTGGCGGCAGCGCACGGGTTTCCAGACGGAAGGGCAGCTCGGGACGGGTCAGATCGATCCGTCCGGTCAGTTCGCTGGTGTCTGCCAGCCGGAGATCCAGATTGAGGGCGTCCAGTGCACCGCTCAGGCGCAGCCGGTAGCGCTCAAAGGGCAAGTCGGTACCGGCCGGGTGCCATGTGCCTTCGAGGGTTGCGTTCAGTGGCCAGGTGCGGTGCATGCGCAGGTCACCGGTCAGGATCAGATCGGCCTGGCCCAGTGTGGGGGTGTCCGCCTGCCAGTGCACCTTCGTCAGGGTGAGCTTCTGGCCGAACCACTGGCCGCGAAGCTGCCACTGACCCAGGGCCAGCGGGGGCTGGTCTCCGCTCTGCCAGATCAGCTCGCCCACTTCCAGCGAGTTGACGCTCAGGAAGAAGGGCAGCGTGACGGTTCCCGGCTTCACGCCGGCAAAGGGGGCATCGTCCTCTGCCGCGTGCAGGCTCAGCCGGGTCGATGCCACCCGGTCCAGGCACAGGCGGGCGCGCAACAGGCAGGCCGGATCTGCCCGGACGCTCAGGTCCTCTGCGGTCACGGAGAAGGTTTCACCCTGCCAGCGCAGACGCTCCGCATGAAGACCGGACCACAGGGTGCCACTGAGTGCGTCGATCTCCAGTTCCGGGACGAGCGGTTGCGTGAGGGCGAGAAGCTGCCGGGCGGCCCAGGTACTGTTGAGCGCATACCAGGTGGCGCCGCCGGCCAGCAGAACCAGTACCAGCAGCAACAGGAGCGAACCCAGTGTCAGCCGCCTGAGGCAGCGTCGCAGGCGATGGCTCACAGTACTGTCCCCATGACCAGGTGGAGGCGGAACTTGCCGGTGTCCAGCGCCCGGGCCACATCCAGCCGGAAGACTCCGACGGGGGACAGCCAGCGGATGCCCGTCCCCACACCGGTATGACGTGGCGTGAAGGGTTCGGAGAACGCACCGCCATGATCGGCAAAGAGGGCCAGCTGCCAGTTATCCAGCACGCGGTACAGGTATTCGGCGCTGGCCACGGCCAGGTAGTCGCCGCCCGGCTTGTCGCCACTGCTGTCTTCCGGCGACAGGGTGTTGTAGTCGTAACCGCGGATGCTCTGGTCACCGCCGGTGAAGAAGCGGGCGCTGACCGGCACCTGCGTGAAATCATCCTTGAGCAGGACGCCAAGTTCGGTCCGCAGCAACAACTGATGGCGTTCGGCAAGCGGAATCAGCCACTTGGCGAGACCATGCAGGCGCAGGTACTGGGTGTCCGACTGCAGGGCGGGGTGGGAGAATTCCAGATCAAAGCTGAGAAAGTGACCGCGGGTGGGACGTAACCGGCTGTCACTCACCGACCGGGTAAAGCTGAGACCGGGTGAAAGATAGAAATCATCTTCCACCACCTGCCGCGCGCCGGCATTGTCGATCACGCCCCGCTCGCTGCGTATGCGGGTGAACAGGCTGCGTACCCAGCCACTGGGCAGGTGTGTCTGACGGTTGATCGTGACGGTGGTGGTACTCAGTTCATTGACGTCAAAGATATCGTTCACCCAGCCTGCCTGAAGCAGCCAGTAATCCTGATTGGGGGTGGTGACCGGAATTTTCCAGGACAGGGTGACTTCCTGCTTGTTGCGGGCAAGGTTGAACTGTGTGTCCAGACTGTGCCCGGCCGGATTCAGCACCGGCTTGTTCCAG
Source organism: Thermohahella caldifontis (assembly GCF_041153465.1). Lineage (NCBI taxonomy): Bacteria > Pseudomonadati > Pseudomonadota > Gammaproteobacteria > Oceanospirillales > Hahellaceae > Thermohahella > Thermohahella caldifontis. Next base: position 2,813,156 of record NZ_CP154858.1, read on the forward strand.
TCCAGACTCAGGCGCGGCCCGCTGTCCGTGCCGTAACCCAGGCCGATGCTGACCTCGTTGGCAGGACGGTCTTCCAGATTGACCTGAACCGGCAGGGTGTGATCATTCATTTGGCTGCGATCGGGCTGAACGGTGACCGAGCGGAAGTAGCCGCTGTTCAGCAGGCGGCTGTTGAGATCGGCAATCAGTGCCTCATCGTAGCCGGTCCCCGGCGCAAACCGGACAAAGCGGGCAAGACGGTCGGGCGACAGCCGGCTTTTGCTGAAGAGGACCTCCCCGAAATGATAGCGGCTGCCCGATTCCCACTCGACATCGAGAGTGGCCTGGCGGCTGTCCGGGTCCACCTGAACAAGGCGTTTCAGGAAGCGGGCGTCGAAGTAGCCGCGGCGCTGGGCGGCGGCCTGGAGGCGGGTCTTGAAGTCCTCGTAGCGGCCGTGATGGAGCGGCTCACCCTCTCGCGGCGCATGCTCGCGGAGAACCTGGCGGATGGCTTCATCCTCTGCCGCGTCGCCGAGAATGCGGAGCGTCACCCGCTTCCAGCGCACCGGCTCGCCCGGCTGCACGTGCAGGGTGATGCGGTGCGCTTGGGCATCCGGTTCCACGCTGATGACCGGGCTGTAGTAGCCCAGCGCCTTCAGGGCCCGGGCCGCCGCGTTGCTCACCATTTCCTGCACCGCACGGGGGCGGGCCAGGTCCGGCGGCATCAGTGCCAGGCCCTCCACGTAGGCCCGGATGTTCTGTTCCTGTTCCGCAGAGACACCGCCCACCTTCAGTTCCACCTTGTCCGGGCCGGTATGGGTGGATGCCAGCGATGGAACGGCCACGACCAGCAGGAAGCAGAAGAGGCAGGCGTGGCAGATCGTGCGGAGAGACGGCAGCACAGGTGTCACCAACTTGGGGAAGCGTCGCGAAATGGCATGTGCGGCAGATTCTAACACGGCGGGACCGATAACCGACAACGTCTCATCCCGCCACCCCGGGGCTGGATATCCCGCGGACCTTCGGGTATCGTGCTTCGCGGAAAAAACCAAGCAGAGAGGAACCGAAATGGCCAAACCCATCAACCAGCTGGACGCCATCGTCAGCCAGATCAACCGCCTGCCCAGGATTGCCCGCGTGCCCGTGATGTCCATGTTTTTCCACAAGGCCGTCAAGTTCACCGGCACCGCCGGCATCGAGGTGGAGGAACTGACCTACAACCGCTGTGTCGTCTCCCTCAAGAACAAGAAAAAAGTCCAGAACCACATCGGCTCCGTGCATGCCGTGGCCAGCACCCTGATTGCCGAATCTGCCACCGGATTCATGGTGGGCATCAACATTCCCGAAACATCCGTCCCGGTCATCAAGACCATGAAGCTGGATTTCGTCAAGCGTGCCAAGGGTGACATGCGTGCCGAAGCCACCCTGACCCAGGAGCAGATCGACATGATGCGCACCCAGGAAAAGGGCGAAACCTCCGTCAAGGTGGTCATTACCGATGGCGAAGGCAAGGAACCGATCCTGGCGGAAATGATCTGGGCCTGGACACCCAAGAAGCGTTGAACCATCTCCGGTCCGGACAGTCCAATCCCGCAACGGAGGAGGACTGTCATGAACCGATTGTTTTCAGGGCTGGCCGGTATCGGGTTGCTGGCCAGCCTGGCGGTCGCCGCCACGGCACCGCCACGCACCTTCAACGGCTTTGTCATCGACGACCCGCTGGTTCCCGCCCAGGAAATCCTGCCCGGTGGCCCGCCCCGGGATGGCATTCCGGCGCTCACGCTGCCGCCCACCACCACTTCCGGCGAAGCCGACTGGCTGGCACCCCGGGACCGGGTGCTGGGCTTCGAGCATGGCGGCGAGGCGCGAGCCTATCCTGTCCGCCTGCTGAATTACCATGAAATCGTCAACGACCGGGTCGGCGGAGAACCGGTGCTGATCACGTTCTGCCCGCTTTGCGGAACGGGCATGGGGTTTCGGCCGGTGGTGAACGGCAAGCCTCTGGAATTCGGTGTCTCGGGCCTGCTCTACAACAGTGACCTGCTCATGTATGACCGGGCGACGGAATCCCTCTGGTCCCAGATCGAAGGGCGGGCCATCAACGGGCCCATGAAGGGCACCCGGCTTGAGCGCCTGTTCATTACGCACACCACCTGGGGTCAATGGCGGGAGGCGCACCCGGGCACACGGGTGCTGGCGCTGGATACCGGATACTGGCGGGACTATACCCGCTCGCCTTACGGCAGCTACGAGGAGTCGGAAAATCTCTATTTCCCTGTGAGCCATCTCGACCGCCGCTTTCACCCCAAGGATGTGGTGCTGGGTGTGGAATGGCAGGGCAAGGCGCTGGCCTTTCCGCTCAGAACGCTTGCCCGCACCGGCCGGTCCCGGCTGACGTACACCTGGCATGGCCAGACCTTCGAAGTCCTGCATGATGTGGAGGCGCGCACGGCGGAGGTGCGTCTGCCGGATGGTACCCGGCCTGACCAGATGCTGGTCTACTGGTTCGCCTGGGCCGCATTCCATCCCGATACGGACGTGTATGCCGCGCCCTGAAGCCGGCGCGGCGGCCGGTCAACCTTTTTCGGGCTCATGCGTTCAGTTCAGAAACGGTTAAGTTGAAGTGCCGTAGACTGCAACTGAACACTGGAGAAGGAGACCGGCCATGAAAAAACTGATTCTTGGTGCAACCGCACTGGCACTCATGACCGCCCCGCTGGCGGAGGCCGGCCCGCGTGGCCGCCACGACGGGCTGACCGACTATGCCAGGGTGGTCAGTGTGGAACCCATCACTCGCCAGATCGAGAACCGCACCCCCCATGAAAGCTGCTGGACCGAGCGCGTCCGGGTCGAACGTGAACGGGCGCCCCGGGATGAATCCGCCACCGGCACCATCGTCGGCGCCATCGTGGGCGGCGCACTGGGCAACGCGGTGGGCCACAGGAAAGAGAACAAGCGCATCGGCACGGCCGTGGGGGCCATTCTGGGGGCTTCCGTGGGGCATGACCTGTCACGGGACCGCACACCGGGCGGGACTGATGTATACTACAGGAACGAGCGCCGCTGCAGCACCACCTACACCGTGGATTACACCACGGAAACCGTGGGTTACTGGGTGACATACAAGTATCGCGGCGAAACTTTCACCACACGGATGGATCATGACCCCGGAGACCGGATCCGGGTGAGGGTCACCGTCGAACCCATCTGAGGAGCCCATGACACGCATCGTCCGGATACTGATGATCAGCCTGAGCATGATGAACCTGGCTGCCGCACTTGAGCCGGCAGCGACCGAGGACGATGCGGTACGCCAGATCCGCGAGGAGGGGCTGGGCAAGGTACTGAAGGTGGAGACCCGGGACGATGTCTACCGCATCCGGGTCCTGACGCCGGATGGCATCGTCCGGGAAGTGGATGTCCCGCGCAAGAGGAACTGAACATGCGCATACTGGTGGTGGAAGACGAACCCAACCTGCGCAGCCAGCTGGCTGACATGCTGGAAGCCGAAAGCTACGCCGTGGACACCTCCGAAGACGGCGTGGATGCGGAGTTCCAGGGCAACGAGATCGACTACGATGCGGCGGTCGTGGACTTGGGCCTGCCCGGCAAGAGCGGCCTGGAGGTGATCCGCAGCTGGCGCGGCAACGGGCGCCGTTTTCCCGTGCTCATCCTGACCGCCCGCGGACACTGGCAGGACAAGGTGGAAGGACTGGAAGCGGGGGCGGACGACTATCTGGTCAAGCCTTTCCAGCCCGAAGAGCTGCTGGCCCGCATGCGGGCACTGATCCGCCGTGCCAGCGGACTGGCCAGCCGCCGCCTGCGTGCCGGACCGGTGGAGATGGATCTGAGCGCACGGGAACTGCGCCTCAACGGCGAGCGCGTGGAGCTGACCAACTATGAATTCCGCACCCTGGAATACCTCATGCTGCATGCCGGCGAAGCGGTCTCCCGCACGGCCCTGAGCGAGCATATCTATGCCGAGGACCAGGAGCGCGACAGCAACACCCTGGAAGTCTTTGTCGGCCGCCTGCGCAAGAAACTGGATCCGGGCAACGCGCTGGGCCTGATCGAAACCCAGCGGGGGTTCGGCTATCGCTTCACCCTGCCGGTTGAATCGGTGTAATGGCGCGGGTCAGCCTGCGCAAACGCCTTCGGCTGGTCTTCATCACGCTTGCCAGCAGTCTGGCCATTCTGGCTTTCGCCCTGGTGCAGGGTTACCGCTCGGCACTGGCCCAGAGCTGGCAGACGCAGGCCGATGGTCACCTGCTCAGCCTGCTGGCCGAACTGGAATGGACGGGGCAGGGCTTCACCCTGAAAGACCCGGTACTGGACGCCCGCATGGTTCAGCCCGGATCCGGGCTCATGGCGGCCATGCGCGAGAACGGCCGCATCTTCTGGCGCAGCGAATCGACACTGGGTGAACCCTTGCCGGAAACCGTATCCTTCGACGCCCCGCCCGGAGAGGTGCGTCGCAGCGTCGAATCCCTCGGTGATCAGCTCTACTGGGTCACCCGCATGCTGGTGCAATGGCAGGATGACAGCGGCGCCCTGCACCCCCTCCTGATTGAAGTCTGGCTCAGCCAGGCCACCTATGAAGCCCAGTTGCGCAGCTTCTACCGGGATCTGGCCGCGGGTGTCGGCAGTGTGCTGATCCTGCTCCTGGGAATCGCCCGGGTACTGAGCCGGTTTGCCTTTCAGCCCATGTCGCGCCTCATCAACGAGGATCTGGAACGGGTGAAATCCGGCGTCACGAGCCGTCTGGAAGGCGAGTATCCGGAAGAAGTGGAACGACTGGTGGAAGCCTTCAATCAGGTCCTGGACCAGGAACAGCGCCGTCAGCAGCAGATGCGCCACAAGCTGGACGACTTCGCCCACTCCCTGAAAACCCCCCTGGCCGTCCTGCGTGGCGAGCTGGCCCGCCCCGAGCCCGACCGGGCCGTAATGCAGCAATCCCTGCAGCGGCTGGATGAATCCGTCCAGTACTACCTGCAGCGGGCTTCCGCCTCCGTGCAGCCAGCCTTCGGTGTGCGCACGCCGGTGGCCACCACCGTTGCCCGGCTGACCGGTGTGCTTGAAAAGGTCTATCGGGATCCCCCGGTCCGCTTCGAATGCGACATTGCACCCGAACTCACCGTCGCCGTGGCCGAGGGTGACCTGATGGAAATGCTCGGCAACCTGCTGGACAATGCCTGCAAGTACGGCCGTGGCAGGGTGGTCGTTCGTGCAGACAAGACCGCTGACGGGCGCCTTGGCATCACCATTGAGGACAACGGCCCGGGCATCCCCGAGCGCGCACGGGGCAAGGTGCTCCGGCGCGGTCAGCGACTGGACGAATCGGCACCGGGACAGGGTATCGGCCTGGCGGTGGTGTCAGAGCTCGTGCACAGCTACCACGGCACCATCGAGGTGGGCCAGTCGGAAACGCTGGGCGGGGCGAGGATGAGGGTGGTGTTGCCGGGGTGAGGGAAAAGGCGCGTCTGTTTTTGAATTTTTGAGTGTTCTGGTCTAACTTGAAGTCTGTTACATCAGTTTGTAGGCCGTAACAGAATCCGTGAGATTAATATGCCAGGGACGAGCATGACGCCTGCTTTTCGAAACTCATCCGTGCACATTTCCGGCTCACCCAGCCCGGGGTATATTCATGGTTGAAGTGCCCGCCTATTTCAAATACTGGGGGAAGTGTTCAAAAGACGAAAGTCGCCAGTTCCATCTTCTGGCATTTCATAGTCTGGATGTGGCCGCAGTAGGTTGGCTGCTGCTTGATCCTGCGAAACCGTTATGCAGGAGACTGGCATCTCAGCTGGGCGTGGAGCCGGAATGGCTCCGCCACTGGTTTGCATTTCTCCTGATGTTCCATGATCTGGGTAAGTTCGCGAGAGGCTTCCAGAATCTTGTGCCGGAGAAAACAGGTAGTCTGGTGCCGGCAGATCAGAGATTTTGTTACGACATCCGGCATGACAGTCTTGGTTTGCTCTTATGGCGGAAAAAGCTGTCAAAAAATCTGGGGAGCAGAATACCTGATTTATGGTTGGAGGTCGTGACGGGGCATCATGGCGAGCCACCCCTGCGTGAACGCCGGGGTTTTGATGCCCATTTCCACCCCGAAGACGTTGACGCAGCCGAAGCCTACGTTAAGGAACTGCTCGACTGGTGGCGGCCAGACCTGGCGCCTTTGGAGGGTGTTGATGAAAAAGTGCTCAGGCGTGTGTCATGGCAGTTGGCCGGACTGTCAGTACTTAGCGACTGGCTGGGCTCGAATCAGGATATTTTTACTTATCGGTCAGATGTGATGCTGCTGCCTGAATACTGGAGAGAAGTCGCATGCCCCACCGCACCGCGGGCGATCAATCTTTCACGGTGGGGCACTGTCCGGGTATCTGAGTACCAAGGCATTACTCAGCAATTCCCTTTTATAGAAACACCCACACCGCTTCAACGCATGGCGCATGAAATCCCGATAGGGGAGGGGGCACAGCTTTTCATACTCGAAGATGTGACCGGGGCCGGCAAGACTGAAGCTTCCATGGTACTGGTACACCGCTTGATGGCGGCGGGGCTCGGGAAGGGCCTGTACGTAGGGCTGCCAACCATGGCAACTGCGAATGCCATGTACGATCGACTGAGGCAAAGCTATCGGGCACTGTACACTCCTGACCAAACACCCTCCCTGATTCTGGCACATGGTGCGGCCATGCTGGACGACCGGTTTACCGAGTCCGTCATCATGAATCCGGTGAGACCGGAAGCCGATTACAAGGAGCACGAACAGAGTGCGGGGGCATGGTGCAGCTACTGGCTGGCAGATAACCGGAAAAAAGCGCTGCTTGCTGATGTAGGGGTTGGTACCGTTGACCAGGCGTTACTCGGAGTGTTGCCGGCAAGGCACCAGTCACTTCGGCTTTTGGGGCTCAGCGATAAAGTATTGCTGGTGGATGAAGTCCATTCTTATGACCCCTATATGCGACGGCTTCTGGCCAGTCTGCTCGAGGCCCATGCGCGTCAGGGTGGGAGTGCCATATTGCTGTCCGCGACTCTGCCTCAGCAATTCAGATCAGAGCTGCTGGCAGGTTTTTGCAAGGGACTGGGCCGCGAGACACCAGAAATCCAACATACAGGATACCCGTTATTAACTCACATGGGTAAAGGCGGCTTACGTGAAGTTGAACTTGAAACCCGGCCAGAATTGAAACGCCGTATCCAGGTTCGTCGTCTGGATAGTGAACAATGTGCATTTGAGCTGATCCGTGAATCCGTGAAGGCAGGCATGGCTGTTTGCTGGGTCAGAAATACCGTGAATGACGCGCTGACAAGTTATCGGCAGTTGATACAGGAAGGCATATGCGGCACTGAACGAACAACGCTGTTTCATAGTCGGTTTGCGATGGTTGACAGGCAGCGCATTGAAGCAGACGTGATCCGGCGCTTTGGCAAGGCAGCAGGAGCCGCAGAACGACCAGGGCAGGTGCTGATTGCAACGCAGGTGGTTGAACAAAGCCTTGATCTGGACTTTGACCTGATGATCACGGATCTGGCGCCGATCGATCTGATTGTTCAGCGGGCGGGCCGACTGCACCGCCACGTAAGGGATGCAAGAGGAAACCCGTCGCCAACGGGACAGGATGAGCGGCCGGAGCCGACCTTGTATGTACTGTCCCCGGATCCGGCCACAGTTGACAGTCCTGACTGGCTCAAAATCTTGCTCCCCGGTACGCAGGCTGTTTATCAGCATGTAGGCCAGCTCTGGCTTACGGCTCATGTACTATTCAGCAAGTCGTACTATCGCATGCCTGATGACGCGAGAAAGTTGATCGAAGGAGTTTATAGTGACTCTGCTCAGACACTGATCCCGGAAGATCTTCTGGAGTTGGTGTGGAGGGCAGAAGGGACGGATCGCAGCCGGCAAAGCATGGCAGAGTTTAATTGCCTGAGACTGGACATGGGTTACACGCGGAAGGCAGGTTGTTGGGATGATGAAATCCGGATTCCGACCCGGCTGGAAGAGTCACCCAGTGTTACGGTTGCACTGGCCAGATATGAAAATGATGAATTAGTCCCTTACGCCAATGTAAAGCGACACGCTTGGTCGCTTAGCCAGTTAAGCTTGCCAGAAAGACAGTGGAAACAAGTCGCAGGTAGCATACCCGACACGCTGAATCACAAGATTGAAAAACTGAAGGCAGAACAGCCCGCCTTGCGCTGGTGCGAAATAATGCCATTGACGACTGAATTGAAGAGCCTCTATAGCAATGCAGGGGGCTGGAACCCAGGAGGATGGACACATGAACCTGATTGAGGATGCCTGGATACCTGTAATCCGGCAGGATGGGACGCGCTGCACGATTCGACCCGACCAGATCGCTGAGACGGATAACCCGGTTATGGAGCTTGCTGCACCCCGGGCTGATTTTCAGGGAGCACTTTACCAGTTTCTGATTGGATTGTTGCAGACAGCGTTTGCCCCGGAAGATCATGACGATTGGTTGCGGTACTGGGAGGCGCCACCAGCCCCGGCAGATTTACAGGAGCGTTTTCAGGCATTCAGGCCAGCCTTCGGGTTGAATAACGATTCAGCTCCCGCATTTATGCAGGACTATGATTTGCCCGAGGGGGAGTGTAAGCCTGTCGAGGCACTTCTGATTGATGCACCGGGAGCAAAGACCCGCCGGGATAATCTGGCCCACTTTGTGAAAGGGCTGCCTGACGGTGGATTCTGTCCGGGTTGCGCAGCGACGGCGCTTTTCACTTTGCAGATTAACGCCCCTTCCGGGGGGCAAGGTCATCGTGTGGGATTACGGGGAGGTGGTCCGCTGACGACCTTGGTCATACCGGAAGAGGATGATGTACTTTGGCGAAAGTGCTGGCTGAATGTGCTGGAATCCGAGAGCTTGGATGTGACGGACGCACCCTGTGATAGCTCCGTGTTTCCATGGCTCGGACCCACACGTGTATCGGACAAGGGTGGAAAACCCACCTTGCCCGGGGATGCGTCACCGCTTCAGATGTACTGGGCGATGCCACGCAGGATTCGTCTGGAATTCATGACTGCTGAAGACGCTGAGTGTGCTGTTTGCGGTAAGGCCTCCAGTCAGATTGTCAGTCGTTTCCGAACTAAAAACTTTGGCATCAACTACGAAGGCCCCTGGGTCCACCCACTCACGCCCTACCGGTTCGATCCCGACCACAAGAATCCCCCGCTAAGCCTGAAAGGGCAGCCCGGTGGTATTGGCTATCGTCAGTGGCTTGGGCTCACGCTGCAGGATACATCAACGGGCGATCAGGCTGCACTGGTGGTGCAGAGATTCAATGATGAAAGAGCTGTGGATGTATCCCCTTCCAGTTTGGCCCGGTTATGGTGTTTTGGTTATGACATGGACAACATGAAAGCGCGTTGCTGGTATGAATCCCTGATACCCGTAATCAGGGTGCCGGAAGACAAGCGTGAACGGTTTGTTGATCGCGTAGCGGTTCTGATTGATGCAGCCAGGGATGCTGCTGATCTGCTCAGGAATAGTGTTAAAGCTGCTTGGTTCAAGCGCCCCAAAGAGGTTAAAGGTGATATGTCAGTCATCCCCTTGTCCTTTTGGGCGCAAACGGAAGCTGATTTTTACCGCTGCCTTGGCATGTTAGCCAATGACCTGGATGTTCCGGGTGTCATGCCGGCTGAACCGGCAATTTTCTGGTACCGGACGGTTTGCAAGACGGCGGTGAACATCTTTGACCACTGGTCGCTCGAAGGAGATGACGATGAAGTGGACATGAAGCGGGTCATCAGGTCCCGGAATGAACTGAAAACCAAACTCAGAAGCTCCAAGCATTTGAAAGTGCTCAGAGCATTCACTGCTAAGGACGGAGAGGCTGCATGACAGACTTATACCAACTCAAGAGCCCCGAGGACCGTGAAGCCCTGATGAATTGGTGGAAGGGGCTGGGCGAAAACAGGGGAGCAAGGGCAATCCTTCGCAGAGCGTCAAAACCTGATGATGTACTGCTGACGTCTGCCTTTTCTGATTTTCTTAAACAAATGCCCGATAGTTGGCACAATCCCGGGAGGCTGCTTGATTCTGCCATCGTGGCGGCGGCACTATCGCACGTCAGAGAAAATGACTCTGCGCTCAGCTTTGCTCAGGCACTTGCCAGTCCGCGTGGGGCCGCGACCAAGGCTGCAATGAGTGAACTGCGGTTTCTGCAACTGCAGAAAAGCAGGGATCCGGACGAGTTTTACCGGCGTATCCACCGCGCAATTGCCCTGTTGGGAGGGCGGGTAAATGTGCTCTCTATAGCTGACGGCATTCTTCACTGGATGCAGGAGTACCGCAGGATTGTGGACCGGGAGCCAGCCAAACGGTTGGCTGTGCGTTGGGCAAGCGACTACTACACAACTTTAAAAGACTAAATCAACGTTAAGGAGAACATACCATGACACAGTTCATTCAACTTCACATCCTCACTGCCTATCCGCCCGCCAATCTCAATCGGGATGACCTCGGCCGCCCGAAAACTGCAAAAATGGGTGGAGTGGATCGTTTGCGCGTATCTTCGCAAAGTCTCAAGCGCAACTGGAGAGTGTCTGATCTTTTTCAGGAGGCCATGGGGCGTCATATCGGAACACGTACCAAACGTTTGGGCACACAGATCTATGAGCGCATGGTTTCCCGGGGGGTGAACGAAAAGAAAGCACTGGAATGGGCAAAAGCAATAGCAGGTGAATTCGGCGCGCTCAAAAAAGACAAGAAGAACCCGCTGAATGAACTTGAGATAGAGCAGCTCGTGCACTTGGCGCCCGAAGAGGTTGAAGCGGTTGACCAGTTAGTCGAAAAACTGATTGATGAAGACCGAGCCCCTGAAAAGGAAGAACTGGACCTGCTCAGAAGTCAAAGCCGGGCAGTGGATATTGCCTTGTTTGGCAGGATGCTGGCCTCCAAACCTTCTTTCAATGTTGAGGCAGCCTGCCAGGTCGCTCATGCAATTTCAGTTCACCCGGTAACTATAGAAGACGACTATTTTACAGCGGTCGATGACCTGAATGATCACAGTGAGGATGCAGGCGCTGCACATATCGGTGAGGCGGGCTTCGCTGCGGGGTTGTTCTACAGTTATGTCTGTATTAACCGGGATCAGCTCATTGAAAACCTTGATGGCGATGTGGTGCTGGCAGACAAGGCCATTCGTGCGCTCACTGAGGCTGCGGTGAAAGTTTCTCCCAGCGGCAAGCAAAACAGCTTTGCGTCCAGAGCTTATGCTTCATTTGTACTGGCCGAGAAAGGTGAGCAACAACCTCGCTCATTGTCTGTGGCATACCTGAAACCCATAGATCAGCGAGTGAGTGATGATTTTGCCAGAGACGCCATTACTGCTCTGAAGAAGCAGGCTGAAAACTTCGATAAAGTCTACGGACCTTGTGCAGATGACCGGTATGAGTTGAATGTGGTGGATGCAGAAGGCACGCTTCCTGACCTGCTGAACTTTGTGGCGCCCGCGGCTAACCAGGCTTAGGCCGGGAGGTGGGTATGGAATACCTGTTATTTCGGTTATATGGGCCAATGGCCAGTTGGGGTGAAATCGCGGTAGGCGAAATGCGTCACAGTGATATCAAACCATCCAAATCAGCTCTGGTGGGGCTCCTTGGGGCTGCTTTGGGTCTGGGCAGAGATGATGAAGAAAATCAATCGATGCTTGCCGCCAGCTATCGGTTTGCTGTCAGAATGCACGCAACAGGCCAGTTGATGCGGGATTATCATACGGCCCAAGCGCCTGACTCTGCGGGTAAATTCTCCTACAAAACCCGGCGAGATGAGCTGGTGGTGGGGCGGCATCGTCTTGGCACAGTCCTGTCCACACGTGAATATCGAACGGACTCAATGGCGATTGTTGCACTGGCCGCCGGAACTGCTGCGCCATGGAGCCTCGCAAAATTGAAGGGAGCACTCCTGAAACCGCGGTTCCACTTATATCTGGGCAGAAAGTCGTGTCCGCTTGCAGCGCCCCTGAATCCTCAGATTGTGCAGGCTGATGGTTTTCTGGAAGCATTTGAGCAATACCAGCCCGGAGATTTGTTGATGGACGAGCGGCCCTGGTGCAGTGATGAACGGTGGCTGCCACCGGATACTGTTCAGCATTATTACTGGGAGGGCAGTATTGAAGATTTCTCTTCTGATGGTGGCCAATTTGATCGTACGCAGGTGCGGGAGCTCAGGCGCCTTGATCAACCCTTGTCCAGGCAGCGCTGGCAGTTTGAGCCGCGCAAAGAATTCCACTGGATGAAAGCCATGGAGAGCAGATAATGTATCTTTCACGTATACGGCTGCGTCCTGAAGTCGAGGCAGTGCAGCTGGGACTGCTACTTAAAGACAGAAGTGGATATGGGCTGCATCGTTTGTTTTGGGGGTTGTTTTCGGATAACAACGCTACGGAATGCAAGCGAAATTTTCTGTTCAGAGAAGAAGTCGCCGCGGAGCAGGATGGAAGAAACAGCCCACGATCAGCGAGTGGCAGAAAGGGTGATCCTGTTTACTATGTGCTCTCTGCTGCGCCACCACAGGAAAACCCGCTTTTCGACATTCAAACCAAGCACTATGCGCCCAGGTTGGCCGAAGGAGATCGACTGGCATTCAAACTTCGCGTAAACGCAGTTGTGTCCCGCCGAACCGGAGAGAATCAATCCGGTGGCAAGTCCCGGGTAGTACGGCACGATATCGTCATGGATGCCCAACACCAGTGGATTCAGGATCAGTTGGATATACTCGGCTTGCAGGACGATGGCGCCAAAAAGATACGCATCAGACGCATTCTGGATTATGCCACGGACCAGCTGGTTAGTGAATGGCGCCACTTTGTGGCACAGGGGCCATATGCTGAAAGGCTTGAGGCCCGGCTTGGCAGACAAGCACTTCTTCAATGGGCGATGAGAACAGCTGAATCCCGGCGTGTTCTCAAGTGGTGGCAGGATAAGGCAGCCAACCACGGTTTTGAAGTGGGTATGGGTAAGTCAGGCTTGCCAGCACTGGAAGTGAGTGGTTATCGCTGGCATCCCTTGCCGGAGAAGCATCGCACCGCTGGTTTCAGCTCACTCGATCTTTCAGGAGAAGTGCGGGTCAGGGATGCAGACAAGTTCACTCACATGTTGATGACAGGGATCGGCCCTGCCAAGGCATTTGGATGTGGATTGATGCTGGTCAGACGAGTGTGACCGGGTTGGCTCATGGCTAAAAGTATTCCGCTGCCGCCCATTAAACCTTTGCCGATAAAAGACAGGCTATCAATGATCTTCGTGTACTACGGGCGCATTGATGTAAAGGATGGTGCATTTGTTGTTGTCGATGAGGCAAATGGTGAGCGCAAGCACATCCCGGTGGGCTCGGTTGCCTGCATCATGCTCGAACCGGGTACACGCGTCAGTCACGCTGCAGTCAAGCTTGCGGCCGTGACTGGCACGCTGTTGATCTGGGTAGGTGAAGCCGGAGTACGTCTCTACTCCGCTGGCCAGCCTGGCGGTGCCCGCTCTGACAAGCTGCTGTACCAGGCAAAACTGGCTTTGGATGAAACGCTTCGTCTGAAAGTAGTCCGAAAGATGTTTGAAATCCGGTTTGGAGAACCGGCACCGGAAAGGCGAAGCGTGGATCAGCTAAGGGGTATTGAAGGTGCCCGCGTACGGAAAATGTACGAAATGCTGGCCAAACAGTATGGCGTTAAATGGCAGGGAAGACGTTATGACCCGAAAAACTGGGATGCAGGCGATGTGGCCAATCAATGTTTGAGTGCCGCAACGTCATGTCTTTACGGTGTTACCGAAGCGGCAGTGCTTGCGGCGGGCTATGCCCCGGCAATCGGTTTTCTGCATAGTGGTAAGCCTTTGTCATTTGTTTATGACATAGCAGATTTATTCAAATTTGAAACCGTTGTGCCCGTTGCGTTTAAAATTGCGGCAAAGGCACCTCGCCTGCCTGATCAGGAAGTCCGGATTGCCTGCCGGGATGTTTTTCGCTCAACCGGACTTCTCAAAAAAATTATTCCCACTATTGAGGAGGTTCTGGCCGCCGGAGGCATAGATCTACCTCCACCACCTGAAGATGCTCAGCCACCGGCAATCCCCACGCCGCCATCAATCGGTGACGCAGGCCACCGGAGCAAATAAATGAGTTTTCTAGTTGTGGTGACGGAAAATGTACCGCCCCGGCTCCGAGGCCGCTTGGCGATCTGGTTGCTCGAGATCCGTGCAGGAGTGTACGTGGGGGATGTGAGTAAGCGTGTTCGTGAAATGATATGGCAGCAAGCCTGTGAGTTGGTGGGCGACGGGAATGTCGCCATGGCTTGGGCCACAAATACGGAATCTGGTTTCGATTTTCAGACAGTCGGCCGCAACAGGCGCGTGCCGGTTGATTATGATGGTTTGAGGCTGGTTTCATTTAAGCCACAAGAGGAAAGCTGATCGCTCTTTAAAAAGCTGGTAGATTTTGCAACGGCCAAAAAAACATTTGGAAACAAGTGTATACTTTTAGAGTGTTCCCCGCGCCTGCGGGGATGAACCGCCGGTCTGGTCATTCCGTGACGCGACCGTGCTGTGTTCCCCGCGCCTGCGGGGATGAACCGCGCGCGCGCCTTGGGGTGCATATTGAGCTGTCGTGTTCCCCGCGCCTGCGGGGATGAACCGTGAAAGAGGTGGACGTGTCTGGCGCTGATGTGGTGTTCCCCGCGCCTGCGGGGATGAACCGTTATATCGGCAGCGTGGCGCAGGCGCTGGGCGGTGTTCCCCGCGCCTGCGGGGATGAACCGGTATTGAAAAACAGGGAGTGGTCGTGGCTTGGGTGTTCCCCGCGCCTGCGGGGATGAACCGCAGAAAACATTTTTGAATTGATGGGCAAACACGTGTTCCCCGCGCCTGCGGGGATGAACCGCCATAGAAGGCGTTGCTAGAGTTGTTGAAAAAGTGTTCCCCGCGCCTGCGGGGATGAACCGTGCCCAGCGCCAGCATCAGACTTGTCTTAAATGTGTTCCCCGCGCCTGCGGGGATGAACCGTGTTTGTAGGCTACGATGCGTCAGGACTTGAAGTGTTCCCCGCGCCTGCGGGGATGAACCGTTTTGTTTCCGGATTAAGAATAATCTCCCGCAGTGTTCCCCGCGCCTGCGGGGATGAACCGCGGAGAAAATCACGATTTTTGAGCGGTGGGAAGTGTTCCCCGCGCCTGCGGGGATGAACCGAGTGCCTTCAACATTCATTACAGGCTGGAAAAGTGTTCCCCGCGCCTGCGGGGATGAACCGTGAGGCTATCGAAATGAAATGGTATCAGCGCAGTGTTCCCCGCGCCTGCGGGGATGAACCGGCGAAATTCGCGTGAATACCGGCATCCAGGGCGTGTTCCCCGCGCCTGCGGGGATGAACCGCAATTTCCCCCATCACAATCATCCTGCTGCTGGTGTTCCCCGCGCCTGCGGGGATGAACCGGCCGGATGATTGGGACTGGTTCCCAAAATCAGGTGTTCCCCGCGCCTGCGGGGATGAACCGATTCGCGCGGGCTCACATGCTGGCAGAGTATGGTGTTCCCCGCGCCTGCGGGGATGAACCGATGTCGGGATGGGGATGGAGGGAACGGACAGAGTGTTCCCCGCGCCTGCGGGGATGAACCGCGATACAGTCGGCCATGTCTGATGCGTCCGGCGTGTTCCCCGCGCCTGCGGGGATGAACCGCACCAGCTGACAGAAATCGGCAAACGCCTGACCGTGTTCCCCGCGCCTGCGGGGATGAACCGATGTCGGGATGGGGATGGAGGGAACGGACAGAGTGTTCCCCGCGCCTGCGGGGATGAACCGGTGGAGAGTCTGGACGATGCGCGGGAAAAAACGTGTTCCCCGCGCCTGCGGGGATGAACCGGATTGGTTCATAAGTAAAAAAAGCCGCGCAATGCGCGGCTCAAAGTAGCAAGGTAAGTTCACCATTCCGGTGAAGCGGACTAGTTCAGAGACACTAATCAACGCGATCTATTCTGCACATTTGTCTGGTTTTCCAGAAGGTCATCAGTCCGGCTAAAAACGGTCATTTCCGGACAACAGGTTTGGGAATGGGTTGATATACATCAAAATGAGACGGGCATCACAGGTGTACACTGTGCGCATTCGGACTGGAGAGATGTCATGATGCCACAAGAAGACGAAGGCTTGGGGTTGCGGGCGGTGCTGTGGGCGTCCGTCGTGCTGGTGTTTACGGTGACCCTGCTCTGAACTGAACAAATCCTGTTCAATTCTAGGTTGTAAAGCCTAGGCGCTTCACTAGAATAGTGCAAAAGCTCTAACTGAGCTCTGGCACGGAGTGAAGCATGACAGTGGATGCAGGCCGGAAATGGGTGGCCGCCAGCGACGAGATGATTCTTGCCCATTACGGCGAAGTCCTGCGGCAGCTGGTGGTCGAGCGCGTGGGCAGTGACGAGGCGCTGCTGGAAGGCACGGGCATCGAGCGCCACATGCTGACCGACGATCATCACGGACTCACCTATGCCCAGTACATGGCGCTGGCCCGCAATGCACTGCGGGTCACGGGGGATCCGGCGCTGGGCCTCGAATACGGTCTGCGGCTCACCCCCCTGACCCATGGCGCCCTGGGGCAGGCCACGCTGAGTGCCCCGTCCATCCGCGTGGCGTTGCAGCTTCTGGAACGCTATTACCGCACACGTCTGTCTCCCGTCACCTTCCGGTTCTTCGAGGAAGGGGACGATGCGGTGATCCAGATTGACGTTCAGCTCAACCTGGGCGACCTCACGCCGTTTCTCATCGAAACCCTGTTCGGCACCCTGCTGGCGGTCAACCGTCTGCTGTTCGGCGACAAGCTCAGCCGCGACGGCCGCTGCCTGCTGGCCTATCCGGAGCCTCCCTATGCCGACCGCTACCGCAAGTTCGGCAAGGTGGAATTCGGCATGGGCGTCAACCAGCTCCGCTTCCGGCGCGAGTTTCTCGACCTGCCCATGGTCATGGCCAACGAGGCGGTCAAGAATCTGGCGGTGCAGCAGTGCGAGGAAGAGCTGCGTGCGGTGGAGGCCCGGCATCGCTCGCCCGTGGTGGCCCGCGTCAAGGCCATGATCGAAGCTGCCGAGACCCTGCCCAGCATGGAGGACGTGGCCCGCAAGCTGGGTGTCACGGACCGGACGCTGCGCCGCCAGTTGCAGCAATATGGTCTGACCTATCAGGAACTCATTGCCGACTACCGCCATCAGCAGGCCTGCCGTCTGTTGCGTGAAAGCCGGCTTACCATCGAGCAGATTGCCTGGGAGCTGGGCTATGCCGACCCCTCCAACTTCGGCCGTGCCTTCCGCAAGTGGGAGGGCATGAGTCCCAAGGCCTATCGCCGGCAGGCCCGGGCGAACTGAAAATTTTTTCTCCTGTTGTGTCAACCGCGCGCCGGCCGGTGCGTTGGTAAGGGTACACAATGGCTGTTGTGTCCCGACTCAGACCTGAACACACAACAAGGAGAACATCATGAACACCCTGACACGTACACTCTGGTCAGCCAGCCGCTGGCTGATGGCAGCCGGGCTGGGCGCCACCCTGCTCACCGGCTGCGGCGGCAGTGCCGGCACCTCCGGCACCTCCGGTAGTGCCACGGAAGAAGGCACCCTGACGGTCAGTCTGACGGACGCGGAAGGTGACTTCCTCGGCTATACCGTCACCGTCAGCTCCCTGAAGCTTACGCGCGCCAATGGCGATACGGTGGAAACCGTGCCCAATGCCACACGGGTGGACTTCGCCCAGTATACGGATCTTTCCGAGTTCTTCACCATTGCCAGCGTACCGGTGGGCAACTATACCGGTGCCGAGCTGCGGCTGGACTACAGCGATGCAGAGATCATCATTCAGGATGAAAACGGTCAGGCCCTGGAAGCCGAGGCCGTGGATGCGGACGGCAATCCCGTTACCACGCTGAATGTGCACATCGACTTCAATGACGGCAAGCTGCTCAAGGTCCGGCCCGGTGTGCCGGCAGCCATGATGGTGGATTTTGACCTGGATGCCAGTAACCGGATTGTCTCCACGTCGCCGGCCAAGGTGCAGGTGGAGCCCTTCCTGATCGCGGATCTGGAGCTGGATGAGGAGAAGGTGCACCGTGCCCGCGGTCTGCTTGGAGAGGTGAATACGGACGATCGGCAGTTCACGCTGAAGGTGCGTCCGTTCCACGTGCGGTTGCACCATTTCGGCAACCTGACCATTCAGGTGGATGACAGCACCCATTATGAAATCAATGGTGTGGCCAGCGAGGGTGCTGCGGGTCTGAGTGCCCTGGCCGTGCTGGATGCCCGGACACCGGTGGTGGCGGAAGGCACTATCACGTCCGGTCAGGGTTTCCGGGCCACCCAGGTGCTGGCCGGCAGCAGTGTACCCTGGGCCAACAAGGACTATGTCCAGGGCACGGTCATCGGCCGCAGCGGTAACACGCTCAGGGTGCGCGGCTTTGCGGTGAACCGGGATGATGGCTATGCCGTCTTCAACTCCGATCTGACCGTGAATCTGGATACGGACGTGCGTGTGACCCGGGTGGGCACCACCGACACCCTGCTCAATACGGATGACATTTCCGTCGGTGCCGGCATCACCGCACTCGGCACGCTGAGTGGGACGGGGGATGATCTGGTGCTGGACACCTCCGCAGATGACGATCTGGTTCGCCAGTGGCCCACCACCCTCAAGGGACGGGTCAATACCGCCGGGCCGCTGGAAGTGGATGTGGACTTCATCAACGGCCGTCGTGCGAAAATCTTTGATTTCTCCGGGACGGGCGTGACGTCCGGTGAGGATTCCGACCCGGCGCACTATGCCATTGACACCGGCAGCCTGACATTGAGCACCATCGGCCTCAATGACATCATCAAGGTGAAGGGCTATCCGGTCGCCTTCGGCACGGCAGGGTCAGAGGATTTCACGGCAATTTCCGTGATTGACCTGAACACGGACATCCGCGGTGCCGGTGTGGGCGTTCGCTGGAGTGGCGAGAGCAGCGGTCAGGTCACCAGTGCCAGCGACTCGGAACTGGTGCTGGATGTGAGCGGTGCGGCAGAAGCCCGCCTGAAGGTGGCCGGTGTGGATGTGGGCCTGGATACGTCGGTGGAGACCCTGACGTTGCGCGCACTGGCCGCCAGCGGCAAAGGACGCTACGCTGTGAAAACACGCGGTGTCCACGGCATTCAGATGTTCCACAGCCTGACGGATCTGGCCGACGAGATCACGGCCCGGCAGGCGGAAGGGCAGAAACTGATTGCACTGTTCAGCCATGGCCGCTATACGGGCGAGGTGAACACGCTGGAAACCGCCAACATCACACTGCTGTTTGAACGTTGACACATGGGGGGCATTGCCCCCCCGGTACGGAGTGCCATGAACCGGTTTCTGGCATCAATCGAAAAGAAGGCGTACAACATGGCCCTGATGGCTACTGGACATCGCGAGGATGCGCTGGACATTGTGCAGGATGCCATGCTGACCTTGGTGCGCCGTTATGGCGACCGGCCACGGGACGAATGGAAGCCGCTCTTTTACCGGATTCTCAACAACCGCATCATGGACCACTACCGGCGCAGCAAGGTGCGCCGGATCATGGGGGGCTGGCGTGACTGGTTCCGCCACCATGACGAGGAAGACGGACCTGAGCCCGGACCCGACGCGGTGGCCGGCCCGTCGCCCGATCCGGCCCGGCAACTGGAAAGCGAGCAGGCGCTGGACAGGCTGGCGGAGGTGATCCGGGAATTGCCGCCCCGGCAGCAGCAGGCCTTTCTGCTGCGCACGCTGGAGGGCATGGATGTGCGGGAAACCGCAGCGGCCATGGGGTGCAGTGAAGGCAGCGTCAAGACGCATCTGTCGCGCGCCATGCAACATCTGAACACACGAATGGAGGGTTGGCTATGACCCACCACGATGAACAGTCATCAGCGAAGCTGGAGGCCCTGGCCAGCAGGCTTGACCGGGAGCTGGATGCAGAAACCGCCGCAGAACTGGCCCGTATCCGACGCGTGGCTGCCGCTGAATGGGCGGTACGGCAGAGCCGGCCGGCGCCCCGGGGATGGTGGCCGGCGGGACTGGCCACGGCAGCCGTTCTGGTGCTGGCCGTGGCTGTCACTCTGTGGCCTGCGCGCGAGACAGACGGCCCGGATGGTGAAACCCTGGCACTGCTGGCGTCGGATCTGCCGGCCATGATGGAGCCGGTTCTGCTGGAAGAGATGGACGAACTGATGCTCATGGATGCGGAAGCACTCCTGCTTGAGGAGGCGGATGAAGGGGATAACCCGGCATGAGGTGGCCCGCCGCGGTGTTGTGGGGCTGTCTCATGCTGCAGGCAGTCCAGCCGGCCCGGGCGGATGAGTCCGCCGACGAGATGCCGGACCTGGACATGCTGATTTTTCTGGGGGAAATGGTGGCCAGTGGTGACCAGTGGCTCGACCCCCGTGATGTGGAAGAACTGGAATCGCTGGCTGGTGACGACACCCCCGACGCGGGTGAGGCGGCACCGGCAGAGGAGGCGCAGACCGATGCGAATTGAAAAACTGACCGGGATCCTGTTGCTGCTCCTTGCGCTGGCAGGCCAGACCCTTGCGGACACGCAGTGGGAAAGCCTCCCCGAAGCGGACAGGACGCTGCTCAAGCCCTGGGCCGAGACCTGGAAAACGCTGCCGGAAGCGCGTCGTCAGGCGCTGCTTGAAGGGATTCATCGCTGGAAGAACATGACGCCGGAACAGCGTCAGGCGCTCAGGAAGCGCTATGAAAGCTGGAAGCAGTTACCGGAAGCCCGGCGGGAAGCGCTGAGGCAACGCTTTGAACGCTTCCGCCAGCTGCCGCCGGACGTGCGTCAGCAAGTTCTGGAGCGTTATCAGCGCTGGAAAGCGCTGCCGCCAGCGGAACGGGAAGCCCAGCGCCAGCGCTGGCAGTCACTGAGTCCGGAAGACAAGGCACGCTTGCGGGAGCGCTGGCTCAGCAAGACCCCCGCGCAACGACAGCAATTGCGCCAGCGCTGGCAGAAACTGAGTCCGCAGCAGCGTCAGCGCATCCTGCAGCAGGCCAGAAAGCGACGCGGGAACTGAAGCCCGTCAATGGCCGCCGGAGGGCTCCTCGGGAACCAGAGACAGATGGCTGATATCCGGCTCAGGAATCGGGGTGTTTCCCGGGGTTCCACCAGGCGCACGCCCGGGGGCGCCAGCGACCAGTTCACCTCGGGCACCGGGCGTGGCGGGGACTGGTTGCGGCCGGATTCGCCAAGTGTGGTGCCTGGCGGGGCCAGGGACCAGTCCAGTCCGGACAGAATGGCATCCACCTTCTCGCCTGCCAGCGGCAGGGCATTGGGGTTGGCCGCCGGTGCCCTGCGTGTTCCGGGGGAGGCATCTTCGAAGCGGCAGCGGGCGCAGCAGAAGCCTGTCCGGTGTCGGCGTTGCCGGCAGTTGCGGACGCGGTGCCGCTTTCTGCCGCATCCAGATGGCGGAAGAAGGGATTGGCCGGCCGGGAAGATTCACCGGGCTTGACTGCCGCAGACGATGCCGTGCTCGCCGGTGCGGCGGGCGTCGCGGCGGCCGGGGACTGTGCTTTCGCGGTGGGCAGGGGTTCTCCCTGCCGGCGGATGTGAACGATGGCACCCTGCTTGCCGATGATCTGCCGGAACTTCTCCGCCATGGCCGCATCCAGCCCGTTTTTCAGCACCACCGGGCGGCCGGAGAACATACGATCCAGCTGGGCATCCGTGGCCCGGAACAGTTTGGCCATGTTGGCGCGCACCTGAACGAGGGTAAAGCCCTCCACCAGTTCGCCCTGAAATACAAGCTCCAGATCTGACACGTCTCACCCGTTGCGACAGCCTTTCGTATCAGATTAGCCTGAATTCTTCGTTCAGACCAGTCCCGGCTGTTGGTCAGGATTTTCCGGCGCCCGGTTTCGAGCGGCTGCGCCGGGCCAACTGCACGGCTTCAATCCGGGCCATGGCCTCCAGCAGTTCGTGGGCCGCCTTGGGGTAGTCAAAACGGTCCGTGGCCTGTCTGAGGTGCCGGAGCGCGGCCTCACGTGCTTTCTGGGCAGCTTCCAGATCGATGTCATCGGCGCGGAGGACGGTATCCGCCAGAATGGTGACGCTGTTGGGCTGCACTTCCACAAAGCCGCCTTCCACGAAGTACACGTGTTCGTCATGATGCACATCAACAATCCGTACGTGTCCGGGGGGCAGTGCGGTGAGCAGTGGCGCATGACCGGCTGCAATGCCCAGTTCGCCCTCGCAGCCGGTGACGGCCACAAAGGTCGCCGGCTTGTCGTAGAGGATGTTTTCGGCGCTCAGCAGGGCGCAGTGCAGGGTGGTCAGGGCAGTTTTCATTGCAGCCTCCGGCATGGCTTCAAGCCGCTATCCTAAGCCCATTGCCTTGACCGGGCAACTCCGGTCTAATAGTCGTTCAGGGTCAACAGGAGAACAGAGCCATGAGTGGTTGGGACGAAGCAGCAGCGAGCGCCTGGCTGGAAGACATGAATGCCGGTCATGGTGAAGCGCTGATCTGTCTGGCGCGCTATTTCGGCGGCATTGCGGATCCGCTGGTGGTGGAGGCCACGGGCCTGAACCGGGACGAACTGCATCTGCGCGTGGACGGTCATGGCCTGTCCTGCACGCTGGCGGTCCCCTGGCCGGAACCGGCGCGTACACTGGAGGATGTCAGGCGCATGGTGGTCGACATGACCCGGGAGGCCCGGCGTGGCGCGCGTGAGGAGGGTCTGCTGCCTGACGGCGACGCATGCTGACTGGCAAGCTGCTGGTCACCCTGGCCACGGTGCTGGGGCTGAGCTGGGTGGCGGAGCATGTCAGCACCCGCTGGGCTGGTGTGCTGGCCGGCTTCCCGCTCGGTACGGCCATTGCCCTGTATTTTATTGGACTGGAACAGGGTGCCGGCTATGCCGGTGAAGCGGCCCGTTTTACCCTCAACGGTTTCGTGGCCGCACAGGTCATGGCCGGTGTGTATGCCGGACTGGCCGGTAGAGTGCCCGTCGCACTGACGGTTGTCGCCGCCGTGGCGGCATTCATGGCGGCGTCGGCCCTCACCCGGGTGCTGGATGGGCCCCTGTGGCTCCATGTGGCGGTGGTGGCGGGGCTGACGGTACTGTGTGCACGCCTGTTCCGGCGTATCCCTGATGTGGCCATCGACCGGCCGGTACGGCTGACCTGGTCACTGCTGGGGATCCGTGCCCTGGCGTCGGCCGCCATCATCCTCGCCGTGACCGGCAGTGCCGGGCTGCTCGGCAAGGACTGGGCCGGTCTGCTGTCCGCCTTCCCCATCACCTTCTTTCCCATGCTCGTGCTGATTCATCTGGGGTACGGCGCTCAACCGGTGCGCACCCTCATTCGCTACTACCCGGCAGGGCTGGGGGCGCTGATCACGCACGCCACCGTCGTGGCGCTGGCGTATCCGGTATGGGGGGTGAACCGGGGCACCCTGCTGGCGCTGGTACTGGCCACGGGCTATGTGCTGGTGTACCAGATGCTCAGCCAGCGCCTGCAGGGCAGGGCGGACTAGTATTCAGGGCAGGCAGTCATACTGGCTGCGTTCGTCAAATGCGACGGACACCATGTCGTAACCGGCCCGGGAAAGATCGCTCACCAGATTGCGGTTTGCCAGGACCGTCCGGCAGATGCGGTCAATACTGGCATAAAGGTCCTTTTCGCCCGGAACCGGACCCTCGAAGCGGAAATCCAGCAACATGTAGCTGTGACCATCGCCCGCAGCGGCGGGAATGCTCTGATAACCGATAAAGAACAGATCATCCTGAATGTGTTCCAGCTGGGCGAGCGCCATGCGGATCCGGCTGTCGGGGCCGGGTTCCGCCTGTGTGATCCCGGAAAACGCCAGCAGGAGCACGAGGCCTGCGAGAAGTTGTTTCATGTCCGCACTCACTTCTTGCCTGTGAATCTCACCTGATTGTAGCGCGTGTGTAACAGAATGTGTGCGGATGTTGCGCGGTTTGACGTAAAGTTTGCAGGATTTAACAGTTCGGGTGGGCTTCCTGGGTCAGCCGCTCGATCTGCAGGGGGAATTCACCCAGCTTATTCTGCAGCTTTTTCAGGTGAAATTGCTGCCCGGCACTCAGGAGCGCCTGTGCATAGCTTTTCAGGGGTTCATCGGCTGCCTGTTGTGCCAGAGACTCCAGGTTCTTCGCAAAAGCCTGAATACGGGCCAGATCGCCACTGTCACGAATGGCTTCCCACTCCTCCCGGACCGGGCCGGTCAGAATATCGGTGAGCTGGCGAAGTGACAGTTTGGGTGTGCTGTCCGACCTGGCATGTTTCGGACGGCTGCCGGTATCGCGCTTTGGCAGGTAGCGGCTGACCACCGCAAAAAGCACGGAACGTTCAACCGGCTTGCGCAGCGCATCGGCAAAGCCCAGTTGACGCACCCGGGGCATTTCATCCGCGACAGCAGACCCGGTCAGGGCAATGACCGGAATGTTGCGTGTGCGACGGTCCGACTTGAGCAGGCGGATGGCATCCCGGCCATCCAGACGGGGCATGCGCAGATCCATCAGAATGAGATCCGGCTTGTGCTGGCGCGCCATGCTGACGCACTGCTCGCCGTCGACGGCCTCCAGAATCCTCACCGGCGTGCCGGCAAAGTGTTCGCGTAGCAGCACCCGGTTGAGTTCCACGTCGTCAGCAACGAGCAGGGTGCCCGGGGCAAAATCCGGCACTTGCACCGGCTCATCACTGACGGGGCGGATTTCCGGCCGGTCGGAGACGGCAACCTGATGCAGGCGCACTTCGAACCGGCTGCCCTTGCCGGGCGCACTGATGACGCCGATATGCCCGTTCATCATCTCTACCAGTTTCTTGGAAATGGCCAGCCCCAGCCCGGTACCGCCATACTGGCGGTTGCTCTGCCCCTCATGTTGCTCAAAGGCCTGGAAGATGCGCTGCTGCTGATCCGGCGCGATGCCGATTCCGGTATCTTCCACCGTGATGACCAGCTCCACCCTGCGATTGTCCTGAGGATCGGCCGGGGCGGCAATGGTGAGCCGGATGTGGCCCTCATGGGTAAACTTGATGGCGTTGGCGAGCAGGTTGAAGAGAATCTGGCGCAGGCGCACTTCATCCAGCAGCAGGGTTTCCGGCAGATCCGGGTCGATGACGACGTCGAATTTCAGCCCCTTCTGCTGAATGCGGGCGGAAAAGATATGGGCGATATCCTCGATGAGCCGGCGCGGATTGACGGGCACCCACTCCAGGTGCATCTTGCCGGATTCGATCTTGGACAGATCCAGAATGTCGTTGATGATGGTCAGCAGCGCCCGCGAGCCTTTCTTGATGGCCTCCAGATAGCTGCGCTGGCGTTCTCCGGTGACCTCATTTTCCAGCAACTCCGTGTAGCCGATGACCGCATTCATGGGCGTGCGGATCTCGTGGGACATGTTGGCCAGAAACTCGCTCTTGGCCCGGTTTGCCGCTTCCGCTTCCTTGGCCAGATGCTCGGCCTGGCGCATGGCCTGACGCAGTTTGTCCTCACTGCGGCGCAGGGCCTCTTCGGAACGGATCCGTTCGCTGACCTCCCGGCTCAGCTTGCGGTTCCAGTACAGGAAGATGAACACCACGATGGCGGCCACCGCCACGATGCGCCAGACCAGCGCATAGTCGATCCGTTGCTCGTAGCTGAAGCGGATCCACTTCTTGTAGATGGCCTCATGTTCGGCTTCGGTGATGGAACCCAGGGCCTTGTTGAGGATGTTGACGAGGATGGGCCAGTCCTGACGTACGCCCATGGCCACCTCGTAGGTGTACGGGGTAATGCCGGTAATCTTGATGTTGCTCAGCCCCAGCTGGTTCACCAGATAGCTGATGCTGGGAATGTTGCTGATGAGCACGTCCACCTCACCGTTGGACAGCTTGAGCAGCCCTTCCTCCAGCGAGCGCACGAACTCCATGTTCAGATTGGGATGACTGATGAGCAGGTAGTCCGCCGTGGCATAATCTTTCACCACCGCCACGCGTTCGTTGTCCAGTTCCTCGAGTGCACCCACGAAGGGCATGTCGTCCCGGACGGCCATGACGATGGGAAAGTTGAAGAAGGTGTCCGTAAACAGCATGCGGCCTTCCCGGCGCGGGGTGATAGCCACCGAGGCCAGCACATCCACCTGATGCTCGGCCATGGCATCCAGGGTGTCGGTCCAGCTGTTGTAATGGACGTGCGTGAAGGTATAGCCCAGCCGCTCTTCCACCAGCCGGACATAATCGGCCACCATCCCCTGGTAGCTTTCTTCTTCATCAAACATTTCGAAGGGGGGCCAGTGGGGATGGCCGGCCATGCGGATGTTGGGATGCTGCTGCAGCCATTCGCGCTCGAAGGGCGTGAGCAGATCGGCAGGCGTGACGTCTTCTTCCGCGGTGACGGAGGCAGGCAGCACAAGGCAGAGCAGGAGCAGGAAACGGAGGATCACGACAGGCCCTGTATCCGGTTTTGGATAAGCCTAAACCAACGGTGGCTGAGGTCAATAGCCGAGGTGGCCGTACGGAGAATTTGCTAACATAGGGCGTTCGGGAGAAACAGGACAGGAGAACAGGTGTGCCGGGCAGGATGGGACGTCGTCTGATGGCAGGATGGCTGGTCTGGCTGATGCTGGGCGGCATGGTGGCGGGCGTGTTCTGGGGCGTCCGTCAGGCGGAGGTGCTGCGGGATCACTGGGTGGGGCAGATCCTGAGGACGCCGGCCGAAGCCCTGGGCGCGACCCTGAGCGATGCGGTGCTCCCGGTGGCCGGGCTGCGCGAGCAGGATGTCCGGACCGGCGCGGTGCGCGTGATTCAGCGGCTGCCGGATCCGGTCGATGCACCTGACTGGGCGGGTCCTGTGGGCGATTGGCTGATCCGCGGTCTGCCCGTGGAGCGCCGGCTGGGCGAGACCGGCGTGCTGGCCTGGCAGTGGCATTCCGGCATGGCCGCCGGGCTCTGGTGGCAGGCGGTTCTGCCGGGGCTTCAGAGTCTGCTGTTCGTGCTGATCTGGGCGCTGGCGGGCATGCTGCTGGCGTACCATCTGTGCATCCAGCGTCGTCTGGCACGTCTGACCGGGTTTCTGAACCGGGTGGATTACCGCCAGCCGGCCCGGTCGCTGGCGCCCTACCGTTCGGCACTCTCGGCCCAGGATGAACTGGATGCGCTGGCCATCGGCATCAACCATGTCCTCATCGCCATGCAGACCAGCCTGGATCGCCGGCAGGAAGTGGAGGCCGAACTGCGCGAGAGCCGGCGCACGCTGGAGAAACGGGTGGAAGCGCGCACACGGGAAATCACCGAGCTGAACAAGAAGTTCGTGCGCCAGCAGTTCGAGGCCAAGATGGCGGCCCTGGAGGCCCGGCAGGCACGCTGGGAGGCGGAGAAAGCCAATCAGGACAAGACCCGGTTCCTGGCTGCAGCCAGCCACGACCTGCGCCAACCGCTGCATGCCATGAATCTGCTCCTGGAAGCGCTGCGGCCCCATGTGGAAGGGGAGCGCGGCAGGCAGATTTTCGCCAATCTGGAGCGCTCGCTGGATACCATGAAACAGCTCTTCAATGCCCTGCTGGACATTTCCAAGCTGGAGGCCGGTGTCATGAAGCCCGAGCGCAGCCACTTCTGCCTCGACCGGCTCTTTGACCGGCTGGAAGTGCTCTACCGGCAGGAAGCGGACGAGAAGGGGCTGGACCTTCGCATCGTCCGCAATCGCTACCACGTGTATTCTGACCCGCGGATGCTGGAGCAGGTGCTGGTGAATCTGGTGGGCAACGCCATCAAGTACACTCAGTCAGGGTGGGTGCTGGTCGGGGTACGCTACGCACGCAGCCATGTGCGTCTGGTGGTGTGGGATTCCGGTATCGGTATTCCTGCCGAGGCGCAGTCTCAGGTATTCAAGGAATTCGTTCAGCTGCACAATCCCGAGCGTGATCGTTCCAAGGGGCTCGGTCTCGGTCTGGCCATTGTCAACCGTACCTGCCAGCTGCTGGGACACAGTCTGAGGCTGACCTCCCGTGAAGGTTGGGGTACCCGTTTCGAGGTGGCCATTCCCCTTGGTGACAAGCCACGTCGTACCGAGCCGGTGGTTGCCGTTCCGCATTCACTGGTCCGGCCCGGCCAGCGGGTGCTGGTAGTGGATGATGATCCGGCCATTCTGGTGGGGATGAAGGCCTTGCTGGAGTCCTGGGGGCTGGAACCCATGCTGGCCAAGACCCTGGAGGAAGCGCTGACGTTCTGCCGGCAGACCCGTTTCCCGCCGCGGCTGATCATTTCCGATTTTCGTCTGGCGCCGGATCTGACGGGGATTGATGCCATCCGGGAAATCCAGAAGGTCATCGGACAACAGGTGCCGGGCCTGCTCATTACCGGTGACACGGATCCGGACCGCATCCGTCTGGCGGCATCCAGTCCGTATCCGCTCCTGCACAAGCCCATCCGGCCGGCGCATCTGCGGGCGGTGTGCATGGGTGCACTTCAGGGGGCAGATGCCCGGCAGATCCGGGGCTGATGCCCCGGCTTGCGAAATAAATACATAAGGCGAAGCGGAACGAAGGTCCTGCCGATGCGCCGGGGCGGGTTCAGATCAGCCGCAGCTCGCGTGCCCGGTGTACTGCAGCCGTGCGGTTGACCACGTTCAGTTCCCGGAAGATGGCGGCAATGTGCGCCTTGATGGTGCCGGGCGCAATATTGAGTTCCGTGCCAATCTGCTTGTTGGACATGCCTTCGGCCAGCAAGGCCAGCACTTCAAGCTGCCGTGGCGTCAGGTTGACATCCTGGGGCAGGGGCATGCCGTCTTCGGCGTGGGCCAGCAACTCGTGGGGCACGTAAATGCCGCCGTTGAGAATGAGCTGGATGGCGCTGGCAATGACCGCATTGGGGGCAGACTTGGGGATGTAGCCCTGTGCACCGGCACGCAAGGCCCCCTGGATCAGGGAGGCTTCCTCGGAGGCCGATATGACCGCAATGGGCATGGCGGGCCAGGTGCGCTTCAGTTCGAGCAGCAGGCCGAGCCCCTGACTGTCAGGCAAGGTCAGATCCAGCAGCAGCAGGTCAACCGGACCGCTCGCTTCCAGCTTGTTCAGGGTTTCCTGTGCCGAGGCGGTTTCCACCAGCTCGACATCGTCGAAGAGACCATTGAGGATGGTGCTGATACCGCAACGGAATACACCGTGATCGTCCGCGATCAGAAATTTCATGGTATGCGTCACTGCAGGGGCTTGTGGATTTCCGGAAGCCAATGGTACACCGCTTTTCCAGATTTGCCTACCGGGCAGACTGCTCATGCACGTATCCCTTCTGAACGTGAGGTCCGGGGTGTGATCAGGTCGGCAATTCGCCGCGCCAGTCGCTTTTCCCACTCGCCCTGAGGTACCGTATCGGCCGGGTCAGGCTCCAGCGGCAGGCCGGTAATGACCGGCGCATCGCTCAGGCGGTCCAGTTCTTCCAGCACCCGGTCACACAGGGCCGGGGTCGTCACCTCCACCAGCCAGCCATCCAGTGGCGTGTTGCCCTCCAGCATCAGCCAGTGTTCCAGCTGCTCCGGCCGGCCGCTGATGGCGACATGGAATCCGTGACGGGAAAGCAGGCGCCGCAGCATCCACCGTGTCTTGTCATTCTCCACCACGACACCCACCGAACCACGATGACGGACGGCCCGTTCCGGCTGCTTCAGCGAGCAGAACTCCGACAGGGTGCGATAGAGGCCGAACAGGGTGAACGGTTTGAGCAGGTAGTGGTGGATATTGAGCCATTCATTTTGGCTGAGATCCAGGCGCGTATCATCCTGTGCCGTGAGCACCACGGGCAGGTTCTGCCCTTCGGGCAGCTTGCGCAGGCGCGCCACCAGTGCTTCGGCGGGGATGTCCGGCAACTGGGTATCGATCATGGCAACGGCACAGGGGGTGGTGCGGAGGATGGCCAGGGCCTGACGTCCGTCGGCCGCCTCGATCACTTCCAGCCCCAGTTTGGTGAGCAGGGCTGCCAGCGTCTTGCGCAGTTCCGTACGGCTTTCCGCAATCAGAATGCGTTGGGCCGCCCGGGCGTGTCCCGAGGCCTCCGGGCGGTGGGTTTCGGGCATGCGCAGACTGTCCGGCGGCTCGATGGGCGTTTCCGGATCCAGGGGATCGGGTGCCGGGGCGGACCGGTGGCGCAGGGGACGGAACTCCGCACTGCCCTGAGGCGCGAAGGCGGCGGCCCCGCTCACTTCGGTGACGTGCTGGGTTGTGAGTACGCGCAGGGCATCCTCGGCACTCATCTCCCATTCGATCTCTTCCTGTGTCCGCTGCCGGCCCCGCGGCGGGTTGTGCCCGCCGGCGTTCCGGCGCTTGCGGGTGAGGCGGCTGATGATGCTCAGGATCGGCCGTTCGGCATCCGGCTTGTGGCTCATGCCCGTGACTCCATGGCGTTGCGGTGAATGGTAAAGATCGGATTGTGTGGTGGAGTCTAAAAAATGAACAGGGTGATGCCAATCGGCCTTTTTGCCTATCTTTTCAGGTGTGTGACGGCGCGCACTGTACCTGATTGCGTCCGTTATTCTTGGCCTCGTAGAGCGCCTTGTCTGCCGCTTCCAGACATTCGCTGATTGTCATGTTGCCGGAGAAGGCACAGATACCGAACGACATGGTGATCTGAACCCGCTGCTTGCGGAAGTGGAACGGCATGCGGCTGATCATGTCCCGCGTGGCGTCCATGACCTGGGCTGCGGTGGTGGCCTCGGTTTCGGGCATGATGATCACGAATTCTTCACCGCCGTAGCGGGCAATGAAGTCCGTGGTACGGATCCGTCTGGCCACCTCGCGGCCAATGAGGCGGATGACCTTGTCTCCGGCAAGATGGCCGTACTCGTCATTGATGCGCTTGAAGTGATCGATGTCGCCGATGACGAGGGTCGTGGGATTGCCGTAGCGCTTCCAGCGTTCGTATTCGAGCGTGATGCGCTCCTGAAAGGCTTCCCGGTTGGGCAGGCCGGTCAGGGGATCCGTGCGTGCCTTCTTCTGTTCGGTCTGCAGACGTTCCTGAATGTCGCGGGATTCGGCTTCCATGCTGTCCAGGCGGGCCTTGAGCGCGGCCAGTTCTTCCTGGCGCTCCGCTTCGCGCGTCTCTTCCTCGCGCCGGAACTGGTCCATGGCGGCAATGATGTGATCAATGTGCGTATTGATGGCGGTCTTGAGGGAATCCAGGTCCTGTGCATTGCGCACGCTGTCGGAAATGGAGCTGACCTGTGTACGGACGTCCTCCTGCAGGCGCGTCTGGGCCTGATGGTTGGCGGACTGGCGCGCTTCGCTGTTTTCGAGATAGGCGTTGAGCAGTGACAGCCGTTCGTCCAGGTTCTTGAGAAACTGCTCGAAATCCCGCTGTCCCTTGCCCACGGCCGCCAGGACCAGGTTGGCAATGTCGTCCAGTACCGGGATGAGCTCGTACCAGTTGAGGCCCGCCTCGATGCGCGCCAGAATCCGACGGGCTTCGTGCTGCGCCAGTTCGGGCAGGTCCAGCTGGCGGATCAGGTGGGTCAGTGTGGCGCTGACGTGATCGGCAATGGCGGCAAATCCGGGCTCGGGCGGCATGTCCGCTTCCGGCAGTTCCAGACTTTCCGTTTCGCTGTCCGCGTCCGGCGGTTCGGTGCCGGTGCCGGGAAGCGCCGGGGCTGCGGATGCGGCCGCATCCGCTTCATCCCGGATGACCTCGGGTTCTGTCTGCGCTTCGCCTGCCGGCGATTCGGTGCGCTTGCCGAACAGGCGCTCCAGAAAGCCCGGCCCGCTGGTGTCCGTGCCGGCCAGCCGGGATTGCAGGGCGGTCAGGGCGTCCTTCTGCAGTCTGGCCACGTCCTGCATCAGTTTCGGGTGCTCGCGCAGTGACTGGATGCGGCCATTGAGCGACTTGGCAAAGCGTCGCAGATCCTTGCGGACGGTTCGGGGCAGGTCGAGCCGGCCCAGTTGTTCCACCAGGTCGGTGAGTGCCTGAAGCAGGGCATCCTGGGCATCGCTGCGTGCGGTATCCAGCTTGTGCAGGGTGTTTTCAAGCGCATCCAGCTGACGCTTGAGCTCGCTGGCCGGCAGGGGGTCTTCGCGCATGAGTGTCCGCAGGCTGGCCAGTTGCTTGTCCAGTTCCGAGTCCAGACCATCCGCCGCCAGACTGACCCGGACCACGGCGCGCTGCAGCAGATGAGTCTGGTTGCGGAAGCGGTTCTCCAGCTCATCCAGCTCATCCAGCTTGTTCAGGTATTTTTCTTTCCAGCGTTGGGCGTCTGTGCTCATGCGGCCGTTCCCGGCAGAAGTTTGGGTAGAGTATAGACCAGTTTGCGTTATTTGCCGGTTTTGCGCCGGGCTCTGGGGTGGGTCTTGTCGTACACTTCGGCAAGGTGCTGAAAATTCAGGTGGGTGTAGATCTGGGTGGTGGAGAGGTTGGCGTGTCCGAGGAGCTCCTGGACGCCGCGCAGGTCGCCGCTGGATTCGAGGATATGGCTGGCAAAGCTGTGGCGGAGCATGTGGGGATGGAGGTGAACCCCGCTGCCGTGCAGGGTGGCCCAGCGCCGCAGGCGGACCTGCACGGTGCGCGGATGAATGCGCTGCCCGCGCTGGCTCAGGAACAGGGCCTCGCCACTGTCTGCGGTCTGCCACCGGGGCCGCACTTCCAGCCAGCGGTCCAGTGCCTGTTGCGCCGCCCGGCCGAACGGAACGATGCGCTCCTTGCGCCCCTTGCCGGTGACGCGCAGGGTGCCCTCGCTGCGGTTCAGGGCGCCCAGATCCAGGCTGACCAGTTCGGACAGACGCAATCCTGCGCCGTAGAAGAGTTCGGCCATGGCCAGATCCCGGATGTCATGGGGATCCTCCGGCACCGCGCCGAGCATGGCATTCATCTGGTCCACGTCCAGCACCTCCGGCAAGTGACGCCCGCGCTTGGGGGCACGCATGCCGGCGACCGGATTGCGTGTGACCACGCCGGTCTGCATCAGATAGCGGAAGAAACTGCGCAGGCTGGACAGCCACCGTTGTGCCGTGGCAGGAGCATGGCCCTTCTGCATGTCGGCCATCAGGGCACTGCGCACGTGATCGCTCGTCAGTTCACCGACGTGGTCGACGGCCATGCCCCTGGCCCGCAGATGCTGCAGGAGCTTGTCCAGATCGCGCCGGTACGCGGCCAGAGTGTGCGGACTGGCCCGGCGCTCCACCCGCAGGTGTTCCAGATAGCGGTGGATGGCCGTTTCCGGGTGCATGATCAGGCGTGTCGCGTCCGGCCCGGGCTGGCGCGTCCCTGAATCAGCCTGGGCAGTATGCGGGCCAGGCTGTCGCTGATGTAGCCGAGAAACATGGAGCCCATGCTGCTGTCGAAGTAGGCCGGATCCCGGTGACCGATGGCCAGAATGCCCAGCGGCTCGCCGTATTGCACGGGAATGAGGGCGGCGGAACCGACCGTTTCGCGATCCCGGCCGAACAGCAGGGTCATCTGGGCATCCGGGAAGCGGCCACAGCGGGCACGGTTGTCTGTCAGCAGGCGCGGGAAGACTTCGTCGACGGCTTCCTGAGCATGCCAGTGCACGTGCTGGATCGGCAACTCCCGGGGAGGTCCGAACAGGGTCAGGCTGAAGGTGTGCACGTTGAAATCGCCGAGGAAGCTGTCTTCCAGCACGATGACGGCCTCTTCCAGCGTCTGGGCTTCCAGCAGGTTCATGATCAGGCGCTTGCTCTTCTCGAAGAAGCGGTCATTCTGCCGGGCCGTTTCAATCAACGCGCGCAGCTGGCGGTCCAGATTGTCCCGCTGCTCGCGGAACAGGGCCACCTGGCGTTCGACCAGGGAGATGGCGCCTCCGCTGGCGTGGGGCAACCGGATTTCATTCAGGAGATAGTCGTGCTCGATGAAGAAGTCCGGATGGCTGCGCAGGTAACGAACCACCTGCTCGTCGGTCAGTGCGGGCGCTGTGTTCTTGTTCTGGGTTGTCTCTGTCATGGTACCGCTCATTCAGATCCGTATCTGGCCTTCGTAGACCGTGGTTGCGGGGCCGGTCATCATCACCGGTTCGCCCTCGCCTGCCCAGCGGATGCGCAGACTGCCTCCGGGAAGCTTAATCTCTGCTTCCTCATCCAGCAAGCCGCGCAGGCGTGCGGCCACCATGGCGGCGCAGGCACCGGTGCCGCAGGCGAGCGTTTCGCCCACGTTGCGTTCGTAGACGCGCAGCTTGGCAAAGCGCGGATTGACCACCTGCAGAAAGCCCACATTGGCCTTTTCCGGAAAGCGGGGGTGGCTTTCCAGCTTGCGGCCGAGCTTGTGCACCGGCTCCCGGTTGATATCCCGGCTGTAGACCACGCAGTGGGGGTTGCCCATGGACACGGCACTGATTTCCAGCGTCTTGCCATCCACTTCAATGGGGTAGGTGATCTGGCGCTGGTCGGCGATGAAGGGGATTTCGGCCGGCTCCAGGCGGGGTGTGCCCATGTTGACCGTGACCGTACCGTCGGGGTTGAGATGCAGCAGGATGATGCCCTTCATGGTCTCGACGCGCACGGGATTGCGGTCGGTGAGGCGGTGATCATGCACGTACTTTGCGAAGCAGCGTGCGCCGTTGCCGCATTGCTCCACTTCGCTGCCATCGGCGTTGAAGATGCGGTAACGGAAGTCCACGTCCGGGCGGCCGGGGGGCTCGATCAGCAGCAGCTGGTCAAAGCCGACGCCGAAATTGCGGTCACCGAGGCGGCGGATCTGCTCGGGCCGCAGGTGGACGTGCTGGCTGATGGCATCCACCACCATGAAATCGTTACCGAGCCCATGCATTTTGGTAAAGCGCAGCAGCATCAGCCCGGCTCCCCCGGCAGCAGGGATTCGGAGGCAAAGAGATCCTCCAGGGTTTCACGGCGGCGGATCAGGTGGCACCGGTCTCCGTCCACCATGACCTCCGGCGGACGCGGCCGGCTGTTGTAATTGGAGGCCATGACGAATCCGTAGGCACCCGCGGAACGCACGGCCAGCAGGTCACCCTCTTCCAGTGCCAGTTCCCGGTCCTTGCCCAGAAAGTCGCCGGTTTCACAGACCGGGCCCACCACGTCCCAGGTTCTGACCGGACGGTCCCCATGCAGCTCACAGGGCACAATGGCCTGCCAGGCGCTGTAAAGGGCGGGCCGGATCAGGTCGTTCATGGCTGCGTCCACAATGGCAAAGCGTTTGTGGGGCGTTTCCTTCAGGTATTCGACCCGGGTAAGCAGAATGCCGGCATTGGCGGCGATGGAGCGTCCGGGCTCCAGGACCAGTGTCAGCCCCCGATCCTTCAGGCGTCCACGGAGCTGATCGATGTATTCACTGGGGTGGGGCGGGGTTTCGTTGTTGTAGCGCACGCCCAGTCCGCCACCCAGGTCGATGTGCTGCAGCCGGATACCCTGATCCTGAAGCCTGTCCACCAGTGCGAGCACACGATCCAGTGCATCCAGGAAAGGTGCGGTCTGGGTGAGCTGGGAGCCGATATGACAGTCGATGCCAATGACGTCCAGGGAGGGTTGCTGTGCGGCCCAGGCATAGAGCGCCTCGGCTTCCTCCATGGTGATGCCGAACTTGTTTTCCTTGAGGCCGGTGGAGATATACGGATGGGTCTGGGCATCCACGTCCGGATTGACGCGCAGGGAAACCGGGGCCACCATGGACTTTTCTGCCGCGATGCGGGCGATGCGGCGCAGTTCCGGCCCGGATTCCACATTGAAGCAGTGGACGCCGGCATCCAGTGCCTGGCGGATGGCGTCTTCCGTCTTGCCCACACCGGAAAACACCACTTTGGCCGGATCACCGCCTGCTGCCAGCACCCGGGCCAGTTCGCCTTCGGAGACGATGTCAAAGCCGGCTCCCAGGCGTGCCAGAAGATTGAGCACGGCCAGATTGGAGTTGGCCTTGACGGCATAGCAGGTCAGGTGAGGCAGGTCGGACAGGGCATCTTCCCAGGCCCGGAAATGGCGTTCGAAGGTGGCGCGCGAGTAGACATAGCACGGGGTGCCGAAGCGCCCGGCAATGGTCGCTGCCGGCACATCTTCCGCGTACAGGGTGGTGCCGCGGTAGTTGAAGTGATCCATGGTTCTCCCGGTTCAAGGTTGGGGTGCGGAGGCATCCTGTGCTGGTTTCGGGCTGTCATCGGGCAGATAGAGGTCGCCCTTTTGTCCGCAGGAGGCACCCATCAGTACCCACGCGACAATGATCGCCAGCCCAAGCCGTTTCATGGCCAATCTCCGCACATGTTCAGTTTCAGACCGGGCAGTATAACCCGTTCGGACGGTGATTGAGTAGATGCAGCGGTACCGGGAAGGCCGGGTCAGTCAGGCCGTGGCGTCGTTGGTGTGCGTGCCATGGCATTCATCAGCCGGGTTTCGAGATCCAGCTTGACGCGCAGGTAGTCGATGGTTTGCAGGCCCCGTGCGCTGTCATGCCCGGGCATGTCGTGGGGCAGGCTGAGGTCGGTGATGTAGACCGGATAGCGTTCGCCCGAAGCGCGCCGGCTGAGGATGTAATGGGCCAGTGCCGGGAACAGCTGGCTGCCATATTCGAGGGAGGAAAATTCCTGGTGGTCATAGTAGAGGGTGTAATGGAGCTGGCCGTTCTCCACCGTGGCCACCGCCTGCAGCTCATGGTAATGCACCCGGCCCTGGCCACCGGGGACCCTGATGGGCTGGGCCGTGTAGCGGTTGCTGTTGGGTTGGCGGCTGAGGCTGTAGTATTCGGTCTGGCTGATCGGCGCGTCGTCCAGCCCGGCATGCATCAGGCGGCGCTCCTCCACCGCCGCAAGGAACCGGATCAGGGGCATGAGAATGCGTTCGGGCGTGTCGGCCGGCCGGCAAAAGCCCAGCAGGGAACCCTTTTCATCCCGCACATAGAGGTGAGCTGTGTCGTCCTCCAGCGCGATGAAGACCTGCAGGGTCTGGGATTTCTGTTTCTCGGCGATGGCCGCCAGCGGATCATCCCGGAGGGCATAACCATCCAGCAGGATGGGGCTGTATCGGGCCTGTGGCGCGGCCAGTGCATCCAGCAGCGCATCACGCGAGGGGTGGGCCTGTATCCGCGGACGCCCTTCCCTGAACTGAATGACGTAGAACTGGTGCTCGATCTGGAGGATGTAGCGCCCCGCGTGCTGAACCGGATGGGTGAAGAAACAGCGGCTGATCTGACGGAACAGGTGCTCCACGCGCCGGGCAATGGCCGTTGCCCGGGTGGGGCAGTAACAGTGGACGCTCACTGCCGGCAGGCTGGCCCCCCACTGACCGCCTTCCAGAAGCAGGGTCATGTAGTTGGTCAGGCACTGGATCAGGGTATCGCCGAGCCGGTAGCGCTGGACGCTGACTTCGTTCCAACTGTTGAGCAGCACCATGTCCAGCGTCCGCACCAGATTGTGACGGTCGGCACTGTAACCCAATGAGTCCGTCTGGTCGCTGATCTTGTGCAGTCCCTTGCGGGTCAGGGGCTGCATGGGGTCAACGCCGACGTTGACGAACAGCAGGACGCGCGTCACCTGGCGGGGCCGGGAAAAGGCATCCTGCGGCACATCGGGCAGGGGCAGGGGCAGATGCTGGCCCAGTGCGGAAACAATCTGCTGAAGCTCATACTGGGTGGCATCCGTTTGCCCGGGCGCCAGGGCGAGGCTGGTGGCCGGTGTCAGGATCTGGTTGAGCCAGGCCCAGACGACCAGCTCGATCAGGCTGTGAGAACGCTTGAGCACGGGGTGCAGCAGTGCCTCGGCAGCCGAGGGCAGGTTGCGGTAAAGCAGCCAGCCGTCATGGGGAATGTCCGGATTCTGGGTGGTCAGATGGTGAAAGGCCAGCTGGGGCTCGGAAATGTCCGGTGCGATGTTGGGGTTGATGCGTTCGATCTTGCCCGCCTTGCGCTGGAAGGCGGCGTGGAGTTTCCGGCCCAGCAGATTCATGTCGCGCTGGCTGATGGCGTGGGTCAGCTTGCGCTCGCGGACAAAGAGGGAAATGAAGCGGTAACTGGCGGTGAGTTCATTGACCACACGGCGCCGCTCCGCCAGCACCTCGTCCACCTTCCACTGTGCGCGCCGGTCCAGGTGGCGCAGGGTGGATTCTGGCCATTGCCAGCTTTCCACCAGACGGCTCATCACCTCGCGGCGCCAGCCCGGCTTGCGCTGTGGAAGGGAAAGTTTCTCGCCCACCTTGAGATAGAAGGCCCGCCGAACCAGTTCCAGGCGTTCCGGAGGGTTGTCCTGTTCCAGATAGCCGGCAAGCTTGTGATACACCATGACATAAGGATCCACATCCAGTGGTTCGGTGCGATCCTCGTACACGGTCTGCTTGAACATCAGCGAGAGATTCTGCGTGAACGGGAACTCATGGGCGTACACCTCGGTGAGCATGAGTTTCAGCACCGACTTGTAGGGTGCATCAATCCCCTTGTAGAGTTGCCAGAGGCCGGCACCGATGAATTCGCTGGCCGGGATCCGCGCCACACCGCCAAAGTCCACGAACTGATCCCGGCGGATGAACCGCTTGCCGACCAGCATCTGTGTCAGCGCTTCGTAGTCCTGCTCCTGATCGGCCGGAATGAGCCACCACAAGGGCCAGGCACCGCCCAGCCAGACGCTGGTGCGGTAGAATTCGTCCAGCAGGAGATAATGCTGTGCGGTGCCACAGTCTTCCTGATCCACTTCCGCGTTATGCCGCCCGTGACGAAAGTCTTCCGCATTGACCAGAAAGATGTGCATGTCGAGACCGAGTGTCCGGGCATGAGCGCAGATGGCGTTCGCCTTGTCGCGCAGAAGGCGTTGTGCTTCGCTGTCCAGATCGCTCCGGTGGCACAGCCACACGTCCACGTCGCTGCCCCCGGAATGGGCCACGGTACCGATTGATCCCATGAGAAAAAGCGCCACAATATCCGTCCTGCCTGCCGGATCAGGATGATAGACAAAGCTTCGTGCAAAGCGCCGGGTTTCAGCGATGAGAGTCTTGTCCGGGCTGAAATTGGCCAGCCCGTGCGGCGTGTCCGCATGGACGTAGCCCGGCAGCAGCGGATGATGGCAGTGAAAGAGCATGGGCAACTGGCGGACGAGATGCATCTGTTTGTGCGACAATACATCACCCATGCGCTGAAGACGTTGCTCGCTGATCCGGCAAAACCGGTTCACGAGCGCCTTCAGCGTTTTGCGGTCCACGCCGTCGTGGTAGTTGGTGCGGATAATCCGTTGCAGGCCCATGGCGGAAGTATAGAACAGGATATGCTAGGCTGAAGGCATGAAAGCTTGGGGTGTGTTACTGAT
Organism: Thermohahella caldifontis; assembly: GCF_041153465.1. Lineage (NCBI taxonomy): Bacteria > Pseudomonadati > Pseudomonadota > Gammaproteobacteria > Oceanospirillales > Hahellaceae > Thermohahella > Thermohahella caldifontis. Next base: position 2,852,329 of record NZ_CP154858.1, read on the forward strand.
TCTGCTGAGCGTGCTGGCCCTCCCGGCCCGGGGGGATCATTTGCCACCGTTGAGGATAGCTGTACCGGCCTTTGCACCCTTCGCCTGGCAGGATGATGCCGGTCGTCTGCATGGTGCGCTGGTCAGGGTTGTCAGGCAGATCCAGGCCCATTACAGCGAGCGGATGGATGTGGTGCTCATGCCCTACGCCCGGTTCCTGGAGCAGTTGCGCAAGGGCCAGCTGGATGCGGCCCTGATATTCGACAATCCCGCGCTGGAGAATCACGTGATCCGACTGGGGCCGGTCAGCCGGTCACGGGTGTTGCTGTTCTGCAGCAGCGTGACACCGGGCGTGACGCCAAAGAATCTGGATCCTCTCGGCCCGCTGGCCGTGATCCAGGGGGCCAGTTTCGGCCCCGCCGTGGATGACAATCCGGGCATCCGCCGCGTGGAGGTGGCCACCTACCGGCAGGGCTGGCGCATGTTGCAGCTCGGGCGTGTCAACGGTATCGTGGGGCCCGAGGAAGGCCTGCTGTACGCAGCCGAAGAAGCCGGTATTTCACTGAAGCAACTGCCGCCACCCATGTTGCTGGGGGAGAAGGAATGGATACTGCACCTGTCCCGCCAGTCGCTTCATTATGGCAACTGGGCCGAGCTGGACAAGGCCGTGAAGGCTGTTGCCCGGCCCGCACTGATCCGTGATCTGGTGGCCGCCGAACCGGCGCCCGAGCCCCGCCCCTGAACACTGAACCTGCTGGAATTTCTGGAGAGAATCCATGACTGCACCCGGACAACTTTATATCGTCTCTGCGCCCTCGGGCGCCGGCAAGACCAGCCTGGTGGCTGCACTGCTGGAGCGTGACCCGCGCATCTGTGTTTCGGTTTCCCATACCACGCGCCCCATGCGCCCCGGCGAGCAGGATGGCGTCAATTACAACTTCGTCAGCAAGGACGATTTTCTGGAGCTGGCCGGACAGGGCGTGTTTCTGGAGCATGCCGAAGTGTTCGGCAACTATTACGGCACGTCGGAACTCTGGGTCAACGATACCCTGGCACAGGGCAAGGATGTCATCCTGGAAATTGACTGGCAGGGGGCTGCACAGGTTCGCCGCAAGCGCCCGGATGCCCTGAGCATCTTTATTCTGCCCCGTCCATGGAGGCGCTGGAAAAACGGCTGCGTGGACGGGGGCAGGACCCGGAGGACGTGATCCGCCGGCGTCTGTCAGAAGCACGCTCGGAAATGAGTCACTATGCCGAGTTTGATTTTCTGGTGGTCAACGATGCGTTTGACGAGGCGGTGGCCGATTTGCTGGCAATCTTCAGGGCTCAGCGCCTGAGAGTGAGCCGGCAGCAGGTGGTTCAGGCGGCCCGTTTGCAGGAATTGTTGGCGGGGTGAATCGCTTGGTGTACAATTGCCGGTTCCGAATATTCTGGCAAGTTGATGAGTGGGGCAAGATATGGCGCGAGTCACCGTAGAGGATTGTTTGCAGAAGAAAAACAACCGGTTTGAGTTGGTCATGCTGGCGACCAAGCGTGCGCGTCAGTTGCAGATCATGGGCCAGGAGCCCAAGGTGCCCTGGGAAAATGATAAGCCCACCGTGGTCGCCCTGCGTGAAATTGCAGCGGGCCTGATTGATGAAGAGACCATCGACGCCGAAATGCTCTGACGCGGGCGCTACGAATGCAAACGCCACCTTCGGGTGGCGTTTTGCGTTAGGGGCCTTGCCTTTTCAGTCACTTGCCCGCACACTGAGGCAAGAGTCACGACATGGGAACAGGGGCGCCCGAGCGTGCCGGATATTGACGCATTGGCAGAACGCCTGAGCAAACATTTCGAGCCGCACCAGGTTCAGCTGGTGCAGCGGGCCTATTACTACGCGGAGCAAGCACACGAGGGGCAATACCGCCGCAGCGGTGAACCCTATGTCACCCACCCGTTGGCCGTCGCCAACATTCTGGCGGAACTGGGGCTGGATCACGAAACCCTGGCGGCCGCCATGCTTCACGACGTGATTGAAGACACGGGCATTCCCCGCGAAGCCATTGCCCGCCAATTTGGCGAGACGGTGGCGCATCTGGTGGACGGGGTCAGCAAGCTCACCAAGGTGGAAGACCGTACCCGCGAGGAAATGCAGGCGGACAACTATTTCAAGATGATCCATGCCACCAGCACCGATCTTCGGGTCATTGTTGTCAAGCTGGCCGACCGCCTCCACAACATGCGAACCCTGGGCGCCATGCCCGAGAAAAAGCGCAAGCAGAAGGCCCGGGAAACGCTTCAGGTCTTTGCGCCCTGGGCCCGGGCCCTGGGGATGCACATGCTCTATACCCAGCTCGAGGATCTCAGCTTTCAGGCGATGTACCCGATGCGCGCCCGGTCCATCGAAGCAGCCGTCCGCAAGCGCCGGGAAAGCGAAGCTCATCTGCTTGAAGATGTGGCACAGCGCGTGTCTGCCGAACTGGAGCGGCGCGGCATCCCGGCGCGGGTGCAGCACCGCGAAAAGCACCTGTATTCCATTTACCGGAAGATGCGTGAGAAGCACCGCGCGTTTGACGACATCATGGACATGTTTGCCTTCCGCATCATTACCGACACGGAAGACAACTGTTACCGCACGCTGGGTGTGATCCACAAGCTGTACCGGCCGCGCTGGGACCGGTTCAAGGACTACATCGCCATTCCCAAGCGCAACGGCTATCAGAGCCTGCACACCACGACAAAATATCTGCGTGAGCTGCATCTGGAATTCCAGATTCGCACCGAGGAAATGGACCGCGTCGCCAACACCGGCGTAGCGGCCCACTGGATGTACAAGGGGGGCGAGTCGGTGCTGGCGCGCAACCAGCTCGAGAAGGTGGCCAAATGGGTCCGGAATCTGCTCGAGATGCGCGAAGGGGCGGAAGACACGCTGGAGTACATGGACTATGTGCAACAGGATCTCATTCACGATGAGATATACGTGTTCACGCCCAAGAACAAGGTCATCGAACTGCCGGCAGGTGCCACACCCATTGATTTTGCCTATGCCATTCACACCGATGTGGGCAACCGCTGTTTTGCCGCACGGGTCAACAACAAGCGTGTGCCCCTGACCACGCCGCTCAAGAGCGGCTCCACGGTTGAGATCATCACTTCTCCCTCTGCCCACCCTCAGCCGGACTGGCTTTCCCATGTGGTGACCGGCAAGGCCCGTACGGCATTGCGTCAGTATTTCCGCAAGCAGGCCCGCGAGCTGGGTCGTAACCTGATTGAAAAGTACCTGAGGGAGTACGGTCGCTCGCTGGAGAGCATCAGCGAGGCCCATGTCCGCAAGGTCCTGGAGCACAACAACCTGGAAAGCCTGGAGCAGATGTTCGAGGAGGTGGGTGAAGGACGACGCATGCCCTACGTGCTGGCCAGCCATCTGACTTCGGACGGCATCCAGCCGTTGCAGCCTCGCGAGAATCCCGAGGCGGAACATGAAGTCCTGATCCGGGGCACGGGCGGCAAGCCCTGGCGCCTGGCCAGCTGCTGCTATCCGTTGCCCGGTGATACGATCGTGGGTGTGGACGGGGCGGATGGCAAGCTGGTGATTCACCGCAATGGCTGCTCGCGCGTACAGCGCCAGCTCTCCCGCGGTGAGTTTCGTGAACTCTACTGGGACAAGCAGGCGGAAGGCGAGTTTGCGGTGGCCCTGGTAGCACGGGTTGAGCGCCAGCGAGGTGTGCTGGCTGATGTGGCCGGTGCCGTATCCCAAAGTGATGCCAACGTGGAAAACGTCACAGTGAAGGATCTTCCGGGCGGCCTGAGTGATATCACGGTTGTCATGCGGGTACGCAGCCGTGCCCATTATGCCCGCGTGCTGAGACGGTTGCGCCGCCTGAAGGTGGTCACCAGTCTCCATCGCAAGTAAACGATCCGGAATACCGACCAGACAGGAGTGAACATGACCAACAAATGCATCATCCAGACCGAACAGGCCCCCAAGGCCATTGGCACCTATTCACAGGCCGTCAAGGCAGGGGGGACGGTTTACCTCAGTGGGCAGATCCCGCTGGACCCGGAGACCATGAACATGGTCAGTTCCGAATTCAAGGAGCAGGCCATCCAGGTGTTCCGGAATCTCCGGGCAGTTTGTGAGGCTGCCGGGGGAGCCTGGACGATATCGTCAAGCTCAACATCTATCTGACCGATCTCGACAACTTTGCCATGCTCAACGACGTGATGGCGACCTTCTTCAGGGAACCCTATCCCGCCCGGGCCGCGGTGGGTGTGAAGTCGCTGCCCAAGGGCGCGCTGGTGGAAATGGACGCCATCATGGTGCTCGGTTGAGGCGCGCCAGCATCTCGCTGTAGCCTTCCCGCCAGGTGGGGTAGCGAAACGCATACCCCGCTGCGCGGATCCGGGCATTCGACAGCCGCTTGCTGCCCCCGCGTGCCGGCCAGGAGGCTTCCGGATCCGGTGTCATGTGCTCGCCGGCGGCTTCCAGAATCCAGTTGGCCAGGACATGGCGCTGAACGGGCTCGCAATCGGAGCCAATGTAGAGCGGTGCCAGATCCTGCCCCGCAAGGGCACGGTTTGCGAGAAAGGCCAGAATGCCGGCCGCATCGGACTCGTGTATCCGGTTGGTCCAGGGGGAGGGCGGGGTGACCGGTACCTGACCGGTCAGCACCGCATCCAGAAAGGCTGTGCGATGGCCGCCGTAGATCCCCGAAAAGCGCACGATGGTGACCGGATGCCCCGAGTCCAGCAACTGCTGTTCTGCCCGGCGCAGGATACGTGACTGGGGCCGGCGTGGCACCGCCGGACTGTTTTCATCGACCCAGCTGTCGTCATCCTGCGCATAGACACTGGTTGACGAGACAAAAAGGATTCTGCCGATGCGTCCCACCGGCCAGCGGGCCAGCAATTGGCGGATAGCCAGCCCGAACACGGCTTCGTATGCCTCTTCACCGCCACCGGACGGGCTCAGACAGTAGACCAGTACATCCAGGTGACCGGGCAGGTTCCGGAACGCAGCGGGGCGCGTCACGTCCACGACCTGATGTGCCACCTGATCGGGCAGGGTTTCCGGCGCATGGCGGCTGACGGCCACCACCGGCTGGCGGGTTTCGAGCAGGGCGGGAAGCCGGCGGTTCAGGGCGCCCCAGCCGACAAGGAGGATGCGGCTCAGAGTGAATCTCCGTCTATCAAAGGCTGATATGTTGATTTATAGTATCAATCAAACGTCATCCTGTCAGGCCAGAGGCGACAAGCGCACCCATGACCCTTACAGAACTCAGATATATTGTCACACTTGCCGAGTACCGTCACTTCGGGCGGGCGGCAGAGAAATGTTTTGTCAGTCAGCCGACGCTGAGCGTCGCGGTCAAGAAGCTGGAAGAGGAACTGGGCGTGACACTGTTCGAGCGCAGCCGCGGACAGGTGACCGTCACCGATACCGGTGCCCGGGTGATCGAGCAGGCCCGCCGCGTACTGGATCAGGTTCAGCAGATCCGCGACATCGCCCTGAGTGGGCGGGATCAGCTCAGTTCACCCCTGCGCATCGGTGCCATCTACACGGTAGGCCCCTATCTGTTTCCCCATCTCATGCCCCAGCTGCGCCGGGAAGCACCGCGCATGTCCCTCTATATCGAGGAGGGCTATACCTCCGTGCTGCGGGAAAAGCTCCGCCATGGGGAGCTGGACGCCATCGTGGTGGCCCTGCCCTTTGATGAACCGGAAGTGCTGACCAAACCCCTCTATGACGAACCCTTTGTGGTGCTCATGCCCAGGGATCACCCGCTTGCCGCCAAAGCGGAAATCGCTCCCGAATGGCTGCGTGACTACGACCTGCTCATGCTCGGCCCGGGCCATTGTTTCCGGGATCAGGTGCTGCAGGCCTGTCCGGGGCTGGACGCGGTGGTCTCCGGACGGGCGGATAGCCGGGACGGCGGGACAGGCAAGCTGGTCACGGAAGGCAGCTCGCTGGAAACCATCCGGCACATGGTGGCTTCCGGGCTGGGGATCACCGTCCTCCCCAATCCGCCGTGCAGGCGGGTGACGATGGCGGGCTGCTGACCACCCGCCCGTTTACCTCGCCGGCACCGTCCCGCACGGTCGCACTGGCGTGGCGGGTAACCTTTCCGCGGCCGAAGGCGATTGATCTGCTGGCCCTGGCGGCGGGACAATGTCCGGTCAACTGGAACCCGGGATTGAAAAAGAGCGCCTGATGACGCTGACCGTGGATCATCTGGCGGCCGAGCCGGTCACCTGCCTGAAAGGGGTGGGCGCGGCGCTGGCCGCCAAACTGGAGCGGCTCCACATTTACACGCTTCAGGACCTTCTGTTCCATTTGCCGCTGCGTTACGAGGACCGGACACGCCTGCAGTCCGTGGCTTGGCTGCGCCCGGGGCAGTCTGCGCTGGTGGAGGGTACGGTCATCGATGCCCGGGTGGAAATGGGGCGGCGTCGCAGTCTGCTGGTGTTGCTGGATGACCGGGGTGCCCGGCTGGGGCTGCGGTTCTATTACTTCAATGCAACTCAGAAGCAACGCTGGTCCCCGGGGGCCTGCCTGCGGGTATTTGGTGAGGTGCGTCCGGGCCGCAGTGGTCTGGAAATGTATCATCCCGAGGTCACGGTTCTGCCGCCGGGCGAAACGGTACCCGTGGACGGTGCACTGACGCCGGTGTACCCCACCACCGAGGGGCTGCCCCAACGCCGGCTGCGGCAGCTCATTCAGGAGGCGCTGCGCTGGCTGGACCGGTGTCGGCCCGAGGATCTGCTGCCGGATGATCTGGTACCGGGCCTGCCTCCCATGTCACTGGAAGAGGCCTTGCGGTATCTGCATCAGCCGCCGCCCGACGCCGATCTCCGGCTCCTGGGCGAAGGGGCTCATCCCTGGCAACAGCGTCTGGCCTTTGAGGAGCTGCTGGCGCATCACCTGAGTCTCCTGCGTGTGCGCCAGACGGTGCAGGCCCGGGGGGCGCCCGTACTGGACCACACGGCGCTGCTTTCAGCCTGGCGAGAGCGACTGCCCTTTGCCCTGACCGGTGCTCAGGCCCGGGTGCTGGACGATATTCGCCGTGACATGGCTCAGGACCGGCCCATGCTGCGCCTGGTGCAGGGGGATGTGGGCTCGGGCAAGACGGCCGTGGCAGCGGCTGCGGCAGCGATTGCGGCGGGGTCCGGCTTTCAGGTAGCCATCATGGCACCCACGGATGTACTGGCCGAGCAGCATCACCGTCAGTTCGAAGCCTGGTTCGGGCCGCTGGGGCTGCAGGTGGTACGGCTCAGTGGCACCATGAAGGCGCGGGAACGGCGCGAGGCGCTGGCCGCCCTGGCATCCGGTGAGGCGGCCGTGGCCGTGGGCACGCACGCCCTGTTTCAGGACGATGTGCGCTTCAGCCGGCTGGGGCTGGTGATCATTGACGAACAGCACCGGTTCGGCGTACACCAGCGGCTTGCGCTCCGGGACAAGGGACAGCAGGGTGACCGGGTGCCTCATCAGCTGGTCATGACCGCCACCCCCATCCCCCGCACGCTGGCCATGAGTCTCTACGCGGATCTGGACACTTCGGTCATTGATGAGCTGCCGGCGGGGCGTCAGCCCATTACCACGCTGGTGGTCTCGGATACCCGCAGGGAGGAGGTCATGGCACGCATGCGCGCGGTCTGCCAGAGCGGACGCCAGGTATACTGGGTCTGCACGCTGGTGGACGAGTCTGAAGTGTTGCAGTGTCAGGCGGCCGAGGCCACGGCGGAAATGCTGGCCGCCGCCCTGCCTGACCTGCGCATCGGGCTGGTTCACGGCCGCATGAAGACCGCCGACAAACAGGCGGTCATGGCCGCCTTTGCCGCCGGTGATATACAGGTGCTGGTGGCCACCACGGTGATCGAGGTGGGCGTGGATGTTCCGAACGCGACCCTCATGGTCATCGAAAACCCGGAGCGTCTTGGCCTGGCCCAGCTTCACCAGCTGCGCGGTCGGGTGGGGCGGGGGCAGCATGCCAGTTTCTGTGTCCTCATGTATCATGCGCCCCTGTCGGAGACAGCGCGGGCGCGGCTGGAGGTCATGCGCGAAACCACAGATGGCTTCCGCATTGCGGAGAAGGATCTGGAAATCCGCGGGCCGGGAGAGGTGCTCGGAACCCGTCAGACCGGCATGGTCCAGTTTCGTATTGCCGATCTGCAGCGGGATCAGGGCTGGCTGCCCAGGGTGAGAGACGCGGCACACGCCCTGCTTGACGACCGGCGTCGTGTGGATGCGCTGATCGCCCGCTGGATTGGTGCCCGGGAAACCTATGCACAGGTTTGAGCAACACCCCGTGACAAAACGTCACAACAAGGCAAAATTCCGGCTCCCGATCCCCGTGCACTCCTGACAGACCGTGCTACGCTGTAAGAAAGACGCGTGAAAGGGAGTACTGTGCATGGTCGCCACCCCACTTCAACAACTTCTGGACGGCTGGCGTCAGGAGGACGCCGCCTTGCAGGCAGAAATTGATGGTCTCGCTCCGGTTCCCGCCCTGGAGGCCGATCCGCTGAACCGTGTGCGGACCACCGTGCTGGAAGATGAACTCGGGCGGGTTCAGGTGGTGTCACCGGACCGCTCGCTGCTGGATCTGGACAGCCTCTGTGGCCGGTTGGGCCGGGAATTGCGGCCGCTTCCCGGTGAGGCGCTGCAGACACTGGCCCGGCGGTTCCGCCTGGACGAATTGCCGGCGCTGCCCGAACTGACGGGCATGACGGCGGTGATTGATCCGGCGGTGACCCGGCTGGATCATGTGTACGTCCAGGCCGGTGACGGGGAGCACTATCTGCGTTTCAGCCAGAAACTGTTTCAGCGGGCGCTGGGCAAGCATACAGAATCGTTGCCCTGTTCCGTCCCGGTGACCCGGATTCAGGTCAACCATGATGACCCCTCTCGGGATCTTCAGCAAATTAACACCGCGATCAGTCAGTTCACCTCATTGCGTATCTGCCAGCGGCTGGAAGACACGCTCGAGATGCCGCCGCTGCCGGACACGGCGCAACGCATCATCAACCTGCGCTGTGACCCCAACGCAGGCGTGCCCGAGCTGGCGGATCTGGTGGAGACGGACCCCAGTCTCGCTGCCCAGGTGGTCAGCTGGGCCTCGTCATCATTCTACGCGGCCCCCGGCAAGATCAACTCGGTTCAGGATGCCATCGTCCGGGTGCTGGGCTTTGATCTGGTCATGAACCTGGCCATGGGGCTCGCCCTGGGCAAGACGCTCAAGGTACCGGAGGACACCCCGGAAGGCTTTGTCCCCTACTGGGAGCAGGCGGTCTGGACGGCCACCCTGGCTGGCGCACTGAGCGCCAAGGTGGGCCGCAAGCCCCGTCCGCAATACGGACTGGCCTACCTGGCGGGCCTGTTGCACAACTTCGGTTATCTGGTGCTCGCCCACGTGTTTCCGCCCCACTTCAGGCTCATCCAGCGCTATCAGCGGGTCAATCCTCATCTGGATGTGGAGCTGGTGGAGCATTTTCTCATCGGTATCACCCGCGAACAGATCGCCAGCCAGCTCATGGATGTCTGGAACATGCCGGAAGAGGTGATTGTCGCCCTGCGGCATCAGAAGAATCCCGGCTATGCGGGGGAGCATGCGGATTACAGTCGCCTGTTGTACGTGGCCACACAGCTGCTCCGTGCTCACGGTCTGGCCAGCGGGCCGGCCCGGTCCGTACCGGAAGGCCTCTGGCAGGCGCTGGAGCTGAGCCCGGTCACGGCGGAGGAAACCCTCATCCAGTTGCTGGAACTTTCCGATGAGATGGCGGGATTGGCGGACATGCTGGAGCAAGGCTGATCCCGCCCCTGGCGGACTGGCTACCCTGGCGGTGACTTGCCGGCGCGACCGGGGGCGGTCAGGTGTCCTGCCAGACCCATACGGGACCTCCTCAGGCCTTCAGGAATTGTGCCAGCACCCGCCAGACAACTGTGCTCGCCATACCAAAGATACAAAAAGTGATGAAAAAACGAATTTTGATGACCAAAAAGTAACCTGATGGAGTGGCAGCCCGGGATGGCTGAGCTAAGCTTGAAGATACAGGCAAGGTCAATCACTACGGGGGCACCATGAACCAGCTCATTTTCAATCAGGCGAGCATTTTCCACCTGCAACAGCTTGAGGTTCAGTTCCGCAAGCGTCAGGGGGTCCGTCACCGGCTGTCGGATGAGTCATCACGGCTGGAGCTGATCAGCCAGAGCAGCCAGAGCAGCGACATCATCATTCAGAAGTATTTTCGACGCTTCGCCCACGAGTTGGAGCCGGAGCTGGTGGAAGAGCTGATCGCCCGGGGTATTGTCAAGCCGGACAGTTGGGTCTGACCGGTACGGGATAAGCCCCGTGTTGTTTCATTGTTTGTTGTGTTGTTGTCGTCCAGTGTCATACTGCGCCCCCTGACGGGGGCTTTTTTTCGGGCGCTCAAAGCTTTTCCAGCAGCACGCGGGCGGCCGCCTGCAGCGCGCTCCTGTGTTCCTCTTCTATCTTCCAGCGCTTCTTGTCCTGATCAAAGGTTTCCTGCTTGCTTTGTGCCTTGCGCGCCGAATGGGTCGGGAACTCTTCCAGCAGTCCGTAAACGGTGGCAAAGATTTTCAGTCGCTCATCCGCCTGCCAGTCCGGATCCAGGTGATCCAGCAATACCTTGATGCGGATGCAGCCCTCGGACAGCTCGATCTGCTCCGTGACCATGCAGGTGGCCAGTACCTTGATGCTTTCCCGGGCATCCAGCAAATGGGGGGAGCGCTTGTGTTCGGGGGTAAACACTTCCACCTTTGGTGCCGCCGGAGGCTGATGAATCTGGCGCCACTGTTTGATGATGTAGCGAATCAGAAATCCACAGGCGATCAGGCCTGTAACAATCAGAACCCATTGAAGTACCAGCAAAATTCACCTCTCTGTAACGACTGTTAAATAGTTACGGCTTCAAACCCGGCCGGTGTGGATGAGTCAGTTGAGCCATTCTACAGGATTCCGGAAGAAAATTTGTCTGAATGATTGAGTACCCGTGCCGCTACTACCTTCGGGGTGGCGAGGAAATCGGGGGGCGACTAACCTTGGCAGACAGGAATCTGTCCAGCCTGCTCCGTCGACTATTTGGGGGACGCTTGAATGAAAGCACATTTCCGGTTCGTACTGCCCTTGCTCTGGGGGCTCAGCCCGGCGGTCTGGGCCGTGGGGCAGGGTGACCTGACGTTAACGCTCGGTGCGGGCCTGGAGCGGGCGCATCTGGACTGGAATCTGGCGGACGCCGACGGTTCTCCCGATGTGTTGTCCGAACTGACATTTGACGACCAGCGCCTCGTCCGGACGGATGGCGAACTGGCACTGGATGTGAACAGCGGACCCTTTGCCGGTCTGGCCGTCCGGGTGAACGGTCACTTTGTGGATGTCCGCAGCGGTCAGGTGACGGACCGTGACTGGAACCAGGACAACCGGCAGGGCCTTTTCAGCGAATCCCGGTCCGCGCTGGAGGGCGACACGGGCCGCGGCGGCCGCATCCTGCTGGGGTACCATTTGCGGCTGGGAAGAGTGGATCTGGTACCCCTGGCGGGCTGGGCCACCCGGAAGCGTACCCTGCGTATCCGCAACGGCACCCAGATTGTCGGGACGGCGAGCCTGGAAGGACTCGACAGTACCTATGCCACCCGCTGGTCCGGCCCCTGGCTGGGTGCAGAAATCCGCGCGACACATGGCCGCTGGGCAGCACAGCTCAGACTGGGCACACTTTTTGGTGATTACGAGGGTGAAGGGGACTGGAACCTGCGGACTGATCTGGCCCATCCGGTCAGCTATCGTCACCGGGGCAACCGGGCCTGGCTTGCAGAGGCCCAGTCCATGCTGGCTTATCAGAGCGAACGGGGCTGGCGTCTGGGCGTGACCCTGGGTTATCAGGCCGGTCGTCTCGAGTCCGGGACGGACACGCTGTTCATGGCTTCCGGCACAACCATCGAGAGCCCGCTCAACGCGGTACGTCAGCATTCGGTCTGGGGGATGCTCAACGCCGGCTGGCAGTGGCATTGATTGGCGGCTTCGGTGGTGCCGACAGTGTCGGAGGAAAAAGTCCTCCTGCCCACGCGGGGCAGGAGGTGTATTCACCGCCAAATGAACACAGAGCGCATTCCGGCGCCGGCCGGAATGCTCAGCATGATTAATGCAGAAAACAGGCCATCATTACAAAGAATAATAAAAACAATTGGATAGAGTTTTTGTGCTTCGTGCGTCACCGGCATGGTTGTAAAATCTTTCAACACTTGGGTGCTGCTCCTGCGTCAACCGGCCATCGGGCATCGGGGGCGGTACAGACTGGCGTTTTGCCGGTCACGTGGTAGACTCCGCAGCAAATCTGCCCGGTGATGAATATGCGTGTTCTCGGTATAGAAACCTCCTGCGATGAAACCGGTATCGCCCTGTACGACAGCGAGAGAGGGCTGCTGGCCCATCGCCTCTACAGTCAGATCAGCCTGCACAAGGCGTATGGTGGCGTCGTGCCCGAACTGGCCTCCCGTGACCATGTCAGGAAGGCAATTCCGCTGATCGAGGCGGTGCTGGCGGATGCCGGCTGCACGTTGAAGGAACTCGACGGTGTGGCCTACACACGGGGGCCCGGTCTGGTGGGCGCGCTGATGGTCGGGGCCACCATTGCGACAGGGCTGGCCTGGTCGCTGGGCATTCCCGTGGTGGGCGTCCATCACATGGAAGGTCACCTGCTGGCACCCATGCTGGAACCCGAGCCGCCCTCCTTTCCGGCCGTGGCGCTGCTCGTCTCCGGGGGGCATACCCAGCTGGTGGATGTGGAGGCGGTGGGGCGCTACCGGTTGCTGGGCGAATCCATTGACGATGCGGCCGGCGAGGCCTTCGACAAGGTGGCCAAGATGATGGGGTTGCCCTATCCCGGCGGGCCGCACATTGCGAAGCTGGCAGAAGCGGGCGATGACAGCCGTTTCCGCTTTCCCCGGCCCATGACTGACCGTCCCGGCATGGATTTCAGCTTCAGCGGTCTGAAGACCTTCACCCTGAATCTTCTGGAAAGGGAGGCTGACGGGTGCAGGGCCGATGACCCGGTGCGGGCCGATATTGCCGCGGGCTTTCAGTCCGCGGTCGTGGATACGCTGGTCATCAAGTGCCGCAGGGCACTGGAGGCGACGGGCCGGCGTCAGCTCATCATGGCCGGCGGTGTCAGTGCCAACAGGGTGCTGCGGACCCGCCTCGAAACCATGGCCGCAAAGCTGGGTGCCCGGGTGTTTTACGCCCGGCCGGAGTTCTGTACCGATAATGGGGCCATGATTGCCTATGCCGGGTGGTACCGGCTGATTCATGGTGAGCGGGCCGGACTGGGGGTGGAGGTGCGTCCACGCTGGCCGCTGGATGAGCTGAGCCCGCCGCCGGAAGCCTGAAGCGGCTCAGAGGATCGGCGCTTCCTCCCGGTTGGCGAGCCGTACCAGATTTTCCCGGTGCCGCACGAGGATGAACAGGGCCAGAATGGCAAACAGGGGAAACTGATCCGGCTCGAACCAGAGGGCCAGCCAGGGCGCAAAGAAGGCCGCGGTCAGTGAAGCCAGCGCGGAGATGCGCTTCCAGAACAGCATGGCAAACCAGATGAGGGTCAGCCACAGGGTCGTCACCGGGGCCAGAACCAGGCCCGCACCAAGGGTCGAGGCCACACCCTTGCCGCCCCGGAAGCGGTGGAAAACCGGCAGAACATGACCGACAATGGCCGCCAGGGCAATCGCCCACAGGGTCTCGCGAGGCAATTCCGCCTGCACGCCCAGCCACACCGGCAGGGCCGCCTTGGCGGCATCCCAGGCCAGGGTCAGGAAGGCGGCCTTGAAGCCTGCCAGACGATACACATTCGTGGCGCCCGGATTATGAGAGCCATAAAGCATCGGATTGGGCTCGTTCAGCCAGCGGCAGACCCAGATGGCACCGAGCAGCGAGCCACTGAAGTAGGCGAGGACAATGAGCGCCAGAGACAGGAAAAGTGTTGATCCATCCATGATGTGGCTATTTAATCAGCAAACTGCCCCACACGCAACGGTTCCGGAGGACTGATGGACATTGTCACCATCCGCGCACTGCAGGTGGACACCCTGATCGGTGTCTACGAATGGGAACGGACCCAGCGCAGGCCCTTGCTCATCACGCTGGACATGGGCTGGGATACCCGGCCGGCCGCGCAGTCTGATGACCTCGGGCTGGCGCTGGACTATGCCGCCGTGGCAAACCGGGTGAGAGGGCTGTGCCAGTCGCTTCAGGTGCAGCTGATCGAAACCCTGGCAGAACGTGTGGCAGATTGTGTCCAGGCCGAGTTCGGTGTGCCCTGGATCCGGGTATCGGTGGAGAAGGCGGGTGCAGTATTGCATGCCGCACACGTTGCCGTGGTCATCGAACGGGGGCAGCGTGGCTGTTGAGGTGGTTCTGGGGCTGGGCAGCAATCTGGGGCCGGACCGGCACATTCCCCGCGCCTGCGACACCCTCAGGGGATGGCTCGCCGGCTGCCGCTTTTCGCGCGTCTATGCCTGTCCGCCCGTTGGCTTTGAAGGGCCGGATTACTGGAATCTGATCGCCTGCGGAGCAACCGACCTGCCCCTGTCGGCGCTCAAGGCCCGTCTGGTGGCGCTGGAACGGCAAAGCGGCCGAACGGGCAACGAGCCGCCCCTGACCGGCCGGACGCTGGATATCGATATCCTGTTCTACGGTGACTGGCAGGGTCGCTTCGGGGATATTGAGCTGCCCCGCCCGGGCATGCTGTCTCATGCCTACACGCTCAGGCCGCTGGCCGAGCTTCTGCCGCAAAGGGTACACCCCGGAACGGGGCGTACCCTGGCGGATCACTGGGCCGACTATCCGGGTCCGGACGATCTGGTTCCGGTCAGCTACGTGCCCTGAGATAGCGCTCCACCTGCCGGGCCGTCGACGGATCCAGGCCCTCGGCGGCCTGCGCCCCGGTCAGGGCCGGCAGCAGCCGGTCAGAGAGTTCCTTGCCCAGCTCCACGCCCCACTGGTCGAAGGCGTTGATATCCCAGGTCAGAGCCTGAACAAAGACCTTGTGTTCATAGAGTGCAATCAATGCCCCCAGATGCCGGGCATCCAGCTGCGGCATGACAATCAGGTGGCTGGGACGGTTGCCGGGAATCACCCGGTGGGGTGTGCCCGCTTCCTCCAGCGAGCGTCCGACCATCAGGGCCTGCGCCTGGGCCAGACAGTTGGACACCAGATAATCGTGATGGTGAGCCAGCGGGTGTACGGGACGTCTGGCGAGAATGAAATTCACGGCAATCCTGCGTGTACCCTGATGGATCAGCTGATGGTAGGCGTGCTGACCATTGGTGCCCGGGCCACCCCAGAGAATGGCGCCGGTCGGCATGCTGACCGGCCGGCCATCCCGGTCCACGGACTTGCCGTTGCTCTCCATGTCCAGCTGTTGGAGATGGGCGGTGAGATCTGCCAGGGTCTGATCATAGGGGATGACCGCCTCGCTTTCATAACCCAGGAAGTTCTGGTACCAGACGCCGAGCATGCCCAGCAGCACCGGCAGGTTGCGGGCGCTGTCCGCTTCCAGGAAGTGCTGGTCCATGGCCCGTGCCCCGTCCAGCAGCTCGCGGAAGCAGGCCATGCCCACCTGGCAGGCAATGGGCAGTCCGATGGCGGACCAGAGACTGTAGCGGCCGCCCACCCAGTCCCACATGGGAAAGATGGCCGATTCCGGCAGCCCGAAGGCCAGCGCCTTGTCCACATTGGCGGTGACACCCGCCAGATGCCGGGAAATTTCCTGGCCCCGTATGCCGGCCTGTGCCAGCCAGTCGAGTGCGCTGCGGGCATTGAGCAGGGTTTCCTGGGTGCTGAAGGACTTGGACTGGATGATGAACAGGGTGGTGGCCGGATCGAGATCTTTCAGTGTCCAGTACAGATCATTGCCATCCACGTTGGAGACAAAGTGCACGCGGACCTGTTCCACCCAGCGGGGGCGCAGGGCATCCACCGCCACCTTGGGGCCGAGAAAGGAGCCGCCAATGCCGATGCTCACGACATCCCGGATGGGTTGGCCCGTAGCGCCTCTCAGCTCACCCGCGTGCAGGGCGCGCACAAAGGTTTCCATCTTGTTCAGCGCTTTCCGCACCTCGGAACGGGCATCCTGACCATTGACCATGACCGGCTCGCCCTCGGGCGCACGCAGCAGGGTGTGCAGCGCAGGGCGGCCTTCGGTGTGATTGACGGCCTTGCCGCCGAACAGGGCTTCGCGCGCGTCGCGGAGGCCCGCAGACTCGGCCAGACGGATCAGCAGACCGAGAATCTCGGGCGTGACCGGTGTCTTGCTGAAATCCAGCTCCAGTCCGGCACCCTCGGCAACAAACCGGTTCAGGCGATCGGGATCTTCAAAGAGTGCGGCAATGCTCAGGGGCTGACGGGCCTGCTGTTGCAGGGACGTCCACAGCCCCTGGAAGTCGTCGTGACGACTCCAGTAACGTGAGGGAAGTGTGTTCATGTCTGTCCGTCCTATTTCTCCAGTGTCAGAGACAGGTTGTCGATCAGGCGGGTACTTCCCAGAAAGAATGCGGCGAGCAGCGTGATGTCACGCGTTTCCGCCGTGGCCGGTGCCAGTGTATGGCTGTCCACGATGTGGAAATAATCCTTCCGGAAGCCCTTGCCCTCCAGTCGCTCCACTCCCTCATTTTCCAGCACGGCAAAGCGTCGGTCGCCGCCGCGGATCTTGTCCGCGATGGCGGTCAGCATCTTGTAGAGTTCGGGTGCTGTCTGACGCTCGGATGCCGAGAGATAGCCATTGCGCGAGCTCATTGCGAGCCCGTCGGCCTCCCGGACAGTTGGCAGCCCTTCGATGGTGATGGGCATGCACAGATCGCGCACCATCTTGCGGATGACGGCGAGTTGTTGAAAGTCTTTTTCCCCGAAAACGGCCACATCCGGCTGCACCATGTTGAACAGCTTGGTGACGACCGTGGCCACGCCGGTGAAATGGCCCGGCCGGCTGGCACCGCAGTGCCCTTCGGAAATGCCCGGTACGACGACACGGGTCTGCACCTCCATGCCGTCGGGATACATTTCCTCCACATCCGGATGAAAGAGCAGATGGTTGCCGGCATTGACCAGCTTGTCCTGATCCGCCTTGAGCGTGCGCGGGTACTTGTCCAGATCCTCGTTGGCCCCGAACTGCATGGGATTGACGAAAATGGACGTGACCACGTAATCGGACAGCTCCAAAGCGCGGCGAACGAGCGCCAGATGCCCTTCATGCAGGTTGCCCATGGTCGGGACAAAGCCGATCCGCTTGCCCTGTTCGCGTTGACGCTTCAGTGTCGCGCGCAGATCCTTGACAGTCGTGACAGTTCTCATCGTGTAAACGCATGCTCCTGGGTGGGGAAGGCGCCGCTCTTGACGGCATCCACATACGCTTTCAGGGCGGCCTGAATGCTCGGTTGCCCTTCCAGAAAATTCTTGACGAAGCGTGGCCGGCGGCCTGAACCCAGGCCCAGCAGATCATGCAGGACCAGCACCTGGGCATCCGTATGGGGGCCGGCACCGATGCCGATCACCGGGACGCGTGCATTGGCGGTCAGTTCTGCGGCCACCTCGGTCGGTACGCATTCCAGCAGCAGCAGGTCCGCTCCCGCATCTTCCAGTGCCCGGGCATCTTCCAGCATCTTCAGGGCCGCCGCCTCATCCCGGCCCTGCACCTTGTAACCGCCGAACTTGTTGACGGACTGGGGCGTCAGGCCCAGATGGGCGCACACGGGAATGCCCTGATACGCCATGCGTTCAACGGTTTCGCAGAGCCAGGCGCCTCCTTCGAGCTTGACCAGGTGGGCGCCGGCCTGCATGAGAATCCGGGCGTTGTCCATGGCCGTGTCCGGATCGGGGTAGGTCATGAAGGGCATGTCCGCCATGATCAGTGCGCCCTGATTGCCGCGCCTGACACAGGCCGTGTGGTAGGCCATGTCCTCGATGGTCACGGGGAGGGTGCTGTCATGTCCCTGCAGGACCATGCCCAGAGAATCTCCCACCAGAATGACTTCCACGCCGGCACTGGAGACCTCGTGCGCAAAGGTGGCATCGTAGGCGGTCAGAACCGCGAATTTTTCACCATTGGCCTTGTGCTGGTGCAGTGTGGTCAGTGTGACGGCCATTCAATGCTCCTGTCGGCTTTCTGTGCATAGACTAAAAGGATTTGTGTCCGGAATAAAGGCCCGGGTTCACTCAATGTTGATCGGGGGCAAGCTTTTCCAGTCCGTCGGATCCGAGACTGGACTGGACGTCCGCCAGGCGCTCTCCCGTTTCCGGATGGATCAGATCCGGGGCAATTTCCAGCAGCGGTACCAGGACGAAATTGCGCCGGCACATCTCCGGGTGCGGCACGGTCAGACGCGCACTGCGGATCAGCTGATCACCATACAACAGCAGATCCAGATCCAGCGTACGAGGCCCCCAGCGGACCTCCCGGACGCGCTGATGTGCGGCCTCGATGGCCTGAAGCGCGTCGAGCAGGGCTTCGGGTGCCAGCCGGGTATCCAGTGCCGCCGCCGCGTTGATGTACCAGGGCTGATCACCGGGACCGAGCGGACGGCTGCGATACAGGGAAGACGCCGCCCGCAATTGCGTGCCGGGCAGTGTGGCCAGCTCGGCAAAGGCCTGCAGAACCTGCTCTGCGGGACTGTCGAGATTGCTGCCCAGACCGATGTATGCGGTGATCATGGTGCCGGCCGTTTGCGTGGACGCCGTCTTCTGCGGCGTGGTCTGGATTCCGGTTCGGTACTGGCCGTATCCGGGCGTCCGGCCTGCATGGTCGTCCACCAGTCGCCCAGTCCGCCCAGCTGCTCACCGGCAGCTTCACGCAGCAGGAGAAAATCATAGGCCGCGCGGAAGCGCGGATGGGCCATGAGTGACTCCGCGCGCTTGCGGTTCTTGCGCGCCAGCCTCAGCTGCATTTCCCAGATTTCCTTCATGGGCAGGCTGAAGCGTTTGGGCAGGGCCGTGCTGCGAATCTGTGTGCCGATGACTTCCGACGCGGCCTCATGCAGGGCCTGCATGGGCGGCAGGCTTTGCCGGGCTTCAAGGTCGGCCTGCCTTGCGCTGACCACGGGCCAGAGTAGTGCCGCATAAAGAAATGCCGGGGTCACGGGCTTGTCCTGGCGGATACGTTCGTCCGTATTCGACAGTGCGATGCGGATCAGTTTTTCGGCAAGGGTGTTACCCTGGTCGAGCAGTGCATCGGTCTGGGGAAACAGCGGCGCAAAGAGTCCGTATTCGCGCAGCAGCCCGAAGCTGCGCACACCGTGCCCGGACAGGAACAGCTTCAGCACTTCTTCGAAGAGGCGGGCCGGGGGGATGTTGTCCAGCAAGGGTGCCATGTCGCGGATCGGTCGTGCAGTGCGGGGCTCGATTTCAAAATCCAGTTTGGCTGCAAAGCGGATCGCCCGGAGCATGCGGACGGGGTCTTCCCGGTACCGGGTTTCCGGATCACCGATCAGACGCAGCCGGCGTGCCTGAATATCTTCCATGCCACCGGCATGATCATGGATGGAGAAGTCTTCGACGCTGTAGTAGAGGGCGTTGATGGTGAAGTCGCGCCGCAGGGCATCCTCTTCCTTGGTCCCCCAGACATTGTCACGGGTAATCTGCCCCTCGTCGTTGACGGCGGCATCACCTTCTGTATTGTCGGGGTCTGCCAGCAAGGCGCGGAAGGTGGCCACCTCGATAATTTCCCGGCCGAAATGAACGTGGGCCAGGCGAAAGCGGCGACCGATCAGTCTGCAGTTGCTGAACAGGGCTTTGACCTGCTCCGGCGTGGCACTGGTGGCCACATCGAAATCCTTGGGCGGATGTCCCAGCAGTATGTCACGTACACCGCCGCCCACGATATAGGCTTCATGGCCGGCCTGGTTCAGGCGATACAGTACCTTCAGCGCGTTGGGGCTGATCAGTTTGCGGGAAACCGGGTGCTGGTCTCGCGGAATGATGCGGAGCTTGGGCTGTGGTGCGGACGCATTGCCGGTCACCCAGCGCATGATTTTCTTGATCATGATCTCTGTGGTTTGACTGCCTGATATACGGTGTCAACGGTGTGCGGCAGTGTACATCCTTGCTGGCTGAAATGCGAGTCGTGCGCTGCCTTCAAAACAGAAGAAGCCGGAGAGGCTTGCGCCTGTCCGGCCGGGAATCATGGCAGTGTTGTTGTTATTGTTGCCGGTTGTTGTCAGTAGCCGTCCCCACACTTGGGGCCCTCTGAAATTGCGCAAATTGAACGCTTTGAATACGTTGAGCAGCAGTTTGTCTGTCCAGCGATTCTGGTGCACTGCGAGCGGCTGGGGCCGTCTTGTTCTTCTTGTGCACTTCGTTGTCCAGACTGTTGCGAGCTGCTTAAAAAATCAGCATCCAAAACACTCAACTCGCTACCCTTGTTCTTGTTTTTGTTGCCGGGCTTCTTGTTGTTGTGCTGCCTTGTTGTTTTTGTTTGATGGCAAGTGAGTTTCTTTTGTTGTTTTTGTTTTCGCTCTGATAGATTGCAGGCGGGATGCCAGAAAATGAAATAATCATGTAAAACAATAGGATATGGGTTATTGCGGAATTCTCGTAGGGAAGATTACCTAGGTAAGTGTTACCTCGCGTCACTATGTTGATGTGATATGTTTCGCAAGGTAACACTGCGCCGGGTAACACCCGGTAACACAAATGGGTCAGCTGGTCTTTTTCTTTTTGGGGCGGGGGATGCCCAGGCGCTGCCGGCGTTCCCACAGGCTCTTGCGGCTGATGCCCAGGCGCTTGGCCAGTTCCGTTTCGCTCATGGTGTCCTGATTCTCCAGGACAAAGTGCTGGAAATAGTCTTCCAGGGACAGGTCCTGCGGGCGCGAGTGGGTGGTGCCGGATGGGTTGTCCGTATTCACCAGAGAGCTGGGGATGGCCGTGTCTTCATCCACTTCAATACCCAAGGCCTGTGCGTCGATGGCATCCCCTTCCGCCAGAATGACGGCCCGCTCGATGGCATTCTCCATTTCACGCACGTTGCCCGGCCAGCGATATCGGGAGATGGCCGCCTTGGCGGAGTCCGAAAAATAAAGGCCAGACCGCCCCATATTGGCGGCTGTACGCGCCAGAAGCATGTTGGCCAGACCGAGTATGTCCTCCTCACGCTCGCGCAGCGCCGGCATCTGCAGTTGCATCACGTTCAGCCGGTAGTAGAGGTCTTCGCGGAATTCGCCGGTCTGGCACATGGCTTTCAGGTTACGGTGGGTGGCGGCGATGAGGCGGACATCCACCTTTTTGGACTGGGTGGAGCCCACGGGACGAATTTCACCTTCCTGCAGTACACGCAGCAGGCGGGCCTGGGCTTCCAGAGGCAGTTCGCCGATTTCATCCAGAAACAGGGTGCCCCCATCGGCTGCCTCAACAAGTCCGGTCCGGTCGCTGACTGCGCCGGTGAAGGCACCCTTGATGTGTCCGAACAACTCCGATTCAATCAGTGTTTCCGGTATGGCTGCACAGTTGACACTCATCATGGGCTTGTCACGTCGCGGGCTCAGGGAGTGGAGCGCCTTGGCGGCCAGCTCCTTGCCCGTGCCGGATTCGCCCTGAATGAGAACGGTACTCTGTGTCGGCGCGATCCGCTCGATCAGGCGGAACAGCCGCTGCATGGCTTTGCAACGGCCGTAAAGAATTCCGGCAAAGAGACCCTGCTCATCCGTTGTGGCTTCAGGCATGGGTTGAGCGGAAGAAGGTGTGGTGCGTGCCGGTACATGCGGTTCCGGGGCGGCGGGCGTATGCCGCTCGAGAATTTCCCTGACCGATGCCAGTAGCTCCTCGTGGTCGAAGGGTTTGGCGATATAGTCCACAGCTCCCTTTTTCATGGAGTCCACGGCGGAACGCAGGCTGGCATAACTGGTCATGATGAGAACCGGCACGCCATCCAGAGCACCAATCAGGTCGGTACCGGGACGACCGGGCAGGCGCATGTCGGTAATGATCAGATCCGGCCGGTCGCGCTCTGCCAGCTCCAGGGCCTGTTCCACCGACTCGGTATCACTGACCCGGTAGCCATTGTGTTCCAGCAGCCGCTTCACCGCAGAGCGGATGATCCCTTCGTCTTCAACAACCAGAATGTGTGACGTCATGGTGTCTTGTCCACTGCCTCATGTTGGGGAGTCGGCACTTCGGCGGCAGGTAATTCGATCACCACCCGTGTCCCCTTTCCTGTCACCGGATTGGCGGGGCTTTCGTAACGGATGTTGCCATAGTGCTCTTCTACAATACTGTAAACCAGTGACAAACCCAAGCCGGTGCCCTGGTCGGGGCCCTTGGTGGTAAAGAAGGGCTCGAAGATGTGATCCAGTTGATCCTGGGGAATGCCGCAGCCTTCGTCTTCCACCTCAATATGGGTGATATAGCCGCGGCGCTCGGCCGTAACCCGGATGTATCCGCCTTCCTCGCTGGCGTCCCGGGCATTGGAGAGCAGGTTGATGAATACCTGAACCAGCCGCTGATCGTCGCCCAGCACGATGAGATCATCCGGTACCAGATTCTCGAAGACCACCCGTGGCCCCTTGTCAGAGAGGGACAGCAGGTGAATGGCATCGTCCACACACTTGCGCAGGTGGGTGGGCTCGTGAAACGACGCCTGCACATGGTTGCCCGAACGGGCAAAGTTCATCAGCGTCTGCAGAATGCGCGAGATACGCTGTGTCTGTTCCAGAATCTGCTCGGCAGTCTCCAGCACTTCCGGCTCCCGGGTCATCAGTTTGAGATTTTGTGCCAGACAGGCAATGCCCGTCACCGGATTGCCCACCTCATGCGCCACACCGGCGGCAAGCCGGCCAATGGAAGCCAACCGCGAGCTGTGGACCAGTTCTTCTTCCAAAAGCTGGGTTTCAGTGTAGTCCTCCACCAGAATGACCTGGCCCGGCATGGGATCATTGGTGTTGTCGTTGATGGTGGATTTGTGCAGGTTGAACCAGCGGGGACGCCCCTGCACATCAATCCGTTTTTTCGGAATGCGTTTCTGAGGTAGCTTGGCAAAGCTGTAGAGCAGGGTGGCCCAGGGGGCAGGGATGCTGCTCACGTGGGAGCCGATGACCTCGGAGGCAGGAATGCCGGTCAGGGACTCCATGGCCTGGTTCCACATCAGGATTTCAAAATCCTCCCCCAGCGAGCATGCTGCCATGGGCAGATGCTGAAGGGTTTGCCGGTGGTGCCGGCGCAGGGTATCCAGTTCGGCGGCCAGGCCGGTGAGCTGGTCCTGGTAGGTTTCCAGCCGGGTTTCCACATAATGAATGTCCTGAGCCGGGCTGACACTGCCGGCGGATTTGAATCCCAGCGACCGGCGTACAATGTCCTGTGCAATGGCCGGACCGAGCAGGCCGGAGAGGTTGGCTTCGATCTGATCTCGCAGGCGTCGCAGGGCATAGGGGCGGTATTCCACCTCATTGAGCCCGAGTTGCATCAGGGCGCGATTGACTTCCCGCTCCGCGGTCTGGCGTCCCAATGGCTCCGCCAGAAAATCCTTGAACTCTTCCGATGAGGTGGCAATGAGTTCCCGGCGCGACGGACGCATCAGTGTGTCCACTGAACAGGCCTGCGCTGCACTCTGCTCGGCCCGGCTGGTTTCCGTGAACAGGGTGACGACTACAAACATGACCACGTTTACCGTCAGCGCGGTCATCACATAGATATGCCAGTCGTCGACGCGGGTCACGTATCCGTCCGGTCCCGAGATCAGCGCCAGCACATCCACGTTGAGCAGCTGGGGCAGCGGCAGCGTCACCAGCCAGATGACAAAGCCGCCCAGGATGCCGGCAAGCAGCCCCTTGCGATTGCCCTGCGGCCAGTAGATGACCGCCAGCACGCCGGGCAGAAACTGCAGGGCGGCAGAAAAGGAGATGATGCCGAGCTCGGAAAGCTCGAAGTAGGGGCTCAGTTGCGCCGCATACAGATAAGCGCCGGCGAAAATGGCAAGAATGAGGATGCGCCGGGTCCAGTTCAGCCAGGTATAGATGTTGTCCCGTGAGAGGGGCTGATATACCGGCAGCACCAGGTGATTGAGTGCCATGGCGGCAAGTGCCAGTGTGGTGACAATCAGCAGTCCGGATGCTGCGGCAAGGCCGGCCAGGAACATGAGCAGGCTGACGAAGGGAGAGCCGGTCATGGCACCCAGGCCGAGCGGGAAATACTCCGGCGAGGTCGGGATGCTCAGGTGAATGCCGCCCCAGAGATACACCGGCACCGGCAGCGCGATCAGCAACAGGTACAGCGGAAAGCCCCAGCTGGCACGGTAGAGCGCCTTGCTGTTCAGATTCTCGGTGAAGGTCATCTGAAACATGTGGGGCATGACGAGTGCCGAGGAAAAGAACAGCAGCAACATTGCTCGCCACGGGCCGTCACTGAGATGGCGATCCATGGCACTGATGCGTGTGGCGTTTTCCTGTATCCATTGATCCATGGCCAGGGGGCCGCCGAAAAATTCCCATACCAACCATATACCGGCACCCAGATAGACCGCCAGCTTGAACAGGCTTTCAAAGGCAATGGCAGTGACCAGTCCGGGATGACGGTCGGAGCGGTATTGTCCCCGGGCACCGAAAATGACTGTGAACAGGGCAATGGCCACGACAAAGATCAGACTGACCCATTCGTCCTGCTGCCCGGGTGCCAGGGTCTGCACAATGCTGGTGACCGCCTGGATCTGGAGTGCCATCAGTGGCAACGCGGCAATCAGCATCAGCAGGGTGGTGATGGTGCCGGCCAGCTGGCTGCGGTAGCGGAACGTGAAGAGGTCGGCCAGGGAGCTGAGCTGATAGGTGCGGGTAATCTTGAGGACCGGTACCAGCAGGACGGGAGACAGCAGCCAGGCTCCGCAAACACCGAGATAGAAGGCCAGAAAGCCATAGCCGTACTCGTAGGCCATGCCGACGGTGCCGAACAGCGCCCAGCTGCTGGCATAGACGCCGAGCGACAGGATGTAGGTCAGCGGAGAGCGAACCCAGCGCTCGGGGATGCGGCCGTTGTCGGCCAGCTGGGCGATGAGGTAGAGCGCGCCCAGGTAGCCCAGCCCCAGTGCCAGCAGAACCCAGACGTTAAAGTTCATTCGGGTCCCTCAGCCGATCAAGCCAGATGGCGACTCCGATCAGGCCGGCCCAGATGAGGTAGGGCCGGTACCATGCACTGCCCGGCTCGATCCACCAGTCCATGATGACCGGTGAAAAGGTGTAGATACTGAGTATGAGCAAAAAAACCAGGCGGTAGATGTACATGCATCGTGTCGGTCTGCGGGTATTCGGCCAGTGTACTGCGAGGACCCGGTCAGCGTAAAGTCGTCAGCCCAGCGGGATGTTGTGTCGCCACAGGGCCGGCCAGCAGGGCCAGTACGCAATGGCAGTGGCCAGCAGGCGCTCAGGGGTGCGTTCGGCGTGTACCTCCGGGTGCGTGATGCCCAGCCAGAGGAGTACCTGCCGCAGATTGTCGGCCGGGGTGCGCTTATCGACGGGCTCGGCAAGGTTCTGCTTGGACAGCTTCTGACCGCCGCGGGTAATCAGGGGCAAATGCATGAATTCCGGGGCGGAGGCGCCCAGGAAGCGAAACAGGCGGATCTGTGCATGGGTACATTCCAGCAGATCCTGACCGCGAACGATATGCGTGATGTGCTGATCAAGGTCGTCACACACCACGGCCATCTGATAGGCCCAGAAACCGTCCCGTCGCCGGAGGACAGGATCCTGAGCAGGCGGTGCAGGGGGCAGGTGACAGAGGCCACGGATGCGATCACGGAAGACCACATGTTCAGATCTTCCTCCCAGCCGCCAGGCCACATCCTTTTCCCGCCCGGAAGGACAATCCGGTCGATGGTGTCCTTGAGAGAGCGCCTTGCGGCTGCACGGACACGCATAAACATGACCTTGTCGGATCAGGCTGTCCAGTTGACGCTGATACAGGGTGTGGCGTCCGGATTGCCAGATCACCGGTTCATCACTGGTCAGCCCGTGAGCAGAGAGCGTGTCAAGAATGTCTTCACCCCATTCCCGGCGACAGCGCAGACCGTCCACATCTTCCATGCGGATCAGCCAGGTGCCGTCGTGCGAACGTGCATCCAGCCATGAGGCCACGGCAGTATAGAGGGAGCCCCAGTGCAGCGGGCCGGTGGGGGAGGGTGCAAAGCGCCCCCGGTATCGGGAGCGCCCGGAAGCAGACGGAGCCGGCATCAGCCCCCGATCTGTTTTTCCTTGATTTCCGCCAGGGTCTTGCAGTCAATGCACAGCGTGGCGGTGGGTCGTGCCTCAAGGCGACGGATGCCGATCTCGATGCCGCAGGAGTCGCAATAGCCGTAGTCGTCACGGTCAATGCGCTCGATGGTCTGGTCGATCTTCTTGATCAGCTTGCGCTCCCGGTCACGGGTGCGGAGCTCCAGGCTGAATTCTTCTTCCTGGGTGGCCCGGTCACTGGGATCGGCGTAGTTGTTCGCCTCTTCCTTCAGATGCGAAACGGTCCGGTCCACTTCCTCCATCAGTTGCTGTTTCCAATCCATCAGAATCTTGCGGAAGTGAGCGCGCATCCGCTCGCTCATGTATTCCTCACCCTCTTCGGGTTCGTAGGGCGTAAACAATGTAAACTTGTCGAATCCTGCCTGTGGCATGGTCTGCCTCACTCTTTAACCTGAAGTTCAGTCTTGGCTTCTGAACGATTTTGTGTTGCCTTCCCTCAGTCAAGGCTGCGAACATTAGCAGATTCTGTCTGACGGTGCTATCCCTGCCATTCACCGCGACTGAAACTGACTTATCCGAAGAGTGTAGATGTAAAGCCATGACGACGCAAAGCCTCCTTTGGGCGTACACGCCGCCACTTGAACGGGGTCAATTGATCCGGCGCTACAAGCGGTTTCTCGCCGATATTGAAACCGAAAACGGCGAGACGCTGACCATTCACTGCCCCAACACGGGATCGATGCGGGGGCTTGCGGAGCCCGGAACCGGCGTCTGGTACAGCGTGTCGGAAAATGCCAAACGAAAATATCCGAATACCTGGGAGCTGGCGGAGCCCCGGCCCGGCGTGCTGGCCTGTGTGCATACCGGGCGCCCGAATCAGGTGCTCTGTGAGGCCCTGAGGCTCGGGCTCATCCCGCCCTTGCGTCACTATACACAGGTCAGGCCCGAAGTCACCTATGCGCCGGGTTGCCGGGCTGACGCGATGCTGAGTGCGGAAGGGCAGCCCGACGCCGTGGTGGAAATCAAGAATGTCACCCTGCTGGAAAAGGGGCAGGGATACTTTCCGGATGCCGTCAGTGTGCGTGCCCACAAGCATCTGGCCGCACTGGCAGACGTGGCGCGTTCCGGCCGGCGAGCGGTATTGTTGTATGCCGTCAGCCACTCGGCCATCCACAGTGTGGCACCGGCGGTACATATCGATCCGGAATATGGCCGGGCACTTCAGTCTGCGCGTGCGGCCGGCGTGGAAGTGATGGCCTGGCGACTGGCACTGTCGGTGGCGGGGATCGGTCTGGGGGATCAGGTACCGGTGGTGGGCAGCTGAATGAGGATGTGGTTGCCCTGAAGCCTCACCGGCACGGACTGCAGCCGGTCACCCTGGCAGGGTCCGAAGATGCATTCGCCGGTGTCCGGGAGAAGAGGGCACCGTGCATGGTGCACTGCACATACTGGTGTTCAGGATCCCAGAACCGGTGAGGTTGCCAGTTCAGTTCCACGCCCTGATGCGGACACTGATTCAGCCACGCCCGGAGGCCCTTTGGTGTCCGGATGACAAACACGGACTGCCCGTCCAGCGTGCCTCCCCAGGCACCGGTCCCATCCAGGTCATCCAGCAGGCAGAGCTTGTGGTACTCACACACGGTCGGTTCTGGCTTGTCCGGCAAGTCTGCGGTTGAGTTCACCGATAATGCGTGCCAGATCCCGCATGACCTGCATGGCCGTGTCCGGGTGTGCGCCCAGGAGCGCCACAAACTGCTCTTCAGGCACGGCCATCACGGTGCAATCTTCCCGCGCCACCACGGTTGCCGTCCGGGGTGACTGCTGAATGGCGGCCAGAGTGCCGAACATTTCACCATCCCGTATGGTTCCGACCTCCACGCCATCCACCAGCACGGACGCGGAACCCCGCATCATGGTATACACGTGCTCGATGGGATCATTCTGCTGGAGGATGGTATCGCCGGCTCTGAAGCGGATGAATCCGGCCTGAGGGCGATGCTGATCCTTGATGGTGTCGGTGTAGGCATGGGCAAACAGGGCGCAGACTGCAGTCAGGTAATCATTCCAGAGCCGGGTACGGCCAATGTCGGCGCTCAGCCACGCATGGAAGGCCTCGGTTTCGTAGCACATCAGTGATACGGCCTCCTCGGCGTGATAGGTCATCTCGTGCGAGTCGTGAAGCCCCTCGAAACCGAAGATGTCACCGGCCTGATGAATGTAGCCCACCCGCCCGCCAAGCGCCGCGGTCACGGTCCCCGAACGCAGGACGATCACCTGGCCTTTGGGAATATGGTCCAGCAGTGCGGTCCCGGCCATGAAATCAAAGGCCAGGCCCTTGTCGGGCAGGGAGCGGGTGAGCGCCTGACAGGCCGTATTGGCCGCACGCAGCAGACCATTGACGGCAGGTGAATGTTCGCCCAGCAGATACATGGTGTTCCGATTCCCTTTCTGGAAGACGGTGGCTGTTTGAGGGGCCGGTCAGGCCCGTATCACCGAAGTATAGTGCACGGGCCGCGGGACGTCTGTTTCCGTTTTTAACCGAACTGGACGCCCAGACGCTCAGCCAGCACGTGAATGGCCTTCAGATCCTGTGTGTCCACGCTCAGACAATGCCGGTTCTCTTCTTCAGACAGGGCTTCCATGGCGGTTTTCTGCTTGCGGAAAACGTCCACATCCGCTTCGGCCGGATCCTCACCCCGTGCCTTGCGTTCGGTGAGCCATTTTTCGATCAGCGCCTCGGGTGCGGTGCAGCGTACCAGGACAAAGGGTACCGCCCGATCCTCGGCCACCTGCTCGATGGTTGCGCGCTCTGCCCGCCTCAGGTAGGTCGCATCGGCAATGACCGGATAGCCGCAGTCAAGCACCTGGCCTGCCAGTTCCGCCACCCGGTCGTAGGTTCTTTGAGTGGCTTCCGGGGTATAGATGTTCTTGCCCGCGGCCTGACTGTTGTCCCGCGGCGACAGCCCGAACAGGCGCTTGCGCTCCACGTCGGAACGGATGCGGATGGCGTGCATGGTCTCCAGCAGTTCGCCGGAGACAGTGCTCTTGCCGGACCCGGAAAGACCGCACATGGCAATGCAGAATCGTTTCGGCAACTGCATGTAGCGCTCCGCCAGCTCGATATAGTTGGTGTAGCGAACCTCCAGCTCCCGTCGGGAATCCGGGCCGAGTTCCGGGTTGGCCAGCGTCAGCAGGGCAATCTTGCAGCGCACCATGGCTCTGTAGGACTTGTAGAAGGCGAGAAGCTGCAGCCCCTCGTAATCGCCCGTTTGTTCGAGATAGCGGTTCAGCACGCGGCTGGCAAGGTCATCACGGCCCCGGTCTTCCAGATCCATCAGCAGAAAGGCCAGATCACACCAGGTATCGGTCCAGCGGAAAGACTCATTGAACTCGATGCAGTCAAACAGGCGGATATGATTGTCCACGCAGGCCACATTGCCCAGATGCACATCGCCGTGGCATTCGCGGACAAATCCGCGCGCCTTGCGTCCGGCCATCAGCGGAGCCAGGCGCTCGAACGTGTCACGTGCCCAGGCGGCGATATTCTCCAGCCGGCGACGCTCCTGATCATCCTGCAGCAAGGGTGAAATCTGCTCGAAATTCTGCTGGACAGGAGCCCAGACCTCATCCGGATCACCAAAGCTCACGGACCCGTCCGCCACGCTGGCCGAGGCATGCAGGGCAGCGAGGGTATCGGCCAGCTCGTCCATCCAGCGGGGCATGTCGGGATGGTCAATCGGCACCTCATCCAGCACCTCGTCCGGGCGGAACTGCTTCATGCGGATGCCGTACTCGAAGGCATCGTCGCGGATGCCTTCATGAATCACCGGAGACTCCGGGGTGCCGCAGAAGCTCACGATGCACTCATACAGCTCGGGCGCCGTGCGGCGGTTGAGACGTACCTCCTCTTCGCAGTAGTATCGGCGTGCTTCAAGTGTGGTAAAGTTCAGAAACCCGAAATCCATGGGTTTCTTGATCTTGTAGGCGTGTGTGCCGGTCAGCAGTACCCACGAAATATGTGTTTCCACGCGCTGAACCGCTTCGGCGGGGTGGGGATAGACGGCCGGGTTTTCCAGCGCGCGAATCAACGTATTGTTCAAAGGGTATTCCTCTTGCCTGAAATGGAAGTGTTCATGTTCTTGTTGTTGTCCGCGGGTATGATAAAGCCATGACCCGCGCCCGTAAACGGAAGCGGCCCCAAAAGCCTGCCGGTAAAAACCGCAAGGTCCGCAAGCCGTCACCACGATGGGGACTGCGTGTCCTGCTCGTCACCCTGATCCTGTTACTGAGCTGGGTGGTCTGGCTGGACGTGACCGTCCGCTCGCAGTTTGAAGGGCGGCGCTGGCAGGTCCCCGCCAGAATCTTTTCCAGTCCCCTGATGCTGTATGAAGGTGCAGCGCTCGCCACCGGGGATCTGGAACAGTACCTGAAAGTACTGGGCTACGAGCGGTCCGGCGATCCCTCCGTGCCCGGGACCTGGCGTCGGTCGGGGAACAGCGTGGATCTTTATCTTCGCCCGTTCCGCTTCGAAGATGGGGACCAGCCCGCCAGGCGGATTCATCTTGAAGTCTCCGGCGGGCAGGTCGTGTCCCTGGACGCCGGAGGCCAGTCACTGGTCCGGGTGGAGCCACTGGAAATCGGGCGTTTCTATCCCAGGTCCCGCGAGGATCGCATACTCGTCTCGCGCAGCGACTTGCCCGACACGCTGGTGCAGGCGCTTCTGCTCACGGAGGACCGGGACTTCTACACCCATTTCGGTATTTCCCTGAAGGGCATTGCCCGTGCGGCCTGGGCGAACATCACGGCGGGCCGGGTTGTGCAGGGCGGCAGCACGCTGACCCAGCAGCTGGTGAAGAACTTCTATCTGTCCTCGGAGCGCACCTTCTGGCGCAAGCTCAATGAAGTGGTCATGGCGCTACTGCTGGACGCCCACTATGACAAGGACACCATTCTCGAAGCCTATGCCAATGAAGTCTACCTGGGGCAATCCGGCAGCATTGCCGTGCACGGCTTTGGTCGGGCGAGCCTGTTCTGGTTCGGCAAGCCGCTGTCTGCCCTGACGCTGGAGCAGCAGGCGCTGCTGGTGGCAATGATCCGGGGGCCGGCCTACTACCATCCCGCCCGGCACCCGGATCGGGCCAGGGCACGTCGTAACCGGGTCCTGGCATTGCTTGGCGAGGCCGGCATTGTGGCGCCGGAGGTCGTGCGCCAGGCCCAGTCCCGCCCACTGGGCATCACGCGCAATCCGCGCCTGACAGACAGCCTCTACCCGCATTACGTGCAACTCGTTCGCCGCCAGTTGCTCGAGTTTTACCCGGAAGAGGTGCTGGAAAGCGAGGGGCTCAGAATTTTTACCCCGCTCAATCCCGCCCTTCAGGAGAGTGTCCAGCGATCCGTATCGGAGTTTGCCGGTCGCCGCAAAGGACTGCAGGGGGCGGTGGTCATGACGGAACGGGAGAGTGGCGAAGTGGTGGCCCTTGTTGGGGATGTCAGGAGGCAGATAGCTGGCTTCAACCGGGCACTGGATGCCCAACGGCAGATCGGCTCGCTGATCAAGCCCTGGATACTGGTGACCGCACTCGCTGATCCCGGCAGATACACCCTTGCCACCCTCGTGGACGATACACCGTTCCGGCTTGAATTTGACGATGGACAAACCTGGTCACCGGAAAACTTCGATGGCAAGTCGCTGGGGCCCATTCTGCTGGAAGAGGCACTGGTGCGCTCGCGTAATCAGGCCATGGTCAGGGTGGGGCTGGATGTGGGCGTCAGCCGCGTTCTGGAGAGCATGCGCAGCGCCGGTCCCGAGATTCAGGTCAGGCCCTGGCCCGCTGTCCTGTTGGGTGCCGTACCCTTGTCTCCGCTGGACGTGGCCAGGCTGTATACGGCCATTGCGGCGGGTGGTGTCGCACCGCCGCTGCGCTCCATTCGGGCGGTCACGGACGCGCAAGGCAATTTGCTGCAATCCTTTGACTACAAGCCGCGTGCAGTCATTCCGCCGCGTGTGGCCTATCTGATTCAGACCGCATTGCTGGATGTGATGCAACGGGGAACCGGCGCCTCAGCGTACAGAATCTTTCCGCGTGACTACTATGTCGCGGGCAAGACAGGGACCACCAATGATGGCCGTGACAGCTGGTTTGCCGGTTACAATGGACGCTATCTGGGGGTCGTCTGGCTGGGACATGACGATAACCGGCCTACCGGACTGACCGGCGCATCGGGGGCATTGCAGGTCTGGCTGGATGTGTATCGCCGGCTGCCGGCCGAGTCCTTCGTGATGGCCCAGCCGGAAGGGATCGAATGGGCCTGGGTGGACACGCGCACAGGAAAACGACTGGACGGTGAATGTGAGCACGGCATTCAACTGCCATTTATTGCAGGTTCGATGCCGCAGGAAACGGTGGCCTGTCAGTCGGGCAGGCGCTCGCTGGGGGGCTGGCTGAAACGATGGTTCGGAGGAGAATGACGTGTTGAGCATCCATGATCGAAAAACAAGGGTGGGTGTGTACCTGGCGTTGGCGGTCAGCCTGGCAGCGTGCAGTGGCGGGCCGACACCCAGAGTGCAGTCGACGCCGCCCGAGCAGACCCAGGCAAGCCCGGCACCGCGGGGAGCGACCGGCTCGGCGCATATTGCCATGCAGGTGCAGCGGGTGAAGCCATTGCCCGCTGCAACCGCGTTGATTGCTCAGAGCCGGGTTGCCCTGCAGGAGGGTGCTGTTCAGCGTGCATGGCAGCTTGCCGAGCAGGCACAGCGGATCTCGCCCCAGGCAGCGGAAGTCTATCTCGTGATGGCCGAGGTGCGGCTGGCGGAGGGCAGCAAGGCACAGGCCCGCTACCTGCTTCAGAAGGCCAGGTCACTGGCGGGGCAGGATGCACGCCTGCTGGCCCGGATCGGGGACCTCAGCCAGCAGGCGCAATGACGTCAGAGCGACTTCATCACCTTGCGTGCCGCTTCCAGTGTCCGGGCAATGTGTTCGTCCGTATGGGCACTGGAGACGAATCCGGCCTCGAAGGCGGACGGCGCGAGGTAGATGCCCTCGTTCAGCATGCCATGGAAGAATTTGCGGAACCGCTCCTGGTCGCACGCCATGACATCCTCATAGCGTGAGACCCGGGGCTGATCGGTGAAGAACAGGCCGAACATGCCACCCACCTGCTGCGTTGTGAATGGAATGCCCGCCTCCCGCGCTGCAGCGCGGAGCCCCGAAGTCAGTGCCTCAACCCGGGCGGCCAGTTGTTCATGGAAGCCCGGTACGCTGATCAGGTTCAGCATGGTCAGTCCGGCACGCATGGCCAGCGGATTGCCGGACAAGGTGCCTGCTTGGTAGACCGGGCCAAGCGGCGCGATGTGAGACATCACATCCTTGCGTCCGCCGAAGGCGCCGACGGGCAGGCCCGCACCGATGACCTTGCCCAGGGTGGTCAGATCCGGGGTGATGCCATAGAGTCCCTGGGCACAACTGGCGGCGACCCGGAAGCCGGTCATCACCTCGTCAAAGATCAGCAATGCACCACTCTGGTCGCAGACCTCCCGCAGTGTTTCCAGAAATCCGGGCTCGGGAGGAATGCAGTTCATGTTTCCGGCAACCGGTTCCACGATCACGCAGGCCACCGTATCGCCTTCCTTTGCAAAGAAATCGCGAACCTGAGCGGCATCATTATAGGTCAGCGTAATCGTATGCTCGGCAACGGATGCGGGTACACCCGGCGATGTGGGCACGCCCAGGGTCAGCGCACCCGACCCGGCCTTGACCAGCAGGCTGTCGGCATGGCCGTGATAGCAGCCTTCGAACTTGACGATGCGGTCCCGGCCGGTGAAACCGCGTGCCAGACGGATGGCGCTCATGGTCGCTTCGGTACCCGAGTTGACCATGCGGACCATCTCGATGCCGGGAACCATCTCCACCACTTTCTCGGCCATCTCGATTTCGACCCGGGTCGGTGCACCATAGCCCACACCCTGTGTCAGCTGATCCTGAATCGCGGCAATGACCTCAGGATGGTTATGGCCCAGAATCATCGGGCCCCAGGAACCCACGTAATCGATATAGGCCTTGTCATCCTCATCATACAGGCAGGCACCCTCCGCGCGCCTGAAGAACACCGGGGTACCCCCCACGCCCTTGAAGGCTCGTACGGGTGAATTGACACCGCCCGGAATGACCCGGCTGGCACGCTCAAACAATTGCTCGGAAATACTCATCAGGAAACCTCTCCAAACCAGCTTTCAATTTCAGAAACAAATACCCCGGCACGCCTGCAGACCTCTTCGGCAGACGCAGCACCAAACAGCGCACCGGACACGACAACCAGATCCGCCCCGGCTTCAAGCACCCGTCTCGTGCGCTCCGGCGTAATGCCTCCGATGGCCGCCACGGGGCACGCCAATGTCCGGCGGGCGGATCGCAACACGTCCAGGGAGGCGGGCGGTGCCTCCGGCTTGGTTGCGGACGGAAAAAGCGGCCGAATGCCACGTAGCTCGCCCCCTGCGCCACGGCAACCCTGGCCAGACGGATATCATCATGGCAGGTGACGCCAATCATGGCGTCCGCCCCCAGTATCTGACGCGCCTCGTCTGCGTGCATGTCCTGCTGCCCCAGATGAACCCCGGCGGCTCCTGCCTGTCGGGCCGCGCTGACATCATCGTTGACCAGCAGCGGGACGCCATGCCGGACCGCCAGTGACTGTAGCGCCTGTGCCCGCTCAGTGCGGATGCCGTGCGTCGCGGTCTTGTCCCGATACTGCAGCAGTGCAATGCCCGATGCAAGGGCGGCTTCGGCGTATTCCAGCAGCCGTGCCGTGGAATGTCCTTGCGCATCAAGCAGGGCATACAGTCCCCGAAGCCGAATCAATCCTGCCATCTCCTGTTCAGCAGTCCCACATCTTCAGTCAACGCAAAGGCACCTGAAATCGCACGTGACACGAACGTCTGCGCCTGTTCAATACTGGCTTTCAGCGGCAGGCCGACCGCCAGACCTGCGGCAATGGCACTGGCCAGTGTACAGCCCGTCCCCCGGTAGCGTCCCTGAAAACGGTCAAGACGCCATGTCATGGGCTGATCGCCAAACAGCTGGTTGATGACGTCTGGCGTCTGTGCGTCGCCGCCGGTGACGAGTACATGCCGCACGCCCTGTGCCAGCAGACACCGTGCGGCCCTGGCCGTATCGGCTTCACCCGTCAGCGCGGACAATTCCAGAGGATTGGGCGTCAGCAGGAAGGTTTGCGGCCAGAGTATCTCCCAGGCTGCCGGATCCGGTTCCGAGAGCTGCCCGCCCCCACCGGCGGCCAGAACCGGATCCACCACCCAGGGCACATCGCGGGGCAGGGTGTCCAGGACATCCGGACTCCATATTCCGCCTGCCGCACCCAGCTTGACCGCGCGCACGTCAAAGCGGCGACGGAGGGCGCGAACCTGCCCGGCAACCAGGGCTGGGGGAACCGGGTGGCTGGCCAGGCATCGCACGCCGTCCTGCACGGTGAGACAGGTGGCCACGGGAAGGGGATGACAGCCCAGCGCCGTGAGCGTCTGGATATCGGCCTGCAGGCCTGCACCACCGGAGGGATCCAGCCCTCCCAGAACCAGGACAGCTGCCGGCATCAGAACGGTCTGACCACCACAAGAATGGTGGCGCCGATCAACCCCAGGGTGGGCAGCTCATTGAACCAGCGGTAGAACACATGCGTACGTGTATTGGCATCGGCCGCAAACACCCTGATCAGGCGACCGCACCAGAAATGGTAGACCACGAGCAACACCACAATGAGCATCTTGGCGTGAAACCAGCCGGCAGAGAAGTACGCCTCCGGCGCCAGTGAAACCATCCACAGTCCCAGCACAATGGTCGCCACCATGGCCGGGGTCATGATGCCGCGGTACAGCTTGCGCTCCATGATCTTGAAGCGCTCACGACCCGGCTGATCCTCCGTCATCGCGTGGTACACGAACAGGCGCGGCAGATAGAACAGACCGGCAAACCAGCTGACCACCGCCATGATATGAAACGCCTTGAGCCACAGCATTCAATCCGCATCCTTTATTTTTGCTAACCGAAGGGGCTCCAGTATAATCATCCCGGCAGCCACTCACCAGAACCCCGGAGCGGAGGACGCCCTTTTTCATGCCCTCATTTGATTTCCATCAGTATCAGCGCCGGTTGAAGACGCGTCTCGGTCACAAGGACGACTGGAAACTGCGGGTCATCTTCTGGGGCGGAGCGCTGATGGTGGGGCTGATCATCTCGCTGTTTGTCTTTCTGGCCGAGGAAGCGGCGCACTACTTTGACCAGATCTATCACCGGGTGACCTGGGCGCCGCTGATTCTGACCCCTGTCATGTTTGTGGCCATCACCTGGCTGATGCGCAAGACCGGGCCTCAGGCCTCCGGGAGCGGGATCCCGCAGGTCATCGTGGCGCTGAACTCGCAGCATCCGGCCCTGCGGGACAAACTGCTCGCGTTCCCGACCGGCATTGTGAAGATGATCCTCACCAGTCTGGCGCTGCTGGCGGGCGCCAGTGTGGGGCGTGAAGGGCCCAGTGTTCACATCGGTGCCGCCATGATGTATCAGATTGGCAAACGCGCCGGAGCCAAGTTCGCCTACATGCGCACCGCATTCATACAGGCCGGCGGAGCTGCCGGTGTCGCCGCGGCATTCAACGCACCGCTTGCCGGGATCGTGTTCGCCATCGAGGAACTGGCCCAGGCCTATGAAGCCAGAACCAGCGGAACACTCATTCTGGCCATCATCATCTCGGGTATTGTGGTCGTTTCCATCTACGGCAACTACACCTACTTCGGGGTGACCAGCGAAACCCTGCATCTGGTTCAGGACTGGCCCGCCGTACTGGTGGTTGCACTGGTAGGCGGTGCCGCGGGCGGCCTGTTTTCCCTGCTTCTGCAGGAGGGCAACCGGCGAGTCGCACCCATTGTCGAAACCATGCCCTATCGCTGGGCACTGCTCATGGGGCTGCTCGTCGCGGCAATCGGCGTATTCTCCGGTGGTCTGACCTTCGGTTCGGGTTACGAACAGGCCAGCCGTTACCTGGCCATCAATGCCGAGGAAGGCAGTGCCGCCTTCCCCCTGCTCAAGTTCATCGCCACGCTGCTGTCCTATCTGAGCGGCATCCCCGGAGGCATATTCTCGCCCAGTCTTTCGACCGGAGCCGGCCTGGGCGGCTGGCTCGCCGGATTCTTTACCCAGGCACCGGTCCAGGCACTGGCCATTCTGGGCATGACGGCCTTCCTCAGTGGAGTTGTGCAGCGTCCCATCACATCCTTCGTCATTGTCATGGAGCTCACCGGCGAACAGAGCATGCTGCTGCCACTCATGATTGCTGCCGTCCTCTCCAACGGTGTGTCCCGAGTCATCTGCCAGCCTCCCATCTACCATGGGCTGGCGCAAAACCTTCTGAAAAAACCGGAAAACAGCGAAAAGGCCAAAACACATGACACAACGGATTAAGGCTGCCATTGTCGGCGGAACCGGCTACACGGGCGTTGAACTGATCAGGCTGCTGCTTGCCCATCCCGACGTGGAACTGACAGCCGTCACCTCGCGTACCGAAGCAGGACAGGCCGTCGCGGACATGTTTCCCAACCTCCGCGGGCATACGGACCTGCGTTTCACCACCCCGGACGAATCCGAGCTGACGGAGCAGAACGTGGTCTTCTTCGCCACACCCAACGGCGTGGCCATGAAGGAAGCCGGTGCCTTGCTGGCAGCCGGTGTCCGGGTCATCGACCTTTCTGCCGATTTCCGGATCAGGGACGTGGCAGAATGGGAACGCTGGTATGGTCAGTCCCATGCTGCACCGGAACTGATCGGGGAGGCGGTTTACGGACTGCCCGAAATGTATCGTGATCAGTTGCGTGGCGCGCGCCTGGTAGCCAATCCGGGCTGCTACCCCACGGCTGTCCAGTTGGGTTTTTTGCCGGCGCTGGAATCCGGCCTCGTTGACCCCGCGCATCTCATCGCTGACGCCAAGTCCGGTGTCAGTGGTGCAGGCCGCCAGGGCAAGGTTGCCAATCTTCTTGCCGAAGTGAGTGAAAGCTTCAAGGCATACGGGGCCAGCGGTCATCGTCACCTGCCCGAAATCCGCCAGGGACTGGGCAAGATGACGGATCGTCCGGTGGGGCTGACCTTTGTTCCGCACCTCGTCCCCATGATCCGCGGCATCGAGGCGACGCTCTATGCCCCCTTCCGGGGCAGCCTCAAAGACATGCAGGCCCTTTATGAAAAGCGTTTTGCCAGCGAACCGTTCGTGGACGTCATGCCGCCGGGCAGTCTGCCGGAAACCCGAAGCGTGCGGGGGACGAATCTTTGCCGCGTCGCCCTGCATCAGCAACCCGGCAGTGATCAGTTGATTGTGGTGTCCGTCATCGACAATCTCGTCAAGGGCGCAGCGGGTCAGGCCGTGCAGAACATGAACCTCATGTTTGACCTGCCGGAAACCGCGGGTCTGGTCAGCGTACCGGTCCTGCCGTGAGCCGGCTGAAGATTGTCGAGGAAGAGCCGGGCAGGCAGCTTCGGTCTCACCTGTACGCCTGGCTGGCCATTCTCATTACGCTGGTGGCCTCTGCGGCAGCCGGCTGGCGGGTGGGTGCCGGTCAGCTTGAACAGGTCCGGCAAGAGGCCGCGGAAATGCGCGAGCAGCTCGGGGCACTCCAGTCCGAACGGGCGACACTGATGACCGAGGTGGCCCGGCTTGAGCGTCTCCACGAAGTGGATCAGGTGGCGTTGGACGAATTGCGCCAGAGCCTGGAAGCGCTTGAGAGTGAGCGGCGCCAGATGCAGCAGGACATTGCCTTCTACAAGGGGATCATGGCACCCTCGGATGGCAAGACCGGGCTCGCCATTCAGAAATTTGAGCTCCGGAAGGGGGAAAGCCCACGCCACTGGCGCTACAAATTCGTGCTTACCCAGCTCGGAAACAATGGGAAACGCATTTCCGGGCAGGTCACGCTGAGTGTGGTCGGGGAACAGAATGGCGAGACACGTATTCTGTCCCTGCGAGACCTTGCCGGTGCGGAAAAGCTGGGCATGCCGTTCAGATTCCGCTATTTTCAAGAGTTTACAGGCGAGCTGACCCTGCCGGAAGCATTCGAACCGGGGCAAATACAGATTGTTGCCCAGGGACGGGGAAAGAGAGCCACCAAAATTGAAAAAGCCTATGACTGGCCAAAGGAGCACTGAGTCATGTTTGGCAAACGCAAATCAAAGAAAACTTCCACCTTGCAATTTGATACCCTGATCGCCAATACGACACGGATTGAGGGCGATATCCGTTTCTCCGGAGGCATTCATCTGGATGGCGTCATCAAGGGAACCGTTCGTGCGGACGACGAGAATGCCGTTCTCCGGATCAGCGAAGCGGGGCAGGTGATTGGCGACGTCATCGTTCCCACGCTGATTATCAACGGTCGGATTCAGGGGGACGTCTATGCATCGCGACACGTTGAGCTGGCAGAGAAGGCATCGGTGACGGGGAACGTATACTACAACCTGATTGAAATGGCCATGGGGGCTGAGGTCAACGGTGCCCTGGTGCACCAGTCCGAACAGGCTGTTGGTGTGGGGCTGGCCGGAGACCGGGAGGAAGATGATGTTTCGGATGGCGGGCAGGATAATGAGTTGAGTGGCCCTGCAGCCTGAAAGGTTGACCTTCTTACTGGGAATTGGTGATAATGCTGGCATAACCCGGGAGGCACCATGACCGTTGCAGAAGTATTTGAACCCACTCCATTGCTGTTTACGGACCTTGCGGCAGAAAAGGTTCGTGATCTGATTCGTGAAGAGGGGGACGATAATCTGGT
This sequence comes from Thermohahella caldifontis, assembly GCF_041153465.1. NCBI lineage: Bacteria > Pseudomonadati > Pseudomonadota > Gammaproteobacteria > Oceanospirillales > Hahellaceae > Thermohahella > Thermohahella caldifontis. The sequence goes on from NZ_CP154858.1 coordinate 2,892,301, forward strand.
GCTTCGGGTCTTTGTGACTGGCGGAGGCTGCTCCGGCTTTCAGTACGGCTTCACCTTTGATGATCAGGTCAACGAGGATGACACCGTAGTCGAGAAGGGTGGCGTGCGCCTGGTTGTGGATCCGTTGAGTTATCAGTATCTGGCTGGCGCCACGGTCGACTATGTCGAAGGCCTTGAAGGTGCGCGCTTCGTGGTCAGAAATCCCAATGCCCAGACCACCTGCGGATGCGGCAGCTCATTCTCGATCTGAAGCCTTCCCCAGTACGTATTCCAGCCCCCAGACCCCGGCCGAAACCGTATCCCGGCTCGCACCCGTCACAGATGCACGGGCCGTTGGCACGCCGGCCAGTGCCTGAATGCCCAGCCACGCAAAGGCGGTGGCCTCCAGCAAATCAGCCGGAATGCCGAAGTCATCCGACATGCCCACGGGTGCCGGACTGAGGGCCTTGAGCCTGCCCATCAGAGTCTGGTTGTGCACGCCGCCGCCACACACCACCACCTGTTCGCACTCCGAGAGGTAGCCGGCAATGGTTCGTGCTGTCAGCTCCACCAGTGTTCTCAGCACATCTTGCGGCTCCGCTTCACAGGCAGGAAGCCGTGTCTGCAGCCATTCCAGACTGAACATCTCGCGTCCGGTGCTTTTCGGGGGCGGTAACGCAAAGTACGGATCGGCCAGCCACTGCTCCAGAACGTCTTCCAGTACCCGGCCCCTTGCGGACAGCGCACCGTCACGATCGTAGCTGCAGCCGAGCCGGTCAGCGCACCAGGCGTCCAGCAGACCATTACCGGGGCCGGTATCGAAGCCCGTGACTGTATCACGCTCACGGCCACACAGGGTGATATTGGCAATGCCCCCGATATTGACGACCGCAACCCGGTCGGCCAGATGCCCGAACATGGCCGCATGAAAAGGGGGAACCAGCGGCGCACCTTGTCCGCCGGCGGCCACATCCCGGCGCCGGAAGTCAGCAACCACGGCGCAATTCAGTCGCTCGGCGAGCAACCCGGGGTTCAGCAGCTGAAAGGTAAAAGGTTCTGCACCTTCAGGCTGGTGCGCCAATGTCTGGCCGTGGCACGCGACCGCATCGAGCTTGCCGAGATCCCAGCCCCGGGCCCTGGCGGTTTCGCGGACCGCCACAGCCAGCCACTCGGAATAGGCTGTTTCAGTCTGGCCCAGTGACCGAAGGTCTATGGAAGGCGCGTTGGCAAGTCGTGACAGCCTGTGTCTCAGGTCGTCGGGAAAAGGTATCAGCGTACCGTCCACAAGGGAAAACGGGTCTGATTCCACCCACGCCAGATCTAGGCCGTCCAGGCTGGTGCCCGTCATCAGCCCAAGGACAGAGGCCATTGTCAGTGCGTGGCCGTTTCGGAGTCCGTGGTGGTGGCCCGGGCGATCTGCATGCTGCCGCCGAGGCTGTCCAACTGCTGCAGGGCCAGGCTGGCGACCTGTTCGAAGCGCTTGCGCTCCGACTTGGGTACCGGTGCGGCTTCAGGCAGCGCAACAGTCATGGGATTCTTGTGCACACCATTCACACGGAACTCATAGTGAAGGTGGGGACCCGTGGCCAGGCCTGTGCTGCCGATATAGCCGATGACCTGTCCCTGGCGTACCGTCTTGCCGGAACGTATGCCGCGCGCAAATTTCTGCATGTGGGCGTAAAGGGTTGTGATGGCCTGGCCGTGCCGGATGATAACGGTGTTGCCGTATCCCCCTTTGCGTCCGGCGAAAATGACCTTGCCATCCCCGCTGGCCTTGATGGGAGTGCCACGGGCTGCGGCATAGTCGGTGCCCTTGTGGGCCCGGATACGGTTGAGTACGGGATGCTTGCGGCGCAGATTGAATCCGCTGGAGATCCGGGCAAAATCCACCGGCATCCTCAGGAAGGCCTTGCGCATGCTGCGGCCATCCGGGGTGTAATAAGCGGTACGTCCATTGCTGTCCGTATAGCGAATGGCCTTGTAGCTTTTCCCTTGATTGACGAACTCGGCTGCCACGATGCCGCCGAGTCCGATTTTCTTCTCACCCAGATACTTTTCCTCATAGACGACGCGAAACCGGTCGCCTTCACGAATATCCTGAATGAAGTCAATGTCCCAGCCAAAAATGTTGGCCAGCTCCATGATCAGCTTGTCCGGCAAGCCCGCACGTGACGCATCCACGAACAACGAATCGCGGATTTCCCCCTCGGCATAGGCCAGCTGAATGTCCGGCTGCCTGATAACCTGCTTGCCTTCAAATCCGGAGCCATTCCACGAGACTTCAAACTGTTCGAGTGGAGAGCGGTGCAGCGTCAGGGCCTTGAGCTTGCCGTCGCTGTCAAAGCCAAAGACCACCTTTTCGCCCGGATACAATTTTGCCCAGCCGCGGTCCTTCATCGCCTTGTCGATGGTCAGCAGCTCTGCGGCAGAAGCGCCTGCCCGCTGGAAAATGACGGACAGGCTGTCTCCCTTGCCGACGGTTTCCGTGCGAAAGGTCAGTGCAGCCGGCGCGGGATGAGCGTCCGGGGCTACCGTTTCCTCTGTCGCACTGAAGGTTGCAGAAACCGTTTGGGCAGCGTCGCCCTCATCAGAGGATGCCACGGCAACGGCATCGCCTCCCCCGGTCTGAACAGCGTCCGCTGCGGGCGGAACTGCGGGCGTCTGATAGTGCAGGGTGGAACCGGGAGCACTGACTGTGTCGGCGGCACCCGCCGGGGTGAC
>NZ_CP154858.1:2900000-3444746 GCF_041153465.1 Thermohahella caldifontis
ATAGCTCACTAGTCGAGTCGGCCTGCGCGGAAGATGTAACGGGGCTCAAACTGGACACCGAAGCTGCGGCTGCATACGCAAGTATGCGGGGTAGGGGAGCGTTCTGTAAGCCGTTGAAGGTGTGTCGGAAGGCATGCTGGAGGTATCAGAAGTGCGAATGCTGACATGAGTAACGATAAAGGGGGTGAAAAACCTCCTCGCCGGAAGACCAAGGGTTCCTGCGCAACGTTAATCGGCGCAGGGTGAGTCGGCCCCTAAGGCGAGACCGAAAGGTGTAGTCGATGGGAAATCGGTTAAAATTCCGATACCACGCATAACTGCGATGGGGGGACGGAGAAGGCTAGGCTGGCCGGGCGTTGGTTGTCCCGGTATAAGCGTGTAGGGAGTGGACTTAGGCAAATCCGGGTCCACAATCCTGAGGCGTGATGTCGAAGTACTCTTCGGAGTACGAAGCAGTTGATGCCAAGCTTCCAGGAAAAGCCTCTAAGCTTCAGGTTATGTGTGACCGTACCCTAAACCGACACAGGTGGTCGGGTAGAGAATACCAAGGCGCTTGAGAGAACTCGGGTGAAGGAACTAGGCAAAATGGTGCCGTAACTTCGGGAGAAGGCACGCCGGTGTGTACGTGAAGCCCCTGCGGGTGGAGCGGAAGCCGGTCGAAGATACCAGGCCCCTGCGACTGTTTATTAAAAACACAGCACTCTGCAAACACGAAAGTGGACGTATAGGGTGTGACGCCTGCCCGGTGCCGGAAGGTTAATTGATGGGGTTAGCCCTCGGGCGAAGCTCTTGATCGAAGCCCCGGTAAACGGCGGCCGTAACTATAACGGTCCTAAGGTAGCGAAATTCCTTGTCGGGTAAGTTCCGACCTGCACGAATGGCGTAACGATGGGGGCGCTGTCTCCACCCGAGACTCAGTGAAATTGAAATCGCTGTGAAGATGCAGTGTATCCGCGGCTAGACGGAAAGACCCCGTGAACCTTTACTACAGCTTCACAGTGGACTTTGACATGACTTGTGTAGGATAGGTGGGAGGCTTTGAAGCCGGGACGCCAGTTCCGGTGGAGCCGACCTTGAAATACCACCCTGGTCATGTTGAGGTTCTAACTCTGTCCTGTTATCCAGGACGAGGACACTGTGTGGTGGGTAGTTTGACTGGGGCGGTCTCCTCCAAAAGAGTAACGGAGGAGCACGAAGGTGCGCTAAGTACGGTCGGACATCGTACGGTTAGTGTAAAGGCACAAGCGCGCTTGACTGCGAGACAGACAAGTCGAGCAGGTGCGAAAGCAGGTCTTAGTGATCCGGTGGTTCTGTATGGAAGGGCCATCGCTCAACGGATAAAAGGTACTCCGGGGATAACAGGCTGATACCGCCCAAGAGTTCACATCGACGGCGGTGTTTGGCACCTCGATGTCGGCTCATCACATCCTGGGGCTGAAGCCGGTCCCAAGGGTATGGCTGTTCGCCATTTAAAGTGGTACGCGAGCTGGGTTTAGAACGTCGTGAGACAGTTCGGTCCCTATCTGCCGTGGACGTTGGAGACTTGAGAAGAGCTGCTCCTAGTACGAGAGGACCGGAGTGGACGAACCTCTGGTGTTCCGGTTGTCACGCCAGTGGCACTGCCGGGTAGCTATGTTCGGACGGGATAACCGCTGAAAGCATCTAAGCGGGAAGCCCCCTTCAAGATGAGGTCTCCCTGAGGACTTGATCCTCCTGAAGGGCCCTTGAAGACCACAAGGTTGATAGGCTGGGTGTGTAAGCGCTGTGAGGCGTTGAGCTAACCAGTACTAATTGCCCGTGAGGCTTGACCATATAACACCGAAGCGGTTTTTTGGATTGCGAGTGTAGCGCAGCTTTCGTTCAGCAGTTTGTGAGAGCAACAGGTTTTTGCCTGATGATCATAGCGGACTGGAACCACCTGACCCCATACCGAACTCAGAAGTGAAACAGTCCAGCGCCGATGGTAGTGTGGCATTGCCCATGCGAGAGTAGGTCATCGTCAGGCATCTTATCCCAGGCCCCGGTAGCAATACCGGGGCCTTCTTGCGTTTGGGGATTGGCGGGTAGTAGCCTCGCTGCCAGGCCAGAGCTGACCTGCCCCCCAGATCAAAGCCCGATGAAGTGCTCGGGCTGCCTGTGAGCGATCCCTCAAATTCTGATAACGATTGTCAAATCTCTGCGAATGTGAACTGGTACAGCTGTTTCACGTTTTGAAATGGGTTATAAAGTAGTCATAACAAAAAACTACGAATCCGTTCAGAGGCAAGGCAAAAATGACAAATCAGGATGGGTGCAGTAAGCGCTCAGTCAGGAGGGGTGTACGTGGCAGGCAAATTGATTCGACCGTTGACGATTCTCGGGATCGCGCTGTTGGCGGCGAGTACCTTGTCATGGGGTAAGCTCAAGCCCATTGATGAGGACGCCATGTCCGATGTGGTCGCCCAGGCTTACATCTCCATCGACAAGCATTTCAATCCGATCGCCGGCGATAATACATCGTATACCCGGGTTAACTTTGGTCTTGATATTGAAACCCAGTTGAATGCTGATGTGCTTGAACTGGGGCGCTATCAGCGTACGGATGATCCCAATGCGCCGGCGGACAGCGCTGACGTCCTGATTAACGATTTTGCACTCGGTTTCATCTATAACGAAGACTACTTCCGGAACAATCCAAGCATGCCTCGCCCGCTCAAGCCGGACGGTTCGAGCTATCGTGATGGAGAGATTGTCCCTTTCAAAATCACCGATCCGTTCATTGAGTTCGCGATGGACGAGGGGACCAACGAGCTGACCGGGTTTCGTATCGGCTTCGGTCAGTCAGAGGGATATCTTTCGGGGGATGTGCAGTACCTTACCGGCAACGTGAACGTCGACATTCGTGATAACGGATCAGGGATGAAGGCCGCCAGTTCCAGCTCGAATAACTTGCTGGACAGAATTGTCGTTGCGCTGGCACCTTTGTTGACAGCAAATAGTCCCCTCTACACCAACGCAAAGCTGGTCGACCAGCAGGGTAACCCGGACAATATTCGGGCTCAGTACATCGGCATTCCCAATGGGGATGTCTTCTACTTGTATGACGTAGACGCAACGACTCGCTATATCCTTTATCAGGCTGCAGAGCAGTTGGGCGTGCTTTCTAATGATATGGTCGTACATGGGTGCAGTGGGACCGTCATTCTGGCGTGGTGTGGATGGGCCTGGGAAAAGGACACCGTTGAAATCAAGCCGAATAACTGTCAGATGCTGGGTGTCAGTGTCTGTTTTGACCTGGGCATGTACAAATCCCTGCCTATCGGTCAGGTTGAAAAGCGTAACGGCAAAAAGTACCTCACCGGACCTTCCTCCGGAATGTTCCTGTCCTTTCAGACCAAGGACCTTCAATGGCTAAACGACGTGCGCAAGGAAAATCCAAACGATGCAGACTTCATCAAGGCAACCAGCGGCGCGTTCTTCAACATTCCGAATAGTGTAATTGAGGTTGATCTGAACCAGGCTCTGAAAGGTACGCCTCGGGTGAGAACCGAGTACATTGACCGCGGCAGGGGGTTGTTCTGATGAAAAAATTCCGTGCGCTCAATGTGTTGATGCTTGGTATTCTGGGGCTGTCCGCCAGCGCTTTGGCCGAATTGCAGTCTCTGGATGATCAGGGGCTCGCCAGTGTAGAGGGGCAGGGCCTTGGCCTTGTGCTTGAAAACTTCAAGTTTGAACATAGGGATGATGCGGCAAATGGGAAGATCTACAGGATTGAGGGGCTGAAAAGTTCGTTTGGTGAGGACGTTGTGGTGGCGGTCGACCAGCTCTATATCGCCAGGGCAGGTTCAAACTATGGCGAAACACTCAATCCGGTCAATCTTGGTCGTCTGGGCAATCCATTCAACATCGATGTGGTGGATGGAAACACTATCGGGATCACCAACAAGGCGGTACTGGAAATCCGGGCGCCTGTTCAGCACTCCCCGGATGGTGTTCAGAACAAGGATCTTGACCTGGATGGGCAGATGGATCCTGTCCGTAACCCGGACGGCACGCCAAAAAAGGATGCCAACGGAAATACTATTCTGCGTGAGTACAACGTAGCTTCTGCCGGCTATGACTGCCTGACCGGCGCAGCCGGGGGTGGGCTGTGTGACAGCCGGATCGCGGGTGCGGGTTATGCAAACGGAGAGCGTCCGGATATCGGGTTGAAGCTGGATATTTCAGTGGGATCCAAATCGCCCTCGAAACTGAATATTCATGCGAAGGCTGCAGTTGTGGATGGTTCTCACCTCAGAGTGTGGGGTGAGGATAACAAGATGGTGGGAGAGTTTCGGCTCAATTTCTATACGCCCGAGTTGACCATCTCCACATGTGAGGATGGTGGTGCAACCTGCGGCAGGGAAATTCTGTTCAAGAATTTCATACTGGAATTGCCGCTGGGTAACGCAAGGCAGCCCATGGCCATGAACGTGAATGGCTCGGGAAATTTTGTCTATGAAATCAAATCCATTGCAGATGCGGCACAGGACAAGTTTGGTGTTTCCCCCACGTCGTTGCCCTCTGCGTTGGGTTGGAGTGGTGGCGGCACCCGCAGTGCAGCCTCCAACAAGGCGCTTTGGGACTGGTTTAACGACTACTATCAGGATCCCGCAAACCGCGGCAACCTTTTCATAGGGAAGCTTGAGGTTCACGACAGCGGCGGAGTCAATGATTTCGGGTCAGCGCGAGTCGAAAACCTGCTGATACAGTACATGAAGATCAGCAGCCATGATCTTGCGAGGTGAGTGGGCGATGAGCACATTGAAAGTGGGTTTGATTCTGGTTTTCCTGGCCTCGTCGTCATTTGCGGAGCTCAGGGCCGTTGAAGAATCCGAGCTGGATGATGTTTCCGGTCAGGGCGGGATCTATCTTTCCGGCGACATCACCATCAATGAGAATGGCGGACCGTTACAAAACGCCTATTTCGGAAACTGTGCGGATAGCAGCAAGAAGTGCGGTGCCCGGATAGCCTATCAGACACGAGAAAATGGTGGCTGGTTTGTGATGGACGATATCCGCGGTCGTTTCAGCTTCCAGGGACTCACCCTGAGAGTCAGACATATCAACAGCGGTTTTGGTGGAGATGGAGCAAAATTTGACAAGGACGTACTGGAAATCGGCTTGCCCGATAAAGTGCGTTTTGATGACGTGCGCTACACCTATGCCACGAGCAGCACAGCCCGGCCAACCGACCCCGGTTTTCAGCAAACCAATATCTATTCAGTGCACATGCAGGGCGACGTGACCATGGAAGGGAACCTTCTGGTTTTCCCGACCGGAAACCCGTGAGGAGGTGACAGAGATGCGTAGGAACCTGTTTGTGCTTGCCCTGCTTGGTCCCGTTTCAGCGGGCGCTGCCCTGCAATCGCTTGATGAGTCCGCACTCGGAGAAGTGAGCGGGCAGGCGGGACTGTCTCTTGAGGTATCGGCCAACCTGTCCATCGATTCGGTGAACTATTGGGATGATGGAGCCGGCCTGAGCTTCAGGGGCGTAAGGATCGAAGCGACCGGGGACCCGTCTCGTGGTGCGGCCCAGGATTACCAGATTGGCGTGACGGATGCCGGAGGTCTCTATATTCCATTCAACTGGCGTGACAACAGGCTGGTCGTCAGTGACGTTTCTCTCTCGGATCATTGGGATCGTAGTCTGGGTACATTCATTTCCGACATTAACGCCGCGGGGAGATTGCATGTTCAGGGTTACCACGGTGCAGGACTGAAATACAGTCTGGACATGGTGCTCAGCAACAGCCGGTTCACATTCAGGGATCAGGGTAACGAGTTTATCCTCGACGATATCAGTGGCTGGATATCAGCACACGATAACCTCTTGGTATTTGCTACGGATCCCAAGGATACCTCAGGGCAGCCTTTCATCTACATGAGCTTCCCGCGCCTGCGGGCAAGCTGGGATGTGGGGGCGGTGCGTTACAGCAATAACCCTGCCGTTTTTGGCGGGATCGGCAATGGCGGTGGTGCCAGTCTGCCAAGCTACGGAGGGCTGCATCTGGATTATGATGTCAGCACCATCTTCCGGATTCATGCCGGTGGGCGCTCGGGTGCCGGATTCACAGTCGACAACAATACCGTCATCTATGGCGCAAACTTTCGCTATCTGGATAACGGTAATGCACTGGCACTTGAGGGAATCACGGGGCAGTTTTTCCTGAACAATCTCACTTTGGACGTGGCGTCCGATCCCGAAGGCGATCTTGGTCTCGCTATCCAGTTTGACCGCTTCAAGGGCAATCTGGATATCGCACATCTTCGGGCTGGTGACATGAGTCGCTCTTTCGGTGTGTTACAGTTTGCCTTCGATTTCCGGGACGGCACCTGGAATGGCCGCAATTATACCAACCGGTTCTACGTTCAGGGCCAGGGAGACCGGAATACCGGATACCAGGGGATAAGGATAGATGCAGAGTGGAGTCTCCCGGAAGCGACTGCGCGCTACATTGACGATGGCAACGCCGTGATCTTCAGCGGGATCCAGGCATGGGGGCGAGGCGATATTACATTTGATGTGACGCGTGCCGGAAATGTAAATGGTCAGGAATATTTTGATGGCCTGCGTATCGGCTTTGAAAATGTGAAAGGTGGATACAAGATTGACGGGCTGAGAGTGGGGCGTGATGATGCGCCGCTCCAGGGCGGCACGGAGCTCTTGCTGGCACTCGAAGTGTTCCCGGCATATGACTTTACGTTGAACGGTCATTATACGTTGGGCCCGGGAGGGGCGCAGGGTGAAGGTATCACGGTCAACGCCGACCTGCATGTCACGGAAGGTAATGCGGCCATCATGGTCGATGAAAACAGTCAGGGGGTCTGGCTGACAGGTGTTGATTATGATCAGCATCTGCGTGACATGACCATTGATGTCGACGCTCAGGGGCTAATGATTGTCAAGGGTGAGGCATGGAGTACGCTCGATATCAGTGACCTTCGAATCGGCTCCCGTCAGTCAGACAGTATCGGACGGATTGTCCTCAAGCGTTATGAAAAGGGATCAACCATGTCTGTACGTGCAGGCGGTGCCGGCCAGGTATGTGTAGGCGGATCGGGGACGTCTGCTTCATCGTGTGCTGCGTCGGGAGGGCGCTGGGAGGATCGGGGTCAGGAAGGCGTCACCATCGCACTGAAGCAGATCTTTTCTCCGGCAGTGAACAGCGACAAGCGAACTCAGCTGATCTGGGAGACCAATCGCAGAAAAAGTGGCAGCAAATCACTCAATGGCACGGGCACCCAGCTCATCATTGATGACATTTCCACGAATGATGGTGTTGATGGAAGTAATACCTACGGATTCCGTAATGATATCAACGTGGACGTATATGAAACACGCGTCGTCACGAAACGCAATGGCGTCGGTGGTGGGGCTCCGGGGACTGTCAGGACTGCGCTCGGATTTGCAGTCAGGGCGCAGACATCCTTCAAGGAGCTTTCAATCGGTAGCGTTCAGTTGAAGCATCCGGACGTCAGTGCGCCTGAGAAAATTATCTATGGCATGCGTTTGCAGAACTTCAACATTACCAGCAACCTGACTGCCACACCCATCGACTAGGTTTCCCAAACCAGCTAGACTGTCTGGTCATGGCTGGATCTAATCTGCGTGATCTTATCCTTGAGCAAGTGGCCGGCACCGACTGGGTGTCCGGCCAGGCTGTGGCCGAGCGATTAGGGGTATCCAGGACTGCAGTCTGGAAACATATCCGGGCGCTTCACGCAGAGGGATACCCTCTGGAGCACATCCGTGGGCGCGGATACAGACTCTCGCCTGATACGGACCTGATCTGTGAGCAGGATTTCAGGGATATTGCGTGCAGGGCGGGTTTCAACCATTCAGATATACGTTACTGCTTTCGTTGCGGCTCGACGAACGATGAAGTGCGGCGTCTGATGGGCTGCGCCGTGTCCTCGATTAGCCTGGTCAGCGCCGAACAGCAGTTGAAAGGGCGTGGCAGAATGGGGCGACCCTGGTCCAGTCCCTTGTGCAAGAGCCTGTACCTCTCGTTGGGAACATCTTTCTCTGTAGGCTATGAAGCATTGTCCGGCCTGAGTCTCGCGATTGGCGCAGTAGTTACAGATGTATTGCAGACTTTTGCAAGTGCACCTCTGTCGCTCAAATGGCCAAATGATATTCACGCAGGGGGAAGAAGCTCGCTGGCATCCTGGTTGAGGTTGAGGCCGAACAGGGAGGAGTCGTCAGAGTTATTGCGGGTTTGGGAATTAATATCCATGAAGATCCTCTTCTGGAAAACCTGGATCAGCCTGCGACCTGTCTTTCCGTTCAGTCCGAGACACCCGTAAGGCGAAAAGAAGTCTTGCTGCAACTGTTGCCCGGGCTCAGAAGGCTTGTTGAGCGCTATCCTTCCGAGGGCTTTCAGGCGTACAAGGGGCTTTGGAATAAATATGATTCCATGATTGGACGTCAGGTGGTCATGAAAGGTCATGGCGGGCGTATCACCTCTGCTGGCTGTTATGATGGGGTGGATGATCTGGGGCGATTACGTTTGAAGACAGCCGATGGCGTGGAGCTGGTCTCGGCCGGTGAGTTGTCGTTGAGGTCGGCGTAATGAACTGGCTGGAGGTCGATCAGGGAAACAGCCGTGTAAAGTGGCGGTTTCGTGCGGATGATCTGGTGGTTACCGAGGGGACGGCTGAAACACCCGAGCATGTTGCCGGACTGCTGGCAGCGAAGGACTTGAGCCCCGGAAGCATTGCCTTATCCAGTGTCCGCGATCCGGGCGAGATCTCGAAATGGCAAACGCTATTTCATTCAAGCGATTTGTGGGTGGTCCAATCGAAGGCCGAGGTGCCGGGGCTGGTGATCGCCTACCGTGAACCGCGTCATCTGGGGGTGGATCGTTGGCTCGCCATGCTTGCTGCTGTGCGCAGATTTCCTCGGGAAACGCTTGCGATTGTTGATGCCGGAACGGCATTGACATTTGATGTGGTGAATCGTGAGGGGGTACACCTGGGTGGAATGATTGCCCCGGGGTTGCAGTTGATGGCCAGAGCTGTGGATGAGGGGATGGCACGTGTCAGTCCGGATACGGAAATACCCGCCGTATTTCTTGGCAAAAGCACTTCCGAGTGTGTCAGAGGAGGTCTTTGGGCTGCGTTGACAGGTATCATAGAAGTGGGTTTGCGTAGTGTTAAAGAGACCGGGGTCGACCGACTGATCCTGACCGGGGGAGATGCCGCCGGTTTGGCCGACGTCTTGTCCCTGCCCGTCACCCTGACCTTGCAGGACGACTTGGTGCTGGAAGGTGTTTATCATGCGAGATGCTTGGAGTTTTCCCAATGAGATGGATATTCCTTTCGCTGCTGCTTTTGAACGGATTGGTATTTTTGGTTCAGTACAAGGGTTGGGCAGGGAGTGCGCCTGTACCGCAGCAAGCGGTTGTGAATGAAAAGGCGCAACCTTTGATCCTGTTGAAGGAGCTGAGGGCAACAGACCCCTATAAGTCAGTCCTCGTTGCCGATTCGAGCCATCGCACCTCCAAAAAATCCCGCGAGCAGTTATGTATGCTGTTCGGCCCCTTGTATGATGAGGACGCTGCAGATGAGCTGTTATCCTATCTCGTCAAAAACCGCATAGAGGCGAGAAAGATTGTGAAGGAAAGGGAAATTGCGCCCGACTATTGGGTGTATATCCCCCCTTGCCATCACGCGCTCAGGCAAACAGAAAGCTGGCGGAGCTGCGTGTCAGGAAGATAGACAGCTACCGAATCAGTCAGGGTCCCTTGCGAAATGGTATTTCGCTGGGTCTTTTCAGGAATATTGACAGTGCACGGGCGATGCTTGAAGAACGTCGCAAGCAAGGCCTGAATGCGGAGCTGAAAGAGGTGCGGCGGACGCGCAAGGAATACTGGGTTGCGCCACTGGAGCCATCCAGCATCGGCTTGCGTGCAAGGCTCGATCCGTTGTTTCTGGGCAACAAGGTCTGGTCGCGAGTCGAACGGCGAGAAATTTTATGCGAAGGGCTTGCATCGCAAAAAAAAGTTCCTTAGTATAGCGGCCTCTCGAAATGAGAGACCTTGTGAGCTGGCGTAGCTCAGTTGGTAGAGCAGCTGACTTGTAATCAGCAGGTCGGGGGTTCGATTCCGTCCGCCAGCTCCATTCAGTTTCGGGCGTTATGCCTTAGGGTGTGACGCATGTGGAGGGGTTCCCGAGTGGCCAAAGGGATCAGACTGTAAATCTGACGGCTCAGCCTTCGTAGGTTCGAATCCTACCCCCTCCACCACTTTTTAAGTGGGATATGCGGGCATCGTATAGTGGCTATTACCTCAGCCTTCCAAGCTGATGACGCGGGTTCGATTCCCGCTGCCCGCTCCAGGTGAAGAGCTCATATAGCTCAGGTGGTAGAGCACTTCCTTGGTAAGGAAGAGGTCACCGGTTCGAGTCCGGTTATGAGCTCCATTTTTATAGTGTATTCTGAGCAGGTCGTCGCCAAAGTCCGTATCCTGGGAGAGTGTAGCAATGGCAAAAGAAAAATTTGAACGTACCAAACCGCACGTCAACGTCGGTACTATTGGTCACGTTGACCACGGCAAAACAACGCTGACCGCTGCACTGACGCGCGTATGTGCGGAAACCTGGGGCGGCGAAATGAAGGCGTTTGACCAGATCGACGCAGCGCCGGAAGAGCGTCAGCGTGGTATCACTATCGCGACTGCGCACGTAGAGTATGAGTCTCCCAAGCGTCACTATGCACACGTGGACTGTCCGGGACACGCTGACTACGTGAAGAACATGATCACTGGTGCGGCGCAGATGGACGGTGCAATCCTGGTCTGCTCCGCTGCTGACGGCCCCATGCCTCAGACTCGTGAGCACATCCTGCTGGCGCGTCAGGTTGGCGTACCGTACATCGTGGTCTTCCTGAACAAGGCAGACATGGTGGATGACGAAGAGCTGCTCGAGCTGGTTGAAATGGAAGTTCGTGACCTGCTGAACCAGTACGAGTTCCCGGGTGACGACACGCCTGTCATCATCGGCTCTGCACTGATGGCCCTGGAAGGCAAGGATGACAATGGTCTGGGTACCAGCGCCGTGAAGAAGCTGGTTGAGACCATGGACGAGTACATCCCCGAGCCGGAGCGTGCCATCGACCAGCCGTTCCTGATGCCGATCGAGGACGTGTTCTCCATCTCCGGTCGTGGTACTGTGGTGACTGGCCGTGTAGAGCGTGGCATCATCAAGGTGGGCGAGGAAGTGGAAATTGTCGGTCTGCGTCCGACCACCAAGACCACCGTTACCGGTGTGGAAATGTTCCGCAAGCTGCTCGACGAAGGTCGTGCGGGCGAGAACATCGGTGTTCTGCTGCGTGGTACCAAGCGTGACGAAGTTGAGCGTGGTCAGGTTCTGGCGAAGCCGGGTACCATCACTCCGCACACCAAGTTCGAGGCAGAGGTCTACGTACTGAGCAAGGACGAAGGTGGTCGTCACACTCCGTTCTTCAAGGGTTATCGTCCGCAGTTCTACTTCCGTACCACTGACGTGACCGGTGCGGTTGAGCTGCAGGATGGCGTGGAAATGGTCATGCCGGGTGACAACGTGAAGATTGGCGTCACCCTGATTGCACCGATCGCCATGGAAGAAGGTCTGCGCTTTGCGATCCGCGAAGGCGGTCGTACAGTAGGTGCGGGCGTTGTTTCCAAGATTATCGAGTAAGTAGCGTTTTTCAGGTAGGCCAGTAGCTCAATTGGCAGAGCGGCGGTCTCCAAAACCGCAGGTTGGGGGTTCGATTCCCTCCTGGCCTGCCACTACCTGAGCCAGGATATCTATGAAGGCTGATACAGAAAAGGCATCAGGAGCATACGACCGCCTTAAGTGGGCGGTCGTTCTGTTGCTGGTGGCTGTTGGTGTTTGGGGTAATCAATATTACTCCGGGGAGTCGGTACTCTATCGTGTGCTGGCACTGCTGGCCTTGGCTGCCGTGGCAGCCTTTGTGGCGGCTCAAACGGAAACCGGTGCACGGTTTGTGGAGCTGCTCAAGGCATCCCGGGCAGAGATTCGTAAGGTGGTCTGGCCTAACAGGCAGGAATGGACTCAGACTACCTTGGTTGTCATTGTGTTTGTGTTGGTGGTTGCGCTGCTTCTTTGGGGGGTTGACTCCCTGATTAGCTGGGTGATCGCCACGGTTATAGGCTAGGGGGCCACGTGTCTAAGCGCTGGTATGTAGTGCAGGCGTATTCAGGCTATGAAAAGCAAGTTATGCGCGCGCTGAAAGAGCGTATAGCCCTGCATGGAATGGAAGAATACTTCGGTGACATCCTCGTGCCGACTGAGGAAGTCATCGAAATGCGTGACGGTAAGAAGCGCAAAAGTGAGCGCAAATTCTATCCGGGCTATGTGCTGGTTCAGATGGATATGAATGACCAGACATGGCACTTGGTCAAATCCACGCCGCGGGTACTCGGCTTCATAGGCGGGACGGCAGACAAGCCTGCGCCGATCAGTGAGAAAGAGGCTCAGGCAATTCTTCAGCGCGTTGAAAGTGGTGCTGAAAAGCCACGTCCCAAGACGCTGTTCGAGCCAGGCGAGACGGTGCGCGTAACAGATGGGCCGTTTGCCGACTTTAATGGTGTGGTCGAAGAGGTTGACTACGAGAAAAGTCGTGTTAAAGTAGCTGTCCTGATTTTTGGGCGTGCAACGCCTGTTGAACTTGAGTTCGGGCAGGTAGAGAAAGAATAACCGCTAAAAGTATCAAGGGCTCGTGCTGAACTGCAGTACGGGCTTTTTGTGTCTCAAATGAGGGGAGCAGCATTGCGGCTGCGTTAATACCCAGGAGGTAAACATGGCAAAGAAAGTTCAAGCGTATATCAAGCTGCAGGTCAAGGCTGGCCAGGCAAACCCGAGTCCCCCGTAGGCCCGGCGCTCGGTCAGCATGGTGTGAATATCATGGAATTCTGCAAGGCCTTTAATGCCAAGACTCAGGGCATGGAGCCGGGTCTGCCGATTCCCGTGGTGATCACGGTTTACAATGACCGAAGCTTCACATTCATCACCAAAACTCCGCCCGCATCAGTGCTGCTGAAAAAGGCTGCTGGCATCAAGAGTGGTAGTGGACGTCCCAATACGCAAAAAGTCGGGACTGTCACGCGTGCCCAGCTGGAGGAGATCGCCAAGGTCAAGGAGCCTGATCTCACTGCTGCTGATATGGATGCGGCCGTGCGTACCATTGCGGGTACCGCCCGGTCTATGGGTTTGAATGTGGAGGGTTAAGGCATGGCTAAACTGACCAAGCGCAAAAAAGTAATTCTTGAAAAAGTGGATGCCAACAAGGCATATACTGTTGAAGAAGCCGTTGCCCTCCTCAAGGAGTTGAACGGGCTGGTTAAGTTCAAGGAATCCATTGATGTGGCGGTGAATCTGGGTATTGATGCCCGTAAATCCGACCAGGTCGTTCGTGGGTCCACCGTTCTTCCTCACGGTACCGGAAAATCCGTTCGTGTGGCTGTTTTCACGCAGGGTGCCAATGCAGACAAGGCACGTGAAGCAGGT
This sequence comes from Thermohahella caldifontis, assembly GCF_041153465.1. Taxonomy (NCBI): domain Bacteria; kingdom Pseudomonadati; phylum Pseudomonadota; class Gammaproteobacteria; order Oceanospirillales; family Hahellaceae; genus Thermohahella; species Thermohahella caldifontis. Next base: position 2,913,531 of record NZ_CP154858.1, read on the forward strand.
GCAGATATCGTTGGCATGGAAGATCTGGCTGAGCAGGTCAAGGCCGGTAATCTCGACTTTGACGTGGTGATTGCTACCCCTGATGCCATGCGTGTCGTTGGCCAGCTGGGTCAGATTCTTGGTCCGCGTGGTCTGATGCCGAACCCGAAGGTGGGTACTGTTACCGCTGACGTGGAAACTGCAGTCAAGAATGCCAAGGCGGGCCAGGTGCGTTACCGTAATGACAAGGCCGGCATCGTACACACCCGTGTGGGCAACGTCGATTTTGATGCCAATGCGATCAAGGAAAACGTTGAGGCGCTGCTTGCTGACCTGAAAAAGGCCAAGCCGCCTGCAGCAAAAGGTGTATATCTCAAGAAGGTAACTTTGTCTTCCACCATGGGCCCGGGTCTTCAGATTGATCTGAATGCCCTGAGTGCATGATGGAAACGATTTGGTGGTCTTGCGACTGAGCGTCGTAGGCTGTCAAAGACCGCAGGTCCTCGCGAGAGGTTAAAGTTGCCTGCGCAGACGGTGTGAGTAGTTCACCTACCAGCGCCGTGATCCAGGCCCGCCCCGGCGGGCAATACTGAAACGCCGGACTTTCCGGCAAACACAGGAGAAATCCAGTGGCAATTAGACTTGAAGACAAAAAGGCGATTGTCGCTGAGGTTAACGACACTGCCAGCCAGGCGCTTTCAGTGGTTCTGGCCGACTATCGAGGTGTTGAGTCCAACGATATGGCAGCATTGCGTGCCAAGGCTCGTGCAGAGAATGTTCATCTGCGCGTAGTTCGTAACACGCTTGCACGTCGTGCGGTGGAAGGCACCGAGTTTGAGTGCATCAAGGATGCGCTGGTTGGTCCGACCCTGCTGGCATTTTCCATGGAGGATCCGGGTGCGGCCGCGCGCATCTTCAAGGATTTCGCCAAGGAAAACCAGAACTTTGAAGTTAAGGCGTTGGCCGTGGGGGGTGAGTTGCTGGGTGCCAATCAGTTGGATCGCCTCGCTAACCTGCCGACCCGTGACCAGGCTCTGGCAATGCTCATGAGTGTCATGTTGGCGCCGGTAACCAAGCTGGCCCGCACACTCAACGAAGTACCTGCCAAGGTAACCCGTGTGGTTGCTGCAGTGCGTGACCAAAAGAAAGCGGCGAGTTAAATTTAATTTTTTAGGAGAAACTACCAATGGCTCTGTCAAAAGACGATATTCTGAATGCAATTGCTGAAATGAGCGTAATGGACGTAGTCGAGCTCGTTGAAGCAATGGAAGAGAAGTTTGGCGTATCTGCAGCAGCTGCTGTCGCCGTAGCCCCTGCGGCTGCTGGTGGTGACGCTGGTGCGGCTGCCGAAGAGAAGACCGAGTTCGATCTGGTTCTGACTTCCGCTGGTGACAAGAAAGTGAACGTCATCAAGGTTGTGCGTGCCATCACTGGTCTGGGCCTGAAAGAAGCCAAGGCTATGGTTGACGGCGCTCCGGCCACTGTTAAGGAAGGCATGAGCAAAGAAGACGCTGAAAAGGCGAAGAAGGAACTCGAGGAAGCGGGTGCTACCGTCGAGCTCAAGTAAGCAGTCTGTGCTCGATGAAACTGGCTGGCGTGCATGGCACGCCGGCCTTTTTCCGTTGTAAAAGCGCCATTCCAAGACCTCTGTTCCAGGGGCGAAGCCGAAGTGTCATGACATAGCTGGGGAAAATCGATGACATACTCCTACACCGAAAAAAAGCGTATCCGTAAAGAGTTCGGGAAACTCCCGGTCATCATGGATGTGCCTTATCTGCTCGCAATCCAGTTGGATTCATACCGCGATTTTCTTCAGGCCTCTACATCGCCTGAAGAGCGGCTGGAAGTCGGGCTGCACGCAGCTTTCAAGTCGGTTTTCCCGATCACGAGCTTTTCCGGAAATGCCGCGCTCGAGTACGTAAGCTATCGCTTGGGCGAGCCGGTATTCGACGTCAATGAGTGCCAGATCCGCGGGGCGACCTATTCTGCGCCTCTGCGTGTGAAAGTTCGACTGGTGATTTACGACAAGGAAAGCAATAACAAAGCCATCAAGGATATCAAGGAACAGGAAGTCTACATGGGCGAAATTCCGCTCATGACCGAAAATGGTACCTTTGTGATCAATGGTACCGAGCGGGTTATTGTTTCCCAGCTGCATCGATCTCCTGGTGTGTTCTTTGATCATGACAAGGGCAAAACACACTCTTCAGGCAAGCTCCTGCATTCAGCCCGCGTCATTCCTTATCGCGGTTCCTGGCTGGACTTTGAATTTGATCCCAAAGACTGCGTATTCGTGCGCATCGACCGGCGCCGGAAGCTGCCTGCGACAATTTTGCTGCGTGCTCTCGGATACGATTCCGAACAGATCCTGGAGATGTTCTTCGAAACATCCCGGTTCACGCTCAAGGAAGACAGCGCAATGCTTGAGCTGGTACCGTCTCGTCTGAGAGGGGAGCTGGCTACCTTCGATATCAAGGATCCTGACGGCAACATCATTGTTGAAGAGGGGCGCCGGATTACTGCGCGCCACATTCGTCAGGCTGAAAAACTCGGTATGACCGAGCTTGAAGTCCCGCTGACCTATCTTTATGGAAAGGTGCTTGCTCACAACGTTGTCGATCCCCAGACGGGTGAGATACTGTTTGAGTGCAATACGGAAATTACAGAGGATGTCGTCAGCAAGCTCCAGGAAGCCGGCATCACTGAAATTGAAACGCTGTATACCAACGATCTGGATTGCGGACCCTTCATTTCCGATACGCTGCGCATTGATCCCACACGCACCCAGCTGGAAGCGTTGGTCGAAATCTATCGCATGATGCGCCCGGGTGAACCGCCTACGAAAGAGTCTGCGGAGAACCTGTTCAATAACCTCTTCTTTACGGAAGAGCGGTACGACCTGTCGGCCGTTGGCCGCATGAAGTTCAATCGCCGTCTGGGTCGCGAAGATCCGACTGGTCCGGGGACCCTCGACAAGCAGGACATCATCGATGTACTCAAAACCCTGATCGACATTCGTAACGGCAAAGGTCAGGTTGATGATATCGACCATCTCGGTAACCGCCGCATCCGCTCCGTGGGCGAGATGGCAGAGAACCAGTTTCGGGTTGGTCTGGTGCGGGTGGAGCGCGCAGTCAAGGAGCGCCTGAGCATGGCAGAATCCGAGGGGCTGATGCCTCAGGATCTGATCAATGCCAAGCCGGTCGCTGCGGCCATCAAGGAATTCTTTGGATCCAGTCAGCTGTCCCAGTTCATGGATCAGAACAACCCGCTGTCCGAAGTCACGCACAAGCGCCGTGTTTCCGCGTTGGGTCCGGGTGGCCTGACACGAGAGCGTGCAGGATTTGAGGTGCGGGACGTTCATCCGACTCATTACGGTCGGCTGTGTCCGATTGAAACGCCGGAAGGTCCGAACATCGGTTTGATCAACTCCCTGGCAACCTATGCGCGTACCAACCCTTATGGCTTTCTGGAAACGCCCTACCGCAAGGTCGTGAATGGTCGCGTTACGGATGAGATCGAATACCTGTCGGCCATCGATGAGGCTGAGCAGGTCATTGCCCAGGCGAGTGCCCGTGTCGATGAAGAAGGCCGTCTGCTGGATGACCTCGTGACTGTACGCCACCAGAATGAAACGACAGTGATGCCACCGGAGCGCGTCAGCTATATGGATGTGTCGCCGCGGCAGGTTGTCTCCGTGGCTGCGTCTCTGATTCCGTTCCTTGAGCACGATGACGCCAACCGGGCCCTGATGGGTTCCAACATGCAGCGGCAGGCTGTGCCGACGCTCAAGGCGGAGAAACCGCTGGTGGGTACGGGATTTGAACGTTACGTGGCGCAGGATTCGGGTGTATGCGCCGTGGCCCGGCGTGGTGGTGTTGTGGTGAGCGTGGATGCTGCCCGTATCGTTGTCCGTGCCAATGAGGATGAAGTCGATGGGGGTGATGCAGGTGTCGATATCTACAACCTCACCAAATATACCCGCTCGAACCAGAATACCTGTATCAATCAGCGTCCCATCGTCAAGGAAGGTGATGTAGTGCAGCGGGGTGATGTCCTGGCAGACGGACCCTCCGTTGACCTGGGTGAGCTCGCACTGGGTCAGAACATGCGCATCGCGTTTATGCCCTGGAATGGATACAACTTTGAGGACTCCATTCTGCTGTCGGAGCGCGTGGTTCAGGAAGACCGTCTGACGACGATTCACATTCAGGAATTGAGCTGTATTGCGCGGGATACCAAGCTTGGGCCCGAGGAAATCACGGCGGATATTCCCAACGTGGGTGAAAGTGCGCTCTCGAAGCTTGATGAGTCCGGCATCATTTATATTGGTGCGGAGGTAGAACCGGGCGACATTCTGGTAGGCAAGGTGACACCGAAGGGCGAATCACAGCTGACACCGGAAGAAAAGCTTCTGCGCGCGATTTTTGGCGAGAAGGCTTCTGACGTCAAGGACACCTCCTTGAGAGTAGGCACCGGTGTTCGCGGTACGGTTATCGGCGTACAGGTCTTCACCCGCGATGGCGTTGAGAAAGACCAGCGATCCAAGGAGATCGAAAAGGCTGAGCTGGACAAGTACCGCAAGGATTTGACCGATGAGTACCGTATTGTTGAAGGTGCGGTATTCAAGCGGCTGCGCGATGCCTTGACGGGGCAGACCGTGTTGTCGGGCCCGGGTCTGAGCAAGGGTGATGTGCTGACAGAGTCACACCTCAATGCGTACGAAAAGGACGAGTGGTTCAAGCTCAAGATGATGGACGATACGCTCAATGATCTGCTGGCCAAAGCGGAGCAGCAGCTTGAAGAGCGTCGGGCCTCTATTGAGGAGCGTTTTGAGATCAAGAAGCGCAAGCTTTCCAATGGCGATGATCTGGCGCCGGGCGTGCTCAAGGTGGTCAAGGTCTATCTGGCCGTGAAACGACGGATTCAGCCTGGTGACAAGATGGCCGGTCGTCATGGTAACAAGGGTGTCATCTCCGCGATCATGCCTGTTGAGGACATGCCCTATGACGAACAGGGCAATCCGGTGGATATCGTCCTCAATCCGCTGGGTGTGCCGTCGCGCATGAATGTCGGCCAGGTGCTGGAGACACACCTGGGCGCAGCGGCAAAGGGTCTGGGGGATCGGATCAACGAAATGCTTGAGCAGCAGCGTCGCGTTGCAGAGATCCGGGACTTCCTCAAGCAGATCTACTGTGAGATTGGCGACAAGAAAGAGGATCTGGATAGCCTGTCTGACGCCGAGATCATGGAGCTGGCCGAGAATCTGAAGGACGGCGTGCCCATCGCAACGCCGGCTTTTGATGGTGCCAAAGAGGAAGAGATCAAGAAAATGCTGCGTTTGGCGGGTCTCGACGACAGCGGGCAGATCCGTCTGTTTGACGGGCGTACCGGCGAGGAATTCCATCGTAAGGTGACTGTTGGCTACATGTACATGCTGAAGCTGAATCACCTGGTGGATGACAAGATGCACGCCCGGTCCACAGGCTCCTACAGCCTTGTTACGCAGCAGCCGCTGGGTGGTAAGGCTCAGTTTGGTGGTCAGCGATTTGGTGAGATGGAGGTTTGGGCACTGGAAGCGTACGGTGCTGCCTACACACTGCAGGAAATGCTTACTGTCAAATCCGATGATGTGGCAGGGCGGACCAAGATGTACAAGAACATTGTGGATGGCAACCATCAGATGGAACCGGGCATGCCGGAGTCATTCAATGTTCTCGTCAAGGAAATCCGCTCGCTGGGTATCGACATCGAACTGGAAACCGAATAACTGGATTGAACGAGGGGAGGGTGTCCTCCCCCTGTCATCAGAGGCCACTGCCCATGAAAGATTTGCTTAAAGAAATCAAGAAAGAGAATCATAACAACGAGTTCGATGTTATCCGTATCGGACTGGCATCGCCCGACATGATTCGCTCCTGGTCCTACGGTGAAGTCAAGAAGCCGGAAACCATCAATTACCGGACGTTCAAGCCAGAGCGTGATGGCCTTTTCTGTGCCAAGATTTTTGGTCCGGTCAAGGACTACGAGTGCCTTTGCGGAAAATACAAGCGCCTGAAGCACCGGGGTGTCATTTGTGAAAAGTGTGGCGTTGAAGTCGCACCGGCGAGCGTGCGTCGCGAGCGGATGGGTCACATCGAGCTTGCCAGCCCCGTTGCACATATCTGGTTCCTGAAGTCGTTGCCATCCCGTATCGGCCTGCTCCTTGACATGACGCTTCGGGATATCGAGCGGGTGCTGTATTTTGAATCCTTCATCGTCATTGACCCGGGCATGACCAGTCTGGAGCGCGGGCAACTGCTCAATGATGAGCAGTATTATGAGGCGCTTGAAGAGTTTGGCGATGAATTTGATGCCCGCATGGGAGCTGAAGCAATCCAGGCGCTGCTGGCGGACATGGATCTGGAGGATGAGATTCGCCGTCTCCGCGAAGAGATTCCGGCGACCAATTCCGAAACCAAACTGAAGAAGTTGTCCAAGCGGCTGAAGCTCATGGAGGCGTTCCTGGATTCCGGGAACAAGCCGGAGTGGATGATCCTCAAGGTGCTGCCGGTTTTGCCGCCTGATCTGCGCCCTCTGGTACCGCTGGATGGTGGACGTTTCGCCACCTCTGATCTCAACGATCTGTATCGTCGGGTCATCAACCGGAACAATCGCCTCAAGCGACTGCTTGAGCTCAATGCGCCGGATATTATCGTACGCAACGAAAAGCGTATGCTGCAGGAGGCCGTTGACGCGCTTCTGGACAATGGTCGTCGTGGTCGGGCAATCACCGGATCAAACAAGCGTCCGCTGAAGTCCCTTGCAGACATGATCAAGGGCAAGCAGGGTCGTTTCCGTCAGAACCTGCTGGGTAAGCGCGTTGACTACTCCGGGCGTTCGGTCATCGTTGTGGGTCCGACACTGAGGCTGCACCAGTGCGGTCTGCCCAAGAAAATGGCGCTTGAGCTGTTCAAGCCATTTATCTTCTCCAAACTGGAGCATCGCGGCCTGGCGACCACCATCAAGGCGGCCAAGAAAATGGTCGAAAGGGAGGAGCCGGTCGTTTGGGATATCCTGGATGAGGTGATCCGCGAACATCCCGTATTGCTTAACCGTGCGCCGACACTGCACCGCCTCGGTATTCAGGCATTCGAGCCTGTTCTGATTGAAGGCAAGGCCATTCAGCTCCATCCGCTGGTATGTACCGCCTATAACGCAGACTTTGACGGTGACCAGATGGCCGTTCACGTGCCCCTCACGCTGGAGGCCCAGCTCGAGGCGCGTGCCCTGATGATGTCAACGAACAACATCCTGTCGCCGGCCAATGGTGAACCCATTATTGTACCGTCACAGGACGTTGTACTCGGTCTGTACTGGATGACCCGAGAGCGTATCAACGCGCCCGGCGAGGGTATGGCATTTGCCGATACGGATGAAGTGGAGCGTGCCTATGGTGCAGGCAAGGTTCATCTGCAGGCCAGAATCAAGGTTCGCATACGTGAGGTGGCATTTGATGACGAGGGGGGCGCCAGGAAACGGTGACACTCTATGACACCACCGTGGGACGCGCGCTCCTGTATCGGATTGTGCCTGAGGGGCTGCCTTTCGAACTGGTCAATCAGAACATGACCAAGAAGGCGATCTCAAGGCTTCTGAACGCCTGTTACCGGCGTGTTGGTCTCAAGGAAACGGTCATTTTTGCAGACCAGATCATGTATACCGGGTTCCGCCTCGCGACCGTATCCGGCTCCTCCATCGGTGTGAACGACTTCGTGATCCCCGAAGAGAAGGCCCGGATCATCGCTGCAGCCGAAGCCGAGGTCAAGGAAGTTGAAGAGCAATATGCATCCGGTCTGCTGACTCAGGGTGAAAAGTACAACAAGGTCATTGATATCTGGTCACGGGCAAATGACCAGGTCGCCAAGGCCATGATGGAGCGCCTGGGTTACGAGGAAGTGAAGGACCGTGACGGCAACATCGTCAAGCAGCCTTCCTTCAACTCCGTCTTCATGATGGCGGATTCCGGTGCACGGGGTTCGGCGGCGCAGATCCGTCAGTTGGCCGGCATGCGTGGCCTGATGGCCAAGCCGGATGGCTCGATCATTGAAACGCCGATCACGGCAAACTTCCGTGAGGGACTCAACGTACTCCAGTACTTCATTTCCACGCACGGTGCGCGGAAGGGTCTGGCTGATACCGCATTGAAGACGGCGAACTCCGGTTACCTGACACGCCGTCTTGTCGACGTCGCTCAGGACCTGGTGATCACGGAAGAAGATTGTGGTACGGAAGAAGGCCTGATCGTGACGCCGCACATTGAAGGTGGCGACGTGGTTGTACCGCTGGGTGATCGGGTGCTCGGTCGCGTACTGGCGATTGACCTTGTCAAGCCGGGTACGGATGAAGTCATTCTGCCTCGTGGCACCCTGCTGGATGAAAAACTTGTGCAGGTCGTTGAGGCGTCCGGTGTGGATGAAGTCCTGGTACGTTCACCGATTACCTGTGAAACCAAGTACGGCGTCTGTGCCAAGTGTTATGGCCGGGATCTGGCCCGCGGTCATCTGGTCAACGTGGGTGAGGCTGTAGGTGTCATTGCCGCGCAGTCCATTGGTGAGCCGGGTACCCAGCTGACCATGCGTACGTTCCATATTGGTGGTGCGGCGTCACGGGCGTCGGCCGTTGATAATATCCAGGTGAAGCACGGCGGTACCATTCGTCTGCATAACATCAAGTCCATCGAGCGTGAAGACGGACAAGCAATCGTCATTTCCCGCTCGGGTACGCTGGCCGTAGCCGACGAGCAGGGGCGTGAGCGTGAATCCTACAAGCTGCCTTACGGCGCTCTGCTGAGTATCAAGACGGGCGATGTCGTCGAGCCGGGTACGGTTGTGGCGAAGTGGGATCCGCATACCCACCCGATTGTCACGGAAGTGGCTGGACGGGTTTCATTCGTTGGAATGGAAGAGGGTATCACGGTCAGAACACAGACAGATGAGACCACCGGCCTCTCCAACATCCAGATTCTGGATGCCAAGGAACGCCCTGCGGCAGGCAAGGACATCCGTCCGATGGTTCAGATCGTGGATGAGTCCGGTGAGCCCGTTAAGTTTCCGGGAACCGATACCCCTGTTCAGTACTTCCTGCCCCCGAATGCCCTGCTCAGCCTTAAAAACGGCGATCAGGTCAAGGTTGGTGAGGTGGTTGCCCGTATTCCGCAGGAATCATCCAAAACACGGGATATCACCGGTGGTCTGCCGCGTGTTGCCGATCTGTTCGAAGCAAGAAAGCCGAAGGAGCCTGCAATTCTGGCAGAAGTGACCGGTGTCGTATCTTTCGGTAAGGAAACAAAAGGAAAGAAACGCCTGGTGATTACCCCGAAGGATGGCGAGCCGGTCGAGACGCTCATTCCCAAGTGGCGTCAGCTGAACGTGTTTGAGGGTGAGACCGTTGAAAAGGGCGAGGTGATTTCCGATGGCCCGGTCAACCCGCACGATATCCTGCGGCTGCTGGGTGTCAGCGAACTGGCCAAGTACATTATCAATGAAATCCAGGAGGTCTACCGTCTCCAGGGCGTTGTCATCAACGACAAGCATATCGAAGTGATTGTTCGCCAGATGATCCGCAAGGTTGAAGTCCTCGAGCCGGGCGACACGCCGCTGATTCAGGGTGATCAGGTCGAATACGTGACCATTCTGGAAGAAAATGAAAAGGCGCTTGCCAACAATCTGATGCCGGCACGCTATGAGCGTGTGCTTCTGGGTATCACCAAGGCATCGCTGGCAACTGAAAGCTTCATTTCCGCGGCATCCTTCCAGGAGACGACCCGCGTGTTGACGGAAGCGGCAGTGACTGGCAAGCGCGACCATCTTCGCGGGCTGAAGGAAAACGTGGTGGTGGGGCGTCTCATCCCTGCGGGTACCGGTCTGGCCTACCACAGCGAGCGGAAACGCAAGCGCCAGAGCCGCGAAGGGGTCACCGCTGCGGAAGTCGAAGCAGCGCTGAGCAGCGAACTGAACAAGTAAAGAGGTTGGGTAAAAAAGAACCAATCCTCTTGACTGTACAAGGGGGGCAAATTAAACTTGCCCCCCTTAAATCCAAAGGTGGTTATACAATAGACAGTAACTGGAGTAACTGAATGGCTACGATAAACCAGCTCGTGCGCAAGCCGCGCAAGCGCAAGGTGGTCAAGAGCGACGTACCCGCTCTGCAGGCCTGCCCTCAGCGCCGTGGTGTGTGCACTCGCGTATATACAACAACCCCGAAGAAGCCGAACTCGGCGCTGCGTAAAGTCTGTCGTGTGCGCCTGACCAACGGCTATGAAGTCACCTCGTACATCGGTGGTGAAGGACACAACCTGCAGGAGCACAGCGTCGTGCTGATCCGGGGCGGTCGTGTCAAGGACTTGCCGGGCGTGCGTTACCATACCGTTCGCGGCACACTCGACCTGGCTGGCGTGAAAGACCGTAAGCAGGGTCGTTCCAAGTACGGTGCCAAGCGCCCGAAGTCGTGATCACCAAGTAAGGCTGGTTCGCCCATGTCGGGCGCATACCAGAGCAACCTGAAGCATTGAGGAAAAGAAATGCCTAGAAGACGTGTAGTCGCAAAGCGGGAAATTCTGCCGGATCCCAAGTTTGGAAGCCAGAAGCTGGCCAAGTTCATCAACCATGTCATGGTCAGCGGAAAGCGCTCAGTAGCCGAGCGCATTGTTTATGGTGCACTCGATATCGTAGCCGAGAAAACCAAGAAAGAACCTTTGGAAGTTTTTGAGAAAGCACTGGAAAACATCCAGCCGCTGGTTGAGGTCAAGTCCCGTCGTGTTGGTGGTGCAACCTACCAGGTGCCGGTAGAAGTGCGTCCATCGCGTCAGATGGCGTTGTCCATGCGCTGGCTGGTGGATTATTCCCGCAAGCGCAGCGAGAAGTCCATGGCTCAGCGTCTGGCTGCCGAGATGATGGAAGCTGCCGAAGGGCGTGGTGCAGCGGTCAAGAAGCGTGAAGATACGCACCGCATGGCCGAAGCGAACAAGGCTTTTGCCCACTATCGCTGGTAAACCGATCCGAGACTGTAATAGGATATAGAACATGGCTAGAACGACCCCGCTTGAAAGGTATCGGAATATCGGTATCAGTGCGCACATTGATGCTGGTAAGACGACCACAACCGAGCGTATTCTTTACTACACAGGTGTCAGTCACAAGATCGGCGAGGTGCACGACGGTGCAGCGACGATGGACTGGATGGAGCAGGAGCAGGAGCGTGGTATAACCATTACCTCTGCTGCGACCACCTGTTTCTGGAAGGGCATGGATCAGCAGTTTGACCAGCACCGCATCAATATTATCGATACCCCGGGACACGTGGACTTCACCATTGAGGTAGAACGTTCCATGCGTGTGCTGGATGGCGCGGTGATGGTGTACTGTGCGGTCGGTGGCGTGCAGCCGCAGTCCGAGACCGTATGGCGCCAGGCCAACAAGTACAACGTGCCCCGTATTGCATTCGTCAACAAGATGGACCGGATGGGCGCAAACTTCCTGCGCGTGGTTGAGCAGATGAAGACTCGTCTGCAGGCCAATCCGGTTGTCATGCAGATCCCTATCGGTGCCGAAGAAGATTTCAAGGGTGTTGTGGATCTCGTGACCATGAAGGCGATTTACTGGGATGACGAGACCCAGGGTATGACCTTCAAGCTGGAAGAGCCTCCCGCGGACCTCCAGGATCTGTGTGAAGAATGGCGTGAAAAGCTGGTCGAGAGCGCTGCCGAGGCGAACGAAGAGCTGATGGACAAGTACCTCGAAGGCGAAGAGCTCAACGAGGAAGAAATTCATCGCGCGATTCGTATTCGGACTCTGGCAGGCGAAATTGTACCGGCATTCTGCGGCTCGGCCTTCAAGAACAAGGGCGTGCAGGCGGTTCTGGATGCGGTGATCCGTTATCTGCCTTCGCCGGTTGACATTGAAGACGTCAAGGGTGAAACACCCGAAGGCGAACCGGCAACCCGCAAGACCTGTGACGACGAGCCTTTCTCTTCGCTGGCGTTCAAGATTGCGACTGACCCGTTTGTGGGTACGCTCACGTTCATTCGCGTTTACAGCGGCGTCGTGAGCAGTGGTGATGCCGTGCTGAACAGCGTCAAGGGCAAGCGTGAGCGGGTCGGCCGTATCGTTCAGATGCATGCCAACGATCGTCAGGAAATCAAGGAAATCCGGGCGGGTGATATCGCGGCTTGTGTCGGTCTGAAGGATGTCACGACCGGTGACACGCTCTGTGCAATTGATGCGCCGATTATCCTGGAGCGGATGGAATTCCCGGAGCCGGTTATCTCCATCGCGGTTGAACCCAAGACCAAGAGTGACCAGGAGAAAATGGGTCTGGCCCTGCAGCGGCTGGCTCAGGAAGACCCGTCCTTCCGCGTTCATACGGACGAAGAGTCTGGTCAGACTATCATTTCCGGTATGGGTGAGCTGCACCTTGAAATTATCGTCGATCGTCTGAAGCGTGAATTCAAGGTAGAAGCGAACGTCGGTAAACCTCAGGTTGCCTACCGTGAGACGATCCGCAAGCCGGTTCAGCAGGAAGGCAAATTTGTGCGTCAGTCTGGTGGTCGCGGTCAGTACGGTCACGTCTGGCTGAAGATTGAGCCGAATGAGCCGGGCGCAGGGTACGAGTTTGTCAACGAAATTGTCGGTGGTGTGATTCCGAAGGAATACATCCCGGCGGTTGACAAGGGTATCCAGGAACAAATGGAAAATGGTGTCATCGCTGGTTATCCGGTTGTTGACGTCAAGGTTACCCTGTATGACGGCTCATACCACGATGTGGACTCCTCGGAAATGGCGTTCAAAATCGCCGGCTCCATGGCATTTAAGGAAGGTGCTCTGAAAGCGGATCCGGCGCTGCTGGAGCCGATCATGAAGGTCGAAGTTGAAACGCCGGAAGAGTACATGGGTGACGTCATCGGTGACCTGAACCGCCGTCGTGGCATGGTTCAGGGCATGGATGATCTGCCTGGCGGTATCAAGAGCATTCGCGCCGAGGTGCCGCTCTCGGAAATGTTTGGTTACGCTACAGATCTGCGGTCAGCAACCCAAGGTCGCGCAACCTACTCCATGGAATTCTCACATTACGCCGAAGCCCCGAAGCCTGTGGCTGAAGCGGTGATTGCTTCACGGAAATAGTTATCATTCATTTTGCTGGAAAGAGGAAACGAAAATGGCAAAAGAAAAATTTGAACGTACCAAACCGCACGTCAACGTCGGTACCATTGGTCACGTTGATCACGGCAAAACAACGCTGACCGCTGCACTGACGCGCGTATGTGCGGAAACCTGGGGCGGCGAAATGAAGGCGTTTGACCAGATCGACGCAGCGCCGGAAGAGCGTCAGCGTGGTATCACTATCGCGACTGCGCACGTAGAGTATGAGTCTCCCAAGCGTCACTATGCACACGTGGACTGCCCGGGACACGCTGACTACGTGAAGAACATGATCACTGGTGCGGCGCAGATGGACGGTGCAATCCTGGTCTGCTCCGCTGCTGACGGCCCCATGCCTCAGACTCGTGAGCACATCCTGCTGGCGCGTCAGGTTGGCGTACCGTACATCGTGGTCTTCCTGAACAAGGCAGACATGGTGGATGACGAAGAGCTGCTCGAGCTGGTTGAAATGGAAGTTCGTGACCTGCTGAACCAGTACGAGTTCCCGGGTGACGACACGCCTGTCATCATCGGCTCTGCACTGATGGCCCTGGAAGGCAAGGATGACAATGGTCTGGGTACCAGCGCCGTGAAGAAGCTGGTTGAGACCATGGACGAGTACATCCCCGAGCCGGAGCGTGCCATCGACCAGCCGTTCCTGATGCCGATCGAGGACGTGTTCTCCATCTCCGGTCGTGGTACTGTGGTGACTGGCCGTGTAGAGCGTGGCATCATCAAGGTGGGCGAGGAAGTGGAAATTGTCGGTCTGCGTCCGACCACCAAGACCACCGTTACCGGTGTGGAAATGTTCCGCAAGCTGCTCGACGAAGGTCGTGCGGGCGAGAACATCGGTGTTCTGCTGCGTGGTACCAAGCGTGACGAAGTTGAGCGTGGTCAGGTTCTGGCGAAGCCGGGTACCATCACTCCGCACACCAAGTTCGAGGCAGAGGTCTACGTACTGAGCAAGGACGAAGGTGGTCGTCACACTCCGTTCTTCAAGGGTTATCGTCCGCAGTTCTACTTCCGTACCACTGACGTGACCGGTGCGGTTGAGCTGCAGGATGGCGTGGAAATGGTCATGCCGGGTGACAACGTGAAGATTGGCGTCACCCTGATTGCACCGATCGCCATGGAAGAAGGTCTGCGCTTTGCGATCCGCGAAGGCGGTCGTACAGTAGGTGCGGGCGTTGTTTCCAAGATCATCGAGTGATCGTTGATCAGCGTTGACGAAAAGGGCGGTCTTAACCGCCCTTTTCTTGTGTTGTCCCTGGGGTTGACAGCATTGTTCACTATGCGTACAATGCGGCTCCTTTTTAAAATGGGATGACGGTTAGTCGCCTGTCAATTTGGAGTAACACATGCAAAGCCAGAAGATTCGCATTCGGCTCAAGGCGTTTGACTATCGGTTGATCGATCAGTCTACGCAGGAGATTGTTGAAACGGCCAAGCGCACTGGTGCTCAGGTACGCGGACCCATTCCGCTGCCCACGCGCAAGGAGCGTTACACTGTTCTGATTTCTCCGCATGTCAACAAGGACGCGCGTGACCAGTACGAGATTCGTACACACAAGCGTCTTCTGGACATTGTCGAGCCAACGGAAAAAACCGTTGATGCGCTCATGAAGCTTGATCTTGCTGCAGGTGTGGACGTTCAGATCAGCCTGGGCTGATTGCACCCCTCAACAAGTCAACCTTCATAGTGATAACAACGTTGTTCGTGGCCATAGAGGGTTAAAGCCCCGTACACTAGTGAGGTGAAAAATGGCATTAGGATTGGTCGGCCGCAAGGCTGGCATGACCCGCATCTTTATGGAGGATGGTCGGGCAGTACCCGTAACCGTCATCCATGTCGAGAAAAATCTCGTCACACAGATCAAGACGCTTGAGACCGATGGGTATCAGGCGGTTCAGGTTGCTACTGGCGCAGTCAAGCCGGGGCGCGTAACCAAGGCCGTGGCAGGCCACTTCGCCAAGGCTGGCGTAGAGCCGCGTCGCAAGCTTGTCGAATTTCGTGTTGATGAAATCGGTGAAATCAAGGTTGGTGACGAGCTGAGTGTCAGTCTGTTCGAGGCTGGCCAGAAAGTGGACGTGACCGGTCAAAGTAAGGGTAAGGGCTTTCAGGGCGTTGTGAAGCGCTGGAACTTCCGTACTCAGGATGCGACACACGGTAACTCGCTGTCGCACCGCGCTCCGGGTTCCATTGGTCAGAACCAGTCCCCCGGAAAGGTTTTCAAGGGCAAGAAGATGTCCGGACACATGGGTGCTGAACGTGTCACGGTTCAGACGCTTGAGCTGGTTCGGGTCGACGAAGAAAAGGGTCTGTTGCTGGTCAAGGGCGCCGTCCCGGGTGCCACAGGTGCAGACGTGATTGTCAAGCCGGCAGTCAAGGCATAAGGGGGCGGTGATGGAATTGTTGGTAAAAGGTTCTGAGAACGCCAAGGTCGCCGTATCTGACGAGACGTTTGGCCGCGAGTTTAACGAGTCTCTGGTACACCAGGTGGTTGAGTCATATCTCGCTGGTGCGCGCCAGGGTACAAAGGCTCAAAAAACCCGCGCTCAAGTGAGCGGTGGTGGCAAGAAGCCGTGGCGCCAGAAGGGTACAGGCCGTGCTCGTGCGGGCTCCATTCGGTCTCCCATTTGGGTAGGTGGCGGCAAGGCTTTCGCTGCAACCCCTCGTGACTACAGCAAAAAAGTCAACCGGAAGATGTACCGTGCGGCACTGCGCTCCATTCTGTCTGAACTGGTGCGTCAGGATCGGCTGGTCGTGGTTGATGATATCAAGGTGGAAGAGCCGCGCACCAAGCTGTTTGTAGGCAAGATGAAAGAGCTGGACGTTCAGGACGCGTTGTTCGTTACCGGTGAGGTTGACACCAATCTGTACCTGTCAGCCCGCAACGTGCCTAACGTGGATGTGATCGATGTTGCTGCCATCAATCCGGTCAGCCTCATTGCTTATGAGAAGGTGGTCATGTCCGTGCCCGCTCTGAAAAAAGTAGAGGAGATGCTCGGATGAACCAGGAGCGTATTTTCAAGGTTTTGGTCCAGCCCCACTTTTCAGAGAAAGCGGCTCTTTTGACCGAACGAAACAATCAGTATGCATTCCGCGTGGCAAAGGATGCGACCAAGCCCGAGATCAGAGCAGCGGTTGAAGCCTTGTTCAACGTCAAGGTTGAGTCCGTTCAGGTAGTGAACATCAAGGGCAAAACCAAGCGCACCGCGCGCGGTCTGGGTAAGCGCAATGATGTTCGCAAGGCCTACGTTCGCCTGGCGGATGGACAATCCATTGAGTTTGCTGACGTCGAATAGTGAGGAGACCCGACCATGCCAGTAGTTAAAACCAAGCCAACGTCTCCGGGGCGTCGCCACATGGTGAAGGTCGTCAACCCTGATCTTCACAAGGGTGCTCCTTACGCGGCGTTGACAGAGAAAAAGCGCAAGACAGGTGGTCGTAACAATAACGGCCGGATCACGACTCGTCACAAGGGTGGTGGTCACAAGCAGCTTTACCGGATCATCGACTTCAAGCGCAACAAGGACGGAATTCCCGCCGTTGTAGAGCGTCTGGAATATGATCCGAACCGTACAGCGTACATTGCCCTGATCAAGTACGCCGATGGCGAACGTCGCTATATCATTGCGCCGAAAGGGCTCAAAGCCGGAGATCCGGTAGAGAGCGGCGAGGCTGCACCGATTCGTGCCGGCAGCACGTTGCCGCTGCGGAACATTCCGGTCGGCTCCGTGGTGCACTGTGTCGAGCTGAAGCCTGGTAAGGGTGCACAGCTCGTGCGTTCCGCAGGTACATCCGCGCAGCTGGTTGCCCGCGAAGGCGCCTACGCAACACTGCGTCTGCGTTCCGGTGAGATGCGCAAGGTGCTCGCAGAGTGTCGCGCAACACTCGGAGAGGTTTCAAACTCCGAGAACAACCTGCGTACATTGGGCAAGGCTGGCGCAAGTCGCTGGCGCGGCATCCGGCCGACAGTACGCGGCACGGCCATGAACCCGGTGGATCATCCGCACGGTGGTGGTGAGGGTCGTAACTTTGGTAAGCACCCGGTTACACCCTGGGGTGTACCGACCAAGGGTTACAAGACCCGTAAAAACAAGCGTACAGACAAATTCATCGTACGCCGCCGTAATGCCAAGTAAGGAGGGTAAACCGTGCCACGTTCACTGAAAAAAGGTCCGTTTATTGACTTGCACCTCCTGAAGAAGGTTGAGGTTGCACTGGAGAAGAATGACAAGCGCCCGATCAAGACTTGGTCGCGTCGTTCAACTATCTTTCCGGAGATGGTTGGTCTGACGATCGCCGTCCACAACGGTCGCCAGCATGTTCCGGTGTTCATCACCGAAGACATGGTTGGTCACAAGCTGGGTGAATTCGCAGCAACACGCACGTTCCGCGGTCATGCTGCTGACAAAAAGGCTAAACGGTAAGGGGAGTCCGAGATGGAAGTAGCAGCTAGATTGTCTGGTGCACGGCTGTCTGCCCAGAAGGCGCGTTTGGTCGCAGATCAGATTCGCGGAAAGCATGTTGAAGAGGCGCTGGATATTTTGACGTTCAGCCCGAGAAAGGGTGCCAAGATCATCAAGAAGGTACTTGAATCGGCCATTGCCAATGCCGAAAACAATGACGGTCTGGATGTGGATGAGCTGCATGTCAGCACGGTCTTCGTTGACGAAGGTCCCACGCTGAAGCGGATCCGTCCGCGTGCCAAGGGGCGGGCTGACCGCATCCTCAAGCGCACGTGCCACATTACCGTCAAGGTTTCCGAGAAATAGGAGCGAAGAACATGGGTCAGAAAGTACATCCGACCGGCATTCGTCTCGGCATTGTCAAGGACCACAATTCCGTGTGGTACGCCGAGAAGGACAAGTATGCCGAGAACCTGCTTGCAGATCTCCGCGTTCGCGAGTATCTGGAGAAGAAGCTTGCCAATGCGTCTGTAAGCAAAATCACCATCGAAAGGCCGGCGCAAAACGCCCATATTACAATTCATACGGCGCGTCCGGGGATTGTTATCGGCAAGAAAGGTGAGGACGTAGACCGCCTGCGCCGTGAGCTGAATGAGATGATGGGCGTGCCCGTGCACGTCAATATCGAAGAAATTCGCAAGCCAGACCTGGATGCGAAACTGGTGGCCATGAGCATTGCGAACCAGCTTGAGCGCCGTGTCATGTTCCGTCGTGCGATGAAGCGCGCAGTGCAGAACGCGATGCGTCAGGGCGCTCAGGGCATCAAGGTTCAGGTTTCTGGCCGGCTGGGCGGTGCTGAAATTGCCCGGACCGAATGGTATCGTGAAGGCCGTGTCCCCCTGCACACTCTGCGTGCAGATATCGACTACGCCACCCACGAGGCGCTGACAACCTATGGCGTCATTGGTGTGAAGGTCTGGATTTTCAAGGGCGAAATTCTTGGTGGCATTGAGCAGGTGCGGGCCGAGAAGAAAAACGCCTCCAGGAAAAAAGGTTCTAAGAGCAGTCGATAAAGGGGCACTATCATGTTGCAACCTAAGCGTACCAAATTCAGAAAATTGCAAAAGGGCCGCAATACCGGGCTGGCGTTCAGGGCGAACAAGGTCAGCTTTGGTGAGTTTGGTCTGAAAGCGACCGGCCGTGGTCGTATCACCGCGCGCCAGATTGAGGCCGCACGTCGGGCGATGAATCGTCGTATCAAGCGTGGCGGTAAAATCTGGATTCGCATTTTCCCGGACAAACCCATTACCAAGAAGCCTCTGGAAGTACGTATGGGTAAGGGTAAGGGTTCTGTGGAATACTGGGTCGCCGAGATTCAGCCGGGCAGAATGCTTTATGAAATGGAAGGTGTGGCAGAAGACGTGGCTCGTGAGGCTTTCGAGCTTGCGGCAGCCAAACTGCCTGTACCGACAACATTCGTTAAGCGGACGGTGATGTGATGAAAGCAGCAGAATTGAGAAAGAAAAGCGTGGAAGAGCTGAAAAAAGACCTGCTTGATCTGCTCAAGCAACAGTTCAATCTGCGTATGCGCAAGGCCACGGGCCAGCTGAATCAGACTCATCTGATGAAGCAGGTGCGTCGCGACATCGCGCGCGTAAAAACAGTTTTGACAGAGAAGGCGGGTGACTGAAGATGGCAGAAGCAGAAAAGAAAGTGCGGACGCTGACTGGCAAGGTCGTCAGTGACAAGATGGACAAGTCCATCGTTGTCCTGGTTGAGCGCAAGGTTAAGCACCCGATCTATGGTAAATATGTTAAGCGTTCCACCAAGCTGAAGGCGCACGACGAAAACAATGAGTGTCGTATCGGAGATACGGTTGTCATCGCAGAGTCGCGCCCGATTTCAAAGCAAAAAGCGTGGAAGCTGGTCGATATCGTTGAGCGCGCAGTTAGGGTATAATCGCGCGTTCAGTTTTAGCTAGCAGGTGGAGAAAGCCCAATGATTCAAGCGCAAACCATGTTGGATGTGGCTGATAACAGCGGGGCACGCCGGGTTATGTGTATCAAGGTTCTCGGTGGGTCACACCGCCGTTACGCCAATATTGGTGACATAATCAAGGTGACCGTTAAAGACGCCATTCCGCGCGGCAAGGTGAAGAAAGGTCAGGTAATGAATGCGGTGGTTGTGCGTACCCGTAAAGGTGTGCGTCGCCCGGATGGATCCCTGATCAAGTTTGACGGGAATGCAGCGGTTCTCCTGAACAACCAGGAGCAGCCGATTGGTACCCGTATTTTTGGGCCTGTAACCCGTGAACTGCGTGGCGAAAAGTTCATGAAGATCATTTCGCTTGCACCGGAAGTTCTGTAGGAGATCACAGGTCATGAAAAAAATTCGCAAGAATGACGAAGTCATTGTTATTGCCGGCAGGGACAAGGGTAAGCGCGGCAAGGTAGTCAAGGTGCGTGACGATGGTCGCCTGATTGTTTCAGGTATCAATATGGTCAAGCGTCATACCAAGCCCAATCCCTTGACCGGTGCGCCCGGTGGCATCATTGAGAAGGAAGCGCCCATCCAGGCGTCGAACGTGGCGATTTTCAACCCGAAAACCAACAAGGCTGACCGAGTTGGCTTCCGTATCCTGGAAGACGGTAAGAAAATCCGAATTTTCAAGTCGACCAAAGAAGCGGTCGATCAATAAGATCCGGGTGGTAAGACAATGGCAAGATATAAAGAGTTTTATCGCAACGAGGTCGTCCCTGCGCTCATTAAAGAAATGGGCTACAAGAACGTCATGCAGGTACCTCGTATAACCAAAATCACCCTCAACATGGGCGTCGGTGAAGCGGTGGGCGACAAGAAGCAGATCGAATCTGCCGTTGCCGATCTCGAGAAAATCTCCGGTCAGAAGCCGCTCATCACCAAGGCCCGGAAATCCGTGGCGGGTTTCAAGATTCGTCAGGGGTTCCCGATCGGCTGCAAGGTGACGCTGCGTGGCGAACGCATGTGGGAGTTTTTCGAGCGCCTGGTTGACGTGGCGATCCCCCGTGTCAGGGATTTTCGTGGTTTGAATCCGAAATCTTTCGACGGTCGCGGAAATTATTCCATGGGTGTCCGGGAGCAGATCATTTTCCCAGAAATCGATTACGACAAGATTGATCGGGTTCGTGGTCTGGATATCACCATTACTACGACTGCCGAAACTGATGAGGAAGGTCGCGCGCTGCTGAAAGCGTTCAACTTCCCGTTCCGGAAATAAAGAGGGGCAACATGGCTAAGGTATCCATGGTTCAGCGCGAGCTGAAGCGCGAAAAAACAGTTGCCAAGTACGCCGCCAAGCGGGCGGAGTTGAAGGCGATTATCCGTAACCCGAACAGCACTGACGAAGAGCGTTGGGACGCACAGCAGAAGCTGCAGAAGCTTCCGCGCGATGCAAGTCCGGTTCGCCAGCGTCGCCGCTGTCAAATCACTGGGCGTCCGCACGCGGTACTGCGCAAGTTCAAGCTTTCACGTATCAAGTTGCGTGAAGCAGCGATGCGCGGTGACGTACCCGGGCTCACCAAGGCCAGCTGGTAATACGCCCGTTGGTAAGCGGGGCTTTGGGCCCCGCTGCACAACTAAAACGCAGGAGAATCTGATTAATGAGTATGCAAGACACCCTTGCGGATATGTTTACACGTATCCGTAATGCGCAGATGGCGGAAAAAGAAACGGTCAGCATGCCGTCTTCCAAGCTGAAGGTCGCTATTGCGCAGTTGCTTCGCGACGAAGGCTACGTTGAGTCGTTTGAAGTTTCTGACTCTGCCAAACCCGAACTGACCATCAGACTGAAGTACTACCAGGGTAAGCCGGTTATCGAGCAGATCAAGCGCGTAAGCCGTCCTGGCCTGCGTCAGTATCGTGGCGTTGAAGAGCTTCCCAAGGTGAATGGCGGTCTCGGTATCGCGATTGTCTCAACCTCCAAGGGGCTGATGACAGATAAAGCTGCTCGCCAGGCCGGTATTGGCGGCGAAGTAATCTGTACCGTATTCTAGGAGGTCGGCAATGTCTCGAGTAGCGAAGAACCCAGTCACGTTGCCTGCCGGTGTGACAGTCAAGCTGGAAGGCGGTGTAATCGAAGTCAAGGGCGCCAAGGGTGCTCTGAGCATGAACATTCACAGCGATGTAGAGATCGAACAGGTCGACAACACGCTGACATTCAAGGCACGAAATGGTGGCAAGCAGGCAAACGCCATGGCTGGTACCACGCGTGCTCTGGTCAACAACATGGTAACCGGTGTCAGCCAGGGCTTTGAGAAAAAGCTTCAGCTGGTTGGCGTAGGCTACCGTGCGCAGGCCAAAGGCCGAGTGCTGAATCTGTCACTTGGCTTCTCGCACCCTGTTGATTTCAATCTTCCGGAAGGTATTGAGGCGGAAACGCCCAGTCAGACCGAGATTGTACTCAAGGGAATCGACAAGCAACGCATCGGCCAGGTGGCCGCGGATATCCGCGCCATTCGTCCGCCAGAGCCTTACAAGGGCAAGGGCGTTCGTTATGCTGATGAAGTTGTCCGAATCAAAGAAGCTAAGAAGAAGTAAGGCGCGGCCATGAACGAGAAGAAAATCGCTAGAATCCGTCGAGCTAAGCGGACTCGCTATAAAATCCGCGAACTGGGTGTCGAGCGGCTGTGCGTCAACCGTACTCCCCGGCATATTTATGCACAGATCACTACCGCAGATGGCAGTAAAGTTCTGGTCAGCGCAAGCACTGTAGAAAAGGCGCTGCGGGATGGGCCTACCGGCAATATCGAAGCCGCGAAGAAGGTCGGCGCCATGATTGCAGAAAAGGCCAAGGCTGCAGGTATCACAAAGGTGGCATTCGACCGATCCGGGTTCCGGTATCATGGTCGCATCAAGGCGCTTGCCGATGCCGCGCGTGAAAACGGTCTGGAATTCTAAGGGGTAGGTCATGTCGACAGTTGAGCAAAAAGGCAACGAGCTTCAGGAGAAGCTGGTACAGGTCAACCGTGTTGCCAAGGTGGTAAAGGGTGGCCGTATCTTTTCTTTCACGGCCCTGACGGTTGTTGGAGATGGTAACGGCCGTGTAGGTTTTGGTCGTGGCAAGGCGCGCGAAGTGCCGGCAGCCATCGCCAAGGCTATGGACGCAGCGAAAAAGAACATGGTGAATGTGCGGCTGAATGGCACAACACTGCAATACCCGGTCAAGGCAGCGCATGGCGCATCAAAGGTGTATATGCAGCCGGCTTCTGAAGGTACGGGTATTATCGCTGGTGGTGCAATGCGTGCCGTGCTGGAAGTTGCGGGCGTGCAGAACGTGCTCGCCAAGTGTTACGGCTCCACAAACCCGGTGAACGTCGTTCGCGCAACGATCAAGGGACTGTCTCAAATGCAGGCACCCGAAGAAATCGCTGCCAAGCGGGGCAAAAGCGTACAGGACATTCTGGAGTAAGCCATGGCCGCTAAAAAGATACGAGTCACACTGACCAAGAGCCCGATTTCCGAAAAGCCCAAAGCCAAGCTTTGCGTGAAGGGGCTGGGTCTGAAAAAAATCGGTCAAACCGTGGAGCTGGAAGATACGCCTTCTATTCGCGGAATGATCAACAAAGTCTATTACATGGTTAAGGTAGAAGGAGAGTAACATGCGATTGAATACTCTCAAGCCCGGCGAAGGCGCGAAGCATACAGCCAAGCGCGTTGGCCGCGGTATCGGTTCAGGTCTCGGCAAGACGGGTGGCCGCGGTCACAAGGGTATGAAATCGCGCTCCGGTGGCGGTGTGGCACCTGGTTTCGAGGGTGGTCAGCAGCCCTTGCAGCGCCGTCTGCCCAAGTTCGGTTTCACTAGCCGCAAAGGCAAGTTCGTTGACGAAATCCGCCTTTTTGAACTGAACAAACTCCAGGAAGACGTGATCGATCTGGATGCGCTCAAGCGTGCGGGTCTTGTCAACGTTGCAACACGCGAAGCGCGTGTTATGCTTGCCGGCGAAATCAAGCGCGCGGTCACTATCAAAGGGCTGGGTGTAACCAAAGGCGCACGTGCAGCGATTGAGGCTGCGGGCGGCAAAGTCGAGGACTAAATGGCAACTACATCACTTCCATCAGGAGCTGGGAAGGGCCTGGGCGAGCTTAAAGCTCGCCTTTGGTTCGTGTTGATCGGTCTGATTGTATACCGGATCGGCGCACATATTCCGGTGCCCGGTATCAATCCGGAGCGTCTTGCACAGATGTTTGAACAGAATCAGGGGACGATCCTCAGTCTGTTCAATATGTTTTCCGGGGGTGCGTTGGAGCGCATGAGTATTTTTGCGCTGGGTATCATGCCGTACATTTCGGCGTCGATTATCATGCAACTCCTGACGGCAGTGAGTCCTCAGCTTGAGCAGCTGAAGAAGGAAGGTGAAGCTGGCAGGCGTAAGATTACCCAGTACACCCGGTACGGAACGGTTATTCTTGCAACCATTCAGGCGTTCGGTATTTCGGTGGGTCTGGCGAATCAGGGTGTTACCTTTACGTCTAATTTCAGTTTCTATTTTGTGGCGGTTACCACATTTGTATGTGGTGCCGTATTTCTGATGTGGCTCGGCGAGCAAATCACCGAAAGAGGGGTTGGTAACGGCATTTCGCTGCTGATCTTCGCGGGGATTGTTGCCGGGCTGCCATCTGCCTTGGGTCAGACTTTCGAAAAGGCCCGTCTTGAAGGCAATTATTTGTCGATCATTTTTATTGCCATTTTTGCGGTGGCCATTGTTGCGTTCGTCGTATTCGTTGAGCGGGGCCTGCGCAAGATTCCGGTCAATTACGCGCGCCGGCAGCAAGGGCGTCGTGTTTTTGCGCAGCAGAGCTCCCATCTGCCTCTGAAGGTGAATATGGCCGGCGTGATCCCGCCCATTTTCGCATCCAGTATTCTTCTGTTTCCGGCATCGCTGGGTCAGTGGTTCGGCCAGGGTGAGGGAATGGATTGGCTTCAGGATATTTCTCAGATGCTCGGGCCGAGTCAGCCTTTGTATATCATTCTCTTTGCGGCTGCGGTCATTTTCTTCTGCTTCTTCTATACGGCATTGATGTACAACCCCAAGGAAGTGGCGGACAATCTGAAGAAATCCGGTGCCTTTGTTCCTGGCATTCGCCCCGGAGAGCAGACAGCGAAGTATATTGATGGTGTATTGACCCGTCTGACCGTCTTCGGCGCTTTGTACATTACAGCGGTCTCCCTGTTGCCCCAGTTTCTGGTGGTTGCGTGGGATGTGCCCTTCTATTTTGGTGGGACCTCGCTGCTCATCGTGGTGGTAGTGGTCATGGATTTCATGGCGCAGGTTCAGTCGCACATGATGTCCCATCAGTATGAGTCTTTGATGAAGAAGGCCAACCTGAAAGGGTATGGTCGTTAAGTTGCACACGACACATTGGAGTGAATCATGAAAGTCAGAGCTTCAGTAAAAAAAATCTGCCGGAACTGCAAGATCATCAAGCGTAACGGACAGGTCCGGGTGATCTGCAGTGCGGAACCTCGCCACAAGCAGCGCCAAGGCTGAGCGGGGTTGATTCTTGGGTGATTAGGCGCTATCATGCTGCGCCTTTTCTTTTTTAATCGTTGCGAAAGCACACATTTAGCGGAGTAAGTTGGATGGCTCGTATAGCGGGTGTCAATATTCCCGATAACAAGCACGCCGTCATCTCCCTGACCTATATCTATGGGATCGGGCGGACAACGGCACGCAAATTGTGCGAAGCGACAGGAGTGAAGCCGGACGCCAAGGTCAGCACGTTGAGCGAGGAGCAGCTTGATGCGCTGCGTACCGAGATCAGCAAACTGACGGTTGAAGGTGATCTGCGTCGTGAAGTACAAATGAACATCAAGCGGCTCAAGGATCTTGGGTGTTACCGTGGTCTGCGTCATCGCCATGGTCTCCCGGTACGTGGTCAGCGCACTAAAACCAATGCGCGTACACGTAAGGGTCCCCGCAAGCCCATTCGTAAGTAATAGGATTCAAGCATGGCTAAACCAGGTACACGTACCCGTAAAAAGGTGAAAAAGACCGTTGTTGATGGTGTTGCGCATATTCACGCTTCCTTCAACAACACGATCGTAACCATTACTGATCGTCAGGGTAACGCGCTGTCTTGGGCTACCGCAGGTGGTTCAGGGTTCCGCGGATCCCGCAAGAGTACGCCTTTTGCTGCGCAGGTAGCAGCTGAAAGAGCCGGTAATGCGGCTGCTGAATACGGCCTGAAGAACCTTGAGGTTCTTGTCAAGGGACCTGGACCCGGGCGCGAAAGTGCTGTCCGTGCGTTACATGCTTGTGGGTACAAGATCACGAACATCACTGATGTCACGCCGATCCCCCACAACGGATGTCGTCCACCCAAGAAGCGTCGTGTGTAACAGGAGACAGTAATGGCTCGTTATATTGGTCCTAAGTGCAAGCTGTCTCGTCGTGAGGGGACAGATCTGTTCCTCAAGAGTGGTGTTCGCGCGCTTGAAAGCAAGTGCAAGATCGAGACAGTACCCGGGCAGCATGGTGCCCGCCGTTCGCGGCTTTCAGACTACGGTCTGCAGCTGCGTGAAAAACAGAAAGTGCGCCGGATTTATGGCGTGCTCGAGAAGCAATTCCGCAATTACTACAAGGAAGCTGTCCGTCGTCGTGGCGCGACAGGTGAAAACCTGCTTCAGCTTCTGGAATGCCGCCTGGATAATGTGGTCTATCGCATGGGCTTTGGTGCGACTCGGGCGGAAGCTCGCCAGTTGGTATCGCACAAGGCGATTGAGGTCAATGGCCGCCCTGTGAACATTCCGTCGTATCAGGTTCAGCCCGGTGACGTCATCAGCGTGCGCGAGAAATCACGCAACCAGCTGCGTATCAAGAACGCTCTGGAGCTGGCTGCGCGTCGTGCACCTGTTGAGTGGGTTGAGGTTGATGCTGCCAAGATGACCGGAACGTTCAAGGCAGTGCCTGAGCGCTCTGAGCTGTCTGCGGACATTAACGAAAACCTCATTGTCGAGCTTTACTCGAAGTAAGGCACGTCAGTAACCCAGGAAACAGGGGCGACTATGCAGCGGTCAGTCAACGAATTTTTAACACCTCGGAATATCGAGGTTCAGGAAATCAGCACTACGCATGCCAAGGTTACGCTGGAGCCGCTCGAGCGCGGCTTCGGTCACACGCTGGGCAGTGCGTTGCGTCGGATTCTGCTGTCTTCCATGCCCGGTGCGGCAGTGGTGGAAGTGGAAATCGATGGTGTGCTGCATGAGTACAGCACAATCGAGGGTGTCCGCGAGGATGTCATTGAGATTCTGCTCAATCTCAAGCAGCTTGCCGTCAAGCTGAATAACCGTGATGAGGCTGTTTTGTCTCTGAGCAAGTCCGGCCCTGGCGCAGTAACAGCGGCTGATATTCAGCTTGACCACGACGTGGAAATCGTCAATCCGGATCTGGTGATCTGCAACCTGAACGCCAACGGCAAGATCGACATGAAATTGCGCGTGGCATTGGGGCGCGGTTACGAGCCTGCGGATCAGCGCCGCTCCGACGACGATGAAACCCGTGCTATTGGTCGTCTGCAACTGGATGCGTCCTACAGCCCGGTACGTCGCGTGGCCTACAATGTTGAGCGTGCACGTGTCGAGCAGCGTACAGACCTGGACAAGTTGGTCATCGATCTGGAGACCAACGGGACCATTGATCCGGAGGAGGCGATTCGTCGCGCAGCGACGATCCTGCAGCAGCAACTGGCTGTGTTCGTCGATTTCGAGCAGCAGATTGAGCCTCAGAAGGATGAGGAAGAGGAAGAAATTGATCCGATTCTGCTGCGTCCGGTCGACGATCTGGAGTTGACTGTCCGCTCCGCAAATTGTCTGAAAGCGGAGAACATCTATTACATTGGTGACCTCATTCAGCGAACTGAAGTTGAGTTGCTGAAAACGCCTAACCTGGGCAAGAAGTCGCTGACTGAAATCAAGGATGTTCTTGCGCAGCGTGGACTGTCGCTGGGTATGAGGTTGGAGAATTGGCCGCCGGCCAGTCTGAAAGGTGATGATCGGGTGCTGGGTAAGTAACCGATAGAGACTAAGGGTTAAGAAAATGCGTCATCGTAAAAGTGGTCGTAAATTTAACCGGACCAGCGCGCATCGAAAGGCGATGTTCCGGAACATGGCGGCGTCGTTGTTCGAGCATGAAGTGATCAAGACAACTTTGCCGAAAGCCAAGGAGCTTCGTCGGGTGGCTGAGCCCCTGATTACCTTGGCTAAGAAGGACAGCGTAGCCAATCGTCGTCTGGCTTTCTCCCGTCTGCGTAACAAGGATGCGGTCAGGAAGCTGTTTGATGAGCTTGGTCCGCGGTATGAAGCCCGTCCGGGTGGTTATCTGCGTATCCTGAAGTGTGGTTTCCGCGCAGGAGACAATGCACCGCTGGCATACGTTGAGCTGGTTGACCGTCCTGTTGCAGTTGAAGCAGAGGGCGAGGAAGAGGCCTGAAGTCAGGCGGATTCCAATAAGAACCCCGCTTGATGCGGGGTTTTTTGTATCTGAAGGTTTTGCTTATCGCTGAATGGGGTCCGTGGAAAAGCGTGGTCGGTCGTACCCGGGGCTGGAATCTCTCCAGCGAGATTTGCCTTGAGGGTATGAAGCGAATGCAGCTCAGGCCTCTGCGGCCTGGCTGCTCTTTTCAGCGTCCCTTTCCACGTAGCGCTTCAGAAAACGACCCGTATGTGAAACAGGGCTGCGGGCAACGTCTTCAGGTGTTCCCTCAGCGATGATTTCACCTCCGCCGTTTCCGCCCTCCGGCCCAAGATCGACGATCCAGTCCGCGGTCTTGATGACGTCCAGATTGTGCTCGATGACAACAACCGTATTGCCGCGATCTCTCAGGCGGAACAGAACCTTGAGGAGCTGATCAATGTCGTGGAAGTGCAGTCCGGTGGTCGGTTCGTCCAGGATGTAGAGCGTCTTGCCGGTGTCTCGTTTGGAAAGCTCTCGCGACAGCTTGACACGTTGTGCTTCGCCTCCCGAAAGCGTCACGGCGCTCTGGCCAAGTTTGATGTAGGCCAGCCCAACGTCAATCAGGGTTTGCAGTTTGCGTGCTATGGCAGGTACCGCATCGAAGAATTCACGGGCATCTTCCACGGTCATTTCGAGAACTTCGTGAATGTTCTTTCCCTTGTAGAGAATTTCGAGTGTTTCCCGGTTGTACCGCTTGCCACGGCAAACGTCGCAAGGCACATACATGTCCGGGAGAAAGTGCATTTCGACCTTGATGACCCCATCCCCCTGACAGGCCTCGCAGCGGCCTCCCTTGACGTTGAAGCTGAAACGGCCCGGCTTGTAGCCCCGGCTGCGCGCTTCCTGTGTGGCGGCAAAAAGTTCGCGGATCGGTGTGAAGATTCCGGTATAGGTGGCAGGATTGGATCGGGGCGTCCGGCCGATAGGTGACTGGTCGATATCAATCACCTTGTCGAAATGTTCGAGACCCTCTATGTTGCTGTAGGGTTGCGTGTTGAGCGTGGTGGCATTGTTCAGTGCGCGGGCAGCCACCGGATAGAGTGTATGATTGATGAGCGTGGATTTGCCGGAGCCGGACACGCCGGTCACGCAGGTAAACAGTCCCACGGGCAGCCTGAGGGTGACGTTTTTCAGGTTGTTTCCCGAACAGCCGGATAGGGTCAGCCAGCGCTCGCCCGGGGGGTGCGTTGTTCCGGGATCAGAATACCCTTGCGCCCGCTGAGATACTGTCCGGTAAGGCTGGCAGGATGGCGGGCCACTTCTTCGGGGGTGCCCTGCGCAACGACCTGGCCACCGTGGACGCCGGCACCCGGGCCGATATCCAGGACGTGGTCCGCCGTTCGGATGGCATCTTCATCGTGTTCGACCACGATCACGGTATTTCCCAGATCCCTGAGGTGGGTCAGCGTCGCGAGGAGGCGGTCGTTATCGCGTTGGTGCAGGCCGATGGAAGGCTCGTCCAGCACGTACATGACGCCCACCAGTCCGGCACCGATCTGACTGGCCAGGCGGATGCGCTGGGCTTCTCCGCCCGAGAGCGTTTCGGCGCTGCGATCGAGGGTGAGGTAATCAAGGCCCACGTTGACGAGGAACTCGAGCCGCAGGCGGATTTCGCGAAGGATCTTCTCTGCAATCTCGCCGCGCTTGCCGTGCAGTTTGAGCTGGTTGAAGAAGCTGAGCGCATCGCCGATGGCCATGGCCGTGATGGCGGGCAGCGGTCGCTCCTGGACGTAGACGTGTCTGGAAGCCCTGCGCAGGCGTGTGCCATGACATTCCGGGCAGGCCCGGGCGGTCATCATGCGTGCCAGTTCGTCCCGGACGGACTGGGATTCGGTGCCCTTGTATCGTCGTTCGATGTTGGGGATGACGCCTTCAAAGGGGTGTTCACGCAGGACGGTGTCGCCCCTGGCGTTGACATACTTGAAGGGTACAGGTTCATCACCCGTTCCGTAGAGTACCTTCTGCCGAAATGACTCGGGCAGGTCCCGGAAGGGCTGATTGATGTCCACGCCTTCATGGCTGGCCAGGCTCGTCAGCATCTGATAGTAGAAGACGGCACGGCGGTCCCAGCCCGGGATGGCGCCTTCTGCCAGTGACAGCTCCGGTTTTTCGACAATCCGGTCGGGGTCGAAATACTGGCGCACACCGAGCCCGTCACAAGCCGGGCAGGCACCAGCCGGGTTGTTGAAGGAAAACGCCCGCGGTTCGAGCTCACTGATGGCATATCCGCACTCCGGACAGGCAAAGCGTGCGGAGAAGACAAGTTCCTTTTCCGGTACGTCCATGCTGG
This sequence comes from Thermohahella caldifontis, assembly GCF_041153465.1. Taxonomy (NCBI): domain Bacteria; kingdom Pseudomonadati; phylum Pseudomonadota; class Gammaproteobacteria; order Oceanospirillales; family Hahellaceae; genus Thermohahella; species Thermohahella caldifontis. Next base: position 2,943,881 of record NZ_CP154858.1, read on the forward strand.
CGACAATGACGAGGCCTTCCGAGAGCTGGATTGCCGTTTCCAGGGATTCGGCAAGCCGGGTTTCCAGCCCATCCCGGATCTTGATACGGTCGACGACAACCTCGATGGTGTGCTTTTTCTGCTTGTCGAGATCCGGTGCATCGTCGAGCTCCACTACAATCCCGTCGATTCGCGCCCGGATGAAGCCTTCGCTTCGTAGCTTGGCCAGCACATGCTGGTGTTCACCCTTGCGGTCGCGGATGACGGGGGCCAGAACCATCCATTTGCTGTCTGCTGGCAGGGCCATGATCTGATCCACCATCTGGCTGATGGTCTGGGCTTCGAGGCGATGATGATGGTCCGGACAGCGTGGCTCCCCTACGCGAGCGTAAAGGAGACGAAGATAGTCGTAGATTTCCGTAATGGTGCCCACCGTGGAGCGCGGGTTGTGGGACGTGGACTTCTGCTCGATGGAGATGGCCGGAGAAAGGCCTTCGATATGATCCACATCCGGCTTTTCCATCAGTGACAGGAACTGTCTGGCGTAGGTGGACAGAGATTCCACGTAGCGCCTCTGGCCTTCGGCATAGAGGGTGTCAAAAGCCAGGGAGGATTTGCCGGAACCCGACAGGCCGGTAATGACGATGAGTTTGTCGCGTGGCAGGTCGAGATCAATATTCTTGAGGTTGTGGGTGCGTGCGCCACGTATGCGAATGGTGTCCATGTCACTCTCCGGAATGGGCAGGAACCGGACATTATACCTTGCGACGCGGGGCAGGCCCAATTGTAATGTGTTGAGCAGAGGAGCAGAGGAGCAGAGGAGCAGAGGAGCGTGGCGATCCGTTACGGGGCCTGTTCCTGTAATGAGGGGTCTGTCCGGGCTGGCGGGAATCGGGGAAAAAACGGACGTATTTCTGCTAGAATACGCGCTTTCCGGAGAGGAGGGCCTGTTGAATGAGTCCTGTTGAACGTCGGTCTGTCGGGGTGATTGCCAGCCTGTATGCCATGCGCATGATCGGGCTGTTCATGGTGCTTCCTGTTTTCATGGTGCTGGGGAAGGATCTGGAGGGCGCAACACCGGCGTTGCTGGGGATGGCGATTGGTGCCTACGGGTTGACCCAGGCCCTGCTGCAGATTCCCTTTGGCATGCTGTCTGACCGGTTCGGGCGCAAGCCGGTTATCGTCACCGGATTACTGATCTTTGCTGCGGGCAGTCTTGTGGCTGCCGTCTCCGATTCGATCTATGGCGTGATTGCCGGGCGTTTTCTGCAAGGGGCTGGTGCGATAGCCAGCGCTCTGATGGCCCTGTTGTCGGATGTGACACGTGAAGAAGCCAGAACGCGCGCCATGGCCGTCGTCGGGATGTCCATCGGGCTGTCGTTCATTGTGGCGCTGCTGATCGGGCCGATTATTGCTCAGTGGGTAGGGTTATCGGGCCTGTTCGCGCTGACTGCCGTGATGGCTCTGCTGGGGATGGTTTTGCTGGCCGCGGTGCCTACGCCGCGCGTTCAGACGCATCACCTGGATACTTCCGTGGATGCCTCGCGCTTTTCGGATGTTCTGCGTCACCCGGATCTGCTGCGGCTGGACTGGGGCATTTTCTCATTGCATCTGATGCTGACCGGGTTGTTCGTCATGTTGCCTCGTTTGCTGGCGGAAGTTCACCAGTTGCCGGTCAGCCGGCACGGCTGGTTGTACATCGGGGTGATGGGGGCGGGCTTTGTGGCCATGGTGCCGTTCATCATTATCGGAGAAAAGCGCCGGAAACTGCGTGAGGTATTTATTGGTGCCGTTGCCTTGCTGGTTGCCAGCCTGGCCGTGCTGGATGGGGTGCGCAACCATTTCTGGGGTGTTGTGGCAGCGCTGTTCCTGTTCTTCATGGCGTTCAACCTCCTGGAAGCTTCCCTGCCTTCCCTGGTGAGCAAGATTGCGCCGGCGGGGCTGCGCGGGTCGGCCATGGGGGTGTACGCCAGCAGCCAGTTCTTCGGCGCGTTTCTGGGCGGTGCTGTGGGGGGCTGGTTGTACGGCCACTTCCAGTATGAGGGTGTGTTGGGTTTCGTCATCGGTGTGGGGGTGCTGTGGCTGCTGGTGGCGTCGTTCATGAATCCGCCACCCTACGCCACCAGCATGACTCTGCATCTGTCAGAGGCGGCGCTGGCGGATCCGGCAGGTACGTTGAATCGCCTCAGATCCCTGGACGGGTTGGAGGATGTGGTCATTCTGGAAGAGGAAGGGCTTGCATATCTGAAGGTGGATGAGGCAAAGTTGGATCTGTCCGTCCTGACGCAAGGCCCATGGGCCCGGAATGATGAATCGAAGGTTTAGTGGAGAGTGAAATGGCTAGAGGTTTGAACAAGGTAATGCTGATCGGCAATCTGGGAGCCGATCCGGAAGTCCGGTATACGCAGTCCGGGGCGGCAGTGGCCAATCTGCGTATTGCGACGGATGAAAGCTATCGTGACCGCAATACGGGGCAGATGGTACCGAAGACGGAATGGCATCAGGTGGTCATTTTCGGCAAGCTGGCGGAAATTGCAGCCCAGTATCTGAAGAAAGGCTCCAAGGTTTATCTGGAAGGGAAGCTCCAGACCCGGCAGTGGCAGGATCAATCGGGCCAGAATCGTTACACGACCGAAGTGGTGGTGGATATCAACGGCAGCATGCTGATGCTGGATGGTCGTGGCGATGCCACCGCATCCGGCGGAGACTGGAACCAGCCGGCGGCCATGCCTCAGGGCGGGGCACCTCAGCCCGCCCCCGCGCCACAGGCTGCACCTCAGCCGGCTCCGGCACAGCAGGCACCGGCAGGTGGGTATGCTCCGCCCGCGGATGATTTTGACGATGACATCCCATTCTAGGCAACGCTGATTTGCACGTGTGGATCAGGAAAGGCTGCGCATGACACACGGCTGAAGGCAGGTTTTATGCGGCATCCAGCTGAGTGAGTCGTTCTTGAGAAGGAAATCCCGACGGTCATTGGGTCGTCGGGATTTTTTTGCAGGCTGACGTGGCCGACCCGGATGGCTTTGGAGAGCGCTGTCCTTTCAAAAACCGGCGAGGATGACCTTTTCCCGGGCGAGTGATGCCAGATTGGCATGGGGTTCGTTTTTTTCACTCTTTTATTTTTCAACAACAGGTTATTGAACTATTCTAAGGTAAACATTCACTTGGGCAGGCAGCATGTGGTTCAGGCGCAGGCTTACGTATGAGCGGTATGTGGCTATCGAGTCCATGCCGGATGGTATTGTGTTGGTCGTACAGTCCGGTCTGGACGCGCCACGTTTCGAGCATGTCAGCATTTCGCGGTGTGAGCTGGGTCAGCAGGCCGAGGTGCTGGCGGGCATGGTGCGCGAGCTGGGACTGAAAGGTTTGCCCTGTTCGGTGGTCTTGAATACCGAGCAGTATTCGGTGCAGTCGCTGGAGCGGCCCAATGTGGAGCCGGAGGAAATGTCGCAGGCGGTGCGCTGGAAAATCCGGGAGTATGTGGAAGGCGATCTGTCACAGTGGGTGGTGGACTGGTACGACGTGCCGGAAGACGGGACACGTGGCCGGGCGCGGCAGGTTGTGGCGGTCATGGCGCGTCGTTCTGCGGTTGAGCGGATTATCGGTATTGTGCGCGAGTCAGGTCTGATTCTGGACACGATTGATATTGCCACCATGGCGCTGCGCAATCTGCTTGCGGTTCAGCCGGAAACCCATCCGGGGCTCGCGCGTGCGGTGCTCTGGGTCAGGGACAACGAAGCGCTGATTGATTTTACCAAGGACAATGCGGTGTACCTGTCCCGTCGCGTCGAAGTGGATCTGAACGCGCTGGCCGATCCCGATCAGCGGGACTGGGTGGGGCAGAATCTCGCCCTGGAGGTTCAGCGTTCCATGGATTACTTCGACAGCCAGATGCGTCAGGCCCCCCCGCGGGCCCTGCATGTGCTGGCAAACAGTCAGGTGGATGTGCTGCGCAGCCAGCTCAATGAAGGACTGGGGCTGGATGTGGTGCTGCTGGACGTGCCGGGGGTTGAGCTTGAGCTGGCGGGCGAAGTGGCCCTGGCAGCGGGTGCGGCCCTGCGGCACCTGAGGTTGTTGGAGGAAGCGGCCGCATGAAGCAGCAGGTCAATCTCTATGTTGAAGAGCTCAGGCCCAGGCGGGTTCCGCTGCCCTTTGTCTGGATTGCGGTGTTGTGGGGTGTGGTATTGCTGGGCCTGTTGGGCTTCGGTGTGTGGCTGGAAATGGAAGGCCGCGAGGCAGCCCGCCAGCTTGAGCGGCTGACACAGACCCGGGAGAATTTCGCACGTCAGGTGGCGGAGGCGGAGGCCCGGCTGAAAGCACGGCATGTTTCGCCGGATCTGCTGGCGGAGCAGGATGCGCTCAGACAGGAGTTGCTTCGCGCACGGGCCTTCAATTCACAGGTTGCCGGTCGCCTCACGCGCTCTGTCAGCCGCTCGCCTTCTGCCGTGATGACCAGTCTGGCCCGGCAGGTGGACACGTCCTGGCTGTGGCTGACGGCCTTCCGGATGGATCGTTCGGGTCAGCTTGTTCTGGAAGGCCGGACCCTGTCGCCCAAACGGTTGCCGGAATGGTTGGTTGCCCTGGGCAGGGAGGGGGCATTGAAAGGGGCAACGTTCTCGTTCCTGGAAGCCCGGAAGGCGCAGGATGAAGCGGCTTCAGCCTTCCGCATTGCGGCCCGGCCGCCTGAAGCTGACGTGAGGGCAGAACCGTGACAGAGACGCAGAAAAAGGGTATCGGAGCATACTGGCAACTGCTCAATGACAAGGTGAACGACCTGACGCTGAGAGAGCGGGTCATTCTTCTGTTAACGGGAATCGTGCTCTTGAGCATGATTCTGATTCAGGTCTGGCTGGCTCCGGTCTGGGGAAAGATCAGCGAGGCACGCAAGCAGATGGCCGATATCCGCACGGAGCAGGTCAATCTGGCGGCGCAGCTTGAATCGCTGCAGAAGCAGCTTGCCGTGCATCCGGATGATACGGTGAAACAGCAGATTGCGGCGCTCAGGTCCCAGCTGGAAGGCGAAAAGAGACGGCTGCAGGAAACGCTGGCGGGCGTGGTCAGCCCTTCGGAAATGGTCCGCATTCTGCACAATGTTCTGGGTTCGGCAAAAGGCCTGACACTGGTCTCCATGGAGAAGCTGCCGGTGCGTCCCATTCATTTGTCGGGAGAGGACAAGGATGAGGCGGCTGTATTGTACGAACACGATGTGAAGCTGGTGCTGCAGGGCGGTTATTTTGACACCCTGGCGTACATTTCCGCCCTGGAGGCGCGGGCGGCCACGCTGACCCTGAGCCTGCTGGACTACCGGGTGGAGACTTATCCCCGGGCTGAAATCACGCTGCAGGTTTCCACACTCAGTCTGGATCCGGAGTGGCTGGCCTTATGAGACGCTGGATTGTGTTCGTGGTGATGTGGATGGGAATCGCCGGAGCTGGCGCGGCAGAGTCTGATCTCGGGGATCCCACCCGGCCTGCCGGATGGATGGCGGCGAAAACCCAGCCTGTACGGCTGCCGCATCTTGCGGTCCGGAGTGTGGTGTATTCGGGAGCCAGCCGCTTTGCGGTGATCAATGGCAAGGTGGTGCGTGAAGGACAAAGTGTTTCCGGTGCCCGCGTGCTGAGCATCCGGCCCGGCAAGGTCAAACTGAATTACAAGGGGCATACGTTCTGGCGTCAGGTGGCGTCGGTGAATGATGTCAAGAAACGGTGAAGCGTTTATGAAGCATTGGATTCGTTCAGGTGTGTTGTCTGTGGGTGTGCTGATGCTGGCCGGTTGTGCCACGACGGCCGACCGGGGGCTGGAGCGGCCCAGACTGGATGACAGGACGGCTCAATCCATATCCACCTCTCTGGATGAAGCGGTCAGCAGCCAGGTGACCCGCACCGGCAAGCCTGTTGCGCCACCGGCACCGGTCATGGATGCGCTGCTGCCTGAACCGACCCCGGCAGGCGGCGCCACCGAGCCTCGTTTCGAGCTGGATGTGGAGGGCATGCCGGCACGGGATTTCTTTCTGGGGCTGGTCAAGGGGACACCCTATAACATGATCGTCCACCCCGAGGTGAGCGGCGAGATTTCGCTTCATCTGAAGGATGTGACGGTGCCTGAGGTCATGGCCGCGGTGCGTGACCTGTACGGGTATGACTTCCGGCGTCAGGGCAATCTGTTCAAGGTGTTGCCGTCGGGCATGCGCACCGAGATCTACCCGATCAACTACCTGAATGTGACCCGGGAGGGCAGTGCGGCCATCCAGGTGTCTGCGGGCCAGGTGAGCAGTGCGTCAAACAATGGCAGCAGTTCTGCCGCTGACAGTTCTGCGACGGGCAGTGGTTCGTCCGGCCTCATCGGTTCCCAGATCACCACGCGCACCACGTCGGATTTCTGGGGGCAACTGGCGGACACGCTGAAACTGCTGGTGGCAGATGAGGAGAAGGCTCAGGTGGTGACGAATCCCACGGCGGGTATTGTCATCGTGCGTGCGTCGTCCGCCGCCCAGAAGGCAGTGCGGGATTATCTGGAGCGGGCCGAGCTGATCATGCAGCGGCAGGTCATTCTGGAAGCCAAGATTCTGGAGGTCATCCTCAATGACGGATTCCAGCAGGGCATCAACTGGAGCTATTTTGCAGATTACACCACTCAGCTGGATGATGCCGGACTGCCGGTGAAATCTCTCAATCTGTCACAGACGTCGGAGCCCCTGAGCAATCTCAACCTGCAGGGCATCTTCAGCGCGACCCTGCGCATTCATGATTTCAACGCACTGATTCAGTTGCTGGGAACCCAGGGCACCGTGCAGGTACTGTCCAGTCCCCGCATCGCCACGGTGAACAATCAGAAGGCGGTGATCAAGGTGGGCAGTGATGAGTTCTACGTGACGGACATTGATCTCAACTCGGACAGCACGTCCTCCTCATCCAGTTCGTCCACCAATACGGACATTACCCTGACGCCCTTCTTCTCCGGGATCTCGCTGGATGTGACGCCGCAGATCAGCGAGGACGGGCGGATTACCCTACACGTGCATCCGTCGGTCAGCGAGGTCAAGGATCAGGAAAAGGTCGTTTCGCTCGGAGACCGGGATTCTGACGTTGCCCCTGGCCCAGAGCTCCATCCGGGAAACCGACAGCATCATCAGTGCTGAGAACGGTCAGGTGGTGGTGATTGGTGGCCTGATTCGTGACACGACCGAAGATACCCGTGCGAAGGTGCCGGTACTGGGCGACATGCCGCTGGTGGGCGAGTTCTTCCGGCAGACACGCAAGTCGAGCCAGAAGAGCGAGCTGGTGATCCTGCTGCGGCCGGTTCTGGCTTCACCGGGGAATGTGCGCTCCGATATCGCCGGATCACGGCAGCGTGTCGAGGGTCTGCGCAGTGTGCTGACCGGAGAATGAGGCATGTATGAGGCGCATTTCGGGTTCCGGGAGCTGCCCTTTACCCTGACGCCCAACACCCATTTCTTTCTCAATGCGGCCAGCCATCAGCGGGCCTTTGATACGGTGCGGGTGGCGCTGGAATCCCTGGAAGGCTTCATCAAGGTGGTGGGTGAAGTGGGCACGGGCAAGACGCTCCTCTGCCGCGCCCTGCTGGGCGCCCTCAAGGATCCCTTCTATACGGCCTATGTGCCCAACCCCTGCCTGGAGCCGCTGGATCTCTACTGTACGCTGGCGCGGGAACTGGGGCTGGACGTGGAAGACCTGACCCGGGCGCACAGCGTGCTGGACCGCATTCAGCAACGTCTGATCGAACTGGCGGCCGAAGGTCGGCAGGTGGTGCTTTTCGTGGATGAGGCCCAGGCCTTGCCGGAATCCACCATGGAGGCGGTACGCCTGCTCACGAACCTGGAAACCGAAAGCCGCAAGCTCCTGCAGGTGGTGCTGTTTGGCCAGCCGGAGCTGGATGTCCTGCTGAATCAGCCGCATCTGCGGCAGCTCAAGCAGCGCATCACCTTTCAGGAGCGACTGCAGCCCCTGACGCCGGACGAGGTGGCCCAGTATATCCGGCACCGTGTGGGGGCCGCCGGCTATAACGGGCCGGAGCTGTTTGACCGGCGCGCCCTCCGGGCGGTGGCGGTGAGTTCACGGGGGATCCCCAGACTGGTCAACATTCTCTGTCACAAATCCTTGTTGGCGGCATACGGGGATGGTGCCCGCTCGGTGGGCCGCTCTCATGTCAAGCGGGCTGTGGCCGATACGGAAAGTGCCTGGCCGCTGCCCTGGTATGCGGGAGTCTTTTGATGAGCCTGCTCAATGATGTGCTGAAGGATCTGGATCAGCGTCAGTCGGGCCGGCAGTCGGTCCCGGCGGGATTGCGGTCTGCTGGTACAAAAGGGTCTTATCGTACCCGGTGGTTACCGGGTGTTGTGGCGCTGGTCTGTCTTGTTGGTGTGATCGCGGCGATTTGGTGGTGGGGACAGGATGAAGGGACCGCGGTGGCCCCTGTGGTTGGGGCTGTGCCGCAACCGTCTGCCGTACCCGCCATGCAGCAGGCGACACCCTCTGCAGAGGTTCAGGCACCGGCATCCGGTACCGTGCACGCGGACGTTGTGCAAGGGGGCGGCCCGTCGGAAGCCCCGTCCGATATGCGCCAGGCCTCAGCCCGGCAGATGGCGTCAGAAAACAAAACGGCGCCAGAAAACAAAACCATGCCCGCCGAGCCCAAGGTTGCCGACTCGCCGCGCCAGGCGGCTAACCGGGTTGCAGCCGTGCCCGTTAAAGAAAAACGCTCCGTTACCCATGAAGCCGTCCCCCATGATGAGGCGGGCGGAAGCGCGGACACTCGCAGTCAGGCAGGTCAAGTCGCCGAGGAAGCAGTTGCAACCCCTTCCGGAACGGCCGGGAATTTGGCCGGTGGAGATGAGGATGTATCGCGCCCTGCGCCACGCATGACCAAGGCCGCTGCGCGTTCGCCGGAGCAGGAAGCCCTGGAGATTCTGACGCGTGCACAACGTGTGGCGGATCCGGCCCAGAAACGCCGGATACTGGCTGCCGGACTGGCAAGGTTGCCTGAGCAGGTGGCGCTCAGAGAAGCGTTGGCGCGCAGCTGGATGAGCGAGCAGGCATTGGACAGAGCGCTGGCGGTCATTCAGGCGCATCCGAAACGACCTCTGCCGTCCCCGCTGCTGGGGCTGCAGGCCTGGATTCAGCAGCAGACCGGTCAGATTGCAGAGAGTGTGGCCAGTTATGCGGATCTGATTCGCCTGGAGCCGGAAAACCCCCGCTGGTGGGGTGGACTGGCGATCGGGCTGGAGCAACTGGGGCAGGCTGAACGGGCCCGTCAGGCCTGGTCAAAGGTGGTGGAATTGCCGGGAGCAGATACCCGGCTGCTGAACTGGGCACGACAGCGTCTTGCCGCGCTGCAGAGGGGAGCCTCCTGAAAGATGAGTGAACCGAAAAAGAAATTACGTCTCGGGGATTTGCTGGTTCAGAAGGGGCTGATCACCGAAGAGCAGCTCATGCAGGCACTGGCTGAGCAGAAGAAGCAAGGCCAGAAGCTGGGCCGTACCTTGGTGCAGATGGGGCTGGTGGAAGAAGATGCCCTGCTCAATGTGCTGTCGGATCAGCTCGGCATTCCCTTTGTGGATCTGAAGCACTTCCAGTTCAATCCCGACCTGGTGCAGCGGTTGCCTGAGCATCTGGCGCGGCGGTACCGGGCCATCATCCTGTCCGAAGAGCAGGGCGCACTGCTGGTGGGGATGTCCGACCCCATGGATCTGATGGCCTATGACCACATTGCCCGTGAGGTCAAGCAGCCGCTCAAGCAGGCAGTGGTGCGGGAGAGTGAACTGCTGGAGGCTTTGGATAGGGTCTATCGCCGCACGGAGGAGATTTCCAACCTGGCGGAGGAACTGGAAGAGGAACTGGGCGACGATGCCTTTGACCTGGCCCAGCTGACGGCCGGGGCGGATGACTCGGATGCGCTGGTGGTGCGCCTGCTCCAGTCCCTGTTCGAGGATGCGGTGGCTGCCCGGGCATCGGATATTCACATCGAGCCGGATGAAACCTGTACACGTATCCGGCAGCGCATTGATGGCGTCCTGCACGAGCACGTGATGAAGGAACGCCGGGTGACTTCCGCACTGGTGCTGCGCCTCAAGCTCATGTCGGGCCTGAACATTTCCGAGAAGCGTCTGCCCCAGGATGGCCGCTTCAATATCAAGGTCAAGGGCAAGTCCGTGGATGTGCGTCTGTCCACCATGCCGGTTCAGTACGGCGAGTCCGTGGTCATGCGTCTGCTGGATCAGAGTGCGGGGCTGCTCAACCTGGACAAGATCGGCATGCCGCCGAAACTGCTGGAGCGCTTCCGGCTGCTCATCCGCCGGCCGCATGGCATCCTGCTGGTGACCGGCCCGACCGGCAGCGGCAAGACGACCACGCTCTACGGTGCGCTGACAGAACTGAACCAGCCCAACGTGAAGATCATTACGGCGGAAGATCCGGTGGAATACCGGCTCCCGCGCATCACCCAGGTGCAGGTGAATCCCAAGATCGACCTGCACTTTTCCACCGTCCTGCGGGCGGCCTTGCGTCAGGATCCGGACATCATCCTGATCGGTGAGATGCGCGATCAGGAAACGGCAGAGATTGGTCTGCGGGCGGCCATGACCGGTCACTTCGTGCTTTCCACCCTGCACACCAACGATGCGGTGTCCAGCGCCCTGCGTCTGGTGGATATGGGTGCTGAACCCTATCTGGTGGCCAGCTCCCTGGCGGGTGTGCTGGCTCAGCGGCTCGTCAAGCGCATCTGTGAAGACTGCCGGCAACCCTATCACCCCAACGAGCAGGAACGGATCTGGCTGCATGCCATTTCTCCGCACCCGTTGCCGGATCATTTCTACAAGGGGGCCGGATGCTATCAGTGTGGCAATACCGGCTACCGGGGCCGGATTGGTGTGTACGAGCTGCTGGAGATGGATGAGCCGCTTCTGGATGCCCTGCGCCGTAATGATCCCGCGGCCTTCAACCAGGCGGCCCGCAAGGCACCGGGCTACATCCCGCTGGCACGGGTGGCACTGGATTATGCCAGACAGGGCATTACCACCATAGACGAAGTCTTCCGCATTTCTGCCTCGCTGGGTGGTCATGCGGAAGTTCCGGAAATCGATTACAGCTGAGGCACAGATGGCGACTTTCCGCTACAAGGGGCGAGACAGTCAGGGGGCATTGGTCGAAGGCCGCCAGGAGGCCAATTCGGCGGATGCCCTGGCGTCCGTGCTGCTTGGTCAGGGTATCACGCCGGTACAGATTGAAGCCGTGGAGGAGACTGCAGCGGAAAAGGCGGGAGCGCTGAACATTCGCCTGTTCCGGCCCAAGGTGACGCTCGACGAACTGATCATTTTCTGCCGTCAGATGTATGCCCTGAACAAGGCGGGGATTCCCATCATCCGGGCCATGCGCGGACTGGCGGAATCCACACGCTCCGAAGCGCTGGCGGAAACCCTGAACGACGTGACCCGTCGCCTGGAATCAGGGGTCAACCTGGCCACCTCCATGCGTGCACATCCGGAAGTGTTCAGTGACCTGTTCGTGGCCATGATTCATGTGGGCGAGAACACCGGTCAGCTTGAAGAGGCGTTCAGGCAGCTGGCGGAAAACCTTGAGCTGGAACGGGAAACCCGCAAGCGGGTCAAGCAGGCGGTGCGGTATCCCATCATGGTCATTGTCGCCTTGTTTGTGGCGCTCATGATCGTGAACTATTGGGTCATTCCCGCCTTTGCCGGCGTATTTGCCAAACTGGGAGCGGACTTGCCCCTGCCCACCAAGATTCTGATTGCGTCCAGCAATTTCTTCATTCACTACGGCTGGCTGGTGGGCATCGTGCTCGTGGCCACCGGATATGGGCTCTACCGCTGGGTCAAGACACCCCGGGGCCGCTATCTGTGGGACAGGCAGCGCCTGCGTTTGCCAGTGCTGGGCCCGCTGTTCGAGCTGGTGGCGCTGAGTCGGTTTGCGCGCAACTTCGCCATGATGCTGCGGTCGGGCATGCCGATCATCCATGCCCTGTCTCTGGTGGCCGATGCGGTCAACAACGCCTACGTGGGCGAGGCCATCCGCAACATGCGTTCCGGAATCGAGCGGGGGGATACGCTGCTGCGAACCGCCAATCAGACCGGGATGTTCTCGCCTCTGGTGCTGCAGATGCTGGCCGTGGGGGAGGAGACCGGACAGATTGACGGGCTGCTGCTGGAAGTGGCCGACTTCTACGATGAAGAAGTGGATTACGCCCTCAAGCGGTTGTCCGAGTCCATCGAGCCCATTCTGCTGGTGTTCATGGGGATCCTGGTGCTGATTCTGGCGCTGGGCGTGTTTCTGCCCATCTGGAACCTGGGGCAGGCGGCACTGGGCAAATGATGAACCGGCTGGCCGAAAAGGGACTGAGGCTGGAGTTCTGGATTACCCTGACGGTCGTGGCCGTGCTGGCGGGATGGCAGCTTCGGGCGCTGGAGCGGGCTGCCGATGACGCCATCACGACTCAGGCGGAACAGGCGGCAGCGGCCTTGCGCAGCGCTCTGCGTGGCATGCACCAGGTCTGGCTGGTGCAGGGTCAACCCGGGGAAGCCGGGCCGCTGGAGACGCCCCCGCAACTGGGGCTGCAGGATGGTCTGAAGTGGTGGTTGCGCATGAACGCGGCCGGTTGGCCGGTGGATGCCCGGCTCGAAAGTGATCCGCAGCAGGTCGCCGGTGCAGAGCCCTGTGAGCGGCTGTGGCAGGCACTCTGGGCCAGCCCGGCACTGCGTTACGCCGGCAAGGGGGTGGAGGTAATGCCCATTGAGGACGGTTGCCTGTACCGGCTGCCGGGCGGCGACATTGAATACCGGATGTCTGCAGGGGAGGTGAGCCTGAAAAAGCAAAACTGAATACATTTGGCACCCGGCCGACAGATTTTCAAAAGTTTACAATGGATTTGTAAATTTGGATCTATACTGGAACTAAATCTGGAAAATTTGATCACGCACTGAAAGAGGTCTGCAATGAAGAAACAAACCGGTTTTACCCTGATTGAACTGATCATGGTGATTGTCATCCTGGGCATTCTCGCCGCCTTTGCGCTGCCGAGGTTTGCGGATTTTGGGAGTGATGCGAGGAAGGCCTCCCGATCTGCAATTGATGGGGCGATTCGATCCGCATCTGCCATCGCGCATGCTGCATGTTTGGTTGATTCCGGGTGCGATGCAACCGCGGCGACAGCTACCGTGACTCTGGATGGCCAGACTGTAGATATGGTATATGGTTATCCGGCAGGTTCTGCTACTGGAATCGGTGTGGCGGCTGACGTTCAAAACGTTACTGCTGCATATGCTTCGGGTGTTGCAACGTTTACGGTTGGCACAAGCTGTACGGTAACTTATACACAGCCATCTGCAGCAGGAAATGCTCCCACTGTCGCTGGTGTTTCCACTTGTCCCTGATGCAAGCTAGGCCAGGTGAGGTCGTTTAAGGAGCCCGTGAGCTGTGAATCAGCGGGACGGTGGCTTTACCCTGATCGAACTGATCATGGTCATGGTGGTGCTGTCGGTTCTGGCCGTCAGCACCATCGGCCTCTTTGCCGGGCAGGGTGAGTTTGCCGGCAGGCTGCAGCGGGATCAGTTGCTGGCCCATCTGCGGCTGGCGCAGCAGGTGGCCCTGGCCCGGCATGATGTGAGTGCACCCGCGACCACCTGGACGCTTTCACGGAGTGGCGGCACCCTGCAGGCGCAGATCGTACAGGGCGCCTACAATACGGTGCGCAGTCTGGAAGAGGCGGGAACCACTGTCACCTGGTCCTCTGCCACGACAACCAGCTGTGGTGCGGCGACCGGCACTCTGCCGCTCACGCTGACCTTTGACCAGCTTGGCGATCTGGCCAGCGAGACCCTGATCTGCGTCAGCGGCAACGGTCAGACCTGGCCGGTTTGTGTGTCAGCAGCGGGGTATGCCTATGCCGGCGTATGTACACCGTGAGCGTGGTGTCACGCTTATCGAACTCATCATCACCATTGTGATCCTCAGTATTGCTGTGGTGGCTGTTGTGTCGGCCATCAGCAGCAGCATTGGCCGCAGTGCCGATCCGCTCTGGCAAACCAAATCCCTCCAGCTGGCGCAGGCCTATCTGGACGAAATCGGCACCAAGCGCTTTGACGAAGATACCGGCAATGGCGGCGTGCCTCCGGATACCAGCGGTGTGTGCGATATCGGGGCAGAGGCCGGAGAAACCCGCGCCACCTTTGACGATGTGGATGACTACGACGGGGTCGATGACTCGCCGCCGGTTCTGCAGACGGCTGCGGGCTTCTCCAGTTATACCGGTTACCGGGTTCAGGTGGCGGTGGTCTGTGCCGGGACCGAGATGGGCGGTGCAGACAACAATGCCGCGAAGCGGATTGACGTGACCGTCACCCCGCCGGGGCAGTCTGCTCTGGTATTCTCGCTCTATCGGGGGAATTTCTGATGTGTGGCGCACGGGGTTTCACGCTGATCGAGCTGATCATGGTGATCGTGGTCGCCTCCGTGCTGGGCATGGGCGTGGTCAGTTTTCTCGGCCACTCGGTAGAGGGATATGTGGACACCGCGCAGCGCCAGCAGATGGCCATGGCGGGGACGAGTGCCATGGAAAAAATGTCCCGGCGTTTGCGCGACGCCTTGCCCAATTCCATCCGGGTCGGCAGTAGTGGTCGCTGCATTGAATTCATTCCCATTCTGGCGGGTTCGGAATACCTGTCGGTACCCATTGCGACGGCGGCTTCGACCTTTGATGCGGTGACCGGTGCGCGTGCTTCTGCGGTCACCGGCCGGGTCGTGGTCTATCCCATCAGCACCTCGGCTCTGTACAACCCGTCCAACCCCGGTACCCTCACGACTGTCGACGGTACTTTGCCCGCAGGCACGGGGCAGGTGACGGTGACATTGGATGCGGCGCATCAGTTTGTGCAGGACTCACCCACACGTCGTTTCTTTGTGGTGAATACACCGATGACCTACTGCCAGGTGGGCACGCAGCTTTTCCGCTATCAGGGGTATGGATTCAATAGCACGCCCGCCTGGCCGCCAACGGGCGGGACACGGACACTGATTCTGGACAATCTGGTGGCCAATTCCGTGACCTTTGATTATCTCCCCGCAACTCTGGTTCGCAATGCGGTGGTCAACCTTGGCCTGGAACTCTCCGTGGGTGGGGAGAACTGGGTACTTCAGCAACAGGTGACCTTGCGCAATGTGCCCTGAACACATGTCCTCACGACGCCAGACCGGTATTGGCCTGCCGGCGGCCCTGTTCGTCATCGTGGTGCTGGCTCTGGTCGCGGTCGCCATTACCGAACTTGAGCGCAGTTCGGCAGAAAGTTTCAGCTTCAATGTGCTTTCTCAGCGTGCATTCTACGCCGCAGAAAGCGGCGCCCAGATTGGCCTGAACCGCCTGTTCCCGCCTGGCGGTGCGGCATCCGCCTGCAGCAACAGCTACTTCGGGGCGACCCAGACTTTCAGTCAGGCGGGCCTGCAGGGCTGCTCGGTCACCGTCGCCTGCCGGGCGGATACAGTGGGCATGGAGACGGTCTATACCCTGACCGCAACGGGCCAGTGTGGTGCGGGAGCCGATTCGGCGATCCGGATTGTGGAGGTGCGGGCGAAATGACATGGTGTCTTTTAACATGGCGCCGGTTTTGTCTGGTACTACTGCTGTGCATGGTGTTGCCTGTTCAGGCGGCCTGGATCATACAGACGCCACCTGCCACAGCCTTTGAGCCAACGGCGACGGCGGTCAACTGGACAATGACCGGCCCCTATCCTGCCGATGATGACTATGAGCTGGTCACATTAGGTTTTGGTTTTCCATTCGGAGGTGTGACGTACAATCAGGTTCGTATCATGAGCAATGGCTTGCTGCACTTCGGTGCAGATCAGATGCTGCATCAGGCCTGGCAGAACCAGTCTTTGCCATACGGCCCGGCAGACCGGTTTATTGCACCCTATTGGGATGACCTTTCACCCGCGGCAGGGGGAAGCGTGACCTGGGATGTGCTGGGGACGGCACCCTACCGGCGGATGGTGGTAACCTGGCAAAATGTGCCGCATTTCCCCAATTCGGGACAATATACCTTTCAGGCTGTGCTCTATGAGACAGGCATCATTCGTTTTCGGTATGGTGGCGGGAGTACAGATGGCAGTAGTGCAACCATAGGCCTGGAAGTCAATAACACATTATTTAGTCAGCATGCCTACAACACCTCGGGTAGTGTCGGCACCACTGCCGATCTGTTGTTTATTGAAAGCTTTCCGGCGATTACGGCTGCCGGCGGGGTCTGTGGGACGGAAAATGCGGTGGTGGTTCAGTTTGCCTCTGCACCGCCGATCGCTGCACGGGATCCGCAGGCCTATACATTGAGTGGTGGGGTGTCCGTGCTCAGCGTGACGCAGCAAAGCCCGGATACTTTTGTTCTGCATACCTCTTCGCTAGACGGTGCAGCCACCTACACCCTTCAGGTTCCAGGTCAGGCTCCGGTAACGGTTAGTTATAGCGGCCTGATGGGGCACTACTTTGATCAGCGGGACAGTTCGGGCAATAAGGTAGCGTGGAATGCAGGCGGCTTGTTCACCGGGAATGAGTATTACCGCCAGGATGCACAAATCAATTTTTCATGGAACAGCGGGATGCCCTCCGTATTTTCCATGCCTGGTGATGGGGACCGATTCAGCATCCGCTGGACCGGATTTCTGGTGCCCTCAACAACTGGAGTTTACGAGTTCAGGTTGTATTCCGATGATGGCATGCGCCTGAATCTCAATGGAACCGAAATTGTCAATGACTGGAATCTGCACGCGCCCCGGTTTTCTGCCCGCTCTGCACCCCAGACGCTGCAGGCCGGTACGGTGTATCCCATACAGGTGGAGCATTTTGAGAACGGCGGGCGGGCATACGCGCAGCTTTGGTGGCGCCGGAATGGCGGGGCAGATCAGGTCGTGCCGGCGACCGAGCTCAGAAGCTGTGCTGTGTTGCCTCCCCCACCGACCGCGGTAGCGCATTATGCATTTGAACAGACGGACTTCTCCGGAACAGGGATCCCTGTTGGTGAATATACAGGAAATGGACGTGATGGTGTGACGGTGGGGGCTGTTGCGACAGACCCTGCCGGCAAGGTATGCAAAGGCATGACTGTACCCGATAACACCTCGTCTGCAGTCCAGAGCGCAGTGAATACCCGGCAGGACGTGGATACCGTGCTCGGTAGTCAGGGGACCATTGCGTTCTGGTACCGGAGTGTGAACAACTGGGCTGACGGTGTGAACCGCACATTGCTGGATGCCAGTACCCGCGTGTTTAACTCTGCGTGGGACAAGTATTTTTATCTTGCCAAGCTGGCTGACGGGCGATTACGGTTCGCGCTCGAGGATAGTGCAGATGGTGATTATGTACTGACTAGTGGTGCTCAGAGTATCGGTGCCGGTACCTGGACCCATATCGCGGTGAGTTGGGATCTCCCGAATGACCAGATGTATGTCTTTGTCAATGGTACGCTCATTGCATCACAGGCTTTCAGCACCAATGGTGTGCTGGGGGATGTCGGCAGTCTCTACGTGGGAGATAACAGTTCAACCTACGCGGCGCCCGGAGCTTCAGCCAACGGAACCCTGGATGAAATCCGGCTCTACTCCTCTGTGTTGTTATCCACTCAGGTGGCTCAGGTGATGAATCTGACTCATCCTTGCGCAGCACCGACAGGGTGTGCTGCAGGTTTTCCCGATGCGCTGGCGAGCCCTGCCGGTGGCCCTCTGTCGATGGGTAAAAATGTGACCGTAAGTGGACCGGATGCCATGTTACCGGTAGGCAGCCTTACTGCCGGTGCAGGTACACTTTGTAACGGGCAGCCGTGTGTCGCCGATCCCGCAACTACAGTCGCATCTATTAACCCCGGTACATTTCCGCCGACAGCCGGAACCACAAATCTTTCAGTCCCCCAAAATGGTACGGGTACTCTGGGTAGTGGAGGGCAAACCCAGTACAACAAGGTATCTGTGGGCAAGACAGGGACGCTGAATGTCGTTGCGGGAACCGGGCCTTTTTACATTAACCAGCTTACATTGGCGGATAACGTCATACTCAACCTGGTGACTGGGGATTACTATATCAATCAGAGTAATCTGAAGTTCAAAAATGTCACCCTGAACGTGGTGGGTAGCGGCACGGTTCGTCTGATTTTCAATCAGGCTGTTAACTTCGGAGACAAGCTGAGGGCGAATTCACCCGGTGGCACGTCGGGAGACCCTTCCCGGCTGATCATGTATGGCTATAGTAACATCCGTTTCCGGAAGCAGAGCGTGGTCAGCGCTTATGTGTATGGTCAAGGTACTATCCGGGTGGATGACAACAGTCAGATCAATGGCGCGCTGACCGCAGATACTCTGGATATTCGCCAGAACACAACCATCAGTTACGATGGCACCGCATTGCTCAATGCGGATTTTGGCTCCTTGTGTGGCAGTTGTACGTTGAGCGGGTTTGCTGTGACCGTATCGGCGTCAGCATTGACCTGCCCCGGCAATGCGGCTGCGGTTTCGCTGACGGCACAATGCAGTGGCGGCGTGACCAAGACCGATTATAGCGGCACTATCAACCTCACCACGTCCTCCGCCCATGGCGACTGGTCGGTGACCGCGGGCAACGGCACGCTGTCGCCGAATCCGGATACGGATGACAACGGCGCAGCCACCTATACCTTTGATGCGGCGGACAATGGCGTGGTGACACTGGCCCTGGCCAACAGCCATGCGGATCAGCTCACGGTGGCCGTGAATGATGCCAGTGCGGGCGTGAGTGCCACCAGCAGTCCCATCACTTTCCTCGACAATGCCTTTGTCATCGACAGTACGGACAGCCTGGGTTACGACTTCATCGCCGGCCGGGACCACGCCCTGTCGGCAACGCTCTGGCGCAAGGACCCGTCGACCGGCGTTTGCGCCATTGCCACGGGCTACAGTGGTACGTACAGCCTCAAGGCCTGGCTGACACGGGATGGGGCCGACCCGGGCGGTGCGGCGCCGGCCGTGACCGCAGCCAGTACGGCTACGCTGCCCAATGCGGTGCCCGGCAGCAACAACCTCAGCGTGGCCTTCAACAATGGGGTGGGCGCGCTGACCTTGCAAACGACGGATGTGGGCAAGTACACCCTCAACCTGCGGGATGATACCAGCGGGTTTGTTCAGGACGCTGCCGGCAACCCGCTCACCATTGATTCCACCGCCACCAGCTCACCCTGGGTGGTCAGGCCGTTTGGACTGCATGTGGAAGCTGCGGGCAATCCGGCAGCCGGCTCGGCCACGGGCCCGGTCTTTACCCAGGCCGGAACGGGATTCACCCTGAATGTCCGTGCGGTGCAGTACCAGAGTGCGGACGACGCCGATGGCGATGGCCAGCCGGATAGCGGCGCCAATCTGGCAGACAACGCGGCGACCGCCGGCTTCGGGCAGGAAAACCCTGCAGAAACGGTCACCCTCAGCAGTACGCTGGTTGCTCCTGCCGGGGGCAATGACCCCGGCCTGACGGGCACCCTTGTGCTCAGCGCCTTCACCTCGGGCACGGCCACCGGCACCTATAGTTATGGTGAGGTTGGCATCATCGACATCAGTGCCGCGCTCACCGATAGCGACTATCTGGGCAGCGGCAAGACCCTGACCAGCAGCACCGGCAACGTGGGACGTTTTATCCCGGCGGATTTCAGTCTCAGCATCAGCCAGCCCGGCTCACTGGACAGCGCATGTACCGCTGCGGGCACCTCCTACATCGGACAGGCCATTCCCTGGGCCAATGTGCCGATTGTGACGATCACGGCGCGCAATGCCAGTGGGGCGACCACGCAGAACTATACGGGCGCTTTCGCCAGGCTGGTGGCCGGGGATGTCAGCGTGACAGCACCCGCGTCAGACAGCACCAACGGCCTGAGCGTCACCGCCACCCTCAACACCGGTGCCCTGAGCGGCAGCAACGGCGTGTTCCAGTACAGTTTCAGCGCACTGGATACCTTTATCTATGACAAGGTGCTCACCGCAAAGGTAGCACCCTTTGTTGCCGACCTCCGGCCACAACTGACTGCCGTGACCGACTCGGATGGTGTGTCGGCTACGGGCATGCCGCTGGGTCTCGCGCCTGCAGGCAGCACGGTCTACTGGGGCCGGATGAAACTGGAAAACGCCTTCGGCCCCGAGACCTTGGCCCTGGACGTGCCGTTCAGCATCCAGTACTGGGATGGCAGCCAATACCTTATCCATGCCGGAGACAACTGCACCACCTACGACGTCAATGATGCCACCTACAGCCTGAGCCTGACCCCGCCTGCCGGCCTGACGACCACGGCCAGCGGAGCGGGCACGGTGGTGGCCGGAGCGGGCAGCCTGACCCTGTCGGCACCCGGAGCGGGCAATACGGGCACTGTTATCCTGCAGTGGAATCAGCCGGACTGGTTGCAGGATGACTTTGACGGCGATGGCACGCTGGACCTGCCGTCCTCCGGGGCGACCTTTGGCCAGTACCGAGGCCACGACCGCATCATCTACTGGCGTGAAGTGGTGCAGTAAGGAGAGTGAGGAGGATGGGTTTCAGCATTCGTTCATTCGTCCTGATTTATCAGACCGCGCTTGCCGGAATACTGCTTTGGAGCAGCCTGCTTTTGAGTGCGCCGGCCTACGCCTGGAAAATGGAAGCAGGTACCTTCACCTTGCCGACAACCAGCAGCAGTACGACCTGGGTGCCTGTCAGCTTTCAGCAGTCCTACAGTGTGGCACCGGTGGTGTCTGTCATCATGTCCAATGCCGGGCCCAACGCCAGTGACGTACGGATTCGCAATGTCACAACAACGGGCTTCGAAGCGTTGCAAGTGGAACCCTGGAGTGAAGACGGGCCACATACGACCGTGACGGTGATGTACGTGGCGGTGGAGCCGGGTGCGCACACGCTGCCCGATGGCACGATCCTGGAGGCGGGTACTGTCTCGACCAAGGAGATCCAGTTTCAGACCAGCAATGCAGATAAACCCAAGGATGCGGGATGGACGAAGGTCAAGCTGGCGAGCAAATTTGCAAAAGAGCCGGTGGTTCTGGCTGATCTTCAGACCGCAAACAACGAGTCAGGCGCGGTGCCCGGCAAGCCATCGGATCCCTGGTTTACCGTGGCGGTGGACTCGGTGAAAAAGAAGGACTTTCAGCTGGCGATCGAGCGCAGTGAGGTGTATGACAGCCGCTACTGGTGGTTTGGCTGGTGGTACATATACAATACACCTGCAGCCCCTGAAACCATTGGCTACATTGCCTGGGAAGCGGGCAAATCGAACAATTTAAAATCCATCACCAATCTGACGGTGCTCTGGCAAAGCATTCGGGCTGCTTCCGCGGTCAAGGGATGGAATGATGGTTGTTCCACCGTTGGATTTGGTACCAGCTACGCAGGCACCCCCATCGTTGTTGCCACCAAGAACAGCAGGAATGAGGCAGATGGCGGTTGGTTCCGGTTTTGCAGTCAGTCATCATCTGCCATCGGCCTGACCATCGACGAAGATGATGCCATTGATTCGGAGCGCAATCATGTCGCTGAAGATGCGGGCATTCTGGTATTCAGTGGCAGCTTTGCCTATGACTCCAACTATACGCCTGCACCGCCCGACCCCTTCATGATCGAGGCGGGCGAGTTCACGGTGGATTCCTCTGCCTTCAAGACCGTGACCTTCCAGCAGGTGTACCCCAATCCGCCCGCGGTGTTCTTCTTGGTGGATACCACCAATCCGGATGCCTCCAATGTCCGCATCCGCAACGTGACGCGCACGGGCTTCGAAGTGATCCAGGTGGAGCCGCCGACACGCACCACGGACAACCCCGATCCGGTCGTGACCGTGCACTATGTTGCGGCGACCTATGGTCAGCATACCTTTCCGGATGGCACGAAAGTGGAGGTTGCCAACATTCCCATGACCCGCTACCAGACAAAGCTGCTGGGTGGATCAGGTTGGCTGGCTGCGGGCTTTTCGGCAGGTTTTACATCCACACCGGCGGTGCTGGCCAATGTTCAGACCATGAACAATGAACCGGCACACGTGCCGGGTACGGATTCGCTGCCCTGGTTATCGGCTGCCGTACGCAATGTGACGTCTTCCGGCATGCAGATTGCGCTGGAGCGGGCGGAGGTCAAGGGGGGCTCGGTATCGGTCGCGGAAGATGTGGCCTATCTGGCCGTGGAGCATGGCACCATTGCAGACTTTTATGACATTGCCGGCCAGCTTGTACAGGCAGAGGCACAACGATCACCTGATACGCTGACAGGGTGGGGTACATGCCGGACGATCAGCTTTTTGCAGAGTTACACGAGTGCACCGCTGGTTGTCGGGGAAAAGAATACCCGTGACGGTGGGGATGGCGGCTGGTTGAGGCGCTGTTCCGTTTCGACAACCGGCGTTCGGCTCTCCATTGACGAAGACACCAACAATGACACCGAGCGGAACCATACCACCGAGCGAGCTGGCCTGATGGTGTTTTCGCGTACTTTTGCCGCAGACTTTTCTCTTGTGGCCAATTATACGCTGGACGGCCCGTCCTGGAACGGCACGCCAGGCGAAGTGCTGGACGGGAGTGGGCATAATCTGCATGGCACGGCCATCGGCGGGGCAAAGTCCGCACCGGCCAAGGTGTGTTATGGCGCGACGCTCAATCCCTCCAATTCGGGCACGGATTACATTGAAGTGCCGGACAATACCCTGCTGGACATTGATGAGGAGTTGACGGTTGCTGCCTGGATCAAGATTGACAGTATACCGGCCAGCGACCTCAAGACGATTGTCTCCAAGGACGAGAACTATGAGTTTCACATTGATTCCGGCGGCAGGGTTTTCTGGTGGTGGCAGAATTCCGGCGGTGCTACACGTTCCTTTACTTCCGCGTCGGTGGTGGCTCCGGGCACCTGGACCCATGTGGCCATTGTGTACTCGCTCCGGAATGGCCGGCAAAGCATTTATATCAATGGCGTGGAAGACGCTTTCCGAACGTATGGCGGTGAAACGCTTTTGTTGAACAGCGATCCCTTCCAGATCGGAGCGGATCAGGGCTATGCTGGCCGCGAGTTCAACGGCCAGATTGATGAAGTCCGGGTCTATAGCCGCCCGTTGGATGCGCTGGCACTGCAGGCGGTGATGAACGTGACGCGCCCCTGTGCCGCAGTACTGGATCACTTCGATGTCACGGTATCGCCCAGTGCATCAACCTGTGTGCCGACGGCAGTGACAGTGACCGCACGTGATCCGGGCAACAATATCCTGACCAGCTATGCCGGCACCATCAACCTCACCACGTCCTCCGCCCATGGCGACTGGTCGGTGACCACGGGTAACGGCACGCTGTCTCCGAATCCGGATACGGATGACAACGGCGCAGCCTCCTATACCTTTGATGCGGCGGACAATGGCGTGGTGACACTGGCCCTGGCCAACAGCCATGCGGATCAGCTCACGGTGGCCGTGAATGATGCCAGTGCGGGCGTGAGTGCCACCAGCAGTCCCATCACTTTCCTCGACAACGCCTTTGTCATCGACAGTACGGACAGTCTGGGTTACGACTTTGTCGCCGGCCGGGACCACGCCCTGTCGGCAACCCTCTGGCGCAAGGACCCGTCGACCGGCGTTTGCGCCATTGCCACGGGCTACAGTGGTACGTACAGCCTCAAGGCCTGGCTGACACGGGATGGGGCCGACCCGGGCGGTGCGGCGCCGGCCGTGACCGCAGCCAGTACGGCTACGCTGCCCAATGCGGTGCCCGGCAGCAACAACCTCAGCGTGGCCTTCAACAATGGGGTGGGCGCGCTGACCTTGCAAACGACGGATGTGGGCAAGTACACCCTCAACCTGCGGGATGATACCAGCGGGTTTGTTCAGGACGCTGCCGGCAACCCGCTCACCATTGATTCCACCGCCACCAGCTCACCCTGGGTGGTCAGGCCGTTTGGACTGCATGTGGAAGCTGCGGGCAATCCGGCAGCCGGCTCGGCCACGGGCCCGGTCTTTACCCAGGCCGGAACGGGATTCACCCTGAATGTCCGTGCGGTGCAGTACCAGAGTGCGGACGACGCCGATGGCGATGGCCAGCCGGATAGCGGCGCCAATCTGGCAGACAACGCGGCGACCGCCGGCTTCGGGCAGGAAAACCCTGCAGAAACGGTCACCCTCAGCAGTACGCTGGTTGCTCCTGCCGGGGGCAATGACCCCGGCCTGACGGGCACCCTTGTACTCAGCGCCTTCACCTCGGGCACGGCCACCGGCACCTACAGTTATGGTGAGGTTGGCATCATCGACATCAGCGCCGCGCTCACCGATAGCGACTATCTGGGCAGCGGCAAGACCCTGACCAGCAGCACCGGCAACGTGGGACGTTTTATCCCGGCGGATTTCAGTCTCAGCATCAGCCAACCCGGCTCACTGGACAGCGCATGCACCGCTGCGGGCACCTCCTACATCGGGCAGGCCATTCCCTGGGCCAATGTGCCGATTGTGACGATCACGGCGCGCAATGCCAGTGGGGCGACCACGCAGAACTATACGGGCGCTTTCGCCAGGCTGGTGGCCGGGGATGTCAGCGTGACAGCACCCGCGTCAGACAGCACCAACGGCCTGAGCGTCACCGCCACCCTCAACACCGGTGCCCTGAGCGGCAGCAACGGCGTGTTCCAGTACAGTTTCAGCGCACTGGATACCTTTATCTATGACAAGGTGCTCACGGCAAAGGTGGCCCCCTTTGTTGCCGACCTCCGGCCACAACTGACTGCCGTGACCGACTCGGATGGTGTGTCGGCTACGGGCATGCCGCTGAGTCTCACGCCTGCAGGCAGCACGGTCTACTGGGGCCGGATGAAACTGGAAAACGCCTTCGGCCCCGAGACCCTGGCCCTGGACGTGCCGTTCAGCATCCAGTACTGGGATGGCAGCCAGTACCTTGTCCATGCCGGAGACAACTGCACCACCTACGACGTCAATGATGCCACCTACAGCCTGAGCCTGACCCCGCCTGCCGGCCTGACGACCACGGCCAGCGGAGCGGGCACGGTGGTGGCCGGAGCGGGCAGCCTGACCCTGTCGGCACCCGGAGCGGGCAATACGGGCACGGTCATCCTGCAGTGGAATCAGCCGGACTGGCTGCAGGATGACTTTGACGGCGATGGCGTGCTGGACCTGCCGTCCTCCGGGGCGACCTTTGGGCAGTACCGAGGCCACGACCGCATCATCTACTGGCGTGAAGTGGTGCAGTAGGCGTCAGCCGGCGTTCACGCAGCGGCCGGCGGCCCACTGCCGCAGGGCCTCCACATCCTCGCAGCGCACCACGGAAAGGGGCTGGGTGGCATGCAGGGCATGGAGAATGTCTTCCGTGCCCAATGGCTTTTCACTGTGGGCGCTGTGGTAGATGGCGGAAACAATGGCCTGCTCGATCTCTGCCCCCGAAAACCCTTCGGAAACCTGGGCCAGCGCATTGAGGTCGAACTGAATGGGTTCCAGTTGCCGCTTGCGCAGGTGGATGTCAAAGATCTCCCGGCGCACGCTTTCATCCGGCAGATCCACGAAGAAGATTTCATCCATGCGGCCCTTGCGCATCAGCTCCGGTGGCAGGCGCGAGACATCGTTGGCGGTGGCAACCAGAAAGACCGGATGGGTGCGCTCGGCCATCCAGGTGAGTAGCGTGCCCAGCAGGCGGCGCGAGACACCATCGTCACTGTCGGACTGAGCCAGGCCTTTCTCCACCTCATCCATCCAGAGGACACAGGGGCTCATCAGTTCGGCCATCTGCAGGGCCTCGCGCAGGTTCTTCTCCGTTTCACCCACATACTTGTTGTACAGCGCGCCCATATCAAGGCGAATCAGTGGCAGCTCCCAAAGTCCGGCCACGGCCTTGGCTGCCAGACTTTTGCCGGCGCCCTGAACACCCAGCAGGAGAATGCCGCGTGGGGGCTCCAGTCCCTGAGGCTGCCGGCCCTCCAGAAAGGCGCCACGTCTCTGCATCAGCCACTGCTTGAGATGGGACAGACCGCCCACCTCGGAAAACCGGGCCGTATCCAGTTCAAAGCGTACGGCCCCTTCCAGATCCAGCAGATCGAACTTGGCCTTGTTCACGGCCGGCAGATCAGAAGGCGTGATGGCACCGTCGTCGAAGATGGCCGCCCGGGCAAGCCGTCTGGCATCACTCCATGAAAGGCCCTGCAGGTTGCGGACCAGGGCATTGAGTGCGCGCCCATCCGCTTTCACCTTGCTGCCATGTTGCTGGGCCCATTTGTTGGCTTCCTCCCGGACTATGGCGAGGATTTCTTCCGCGTCCGGCATGCGCAGGCTGAAACGCGCCGAATAACGCCGTATCTCCGGGGGAAGCGTCATCTGGTGGCTGATGAACACCAGTGTATGGCCGAGCTGGCCGTAACGCAGGGCAATGTCCTTGACCAGGCGCACCCGCTCGGGGCTGCCCTCCAGAAACGGATGGTAGTCGCAGAGGGCATAGAGTGCGGGCGTGCGCGCCTGCTTGATATGTTCCAGCACGGCGCCCGGGTCTTTCAGCGGATCTTCCCGGCTCAGCTCGAATCCGAAGCCGCCGGCCCGGTTGAGACCTTCCGTGATGGTCCAGGTATACAGGGTCATGCCCTGCCGGATGGCCACGCGGGTCAGCAAGTCCAGAACATGCTGTTCTTCATGTGATTCCACCACCACAAGTGGTGTCTTTGAGGCAATGATGAGGGCCAGATCACGGGCATCAGGCATGAGAAATCTCCCGGTGTGGATGCCCGAAGCATAGCACAGCCCCCGAGGGGGCTGCGAATCAACGATCCGGCATGTTGCGCGAGTAGAAGATCTCCAGCATTTCCTTGCGCAGGCGCTTGGCAATGCTCTCCTGCTCTTCAGGGCTCAGGGCGTCCACCCCGGTGCCGAACAGATAGTTGTCCAGATTGAACTCCTTGAGCAGCATCTTCGTGTGGAACAGGTTTTCCTGATACACGTTGACGTCAATCATCTGATACGCATTGCGCGTATCTTCACTCAGGAAGTTCTGGATGGAATTGATGTCGTGATCAATGTAGTGCTTCATGCCGTCGGTATCGCGGGTGAAGCCGCGGACACGGTAGTCGATGGTGACGATATCCGAGTCAAAGCTGTGGATCAGGTAGTTCAGCGCCTTCAGGGGCGAGATCAGGCCACAGGTTGATACGTCGATGTCCGCACGGAAGGTGCTGATCCCGTTGTCCGGGTGACTTTCCGGGTAGGTGTGCACGGTCACGTGGCTCTTGTCCAGGTGGGCTACCACGGTTTCCGGCAGCGGGCCGGGGCTCTCCGTCGTGGCATGACTCGGCGGCGCAACCTCATGCTCGGCAATGAGCATGGTCACGGAAGCGCCGTGGGGATCGTAGTCCTGACGTGAAACATTGAGGATGTGCGCACCGATGATATCGACCACGTCCGTGAGGATCTGGGTCAGGCGCTCGGCGTTATACTGCTCGTCAATATACGCGATGTACTCTTCGCGCTGCGATGGCGTTTGCGCGTAACAGATATCGTAGATGTTGAAACTGAGCGACTTGGTCAGGTTGTTAAACCCGTGCAGTTTAAGCTTAGGCTTCATTCCGGATCCTCACGACTGGCCCAAACCCCGCCGGCATTGAGCCGGCATGCTGCCCGCTTGCGCAGGCCCTTCAAGCGAAACGCGAATTATGCACCAGATTGAATCGCGTAGCTATGGGTAATTTCCACGCCGCCGCGTTCGAGCATGATGGATGCCGAACAGTACTTCTCCGCAGAGAGCTCAACGGCCTTTTTCACCAGGTTCTCGCGCAGATTGTTGCCGGAAATGATGAAATGCACATGAATTCGCGTGAACACTGCGGGCACCGCGTCGGCACGTTCGGCGGTGATTTCGGCACGGCAGCCGGTTACATCCTGACGGCTTTTTTTCAGGATGTGGACCACGTCAAAGCTGGTGCAGCCGCCCAGGCCCATCAGCAGCATTTCCATGGGACGCGGTCCCTGGTTCCTGCCCCCGTGATCGGGCGGGCCGTCCATGATGAGGGTGTGTCCGGAGCCGGACTCTGCCACAAACTTGGCGTCGCCGCCCCAGGTAATGGTCGTTTTCATGCTTGGGTGTCCTCCACCGCTGACTATCGCGGCGGAAGCGTACCACAAAGCCGTGTGATTGTTGAGCGGCCTGTCGCGGATGGGATTACGCTGTCAGCACGTACCCGTAGATGGACGCAAAGTGCATCGCTGCACCGCCCAGCACGAACAGATGCCAGATCGCGTGGGAGTAGGGCACCCCCTTCATGGCGTAGAACACGGCACCGATGGTGTAGAGCAGACCACCCCCTGCAAGCAGCCACAGGGCCTCACCGGGCAGTGCCACGTAAAGCGGGTAGATGATCACCAGCGCCAGCCACCCCATGAGCAGGTAGGTGGTGAGCGAGATTTTCGGAAAACGCTGGCCGGCCAGCAGCTTGAATCCGACGCCTGCCGCCGCCAGGCTCCAGATGACCAGTGTCATGGGCACCCCGACCGAATCCTTGAGGGTGATCAGCAGGAAGGGGGTGTAGCTGCCTGCGATCAGCAGGTAGATGGCGGAATGATCCAGGGTTTTCAGCCACTTCTTCATTTCCGGGCGTTTGGCACCGTGGTAGAGGGTGGAGGCCAGGAACAGCAGCACCATTGACAGGCCATAGACCACGGCACAGGCCACTTCAATCGTGCCCTGCGCTCGCATGACAAGGGCCACGAGACCGGCCAGGGCCAGCAGGCAGCCGGCACCGTGAGAAAGGGTATTGAGACGTTCTTCAGCGGGGGAGTATTCGGACATGATGTGCCTTGATGCAAAACAAACTGTGAGGCTGTATGCCACCGTTGGGCAAATTTAACACAATCCGTCGCGAAACCCTAGTGCCCGCCCCGATTGAATAGCAAGCGCCTCCCGACGGCTTTCTTACAAAGCCGTAAGAAAAAGCCGGTGAATTTGACCGGTGTCAAATCGCCTTTCCACCAAAGGGGTATTGTAAACCTGTCGGGGAGCCGTTCCTCGGCGCCCACTTTCTAAAAGAAATAGAGGCCGAGAGAGTATGAGCAGGCGATTGAAGACCTTTTTATCCGTGTTGCCTCTGCTGATCGTGGGAGTTCTGGCGGGCCACTTCCTGACAATCGGGCAGGAAGCCTTCAATGAAGCGACGGCCACAACTGAATTCTGCGGTTTGTGTCACGCGTCGATTGTGGAGAGTGAGACGTTCAAGACGTCCAATCACCGCATGAACCGGTTCGGCGTCACTGCCGAGTGTGGTCAATGCCACACGCGTGAGGGGTTCTATCTTGAAACCTGGGATCATGTGTCCTCGGGTATCCGCAGCCTGGTGCTGGGGATCGCCAAGGGTCACCTGACCGACCCGGAGTTGCAGGATACGCTGGGCGAGGAAATGGCGCACAATGCGCGGGACTGGTTTGTTTCCGTGGATTCGGCGCCGTGCAAACGCTGTCACAACGATCCTTCCGGATACCCCATGTCCGGACGGCCGGGTGTCGCGCGTGAGCATGAAAAAGCCAAGCGGCAGGGGATTTCCTGTATCGGGTGTCATTACAACCTGGTGCACGAAGCGCAACCTGTGCGACCTGAATTCAAAGCCGCCAACACGCTCAAAGATGATCACTGATCGAACTCGCAGATTTCCGGAGGCAGTTATGCAAACCACGCGTCGAGGATTTATCAAGGGCATGGGCGCCCTGGGAGCCGCCGCACAGATTACTGTGGCGCCGACCCTGATCGCCAGCGCCGTCAACAAGGCCAATGCAGCCGAAGCCGCCAAGGGCCCGGTTGTGGATTATGTGAAGTCCACCTGTGTGCACTGTGTGAACTTCTGTGGTATCAACGTCAAGCGCCAGAACGGCGTCATCCGGGCCATCTATCCGGATGAAGCCCGCAAGGAATTCTACAACGACGGCATTTGCCCGAAAGGGGTTTCCGGGGTGTTCAACACCTATAACCCGTACCGGGTGAAGAAGCCGCTCAAGCGTACCAATCCGAAAAAGGGTGTGAATGAAGACCCGGGCTGGGTGGAAATCAGCTGGGAAGAAGCGCTCAATACCATTGCAGACAAGCTCAAGAAAATCAGAGAAGAGAACCCATCAAAGCTTGTCTGGCAGCACGGACACGGAAAGTATCTGATCCAGGACAAGTTTCCAAAGGCATGGGCCAAGGCATTCGGCACACCCAACGTGGTACACAGGACGACTGTCTGCGAATCAGCGCGCCATGTGGCAGATGAAACCACCTGGGGCGGCCATGCCTGGATGCCGGACCTCAAGCAGACCGAGCTGATGCTGGTTTTCGGGGCCAACCCCTATGAAGCCGAGCAGTGGGCACGCTGGCTGGATCATCAGATTCTGGATGCGCGTGAGCGCGGCATGAAGATGGTCTATTTCGATCCGCGTCACTCCAGTGCAGCAGCCAAGTCGGATCAATGGGTGCCCATCCGCCCGGGCAAGGATGTCCTGTTCTGCCTGGGGATGGCGAAGCAGCTCATCGAGATGGGCTACATCGACGAGGAGTTTCTGGTTGAATACACCAACTCCACTTCGCTGGTGGGTGCGGACGGCAAGATTCTGCGCAACAGCAAAGGTGAGGATCTGGTCTGGGATACGGTGACGAAGACCGCCCGGCCCTTCAAGGAAGGCGTCCGGCCCGCATTGCGCGGCAGCTATACCGTGCAGGGGCGCAAGGTGCGTACTGCCTTCGAAGCCTTTGTGGACAGCCTGAAGGAGATTACGCCGGAGTATGTGGAAGAGGTGACTTCCGTTCCTGCCCGGACATTGCTGGAACTTTCCCGCGAGTTTGGCGAAAAGGCCCGTATCGGTGCCACAGTGAAGATTGACGGGGAAGAGTATCGTTACCGGCCGGTGGTTGTGCATACCTTCCGCGGGATGGCCGCCAAGGAGTATGGTGTGCAGAACTGGCGTTCCGGCCTCATCCTGATGATGCTGGTCGGTGCCATGGATGCGGTGGGCAGCCAGCTCCTGCACCATGTCAACCCGGACTACAAGAGCCGCAAGGTGGCCAAGTGCGAGTATCCGCCCAAGCGTGTGGATCTGCAGGAGTCTGTGTTCTTCCCTTATGCCACACATAATGTCGCACAGCAGGTCGCATTGACACAGCTTGATCCTGAAAAGTACGGCTTGCCTTATAAGCCGGAGATGAACATTTTCTATGCCACTAACAGACCATTCTCCACCTCGGAGGCCCTGAAGCAGTTTGAAGGTTATGCCAAGACCTTCAATGTGGTGATCGATATCTATCTGACCGATGTTACGCAGGTGGCTGATATTGTCCTGCCGGACGTGACCTATCTGGAGGATTATCAGTTTGCGCCCACCCGTTGGACGGCTGACACGTCTCATGTGGCAATCCGGCAGCCTGTCGTCAAGGAACGTGCATATGGTGTGAAGTACAGTGCCCAGGAAGTCATGCTGGAGCTGGCTCGCCGTGTAGGCTTCTATGAGGACTACATCAAGAACATCAACAAGAACTTCAAACTCAAGAAGTATGCGCTGGATCCGAAGAATCCCCGTATCACACCGAAGGAATTGGTGGCTGCTCTGTGGCTTGAAAAAACCAAAGGCAAGCCCTTCAGTTATGCGGAAGAGCACGCCTTTGTAGGCAAGCACAAGAAGCCGGAGGATATGTATCACCACGGCGTCGAGAAACACTACAAGGGGGCCGGCAAGCCGAAGATCAATTTCTATGCCGAGCAGTTACTGCATACCTATGAGAAGATTGCCGATCTCAAGCAGAAGCATGGCATTGATGCCATTGATCTCGAGCGCTACAAGGTCGCCCTCTCGCCGGTGCCCACGAAGGAACATGCCTTCCCGACCCCACACCGTGAGGCGAAGGACTATCCGCTGTATCTGACGACCTACAAGCGCATGTACCGGAACCAGGCGGGCAACATGTCCTTCAACCCGATCCTGAACAACCTCGGGCCGGATACGGATCACAACTTCATGCTGATCCAGAAGCAGACAGCGAAGAAGCTCGGGATCCGCAATGGCGACGAAGTGATCATCGAAACCCGTGTCGGCAAGGCGCGTGCCGTGGCCAAGGTGGTGGAAGGGCAGCATCCGGATGTGGTGTCCGTGTCCTATCACTACGGCAACATCGGCGTGGCCTATCCCGACTGGGCGCGCAAGGGCACCTGGATCAACCCGGTACTGGAGCTGCATCCGGATCTCATTGCCGGCATGAACAGCTTCAACGATACCAAGTGCAAGGTCTACAAGGCTTAAGGAGCGGATACCATGACAAAGCTTGTACGTGTAATTGACATGGAGCGCTGCATGGGCTGCCGCTCCTGTATCGCCGCCTGTCACGTGGAAAACCATTTCACGCCGGGCGCCCCCTGGAACATGATGATCGAGCGGGAGGTGGGCAAGTACCCCTATTCGCGCACGGTTTTCTCAACCATGAACTGCATGCACTGTGAAGAGCCGGCCTGCAAGAAGGCCTGTGACGCCATTGGTGTGCAGGCCATCAGCAAGAACGAGTTGGGCGTGGTTATCATCGACTACGACAAGTGCATCGGCTGTGGTTACTGCTTTGCGGTCTGCCCCTATGGGGTGCCGCAGGAAACCAGGGCGGAGAACATTGATAACCTCTTCCCGGGGCAGGACAAGACCCCCTACGAGGCAATCCCGGACAGCGAGCGCCATCCGACCCATCGCAAGAAGGGCAAGACCTATCAGAAGTGCACCTTCTGTGCTCACAAGCTGGACAAGGCGGTGGCCGATGGCAAGGTGGACCGGATCGGCAAGGACCCGGAGTATACACCGAGCTGCGACCTGGTCTGCCCGGTCAGTGCACGGCACTTCGGCGATATCGAGGATCCGAGCAGCGAAGTGGTGCGGATCATTGGCGAGAAAAAGGCAGCGCGCCTGAAGGAAGAATTCGGCACGCACCCGCAGGTGTACTATGTGCTTGAAGGGGGGACTACTAATGTGGACCAAACTTGCAACCGCGGCACTGATCGTGGCGGCCTCAACGGCTTGGGCAGAAAAGCCGGTCAAGAGTGTCGAACTGTCCCGCGTGGCGGAGCAGTTGCGCAACCATGAGATCAACATCGAGCAGGGTCCCGGTCTGGACCGGGAGCATGGCCGCTTCCATGTGATTCACTCGGATGTGCTCATGCTGGACTGCTCCACCTGTCACGGAAAGCCCAAGTATCGGGAAGGCGTGCTGAACTTCTCCAAGTTCAAGCCTTTCCCTGCCAAGGCCAAGGGACAGTTTGAAAAGAGCGTGTGTCTGGGGTGTCATCAGGAAGGCGGTATCGCAACGACTTTCTACACACCGTCCACGACCGACGAGTGAGGTGGCATGACACATACTGAAGAGCTCAGAACCGAGAGTCAGACCCTGTGGCTTCTGGCCGAACTGAGCGCCGAGACACCAGCCCGTGAGCGGCTGGTGTCTTTGCGTCAGGCCCTGGAGACCGCACGGGAAACGGATCCCGAGGATCCGATGGCTGTACTGTGGCTGGCCGGGCTGGAGGAGGCGCTGGATTCCGATGCCGGCTGGCTGGAGGTCCGCAAGGATTATGTGCGCCTGTTTTCAGGGGTGTACAAGGAAGGGGGGCCGACACCCCCCATGCAGTCGGCCGTCATGCCGGACGGCGGTGACATGGTCCAGCTGATGGCGCATCTGGCCGATCTGTTCGCCCGCTCGGGTTTTGTCCGTCCGGAGGGGCTGAGCCATGCCCATGACCACGTGTCAACCCTGTTGTTCTGTCTTGCCGCCCAGCGGTTCGGTCAGGCACAAGCCCTTGATGAAGGGGATACGGAAGCGGCCGAACGGTTTCAGCGACTGTATCATTACACCCTGCGCAATCATCTGCTGCCCTGGGTGCCGGCCTGGCTGGAACAGGCGCAGCGGCATGCGCGCAGCACCTTTTACAAGGCGTGGATGGCCGGCCTCAATGATGCCGTTCACCAGCTTCGTGCCACACTGGAGACAGAAGACGCATGAGTGCACTTGAAGTTGCCCTGACCCCCCTAAAAATGCTGCAACTGGATAACGCGGGCCATGCGCTGGTACTGGGCGCAAACCGTTTGGCGCCGGGGGTGGCCGACGCGCTCAAGGCGGCCGGACTGAAGCTCGTCGCGGCAGGGGCCTCGCCCTCTGAGCAGGATGCGGCCTGTTTCCGTGACCGTATACCGGCTGCACCGGACCGGATTGAAGGTTGGCTGGGACATTTCAGTACCCGCCTTCGCCTGAGGGATCAGGATGAGGATCTCGGCGTATTCAGCGGGCGCTCCGACAACCATTGGGACTGGATCATTGATGCCCGTCCTGCCGGTGCCTTCGCCACGGAGATGGCACCACCCGGTTACCTCCATTTGCCGGACGGCACCCTGACCGAGGCTGCACGGGCGCAGTTGGCCCTGGCGGGCGAAAAGCAGGTTTCCATTCCCCGGCATGTGCAGCACAGGCCGGAACGTTGTGCTCATTTCAATCTCGGCCACGAGGGCTGTACCCGTTGTCTGGAGGTGTGTCCGGCCGGCGCGCTGAGGAGCGAGGACGGCATGATTCAGGTGCAGCCGGAACTTTGTCACGGTTGCGGCACCTGTGTCATGGCGTGTCCCACGGGTGCCATCCGTTACGACTATCCCAGCCTGCAGGGCGTGCTGACTGCAGCGCTGGATGCGCTGCATGAGAGGGGAACTGATGCAGCGGGAACGGTGCGCATCGCATCGGTACCCGTTCCCGAGACACCCGGTGTGCTGGATGTCCAGTTGCCTTCCGTGATCAGTTTTGGTGCAGAGTTGTGGCTGTCATTGCTGGCCATGGGCTGGGCCCGTGTACACCTGGTGACGCAGGGTGTGCCTGCCAGTACCCGGGCATTGATACGGGATGAGGTTGCGCACTGGAACAGCATTCTGGATGTGCCCAGACTGGTGGTGACGGATGTATACGAGGCGAACGATGAGCCCGTGATCCCGGCGCAGGTGACGCCGCTGCCGTCTTCATTCCGCACCTGGAAAACGGACAAGGCGCGCCTGCTGGGTGATGCCCTGGCACGCCTGATTCCTGCGGATGAAGGCTTTCTCGCCCGGCCGCAGGGCTTTCCGCTGGGGCGTGTGGTCATCAATCCGGAAGCCTGTACTCAGTGTCTGGGCTGCGTGCAGTTGTGTCCGGTGGACGCCCTGAGCGCCAATGATGCCGAAGACCGCCTTGAATTCAGTACCCTGCGCTGCGCGCAGTGCGGCATTTGCGCCAGCGGCTGCCCGGAGCAGGCGATTCGCATTGAACCGGGGCTGGAGCTGGCACCTGAACGCCGGACACAGCCTGTCGTATTGTTTGAGGTGGAAAAGGCCCGCTGCCGGGGCTGTGGGGCACCCATCATGTCGCGACGGGTACTGGATTCCGTGCGTGCGCGGCTGGCGTCGGATCCCAAGGTGAATCTGGATGTGCTCGATCTGTGTCAGGAATGCCGGGTGAATCACCTGTTCGGCTTTCCGCTGGGTGACAAGGATTGATTCGCCAGATTGGTCTATACTGTTCACACAGCGAAGTTGCTGCGCACGCGGGAAGTTGGTATAAGTTTCTGAACAACAATATCACTCCTGCGTTCGCAGTTCACAAAGGTGGGACAGAACTCTATGGCGACACTGACCAGAACCGTCGAAAACAAAACCAAGCATCTGGACTATTTCCTGAGCCAGTGCCATCGCCGGCGTTACCCGGCCAAAAGCACCATCATCTATGCAGGGGACAAGAGTGATTCCCTGTTCTATATCATCAAGGGATCAGTGACGGTCATCATCGAGGATGATGACGGGCGCGAAATGATCATGGCCTACCTCAATGCGGGCGATTTCTTCGGCGAGATGGGGCTGTTTGACAATGAAGACTGTCGCAGTGCCTGGGTCAAGGCCAAGACCGAATGTGAAGTGGCGGAAATCAGCTACACCAAGTTTCGCGAGATTGCCCAGGAAGATCCCCGCATCCTCTATTTCATCGGCGAGCAGATGGCCACGCGCCTGCGCCAGACCACCCGCAAGGTTGGAGACCTGGCCTTCCTGGACGTGACCGGCCGCGTGGCCCGTACGCTTCTGGATCTGTGCAAGGAGCCGGATGCCATGACGCACCCGGACGGCATGCAGATCAAGATCACCCGTCAGGAAATCGGCCGCATTGTCGGCTGTTCACGCGAAATGGTCGGCCGCGTGCTCAAGGCGCTGGAAGAACAGGGGCTGGTGCAGGTCAAGGGCAAGACCATGGTGGTGTACGGTACCCGATGACGCTTCTTCTGCGGGCCATGCCCGAACAGGCAGGCCCGCGACCTCAGGGACAGTGCCCCTGAGGTCGGGATTCAGGCTGCGGATTCGGGGAAGAACAGCGTTCTCAGCTGGCTGCCCGGATCTTCTGCCCGCATGAAGGATTCACCCACCAGGAAGGTATGCACCTCGTGGCGCAGCATCAGCTCCACGTCATCCCGTGTGTGAATGCCGCTTTCGGTCACGATGATCTTGCCGGCGGGGATGTCCGGGATCAGTTCGATGGTGGTGTTCAGGTCCACGTGAAAAGTGTGCAGGTCCCGGTTGTTGATGCCCAGCAGCGGTGTGTTCAGGGGCAGGGCAGCTTCCATTTCCCGGGCATTGTGCACTTCCACCAGCACATCCAGACCGATTTCACGGGCCAGATCACAAAGGCGGGTCATGGTGGCGCTGTCCAGCGCGGCGGCAATCAGGAGAATGCAGTCGGCACCGATCATCCGGCTTTCATACACCTGATACTCGGAGACGATGAAATCCTTGCGCAATACCGGAAGCTGGCAGGCATTGCGTGCGGCGATCAGGTAGCTGTCCGCACCCTGAAAGAAGTCCACATCGGTCAGCACGGACAGGCAGGTGGCCCCGCCGGCTTCATAGCTTCGGGCGATGGCCGCCGGGTCGAAATCTTCCCGGATTACGCCCTTGCTGGGAGACGCCTTCTTGATTTCGGCAATCACGGCAGGTTGCTCCCGGTGCAGCTGATCGGCAATGGCCCGGGCAAAGCCCCGCGGCACCGGTGCCCGAACGAGATTGTCACGCAACACGGCCAGCGGCAGGCGCCGTTCCCGGGCAGCCACTTCCTCGTGCTTGCGGTCAATGATCTTGCGGAGAATGGTGGGCGTTTCGCTCATCAGGCCTCATCTTCCTGTGCAAAGATACGGGTAAAGCTTGCCAGTTCCTCGATCTTGGCCAGCGCCAGGCCGCTGCCGATGGCATCCAGTGCCTGCTCCACGCCGGCCTTCAGGGTGTCGGCGAGATCCGCGGCGTAGATGGCGGCCCCGGCATTGAGTGCCACCAGGTTCCGTGCACGCACGGCCACGGGTTCCTGACTGTCACCCAGTGCTGCTTCGATGACCCCCAGACTTTCTTCGGCGCTGGAGACGCTCAGGCCATCCAGGGTGTCGGTGGCCAACCCCACGTCTTCCGGTGTCAGGGTGTAGGTGGTCACTTCCCCGTTGCGCAGCTCGGCCACCTGTGTGGGTGCGGCGAGGCTGATTTCATCCAGTCCGTCATCGGCATGCACCACCAGCACATGCTCGCTGCCGAGCCGTTTGAACACCTGGGCCAGCGGCTCGCAGAGGCGGGCATCAAACACGCCCATGACCTGCTTCCTGACGCCGGCCGGATTGGTCATGGGGCCCAGCACATTGAAAATGGTGCGGATGCCCATTTCCCGGCGCGGGCCGATGGCATGCTTCATGGCGCTGTGGTGAGCCGGCGCGAACAGGAAGCCCACGCCTACGGCCTCGATGGTGCGGGCCACTTGTTCCGGGGTGAGCACCAGATTGACGTCCGCCGCTTCCAGCACGTCTGCGCTGCCGGTGGCGCTGGAGACGGAGCGGTTGCCATGCTTGGCGACCTTGCCGCCCGCCGCCGCGACCACAAAGGCGGCCGCAGTGGAGACGTTGAACAGGTTGGCACCGTCACCGCCGGTGCCGCAGGTGTCCACCAGATGCTCGCCGGTGACGTGGACGGGGGTGGCCAGCTCGCGCATGACGGTGGCCGCGCCGGTGATTTCCTCGATGGTTTCGCCCTTCATGCGCAGTCCGACGAGAAAGCCGCCAATCTGGGCCGGTGTGGCCTCGCCGGTCATGATCTGGCGCATCACGGCGCTCATTTCATCGGTGGAGAGATCCTGATGCTGTGTCACCCGTGCCAGTGCTGTTCTGATGTCCATGCCTGCTCCTGCCTGTTCTTGTCGTGTTGAGGTGCCATTGAAGGCTGATTGTACCCAAGCGGGACGGTGCCTGCTACGCCTGTTGTCCGAGGAAGTTGGCGAGCAGGTCGTGGCCGTGTTGAGTCAGGATGGACTCCGGGTGAAACTGGACGCCCTCGATGGGCATTTCCCGGTGTCGCACGCTCATGATTTCCTCGCGGCTGCCGTCCGGATTGCGGGTCCAGGCCGTCACTTCCAGACAGTCGGGCAGCGTTTCGGGGTCAATGACCAGTGAATGGTAGCGGGTCGCGGTGAACGGATTGCTCAGGCCGGTGAACACGCCCGTGTTGGTGTGCCAGATGTCGGAGGTCTTGCCGTGCATGACCCGTTTGGCGCGGATGATGCGGCCACCGAAGACCTGGCCGATGCTCTGGTGCCCCAGACAGATGCCGAGGATGGGGATGCGTCCGGCAAAGTGGCGGATGGCGTCCATGGAAATGCCCGCCTCGTTCGGGGTGCAGGGTCCGGGTGAGATGACCAGGCGCTCCGGCGCCAGGGCCTCCAGTTCATCCAGCGTGATCTGGTCATTGCGGAACACGCGCACGTCCGCGCCCAGTTCCTGCAGGTATTGCACCACGTTATAGGTAAAGGAGTCGTAGTTGTCGATCATGACCAGCATGATGTCGTCCCCGGCATTGCAATCAGTGGAAAGCGCAAAGAATACCCGTTTTCAGGCGCGCTGGCGAGCCGCCCTGCAGATCCCTGTCAGATATGTTATACTGTTTGGGTATGCTTTAAAAACAACAAGTTATGTTTTGCATGTATCTTTGGCCCGATTTCAGGGCTGTCAGAACGGTTAACTCCGCTCACGATTCACAATCAAACAGAACAAGGTTTACCCATGATGAAAAAACTCGTTGCTCCCGTTGTCGCTGCGCTGTCATTCAGTGCCGGTGCTGTTTCCATGGCCCAGGCGGAAGAGTGCGGTGCAGTCACGATCGCCGATATGAACTGGAACTCTGCAACCCTGATCGCAAACCTGGACCGGATCATTCTGTCGGAAGGTTACGGCTGTGATGCCGAACTGGTGCCGGGCGATACACAGCCCACCGGTGCCTCCATGATTGAAAAGGGCGAGCCGGATATCGCGCCCGAATTCTGGAGCAATTCCATGAAGGAAGCGCTTGACCGGGGTATCCGGGAAGGTCGCCTGGTCAAGGCCGGTGTCACGCTCTCGGATGGTGGTGAGGAAGGCTTCTGGGTGCCGGCCTATCTCGTGGAAAAGTATCCGGAAATGAAGACCATTGATGGTGTACGCAAGCATGCCAGGCTCTTCAAGCACCCGGAAGATCCGGACAAGTCTGCATTTTACGGGTGTCCCGCGGGCTGGAACTGCCAGATTTCCTCCACCAACCTGTTCAAGGCGCTGAAGCTGGCGGACGCGGGTTTTGAATATGTGGATCCGGGTTCAGGTGCGGCGCTGGCAGGTTCCATCGCCAAGGCTTACGAGCGCAAGGCACCCTGGTTTGGTTATTACTGGGCACCCACGGCCATTCTGGGCAAATACAAGATGGTCAAGGTGGACTTTGGTGCCGGTGTGGATGTGGAACACTTCCGGACCTGCATTACGCAGCCTGACTGTCTGAACCCGAAACCGACGGCCTACCCGCCCTCGGCCGTGGATACCATTGTGGTGGCACCCTTTGCCAAGCGCGCACCGGAAGTCATGGCGTATCTGTCAAAGCGCAGTTTTGATAACGCGACCATGAACGAGTTGCTGGCCTGGATGGAAGACAACCAGGCTGACGGTGAGACCGCTGCAAGGCACGTTCTGGAGGACTACAAGGATCTCTGGAAGTCCTGGGTGCCTGCCGCGGTGGCCAGGAAGGTTGAAGACGCGCTTTGAGCCGCATCCGTATAGACAGACAGAGATAGCAGGTAGAGTTTCATGTCAAAAAGCCCGTTTTGGGAGTTTCCGCAGATGGACCGGGCGGACCTGGTTCATCTCAGGAAGGCCATGGATGAGGCCTACCGCAACTTTTCCCGGACTTACGGGGACAGCATCGAGAATTTCTTTGACCCGTTGCTGTCGCTGCTGGTCTGGCTTGAAAAGCTCCTGCTGGCCGCACCCTGGTGGTCCGTGTTGCTGGTGATTCTGGGGATTGTCTGGCTGGCCAGCCGAAGCCTGAAGATGGTGGTGGCCGTTGCCGTCACCTTCCTGCTCATCGGTTACTTCGGCATGTGGGACAACACCATGCGGACGCTGAGCATGATTCTGGTCTGCACTTTCCTGGCAATTGTTCTGGGTATTCCCATCGGTATCGCGATGGCACGTTCGGATCGTGTGCAGCGCTGGGTGACGCCCGTTCTGGATGTCATGCAGACCATGCCTGCCTTTGTCTATCTCATCCCGGTGGTCATGCTGCTGGGGATCGGCAAGATCCCGGGCCTGATCGCGGTTGTGATCTATGCCATTCCGCCGGTGATCCGGTTGACCAATCTGGGTATCCGGCTGGTGGACAAGGAAGTGCTGGAAGCCGCGACCGCCTTTGGTGCCAATGCGCGCCAGCGTCTGTGGGGGGTGCAGCTGCCGCTGGCCATGCCGACCATCATGGCCGGTGTGAACCAGACGATCATGATGGCGCTGGCCATGGTGGTCATTGCCTCAATGATTGGTGTGAAGGGCCTGGGCCAGCCGGTACTCAAGGCCATCACCAATCAGTACTTCACGCTGGGATTGCTGAACGGTCTGGCCATTGTGGCGCTGGCGATTGTCTTTGACCGGGTGTCTCAGGCCTTTGCCAAACGCACTCAGGCACATCTGGGAGGAGACCAGCAATGAATGATGCCAACCAGCCGCTGATTCGCGTGAGAAACCTGTTCAAGGTATTCGGCCCGGATCCGCAGTCGGTCATGCCGCGGGTGCATGCCGGTGAGAGCAAGGCAAAGATTCTGGAAGAGACCGGGCATACGCTTGGTCTGCGCAATATCAATCTGGATATTCAGCGCGGTGAGATCTTCGTCATCATGGGCTTGTCCGGTTCCGGCAAGTCCACCCTGATCCGCCATTTCAACCGTCTGATTGACCCGACCGAAGGGCAGATTCTGCTCGATGGCACGGACATCGTGCGGCTCTCCCAGAGTGAGCTGGAAACCGTGCGCCGTGAGCGCATGGCCATGGTGTTTCAGCGCTTCGGCCTGTTTCCCCATCGTACGGTGCTGGAGAATGCGGGCTATGGTCTGGCTATCCGCGGTGAGCCCCGGGCAGTCTGGGAAGAACGGGCGCGCCACTGGCTCGAAGTGGTGGGGCTTACCGGCTATGCCGACCAGTACCCCAGGCAGCTCTCGGGCGGACAGCAGCAGCGCGTGGGGCTGGCCCGGGCGCTCTGTACGGAAACCGATGTGCTGTTGATGGATGAGGCCTTTTCGGCACTGGATCCGCTGATCCGCAGCGAGATGCAGGATCAGCTGATTGCGCTGCAATCCGAATTGCACAAGACCATTATCTTCATTACACATGATCTGGATGAGGCGTTGCGTCTGGGTGACCGGATTGCCATTCTCAAGGATGGCGAGGTGGTACAGATCGGCACACCGGCGGAGATCCTGCTGCATCCGGCTGATGATTATGTCGATGCCTTTGTCCGTGATGTGAATCGTGCCCGGGCGTTGACCGTGGAAACGGTAATGAAGCCCCCGGCCCTGCGGATCAACGCGGAAACCATTGGGGAGGCCCTGGCACAGATGCGCAAGGGCGCCACCGAGTTCGGTTACGTGGTAACCGATGAGGGTTATGTGGGTGTCGTCTGTCAGGAGCGTCTCGAAGAGCTGGCAGAAAAGGAAGGTGAAGATACCGAACTCGGCCCCGAAGTGCTGGAAGATGTGCCGACTGTCACCGAGGATGCGGTGATTGAAGAAATCATTCCTGAAACCCTCACCAGCGACTATCCCTTGCCGGTACTGGATGAGGAAGGGCATCTGACCGGACAGGTCTCCCCGGACAGCTTGGTGGAAGTGCTGTCGGACAAGTCCGGGGAACGCCTGTCATCCGACGATGACAGGAAGTCAGCCTGATCGTCTGAGGCCGTTTTCCGCCAGCGTCAGGGCGCGCAGCAGCGCGCGCCCCTTGTTCAGGGTTTCCTTCCATTCCAACCGGGGGATGGAGTCGGCCACCACGCCGGCTCCGGCCTGAATGTGGATCTGGCCGTCGCGGATGACTGCCGTGCGGATGGCAATGGCGGTATCCATGTTGCCCTGGAAGGACAGATAGCCCACGGCACCACCGTAAATCCCGCGCTTGACCGGCTCCAGCTCGTCGATGATTTCCATGGCCCGCACCTTGGGAGCACCGCTGAGTGTGCCGGCGGGCAGGGTGGCCTTGAGGGCATCCATGGCACTGACACCGGGCCTGAGCTGTCCCTTCACATTGGAGACGATGTGCATGACGTGGGAGTAGCGCTCGATGATCATCTGATCCGTGACCCTTACCGTACCCGTTTCACTGACCCGGCCCACGTCGTTGCGGCCGAGGTCGATGAGCATCAGGTGTTCGGCAATTTCCTTGGGATCGGCCAGCAGTTCGGCTTCCAGTGCCCGGTCTTCCTCCTCGGTACGGCCCCGGCGGCGTGTACCGGCGATGGGGCGCACGGTCAGCACATTGTCTTCCACGTGGGCCAGGATCTCGGGTGACGAGCCGACCACGTGAAAGTCCCTGAAATCGAAACAGTACATGTAGGGCGAGGGATTGAGGCAGCGCAGGGCCCGGTAGAACGTCATGGGCGCCACGGCACAGGGTGCGCTCAGGCGCTGGGAGATGACGCACTGCATCAGGTCACCGGCAAGAATGTAATCGCGGATTTTCTCCACCGCCGCCTCGAAGGCATCCTGGCCGAACGATGAGACAAACGCGGATTCCGGCGTCGGGGGCAGCTGTGGCGGATGCACCATGTCGTCCGGCACCGGTGCGCGCAGGCGGGCTTCCAGCACATCCAGGGCCGCTTTTGCCTCGGCCATGGCATGGGGGGCGTCCGGATCCACGTGCGTGATCAGCAGCATGGTGCCCGAGAGGTTGTCGAAGACCACCAGTTGTTCGGAAACCAGCAGCAGGATATCCGGCGTCCCGAGAGTATCCGGCGGGCAGGTATCCTTCAGTCTGGGTTCCACGTAGCGCACGGTGTCATAACCGAAATAGCCCACCAGTCCGCCGCAGAAGCGGGGCAGGGGGCGGTCGGATGTCACTTCGTAGGCACTGTGAAAACGGGCAATCCAGTCCAGCGGGTCAGCGGTTTCAAGGGTTTCCACGCAGGCGTCGCCCACGAAACGCCTGAGTGTCGTGCCCCGCACCTCCAGACGCTCCCGGCAGGGCAGACCGATGATGGAGTACCGGCCCCACTTGTCTCCGCCCTCCACCGATTCCAGCAGATAACTCCACGGACCGCTGGCCAGCTTCAGGTAGGTGGTCAGGGGCGTGTCCAGGTCTGCCATGATTTCCCGGATGACGGGAACCCGGCGACGGAGGGGGAGGGAGGTGTCTGTCATGTGCCGTCCAAAGCCTCTTGGTTCAACAGGGTGAGCAGAAAGTCATGAGTCAGGTGATCCAGCCGGTCCACCAGATGATCCGGTCCTGCAGCGGCCACCGGTTCACCATGATTGTAGCCATAGGGAACGGCGATCACCGGCAGGCCGGCATTGCGGGCAGCACGAACGTCCGTGACCGAGTCACCGACCATGATGGCTCGCCGTGCCGGTACGCCAAGTTGTTTGCAGGCGGTCAGCAGCGGAGCGGGATCCGGCTTGC
This sequence comes from Thermohahella caldifontis, assembly GCF_041153465.1. Lineage (NCBI taxonomy): Bacteria > Pseudomonadati > Pseudomonadota > Gammaproteobacteria > Oceanospirillales > Hahellaceae > Thermohahella > Thermohahella caldifontis. The sequence goes on from NZ_CP154858.1 coordinate 2,987,849, forward strand.
GCACGGGCAGTGTATCACCGCCGATGATGCCGGAGAAGTACGGGGCCAGACCGGTTTGCGTCAGGATGGGGCCGACAAAGCGTTCCGGCTTGTTGGTGACAACAGCCAGGTGCCAGTGCGGTGCAACCGACTCCAGAAAGGGGATGACACCGGGGAAGACACGTGTGTCGGTGTGCCGGCTTGCCCCGTATGCGTCCATGAATCCGGCCAGGGCCTGATTCAGCAGGGCTTCATCCGGTGCATGGCCCAGTGCCCATGCGAGTGCCCTCTCTACCAGCTTTGCCGCACCATTGCCCACCCATTCCCGGGTGCGGGATTCGCCTGCCGGGGCAGGCCAAGCCGGCCAAGTGCCGTGTCCAGCGCCTGCGCGAGGTCGGGCACGCTGTCCACCAGCGTGCCATCCAGATCAAAGAGCAGGGCCCCGGCAGGACTCATTGGCCCCGCACGGCGGCAATGCGTGCCTTCATTTCGGTGATGGTGGCGGCATAGTCACCGGCGTTGAAGATGGCGCTGCCGGCCACAAAGGTATCGGCGCCGGCTGCGGCAATGTCCGCAATGTTGTCGAGGTTGACGCCGCCGTCGATTTCCAGTCGGATTTCCCGGCCGCTGGCCTCAATGCGCTGCCGGGCAAGGCGCAGTTTTTCCAGGGCTGACGGAATGAACTTCTGGCCGCCGAAACCGGGGTTCACGCTCATCAGCAGAATCATGTCCAGCTTGTCCATCACGTGATCCAGCACGTTCAGGGGGGTGGCCGGGTTGAGTACCAGGCCGGCCTTGCAGCCCAGATCCCGGATCAGTTGCAGGGAGCGGTCCACATGCAGGCTGGCTTCCGGGTGGAACGTAATGTAGGTGGCACCGGCGTCGGCAAACATGCGGATCATGTCATCCACCGGCTGAACCATCAGGTGCACGTCGATGGGTGCGGTGATGCCGTAATTGCGCAGGGCCTTGCAGACCATGGGGCCGATGGTCAGATTGGGGACATAGTGATTGTCCATGACATCGAAATGCACGATGTCGGCACCGGCGGCCAGCACCGCATCCACTTCCTCGCCCAGCCGGGCAAAGTCTGCAGACAGGATGGACGGGGCGATCAGGGGTGTGAGCATGACGTCTCCACGCAGTTGGATATCGAAGCGGGGATTTTACCTGCTTGGCGACGCCCTGTCAGGTCATGGTGTCACGATGGCAAAGTTCCCCCCGGTTTGTCCAGCAGACTGAAGAAGCGGATCAGGGCCAGGACGCTGCCTTCCGTGCGCAGTTCGTCACCCGGAATGAGGCGCTTGAGACTGGCGTTGCCGATCAGGATGTCCACGAAGAGCTCCCGGGTCAGATGCAGGGTGGCATCGGCTTCGGCAGAGAGATCGTCAGGCTCGGGCTGCAGGACCGCATTGTCCACGCGAAGGAGCCAGGACTGGTTCAGGTCCGTCAGATGGAGCCGGATGCGCAGCTGCACACCCTCCGCCCTGGGGCCATTCAGGCTGGCGGCCAGGGTATCCAGAAAACGTTCCGGTGGCGTGTGCATCAGCACGTTTTTCATGGCCGTCTTGTCCAGCCCCTTGTCGGGTGCACCATGACGCAGTTCCCAGGCCGCGGTCAGGTATTCATCGCGCCAGGGGCCGGATTCGGAGAGGTAGCCCAGCTGATCATAAACCCGCGCCAGCAGGGCGCGGGCATCCCGGTTGTCCGGTTCGGCAAGGACGGCCTGATTGAGCAGCTGGGCCAGCCAGCGATATTCCCGGTGTGCCGTTTCGGGCGAGGCTTCTGCAACCGCATCGAAGCGGGCCCGGGCATGGTCAACGACCTTTGCAACGCCGCCCATGAGCGCCAGAGTGCGTCGGGCAGCTTCCGTTTCCGGCAGGGGGTCGAGTTCGGCAGGGTTGCCGTTGTACCAGCCCATGTAGCGCTGATAAACCGCCCGGGCATTATGTTTTACGGTGCCATAGTAACCATGATTGTAGGCTGGCATGCTCAGACTTTCCGGCAGCCTGAGCTGGTCGGCGATCTCGGACGGGGTGAAGCCGGCGTTGATCAGGCGAATGGTCTGATCGTGGATGTAGCGGTAAAGATCGCTTTGCTTGCGCAGAAAGGACTGAACGGCGGCCTGACCGCGGATGGGCCAGTGATGACTGCCGAAATAGACCGTGGCATCACCAAATAGGGTGCGGGCCTGGTCAATGTAACGGCTCCACTGCAGGGCATCGCGTACCTTGGCACCTCTGAGCGTGTACAGGTTGTGCAGGGTATGCGATACCACTTCGGCACCGCAGAAGGCCTTGCGATCCGGGAGATAGAAGGTGAACTCCGCCGGGGCTTCGGCGCCGGGGGTGAACTGAAAGACAAAGGGCACGCCGTCAAGGGTCAGCGTTTGCGGGGTGTGATCAATCCACTCGGTGGGCGTGACGATGCCGTGCGTTCCCAGTGCCGGGGCCTTGCCCAGACCGGAATCCACATGCCCGCGAGGCGAGCGGGGCAGGCGGGTCCCATACATGTACATGGCGCGCCGGCTCATGGCCGGGCCGGTGAGCACGTTCTCGGATGTGGCCTCCTCCAGAAAACCCTTCGGGGCGATCACCCGAACCGCTTTCCGTTCGGCAGCGGACATGAACGACAGGACGCCGTCGATACCGCCGAAGTGGTCAATGTGACTGTGCGTGAACAGAATCGCCCGGATAGGCTGGCGGCCCAGATGCTGACGGGCAAACGTCAGTGCGGCGCGGGCGGTTTCCGCCGAGGTCAGCACATCCACCACGATCCAGCCGGTCTGCCCCTGGATGAGGGTCATGTTGGCCAGGTCAAAGCCGCGTAACTGATAAATCCCGTCCGTGACCTTGTAGAGACCTGCCCGGCTGTTGAGGCGGGCCTGACGCCAGAGGCCGGGATGAACGCTGTCCGGGGCGGCGTCGGTCCCGGCAAGAAAGTCATAGTCATCCAGTGACCAGATGGGGGAACCCTCGGGGCCGGTGACGGTCAGATGTGTTGCGGCGGCGATCAGACCATCCTCCTCCGGTTCCGTCCCGGATTGTTTCGGGTCATGCGGTTGCGGACGCATTTGGCGATTGGCGGCTGCCGTCGCCGGGGTAGGGGCGGTAAAGCCGGCGGCGTCCGCATCGGGCGAGCGGGGCAGGGATGTGGTGCAACTGCTGAACAGGGCAGCACCGAGGAGAATCAGCCCCCCGTACCAGCCGGTGGCGGCAAAGTGCTTTCTGGCCATGACGGTCATCCGTTATTGTTGTTTTCCGTGCTCAGCCTAAGGTCATGGCTGAGTGAAATCAATCCTGTGTCCGCCAGGCCGGTCCGGAGAAAAGGAGCGTTCATGCCCTGGAGAATGGTGATGCTGACGACCCTGGCCATGCTGGCCTTTGCCGGCAACTCGTTGCTGGCGCGTGCGGCACTGAAAATGACGGTGCTGGATCCGGCCAGCTTCACAACGCTGCGCCTGGCCTCCGGTGCGCTGGCCTCGGGGCTCGGCTACGCCCTCTGGTATGCCGTGTTGCCCGCCATGCGGCCGTTCCAGGCCGCCAGCGTGCAACTCACGGTACCGGTCCTGGCGGCATTGGGGGGATTCTGCTCCTGAATGAGCCGTTGACGGTGAGACTGGTGGTGGCCTCCGCGGCCGTACTGACCGGGATCTGGATGGTGATCCGGCGCAAGGCTGCCGTTTGAGGCGTCAACTGGCCCTGAAGTTGCTAGACTGTTAGCAGGATCGGATAGGGCGAGGTGTTGCCGGGGCATGGGGATTCGGAATGTGGCGAAGCGAAGCGGGCAGGGGCTGAGGTGGTGGATCGCGCTAGCGACAGTGCTCGGAAGTCTGTGGGGCGCACCTCTGCAGGCGGAGGAGACACCAGCTCAGCCCCAGCCCGAAGCTGCAGGCGGTGCGGCCGAGGGTGACGGGACGCAAGCTGCGGATCAGGGCGCGGAGACAGGCGCTGATGAGGAGCCGGCGAGTGAGGACGGCGGAACGGCAGCTCCCGTGGTGCATCCGCGTCCCGGCTACGATGTGCCCAGAGCCATGGTGAATCCCGAGTGGAATCTGCTGGAAGGGCTGGCCCGTGAAGTACGGGGTGGTGAGTTTGTCCGGCTGGGACAGGACGGGCCGGCGGCCCCGGCCCTGTACTGGCCTGCGGTGGCGGAAAAGAATGAAGGCGGTGCGTTGATACTGGTTCCGGTGGGCGAGGGCTGGACGGTTCAGGGGCTGACCGCCCGGTTGGCGGCACGATTGCCCGAAGCCGGCTGGCACGCTCTGATGGTGGGCCTGGCGGATCCGGTGCCGGCCATTCCGGACCGGGTTCTGCCGGCCAAGGTGGCGATCCGCCCCAAACCGGCGGACTCGGAGGCAGAAGAGGATGCTGCAGATGAAGCGGATGGGAGCACTGCTTCGGATGAAACGGCGAACAACGCCCCGGCACAAGAGGATAGTGCGAGCGGATCACAGCCGGAAACCGGGGATGGAGAACAGCCCGCGGCGGACAAGGCCGTGGACATTGATGTGGCCAAGGGTGAAGGTCCGGCCGCCGAAGGTGCTGTACCTGACGCCAGTCCGGCCCCGGCAGACGGCGCCGTTGCCAAGCCTGTTGCCAAGTCACCGGACAACGCGGCGCGCCTCGCCCTGGCGTTTGATGAACTCCTGCGCCGCGGGCTGGCCAATACGGCAGTCATCGCCCTGGATACGGGGGTACCGGCCGCGCTGGCCGGACTGGCGGCCCGCCCGGAGATTCCCGAGCGCGGCCTGGTTCTGGTGCTGGTCAATGCCCGGTTTGCGGACTGGCAACGCTGGACTCGAAAGCAGCCTCAGCTCAGCCGTCTGGCCGTGCTGGATATCTATGACCGGGACCGGTCCGAGCTGGTGGCACAGGCCCGCCTGCGCCAGCAGAGTGCCCGCCGGCTGAAGTTCGCAAGGTATGATGTCTATCCCATGAGCGCGCCCGGTCTGGGACGAGGCAGTGAGCGACTGGCCCGCAAGGTGACCCGGTGGCTGCTGGAAGTGGCACCGGGGGAGGACCGGATCCTTAATGATTCAGGTGGCGCTTGAGCCGGGCATAGGCTTGCTGAATGGCCTGGGCCTGCTGCTTGTAGCGGGCTTCTGCAGCCGGATCGCTCTGGTGTGCCCACTTGTCAGGATGGTAACGGCTCATCAGGCGCCGATAGGCCTGCCGCACTTCTGCAAAACTGGCTCCCGGTGGCAGTTCCAGCGTCCGGTAGGCCGTATCCAGATCGCTCTCGGGATGATCCTGTTCGAAATGGGCCCGCACGGTGGTTTCCCACTGGCGGAACACGGCAGCGGGAATATGAAAGGCCCTGCGCATGCGTTCCAGCTTGTCGCGCTGGCGTGCGTCCGGGTTGCCCTGCAGCCATGCGGCCTGCAGCAGCGCAAAGGCAATCAGTCCGAGCGCCTCGGGATCGGCCGCGTGCCGGCGGTAAAGGTTACGGATACAGCCGTCAAACTGCGCCGGATCCGCAACGCCCCGGTCATAGGCGCCGAGCCCGGCCAGAACGTCCGCCTCGCTCAACCGGGCATGATGGCCCAGGTGCCGGATCAGGGATTCGGCCACCGCTGGCGGAAGCTGACCTTCGGTGAGCGCACCCAGCGCAGTGCACAGGGTGTCGCTGTCGAGTGGGCGTGAGCCGAGGTGAATCCGGATGTCCGGCAGCAGTTGCTCGAACCAGCGCTGCCAGCGATCGCCCCAGTAGCCACCGATCAGGGCCCCGATGGGGCCGCCGGTCATGAACCCCCAGAATGCCCCCCACTGATAACCTGTACGCATGGTGTTTTCCCTTGTGAGCGGGTCTGTGCCGGTTCAGTTTAACATGCCGGGTGTGGCGGTAAAGTATCGCTCTCGCCACGCAACCACCGGTCCAGCCAGTCGAGCCGCGCAGGGATGCCGATGTCGTACCAGTGGCCGGTGTAGTGTTCACCGAAGGCGGTGCCGGCACGGATGGCCTCCCGGATGACCGGTGCCAGCGGCCAGGGACCCTGTGGGAGTGCCTCGAACAGCCGCCGGTGATACACCCCCATGCCGGTGTAGGTCAGCATGGGCGTGCCCCGGAACTGCACCCGTCCGTCCGCATCCAGGGCAAAGTCCCCGGCCGGGTGATGGCCCGGGTTGTCGGCCAGCACCAGCCAGGCGTCTCTGATCGTTTTTTCGCGCAGCTGGCCGAACGGGTAGTCCGTCCAGATATCGCCGTTGATGACGGCAAAGTATTCGCGATCCAGCAGCGGCAGGGCCTTGCGGATACCCCCTGCGGTTTCCAGCGGTTCGCCTTCCGGGGAGTACAGGAGGGTCACGCCCCAGCGCTCGCCCTTGCCCAGTGCGGCTTCCAGCTGATCGCCCAGCCAGGCGTGATTGATGACCAGGCGGTTGAATCCGGCTTCTGCCAGCCGTTCGATAAGGTGTTCGATCAGGGGCTTGCCACCGGCCTGAAGCAGGGGCTTGGGGGTGTGCTCGGTCAGCGGGCGCATGCGGGTGCCGAGTCCCGCAGCAAGAATCATGGCGGTATCCATCATGCCGCTAGCGTCTCCTCGATGGCCGGCAGGACATGATCACGCACCCAGCGCACGAGCGGGGCGAGTTCCGGATGCCGTTCGCCCACACTGACGATGTAGCTCAGGGTGCGCGGAATGTCGTTCAGATACCGGGGCTTGTGGTCCCGCAGTGCCAGCCGGGCAAAGATGCCGGCCGCCTTCAGGTGACGCTGGATGCCGGTCCAGTCCAGATCCCGGTGAAAGGTCTCGCGGCTCGCGGGCCGGTGCTTGCGGCTGAGGAGATCGTACACCTCGTCAGCGCGGGCGGTTACCCAGTCTTCCGGCCAGCGGATGTAACAGTCACGCAGGAGCGACACCAGATCATAGGTGACGGGGCCGGTCACCGCATCCTGAAAGTCCAGCACACCGGGCAGGGGATCCCGCAGCATGAGATTGCGGCTGTGATAGTCGCGGTGCACCGTTACCTGAGGCTGGCCCAGGAAGACCTGTTCGAGTTTCCGGAAGACGTCCCGGAGCTGGCGCTGTGTCCGGGCATCGGGCGTCAGCTTCAGCTTGCGTGTCATCAGCCAGTCCGTGAACAGGCTGATCTCGTCACGTACCCTGCCGGCATCAAAGGGCGGCAGCGGGTAGTCGGGCGGTGAAGTCTGTTGCTGGATGCGCAGCAGAATGTCCAGCGCCGGTTCGTAAAAGCGTCGAGCAGCTTCGGCCTGATTGGCGTCGGGAACGGCCGTGCCGACGGCGCGGGCAAAGGTTTCGTTCCCGAAGTCCTCCAGCAGCATGAAGCCCTGCTCGCGATCCCAGTCCAGTACCCGGGGAACGGGAATACCGGCGCCGTGCCAGTGCCGTGCGATGGCCACGAAGGGGTGGCAGTCTTCCTTGTCCGGCGGGGCATCCATCAGGATGCAGGTGCCCGCGGGGGCATGGACTCTCAGGTAACGGCGAAAGCTGGCGTCACCGGAAACGGGCTCGGGAGGGGGAACGGGCTGTCCCAGAACTCGCGTGGCCCAATGGTGAGCCGCGGCGAGGCGTGAATCGTCTGTCATACGGTGTCTTCGTTGCAGCGAATGAAGTTGTCGAGCATCTTAGCGTGTGCCTTGGCATCTTCATAGCCCAACTGAATCAGGGCCTTGCAGAAATCGGCGTCAAACAGCAGGTAGCTGGCCAGGCTGCCGCTGGCTTCTTCCGGATCGTTGCCCCCCAGTACCCGACGCAATGTGGGGGGCAGTCCCTGCAGATGCTTGCGGGCAATATCGTTGATGGGTTGGCTGGGGGAGATGACCAGGATGTCCAGGGGAGAGAGACCGCGTTGTGCGGTCACTTCGGGGGGCAGCGCCTGAATCAGATCATTCATGGCCAGGGCCCGGTCGATGTCGTTGTCCACCGTATCCAGGAAGAGCGCATTGAGGATGTGTTCCATGATGCCGGCGATGGTGGGCGCATGGGTCTGCTTGCGGCGGATCACCGAGCAGGTGCGGTTGGCACTGACACTGATCACCAGCAGCCGGCGTGCCCCGAGATGAATGGCCGGACTCAGCGGGGCCATCTGCCGCGTCACGCCATCACCGAAATATTCCCGGTGTATGCGTACCGGCGGAAAGATCATGGGAATGGCCGACGAAGCCAGCAGGTGATCCACGTTGAGGGTGGTGCGCAATCCGACCCGTTGTCCCAGATGCCAGCCGCTGACCTCCTCCTTCGCCTGAAAGAAACTGATGCTCTGGCCACTGGCATAGCCGCAGGCTGTGACACAGACTGCGCGCAGCCGATTGTTCTGAATCGCCTCGTTCATCGCATCGAAGTTGATTTCCCCCTCCAGAAAGTGACGCAGGGGGGTGTTGTCCAGCAGCGAGGCGCGGCTGTGATCGCCATCGGTACCCATGATCGCCTTGGCGAAGCGACCCAGCTGTCTGGCGAGGCTGATGAAGTCATTCTTGTACACCTTGTCGGCAGACAGGTTTTCCCAGACCGATTCCATATGTTCGACGGCATGGCGAAAGATGCCGGCACGCGATGCCAGCCCCACCGCATTCAGTGCGCCGGCGGAGGTGCCGCAGAGGATGGGGAAGGGATCATGAAGGCCCGGAAACTGTTCCGCGATGGCCTTCAGCACGCCTACCTGGTAAGCGCCACGGGCGCCACCACCGGTCAGAACCAGGGCCGTATCGGGTGGACAGTTCATGGGTCGGAAGCCTTGGAATTTGTGGATGTCGTAATTGCAATATAGTCAGGTTGGCGGACACTGCGCAAGCCGGTATCATGCTCCCCCTGACAAGCGAGGTTTGGGAGAGGTGCCGTGATCGGGTGGAACAAGGCTGCGGGTGCCCTGCTGGGGCTGCTGTGCGCGGTGGCACAGGCAGAAGATAGCCCGGTGCCGGATCAGGGTGCGGCCTGGCTGGACTGGCAGCCGGATCAGGGCGCGAGCCTCTGCGGCGGGCGCTATGTGGAGCCGGCGTTCAGCCCCTCGGGGCTGGAAAGCGGTGCCGTGCGTGTTCAGGCGGACAAGGCAGTGGGCCAGGCAGACCTGCAGATGCAGCTCTCCGGATCCGTGCAGGCCTGGCAGGATGACTGGTATCTGACGGCACCCCTGCTGGAGTATGACCGTACAGCCGGTCAGGCTGCTGCGCCCGACGGGCTTGTGGCCCGCGCACCCGGTATCGTGGTGCGGGGAGAGCAGGCTCGCTACGAACTCGATACGGGTGCCATGACGCTGACCCATGCCTCCTGGCTGCTGCATGCGCAGCACATGCGGGGGGAGGCAGGTGAGGTGGAGAGCCCGGCGCCCGCACTGTTGAGGATTCGTGATGGTCGTCTGACCACCTGCGCGCCGCCGGACAATGACTGGCAGTTGGTGGCCAGCGAAATCGATCTGGATCGCGAACAGGGTGAGGGGCGTGCGCGCCATGTCCGCCTGGAGGTCAGGGATATTCCGGTGCTGTATGTCCCCTGGCTCAGTTTTCCCATTGATGACCGGCGCCGCAGCGGCTTCCTGTATCCGTCCTTCGGTACGTCCAATACCGGACGGGGCATGTATCTGGCGGCGCCCTACTATTTCAATCTCGCACCCGATTATGATGCCACGCTGTATCCGCAATATGTTCATGGCCGTGGACTGTTCACGGAACTGGAGGGCCGGTGGCTGGGCCGCGCGGCTTCGGCGGGGACGCGGCTGGGCTGGATCGCCCATGACAGCGAGTACGCCCGGCTCAATCCGGAATCGAACGCCCGTCGCTGGGGACTGGATGTGGAAGGGCGCTGGCAATGGGCGCCGGAGTGGCGCTCCGAACTGGATCTCAATGCGGTCAGTGATGACGATTATCTCACTGACCTCAACCGCAACCTGAGCATCGTTCAGAGCGACCATCTGACCCGCCGGCTGACCACCTCCGGCAATGGTGAGGACTGGCGTCTGAGCATGGAACTCAAGGGCTTTCAGACCGTGGATGACAGCATTGCCCTGTCGAGCCGCCCGTACATGACCCTGCCGCGAATCACCGGCAGCTATCAGATCCCCGCAGACGAGCGGACCACCTTCACGCTGGCGGGAGAATACGCCTATTTCTGGCGCGATAACGAAACCCTGACCAGCACGGCGGCCATTAACGGCCAGCGGCTGCGCTGGCAACCCCAGCTCAGCCGGCGGTATGCGTCGTCCTGGGGCTACGTGGAGCCGCGTGTGCGGCTGGATCACACGGATTACTGGCTGGAAGACGCCCCCTCGGGCATGGCGGCCCACCAGGGGCGGACCGTGCCCTTTGCGGTGCTGGATGCGGGCATCTGGCTCGATCGCGAGCTGGATATTGCCGGCACGCCTTACGTCCAGTCTCTGGAGCCGAGGCTGTTCTACGTCTGGTCGCCGGCCCGTGAACAATCCGATCTGCCAGACTTCGATACCAGCGTCAGCAGCTTCAGCTACAGTCAGCTGTTTCAGGAAGACCGCTTTTCCGGCGGTGACCGGGTGGGCGACAACAACCGCCTGACACTCGGCGTGACCACGCGTTTCACCCGCACCGATACCGGAGCAGAAGTGCTGCGCGGCAGTCTCGGGCAGATCCTGTATTTTGAGGATCAGACGGTCGACCTGTCCGGCAGCGGCACCACGACCCTCGGCAGCTCATCCTGGGCGGGCGAGCTGGTCTGGACCCCGAACGAGCGGACCGACATGAAGGTGGAAGGGCAGTGGGATCCGCGCGACAGTCGTACCGAGAAGGGGGCCACGACCTTTTCCTGGCATGATCCGGATTACGCCCGCATTCTCAACCTCAGCCATCGCTACCTGCAGGATGATCTGGAACAGACGGATGTCTCCTTCGTGCATCCGGTTGCCCGGGATGTCAGCCTGCTCGGACGCTGGTTGTTCGAACTGACCAATCACCGCACAATTGGTACACTGGCGGGAATGGAATACACCGACTGCTGCTGGCGCGTGCAACTGGTGTATCAGCGCTATCTCAAGGACAGCTCCGATACCAGTGCCAGTGAACTGGACAGTGCCGTACTCATTCGATTTGAACTGCGCGGACTGGGCGGTCTGGGGGATCGCTTCAGCGAAGCCCTGGACTCGCAGATCCGTCATTTTGCTGCCCGTCAGCAGACCCGACAAACCAAGTGGTAACCCATGCAAAGATACCGAAAGATTCGCCTTGCTCTGCTTCTGATTCTCAGTCTGGCCGTTCAGTCCGTCCAGGCGGCCGTCACCTGGACCGATTGGGTGGAGGCCATCGTCAATGACGGGGTCGTGCTGCACTCGGAGGTGGAAAAGCGCCTTGACCAGGTCATGAAGCGCTTTGCCGGCCAGCCCGGCGCTCCGACCCGTGACCAGCTTCGGAAGCGGGTGCTGGAACAGCTCATTCTGGAATCCATACAGCTTCAGCTGGCCGAGCGGGCCGGTATCCGTGTCAGCGACCGCGAACTGGATAGTGCCGTGGCCGGGATCGCGCGTCAGAACGGCATGACGGTGGATCAGTTCCGGCAGGCCATCGAGTCCGAGGGCGTGTCCTTTGCCGAGGCGCGGGAGCAGATCCGTCGGGAAATGACGCTGGCCCGCATCCAGCAGCGGGAAGTCAGCCGCCGGGTGCGCATCACCGAGCAGGACATTCAGGCCTACCTCAACTCACCGGATGCCCGGGAGAAAAATCAGCCACGCTATCACCTGGCGCACATCCTGATCGAGATCCCCGACGACGCCACGCCCGAACAGCGGGAAGCGTTGCGAGAGAAGGCCCGCAAACTGTCCGGACAGCTCAATCAGGGGGCGGACTTCGCCGCGGTGGCCGCCACCGAGTCGGCAGCCTCCACGGCCCTGAACGGTGGGGATCTGGGCTGGCGCAAGGCCAGCGAGCTGCCCACACTCTTTGCGAACGTGGTGCCCGGGCTCAAGCCGGGCCAGACCTCCGAGCCCATCGAAACGCGGGGCGGATTTCATCTCGTCAAGTTGGTGGAGGTGAAGCGGGGGGCTGAAAAATGGGTCGAGCAGCGCCACGTCCGTCACATTCTCATTTCGCCCAACGCCATCCGCACGGATGAGCAGGCCCGCAAGCGGGCGGAAGAACTGTACGAAGAGCTCGGGAAGGGTGCGGACTTTGCCGAGCTGGCGCGCGCCTGGTCCGATGACAAGGTATCCGCCAGCAGCGGCGGCGATCTGGACTGGGTCTCCCCGGGAACCATGGTGCCGGAATTCGAGCGTGTCATGAGCCAGACGCCGGTTGGCGAAATCAGCAAACCCTTCCGGAGCCGTTTTGGCTGGCATATTCTGCAGGTGCTGGACACGCGTCAGGCGGATATCGGCGATCAGGTCCAGAACTCCGAAGCCCGTCAGGTGCTTCAGCAGCGCAAGTACGACGAGGCCCTGCAGGCCTGGTTGCGGGAAATCCGCGGTGAAGCCTATGTCGAGTATACCGGGCAGGAGCTGACGCAATGAGAATCGCCATCACGCCCGGAGAACCGGCAGGGATCGGGCCGGACATTGTGGTGGAAGCGGCCCAGATGGCCTGGCCGGCGGAGCTGGTGGCCATTGGCAGTGCCACCCTGCTCAGGGAGCGGGCGAAGAAGCTGACATTACCGCTGGAAGTGCATGAATTCGATCCTCACAAGCCGCCCGCGCGGCATGCACCCGGGCACCTGACCGTACTGAATGTGCCCACCACGGCGCCTGTGGAGCCCGGCAAGCTGAACGTCGCCAATGGCCAGTATGTTCTGGACACCCTGCGCAAGGCTGTCAGCGGCTGCCAGAAGGGGACCTTTTCGGCCATGGTCACCGGGCCGGTCCACAAGGGCATCATCAATCAGGCCGGCGTGGCCTTCACCGGGCACACCGAGTTCCTGCAGAAGCTGACCGGGGTGGAACGTGTGGTGATGATGCTGGCAACGGAAAATCTGCGGGTGGCCCTGGTCACGACCCATGTTCCGCTGGCACAGGTACCGCGCCTGATCACCCGCGAACGTCTGAATCAGGTGCTGCGTGTGCTCACCCATGATCTGACGGAGAAGTTCGGGCTGGTGCGACCGCGCATCGTGGTGGCCGGCTTCAATCCGCATGCAGGGGAGGGCGGCCATCTGGGGCGTGAGGAAGTGGACATCATCGGGCCGGTTCTGGATGCCTGGCGCAGCAAGGGCTGGCTGATTGAAGGGCCGCTGCCGGCGGACACCCTGTTTACACCCAAGTACCTCAATCATGCGGACGCCGTGCTCTGCATGTACCACGACCAGGGGCTGCCGGTGCTCAAGTATGAGGGCTTCGGCCGGGCGACGAACATCACCCTGGGGCTGCCCATCATCCGCACATCCGTGGATCATGGCACGGCACTGGATCTGGCCGGATCGGGGCACGCGGACTGGGGCAGCCTCAAGGTGGCGATTGAAACGGCCATTGAAATGGCCGAACGGCGACAGGGGATCTTGCATCATGGCCGGTGAACACGGCGGGCATCGGGCCCGCAAGCGTTTTGGTCAGAACTTTCTCCATGACCGGGGGGTGATCGACCGGATTGCCCGGTCCATACAGGTGACGCCCGAAGACTGGGTGGTGGAAATCGGCCCGGGGCAGGGGGCGCTGACGGAGGCCCTGCTGGCGGGCAAGCCGCGCAAGCTGCTGGCCATCGAACTGGATCGTGATCTGGTTCCGGGGCTGCGGGTCCAGTTCTTTGATCAGCCCGCTTTCGAGGTGCTGGAGGCAGATGCCCTGAAGGTGGACTTCGGTACATTGCTGCCGGAAGCGGATCGCTTGCGTGTGGTGGGCAACCTGCCCTACAACATTTCCACACCCCTGATCTTTCATATTCTGACGCACGCGGACCGGATTGCCGACATGCACTTCATGCTGCAGCGCGAGGTAGTGGAGCGGCTGGTGGCGAAACCGGGCACCTCCGAATACGGCCGGCTCAGTGTCATGGCCCAGTACCGGTGCGCGATCAGTCACCTGTTTGATGTGGGGCCGGGGGCATTTCGTCCGGCGCCCAAGGTGTGGTCAGCGATTGTGCGCCTGGCGCCGCACCGCGAGCTGCCCTGGCCCTGCCGGGACGAAAGGCTGCTGGCCAACATGGTCCGTCAGGCCTTCACTCAGCGGCGCAAGACCCTGCGCAACGCACTCGGGCAGTATCTGACGCCGGCAGACTGGGACGCCACGGGCATTGATCCGGCGCGGCGGCCGGAGACACTCAGCGTGGCCGAATTTGTGGCACTGGCCAATCACGTGAGCGGGAAGGAGAAGGAATCCTGAGATGGCAACCTGGATTGTGGGCGATGTACAGGGGTGTAACGCCAGTCTCGGTGTACTGCTGGACAGGCTGGGGTTCAGCCCGTCACGGGACCAACTCTGGCTGGCCGGAGACCTGATCAACCGCGGGCCGGACTCGCTGGGTGTCATGAAGCGGGTGCTGGCGCTGGGAAACAGCTGCAACGCCGTCCTGGGCAACCATGACCTGCATTATCTGGCCACGGTTCTGGGGTGGCGCAAGCCGCGGCCCAAGGACACCTTTCACGACATTCTGCAGGCCCCCGAGCGCGACGCCATTACCCGCTGGCTGCGCTCTCGGCCCATGCTGGTCCGGTTTGATACCTGGCGCACCGTTCTGACTCATGCCGGCCTGCCGTTCATGTGGACGGTGGATGAAGCACAGCAGCGGGCGCGGGAACTGGAGCGCAAGCTGCGCTCGGAAAGTGCCGGCCGCTTCCTCGCCTCCATGTATGGTGATGCCCTCGGGCATGACGAGGATGCCCGGACCCCGCTGGATCGTCTCATCGTCACCACCAACTATCTCACCCGCATGCGCTTCCTCGACGAAAGGGGGCGCATGGATTTTGCCGCCAAGGAAACCGTGGACAAGGCCCCGGAAGGGTACCAGCCCTGGTTCCGTTACCCGAGACCGGATGACTGGCGTATCGTGTTCGGTCACTGGGCCGCATTGCAGGGCCATACCGGCGTGCCCGGCTTTGAGGCCATTGATACCGGATGTGTCTGGGGCGGGCGGCTCACGGCCTATCAGCTGGAAACCGGAGAACGGGTCAGTGTGCCCGCACAGGAGAAGTCATGAAACTTGTGATCAACGGTGAAGCCCATACTTTCGAAGCGCCGCTCACCCTGGCGGAACTGATTGAACGACTGGGACTGAAGGGGCGGCGCATTGCCGTGGAGCATAATCTGGAAATCGTCCCCCGCAGCCAGTTTGCCGAGACCCGGCTGGCGGACGGGGATCGTCTGGAAATTGTCCATGCCATCGGTGGCGGCTGAGAGCCCTCCCGCCACCCAACCCGTGAACCCTGAAAACCTTCAAGGACCTGCCCATGCAAACGGAACGAACTGACCGACCTCTCGTTATCAATGGCGTCACCTACACCAGCCGTCTGCTGGTGGGAACCGGAAAATACCGTGATCTGGACGAAACCCGCCGGGCCATTGAGGCCAGTGGCGCCCAGATTGTCACGGTCGCTGTGCGACGCACCAACATCGGACAGAACCCCGGCGAACCCAATCTGCTGGACGTGATTCCGCCGGATCGCTATACCCTGTTGCCCAATACGGCAGGCTGCTACACCGCCGAGGATGCCATCCGGACCTGCCGTCTGGCCCGGGAACTGCTGGACGGCCATGACCTGGTCAAGCTGGAAGTGCTGGGCGACCAGAAAACCCTGTACCCGGATGTGACGGAAACGCTCAGGGCGGCCGAAGTGCTGATCCGGGATGGCTTCAAGGTCATGGTCTATACCAATGATGACCCCATTGTCGCCAAGCGGCTTGAAGAGATGGGGTGTGTGGCGGTGATGCCGCTGGGGGCCCCCATCGGTTCCGGTCTGGGTATCCGCAATCCGTACAATATCCGCATGATTCTGGAAGAGGCGCGGGTGCCCATTCTCGTGGACGCGGGTGTGGGCACGGCGTCCGATGCCGCGGTCGCCATGGAACTGGGTTGCGACGGAGTGCTCATGAATACCGCCATTGCCCAGGCTCAGGATCCGGTGCGCATGGCCCGGGCCATGAAGCTGGCCGTTGAGGCCGGTCGTGAGGCCTGGCTGGCCGGACGCATGCCCAGAAAACTGTACGCCAGTGCATCCAGTCCCATTGACGGCACCTTCTTCTGAAAAAGAGATGTTTGGCGTTAGCAGAATTTGACGAAGATCATCCTCTAACGCCAAACATTGCAAAATTGCGTAAAAACCACCTACCCTGCTGTGCTATTTCCTTCTACAATGGCCCAAATAGTCCATTTGGTCTATTTGATCTGGACGCGGGTTGCAGAAGGACACACATCAGGATGAAAAAAGACAGACATAACAGGAAGGCCCAAATCCTCCAGGCATTGGCGCAGATGCTGGAAAACGAGGTGGGAGGGAAGATCACCACAGCCCGGCTGGCAGCGGAGGTGGGCGTTTCCGAAGCGGCCCTGTACCGCCATTTTCCCAGCAAGGGCAAGATGTTCGAGGGATTGATCGAATTCATTGAAGAGACACTGATCAGCCGCATGAAGGCAATCCGGGATGGCAAGGCCCGGCTGCTGGAGCAGACGGATGCCGTCATTGTGCTCTGGCTGACCTTTGCGCAGAAGAACCCGGGCATGTGCCGCGTCATGATGGGGGATGCTCTGGTCGGGGAGCATGGCCGGCTGCGTCAGCGCGTGGCCCAACTGTTTGCCCGGCTGGAAACCGAGCTGCGGACCTGGGTGCGCGATGCGGAAATCCGCGACGGCGAACGCCTGTGTGTGCCGGAAGCCGCCTTTGCCAACTTCGTGGTCGCTATGATTGAAGGGCAGATTCATGCCTTGGTACGGCATGCCTACGACTACAATGCTCTGCAGTACTGGGAAGATCAACGTCACGTTTTGTCAGCTTTTCTGGCCAATCGTCTGGAAGAACTGCCCGCACTGAACTAAGGTTATGTCTGAACCCGGCCGACGGGTCGGTCCCGGAGGATAGCCTTGAGCCATTTTCGTACCCTCATCGCATTGCTGTTCGCTGCGCTGGCCGCGCTGAACGGTCATGCGGAGGAGGGTCGTCATGTGCGCATTGCTACCGGGGAATGGCTGCCCTACGTGAGTCAGAGCCTGCCCCAGCACGGGGCGCTGGCCCAGCTGATCACCGAGGCCTTTGCCCGTGCCGGTTATACGGTGGAATACGGGTACTTCCCCTGGAGCCGGGGCTATGAGCTGGTCAAGAAGGGCGAGTGGGATGCCACCATGCCCTACTACTGCTCGCCCGAACGGCAAAAGCTGTTCTATTGCTCCGAGCCTCTGGTACAGGGTGAGCAGGTCTTCTTTCATCTCAAGGGTAAGGCTCCGCCATGGGAGACCCTGGCCGATCTGAAGGGCGTGCCCATCGGTGCCACCCTGGGCTACTACTATGGCGAGGAATTCGAGGAGGCCGAGCGTAACGGCACCCTCAGCATCAAGCGGATCGCCAGTGACGAAACCAACATGAAGCTGCTGTTCATGGGCCGGATCCGTCTCTTTCCCCAGGACAAGATGGTGGGTTACAGCGTGGCCCGCCGATTGTTCCCGGCGAGTCTGGATGAGCTCACCCACGATCCGCGACCGCTGCACACCCAGGCGCTGCACCTGATCTTTCCGCGCAAGGGAGAGCGGGGCAAAAAACTTCTCGACATCTTCAACCGGGAGTTCCTGGCCCTGAAGGCCAACGGCACCGTACAGCGTTACCTTCAGGCCATGCTTGACGGCGAATACGAGCGTGGCATCACGCCCGTTCCGCCATCAGGGAATTGACAGCGGCCGGGCGTCCGCCTCGGCGATGCGCTGACGCAGCCGATCGTAGAGGGCCGGTGTGGCAATCACGATATCCTTGCCGTACAGCGCTTCCGGAAATCCTTCGGGCACTTCATACACATGCCCGCAGCGGGCACCGGCTTCTGCCGCAATCAGGCGGGCTGCCGCAAAATCCCAGGGACTGACGGACTCATAGTAGGCATCCAGCCGACCCATGGCGACCCAGCAGATGTCCAGCGCAGCCGAACCGATCCGGCGCACATCCCGGCAGGCCGAGAGCACGTTTGCCAGACGCTTGATGAGGCCCGGCACGGGGGCCTTGTCATAGGGAAACCCCGTGGCCACCAGGGCCTGGCGGAAATCGGTCTCGCCGGATACACGGATGGGCTCGCCATTCAGCCAGGCCCCCTGACCGGCCACGGCCGTGAAGGTTTCGTTCTGGAAGGGGGCATGCACTACGCCCACCTGCGCCACACCATCCTTCAGCCAGGCAATGGACACGGCCACCTGAGGCTGGTTGTGGGCGTAATTGACCGTGCCGTCAATCGGGTCCACCACCCACAAGGGGCCGTTGCGCAGCAGTTCCAGTTGTTGCTCGGGTGCAGCTTCTTCGGACAGGATGTGATGATCCGGAAAGGTTTCGCGCAGGCGCGCGTGAATGAGCTGATCCACGGCCACGTCGGCATCGGTCACCAGCTCCTGATGGGCCTTGTAGCGGGTCGTCAGCCCCGAACGGCGGGCCCGGACAATATGCTCGCCGGCCTCGCGGGCCAGTTGTTCGGCAAAGGTCAGAATGGCTCTCGGATCAGTCATGGAAGCTCTGGCTCGCTCGGAATGGATGGGCCTCGTAGGTGCCCAGGATGCGCACGTCTTCGGCAAAGAATCCCAGTTCCTCCAGTGCCCGCTTCATGGGGGCAGACTTGATGTGGCCCTCGATATCCGCATGGAACTGGGAGGCATTGAGGGTGCCGCCGGGCATGTAGCTCTCCAGCTTCACCAGGTTGATGCCGTTGGTGGCAAAGCCGCCTAGCGCCTTGTACAGGGCTGCCGGAATGTTGCGTACACGGAACAGAACCGAGGTGATGTAATCCTTGCCCGGCTCGTAGGGGGGATAGTCGGGCCGTGAGGACAGGATGATGAACCGGGTGGTGTTGCCGTTCTCATCCTGAAACTGGTCGTCGAGAATCTCCAGCCCGTAGAGTTCGGCAGCCAGCCGGGAGGCAATGGCGGCATCATCCTTCTCGCTGCTGCGGCTGACCTGCAGTGCGGCGCCTGCCGTGTCCAGCGTGGCTTCCGGCTGATAACCGGCTTCGGCAATGTGGCGGGCACACTGGGCCAGTGCCTGGGGGTGGGAGTAAACCTTGCGGATGTCCGTCTTGCGGGTGCCCGGCTTGGCCATCAGACAATGATTGACGGGCTCGAAATGCTCACCGATGATGTGCAGGGACATCTTCGGTATCAGCCGGTAGATTTCTTCCACCCGGCCAGCCGTGGAGTTTTCGAGGGGAATCATGGCCAGCTCTGCCTCGCCCCGTTCCACCGCTTCCATGGCGGCCAGAAAGGATCCACGGGGTTCGGACGGCCGGTCCGGAAACACGTGGGTGCAGGCAAGATGGGAATAGGCCCCTTCATGGCCTTGATAGACGATCACGTTACCCCCTAGACTGTCAGCTCCGTTTCAGGCCCGCTATTGTAGCGGGTAAACCGGCCCGAACCCAAGGAGAAGCCGTGCGTTTTCAACTCTTGATCATCATTGCCCTGGCGCTGGCCATCATGTGGTACCTCAGACTCGGCCGCAGGCGGGGCAGCGGTGCTGCCGAACCCCATCGTCCGCCCGCCCGGGATGCCGTGGCCCGGGCCTGGCAGGTGCTCGGACTGAAACCGGGCGCGACAGAACGGGAGGTGATCGAGGCCCACCGCCGGCTCATGGCCAAGTTGCATCCGGATCACGGCGGCAGCGACTATCTGGCCAGCGAGATCAACACCGCCAAGGACACCCTGCTCAGGCATCTGCGCGAGAAGTCACGACCGGAAGGGTTCTGATCACCCGTGACCAGAGGTCATTCACGGCCTGCATGAGCGTACAGGCTGCCTCCAGATCTGCGTTTGCGATGCCCATGAGGCGGGCCAGACGCCTGCGCCCGGGTTCTCCGAGACGGAAGCCCAGGGCGGCAGAGGCGATATCCGTCAGGGGATCGCCGACGGCGGCATATTCCCAATCCAGAATCACCCAGTGCCCCCGATGCACCACGATGTTGCCCGGGTGCCAGTCGTGGTGGCAGAGCACCCGCCGGCCGGTCGGACGCCATGTCCGGATGAGGCCGGCGACCTGTTGGCGCAGGGTGTCAGGCAGTGGGGCGGCACGGGCCATCAGGTGGCGCAGGGTATCCCGCATGTCGAGCGTCGGTATGTCCTCTTTTACAGGCGTGTCGTGCGCCTGTCTGAGGTAGTGTGCCAGCGTGTACAGGGGGGTGTGTTGTCCGCTGGCGGGATGCGGGCCGGGCACGAAGCGTGTCACCAGCCGTTCGGGTGACCAGTGGAGGACTTCGGGCGCCCAGGGGCGGGACCGGATGGCCTCCAGCACCCGCCGCTCTCGTTCCCGGTCCACGCCGAGTCGTGCGCTGTCCGGGTGGTTTGAACGGATCATCGCCAGCGTTCCGTCAAAACGGGCAGGGTACGTGTGATTGGCGAGGCCGGGCAGCAGGGATGGGGTTGGGTTCATGGCGTCAGTATAGCCTGCCGGAAATTGAAACTATACCCGGATGCCCGGCACGCGCTACAATGACTCCGACTCGCCGGGGTGCGCCAGAGGCGCTGAGAAAGACCCGTCGAACCTGATCCGGATCATGCCGGCGGAGGGAGCGAGCACCGTCCAGTGGGCGCGGCCCCTCCGCATGACTGTTTCAACTGAGGGGGAAGCCGAATGAAAGTCCTGTCCGTCCTGCTGGGGGCGCTCCTGTTCTGGGGTACGGCCCAGGCCGAGACCCTGCGTGTCTATACCTATGAATCTTTCGTCTCCGAGTGGGGCCCCGGCCCGGAAATCGAAAAGCGTTTCGAGGCCCGGTGCGGCTGCGATCTGGAGTTCGTGGGGCTTCAGGATGGTGTGGCGCTGCTCAACCGCCTGAAGCTGGAAGGCGCGCAAAGTGATGCGGACGTCATCCTCGGCATTGATGATGGGCTGGTGGCCGAGGCAGAAAAACTGGGCCTGTTCGCCCCGCACGGACTGGACCTCTCCGGTCTGAACCTGCCCGTGACCTGGACCGACAACTATTTTGTGCCCTATGACTACGGTTATTTCGCCTTCATCTACAACGCCGACAAGCTCCCCGAACCCCCTAAGAGCCTCAAGGCACTGGTGGCCGACCCGCAACTGAAAGTGATCTATCAGGATCCGCGGACCTCCACTCCCGGACAGGGCCTCATGCTCTGGATCAACACAGTCTATGGCGATGCTGCCGAACAGGCCTGGAAGCAGCTCGCCACCCATACGGTGACCATCACGCCGGGCTGGAGCGAGGCCTACAACCTGTTTCTGGAAGGGCAGGGCGATATGGTGCTGAGCTATACCACCTCGCCCGCCTACCACATGACCTATGACAAGACGGACAAGTACCGGGCCGCTGTGTTCGGGGAAGGGCACTATACCCAGATTGAAGTGCTGGGCCGGCTGGCCCATGCGCGCCATCCTGAGCTGGCCAACGACTTCCTGAAGTTCATGATCAGCCCTGCGGCACAGGATGTGCTGGCCGGTACCAACTGGATGTACCCGGTGCGTGAAGACGCCAAGCGCCCCGAAGCCTTTGACAGACTGCCCAAGGTGAAGCCGCTCCATCTGGCGCCGGCCGAGGTGGCCGCGCATCGCAAGGCCTGGATTGCCACCTGGCGGGCGGCGGTCAGCCGGTAATGAAACCATCGGGTGGGCGGTGGCTGCTGGCTTGCTGGGCGCGCTTTCCACTGGTGGTGGTGCTCGGCGCGCTGGCGGGCCTCGCAGCCTATCTGCCCCGGGATGACCAGTGGCTGCGGGTATTCGACAGCTGGCTGGTTCAGGTGGTGGGGTTTTCCGTCACCCAGGCCGTGCTGTCCGCCCTGTTGTCACTGGTGCTGGCCGTGCCCTGTGCCCTGTCTCTGGCCGCCCGGCCTTTCCGTGGGGCGCCTCTGCTTGCTGCCGGTCTCAATCTGGCATTCATCATGCCCGTACTGGCGGTGGCTCTGGGCGTGGCCCTGCTGTTCGGGCCCGGTGGCTGGCTGGCGCGTGAGGGCGGGGCTTACGGATGGTTCGGCATCCTGGTTGCCCATGTCCTGCTCAACTTGCCCTTTGCCGTGCGGGTATTCTGGTGGCGCCTGAGTCAGATTCCGCCCCATCATCTGCGTCTGGCCCGGCTCATGGGGCTGACACCCTGGGCCCGCCTGCGCTGGATTCAGTTACCGCCCCTGTGGGCGGCGGCACGCAGTCTGTTCGTGCTGATCACGTTGCTGTGCTTCAGCAGCTTTACCGTGATTCTCGTCCTCGGTGGCGGGCCGCGGTTCACCAATCTGGAAGTGGCGATCTATCAGGCCTTGCGGCTGGACTTTGACCTTCAGGCGGCAGGGATCATGGCCCTGATCCATGCCGGCCTGGCCAGCGGTCTGATACTCGCCGCGGGGCGCATGCAGACACTGGCCGGCGAACAGCCGCCCCCGCCGGTGGAGGCGGCCGCACCCCGGTGGCACCAGTGGTTGGTGATCGGATGGCTCACCGGCGTGCTGCTGGCCCCGCATGGCGCACTGGTCTCCCGCGCCCTGAGCGCGGAATGGGTGATCCCGTCGCGCTTTGGTGAAGCCCTGGGCACCAGCCTGTCCATTGCCCTGTGCAGTGCGTTGCTGGCCGTGTCGCTGGCGGTGGCACGGGCACTGCAGGGCGAGCGCAAGGCCCGGCTGGGCGATTATGGCCTGCTGGGTCTGCCGGTTATGGTGCTGGCGACCGGCTGGTATCTGCTGGCGCTCAAGGGCGGCTGGGTCCGGCAGGCCGGCTGGCCGCTGGTCGTGATGTTCAACGCCCTCATGGCCCTGCCGCTCATCTTCCAGCCCCTGCGCAACCGACTGGAAGCCGTGTACCGGCGCGATGCCCGCAAGGTGGCGCTGCTGGGGCTGACGCGCTGGACGGCCGTGCGACGGATCTACGGCCCGCAATTGTGGCCGGTGCTGCGCTGGGCACTGGGCATGGCGGCCGTACTGAGCCTGGGGGATCTGGGTATTGCTGCGCTGGTGGGCAGTACGGATTTCGTGACCCTGCCCCTGCTGATCTACCAGGCCATGGGCAGTTACCGGATGGCGACGGCAGCACAGGTCATGCTCATCCTGCTGGCCCTGTGCGCGCTGACACTCTGGTTTGCAGAACGCAGGGGGATGCATGTTGCACGTGGATGATCTGCTGATCCGGCAGGCCGGGCTGTGCTGGCAGTGGAATTTCAGCCTGGCACCGGGCGAACTGCTGGTGATTCACGGACCCAGCGGCGCGGGCAAGACCACGTTGCTGGAAACCCTGGCGGGTCTGCGCCCGGCTGCGGGCGGTGCCGTGCGCTGGGCAGGGCGGGACGTGCTCGATCTGGCACCGGCTCGCCGGCCCTTTGCGCTCATGTGTCAATCCGGCAATCTGTTTGACCACCTGACCGCGCGACAGAATCTTGCCTTTGGCGTATCTCCCACCGGACGCCTCTCTGCAGAGCAGAAAGTGCAGGTGGAAGCCGCCGCCCGGCGCTTTGGCATCACTGAGGTGCTGGCGCAATTGCCCGGTGAGCTCAGTGGCGGACAGGCCCAGCGGGTGGCGTTGGCCCGCACCTTCCTGCAGGGCAAGCCCGTGCTGCTCCTGGATGAACCCTTCGCATCACTGGATCCGGCCATGCGTGAAGAGGGCATGCGCTGGGTGAATCAGATGCGTCGGGAGCACGATACCGCCGTGATACTGGTGACGCACCATGTCAGTGAGGTGGAGGCGGATGCAACGCGGATGCTGGCCTGCGAGGCGGCCTCGGGGCAGAGGGACTTTGGGGACTGAGGGTCATGCCGCGGAGTTTTGCCTCCGCGGCAGAGGATGGCACTGCTGCAGTGCGCTTGCCGGAGCGGGTTATTTCACAAGAGCCCGGCGACGGCGCGCCAGAGAAAGTCCCAGCAGACTGATACCCAGCAGGCCCAGTGCCCCGGGTTCCGGGACGGTCACGGCAGGATCATAGGAGGCAAAGTTGAATCCATACCAGTTTTCAGATGTTGTGCTGAAACTGATATTGCTGAAAGTGCCGGAGAAGTGGAGGATACCGTTGTATTCGGTTCCCACAAATTGCGTGCCGCTGACGCTGTAGCCGTTATAACCCCACCGGTTGGGGCCCGCCGAAACCACGGTAAATGGATCCGTAAAATCAAAAGTGACGCTTTTCCAGGGAGCGCCAATGCTGACCATTGCCATGTAAAGATCTTCGACAGGCTTGTCGAACGTCAGCGTAAAGATCGATCCAGTGTTGACCCGGATCAGATCCGAGGGCGCCATACCGGCATAGGTCCCGGTTGGGGATGTATAACCCGTGCTGGCATGGTTGTAGTAATGGTCGCCATCTACGTGGTTCCAGGGCGTGCCTGAAAGCGTGACATTCACGGTTGTGCCGCCTGCATCCATCACGCCTGTATAGGGTGACGACCAGTCAATCCAACCAGCTTGGGCTGACTGGGCAAACAGCATGCTGGCCGTGCCCAGAGAAAGGATGATTTGCTTGAGTGTCATGATGAAATTTCCTTCTGTTTTGATTTGTCTTGGTGCTTTTCGCAGGCGGTAAGGTCGCCCGCGCAAAGCATGAAAAACGTGAAGCAAAAAAAGCGCCATCAAAAATATGCTGTAATATCAAAGTGGTATGAATTTGTCCCGATATCGATGTGTAAAATGTTTGATACAGATCCGGGCTTCTGTTCGTGACTTTTTATCAACGGGAATCTTTGAGACAATTCCCTCCGGATTTGGGTTGGCCGTGGCGCGTATCAGAACATTCATGTCGCCCCATGAGTCAGACAGGTGAATATCAGTCGGAGGTAGTCGTGGACTGGAGTATCTGGTTTCCGAACGGGGTCGCCCATTATGCCTTGGGCGGTTTTCTGATTGGTCTGGGCGTGAGCCTGATCTTTGTGTTCACGGGCCTCCTGGCCGGGATGAGCTCGGTATTCAGCAGCACCTGGACGTGGTTTTCCCGGTTGCCCTGGTTTCAGCAAGCCGGTCTCCGGCAATCCCGGGTCTGGCGGCTGGTGCTGGCTGGCGGACTCATCCTCGGTGCGGCGCTGTACTGGTTCGTGTTCGGGCCGGCAGAACCGCTCACCACCCAAGTGCCCCTGTGGCAACTCGGGGTGGGGGCGTGATTGCCGGTTTCGGCGCACGGCTGGGTAACGGTTGCACGTCCGGCCATGGCATCTGCGGCATGGCGTCGCTTCAGATGCCCTCGTTCCTTGCGGTGCTGGTCTTTCTCGCCACCGCCATCATCACCGCACACCTGACAGCCTGGCTGGGAGGGGGCTCCTGATGAAAACCGCTTCGCTGTTCGTCATTCTGCTCGGCGGCATGCTCTTTGGTGCCGGACTGGCCCTGTCGCGCATGATCCAGCCGGAAGTCGTACTGGCCTTCCTGCGCTTCGAGGACATGGGGCTGCTGCTGGTGCTGGGTGCCGCCGTCACCACCACCTTTGTGGTCTATCAGATCGCCACACGGTTCATGCGCAAGCCCGTACTGGAACCGCGCTTTTCGGGCCGACCGGAGGTGAGCCGGAAGGACACCCTCACCGGCGCTGCCCTGTTTGGTGTGGGCTGGGGGCTCAGCGGTGTCTGCCCCGGACCGGCCATTGCCGGACTCGGTGCCGGTAACTGGGCGCTGCTGGTTTCCGTACTGGGCCTGCTGGCAGGTGCTTGGCTGCATGGATGGTGGATGTCGCGGCGGGGTGGCTGACAGCCTTTGGTACCATGGCACCCTGACACCGGACTCTGATAAGCTGCCCGGTTCAATCAGGCCAGGAGGTGGAGGGTGTCGCCCTTATTGATGGAAACAGGCTGGCGTATCGCCGGGACGGTAGTGCCGCTCATCATCATGGTGGGGGCCGGTTTTCTGTACGCCCGCCGTACTCATACGGACATGACGGTGGCCAACCGTCTGAACATGGACGTGTTCACCCCGGCGCTGATCTTTTCCGTCATGTCCGCAAAATCCTTCGATCCGCTGAGCCACGTGGCGCTGGCAGTGGCCTGCGCGGGACTGGTGCTGGGTTCCGGCGTGCTGGTCTGGCCGCTCTGCCGGGTGCTGGGGTTTCGGGTCAGAACCTTTGTGCCGCCGATGATGTTCAACAACAGCGGCAATCTGGGGATTCCCCTGCTGGTGCTGGCGTTCGGTGAGGCGGCGCTGCCCGCCGCCGTGGTGCTGTTTCTGGTGTCCACCCTGTTGCATTTTACTGTGGGCATGGCGATTGTCAGTGGCCGGGCGAGCGTCGCGGCCACGCTGCGCAGTCCGATCATCCTGGCCACGGCAGCGGGGCTGGTCTGGAGCGCGACGGGGCAGGCGATGCCGCCCATGCTCAAGACCCCCATTGACATGCTGGGGCAGATCGCCATCCCGCTCATGCTCTTTGCACTGGGTGTGCGCATGACCGGTATCGACTTCAGCCACTGGCGGGCCGGAGCCTGGGGTGCGGTGCTGTGTCCGCTCTCGGGCGTGATCATGGCCCTGATCATGGTGCCGGTTCTGGGGCTGGACAGCACCGAATCCCGCTACCTGATCCTGTTCGGCGCCCTGCCACCCGCCGTGCTCAATTACATGGTGGCCGAACGCTACCAGCAGGAACCGGAAGTGGTGGCCTCGGTGGTGCTGATCGGCAACCTGGCAAGCCTGGTGTTCATTCCGTTGACGTTGGGGTTTGTGTTGTAGGAGGACGGCCCACTGGTGGATCGCCCGTCACGTGCTTCAACATGGCTGTACTGTATTCACTCTTCGGACTGTTTTGCGGGGTTGCTGATGGGAAGTTGGTTTGATCTGGCAGCACCGCTGGATTTGAAGTAATCTTGACCATGTAGGCTGCAAATATAAGCCGCCGGGCCAACGCAGGGAGTCGGCCAGAATCCGGATCAGACAGGGAAGTGCCATCGTGACGTTCCTTCCCCGAAGCTTCGGAACTGACCTGCCAAGTCACCAGTTGGTGACGCATTCTCTGCGTATTGGCAACAGATTTTGTTCTATCCATTACTGAAGGCTTTCAGAATATATTTATTTAAGGAACCTCTGAAAAATACCCCTGAATGAGGGGTAATAAGCCATCAGATACGGAAACGGCCAGGAGAACCCGATGGATTACCAGCCCACCTTCGCAGAACTTGAGTGCCAGCACAAGAAGTGCAACCTGGGTGCGAAGATTCTGGAAACGGTCAACCGGGTGCTGAACCGGAAGGGGCTGATTCTGCGCAGCGGAACCATCATGGATGCCACGATCATTGAGGCGCCTTCCTCGACAGGCGAAGTTATTCAGAGGCTCCTTAAAGCCTGGGGTGTCTGGTGGGAGAACTCACCTTATGGCGACGATCCCCATGATCAGCGGTTAATTGAATCCGGTATTCAGTATGCAAAACATTTGGGGTATTAGTCTGCTGTTCTTGGGCGCCTTGCTAACCCAGTCTTGTGGCGGCGATCTGGGCAAGGCAAGGTTGGTCAATAAAGTTGCTGCACCGGACTCAACTTTCAACCTATTGATATATGAGTCTAATTACGGAGCCACCGTGCCTTATGTATACAGTTTCTATATTGTTTCTGGCGGATTAGAAGTTGAGCCAGCTGACCGAGAAACAGACATTCTACGAGTAGATGATATTGAAGGGATTAATGTCAGGTGGTTAACATCATCTAATTTGTTA
This sequence comes from Thermohahella caldifontis, assembly GCF_041153465.1. Lineage (NCBI taxonomy): Bacteria > Pseudomonadati > Pseudomonadota > Gammaproteobacteria > Oceanospirillales > Hahellaceae > Thermohahella > Thermohahella caldifontis. Next base: position 3,015,440 of record NZ_CP154858.1, read on the forward strand.
ATTGCCTGCGTGCGAGGTAATGTATACAAATATCAATCTATTGGGGATACCTCGGTGGGACGCATCAGAGTGGATCTTGCAACCAAGTGCTAAGGAGCCTCTGAAAAACACCGCGAATGAGGGGTAATAAGCCATCAGATACCGAAACGGCCAGGAGAACCCGATGGATTACCAGCCCGCCTTCGCAGAGCTTGAGTACGAGCACAAGAAGCGCAAGACCCGCTATCGTGGCCTGAAGAAAAATACCAACCGTCTGGCCACGCTCGCCGCACTGGCAAATCTGATGATGGGAGACGATTTTTGTTGCCCTCATAGGGCAATTGCGCCCGAAATGCGCCTTCAGGGCGCAGAATGGGCAGAAAACAGGTAGAAAATGGCCGATTTTTAGTTGGAATCGACTAAAAAGTGACCATCTGGATGCTGAAAGGTGGCCAATGGCGCAAAAGGCGAAGTTATTCAGAGGCTCCTTAACAAGCATATATTATGGAGATTTTGACGACCAAAGAACTGGCAATAATAATTGGTGGCGGAGATTCATATATCAGGACGCGAAAAAATATAGTAACAGGGTTGGCGGTGAAACCCGAAATCAATCCAGATGCTCCGGATATCATTCTTGTGGGGAAGGGGCCCAGAATGAGGGCAAATGCCGAGAAGTTTCTCCAGCAAGGGCAATATGTTCCCGTCTACATGAAGCAGGCAAAAAATGCCTGGAGTTATGTCGGAGAGTATAAGGCAGTATCGTACTCCAGAGAACCGGAGATTATTGAGAAGTACGGAGAAGTCAGGCGCCCGGGAAGCGTGGATGGTGTCCTTTTTTGTCACCAAAGAATGAAGAAGATGGGGGTGATCTGCTTTATCCTCGTTGGCTGGATGTGGAAAAGAGAAAGTTGATTGAAAGCAAGGCGATAGAGTTTGTCGCTAAGTACTACCAGAATTTGGGGTACAGTGTGATCGATCGGCAAAAGGATAATGTGGGCTATGATCTTTTGGTTGAGAACTCAATTGAAAAGTTACATATAGAGGTCAAAGGGACCTCTGGGCCTGATAGAAGGTTTTTCTTGTCCAGAAATGAAAGGCGAAAATCTGAGGAGATTCCGGAATGGCGTTTGGCGCTTGTATCCAGCGCCCTGAGCAAACCAAGAATGAAAATCTATACAGCAAGTGAAATGGAACGTGCGTTTAGCTTTGATGCCAAGTGCTGGGAATGTACCGAGAACAATCAGGATACCAGCTTGTGAGTATGTGATTGGGAGCTTGACGAAAACGAAGAGAGCTTATGTTCAAAACTGAAAGTGAATTGCAGGCCCGACTCCACCTCGATCCCCAGTTGGTTCTGTCCGGACTTCCGGACATCAATCCTGAATTTTGCCCCGATGCACCCGGCTTGGTGTCTCTTGGCAGAGAGATTCAGCTTTCCAGCGGCGCAATTGACAATCTTTTCATTGATATCAACGCGGTTTTGACTTTTGTGGAGTGCAAGCGTTATAGCGACAGCCGTTTGAAGCGCGAAGTTTATCCGCAGGTGATCAATTACGCTTCAGACCTGCAGAACCAATTGATTCACTATAACGGCAAGGTATTTCAGAAGCGTTTTGGCGACCTGATTTCCACTGCTTCCAATGCTTGCTACAAGAATTTGGACGCAGTTATGCATGCCTTGTCCAAGGACCCCATTCTTGAGGGCAAGAAGGTATCCGAGTGGCGCCAGCAATTTCTGGAGCGGCTTGAATTCAATGTCAAGAATGGTGTGTGCCGGGTAATCATACTCTGTGCGCCTGAGCCCAATAGCGTGTTCAATTATCGCGCAGTCCGGAATCTGATGCAGTTGATGACTTTTTCTGAATGCTCGACATCTCGATATGACTTGGTGCTGATGGATCTGCGTGAGGAACATGACAATCTGGTCTCGAAAATAATCTGGAGAAGATACTCCGCACTCCCGCAGATTCCTCTGGTGGCAGAAAGTATCAGGGACATCTCAGCCGGGATTGACCGCATGAAAGAGCGTGAGGAGGGCCTGCCACCTGATCGCAGAGTTCTGATCGATCGCCTGCTTGAAGCCTTGTCGGATTATGGGTTGGTAGCAGTGGAGAACACCAAGGGATATGCACTGATGGATGCGGACACAAGGAAGTCTGTCTACACAAGCATTGCGATAAGAGATCAGGACTGGACCGTCGTTCGCCACCAAATACGGCCTCCGGAATCTCTTTATGAATTGGAGGCGAATGGACATACCGATATTTTGGACGGTTTTAATTTCACCATACAACGCAAGCGATCTGCTCTTGCGCCGGGAAAGCTTTATCAGATTGAAATCGCTCCGGATGCATCAACGGATATCAATAGACTTGCACATGTGATCAATCAAATAGCGAGAAGAGTGACAACGGAAGCCTGAGGCATTTTCAGTATCGCTCGGAGGGGAAGGAAGGCAGGCTTTCGAAGCTGGCACAGCGGGGCATTCCCTCACACCGCCTTCTCCTTCCAGCGCAGCACAAACAACAGCCGTTTGACGCCCAGCGCCACGGCCGGGAAGATGAGGATCAGGGTGAGGAGCGTCGTTGCGGGCAGGTCCGTGAGCAGGGCATAGGCCAGGGTGAAGCCGATGGCGGAGTCCCATTGGTCGATGAGGATAAAGAGTGCCTTCAGGTGTTCCGGGGTTTCACCGGGTGCGATGCCCAGCCGCCGCTTGATGAAAGAGTTGGGCAGTTCCATGAGGATGTAGCCGAGGCCCAGTGCCAGGCCGAGCACCGTGGACGGGACGGCCTGCAGGCTGTGAAGGGTGCCGGGCCACCAGGGGCTGGCGGCGTGCAGCAGCCAGGCGCCGGGAATTGTCAGCAGCGGCATGAGGACAACGCCGCGCCAGGTCTTGTTGGCGCCGAACCAGCGGGCATGAATGGGGATCTTCAGCCCTTCCAGCCATTGGTGGGATACGGCATACATGTGGGCGACGCCGCCCACCACGATGGGCAGGGTGAGCCAGAGGGCGGCGATGAGGTGTGTGCTCCATTCAGCCATGGTTGGTCTCCCACCAGGCCCGGGTGCCGAAAATCAGGATGCCGCTCAATACCACGGTGAGGATCTGGCCCAGGGTATTGAACTTGAAGAAGGGGCGGTTCCAGACCATGCACAGGGCCACCAGCGCCCAGAGGCCGTGCAGCAGTGCCAGTGCCGTCTCCCGGCCCAGCCACCAGCCGAGGATGACGGTGGCGGACAGGCTGAAGACGATCCAGTACACCGGCATGCCCTGATAGGCCAGCGCCTTGCCCTGGCGGATGTTGCCGGTCTGGTTGAACACGGCGAGGCGGACGCTGCCGCAGGCCCAGAGGGCATAGATGATGAGCATTGCCGCCGGGCCGTTGAATCCCCATTGCCAGGCCCAGAAGGCGGGCGTGACAAGATACATGAATGTGTCCACAAATCCGTCCAGATAACGGCCGAACTCCCGGGTAAGGCCCCACTTGCGGGCCAGATAGCCGTCCAGCGCATCGGCCAGCATGGCGGCGTAGAGCAGGGCCAGGGCGGCAGTCAGGTGGCCGGCCTGAATCAGCCAGAGCACGCCTCCCACCAAGGCCAGGCCGGTGAGGGTGATGAGGTCAACCCGGTTCAGCCGGATAATGAAATGCGGCGCCATGGCTGGCATCTCCGTTTCAGTTCTGCGCGTTGAATCTTGCTGTTGTGCCGGCTGTCCACGGGCAGTGCCGGGAGGATGTGAATCGGGCAGCGCGGCAGCTGGTGGGCCATGAGAATATGCCGTGCGGCGTGGCTGGCGGCGTCGGCCGTGGCATGGGGCTCGGGTTCGAGAAACAGGTGGGGCGTTTCGCCGGGCCGTGTCTGGATCAGTGCGCTGCGCCGGATGGCGGGATGCTCGTCCAGTTGCCGTTCCACGGGAAAGACCGGGATCCGCTGGCCTCTCAGCTCCAGACATTCCTTCGTCCGGCCCACGAGGTGCAGTCCGCCGTCACCGTCCTGCCAGGCCAGGTCTCCGGTGCGATGCCAGACGTGGCCGTCAACGCCCGGGATCTTGCTTTCGGCGGTGGCTTCCGGGTTATCCACGTAACCCTTGAGCACATGCGGGCCCTTCACCCAGACTTCCCCGGTTTCCCCTGCCGGCACGGTGGCGGCGAGGAGTTCGGCTTCGGACTGGGGCCGGCTGTCCGGGTCGGCGAGCACCACCCTGGCGATGGGTGACGGGGTGCCCACGGGGTAGCCGGGGCCCGTGTCGGTTTCCAGCAGGCGGGCCGGGCCATGGGCGATGGGTTCGGCTTCGGTGGAACCATAGACCACGGCCACATCCGCTTCCGGAAAGGCGCGCTGCAGGCGGCGGGCCAGTTTGGCGTTGACCGGGGCACCGCCCACGCGGATGGTCCGGATGGTCCGGCATCCGCCCACGGCGTCCGCCGCATCGGCCAGCCGGCTCAGGAAGGCGCCTGCTCCGCTGAGGCGGGTGACGCCACAGGCTTCTATCTGTTCGAGAATGCGCGTGCCGGGTGCCCGGGCCGGTGCGCGGAAGTCCATGTCCGGCAGGACGGAGGGCATGCCGCAGCAGAGGTTGTGCAGCACCAGCACCGGCAGGCAGGTCATGTCCACGTCGATGGAGGCATCCGGCCAGTCGGCCCGGATGGCCTGGTGCTGGGCAATCAGGCTGGCATGGTTGCGGTCGGCGCCCTTGGGCCGGCCGGTGGTGCCTGACGTATAGGAGATCAGGCCCGGTGCGCCCGGCGGGCGATGTACGCAGGGACCGGTAGGGCCGTGGGCCGGCAGTTGGTCCAGCGCGGGCAGGGCCAGCCAGGGGCGCGCCAGCCGGTCGAGAAGCCGGCCCGGAAAACACAGGCGCGGGGGTGCCAGCACGGCCTTGGCACGGCTTTCCGCCAGGGCTTCCAGCACCTTGCGACGACCCATACCGGTGTCCAGAAACACGGGTACCAGTCCTTCTGCCAGCAGTCCGAGCACGGCGACATACAGGGCGGGCGCCGGGGGGTGGATCACCACAATGCGGTCATTCTGCTTCCAGCCCTGTTGGCGGCACCAGGCCCGGAATCGGGCAATGGCCTGGCCCAGTTCTCCGAAACTGAGAGTGCGGAGCCGGTGCCCGGCATCCGGCCAGATCAGTGCGCTTACCCAGGGCTGCACGCGGCTGTGGCGCAGCACCAGTTCCACAAAGTTGCCGTTGTCCGGGGTGATGGAGGGCAATATGGCGTGCATCAGAGCTCCTTGACGAACAGGGCGTATTCCCGGCGTGTGCTGTCACTGGCGGGAAAGGCCAGTCCGGCCACCCGGGCGGAGGGGTTGTCCTCGCGTACCAGCACGGCACCGCCGTGATCGGCGAAGGGTTCGGCCCAGCGCATCATCAGCCAGCTCATGACGGCAAACAGGCCCTTCTGACGATAGGCGGGATGGACGCCGCCGGTCTTGCCCAGCATGGTCAGCGGTTTCAGCCGTTGCAGGTGGTCGGCATAGTTCAGTTCCGCAAGCGGGATGCAGCCTTCCCGGTTGACCCGGGCCAGGGGGCCGTAGTCGGGCAGGGCAATGAAGAAGCCGGCCACGTCGCCGTCGGGGCGTCGGGCGAGCACGGATGACCGGGGACAGAAACGGCGCGCGAAGGGTTCGCCGTAACTGCTGCGGAAGGCGTCTTCGGATATGCCCCGGTAGGCATAGTTGGCGCCGAAGATCTGGTCCACGTAGCGGTAGAACGCGCCCAGCTCATTCAGCCAGATGTCCGGTGTCAGGGGTTCGAAGGTGACCCCTTCGTTACACAGGGCGTCATGGAGGGGCGCGATGCGTGGCGCCATGCGCTCGGCGCGACCGGCCAGCGGGCCCAGCCAGCTGTAGAAGCGTTTTTCCTGCCGGTAACCGCAGGCCTCCAGCAGTTCGGCGTAGTAGGGCGGGTTGTAGGGTTCGCCCGGGAAGGCGCCGTCATGGAAGGCGTTGAGCCGGATCCGGTAGGGGTGAAAGGTGCTGAAGTTGATGGGGCCGAGCATCCGGGTGGCACCCTGTGCCCGGGCCCAGGTCTCGGCCGTGCGGAACAGTTGCCGGTTGATGTCGGCATCCGGGAGGCTTTCCCAGAACCCGAAGAAGGCGGTGGGTTGTCCGTCCACCTGCTGGTCCGGCCCGAAGAAGGCGGCGAGACGGGCGTGATCCGTGCTGTGCCACCAGATGGCCCGGTTGGGGTCCCGGGCCTCGCGGGCAAACTGCCCCCGGATGGCGGTGGCGTCTTCGCCCAGCCACCAGGGGTCTGCGGCATAGACCTGCTGTGCGACGTGGAAAAAGCGGTCGTCGGGCCACTGGCTCATGCGTGTGCCGGCTCCTGTGCTGTGGTGGCTTCGGCCTGATCCAGCAGCCAGACATCACCGCTGCCGCCGTCCAGACGGACCCGTTCGCCATCACGGATGCGCTGGGTGATGCCGGGGACATTGACGACCGCCGGAATGCCCAGTTCCCGCGCCACCACGGCGGAATGGGAGAGGGTGGAGCCGCGCTCGATGAGCAGGCCGCCGGCGGTGGGGAACAGGGGAGCCCAGCCCGGGTCGGTACGTACGGTGCAGAGAATCTGGCCGTCCAGGTTGAGTTCGTCCTGCGGCGAGAAGATCAGCCGTACGGGCTTTTCGACCACGCCCGGGAAGCAGCCGATGCCCTTGAGGTGATCTCCCTGGGCGGCCGCGGCTTCGGCCTGGGCATCCGCGTGGGGATAAACGTAGGTATTGTGGTGATACACCGGGCCCCAGGTGTAGAAATGATGGGGCAGTTCCTCGTCTTCCCAGCGGGCGAACTGTTCCCGGCGGGCGGCGGCGGTTTCCGCGAGGGCGCCGACGCTGGTGCCGTTCATCCAGGCATCCAGTTCTTCCACGGTGACATAGAAGATATCATCGGCCTGCCGGAGGGCGCCGGCCTCTGCCAGTCGTTCGCCCATTTCCCGGTACAGGTCCCGGTAGAGGCCGAACATGCGGGTGCGGGCCAGCCGCATGTTTTCACGGTGCTTGACGGCCGCGCGCAGGCGGGCCAGGGCCTTGCGGAAGCGTTTCACACCACGTTCTCCGGACTGCCTGCGGATGGCCTTCAGGGCTGTCTGCTCCGCATCCTTGCGCAGTTGGGCCTCGTTGCGCGCCAGTGCGTCGGCCGAGAGATCATCACGCAGGACAAAATTGCGCAGGACGCTGAACATGAACGCGGGATCCTGACGCAGGGTGACGGATTCGAGCTTGAGTTCGCCCATGGTCCGGTCGCCGTAGCGTTCGATGTATTCCAGGCAGCGGGCATGGATGTCCGGCCAGCCTTGCTGGAGGATGTCGAGCATGTGTTCCGGCGCGGTGTTCAGGAGGCGCTCCCTGAGTTCCGGGTCCTGCCGGATGCTGTCCGCCAGACGCATGAGGAACTTGGTGGGCTCGGTGCTTTCGATGCCTTCCTCGCCGGCCATGAGGTTGTTCTGGACCGCTTCCACCTGTTCGATCCCGGCCCGGGCCAGCATCTTGTGTACCTGCTGGTTGGACATCATGACGTAGAAGTCATTGAGGATGGGGGTGGTCCAGCGCCGCAGCAGGCGTTCGTCGAGCTGGTCGGCCAGTGCCTTGAGCTCGGCGAATTCCAGGGTGTGAAGCCGGTCGCGGGGAATGGACCGGTAAGCGGTCTCGAAGTGGCTGCGGAAGGCGGCCACCTTGCGTTCCATGACGGCGAAGCTCAGCAGCAGTCCGAGCAGGGCGCGGATTTTGGCCGGCAGGCGGGCGAGCTTCTGCCAGGGGGTGAGCTGCGTTTCCTGCACGAAATCCACTGGATCCTGAAGGCCCATCATGCGCTCCATGGCTTCCTTGTTGGTTTCGAAGCCGGGCAGCAGGGTGAGCCCGCGGTACCAGTTGTTGATGTTGTAGTACACCCGCCCCTTGATGAGGCCGAGCATGTTGTCCAGCATGTCCCGGTGGGCGGCGATGGTGCGGTCCGAAAGCCCCAGTACGCGCATGGTCTGCTCGTACACGGTGGCATAGGCCCGCCGTGCAAAGCTGAAGGTGAGGGGCGTGGTGACGCCGCAGTAGCTTTCCTGAATGTTGGAGTTGTCCCAGACGATACGCTCGCCCTTGGGGCGCTCCGGTGCCGGCAGGGCGGTGATGGGACGGGTCTGGAGCAGCCAGAGCCGGCCTTCGGCGAAGGTGAATTCGATGTCCTGGGGGCGGCGACGCAGGGCGGCAATGGTGCGGCCGAGGCGCATGAGCTGACGCAGTTGTTCCGGGGTCAGGCAGGGGCGGTCCCGGTCGGCTTCGGGCACGGGCTGTTCGCAGGTGCCCTGGCCGGCGTCGGCGTCGAAGCGCAGGGCGACGTCCTTGTGGCTGATCTGGCTGCCGAGCAGGTTGCCGTCGTGATCCAGGGTGAACTCGTCGGCGGCACAGTGGCCGGAAACCAGGCCTTCTCCGGCGCCCCAGCAGGCCGAGACCAGCGCCTGGTCACGGCGGCCATTGACCGGGTGAGCGGTGAAAAGGACACCCGAGACCTGTCCGTCAATCATGCGCTGCACCACTACTGCACAGCGGATGTGATCCAGCGGCAGGTTCTGCCTCAGGCGATAGAGCAGGGCCCGTTCCCCGAAGGCGCTGGCCCAGACTTCCCGCACGGACTGCTCAATGGCATCCAGACCCCGCTGGTAGAGAAAGGAATCCATCTGTCCCGCGAACGAGGCATTTTCCGCATCCTCGCCGACCACGGAGGAGCGCACGGCGAAGGGGGCTTCCGGGTCGCCGGAAAGCCGGGACAGCGCTTCGGTGAGTGCAGCCTTGCCGGCTTCGGGCAGCGGGTGGGCCAGAATGTGCCCGCGGATTTCGGTGGCGATATTCCCTGCGGTATCCGGTGTCAGGCCTTCGAGCAGGCCGTCCAGCGTATTGCGGAGTCCGTGTGCATCCAGAAAGGCCTCGAAGGCCTGGACGGGCAGGACTGACCAGGGGGGAACCGGCATGCCGTTGCGGCTCAGCCAGGCGAGCTGCCAGGCCTTGCCGCCAAGTTCGGATTCACCCCGGGCGCTGGCGTCTTCCTGTGTCAGGATCCAGGTTGTGTTCATCGGGACACCTCGGGCGATTTCAGGTTCAGGCGGGTTCTGGCCATCAGCCGGGCTTCCTCCCGGTCAATCAGGGTGCGGAAGGTGGCATGTACCCGCTCCATGAAGCCGTAGTGCCGGAAGGTGTGCGCCATGACGTACAGGGACATGCGTGACAACAGCAGATCGAACAGACACAGGGTGAAGCCCCAGCGCCAGCGATCCGGGTCGATGGACTGGCCGGTATGACGCTCCAGTTCGCGGCGGTGCAGTTCAATGTAATCCTCGATCACGCTTTCCGGTGTATCCGGTTGCTGGGTGAAGACCAGCAGTTCGGCCAGGTCGTACTGGGGCGCGTGTACCGTGGCCAGCTCCCAGTCGTAAAGGACCATTTCGGGGCCGTCTTCGCCCTCGCGGAAGGCGATGTTGCGCGGGTTGAAATCATTGTGGATCAGGGTGCGCGGTTGCCTGTTCAGCTCCTGCCACCAGACCGGCAGGGTGTTGATGAGCATGCGGTAGCGCTCCAGGTCGTCATCGCTGAACCATTCGGGGAACTCTTCCCGGGCGTGGACGCCGAGCATTTCCCACAGGCGCTGCATTTCCACCCGGTCCTCGTAGCGTGGCGGGTCGATGATCCAGGGCTTTTCAAGCAGCGCCTGCTCCTGACCGTACCAGCGGCTGTGAATCTCCGCCGCGCCACGGATGGCGGCACGGGTATGGGCGTCCGTCCAGCCTTCCAGGGTGTCGGCCACGTCCATCAGGGCCATGTTTTCCAGCAGCTCCTCTACCAGGACAAAGGCCTCGCGTTCCGGCTCGGCCCAGGTGCCATAGACCCTGGGCATGTGACGGGTCAGGCGCGGGTCGCGGTCGGACATGACCTCCAGCTCGCGCACGTGACAGCCGCGGAAGCCGAGACGATTGCGGTAGCGGTTGAACTCCTGGGCCAGGCGTGCATCACACATGGCGGCCATGCTGTTGAGCATGAGGATGACCTCGTCATCCAGCGGCTTGACCTTGACCATGACGCGCAGCTCGCCGCTCTGGCCGAGCCCGTTGGTATAGCGCAGCACGGCCGGGAAGTGTCCCACCAGCTTGTTGACCTTGTGGCCGGTCAGTTCGGTGATGATGGAGGATCCCTTGCTGAAATTGTCGATCAGGTCCACCTCGTGGACTTCCAGATGCGGGTCATCCAGCCGTTCACGCAGCAGGCGGGTGAACAGCGCCGGGTTGAGATCGCCCAGCTTGAGGGTGTTGACCGGACGGTTGCGCCCCAGTTTCTCGTGGGCGCTGGCAAACTGGCCGCTGGCAATGGCGGACAGGGTGGACAGGTCCAGTGCCAGGCAGTAACCGGCGATGATTTCCGCCAGGCGGTGGGCCTTGCCCGGCCCGGCACAACCGATGAGTGACAGACACTCCTTCTGGTGGTGCAGGCTGGTGCCTCCGCCCACGGTGCCCACCACGAGGCTGGGCAGCATCATGCTGGCATAGACGGCTTCCTCGCCGGTTTCCGTGGTGACCAGTTCCAGATGCAGCTGGCCGATGGCGGATTCGTGCACGCAGGCGATGTCCTGACCGGTGGCCGTGAAGATGGCGGCAATGACGTTGGCGATATTGATGTTGATGCCCACCATGCCGGCCGCAATGCTGCCCATGACGAAGCTCTGGTAGGCATCCACAAGCTGGCGGGGGGTCACCTTGAGCACGTTCTGCAGCACGTCCCCGGGCAGGGTGCAGTCGGCCATGACACGGATGCCCCGGCCCTTGAGGAAGGACTGATAGGTCACTTTCTTGTCGTTGGACAGGTTGGCCTCGATCATGAAGTTGTCGAACTTCAGATCTTCGAAAGCCTTCATCTGTTCCAGAATCCAAAGGCAGGCGTGCCAGGTGCAGGTGGTGGTCATGTTCTGGCCTGCCGCGTCGCCGGTTTCGTAAACGAAATGCACGTGAACCGCCTTGCCGAACACTTGGGGCTCGACCTTCTTGAGGTCCGCATAGTTGGAGAAGCGGCGGGTCTGGTCCCGGATGTCACTGAAATGGCACTTCACCCATTCGGCAAAGAACAGGGCGTCCTGCATGGTCTTGAGCACGAAGACGGGCACGCGCAGCATGCGCTGGGCCAGAACCCGGGTACTGACGCCCCCGGAACGGGTCAGGGCGGTGGCGCCGCGGGTGGCGGAGGCCACCAGTGCGCCCTCGGAGGTCGCCATGGGTGCGTAGGTGTATTCGGACACGTTCTGGCCGTGGATGAGCAGGGGGCCGGCCACGCCGACGGGGACTTCCACCGAGCCGATGAAGGCTTCGATGTTGCTCATCAGCTTGTTCGGATCGAAGCTGTGCTGTGACAGCCCTTCCAGCTTCACGCCGGTCTGGGCTTCCAGAAACGCCACGCGCTCCTGCCGGGCCGCCTCGGTATAGAGGCCGCGAGCCGGCACCTTGGGCACCGCCTGGGCATCAATGCGTTCGGAAGGGGCGCGTTCGTGCTGGTGAATCAGGTAGAGTGCGCGCCACAGGCATTTGCTGTTGGCCTTGCCGGGCACCACGGCCCGGATGATGGCGACGCAGTGCCGCGCTTCTTTCGCTTCCTGACCCTGGATGACCAGTTCCAGCCCGCACAGGGTTTCGCCATCCACCACGATGGAGGCATCTTCCAGACGCTGCCCGACGGGCAGACGGGCCAGCAGTTCATGGCTGGGCACCAGGGCATCCACGCTGTTCTGGGTCACGTGTTCGATCAGAAGCGCGCAGGGCTCGCCATCCAGGGTGAAGTGCAGCTCACCGGCCAGCGGAGTGGATTCGAAGTGCCGGCGCCTTGAAATGTTCGGAGTGTACATCTTGTCTTGCCTCTTCAATGTCAGGTCGTCGGCCTCAGGCCAGCCCGTGGGCGGCCAGGACTGCCAGGGTAAGAATCAGATAACCGGCCAGCGTGGTGATGCCCACGGCGGCTTCGTTGCGTTCGCGGCCCTCTGCTGAGGGGGCCGCCGGAAAGCGGTTCAGTGTCAGCAGGGCCCAGGCGCCGACGATGGCCAGCAGGGCCAGGGCGATGGTAGCCGCCAGAGTCTGGCCGGCGAGTTGCCAGGTCAGCAGGCCCTGAATGGCCACCATGACCGCAGTCAGGCTCTGGATGATGCGAATGGCCAGGGGGATGCCGAAAATGCGGGCATAGGAGTCAATGGTTTCGCGCTCTTCCTCCGGTCCCCAGGTCTTGCGGGTGATTTCAAAGGCAAAACCGCTGACCAGCGCTAGCGCGGAGAGGCCGTAGGTAGCGGTGTTCCAGCCGCTGCCGGGCACCGCCAGTTGCGCCAGCCAGTAAACGATGAAGGGCATGATGGCCATGTGAGAAACAGCGTACAGGGTCAGGCGTTTCTCCAGCCAGGCACCACAGAAGAATTCCTTGCCCATCAGGCACAGCCAGCCGAACAGGGCCAGCCAAGCCAGCGTCACGGGGCCGAATCCGCCGTCCAGCCACAGTGAGGTGCCCAGCTGCGCGGCAATGGCCACAGCGCCGACGGCGCGCAACTGGCCGAGGGTGATGCGGCCGCTCTGCAGCACCCGGTGGGGGTGATTCAGGCAGTCCTTTTCATAGTCCTTGTGCTCGTCGAAGATGCGGATGAGCAGAAAGAAGCTCCAGGTGAGTACGGCACCCCAGAGATCGAACAGCGAGTAGGCGATGCCGTCGCTGCCCGTGGCCGCCCGTGTCAGTGTGGCCACCGTGACGTAGAGGGTGACAAACAGGATGCCGTTCTTCCAGGCAAAGCGTTCGTCGATCCAGTCCAGAAAATGTCCGATCCAGGGTTTTTCAGCCGGTTGTATTGCTTGCATGCACGCACTCCTGATAAGCACATCATTTCGGGGCAACTGCGTGTGCAGCCACCTTCCAGAGACTTCCGTTTGCTGTCCTTGTTGTTGTCGTGCGAGGCCGGTTCTGCCTTCGGACCCCGGGCCGGCGGGTTGTTTTGATTGTCTGGGCCACGGGTGATACCTGAGCGGGGTCAGATATCTGTCAGAAGATGGTAACATCGTACCAATCATCTGCCCACACTGCGTCATCAGAAGTGTGTGTCTTTTCACAATTAAACATGATTTGACAATCTGAGACGATTTTGGCGCTATAGTGTGCAAAATCCGGAGGGGGATCTGGGATGATTTTCGCAAACGAACATGAGGATGAGGTGTGAAAGCGTTTTGGATTGACCGGATCCTGAACCGGCCCTGGCAGGCCGTTGTGCTCTGTCTGCTGATCCTGGGCGCCAGCCTGCCGCTGCTGCCCAGGTTGTGGCTGACCATCGACTACAAGATCTATTTCGAACCGGATGACCCTCAGCTCCGGGCCATGGAGGAGATGGAGCGCACCTTCATCGAGGACAACACGCTGGTGGTCATGGTGGCGCCGGAGCAGGGGGAGGTGTTCCAGCCCCGGGTGCTGAGCCTGATCGACCGCCTGACCGAAGCTGGGTGGCAGATTCCCCATGCGTTGCGCGTGGATTCACTGACCAACTATTCCTACAGCCGGGCCAGCGGAGATGAGGTGGAAATCTTCCTGCTGTTCGAAAACCCGGATTCGCTCACAGTCGAAGATATCCGTCAGCGCCGGCAGTGGGCCCTGGAGGATCCGGCGCTGGTGGGCAGCCTGCTGTCCGACGACGGCCGGGTGGCCGCGGTGGTGGTGACGGTCTCCATTCCGGACAATCCGGTGCGTGAGGTGCCGGAAATCGCCACGGCCATGCGCGGCGTCCTGCAGGACCTGCAACAGACGGCGCCCGATGTGCGGCTGTTCCTCAATGGCACCGTGATGGCGGATCAGTCCTTTGCGGACGCCATCGCTCAGGACAGCCAATGGCTGACGCCACTGAGCTACCTGATCATCTTCGGGCTCATTGCGCTGCTGCTGCGCAGTCCGCTGGCCATGCTGATGACGGCCGTTGTGATTGTGGCGGCGGTGCTGGTGGCCTTCGGGGCCAAGGCCCTGTTCAATCCGGCCATCAATACGGTGACGGTGCTGGCGCCGAGTGTGATCATGATCGTTTCGGTCGCCGATGCCATGCACCTCTTTGCCAGCTACTTCCAGCGTCAGCGGGAGGGCGAGCCGGTTCAGGCGGCCCTGCGCCATGCCCTGGAGATCAACTGGCAGCCGGTCATTCTCACCAGTCTGACCACGGCAGTGGGTTTCCTGAGCCTCAATTTCAGCAAGTCGCCGCCATTGCGGGACATGGGCAATACCGTGGCCGTGGGTACGCTGGCGGCCATGTTTTTCTCGCTGGTACTGTTGCCCGCGCTCATCCGTTTGCGCCCCGTCCGGGCGCCGCGGCCCTGGCTGTGGCTGGCCCGGATCGCGGAACGGGTGGCAGGCGGGGTGGTGCGTTACCCGGGGCCTGTGATCGGAATCAGTCTGCTGGTCGGGGGCGTGCTGCTTGCCGGCCTGCCGCGCAATGCGCTCAACGAAGTGTATGTGGAGTATTTCGACAAGACCTTTGCCTTCCGGCAGGCCAACGATTTCATGAATGAACATCTGCGCGGGCCTCACCGGCTCAGTTTCGTGATCGACAGTGGCCGGGAGAACGGTGTTTTTGATCCGGAATTTCTGCGCAAGGTTGAGGAGTTTGCCGCCTTTCTGGAGGCACAGCCCGAAGTGACGGATGTGGATCGTTACACGCTGATCCTCAAGCGGCTGAACCGCAACATGCGTGGGGATGATCCGGCCGCCTGGGCCCTGCCCCGGAGCCGGGAGGAGGCGGCCCAGTACACCCTGCTGTATGAAATGTCGCTGCCGTTCGGGCAGAGTCTGACCCAGTATCTGGACATCCGCCGCCAGAAGACACGGGTCACCGCGGCGGTGCAACTGACCAGCTCGGCGGTGATCCTGGATCTGGATGCCCGGGCGCAGGCCTGGCTGGCGACCCACCTGCCCGAGTCCGTGGTGCCGGCGGTCAGTCTGGACACCATGTTCTCCCACATTGCCCAGGACAACATCCCGGCCATGGTGGAAGGAACGGTGCTGGCGCTGGTGCTGATCTCCGGTCTGATCATGGTGGCCACCCGCTCACTCTCCATCGGCCTGATCAGCCTGCTGCCCAATCTGCTGCCCATGGCCATGGCCTTCGGGTTGTGGGGCTTTCTGTATGGACGCATTGGCCTGACGGAGTCCACCATTGCGAGTCTTACCATGGGGCTGATTGTGGACGATACCGTACACATGCTGACCAAGTACCTGCGCGCGCGGCGCGATCTGGGCCTGTCGGCGGCGGAGGCGGTGCGTTATGCCCTGGGCACGGTGGGGGAGGCGGTGATCATGACGTCGGTGGTGTTCAGTGCGGGTTTCGGCGTGCTGGCCCTGTCCCATTTCACCGGCAACAGCCATCTGGGGGCCCTGACCGCCATCACCATTGTGCTGGCCTTGCTGGCGGATCTGTTCCTGCTGCCGGCACTGCTGGTGAAGTTCGACCGGCTGAACTTTCAGCCGGCCGAAGCTGCCGTTCACTCCTGAACCGCCACCCAGCTCACGCTGTCCAGGCGTGCGGCTTCGCCGGGGGCGGACACGTCCCGCAGGATCACCTGCAGGCGGTGACCCCGGCCATCTGCCAGTGCCTCGACAGTGAGCGGGAAGTCGTCGGGCGGCGTGTTCATCCACATGTCACGCTGTCCGCGGCCCCAGAACCCCCGTTTGAGCCAGCCTTCATCGGAGAGCCAGCGGCCGATCAGGGTGCCATCCAGCCAGATCTCGCCCATCAGGTTGCGACCCTTCAGCCGCAGCGCCATAGGGGCATAACGGCGATCCGTATTCCGCACAGGCGGCAGGTTCCAGCTCAGGGTGCGGACTTCGCCCGGGACGAAGGCCGTGCCCGGATTACGGAGCGCTTCCGGCGTCTGTGGTGCACTGTCCGGCACAAAGCGCCAGTTGTCCAGGGTGATCCAGCCCAGCCGGGCCTCGCCCCAGAGCCCCTTCACGGAATCAAATCCCAGGGAGGGGATGCGTGCGGCGGTGCCTGACAGGGTGCCCCGGGGCCACATGAAGCTGCCATGACCCCAGATTTCCGTGCGTATCGCCAGGGTATTGTGTCCTTTCTTCAGATAGGGGCGGATATCCGGCAGACGGTAGGCACTGTTCGCGCTGTCGCTGTCCAGCTCCGTGCCCACGGGGGCCACGGTGGTGAGGTAATGGCCGTTCACATAGAGACTGACGATGTCACTGGCATGCCCGATGTAAAGATCGGAGGGCTCCCAGGGCAGCAGGCCCCAGGTGCTGTTGATATCGAACTCGGCCACATACCAGCCTGCGCCGGTCCACTGCCCCAGGGATTCCATGGTGCGCGGCTCGCCCCACCAGGAAACGGTGGCCTGGCTGGCATCGGGAACCGGCAGCCGGGTGCGTCGGACCGTGGGGTTGCCCGGTTGCCAGTCGGATGTTCCGCCCGCACGGACGGACTCGGTGGGCAGCCAGGTGCCGGCATTGATCCCGCCATTGACCTGCCAGGGGGAAAGGCCCGGCGAGGCGGGCGGCGTACCGAGCACCAGCACGGCGTCACCGGTGCGGGTCTGCCACAGTGTGTCCGCGTCCGGCGAGACATAGTCCGGCCCCACGATGACGGACAGCGCACCGCCCCGGCGAACCGGCCACACCTTGCCCGCTTCCCGGGCAGGGACCACCAGAATGTGGAGACGGCCGGAGCGGGTCTCCAGTACCAGTTGGTGATGACCACTGCCGGACGTGGTAAAGGTCAGCGAGGTATCGGTTTTCTCGTGAATCCGGATACCGCTGTCCTGATAGGTGATGCGGGCATCCTGAAGCTCATCCAGGGCGGTTTCACCGTTGTCGCCGGTCAGGATCAGGTAGCGCGTGCCGTTGGACGCGTCACTCCAGACCAGGCGGTGGGTCGTGTAGGTGAGCCGGCCGGTGTCGGGCAGCGGCAGATTCACGGGGACGACCGCCACGGGCGTGGTCTGTGCGGTGCCGAACTGGCCTGCGGCAGTACCGGCTGCGGGCAGCGTCAGTGCCTGATAGCGTGGCAGGGCACGGTTGTCCACCACCAGCCCGCCGACGGGCAGCGTCTGGGATGTGCTGGTTTCATTCAGCAGGGTCACGAACCTGGCGCCGCCGGTACCCTGCATCCAGTACAGCCAGGGGGTATTGCCGCCTTCGCGGGTGCCGAGTCCGGTCTGGTTCAGTCGCACCGGGCCGGAAGTGGCCGGCAGTTTCACCCGCTGTGCCGTGCCTGCGGGGGCCAGCCAGGGTTCCACTGTGTCGAAGAACAGGTTGTCGGCGTGGAACTCCGCATAGCTCGGGCGCAGCAGCCCTGACGGCGAGATGGGGCCGCCGTAGTCGATCACGTTGTGAAAGTAGGCCACGGTCGGCGAAACGAAACCGGTGAGAATGTTCTCGATGCTTGAAAAGTCGAAAATGCGCTGGAACTTGTCGCTGCCGTTGCCATTGAGCACCAGGCTGTTGCGGTAACCCGACTGGATGGCGCCCACCGCGTTGAATGCAAAGGTCCCGTCCAGACCGGCCAGCAGCATGCGCTTGATGCGTGCCGGATCCCGATCCGTTTCGGTGGTTCCGCTGGGCATGTTGCGGTAGCGTCCGCCATGATTGCCGCTGTGCATGTCATTGAGCAGCTCGGTCACCACCTTTTCCGGGTATTCGCCGCCAAGACCGTTGTAGATGTTGGGCATGGGGATCACGTCGGGCACGTCACCGGTCCAGGAGGCCTTGCCATCACCGGGGCAGGTGGTGACGGGCAGGGTGATGCCGTCTGCGCGAAGCTGATCCCGCAGGGCCTTGATATAGGCTGCCGGATTGGCACGTGCACGGAGATCCCGCTCCGGTCCTCCCTCATGCCAGAACAGCTTGTCCAGCTCATGGAAGGTGGCGAACCAGTTGTACTCGTTTTCCACACCATAAAGAATGATGGGCCCGCCGGAAGTGGCCAGCCAAGGACGCACGTACCGGTTCAGTTGCGAAAAATAGCGCCGGACATAATAGAGAAAGTCCGGGTCTTCTGTCCGGAAGTTGACACGGCCATCGCGGCTCAGGGATTTCTTGGTGGATTGGGTCATCAGCCAGCCGGGAACCCCACCGCCATCCATTTCATTGGTGATATAGGGGCCGGGACGGAGGTAAACGTAGAGCCCGAGGGACTTGGCCAGATCCAGGAACCGGCCCAGATTCGGCTGGCTGAAATTGAACCGGCCCGGCTCCGGCTCCACCACATTCCAGGGCACATAAAGGTCGATCGTGTTGAACCCGGCGGCTTTGAATTTTTCGAGGCGGTCCCGCCAGGCGGCTTCCGGAATGCGGAACCATTGGACCGAGCCGCCGCGCAGCAAACGGTATTGCCCGTCAATTCTGAATCCCTGTGCATCATAGCTGACGCTGTAGGGGCGGCCATCGGACAGGCTGGCCTGTGCGGGCGAAACGAGAGAGGCTGCCAGTATGGCGGAGGCAAGACGGGAACGTATCAGCACCATGATTTCTCCTGTGTGGTTGTTTTTTGAGCGTACCTTGCCGGAATCCTATCCGGTACGACAGTGCAAAAAAGGTCAAATTTCTGGAAATGTGTGCCAAATCTCAAATCCTGTAGGATTGTTGGACAAGGTGCTGACAGATTCATAGCATGTTCGGAAAACGAACAGGAGGAATCCGCATGCTCAGGTATTCATCTGCACTGGTTCTGACCCTGGCGCTGTCAGCCGGTGCTCAGGCCGGTCTGACCGCTTCGGCCAGTCCCGTGACGTGGCGCAGCGGCAGCTTCGAGGTCCGCTGGACGGGCAATCAGCTCAGCGTGCTGTCGCGCACGGAACCCGGCAAGGTGCTCTGGCAGTCCGTACCCGGAGAAGCCTTTGCCGTGGCCGGCGGCCATGCGCTGGAGGGGGAGGATAACCGGGGCTCCTACACGATTGACGAGCATGTCCGCTACCGCTGTGAACAGCAGCAGGTCACCGGGACACGGATCAGCGGGAATACACTGGAACTGACCGGCCGCTACCTTGACAGCGACAGCCGGTGCCGAAACAGGACCTGGTCCTTGCGCTTCCGTGCCCTGTCCGCCGGCCAGCTTCGCTTTGACTGGTCGCACAACGCCGGCAACTACAGCGAACTGCGCTTTGCGAGCCGGGCAGATGAACGCTTTTACGGCTTTGGCGAACAATTCAGCGTGCTCAACCACAAGGGGCACGAGGTGCCGGTCATCGCCCAGGAAAACGGAGTCGGACGCACGCACCCGGTCATCGCACCGGTGATCAACCTGGCTTCACCGGGCTCGGCAGGGCACGCCTACAGCACCTATGCCGCCATGCCCCAGTTCGTATCCAGCCTCAATCGGGGCCTGGTGCTGGAAAATGATGTCTACAGCGTTTTCGACCTGCGCGAGAACGACCGAGTGCGCATCCGCCTGTTCGAAGGGCGCATGGCCGGACGGATCCTTCAGGGCCGGCGCATGCTTGACGTGATCTCCGCACTCACCGAGTACACCGGCCGCATGCCCGAACTGCCCGCCTGGATACAGCAAGGCGCCATCGTGGGCATGCAGGGCGGTACCCAACGGGTACTGGATATCTGGGAGAAACTGCGCGCGCACAATACTCCCATCGCGGCCTTCTGGCTTCAGGACTGGGTCGGCAAGCGCAAGACGACCATTGGCTCTCAGCTCTGGTGGAACTGGGAACTGGATGAGAATCAGTACCCCGAATGGTCTCTGATGGTTGACACCCTGCATGATGCCGGCATCCGGGTCATGGGTTACATCAACTCCATGATGGTGGATGCATCCCTGAAGGGGCAGCACCAGCGCAACCTCTATCAGGAGGCGCTGTCGCGCGGATATCTGGTGAAGAAAGCTGACGGCAGCCCCTATCCCATTACCAATACGGACTTCGATGCCGGACTGCTGGATCTGTCCAATCCGGCTGCCCGTCGCTGGTACAAGGACATCATCCGCGACAACCTCATCGGCAGCGGCCTTTCCGGCTGGATGGCCGACTTTGCCGAAGCCCTGCCGTTTGACGCGGTGCTCTACAATGGTCAGACCGGAGCCGCCTATCACAACCGCTACGTGGAAGAATGGGCGCGCCTGAACCGGGAAGCACTGGAAGAAACCGGCCGCCTGGGGGACATCGTGTTCTTCAACCGCGCCGGCTTCACCCGCTCCACCCGTTACAGCACCCTGTTCTGGGAAGGCGACCAGACCGTCACCTGGGACGAGCATGACGGATTCCGGAGTGCACTGCTGGCCCTGATCAACGGCGGCTTCTCCGGCATCACCCTCAACCACAGCGATATCGGTGGCTACACCTCGCTCAGCAAGTGGGGATTGGGCTACTCGCGCGAAAAGGAACTGCTGCTGCGCTGGATGGAAGCCAACGCCTTCACGGCCGCGTTCCGCACTCATGAAGGCAATCAACCGGAGGAAAATGCCCAGTTCTATTCGGATAACGATACCCTGAATGCCTTTGCCCGCTGGGCCCGGGTGTATGCGGCGCTGGCCCCGTACCGCAGCCAATTCATTCGGGAAGCGGCGAACAAGGGCTATCCGCTGGTGCGCCATCCCATGCTGCATTACCCGGAAGACGCAGAACTGGCGGGCCTGAAGGACCACTTCCTGCTGGGATCGGACGTCCTGGTGGCGCCCATCGTCAACAAGCAGCGTACCTGGAAGAAGGTCTACTTCCCCGCCGGCACCTGGATCAACGTCTGGACCGGCAAGGCGTATGGCGACGCAGGCAAGCCCACCCAACCCTGGTGGAACCGCTTCAACCCGGCCAACGGCCGCTGGGCCTGGGTGCCTGCACCGCTGAACCAGCCGCCCGTCTTCATCCGGGCCGACAGCCCCTGGCGCAACCAGGTCATCAGCGCCCTGCGCAGGGCCTGGAAGGGCTGAAGGGAAGTCCTGGCACTCCGGCCGGGGCCGGGGCCCGGACAGTGAACGCAGTAAAGTGGTTGACCGATCTGCCCGCCTGCCCCAAACTGAAGGCAGGAGGGCAGAATGCCGGGACAGATCAGGATCAGAGAACGGGCCGCTGCCCAGATGTTTCGCAGCGGTGAGGCACCATGGGCGCCCTGCGGGAGCCGTTGCATCAGAGCTGTACATTTCTGATGCTGCCTCACCTGCGTTCCTTTGTTTCCCTGTTTACCAGTTACGGCCTGCTGATTCTGGCGAACGGGCTGCTCACAACGCTGCTCGGCCTGCGAGCCATGGCCGAGGGGTTCGGTACCCGGGTGACCGGACTGATGATGGCACTCTACTTTCTCGGCATGTTTCTCGGTGCCATGTATGCGGGGCGGGTTGTCAGGCGGGCCGGCCATATCCGGGCCTTTGCAGCTTTCGCCTCCCTGCTGTCCATCTCGCCACTCATTTATACCCTCTGGCCGGTACCGGCTGTCTGGAGCCTGTTCAGGCTGACGGATGGCTGGTGCCTGGCCGGTCTGTTCATGGTGACGGAAAGCTGGCTCAATGACCGGGCGGACAATGCCAGCCGTGGCAGTGTGCTGGCGCTTTACATGGTCGTCAATTACATGGCCTACGGTGCCGCTCAGCTTCTGCTGCCGGTGTGGGATCTGAGCACCTTCAATCCCTACGCGATCTGCGCCGTATTCTTCTCACTATCCGTCATTCCGCTGCTCATGACCCGTGCTATCGCACCTGATCTGGAGCACGATAACGGCATTGCCCTGAAGCACGTGTTGTCCCGCGCGCCGGTGGGATTCTGGGGCGCCGCCTGTGCAGGCATTGTCTCCGCATCCTTTTTTTCGATGGCGCCGGTGTTTGCGGACGGCATGGGCTTTTCCACCACGGAAATCAGTTATTTCATGGCCGCCGGCATACTGGGTGGACTGGCACTTCAGATCCCTCTGGGGAAACTGTCGGACAGGATGGAAAGGCGAGTGGTCATCAGCGCCGTGGCTACGGCAAGTGCCCTGTGCAGTGCACTGATCGTCCTGCAGGTGAAGTTTTCGCCCTCGCTCGTCACCCTGATGGTCAGTGCCTTCCTGTTCGGCAGTCTCGCACTCACCCTCTACTCGCTTTCTGCTGCCCATGCCAATGACTGGTGTGATCCGGACAAGCGGGCAAGAATTGCGGCCACGCTGCTCATCGGTTATGGCGGCGGCGCCGTAGCCGGGCCGCTCATGACTGCACTGTTCATGGGGTGGCTGGGACCGGTTGGTCTGTTCGTGTTCATTGCCGCATGCTGTATTGTGCTGGCGGGCTACGCCTTCCACCTCAGCCGTGTGCGGGAAAATGCCACGGAGAAGGTCAGCTTCGTCCCGCAACCTTCACCCATGCCGGGCCCTGAAGAACTCTACATGTCCGTGCAGGAGCAGGCTGACCCGGTGCCGGACCCCGCGCCGTGAACGGCCTGTGGATCCCCCCGGACTCCGAAGGCAGCCTCAGGTGAGTGTTGCCCGCTTCCGCCAGAAGGCTGATGTGCCCATTGTATCCGTCCGGACGCCGAAGGGGGCCTTGGGTGCGTGTTGCCCGCTTCCGGAAGGAGACTGATGTGCCCGTTGGATCCGTCCGGACTCCGAAGGCGGCCTCAGGTGCGTGCACCGCAGCCGCCGGAGGAGCCCGGACGGATGGAACGCACACAGCCCGGACGGATTGAACAGCTGTCGCGGACAGATTGAACTCACGCCCCGACCGAGCCGGACGGTGCCAGGGCAGTTCAATTCAGCTACAATTCGCATTCTCACGGAAGAAACCACCAAGGGACGAATCATGATCAAGGGAATAGTGATCTTTTTTGCACTGCTGTCAGGCGGGATTGCCTATGTTTCCGGCTGGGGACAAACAGATGAGGAATTGTCCGGCTCATCCCGGAAATGGTTGAACCTGTCCGAAACCGGAACGCCGAATGAGGCCTTTCTTTTTCTTTTCGGAATCGCTGCGCCGGAGAATGAGGCCCCCATTCGCTGGGGAAAGATGCGCCTGGCGCAATATCATGCCCTGCTTGAACAGGGAACCGAACCCGGCAGGGACCTGACCGGTTCAGCGCAACCGGCTGACCCTGAGCACAAGGACACAAGTGAAGGTCTCTTCCCCGGACAAAGGACGGCAGCAAAGGAAATTGAACTGCCTCAGGGAGGCTATTTTTGCAGTCGTCGGGAGCCGGACTGTATCACACGTCTTTTGGCCATCACTGCTGATGACATGAAACAGCTCGGCGAAGAGAACCGGGCGCTCCGGGAGCGTGTTCAACAATTTCTGATGTTTGACAGTTACCGGACGACGGCCCTTCCCGACATTCAGGAACCGTTTGATTATCTTTTCTATCTTTCTGCCGGCCTGAGACTGGAACTGCTCGGAGCAATTGCCTTGTACAACACGGATCAGCCCGGGCCGGCCGTTCATGCGCTGCTTGATTTGCTGGCCAGAACGAGAAAGCACCTGAAGCTGCAGGACACGTTTCTCGGCCGGGCGGTGGTCGCTTCAAACATGGCCGATACCCTGGATATTCTCGCGTTGATATCGAGCCGTTCGGTTCCTGAAGGGCTGACCGTTGATCAGCTCACGGTTGAGGAAAGGGACGTGAGGCGTATCGCGGCGAGAGAATTCAGAGGCCATTACCGGCTGCTGCGGAAGATGGACAGGAACCCCGGTTTTTTTGCTGAGGATGAACCTGTGCCGGGCTGGTACGTGCGCCTGTTATTCAAACCGAACATGACAGCCAATGCCATGGCGCCCGTGTATGACAGGCTTGCTGAACTGTCGTTGATGGAGCATGCGGCGTTTGCTGAGGCGATCAAGGTACCGCTCAAGCCGGAGACGACCCCCTGGATCAGCAACTATGCCGGGAATATCCTGTTGAATACCGGGAGTGAAGATCTCCGGAAATACGTCGGGCTGCTGCTGGACCTGAATCTGAAAATCTATCTGTTTAACCATCGTGGGGCTGATCCTGCGAGTCTGAGCAACCCCTACTACCCGGGGCAGCCCCCGAAGCGCACTGCTCAGACAATATGCATGGATGGGCCGTACGAAGATCCGAGGCAGATCAGGTGCATTCCTGTCACGGTGGCTGCAGGTACCGGCCAGTCAGCCTCTTCAGGCTCTGCGCCGTGAACGGCCTGTGGATCCCTCCGGACTCCGAAGGCGGCCTTGGGTGCGTGCTGCCCGCTTCCGCCAGAAGGCCGATGTGCCCCGTTGAATCCCTCCGGACTCCAAGGGCGGCCTTGGGTACGTGTTGCCCGCTTCCGGAAGGAGGTTGATGTGCCCCGTTGGATCCGTCCGGACGCCGAAGGCGGCCTCAGGTGCGTGCACCGCAGCCGCCGGAGGAGCCCGGACGGATTGAACACACCGGCCGGATTGAGCACACAGCCCGGACGGATTGAACATGCGCCCCGACCGAACCGGAAGGTTGCAAAGTGCAGACGCTGACGCTAGTATGAAATCCGATCAGAGTTGAAACGAACAGGCAAGCAGATGAACCGGCCCATGCAACACAGCATGAATCACAACGCGGCAAACGCTGCGGGCCTGTTCGTGTCCGGCGGTCAGTACTGGTTTTATTTTTGGTTTAACCAGGGTTAGGCGCGCCGGCAGGAAGGCACGTCTGACCCACCAGACTGCCTTCCGGAGTAAAACCATCTTGAAAAGAAGCTCCGCAGGCAGTCCCGGCGGGGCTTTTTTAATGCCCCGCAGATCAACATCACACAACGGCAAGACATGAGGACACTGAAATGACGGGGCAAACAACACAGGCACAGGACATGAGTCTGCAACCTTCACGAGAGTCGGTGGTGGCACTGCCATCACCGGAGCAACTGGCCCAGCGTCTGCCGCTGACAGCCAGCGACAAGGCCGCCATCAAGCGCAGCCGGCATGACCTGCGCAAAATTTTGCGTGGCGAAGACAACCGGCTGGCCGTGGTGGTGGGGCCCTGTTCCATTCACGATGTGGGCGCGGCACTGGACTACGCCGAGCGCCTGGCCCGGTTGCAGGAGGACGTGGCGGATACCCTCCAGCTGGTCATGCGGGTCTACGTGGAAAAACCGCGCACCACTGTGGGCTGGAAAGGTCTGGCCTATGATCCGCACCTGGATGGCAGCCACGATCTGGCCTTTGGTCTGGAGCAGTCACGTCATCTCATGCGTGAGGTGGTACGCAGCGGGCTGGCCGTGGCCACCGAGGCCCTGAGCCCGATCGTCACCCGCTACCTGCAGGACATGCTGAGCTGGGTCGCCATTGGTGCCCGGACCACCGAGAGTCAGATACACCGGGAAATGGCCAGCGGTCTGGATGCGGTGATCGGATTCAAGAACAGTACCGAAGGCTGCGTGCAGATTGCCATTGATGCCATGCGTGCCAGCCGCGCCAGCCAGATGTTTCCCACGGTCTTGCCGGATGGCCGGGTCGGCATGGTGACCACACCCGGCAACCCGGATACACACCTGATCCTGCGCGGAGGCCGGCAGGGCACCAACTATGATGCCGACAGCGTCCGCGAAGCCAGCGCGCGAATGCTGGAAGCCGGGCTGCGCCCGCGTCTGATGATTGATGCCAGC
The DNA here is from genome assembly GCF_041153465.1 of Thermohahella caldifontis. Taxonomy (NCBI): domain Bacteria; kingdom Pseudomonadati; phylum Pseudomonadota; class Gammaproteobacteria; order Oceanospirillales; family Hahellaceae; genus Thermohahella; species Thermohahella caldifontis. Next base: position 3,040,948 of record NZ_CP154858.1, read on the forward strand.
CACGGCAACTCGGGCAAGGATTACCGGAACCAGTCCGGGGTGCTGGCCAGCGTCCGGACCCAGCTTGCCCATGGTGCGCCGATCATGGGTGTGATGGTGGAAAGCTTCATCGAGGAGGGGCGGCAGGATCTGACCAACCGGGATGCCCTGCGTTATGGCCAGTCCATCACGGATGCCTGCATAGGCTGGGAGCAGACCCGTACCGAGCTGAGCCGCCTGGCCGAAGTGGTGGCAGCACGCTGATCCACCGGCCCGGCAGTCGCCCCGTCAAGGCTTGCCGGGCCTGCGGCGTCAGACCCGGAACTGCTGAACCTGCGTGCTCACGTCCTGAACGGCCTCCCGGATGCCGGCGGCTTCCCGGGCTGCGGTTGCCACCGCTTCGGATGTGGCATCGGCCGCGTCGTTGATGGCGACGATGTTGCGGTGGATTTCCTCGGACACGCTGCTCTGTTCCTCGGCCATGGAGGCAATTTCGGTGGCCTGGGCAAAGACACTTTCCACGGCGCTGTTGACCCGGCCCAGATGGTCATCCGACTCGCTGAAGGCGGCCTGGCTCTCGCGGGCATTGACCACGGCTTGCTCCGTTTGCTCGACCGCATTGCGGCTGCCTTCCTGAAGGCGCTCGATCAGCGTCTGGATTTCTTCCGTGGATTGCTGGGTTTTCGAGGCCAGTGCGCGTACCTCGTCGGCCACCACGGCAAAACCGCGCCCGCTTTCGCCCGCCCGGGCCGCCTCGATGGCGGCGTTCAGCGCCAGCAGGTTGGTCTGCTCGGCGATGCTGCGGATCACGTCCAGCACCGAGCCGATGTCGTGAGTATGGCTGTCCAGCTCGGTGACCACCGCCTGTGAATCCTGGACATGACGAACCAGAGCCGTCAGTCGCTCGCGGACCTTGTCAGCGATCTGTGCCGTTTCCCGGGTTTCCGAACGGATGGACTCGATACCCTGGGCGGCTTGCTGAACGGCTTCCGAGACATGATGTGCCGTACTGCTCATTTCGGAAATGGCCGAGGTGATCTGGTCGATCTCGGACTTCTGGGTCATGACGGAATCCTGAGCGTGGTCGGCGAGCCGGGCCAGCGCTTCGGCCTTGTCCCGGGCTGCCCGGGCCCGGCCGTTCACGGTATGGATGATGCTCTGAACGCGCTCGATGAAGGCATTGAGTCCGCTGGCGGTCTCCACAATCTCGTCCCGCCCGGCCATGCGGATGCGTTGGGTCAGGTCAGCTTCCCCTTGGGCAACGGTCCGGACCGCCTCGCGCAACAGGTTGATGCGGGCCACCACGCGCATGGACAACACCGCAAACATCACCACAAAGAGTGCCGCCCCGAGCAGGACAGACAGCGACCCCAACAGGGTCATCAGCTTGCCGGCCTGTTGACGGATGTGGTGTCCGGTGCGGGTGATGGCGTCGTCCAGTGTGACATCCACCTTGCGCAGTGACCCCTTGAGGGCATCCCCGACCCGGCCTGCCTGCTGGCCGATGATCCCGGCAACGGTTGTGCCGGTTTCCTTGCGGAGGTCATCAAAGCGTTGCCTGAGCGCTGCCATTTCGGCCTTCACTTTTTCCGTGGAGACGCCAATCACGAACTGACCGATCACCACGCCCTGGGGTTCGATGTTGACCCGGATCACGTCGATGTGATTCGAGCGGGATGCCGCATCCAGAACCTTGTTGACCGAGCCCCGCACGGTGCTGGAGGCCAGCAGTTGCTGGACACGAGGGTCGGTACGGTCCAGATAGCGGGTCATGTATTTCTGATCCTGATCGAAGAAGACGGCGAAGACGACAGCTTCGTCCTGGTCGGCCATCTGTGCCAGCCGCGTCAGTTCGGGGATGTTCTTGTCCCAGACGGCGGGCGGCGATACGGCGGCAATCACTTCGGCCACACGCCGGGCGCTGCCGGTGAGGGTGTCGCGGATACGGGTGCTGATGCCTTGCTGCTCTTGGGTCAGACGCGCTTCAAGCGCCTTGTCCATGGAGGTGCTCACATTCTCCGCCAGACTGACCATCTGACGGTTAATGTCGGACTGGACGCCGGAAAGCTCTTTGGAAATGGCTTCACCGCTCTGGCCCAGAGCCTCCTGAACCGAGCCCTGCATGGCCATCAGGTTTGCGCGGGAAACCAGAATGCTGACGGCCACCTGAAGCACGATGGCCACCAACAATACGGCAAATACGGGCAACAACAGGCGACTTCTGAAATAACGACCCCATGCAGGCATGACAACAGCTCCCGGTCACAGAAAGAGTTTTCTGAACTATAGACCGGAAATGCCGGTTGCGCCTGAAATCAGTCCCGTGTAGCCAGAAACAGGCGTGCAGCCAGGCCCGCGAGCACCACGCCCATCAGGCGTTCGACACGATGGACATGGCGGCGGAAGGCTTCCCGGAAGCGGCGGGCGGAAAGCAGCCAGCTGACCATGCCGAACCAGACCGCAGTGGCCACGCTCATCCACAGACCGTAGATGCCCTGGACCCACTTGGGCGTGTCCGGCTGGATCACGACCGAGAAGAGGGCCACGAAGAACAGGGTGGCCTTGGGGTTGAGCACGTTGGTCAGCAGGCCGAGCCGGAAGGCCTGCCAGTGCCCGGTGGCGTCGCCCGCTGCCGCATCCAGGGCCGAGGCATCCAGTGGTCTGGCATGCAGGCACTGCCAGGCCACATACAGCAGATACAGGGCACCCACCATCTTGAGGACGGTGAACAGCCAGATGGACTGGGCAATCAGCAGTCCGATACCGATCAGCGAGTAGGTGACGTGGAACAGGATGCCCGTACCGATGCCGGCCGAGGTCCAGAGTGCCACACTGCGACTCTTGCACAGACTCTGTCGCAGGACAACGGCAAAATCGGGACCGGGACTGGCCACGGCGAGAAGATGGATGATGGCGACTGTCAGGAACTCGGACCAGTAATCGGACACGGGCACTCCGGAACTTTTTGCGGAAGAAGGCTTCAAAGGATTGGAGCAGATTAAGGGCTGGGATTCAAAATGGCAAGCAAAGCAGGTACGACACCGCGCAGCGGAATACGGACAACCGGATGGATCGCCCTGTTGCTGATCTTTCTGGGGGTGGCTCCGTTCAGGATCGCCGTTGCGGCAGAAGCGGAAGCATCACCTCCCCAAAAGGTCTATATCTTTTCCGCACCGGCCTGTATCTATTGTTATGTGGCGAAAAGGACGTTCGACAAGTACGGCATCCCCTACGAAGAGTTTGATATCAGTACCTCGGAGGCCGCCCGGAATTACTTCATCAAGCTGGGCGGGCAGGGAACGCCGTTGCTGATCGTCAACGGCAAACGCATGCAGGGATTTGACGAGCAGCGCTTCTGGGCACTTTACGGCCCCCCTCCGTCACGTCCTGCGGAGGTATCCGAGACGGACAGAAAGGCCGGCAACGACCAGCCAAAATAAATACCCGCCAGACGCAGCAGCAGCGTCACCAGCATGCCGCCCCAGGCAGCCAGATCGCCCCAGCCCAGATGGGTGCCATAGACATAGGCCAGCGCACCCAGCAGGGCCGGGGTGGCGTAGATTTCCTTGTGAAAGATGAGCGGGATCTCGTTGCAGAGAATATCCCGGATTACACCGCCGGCCACGCCGGTTGTCATGCCCATGATCATGGCCACTTCCACGTCATGTCCTAACGACAAGGCTTTCTGCGCCCCGCTGACGGTGAAGAAGGCCAGACCGATGGCGTCGGCCACTTCCAGCGCACGCATCGGAATGGGGGCTGCCCGGGCCCAGAGGAAGGTGCCGAGACCGGCCAGCAGGGCCGCATTCAGGTAGTGGGTATTGGCCAGCCAGCTGACGGGATGGGCGTTGAGAATCAGGTCGCGCAGGGTGCCACCGCCCAGTGCGGTCACGAAGGCCACGACCAGAACACCGAACAGATCAAAGCGCCGGCGTCCCGCTTCCAGGGCACCGGAAATGGCAAAGACCGTGAGACCGAAGAAATCCAGAAAGGCAAACATGCTTGACTCCCGCGCGTGAGCGGCGATTATAGCGTGCAAGGCCGTGAAGGCGATAGAACAAGAATGACCGGAACATGACTGAAAGTCGCAAGACCCTTCTCGTTGTCGATGATGATCTGGAAATCCGCGAGCTGCTGGGCGATTACCTGCGCCGCAACGGTTTCGACACGTTGTTGGCGGAAGACGGGGAAGCCATGCAGGCCCTGCTGGCCCGGCATGAGCCGGATCTGATCGTACTGGATATCATGCTGCCGGGGGAGGACGGCTTTTCCCTGTGCCAGAAAATCCGTCGTTACTCCGATGTGCCGGTGCTCATGCTGACCGCCAATGCCGATGACACGGACCGGATCGTGGGACTGGAGCTGGGGGCCGACGACTATGTGGCCAAGCCCTTCAATCCCCGCGAGTTGCTGGCCCGTATCCGCGCCATCCTGCGCCGGACGGGGCGGGAGGATACGGGTGACCGGCAGGACAAACCGGTCAGGGCCTGGCACTTTGCCGGCTGGACCCTGGATCTGACGCGCCGGGCGCTGCGGGATGCCGACGGGCGGGAAGAAGACCTCACCGGTGCCGATTTCAGGCTGCTCTGCCTGTTGCTGGAGCGGGCCGGGCAGGAGGTGAGCCGGGACGACATCTCCATGCGACTGAGCGGGCGACCCTGTCAGCCGCTGGACCGGTCCATCGACGTGCACATGAGCCGCCTGCGCAGCCGGCTGGGGGATGATGCCCGTTGTCCGCACATTATCAAGACCGTGCGCGGCAAGGGGTACGTGCTCGCCGTGCCGGTGGAAACCGAGCATGCCTGAGCTGCGCTGGCCCCGGAGCCTGCGTGCCCGGCTGGTGATCATGCTGTTGCTGACCCTGCTGGCGGCGCAGGGGCTGTCCATCTGGATCTGGCAGCGTCAGGCGCGGCAGGCCCATGATGAAACGGTGATCAGTCTGGGGCGGCAGCTGGCCTACAGCATTGCATCGACCGTACGCTTTTTCGGGCAGCTCCCCAGGGATTACCGGCATATCGTGCTGGACCAGCTGCGCAGGATGGGGGGCTCGCGCTTCTTCGTGACGCTCAACAACGAGCACATCGAGGTGACGCCCATTCCCGACTCCGCGATCAAGCGGCGGATCAGCGCGGCGGTCCGCGAGGTGCTGGTGAGCGAACTGGGTTCGCAGCTCAGGCCGGAGGTGGAGTTTGCCTTCGCTGAGGATCTGCGTGTATTCAACAACAATACCCGCCTGCTGGAACTGCCGCCGGGATGGGGGCACCACAGCCTGCTGCTCAAGCCCCGGTCATCGCCCATCATGGTGGTGCAGATGGGCCTGAAGGATGACCAGTGGCTCTATCTGGCGACCGTGCTGCCCACCCCGGACGGGGCCCTGGAAGCCGAGCCGCTCAGCCCCGCCCAACTCTGGAGCATCGGTGCCTCCACCATCGCGGTACTGGTGGTGGCGCTGCTCTGGGTGCGGGGGCTGACCCGACCGCTGCGACGGCTGGCCCGCGCCGCCGAGATGCTGGGGCGGGAGAAGTCCCACCCGCTGCTGCCGGAAACCGGCTCCACGGAGCTGGCCGCGCTGGCCCGGGCATTCAATCTGATGCAGACCCGGATCCGGGGCTATATCCGTGACCGGGAACAGATGTTTTCCGCCATCTCGCATGATCTCAAGACGCCCATCACCCGCCTGCGATTGCGGGCAGAAATGATCGGGGATGATACCCAGCGGGACAAGTTCATTGCTGATCTGGAGGAGCTGGAACTGCTGGTCAACGGGGCCCTCAGGGCAGTGAAGGAAACGGCCCTGAACGAATCCGCAAGCTGGGTGGATCTGGACGCGTTTCTGGAGCAGATCGCCGGTCAGTACACCTTGCGTAACCGGTCCCTCATGACCTATACCTGCGCAATCCGGGGCAAGGCGGAGCTGCATACCAAGCCGCTGGCCCTGCGGCGGGCACTCACGAACCTGATCGACAACGGCATCAAGTACGGTGGACGGGTGGATGTCCGGCTGATGGCGGACAGGGCACACTTCATCATTCAGGTGCGCGACTTCGGCCCCGGGATCCCGGAAAAGGATCTGGACCGGGTCACGGAGCCGTTCGTGCGTCTGGAAGGGTCACGCAACCGCAATACCGGCGGCACGGGCCTGGGGCTGAGCATCGTGAAGAGCATTGTCAACGCGCTGGGCGGAGAGCTGCGACTGCGCAATCATCATGCTGGCGGTCTGGTGGTGGACGTCCTCTTCTCCCGGCAACCTGCCCGTTAAGACTTTGTTACATTTCTTGGGACTGCTTTACCCAAACACGGTCCTGACCTCCCTATACTGGGTGTACACCCGATGATCAGGTGTTGTTCTTACGGATCGACAACAATAAACAGAAGGTTAATCCCATGAAATCAGCAATGAAGCACGTACTCTCCGCTGCAGCCCTGTCTGCAGCCTGTGTCACGGCCACCACCGCCTGGGCGGGCGAAGTGGAAGTCCTGCACTGGTGGACATCCGGTGGCGAAGCGGCCGCAGCCAAGGCCCTTCAGACCATGCTCGAAAAAGAGGGTCATACCTGGAAAGATTTCGCAGTGGCCGGCGGTGGCGGCGAATCTGCCATGACCGTTCTCAAGTCCCGCGCCGTTTCCGGCAATCCGCCTGCGGCTGCCCAGATCAAGGGTCTGGACATTCAGGAGTGGGCCAGCCTGGGCCTGCTGACCAATCTGGATGATGTGGCGAAGCAGAACCAGTGGGACGCCAAGCTGCCCAAGGTGGTGTCTGACATCATGAAATATGAGGGGCACTATGTCGCGGTGCCGGTCAACGTACACCGTGTGAACTGGCTCTGGGCCAACCCGGAGGTGTTCCGCAAGGCCGGCGTGGCCATTCCCACCACCTGGGAAGATTTCCCCAAGGCGGCAGACGCCATTCAGAAGGCCGGTTTCATCCCGCTCGCACATGGCGGACAAGCCTGGCAGGACGCCACACTCTTTGAAGCCGTGGCCCTGGGCATGGGCGGCGCGGATTTCTACCGCAAGGCCTTTGTCGAGCATGACGAAGCCACGCTGGGCAGCCAGAAGATGGTCGAGATCTTCAAGACCTTCAAGGGGCTGCGCAAGTACATCGACAAGGATGCCCCCGGGCGCGACTGGAACATTGCCACCTCCATGGTGATCAACGGCAAGGCGGCCATGCAGATCATGGGTGACTGGGCCAAGGGCGAGTTCACGGCGGCCGGCAAGAAGCCGGGTGTGGACTATGTCTGTCTGCCGGCGCCGGACACTACGGGCATGTTCACCTTCAACATTGACAGCTTCGCCATGTTCAAACTGGACAATGCGGAGAACGAGAAAGCCCAGAAGGCCATGGCACGTCTGATTCTCTCGCCCGAATTCCAGACCGTGTTCAACATCAACAAGGGTTCCATTCCGGTCACTTCCGGCGTGTCACCCAAACCCTTCGACAGTTGTGCCCATGCGTCCATGGATGCCTTCACCGCCAGCGCGGCGACCGGCAAGCTGGTACCGAGCATGGCCCATGGCATGGCCACCACGTCCTACATCCAGGGTGCCATCTATGATGTGGTCACCAACTTCTTCAATGATGACATGCTGAGTGCCGAAGACGCCGTCAAGCGTCTCGTCAAGGCCGTCAAGGCAGCCAGCTGATCCCCTTTCGGGCGTGCTCCGGCACGCCCGACCGTTTCACACAAGAGGTAGTTCAAGATGCGGTCTTCATCACCGGCATCCGGCGGCGTCGTGCCCTGGCTTCAGGCCCAGCTGCCCAAGATCGTTCTGGCACCGACCTTTGTGGTCATGTTGATCTTCGTATACGGATACATTGGCTGGACGGCAGTGCTGTCCTTCACGAACTCCCGGTTTCTGCCCACCTACAAGTTTGTCGGGCTGCTGCAGTATGAAAAGCTGTTCGAGAACGAACGCTGGTGGGTGGCGGTCAAGAACCTGATGATCTTCGGTGGGCTGTTCATGGTGATCTGTCTGCTGATCGGCGTGATCCTGGCGATTCTGCTGGATCAGAAGATCCGTCAGGAAGGCGCGCTGCGCACCATATACCTCTACCCCATGGCCCTGTCGTTCATCGTCACCGGTACGGCCTGGAAATGGATTCTCACCCCCGGCTTGGGACTGGAAAAGCTGGTCCGCGACTGGGGCTGGAGCGACTTCAGTTTTGACTGGATCATCGATCCGGACAAGGCCATCTACACGCTGGTGATTGCCGGCGTCTGGCAATCGTCCGGTTTTGTCATGGCCATGTTTCTGGCCGGACTGAGGGGGATCGACAGCAGTATCGTCAAGGCGGCGCAGCTGGACGGGGCCTCCATGCCACGCATCTACTGGCGCATCATTCTGCCGGCGCTGCGACCGGTATTCTTCAGCGCGCTGATCATCCTGTCCCACATCGCCATCAAGAGCTTCGACCTCGTCATGGCCATGACCGGCGGCGGCCCCGGCTATTCCACCGACCTGCCGGCCACCTTCATGTACACCTACTCCTTCACCCGCAGCCAGATCGGTTTCGGTGCAGCCAGTGCGATGATGATGCTGGCCGGCGTGCTGGCCATTCTGGTGCCCTATCTGTATTCGGAACTCAGAGGAGGCGACGATGCAAACAAGTAAGACCTGGCAGCGTGGCCTGATCTACGGCGCCCTGATCCTGTTTGCGCTGATCTATCTGATGCCGCTGGTGGTGATGGTGCTGACCTCGTTCAAGAGCATGGGGGACATTCGCAGCGGCAACCTGCTCAGCCTGCCCACCGAGTGGACCCTCGAGCCCTGGATCAAGGCCTGGTCCAGTGCCTGTACCGGGGTCAAGTGCGAAGGGGTGGGGGGTACTTCATGAACTCCATCCAGATCGTGGTGCCGGCGGTGCTCATTTCCACCGCACTGGGTGCCCTCAACGGCTATGCCCTCACCAAGTGGAAGTTCCGTGGCAGCAATGTGTTCTTCGGCCTGCTGCTGTTCGGCTGCTTCATTCCCTTCCAGGTGGTGCTGCTGCCCATGGCCTCCACGCTGGGCAAGCTGGGGCTGGCCAATACCACAGCCGGGCTGGTGTTCGTCCATGTGGTCTACGGACTCGCCTTCACCACCCTGTTTTTCCGGAACTTCTATGTCAGCATTCCGGATGAACTGGTCCGGGCGGCCCAACTGGATGGTGCCGGCTTCTTCCGCATCTTCTGGCGTATTCTCCTGCCCGTTTCCACGCCCATCATCGTGGTCACCATCATCTGGCAGTTCACCCAGATCTGGAATGATTTCCTCTTCGGCGTGGTGTATGCCAGTGGTGAGACCCAGCCCATTACCGTGGCGCTGAACAACCTGGTCAACACGTCCACAGGGGTGAAGGAGTACAACGTCCACATGGCCGCGGCCATGTATGCCGCACTGCCCACGCTGCTGGTGTATGTACTGGCAGGCAAGTATTTCGTGCGCGGTCTGACCGCCGGCGCAGTCAAGGGTTAACGAGAGGTTTCAGTAAAATGGCAAGCCTGGAAATCAAGAACGTCAAGAAAGCCTTTGGTCAGACCGAAGTGCTCAAGGGCATCAACCTGAGTATCGAAGACGGGGAGTTTCTGATTCTCGTCGGCCCTTCGGGGTGCGGAAAATCCACGCTCATGAACATGATTGCGGGGCTGGAGAGTGTGACCAGTGGCGAGATTCTCATCGGCGGAGAGGATGTCACGCACCGCAACCCCAAGGACCGGGATATCGCCATGGTATTCCAGTCCTACGCCCTGTACCCGAGCATGAACGTGCGCGAGAACATGAGCTTTGCACTGGAAATGCGCGGTGTGCCCAGGGCGGAACGGGATGCCATCGTGCTGGACGTGGCGAAACTGCTGCAGATTGACCACCTGCTGGACCGCAAGCCGTCCCAGCTTTCCGGTGGTCAGCGTCAGCGGGTGGCCATGGGGCGTGCACTGGCCCGCAAGCCCAAGATCTACCTGTTTGATGAGCCGTTGTCCAACCTGGATGCCAAACTGCGGGTGGACATGCGCACGGAAATCAAGAAGCTGCATCACCGGCTGGGCACCACCATCGTGTACGTGACCCATGATCAGATCGAGGCCATGACGCTGGCCGACCGCATTGCGGTCATGAAGGACGGACAGGTACAGCAGTTCGGCACGCCCCAGCAAGTGTACGACGAGCCGGAGAACCTGTTTGTGGCCGGCTTCATGGGCTCGCCCTCGATGAACTTCATTCGCGCCACGGTCGAACAGCACGAGGGCGCTGTGGGCGTGTGGTTCAGCGCTGCCGGCAAGCGCTGGTTCATGCCGCTTCAGCGTCAGGCTGCCGGACTGGCCAGCCACCTGGGCAAGGACGTCATCGTGGGGATCCGGCCGGAGCGGCTGACCCATGTCCAGCCCCAGGAAGCGGGCCGTGAAGATGTCGTGACACTGGAAGCACCGGTGGATGTCGTGGAGCCCACCGGACCCGACAACCTGGTGGAGGTCACCATCAACGGCACGGAAGTGACCTGCCGTGTCGCACCGGATCACTGTGTGAAGGTGGGCGAGGTGCAGCCACTGATGATGGACCTGTCACGCGTCGTGGTCTTTGACCCGCAAACCGAGGCCCGCATCCGCTGAGGCATGCGAACCACGGGGGCTTCCGCCCCTTTTACGACCACGCACGAACATCATACAAGAACAAGAGTCGAGGACGTGCTGTGAAACAGGAAATCTGTGTATACGGCGCACCTGCGGGGCAGGTAGCGCTGGCGCCGCATGGTGGTATCCGTTGGTTATGGCTCAGCCATGGGGCACTTGAAGTGCAGATCGGGGGCACGCTGCATGCCCTGTCGCCTGGTGAAATGGTGCTGTGCAGTGCCCTGCAGCCCTGTATCATGGGCAACACCGGGGACGATGCAGCCTGCCTGCATTTTGAAACATCCCTTCAGGGAGCCTTTGAGCTGCGCCTTCCACCTGTCTGGCGAGAGCATGTATTTTCCCGCGGCGTCATCTTTCTGCGCTCCGGGGATCCCTGTCACCGTATCCGTGAGCTGGCAGGCCGCTGGCAGGCGGAACTGGGGTGCTTTCAGGGTGCCGAGCGGGAGCTGGTGCTTGATGAGATATCGGTTGTGATCCGGCGTGCCATGCTCACGTGCGGCCATCCACAGGCCAGGCTGGTCAGGGCCGGACACGATCCGCGTCAGATGCGACGAGTGATGCGCATGCTGGAATACATGGGGCGGGCTTATCGTGACCCCATAGCGGTAGATGACGTGGCGCGAGTGGCAGGGCTCCACCGGGCGACGGCCATGACTCAGTTCAAAAAAGTGGTCGGCGTCTCCATCAATCAGTACCTGACGGCCTTGCGCATCCATGAGGCGCGCAAGCTCCTGCTGACCAGTGCGGCACCCGTGACAGAAATTGCCTATGCCAGCGGGTTCAGTTCCCTTTCCCGTTTTTATGACGTGTTTTCCAGAACGTTTGGCGAGAAGCCGCAGTCGTATCGTCGCATCTGCGGGGCACACGTTTGATTTGCCGCAATAATGTAGTAATAAAACGCAACGATCTGGTAAGACCTCTCCAATCTTCCTGCTTAACATGCTGAATGTCGAGTTTTTCGACGTATTCAGCATAACAACAGGAAGAAAAAGGTATGAAAAAAACAACATTGTCTGCCCGTGTTGCACTGGCAGTGACTGCGCTGGCTTCGTCTTTTGCTCAGGCGGACATGGGTTTGAGTGCCAACATCGAACTGGATACCGACATTGCCAAGGCCTCCGGTCAGCAAACCGCATATGATCAGGGCGGCCGGATCGAAGTGAACGTCACGGGGGAAAAGCAGGTCGGTGATTTTACGGTGTCGGGGAAAGGGAGTGCGCTGATCAAAAAGGACGGATCGGCCGCCTCTGATGACATGTGGGTGAAATTTGCCGGATCGAACTGGTCGCTTCAGGCGGGGCGGTTTGAAGCCATCAATCTGTTCCCGCTCGGCAAGGATACGGTGGTGTCACACGCCGGTGATGGTTCGGCTCAGGTCTATGAGGCGAATCTGGTGCGCGGGCGTGCGGGGGATAATGGCGGCCAGTTTGCGGTTCGCTATCAGCCTGCGGAATCGATTTCTCTGGAACTGGATACCCTCTGGGGGGATGCGGATGCCTCGGGTAACAATACCGACGCCTTTTCAGGTATCCGCCCGAGCGTCACCTTCAGTAACGGCGATCTGACCCTGACCGCAGGCGCCGAGCGCATGAAATACGATCTGACGGGCGGTGGCAGTGTGGACAAGCAGGGCGCAGCCCTGACCGGCGCCCTGAACCTGAACGGTGCCGCCATCAACCTCAACGCGACACACCTGAAAGACAAGGTGACGGATACCAAGGTGATGACATTGGGTGCGAATGTCACCATGGGGTCGATGGGGCTGGGGATCATCCATGCAACCACAGATACCGGCAGTGGCGCAAATCCCAAGGTGTTGACGGCCTACGGTGCTTACACCATTGCGTTTGCGGATATCCCTGACGCCAGTGTTACTTTGGCGCTGAGCTCGTCGAAAGCGACTGATGCCGGACCGGAAGACCGCAGGACGGTGTTCCGCACGCGGATCAATTACACCTTCTGAACTTTCCGGTAACGGAAAACGGAGATGTTCCGGCAGGGATGCCCCAAGTCTTCTTTGTGTTTGTGTGGTTTGCGCCGCCGGCAGGCGGCGCCTTTTAGCGGGTCAGAACACCTCATCCAGAAAGGCCAGAAAACGTGACCAGGACAACCGGTCAGCTTCGGCCCGGTAACGGGGCGAGCCGAAGACCGTGAAGGCATGGGGCGCACCGCTGTAAGTGGTCATCTCATGCTTGACCCCCGCCGCCTCCAGCTGTTTTGCCAGAGAAGCGAAATCATCCAGCGTAATGGCCGTATCAGCACTGCCGTGGAACACCAGAACGGAGCCCTTGGTCTTGCTGTAATCCTGTCCTTCCGGTGTGGCGAGGCCGCCGTGGAAGGTCACGAAACCGGCCAGGGGTTCGCCGGAGCGCGCCAGCTCCAGCACTGCAGCCCCGCCAAAGCAGTACCCCATGGCCACGCGACGATAGAGATCCGCACCCCGGCGCCGGGCCTCGGCCAGGGCAGCCCGCATCAGGCCGCGCATCTTGTCCCGGTTCTTGTACAGTTCACCGGTATGCTGGCGCTTGTCCTTGTCCTCCGTGGGGCGGATGCCCTTTCCGAAAAGATCGGCTGCAAAGACCGCATAGCCCTTTTCGGCCAGCATGTCTGCCCGCTTGATTTCGTAGTCGGTCAGGCCATCCCAGTCGTGAATCAGCAGGATCAGTGGTGCACCCTTGGCAGGCAGGGTGAAGTAGCCTTCGTATTCCTGACCCTCCCAGGTGTAGGTAACGAGCTCACCGGCCCACACCGGCAAGGCCAGAAGGCACAGCAGAAATGCTTTGAGACATGAGGCACGCATGACGGATCTCCCTGAGGTTGTTTGTTTTTTCAGCATGGGGTGAAAAGCCGATCAGGTCAAGCGACAACCGCAGCCCGGCCTGCCGTGGCCGGGCCTGCGGGAATCAGAGTGCCGCAGGTGGTGGTCCGTTGCCTCCGGGCCCCGCGCCTGCCGATCCGTTGGCGGAAAGGTCCGGCGTGCCCGAATAGCAGCCCAGATAGTAGGGGAACTGATCCGTCGCATAATAGGCATAGGTTCCGTCCGGCCGGTATCCGCCATTGCAACGGTCCAGATCACCGGCGCCCTCCTGATAGACATTCACCTCCCAGGCATTTTCGTTGGCATAGTCGCCTGTTCCGGTGTACACGTAAGAGTTCTTCACCTCATGGACGCTGGTGCACTCGGCATCATCACATTCCCAGGGGGCCAGAATGGGGAATCCGTCCAGGGCATAACCAATCACCACGCCCGGCTGGCCCTCGGGGAGAAGACTGGAGGCCCCGCCCATGGTGGTGTATCCGAAATAGCAGAACGGGCGCACATGAAGGTGGTACTGCATGACGTGCCCGCCACAGTATTCCAGAATCCCATGCTTGTAGGGATCAGCCAGTCCATCCATGGCCGCCTCGTTGGGGCCGAAGATCTGGATGCCGGAGACGGTGACAGCAATGATGCCAAGGGTGGGCAGCTCGGTGGGGGAGGCCGCCTTTTCCGGATAGCGCGGAAAACTCACATTCAGGTCATAGGCTTCCGGCGCCATGACCAACCCGGGGCCGAGCCCTTCGAAATCGAAGTTGATCAGACCATTGCCGGTGACCGTCACCTGGGTATCGGAACAGGTCACGGAAACGGAGGGTGTCAGATCCTTGCCGTAATATTCGCTGTTGGTGAGGCCATCACCATTCCAGTCAATGTAATTGTCCTGGTCGGACACATCCAGAAAGTGGCTGGCCTGTTCGCAATCTCCGGACACGGTGGATGTGGAGGTACTGACGGTGGTTGTTGTGCTCTCCGTTGCGGCAGTGTCCTCCATGGTGCTGCTGCCACTCCCACATCCGGCAAGCAACAGGGCCAAGGCCGTTGCACCGAGCAATTTCCGCAAGCGATGATCAGTCATCGGAAGCCTCCTCGCTCAGGCCCGGTGCGGCATCCGGACGGGTCTGTCCGGTGTGCGCCAACTCCGACAGAGGATGCCCTGCGGGGGTCAGACCATGGATCCGGTTCATCTGCATCAGCAGGCGGAAGCGATCCATCTGATCGCCGTAGAGCACTTCACTCAGCTGATCCGTCATGTCCGTGTCAATCTGCCCGAGCGCTTCCCGGACGTCTGCCGTGTCCGAGGCACGAATGCGCTGGCGTGCCTCTTCGGCCGTCTCCAGAATGCGGATGAAATCGTCACGTTGCCAGGACTCGACGCGAATCTGTGTCATGAGACGATCCATGGCAGGATCCTGCAGCAACTCTGCCGCCTGGGGCTGAAGGGCGAGGCTGGTCAGAATCAGGGCTATCCCGCCGGCATGGCGTCGTGAGATCAGGCGCCGGATGGATGAGGTGAGGTGAGTGTACGGGTTGGTTTGCATATTGTTTGTTCTCCCATGGCCTACGAAAGCAGCTCCATCGGAATGGAGCAGATTGCAGGCTACCGTTCAAAAAGGGAGAGAATGGGGAGCAAATGTGCAAGCCGTGCAAACTGTGACGGCGTATGCATACCGGCGGGCAGTCGTCGGGGGACAAGTCTGTCCCCGGTGGTTCAGCGGATCAAAAGCCAGGCCAACGCACTGGACAGCATGGCCACGGGTAGCGTGATCAGCCAGGACAGCAGAATGCTGCGTACCACGCGGGTATCCTGATTGCCGGTGACGGAGCCCATCCCGAACAGCGCTCCGACGGATACATGTGTGGTGGAAACGGGCACCCCAAACCGACTGGCCACTATGACCAGAAAACTGGTGACCAGATTGGCCGCCAGACCCTGCCCCGTATTCATGCGGGTAATCCGGTGGCTCAGCGTCCGGGCGACGCGGCCCGCACTGAGTAGCCCGCCTGCAGCAATACCCAGCCCCACGATCAAAAGCCCGTTTGTCGGTGAAATGGCGTGGGCTGCCACCAGCAGCCCGGCAATCTTGGGGGTGTCATTCAGCCCTCGCGCAAAGGATACCGCGCCGGCGCTGATGATGTGCAGCAAGTCGAGCAGCGTTTGCAATGGCACCCCAATAACCCTGTTCGTGTAGCGCAGTTCGCAATCGGACAGGTCGGAAACCGACATCACCCAGGCATTGGGCTGGGCAGGCAGGTCTGTCGCAGACTGGCGCTGAGCCCCCGCCATTGCAGGCGCGGCAGAGATGGCGGACTCACCCAGACAGATGCAGGCCGTTTTTTCCAGTCCCAGCCGCTTGCGGGTGCGGCTCAGAGTGCTGTAGAGCGCAGCCGCCAGAATGGCGGCCAGCAAGGGGCTGACCAACAAGGGAAGGAAGAATGCACTGCCAAGCTGACTCAGATTGACCTGGCTGCCGGAGGCCAACCAACCCGCGCCGACCAGTCCGCCCACAAGACTGTGGGTTGTGGAAATGGGAAACCCGAGCCGTGTCGCGAGCAGAACGGTCCATCCGGCGCCGAGCCCCACTGCGGCCAGAAAGGTGGTGGTGCCGGCCAGATCCTCGGGAACCAGTCCCTTGCCCGAGAAACGGGCTACCAGACCATTGGCGATCCAGAGTGCACACAATGAGCCGGCCAGCGTAGCCAGCGTTGCGAACACCAGAGCGGTACGATAGGAAAGCGTGCCACTGCCATGCAGGCTGGCGACGCCCTTGAAATTGTCATTTGCACCATTGAACCAGGATAACAGCAGTGCTGCAAAAAGAAGGAGGCTGATTTCCCACATGCCGGTCGTTGCTCCAGATTGGTCAAACCACACCCCGACAGACGAGCCGTCGGGACCAGTGGAAACTGAGACCGGAATGAGAGCGCAAAGTTCAGCGCGAGGGCAGAACCAGGCCGGTTCAGGTGTGGGTGCACCCTGGCCATGCGGGTAGAGCGGGGCGTCAATGCGGGTTTGGCCCGGATACCGGTTGGGTGTAGAGTGTGTGGATTCCATGCAAGCGAACCCCCGGAGGACGGATGGATCACAGTTTCTGGCATCGGATCTGGCAGGAGAATCAGATCGGTTTTCATCAGCCGGACATCAACCCCTGGCTGCAGGGATACTGGTCCGGTGTGGCCGGGCAGGGCACCGGCAAGGTGCTGGTCCCCCTGTGCGGCAAGTCACGTGACCTGTGGTGGCTGCATGAAAGGGGGCACCCGGTTCTCGGGGTTGAACTGAGCCCGATTGCCTGTGCGGATTTCTTTGCCGAAGCCGGGCGCACACCGGAGACCAGGCCGGACACGCGTTTCACGCGTCATGGACTGGATCGGCTGGAGCTGTGGTGCGGTGACTTCTTTGCCCTGACCGCCGAAGACGTCCAGGACGTGAGCCTGGTGTATGACCGGGCTGCCCTGATCGCCCTGCCGCCGGACATGCGCCGGCGCTATGCCGACCATCTCCGTGCGATACTGCCCTCCGCCACGCGCATGCTGCTGATCACGCTGGATCATGATGCGGAGGTGCCGGGCCCGCCGTTTGCCGTGTCGGAAGAGGAGGTCCGGGCACTGTACGGCCGGCATTTTGAGGTGGACAAGGTGCGCTCCAAGGCCCTCCCGACAGACCACCCGCTGGTGCAGCGTGGCATGCAGGGTGCGCGGGAAGAGGTTTACGTCCTGGTCAGCCGGCAGTGACCTCCGGGAGGCGGGTGGCGCTGAGTGTGCCGGCCAGTCCCATGCCACCGAGTACCAGAATGACGGCAATATCGGACCAGAGGGAAAGCAGCGCCGTCAGGCCACCGGTGGCAAGCAGCAGGAGGCCGATCAGGGTATTGCTGACGGCCGTGTAGTCGGTACGCTTGTTGCCGCCGGCCATGTCCACCAGATAGGTTTTCCGGCCCAGCCGTACGCCGGCATGGGCGATGCTGAGCAGAAAGAACGCTGCCGGATAGAGCCAGCCATGGGTGGATTGCCCGGGCAGGGCCAGCGCCGCCAGTGCGGTACTCAGACACACCAGGCTTGCCATGGCACCTCCCCGGATGATGACCCGTCGGCTTGAAGCATCGGCAGCCCATCCCCAGAAGACGGCGCTGAGGGAGCTGGCAAGGCTGCTGGCCAGCAGGAACAGACCGAGCATCGTGCCCGTGTCCCCGTGGCGTTGAGCAAGCAGGACAAAGTAGGGGGCCGCCAGGGCAGAGCCCAGCAACAGGGCCCGGGTGATGACAAAGTGGCGGAATGGGGCGTCGGTTTTCAGCAGGGAAAGACTGGATAAGGCCGTGGCGATGGCGTTGGCACCCCCTCCGGTTTCCCCGGGGTATTCGTCAACGGCAGCAAACAGGAGACCGGCCACCAGCCAGAGTGAGGCAGCCAGCAGTAGAAGCACGGTGTAGAACAGCAGCGAAGGCTGAGCGGTATCCCGGAAGAAGATGACCGTGAGGACGACCGTCAGGGTGCCACCCAGCGTGGCGGTCAGGCCGGAAAGACGCCCTCGCCGGGTTTTGGGAATGCATTTGCCCTGTACATCCTTCATGGCAACCGAGCAGAAACCGCGCGACAGGGAAAAGACGGTCAGCGCGGTGATGATTGCCATGCCTGCGGCTGAGCCCTCCAGAAACCAGACGCTTGCCGCCATGGCCGCCACACTCAGGCACTGCCCGAAGCTGCCCAGTGTCCAGAACAACTTGCGAACCGGATGGCGGCGCACCCAGGCGGCGATGAGCAGCTGGGGCAACATGGAGCCGGACTCCCGGATGGGTACCAGCCAGGCCACGAATCCTGATGCTCCCTTGGCATTGAGAATCCAGGCGAGCACGGTCTTCGGACTGGTCAGCAGGTCGCCCAGTTGAGTCAGCACGTTGCTGATGAGAATGATGAAGAAGTTCCGGGGCACCACACGGCAGGCGGATTCAGGAATGTCCTTGCAGACCCGGGTATCTTCCTCGTTAGCGATCAGGCGATAGAGTTGGTCGAGGGGACGGCGCCTGGTATCGGACACGTCGGACTCCTCCGGTTATTCTGAGTCTGAGGAAAGAGCGGCAGGCCGGAACCGAAGCTCCGGTCTGCCGGAACCGTCAGGACTGCTCGCGGGCAATGGCTCGCCAGCCGATATCGGTGCGCCAGAATGCATCCGGCCAGTGAATGGTGCGCAGACGCTCGTAGGCCTTCTTCTGGGCCTCGGCCACGCTTTTGCCCAGGGCCGTGACACACAGCACCCGGCCGCCGCTGGTCACCACCTCGCCGTCCTTCAGGGTCGTGCCGGCATGGAAGACCTTGGTGTCCGGCAGGGTGGCCTCCAATCCCCGGATCACGTCACCCTTGCGGTAGCCCTCCGGGTAGCCACCGGCGGCCATGACCACACCCAGGGCGACACGCGGATCCCATTCGGCCTGCACCTGATCCAGGCGGCTTTCGAGCGCGCTGAGACACAGCTGCACCAGATCGGATTTCAGACGCATCATGATCGGCTGGGTTTCCGGGTCTCCAAAGCGGCAGTTATACTCGATGACCTTCGGGCTGCCATCCGGGGCAATCATCAGGCCGGCATAGAGAAAGCCGGTATAGGGATTGCCCTCGGCCGCCATGCCGCGCACCGTGGGCAGGATCACCTCGTCCATGATGCGCCGGTGGACATCGGGGGTGACAACCGGTGCCGGGGAGTAGGCCCCCATGCCGCCGGTGTTGGGGCCGGTGTCGCCGTCGCCGACGCGCTTGTGATCCTGGCTGGTGGCCATGGGCAGCACATGCTCGCCATCCACCATGACGATGAAGCTGGCTTCCTCGCCCTCCAGAAAGTCCTCGATGACCACACGATGGCCCGCATCCCCGAAGCGGTTGCCGGCCAGCATGTCACGCACGGCAGCTTCCGCTTCTTCCAGGGACATGGCCACGATGACGCCCTTGCCCGCCGCCAGACCATCAGCCTTGATGACGATGGGTGCGCCGCGTTCGCGCACGTAGGCCAGGGCCTCGTCCACATCCGTGAAGTTGCGGTAGGCGGCCGTGGGGATATTGTGACGGGCCAGAAAGTCCTTGGTGAAGGCCTTGGAGCCTTCCAGGCGGGCACAGGCGGCGGTGGGGCCGAAGGCTTTCAGGCCGGCCTCGCGGAAACGATCCACCACACCGGCAACCAGCGGGGCTTCCGGACCCACGATGGTCAGCTCAATGGCATTTTCCCGGGCAAAACGCACCAGTCCGTCCAGATCCATCACGTCGATGGCGACATTTTCCATGCCCGGCTCCGTGGCTGTGCCGGCATTGCCTGGAGCCACGTAGACCTTTTCCACGTCCGGGGACTGGGCGGCTTTCCAGGCCAGGGCATGTTCCCGGCCGCCGCTGCCAATGACAAGTACTTTCATTTGTCTGCTCCCTGATCAGTGACGGAAATGACGCATGCCGGTGAATACCATGGCAATGCCGTGCTCGTCCGCGGCATCAACGACTTCCTGATCGCGCATGGAACCGCCCGGCTGGATGATGGCGGTGATGCCTGCCTCGGCGGCCGCATCCACGGAGTCCCGGAAGGGGAAGAAGGCGTCGGAAGCCATGACCGAGCCCTTGACTTCCAGTCCTTCATCCGCGGCCTTGATGGCGGCAATCTTCGCGCTGTACACCCGGCTCATCTGGCCTGCACCGATACCGATGGTACGGCCGTTCTTGGCGTAGACGATGGCATTGGACTTGACGTACTTGGCCACCTCCCAGGCAAACAGCAGGTCTGCCAGTTCCTGCTCGGTCGGCGCACGCCGGGTCACGGTCTTGACCTGGGAGGCATCCACCATGCCCAGATCGCGATCCTGTACCAGCAGGCCGCCCACCACGCGCTTGTAGTCCAGGGCATCTGCCCGGTCACCGTTGAGCGGGCCACAGGCCAGCAGGCGGACATTGGGCTTGGCGGCCACAATTTCACGGGCCTCGTCGGACACTGCGGGCGCGATGATCACTTCCACGAACTGGCGTTCGATGATCATCCGGGCGGTCTTGCCATCCAGCTCGCGGTTGAAGGCAATGATGCCGCCGAACGCCGAGGTGGGGTCCGTGGCGTAGGCCAGATCGTAGGCCTGGGCGATGTCCACGCCAATGGCCACACCGCAGGGGTTGGCGTGCTTGACGATCACACAGGCCGGATCGGCGAAGGGCTTGACGCATTCCAGTGCCGCATCGGTGTCGGCAATGTTGTTGAAGGAGAGGGCCTTGCCCTGAAGCTGCTCAGCGGTGGAGACCGAGGCTTCCTCATTGCGCGGGTCCACGTAGAAGGCCGCCGCCTGGTGCGGGTTCTCGCCGTAGCGCAGATCCTGCTTCTTGACGAAGTTGAGATTCAGGGTGCGCGGGAAGCGGGCGTCGGACTCGCTGACCCGGGTGCCGAGGTAGTTGGCAATGGCGGCATCATAGGCAGCCGTATGTTCAAAGGCCTTCACCGCCAGGTCGAATCGTGTGGCAAAGGTCAGGCCGCCGGCGTTCTCGTCCAGTTCCTTCAGAATGCGGTCATAGTCGGAGGGATTGACCACGATGGCTACGTCCTGATGGTTCTTGGCTGCCGCCCGTACCATGGTCGGCCCGCCGATGTCGATGTTTTCGATGGCGTCCGCCAGGGTGCAGTCTGCGCGGGCCACGGTGGTTTCGAACGGATACAGGTTCACGACCACCAGATCAATGGGCGCGATGCCATGTTCGGCCATGACGGCGTCGTCCGTGCCGCGGCGGCCCAGAATGCCGCCGTGAATCTTCGGGTGCAGCGTCTTGACCCGGCCGTCCATCATTTCCGGAAAGCCGGTGTAGTCGGATACTTCGCGCACCGGGATGCCGGCGTCGTTCAGGAGGCGCCAGGTGCCGCCTGTGGATAGGAGTTCAACGCCACGTTCTGCCAGGGCGCGGGCAAATCCGACAATGCCGGTCTTGTCTGAAACGCTGATCAGAGCGCGCTTGAGGGTCAGGGTGGTATCTGCCATGGGTTCGTTCCGTTGTGCGTGTTGGTCTTGTCTTGCGGTGCAAACAAAAAGAGGGCGCATGCGCCCTCTTCAGATCCGGTTCAGAGCAGTCCGTACTGCTTGAGCTTCTTGCGCAGGGTGCCGCGGTTCAGCCCCAGCAGCTCGGAGGCCCGGGTCTGGTTGTTGCGGGTGTATTTCATCACCTGCTCCAGCAGCGGCGCCTCCACTTCGGAGAGGACGAGCTGGTAGACGTCAGTCAC
This sequence comes from Thermohahella caldifontis, assembly GCF_041153465.1. Classification (NCBI taxonomy): domain Bacteria; kingdom Pseudomonadati; phylum Pseudomonadota; class Gammaproteobacteria; order Oceanospirillales; family Hahellaceae; genus Thermohahella; species Thermohahella caldifontis. The sequence goes on from NZ_CP154858.1 coordinate 3,062,576, forward strand.
GGGCGCGCCATCCAGCTGTGCAAAGTAGTTGGCCAGAGCCTGATCCACGCTGTCACGCAGGGTCATGGTGCGGCTGGCATCCTGGTTGACATACAGTCCGTTGGGTGCGGTCTGGCCCGCGTCCTGGGTCATGGTTTCTGTATTCATGCGGCAATTACCTCTCCTTCATGTGCAAGACGCTCAAAGAAAGCATGCAGCACATCAAGCTGCGCGCCGGCGTCCTGCAGTAAGTTGAATCGTTGGCGAAACTCCCTGTACTGCGTGTCCGGCAGGTGCAGGGTCTGCACATACCAGTCCACATGCTTGCGGGCGATACGGGTTCCTGCGTAGTCGCCATAAAATGCGTGCAATGCGCGCACGTGGCCGATGAGTATCGCTTCCACCTCGGCGAGGGTGGGGGGTGCCAGATGCTCACCCGTTTTCAGGTAATGATCAATCTCGCGAAAGATCCAAGGGCGACCCTGTGCCCCGCGGCCGATCATGATGCCCGCGGCACCGGTATGCCCGAGCACTGCGCGGGCCTTCTCCGGCGACGTGATGTCACCGTTGGCGATGACCGGGATATCGACCGCATCCACAATGGCGGCAATGGTGTCATATTCCGCTTCGCCCTGATACCGGCAGGCCCGGGTCCTTCCGTGAACCGCCAGTGCCTGGATGCCCAGATCCTCGGCCATGCGTGCAATGGTCACCCCGTTGCGGTGCTCCGGACTCCAGCCGGTGCGGATTTTCAGGGTGACCGGCACATCCACCGCACGGACGACCGCGTCCAGAATCCTTGCCACCAACGGCTCGTCCCGGAGCAGGGCCGAGCCGGCGGCCTTGTTGCAGACCTTCTTGGCCGGGCAGCCCATGTTGATGTCAATGATCTGTGCGCCACAGTCCACATTGTAGCGCGCGGCATCGGCCAACATGTCCGGATCGGCACCGGCAATCTGGACGGAAACCGGTTCCGGTTCTCCGCTGTGATCACCGCGCAGCCGGGATTTGCGGGTGTCCCTGAGTTCCGGATTGGCGGCCATCATTTCCGAGACGGCCATGCCCGCGCCCAGCTTTCGGCACAGCAGCCGGAAAGGTCTGTCCGTCACGCCTGCCATGGGGGCCAGGAACAGTGCGTTGGGCAACGTGTAGGGTCCGATGTGCATCAGGCCGCCTGTCCGGTGTGATCAAAAAGTGTTCGCCCCGTTTCAGGGGGAGCCTATGATACCCAGTTGCCCCCTGCGGGAAAAGACTTGAAATTTCAGAAAACGTATGTTTTTTAGCCGGTCGGGCTGGCGCTGTAGGTGGCCGGGTGGAAGGAGAGTTCGTAGTTGACCGCTTCCTTGCCGGGATGGAGGATCTCCAGCGCAATATGGATGGGGGTGCGGCTGGGCATGCTCTTGAGTTTCACCGCGTCTCCGGCGAGATATTCTTCCGGTGTGAACAGCCGGTAGGCGATCACATTGCCGTTGATATCCTTGAAGCTCAGTGCAATGTTGGGGAAAGGCTGGTCGAAACTGGCTTCGTTGATGATGATGGCGTCGACGATCAGTGCGTTCTGAACGGTCGGATGATTGCGGACGGCCAGATTGCGGTTGCGGATCTGCTTGATGTCCAGCAGGGGCGGCAGTTCGCAGCCAAGCACGGCACACGCCTTGGCGTAGAGTGGCCGCAGCTGGTCAAAGCGTGCCAGCCGGTCAAAGTGGAGCCAGGCCAGCTGGGCCAGCAGGGTCAGGATGAGCAGCAGCGAGCCCAGTCCCCAGATCCATTGTCCGCTCTGAGGTTCGGGTTCCTCATCCTGCAGGTGTGCCCGCCGGAGTTGTGACAGGGTGTCTGCCGGAATGGCCTGAATGGGCGGTGGTTCCGGGCGGCTGTGCATGGCAGGCGGCGCGATGGGTTCGACATTGAGGCTCTCCGGGGTGTGGATCACCTTCTCCGGTGCCGGCTCACGGTCACGTCTCCCTGCCGCCTCGCCCGATTCCAGTTCGCGCAGCATGGCCTCGGCCCAGCTTTCATCCGATTCCCCGGCTTCGCTGTCCTCATCGTCCACCACTTCCGTGCCGAAGGTGGCGGGCATGTCCGGCTTGCCCTTGTCCAGTTCGCGCAGTTCTTCGCTCAGATCCGACTCGTTGATCAGCGGGCCGCCGGCGTAATGTTCGTCTTCCTTGTCCTCTTCCGGGTTGTCCTGAAAGATGATGTCATCCAGATCGTCTTCGTCCGCATTCCGGCTGGCTTCCTGAAGGGCGGCTGCCACGGGATCACTGGGCTTGGCGGGAGATTTCGGCGGGATTCGCGAGTCGGCTGCCGGGGGTTCGGGCATGTTGCGGGTTGCCGCAGGGCCGGCCACGACAGCGGGGGTCTCCGGCCGGCCTGACGGCTTGTTCCCGGGCGTGGCCCGAACGGCCGAAGAAGGCCTGACAATGGTGCGGTCGCTGGCCGGTGCCCGGGCTGAAGCGGGTTGCGAGACCAGGGCGGAGGGCAGAAGGTGTTCGCGGGCGTTGAAAACCTGCATGCAGTTGCCACAGCGCACCTTGCCGTTGGCGACGCTCAGCTGGGCCTCGGTCACCTTGAATCGGGCATCACAGTGCGGGCAGCGTGTCAGCACGTCTCACTCCTCGGTCAGCAACCTGTGCACTCTATAACGTATTGAACGTTCTCACAAGTGTGGCACATTCTCAGCTGTCTGCACGGCCACTGAGCAGGACCCAGCCTTCCTGGGTGACGGGCGTGTCCCAGATGACGCGGTGAGCATAGGCGCGCATGACGTCTTCGGCCTGTTCCTCGAGGATACCCGAGAGGGCAATCCGGCCACCCGGTTTCAGGCAGGCGAGAATGGTCTCCGCCAGCTGTGCGAGGGGGCCGGCAAGGATATTGGCCACGACGATATCGCTCTGGTGCGCGGGGGTCTGGTCCGGCAGAAACACTTCCAGCCGGTCGGCAACACCATTGCGTTCGGCGTTGTCGCGGCTGGCATCCAGTGCCTGGGGGTCAATGTCCACGCCGGTGACGTGACGTGCACCGAGCCGCAGCGCGGCGATGGCGAGAATGCCCGAGCCGCAACCGTAGTCGGTCACGTCCAGTCCTGTCATGGGCTGGCTGTCCAGCCATTCCAGACAGAGGGCGGTGGTGGGGTGGGTGCCGGTACCGAAGGCCAGGCCGGGATCCAGCAGGATATTGACCGCATCCGGATCCGGGGCTTCCGCCCAGCTCGGCACGATCCAGAGCCGGTGGCCGAACTGCATGGGTTCGAAATGGCTCATCCATTCCCGCTCCCAGTCCCGGTCTTCCAGGATTTCAAAGTGGATGGCCTGAACCGGCGCATCACAATTGGCCAGCGCCGCGCGAATGCTGTCCCGGTCGGCGTCTGCCTCCCAGAGGCCGATCACGCGGGTGTCCTGCCACAGCGGCGTTTCACCCGGAGCCGGTTCCAGCACGGGCTCATCGGCCCCGTCCGCAAAGGTGACGGACAGGGCATCCAGTGCTTCCAGCGTTTCCATGACGGTTTCCGCGCCATCGCGGGTGGTCTCGACGGTAACCTGCAGCCAGCTCAAAGTTTTTCCAGATCCTTGATCAGTTTTTCGAGGTAGTGGATGGTGTAATCCACATTTTTCACGTTGCCGTCGCGTACCAGTCTGCGGTGCAGGGCAATGTTGGTCGTGATGCCTTCCACCAGCAGCTCGTCCAGCGCCACTTTCATGCGCCGGAAGGCGGAGCGCCGGTCTTCGCCCCAGCAGACTACCTTGGCAATCAGCGAATCATAGTAAGGCGGGACAGTGTAGCCACTGTAAAGATGGGAGTCTACCCGGACACCGAAGCCGCCGGGCGGGTGGTAATGGGTCACGGTACCCGGATGAGGCGTGAACTTGGTGGGGTGCTCGGCGTTGATCCGGCACTCCACGGCATGTCCGCGGAAAACGATGTCCTCCTGCCGCCAGGCCAGTTTTTCGCCCGAGGCAATGCGCAACTGTTCCTTGACTATATCCACGCCGGAGATCATTTCCGAAACCGGATGTTCCACCTGCACCCGTGTATTCATCTCGATGAAGTAGAACTGCCCGTCCTGATACAGGAACTCGAAGGTGCCGGCACCGGAATAGCCGATTTCCTGGCAGGCCTTGACGCAGGCGGCAAGCACCCGCTCCCGCGCTTCCGGATCCACGCCGGCGGCCGGGGCCTCTTCCAGTACTTTCTGATGGCGGCGCTGCAGCGAGCAGTCGCGGTCACCAAGGTGGATCACGTTGCCGTAGTCATCGGCCAGCACCTGTACCTCGATGTGGCGCGGGCGCTCCAGAAACTTTTCCAGATAGACCGTGGGGTCACCGAATGCAGCCTTCGCTTCGCTCTGGGTAACCTTGATGGCGTTGAGCAGCGCGGCCTCCGTGTGCACCACCTGCATGCCGCGGCCACCGCCGCCGGATGCGGCCTTGATGATGACCGGATAGCCGATCCGCCGTGCGGTTTCCAGCGTCTTGCGGGCATCATTGGTCACCGGGCCATCGGAACCGGGGACAGTCGGGACACCGGCTTTCTTCATGGCCTCAATGGCGGAAACCTTGTTGCCCATGAGACGGATGACCTGCGGGCTGGGCCCGATGAAGCGGAAGCCGCTGCGCTCCACCTGCTCGGCAAAGTCCGCGTTTTCGGCCAGAAACCCGTAACCGGGGTGGATGGCAGAGGCATCGGTCACTTCCGCCGCGCTGATGATGGCCGGGATGTTGAGGTAACTTTCCGTGGCGGAAGCCGGGCCAATGCAGACCGCTTCATCCGCCATGCGCACATGCATGAGGTCCCGGTCTGCCTGGGAATAGACGGCCACTGTCCTGATGCCCAGTGCCTTGCAGGCGCGCAGAATGCGCAGCGCGATCTCGCCACGGTTGGCGATCAGTACTTTTTCCAGCATGTCTGGCCTCGTGTGTCAGCTGATGACAAACAGCGGCTGGTCAAACTCCACCGGCTGGCCGTTTTCCACCAGAATCTGGGTGATGGTGCCGGCCTTGTCGGCCTCGATCTGGTTCATCATCTTCATCGCCTCGATGATGCAGAGCACATCACCGGGCTTGACGCTCTGGCCGACTTCCACAAAGGGGTTGGCGTCGGGTGAGGGCGCCCGGTAGAAGGTGCCGACCATGGGCGAGCGGACAATGTGGCCCTCCGGCTCGACCGGGGCGGGCGCCTGAGCCGCTTCCCCGGCAGCCTGTGCAGCCGCTGGCTGGGGCATGGCGACCGGCACCATGGGGGCCATGGGTGCCACCCCGCCGCGCGTGATGCGGACACTGTCATCGCCCTCGCGAATCTCGATTTCGGAAATGTCGGAGCCTTCGATCAGCTCGATCAGTTTCTTGACTTTGCGGATATCCATTGAAACGCTCTCTTGGTCTGTGAATCAGTTCGCCAGGCGGCGGAGGGCTGCCTCCAGCGCCAGCTCGTATCCCTGTGCGCCGAGCCCGCAGATGACGCCGACCGCGATGTCCGAAAACCATGAATGGTGGCGGAAGGCTTCCCGGGCATGAATGTTGGACAGATGCACTTCGATGAACGGGATCTGCACGGCAAGCAGTGCATCCCGCAGGGCCACGCTGGTGTGCGTGAACGCGGCCGGATTGATGATGATGAAATCCACTTGCTCGTTGCGCGCATCGTGAATGCGCTCGATCAGCTCATGTTCCGCGTTGCTCTGCATGGTGAGCAGATGATGCCCGGCAGCGCGTGCCCGTTCAATCAGACGTTGGTTGATGCTCTCCAGAGTCTCCGTGCCGTATTTGTCCGGCTCGCGGGTGCCCAGCAGGTTCAGATTGGGGCCATGCAGAACAAGCAGGGTGGCCATGACGCTGTCCTCATGATGAAAATGGGATGAATTTGCACGAGTTTGTCTGTTTTTTATGACGCTTTCAAGCACGTTCGCGACACAATGTTGGGAGCAAATAAACTGTCCGGACTTGTAGCACGTGATTTGTCCGGTTTCATGATCACCAAGGAGGTGAGCCATGAGACGGACAGAACTGCTACAGGAGATCCGGAAAATGCGATTCGAAGAAGCCTATACGGGATGGACCGAGAAACGGCTGACCCAGGAAGAGGCGGCGCGGCTGCTGGGGGTCTGTGAGCGGACCTTCCGGCGCTATATCGACCGCTACGAGGAGGAGGGCCTCGACGGCCTGATCGACAAGCGCCTGAGTCAGGTTTCCCACCGCAAGGCCCCGGTGGATGAGGTTCTACGCCTCGAGGCGCTCTACAAGGAGCGCTACGACGGCTGGAACATCAAACACTTCTACAGCTTCTACCGCGACCGTCACGGCGGCACACGCAGCTATACCTGGGTACGGAACACCTTGCAGAAGGCAGGCCTGGTCAAGAAGGCACCGGCTCGGGGTAAGCATCGTCGACGCCGCGAGCGGGCGCCCATGGTCGGCATGATGCTCCACCAGGATGGCTCCACCCACGAATGGGTTCCCGGCCACCACTGGGATCTGATCATCACCTTCGATGACGCCACCTCTGAGCACTACTCCATGTTCTTCGTCGAGGAGGAAGGCACGGCTTCGAGCTTCCAGGCCATGCGAGAGGTCATCACCGATCACGGCCTTCCCTCGAGCCTCTATACCGACCGGGGCAGTCACTACTGGCACACCCCCAAGGCCGGCGGCAAGGTCGACAAGTCCAACCTCACCCAGTTCGGCAGGGCCATGGCCCAGCTCGGGGTCGAGATGATCCCCGCCTATTCCCCCGAGGCCCGGGGCCGCTGTGAGCGCCAGTTCGCCACCCATCAGGGACGCCTGCCCAAGGAACTTGCAGCCCAGGGCATTACCACCATGGCGGCGGCCAACCGCTACCTTCGGGAGCACTACCTGCCGGCCTTCAACCGGGAGTTCTGCGTCAAACCCGCCGTCGAGGGCAGCGCCTTCGTGCCTTTCATCGGCCCTGGACTGGACGACATCCTGTGTGAGCAGTACGAACGCACCGTGAACAAGGACAACTGCGTCTCGTTCGAGGGACTCAAGCTGCAGATCCCTGCCGACCGCTATCGGCGCCATTACGTCAAGGCCAAGGTTCGGGTACACCGTTATCCTGATCGCTCCCTGGCGATCTTCCACGGCCCCAGAAGACTGGCCAGTTACACCCCAGAAGGCCTGCCCTTCGACCCCCTCGAACCTATTGATCAGGCACCGGCCAACGTCCGCTGCCAAGTCTGATCATCAGTGGACCCAAAGCGGACAGTTTATGTGCTACAAAACCGGACAGTTCTATTTGTTGCTAACAGCACGTTCGCGACACAATGCATCGGACTTTGGTCGCAGTGGCGGGGCAGGCAGAGCAGCTTGCCCGGGAAAAACGGGGCGAAGGAATGGTGGTTGGGTGAAGGGTCAGACTGCAGGCGGTGCGCAGCAGACCTGATTGCGCCCGCGGTGCTTGGCTTCGTAGAGTGCCTTGTCGGCCTGATCCGTGAGCATCTTGACCGTGCCGTCCTGGGTGGCCGCGATTCCGGCACTGAAACTGACCGAGATTTCGTTCCGGTCCGTGGGATGACGGATGGCATGGAAGCGCTGCCGGATGTCGTCGATCAGGGCGCGGGCGTCGGCCAGCCGGGTGTCCGGCAGAATGATGGCAAATTCCTCACCGCCATAGCGCCCGATGCTGTCACTCTTGCGCAGCCGTTGCTTGAGAAACAGAGCGAGGCTTTTGAGGATGCGGTCGCCGACCGGGTGGCCCCAGGTGTCGTTGACCGACTTGAAGTGGTCGATGTCGATCATCACGAAGCTGACCGGGCGGCCCGTCGTGCGTGCGCGGGTGAGGGCATCTTCCAGCAGATTGAGCGTATGGGTGTGATTGAACAGACCGGTCAGGCTGTCGCGGACCATCTGGGCCTTGAGCGCACGGGCGCGCCGGCCCCGGTTGTGGATGGTGGCCAGCAGCTGGCGCGGATTGATGGGCTTGACCAGAAAGTCGTCACCGCCCAGGGACATGGCATGCAACTGCTTGTTGACGTCGTCTTCCGCGGACAGATAAATGATGGGCACCGAAACATAGCGGTCGTCCTGGCGGATGACCTTGGCCAGTTCGGTACCGTTGCAGCCCGGCATGTACATGTCCATGATGATGATTTCCGGGTTGAACTCGTACAGGGCGGTGAGCACATCCATGGGTTCGGTGACAACACGCGGGATCATGCCCGCCTTGCGCAGCACGGTTTCCGCATAGGTGGCCTGTGCCCGGGAATCGTCCACGACCAGCACGCGGTAGGGGGTCTGCAGGTTGTGCCGGGTAAACTGCTCGACCTTCTCCACCACAACGGTCGGGTCCACCCTGCCTTCCAGAAACTCCTCGCCACCGCTGCGCGTGGCGGAAAGCCGGACGGAAAGGGGGGCCGGTTCCGTGCTGATGAAGATCACCGGAATGGGATGGCTGGCCGCCTGCTGTATTTCCAGTGCACAGCGCAGACCGTTCTCGGGACCACCGAAATGGACGTCGATGACCATGGTCTGCGGTGAATGGGCGCGGGCCTGTTCAATAAGGTCCCGGGCACTGTTCACACTGACACCACGAAACCCGAAGATGGACAGCTGATTGACGACCTTGTGCGTGTCAATGGGGTCCGAGAGGGCTACCAGTACCGGGTCCTTGAGCAGGATGCGAGGCTTGGTGTCGGATGCATCATCCGAGCGCCGGCGCGTGATGTCCTGAAGCCGGTCAAACTGGCTGGCCAGCGTGCCCTTCACGTTCTGCAGGTTGACCGCCTGTTCCAGACGCATCTTCTTGAGGACGGACAGCAACTGGTTGGCGGCTGCAATGTGTTCGTGCATGTCGAAGCGGGCCGCGTAACGGCCGAGCTTTTCCGCCTCGTCATAGAGTTCGTCCACCCACCCGTGGTGAGCCGGAGGATTGGCCTGTATGCGGTTCCAGCGGTCGATCAGCAGACGTGCCTGGTTGGTCACCCGGCGCGCAAAGTGCTTCTTCAGTTGTTCCCGCTGGTCTGGACTGGTCATGGCTGAGGTATCGGGTGTGTGTACAGTTTTAATTCCACCTGAGTATAGACAGTGCGTCAGAGTGTGTTAGCTTTAATGCAGTATAGGGAAGAGAAGGTTCACATGGCAGAGCGTTCAGGATGCTGTTTTGTAACAGATTGTAGGCATGTTAACCTGTTCCCGGAAAGCCCGACAATAACAAGACAAGGCACAGAACATGGCATCAGTTTCTGATTCGGATGCCCCCTCCTTCCGGCGTGTCATGGCGTGGGCAGGCATGGCGGGGCTGATCCTGCTGCTGGCAGGCAGCATCGGCGTCAATGCCTGGATCAAGCGTACACATCTCCAGGCGCAACTGAGCAGTGTGGCTCAGGATGCCGCAACGGCCCTCGGATTTGCATTGTCGTCCGCTCCCCGGGTGGACTGGGTGCTGGCCGGCTCCATGGCGGACGCCATGTTTGACAGCGGCACCTACGCAGACATTGTGATTGAAGACGTGCAGGGGACGACCGTCGTTGAGCGGCATGCCCGCCCTGACCGTACCGTACCGGACTGGTTCCGCGCCTGGTTGCCCCTTGAGGCACCGGAAGGCCGGGCGGATGTGGTGTCCGGCTGGCGCAGGCTGGGTACGGTGCGTGTCCGGGCCAGCCTTGAAGACGCCTACATGGAAATGTGGCGCACGCTGGTGAGCTTTGCGGGCTGGTTTGCGGTGGTCGCATTGCTGGTGCTTGCGGTGCTCGGCGTGCTGATCGCCCGGTTGCTTGCGCCGCTCGGGCGCATGGAGGAAGTGGCGGGCCGGCTTGCGGATGGTGAACTGGATGTGGTGTGGCCGAACCCGCGGTTTCGCGAACTGATTCGCGTCCGGGACGCCCTGGCGCGCATGAGCGAGCGTCTGGCGGTGATTTTCCGCGAACAACTGGCCAGTATCGAACAACTGCGCACTCAGGTCATGCAGGACGGCGTGACCCGTCTGCCCAACCGGCGCGCCTTCCTGGCCCAGCTTCGGATTGCACTGGAAAGTCTGGACGAGGGACGGCCGGGAACCCTGGTGTTGCTGCGTTACGACGATTTCGCCCGCTTCAATCGTGAAGAGGGGCACGCACAGGGGGATATTCTGTTGTCCCAGATGGGCGAGGTGATCCGGGACGTGCTGGCACCGCTGGACGGCGCCTTCGCGGGGCGGCTGAAGGCAGCGGAATTCGCCCTGTTCCTGACCGATGTACCGGCCTCGGACATCCCGTCACAGGTGCTGTCGGACCTGCTGCCACGGCTGAGACTGTGCCCCGCGTTTCAGGGGCGCACGGTCGAACGTCTGGCTGCAGCCAAGGTGGAGGTCGGGCCCGGCCTGATGGTGGTTCAGGCCATGGCCGCAGCCGATGCGGCGCTGGAGCAGGCGCTGAGCGATGAGGTGGGGCAGGATTGGGCAACCGGTGAGCCGGAGGGCCATGGCGAACAGGTGGTAAGTGCCACGGACTGGCGGGCGGAGATTGAACAGGCGCTGGCCAAAGAACAGATTGATATCCTGTACCAGCCGGTACTGAGTACAATGGGGCGCGAGGTGCTCTACCAGCAGGTGGTCACGCGCCTGCAGATCGAGGACGACGAGCTGCCCGCCGCGCGTTTTCTGCCGCTTGCCAGCCGGTTCGGACTCGTGGCCCGGCTCGACCGGCATGTCCTGCGCAAGGTGGTTGAGGTGCTGAACTCGGACGCCGGGCTGACGGTGGGCGTGCCGCTGGCGGTGGATACGCTGCGCGAGTCGGATTTCATGGATTGGCTGCGGCGGCTGCTGACGGATTACCCCGGTGTGGGACGGCGCCTGATTCTGGATGTGCCGGAGCCCGCCGTTCTCCATGCCTGGGCGACCGTTGATGCCCTGGCCCGGGAACGGTCGCGTCTTGGGTATGCGCTGGCCATCAACCGCTTCGGGGGTGCCGGTCAGCCCTTTGGCTACATTCAGCGCTGGCGGCCGGACTGGTTGCGCCTGGATGGCGCACTCTGTCACCGCATGTCATCGGGTCAGGACCACCGCTTTTATCTTGAATCCCTGATCATGGCGGCACACAGCCAGGATGCCAGAGTCATTGCCACCCTGGTGGAAAGCCAGAGCCAGGTCGACGCCTGGCGGGATTTGGGTGTGGACGGGGTGATGGGCTATTATCTCGCCAGACCTCAGGCCACGCCTGTGCATTTTGCCTGACCGACGCAAGGAAATTTGACGATGTGGAACCAGATCAAGACGTTTATAAGCGACCGCTGGGATGACCTGCAGGACTACCTCGGCGGAGGCAGAACCGCCCGCCTAGTGGCCGGAATCCTGGGAGTCTATCTGCTGGCGGCGGCCGCGGTGGGCATGTACTGGAGCCTGGAGCCTGATCTGTTCGATGTCCGGGCCGTGGCCGAGCAGGAAGCCCGGGCACAAGGGGTGCAGCCGGCAGTGGGCGTGACCACCACGGCAACCCTGATTCATCTGGCGGATACCCTGCTCAGCAAACCGGGCGGCTATCTCTCCAACGACGTCTTTCCGCCCGGACTCTGGCTGGATAACATGCCCAACTGGGAGTTCGGCGTGCTGGTCCAGATCCGGGATCTCAGCCGGGCCCTGCGCAAGGATATCAGCCGCTCACAGAGCCAGTCTGCCGAGGACCCGGATCTGATCATCGCCGAGCCGCAGTTCCACTTTGACAGCGATTCCTGGATGATTCCCTCTACCGAAGGTGAATACAAGGCCGGCATCAAGGCCCTGCGCCGTTACCTGCGCCGTCTCGCTGACCCTACAAAGCCGGACGCCCAGTTCTATGCGCGGGCGGACAACCTGCGCAACTGGCTTGCCGATGTGGAGACACGCCTGGGCAGCCTGTCCAATCGTCTGAGCGAGAGCGCGGGCAAGATACAGTACAACCTGGATCTGGCCGGAGACAAGGCCGCGCAGCAGTCCACGCCCGGGCTGAGTGTCCAGGAAGTGCGCACACCCTGGCTCAAGGTTGATGACGTGTTCTACGAGGCGCGTGGTACGGCCTGGGCGTTGATTCACATTCTGAAGGCCATCGAAATTGACTTTGCCGAAGTGCTGAAGGACAAGAACGCCCAGATCAGCCTGCGCCAGATCATCGTCGAGCTGGAGTCCACGCAGGACACCGTGTGGAGCCCCATGATTCTCAACGGCAGCGGCTTTGGTGTGCTGGCCAATCACTCCCTGACCATGGCCAGCTACATTTCACGGGCCAATGCGGCCATCATCGACCTGCGCAGCCTCCTGTCTCAGGGCTGATCCGCGTGGCCGGCGCGTGCCAGTGCGCGTCCGGCCTTCTCCACATTCTCCCTCAGGTGCGCCGGATTGATGGTGCCCAGGATCACGCAGCCCGTTGCCGGGTGGGCGAAGGCGTGATCCAGCGCCGTCTGCACCGGGTCCGGATCATCGCGGAGGATCAGGTGACCGCTGGCCAGCGCCTTCTTCACCAGAATGCCCTTGTGGTGTGAGGCGGCATAATCCAGAACCGGGGTTTCGTCATCGTAGCCGGGATGACGGGTGACCATGGCCACATCGCCCTTCTCCAGCGTCGCCAGACCGCCCGCCACTGTCTTGGTGGAAGCACCCACGGCACGGATCAGGCCCCTGGCCTTCAGCTCCAGCAGGCAGTCCAGCGTGCCCCAGCGGTTCAGGGCATCCAGATCCTGACCATCCGAATGAATGAGTACCATGTCCAGCCAGTCGGTCCGCAGGCGTCCGAGACTGCGCTCGACACTGAAGCGCACATGCTCGGGCGTGAAATCAAAGCGCGACTGGCCGTTCTCGAATTCCTCGCCCACCTTGGTCACGATAATCCAGCGCTCCCGGTGGGTGAGCAACTGGCCCAGACGTTCCTCGCTGCGACCATAAGCCGGCGCCGTATCCACCACGTTGATGCCCAGGTCCGCCGCCAGTGCCAGCAGCTCGCGCACGGCCTGGTCGTCGGGGATGCGGAATCCGGTGGGATACTTGACGCCCTGATCCCGCCCGATCTTGACGGTACCCAGACCGACCGGGCTGACGTTCAGGCCCGTATCCCCCAGCGGCCGGAGAGGCAAGGCGCTCATGTGAAGGCCTCCTCCCAGGGAGTCGGCGCCAGCGGCGGCTCGGGCAGCCTGAGCAGATGCAGATCCGGTTGCGGCACGGCGGGGAAAATGTCGTCCGCATGCAGTTGCTGAATAACCCGGTCCGCCAGATTGGGGCTCAGTGCCAGCTTGGTGGGCCAGCACACCATCAGCGGACCCTCGCTGGCCACAAAGGCGCTGTCCGGACGTGTCAGGTTGCTCTGCTTCGGCTCGGCACGGTTGACGCGCAGCGTGGCCCAGTCCGCCTCGCCCAGATCGACCCAGGGGAGCACTTCGCGCAGCAGCGCCTGTGCCTTGCCAATGAGTGCTTCCGGCGTGTCCTGAACGCCATCTTCGGCCAGTTGCCCGCCCAGATACCAGACCTTGCGGCCATCCGGCAGGGCGTGCGTGGTGATGGTCACCAGCGGCTTGCTGCCAGCGCCGATGCAGTGTGCGTACACCGGATGCGGATAGCGATGGCTGACCATGACCATGTGCAGCGGCCGGCGCTGCATGGCCGGTCCCGAAAGCCCGTGACGGGCCAGCAGATCCTCGGTGCCTTCGCCTGCGGTCGTGATGACGCGCCGGGCATGAATGGCCACATCCGGACGCGGCTTCAGCACGAAGCCGTCCCCATCCCGGGTCAGTGAGCCGGGTTCGCCCAGGTCGGCCTGAATGAAGGTGCCCTGATAGGGCAGGGCCAGTGCATTGAGCACTGTCGGCACATCCAGCACAATTTCATTGAGGGCATAGACCGCGCCGTGAAAGTCCGGGTGCTGGAACACCTTGGGGCGTGCTTCGGGCTTGAGGGCATCCACCCGCCCCCGCAGCGCCTTGCTGGCAAAGAAGGTGGTCATCCGCGAGGCGAGACGGCCCCGTGACCACATGTAGTGATGGGTACTGAGCACGCGCGCGGTACCGAGATCCACCTCCCCGTGGCGCTCCAGGCAGTCCTTCCAGCGCTGGGGCATGTCGGCAATGGCATTGGCCGCCTGGGTGAGCACGCCATTGAGGGCATACTTGGTACCGCCATGGATGATGCCCTGGGATTTGACCGTCTGCTCACCGCCAAGATAGCGTTTCTCGAACAGCAACGCCGAATAGCCGGCACGCCGCAGCCGGTTGAGAAGCCACAGGCCGGCAATGCCGCCCCCGAGAATTGCGATATCGACCCGGATTTCCGGTTTCATGGACTACCCTCTGTCTGATCTGGCGGCCATTATAGCGGTCAGAGAAGGGCAGCCCAAGTCAGACTCCGACAATGCCCGAATCCCCGTGAAACCCGGTTGTCACAAACCCGGGTTAAAGTGTCGGGCCGTGTGCCGGAGAGGGTTTCGGTACGAGTGAAAATGCATGAGGAAATGGATATGGGATTTGATCGCTCGCTGGTCTTGGGATGGGTTTTGCTGGCAGGAGGGCAGGCGTTCGCCGGGCAACCGGTTGCCTCGGAAGAGTCGCTGCGCCAGGCATTGCGGGATGCCGCCGGGGCCTCGTCCCCCGTATCCGTGGTGCTGGCCGAGGGTGTGAATATTCCGGTACACCAGCCACTGGTTTATGCCGGGAGCCAGCCGCTCACGATTGAGGGCAATGGCGCGCTGCTGGACGCCGCGCATGCCGGCACCTTCACCATGAATACAGACGGGTCTGCCGTGACGGAGGATGCAACGCTCCTCTTCAGAACTGCGGCATCCGTCACGCTGCGCAATCTTGCGGTGGTCAACAGCGCCACGCGCGGGATTGTCGTGACCGTGCCGGAAACAGCGACCGGAGAAGTTCGGGTTTCGCTTGAACACGTTACCGTGGACCGGGCGGCGCTGTACGGCCTGCATGTGGATGACAATGCCGACGCATTCGATGACGGCCAGAAAGGGTCTGCAGCCGGCATCCATCTGGTACTCGAAGATGTGCTGATCCGGGGTGCGGGTACAGGGGCGCTGGACTTCGACGGCGTGCGCGTGGACGAACGCGGGGAGGGCGGCATCCGCGCAGAGTTCAGGCGGGTGCGCGTTGAGAACAACGGAGGAGATGGCATCGAGCTGGATGAAGCCGGGCCCGGAGATGTGCAGGTGTCCGGTCAGCATGTCGTTCTCAATGACAATGGCTTTTACAATGATGCTGATCTGGATGATGGCTTTGATATTGATGAAGCGGATGAAGGGAACCTGATTGTTGAACTGAGCGATACCGGACTGAACGGCAATCAGGATGAAGGGCTGGATTTTGACGAGGCCGGCGATGGTGATGCCAGGGTGATGATAACGTCATTGCAAGCCCGGCGCACGCGGGGTGAGGCGATCAAGCTCGATGAGTCCGGTGCGGGCGACCTGGAGGTTCAGCTCAGGCAGATCAGGGTAGAGGAGGGTGGAGATGATGGTATTCAGCTCACGGAGCAGGGGCCAGGGCAGATACAGGGCGAACTGACTGACGTCAAGGCTGATCGCAACAGGAAATTCGGCATCAGGATCGGTCAGTGGCTGGTCGAGGATGAAACGGTCACATCGGAACCATCCGGCAGTCTGCGTCTCCGGAACGTGCAACTGCATGGCAATGGCAAGGGAGATGAGATCAGTACGCACCAGGTCCGGCTCAACTGATGCCGGATCGTGCGCCTGTGATACACTAGGCCGCCTCTGAACCCGGAGGCCGCCCGTGCGAGTGATCTACACCCTGCTGTTTTACTTCATCCTGCCCTTTGCCCTGCTGCGCATGCTCTGGCGCAGCCGGAAAGCGCCTGCCTATCGGCAGCGCTGGGGCGAGAGATTGTCACTGACCCCGCGTCGTGCGCCGGCGACCGGTGTCATCTGGTTTCATTGTGTTTCCGTGGGCGAATCCCTGGCCGCGGTGCCCCTGATCCGTGCCGCCCGCGCCCGCTGGCCGGACGTGCCGGTGCTCGTCACCACGACCACCCCGACCGGCAGCGAACGGGTCCGCGCTACCTTTGGTGATACCGTTTACCATGTATACCTGCCGTTTGATCTGCCGGGGATGATGGCGCGCTTTCTCCGGCGCTGGCAGCCCCGGGTGCTGGTGGTCATGGAAACGGAGCTCTGGCCCAACCTGGTGGCGGCCTGCGCACGGCGTCGCCTTCCCGTCATGCTGGCCAACGCCCGGCTGTCAGAGCGTTCGGCCCGGGGTTATGCCCGGATCAGCGGCCTGACACGCCCCATGCTCCGCAGGCTGAGTCTGATTGCCGCACAGTTCGAGCCGGATGCTCGCCGTTTCATCAGTCTGGGCGCGTCGCCCGACCGTGTTCAGGTAACGGGCAGCCTCAAGTTTGACCTGCATATTGACCCGGAAAAGGCCGCGCTGGGCCGGGCGCTGCGCCAGCAATGGCAACGCCCGGTATGGATCGCCGCCTCCACCCATGACGGGGAAGACCGTCCCGTACTGGCGGCACACCGCCGCCTCCTGGCCCAGCACCCGGATCTGTTGCTGGTGCTGGTACCGCGCCACCCCGAACGCTTTGATGGCGTCGCTGCGCTGGTCCAGTCCGAGGGGCTTGCCTGTGCCAGACGCAGCCATGACGAGGCCGTAACGGCGTCAGTCCAGGTCTATCTGGGGGATACCATGGGGGAGCTGCTGGGCCTGTTTGGCGCAGCGGATGTGGCGTTTGTGGGGGAAGCCTGGTGCCCACCGGCGGGCATAACCCGCTTGAGCCGCTCGCCATGGGCGTGCCGGTCATCATGGGGCCGCATGTATTCAACTTTCAGGTGATCTGTGATGCGTTGAAAGAGGCCGGGGCACTGGTCACCGTTCAGGATGATGAAGCCCTGGCGGATGCCATCCGCAGGCTTCTGGAAGACCGAGTGCTGCGGGAAAAACAGGTGGAAGCGGGGCAGGCCGTGCTCGCGGCCAATCGCGGCGCGCTCGACCGTCAGCTCGACGGCCTCGCGCGCCTGATGGAGTGCTAGTTAGTTGGCTGCCACCGTGTTGACGGGCCGGGTGAGCCACTGGTTCAGCTCGTCCACATCC
The DNA here is from genome assembly GCF_041153465.1 of Thermohahella caldifontis. Taxonomy (NCBI): domain Bacteria; kingdom Pseudomonadati; phylum Pseudomonadota; class Gammaproteobacteria; order Oceanospirillales; family Hahellaceae; genus Thermohahella; species Thermohahella caldifontis. The sequence continues at coordinate 3,079,558 of NZ_CP154858.1, forward strand.
GCCTGACTCAGGGTGCCGGCAGCCTGCTTGAAGGTCAGCAGGTTGACCACGAAGTCATAACGCGCGCTGGCGTAGTTGACCAGTGAATCATAGTACTTGCGTTCCGCATCCAGCACTTCGACGATGTTGCGTGTGCCCACGTCATACCCTGCACGGGTCGCCTTGAGCGCACTTTCGTTGGAGACGATTTCCTGATGCCGCGCCTCAATGGCCTGCACGTTGGTGGTGAGGACAGAGTACAGGCGGCGGAGCTGAACACGGGTATTGCGCTGTGCCGTATCCAGGCTGAAACGGGCCTGACGCAGCAGCGCCTGAGCCTGACGCACACCCGCGGAGATGGCACCGCCGGTATAGAGCGGCACACCCACTTTCAGTGTCAGTGACGCGTCGCGTGTGGTTTCATCGGAAGGATAAAAGCCGTCCAGGTCGCTCCAGCTGTAACCGGCTTCCACGGAGACCACCGGCAGGCGGCCCGCCTGGCTCGCAGCCAGCTGTTTTTCCGCCGCATCCACGGCCCACCGGGCAGCAATCACCTGAGGATTGGTTTTCAGCGCCTTGTCTTCCCAGCCTTCCACGTCTGCAGGCAGCAGAGCCTTGGCAGAGAAATCCTCGCTGAGGGCGTTCACCTCGGTGGTGTATTCACCGATGATCCGCGCCAGATTTTCCAGCGCCACATCCAGTTGCCCGCGTGCGTTGATGCGCGCCACCACGCCGGAGTCGTACACGGCCTTGGACTCGTGCACCTCGGTGATGGCAATCAGGCCCACGTCATAACGCTCGCGCGCCTGCCTGTAGGCCTGCTCGAAGGCTTTCTCCGTGCTCTGGGCCGACTTCAGCGCCTCCCAGGCGCGCAGCACATCAAAATAGGCCCGGGCCGTGCGGACGATGAGATCCTGCCGGCTGGCACGCAGCGCCGCTTCGGCCTGCTCCGCCTGTGCCTGAGCACCGGCGTACTGCTCCCGGACCGCCTTGTCATAAAGTTTCTGACTCAGCGTCAGGCTCAGGCCCTTGGCGGTATAGGTATCATCCGGGCTGACCTTGCGGGTCAGATCGTGCAGGGCATAAGAGCCACCGGCAGAAATGGAGGGCAACAGAGCCGACTTGCTCAGGGCCACCCCTTCGATCTGCGCGTCACGCTGGGCCGTGGCCGCTGCCAGCTCCGAGTCAAAATCGCGTGCCTTGGCATAGGCATCGCTCAGATCCAGTCCATAACTATGTGAGGATACAAGAATAAAGCTGCTTGCAAAAAGGCTCAAAATCGATCGTTTCATCACGCACATCCTGAGTGGGGACCATACAAACGCCTACTATGCGGCCCTTGCGCCGGGATTTCAATAGGCAAACCCACCGAGTGCGGGGATCTGATGGGGTTGATCCCCCATTGGGGGCATGGGCTTCTGGTCTGAGATAGTGCCGGACAGCTGGTCTACTACATCAACGATCACCTTGGCACACCCATGCGCATGGTGGCGAAAAACGGTGCCACCGTCTGGCAGGCGGACTACCGGGCATTCGGTCAACTCACCGGCGAAACGGCCACCATCCCCAACCCGCTGCGCTTTCCGGGCCAGTACCACGACCCGGAAACCGGCCTGTACCACAACACCATGCGCGACTACGACCCGGAACTGGGCCGTTACCTGCAGCGCGATCCCATCGGCCTGGCCGGCGGGCTGAATGTGTATGGGTATGCATATCAGAATCCGGTGAATTACTATGATCCGGATGGTCGGCTGGTTTGGTCGGTTGTTGGGGGTGTTGTAGGCGGGGTGGTCGGTGGCATTACATCGGGCATTGCTGCAGCGAGTGGTGCAGTAGCAGGCGCAATTGCTACTGCTCTGCCAGCAAGTACCACGCTTCTTATCAATGGAGGCTTTTCTTTCGCTGGGACATTGGGAAATCAGCTGTTTAGTAGTCGTGATCAGTTTGATCCTTATATCTTTGGTTTCGACTTTATTGTAGGGTTGGGAGCTGCCTATGCAGGAGGATTGGTTGGTCGAGCGGGTGCAATAAAAATTTTTTCTGGTCTGGCATCTCCTCGAAATAAGGGCAGCGCACTTCCGGCATTACACATGACCCAGGCTATAGGAGCAGGTGCGATAGGTTCTCTCGTTTCAGTAACCGCATCCTATTTTACCAATAATGCTATACATGGCAGAAACTAATATGACATATGATAAATGTGAAAGGTGTGGTAAACGTCTTGGCAGGTTGTCAAAAGAATCCTTGATGAGAGGTTTTTTTCACGAGGGAGATACATACGCGCCGGGCATTAGGTGCAGATATTGTGGGACGCGATATAGAGTGGTGATTTTGTTTCATGTGGTGTGGTTCGGGTTCGCTATATTGGGGCTTCGATTTATACGTGATAGTGGTGTAAAGCTTGAAGGTGAATTCCTATGGTTATTTATATTTGTCATAGGTGGTATTTTATTTCTTGGATATCTCTTGGCGTGGTTGGTGACGCCTTTTACTAAGGTCTAAGAATGTGTGCAATATTCAGTGGTCCTGAATTTTTTGGGTGAATATATGAATATGCACGAAGTTTTGATTGTTTCTATTTTTGAAGAAGGTATGGGAAATATGAAAGGAACCTCTGAAAAACTCCCCGAGTCTGGAATAATACGCCATCAGATACCAGCAACGCCCAGGAGCAGCCCATGGACTATCAGCCCACCTTCGCGGAACTTGAGTATCAGCACAAGAAGCGCAAGATCCGCCGGGAAAAGTTTCTGGAACAGATGGAGGCACTGATTCCGTGGGCGGAGCTGGAGAAACAGGTTGCCCGGTGTTACCGGAAGCATCGTATTGGTTGCAAGCCGTATCCGGTATCGGTCATGCTCCGGATTCACATGATGCAACTGTTCTGGAACCTGAGTGACCCGGCCATGGAGGATCACCTGTACGAAGTCGAATCCATGCGCCGCTTTGCAGGGCTGCGGCTGGACGGCCCCATTCCGGATGAGACGACGATTCTCAACTTCCGGCATCAGCTGGAAAAGTGCAATCTGGGGCAGAAGATTCTGGAAACAGTAAACGGCGTTCTGGCACAGAGAGGGCTGATCCTGCGCAGCGGAACCATCATGGATGCCACGATCATTGAGGCGCCTTACTCGACCAAAAACGCGTCAGGCAAGCGTGACGAAGAGATGCACCAGACCAGAAAAGGAAACCAGTGGCACTTCGGGATGAAGATGCACGTGGGTGTGGATGATGTGGCCGGTATCGTTCATACCGTAGAAACGACGCCAGCCTACGAGCATGACCTGAATGTGGCGGACAAGCTGCTGCATGGCGAAGAGAAGCGCGTCTGGGCGGACGCCGGTTACCGTGGGATCCAGAAGCGTGACGCCCACAAGGACCGGAAGGTTGACTGGCATATCTCGGCGGGACCGGGCCGGCAGCGGAAAATGACAGGCGACTCGAAAGAAGCCCAGAAAATCATCAGCAGCGTACGTGCCAGGGTCGAGCATGTGTTTTTCTGGATCAAGTGCGTATTTGGATACCGCAAGACCCGCTATCGTGGCCTGAAGAAGAATACCAACCGTCTGGCCACGCTCGCCGCACTGGCAAATCTGATGATGGCGAGGCGATTTTTGTTGTCCTCATAGGGCAATTGCGCCCGAAATGCGCCTTCAGGGCGCAGATTGGGCAGAAAACAGGCAGAAAATGGCTGGCTTTCAGCCAAAACAGACCAAAAAGTGACCGCCTGGCTGCTGAAAGGCGGCCAATGGCGCAAAAGGCGAAGTTATTCAGAGGCTCCTGAGTGGCATTTAAATGGCATGTGTTTTTAGTAAATGTAGAAGATGTGGAAAAAAACCTTGATCGATACAGTTTAGAGTCATTTATTCAAGGATTGTTCAAAGATGGTGATACATATGCGCCAGGTATAAAATGTAAAGGATGTGGAGAGCGCTATAGAGTATGTTTTGTTTTTCATGTCGTCTGGGGGTTGATAACAGTTTCTGGTGTAAAGTGTATGAAAATGGTTGGTCCTGAACTTATAGGTGTTGATTTTTTTTATTTTGCTTTATCTATATTTTTGCTGGTTGCCGGTTACTTAATTGCTTGGTGGATTTCACCTTTTACAAAGGTATAAAAGAGGATGTTCAACATTCTGTGTCAATCCTCTGAAATATTGGGTGTCATCCAGGCAACTCACGTCGACTGGCAAAAGCTAACGCCATAGCTGCTCTTTAATAATCAGGCTTATTTTCTTGCGGAGCGGCCCAGCCGCGTCACCGAATACACCTGGACCGCCCACGGCCAGCCGGACAGCCTCCGCATCGAAGGCGAGGGCACCCTCCTGTACGGTCCCTACCTCTGGAATCGCCCCCAGGCCCTGCAACTGCCCGGCGGCACCCGGATCGAATGCTAGTACGACGGCCTGCAGCGGCTCACCGGCCTGAAGGTCACCGACCCCGCCAGCCAGCTGCTGCAACAGCTCACCTACGCCTGGGACGCCGACGACCTCATCCTGCAGAAGGGCGACACCGCCTAAACCTACGACGCCCTGCACCGGCTCACCGAAGCCGTCACCGGTGACAGCACCGACACCTACACCTACGACGGCGTCGGCAACCGCCTCAGCCACAACGACGACAGCGGCTGGACCTACAACGCCGCCCACCAGCTCACCGAACGGCCCGGCGTTAATTACACCTACAACGCCAACGGCCACCTCATCCGGGCACAGTACAGCAACGGCATCGAGCGCACCTACACCTACGACGCCAGCGAACGACTCATCCGCATCGAGGAAAACGGCCTCCTCAGGGCCGAGTTCGGCTATGACCCCTTCGGCCGCAGAACGTTCAAACGTACTCCAGCAGGCACTACCTGGTATCTCTACAGCGAACAGGGCCTGGCCGCCGAATACGACGACAGCGGCAACCTGATTGCCGAATACCACTAACCCCCGGCCAGAGCTGGATGACCGAGCCCGTGTACCAGAGAAGGGGCGGACAGGTGATCTACTGCATCAACGACCACCTTGGCACGCCCATGCGCATGGTGGCGAAAAACGGTGCCACCGTCTGGCAGGCGGACTACCGGGCATTCGGTCAACTCACCGGCGAAACGGCCACCATCCCCAACCCGCTGCGCTTCCCGGGCCAGTACCACGATCCGGAAACCGGCCTGTACCACAACGCCATGCGCGACTACGACCCGGAACTGGGCCGTTACCTGCAGCGCGATCCCATCGGCCTGGCCGGCGGGCTGAATGTGTATGGGTATGCGTATCAGAATTCGGTGAATTTTTCTGATCCACTTGGACTATTTTCAATGGATCCGGTGTTTGGATTTGTTTATGACGTTACTGGTGGGTGGACGCCGGATCAGTCAACAGTAGATATGGTGGCTGGGTTTGGGGATGGGGTTTCTTTCGGTTTATCAAGTTACATAAGAGATTTGCATGATATATCAGGAGGAGTTGATAAATGCTCGGGCGCATATGTATTTGGAAGTCGAATAGGAGAAACCATATCTGCTGTCAATGTGCCCTTAGGAAGGCTAGCATATGCTCTTGAGGCAAAGTCTCTTTATCGCTATAGACTGTTGCCTGCGCATGATATGGATATTGCGAAGCTTATGTTTGAAGGGCGTAACTCGTTAAAGTTAAAATACAGGAGCGTTTTAAGATGGCCTATGGTATTGTTGTCGAAAATTCCTTTTAAACCTTTCAAGGGTTGGGGGCTTAAAAAATGGAGCGAAATTGGTGATAAATATAAAAATCGCTGGAGGGACATTCAGAACGCATCAACAAGAACGAATAATGCATATCATCTGGCAGCGGGTGGTTATGGGGTATATAGATTACGCTCTATCGGAGGCAGATGTAGTTGTGAATAGCATTTATATGGTTGATTATGATTCCTGTGGGCTTCTTTATAGGTTGAACCCTTGTGACGGTATGCTGCATTATTGTGGTTCGATTGATGAAAAGAGGAATAAAGGTGTGCCGACGGTTGGATTTGTTTCTCGGTTTTGGTGCCGCTATGCTGCTTTTTTTTACTATGATGGGGTATTGTGGTTTTCTGATGATAGAGTTGCTTGTGATTGTGGTGATGGCCGGTTTAAAGTTGAACTGGAAGGTTTGCTTCTGAGACGCTTTAAGATATTTTATAATAAGGTTCTGGTGAGTGAATGTAGATATATTTACCCATTATTTTCTTCTCTATTGGGTGATCCATTTGAAAATCCGGAGCCAGACTTTTTTTCATATGTTTATGAGTGCTTTGTTTCATCGGAGGCCTATTCAAGAATGTGTACAAGCTATCAGAAAAGACTTCTGTCAGCTTCTGGCCCACGTTTTTTTCAGACGGGGGGCAGGCCACTGAAGCAGCTTGCGTTTGTAAATTGTAACTTGTGACGATAGTGTTCAAGATTCCGGAGGGCGGGGTTCTTAATATTCTGTGTCAGCCCTCCGAAATATTGGGTGTCATCCAGGCAAATCACGTCGACTGGCAAAAGCTAACGCCATAGCTGCTCTTTAATAATCAGGCTTATTTTCTTGCGGAGCGGCCCAGCCGCGTCACCGAATACACCTGGACCGCCCACGGCCAGCCGGACAGCCTCCGCATCGAAGGCGAGGGCACCCTCCTGTACGGTCCCTACCTCTGGAATCGCCCCCAGGCCCTGCAACTGCCCGGCGGCACCCGGATCGAATACCAGTACGACGGCCTGCAGCGGCTCACCGGCCTGAAGGTCACCGACCCCGCCAGCCAGCTGCTGCAACAGCTCACCTACGCCTGGGACGCCGACGACCTCATCCTGCAGAAGGGCGACACCGCCTACACCTACGACGCCCTGCACCGGCTCACCGAAGCCGTCACCGGTGACAGCACCGACACCTACACCTACGATGGCGTCGGCAACCGCCTGAGCCACAACGACGACAGCGGCTGGACTTACAACGCCGCCCACCAGCTCACCGAACGGCCCGGCGTTAATTGCACCTACAACGCCAACGGCCACCTCATCCGGGCCCAGTACAGCAACGGCATCGAGCGCACCTACACCTACGACGCCAGCGAACGACTCATCCGTATCGAGGAAAATGGCCTGCTCAAGGCCGAATTCGGCTACGACCCCTTCGGCCGCCGCGTCTTCAAGCGCACCGCCTCAGGCACCACCTGGTACCCTTACAGCGAACAGGGCTTGGCCGCCGAATACGATGACAGCGGCAGCCTGATAGCCGAATACCACTACACCCCCGGCCTGAGCTGGATGACCGCCCCCGTGTACCAGAGAAGGGGCGGACAGGTGGTCTACTACATCAACGACCACCTCGGCACCCCCATGCGGCTGGTGGCAAGAAACGGCGCCACCGTCTGGCAGGCCGACTACAGCGCCTTCGGACGGCTCACAAGCGAAACGGCCACCATACCCAACCCGCTGCGCTTCCCCGGCCAGTACCACGACCGGGAAACCGGCCTGTACCACAACTACATGCGCGACTACGACCCGGCACTGGGCCGCTACCTGCAGCGTGATCCCATCGGCCTTGCCGGCGGGCTGAATGTGTATGGGTATGCGTATCAGAATCCGGTGAATTACTATGATCCTTATGGTTTGTGGTCATGGGGTGATCCGCTGCCACAATGGATGGTGGATGGAGCTGCTGGTTTTGGAGATACACTGTCCTTTGGTGTGACAGACTGGATCAGATCACAACTCAATATCAATGGCGTAGTTAACAAATGCTCGGGTGCTTACAGTGCAGGGGAGTGGGCAGGGATTGGCATAGGTTTGGCGTTTAGTGGGGGGACTTTAGGTCGTCATGCTCTGGCCAACGGATGGAAAAGTATAATAAGGGAGAAGCGTACTTTTCAAACAATTAGTAGAAGGTGGCACAGACGGTTTCCGAATGGCGGTATGATAAATCTAGATCATATGTTTATTTCAAGAAGAATAGCGAGTAGGCTCGGAATAAAGAACATCAATATTGGATTAAACCTGGTTCCAATAAGCAAAAGGTTAAACCAAGTTTGGTTGAATCCAAATAATTTCTTCTGGACTAGAAAGCATAGGCTGTTTGGAAAGTTTGTTCCACAAAGTTTGCGCACACTGTTTCAATCGGGGACAGCTGGCTTATGGGGGGCGCGCCCACCGGGGTTGTACGTAAAGCTTCAGGAAAATGTGAGTGTGGATAAACTATGAGAGAATTTTCTCAATCTAAATTACGCAGTGAGATTTTTGGTTTTTTCTGTTCTGCCCTTTTCTGGAGTGTGTTGGCTGGGGGAGCCTACGTTTTTGGGTTGGTATGGTTGGTTTATTTTTTGGGTATAATGGCAGCGATATTTGTGGCGAAGTTGTTGCTGTATTCGTTAGCCCTTTTCTTAGGGGAAGATAAAGGTTTTTCGCCTACAACCTTTTTTGAAAGGCTGAATGACTTGGATAGTGAAGAGGAGGTGGTGAATGTTTACTTGTTTGGAGGTGTGTTTAAGTTGATAAAGTCTAAGGGGCAAGATGTTGATGGCCTCTTAGATTCCTTTAATAATGGTGATATTGATTCAATTCTGTGTGAGATGAGAGGGAAATTGTATGATGTTGTGAAAGGAACTAACCTGGAAGATGCTATTGGTGAAACAATTATTGAAGGGTTTGAGGTTGAGAGTGAGTCTTCATTGTTCGTCTATTTGTCGCCTCCTGTGGGTAGATATATATTGGCCAGATATGATGGTAAAGATTGGGATTTTATTTTCTGAGTTGATGTCAAGATACCTTTTCGCCCGAAAAGGAAGAGGTTGGGGGGGTGTTAAATATTCTGTGTCAGACCTTTCGCGATCAGTAAAAGCTTATGTCAAGGTTGCTCTTTAACAATTAGGCTCTACACCCGGGAGGGTGTTCAATATTCTGTGTCAGCCCTCCGAAATGTTGGGCTTCCTTCGGACAAATCGCGGCGACAGGCAATAGCTAACGCCTGTATTGCTCTTTAAAAATCAGGTTTCACACTCAGCCTGCCGGACGGCACCACCACCCAGTACACCTACGAAGGCCCGGTCACCCGCATCACCCGCAGCGGTCCCGGCATCGTCACCGGCACCGAAATTGTGGAAGAGGATGCCTGGGGCAACGTCATCCGTCATGTGGATGCGCTCGGCAACGTCACCACCTACACCTATGATGACTTCGGCAACCGCAAGACCGAAGTCACCCCCGAAGGCCACGAATGGTCCTGGACCTGGGATGCCGCCGGCAACCTGCTGACCGAAACCAATCCGCTCGGCGAGACCACTCGCTATGACTGGGACGCCGTCGGCCAGCTGATCAAGGTTACCGACCCTGAAGGCGTCGTCTGGCAATACACTTACAATGCCCTCGGCAACACGACGCGCATCGATCTGGACAACCTCGCCCGGCCCCTGCGCCTGACCGACCCGGCCGGCAACCTCATCACCTGGACCTGGGATGCCAACTTCCTCAAGGGCATGGACTATCCCACCTACCGGCAGCAGTACCGCTACAACACCCGGCACCAGCTCTGGCAGCGTGTGGACGAATGGGACGGCCAGAGCCGCAGCACCGTCTATCAGCGCAATGCCGAAGGCGACCTCACCGCCATGACCGACCCCGGCGGTCATACCACCACCTACACCCCCGATGCCCTCGGCCGCGCCGCTGAAATCCGTGACGCCCTCGGCGGCCTCACCCGCATCGACCAGCGGGCCGACGGCCAGCCCAGCGAAGTCACCGACCCGGAAGGGCACACCACCCGCTATGAATACGATGCCCGCGGCCTGCTCATCCGCGAGATCAGCGCTGCCGGCACCGATGAAGAACGCATCCGCCGCTACGACTACGACGCCGACGGTCGCCTCACCACCGTCCACCTGCCGGACGGCGGGCGCAAGGTCTACACCTGGAATGCCGCCGACCGGCTCATCCGGGCCGACTACTACGCCCCCGGCGCCGACGCCCCCGCCATCACCCACACCTGGGACTACGACAAGGCCGGTCGTCTCACCGGCTGGAGCGCCCCCGGCCTCAGCGGCACCTACACCTACAACACTCTCGGCCAGCGCACCGAAGCCACCACCCATTACGGTGCCTTCAGCAAGACCCTGAAATACGCTTACGACCCCGCCGGCCGCCCGCTGCGCTACACCAGCGCCGAGAACCGCGTTACCGAATACACCTGGACCGCCCACGGCCAGCCGGACAGTATCCGCATCGAAGGTGAGGGCACCGTCCTGTACGGCCCGTACCTCTGGAACCGGCCCCAGGCCCTGCAACTGCCCGGCGGCACCCGGATCGAATACCAGTACGACGGCCTGCAGCGGCTCACCGGTCTCAAGGTCACCGACCCCGTCAGCCAGCTGCTGCAACAGCTCACCTATGCCTGGGACGTCAACGACCTCATCCTGCAAAAGGGCGACACCACCTACACCTATGACGCCCTGTACCGGCTCACCGAAGCCGTCACCGGTGACAGCACCGACACCTACACCTACGACGGCGTCGGCAACCGCCTCAGCCACAACGACGACAGCGGCTGGACCTACAACGCCGCCCACCAGCTCACCGAACGGCCCGGCGTCAATTACACCTACAACGCCAACGGCCACCTTATCCGGGCACAGTACAGCAACGGCATCGAACGCACCTACACCTACGATGCCAGCGAACGACTCATCCGCATCGAGGAAAACGGCCTCACCAGGGCCGAGTTCGGCTACGACCCCTTCGGCCGCAGAGCGTTCAAGCGCACTGCCTCAGGCACCACCTGGTACCTGTACAGCGAACAGGGCCTGGCCGCCGAATACGACGACAGCGGCAACCTGATTGCCGAATACCACTAACCCCCGGCCAGAGCTGGATGACCGAGCCCGTGTACCAGAGAAGGGGCGGACAGGTGATCTACTGCATCAACGACCACCTTGGCACGCCCATGCGCATGGTGGCGAAAAACGGTGCCACCGTCTGGCAGGCGGACTACCGGGCATTCGGTCAACTCACCGGCGAAACGGCCACCATCCCCAACCCGCTGCGCTTCCCGGGCCAGTACCACGATCCGGAAACCGGCCTGTACCACAACGCCATGCGCGACTACGACCCGGAACTGGGCCGTTACCTGCAGCGCGATCCCATCGGCCTGGCCGGCGGGCTGAATGTGTATGGGTATGCGTATCAGAATTCGGTGAATTTTTCTGATCCACTTGGACTATTTTCAATGGATCCGGTGTTTGGATTTGTTTATGACGTTACTGGTGGGTGGACGCCGGATCAGTCAACAGTAGATATGGTGGCTGGGTTTGGGGATGGGGTTTCTTTCGGTTTATCAAGTTACATAAGAGATTTGCATGATATATCAGGAGGAGTTGATAAATGCTCGGGCGCATATGTATTTGGAAGTCGAATAGGAGAAACCATATCTGCTGTCAATGTGCCCTTAGGAAGGCTAGCATATGCTCTTGAGGCAAAGTCTCTTTATCGCTATAGACTGTTGCCTGCGCATGATATGGATATTGCGAAGCTTATGTTTGAAGGGCGTAACTCGTTAAAGTTAAAATACAGGAGCGTTTTAAGATGGCCTATGGTATTGTTGTCGAAAATTCCTTTTAAACCTTTCAAGGGTTGGGGGCTTAAAAAATGGAGCGAAATTGGTGATAAATATAAAAATCGCTGGAGGGACATTCAGAACGCATCAACAAGAACGAATAATGCATATCATCTGGCAGCGGGTGGTTATGGGGTATATAGATTACGCTCTATCGGAGGCAGATGTAGTTGTGAATAGCATTTATATGGTTGATTATGATTCCTGTGGGCTTCTTTATAGGTTGAACCCTTGTGACGGTATGCTGCATTATTGTGGTTCGATTGATGAAAAGAGGAATAAAGGTGTGCCGACGGTTGGATTTGTTTCTCGGTTTTGGTGCCGCTATGCTGCTTTTTTTTACTATGATGGGGTATTGTGGTTTTCTGATGATAGAGTTGCTTGTGATTGTGGTGATGGCCGGTTTAAAGTTGAACTGGAAGGTTTGCTTCTGAGACGCTTTAAGATATTTTATAATAAGGTTCTGGTGAGTGAATGTAGATATATTTACCCATTATTTTCTTCTCTATTGGGTGATCCATTTGAAAATCCGGAGCCAGACTTTTTTTCATATGTTTATGAGTGCTTTGTTTCATCGGAGGCCTATTCAAGAATGTGTACAAGCTATCAGAAAAGACTTCTGTCAGCTTCTGGCCCACGTTTTTTTCAGACGGGGGGCAGGCCACTGAAGCAGCTTGCGTTTGTAAATTGTAACTTGTGACGATAGTGTTCAAGATTCCGGAGGGCGGGGTTCTTAATATTCTGTGTCAGCCCTCCGAAATATTGGGTGTCATCCAGGCAAATCACGTCGACTGGCAAAAGCTAACGCCATAGCTGCTCTTTAATAATCAGGCTTATTTTCTTGCGGAGCGGCCCAGCCGCGTCACCGAATACACCTGGACCGCCCACGGCCAGCCGGACAGCCTCCGCATCGAAGGCGAGGGCACCCTCCTGTACGGTCCCTACCTCTGGAATCGCCCCCAGGCCCTGCAACTGCCCGGCGGCACCCGGATCGAATACCAGTACGACGGCCTGCAGCGGCTCACCGGCCTGAAGGTCACCGACCCCGCCAGCCAGCTGCTGCAACAGCTCACCTACGCCTGGGACGCCGACGACCTCATCCTGCAGAAGGGCGACACCGCCTACACCTACGACGCCCTGCACCGGCTCACCGAAGCCGTCACCGGTGACAGCACCGACACCTACACCTACGATGGCGTCGGCAACCGCCTGAGCCACAACGACGACAGCGGCTGGACTTACAACGCCGCCCACCAGCTCACCGAACGGCCCGGCGTTAATTGCACCTACAACGCCAACGGCCACCTCATCCGGGCCCAGTACAGCAACGGCATCGAGCGCACCTACACCTACGACGCCAGCGAACGACTCATCCGTATCGAGGAAAATGGCCTGCTCAAGGCCGAATTCGGCTACGACCCCTTCGGCCGCCGCGTCTTCAAGCGCACCGCCTCAGGCACCACCTGGTACCCTTACAGCGAACAGGGCTTGGCCGCCGAATACGATGACAGCGGCAGCCTGATAGCCGAATACCACTACACCCCCGGCCTGAGCTGGATGACCGCCCCCGTGTACCAGAGAAGGGGCGGACAGGTGGTCTACTACATCAACGACCACCTCGGCACCCCCATCCGCATGGTCGCGAAAAACGGCGCCATCGTCTGGCAGGCGGACTACAGCGCCTTCGGCCAACTCAAAAGCGAAACGGCCACCATCCCCAACCCGCTGCGCTTCCCGGGCCAGTACCACGACCCGGAAACCGGCCTGTACCACAACACCATGCGCGACTACGACCCGGAACTGGGCCGTTACCTGCAGCGCGATCCCATCGGCCTGGCCGGCGGGCTGAATGTGTATGGGTATGCATATCAGAATCCGCTCGCGTACTTTGACCCTACGGGCGAAGTCGTGCCAGCTGTTGCGATGGATTATGCACGCTGTCTGGGTGGGTGCCTGGGCGGTGTTGCTGCGGGTTACGTTCTTGAAAAGCTGCTCATGGGGTGCGACGCAGACGGACTGATCGGAGCCTTGGGTGGTGCTGCTGCAGGTTGTGCGCTGGGGGGTCTGAATCCGCTGAAGTGGTTCAAGGGGCCAAAGGGGCCGAAGCTGGATCGGAAGGACAATCCGCTTGGGCGGCTGGAGCCAACGACTGGAAAACTGGTTCCTGATCGTGTTACAAAGACTGCAGCGGATTTACCGTTTGATCCACGTGGTACTGCAGGAACAGCGAAAGCATGGACGTCAATAAAAGGCAGATTGAAAGCAGCAGAACTACCAACTACCGGTAAAATTAGATTTGTACCGCGTAAAGGGTACGATCCGGCTAACCCTTTGGCTAGAGGTCCCAACAACGGTTATTTGGACCGATTTGGTAACGAGTGGACGAAAGGCCCGTCGAGAACACAAGGTCAAACTTTTGAATGGGATGTTCAACTTTCGAAAACAGGAAAATCTAAACTGGGTTGGGTAACGCGCGATGGTAGTCATGCAAATGTTTCTCTTGATGGTCGGATTACTCGTAAATAGGTTTACGATGCAAGCTCTGTATAAATTCTACGAAGTGGTGAAAGTAGTTTCTCCTAAACCAACGCTTTCTGAAATTAACGGTCAGGAGGCTGCAATATTAGGAATGGTTCAGAACGATTGTGGCGATTGGTTGTACTCTGTGCAAATGATCGAATCTGGAGAGGGTTGGGATGTTGCTGAAAACGAATTAAAACCTACTGGGCGAATGATGGCTCGAGAGGATTTTTATGGTGGTGACTCGGTGACAGTCGAGGTCGACCCTATCTCAGGGGAAGGGACTATTAAAAAGTAACAATCCTCTAATGTTACAAAGGGCGCAGGGAAGGAAATTGGAATACCGCGTGATGCCGCCAAAGGTAAAGGTAATTTTGGTTTAGGCTCGGGAGCGAGGGCTGAAGCTGACAAACTTGGTAAAGCTGGGTTAGTGATGGATATAAAGTTGCCAGGGATGGAAAAACTTTGGTCAGCAAGGATGGGTTGAAGCAATACAGGCCGCCTAGCTACAAACCGAGGTTGGATAAAACTCAAGCCAATTTTGAGCAAAGGTTCCCAGGTCAGCAGTCAAATCGATGGCAATCAAATGGCCATCTGGATATCACGGATTAAACTATGAATGCAGAATTAAAACGGCTTCATAGCCCCGATATTTATGACCTCGAAAATTACCGGCCTGAGAACCCGGAAATGTTCGGGTTCCTCCTTCAGGCCATGGTGGGTCCCGAAGGAAAAGACGGTGAAGAATCGTTTGATATAGAGGTGTGTACGCCAAGATGGTTAGAGGAAACCTACGGCATAGATGAGGTTGTTATTGGTCGTCATCATCTTATTGTCCGTAGGTACAACTACCAAAGAATTGTCGGCGCTATCAAAGATTTCCTGCGGGATTGTTCTGGTGAAAATTGGAACGAAGTTGCGGAGAAAGTATCACGGTTAGGGAAGTGGGAATTTGAAGATTACACGGAATGAGACAAAGCCCGAATCGGCGGGCTTGTTCGTTATTGTGTAAGCGACATGACGGTCTCCTGCGCAACAGGCAGGCGTACCTTAGCCGATTCGCCGGGCAGATTTTAGATGGGGGTTATGGATCGCTTACGAACGATTAACACAATTAGCCTTTGAAAAAGGGAAACCAGTTCCAGGTCGCCCGAATGTCCGGGAACATGATTTTGGAGTATCGGTAGGAACCGGGCCAAATGGTGGTATGCAAACGAGAGTACGAGTCTGCCAGGATTCAAAAGGTCGTATTCATGGTCACCCATCTGGACCTGAGAGGTATTGATGATGACAACTCAGGATATACAAATGCTGTCAGAGATGGTTAAGAATGCATATAGGTCGTTAGAGCGACCGGATTTCTCGTTCGTGAGTAAAGCTATTTCGTTAAGGCCCTATGAGTTTCTAATTCAGAAAATACGAAATATTTTTGAGGTTGAAGAATTAACCGATCCAAATGACGACGTTAGTTTTCGTTATCTGCTATCTAAATCAAAAAAACAGTGGGTGTTAGAACTTTCTATGCTAGGACGGTATGCAACGATTCTTAGAATACCGGAAGTTGGGCCTATAAGAGTTGTAAGTAAAGATACTTCAGTTCAAGAGGAGAAAGACATTTTATCACTGCTGATGGAAAATCAGTTTAAGGTTTTAGAGCAACAAGATTTGGAGCAGCCATTTTCACTCAGGTTATCGAACACAGAGCCTGAAAAAGTATGTGTTTATCAAGCACTATTTTCTGATACAGATGTTCTCCCGTGGAAGGCGTAGCTGTAATGTAAGCGATCCATAACCCCCACCCTTTTCAGGTGGCTGGCTTCATGTTCTAGGGCAGGAGAGCGTCATCGCTGTCTGCCTGCGGTAGCCTGCAAACAAACAGTTTTTTTCGGCCAGTGCCGAGCGTCAGATGCCGTTTTCAACGCCGTTGTTGTCTATCGGCAGGCAGCCTGACTCCGCTTTGCGCACCATCCAAAAGTGGGGGAATACCGAATGGTGGATTGATCAACACTGCCATACTGGTATTCCCCCCATTTTTAGAGGTGCGCAAAAGTGGAGTCAGGCTGCCTTATGCAGCTTGTATCGGGGCGGTACACCGCCAAGGGCCATATTCGGCCGCTCGTTATTGTACTTCCATAGCCACTTGGTCGCGAAGTCCTGTACCTCTTCGAGTGTTTCAAACAGATGCCGATTCAGCCAGTCATAGCGGACGGTGCGGTTGTAGCGCTCGACATATGCATTCTGCTGCGGATTCCCCGGCTGAGTATGCATCAGCTCTATTCCGCGTTTCTCTGCCCACTCCATGATTGTCTGGCTGATGTATTCCGGGCCATTGTCACACCGGATTTTCTCAGGCTTGCCCCGCCATTCGATGACCTGATCCAGAACTCGTGTCACACGCTCTGATGGCAGTGAGAAGTCCACTTCAATTGCCAGCCCTTCCCGGTTGTAGTCATCAATGACATTCAGGAGCCTGAATTTACGCCTGTTTTCAAGCTCATGGTGCATGAAGTCCATGGACCAGACCTGATTGACGCGTTCAGGCTCGGCCAGCGGTTCCGGCTTTTGCCTCACGATTCTCAGGCGCGGTCTGATGCGCATGTTCAGCTCCAGTTCCTTGTATATCCGGTAGACGCGCTTGTGGTTCCATCTGAACCCCTTGACATTGCGCAGGTAAAAGAAACACAGGCCAAATCCCCAGTTCTGCTCATCGGCAGTGAGCCTGAGCAACCAATGGGCGATCTCTGCGTTCTCTGAGCTCAGAACCGGTTTGTAGCGGTAGCATGTTTCGCTGATGCCGAAGACTTCGCAGGCCAGGCGGATACTGATGCCTCGCTCCCTGACGACGCGTCTGGCCATCTCCTTGCGGTGAGATGGCCTTACAACTTTCCCTCCAGGGCATCCTTGCGCAACTCGGCCTTGAGGCGCTCTTCGGCATACATCTTCTTGAGCCGGGCGTTTTCAGCCTCAAGCTCCTTCAGGCGCTTCATCATGGACGCGTCCATACCACCGTATTTTGAGCGCCACTTGTAGAACGTGGCGCTGCTCATCCCATGCTCTCTGCACAGCTCAGGAACCGATGTCCCGGCCTCTACCTGTTTCAGGATGCTGATGATCTGGCTGTCTGTGAATCGTGATTTACGCATGTGGAATCTCCTGTCTGTAAGTTACTGGAAAATTCCACTTATGAACACCGCTTTTTTTCGGGGGAATACCTACTATAATCTGACCAGTCTGGTCAGAGTGGAGGTGTGCCATGCGTCGTTGGCAAATGCAGGAGGCCAAGGCTAAGCTCTCCGAAGTCATCAAGGATGCCGAGCGCGAAGGTCCCCAGGAGATCACGCTGCACGGCAAGCCGGTGGCGGTCGTTTTGTCGCGCGAACACTACGAGCGGCTGACCGGCACGGGTGAATCGCTGGTGGCCTTCATGCGTCGTTCCCCTCTCTACGGTGTAGAGGAGGTTGATCTCGAGCGGGACAAAAGCCTCACGCGCGAGGTCGGGCTTTGAGTTACCTGATCGATACCAACGTCCTGTCCGAATTGCGCCGCAAGGAGCCGAACCCGGGCGTCGTGGCATGGTTCGAGGAACGGCCGGCGACCATCTTGTACGTCAGCGTGCTCACCCTCGGAGAGATCCGGAAAGGCATCAAGGCGCTCGGCAAAAGCCAGCGCAAACTCAAGCTGCTGGACTGGCTCGAAACCGAGTTGCCGGCATTTTTCGCGGGGAGAATACTGCCCATCAATGATGAAGTGGCCGATCGCTGGGGGCGGTTGCTCGCTAGTGCAGGGCGTCCTCTCCCGGCCATTGACAGTTTGCTCGCTGCTACCGCCTTGACATACGGACTGGCACTGGTCACCCGCAACGTGGATGACTTTCCTCACCCGGGTCTCGAAATCATCAATCCTTGGGAAACAGAAGGAATGTAAGTCCTTTGCAAGCCGCTCCTTGCCCTGTCTTCTGTCACAGCCCCCATGGACACGGCCCTGCACACATTCTACACTTGCAGCCTTGTGGTCGGGGTGCCCTCCGGGGCTGAGATCATTCGCACCGCCTCCCGGGGCGTTGTCGGATGGAACCCGTGAACCTGAACCGGATAATGCCGGCGTAGGAAACCCATGCTGTCGAGTTTTCCGCGCCCTCATTGTTCCCAGAATGAGGCTGTTACACATGACTGATACACTCACCTTGCTCAAAGAACGCGCTCAGGTGGATGATGCGGCGATTCAGCCGTTTCCCAACTCGGAAAAGGTCTATCTCGAAGGCTCGCGCCCGGATATCCGCGTGCCCGTGCGGCGTATACGCCTGAGCGACACCCCCACGTCCCTGGGTGGCGAGTCCAACCCGGACGTGTACGTGTATGACACCTCCGGCCCCTATACGGACCCGAACGTTCAGATCGATCTGCGCAAGGGCCTGCCACGCCTGCGCGAGCGCTGGATTGACGAGCGCGGGGACACGGAAGTGCTGGCGGACTACACCAGCGCCCATACCCGCCGCAGCCTGCAGGACCCCACGCTGGAGCCGCTGCGCTTCGGGTATGCCCACCGGCCGCGCCGGGCCAGGGCCGGGCACAATGTCACCCAGATGCACTACGCCCGCAAGGGCATCATCACGCCGGAGATGGAGTTCGTGGCTATCCGCGAGAACATGCGCCGGCTGGAAGCGCGCGAGGCGGGGATGCTCAATCACCAGCATCCCGGCGAACCCTGGGGGGCCCGGATTCCGGAGGAAATCACCCCCGAGTTCGTGCGTCAGGAAGTGGCGGCCGGCCGCGCCATCATCCCGTCCAACATCAACCACCCGGAAGCGGAGCCCATGATCATCGGTCGCAACTTTCTGGTGAAGATCAACGCCAATATCGGCAACTCCGCGTTGGGTTCGAGCATCGAAGAAGAAGTGGAAAAGCTGACCTGGGCGACCCGCTGGGGGGCGGACACGGTCATGGACCTGTCCACCGGCAAGCACATCCACGAGACCCGGGAGTGGATCATCCGCAACTCACCGGTACCCATCGGCACGGTGCCCATCTACCAGGCGCTGGAAAAGGTGGGCGGCGTGGCAGAAGACCTGACCTGGGAGCTGGTGCGCGATACCCTGATCGAACAGGCGGAGCAGGGCGTGGACTATTTCACGCTTCACGCCGGGGTGCTGCTGCGCTATGTGCCGCTGACGGCGAACCGCATGACGGGCATTGTCTCCCGCGGCGGTTCCATCATGGCGAAATGGTGTCTGGCCCATCACAAGGAGAACTTCCTCTATACCCACTTCGAGGAAATCTGCGAGATCATGAAGGCCTATGACGTGGCCTTCTCGCTGGGGGATGGCCTCAGGCCCGGGTCCATTGCCGATGCCAATGACGCGGCCCAGTTCGGTGAACTGGAAACCCTGGGCGAGCTGACGAAGATCGCCTGGCAGCATGATGTGCAGGTGATGATCGAGGGGCCGGGGCATGTGCCCATGCATCTCATCAAGGAAAACATGGACAAGCAGTTGCGCGAGTGCGGGGAAGCGCCCTTCTACACGCTCGGTCCGCTGACCACGGACATTGCACCGGGCTATGACCACATTACCTCCGGCATCGGTGCGGCCATGATCGGATGGTATGGCTGCGCCATGCTGTGCTATGTTACGCCCAAGGAGCATCTGGGGCTGCCCAACAAGGATGATGTCAAGACCGGCATCATCACCTACAAGATTGCCGCCCACGCTGCGGATCTGGCCAAGGGCCATCCGGGGGCGCAGTACCGGGACAATGCCCTGTCCAAGGCGCGGTTCGAGTTCCGCTGGGAGGATCAGTTCAATCTCTCGCTGGACCCGGACACGGCGCGGGCCTTTCACGATGAAACCCTGCCCAAGGAATCCGGCAAGGTGGCACATTTCTGTTCCATGTGCGGCCCGAAGTTCTGCTCCATGAAAATCACACAGGACGTGCGCGATTATGCGGCTCAGCAGGAGGCCGAGCAGGGCATGGAGGCGCAATCCAGAGCCTTCCGCGAACACGGAGGGGAGTTGTATCACAAGGTATAGGATACATGACCGACACCTTTACACATGACGACGTGGAAATCCTGAAGCGGGAGCCGCTCTCCGACGGGTTTCTGAAAGTCTATCGCTACCATCTGCGCCACCGCCTCTTCCGGGGCGGCTGGTCGCCCGTGCTGACCCGTGAGGTGGTGGTGCGCCACGGCGCCAGTTGCCTGCTGCCCTACGACCCGGTGCGGGATGAAGTGGTGCTGGTGGAGCAGTTCCGGGTGGGGGCGCTGACCAGCCCGCGTTCGCCCTGGCTGCTGGAGCTGGTGGCCGGCATCCATGATGACGGCACCTCGGCCGAAGAGGTGGCCCGCCGCGAAGCGGAGGAGGAGGCGGGCCTGACCGTGACGGACATCCTGCCCATCTGCGAGTTTCAGGCCTCACCGGGCGGGCTGGCGGAGCATGTGTATCTGTACTGTGGCCGCGTGGACACCTCGGCAGCCGGTGGCATTCACGGCCTGGCGGAAGAGGGGGAGGATATCCGCGTCCATGTGATGTCCCGAGAGGAGGCGTGGCGACGCCTTCAGGCCGGAGAGCTGGACAATGCCCCGGTCATCATTGCCATTCAGTGGCTGATGCTGAACCTGGAACGGGTGCGCAAGGCGTGGTCGGGAGCGGCCGGGTGAAGCGTATCGGCCATCGGTATGTGCCGGATCTGGCGCTGATGGATGCCCTGTGCGAAGGTAACTACCACAAGCTCAGTCGCCTGATCCGGGACTGGGATCATTGTCACGAACGGGAAATCGAGCTGGTGCACCGGGGGCAGCCGCTGGGGCGTGTCGCGCTGGAGGTGACTGAAGTCTGCCGTTACACCAACACGGTGGTGGCGCGTCAGACCCGGGCCACGGGGCCCTGGCTCAACAATCCGGACATGGTCATCCGCGTCTATCACGATGCGCGCTCGGCGGAAGTGGTGCGTGTGGCGGGTCACGGGCGGCTGCACGGGCACCGCTACTATCCCAATGAGGCCATGCATCTGCCGGACGAAAAGGCCCAGATGAACCGCTTTCTTTCGGACTGGCTGGGCTTCTGCCTGCAGCACGGTCTGGCCAGCGGCATCAAGCCCTCGCCCATTCAATGATTTAGATGGCTTTCTGTGAAGTTCATACTGGAAAATTCGCGGCAAGCGCTTATAGTTCTGAAATAGAAACCGTCAAGTTCGTGGAGCCTTGAGTGACTGATCGGAGTGCGGTGCTCTCCATCGTCCAGATTTCCGATGCGCACCTGCGCCGGGAAGCGGATGGTCAACTGCTGGGAATGAATACCCGCCACAGCCTGTCTGAAGTGCTGAAGCTGGTGCGCGAGCACGCCCGTCATCCGGACATGGTGCTGGCTTCCGGTGACATCGCGCAGGATGGCAGCCCGGAGGCCTATGCCGCCTTTGTCCGGCTGCTGGACGGACTGGAAGACAGCCTGTACTGGTTTGCCGGCAACCACGATATCCCCGAGGTCATGAACGAAACGCTCGGCCCCGTCTGCGGCGGGCAGGGTGCCCCCTGCGTGGTGGATTGCGATCCCTGGCGCATCATCCTGCTGGATTCTTCCCTGCAGGGGCAGGTTCACGGAGAGCTGGGGGCCGGGCAACTGGCCTTCCTCGGGGAAGCGCTGGAAACCTCGGACAGGCGGCACGTCATGATCGCCTTCCATCATCATCCCATCGACATCCGGAGCCGCTGGCTCGACACCATCGGTCTGAAGGACCGGGATGCCTTCTTTGATCTGGTGGATGACTTCGACAATGTCCGCCTCATCCTCTGGGGCCATATCCACCAGGAGTGGGACAGCAACCGCAACGGTGTGCGACTGCTGGCCAGCCCGTCCACCTGCGTGCAGTTCAAGCCCGGATCCCGGGAGTTTGCGGTGGATGAAGCCGCCCCCGGATTTCGCGAGATCGAGCTGTTCGACGATGGCAGCATTGAAACCCGGGTGATACGCGCCGAACATATCGCCTTTGAAGTGGATTACACCAGCAAGGGCTACTGACAGCGCGTGAAACTGCTCTACCTGCACGGTTTTCTTTCCTCGCCCCAGTCGGCCAAGGCCACCCTGATGCAGCGCTGGCTCCGCGAGCAGGCACCGGCGGTGGAGTGGATCTGTCCCCAGTTGCCTGTGGTGCCTCACGAAGCCATCGAACTGGCCCGGACGCTGGCAAGCGGACCGGACACGGTGGGCGTGGTGGGCAGTTCCCTGGGAGGCTTCTACGCCATGCATCTGTCGGCCGAACTGGGCCTGCCTGCCGCACTGATCAATCCGGCGGCGCGTCCCTGGCTGCTGCTCGAAGACTATCTGGGGGAACACGAGCATCCCTGGACAGGCGAGCGCTTTGTGGTGGACCGGGACTACCTCTCCGTGCTGGAAGGGCTCAACCGGGAAGCGACGCTGGACCGCAAGCGCCTGTTCCTGCTGCTCCAGACCGGCGATGAAGCCCTCGACTACCGCGAGGCCGTGAAGGTGCTCATGCCCTGCCGGGCCTGGCTGGAGGGCGGCGGTGACCATGCCTTTGCCGGATTTGACCGCTGCCTGCCCGCAATTGGCGCCTTTTTTGGTCTGATCTGACTGCACAGCACTTTTCCCTGTAGCCCTCGGCCAAAGTTGGCTAGAATGAGCACGACTCTCACAAGGAGAACAAGAATATGGGTAACCGTACCGCGCTCTATGACGCGCACCTTGCTGCCGGCGCCAAGATGGTCGATTTTGGCGGCTGGGACATGCCGATTCACTATGGCTCCCAGATTGAGGAGCACCACCAGGTCCGGCGCGATGCCGGGATGTTCGATGTCTCTCACATGACGATTGTGGATGTGACCGGTCAGGATGCGGAATCCTGGCTGCGCTGGTTGCTGGCCAACGATGTGGCCCGTCTGAAGGAGAACGGCAAGGCGCTCTATACCGCCATGCTGAATGAAGACGGCGGTGTACTGGACGACCTGATTGTGTACCGCATGGCCGATGGCTTCCGTCTGGTCGTCAACTGCGCCACGCGCGAGAAGGATCTGGACTGGATGAGCCGGCAGGCGCAGGGCCGTGATGTGACACTGACCGAGCGCCCGGATCTGGCCATGATCGCAGTGCAGGGGCCGCAGGCCCGCGACAAGGCGGCAAGCGTGCTGCCGGACGGCATGGCGGCGCCCATGCAGGCCCTGAAACCCTTCACCGCAACCGTTCAGGGCGAGTGGATGATCTGCCGCACCGGCTACACGGGTGAAGATGGCCTGGAAATCATGCTTCCGGCAACAGAGGCGACGGATTTCTGGAACCGGCTGCTGGAAGCCGGTGTGCGCCCGTGCGGACTGGGTGCGCGCGATACGCTGCGGCTGGAAGCCGGCATGAATCTCTACGGTGCCGACATGGACGAACAGGTCACGCCGCTGGAGTCCAACATGGGCTGGACCGTGGCCTGGACGCCGGAAGACCGTGACTTCATCGGCCGCGCGGCCCTGGAAAAGCAGAAGGCGGAAGGGGTCCGCCGCAAGCTCACCGGTCTGGTCCTGCGTCAGCGGGGTGTGCTGCGTGGGCATCAGAAAGTGATCACACCACAGGGTGAAGGCGAAATCACCAGTGGTACGTTTTCGCCCACGCTGGGATTCAGTGTGGCGCTGGCACGCATTCCTGCCGAAGCGGAAGGCATCGTTCAGGTGGAACTGCGTGGCAAACCGGTGGACGTGGAGGTGGTCAAGCCGCCCTTTGTCCGCAACGGCAAATGTGTTTTCGAATAATCAACGCCTGAGAGGGTCGAATCATGAGTCAGATTCCTGCTGAACTGAAGTACGCATCATCACACGAGTGGGTTCGTGTGGAAGAAGGTGGCATTGCCGTGGTGGGCATTACCGATCACGCCCAGGCAGCCCTGGGTGACATCGTGTTCGTGGAAACTCCCGAAGTGGGCAGCACCGTATCTGCCGGTGACGAAGCCGGGGTGGTGGAGTCCGTCAAGGCAGCGTCCGACATCTACGCGCCGGTCAGCGGCGAGATCATCGAAGTGAACGAAGCGCTGGAAGACGCGCCGGAGACCGTCAACAGCGATCCGTACGGCGATGGCTGGTTCTTCAAGGTCAGGATGAGCGATCCTTCCGAACTGGATGCCCTGCTCGATGCCGACGGATACCGTGAAGTCTGCGAAGCTGAAGACCACTAGGAACTGCCATGCCTTTCATACCCCATACCGATGAAGACAGGCGCCTGATGCTGGAGGCGATTGGTGTCGCCTCGGTGGAAGACCTGTTCGACGAAATTCCTGCTGACCTCAGGGCCGGCCCGCTGACGCGGGTGCCCGAAGGGCGCAGCGAAATGGCCATGCTGCAGCACATGCAGGCCGCGGCCGAAAAGGATCGTGGCGCCTTGTGTTTTCTCGGCGGTGGTGCCTGGGAGCACCACATACCGGCTGCCGTGTGGGACATTGCATCCCGCGGCGAGTTCATGACCGCCTACACCCCCTATCAGGCCGAGGCCAGCCAGGGTACGCTGCAGCTCATCTACGAATACCAGACCATGATGGCCAACCTGATGGCCATGGACATCTCCAACGCCTCCCTGTATGACGGTGCTTCGGCGCTGGCCGAGGCGGTGCTCATGTCCGTGCGGCTGCAGCGCAAGCTGAAAAACCACCGGATCCTGCTGCCCCGGACCGTCAATCCGCGTTACCGCAGTGCGGTCCGTGCACTGGTGGAGCCTCAGGACATTGAACTGGTGGAAGTGCCCTTCAATCCCGAGACACTGACCACGGATCCGGAGGCACTGGAAGCGGCGCGGGGAGAAGGCGCGACCGCGCTGGTGCTGCCATTCCCCAATTATTTCGGCAAGCTGGAGGATGTCCACGCGCTGACGGACTGGGCGGCGGGACACGGCATGCTGGTGATCGCGCTGGTCAATCCCCTGGCCATGAGCATTCTGACGCCGCCCGGCGAATGGGGCGCAGAGGGTGCCGACATTGCGGTGGGAGACGGACAACCCTTTGGTCTGCCATTGAGTTCCGGCGGCCCCTATTTCGGCTTCATGGTCTGCCGCGAAAGCCATGTCCGGCAGATGCCGGGCCGCATCATCGGCCAGACGGTGGACGGCGAGGGCAAGCGCGGCTTCACGCTCACCCTGCAGGCGCGGGAACAGCACATCCGCCGCGGCAAGGCCACCTCCAATATCTGTACCAACCAGGGACTAGCCGTGACGGCGGCCACGATCCACATGGCCCTGCTGGG
The DNA here is from genome assembly GCF_041153465.1 of Thermohahella caldifontis. Classification (NCBI taxonomy): domain Bacteria; kingdom Pseudomonadati; phylum Pseudomonadota; class Gammaproteobacteria; order Oceanospirillales; family Hahellaceae; genus Thermohahella; species Thermohahella caldifontis. Next base: position 3,104,861 of record NZ_CP154858.1, read on the forward strand.
TGCGGAAGGTCTGGCCAATGTGGCGCGCCAGTGTCACCACAATGCCTGGACGCTGCGGGAAAGTCTGCGCGACATTCCCGGCATCTCGCTTCCCGGCGCAGAGGCCATGTTCCACGAGTTTGTAGTGCGCACGGACAAGCCGGTGGCTGACGTGCTGGATGCCATGGATCAGCGTGACATCCTGGCCGGCATTGACCTGAGCACCGATTACCCGGAGCTGGGTGACGCCATGCTGGTGGCCGTGACGGAAACCCGTACGCCGGACCACCTGGCAACCTACAAGGCCGCACTGGCAGATGTCATGGGAGGGCAGGCATGAGCAGCGAACTGATCTTTGAACGCAGCAAGCCGGGCCGCAGTGCCCAGGCTCAGTATCCGCGCGAAGCGGCGCCCCTGCATGGTCTGCCCGGGACGCTGCTGCGCAAGACGCCGCCGCTGATGCCGCAGGCCTCGGAGATGCAGGTGGTGCGTCACTACACCAACCTGTCCCAGAAGAACTTCTCCATCGATACCCATTTCTACCCGCTGGGTTCCTGTACCATGAAGTACAACCCCCGCGGTGCCCACCGGGCTGCCAGCCTGCCGGGCTTCCTGCAGCGTCATCCGCTGGCGCCGCCGAGCCGGAGTCAGGGCGTACTGAGCTGCCTGTACCACTTGCAGGAAATCATCGCCGACGTCACCGGCATGGCGGGCGTCTCCCTGGCCCCCATGGCGGGCGCACAGGGTGAATTTGCCGGTATCGCCATGATCCGCGCCTATCATCTCTCCCGGGGTGATACGGAGCGCAACGAGGTGATCGTGCCGGTGACGGCCCATGGCACCAACCCCGCCACCGCCACCATGTGCGGCTTCAAGGTGCGGGAAATTGCCGTGCGCAAGGATGGTGACGTGGACATGGCGGCGCTGGAAGCGGCCCTGGGGCCGAAGACGGCCGCTCTCATGCTTACCAACCCGTCAACAGGTGGCGTGTTCGAACGCAATATCCGCGAGATTGCCGACAAGGTGCATGCGGCCGGCGGCCTGCTCTATTACGACGGCGCCAACCTCAACGCCATTCTGGGCAAGGTCCGACCCGGTGACATGGGCTTTGACGTCATGCACCTGAACCTGCACAAGACCTTTGCCACACCGCACGGCGGTGGCGGGCCGGGTGCGGGGCCGGTGGCGTTCGTGGAGCGCCTGCGGCCTTTCCAGCCCACGCCGGTCGTGGTGCAGGAAGAGGGTCAGTACCGCTGGGCCGACAAGCGCGACCTGCCCGAGTCCATTGGCAACCTGTCTGCCTTCATGGGCAATGCGGGCATCCTGCTCAGGGCCTACGCCTATGCCCTCATGCTGGGCCGGGAAGGCATGGTTCGTGTGGCTGACCACGCGACGCTCAATGCCAACTACATGGCGCGCAAGCTGGCCGAGGCCGGGTTCCGGCTGGCCTATCCGGAGCGCCGGGCATCCCATGAGTTCATCATCACCCTGGCGCCCGAGCTCAAGGCCACGGGTGTCAGCGCCATGGATTTTGCCAAGCGTCTGCTGGATTTCGGCTACCATGCGCCGACGACCTACTTCCCGCTGCTGATTCCCGAATGCTTCCTCATCGAGCCGACGGAAACCGAATCCATCGACGAGATCGACGGGTTTGTCGAGGCCATGAAGGCCATCCGGGAAGAAGCCTTCACGCAACCCGACCGGGTGAAGACCGCGCCCCACACCACGGTGGTGCAGCGTCTTGACGATGTGAAGGCAGCGCGTGAGCTCAACCTCAAGTACGTGCCGTCCGAGTAGGCCGGTCACTTCCCGATACCGGGCCCCGCGGGGCCCGGTTCGTCAACGCTACCGGTAGTTGCAGACGGAAATGCCCATGGCCGTGAAGGCCGAACGCAGATCCTCCACGTCCACATCCGTCAGTCCCAGATATTCCAGCGCCGACTGGCCGATTCGCTGCCACTCGTGATCCTCGGTCTGACCGCCCAGGATGTGGAAGTTGCCGCAGATGTGTTCGGACAGCTTGAGCAGGCTCATCAGGGTGCGCTCGTTGGGGCGGGCGGTGCTGCCCGAGTCGAAGTAGCTGTCAGCACGGTGATGATCGGCGATCACCTTGCACAGGTGGGCGGGCAGGTTCCAGCTCCGGGCCGTGTAGTAGCCGATCACCGCATGGTTGGTATGATAACGCCGGTTCTCCACGTCCAGCAGGCTGGTGCCCGCTTCGGCGTAGCTGGCGGCCATCACGTCACTGTAATCGGCAAAACGGCTCATCATCAGCGGGATGCCGCAGTTGTGGAACAGGCCCACCGTGTAGGCCTCGTCCGGGCTGTGATAGCCGATCTTGCGCGCGATATTCAGCGCAATGTTGGCGATATCCGTGGCCGTGTCCCAGAAGCGGGTGAGGGCGACGATGGTTTCGTCGGACATTTCCCCCTTGATGGCCAGCCCGTTGACGATGTTGATGACGCTGTTGATGCCCAGCAGCGACACGGCCTGCTGGATGGAGGTGATCTTGTTGCTGAGCCCGAACAGCGGAGAGTTGACGAACTTGAGAATGGTTCCGGACAGCCCCACATCCTGACTGATCAGGCTGGCGATACGATCCAGATCCGGGTCGGGCATCACCTGTTCCATTTGCAGGTCCACCAGGATTTGTGGCTGGGGCGGAATCTTGATGCCCTGCAGAATCTGGTTGATCTGTTCCGGTGCCAGTTCGATGGCCATGACGGGGTGACTGCCTTTTGCAAAGGAAAGGGAACGATGGATTCAGTATAGGTCAATCTTTGCGGATCAACATATTCAAACCGCGCACGGCCGACTATACTTGAGCCAAAGCAAAGAGAATAAAGAGGAGAGACAAACGATGCCCACTGCACTGGAAGCCCAGCAGGCGAAAACCATCGAGGAGCTGAAGGGGTTTATCCGCAAGGTTCTGGCTGACCCGACCATTCCGGCGGTCTGCATGGATATTGCGCGCAAGTATCAGAACGATCCCGATGGTCGCCGCAAGATGGCCGAAGAAATCAGTGCCTCCACCAATATCCGCATCCCGGAGCAATGGAGCGAGGCGGACAAGCTGTTCCTGGATGCCATCCACGACGTGCTGGAGGATGAGCAGGCGCTGTACTGACAGCGCCTGTGCGGGCAGGGCATCCTACAGGGGAATGCCCAGCTTGCGGTAAATGAAGTGCATGAGCCACGCTGGCCCGATGAGCAGGAACTGAAGATCCTTGAAGAAGGACGGGCGCTTGCCCTCGACGGCGTGGCCGATGAACTGAAGGATCCACATCACCACAAACAGCACCAGCGACATCTGCCACACCGGCCAGTGATTCAGGCTGTCATACCAGGCCACCAGCACCACGTCCGCCACCATGAACAGTATCATGCCCAGGGCCAGCGTCCGGGACAGGCGCAGGTACCAGAGTGCCGTCAGCGCCATGGCCAGGGTGGCCCAGTTCAGACCGGGAATGCCGGCCATGAAGCCGGGTACGGGAATGGCCCACAGTAATCCGACCACGGTGGTGAAGATGGTGGGCACCGCGATCCAGTGTATGGTCTTGTTGACCGGGTTCTGATGGCTTTCGCCGTAGGCGTCCATCCATTCCTGAGCAGTCCACGTCATGTCAGGTCTCTCCTGTTGTTTTGACATAACGCAACATAACATGGCTGTCGGTCGGACGTCATTGATAAATCACGCCACCCTTCAGCCGTCCTCCGGTTCCCTGGGCAGGGGAATGTTCAGGGTTTCCTTCACCGTTTCCATCACCACATAGCTGCGGGATTCCCGCACATGGGGCAGGGCCAGAATGGTCTCCCCCAGGAAGTGACGGTAGGCGTCCATGTCCGCCACCCGGGCCTTGATCAGGTAGTCGAAGTTGCCGGAGATGAGGTGGCACTCCTGGACTTCCGGTATCCGGGCCGCAGCCGCCTTGAAGTCGGCAAAGATTCCCGGCGCGGTGCGCTCCAGGCTGATCTCGATGAACACGACCAGATTGGTTTTCAGGCGTCGGGCATTCAGGTGGGCGTGATAGCCGCGGATATAGCCCTTTTCTTCCAGCCGGCGGACCCGCTCCAGACAGGGGGACGGACTGAGATTGACGCGGCGCGAGAGTTCGGCGTTGGTGATGCGCGCGTTGGCCTGCAGTTCGCGCAGAATGGCCAGGTCGATGCGGTCTATGGTTTTCAGGGTCATTTGCGGAATATTCTCCCGTGAAAGTGCCTGTAAACAATCATTATAAGTTGTAAATGACATTTTTTCGGGAAAATATTTTTCGGGATACCGCTAGACTTAAAGGATCACAAACGGGGTTGATTGAGGAAATCCAATGATTGTCGGTGTACCCAAAGAAATCAAAAACCATGAATACCGTGTGGGCCTGACGCCCGCAGCCGTCCACGCACTGGTGGAGGCTGGCCATCAGGTGGTGGTGGAAAGCGGTGCCGGGGCGGCGATCGGCTTTGACGACGCGCTGTACGCAGAAGCCGGTGCCCGGCTGGTGCCGGATGCTGACGCCGTCTTCGAACAGGCGCAGCTCATCGTCAAGGTCAAGGAGCCTCAGGCCGAAGAGCGCAAGCGTCTGAAGCCTCATCACACCCTGTTTACCTATCTGCACCTGGCACCGGATGTCCCTCAGACCGAGGACCTGCTGGCCAGCGGTGCGACCTGCATTGCCTACGAGACGGTGACTGACGCGGCAGGCCGCCTGCCGCTGCTGGCGCCCATGTCGGAGGTGGCCGGTCGCATGAGCATTCAGGCCGGCGCCCGTTGTCTGGAGAAGTCCGTTGGCGGACGCGGTGTCCTGCTGGCGGGTGTGCCGGGCGTTGAGGCGGCACGGGTACTGGTGCTCGGCGGCGGTGTGGTGGGCTTCAATGCCACGCAGATGGCGGTCGGCATGGGCGCACACGTCACGGTGCTGGACAAGAACATGGACGTGCTGCGTCGCTTCGATGCCCTGTTCGGCAACCGGGTTCAGACCGTCTTTTCCACGGCGCATGCCCTCAATCAGTTGCTGCCGGAGGCGGATCTCGTCATCGGTGCCGTGCTGATCCCGGGCGCGGCGGCACCCAAGCTGGTGACCCGCGAGCACCTGAAGGTCATGAAGGAAGGTGCGGCTGTGGTGGATGTGGCCATCGATCAGGGCGGCTGCTTTGAAACCTCACGTCCCACGACCCATGCGGATCCCATCTTCATTGAGGAAGGGGTGGTGCACTACTGTGTGGCCAACATGCCGGGCGCCGTGGCACGCACGTCCACGCTGGCGCTGAACAATGCCACACTGCCGTTTGTCCTGGCGCTGGCCAACAAGGGCACGAAGCAGGCCCTGGCGGATGACCCGCATCTGCTCAATGGTCTGAACGTGGTGAAGGGTCAGCTGACCTGTCCGAGCGTGGGTGTGGCGCAGAACCGGCCGAGCCTGACCCCGGCTGAAGGATTGGCGCTGGTGGATTAACCTTGGCGCCGGGCCTTGCGGGCAGCAGGGGTTGCCAGCAGGGCCTCCACGGCATCGCGTTCTTCGGCGAGGAAATCCTCGCGCGCGATGCCGGCCTGTTCTTCCAGAATATCCTCCAGAATCTGTTCCGTTGTCAGCGGGTTGGCCAGAACGGCCCTGAACACGATGCAGGGCTGATGCTGGTAACGTGCCGGCGTCAGGCGGGTGCGCGATACAAAGGACTTGCCGCGTGCGCGCTGTGTCTTCTGGATTTTTTTCGTGATCCGTGACAGATGGTCGTTGACTGCGATGCGCACCGCATCCGGGGCCTGAGCCAGGGCTTCCTGAACCGGTGCCGGGCACCAGCGATAGGTCAGAATGTTCAGTTCGGGCTCGGTAATCAGCTCGAAGTCGGGATGGGCGTCAATCAGCCGGGCAAACCGGCGTGCCTTGTCGATACCCTGATCGATGAGGATTTCATACCCTGCGCGACCGATGATTTTCAGTGCGGACTGTACCAGCATGGCCATGCCGGGGCGCGAGCCTTCCAGCGTGCGGCTGCCCAGATCCCTTGAGCCCGGGCGGATGATGTACTGGGCATGATGCTGAATGTGACTGAGTTGGGTGGGATCCCGGAACACGACCATGCCCACGCCCATGGGCACATAAAGCTGCTTGTGGGCGTCAAAGGTCACCGAGTCGGCGCGCTCGATACCGCGCAAGCGTGTCCGGTGGGTGGACGAGAACAGGGTCGGGCCACCCCAGGCGGCATCCACGTGGAAATGCACGCCGAATTCCCGGGCAATGTCCGCCATCTCGGCCAGCGGATCCACATGGCCGGTTTCCGTGGTGCCGGCAATGCCCACAAGGGCGAGAATGCGGGTTCGCGAATTGATGAGCCTCAGGCAGGTTTCGCGCAGGGCGTCCAGCCGGATGCGGTTGTGATCATCGGTTTCGATGGCGATGATGGCATCACTGCCCAGCCCCAGCACATCGGCAGATTTGCGCAGGGAGTAATGTCCGCGCTCGCTGACGAGGATGACGGCGTCATCGTAGCCATATTCGCGCAGGGCGCGAACCAGCCCGGCTTTCTGGACGCCCCGGAATTCGCCCCGGGCCGGAAAGGCCGCGTTGCGCGCCACCCAGAGTGCCGTCAGGTTGGCAATCGTGCCGCCGGAACACATGGCACCCAGCGCCACCGACGGATCATGCAGATGGGCCTCGTAGAAGGCGTCATCCTCGTTGTAGACCAGCCGGTGAATCATGCCCAGCACCTGACGCTCCAGCGGCGTGAACGCCTTGGAGGTTTCCGTTTTCACCAGGTTCTGGTTGAGGGCAATCATGATCTTGGACAGCGGCAGCATGAAATAGGGCAGCGCGCTGGTCATGTGACCGATGAAGCTCGGCGAGGCGGTGTGTACGGACTGCGCGACCAGCTTGTCGAGCAGGAACTGCGCCTGCTCGGACACAAAGACCGGATTTTCCGGAATCCGGGTGTCGGAGAAGTCCGCTTCCATTTCGGAAAGGTCCTTTTCCGTGGCAACGATGTGCTCACGCAGGAAGCCTGCCAGATTCTGGGAGATCATGCGGTTGATGCGTCCCAGCGTGGAATCGGGCGCCTCCGGTACCGTGAAGATCCGGTACATGGCCTCCAGACTGGCTTCAGCGACTTTCTTGCTCATGATCGGGTTCCGGAATGAAAGGTGTATAGTGTCGCGCGATTGGTGCCCGTCGTCAAACGTCCGGGCATCAGGGCTTGTACTCGGTGGGGATGTCCAGAACCCCTTCACGGATGAGCTTCTCAAGGAGTGCGGCCCGGTTCTGATCTTCCCTGTGCCGGGCCAGGGCCGCGCGGATGCTGTCGCGCAACTCGCTGTAGGGGGCTTTCAGCTGGTCCTGGTTGGCGGAGTAAAAGGCGGCCACCTCGTCATCGCTGACCTCGGTGCCGAGCAAACGCTTGCTGACGGCTTCCGGCGTGCTGCCTTCCGATTCGGCCACGCTCTCGAACCAGGCCCGCAGGGCGGCGCTGGTAATCAGGCGGTATTCCCAGTCCTTGACCTGGTCATGAAAGGCCTTCCATTTGCTGGCCTGGGGTTCGGGCAGGTCGGCGGCACGCCAGGACTGGCCGTTGAGGGTGAACAGTACATCATGGGCGTTATCCCGACCGCTGTCGCGGGCCCTGGAGCCGGTATGAATCAGCGTGGCCACGAACAGACCGAGGGCGAACATCACGACCGCGAGATAGTAAGGGGGCAAACCGGGTTTCTTGCCTGACATGAGTCACATTTCCGCTGGTCTTTCCCCAAGCATAGCAGAGGGTCGCCCTTGCCGTCAGCGGGCAACCGGTGCCGCGCGCGCAATGATGTCCGCCAGTGGCAACTCCTTCGGCAGGGCGCCGTAATGATGCGCAAAGACCTCGGGGTTCATCCGGCTCCGGATCCAGGCATCCGCCACCCGGTCGCTGCCGGCACGCAGCAGGCAGGCGGCCTGCAGGCAGACCGCGATCTGGTTGGTCAGGGTGCGCGCGGTGGCCTGATCGTCCTTCTCCTTCAGAAGTGCGGCGAGCCGATCCAGGCCGCGATCATACAGGGGATGGTGGCCACGCCAGGGCGCCAGCTCTGCCATGACCGCATCCACCGTCCCGGGTGACTTGTGCATGGCGCGCAGCACGTCCAGACACTGCACGTTGCCGCTGCCTTCCCAGATGGCATTGACCGGCGATTCGCGGAACAGGCGGGGCATGATGCAGTCTTCCATCACGCCGGAGCCGCCGATGCACTCCATGGCCTCATAGGCATGCTGGGGTGTGCGCTTGCAGATCCAGTACTTGCCCACGGCAGTGGCCAGACGCATGAACAGCCGTTCGCGCTCGTCATCCTGATGATCCAGACTGCGTGCCAGGCGGAAGCTCAGCGCCAGCGCCGCTTCCTGTTCGATGGCCAGATCCGCCAGAACATTCTGCATCAGAGGCTGGTTGACCAGGTAATCTCCGAAGGCCTTGCGGTGGGTGCAGTGATGGATGGCCTGGACCACCGCCTGACGCATTCCGGCACTGGAGCCGATCATGCAGTCAAAGCGGGTCAGGGAGACCATTTCGATGATGGTACGAACGCCCCGGCCTTCCTCTCCCACCATCCAGCCCAGGGCGCCTCTCAGCTCCGTTTCGCTGGACGCATTGGAGGCATTGCCCATCTTGTCCTTGAGTTGCTGAATCTGGATCGGATTCTTGGTCCCGTCCGGGCGCCAGCGGGGTACCAGAAAACAGCTCAGTCCGCCCGGTGAGTAGGCCAGCATCAGGAAGGCATCACTCATGGGGGCGGAGACAAAGTACTTGTGTCCCACCAGCTCGTAGGCCTGCCCCGGGCCGCCGGTGCCGACCGGATAAGCGCGTGTGCTGTTGGCGCGTACGTCCGACCCCCCCTGTTTTTCGGTCATGGCCATGCCGATGGTCAGGCAGGATTTTTCCGTATGGGGCACGTTACGCGGATCGTAACCCAGCGCGGTAATCTTGGGCAGCCAGGCGTCTGCCAGTTCGGGCTGGTGTCGCAGTGTGGGGACGCAGGCGAAGGTCATCGTGACCGGACAGCCATGGCCGGCTTCCACCTGTGTCTGCAGGTAGTTGAGCGCTGCCCGGGCCACATTGGCTCCCGGCACGGGAGTGCGCCAGGGCAGTGCGTGCAGGCCCCGGGTCAGGGCTTCCTTCATGAGCTGATGGTAAGCCGGGTGAAAGGTCACCTCATCCACCCGCTGCCCGTAGCGGTTGTGGGTGCGAAAGCGCGGTCGGTTGTAGTTGGCTTCATGCCCCAGCGCCTGATATTCGGCTGTGCCGGCCAGCGCACCGAGATCGCGGATTTCGCCCAGCCATGGCGTGGCTTGCTCCCGTGCAACGGCTTCGCGAAGCGCCTGATCCGTATCAAACAGATTGAGCGGCGTCAGCTCCGGAGGCATGTTCTCGACCTGATGGGTTTCGGCGAGCGCGCGTGCGGCTTCCGGTGTGTGGGGCAGGTTCATGGTGTGCTCCTCAGGTTGTCTTCACCAGTGCGTTGATGCCGAACTGTTCCATGGCAGTGACCACCGCTTCGTCCGACAGGCCCGTTTCGGCGCCTTCACCTTCACTGAGGCGCTGGGCCAGCGGCCCGACCAGCGCCTCGGCCAGTGCACCCACCAGCGCCGCTGCAGCCACCTTGGCATCCACCTGATGAAAGCGGCCGCTGGCCTGACCGCGCAGGATCAGGTCCTCGAAGACGTCTGCATACTTCTGGCGATAGTGCAGACGATCCGCATCCACCAGCGGGTCAATGGGTTCGGCGATGAGTGCATAGGCCATGCGGCGTCCCTTGAGGGCGCGGCGGGCAAAACAATGGATTGCCGCGCGAAGCTGGTCCGTTTCCGTGCCGGGGCCGGTGCAGGCAGCCTGAACCTGATCCACCTCACGCTGGCTGGCCATGCGGAACACTTCCGCACAAAGCTCGGCCTTGGAGGTGAAATAACGGTACACACTGCCGGTTGCAATGCCTGCTTTTTCCGCTATATCCGCTATACTGGTCTCGCGGAAGCCTTTCTCGCTGATCAGGGTGCGGGCAGCGTCCAGAATGCTCTGGCGAATCCGCTCCTTGCGGGAGCGGGTGCGCTCCGTTTCCCGGTATGCCATGATGTGAATCCCGATTCATTCTTTTCCGTATAGTAACGCTGCATTCAAACCGAGTCAATTGTCCGAGGGCTTTGTCAGGGCACGTCAGACCCGCTAGACTGACGAGAGACGATCAGGAGAGTTCGACCGCATGTCACGTCCCCGCACTGAACAGCGACGTTATCCCCGCATTCCCTTCAGGCATGATGCCATTCTGGTGATTGCCGGTTACACGCCGGTTGCCGTGACGCTCGAAAATATCTGTGAAGGGGGCGCACTGGTGGGTGGCGTGCAGAGTGAGCGGCTGTCGCGGGCGCTGGAAACACCGGAAAGGGTACCGGTCAGTCTGCACGTGTTTTTCGACCGGCCCGGGCAGTCCGAGCAGGTTGTCCGCATCCGGGGGCGCTGCGTGCGCGTTCAACCGTCACAGGCCGGCCTGTCTCTCGGTATCGCCTTTCACGAGCCGGTGACGGCGCTGATTGAGCAGGTCAAGGCGCTGGGCGGGCAGGGGATGCATCTGAGTGCGGCACGGCGGGAACAGCTGGAGCGCCGTTTTCACGAGGTGACGCGGGATTTCTTCGCGGCGCTGGTGCGGGGGTTGGCGGAAGAGATCAAGATTCGCCTGAAAGACCGGCTGGAGCGTGCGGAAAGCTTTCAGGCCATCAATGCCCTGCGTGACACCCAGGTGGTCGTGCTGGAGCATCAGACCGCCTTTTCCAAGGCGCTGCTTGAGCGATTGCGGGTGGGGCTGGAACACCTCTATTCCGGAGAGCCGGAAGCCGCGCGGGCAGGGCATCTCGAAGTGGTGGACAAGGCCGTGTTCGAGCAGTGGCTGGAGCTGCAGATGATCGGATCAGCAGTCGCCAACCGGTTCCGGGAGCCCCTGTTTCGCCTGCACCAAGTGCTGTCAGCCGTATTCCAGACCCATGTGGACACGACGAACAATCCCCTGGGACCGCGCTTGTTGTGCGAGGCGCTTCAGGATGTCTATGCCCGCATGCCGGCACTCAGCGTGATCGAGGATGACCTGCCGGGTGCCTTTGAGCATGTGCTGCTGGAATACCTGCCCGGGCTGTATCGGCAACTTCTGGAAGACGCCCGCAATGCCGGAATCCGCACCATCAGCGAAGCCGAGCAGTTGCCGGTCAGGCCGCAGGCGTCGCCGGCCCGACGGGTATCGCCGATTCCATCCGTCGGGCAGGATGGTGAGGGTCCCCATGCGGATTCTCCGCCGGGCAAACCCCGCACGGACGAAACGAAGCCGGGGCAGGCGGCGGGCGGGCGGGCCGTCCAGACCCTGCTCCGTCTGGTTGAGGCGGTGTCCGGAGAGGCCGGCACCGGAGAGGATACCGGAGACCCGGAAACCGAGGACGATCTGCATCGCCTTGCCAGCCTGCTCCACCAGGCCAAGGGAGCGCTTGCCCCGGAGGCTGGCGATGAGACGGAGAGCGTGCAGGCGCGGCTGGAGAATCTGGCGGAAACCCATCCCGAGATTGGCCGCCGCATCGGGCCTGTGGCCCGCAACCTCGCCGTGATCGTCGACCGGCTCTTTGGTGTGCTGGCGGAAGCCTCAAGTGGGGACGGGCTCGTCAACCGGCTGCGCTTGCCCCTCTTCGAAATGATTCTGGAAGACCTGGATTTTCTGGAAGACCGCGATCATCCGGTACGCCGCCTGCTGGATGACATTGCCAGCCTGACATCCACGGATCAGGCCGGCAGCAGCGTGCTGCGGCGGACGCTCGAGCCCATTGTGGAAGCGCTGGCACAGGGCCGCTACAAGGACAGGGCATTCATTGAAGAGGCGCGCGAACGCGTTCACCGTTTGGTGGAGCGTCAGGAAAAGGCGTTCCTGCGCAATGCGGAGCGGATTGCCAGAACCCATGCCGGGCGCGAGAAGCTGGAGCGCGCCAGAAAGGCGGTCCGGCACCGGCTGGATGCCATGCTGCGTGAACAGCAGATTCCGAAAGTGGTGCTGGAATTGCTGGAGGCGGGCTGGGAGCAGGTCATGGTACTGGCGGTGCTCAAGGAAGGTGCGGACAGCGTGACCTGCATGGAGCACTTCAATACCCTGAGTCAGCTTCTGGACTGGCTGTTGTTGGACGAAACGGAAGCCGATGCGCTGTTTTCGCGGGACCTGGAGCTGCCTGCAGTGCTGGAAATGCTCGAACGTGAAATGGCTACAACCGGTGAGCCGGCCAAAGTGGCCAGAGCCTTGCGGCACCTGAAGGAGGTGTTTGACGATGCCGTGCCGGTGGAAACCCTTTGGGTGCCACAGTATCCTCTCCAGCAGGAAGCGCAGGGAAGCGGGACCGGTAACGTCATTCATGTGGCGCCGGAGCGCTGGCGCAAGCGTGCCCACGAGCTCTCCGTCGGCGACTGGATCGAGATCGAGCTGCGTCCCGGGCAGATGCAGCGCATGCGGCTGGTCTGGGCCAGCGAGAGCAGTTACAAGTTTGTGTTCCTGAGTCAGAACGGGCTGCAGGAAGTGGAGATGCCGCTGAATGACATGGCCAGACAACTGGCCGAGGGGAGGGCCCGGCGCACCGATCATGACAGTGTTTCTCTGGTGGACCGGGGGCTCTACGATGCCATCCAGGCGCTGTATGCGCGCATGGCCAGCCAGGCCACTCACGATCCCCTGACCGGCTGCATTCAGCGCCGGGAGTTTGAAAAGCACCTGGAACGGGTACTGCTGCTCACCAAGCATGCCGGTGCCGAAAGTGCGCTCATTGTGTTCGATATTGATCAGTTCGCCCTGATCAACAGTCAGTACGGCACCCGGACCGGGGATGCCCTGTTGCGGGAGATCCCCCGGATTCTGGATGAAAGCCTGGCCAGTCACGCCGGCGAGATGCTGCTCGGGCGAAGTGGTTCCAATGAGTTCGCCCTTCTGCTCTATCCCTGTTCGCGGGAGCAGGCCATGGACGTGGCAGCCCAGGTGGTACGGTCAATTGCCCGAATGGAGGTGGTGAAGGGTCAGTCCGTTCATGTGACGACCAGTGTGGGTGTGGTAGCCATTGACAGCGCGTCACCGGATGCGGGCACGCTGATGGCTCAGGCCTCCAATGCCTGCAATGTCCGCAAGCGCGAAGGCGGCAATGGCTGGCAGCTCTACGTGGAGGACGATGCCCGGGTGGTGAAGGAGTCGGTCATGATGCGCTGGGCAAGCCGTCTCGACCGCCCCTTTGATGAAGGGGATCTGGTACTGACCGGTCAGCTCATCCGGAGTATCAGGCAGACAGACCGTTATTCCTGCGAAGTGCTGCTGCAGACCCGGGATGAGCGCGGGCAGCCCTGTTCACCGGTCACCCTGATTGAAGCGGCGGAGCGGTTCAACCGTATCGTCCAGCTTGACCGCTGGATCGTGGAGGGGGTGCTGGCGTGGATGAAGCGCTCTCCGTCCGTGCTGGAGACGCTGGATCACGTGAACGTGAATCTTTCCGGCCACAGTCTTAGTGATGACGGCTTTCTGGAGTGGCTGGACCGGGTCCTGGCAGCGCATCCGAGACAGGCCATGAAGCTGTGCTTCGAGGTCACGGAAACGGCTGCGGTCAGCCGGATACACTATACCGCCGATTTCATGCACCATGTGCGCAAGAAGGGGGTGCGCTTTGCGCTGGATGACTTTGGTACCGGTCTGTCGTCCTATGCTTACCTCCAGCAGTTGCCCGTTGACTACCTGAAAGTGGACGGTATCTTTGTGAAGGATATTGACTCGGATCTGACCCATTATGCTATGGTCAAGTCCATCAACGAACTGGGGCATTTCATGGGACTGGAAACGGTGGCGGAATTCGTGGAGACAGAGGCCATTGCCGAATCCCTGGCCGAACTGGGCGTGGACTGGGCGCAGGGCTATCTCTACAGCCGGCCGACGCCCCTCGACAGCCTGGATGAAGCCCTCAGACAGGCACGCAAGAGGTAGCCGGTACGCTTATGGGACGACCACTTTCCTTTGATCGCCAGACTGTTCTGGACCGGGCCATGCAGGTGTTCTGGCGTCAGGGCTACGACACCACCTCGGTCAACACCCTGCTGTCCGAAATGCAGATTCAGCGCAGCAGTTTCTACCATGCCTGGCAGGACAAGCGCAGCCTGTTCCTTCAGGTGCTCGACCGCTACGGAGCCCGGTCGCTGGCCCGGATTCGCGCGGCTCAGAATGCGCTGACACCGGAAGCGCTGCGCACCTTTGTCGGACGCATGATTCTGGGAGAAGCCGGAGAGCCCTGCCGGGAAGGTTGTCTGCTGGTGAATACGGTGCTGGAGCAGTCGGGCGTGGATGAGGAACTGGCGGCCTGCGCCCGGGCGCATCTGGCACGCAATCAGGCTGCCTTTGCTGACTGGATCGCCGCAATGCAGGCGGCCGGCACGCTGGCGGACGACCCGGATGCACAGAGGCGCGCCCGTTCATTGATGTGCCTGGTGAAAGGGGCGCGTGTCATGGCCCGGGAGGGGGAATCCCGTCAGGCAATTCAGAGTGTGATCGACGATTTTTTCCGTTGCTGGACGGCACCTTCATCTTCTTGAAATGACGCCTGTTTTGGGACGCGCGTCACATTCTGTTGCGAGACATTGAACCTTTGTCTTATACTGTACAGCCTGAGCATCAGGTCTTTTCTGCTGCTTGAGTACAACAACAAGAAGGCGAACGAAATGGATATTCTCATGTTGCTGGTAGGGTTGACGCTTGCGGTCACCGGCTGGTTTCTGGCGTGGGACTACGCCCGCAGTCTGTTCAGCGCGTACACCGCCCGTGGTCGGGTGGTTGCCTTGCAGCCCGGGTTCGGGCGTCGCATCCCGGGGGCCTGCACCCCGTTCTTCCCGGTCGTCGAGTATCTCTGGCAAGGCCAGCCGGTGCGTTTCACGGCGCTCCATGAGGACGACGTGACCAATCTCCAGATCGGCGACATCATTGAAATCATCTTCTCCCGTTCCCGCCGGACCCAGACGCGTCTGGGACGGATGGTGCTGACGTTGCTCTTCATGCTGGTGCTGGTGCTGGGCGGCATGTTCGGAACGGCGCTGGTCACCTCGAAAACGCTGGACCTGACACATATTCTGCTGCCGTCGGTGGTGCTCAGCGGTTGCTTCTTTGCCATCGTGCTCTACCTGCGTCAGCAGGATCAGGCGGATACCGGCGCACCCATCCAGCGACGCACCTCCCTGTGCCGGCTGTTCATTCAGGAACCCACCCATGTCTGTCACTGGATGAAGCGGGCCAATTGCCCGGTCATGGGGCGCGGTGCCTTTGGTGCAAGGCTCTGTGGTGCCCTGTGCATGATGATGGGTGTCGGCATCATGGCCTGGTCCTCCGTCGGATTCAGTCGACCGGCTCTGGCCGGCAGTCTGGCACCGGCCGAGGCCCGGCAGGCGCCGGCCGCCGAAGTGGCCCCGGCCGTGCCCGAGCCCCGCATGACCGTCACGGTGCAGGTGTTCCGGGAGAACTGATCCCGGATTTACCGCCACGCCGCCAGGCGTGGTAGCGACCGACCCATTCCAGCAAACGCTGCGGTGCGTGATTGCGTTTCCACACGCCCGCCGCATACTTGTTGGCCTCGGAGAGAGTGGGGTAGATGTGAATGGTGCCCAGAATGCCGTTGAGGCCGATGCCGTGCTTCATGGCGGACACGAACTCGGTGATCAGCTCCCCGGCATGGTAGCCCACGATGGTCGCGCCAAGGATCCGGTCCTTGCCGGGCACCGTCAGTACCTTCACGAACCCGTGAGCTTCTCCGTCAGCGATGGCGCGATCCAGATCGTCCAGTCCGTAACGAGTGACCTCGTAGGGAATGCCCTGTGCCTGCGCGTCGGTTTCGTTCAGCCCCACGCGACCCACTTCGGGATCCGTGAAGGTGGCCCAGGGAATCACGCGGTAATCCACCGCAAAGCGCTTGAAGGTGCCAAACAGACTGTTGACTGCGGCATACCAGGCCTGGTGGGCGGCCGTATGAGTGAACTGATAGGGGCCGGCCACGTCACCGCAGGCATAAATGGTCGGGATGCTGGATTGCAGGAACTCGTTGACCTGAATGGTGCCGTTCGGGTTCATGGCAATGCCCAGCTCTTCCAGTCCGAATCCCAAGGTATTGGCCCGCCTGCCAATGGCCAGCAGGGCCTTGTCGAACGTGATCTCGACGGTGTCGTCACCTTTCCTGGCAATCAGCACGGAGGTGCCGTCTGCGCGACGCTCGAAGCGTTCGGCACGGCAGCCGAGATGCAGCTCTATTCCCTCTTCCACGAAGCGGGCCTGTACGGCGGCTGACACGTCCGGATCTTCACGCGGCATGATCCGGTCGGACAGATCCACCTGAATCACGCGCACTCCCAGCCGGTTGAAGCTCTGGGCCAGCTCGCAGCCGATGGGGCCGCCGCCAAGGACCAGGAGGCTCTCGGGCTTGTCGCGCAATGACCAGATGGTGTCCGACGTATACCAGGTGACCTCGTGCAGTCCCGGGATGGGGGGCACAAAGGGACGGGCACCGGTGGCCACGACGATGTTCCGCGTGGTCAGAATCCGGCCGTTGACCTCGACACGCCAGGGATCCAGGATGCGGGCTGCGCCTTCCACACACTCCACACCCAGTGCGGTGTAGCGTTCCACCGAGTCATGGGGCTCCACTTCGCGAATCACGTTGGCCACCCGTTCCATGACCGCCGTGAAGTCCACCCGGGCATCCGGCACCTCGATACCGTATTCCCTGGCCGAGCGGATCTCATGGGCGACGGTAGCGGAGCGGATCAGCGCCTTGCTGGGCACGCAGCCGGTATTCAGGCAGTCACCACCCATCTTGTGCTTTTCGATCAGGGTCACTTTGGCCTTCACCGCAGTGGCGATGTAGCTGGTTACCAGACCGGCACTGCCGGCACCGATGACCACCAGGTTGCGGTCAAACTGCCTGGGGCGCGAGAAGCCCTTGAGGGCCCGGCGTGCCTGCAGGCGATTCATGATGTGGCGGGCGATGAAGGGAAAGAGGGCCAGCAGTGCAAAGGAGCCGATCAGTCCTGGTGACAGGAGCCCTGAGAGACTGTCGATCTGTGCCAGCTGGGTGCCCGCATTGACGTACACCAGGGTGCCCGGCAGCATGCCCAGCTGACTGACCCAGTAGAAGGTGCCCGTTCTGATGGGCGTCAGCCCCATGGCCAGGTTGATCAGGAAGAAGGGGAAGACAGGTACCAGACGAAGTCCGAACAGGTAGAAGGCCCCGTCTTTTTCGATGCCGGCATTGAGTGCCTTGAGTTTCTGGCCGAATTTTTTCTGCACCCAGTCATGCAGCAGGGTGCGCGAAGCCAGGAACGCCAGGGTTGCACCGATGCTGCTGGCAAAGGACACGATCAGCGTGCCTTCAAGCAGACCGAACAGAGCCCCGGCGGCCAGCGTCATCACGGCTGCACCGGGCAGGGAAAGTGCCGTCACCAGCACATAGAGCGCAAAAAAGGTCAGGGCCGAAAGCAGGGGATGGGCGTGCGTGCTTTCCAGCAAGGCATCCTTGTGTTCGCGGAAGGTGTCCAGACTCAGGTAGTCATTGAGTCCGAAGCCGAAGAATGCGGCGACCAGCAGGGCGATGCCGGCCAGCAGAAGCCATTTCCTGGGTGTCATGCAGATGTCCTTGTTCAGGTGGATCATGTTGATTCGGGGTAGTATAGACGTTCAACCCCGGTCGGGGTTCCCGGGCAGCGGTAAAGATTTGTTCATGATCGGCCCGGGGGCGTGATGTTTTGTGCCGGCATGGTAAGCTATGGCAAAACCCAAGCGTGATCCGACAGGACAGGAGTTCCCATGAAACCCGTACCCCGCAGATTTCCCGTGACACGTATGCGCCGCATGCGCGCCAGCGACTTCAGCCGCCGCCTGATGCGCGAAACCACCCTGAGTGTGGACAATCTGATCTATCCCATGTTCGTGCTGCCCGGATCCGGCCAGCGCGAGGCGGTGCCGTCAATGCCCGGCATTGAACGGCTGTCCGTGGATCTGTTGCTGGAAGAGGCCGAAACGCTCGTGGCGCTGGGCATCCCCGCGGTGGCCCTGTTTCCGGTGACGCCCCCGGAGCACAAGAGTGATGATGCCCGGGAGGCCTGGAACCCCAACGGCATTGCCCAGACAGCGGTGCGGGCGCTGAAACAGCGGTTCCCCGAACTGGGCGTGATCACGGACGTGGCGCTGGATCCGTTCACCTCCCATGGTCAGGACGGGCTGGTGGCCGAGTCGGGCTATGTGCTCAACGACGAAACCGTGGAAGTGCTTGTCCGCCAGGCGCTGTCCCATGCCGAGGCGGGAGCGGATGTGGTGGCACCCTCGGACATGATGGACGGACGCATCGGGGCCATTCGTCAGGCGCTTGAGGAAAGCGGCTTCATCAATACGCGGATTCTGGCCTACTCGGCGAAGTATGCCTCCAGCTATTACGGCCCCTTCCGCGATGCCGTGGGTTCCGCTGCCAATCTGGGCGGGGGCAACAAGTACAGTTACCAGATGGACCCGGCCAACAGTGACGAGGCCATTCATGAAGTGGCCATGGATCTTGAAGAGGGGGCCGACATGGTCATGGTCAAGCCGGGCATGCCGTATCTCGATATCGTCTACCGCGTCAAGCACGAGCTGGGCGTACCGACCTTTGTGTATCAGGTCAGCGGTGAATACGCCATGCACTGTGCGGCCGCCGCCAATGGCTGGCTGGATGGTGACCAGGTCATGATGGAGTCGCTGCTGTCCATCCGGCGTGCCGGTGCGGACGGCATCCTGACCTACTTTGCCAAGCGGGCCGCGCAGTGGCTGCGCCGCTCGGGTGGCTGAAACCTTTATTGCTGAACAGGGATACCATGGCTGAAACAGTGGATACACTCAAATCCCGCCTGCAGGGTACAGAGCCGGCCGACGGCCCTGACCTGAGCGCACCCGAGCTGTACTTCAACCGGGAGCTGAGTCACCTGCAGTTCAATGTGCGGGTGCTCAATCAGGCAATGGACGAGAGTCATCCGTTGCTCAATCGTCTGATGTTTGCCTGCATTTTCAGCAGCAACATGGACGAGTTTTTCGAGATCCGGGTGGCGGGCTTCAAGCAGCAGATCAAGTACGGCCGGGAGACGGTGGGTCCGGATGGTCTGACCCCCCAACAGATCCTCGAGCGCGTGGCGGAAGAGGCCCACGTCCAGATCGAGCGCCAGTACACGCTGCTCAATGATGTGCTGTTGCCGGCACTGGAGAAGGAAGGTATCTACTTTCTGCGCCGCAGCGAGTGGACGGAGGAGCAGCGGGCCTGGATCGAATCGTACTTTGATAATGAGGTTCGCCCGGTCATCAACCCCATCGGCCTGGATCCCAGCCATCCGTTTCCGCGCCTGGTGAACAAGAGTCTCAACTTCATTACCGAGCTGGAGGGGCGCGACGCCTTTGGCCGCGAGAACGGGCTGGCCATTGTCCCGGCCCCGCGGTCGCTGCCTCGCCTGGTCAAGCTGCCGGACGAGCTGTCCCGGGCCGGAACCTCTCTGGTATTCCTGTCGTCCATCATTCACGAATTCGCCGGGCAGCTCTTTCCGGGCATGACGGTCAAGGGCATGTATCAGTTCCGTCTGACCCGCAATGCAGACCTGGTGCTGGAAGAGGACGACATGGAGGATCTGGCCAAGGCCTTGCGTGGCGAGCTGCTCAGTCGCCGTTTCGGTGACGCGGTAAGGCTGGAAATTGCAGATAACTGCCCTGAAAATCTGGAAAAGTTCCTGCTGGACCAGTTCGGTCTGCAACCCTGGGAGTGTTACCGGGTGGCCGGTCCGGTCAACCTGGCCAGGCTGATGGCCGTACCCGGTCTGGTGAACCGTCCGGATCTGATGTATCCGCCCTTCACACCCGGTCTGCCGGCCAGCCTGCGCCAGAAGGAAGACCTGTTCGCCCAGATAGCCCGGCAGGACATCCTGCTGCTGCATCCGTTCCAGAGCTTTTCCCCGGTGGTGGACCTGCTGCGGCAGGCTGCACGGGATCCGGACGTGCTGGCCATTCGCCAGACCCTCTATCGTACCGGCAGCCAGTCCGAAGTGGTGGCGGCGCTGGTGGAGGCGGCACGGCGTGGCAAGGAGGTGACGGTGGTCATCGAGCTGCGCGCGCGCTTTGACGAGGAGTCCAATCTGGAGCTGGCCAGCCGGTTACAGGAGGCGGGTGTCATCGTGGTGTACGGGGTGGTGGGTTACAAGACACACTGCAAGCTCGTTCACATCGTGCGTCGTGAGAAGAGCGGGCTGAAGGGTTATGCGCACCTGGGGACAGGAAACTACCATGCCGCCAATGCTCGGCTGTATACGGACTATAGCTTGCTGACCGCAGACCGCATCCTCTGCGAGGACGTGAACCGCATCTTCCTGCAGCTCACCGGCATGACCAAGGCCATGAAAATCCGCAAGCTGATGCATGCCCCGTTCACCCTTCACGAACGCCTGCTGGCGATGATCGAGCGTGAAGCGGACAATGCGCGGGCCGGCCGCCCCGCCTTCATCCGGGCCAAGGTCAATGCGCTCACCGAGCCGCGTATCATTCAGGCGTTGTACCGCGCCTCCCGGGCGGGTGTGGAGATTGATCTGGTGATCCGCGGCATCTGTTGCCTGAGACCGGGTGTGGAAGGGGTGTCCGACACCATCCGGGTGCGTTCCATCGTCGGGCGCTTTCTGGAGCATACGCGGGTCTACTGGTTTCACAATGACGGCAAGGATGAAGTCTATTGCGGCAGTGCGGACTGGATGGAGCGCAATCTTCTCAACCGGGTGGAGGTGGGCTTCCCCATCGAGGATGCCCGGCTCTCCGAACGGATCCGCCTGGAATTCGAAGCCTACCTCAAGGACAATCAGCGCGCCTGGGTGCTCAATAGCGACGGGTCCTACAGCCGCGTTGTCCCGGCAGAGGAGGAGGCCCCCTTTGATGCCCAGCAATTCCTTCTGACCTCACTGGCCGCGGGGTAGATCATGGCAGAACACGGACAGTTTTCTCCCGGGGCACGCTTCATCATCACGCTGGCGGCGTTTGTCATTGTGGTCATGGGGATCAGGCAGGCCGAGTCCATCCTCTCCATGCTGTTTCTGTCCGCCTTTTTCACCATCCTGTGCACGCCGCCCTACGTGTACCTGCAGCGCAAGGGGGTGCCCGGCTGGGCCTCCCTGATCCTGGTGATCATTGGCGTCACGTTGCTGCAGATTGCCGTCGTGTCCGTGGTTGTGTCCTCCGTGGCGGACTTCAAGTCACAACTGCCGGCCTATCAGGAGCGCCTGCAGGCCGTGACCCGTTCGCTCATTGACTGGCTCCAGGCGCACGGTGTGCCCGTCAGTGTTTCCGTGATGACCAGTTCCTTCAACCCCGGTGCCGTGCTCAAGAGTGTGGTGAACATGCTCGGCGGACTGGGCGCTCTGCTTTCCAACACCTTTCTCATCATTCTGACCGTCATCTTCATGCTGGTGGAGGCCTCCACCTTCCCGGACAAGCTGCACCGTGCCTTTGAAGGGCGTGTGGACTTCGGCCCCATGGATACCTTTATCGACCGGGTCAAGAAATACATGTCCATCAAGACCCTGGTCAGTCTGGCGACGGGTGTGCTGATCCTGGCGTGGAACGCGGTGCTGGGAGTGGATTACGCCCTGCTGTTCGGGATGCTGGCCTTCCTGCTCAACTTCATTCCCAACATCGGCTCCATCATTGCCGCGGTGCCTGCCGTGTTGCTGGCGCTGATCCAGCTGGGGCCGGGACATGCGCTGGCCGTTGCGGCCGGGTATGTGGTGGTGAACGTGGTCATGGGCAACATGGTGGAGCCGCGTTACCTGGGGCGCGGACTCGGGCTCTCCACGCTGGTGGTCTTCCTGTCACTGGTGTTCTGGGGGGCGCTGCTGGGCCCCGCCGGCATGCTGTTGTCCGTACCCCTGACCATGATGCTGAAAATGGCGCTGGAAACCAGCGAGGACACCCGCTGGCTGGCCGTACTGCTGGAGCCGGAACACGGCAGTCCGGCGACGGGGCAGTCACCGGACAAGGAGGGCGAACCGGGATGACCGGCGCCTTCCCGGTTGCTGACGATTTCTGATTCGGCACCGAACAGATCTCCACGCGACAGAATCGGCCGGATGGACTATGCTGATGGCAGGCTGTCCGGTTTGTCCGGACATTCATGTCGCGCCGAAAGAGGATTCCTGTGGTCATTCGGTGGACGCTGCAGCGCAAGCTCAACAGCGTGCTGATTCTGTGCGGGCTCGTATTCATCGGTGTCAGTGCGCCGCTCATCAGCTATTTCAGCTTTGAAGCCTACAAGGCCGGTGCGCTTGAGCAGCAGGCCAGGCTGGTTGGTGCAGTGCGCACTTCAGCGGCCATCGCCACCTTTGTGGCCAACGAAACCATCGCCCATGACGTGCTCGCCGGTTTGCTGCAGGATGATGAAATCCTGGCAGCAGAAATCCGCGGGACAGACGGCTTTGTCCAGCGGGCGGACAGCAAGGAGGCTGAACGAGTCAGTCCCGGCTCGCTGACGGAAAAACGCTACCCGCTTTACTCCCCTGTCGATGAATCCACCCAGGTGGGGACGCTGACTGTCTGGTCCAATGATCCGCTCATTGCCCGTCGCGCCCGCGCCGGAGTCTGGCGCAATATCGGCTTGCTGGCCGGACTGGTGATGGTGCTGTCACTGGCATCGGTCTGGGCGGCCAACCGTCTGGCGGGTCGTCCGCTGCGTGAACTGGCGGAACAGGTCAGCCGGGCCAGTCCGGAAGCGCCGGGCGAAATCCGCGTGTCCAGGACGCACCGTCACGACGAGATCGGCCTGCTGGCCGAAAGCGTCAACCGGTTCCTGCAGAGTGCGCATCAGGCGCTGACCCAGGAGCGTACCCTGCGTGAACGGGTGGAAAAGATGAGCCGTCACTTCAACCGGATGTTCCGGCATTCCCGGGTCGGGGTGCTGGTGCTGGATTCGCAGGGCATGGTGCTGCACCACAATCCGGTGGTGTTCGAGCGTCTGATCCGGCTGGGAAACGGGGAGCCGGAGGATATCGAAGCGGTTGCGGATCTGTTCGGTGCGGCCTTTGCCTCACCGGCCGAGGCCTGGCAACTGGTCAGCCGGGCGCGCCATACCGGACTGAGTGCGGAGGCCGATCTGGCGCTCAGGGCCGCTTGGTCGGAACCCTGCTGGGTACACCTGATGTTAGCAACAAATAGAACTGTCCGGTTTTGTAGCACATAAACTGTCCGCTTTGGGTCCACTGATGATCAGACTTGGCAGCGGACGTTGGCCGGTGCCTGATCAATAGGTTCGAGGGGGTCGAAGGGCAGGCCTTCTGGGGTGTAACTGGCCAGTCTTCTGGGGCCGTGGAAGATCGCCAGGGAGCGATCAGGATAACGGTGTACCCGAACCTTGGCCTTGACGTAATGGCGCCGATAGCGGTCGGCAGGGATCTGCAGCTTGAGTCCCTCGAACGAGACGCAGTTGTCCTTGTTCACGGTGCGTTCGTACTGCTCACACAGGATGTCGTCCAGTCCAGGGCCGATGAAAGGCACGAAGGCGCTGCCCTCGACGGCGGGTTTGACGCAGAACTCCCGGTTGAAGGCCGGCAGGTAGTGCTCCCGAAGGTAGCGGTTGGCCGCCGCCATGGTGGTAATGCCCTGGGCTGCAAGTTCCTTGGGCAGGCGTCCCTGATGGGTGGCGAACTGGCGCTCACAGCGGCCCCGGGCCTCGGGGGAATAGGCGGGGATCATCTCGACCCCGAGCTGGGCCATGGCCCTGCCGAACTGGGTGAGGTTGGACTTGTCGACCTTGCCGCCGGCCTTGGGGGTGTGCCAGTAGTGACTGCCCCGGTCGGTATAGAGGCTCGAGGGAAGGCCGTGATCGGTGATGACCTCTCGCATGGCCTGGAAGCTCGAAGCCGTGCCTTCCTCCTCGACGAAGAACATGGAGTAGTGCTCAGAGGTGGCGTCATCGAAGGTGATGATCAGATCCCAGTGGTGGCCGGGAACCCATTCGTGGGTGGAGCCATCCTGGTGGAGCATCATGCCGACCATGGGCGCCCGCTCGCGGCGTCGACGATGCTTACCCCGAGCCGGTGCCTTCTTGACCAGGCCTGCCTTCTGCAAGGTGTTCCGTACCCAGGTATAGCTGCGTGTGCCGCCGTGACGGTCGCGGTAGAAGCTGTAGAAGTGTTTGATGTTCCAGCCGTCGTAGCGCTCCTTGTAGAGCGCCTCGAGGCGTAGAACCTCATCCACCGGGGCCTTGCGGTGGGAAACCTGACTCAGGCGCTTGTCGATCAGGCCGTCGAGGCCCTCCTCCTCGTAGCGGTCGATATAGCGCCGGAAGGTCCGCTCACAGACCCCCAGCAGCCGCGCCGCCTCTTCCTGGGTCAGCCGTTTCTCGGTCCATCCCGTATAGGCTTCTTCGAATCGCATTTTCCGGATCTCCTGTAGCAGTTCTGTCCGTCTCATGGCTCACCTCCTTGGTGATCATGAAACCGGACAAATCACGTGCTACAAGTCCGGACAGTTTATTTGCTCCCAACACTGCTGGGTACACCTGATTGTCAGTGTGGCTCATGATGAAGAATATGATGATGAGGTGATCGAGTGTGTGATGTACGACGTCACGGAACGATTCCGGGAAACGGAAGAGGCACTGAGACTGGCAGAGACCGACCCGCTGACGGGGATTCTCAATCGCCGTGGCTTCGAAGTGCACTGCCTGAACTGTCTGAGCCAGCCTGACATGCGGGATCAGTGTGTGGTCATGCTGATTGACCTCGATGGCTTCAAACCCGTCAACGATCAGTATGGTCATGCGGCGGGTGATACGGCGCTCAGGGTTGTCGCGGAACGCCTGCGGACGCACACACGGAGTGACAGCGACCTGGTGGCCCGGCTCGGTGGCGACGAATTCGTGCTGGGACTGCGGGTTCCCGATGGCGACAGGGAGCGCGTGCGCCGGATTGCACACAAGATTCTCGATGCGATCCGTGCACCGGTAACGCTGGAGGACGGTACGCAGGTTCGCCTCGGAGCGAGTATCGGTGTGGCATTCGGTCGGGAACATGATTCCTGTGAGGCAATGATTGCGGCCGCGGATGCGGCCATGTATGACGTCAAGATGCATGGCAAGAACGGGGTGGCCTTTGCCGGTCACCCGGAAGGACAAAAGGGGGCAGAGCATACGCATGGCTGAGCGGGGCATCGGAAAATATCTGGCCTGGCTGGCCTTGTCCGGACTGGTTCAGCCCGGCACTGGTTATGCGGCGATACCGGTACACCTGTCGGGCTTTGGTACGCTGGGCGTTGCGCTGGAGCATCACGCCGATCTGGCACCTTTGCGTGACAACAACCAGCGCAAGGATCCGGGCAAGAATATCAATACGGCAGACTCCATTCTGGGCGTTCAGCTGGCGACGGCACTGTCCGACCAGTGGCGGGCAACGGCTCAGTGGACTTGGCGGGAACGGCCGGAGCAGGGGCTGGATGAATCCACGGAGTGGCTGTTTCTGGGTTACCGGCCACGACCCGAGTGGGATGTGCGCGTTGGCCGGGTGGCGGTGGACATGTTCCAGCTTTCGGATTTCAGGCGCGTGGATTATGCCAACCTGTGGGTACGCCCACCGACGGAGCTGTATGCTTGGATTCTGCCGGCATCCCTGGATGGGGGAGATGTGGCCGTGGACATCCGGGACGGCGAGCGGTACTGGCGATTCAAGCTCCAGTACGGCAAGACGGATCCCTGGCTGGACGCGCCGGACGGGACACAAACCTTCCATACCGAATTCAATCAGTTTCTGGTGGCCACGGCCACGCTGGACTATGAAAACTGGAAAGGCCGGATCAGCTACTCCCAGGCCCGGACGGCAGATTCCGTACCCGGATTCGTTCCGGCACTGTCAGGCCTGGCGGCCATACCCGGGATACCCGGGCCAGTGGGGCAGGAAGCGGCTGAGCTTGCCCGGCGATTGTCCACATCTGCGGAACGTGTCCGCTATTGGCAGGGCTCGCTAGGTTATGATAACGGCAAATGGATCCTGGATACGGAAGTTGCCCGTCAGACCACGTCCGGGACCTTTGCACCGACGGGTACGGCGGGTTATGTCAGCGTCGGCTATCGCTGGGGAAACTGGACACCCTACCTGGTTCATGCACGGTTTTTTCCGGATGCGGAACCCTTTGAAAGCCAGGCGGACTGGAATGCGGTGCCCGGTATCGCAGGGCTGCGCGATGCGGCGCTGGATATCATTAACGGTGTGCTGATCAGTCAGCGTACCTGGTCTCTGGGTGCACGCTGGGATCCGGCCCCACGCTATGCCTTCAAGATGCAGTGGGACCACACCCGCGTGGCCAGTGATCAGTATGCGCTCTGGGCGCACCGGAACGGACGGTCACATGAAGATGCCGTCGTCAATATCCTGAGCTTTTCACTGAGTTTTGTATTTTGAACATGATACGTACCTGGCGCTGGATCATCCTGACGCTCCTGATGGTGGCGGGCAGTGTGCAAGCTGACATTTACGTGGTAGTGCATCGTGACAGCCCGCTGACCCGTGTGACACCCGAGCTGATCCGGGATCTGTATCTGGCCCGGGTGCAGAGTCTGCCGTCGGGAGAGCGACTGATTCCCGTGGATCGTGCGGATGAGGCGCTGCGGGCCCGTTTCATCGAATCGCTGATCGGCATGGATGTGCGCCGCTTCGATGCCTACTGGGCCCGGCTCGTGTTTGCCGGGCGGGTGCTGCCGCCGGTGAAGGTGGAAAGCGAGGATCAGCTGTCGGGCACATTGAGTGAAAGGCCGACGGCAGTCGGGTATACCGACCGGCCGCCGGCGTCAGCAGAACTGAGAACGGTTCTCGTCATTCCCGGCTGAACCGGCGACGGCCTTCCGTACCCGTGCATCGCCGTCAGTTCAGCTGCAAGGCCTCCTCGCCGTTTTTCAGGCGCTGCAGGCGGCGCATGCGATCCAGACTTTCGCGCAGCGCTTCGTCCATCTGCTGTCCGTAGATATCCAGCCAGGTGCGTGATCCGGGAATCATGCGTGCCAGATCGTACATGCCGGTCTTGAGCGCCTTGAGAAAGGATTGAATGCTTTTTTCCTGATCCAGCAGAATTTGCTGCAATGCCGGGGTACTGCTGTTGGTGACCAGGGCCCGGAGCTTCGGCAGTTCCTCCGTGAGGGCCGGCAACTGTCCCCGGAGTGCCTCGATGTCTTCGCGCAGTCTGGCGTTCTCCTGTTTCAGCTGAGCCAGTTCCTCACGAATCTGAGGCGTCGGGTCTTCGGAGGTCGCGCTGAGCATCAGCCAGGTAATGCTGACAGAGAGGGAGACCACGGCCAGAATGGCGAGAAACAGCAGAATGATCCGGTTGAGGGACATGCTGCGTTCCAGCATCTGGATGCGCTGCTCTTCGGAAAGGCTCTGGTCGTCTTCGGTATCCCGGGTGCTCATGGTGTTCTCCACTTCCAATCGGTGTCCGGACAGATCATAACGAATTGTTTGTCAAAGTATAGCCTCTCTGTCAGGGCTGCAACGTCCGGACCAGCGCACGTGAAGGGTTGTGTGCATCTTCAGTCAGTGCGTTGGGAACGCGCTTGCGGGAGGCGCGGAGCACACCGCTGACATGATCGCCGGTGGTGCCTGCCGTCACGGTCAGGCCCTGTGAGGAAAGCTGGCCACGCAGGCGTGCGGCGGCCGGATCCGGTGTCATCAGCGTCCGATGCCCGAGATAGCAGAGCGGGGCCTCGGCTTGCCAGATCCGGGCAGGCAGATTCCCGGCCAGAGCCTGAACGACCCGAAACAGGGGCCAGGCCGCATCCTGCGGATGACTGACTGCCAGCCAGGCGGTGCCCGCTTCCCCCTGCCAGTGGGCCACGGCCTGAGCCGAAGGCCAATGGGCCTGTTGCGGCAGGCTGGCCACGCCGCCCGGTATGCCGCCCACATCAAAGACGGTCAGCCCGGTTCCGGCAAGTTCAGCGGCGCGCGCACCTGCAGGAGGGCGCCAGAACACCAGCAGCACGTGATTGCCGTGGCGGTCTTCGATGGCCAGTGTGGCGGGCGCCGGGGAACACGGCTGGTCAGGTGCGGACAGGTCCGGCGTCACCGGTGCGGGCGGGTGGCGTCGGTATTCTTCCAGCTCCGTGCGCAGGTCTGCCAGGTCGCTGTCGCGCGGATTTTCTGCTCGCCACAGAACGTCCGGCGTTGCGGCAGGTTCACTATCGAGCAGTAGACGCCAGGCCAGGACACGATCCGTAAGAGTCGGGAAGGGTATCCGCTCCAGCAGCGCTGACAGCGTAGCGAACCGGTAGGTGGCCAGCGAGGCAGAAACCGGCGCGAGTGAAAGCTGGCCGAGCGGGGTGTTCAGTGTCACCGGGGCCACCTGCCGGGGGCTGTACCGGGCCAGGTCGTCATCCGTCCAGCGCCCTCCGGCCTGCGCCACATGCTGCCTGAATGCCTGCGCGAACGGCCCTTGGTAAAATCCGTCGCTGCCCCGCAGTGCCAGGGCCTTGAGTACGCGTACCGGCGGCCGGATTTCCGGGTGCCCCGGCACACCTCGTTCAGCCAGCCTGAGCGCGTCGGCGTAAAGACGTCCGGACGTCTGTCTGGCATGCTTCCGGTAGAGGTGATCCAGACCGGCCGCCACCCCGGGGATCAGCAGTGTGCGGGTGTCGTCGGCTTTCCGGGCGCTTTCGGGAAGCGCCGGCAGGCTGTCCAGAACGTATGCAGGTTTGCCGGCCGCCTCGACCCAGATCAGAAGGCCTCCGCCCAGCGGTGCCTCATCGGGGGTGACCACGGCCAGGACACTGGCCGCGGCAATGGCCGCGTCAAAGGCATTCCCGCCCTCGTCCAGAATGCGCAGGGCAGCCTGGGTGGCCAGCGGATGACTGGTTGAAACGGTCTGGTAAGCCGGAGTGACGGGTTGGCTGGTGCAGGCAGGCAGCACCAGCACGAGCATCACAAGGAGGGCAGAAAGCCGGCGGGCCCGTTCCCTGAGCCGTAACTGCATCAGGCTGCCGGCTGCTTGCCAGTCAGTTTGTAGTATTTGGCCCAGAGTTCGTCTTCCGTTTCCACGCGGGACGGATCCAGCGGGATGCAGTCGACCGGACAGACCTGCTGGCACTGGGGTTCGTCATAGTGCCCCACGCATTCGGTGCATTTGTTCGGGTCAATGACGTAAATCTCTTCACCCGGCGAAATGGCCTCGTTGGGGCATTCGGGTTCGCATACATCGCAGTTGATGCAATCGTCGGTAATCATCAGTGCCATGTCGGGTACCTCTGTTGGCGCTTCAAACCTCTAGTTTACCAGAATCAGGCCTCGCTGTGCCCGAATTTGCGACGCAGGGCTTCTGCGACCGCCGGATGGACAAATTCGCTCACATCCCCCCTGAGGGCGGCTATTTCCCGGATCAGGGTGGATGAGATGTAGGAAAGATGATTGGCCGGCGTGAGGAAAATGCTTTCCACCCCGGGGGCCAGTTTCCGGTTCATGTCTGCCAGCTGGAACTCGTATTCGAAGTCGGAAACCGCCCGCAGGCCGCGCAGGATGATGTTTGCACCCTGTTCCGGGACAAACCGGGCCAGCAGGCCACGGAAACCGGTCACCCGCACGTTGTCCAGATGGGCCAGTGCGGTTCGGGCCAGTTCAACACGCTCGTCAAGGCTGAACAGGGGCTGTTTCTTGGGGCTTTCGGCCACGGCGACAATCACTTCGTCAAACAACCGGGCGCCGCGCTCCACCAGATCCATGTGGCCCTGGGTAATGGGATCGAAGGTGCCGGGATAGACTGCTCGGTTCATGCAATACGCCCCGCTGATTGACAGGGGGCAAAGTTTAACCGAAGTGGCACACATGCGCCAGAGCAGTGGCGCTCAGGCGCTGCCCAGCTCGCGGAGCAGTTGACGCGTGTTCCGGGCGGCCAGGGCGTACACCGTCAGTTGGGGATTGGCGCCGAGGCTGGTCGGGAACACCGAAGCATCCATGACCGAGAGGTTGCCGAGCTGGTGGTGCCTGCCGTAACTGTTGACGACACTGCGCTTCGGGTCCTCGCCCATGGTACAACCGCCCATCTGATGCGCGGTGAACAGGCGGGCCTGATGTGCACGCATGGGCAGGGACAGGATGGCATCCCGGTATTCCGGCCAGCTCCGGTAGTCCCGGGCAGACAGGTGAATGGGCCTGACCCGCCTGGCGCCGGCAGCAAAGGCTGCTTCACCCATGCGCAGCCAGGCTTCGCGAATGCCTTCCCAGAGGTAATCGGTCAGCGGATAGTCAAGGTCCGGGCCGCCATCCTTGCGGATGCCCACGGTGCCGCCGGGGGAATCCGGGTGAAAGCCGTCGCGCATGAGCGCAATGACCGAATGCATGTGCGGCAGGCGTTTCATCCAGCGGGTCAGCTCATTGCCGTGGGTGCCGGTCACCCCTGCGGTGAGCACGGGATGAAGGGGCGGGACTTCGAGCTTGAAGCCCATCTTTCCGGTCGGGCCGTCGCGCCACACGAATTCGTCGCTGTAGATGGATTGGGGCGCGCCATAGTAGGGCTCCGTTTTCTCCGGCATGTCGGCCAGAATGCCGTTGACGGGATGCAGGAAGGTTCGCTTGCCCAGAACACCGTAAGGATCGGGCGCCTTCGACTTGAGCAGGATCAGGGGGGAACCGAGGGCGCTGGCGGCCAGAATGTAATGACGGCCACGCAGCCGGATCGGGTGCCCGACCGGAGTCTGTGTTCCGGGCTCCTGCGGCATGGCGACAAGCTCGGTCACCTGATCCCCCTGCCAGACCACCTGTTCCACCTGGGTATTGGTCAGCAGCCGTGCACCCTGCGCCAGAGCCCCGGGCACGGTGGTCACCAGCATGGATTGCTTGGCGTTGGTGGGGCAGCCCATGCCGCAGTATCCCAGGTCCCAGCAGCCCTTGACGTTTCTCGGAATGGTGCCCCAAGACCAGCCCAGCTTTTCGCAGCCAATGCGCAGCAGATCGTTGTTGCGGTTGGGCGGCACCTCCCAGGGGCGAATGTTGAGCCGCTTTTCCCGGTCTTCGAAGAAGGGGCGCATGCTGTCCGGCGTGATATCCCGGACCCCCAGCGTTTCCCAGTAGCGGAGCGTCTCATCCGGCGTGCGGAAGCTGCTGGTCCAGTTGACCGTAGTGGATCCGCCCACGGTGCGGCCCTGCAGGATGGAGATGGCGCCATCCCGGGTGGTGCGGCTCATGCCTTCCTGATAGAGGCGCGGATAGAGCGAGGCCTCGTCCATGGTGAAGTCTTTCTGATGGAGCAGGGGGCCAGCCTCCACCATGATCACGCTGTATCCGGCCTGGGCGATCAGTTCGGCCGCCGTGCCGCCGCCGGCACCGGTACCCACTATGATGACATCCGCTTCCAGCACGGACTGTTCCGGCAGCGTCCGGCCGTCCTCAATGGACCAGTTGCGGGCTTCCGGCAGAGTGTAGGGATCGGGCAGGCTCATGAGTGATTCTCCCTGAACTGTGGCAAGGATCGCAGGGCTCTTTCGGGGGGCCGGGATAGCCGGTGGTCGCCTGCACTTCGGGCTGGCCGTAGAGTGCGGCACCGCCCAGACGTGTGACGCTGGCATAGGCCAGATTGAGCTTGGCCAGTGAGCTGTGCCGCCACCGGTGCAGCGTATCTTCCGCTTCGCCTGCCGATACTTCGCTCCAGCCTTTCCAGTGACCGGCCAGCAGCCAGCGCGAGGGCGCCAGGGCCAGCAAACCGAAAAGCTGCTGCAACTGATCCTGATTGTGGAGGCTGAAGAAATGTACGGTACCGTCAATTCCCCTGAGCCAGGGGTCCTCCACCGCGTGCAGGGTATCCGGATTCTGGCCGCGACCCAGTGCCGGCAGCATGGCGCGCCAGAACGCGCGGGTATCGCTGTCAAGATAGCGCCATGACGTGTCGGGTGACCCTTCGGTCGATGGTGTGCGGCGTGACGAGGAGGTAGCGCAGCCACTGAGGCCGCCCGCCATGGCGGTGGCAGACAGTGCGACGGCCGAGGTCAGCAGACGCCGTCGGCCGGGTGAGAAGTCCGGGTGAGGCATGAAAAGACTCCTGTTTCTTGTTGTTGTTCTTCCGGTCGGGGGCAGTCCTGCTGCCCCCTGCCATGCGGGCACTAGCGGATGAAAAAGCGGTAGATCGCCTTGTGCAGTGCTGTGCCGTAGGGCGGGTAGACCAGCTGCCCGCTGTGCAGACGCTGCTTGGCATGGACACCCCGGTGATTCGAGAAGGTGAGAAACCCTTCATACCCGTGATAGTGCCCCATGCCGGACTCGCCGATGCCACCAAAGGGCATGTCATCCTGTGCCACATGCATCAGCGTATCATTGATGCACACGCCACCGGAATGGGTTCTGTCCAGAATGCGACGCTGTTCCGCCTTGTCATAGCCAAAGTAGTAGAGCGCCAGCGGACGGGGCCGCGCATTGATGAAGGCAATGGCATCAATGATGTCTGTATAGGGAATGATGGGCAGCAGCGGCCCGAAGATTTCCTCCTGCATGACCGTCATGTCATCGGTCACGTTGCGGATGAGATGAACCGGGAGCTTGTTGGTTCCCTCATCGAAGGACTCGTTGGCCGGATTGATGACAATGATCTCCGCACCCTTCGCCCTGGCATCTTCCACGTGGGCCAGCAGGCGCTCGCGCTGGCGGGTATTGATGATGGAGGTGAAATCCGGATTGTTGCGCACGCTCGGGTACATACGTGCAAACTCTTCCCGGAATGCCTGAATGAACTCGTCCACTCGGTGTTCCGGCACCAGCACATAGTCGGGCGCGACACAGGTCTGTCCGGCATTGAAGCTCTTGCCGAAGGCGACCCGCTGGGCCGCGTCCTTCATGGGCACATCATGGGAGACGATGGCCGGGGACTTGCCGCCCAGTTCCAGGGTCACGGGCGTCAGATTTTCGGCTGCGGCTTTCATCACCTGCTTGCCGACACGGGTAGAGCCGGTGAACAGCAGGTGATCGAAGGGCAGTCGTGAAAAGGCTGCCGCCACATC
Organism: Thermohahella caldifontis; assembly: GCF_041153465.1. NCBI lineage: Bacteria > Pseudomonadati > Pseudomonadota > Gammaproteobacteria > Oceanospirillales > Hahellaceae > Thermohahella > Thermohahella caldifontis. Next base: position 3,137,872 of record NZ_CP154858.1, read on the forward strand.
GGCCTCGCCGGTGAAGACGGCAATCTGATCCAGGGAGAAGTTGGCCTCGATGATTTCCTTGAACAGGGCAGAAGTGGCCGGCGTATATTCGCTCATCTTGATCATGACCCGGTTGCCGGCGGCCAGTGCGGCGGTCAGCGGCCCGACGGCAAGGTACAGCGGGTAGTTCCAGGGCACGATGATGCCCACCACACCCAGCGGTTGGTAGTACACCTTGTTGTCTGCCGGCATGAACAGCAGATCCACCTTGCGCTGGGAGGGCTTCATCCACTCCTTCAGGTGCCTGAGCGTGTAGTGAATGCCCTGTACGGACGGCATGAGTTCCGCCAGCCGGGACTCGTCACGGGAACGGCCGCCAAAGTCCAAGTCCAGGGCGTCGAGAATGCGCTCCTGATTGTCCAGCAACGCCTGCTTCAGGCGATTGAGCATTTCCTTGCGCTGGACAAAGGTCGGTGCAGGATTCTGGTTGAAGGCGTTGCGCTGCAGGGTCAGTGTTTCCTGCAATGCAGCGGAGACTGGATGGCTTTCGGCCGGTGTCTCCGGTTGCGTGAAGCGGACGACTTTGGGGCTGGCACTCATGACGGATCCTCCCGTTGTAGTTGTGATATGACCCGTGGTCAGGATTAATTAGAGTATAAGCTCTAGAAAGGGTGCATGCAACAGGGTAGAGTGAATGCTCTAGAGCCGCAGCGGATCACCCGTTATAATGCGGCCCTCCGCTGTACAGGACTGCCTTTGAATGAAAACACGTGACCGCATCATCCTGACGAGCCTCGAGTTGTTCAACGAGCAGGGCGAGCGCAATGTCAGCACCAATCACATTGCTGCTGCGCTGGGCATTTCGCCGGGCAACCTGTATTACCACTTCCGCAACAAGACCGACATCATTTACGAGATCTTTCACCACTATCAGCTGCTTGTCGATCATTACCTGCAACTGCCGGAAAACCGGCTTCTGACCGTGGATGACGAATTTGATTATCTGGAGGCGGTGTTTGACGGGCTCTGGAGCTATCGTTTCCTGCACCGGGATCTCGAGCATTATCTGGAGTCGGACCCGCGCCTGAGAGAGAGTACCGGGATTTCACCCAGCGCTGCCTCAATGCGGTGATCCGCATTCTGGACGGTCTGGCCGATGCGGGGATTCTGATGCGCCTGCCGCGCGAGCATCTCGAATCCATGAGCCTCAATGTCTGGCTGGTGGTCACATCCTGGATGTCGTTTCTGAAAACCAGTCATGCGGCAGATGGCGACACCATCGGCAAGGACCGGCTGAAAGAGGGGATCTATCAGGTGGTCACGCTGCAGATTCCCTACCTGACGGATGAATACCGGGAAGCGGTGCTGGCCCGGCAGCAGGCCTATCTGCCGGACTCACTCCGGCAGATGTTCGCCCATGGCCGCGGGTGACAGGTACTGGTCCAGCATGGCGGCCAGTTCCTGAAGGCCGGTTCGCTTGAGCGAAGAGAAAAGCTGAACACTGGCATGGGGCGCAATGGCCCGGATGTCGCGGCCAGTCTTGAGCAGCGTGTTCTTGGCGGCGCCCGACTTGAGCTTGTCCGCCTTGGTCAGCAGAACATGAACCGGCATGTCCCGGGTGGCACACCAGTCCAGCATCTGGGTATCGAACGGCTTCAGCGGGTGACGGATGTCCACCAGCAGGACCAGCGCCACCAGATTGGCGCGGGACTGCAGGTAGTCCTCCAAATGGTGCTGCCAGTTGTCAATCTGGTCACGCGAAACTTTCGCATAGCCATAGCCGGGCAGATCCACCAGCCGACCCCAGCCATCAGGCAGGGCAAAGAAGTTGATGAGCTGTGTGCGTCCCGGTGTCTTGGAGGTGCGGGCCAGCTTGGTCTGGCCGCACAGGGCATTCAGCGCCGAGGACTTGCCGGCATTGGAGCGCCCGGCGAAGGCCACCTCGTTCAGGGTGTCGTCCGGGCACTGATCCAGGCGTTCCGCGCTTTTCAGAAAGCGGGTCTGGCGGTAAATCCGGTCAAGGGAGTCTGTCGTGGGCAAGGTCATGTATAAATGCATTAATGTTTGAAAGGTTTTATGTATAATACCACACCGATTTGGGCCGGTGTGGCAAAGATGCAGGCAAATGCGGACAGCTGGCTTTTCCGCAGACTTGCCCTGGATCAAGCCCGGATGTGCGAAGATGGTGCACACTGTCCGGCACGGAGGCGACACAACAACACCGATGCAAGCTGTTGAAGAGTAGATGGGGCCAACTATGAAAAAACTGTTTTCCGGAGTGGTAATGGTGCTGGGGCTCGTGTCCATGGCGTGGGCAGGTGGCGATGCCGCAGCAGGGCAGGCCAAGGCCGCAGTATGCGGTGGCTGTCACGGTATGGATGGCAACTCGGCGGTGCCGAATTTCCCGAAGCTGGCAGGACTGGGCGAGCGCTACCTGCTCAAGCAGATGAAGGACATCAAGGCCGGTGAGCGGAAAGTGCCCGAGATGACGGGGCTGCTGGATGCGCTGAGTGATCAGGATATGGCCGATATTGCAGCCTACTACAACAGTCAGACACGCACGGAAGGTGTGGCGCCTTCGAAGGAACTGGCGGAAAAGGGACGCAAGATCTATCTGGCAGGCATCAAGTCCAAGAAAATCGCGGCCTGCATGGCCTGTCACAGCCCGACCGGTCAGGGCAATGATCCGGCAGGATTCCCGGCGCTGGCCGGCCAGCACGCTGCCTATATTGCCAAGCAGCTCAAGGATTTCCGCAGCGGTGAGCGTGCCAATGACGGCGATACCAAGATGATGCGGACCACCGCATACAACCTGCACGACAGCGAGATCGAGGCAGTATCCGCCTTCATTCAGGGGCTGCGCAAGCAGTAATCCTCTGCGGGTGGTCGAAAAAGGGGCGTACGCCCCTTTTTCGTTTGGTCGGGGTTACGTCTTGGAAACTTGAGTCCGGGTCCTGCGCCCGCTATCTTGTGGGCAAACATTCTGAGGAGACAGAAACATGAAAAACTGGTTCTTGGCACTTTCCCTGATATTCGCCCTGGTGCCGGGCGTCCAGGCGGCGAACTATGTGGCTGGCCAGCACTATCAGGTGCTGCCGGCACCGGTACCCACGGAAGATCCTTCCCGTGTCGAAGTGGTGGAGCTGTTCTGGTACGGCTGCCCGCACTGCTACCGCTTTGACCCGCTCGTGCACGCCTGGAAGAAGAAACTGCCCGAGCATGCATACTTCAAGGCCATTCCGATGGCCTTCAACGCCCAATGGGCATTTCATGCACAAACCTACTATGCCTTGAAGGCGATTGGCTGGGAAGAGAAGGTGCATCAGGCGGTGTTTGATGCGCTGGCACGAGATCACAAGCCCTTGCTGGATCTGGACAGCATGGCATCTTTCCTGGCCGGGCTCGGTGTACCGGAAGAAGAGTTTCGCAAGGCGATGAATTCGTTCGCGGTCAAGGGGCAGGTCAACAAGAGTCGCAAACTGGGCACGGATTATCACGCCGATGGTGTCCCGGCGCTGGTGGTCAATGGCAAGTATCTGATCACAACATCCGGCGCCGGCGATTTTCTGACCATGCTGCGCATCGCGGACTTTCTGATTGAAAAAGAAAAGGCAAGCCTCAGGTAAACGTATGGTCAGGCGCCTGCTGGACCGCGTATCCATGTTGCTGCCCGATCGCACGGCAGGCGAACGCTACCACTGCGCGCCCGATATCGAGCCGTTTCCCCGGCACCGCTACGTGCGGCTGCTGTCCTTCAACATTCAGGTCGGGATTTCGACCTCCGCCTGGCGCCACTACCTGACCCGTGGCTGGCAGCACGTTCTCCCCACCGAGCGGCGCTTTGACAATCTGGACCGGATCGCGGAGCTCATCCGCCAGTACGATATTGTCGCCTTGCAGGAGGTGGACGGGGGAAGTGTGCGTTCCGGCCAGGTGAATCAGGTGGAGTATCTGGCCCAGCGCAGCGGTCATCCGTTCTGGTACCAGCAGCGCAACCGTAATCTGGGGCCCATTGCACAGCACAGCAACGGCTTGCTGAGCCGGTTTCAGCCGCTGGATGTGGCCTCTCACCGCCTGCCCGGCATCATTCCCGGGCGTGGCGGTATCGTGGCACGCTTCGGTGATCCGCAGGAACCGCTGGTACTGGTCGTGCTGCATCTGGCACTGGGCGCGCGGGGGCAGAAGCAGCAGCTTGACTATGTGGCCGAACTGATCGAAGGGTACCGGTATGTCGTGGTCATGGGCGACTTGAACGCGCCGGCGAATGAGCTGCTGGAGCGCAGTGTGCTGGGGGAGGCGGGGCTGATCGCGTTGCCGGAGCTGGCCAATACCTTTCCAAGCTGGAAGCCGCAGAAGGCGCTGGATCACATTTTTGTGTCACCTGCGCTCAGGGTCCGCAATGCCGGAGTGCTCTGTTATCCGGTTTCCGATCATCTGCCGATCGCCATCGAGGTGGCTCTGCCGGAAACGGAAGAGATGATGCGGAAAGAATAGCAGGAAAAATAATCCCGGTGTGGCCAAACAAAAACGCCGCACCCTGAGGCGCGGCGTTATCGGAAAAGCCCGGACCTTACTTGATCTTGGCTTCCTTGTACATCACGTGCTTGCGAACAACCGGATCGTACTTCTTGATTTCCATCTTTTCCGGCATGTTACGCTTGTTTTTGGTCGTGGTGTAGAAATGACCTGTACCGGCACTGGATACCAGACGAATTTTCTCGCGCATGACTCCGCTCCTTATACCTTGACGCCGCGGGCACGCAGATCGGCCAGAACCTGATCGATACCCTTCTTGTCGATGATGCGCATGCCCTTGGTGGATACGCGCAGTTTAACAAAGCGCTTTTCGCTCTCAACCCAGAAACGGTGTGTTTGCAGGTTGGGCAGGAAGCGGCGCTTGGTTTTGTTGTTTGCGTGTGAAACGTTGTTACCGGTTACAGGACCCTTGCCTGTCACCATACAAACTCTGGACATTCTAATCGCCTCCAACCAGCGTGGCTGTATTCGTAATCCTGCCGAACCAACCCGGCAGAAGACCCCTGAAATTTGAGCCCGACTTTATAGCAAAAATTGATCAGCAAGGCAAAGGAAATTTTGAAAACCTGCCGGCGCTCAGGCGGGCATGCAGCCGCGTTCCGCCAGAGACGTGATCTCCCGGTCGCCCACCACCAGGTGGTCCAGCAGGCGCACATCCACCAGTTCCAGTGCCGCATGGAGGCGATGCGTGATCTCCACGTCGCCGGCAGACGGTTCGGCGCAGCCGGAGGGGTGATTGTGTGCCACGATCAGGGCCGCGGCATTGAGCGCCAGGGCCCGCCGGACCACCTCCGGGGGTGGACGCTGGCGCGGTTGATGGTGCCGTGGAACAGTTCTTCACAGGCAATCAGCTGATGCTGGTTGTCGAGAAAGAGCGCGGCAAATACCTCTCGCTCGTGATGCCGCAGGCGACTGGCCAGATACCGGCGGGTGGCATCCGGCGACGTCAGGGCATCGCCCCGGCTGAGACCGGCTTCCAGATAACGCCGGGTCAGCTCCGTGGCGGCCTGAAGCTGGGCATACTTGGCGCTGCCCATGCCCGGTGCGGCACAGAATGCCTCCTGTGGTGCTTCGAGCAGTCCGCGCAGACCGTCAAACCGACACAACAGATCCCGGGCCAGTTCCACTGCGGACCGGCCGGGAATCCCGGTGCGCAGGAAAATGGCCAGCAGCTCGGCATCGGAAAGTGATCCGGCGCCGCGACTGAGCAACTTTTCTCTGGGCCGCTCACTGGCCGGCCAGCACTTGATGGACATGGAGACCTCCCTGTTTCAATGACGTTCCGCCTTCCGGTATGCTATCTTAACGTTAATTGTTTGAGGATCAATGTCATGGAGCTCGAGGGGCGGCGGGTTGTACTGGGGGTGACCGGAGGGATTGCAGCTTATAAAAGCGTGCAGGTTGCCCGCACTCTGCGCCAGGCAGGTGCCGAGGTCCAGGTGGTGATGACCGAAGGGGCCAAGGCATTTGTCGCCCCCATGACCTTTCAGGCCGTCACCGGGCGCCCGGTGCGTGACCGGGTGCTGGACACGGATGCCGAGCAGGGCATGGGGCATATCGAGCTGGCACGCTGGGCCGAGTGCATGCTGATTGCGCCGGCAACGGCGCACTGCCTGGCGAGACTGGCCGCCGGCATGGCCGATGACCTGCTGGGCACGCTGGTTCTGGCGTCCGGTTGCCCGCTGCTGCTGGCCCCCGCCATGAATCAGGCCATGTGGCGCAATCCGGTGACCCAGGACAACCTGAAGCGCCTGCAGGCACTGGACGGCCGTGTGCGGGTCATCGGGCCGGACAGCGGTGATCAGGCCTGTGGCGATGTGGGCCCCGGTCGCATGGTGGAACCGGAGCAACTGGTCGAGGCCGTCCGTCTTGCGCTCAACCCGATGCCGTCCGTGCTGCAGGGCAGGCGCGTGGTCATTACGGCCGGCCCCACACGGGAGCCCATTGATCCGGTACGCTACATTACCAACCACAGTTCGGGCCGCATGGGCTATGCTTTGGCGGAAGCCGCGCGCGATGCGGGGGCGCGGGTGACACTGGTGTCCGGCCCGGTCAGCCTGCTGGCGCCCGGCGGAGTGACGCTCCGGCAGGTCACGACCGCCTGCGAGATGCTGGAAGCGGCAGACGCCGCCATGCAGGCGGGCGCGGACATGCTGATCGCCTCGGCCGCGGTAGCGGATTACCGTGTGGCGGAGGTGGCCGGCCACAAGATCAAGAAACAGGGTGACGCGTCCGGTCTGACCCTGGAGCTGGTGGAAAATCCGGACATTCTGGCCACGCTGGCGCAACGCTATCCTGACGTGTTCAGCGTGGGCTTTGCCGCAGAGACGCGGGATGTGGTGGCGTATGCCCGGGACAAGCGTGTTCGCAAGGGTGTGCGCGTGATCGTGGCCAATGATGTTTCCCGGCCGGATATCGGTTTCAATGCCGCGGAGAACGAGGTGGTACTGGTGACGGAAAACGGTGAGGTCGCCTTGCCACGAATGCCCAAGTCTGCCCTGGCCCGTGAACTGATCCTGCGCCTGGCGGAACTGATGACAACGCAGTAAGGACATTTCGGTGAAACAGGTACTCAAATTCAGAATTCTCGACCCCAGACTGGGTTCGGACTTTCCCTTGCCGCACTATGCCAGTGAGGGTGCTGCAGGCATGGACATGCGCGCCTGCCTTCAGGCGCCGCTGACACTGGAGCCCGGTCAGGCGGAACTGATTCCCACCGGTCTGGCCATTCACCTGGAGGATCCCGGATTGGCGGCCATGTTGCTGCCCCGCTCCGGACTCGGACACCGGGGGCTGGTACTGGGCAATCTGGTGGGACTGATAGATTCCGACTACCAGGGAGAAGTGAAGATCTCCGCCTGGAACCGCGGCCACGAGCCCATCACCATCGAGCCGGGCGAGCGTATCGCCCAGATGGTCATTGTGCCGGTGGTTCAGGTGACCTTGCAGCAGGTGGAGACATTCGAAACCAGTGCGCGTGCCGGGGGTGGCTTCGGTTCCACCGGTACCCGCTGATTCTGAAGGTTTGAAGGAGAGCTGTCCGCATGGCGCTGTTCAAGAAGAAGAAAGACGCAGTGGTGGAAGAAGTCCGGGCCGGGGATGCCGACAAGCCGGCAAAGCCTGACCGGAAGTCCCGTGTACGCAAGGGTGCGTCGCTCGCTGCAATGCTGTCCCCCCTGTTGGTCGGCGGCATTCTGGCGCTCGGCGTGCTGCTGGGTGTGCTCTGGGTGCTGATCCTGCAACCTGCGGACGACGCCTTGCGCAAGGCGGAGGCCAACAGCGCGCTGAAAGCCGTGGTAGCAGCCACCAATGCCCGCCTGGAGACCCTGAAGCACGGGGTGGAGCGCTGGGCCGGTCACCCGTTGGTGCTGGATGCGATGGGCAGCCCGGAGGCTCAGTCTGATGTGCAGCAGTGGATAGTGCCCGCTCTGGATGGCGCCGTTCGTGCTGTCCTCTTTTCGCCGGGCAGTGCCGCCCGGGATTTTTCCGAGCCGGTCCCGGTCGGCTTCGCTGCCCTGGAAATGATTCGCCAGGTGGAGTCCGGCAAGCCGGTTGAGCCGGAGGCCTTTGCGGTCAATGACAAGTGGTATGTACAATACGCCGCGCCGGTCAGAAAGGGCGATGCGCTGGCGGGTGTGCTCATTGTCTTTTATGACGCAGCCTATCTGAAGCCGCGTCAGGTCAGTGGCCGGGTTGAGCTGCTCCAGAAGGTGGATCAGGCCCGCAAGGCCTTTGTCAGTGCTGGCAATGGACAGGGCCCCGAGTTGATGGCGGCGCTGGCGCACCCCTTGTGGCAGGTGCGTTACCAGGCTGCAACGGTCACGGCAGGCGGGCTGGACTGGCAGGGAGGTCTGGCTGGCGCAGGTGCCGGGCTGGTGCTGCTGCTGGCCGCCTGGCTTCTGACGGTTCCGAGAACGGAGAAACGCCTGCATCAGGAACTGTCGGACCTGGTGAGTTTTGTGCAGGTACGGCTGAGCGGCCAGGGGTCACGGGCAGTGCCCGAGCTCAGGATCGCGCTGGTGAACGATGCTCTGACATTGATCGCACAGCTGTTCAAGGCCTATGCGCCGGGCGGTCGGCAGGGTGCGTCGCCATCCGCCGCCACCGCCGCAGTTGCGAACAAGGCTGGCGGCGCTCCGGTGGAAAGTGCCCCTGCCGCAGCGGAAGAGCCCCTGTTCCCCGGGCTGGATGATCTGGATCTTGAGGATGCGCTGGAGGGTGGCGGGACAGGCTCGACGCCCGCCACGCAAGTAAATGTACAGGAAGACGGCATGGAAATTATCGAACAGGAACGTATTGAGGTACCCCGGAGCATTTTCCGGGCCTACGATATCCGCGGCATTGTCGGGGAGACCCTGACGAAAGACATTGTCCGGGTCATTGGTCGCGCCATTGGCAGCGAAGGGCGCAAGCGCGGTGTCAGCACGATCTGTGTGGCCTGGGACGGGCGCCAGTCCAGCCCGGCACTTGCAGAGGCGCTGACACAGGGGCTGACGCAGGCCGGAGTGGATGTGATTCGCGTGGGGCAGGTTCCCACCCCCGTGCTGTACTTTGCCACCCATCACCTGAATACGGGATCGGGTGTCATGGTGACCGGCAGCCACAATCCCTCGAATTACAACGGTCTGAAGATGATGCTGGCGGGCGAGACCCTGGCGCAGGACACCATTCAGGATCTGTGGCGGCGGATTCAGCAGCATGATTTTGCCGAAGGGCAGGGCAGCGTGACCGACATGGACGTGCGGGCAGACTATGTTGACGTCATCGTCAATGACATCGCCGTTGCTGCCCCGCTCAAGGTGGTGGTGGATGCCGGCAACGGTGTGGCCGGAGAACTGGGCCCGCGTCTGCTTGAAGAGCTGGGCTGTGAAGTGATCCCCCTGTACTGCGACATTGACGGCCGCTTCCCGAATCACCATCCGGATCCCGGCAAGCCCGAGAATCTGACCGATCTCATTGAAGCCGTGCGCACCCATCAGGCGGATGTGGGGATTGCCTTTGACGGCGACGGAGACCGGGTGGGGGTCGTGACCAACACCGGAAAGATCATCTATCCGGACCGCCTGCTCATGCTGTTTGCCAAGGATGTGGTCTCCCGCAATCCCGGCGCCGACGTGATCTTCGATGTGAAGTGCACCCGCCGTCTCAATACCCTGATTTCGGGCTATGGCGGCCGCCCCATCATGTGGAAGACCGGGCATTCCCTGATCAAGGCCAAAATGAAGGAAACCGGTGCGTTGCTGGCCGGGGAAATGAGCGGACACATCTTCTTCAAGGAGCGCTGGTACGGCTTCGATGATGGCCTGTACAGTGCGGCGCGGCTGCTGGAGATTCTGGGGGTGGAAGACCGCACCTCGGACGAGGTGTTTGCGGACTTCCCGGAAGACGTGTCGACGCCCGAAATCAATGTGAACGTCACTGATGAATCCAAGTTTGCCCTGATTGAAGCGCTGGCCCGCCTGGGTGACTGGGGTGACGGCAACGTTTCCACCATTGATGGCGTCAGGGTGGATTACGCTGACGGCTGGGGCCTGTGCCGGGCTTCCAACACCACACCGGTGCTGGTGCTGCGCTTCGAGGCCGACAACGAGGCGGCGCTTGAGCGCATCAAGGCCATATTCCGGGAAAAACTGCATTCAGTGGATCCCGGGTTGCAACTGAACTTTTGACGGAGACAACATCAGGTGCTGGATCGAGACAGTGCACAGCAGATCGCACAGGTTCTGAGCCGTGCGCTCCCGTACATACAGCGTTTTGCGGGCAAGACGCTGGTGATCAAGTATGGCGGCAACGCCATGACCGACGAGACGCTGAAAAATACCTTTGCCCGCGACATGGTGCTCATGAAGCTGGTGGGCATCAACCCGATCATCGTGCATGGCGGCGGGCCCCAGATCGGTGATCTGCTCGGCCGGCTGAACATTCAGAGCCGCTTCGTGGATGGCATGCGGGTGACCGACAGCGAAACCATGGATGTGGTGGAAATGGTGCTGGGCGGACTGGTGAACAAGTCCATCGTGGCACTGATCAACGCCAACGGGGGCAAGGCCCTCGGTCTGACCGGCAAGGATGCCAACTTCATCCAGGCGCGGAAGCTGGAGGTGCGTCGTTCCTCGCCGGACCTCAAGACCACCGAAATCATCGATATCGGTCATGTAGGGGAGGTGGAACGGATCAATGCGGAAGTGATCCGCATGCTGACCGACAGTGACGTGATTCCGGTCATTGCGCCCATCGGTGTGGACAAGGCGGGCCGTACCTACAACATCAATGCGGACCTGGTGGCCGGCAAGGTGGCGGAAGAGCTGAAGGCCGAGAAACTGATCCTGCTGACCAACATCGCCGGGCTCATGGACAAGTCGGGCAAGGTGCTCACGGGGCTCAGCGCGGCCCAGGTGGATGCGCTGATTGCCGACGGCACCATACATGGCGGCATGCTGCCCAAGATCGAGTGTGCGCTTCAGGCCGTGCGCGGCGGGGTGAAGAGCGCGCACATCATTGACGGGCGTGTGCCGCATGCCACGCTGCTTGAAATCTTTACCGATGAAGGCGTGGGTACCCTGATCACTCAGGCGGGCGTCAACGGCTGACGGCCTTCATGCCGGGTGGGGTGCCTCGTCGGCGACTTCCACCCGGTTGCGCCCGTTCTGCTTGGCACGATACAGGGCCGCATCAGCCCGGCTCACCAGTGTATCGGGCTCTTCCCCGTAAACATATTCGCTGATTCCCGCAGAAATGGTGACGTGTCCGATGTGCTGGTTTTCCACGCTGTCATGCAGAACCTGGGCGGCAATCGCCCGACGGATATTCTCTGTCGCGGCTTCCGCGCCCTGCAGGGGCGTCTCGGGCATGATGATGGCAAATTCCTCGCCCCCGTAGCGGGCAACCGTATCCTTGCCCTTGGTCTGCCGTCGCAGTACGGATGCAATGAAGCGCAGCACCTTGTCGCCCACCAGGTGGCCGTGGGTATCGTTGACCTTCTTGAAATAGTCGATATCCAGCATGACGACCGACAGTGGCTGGCCGTTGAGCTTGGCCGAGGCAATGGCGTTGTCCAGTGCAATGTCGAAGGCCCGCCGGTTGGCCACGCGGGTCAGCGGATCCGTATTGGCTTCCTGATGAAGACGTTCCACCTCCTTGCGCAGCGCCCGGATTTCATCTGCCATGGTTTTTACACTGGCCTGAATGTCCGATGTGGAGGCCCGCTGTGACCGGGTTTCTGACAGCAATTCGCCCACCAGCGCAGGCAGGTCCACCTGTGACTGATCGCCGGCCAGCTTCTGCGAGGCGGACTCCAGTGTCGTCAGGTAGGTATCCAGGCTCTGGCCCTGTCTTTCGGCCTGATGGAGCATTTCATTGATCAGCTGCCGCACATTTTCGCGGATGTTGTCGATGGCGGCCTTGCCCCGGTCGGCAATGAACTGCTGGTACAAGCTGTCGTTGAACGCTTCGGTAAAGGGTGCACCGGAACCCTTGCGGGCATCAATCAGGGCATTCAGCTCCGGATTGTGCCCGAGCACGTACTCATACCAGACCGCATAGTTGCGCGGCGTGGCCGGCACCTTGTGTTCGGTCATTTCGGGCAGGGCCAGCTGCAGGTAGCGGACGGCCCGGTTCAGATCCGGGTTTTCGGGCTGGTCAGACATGCAGTGCATCCATTCCCTTTGATATGAAAGACAATTGTGACAATTTTGGCAGAAATCACCAGGCCACCCGGTATCAAGTCAAAAGTTGTGGCAAAATGAGACACCCGGCAGGCACAAACGTGCGCCAAGGCGTATGCTATCACCTGTCTCAACAGGATGGAAGGAAGCGTAAAGCTGTCATGAAGCGATTGATTTTCTGGCCTGTTTTTCTGGCTGTGGTGCTTTTTCTGGCGTTCAAGGTTTTTGTGTGGCTGGCTGTCCAGGAAAGGCTGAATGACGTCAAGAGAGATCTGGCGCTGACCGCCGCGCTGAGCACCGGCTGGATCGAATCGGATCTGAACGGGCATATCACCATCCGCGACGTGAAACTGACCCCTTTCCGGCTCAGGGATACCCTGACCCTTGAGCGGATCACACTGGAGTTCCCGTCCGTCTGGTCGCTGCTGGGAGCGCTCTCGCAGGCCGAAAATGCGTTGCCCGGGCAGATGCGCATTATCCTGGCAGGGGGAGAAATGCCCGTGCGCGTCCATCCTGATGTGCGTGAAGAGCCGGCACTGCCCGGGCCACTGGCAAAACTCCTCTTTCCCCGGCCCTGCGGGGGCGTGGAGACGGTTCAGGCTGCACAGCTGCTGGAAATGGGATACGGATTTATCGGCTTCGACGGTCAGCTGTCATGGACGTTTGACCGGTTTGACCGCCGTTTGCGGCTGGATTGGGAGCTGACCGGAGAGCACCTGTCCCGTGTCAAGTTGTCTGCCGACCTGCAACTGCATCACGATCTGCGCTGGCCACCGCCGGCCGGTGCCAGGCCGCCGCGGGTCATTCATCTGGATCTGGATCTGGCTGACCTGGGATACGAGCAGCGCCTCAATCGTCTCTGTGCGGCCAAGTCACGGATGACCGAGAGTCAGGTGGTGGACACTGCCGTCACGGAGCTCGGGCAGACCCTGGAGTCACTCGGTATCCGGCCGGGCCGGGGCTGGCTGGAGGCCAGTCGCCAGTGGATGCAGGGCAATGCGGATGTCCGGATTGTGCTTGATCCGTTGCCTGACTTTGAATACAACATGGTCAGCTTCATGAGTGCGGACAGTGTGCTCGATGCGCTGGGCCTGAAGCTGGTTGTCAATGGCAGTCCGGTGCAGGACCTTGGTCTGGTGGTGGATAATGCCACCCTGAAGAAGGCGCTGGCCCCCCCGGCTGAGCCGTATGCGCCAAAGGCCGTCCGGACACCGCCCAAACCGGTTGTGCAAAAGCCGGAGAATGGCCCGGCATGGGTTGAGGTGGACACCACGGATGTCACGGCCTGGCTGGACCTTCCCGCACGGGTGACCCTGCATTCGGGCAAGGTCCTGGAGGGGCGTCTCATCCGTGCCGATGAGTGGCAGATTGAGCTGACCCAGCAGGTCGCAGGCGGGGAAGTAGGCTATCCTGTCAAGAAGGTACAGATCGCCAAACTGGAAATTTACACGAGGCCCACCCCTTGAACCTGAATCGGATCCGGGAACAACTGGCCCGCCTGGTGGCGGAACCCTCCGTCTCGTCCGCCCTGCCGGAATGGGATCAGAGCAACAAGGGCGTCATTGATCTTCTAGCCAACTGGTGCGAGGATCTGGGTTGCAGGGTTGAAGTGCAGCCCGTATCCGAAGCCCCCGAAAAATACAATCTCATCGCCACGCTGGGGGAGGGGGAGAATGGCCTGATCCTGTCCGGCCACAGTGATACGGTGCCCTGGGACGCGGACCGCTGGCGCGACGACCCCTTCACCCTGACGGAGGCGGATGAGCGCTGGTACGGTCTCGGTGTCTGTGACATGAAAGGTTTCTTTCCCATTGCCCTGGCGGCCATGGCGGCGCAGAAGTCCCGGCTCAGGCGTCCGGTGACGCTGATTGCCACCGCCGATGAGGAAAGCTCCATGTCCGGCATCCAGCGCCTGGTTCGGTCCCATGGTCGTCTCGGGCGTTATGCCATTATCGGTGAACCCACCGGCATGGCACCGGTTTATCAGCACAAGGGCATTCTCATCAGCTCGCTGTCCATCGAAGGCCGCAGCGGTCATTCTTCCAACCCGGCATTGGGTGCCAGTGCGCTGGAGGCCATGGCCGATGCCTTGCATGCGTTGCGACGGGTGCGGGCATCCTGGGCCGACCGCTACCGCGACCCGGCATTCGAGGTGGCCGTCCCGACATTGAATTTCGGTTGCATACATGGCGGGGACAATGCGAACCGGATCTGTGGTCATTGCGAACTGCAATTTGATGTCAGGCTGCATCCGGGCATGGACATTCGCGAGACGGAATCCATGCTGCGTGATGCGGTCGCGCCGGTTGCGGAGGACTGGGGCGTCACCATCCGCCTCAATCAGATCTTTGCCGGCGTGCCGCCTTTCCGGCAGACCCCCGAGGCAGACCTGGTTCGTTTCAGCGCCGACCAGACCGGACAGCCGCCCAAGTCCGTGGCCTTTGCCACGGAGGCTCCTTTTCTTGCGGCGCAGGGCATCGAAACGGTGGTGCTCGGGCCGGGGCATATTGACCAGGCGCATCAGCCGAACGAATATATGGATCTCAGATTTGTTCCCGCCATGCAGCGTTATCTGGAGGCGGCAGTGGATCGGTACTGCACAGGGAGCACCCCCGGTTGAACACAAGTTCCACAGATCAGGTAGCCTGGTTTCGCCACACATCACCCTATATTCATGCACATCGGGGCAAAACCCTCGTCATCATGCTGGATGGCAGCGTGTTTGCAGATGAAAGCTACAAGCGAATCGTCGCGGACGTGACCCTGCTCAACAGCCTGGGACTCAAGACGGTGCTGGTCTTCGGTGTCCGGCATGACGTGGAGCATGCCCTGGCCCTTTCCGGAGAACCTTCACGTCTGCATCATGGCATGCGGGTGACCGATGAACACGCCATGGAAGTGGTGGCACAGATGGCCGGTGCACTCAGGGCACGCCTTGAGGCGCGTTTCAGCATGGCGTTGCCCAACTCTCCCATGCATCACAGCTCGGTGAAGGTGTGTTCGGGCAACTTTGTCACGGCGCGTCCGGTTGGTGTGCTCGATGGCGTGGATCTGTGCCTGACCGGGACGGTGCGCCGGGTAGACGCTCAGGCCATTCAGAGCCTGCTGGAGCAGGGATTTGTCGTGCTGATTCCGCCGATCGGCTGTTCCCTGACGGGGGAGCTCTTCAATCTTTCTGCCGAAGACACCGCCGGCGCAGTGGCCGCAAGCCTCAGGGCGGACAAGCTCATACTCTATGACGCCCTGCCGGCACTCGAAAATGCCGATGGCAAACCCTGTCGTGAAATCACGGCGCAGGAGGCCCGTCATCTTGCGCGTACCTTGCCGCCGGATTCGGAAAGGCGTCGCAAGCTGGAAGCCGGCTGCCGTGCGCTGGAGCAGGGTGTGCGGCGGGTGCACTGGATCAGCTGGAAGCGGGATGGCGCGATCCTGGAGGAGTTGTTCACTCGTGACGGTGTGGGGACGCTGATTACCGATGAGTCGTACGAGCAGGTGCGCACGGCGACCATCGAGGATGTGTCCAGCATTCTCGAACTCATACGGCCTCTGGAGGAATCGGGCGTTCTGGTACGCCGCTCCCGCGAAGTCCTGGAACGTGAAATTGACCACTTCATCATTGACGAGCGGGACGGTGCCGTGATCGGTTGTGCCGCGCTGCATCCGTTTGAGGGCGAAAATGCGGCGGAGCTGGCCTGCGTGGCGGTGCGCCCGGATTATGCCGGGCAGGGACGAGGCGAGCGCCTGCTCGCCCGTGCCGAGCGTCTGGCCCGCGAGCGCGGTATCCGGAGGCTGTTTGTGCTCACCACCCAGACCGCACACTGGTTTATCGAACACGGCTTTGAGCCGGCAACGCCGGATGCCCTGCCGGTCACACGCCAGAAAACTTACAACTGGCAGCGAAACTCCAAGGTGTTCGTCAAGACGCTGGAAGACGCGTGAGCGTCCAGCTCCTGTAAGGTGGCCTGGCGCTGAGCCTCCGGCCGGGTCGCCAGTTCCCCGAACCAGGCGACCATGGCTGGCCAGTTCCGGTGCAGTCGGCCGAACTGAACCTCAAGTGCACCTACCCAGCGGGTATAGCTGCGAACGGTCAGCAGACGGGCATTGTTCAGCGGTGTCTGCCAGCTCCGTGCCCAGGGCTTCAGCGCCGGATGCCGGTCGGCACAGTCCCCGAGAGACTGTGCAAAGCGCCTGAACAAAGGCTCGCGACGCTCGCGTGCCTGTTCGGGTGTGGAGGCCGCGTACAGGGGCTCCAGCGCCTCAATCAGCTGTCCGACCAGATTGGCGAAGGCGGCTCGTGCTGCCTGCCTCCTCTGATAGGCCATGAGTTCCGGCAGCCATCCCTGGTCCTGAGCAAATGCCCGGGCGCCGGACTGCTCAACAAAGGTGGCCCAGCTTTCGCTCAGGGTGATATCACCCTTGACCCAGACAGTCTTGTGCGCCAGTTCATGAAAGATCAGCGCAGCGGTATCCAGGGGAGCCGGGCCGAGCATGGTGCTGAGTACCGGATCATCAAACCACCCCAGGGTGGAATAGGCACTGGCTCCCCCGATCCACACATCGTCTTCCGCAAAACGCCGGGCGGCCATCTCGGCGTCCATGCGGTCAAAATAGCCCCGATAACCCACACACCCGGCCACCGGGAAGCACCAGGTACGCAACTGCAGACGATTGGGCGGACTGACGAACAGATTCCACACCACGGCTGGTCGGTCCAGCGCGACCCAGGTGGTATAGCTGTCATCCACGCGCAGGCTCATGCGGTCGCGGGCAAAGGTGCGTGCGGACTGGACGGCCAGCAGATGCCGGCGGATGGCTTCGGGGGTATGCTCATCCGCGAGGACTTCCCGGACGGGGCGGGCCTGGCGCATGAGGGACAGATGTCCGGATGCAGCCTGCCAATAGTAGGCAAATGATTCGCAGCCCGCTAGAATAACGGTCAAAATGAGCCATGGCAGACGCCACAGGCGCCGTGTGCCCAGACCTGATCCGTTCATGACTGCCTCCTGCTCGTGAATCGGGTCTATACTACCTCAACCGGGCCCGATTCTCAGGCCTGCGCAGATATCAGGACACAAGGATTCTTATGGAACGACGGGTCAGTCCTCGCAGGACCATTCAGCTCAATGCCTCGCTGACCGGACCGAAGGGTCGTACGTGGCGGATCCAGATCCAGGACTTCTGTTCCGGCGGACTGTTCTTCAATATCAGCCCCCAGCAACCGGACGGGGTCATTCCGCAGGGCATTCAGGGCGTGGGACTGAAGTCCGGGGACATGGCAAGCATTGCCTTTGCGGATGTCCTCACGGCGCGGGAGTATGTGCTCAACGGCGAGATTGTGCGTGTGCTGCCCGAAGGGGCGGCCTTGCGTCTGGACAAGCCCAATCCTGCGGCGATTGGTGCCATGCTCCGCATCAGTGCGGCGGAAAATCTCCAGTCCGAAACCCGTGTCCGTCCCCGCAATGCCGTCAGCGATGCCTTGCGCGGTGAAGTGCGCAAGCGTGTGGATGCCCAGGTCCGGCCTCTCGTTCAGTCCGCACTGGAGCAGATTCCCGATGCCCTCATGGCCGCCGCCAGCCGGGCCGGGAGCGATCAGGAGCAGAACCGCATCGCCGATGCAGCCACTCTGATCCGGCATCAGGCGCGCAGACTCCTGAGCACGGCGATGGACGCACTGCCACGGATGATGCAGCCGACCGCAGCCGTCAGTTTTGCGGGTTCTCCGGCAGGACAGAGCAACAGTACACTGAGCCTGGTGGACAAGGACGAGTTCGAGGACTGGCTGGTACTCAAGGTCATGTCCACGCGCGCCGAGACCCGCTACCGGAACCTGCTCCTGCAGCTGAAACTGCGTCTGGATGCCGCCGATATCGGCGCGCTGCCCGGCCATCACCCGGTGGGCCCCGCGGTGCTTTGCCATGCCTTCCGTGAAGCGATCAAGCCGCTCGGCCAGGGCGTGGCCATCGAGAAGCTCTGTTATCAGGTCTTTGACCGGGAAGTGCTGCAACATCTTGATCCCTTGTATGAAGATCTGAACCAGTACCTGATCAAGGCCGGCGTGCTCCCGGATCTGGACCTCAGCCGTTACATGTCCGCGGGGGTTCCGGCTGACAAGACGGCAAGCAAGACGGTGGAAGAGAAGCCGGTCGCCACCGCGCCCGGGTCGGATGAAAAGGCACAGGGACAGGCGCCGGCCAGGGAAACACCCGGAGCCAGACCCGGGGCTGAGGGCCGTCTGGGTGGCAGCGCATCGTCCCTGCCGGAAGATACGACGGAAACGCTGCGCCGGGCCCGGCACCAGCGCTCTGCGACACGAGAGGCCGCTTCCCGCATTCATGAAGGGCTGTCAAGCGCGGAGCACTCCTTTTCAACCGTGCGCAACCTGTTCAGGCAGCTGGAAACACTGCGTTCACGCCGAGCGGTGGCGGATACGGAAGAACCGGCAGTTCCTGTCACCGAACAGCCTCAGGATGCCGTTTCCAGCGAGGAGCTGATCGAAACACTGGCACCCACGCAGCCCGCACCGGCGATACCGCTGGAAGAATTGGAGAATCGGCAGAACTCGCTGAAGGCACGCCTGCGCAAAGCCTGGGCATCCGGCAAGATGAAACCCCTGACGCCGAAACAGGGGGAGGCCGTGGATGTGGTGGACCAGTTCTTCATGAGCCTGCTGCAAAGCCCGCGGGTCTCCGATACCGCCAAATCCCAGATCCGCAGTCTGGAACTGCCCCTGTTGCGTCTGTTGCTTCGCAATCCGGAATTCTTCGAGGATCGGGATGCGCCGGCACGCAAGGTCATCAACCGGCTTGCTCAGATTGGTGTCAAGGGTGCACGCCTCAGCCCTGTCAATGTACAGCGTGTCAATGCGCTGGTCGCCCGCATCCAGCAGGAAGCCGCCAATGATCCGGATGTGTTTGATGAAGTGCTGACCGAGCTGGATGAACTGGTGGAGCGTCAGAATCTGCTGTACCGGCGCAACGTGGAGCGCGTGACGGCGGCCGCGGAGGGACAGCAGAAGGTCGATCTGGCCCGGCGTGCGGTAACGGAAGCGCTGGCGCGCCGGATTGCAGGCCGGAAGGTTCCGAAAGCCCTGGTGACGCTGCTTGATGGCGGATGGCGTGATCTGCTTATTCTGACCCACATCCGGCAGGGCGAGCAGAGCGAAGCCTGGCAGAACTACCTGAGCGTCGTGGACCTGTTGATGGCCTTTGCCGAGAATCCGGAGACGCCGGTCAACCTCCGCGATCTGCTTGCCCTGATTCAGGAGGGGCTGGCCACCATTTCCAGCAGTCACCTGCCATCGGGGCATATTCGTGATGCGCTGAAGGATTTTCTGGTTCGCGGTGTCAGCGAACCGGTGGAAAAGGTGGATCTGGTGGAGGAAGAGGTGGCGACGCCTCCCGATCCGGAAGTGCTGGCCGAGGAAGCCAGAAAGGCCGGATTGCATCGCTGGCTGAGCCGCGCCCAGCAGCTGAAGACCGGAGACTGGTTGCGGCTGCAGCAACCCGGAGAGGAAGCGCCGCAGTTTATCCGGCTCGTCTGGATTGGTGCGAACTTCAGTCGTTATGTCTTCGTGAACCACCAGGGCATGAAGGTGGTGGATCTGGAGCCCCTCACGCTGGCCCGCTATCTGCGTGACGGCATTGCCGTACCGGATCCGGAGCATGACAAGGAGATCGTTGACGAAAGTCTCGACATCATGGTCAAGAACCTGTACGAGCAGCTTTCATTCGCATCGACCCACGATGAACTGACGCGGGTGATGCATCGCAAGGAATTCGAGCGGCAGCTTGCCCTGTGGCTTGAGCAGAAGGCCCCGGACAGCGTCATTGAAGTGGTGCTGGTTTCCCTGGAAGGCTTCAGGCTGATCAACGATTCCTTCGGGTTTGACGCCGGTGATGAGGTGCTGCGCACTCTGGCCGGCCGCATGCAGGCTTTCTGCCAGGGCCGGGAACTGGTGGGGCGCTTCGGGGGGACGAATTCATTCTTGCCCTGGACGGGGGCGGCGAGCCGCGGGTGACGGCCCTGCTGAACGAGGTGCTTGGCGAGCCCGTGCCCATCGGGACGGACCGGGTCAGTGTCAGGGCGGTTGCCGGTTTCGTATCGGTCACGGCAAGGGAATCAGCGGCCACCAGTCTGATTGCTGCAGCCAAGTCGGCGGCAGATGATGCGGCCCGGCAGGAGAAACGTGTGGTGGCCGGGCATCTGGATGATCAGGTTCAGGCGCGCCGGGAGCGGGTACTGGCTGAGGTGGCACGCATCCATGACAAGCTTGACAATGAGCGCCTGTTGCTGCGCTGCCAGAAAATCATCCCGCTCAAGGCCGACACGGCACTGGGGCCACAGTATGAAATCCTCCTGAGTATCCACGACTCACAGGGACAACTGATCCCCGCTGTCGATTTCGTCCGTGCGGCAGAGCAGTACAACCGCATGCAGGATGTGGATCGCTGGGTGGTGGGCCGGGTGCTGGACTGGATGGTGGCCAACCGCAGCCGGATCGAGTCTCTGGGCGGCATTTCCATCAACCTTTCCGGGCATTCGCTGAATGATGAAGTGTTGCTGGAATACATTTTCGAGAAACTGACCCATTTCGACTGCCCCCTGGACAAGATCACCTTCGAGATTACCGAAGCCTCTGCCATTACCCAGCTTGCTGACGTGGTGGATTTCATCAACGAGCTGCACGAATATGGTGCCCATTTCTGCCTGGGCAACTTCGGTACCGGGGTCAGTTCGGTGCAGTTTCTCAAGCAACTGCCGGTGGACATGATCAAGATCGACGGCTCATTCATCCGCGATCTGCATACGGACAAGAATGATCAGCTGATGGTGCGCTCCATGACCGAAATGGCCCACTTTTTGGGCAAGGAAGTGGTGGCGCCGCACGTGGAGCACCGTGAAGTGGTCACCACGCTCAAGATGCTGGGCGTGGACTACGCCCAGGGATTCCACATTGAACGTCCGCGGCAGCTGGACACCCTCTGACGGGCGCAATGCAGTCCGGCACCTGATCCTGCACCAAGGCTGTCAGTCCTCCGAATCCGCCGTATCGTGCATGCCCAGCTCCTTCAGCTTGCGGGTCAGGGTGTTGCGTCCCCAGCCCAGCAAGTCCGCTGCATCTTTCTTGCGCCCGCCGGTGTGCGCCAGGGCCACCTCAATCAGGGTCCGCTCAAAGGCAGGTACGGCCTGCTCCAGGATGGCCGTCTCCCCCCGCTTCAGGGCATCGGTTGCCCACTGGCGCAGCGCCGGTTGCCATGCAGGCGTGACCTGGTGGGTCGCGGGTATTTCCGGTCTCAGTTCCGGAGGCAGATCCTCAACCTGAACCTCCTTGCCGGCCGCCATGACCGTCAGCCAGCGACAAAGGTTTTCAAGCTGCCGCACATTGCCCGGCCAGGGCAACTGTTTGAGAAAGCTTTCCGCCTCGGGTGTCAGCACCTTGGGTTCTGCATTCAATTCGCGCGCGGCCCTGGCGAGAAAATGGCGCGCCAGTCTGGGAATGTCTTCCCTGCGGTCACTCAGTCTGGGCAGGTGAATCCGGATCACGTTGAGCCGGTGGAACAGATCCTCGCGGAAGCGGCCCTCGGCCACCAGTGTTTCGAGATCCTGATGCGTTGCCGCAATGATGCGCACATCTGCCCGCACGGGGGTGGACCCGCCCACACGAAAGAACTCGCCGTCTGCCAGCACGCGCAGCAGCCGGGTCTGTGCATCGGCGGGCATGTCACCGATCTCGTCCAGGAACAGAGTCCCGCCACGGGCCTGCTCGAACCGCCCCTGTCGACTTGCCGCAGCACCGGTAAACGCCCCCTTCTCGTGGCCGAACAGTTCCGACTCGATCAGATCCTTCGGAATGGCAGCCATGTTCAGCGCGATGAAGGGCGCATTCCGGCGCGGGCTGTGCTGATGCAGTGCCCGCGCCACCAGTTCCTTGCCGGTACCGGACTCCCCGTTGATCAGGACGGTGATGCTGGATTGCGAGAGCCGGCCGATGGCACGAAACACCTCCTGCATCGCCGGTGCCTCACCGATGATCTCCGTCGTCTGTTCCGAGGGCTCGGTAGCCGGCGCGTGAATCCGTCTGGACTCCCGGGCGTGATGGATGGCCCGCTGAATCTGGGCTACCGCTTCGTCCAGGTCAAACGGCTTGGGGAGATATTCAAAGGCACCCGACTGGTAGGAGGACACCGCACTTTCCAGATCAGAGTGGGCCGTCATGATGATCACCGGCAGTTCAGGCCAGCGCTCGTGAATTTCCGACAGCAATGACAAGCCATCCTGACCCGGCATGCGGATATCGCTCACAATCACATCGGGCTGATCGGATTCCAGCAGGTTCAGGACGCCCTCTGCAGAGGAGAAGGTCCGGCACCCGATGCCAGCCTGTTCAAGCGCCTTTTCAAGTATCCAGCGAATGGATGTGTCGTCATCAATGATCCAGACCAGTCCGTCCGTCATGCGTGTGCCTCCAGCGGCAGATAAACCATGAATTCCGTATGTCCCGGGCGGGACTCGCACTCAATCAGCCCACCATGCTGGCCAACGATACTCTGGGCAATGGACAGTCCCAGGCCCGTGCCCTCGGCACGGCCGCTGACCATGGGATAAAACAGGCTTTCCTGCATGCGCGGGTCAATGCCCGGCCCCGTATCCACCACACTGACCTTCAGCACCAGCCGGTGCCGGGCCTGTCCGATCGTGAACTGACGCTGAGGGCGTGTGCGGAAAATGATGCGCCGCTCGGGCAGCTCCGGTGCCTCCAGCAGGGCCTGCATGGCGTTCCGGGCAAGATTGAGAAAGACCTGAACCAGTTGACTCCGGTCTCCCGGAATTTCCGGCAGGCTGGGATCATAATCCCGTACCAGCGTGATCCGCCCGGCAGCCTCGGCCTGAATGAGCTGGATCACCCGCTCAAGCACTTCATGAATGTTCAGCGGTACCCGTTCGGGCAACCGGGTCGGACCCAGCATGCGGTCAACCAGGTGTCTCAGTCGGTCAGACTCTTCAATAATGATTCGCGTATAGGCCCGGCTGTCATCATCCGGCAGCACGCGCTGGAGCAGTTGTGCGGCACCGCGGATGCCTCCAAGCGGATTCTTGATTTCGTGTGCCAGCCCGCGAACCAGCAGCCGGGTGGCCTCCTGCTTGGCCAGCAGGGCCTCTTCACGGCTGATGCGATCGAGGCGGTCACGTGCGGTAAACTCCATGATCAGGTGTGTATTGAGCGCATCCTGAAGCCGGCTGACACTGAAATCGACATGGATGGTGGCTCCGGAGGCCAGTGTCAGGGTGCATTCCCTTTGCGTGAAGGTCTGACCGGTCTCCATGCACTTGAGCAGCACTTCGCGCGTACTGTCCTCCAATACCAGGGCAGTTTCCAGTGGCTGATCACAGAGATGGGACGCGCTGGCCTCGAGCAGACTTTCGGCTGCGGGATTGAGGTAGACCGGCTGAAGCTGCCCATTGAGCACCAGGATGGCGGTCGTCAGGTGTTCGGTCAGTGCTGACACGATCGGTGTGTTCATCCACAATTTCCTGTTTGAGTCAGTCCTGATTCAGCAAGAAACGCGCCATCATCTGTGCGTGCGTTGTTGGCGCAACAGGCCCGCGGAGGCGGGCCATGCCGGCTGCCAGGCGGGAGTCAGACACCAGTTTAGCGCATTCTGATTAATAAACGCACCAAAATGGTGCGGCCGGGTTATCTGCGAACGCGGGGGCGCTGGATGGTGAAGGTGATGGCGGGGGTGCTCTGGATGACCTGTCCGTCACGCATGACGTTCACTTTGAGAGAGTGCGTGCCCCGGTACACATTGTTGAGTACCAGTACGCCACCGCTTGCCGGAACAGGCTGACCGTCGAGCACCGCTTGCAAGAAATGGCCCGGTTGAAGAGGAGGGTCCATATCCACCAGGACGGTCACGTTACCGTCACCGGAGAAAAAGGCGCTCTGGTCTTCCGGGAAGCGGATTTTCAGTGTCTTGTAGGGGAGAGCCGGCGGTTCAGGGGGTGTCTGCCGGGGCCGAGAAGGCACTTCGCTGGCCTTGGGCAGGGAAATGATCTGTACAGGGGGCAGTTCGACCTTCTCGGCTCCCTCACGGGGCGAGTCGCTGTATTCCACGTTACCCTGCGGATCCACCCAGCGATAGATTTCTGCCTGAGCATTCAGGATAGTCAGGCCGAGAGCGATACAAAGCCAAGTCCGTGTTGTCATGGTGTCCTCCTGTACTCATCAATGTACCAGAACCGCGGACAAAAAAAACCCCGGCAATGCACGGGCATGCCGGGGTCCTCTGTCCCGGAAGGGGATCAGATGGAGTAGTACATGTCGAACTCGACCGGGTGGGTGGTCATGTTCAGACGCTCCACCTCGCCACGCTTCAGGTCAATGTAACCCTGAATCATGTCTTCGGTGAATACACCGCCACGGGTCAGGAACTCGTGGTCGCGCTCCAGATAATCCAGCGCCTGCTCCAGAGAGCTGCACACGGTCGGAATGCCTTTGGCCTCTTCCGGCGGCAGATCATACAGATCCTTGTCCATGGCATCGCCCGGATGGATCTTGTTCTGGATACCGTCAAGGCCGGCCATCAGCATGGCGGCGAAAGCCAGGTACGGGTTGGCTGTCGGATCCGGGAAGCGAACCTCGATGCGGCGTGCCTTCGGATTGGTCACAAACGGAATCCGGATGGAAGCCGAGCGGTTGCGGGCAGAGTAGGCCAGCATGACCGGCGCTTCGAAGCCCGGCACCAGGCGCTTGTAGGAGTTGGTGGAAGCGTTGGTGAACGCGTTCAGTGTCCGGGCATGCTTGATGATGCCGCCGATGTAGTACAATGCTTCGTCGCTCAGGCCGGCATAGCCATCACCGGCAAAGATGTTCTTGCCGTCCTTGCTGAGAGACTGGTGGCAGTGCATGCCGCTGCCGTTGTCACCCACCACGGGTTTCGGCATGAAGGTGGCCGTCTTGCCATAGGCATGAGCCACGTTGTGTACGCAGTACTTGAGAATCTGAACTTCGTCAGCCTTTTTCACCAGTGTGTTGGCGCCAACACCAATTTCGCACTGACCCGCGGTGCCAACCTCGTGGTGGTGGACTTCAATCTCCAGGCCCATGGCTTCCATGGCGGCGCACATGGCGGCACGAAGATCGTGGAGTGAATCCACCGGCGGTACCGGGAAATAGCCGCCCTTGACACCCGGACGGTGACCGATGTTGTTACGGTCGAAATCTTCGCCGGATACCCATGCGGCTTCCTCGGAGAAAACTTCGTAGAAGGAGCCCTTCATGTCCGTGTTCCACTTGACGCTGTCAAATACGAAGAACTCGGGCTCCGGGCCAAACAGTACCGTGTCTGCAATACCCGTGGATTTCAGGTACTCTTCCGCACGTGCTGCAACAGAGCGGGGATCGCGCTCGTAGCCCTGCATGGTCGTGGGCTCGACGATGGAGCAACGCAGGTTCAGCGTTGTGTCTTCCGTAAACGGATCAATGACGGCTGTTTCATCGTCCGGCATCAGGATCATGTCGGATTCATTGATGCCCTTCCAGCCCGCAATGGAAGAGCCATCGAACATCTTGCCTTCCTCAAAGAAGCCCTCTTTGGTGGCTTCTGCGGCAGGAATGGTGACGTGTTGTTCTTTCCCGCGCGAGTCGGTAAAGCGCAGGTCAACCCATTTGACGTCGTGTTCTTTGATCAGGTTCAGAGTTTTCTCTGACATTCCGGTTACTCCGTTTTGTAGCATTGATGTTGTGATGTTCCGGGCGCTGCGATCCGGAAAAGTCCTTACGGGCGAAAGCGTATCAGAACTGCCCGAAAAGTGCTCTGGTTTTTTGAGAAAGCAAGGACGATGCCATATTGCATGGCTTGTCCAAGTTGCTGATTCATATGAGAAGAGGCTGTTCGGTGAAATCAGCGTGCGCACCAAAATGGGGCGTGAAGCGTATCGGTAGAGTGTGAGTGCACCAAAACAGTGCGCAACCAAAGGTGGCTTTGGGTAAGCGGGCAGGGTCCCGTATACGGCTGACCCCAACACCTGTATAATGTGCGGCCTTGAAAAAACCGAACGGATAGCAACAGTGATCAGTAAACTACGTAACATCGCCATCATCGCCCACGTTGACCACGGCAAGACAACACTCGTGGACAAGCTGCTGCAGCAGAGCGGCACACTCGGGCGCAAGCAGGTGGACGCCGAGCGCATCATGGACTCCAACGATCAGGAGCGGGAGCGCGGCATCACCATTCTGGCCAAGAATACCGCTATCCGTTGGAACGACTACCGCATCAACATCGTCGATACTCCCGGACACGCCGACTTCGGTGGTGAAGTGGAGCGTGTGCTGAGCATGGTCGATTCCGTGCTGCTGCTGGTGGACGCGGTGGATGGCCCCATGCCCCAGACCCGCTTTGTGACCCAGAAGGCGTTCGAGCGTGGCCTGCGTCCCATCCTGGTGGTGAACAAGATCGACCGGCCGGGCGCCCGTCCGGACTGGGTGATCAACGAGGTCTTTGACCTGTTTGACCGCCTGGGTGCCACGGACGAGCAACTGGATTTCCCCATTATCTATGCGTCGGCCCTTCAGGGGATTGCCGGTCTGGATCCGGATGACATGGCCGAGGACATGACGCCGCTGTTCGAGATGATCGTCAACAACGTGCCGCCGCCCGAGGTCAATACCGACGGCCCCTTCCAGATGCAGATCAGTGCCCTGGACTACAACAGCTATGTCGGGGTCATCGGCGTGGGGCGCATTACGCGCGGTACGGCCCGGACCAACATGCCGGTTGTGGTGGTGGACCGTGACGGCAAGCGCCGCAATGGCCGGATCCTGACCGTCATGGGTTATCACGGCCTGGAACGGGTCGAGGTGGAAACGGCCTCCGCAGGGGATATCGTCTGCGTGACCGGTCTGGAAGTGCTCAACATCTCGGATACCCTCTGTGACCCGGCACATCCGGAGGCCCTTCCGCCGCTGAAGGTGGACGAACCCACCGTCAGCATGACCTTCCAAGTCAACGACTCGCCCTTTGCAGGCAAGGAAGGCAAATATGTCACCAGCCGCAACATCAAGGAGCGTCTGGAGAAGGAGCTGATCCACAACGTGGCGCTGCGGGTCGAGGAAGGTGACAGTCCGGAAAAATTCAAGGTGTCCGGCCGTGGTGAGCTGCACCTGTCCGTACTGATTGAAACCATGCGGCGTGAAGGCTATGAGCTGGGCGTTTCCCGTCCTGAAGTGATTATTCGTGAGATTGATGGCGTCAAGCAGGAACCCTACGAGCACGTGGTGATTGATGTGGATGATGCGCATCAGGGCGCTATCATGGAGGAAATGGGCAATCGTCGTGGCGAGCTGAAAAACATGCAGCCTGACGGCAAGGGTCGCACGCGCCTGGAATTCATTGCGCCGTCCCGTGGACTGATCGGCTTCCGCTCCCTGTTCCTGACGCTGACCTCCGGCAGCGGCATCCTGACCCACGTTTTCGATCATTATGGCCCCATGAAGGAAGGTGGCGCCGTGAAGCGCAACAACGGCGTACTGGTATCCAACGTGCAGGGCAAGGCGCTGGGTTATGCCCTGTTCAACCTGCAGGAGCGTGGCCGCCTGTTCATCGGACCGGGTGTGGAAGTGTATGAGGGCATGATCATCGGTATTCACAGTCGTGACAACGATCTGGTCGTGAATCCCACCAAGGCCAAGCAGCTCACCAACGTGCGCGCCTCGGGTTCCGATGAGAACATTCTGCTGACCCCGCCGATCAAAATGACGCTGGAGCAGGCGCTGGAATTCATTGATGACGACGAGCTGGTGGAAGTGACGCCTTCCTCCATCCGTCTGCGCAAGAAATTCCTCAAGGAGCACGAGCGCAAGCGCGCGTCGCGAGCGGAGAAGGGCTGAGATATTTCGGCTTTCCCTGATGCGGCGCCCGGGCTCGGATGTGCTAAGGTCGCCGCAGTGCCTGACTGGCTGTGTTGCTGGATGATGGCTGGCAGGCAAAGTTAGTATGTTTATTCAAGAGAAGAACAATAAAGTTTATGCATCGGATTGACCGCCAAAAAGGTACAGGCCGCGCATGAAAGGATTGCTGCAGCGGGTCACAGAGGCTTCCGTTACGGTGGGTGGCGATGTTGTGGGCGCCATCGGCCGCGGGCTATTGCTGTTTCTCGCGGTGGAGCCGGAAGACAGTGAACGCACGGCAGATCGTCTGCTGGAAAAGGTGCTGGCCTACCGGGTCTTTCCCGATGATGATGACCGCATGAACCTCAGCCTGTCGGACATCTCCGGCGATCTTCTTGTTGTTTCCCAGTTTACGCTTGCAGCCGACACCTCTCGCGGCCTGCGTCCCAGCTTTTCATCTGCCGCCGACCCTGAGAAGGGCAAGGCTCTCTATGATTACTTTGTGGCAAGGGCGCGTGAGCAGGTGATCAACCTGGCGACTGGCCGGTACGGGGCTGACATGAAAGTCCGGCTGGTGAACGACGGACCTGTGACTTTTTTGCTTGAGGTCAAGTCAAATGATTGAGAGGCGCGGCATTATACAAAGGTAGGTGCCGGCTTTGCGCTTGCTTTTGCTATAGTAAGGCAGGCTGGCAAGTGTGGTGTGCAACAAGACGCTGATATTAAAGAGGAAGCCGGAGCAGTGCCGGAAACTGGCCGGGAACGTGCGATAAGATGCCGGCTTCTTGTGACAAAAAAGTTTAAGTTTTTTCGAGGGAACAGGTTGCAAAATTAACAACATTGTATTACATATTGTTCCTGAGAATGAGTATTAGGTCATTGGTCTAACCAACTGTTAGGCAAGGGGAATTGTCCCTTCAGGGAAGGCAATGAAAGAAAACCCCTCAACGCCGGAAACGACAGGAGGAAGTGCCGTAAAAAATTTGACTGACAGCAAAATGTCATGTAAATGACATATGGCCTGACTATAAATGGGCACGCAAGTGGCCGAATAACGAAACAGAATCCAACAACCGGCTTCGCAAGAAGTTAACTGACACACAAAAGGAAGACGAAATGAAAAAGACTCTGATCGCTTCAGCAATTGCTGCTGCAACTTTCGCATCCTCCAGCGCTTTCGCGATGGACCCGGCTGCTGAGCTGGCTGCCAAGATCAACTCCATGCCGACTGTATACGGCAACATCCAGCTGGGTTACTTGAACAGCGAAACGGACAACGGTTCTACCACAACCACCACCAATAGCGTTTTTGACAACGGTTCCACCATCGGTGTGAAGCACTCTCACGAGATTGCACCGGGCATCACCGGCTTCCTGAAAATGGAATTCGATGTGGATGCGGTCACCAGCGCTACGCAGTTCTCCACAGACGAAGCCTACATGGGTGTAAAAGGTGATTTCGGTTCCGTACAGTTCGGTTCTGATGACACGGTATACGAGTGGGTCAAGGTAGTTCCGGACGAAGCCATTGATCTGTCTTATGACGATGTGGCAGGTGTCAACGAATCCAACAACTTCCAGTACACTTCTCCCAAGCTGGCAGGTATGGCAACTGTGGGCGTGACGCTGCCGACAGACGCCAGCCTCAACGACGAGAACCACGCACTGGCACTGGCTGTCAAGGCCGCTCCGGTTGAGAACCTGAATGTGGTTCTGGCCTATGCCATGGGTCGTGAGCAAGGCGCTCTGGATACAGGTGACAGCATTGGTCTGTCCGCAGCTTACAGCATGGACAACATTACAGTAGTTGGCCAGTTCCAGAAGAAGAGCGCAAACAGCGTTAGTGGCACAGACGACAAAGAGTCTGACCTGACTACCTTCGCGCTGCGCGGCACTGTCGCACTGGGCGCCAACAGCCTGTCTCTGGCCTACCGCACCACTGCTACCGATGCGGACACTGCAGGTCAGAAAGACACCATCAGCGGCTTCTGGCTGCAGGGCATGCACAACGTGTCTGACAACATGTACGTATATGCTGAATACGTGGCAGAAACCACTGAGTACAAGGGTTCTTCAGCTGATACTGACGTGAACACCTTTGCTGTAGGTGCCACCTACTTCTTCTAAGTTCCCCTTGGAACCTGGAAGTACCGAAAAGCCGGCTGATGCCGGCTTTTCTCGTTATGGGTCAGGCCAACAGGGGCCAGGTATGCAGAACGAAGTAGAAATCAAGCTGGGCGTCGCGGGCTTTGCACAACCGGCTATCGAAGATGCCCTGATTGCACGGTTAGGGAAGCCGGACACGCGCATGCTCCATAACCGGTATTTTGACACACCGGACCGTGCCCTCTGGCATCAGCGCATGGCTGTGCGCTTGCGTGAAAAGGCTGGCCAGTGGCAGATGACGCTGAAAGGGAAGGGCGGGCAGGCGGGTGGCCTGCATCGCCGGCAGGAATGGGAATGGCCGGTTCAGTCACCCGATCTGGATGTGGAGCGGCTCGTGGCAACCGGAATGCTGGACGCAGAAACGGTGGCGCGCCTGGCGCCGGTGTTCGATACGGATTTTGAGCGCAAGATCTGGTATGTCACAGGCGAGGATCTCCATGCGGAAGTCGCGCTGGACAGCGGCTGGATATGCGCCGGGGAAAAACGGGAACCCTTGTGCGAGCTGGAGGTCGAATTGATGTCAGGCTCTGCTCAGGCCTTGGTTGCCTGGGCGCAGACGTGGTGTGCCGTCTGGCCCGTGTGGCCGATGACGGCAAGCAAGGCCCAGCGAGGCTATGAACTCGCTTCGGGTGAGTTGTCCGGCCGCGGTGGCATGGTGAGGCGTGCCGAAGTCGCATTTGAAGGCTGGAGCCGGTGGTGTACGGACCATCTTCTGACGGCTTCTTCGCGGCAGGAAGCCTGGGCGCTTCTGGCGCGCGAGGGGCGGGAACAGGCCCGGGATCTGGTGGATGCACTGGGATTGAATTCATCGCCGGCGCGATGGCATGAGGACGATTGGGAGCAGGGAATGGGAACCTTGTGTGCGGACATTCTGAAACACATGGTGACATCCGGAATATGACAAATTTTGTACAATCCGGTACAGTCAGAAAAAATCCTGGTTTGGGGGTGGGATATGAGTGTCAGGCGTTGGGCAGGTACAACCGCAGTATGGCTGAGTCTTCTGGTGATGAGCCTGCCGGCACAGGCACGTGAACCGGACTGGTCCCTCTATGCACGCATTCTCAAGACCTATACCTACCAGGGCGAGAAAAACGGCATGCCTGCCGTGATGGTCCGCTACCGTGACCTCAAAAAGGATCCGGATTTCCCGAAGGTTGTGGAACAGTTGGCGAAATTCCCCAAGTCCGCACTCAAGTCACATGAAGAAAAGCTGGCGTTTTACCTGAACGGTTACAACGTCCTGGCAATCAAGATGGTGCTGGACCACTGGCCCATCGAGAAACTCAAGGCGTTGGGAACATTCTACCGGCCGGTCTGGGTGCACCCTGCCGGTACGCTGGCCGGGGAAGAAGTGACCCTGCGCTATCTGGAAAATGGTGTCCTGAGGAAAATGGGTGACCCCCGGATTCACATGGCGCTGAACTGTGCGTCCATGAGCTGCCCGGATCTGAGGCAGGAGCCCTATACGGCCGCACGGATAGAGGAACAGCTCGCTGATCAGACACGCGTATTTCTGAAAACCAACAAGGCTGTCCGGCTGAGCGGGGATACCCTGCATGTGGCCATCATTTTCGACTGGTTCAAGGAGGATTTCGAACCCGTAGGCGGGGTGGAGGCCTTTTTGCGCACCTATCGTCCGGATCTGCCGCCCTACAAGCAGCTCGTTGCAGACATGCCCTACCATTGGGAAATCAATGAGCATCTGACCATGCGTGAAAAGCAGCAGTGGCTGGCCCGCTTCAGCTGGTAAGTGCCTTTGCGCTATAGTAGGTGCTCTGACACGTACGGAGCACCTCATGACTGCCATTGACGAACGTGCCCGCGCCCGTTTCAGCGACTGGTGCACGGCGCTGAATGGATCACCGGATCCCGTCACCCTGACACCCGCCGTTCGGGAAGGGCTGGTTGCCGCCTTCGCCGTCTCGGATTTTCTCTATCGCGTCGCCCTGCGCTGGCCGGATTGGGTGGTGAGCCACATTGAGTCCGGTGCCCTTGACGCCCCCTGGTATGCCGGAGAGGATCATGGCACACCTGTGCGTCTGCCGGCCGACTTCCCGAACGAGGAGTCCCTGAAGCAGGCGTTGCGTCACTACCGTCAGCAGGCAATGTGGCATATCGTTTACAGGGATCTGGTACTCAACCCGCCTCTCGAAGAAACCGTATCGGACATGACCCGCCTGGCGGAGCAGACGCTGGACGTGGCGCTGGACTGGCTCTGGCAGGATGCCTGCCGTCAGTGGGGCACTCCGACGGGGCCCGATGGAGAGCCCGTGCGCATGGTCGTGATCGGCATGGGCAAGCTGGGGGCCGGTGAACTGAATGTGTCCTCCGATATTGATCTCATGTTTGCATACGAGCATGGCGGGCAGACCCGGGGCGGTGCCCGTACGCTGGAGCATTCGGCGTTTTTTACCCGGCTGGGTCAGCGGCTCATTCAGGCACTGGATCAGACCACGGCGGACGGGCAGGTCTTCCGTGTGGACATGCGGTTGCGTCCTTACGGGCAGAGTGGCGCGTTGGCACTCAGTTTTGATGCCATGGAGCAGTACTACCAGTCTCAGGGACGCGAGTGGGAACGCTACGCGATGATCAAGGCGCGTCCGGTTGCGGGGGATATCGGGGCGGGTGCAAGGCTCATGGACGCGCTGACGCCCTTTGTGTATCGCAAATACATTGATTTCGGGGTGCTGGAATCCCTGCGGGACATGAAACGCATGATTCAGCGGGAAGTGGCGCGCCGCAATCTGGAAAACAACATCAAGCTGGGCCGGGGAGGCATCCGGGAAATCGAATTTGTTGTCCAGGCCATGCAGTTGTTGCGGGGGGGCAGTTGCCGGCGCTGCGCCAGCGCCAGGTCCTCCGGGTACTGCCGGCACTGGCTGAAGCCGGCCTTCTGCCACAGGAAGACGCGAAGGTGTTGGCCGAGGCTTACCGTTATCTGCGCAAGCTCGAACACGCGCTGCAGGGCATGGATGATCGCCAGACCCAGACACTGCCCCAGGATGAGCTGGGCTGGCAGCGTCTGGCGCGCATCATGGGGGCCGATGGTCCGGAAGCTTTGCGGCAACGTACCCTGTCCATACGCAATGCCGTGGCAGAACGATTTGAAGCCGTGGTGGCCAGCGAACATGATGAGGCGCGCGAAGGCGCTGATGCGCTGCACTGGCGGGATCTCTGGCTCCGCGTCCGACAGGGGGAGGGAAGTGATGCCGAAGACAGTGGCCCGCTGGTGGAGGCGCTCCGGAAGCTGGTCGCAGGTTCCCGTTTCCGGCACATGCATCCCCAGGCCCTGGAACGGCTGGATCGTTTTGTCCCGCTGTTGTGTGCGGTGCTGGAAGACGGGCAGGCGACGGAGATCACGATTCAGCGCGTGTTCCGGCTCGTGGAAGCCGTGTTGCGCCGTTCCGCCTATCTGGCCTTGCTGGTGGAAAATCCCGGCGCGCTCAAATTGCTGGTTGAACTGTTCGCCGCCAGTGACTGGGTGGCCTCGCAGATCACGGCGACGCCTGCATTGCTGGATGAGTTGCTCAATGAAGCCACCCTGACGCGGCCGCCGGAACGTTCGGAACTGGAAAACGAGCTGCGGCAGCAGTTGCTTCGGGTTCCGGAAGATGACCTGGAAGGCATCATGGAGACCCTGCGGCAGTTCCGGCATGCACATGTTCTGCGGGTGGCGGTTTCCGAGATCCGGGGCACTCTGCCGGTAATGAAAGTGAGTGACTACCTGACCTGGCTGGCAGAGGTCATCCTTCAGGCCGTATTCGACGTGGCCTGGCAGGACATGGTGCGCCGCCACGGCTGGCCGGAGGCGGAGAGCGAGCAGGCTGCGCGGGAGCAGTTTGCGATGGTCGGCTATGGCAAGCTGGGCGGCATTGAGCTGAGCTACAGCTCCGATCTGGACCTGGTGTTCGTGCATGGCGAAACCGGTAGCCGGACGACGGGCGAGCGGTCATTGGACACGGCCGTATTCTGGGCGCGGCTGGGCCAGAAAATGGTCCATTTGCTCTCCACACGAACCCATTCCGGCATTCTGTACGAGGTGGACATGCGCTTGCGTCCTTCCGGAAACGCCGGACTGCTGGTCACGTCTCTGGAAGCATTCCGGAAGTATCAGCTCAATCAGGCCTGGACCTGGGAGCATCAGGCGCTGGTTCGGGCGCGGGCCGTTGCCGGCGGTCAGGTGGCCTCTGCAGAGTTCGAGGCGGTACGTCGGGAAGTGCTCTGCCAGCCCCGGGACCCGGAGGTTTTGCGACAGGCGGTACTGGACATGCGCGAGCGCATGTACCGGGAGCTGGCAGACCGTCACGCCGGGGAGTTTGATCTCAAGCATGATGTCGGCGGTATCGTGGACATCGAATTTATGGTTCAATATCTGGCACTGCGATGGGCCCACGTTTATCCGGACGTGGTAGAATACAGCGATAACATTCGTATACTGGAAGCTCTGGGTCGTCACGGGCTGCTGTCCCAAGAGGATGCGAACGCGCTGATCGACCTGTACCAGGCACTGAGAGCACGCATCCATCTCCTGGCACTGGACCGCAAACCGGCCCGTGTGCCTGAGGGCACCCTGGATGATGCACGCAAGTTCATCCGGTCCGTCTGGCAGCGTGTCATGGTGGCGCCGCAAGGTGCCGGTTGAAGTCAATGAATCGGGTTTCGAAGGAGAAGAATGATGTCAATGGCAGATCGTGACGGTCTGATCTGGTATGACGGCAAGATGGTTCCCTGGCGCGAGGCCAATACCCATGTGCTGACCCATACCCTGCATTATGGCATGGGCGTGTTTGAAGGTGTACGGGCCTATCCCACTGAGCGCGGACCGGCCATTTTCAAGCTGCGGGAGCATACGGACCGGCTGTTCCGTTCCGCACACATCATGAACATGAAGATGCCGTTTACCAAGGAAGAGGTGAATGAAGCGCAGCGCATGGCCGTGCGCGAGAACGGGCTGAAGGATGCCTATCTGCGCCCGATGGCGTTTTTCGGGTCAGAGGGAATGGGGCTGCGTGCCTCGGGCCTCAAGGTGCACCTGATCGTTGCAGCCTGGAGCTGGCCCAGCTACATGTCCCCGGAGGCCCTGGAGCAGGGGATCAAGGTCAGGACATCATCCTATACCCGGCATCACGTCAATATCAGCATGTGCAAGGCCAAGGCGAACGGTCATTACATCAACTCCATGCTGGCACTGAACGAGGCCCTGTCAGGCGGCGCGGACGAGGCGTTGTTGCTGGATCCGGAAGGCTATGTTGCGGAAGGTTCCGGCGAGAACATTTTCCTGGTGCGTGATGGCAAGCTCTACACCCCGGAACTGACGTCCTGTCTGGATGGTATTACCCGTCGTACCATCATGCAGTTTGCGGAGGAGCTGGGTGTGGACGTTATCGAAAAGCGGATCACCCGTGATGAAGTCTATGTGGCCGATGAAGCCTTCTTTACCGGCACGGCGGCGGAAGTCCTGCCCATCCGCGAGCTGGATGGTCGCCAGATCGGCACCGGCCGCCGGGGCGAGCTGACCACCACATTGCAGAAAATGTACTTTGACGCAGTGCACGGGCGTTCAGAGAAGCATCTGGACTGGCTGACGCTTGTAGGCTGATGCCGGAAACACTGCCTTTCGATTCGCCGCCACGCATCCTGATCGTCGGCCCCTCGTGGGTCGGCGACATGGTCATGGCGCAGTCCCTGTTCATCACTCTACAGCAGTATTATCCCGGTGCTGTGCTGGATGTGCTGGCGCCGGCCTGGAGCGGTCCGGTGCTGGCCTGCATGCCCCAGGTGCGACGGCATCTGCACATGCCCGTGGGGCACGGACGGCTGGGCTGGGGAGAGCGCCGGGCGCTGGGGCATCAGCTTCGGGGACAGTATGACTGGGCCATTGTGCTGCCCAACTCGCTCAAGAGCGCTCTGATTCCCTGGTTTGCCAGAATTCCCGTGCGTACAGGCTGGCGCGGAGAGCTGCGCTATGGCCTGCTCAATGATCTGCGTGTGCTGGACAAGGCGCGCTACCCGAAAATGGTGGAGCGCTTTGTGGTGCTGGCGTGGCAACGGGGTGCGGAGTTGCCCGGCCAATTGCCCCG
This sequence comes from Thermohahella caldifontis, assembly GCF_041153465.1. Lineage (NCBI taxonomy): Bacteria > Pseudomonadati > Pseudomonadota > Gammaproteobacteria > Oceanospirillales > Hahellaceae > Thermohahella > Thermohahella caldifontis. The sequence goes on from NZ_CP154858.1 coordinate 3,174,192, forward strand.
CCCCCGGCTGGAGGTCGAGGCGACACAGCGTCAGCAGGCCCTGGAAGATCTGTCGCTCTCGCAGCATCGTCCGGTTCTGGCCTTGTGCCCGGGTGCCGAATTCGGGCGCGCCAAGAAGTGGCCGGAAGACTACTATGCGCAGGTGGCGTGTCGCTGGATGGACAGCGGCGGGCAGGTCTGGATATTCGGTTCGCAGAATGATCTGGATACCGCCCGGACCATCGCCGGGCAGGTGGACGGTGATGTGCAGGTGCTGGCCGGCCGTACGACACTGGAGCAGGCCGTGGCGTTGCTGTCCTGTGCGGATCAGGTGGTGAGCAACGATTCGGGGCTGATGCATGTGGCCGCGGCCCTTGACCGGCCACTGGTGGTGGTGTATGGCTCCACTTCGCCCGGATTCACCCCGCCACTGAGCGATCAGGCTCACACCGTGCAGAGTACCATTGAATGCTCGCCCTGCTTTGAGCGTACCTGCCGCTTTGGGCATTATGCCTGTCTGACAGAGCTCAAGCCCGAAACCGTGATGAAGGAGATCCGGCACTGGCCGGATGTGATTGCCCGTGGCTGATCCGCTGCTGATCAAGACCTCGTCCCTGGGGGATGTCATTCACATGCTGCCCGCGCTGACCGATCTCCACCAGGCGCGCCCCGACGTGCGTGTGGATTGGGTGGTGGAAAAAGCCTTTGCGGAAATCCCGGCCTGGCATCCTGCCGTGGGGCGGGTGATTCCCGTCGAGATACGACGCTGGCGCAAACAGCCGCTCCAGTTCTTTCGGTCCCGGGAGTGGGAAACGTTGAAGGGTGTGTTGCAGGACGCACCACTGGCCGTGGATGCTCAGGGACTGCTCAAGAGTGCCTGGATGATGCACTGGGTGTCCGGCGAGCGCATCGGCTATGATCGCGAGAGTATCCGGGAGCCTTTGGCCAGCCTGTTCTACAGCCGCCGTGTCCGGGTATCGCGGGCGCTGCATGCCATCGAGCGGAATCGTTTGCTGCTGGCCGCGGCATTGGGTTATCCCTGCCCGGATACGCCGCCGGATTTCGGAATCGGCGACACCTTTCGTGCGGCAGAGAAGTCCGGTGAGAAAGAGTCTCCCGGTGTATTTCTGTTGCATGGCACCACCTGGCGTACCAAGCATTGGCCGGAAGCATACTGGTCGGAACTGGTCGGCAGGCTGGTGTCAGCGGGCATCCCCGTGACCGTGACCTGGGGCAATGAAACCGAAAGGCAGCGGGCGGAACGGCTCCAGGCCGAGGGCGCCCGCGTGCTGCCCAGGGGCAGTCTGACCGGGTTGGCGCATGCGCTCGCACGCGCGCGTGCGGTGGTGACGGTGGATACAGGCCTGGGGCACCTCGCCGCGGCCCTGGATTGTCCGGTGGTGGCCCTGTTCGGCCCGACGTCCGCCCAACTGACCGGCTTGTATGGCCGCGAGCAGACCTCACTCCAGTCCACATATCACTGTTCGCCCTGTTTCAGAAAGCAATGCCGGTATGCGATGTTGCCCGATGTCAGTGATCCGCCTTGCTGGCAGGCTGTCAGCCCGGAACGGGTATGGAGAGCACTGAAGCCCTGTCTGAAGGAGCTGACATGAGCCGCGTGCCCTTGTCGTTGGTGGTGATCACCCTGAATGAAGCGGCCAGGCTGGAGAAATGCCTGCGCAGCGTTCCCTTTGCGGACGAGATTCTGGTCGTTGATTCGGGATCCACGGACGGCACCGTGGCGTTGGCACGTGAGCTGGGTGCCCGGGTTATCCATCAGGACTGGCTGGGTTATGGCGCGCAGAAGCAGTTTGCCGTGGAGCAGGCGAAACACGACTGGGTGCTGTGCCTGGACGCGGACGAGTGGCTGAGCGACGAGCTTGCACAAGCTATCGAGCGTGTGCTGGCCGCACCCGATGCCGACGGCTACTGCTTCCCGCGCTGCAATCGCTTCATGGGCAGGTGGCTGCGCCACGGCGAAGGTTACCCGGACCTTTCCTTGCGCCTGTTTCGCAAGTCACGGGGGCGCTGGAGTACGGATCCGGTGCACGAGAAGGTGATGCTTGAAGGGGCGGTAAAGCGGATCAGGGGAGATCTCATGCACGAGTCCGAGGAGACGCTCGGGCAGTATCTCGCCAAGCAGAACCGTTATACGGATCTGCAGGCGGAGCAGTTGCGGGCGCGGGGGAAACGCTTTTCCCTCGTCAAGGCACTGACGTCACCCCCGTTTCGTTTCATCAAGTTCTACTTTCTGCGACTGGGGTGTCTCGACGGGGTGCCCGGACTGGTGCATATCTCCATCGGATGCATGAACAGCTACTTCAAGTACATGAAGCTGTACGCGCGGTCAGACGATCGAGTGCAGCCATGACATCCTCCGGTGCAATATCCTTAACACGCTGACTCTCGGGTTGCAGAAGCTCGTAGGGTGATCCGTGAGGATACCAGCGCTGGCTGTCCGTATCGCCGAAGAAGCAGACCATTGGACGTCCCAGGGCGGCGCCGATATGCATGTGCCCGCCATCACTGAGAATCAGTCGATCACAAAGTGCCAGTCCGGCGATGAGCTCGCGCAAATGCCGGGTAGGCACCGGGATGACACTGCCGGGCGGGCAGTTTTGCACGATCTCTCTGGCCAAGTCATCATCTCCCGGATGGCGTGGGTCATCCTGCTTGCCTGGCGCCCAGAACAAAGCCACCTGATGGCCGGATTGGTAAAGCTGATGAATCAGCCGGATCCAATGGTCTCTCGTCCAGCGGTTTGCGGGGCGTCTTGCGCTGATATGGCATCCCGTCAGCGTACGTTCCGGCGTTCTCTGTGGCATGTGCCCGAGAATGGCCCGTGTTTCCTCTGGCGCCACGACCAGTCGCGGTGCTGGCGGGGGTAACAGATCAAGCCCCAGCGGTACAAGCAGTCGCATCATGCGGAAGGCTTCGTGCTCCCGGGAAGCGGGCAGGGCGACCGGATCGGTGACAGAGCGGGATTGGCCCGGCTCACAGAAACTGATGATGCGCCGTGCGCCGGCCAGGCGTGCAAAGCTGACCGCTCGCCGGTTGAATCCCCCGCTGGCCGCAATGGCGACGGACAATCCGGCTTTGCGCAGCCTCAGAAAAGTCATCAGTTTCTGAATGTACACGGCCAGCAGGGACTGTCCTTCATCGCGATGCTTGCCCTTCGTGTAGACGTGAATATGGTCAATGTAGTCCAGCCCCTGCAGTACCGGCACATTGTAGCTGTTCACCAGCACGTGGAGCGTGACCTCCGGCCTGTGCTGCTTCAGCGTGGCAAGCATGGGGAGGGTGCAGATCAGATCACCAATATTGTCGCGTCGGATGACCAGAACGTTCATGTTTGCCTCATTCGGGTGTGCATGTGGTTCCAGGCCAGGACGAGAAGGACCCAGAACAGGATCAGCGGGCCGCGCGTATAAAAGTCGTCGGTGAGGTTCTTCACCAGCATGATGGTAAGAAGGAGCAACCCGGTGACGGCGCTTTTGCGTGTTGCTGCGAGTCCGAGTCCGCCCATGAACTGCCGCGCCACACCAGCGATCATGTAGAGGAAGGCCAGCAGACCGGGTAGGCCGACGCTCGCATAGATATTCAGGAATATGTTGTGTGCGTGGCTGACCAACGGATGTTTGGCCACAGGATGCCGTGCCTTGTCCACGTGATTGTAATCGGCTGACAGATCCCGGCCGTAACCATACCCGAGAACCGGGCGCTCGGCGATCACTTCCATCCAGTAGTCCCAGATTTGCCAGCGTACGTCCCGGGTATAGGTGTTTTCCAGTTTCTGGAGCTGATCGCCCTGCAAGCCGCCGGACTTGGGTGTGTTGACCGAAACCAGAAAGACCAGCACGGCAATGCCCGCCAGTGCCACGCCGACCTGCCGCGAGCTGAACTTGCCGGACAGCGGTGTGTAGATCAGAAGCGCCACGGCCAGTGCGGCCCAGAACATCCGGTTGGAAGTCAGCCAGGCGGTGTAGAGGATCAGTGTCGTCCACAGCAGGATAAAGAGCACACGCAAGGGACCCTTTGCAGGGCGCGAAAGCATGGCCAGCGGCAGTGCCAGCAGCAACACGGTGCTGAGGTCACCGACCCCGGGATCGTAATATCGGAGTTCATGCTGCCAGGTGTTCAGTAGTTCCGGCAGCCCGGGTTGGTAGAGAAATAAGGCCAGCGCAATGGCAGCAAAGCCGGAGAGGGTTGCCGTGGCCAGCAATCTTTCCGAATGCCGGCCTGCCAGGAGCAGCACGATGAGCAGTGGAGGCAGTATTTCCCGCTTGAGAAAACTGAGGGTAATATCCGGATTCACCGACCAGATCAATGATGCGGTGGCCACGAGTGAAAACGGCAGGATACAGTTCAGCATGGGCTTCTGATATTCCCTCATGGGGGGCATCAGCGGCCAGCTGAGCAACAGCAATCCGAGCCCGGCCCACATGAGCCCGGGGGTATGATGGAAAAAGCTGCCAAACACCATGCTCGCCACGGCAACATGAAGACAGATGGTCGCAAGATGATTTCGGTTCAGCGTCATGGGGACTTTTCCTTGGTCATGTCACTCAGCACGTCCCAGACTTCCCCTGGCTGAATCAGATCCATGCACCGCACTTCCGGGCAGCTTTCCAGAGATCTTGCACAGCGGCTGACCCAGGGGAGTGACCGCTTGAACAGGTAGGGCTGATTGCGGCAGGCAATGGGCTTCTCGATGGCGCGGAAAGGGATGGTGCTGAAATACGTGCTGTCGGTGTACAGGCTCGCCGAACCGGGACCAAAGAGGCCCACCGCGGGGGTGCCGGTCAGACGTGCCAGGTGAAGCACCCCGGTATCCGGACAGACGATAGCCTGTGCCCTCTGAACCAGGTGCCAGAGTTGGTCCAGCATCAGATTTCCGGGAAAACGAGGCCAGTGCGCAGGTGCATCCAGCGCATCGATCAGGGCGCGCTCGCCCGGACCGCAACTCAGCACCGGTACCATGCCGTGCTGTTCGATACGTTGCGCAAGGGCTTGCCAGCAGGCGGGAGGCCAGAACTTGGTGGGCGAGCTGGCACCCAGATGCAGCACCACATAGGGGGAGTCCGGTGTCTCCGGAGGTGATTGCGGTGTGACTCGCCACGCATCGGCTGACCAGGTGACATCGGGTAATGGTGTGTCGGGCATCAGCATCAGGTTCATGTCCGGCCAGGCCACAGGGTTCCGGGGTAGCCTGACTTGCTCGTGCACGGGCCAGCTCTTGTAGCCCGGCCGGTCACCCTCAAAGGCACGGATCCAGCGCGCACCCATGGCTAGTGCCAGCCAGCTGTAGCGATTGTCCCCCGGTACAAGTGCCAGGTCCCATCCCTGATTGTCCAGCAATGCCCGTACCGTATCCGGTTTTTTCGGATCATAGGGCAGCGGCAGGACGCCGTAGGGACGGTGCCGGAACAGGGGAATGATCAGCGGATCCATGGTCATCGCGATCTCCGCCTGCGGGTATCTGGCCCGTAGCTGAGCCAGCAGGGGCGCCAGCATGAGGGTGTCTCCGAGAAGCAGGTGGTGGCTGATCAGGATACGCTGCGGTTGTTCCGGACGTTTTCCCGGGCGCAGCCCGTGCCAAAGCCACCAGCGCCATTGCATGCGCCTTGCGCGAGTTCTACCGCTCATCAACCACTTTCCTGAAGATGGCGTCCATCTGTTCGACCATGCTGTCCAGCGTGCAGTGGCGTGAGGCGAACTCATGGCCGGCTGAGGCCATCGCCTCACGGACGTCCGCGCGTTCATACAGATGGGATAGTGCCTGTGTCAGGGCATTGCTGTCCCTGGGAGGTACCAGCCAGCCGGTTTTCTGGTGATGGATGATATCCTCAATGCTCCCCACCGGCGTCGAGACCACCGGGATGCGACAGAGCATGGCCTGCATGAGGCTCTGGGGCACACCCTCGTTGGCATAGGATGGCAGCACGAAGAGATCCAGGGCCTGCAGCCAGGGGGCAACCTCCTGCTGGTGTCCCACAAACCGGACGCGATCCGCCAGTCCCAGTTCCTGTACACGGGATTCAATGGCTGTTCGGTTCGGGCCGTCGCCGATCACCAGAAGGTGAATGGCATCCGGCAGCCGGGCAAGGGCTTCGACAAGATAGGCATGGCCTTTCCACGTGCGTATGGTGGCAACGATGCCCAGATAGAAGGCCTGATTGTCCAGACCGAGGGCGGCGCGTGCCTGGTGCCGGTCCCCTGGCCTGAAGCGCTCAGGGTCAATGCCGGTATGAACGGATGCCACCCTGTCGGGGTGGACAAGGCGCTTTTCAATCAGCTCGTCGCGAATCCGCGTGCCGGTCGTTACCACATAACGGGCGGCCTTGCCATAGAGCCAGCGGTTGCTGACGGAAGGGCTCACCGGTGCCGAGATGTGGCGGGTCCGAACAATGGGGGCAGGGGAGGCGCCGAGCAACTGTGCTACGGCAGTCAGCCAGCTGTCAGTCGAGCTGTGTGTATTGATGATATCCGGTTCCCAGGCGCGGATGAGACGATACATGGCGACCAGACCGCGCCAGTTCTTGCGGTTGATGGGCGCAGGGAGAGTGACCAGTCCCCGCTCCCGGGCTGCTTCGTAAATGGGGGCTTCCGGGGGACAGGCCAGCGCAACTTCATGGCCTTTTTTCATCAGGCCGGTGGCCTCTGTCAGGATGCGGATTTCCTGTCCGCCCCAGCCACAGGAGTTTTCAGTATGGAGAATTTTCATGTGCGTAGGAGTTCCTGGTAAAGTCGGCGCAGGCTGGTGGCCATGCGATCCAGACCATATTCTTCGGCGGTGAGGCGGGCGGGCGGGCGCCATGTCTTGCAGTGGTCAAGGGCCTGACGCAGTGCCTCGGAAAGGGCTTCGGTGTTCCCGGTTTCAAGGATCACACCATGACTCCCGGAAATCAGTTCATGTGCGCCGGTCTGACAGGTCGTAATGACGCCGGTTCCGCACGCCAGTGATTCCAGAACGACGTTTCCAAAAGGCTCGTACCAGGCCGGGTGAACCAGTATATCGGCACACTGGTAGTAGCGCTCCGGCTGGCGCACCGGCCCACGGAAGTACACCCGGTGTTGCAGGCCAAGGGCGTGGGCGAGTGACTCATAATGCTTGCGATGCTTGTCCTGTCCGCAGATCACGAGGTGAACGGCATCCGGAACGCTGGCCAGAGCCTCCAGCAATAGTGACAGGCCCTTTCTCTTGAAGCCGCTGCCCATGAACAGTGCAAGGCAGGCTGCTTGAGGCAGGCCCAGTTCCTGTCGCAACTGCTGTCTTTCTTCCGGGGAAGCCGGTCTGAATCGCTCCAGATCCACGCCGTTGTAGACCAGCGTCAGCTGGTCGTCCCGGAGGTCAAAACGGTTTTTCAGATCTGCTTTTACCATATTGGAAATGCAGATCACCCGCTTCAGTTCGGGCGACTGATACAGCGCCTGTTCCTGCCGGAGAAGATAGCGGTGAAACGGATCATGCCGGGTCCAGAATCGGGTGAGCGGCCCTTCCATTCGTTGCTTCTGTTCCAGCCAGGTGGCATGGACACCGTCTCCCGCCCGGTAAACGGGAACGCCCGGAATGCGCTCAAAGGATTGCACGATGTCAAAGGTGTTTTGCCGGAGCAATTCCCTGACCGACTGCGTGAAGGTCTGCTGCTTCCGCAGGCGTGACCAGCCGGTTCGCCGGGCCTCCAGAAACCGGATTTCCGGGCGTTGTTCCGGTGATTTCTCCCACTTGTGGGCGATGACTGTAAATTCGGTATCCTCGCCGGACAGTGCGGAAAGCGTATTCATGACCATGCGCTCGGCGCCGCCATCCACTCTGAACTGTTGTCGGATCAGTGCAATCTTCATATGCTTGAGTCTGTCAATGTCGAGACGGCATCAATGACCCTTTCAGGGGTGACTTGCCAGAGACAGTCACTGATCTTGCCTCCTCCGCAGCCATCCTGCCCGCACGGCCGACAGCTCAAAGGGGTTGTCAGAACCGTGGACGGCGACTGCCAGGGGCCCCATTCCTGTTCGCTGCTGGGGCCAAAGAGTGCGACAGCAGGCGTCTGACAGGCCGCAGCAAGATGCATGGGCACGGAGTCCAGCCCGATGAATGCGGCAGCACCGTCAATGACGGCTGCCAACTCCTTGAGGCTCAGCTTGCCGGTCAGATTGACCGGAGATGTCCGGCAGGAGCGGAATATGGCGTGTGCCAGCGCAAGTTCGCGTTTGTCCGGCGCGGCGGTTACGACCACTTTCCAACCGCGATCGGACAATGTATCAATGACCCGGCTGAAATTCTCCGGTGGCCAGCCCTTGAACATCCATCGGGATGTAGGGTGGACAACCAGATACCGGTCAGAGTCTTTCAGGCCGCTGTCCCGAAGCAGATCCCGGATACGGGTCCGGGCGGTTTCGGGGATGTCGACACTCAGGGCCGGCGGGTTGGCGGGGTGCAGTCCGATACGTCTCAATGCATCCAGGTGCAGGTCCACCGTGTGTCGCCGGGGCACGATGGGGTAGAGGTGAGTGAATGTGCGTTTCCACAGCCGGCTGTTTTGTCTCCGGCGATACTTGCCCGCCACACTGAACCGGGGGCGAATGAAACGCGTCAGGATGACGCCCCGCCAATGTTCAGTGAGGTGGATGACGAGATCATAACGACGATCCTGTAGCTGCCTGATCAGGTGCCACTCATGCATCAGGTGCTGCCGGGTGCCGGATTTGCGCCACTTGCGGTCGATGCAGTGCAGTTGTGCAAGCTGAGGCAGGCCATCCAGCATGTCCCGGGTTTCAGCATAAACCAGTGCATCAATTTCTGCCTCGGGAAGCTGTTCAGCCAGGCTGGTAATCACCGGGCTGGTCAGCAAGACATCCCCGTGATGCCTGAGCTTGATGACCAGGACCCGACGGATTGTGTCGCGCGGAACCGCGTCAGACAGATTGAAAAGCCGGAGCAGATCGTTATTTTCCACCGTACCGCCTGTGATTGTTGCCGTCAGGTTCCGTCTTGAATCGCCGGTGCATCCAGAGATACTGATCCGGATGTCGGCGGATGGCCCGTTCTATTGCCTGATTCGTCCGCGTTGCGTCGGCCACGTCATCACCCGAAGGGTAATCCGCCAGCGCCGGTTCAAAATGGAGTGTGTATCCGCTGTCATCATCTTCCCGGAAGTGACTGAAGGGCACCACGGCGGCACCCGTGCGCCGGGCCAGTCGTGCCGTGGTGGTCAGTGTCGCGGCAGGCTGGCCGAAAAAGGGGGCAAACACGCTGCCCTGGCGTCCGTAATCCTGATCGGTGGCGTACCAGACCACGCGATTGTGGCGCAGGCAACGGATCAGCCCGCGCAGATCATCCTTGTTGAGTACCGTGCCGTACAGGCGTTGGCGCGAGCGGGTCATGACCAGATTGAAGACCGGATTGTCATGGTCACGCTGCATGACATCCGCCTCGGCAAACAGGGTGTAGAGTGCACCGCCCAGATCCAGAGTGCTGTAATGCCCACCCAGCAGGATGACCCCTTTGCCCTGCTGCAGCGCGGCTTTCAGGTGCTCCAGCCCTTCAACGCGGGTACGCGGGCGCATGGATTCGGGCGACCGGAACCACGCCCGTGCGGCTTCAAAGAGTCCGATGCCATTGGACTCGAAGGTTTTGCGCAGCAATGCCTGTCGCGCCGGTTCGCTCAGTTCCGGAAAGCACAGTTTCAGGTTGGTGTCCGCAATATGCCGGCGCTTGGGCAGTGCGCGCATGGCCAGACGCCCCAGTGCCCGGCCCAGCGCATACTGTGCGCGCAGGGGCAGCCACGCGGCCAGCCACAGCAGGGCGAGGCCCAGCCAGGTCGGCCAGTAACGGGGATGCAGATGCTCGCGGCGAAGTCGGGCACGTATCTCGGACAAAACGGGGGATTCCGGCTGACAATGTGGAGCGTATTTTACCGTCTGACTGTGGGAATCGCCACTGCAGACTTGGGGGCTGTTGGGAGCAAATAAACTGTCCGGACTTGTAGCACGTGATTTGTCCGGTTTCATGATCACCAAGGAGGTGAGCCATGAGACGGACAGAACTGCTACAGGAGATCCGGAAAATGCGATTCGAAGAAGCCTATACGGGATGGACCGAGAAACGGCTGACCCAGGAAGAGGCGGCGCGGCTGCTGGGGGTCTGTGAGCGGACCTTCCGGCGCTATATCGACCGCTACGAGGAGGAGGGCCTCGACGGCCTGATCGACAAGCGCCTGAGTCAGGTTTCCCACCGCAAGGCCCCGGTGGATGAGGTTCTACGCCTCGAGGCGCTCTACAAGGAGCGCTACGACGGCTGGAACATCAAACACTTCTACAGCTTCTACCGCGACCGTCACGGCGGCACACGCAGCTATACCTGGGTACGGAACACCTTGCAGAAGGCAGGCCTGGTCAAGAAGGCACCGGCTCGGGGTAAGCATCGTCGACGCCGCGAGCGGGCGCCCATGGTCGGCATGATGCTCCACCAGGATGGCTCCACCCACGAATGGGTTCCCGGCCACCACTGGGATCTGATCATCACCTTCGATGACGCCACCTCTGAGCACTACTCCATGTTCTTCGTCGAGGAGGAAGGCACGGCTTCGAGCTTCCAGGCCATGCGAGAGGTCATCACCGATCACGGCCTTCCCTCGAGCCTCTATACCGACCGGGGCAGTCACTACTGGCACACCCCCAAGGCCGGCGGCAAGGTCGACAAGTCCAACCTCACCCAGTTCGGCAGGGCCATGGCCCAGCTCGGGGTCGAGATGATCCCCGCCTATTCCCCCGAGGCCCGGGGCCGCTGTGAGCGCCAGTTCGCCACCCATCAGGGACGCCTGCCCAAGGAACTTGCAGCCCAGGGCATTACCACCATGGCGGCGGCCAACCGCTACCTTCGGGAGCACTACCTGCCGGCCTTCAACCGGGAGTTCTGCGTCAAACCCGCCGTCGAGGGCAGCGCCTTCGTGCCTTTCATCGGCCCTGGACTGGACGACATCCTGTGTGAGCAGTACGAACGCACCGTGAACAAGGACAACTGCGTCTCGTTCGAGGGACTCAAGCTGCAGATCCCTGCCGACCGCTATCGGCGCCATTACGTCAAGGCCAAGGTTCGGGTACACCGTTATCCTGATCGCTCCCTGGCGATCTTCCACGGCCCCAGAAGACTGGCCAGTTACACCCCAGAAGGCCTGCCCTTCGACCCCCTCGAACCTATTGATCAGGCACCGGCCAACGTCCGCTGCCAAGTCTGATCATCAGTGGACCCAAAGCGGACAGTTTATGTGCTACAAAACCGGACAGTTCTATTTGTTGCTAACACTGCAGACTTGGGGGCGAATCGGCGCCATGCTAGACTTCGCCGGAACGAATACAGTGGAGAAGACGAGTGCAGATTTCAACGCCTGCGTTTCAGAAGGCCCGTGTACTGGTGGTGGGTGACATCATGCTGGACCGTTACTGGCATGGCGATACCTCGCGCATCTCGCCGGAAGCACCGGTACCAGTGGTCAAGGTGGGGCAGCATGAGGACCGCCCCGGTGGTGCCGCCAACGTGGCGCTCAACATCGCCGCGCTGGGTGCGGCCTCCGTGCTGGTGGGCATGACGGGAGAAGACGAAGCCGCCGCAGCGTTGGCCCGGGCCCTCGGCAATGCCGGTATTCTGACTGATTTCTCGCAGCAGGCTTCACATCCCACGATTACCAAGCTGCGGGTCATGAGCCGGCATCAGCAGTTGCTGCGCCTGGATTTCGAGGAGAGCTTCGCGGATGTGGATCCTGCGGATCTTCTGGCCCGGGCCCGGACTCGGATGGAAGGTGCGCAGGCAGTCATCCTTTCCGACTATGGCAAGGGAGGCTTGTCCGATCCTCAGGCCCTGATCCGGGAGGCGCGCGCCCGCAACCTGCCCGTGCTGGTGGATCCCAAGGGCACGCATTTCGAAAAGTATCGTGGTGCAACGCTGATCACGCCCAATCTGGCCGAGTTCGAGGCCGTGGTGGGGCATTGCGAGACCGAAGCGGATCTCATCAGCCGGGGCAATACCCTGATGCAGGCGCTGGAGCTGGACGCCCTGCTGGTGACGCGTTCCGAGCACGGGATGACGCTGTTGCGGCCGGGGCAGAAAGAGCTCCATTTCCCGGCACGTGCCAAGGAAGTGTACGACGTGACCGGTGCCGGCGACACGGTGATTGCGACGCTTGCGGCCGCACTCGCTGCCGGTTCGGCACTTGAGGAAGCCGTGGCGCTGTCCAACGTGGCGGCGGGCATTGTGGTTGGCAAGCTGGGTACGGCGACCGTGAGCGGGCCGGAACTGCGTCGGGCGGTCAGTGCGGAACAGGGCGTCGAGCGAGGGGTGCTGTCCCCGGAGCAGCTGGCGCTGGCAGTGGAGGACGCGCGTGCGCACGGTGAACGCATTGTCATGACCAATGGCTGCTTCGACATCATTCATGCGGGGCACGTGGGCTATCTGGCCGATGCACGCAAGTTGGGCGACCGGCTGATCGTGGCGGTCAACAGTGATGCCTCCGTGCGTCGCCTGAAGGGTGAGGGCCGGCCAGTCAATCCGCTGGAACGTCGCATGACCGTGCTGGCGGCCCTGGAAGCCGTTGACTGGGTCACCTGGTTTGATGAGGATACGCCCGAGAAGCTGCTGGAACTGATCAGGCCGGATGTGCTGGTCAAGGGTGGCGATTACACGGAAGAGCAGGTGGTGGGCTGGCAGATCGTCAAGGCGTATGGCGGCGAGGTGCGGGTCCTGGATTTTCTGGACAACTGCTCGACCACGGCCATCGTGAACAAGATTCGCGGCGAAGGGGGATAAGGCAAAGCCTCGGCAGGCGGACCGGCCTTGCCGAAACGGGAAGACCGGGGCGTGCAGCGCACCGCCCCGGACTGAGGCTTACTTGCCGGCGTTCTCGACGGCAGCCATGATGGCCTTGCGGGCCGCGTCGGCAGAATCCCAGCCGCGCACCTTGACCCACTTGCCCGCTTCCAGATCCTTGTAGTTCTCGAAGAAGTGCTCGATCTGCCTGATCAGCAGTTCAGGCAGATCGCTGGCCTCCTGAACGTGATCGTACAGCTTGGTCAGCTTGCTGTGGGGGACAGCCAGGATCTTGGTGTCCTCGCCGGACTCGTCTTCCATGTTCAGCATGCCCACCGGACGGCAACGGATCACGGAGCCGGGCATCACCGGGTAAGGTGCGACGACCAGCACGTCAATCGGATCACCGTCATCAGACAGGGTGTGCGGAATGAAGCCGTAATTGGCCGGGTAGAACATGGGCGTGGCCATGAAACGATCCACGAATACCGCCCCGGAATCCTTTTCAATTTCGTACTTGATCGGATCGCTGTTGGCCGGAATCTCAATCACGACGTTGAAGTCGTCCGGCAGGCTCTTGCCTGCGGGGATGTGTTCAAAGTTCATGGACCTGCTCCCTATAGTGGATGACAAAACAGCCGCTGATTATAGGGGGTTTGGTTAGCCAAGACCACACTGAAACTTTGGTATCAGTCTGCCGGACGCCGGATGACGAGTTGGGCGATGGCGCGCGGCTGGCCTCCGGTGTCCTCGATGCCTTCCCGGTAGAAGAGCGGCGCTACCCCCGGCAACCAGGTGAGCACCTCTTCGGGTTCGAGGAGGAGGTCCGGGTTTCGGGGGCGTCCGAATCGCGCCTGTTCGCGCGTGAACGTCTCGTACATCAGAATGCCCCCGGGCTTGAGGGCTGCCAGAATGGCCGGTATCAGCGGGCGGTGGAGGTAACGAAAAACCAGTATGGCGGCATAATGGGCGCCGGGGAGCATGGGACGCAGACCGCTCTCCAGGTCCACCTTCAGAAGCCGGTGGGTGCCTGCCGTGCCAGCCCGTCGCGGTTCGACGCACTCGCTGGTTTGGCACAAGCAGGGGTGTCCATCCCTTGCCAGTACCGTCCGGATGTGTGCCAGCGCCTCGTCCGATCGGTCCACGAAATCAACCGTGTAGCCTTGCTGTGCCAGCCACAGGCCGTTCTGTCCCGATCCGCAGGCCAGGTCCAGTACAGGACCTTCGTCAGGTCCCGTGTTCAGCAGTGCCCATTGACTGGTCAGCAAACGTGCAGGTAAAGCCTCAGGATGGTGGGTGGCGGGTAATTGAATCGGCATCTGAAATCCTCGTCTCCACCCAAGTATACCTTCATTGACAAAAAATGCAGGGCATCATTTCAATAGTTGTTGTATTATTGAAATATGGACAAGCACACGGCAATCCGCATGTTCGAATCCTTGTCTTCCGGCGTTCGGCTGGATGTCTTTCGTTTGCTGGTCCGTGCCGGCCATGGCGGGATGGTTGCCGGGGAAATCGGGGCCGCCATTGGCGTTCCGGCCAACAATCTTTCGTTTCATCTCAAGGCACTGAAGCAGGCTGGCATGATCACAGCCGAGCAAGAAGGACGCTTTTTGCGCTACCGGGCCAATCTTTCGCTCATGATGGATCTCGTCGCTTACCTGACGGAGGAATGCTGTGCGGGCCATCCGGAGCAGTGTGCGGATATCTGTATCCCGCCTTCCGGTGCGGAAGCACGGCAGACGGCGAACTATCAACCTGATATTGAATGAGGACAGATCATGGCAAGAATCGAAATTTTTGATCCGGCATTGTGCTGCAGCTCTGGCGTATGTGGTGCGGAGGTGGATCAGGCACTGGTCACCCTGGCAGCAGATGTGGAGTGGGCTGTCGGGAATGGCGCAGAAATTGAGCGATATAATCTGGCCCAGCAGCCGCTGGTCTTTGCAGAGAACGCGGTGGTCAAGGCGTTTCTGGAGCGCTCCGGACAGGAAGGTTTGCCACTGATTCTGGTGGACGGCGAGGTCGCGCTTGCCGGGCGCTATCCCTCCCGGAAGGAGCTGGCACGCTGGGCCGGAATTGAGGTCAGCGACGCGGAGACATCACAGGGCGGGTGCTGTTCCGGCAGCCGTTGCTGCTAACCGGAGATGCAGGCCATGCAGTTTCTCAATGAACCGCCAAGATATCTGTTTTTTACCGGCAAGGGGGGCGTGGGTAAAACTTCCATTGCCTGTGCGACGGCCATCCGGCTTGCGGGCGAAGGCAAGCCCGTGCTGCTGGTCAGTACCGATCCGGCCTCCAATGTGGGGCAGGTTTTCGGCGAAAGCATCGGCAACCGGATCACGCCGATCCGCTCGGTGCCCAACCTCTCTGCGCTGGAAATAGACCCCCAGGCTGCGGCTCAGGCCTATCGTGACCGGATTGTCGGCCCCGTGCGGGGCGTGTTGCCCGACGCGGTCGTCAAGGGAATCGAGGAACAGCTGTCAGGTGCCTGCACGACCGAAATTGCAGCATTTGACGAGTTCACGGCGTTGCTGACGGATGATGCACTGGCAGAACGCTATGCCCATATCGTTTTTGATACTGCCCCCACGGGACACACGATCCGGCTGTTGCAGTTGCCTGGTGCGTGGAGCGGCTTTCTGGAAGCAGGCAAGGGGGATGCGTCATGCCTGGGCCCCCTGGCGGGACTGGAGAAGCAGCGTACGCGCTACAAGGCGGCGGTGGATGCACTGGGCGACCCGCAACGGACACGTCTGGTGCTGGTTGCGCGGGCCCAGCGTTCAACACTTGCGGAAGTTGCGCGAACATGCCGTGAACTGGCCGAAACGGGCATTACCGGGCAATTTCTGGTGATCAACGGTGTGCTGCCGCCTGAAGAAGCGGAACAGGACGAGTTGGCAGCTGCCATTTACAGCCGTGAACAGGCTGCGCTGGACACCTTGCCGGAAGTGCTTCGCGCCTTGCCCCAGGACCGGGTGAGCCTGAAACCGTTCAATCTGGTGGGCGTTGATGCGCTGGAACAACTGCTGTCCGAAACCTCTTCATCACCCGCCACGCCGGAGGCAGGCGCGCCAGTGGCGCTCGATGCGCCGGGGTTGCCTGCCCTTCTGGATGACATGGCAACGGCAGGGCATGGCCTGATCATGCTCATGGGCAAGGGCGGGGTGGGCAAAACCACTCTGGCCGCTGCGATTGCCACAGGGCTGGCCCGCCGGGGCTATCCGGTGCATCTGACGACCACGGATCCTGCCGCGCATCTGAATGAGACGCTGAGCGGTTCCCTGGAGAATCTGACGGTCAGCCGCATTGACCCCAAAGAGGCGACAGCACGGTATCGCGAGCACGTGATGGCAACCAGGGGGAGCAAGCTGGATGCCGCGGGACGGGCATTGCTTGAGGAAGATCTGAAATCTCCCTGCACGGAAGAAATCGCGGTGTTTCAGGCCTTTTCCCGGACCATCCGTGAAGCCAGCAAGCAATTTGTGGTCATGGACACGGCGCCCACCGGTCATACAATGCTCCTGCTGGATGCAACCGGCGCCTACCATCGGGAAGTTGCACGCCAGATGGGAGATCGTGGCGTGCACTTTTCGACACCGATGATGCAGCTTCAGGATCCGGAGCGGACCAGGGTACTGTTGGTGACTCTGGCAGAAACCACGCCGGTTCTGGAAGCCGCCAACCTGCAGGATGACCTGCGACGCGCCGGCATCGAGCCGTGGGCCTGGATCGTCAATAACAGTGTGGCGGCGGCCAGACCCACATCCCCGCTGCTGCGGCAGCGGGCACTGAATGAGCTGCGGGAAATCCGGCAGATCGCCACCCGGCATGCCCGGCGATATGCCGTCGTGCCACTCCTGAAGGCTGAACCGGTGGGGGTGGATCGGTTACAGGCGCTGGTGGGCGACCTCTGAGGCAACGGGGCTCGGTTCAGAGCCCCATTTGTTTGGCAATGACTTCACGCATGATCTCAGTGGTGCCGCCACCGATGGGCAGGATGCGCACGTCCCGGTAGAGGCGTTCGATGGTGCTGTCCCGCATGTAGCCCATGCCACCGAAGATCTGTACGGCTTCGTTGACGACCCACTGGGCCACGTCGGTGGCAAAGTTCTTGGCCATGCACACCTCCCTGATGGGCTGTTTGCCGGCGGCAACCGTGGCAGCCACCTGCAGCGTGAATGTTCTGGCCGCCGTGACGCGGGTGGCCATTTCCGCCAGACGGTGACGCTGAACCTGAAACTTCGCCAGAGGCCGGCCGAAGGCTTCACGCTGCCTGGCCCAGTCCAGTGCCAGATCAAGGGCCAGCTCCGCCGTGCGGTAGGCCATCACCGCCAGGGCCAGCCGCTCGGAAACAAAATTGGCCATGATGAGCGGGAAGCCGGCATTTTCCGCACCAATCAGGTGTTCGGTGGGTACGCGCACATTGTCGAAAAAGAGTTCCGCCGTATCGCTGCACCACCAGCCCATTTTCTTCAATGGCTGACCGCGGGTGAAGCCGGGGGTGTCCCGCTCGATCAGCAGCAGGCTGATGCCGCCAAAACCGTCACCTCCCGTCCGCACGGCCACGGTGTAATAGTCGGCACGCTGGCCGCTGGTGATGAAGGTCTTGCTCCCATTCACCACGTAGTGGTCGCCCTCGCGCACGGCACGTGTCTTCAGGTTGGCCACATCCGAGCCGCCGCCCGGCTCGGTGATGGCCAGTGCAGCGATCTTTTCGCCCGCCAGGACGGCCGGTACCACCTTGTCCCGCACTTCGGGGCGGGCCCACCGGATCACCGGCGGCAGGGCAATATCCAGCGAACCCAGGCCGGCCACCAGACCGCCGGAGGTGCTGCTCATGAGGCCTTCGGTGGCAGCGACCTTGGCCAGCACATCACCTTCGAATGTGCCACCCAGTGCCTCGGGGTGTCCGATGCCGAGAATGCCGTCCCGGCCGGCCTGGAGATAGAGGTCTCTCGGAAACTGGCCGGCTTCTTCCCAGTCCTGAATGTGCGGGGTGACGTGTTGCGCAATGAAGCGCTCCACGGTATCGCGGATCTGCCGGTGGGTGTCGTTGAAAACGTCCATGCGCAGGCCTGCCTCATGTTGGAATGATGCAGGCCATTAAAGCAGACAGATTGCCACCAAGCAAGCGCTTGGTCGGAGTTGTCGTGGATGATATCAGCCCTTTCTGGCGTAAATTTCTTCCACACCGGAGGCTCTGCCCAGCAGCAGCACATCTGCAGGCCGGTGCGCAAACAGGCCGACCGTCACCACGCCGGGGATCTGGTTGATGGTGGTTTCCAGACCGAGCGGATCGGTGATGCGCAGGTTATGGACGTCAATGATGATGTTGCCGTTGTCCGTGATCACGCCTTCCCGATAGACCGGGTCGCCGCCCAGTTTGACCATCTCGCGGCCGATGAAGCTGCGTGCCATGGGGATCACCTCGATGGGCAGGGGAAAATCACCCAGTACATCGACCCACTTGCTTTCGTCAGCAATGCAGATGAAGGTTTTGGCCACGGCGGCCACGATCTTTTCACGGGTCAATGCGGCACCGCCGCCCTTGATCAGCTGCAGCCAGGGGTTGGTTTCGTCCGCACCGTCGATGTAGAACTCCAGCTCCGACACGCTGTTGAGGTCATAGACCGGAATCCCGTGTGCCTTCAGGCGCTGGGCACTGGCTTCCGAGCTGGCCACGGTGGCCTCGAACTCGTTGCGGATGGTGGCCAGCATGTCAATGAAATGGTTGGCTGTCGATCCGGTACCGACACCGATGATGCTGTCGGACTGGAGGTGAGGGCGGATTTTTTCCAGGGCGGCTTCTGCGACCTGTTTTTTCAGCTGATCCTGATTCATGGCGGGCCTCTCGTTCGCGGAGCGGCAATTATAGCCGCTCGGGGCGCTTGCGTGTAGACGCACACCCTGCCAGGGCCTATTATTTGGCGCTGGCCTGACAGGATACACACACATCTCCGGAGAACAGAAACCCCCATGCCACATCGTTACATCAAGAAAATACTCGACTCCCGTGTCTATGACGTGGCTCAGGAAACCCCGCTGGATCATGCCCGCCTGCTCTCTGCCCGCTTTGGCAATGCCATCTGGCTCAAGCGGGAGGATCTGCAGCCGGTGTTTTCCTTCAAGATCCGCGGCGCATACAACAAGATTGCCCAGTTGAGCGAGGAAGAGAAGGCGAAGGGGGTCATCTGCGCGTCGGCCGGGAACCATGCCCAGGGCGTGGCGTTGTCGGCGCAGGCGCTGGGGATCCGGGCAGTGATCGTCATGCCGCAGACCACACCGGAGATCAAGGTCAACTCGGTGCGTTCCCGTGGCGCGCGGGTGGTGCTCAAGGGGGACTCCTTTGACGAGGCGGCCGCTCATGCGCGCAAGCTGGTGGAGGAAAAGGGCTATACCTACATTCCGCCCTATGACGACGAGGACGTGATTGTCGGGCAGGGCACCGTGGCCATGGAAATTCTGCGCCAGTGCAAGGCGCCCATTGATGCAGTGTTTGTGCCGGTGGGCGGTGGCGGGCTGGCAGCCGGGGTGGCCGTGTATGTGAAATACCTGCGTCCGGAAGTGAAGGTCATTGCCGTGGAGCCGGAGGAGGCAGCGTGCCTGGATGCGGCCATGAAGGCCGGTGAGCGCGTGATCCTGCCGGAAGTGGGGCTCTTTGCGGATGGGGTGGCCGTGCGTCAGATCGGCGAGTTGCCCTGGGAGATCTGCCGGCAGTATGTGGATGAAGTGGTGACCGTCTCCACGGACGAGATCTGCGCGGCCATCAAGGACATCTTCGAGGATACCCGGTCCATTGCCGAGCCGGCCGGGGCACTGTCACTGGCGGGGCTCAAGAAATACGTGCAGCTCAGTGGCGTTGAGGGGCAGAACCTGGTGTCCATCGTCAGTGGCGCGAACATGAACTTTGACCGGCTGGGCTATGTCACGGAGCGTACCGAGGTCGGTGAGCAGCGCGAGGCGATTCTGGCGGTCAGGATTCCCGAGCGACCGGGAAGCTTCAAGGCGTTTATCCGTGCGCTGGGCAGGCGCAACATCACCGAGTTCAACTATCGCTACAGTGACCCGGAAGAAGCCCAGATATTTGTCGGCGTCCAGATTTCGGGTGGGGCCGAAGAGCGTGCGGCGCTGCTGTCCTCGCTTCGGGAGCAGGGGCTTGAGGCGCTGGATCTGACGGACAACGAACTGGCCAAGATGCATATCCGGCACATGGTCGGCGGGCACTCGGCGCTGGTTGCCGATGAAAAGGCCTTCCGTTTCGAGTTTCCGGAGCGGCCGGGGGCGCTGATGAAATTTCTCATGTCACTGGGGTCGCGCTGGAATATTTCCATGTTCCACTATCGCAATCACGGCTCCGCGTACAGTCGGGTGCTGATGGGGGCTCAGGTTCCTGATGATGAAATGCCGGACTTTCTTGCGATGCTCGACAAGGTGGGTTTCCGGTACTGGGAAGAGACCGGAAATCCTGCCTACAACCTGTTTCTCGGCATGGGAAACCGTGTGAATGGCAGGAAAAACGAAAAAAATCGATGTGAATCATTGTAAATTGGGGGAAGGTCTTTATAATGCAGTCCAAATTGGCGTCATAGCCAGTTGGATTTTCACATATATTTCGGTGAGCATCGTGAAGCGTAAACCTGACATGCTGAAAACGGTGCTGATGGTGTTTGTGGTGGGATTGCTGGTTTCCGGTGTCACCACCCTGACCCACGCCGAGCGAAAGGATGCGCCTGCGATATCAGCCACCTGGGCTCCCGATCAGGGCGCTCTCCGGTGACGGAACAGCCGGATCTGCTTGTCCGTCACCACTGCATCCAGCGGTACATCCCAGGGTCCTCTGGGTAGTTCTTCCTGTCTCTGGAACTCATAGGCCAGCCCGGTCAGTCGAGGCCAGCGTGGTGCCGGCCTGCGGGGATCAAAAGTCCTGTCATAGTATCCGCCACCCATTCCGAGTCGGAATCCTTCGTCGTCAAAGGCAACCAGCGGCAGGCATACGTGTGTCAGCGACCAGGGTGTGCGCCGGCGGTGGCTTCTGAGGATGGGCTCCGGAATCCCGTAACGATTCGGCCGCAGGGTGTCGCCCTTGCGGTAGCGCACAAACCACAGGCGATTGTGGTAGACCGGATGCAGAACAGGAAGATAAACGTTAATCCCTTGGTTCAGCAATGCGGCCAGCAAGGGCTGGGTCGGGATTTCGCCATCGCTGCTGAAATAGAGGGCAATGTGGGGCTTGCGATGACTGCGCAGCAGTCGGGTTGCCTTGCGGGCCAGTCCGCGACCGGCCTTGCGGCGTTGTCCGGGAGATAATTGCTGCCGCTTCCGACGCATCAGCCGGCGGATTTCGCGCTTGGCTTCAGAGAGAGAGGTCATGGAGGAAGACGTTCCCCAAAATGCCGCTGTCGGAGGCAGCCCTTGAACCCTGGGGTTCAAGGTGGTCGCCGCCGGTGCAAATCAGGCTTTCCCTGTGGCGGGACATGCACACATTGCACCGTGGTGGCAACCTGGGTGTGAATTCATCGGCTCGAGGACCTTTCCAACTGGCGCACACCTCAGGGAACGTGGAGTCATTATACAGAATTTTTGCCACAGTGAACCCTGATTTACATCATTTTACGCGGCGGGCTCGTCCGGCAGGACGGCTTCGATCTTGTCGATCATCTGACGAATGGCATCCTGATGCGCTGCCGAGGCGGCCTGTCCATTCAGCAACTCGTAGGTCAGGTTCAGTGCGGCCATCACGGCGATACGATCCGTGCCCAGTACGCGTCCGCTGGTCCGGATCTGTTTCATGCGTTCATTGAGCAGGCGCGCCGCCATCCGGAGGCCCGCTTCCGCTTCGGGCGGACTGGCAATCAGGTATTCCTTGTCCAGAATGGTGAGGCTGACAGTGTTCTGGGTCATTTTCAGCGTTGCTCCATGGCTTTGAGTCGACTGATCATGGCTTCAATCTTGGTGCGCGCCATGTCATTTTTCTGGAGCAGGCGCGCACGCTCCTTCTGCAGCTCGTCCTGAGCCTGACGAAGTTGCGCATTTTCCTGTTCCAGCTTTCGCACGCGGTCAATCAGCTGGTCAATGCGCTGGTTCAGCACATCAAGCGGGTTCTGTTCCATGGAGAGGCATACCTTGCAACGGTCTGGTGTAACTATAAGGGCGGTGTGGCAGTGGGTCAAATGCTCCGGTAATACGGTGCCCGACAGTCTGTCAGAACGCGCGTCAACCGTGATAGCATAGGGACAATTCATCGTGAAGTACGGAACCATGACAGCAGAAATCAAAGAACAGCTGGATGCAGTGTTGCCTGGCGGTCAGACAGCTGCCATTCAGGGGCTCATGTGCGGCATGATTGTCGGGGGAGCACGCAGGCTGGAGGGCACGGGCTGGCAGGCGCTCAGGGATCTGGCCGCCATGCCGGACGAACAGCCGCCGGAATCGCTCCGCGCCATTTTCGAGGCCCAGTTTGCCGCGCTGGAATCCGAAGCCTTTGGTCTGGACCTGGCCCTGCCGGAAGATGCCGTGCACTGTTCCCAGCGCGTCGAGGCGCTGGCGGAGTGGTGCCGGGGCTTCATCGAGGGGCTGATTGCCGTGGCGCCACGCATTCTGAACGAACATGAAGATATTGCCGATCTGGTTCAGGATCTGATGAAAATCGGTGAGGTCAGCCCGGACGTGGAAGGCTCGGAAGAAGACGAGCGCCACCTGCTGGAGCTGACCGAGTTTGTGCGCGTGGCTGTGACGGATGCCTACCTGACGCTGGCGAAACTGCGCCAGCCGGGGCCTGCCGGGGCATCCTCCACGCTGCACTGACGGCCTCAACATGTCATTCTCCGGGGGTATTGTGAACAAGTCTGAATTCGGAAAACGCCGGCATCGCCTGCTGGGCATGATGTCGGAAAACAGTATTGCCATCCTGCCGGCCGGCAGCATGAAAACCCGCAGCCGGGATACGGAGTATGTGTTCCGGCAGGATTCGGATTTCTGGTATCTGACCGGTTTTCATGAGCCCGAAGCCGTGCTGGTGCTGGTGCCGGGCCGGGAGCACGGTGAGAGCATTCTGTTCTGCCGCGAGCGGGATCCGGATTTCGAGCGCTGGAATGGCCGGCTGCTGGGGCCCGAAGGTGCGCAGGAAAGCCTGGGCCTGGACGATGCCTTTCCCATCAAGGACATGGATGAGATTCTGCCCGGTCTGATCGAAGGCAAGTCCAGGGTCTATTACACCCTGGGGCAGAGCGAAACTTTCGACAAGAGCCTGATGGGCTGGATCAACCATATCCGCAGCAAGGTCAGGGCGGGGGCCCGTCCGCCCGGTGAATTTGTGGTGCTCTCCCACCTCATCCATGAGCTCCGTCTGTTCAAGTCCGCGGCAGAACTGAAGGTCATGCGCAAGGCTGCGCGGATTTCGGCAGAGGCCCACTGCCGGGCCATGCGCGCATCAAGGCCGGGGCTTTACGAGTATCAGCTGGAGGCGGAAATCCTGCATGAATTTGCGCGTCAGGGGGCACGTGAACCGGCCTACACCACCATCGTCGGCGGTGGTGCCAATGCCTGTGTGCTCCACTATATCGACAACCGGGCGCCGCTCAGGGATGGCGATCTGGTGCTGATTGATGCAGGCTGCGAGCTGGACATGTATGCGGCGGACATTACCCGCACCTTTCCGGTAAACGGGCGCTTCTCCGCGGAGCAAAAGGCGGTTTATGAGGTGGTGCTGGCGGCTCAGCTGGCCGCCATCGAGGCGGTGAAGCCCGGAAACCACTGGAATCATCCCCATGAGGCAGCCACACGCGTGCTGACTCAGGGACTCATTGATCTGGGAATTCTGCAGGGCGATCTGGACACGGCACTGGAACAGGAGGCGTACAAGCCCTGGTTCATGCACCGGACCGGTCACTGGCTGGGCATTGATGTCCATGACGTGGGGGATTACAAGGTGGGTGATGAATGGCGCCTGCTGGAACCGGGCATGGTGCTGACGGTCGAGCCCGGCCTCTATTTTGACGCGGACGACGAGCGTGTGGAGGCACGCTGGCGGGGGATTGGCATCCGCATCGAGGATGATGTGGTGGTCACCCGGGACGGGCATGAGGTCATGACCTCCGGCGTACCCAAGACCGTGGATGAGATCCAGAATCTGATGGCCGGCTGATGGCACGCACGGAGACCCATGACATTCTGATCGTCGGCGGCGGGCTGGTGGGTTCCAGCCTGGCCCTGATGCTGGCGCGGGAAGAGTGTGCACACTTGTCCTGTGCACTGGTGGAGGCGCGTGATTTTCCGGCATCGGTGGCAGATTATCAGCCCGCCTTCGACGAACGCTCCACGGCGCTGGCCTGGGGCAGCCGTCTGATTTTTGAGTCCCTGGGGCTCTGGCCAGAACTGGAACCGGGTGTGGCGACCATTCGCCACATTCACGTTTCTCAGAAGGGGCATATCGCGACAGCACGCTTTCATGCCGACGAGAGTCCCTGGCCGGCCTACGGGCACGTGATGCCCAATGTCTGGGCCGGGCGGGTGCTGGGTGCGGCGCTCAAGGCTCAGTCCCGCGTGGCCCTGCATCTGGGTGAAACGGTTGAACGGGTCACACGTCAGGACAATGTCTGGCAGGTGGGGCTCAATTCGGGGCGTGTGATCGGTTCGCGGACGCTTGTCCTCGCGGATGGGGGGCGCTCTGCGCTCGGTGAGCAGCTGGGCCTGCAATTTGACTCCCGGCCTTACGGGCAGAGTGCGATTGTGACCAATCTGGCCGTCAGCAAGCCGCATGATGGCTGGGCCTGGGAACGCTTCACGCCGGACGGACCGCTGGCCTGCCTGCCGCTGCCGGATCAGGACGGGCAACACCGGCTGGCCCTCGTGTGGACAGTGCCGGAGAAACAGCTGGACGGCATTCTTGCGCTGGATGACGAGGCGTTCGCGGCGCGTCTGGAGTCCCGGATCGGTTTGCGGATTGGCCGCATTGATCAGGTGGGTGAACGGGTCAGTTACCCCTTGTCCCTGACCACCTGTCGGACGCCCGTGCGGGAGGGATTGGTGGTACTCGGCAACGCCGCTCACACACTGCATCCGGTTGCCGGGCAGGGCTTCAACCTGGCTCTGCGTGACGCCTGGGCACTGGCCCGGCGCTGGGCTGAAGTGCCTGCGGATAAGTGCCATACCAGGGATGTGCTGAACGGCTACCTGAGCGACCAGCGTCTGGATCAGCAGCGCACGGTGCTGGCCAGTGACTCCTTGGTTCGTCTCTTCACGGGGCGCGAATGGCTGGCTCCGGCCCGCGGGCTGGGGCTGCTCGGGCTCTCCGTCAGTCGTGCCCTGCAGGTGCCGTTTGCCCGAACCGCCATGGGGCTGGGCGGACAACTGTTCGACAGAGGATTCTCATCTCATGATTGAAACGGACATCCTGGTGGTGGGGGGTGGTATGGTCGGTGCCGCCCTTGCGCTGGGTGCAGCGCGCATGGGGTATGCGGTCACGGTGGTGGATGCTGGCCCCGCACCCCGGCCACCCGGGCCGGCCCGGACGGTCGGGGATCACGATGTGCGGGTCAGCGCCCTGACACGCAGCTCCGATTATCTGTTGCGTGCTCTGGGTGTCTGGGAGGCGCTCGGGGGGCATGCGACACCGTATCGCCACATGCATGTCTGGGAAGGGGAAACACCCCGGTCGGGTGCCATTCGTTTTGATGCGGAAAGCGTGTGCCAGCCCGATCTGGGGCATATTGTGGAAAACAGCCAGACGCGCTGGGCCCTCTGGCAGGCGCTGGAAGCGCAGTCTGGTGTGGCCTGCCTGCCGGAGACCCGGCTGAAGACGCTTCAGGTTCTCGATGACGGTGTTGAGGCCGGGCTCGCTGACGGTGATGGCATCCGGGCGGGGATGCTGGTCGGGGCAGATGGTGCCCGGTCATGGGTGAGGGAGACGCTCATGTGGCCCACGGATGAGCGGGATTACCCCCATCACGCACTGGTGGCCAATGTCCGCATGGCCCGGTCTCACCGGTATACGGCGTGGCAGCGCTTTCTGCCCTCCGGTCCGCTGGCGTTGCTGCCGCTGGGCGGACAGGGTGACGAGACGCTGATCTCCATTGTCTGGTCGGCCTGGCCGGATACCCTGGACGGACTGATGGCCCGTTCGGATGAGGCCTTTCTGGAGGCGCTCACGGACGCCAGCCAGGGCGTGCTGGGCGATGCCCTGGAGGTGGGGCCGCGGCAGGCGTTTCCGCTGCGTTACCGGCAGACACAGCGCTTTGTGCAAGGGCCGGTGGTGTTGCTGGGGGATGCCGCGCACACCATTCACCCGCTGGCGGGACAGGGGGTCAACCTCGGATTCCGCGATGTCATCGGTGCGCTGGATGTGCTGGCGCGTGCACGGGAACTTGGCTTGCCTCTGGCCGAGCCAAGGCTGTGG
Source organism: Thermohahella caldifontis (assembly GCF_041153465.1). Taxonomy (NCBI): domain Bacteria; kingdom Pseudomonadati; phylum Pseudomonadota; class Gammaproteobacteria; order Oceanospirillales; family Hahellaceae; genus Thermohahella; species Thermohahella caldifontis. Next base: position 3,200,369 of record NZ_CP154858.1, read on the forward strand.
CAGGGCTGGCAGCGCGAACGACGGCTGGACGTGACACGAACAGCGGCTGCCATGCAGTTCTTCTGTGAGGTGTACGGGATTGCGCTACCCGGCTTCATGCCACTGCGCAGGCTGGGGATCTCCGTGGTCAACCGCCTGGCACCGGTCAAGCGACGGATCATGTGCGAGGCCCTGGGGATTCCGGACGTGGGCACGAACCAGCCGCCCGTCAGTAATAGAGCTTGCCGATCACGGTGGGCAGTACTGTCTCCACCCTGAGAATGCGCGGGCCCAGTGAAAAGGCCTGGCAGCCCGCCTCGACCAGCTTGTTCACTTCGTACGGGATAAATCCGCCTTCCGGTCCGAACACCAGGACGGTGCCGGCGCCTCTTTCCGGCGGCGGGGAGGGCTGTTCGGGGTAGGGATGGGCCACGTGGCCCTGACCCCGTTCGGCAATCAGTCCGGGCAACTCATCTTCCACAAAGGGCTTGAAGCGCCGGCGCAGACCGATTTCGGGCAGCACGGTGTCACGCGCCTGTTCCAGTCCCAGCAGACACTGCTCTCGCAGCGCTTCGGGCTCCAGCCAGGGGGTTTGCCAGTAGCTCTTTTCCACCCGGTAGCTGTGAATCAGCCAGAGCTTCTTGACACCCAGTGCGGTCAGGCCCTGAATGATTCGGCGCAGTGCCTTTGGCCGGGGTAGTGCGAGCACCACTGTCACGGGCAGGGGCGATGGGGGCGGCTGGTTGAGCGTCAGCATGTCGAGCTTCCAGCCACCGTCTTCCAGTCGCTGCGCCCGGGCTTCGCCCATGAGGCCGCCGATACAGCCCACGCGCAGACGGTCTCCTGTTTCCGGCCGGATCACTTCGCTCAGGTGTCGGGAACGGCGATCCGAGGGCGCCAGCCACAGGCAACCGGCATTGACTTCTTCCGGAGTCAGCAGCAGCAGGTTCACGAGGCGTCAGCGGGTTTGCTGTCTTCTTCTGAATCGTCCCGCGCAATCAGCCCGGCGAAGAACAGTCCGCCTTCATAGAGCATCCACATGGGGACGGCCAGCAGCGTCTGGGAAATGACATCGGGGGGCGTCAGCAGCATGCCGACCACAAAGCAGGTCACGATCACGTAGGGCCGCTTTTCCCGCAGGGAAGAGACGCTGGTGACGCCGGCCAGCACCAGCAGGATGGTGGCGATGGGAATCTCGAAGGCCACACCGAAGGCGAAGAACAGCTTGAGGACGAAGTCCAGATAGCTGCTGATGTCGGTCATCATGGTGACCCCTTCGGGGCTCGTTGCCGAGAAGAATGCAAAGGCAATGGGGAACACCACAAAGTACGCAAAGGCGCCGCCGAGGTAAAACAGAATGACGCTGGTGACCAGCAGGGGGATGGCGATCTTCTTTTCATGCTGGTACAGACCCGGCGCAATGAAAGCCCAGATCTGGTAGAGAATGTACGGGATGCAGACGAATATGGAGGCTACCAGCGTCAGTTTGAACGGTGTCAGGAAGGGCGAGGCTACCTGGGTGGCGATCATGGTGGCGCCTTCGGGCAGGGTCTCGCGCAAGGGCTTTGAAATCCAGGCGTACAGATCGTTGGAGAAATAGTACAGTGGCCCGAAGACAATCAGCACCGACAGCACGGCCCGCAGCAGGCGGTCGCGCAGTTCGATCAGATGCTCGATGAGCGGAAGTTCCTGGTTGACGTCTTCAGTCATGTTCGCGCTTGGTGGTTGTTGACGGTTCGGTCAAATGTTCATACTGCTTGGCTTCCTGCAGGGCCTCGTCCACCGTGGACTGGATTTTTTCCAGGCCCAGTGTGTCGCCTTCTTCCTTGAGCTTTTTACGCAGTTCGTCGGCCTTGATCTGCCGGTCCAGTTCTTCCGAGAAGCTGGAGACCATGCGCCGGATCCGGCCGACCCACAGGCCTACAGTGCGCACCGCCCCGGGCAGGCGCTCGGGGCCCAGCACGAGCAGGCCCACCAAGGCGACGAGCAGCAGCTCGGTGAAGCCGATATCGAACATGGATCAGGCAGATTTCTGATTGTCTGGTGTGCTGTCCGCTGTTTTTTCAGCCGGCTGTGCGGCATCAGCTTCAGCCTGCTTCTGGGCTTCAAGCGCCTTGGCCTGTTCCTTTTCACCCTCGCTCACGGCTTCCTTGAAGCCCTTGATGGCGCCGCCCAGATCGCTGCCGATGTTGCGCAGTTTCTTGGTGCCGAACAGCAGCATGACGATGACCAGAATAATGAGAAGTTGCCAGATCGAGATACCACCCATGTGCTTAGCCTCCTGACGGTTTACGTCAATTGTACCTGATTTTGTGCCGGAAAGATGCACGCCTCTGGTCTGGCATTATGCGTAACATTCAACGACGCCGGGTTGACGGGCATCAAGGGTTTTTTGATCTTTGTGCCTTTTCTTCCAGTCCGGACAGGCCAAACCGGCGTGCCAGTTCCTGAAGAATGTCATCCGGTGACAGTCCCAGATGGCTCAGCATGACCATGGAATGGAACCAGAGGTCTGCGGTTTCATAGATCACGTCCTTCATGTCACCACTGTGCTCCGCATCCTTGGCGGCCAGCAGGGTCTCGGTACACTCCTCGCCCACCTTTTCGAGAATCTTGTTGAGCCCCTTGTGATACAGGGAGGCGACGTAGGAGCTGTCCGGATCTGCCGCCTTGCGGGCTTCCAGCACGGCGTGCAGTTCGGCAAGAATGTCAGTGGCCATGATTGTCTCCGTAGATATCCTCGGGGTTCTTGACGGGGGCGTGGGCCTCTACCCACTGGTCGCCATGCCGCTCCAGAAAGAAGCAGTTGCGACGGCCCGTATGGCAGGCGATGCCGCCCACCTGTTCCACTTTCATGAGTACCGTGTCCGCATCACAGTCCAGATACAGGGCGTGGACCTTCTGCACATGGCCCGAGCTTTCGCCCTTGCGCCATAGCGCCTGACGTGACCGGGACCAATAGACGGCCGTGCCGCTGCGCAGGGTTTCTTCCAGGGCGTCCCGGTTCATCCAGGCCAGCATGAGGACGTCACCGGTATGGACGTCTTGGGCAATGGCGGGGATGAGGCCGTCTGCATTGAAGCGGACCGTGCTCAGATCGGGCAGCGTTTCAGTCATGGGATTTCTCCGGTTTGAACAGTAGCCAGCCGCCGGCCAGCGCGGTGATCCAGGGCAGTTCTGCCGGGAGGGTCCAGGGCAGGGCGGGACCACTCAACAGCCAGGCGGTTGCGGCCAGCAGGGTGCCCGCCTGCCAGAGACGACGCTGCTGCCGGCGCTGGGCGGCGGCCTGACGCACCTGAGCCTGTTCGGTGCGGACGGCTTGCTGGACCAGGGTGTCCAGGTGGCGGGCCTGATTGAGTGCATCCCAGATGGCCTGAGGCAGCTCCGGTGTGGCGTGGAGCCAGTCCGGCAGCTTGCGGTTGACCTGCTCCAGCAGTCCCTTGGGCGCGATACGCTCGCGCATCCATCTTTCCAGGAATGGCTGGGCGGTTTGCCAGAGATCCAGGTCCGGGTAGAGCTGGCGGCCCAGGCCTTCCACGTTCAGCAGGGTCTTTTGCAGTAGCACGAGCTGCGGCTGGACCTCCATGTTGAACCGGCGTGCGGTCTGGAACAGTCTCAGCAGGAAATAGCCGAAGGAGATGTCCTTCAGCGGCTTTTCGAAGATGGGCTCGCAGACGGTACGGATGGCGGACTCGAACTCCCGGACCCGTGTCTCGGGGGGAACCCAGCCGGATTCCACGTGCAGCTGGGCAACCTGGCGGTAGTCTCTGCGGAAGAAGGCGAGCAGGTTGCGGGCCAGGTAGTTCAGGTCGTCGTCATCCAGGGTGCCGACGATGCCGCAGTCGATGGCGATGTAGCGGGGGCGCTCGGGAAGGGTGGCATCTACAAAGATGTTGCCGGGATGCATGTCGGCATGGAAGAAACTGTCCCGGAAGACCTGGGTGAAGAAGATTTCAACACCCCGCTCCGCAAGCACCTTCATGTCGACCCCGCGGGCCCGGAGGGCGGTCACATCAGAAATGGGGATACCGTGGATGCGCTCCATGACCAGCACCTGCGGCCGGGTATAGTCCCAGTAAATGCGCGGCAGGTAGATGAGGTCGGACTGTTCGAAATTGCGGCGGATCTGGCTGGTGTTGGCGGCTTCACGCTGCATGTCGAGCTCATCCATGATGGTGTGGTGGTAGTCGTCCACCACCTCCACCGGATGCAGCCGGGGCCCTTCTTCCCAGTAGCGTTCAATCAGGCGGGCCACGCTGCGCATCAGGCGAATGTCCTTTTCGATGACGCTGGCGATGCCGGGGCGGATGACCTTGACCACGACTTCTTCCCCGGAGTGCAGGCGGGCCGGGTGAACCTGTGCCACGGAGGCGGATGCCATGGGGGTGCGTCCGAACTCGGCAAAGATCTCGTCCACCGGGCGCTTCAGGGCGCGTTCGATGATCTGCACGGCGCTTTCCGGATCGAAAGGTGGCACCCGGTCCTGCAGTTGTGCCAGTTCCCGGGCCAGATCGTCAGGCAGCAGATCCAGCCGGGTGGAGAGGATCTGACCGAACTTGACGTAGATGGGGCCCAGTTCGATCAGTGCCCGGCGCAACCGTTCGCCACGGGGCATGTCCGGCGCCGGCATCAAGGACCAGGGGCCGAGCCGTACCAGCACGCGGGCCCAGAGGGGAAGGTGCTGGCGCGGTATGAAGGTGTCCAGCCGGTAGCGCGTGATGACAATCAGGATGCGGATCAGGCGGCGCAGGCTTTTCACGCTTTGCGGTCCTTCAGCCGGGCTTCGATGGCAGCGATTCGCGCTTCCAGTTCGTCAGTGCGGCTGGCCAGGGCATGGGCATCCCGCTCCAGGGCGTTGACAGCCTCCGGATGAGGTACCAGCCCACTGTCGTTCAGCAGGTACTCGCGCACATCTTCGAGAAACTGGCGTTTTACCTGTCGCAGCAATCGGGTGCCTTCGTTGAACAGGGGGGCCAGAAACTCTGCCGGGGTCTTGCCGGTCAGGCGGGCCAGCAGGGGCTGCAGATCCGGCTCTTCGATCTGGAAGATACCGTGCAGTGCCTGGAACAGATCTTCCGGGCCTTCCCATGCCGGCGGTTCTCCCGGCTGACCGGTGAGGAAGCGGATCAGGGTGAGCGGCGTGCCCTTCAGGGTGCCATCGGCGTCGTCCGCTGCAGCCAGCACCCGCAGGGGGCGGCCGGGTTGCAGCCATAGGGCATCGGGGAGCGGGCGCACTTCGATGCGGATCAGCCGGCCCTCCAGTGCATGCAGCCTGGCGTAGACACCCAGATCCAGTTCCGCCAGACGGTTGAGGAGGTTTTCCAGGGCGATGGCCGTGGCCGTGCGGGTGGTATCCAGACTCATCTCAGGGCTTGACTCCTGTGTGCAGGGCAACAATGCCGCCGGTCAGGTTGGTGTAGTCGCAACGGACGAAGCCTGCCGCTTCCACCATGCCCTTGAGGGTTTCCTGATCCGGGTGCATGCGGATGCTTTCCGCCAGATACTGGTAGCTGTCCCGGTCATTGGCCACCAGCTCACCCATCACCGGCAGCACCTTGAAGGAATATTCGTCATAGATCCGGGACAGGGTTTCGCTGGTGGGCTTGGAAAATTCCAGCACCAGCAGCCGTCCGCCCGGTTTCAGGATCCGGCACATTTCGGCCAGCGCCTTGTCCTTGCGGGTGACGTTGCGCAGACCGAAGGCAATGGAGACGATGTCGAAATGATTGCTCTTGAACGGCAGGGCTTCGGCGTTGGCCTGTACATACTCGACTCGGCCGTAGCCCTTGTTGATCAGGCGGTCACGGCCCATCTGCAGCATGGATTCATTGATGTCCGAGAGAATGACCTGACCCGTGGGGCCAACGCGGTCGGAAAACATCATGGTCAGGTCACCGGTTCCGCCGGCGATATCCAGTACCTTCTGTCCCGGGCGTACGCCGCTGCGGTCAATGGTATAGCGCTTCCAGAGCCGGTGAATGCCTGCGGACATGAGGTCGTTCATGAGGTCGTACTTGCCCGCAACGGAGTGGAACACGCGGGCCACATGCTTTTCCTTTTCCTGTACGGGAACCTTTCTGAAGCCGAAATCTATGGTCTGGTCGTCGCTCATGCCGAATCCGTTGCGCTGGTGAAATCAGGGGCACATTCTAGCGTCCCTTGCCGGTGGATGCACCTGTACGGTATTCCCCGACGGGGAAATGGCCTCATTTTTGGTATACTGCGCGGCCAGTCCATGATGGAGGTCAAGGTGTCTGTCATTCAAATTCAGCGTTCACACCAGCTCAGCCAGAAAGAGGCGCATGCCCTGGCCGACGAGCTGGCGCGTGATCTGGCGGAGCGGTTCGGTGTCCGTTGGCACTGGCGGGGCGACACGCTGGAATTCAGCGGTCGGGGCGTAAAGGGGTCACTGGCCCTGCCCGAGGGGCGGCTCAGTCTGATCATGGAGCTGGGACTGATGTTCCGGCCTTTCCGCAGCCGGGTGGAGCAGTCCATCAACCGGCATCTGGATGAAGCTCTGGGGCCTGAAGTCTGATCCCCGAATCGGGCGCATGCGGGCGCTGCGGCCAGTCCGGTGCCGGATCGCACTCGAACAGGTGCACCATGATGGCGGTTTCGCGGCGCTGAATTTCATCGAGCAGCACGGGGACGTTCTGCAAGGTCGAGAAAGCCTCGAATCCGCGCTGCAGAAACTGATGCAGCTCGCCCAGGCCCTTGCTTTCCGCCAGCCCGCGTGTGGCACTCAGGGTCCAGCGCAGGACGTGTGAGTGGACATAGCGTTCCAGGGCCACCCCGGCATCATGGATGAGTCTGAGCTGCTGTTCCCGCAAGGGCCGGTTGTCACAGGCGCGATAGGCCTGTGCCCAGGTCAGCGCGTCCAGGGCGTCGATGCCGGTTTCGGCGGTCAGCCGGGACAGCAGATCCAGGTCCAGCTTTTGCGTGAGGTGGTTCAGTTCCACCAGGTCGGCCACCAGATCCAGTACGGCGTCGGGTAACAGTTTGACCATCTTGGGAAACACCCGTTCCAGATCCGCATCCCGCTGGCTGAAATCCTTCGGTGCATAGAGTTCGTCAATCAGAAAGTGCAGGGCGGTGTGATAGGCCGGATCCGAATAGAGATCCCGGTGGGTCGTTTTCAGGCGTTCAATCTGCCATGCGCTCAGTGCGGGCAGATCCGGATAGCAGGGATGGCTGATCTTGTCCTGGCGGAAGTGATGGTAGGCCACCAGCACCCGTTGCAGCCGGTGAGCCGCTTCCGTTCGGGGAGATACATCCAGCAGTTTTTCCAGTGACATGCGCCCGTCTCCTTGTTGGCCGGGCGCATGATAGCAGATCTGATCGTCCGGGAAAGCGGATCAGGCCACATCTGCCACCGGAACCTGGTCCAGCGGCGGCACCCATTCCAGTGAGTCCAGGGTAATGAAGTGGCTTTGCGCCTGTGTTTCCACGATGCGCCAGGTGTTCGGGGACTGTTCCGCACTGGCCAGCATGGCGCCGCGATCCAGAATCCGGTCCACCTTGGGAATCAGGAAGGTACCGTGCTCGATGGGCGTGTACAGTTCCGGGCCGTGTTGCTCCATCCAGTCCAGAATGTTCTCGATGTTCCGGACAATGGTCAGGTGATCCCGGGTCGCGGTGAACAGCTTGTCCAGCAGGACGCGCTTGCGCGGGTTCATCTTGCCGAAGAAGGTCTGGCCATAGACGTTGGAGGGGGAACTGTTGACCAGGCGCACCACCCAGGGCCACATGCCGTGGCTGACGGGCTCCAGCAGGGCGGTGACCAGCGGATGCAGCTTGCCCTGAGGCAATACGGGGGCTTCCAGCACCACATCCACATTGCGGAACAGCTCCGGCCGCTGCCGGATGGCGTCCAGGATGACGGCGCCACCCCGGGAATGACCATGCACGCGAATCCGGCGTGTGGTGGGCAGATGTTCGAGTGCCTGCGTGAGGATGGCGGCATCGTATTCGATGGTCGCCACGGCGTACTTGATTTCCCGCTCCCAGGGTGCCGGTTCGGGTACCGGGCCACTGACCGGAATGTGGTAGTTGGAGCAGGTGAGCAGAATCAGTTCCGTATCCGGGGCCTGATAGGTCTGTGTAAAGTAGCAGTGGTTCTCGAGAAATCCGTGAACGCCAATGACGGTGTGTTCCGCCTCGGCACTGTGGTTGCGGACGGACACCGCGCCCTGGCCGACGGTATATACCCGGCCGGAGAACATTTCGCGGTAGGTTTGCGGTATGGGCCGCAACAGCTTGCGAGCGTGTGCCGCTTTCATCTGAGATCCTCCACAGTCTGGCCGAAGCCATTTATTCTTGTACTGTTCTCTAACTTGTAACGCATTTTTGACGGGGGCGCCATCTTTGATCGTGTCATTTTGTGGATTGCGTCGTGAATTGCGACCAAAGTCCAAAGGCGCTCGCCGGCCCGCACAGGGCCTCACATTTACCAGTATAAGATGAAACTGGTACGCGTGTGTTAATTTTTGTAAGAGGGAGAACTGGTGCATAATGGGGTGACGGCAATGGTGCAGGACAAGGCATGACGGAACAGGCGTGGGAACCGGTCAACGGGGCGGATGCGGTCTGGCTGCGGCTGGAACGTGCGGACAACCCCATGGTCATCACGGCAATGGCGGTGACGGATCCCATGCGCCCCGCCGATTTGCGCCGCCTGATACGGGAACGGTTTCTCACCGTCGAACGGTTTGGCTGGACGCCTGTCAACCACTCCGGCATCTGGCTCTGGGAGCCGGATGCGGAATTTGACCTGGATTTTCACGTGCGCCACGTGGCGTTGCCCGGCGCTGCCGACGATGCGGCGCTGGCCACGCTGGTCGGTGATCTCATGAGTCAGCCGCTGGCGGAAAATCATCCGCTCTGGCAGTTTGTGCTGATCGACGGCTACGGTGACCGGTCCGTGATTGTCATGCGCGTGCACCACTGTTACGCCGATGGCCTGTCACTGGCGGCCCTTTTCGGCGCCATGTCCGATGATGCGCCCAACGTGCGGCCGCTCGCGCCACGCCGCGCAGCGGAAACGCGACCCGACCCCGGGCTGGCGGTTCGCTACCACGGCATCCGCGACACACTGCGCCGGGCGCTGGAGCGCATCACGTCCATCAGTGGTGAGTGGAGCGAGAAGGCCGCACGGCTGATGGCGCTGGCAGACAACGGACAATCACCGGGGCAGGTGGCGGCAGCCGTTCTGGCAGAGGTTGCCCAACTGCTGGCCCTGCCGCCCGAATCGCCCTCACCGTTGACCGGACAGCGTCTCAGTCCGCTCAAGCGGGTGGCCTGGTCAGATACGATTCCCCTGACTGAACTGAAACGCACGGCCCGTGCGCTGGGCGGTACGGTCAATGATGTGCTGCTGGGCGGGGTATCCGCCGGGCTGGCGGACTGGATCGGCAGCCGGGGTGATGAGGCGCCTTCGCGCCTGACGGCGGCCATGCCGGTCAACCTGCGGCCGCTGGAAACGGCCGAAGCACGGGCCAGTCTGCTGGAAATGGGCAATCATTTCGGGCTGGCGCTGGTGCCGCTGGCTCTGAATGCTGCCAACCCTCTGGAGCGGCTGTACCGGGTGCGGTACGAGGCGGAGCGGTTGAAACGGTCCTGGCAGCCGGCACTCGCGCACATCATGATGAGCATCATCGGCCTGATGCCGGGGCTGCGGGATGCGGCACTGGATCTGATCGGTCAGCGGGCATCGCTGGTGTTGTCCAATGTGCCGGGTGCGCCTCGCCCCCGCTATCTCATGGGCCGAAAGGTGCATGACGTCATGTTCTGGGTGCCTCAGGTGGGCCGGATCTGCACGGGGATTTCTCTCATCAGCTACTGTGGAGGGCTGCGCCTGGGGGTGGTGACCGACCGCAATCACGTGCCGGAACCGGCCCTGCTGCTGGGTCACATGTCGCAGGCCCTGTCCCGATACGGCGTCCTTGCCAGTGACGGCTGGCAGCCTGCGCGGGTCTCACGCTGACCTCCGAGTGCCGAATTGCCAAACCCGTCAAGGTAACCTTGGGTTCCAGACTCTAGTATTGCAGTCTGTAATCCCTGTTTACGGAATGTGACGGACAGATCATGCGTAGCAAAGTGTGGAATACCGCCTCGCGGTGGGTCATGGTGGGCCTGATGGCGAGTCTTGCCGCCTGCACCGAGACACCAGAGTTCAAGGATCGGGAGTTTGTACCCCTCAGTTTTGATCTGGAAGGTTACTTCAATGCCTCCGAAGCCGACTTTTCCAGGGCGGAAGGTCAGTGGGGGCAGCTGATTGTTTCGGTCACGGGAAAGGCCAGCCTGCTCAATCTGCTTCGGGATGATACCGATGCAGACGGGAACGTCACCTACGAAGCCACGACTGCCGGCATGGAAATCCGTGGCGAGACCGGACAGGGCGATTTCAAGGATCGCCGCAACAGCTATGCCAAGGGGATGTACGATACCACTGCCAGCGTGGTGTCCTGGCTGGATCTGAACAAGATACGCTGGAAACTCTTTGCCAGGCAGCTGACTCCCGATGCCGCCACTGAAGGCACCGGTGACGGCACGGAGGCGGTCAGAAAGATGATGGCCGGTGAGTATCATTGCCTGACCTGGAGCCGGGAAGATGCCAGCCAGGAGGGTGTGGACATGTACCTGAGCCAGTTCTTTCTTGACGGAACCCGTGTCGACCAGTTCATTTCGGGATCCCCGGCGGGGCGGTCATCAGGTGCCGCAGCCTACCAGTATGAAGTGACGGCCGAGGGCAGGCTGACGCTGACCAATGATATGCTGAAGCAGGCGCAGCAAGCGGCCGAGGCGAAACTGGCGGCCATGGACGAGTGCAAGCCCGAGGGCGGCGGAACAGGGCTGAACGAGCGTTGTTCTGCCCGGGCGGGGTTGTTCGGTTTTGTCGGTCTGAATGGTGATCTGATCTCCACCAGCAAGGTGGTGGACAAGCGCATCAAGCCTGTGCTGGCAGAAGGCGAAACCCTTCAGCCTCAGGATGAATGGGGAACAGGCGGCCGGTTTGAAATCTGTCTGAAGAAGGGTCGCGAGCATACGCAGGCGGAACTGGCTGGCGAATACTGGGTTCACCTGGTGGAGAAAGTCGGCGGCAGCTGGCGCGGTGCGCGCGGCGTGCTGACGCTGGATGCCGAGGGTGAAGGCACGCTGACCACCCTGGATGTGAGTGCCGGTTCCAGCCCGCGAATGCTTGCGGTATCCGTGCATGTCGAGAGCGATGGTCAGCTGACGGTCAATGGCAAGAGCGGTGCCCTGTCTCCCAATGGTGATCTGTGGATGTTTGATGCGTCGGATGAGCTGACCGAGCCGGTCACACTGGGCATGGCCTGGGTCATGCGCAAGCGCCCCTTGCCTCAGGAGTAAACTTTCGGTAAACCGCTATGCGGATTCGCCCATCCGCGCATTGCGGTTGACTGCCGTCAGGCGCACACTTGAACCCCACGGACAACACTGACATGTTGCGATGGGGTAGGGGATGAAAGACACCGAACAGATTACCGGCATGGCGCGGCTTCAAAATCCGCGCCTGAACAAGTCCACGGCCTTCACGGAAGAAGAGCGGGAACGCTACAAGCTGGCAGGCCTGCTGCCGACCGTGGTCTGTGACCAGAATACTCAGCTTCGGCGGGTTCGCGAGAATCTGTCACGCAAGACCAGCGATATCGAGCGCTACATCTTCCTCATGGCCCTGCACGGCCGCAATGAACGGCTGTTCTATCGCCTGGTGCAGGAGAATATCCGCGAGATGCTGCCGCTCATCTATACGCCGACGGTGGGCGAAGCCTGTCTCAACTACGCACATATCTATCGCCAGCAGGCGGGCATGACCATTTCGCTGAAGCACCGGGGCCGGATCCGTGACGTGCTGCACAACTGGCCGGATGACGATGTGCGCATGATCGTGGTCACGGATGGCGAGCGCATTCTGGGGCTGGGTGATCTGGGTGCAAACGGCATGGGTATTCCGGTGGGCAAGCTCATGCTGTACACCGCCTGTGCCGGCATTCCGCCCGAACAGTGCATGCCGGTCATGCTGGATGTGGGCACCAACAACACCGATCTTCTGGAAGATCCGCTCTATCTCGGGTTGCGTCAGCCCCGGATCAAGGGTGACGACTATCTTGCCCTGGTGGACGAATTTGTCGAAGCGGTGCAGGAGGTGTTTCCCCGGGCCCTCATCCAGTTTGAGGACTTCCTGACCCCGAATGCCTACGCGCTGCTTCAGCGATACCGTGACCGGGTGCTGTGTTTCAATGATGATGTGCAGGGTACGGCCGCCATGGCGCTGGCCGGCATCTATGCCGCCGGCGGGATTCACAAGAAGCCGTTCCGGGAGCAGCGGATCCTGTTTCTGGGGGCCGGCTCGGCAGCGACGGGCATTGGCGACCTCATTCGTCAGGCGCTGGTGAAGGAGGGGCTCACTGATGAAGAAGCCCGGCAGCGTCTGTGGTTTGTGGATGAGCATGGTCTGATCTGCGCCGAGCGTGATGATCTCATGCCTCACAACCTGCCCTATGCTCATGAGGCCCCCTTCCTGTCCTTTCTGGGCGCGCTGAACCATATCCGCCCGGATGTGCTGATCGGGGCAACCGGTGTGGGGGGAACCTTCACGCGCAAGGTGGTCAAGGCCATGTGCCGGTTCAACGAAAGACCGGTCATCATGGCGCTTTCGAACCCCACATCCCGGTCAGAATGCACGGCAGAGCAGGCCTACGAGTGGAGTGACGGCAAGGCCATATTTGCCAGCGGCAGCCCCTTCGAGCCGGTGACGATAGATGGTCGCCGCTTTGTGCCGGGGCAGGGCAACAACGTCTATATCTTCCCGGGACTCGGCCTGGGGGCGCTGGCTGCCTCGGCACGCCTCATTCCGGACGAACTCTTTCTCGTGGCGGCTGAAACCCTGGCGAAACAGGTCACCAACACCGAACTGGTGAGTGGTACGATTTACCCCTCTCTGGAGCGGATTCAGGACATCTCGCTGGAGATTGCCACGGCGGTGGCCGAACGGGCCTTCGCGCTGGGCCTGAACCGGGTGGAACGGCCGGATGACCTTCGTGCCTCACTGGTGGCCGGCCGGTACAACCCGGTGTACTGATGGTGATGGCGGACAGGGAACGTCGGGCCTGGCTGCTCGGCCTCAGCGCGGTACTGCTCTGGTCGACGGTGGCGACGGCCTTCAAGCTGGCGCTGGCGCAGATGTCGCCCCCCGAACTGGTGTTCTGGGCCAGTCTGGTTTCCGCGCTCGTGCTGGGCGGCGTGCTGGGCTGGCAGGGCCAACTGGTCGCGGCCCTCAGGGGGTTGAACCGGCACGGCTGGCGCGCACTGCTCATGGGGAGCCTGAACCCGGCTGCCTACTACCTGATCCTGTTTGAAGCCTATGATCGCCTGCCCGCCCAGATTGCCCAGCCGGTCAATTATACCTGGGCGCTGGTACTGGCCGTTCTGGCCGTTCCCCTGCTCGGACAACCGCTGACACGGAGAATGATTGCCGCCCTGATGCTGGGGTACCTGGGGGTGGCGGTGCTGGCAATGGGGGGCGGGCGCTGGGACCGGTTGACCTGACGGGGCTGGGGCTGGCGCTGCTGAGTACGGTGCTCTGGGCCGGTTACTGGATTGCCTGTGTACGCGATCCGCGGCCACCGGTGGAAGGCCTGTTCCAGAACTTTCTGATGGCCATTCCGCTGCTGGCCGTCTGGGTGCGACCTCAATGGCCCGATCTGCCGGCGCTGGCCGGCGCACTCTATGTGGGATGCTTCGAGATGGGCCTGACCTTTGTGCTCTGGGTGTCCGCATTGCGGCTGACGCGCCACGCGGCCCGGATCAGTCGGCTTATCTTTCTTTCGCCTCCGCTGTCACTCATGCTGATTGCGGCCGTGCTTGGCGAGCCCATTCAATGGCAGACCTGGGCGGGTCTGGCACTTATCCTGGGGGGCGTCTGGGTCGGGCGCCAGCAGGTCGCCGAAACCTGAGTTCAGCCCAGGCTGGCCAGCGGCGTGTCGCCGAGCAGGCTCAGCGTGCGTTGCCAGAGGGCTGTGGCCAGCCCCCACATGATGGCCGCGACCAGCGCATCGAGGATGCGCCAGGCGGCCGGGCGGGAGAACAGCGGCGCGAGGCGTCCCGCACCGTAGGCCAGCGAGAAGAACCAGATAAAGGATGCGGTGATGGCGCCTGCAGCAAAGACCAGGCGGCCGGATGGTGGGTATTGTCCGCCGATGCTGCCGATGAGGAGCACGGTATCCAGGTACACATGGGGATTGAGCAGGGAAATGGCCAGCGCCGTGACCACCGTCTGCCGCCGTGAAAGCGGTTCGCCGCCTGCCGTTGCCATGGCACCGGGGCGCATGGCCTGGAAGGCGCTGCGCAGCCCATAGAGCGTGAGGAAAAGGGCGCCGCCTCCCGAGGCCAGAGCCAGCCACTCGGGGTGCGCGTTAATGAGCACGCCAAGGCCGGCCACGCCGGCGCAGATCAGCATGGCATCAATCAGGGCACAGGTCAGCGCAATGGTGCCCACATGCTGACGGCGCAAACCCTGTGACAGCACCCAGGCATTCTGTGCACCGATGGCGACAATGAGTGATCCGCTGATCAGAAAACCTTCCAGCCAGGGCATGATTCAATCCTCCCGTTAAACGATGCAGGCAGGTTAACCGGTGATGGAGTATAATCAAAATTAAATAAAATCAGATGGTATTAGGAAGTCTTATGAAGGTGGATCTCCGTCAGCTCGAAGCCTTGTCGGCAGTGGTGGATGCCCGGGGCTTCGAGCGGGCTGCACAGAAACTGGGCATCACTCAGTCAGCCGTATCTCAGCGCATCCGGGCGCTTGAAACCCGGCTCGGCAAGGTTCTGCTGCGCCGCACGTCGCCGCCGGAACCCACGGAAGCGGGGCGGGCCGCTCTGCGTTACTTCCGGCAGATGGACGTTCTGCAGGCGCAACTGGCTGCTCATTTCGATCTGGCGGGGCAGGACGTGCGCAGTCTGCCGATCGGCGTCAATGCGGACAGTCTGGCCACCTGGCTGTTCGATGCGCTGGATCCCGTGCTGCGGGACAGCCGCTACAGGCTGGATTTTCGCGTGGCGGATCAGGATGTTACCCATGAACTGCTGCGTAACGGGGACGTCATTGGTTGTATCAAGGCATCGCCGGAGCCGGTGTCCGGCTGCAATGCCTTTCCGCTGGGAGTGATGGTGTACCGGGCACTGGCATCCGCAGGATTTCATCACCGCTGGTTCTGTGGCGGTGTGACCGAAGCGGCCCTGCAGGCCGCTCCTTGTGTGGAGTTTTCTGCGCAGGATGCCTTGCAGAACACCTGGCTGAAACAGTATCTGAACATGGAGCCTCTCCGGGTGGCGCACAGGGTGCCTGCCGTGGACAGCTTTCTGGAATGCATCCGCCGCGGTTACGCCTGGGGTTGTGCGCCGGATGTGCAAACCCGTACGTTGCTGGCCAGGGGAGATCTGGTGGAGCTGATTCCGGATACGCCCGTGAGGGTGCCCCTGTACTGGCATATCTGGGATCTGCGGACTCCGCTGAATCAGAAACTGACGGATGCGTTGCTGGGTTACGCACCCCGGTTACTGCAGGAGGCGTCCGTTTGAAAGGCGGGCGGTCGGAAAGCCGCTGGGCTATACTCTGGCTCATGCTGGTCGATGCTCTGGCGGCAGGTGGAAACGGACAGATGTGGCAGTATGAGGCCCGCAAGGGTGCGGCAAAAGTGATGGTCATGATCGGTTGGAAAAAAGGATGCGCCTGGGCGCTTGGCCTATGGATCAGCACCTGCACCGCGATGGCAGACAACCTTGCCGAGGACATGACCGACTGGATCAGCCTGTTCACTCCGTCCACCCTGACGCCTGCGCAGCAAGAGGCGGAACTGCGCTGGTTTGCAGAGGCCGCCCGACCTTACCGTGGCATGACGATCCGGGTGGTATCCGAGCGGATAGACACCCACAAGTTTGAAGCCAGCACCTTGGCGCGCGTGTTCTACCGACTGACAGGCATTCATGTGGTGCACGAGCTGACCGGTGAGGATGATGTCATCAAGAAGCTGCAGACGCAGATACAGACCGGTATCAATCTGTACGATGCGTACATCAATGACAGTGACTTCATCGGTTATCATTTCCGGTCCGGCCACGTCGTCCCCATTGACGAGTTGACGAAGGATCCGGCGACAACCCTGCCGACGCTGGATCTGCAGGACTTTATCGGACTGGATTTTACGACCGGTCCGGATGGCCGGATCTATCAGCTTCCGGATCAGCAGTTCGCGAATCTCTACTGGTATCGTGATGACTGGTTCCGGCGTCCCGATCTCCGGGAGCGCTTCAGGGCGCTTTACGGATATGAACTCGGCGTGCCTCAGAACTGGGCGGCGTATCGCGACATTGCCGAGTTCTTTACCGTGCACGTGAGGGAGATTGACGGCAAGCGGGTCTGGGGACACATGGATTATGCGCGGACGGATCCGTCCCTTGGCTGGCGGATTTCCGATGCCTGGCTGTCCATGGCGGGCGCCAGTGACAAGGGATTGCCGAACGGTTATCCGGTGGATGACTGGGGTATACGTGTCATCGGCTGTCAGCCCGTGGGAGCGAGTGTCGCGCGGGGCGGTGCAGTGGACAGTCCTGCGGCCATCTATGCGCTCCAGACATTCCTGGACTGGCTGAACCGGTATGCGCCACCTGAAGCCAAAACGCTCAACTTTACCGAGGCGGGAGACTGGCCCGGACGCGGGCAGATTGCGCAGCAGATTTTCTGGTATACCGCCTTTACCGCGTCACTCACCCGCCCCGGGCTGCCGGTGATGAACGAGGACGGCACGCCCAGATGGCGCATGGCGCCTTCGCCTCATGGCAAGTACTGGCAACCCGGCATGAAGCTGGGCTACCAGGATGCGGGAAGCTGGACATTTCTTCGCCAGACCCCGGATGAGCGGCGCAAGGCTGCCTGGCTGTATGCCCAGTTTACCGTGTCCCGGACGGTCTCCCTGAAAAAGACGCTGGTGGGCCTGACCCCCATCCGCAAATCGGATATTGATTCGGATGTGATGACCGAGCGGGCCCCATATCTGGGGGGATTGGTCGAGTTCTACCGATCCGGGGGCGAAACGTGTGGACCCCCACGGGAACCAATGTGCCGGACTATGCCCGGCTTGCCGGCTTTTGGTGGCAGCACGTGAGTCGGGCGGTTGAAGGTCGGGTGACGGCCGCCGAGGCCATGCAGGGACTGGCCCGGTCCATGGATGAATCGCTGGCTCGGATGGCCCGCGAGCCATCCCTCAAATGCGCGCCGGTACTCAATGATCCGGAACCCGAAGAGGTCTGGCTGAAGCGGCCCGGTGCACCCTGGCCGGCCATGGATGAACCGGAAAAAGGGGTGACATTGCCTTATGAAGATGCAATCAAGGTCTGGCGCTAGCCTGCTCGTTTTGTGGCTGGGCCTGGCAAGTGCCTGGCTGCATGCCGAAACACCCTTGCGGGTTTTCAGTTACGATGAGCCGCCTCTGGTCATGTTTGGCGAAGGGAAACCGGACGGGGTGCTCATCCGTGTGATGACGCGCCTGTTCGAGCGGGCGGGTATCGATTGGCGACTCTCTCTGCTGCCCCCGAAGCGGGCGCTGCTCATGGCCCGGACCACCCCCGGAAGTTGCGTGTTTCCCATCGAGCGCAGTCAGGAGCGGGAAGCACAATACGTTTGGATCAGCCCGGTCAGCATCTCCCGGCATGGTGCCTACTTTCCGCCCGGCCAACAGCCCAAAATCATCACCCTGGACGATCTGCGTCCCTATACGCTGGGAACCTATCTCGGCAGTGGCCTGGGGAATATCTCGAATCCTTTGGCATGCGTGTGGAATACGCCCCCCGGAATGCCCTGAATCTGGAAAAACTGCTGCGCGGGAGAATTGGTGTCTGGGTTTCCGATACGGTTTCTGCGGACTGGATGGCCCGGCAGAAAGGTGTCAGACTGGGGGAGCCGGCGCTGGTTTTCTTCACGACTGTACGGGCCATGGGTTGTCATCGGGATCTGGCCCCGGACGTGCAGGCGCGCCTGCAAACGGAACTGACCCGCATGTACGCTTCTGGTGAAGTGGATCGGTTGTATGCGGCGTTTTTCGCCAACTGAAAGGACGGGAGCGGGCCATGAAGGGCAGCCGCATGGTAGGGATGGTGCTCTGGCTATGGAGTGCCTGTGTCTGGGCAGACCCGGTAAGGATCAGTACCGGAGAATGGCCGCCACTGATTGATTCGTCAGCGCCGGGCGATGGGCCGCTGGCCCGGGTGGTTCGGGAAGCCTTTGCCCAACAAGGGATTGAGGTGGAGTTCGTCTTTCTGCCCTGGAGGCGGGCACTCTGGGAAGTGGAAAGTGGTGCGGTACCCTTGAGCATGGCGTGGCGGCACACACCCGCGCGGGACGCGCGCTTTCTCTTTTCCAGCGAGAACGTTTATCAGGGAGAAAACCTGTTCTTCTACAACCGTCTGTCCCGTTTCGACTGGAAATCCCCGGATGATCTGGCCCGTTACCGTCTGGGTGGTGTGCGCGGCTATGCGTACAGCGATGCCTTCGATGAGGCGGCCCGGTCGGGCAAGCTCAACGTCTTTCGGGTCAATGATGAGAAAAGCCTGATTGCCATGCTGTTGGCGGGGCGCATTGATGCGTTCCCGGCTGACCGGCAGGTGGGACGCAATCTGATCTATCAGTATGCGGGTGACAAGGCGGATCAGATCGGGGTGCATCCGTTGCCGCTGACGCGCAAGCCCCTGTATCTGGTGGGGAGCAGGACTGATGCAGCGCAGCAACTCATGTCGCGCTTTGATGAAGGATTACGACAGCTCAAGGCAAGCGGGAAGTTTCGGGAAATTTACATGCCGCGGGAGATGGCGGAGAAGTAGATCTGTTCCGGCCGGGGTTGCCGGAATTGACGGGTTGGTCAACTGCAGAAACAAAAAGAGGCGGACAAGTCCGCCTCTTTTTGGCTTTTTACAGGCTTACAGAACTTCTACGTTCTCGGCCTGAGGGCCTTTCTGGCCCTGACCTTCAGTGAAAGACACGCGCTGGCCTTCCTGAAGGGTACGGAAACCGCCACCCTGAATGTTGCTGAAATGCACGAACAGGTCGGAACCGCCTTCGCGCGTGATGAAGCCATAACCTTTGCTTTCGTTGAACCACTTAACGGTTCCGGTCAATTTCTCAGACATTGCTATATAACCTTAATCATTTGTATCTATGCCGGGGGCAGTTGTTTCGTGTTGGGGGGAACGGGCAGTGGCAATCTTCTGGAAGGCTGTACTGGTCCGTGTCTCCGTACACGCAAGATCAAGTCTATAGGTATTGAGCTTGCGCGGCAACACATTTTTCATGAATATTTTTTGTTCGACCGCTGGCCGCCCTTGCGGGGACGACTCTTGTCCAGAGACAGCTTGCCCGTGCGGGGGCGGCTGACCGGCATGGAGCCATCCATGGGTTGCAGACCCAGCCTGCGGCCGCGCACAAAGACGCCCTGGAGATGGCGGAAAACGCCATCGGGCATGCCGCGCGGGAGATCCACGGTGCTGTAGTCGTCAAAGAGCTGGATGCGGCCGATATGGGCGCTGTCCATGCCGGCTTCATTGGCGATGGCCCCGACGATATCACCGGGGCGAACGTCGTGGTTGCGACCCACGGCAATCCGGTAGGTGACCATGTCCAGGTCGCGGTCATGGGCGGCGCGATCACGCGGATTGCGGGGCGCCCGCTCTGCGGAACGCGGACGGCCTTCGCCACGGGGTTCGCGGCGGCTGCGTTCGCGCTCAGGCGCTCCCACCGGATCCGGCGTTTCCGGCATCACCAGCGGTTTGCCCTGATTGGCCATGAATGCCAGGGCGCCAGCGATTTCGACCGGATCCTTGCCGGTCTCGGCGATATAGGTTTCGATCAGTTGCGTGAAGAATGCGGTATCTTCCTGATCAATCACATCCGTGATGCGCTGCTGGAACTGTTCCACCCGCTTGAGATTCACTTCCTTGCGCGAGGGCAGGGACATGGGCGGAATCTTCTGACCGGTGGCGCGCTCGATCATGGACAGCATGCGCCGTTCGCGCGGCGCAACGAACAGGATGGCCTTGCCCTGACGGCCAGCACGGCCGGTACGTCCGATGCGGTGGGTGTAGGCCTCCGTATCGTAGGGGATGTCGTAGTTGATGACATGGCTGACGCGCGCCACGTCAATGCCGCGTGCGGCCACATCCGTGGCGATCAGAATGTCGATGGCACCGGACTTGAGCTGTTCGATGGTCTTTTCCCGGGCCGACTGGCTCATGTCGCCATTGATGGCTGCGCTGCGGAATCCTCGGGCTTCCAGCTTTTCAGCCAGTTCCGCAGTCTGGGTCCGGGTGCGCACGAAGATGATGAGGCCGTCCGTTTCTTCAACTTCGAGAATGCGGGTCAGGGCATCCAGCTTGTTGAGGCCCTTGGCCAGCCAGTAGGACTGTTCGATGTTGGCTAGGCTGGACGTGCTCGGCTTGATGCGGACCTGAACGGGATCCTTCAGGTAGTTGTGGATGATGGCCTGAATGGGTTTCGGCATGGTGGCCGAGAACAGGGCCGTCTGACGTTCTGCCGGCGCGCTCTTGAGAATTTCCGTGACGTCGTCGATGAAGCCCATGCGCAGCATTTCGTCCGCTTCGTCAAGGACGATATGCCGGATCCGGCTCAGATCCAGTGTCCGGCGGGACAGGTGATCCAGTGTCCGGCCCGGTGTGCCGACAATGACATGCACGCCGCGTTGCAGCGCCCGGATCTGCGCCCGCATGTCCTGACCACCGTACAGCGGCAGCACGTGGAAGCCCTTGATGTGGCTGGCATAGGACTGAAACGCCTCGGCCACCTGGATGGCCAGCTCCCGGGTCGGGACCAGCACCAGTGCCTGCGGGGTGTTCTGGGCCAGGTCGATCCTGCTCAGGATCGGCAGCGCGAAGGCGGCGGTCTTGCCGGTGCCGGTCTGGGCCGTGCCCAGCAGGTCGCGGCCTTCGAGAAGGGGCGGAATGGCCTGGGCCTGAATGGGTGAAGGGGTTTCATAGCCGATGCGGCGCAGTGCGTCCAGTACGGGCGCGGACAGGTTCAGTTCTTCGAACCCGATTTCAATATCTGACATGTAATAATGTGCCTTGAGGTCAAACGTGGGGCAATAACGACGAACAGCAGACGAGGAGTCGGAGCGGGCGTATTGCAAATTAAATTCCGCGCACAGTATGCCATGTCGGTGGCTGAAAGTAAATGCGCGGATTTTGATCAATCGGAATGCCGGACAGGCTGAGAGGCCTGTCCGGAGCGGGGCGTCAGAAGTCAGAAGAAGCCGAGCGGATCCGTGGCGTGGCTGACCAGCAGGTTCTTGGTGTTCTGGTAGTGCTCCAGAGCCTTCTTGTGGGTTTCGCGGCCGATTCCGGACTTCTTGTAGCCACCGAACGCCGCGTGGGCGGGGTAGGCATGGTAGCAGTTGACCCAGATGCGCCCGGCCTGAATGCCCCGGCTCATGCGCCAGGCAAGATTGATGTCGCGTGTCCAGACGCCGGCACCCAGACCATACTCGGTGTCATTGGCAATCCGGAGGGCTTCCTCGGGCGTGCGGAAGGTGGTGATGCCCACCACGGGCCCGAAGATCTCTTCCTGAAAGACCTTCATCTCGTTGCTGCCCCTGAGCAGGGTCGGCTGGATGTAGTAACCGTTTTCCAGCCCGTCTTCGAGTGTTTCCACGCCACCACCGATCAGAACTTCGGCACCTTCCTGACGACCGATTTCGATATAGCTCAGGATCTTGTCAAACTGCTCCCGAGATGCCTGGGCGCCGACCTGGGTTTCCGTATCCAGCGGGTGACCCCGCTTGATGGCGCGCGTGCGGGCGAGTACCTTTTCGATGAAGGGCTCGTAGATGTCTTCCTGGATCAGGGCGCGTGAAGGACAAGTGCAGACTTCTCCCTGGTTGAAGAAGGCCAGCACCAGTCCTTCCACGCATTTGTCCAGATAACTGTCTTCGTGGTCGAAGATGTCCCGGAAATACACGTTGGGGGATTTGCCGCCCAGCTCGACGGTGGAGGGAATCAGGCGTTCTGCCGCGCAACGCAGGATATGCTGACCGACGGCCGTGGAGCCGGTGAAGGCAATCTTGGCGATGCGGTCGCTGGTGGCCAGTGCCTGGCCCGCTTCTTCCCCGAAACCGTTGACGATGTTCACGACACCCGGTGGGATCAGGTCGGCGATCAGCTCCATCAGGACCAGGATGGATGCCGGGGTCTGTTCGGCAGGCTTGAGGACCACACAGTTGCCGGCTGCCAGTGCCGGCCCCAGCTTCCAGGCGGCCATGAGCAGAGGGAAGTTCCAGGGGATGATCTGGCCGACCACGCCCAGTGGTTCGTACACATGGTAAGCCACGGTGCTGGCGTCCAGTTCTGCGAGCGAGCCTTCCTGGGCGCGGATGCAGCCTGCAAAGTAGCGGAAGTGATCGGCACAGAGGGGAATGTCGGCAGCCAGCGTTTCACGAATGGGCTTGCCGTTATCCCAGGTCTCGGCAACGGCCAGCATTTCCGTGTTGGCATCGATCCGGTCGGCAATTTTCAGCAACAGGTTGGCACGTTCGGTGACGGAGGTCTTGCCCCAGCTTTCGGCAGCCTTGTGGGCCGCATCCAGGGCCAGATTGATGTCTGCGGCATCGGAGCGGGGGATGTCGCAGATCCTGGAGCCATCCACCGGGGAGTGATTGGCAAAGTAGCGTCCGTTGACCGGGGGGACCCAATCACCACCGATGAAGTTTTCGTAGCGAGGCTTGAAATGTACCTTGGCACCTTCGGTGCCGGGTGCAGCATAGATCATGGTCGCAGTCCTCTGTTTTTGTTGATGTTGAGGTGTTAGGATCGAGTGATCAAAGAATGGACACTCACAGGGTCAGGTTAACCGGACAGAGATGTGAAGACTTGCCCGTGAGTCCGGATCAGTTGACCGGGAGTCCGGCACCGAACAAGAACAATATCAGGGGTGCAGCAATGAAAGTGATCGAGCGGCCGGTGAAAACACTGGTCGAGAACCGTGTTTCCTTTGGCGGTCCCAATGCGGAGCTGAGTATCTACGACACCTGGCTGCCTGCCTCCCAGGTCAGGTTGCAGGCCGGGGAGGTATTGTATTGCGGCATGGTGACAGGCAGAAAGGTGTTGCATTGTCCGGACCGGGGCATCCTCCATTTTCTGCCCCACGAGTCCTTTGTGATGGCGCCGGGGACACAGGTGGCCATCGATTTTCCCGATGCCGATCCTTCGGCACCCACCACCTGTCTGACCATTGAAATCACCCGTGAACGGGTCGCTCAGCTGTGTGACCACCTGAATCACACCCGGCCACTGGAGCCGGTTCTGGAAGGCTGGCAGTATCGGGATGTGCCCTATCTGCTGACCTCGCACACCACGGCAACCGAGGCCTTGATAAGGCGCTTGCTGGATGTGTTTTCGGAAGATGATTCCGAGCGGGATGTGCTGATTGATCTGGGTATCAGCGAGCTGGTTGTGCGAATGTTGCAGCATCAGACGCGCGGTCTGCTTCTGCAGGTTTGTGAACGGGCACCGGATACCAGCGGACTGACCGCAGCGGTCAGTCACATTCGTGCGCACCTGAGCGAACCGATTGAAATCGACACGCTCTGCCGCCTGGCCTGCATGAGCCGGACCCGCTTTTATGAACAGTTCCGGCTTCAGTTGGGGTGTACGCCCCAGGCGTTCCAACTGCAGTTGCGCATGGAGGAGGCATGCCGACGGCTGGCGCGCGGCGAACAGGTCACGCGAGTGTGCTACGACCTGGGATTCCGCAATCCAAGCCATTTCACGCGCCGCTTCCAGGCCTTTTTTGGGGAAACACCGACCTGCTATCGCAAACGGCATGTGCAGGTCGGTGCGGAGTTGGCGGGTGGGCTATGAGCAGTTCCGTGAGCTGTTGCTCTCGAATGTTTTCAGTTCAGCCTGCAGGGCATCCAGACCGGCTTCCAATCGAGTGATCAGGTCCTTGACCACTTCAATGTGAAGGTTTTCCTTCTTGATCTGTTCGATCACGGAGAATCTCGATGGCTGGGGCTGCGGTTCCGCCAGGGCGCGTAGTAGCAGATCTCCCTGAAACATGTCATGGACTTGCCGGAACGTTGCACTCTCAAAGGGAACGGGTTGGGGTTCCGGACCGGGCAGCGTCGGCACCGCCGACCCTATCCTCCATAGTCCAAGATATCTTGAGAGGTACTGTGTTTCCAAATGTACACGAAAGAAATTACTATACGCCGGCTTTAGCCGCACGGCATGTGTCGCCGGGTCGAACTCGAAAATGGGGGCTTCGAAGGGCATGTTCGTCTCCTTGGTTGTTCCGTCAGACCGGGCCCCGAGTCGGGCCTGGTCAGATAAATGGTTCACTGCAGTGGTATGGTTGGGTGCACCTTTATGACAAGCGGACCTTGCCTTCTTCAAAGGTCAGCAGCACGGCCTGCACCTGAAACGTCAGCAGGCTCAGCAGTACCCCCAGCACGGTTTGAATGATGGTTCTCATCGTCTATCTCCTGTTCTGGTCAGTCCGTTTGTGGTGCCGGAGCGCCTACTGCCCGGGTGGTGACCGGCATCGGTCAAATCCAAGCATGTGCCATGCCTGTTTTCAGGACTGACCTTGAATCAGCAGGATACCGTTAGTTTTGTTGGGGTTGATGAGAAGTAAGTGCAAACTATTCTGACAGTTCTGGGGGGTGAATTCAGATTTCGTACTTTGATTTGTCACCGATATCGTAGTCCAGCGGCATGCGCCACTTGGCGACCGCCAGAACCAGGAACAGCGCGGCAGCCAAGATACCTGCCCCCGTCGACAGCGCGGCGATATCAAAAGTCAATCCGCCCCAGAACAGTGCGACCCAGAGGGGCTGAAGCTGCAGGCCCGGCACCCGGAAGCAGTGATATTCCTTGAATCCCAGGCCGCCCAGCGTCACCAGGGCGCCCCCCAGGGCAAACCCGGACCAGCCGGCCAGTGCAACAAGCAGGCCGCCCCAGGTGGCCCACTGGAGCACGGTGCGGATGCGTTTGTCGTAGATGTGCAGATTGGCTGCGCACAGTACGGCGGCCAGCCAGACGGGCAGATGCGGATGCTCCGGATGAAAGAGCAGTACCAGCAGTGCCGGGCCCGAGAGTGTCAGGCCCGTGCGGTAGAGGATGATGCTGAGGGTATCCAGCCCGTCCATCTCGGGCCGGATATGCGGGTCCGCCATGCGGCGCTCCGGTTCAGGCTTTGATGCCCTGATTGTACCAGTCGCGTGAACGGTTGACGATGTTGACCACCAGCAGCATGACGGGTACTTCAATCAGTACCCCCACCACGGTGGCCAGGGCAGCGCCGGAGTCAAATCCGAACAGGCTGATGGCGGCCGCGACAGCCAGTTCGAAGAAATTGGAGGCCCCGATCAGAGCTGACGGGCCGGCCACGCTATGTTTTTCGCCCACTGTACGGTTCAGGTAGTACGCCAGCGAACTGTTGAACAGCACCTGAATCAGGATGGGGATGGCCAGCAGCAGGATGACCAGCGGTTGCTCGATGATGGCCTGTCCCTGGAAGGCAAACAGCAGCACCAGTGTCAGCAGCAGCGCGGCGATGGACAGCGGCCCCACCTTTGCCATGGCTGCGTCGAACGCTTCCTGTCCCCTGGACAGCAGATGCTTGCGCCACAGTTGTGCCAGAATCAGGGGGATGACGATATACAACCCCACGGAAATCAACAGCGTATCCCAGGGTACATGAATGGAGGAGACGCCCAGCAGCAGCGCCACAATCGGGGCAAAGGCGAAGACCATGATGGTATCGTTCAGGGCAACCTGAGTGAGGGTGAAAAGCGGATCGCCATTGGTGAGCCGGCTCCAGACGAACACCATGGCCGTACAGGGTGCGGCGGCCAGCAGGATCAGTCCGGCGACATAGCTGTCAAGCTGGTCAAACGGCAGCCAGTCTGCAAACAGGTTGCGGACAAACAGCCAGGCCAGAAACGCCATGGAGAAGGGCTTGACGAACCAGTTGACGAACAGGGTCACGCCGATGCCCTTCATGTGCTGCCTGACTTCATGCAAGGCACCAAAATCCACCTTGACGAGCATGGGAATGATCATCACCCAGATGAGCAGACCAACAGGAAGATTGACCTGAGCCACTTCCATACGGCCGATGGCCTGAAAAATGCCCGGAGCCAGCTGACCCAGAACGATGCCGGCCACAATGCAGAGTGCGACCCAGAGAGTCAGGTAACGCTCGAACACACTCATGGGTGCGCCGGCGGCCTGCTGTTGTGAAACTTCACACTGTGCGGTCATGATTTGGGCACCTCCAGATTCAGTGCGTGGCAGACTTCACGAACGAGCCGGTCGCGGATTTCATCCCGGACGCGGATGAAACTTTCCAGCGGCTCTCCATGGGGATCATGGAAGGGGACGTGAATGCGCTTCACCTTGCCGGGAAAGACCGGGCAGGTTTCATGGGCGTTGTCACAGACCGTGACCACCAGGTCCAGATCGGCATTCAGAAACTGATCCAGTGTCTTGGGTGTCAGTCCTTCGGTGGGCAGCCCCGCCTGCTTCAGTGCTTCAATCGCACCCTCAGCGACCTTCGGTTGTGGATGGGTTCCCGCCGAGAAGGCCTGAACCCGACCGGCCAGATCATGATTGAGAATGGCTTCTGCCATCTGGGAGCGGCAGGAGTTGCCTGTACAGAGTACGAGCACCTTGTAGGTCATTCGGTTTCCTCGCATTGCAGGGTTGTCGGTGTGCAGGGTTCGCCCCCGCAGCAGTTGTGTGTCAGAAAGGCCACCAGATCATTCATCAATGAAAAGTTGGCCGAGTAGTAGATGTAGCGGCTCTGCTTTCGGCCGTCGATCAGTCCGCAGCGTGACAGATGAGACAGATGGAAGGACAGGGTGGGCCCGGGCAGATCCAGCTTATCGCCCAGCTCTCCTGCGCTCAGCCCTGCCGGCCCGGCCTGGATCAGCAGACGAAAGATGGCCAGCCGGGTTTCATGTCCCAGGGCTGCAAGCAGTTCCGAAGCGTTATTCGTTTCCATATTTCCAATAATATAGAAATATGAATGAACGGGCAATCAGGCGGTGCAATTTTGTGGTCTGCCAAGGAGGCAAACCTGAAGGATGCGCAGGGTGGATGGGGCCGGCAAGATGATGTCAGGTTTTTGGTGGGCTGGTGGGCGCCTGACCCGGGAGCACGTAAAGTGCGTCAATCAGCGGGCAGCACAGATTGCCGCCTTCCGTCTCGCAGCGTTCGACCAGGGTCTCCAGCAGCGCTTCGATCTGCCTGAGGCCTTCAATCTTCCGGCGGACATCGGCCAGCTTGCCCGCGGCCAGTTCACGCGCATCCTCGCAATGCGTGCCATCATCCAGCCGCATGAGCTGAGCCACCTCCTCCAGCGAAAACCCCAATTGCTGAGCATGGCGGATGAAGGCCAGTCGTCTGGCATCCTTCTCGCCGTAGCGACGGATGCCGCCGGGTGGCCTGGGGGGTGTGCGCAACAGGCCGCGGCGCTGGTAGTAGCGTATGGTCTCGATGTGTACGCCGGAGACCCGGGCCAGCTTGCCTATTGTTAAGGTTTGTTCAGACATGGTTGATTCCGTAGTCAGGTACGGAGTTAAGGTTAGCACAAACGAATCACACCGGAGTTATCCAATGCGTCCGAATACATTGTTGAAAACCGGCATCATCGGCACCGTTGTTGCGGCATTGTGCTGCTTTACCCCCGTACTGGTGGTCCTGTTCGGTGCCGTGGGGCTCTCGGCCTGGGTGGGGTATCTGGATGTGGTGCTGTTCCCGGCACTGGGCATCTTTCTGGCCATCACGGTCCATGCCCTGATCCGGCGCAAACGCAGTGAGGCATGTTGCCCCACGCCTTCGAATACACAGAGTGGAGATCATTCATGAACTGTTGCAATCAACCCCTGAACATTCTGGTCATCGGGTCGGGCGGAGCGGCCACGGCGGCTGCCCTCAAGGCTGCCGCGCGGGGGGCGAAGGTGACCGTCGTGGAGCGCGGCACCCTGGGCGGTACCTGTGTCAATGTGGGATGCGTACCGTCCAAGGTGCTGATCAATGCGGCCCATGTGGCTCATGTGAGGCGTGAAAGCCCGTTTGACGGCGGGATTTCTCCTGGGCAGCCGGCTATTGACCGCAAGGCGCTCGTGCAACAACAGCAGCAGCTGGTTGAGACCCTGAGGCAGGCCAAGTATGCGGATGTTCTGGCGCAGCATGACAATATTGAGGTGATCCGCGCGGAGGCCCGGTTCGAGGATGAGCGACATGTGCGCCTGAGTCTTCCGGATGGGCGCACGGAAATCCGCGCCTTTGACCGCTGTTTCATCGGTACCGGCGCCCGACCTGCTGTTCCGGAGATTCCCGGTCTGGCGGGATCACCCTTCATCACGTCCACGGAAGCCCTTGTGCTGGAGAACATTCCGCCCAGGCTGATCGTGCTGGGAGCATCGGTGGTGGCACTGGAGCTGGCTCAGGCCTTTGCCCGCCTGGGGAGTCGTGTCACCGTGCTTGCCCGCAGCCGTGTGTTGTCCAGGTGGGACGATGCGATCGGAACAACCTTGCAGACCCGGCTGGAGGCAGAGGGGATGGAAGTGCTGACGCAGGCGGGTGTTGAGGAAGTGAGGCATTACGGTGCGGTGTTCCATGTCCGGACCCGGGACGGCCTGCGTGAAGCGGAGCAGTTGTTGGTCGCGACAGGGCGTGTGCCCAACACTGAAGCACTCAATCTGGCCGCGGCGGGCGTGGAAACACGGGCTGGCGCCATCGTGGTGGACGAGTCTCTCCGGACTACCGCGGCACACATCTACGCTGCCGGGGATTGTACGACCTTGCCCCAGTTCGTGTATGTGGCGGCGGCCGGTGGAAGCCGGGCCGGGGAGAACATGACCGGAGGCGAGGTGACGCTGGATCTTTCCGTGGTCCCCGAGGTGATCTTTACGGATCCGCAGGTTGCGCGTGTCGGGCTGTCCGAGGCCGAGGCCCGGGAGCAGGGCATCGAAACAAAGGTCCGGACGCTGGCGCTGGCGCATGTGCCTCGCGCCATCGCCAACTTCGATACCGAAGGGCTGGTCACCATGGTGGCGGAAAAGGACTCCGGCCGGCTGCTGGGGGTTCAGATGCTGGCACAGAATGCCGGGGATGTGATTCAGTCTGCCGCACTGGCCATCCGGGCCGGGATGACGGTTCAGGAACTGGCATCGGAGCTGTTCCCCTATCTGACCATGGCCGAAGCCCTGAAGCTTTGTGCCCAGACCTTTGATCAGGATGTTTCGGCGCTGTCCTGCTGTGCGGGATGACAAAGTAAGGAACTGTCACGCTGAAATCTTCGTGTGAGGTTTTTGACTGGCAAAAAGTGACTTGTGTCACGTAAAAATGACTACTGCGTTCGCGTCGGCGGCGTAGACCGGAAGGTATAATCGGATCGCCTGGCAGGGAGGCCGATCCGGTGAAGTCCCCTGTCGAGCATAAAAAACGATAACTAATGACAGGGAAAAGGACTCGAAGCAGTATGAAAGGCCAGAACGACAACCTCGGCAGGCTGCGCAAGGCAGCTCTTTTCATGATTGGTGCGTTGGTCCTGACTGCATGCAGCAGCAGTGACGACCCGCAATCCGATACAAACTCGCCCGCGATTGTGGCGGAAATGATGTACCACGCCACGAGCGTTCCGGTGTCTACTGACTGCCCGGCAGGTGGCATTTATGTGGATATCGGTACGGATACCAACCGCAACGGAATTCTCGATACCAATGAAATCAAAAGAACGGATCAGATCTGTAATGGACGGAACGGTCAGGATGGTCGCGATAGTCTGATTGATGTCATGGATGAGCCGGCCGGTGAAAACTGCGCGGCAGGCGGCTACAAGCTACGTGTGGCGACTGACGCCGACCACAACGGCAAGCTGGATGATGACGAGCCCAATCTGCAGGTGAAATACCTGTGTCATGGGCTTGACGGAAAGGACGGTCAGGCTGGCCGCGACGGGCTTACTTCGCTGGTTGCCAATGAAGCCCTGACCTATGGTGATGACAACTGTCCAACTGGCGGTGTGCGTATTCGAACCGGTCTGGATCTGGACGGAAATGGTCAGCTGGCCGTGCCGGATGAAGTGCAGACGACGCAGTACGTTTGCAATGGTGAAAAGGGTGAGCCGGGCGTCGATGGGCTGACGACGCTGGTTCGCACCACCGTCATCACCGATAATACTGTCTGTCTCAACGGTGGCGTGCGTCTGGAGTATGGGCTGGATGACGATTTAGATGGGGTGCTCAGTGACGCGGAAATCGATAACGCTCAGAATGTCTGCAACGGTGTCAACGGAACTGATGGGCAAAACGGCACCGATGGCCAGAATGCCTTGGTGAAAACCGTGGCGGTGGCTCCGGGTAGTGAGTGTGCTGCCGGGGGACACGTATCCACTACGGGCGGGATGCCAACCGTAACAACACGCTGGATGCCGGAGAAGAGAGCGGCAGCACGCTTCTGTGTAACGGCCAGGATGGAACTGACGGTGTGAACGGGGTCGATGGCCTCTCCACGCTGGTCAGTTTGGTCTCGCTTGCCGAGGGCTCTGAGGTGTGCCCCAGTGGCGGCACACAGATCGTGTACGGCGCCGACAGCGATCGGGACGGTACGCTGGACGAGGCTGAAGTTCAGGGGCGTCAGAACGTCTGTAACGGGGCTGACGGCCGTGATGGCGTGGATGGTCGTGACGGCACCCCCGCACTGGTGAAAACCGAAGCCTTTGCGTCATCCTCTAACTGTCCGGCCGGTGGCATCACCATTCATCACGGTCAGGATCTCGATAACGATCAGACGTTGGATGAAAATGAAATCCTGGGCTCGACAGAAGTCTGCAACGGTGCAGACGGAGCCGATGGTCAGAATGGTGCTGATGGTCAGAACGGCTTCAATGCAGTCACTGCCACGCAAACCGTCATATCGGGTACGGAGGGCTGTGCCGCCGGTGGCGTCAAGGTCATTTTTGGCCTGGATGTGAACCGCAATGGCAGCCTGGATGCTGGTGAAGAGAGCAGCTCGCAGGTTCTTTGCAATGGGCGCGACGGTGTTGATGGCTCGGACGGGGTTGATGGGCAGGATGGTCTCAGCACGGTGATTGCCACGGAAACCAAGACAGCCGATAAAGACTGTCCCACAGGTGGTTTATGGATATACACCGGCCTGGATGACAACCGAAATGGCAAGCTGGATCTGCAGACTGAAAAGGATGCGACCGCCTACGTATGTAATGGTGTCATCCCGGAAGGCGTGGCCTGCTACCTGCAGAGTTATAACGACGGTTCCCGCTACTTGCAGTGCGGTGATGATGAACCGGTGTTGATCGAGGAAGGCATTGATGTGGTGGAGGTTACCATCGATGCCATCACAAATGGCTACCGGATCCGGGATCGTTGGGAAACCGGGGCGGGGCTCTCTAATCCGCAGTTCCGAAGCTATCGCAACCCCCATTACGTGTTCGAGGTTAATTCTGAATCCACGTTGACGTATCGCGTGAGTGCCGCCTCCGGAGGGCGAGTCATTCTCCTGGATGATCTCGGGGTCGTATTGAACGGTAGCTCGGGTGCTGTCAGTGGTTCGAAATCCCTTCAGCCAGGGCGATATATGGTCATCGCTGCGTCGGATTCAGAGGGGCAGGAAGAGCCCTTTGAACTGGAGTTAACCGGGGATATATCACGGCCACAAAAGGTTGCCAGTGAGTCAGTCTCTTTGACCACGCGTTGGGTGGATGGAACATATCAGAGTGCTGACACCGATCCGGATAACCTGTCTTCACGTAACCCATGGTTCAGCTTTACGATTACCA
Source organism: Thermohahella caldifontis (assembly GCF_041153465.1). Classification (NCBI taxonomy): domain Bacteria; kingdom Pseudomonadati; phylum Pseudomonadota; class Gammaproteobacteria; order Oceanospirillales; family Hahellaceae; genus Thermohahella; species Thermohahella caldifontis. The sequence continues at coordinate 3,232,242 of NZ_CP154858.1, forward strand.
GGGACAGCTATGTGGATATCGCCCTCACCACGAGCAAATCCGTTGCCACTCATGTGATTGATGAATCTGGATTCCATCTGGGGCGTTCAGGTCGCCACAATGTGGTCTGGTTGTCAGCCGGTAACTACAAGATGGCCGTCACCGCCGATGCACAGGATGAGGTATTTGTGCTGAGATTGACAGGGCAGGTGGCGAACTTGATGCAGATCCACCCGAATGTATTCACCCATACCGGCACCATTGATTTTGGCTTTGGCAAAAATCCAAACACCTATCGGTATGGCCACTATACGTTCAGCATTTCAGAGCCGACACGTGTGGACGCCACGTTGAGCAACAGTATAAATAGTGTGTACCTGGCGTTACTGGATAACACGGGGCAGGTGTACATAGAAAGGAACGTCAACAACAAGGAATCTTTGGGTATTGGCCTGCTCCAGCCCGGACAGTACGAGATCATTGCCGGTGTGCCAGTGAACACGGCAACGGACGTCAACTATACACTAAAAGTGTTTGGCCTGGATGAGGCGCCAACCCAAGTGCAGGGAGCTGATTTCAATCATACGGGGACCTGGGATGCGGGCGGCAACAGCTGGCGTTACTATGACATTGATGTCACTGAGGAGACAGCATTGCATCTGGTGGTTCGGGATACCGAATTCACAACACCCTATTACCGTTTGCTTGATGAGCACGGTGTTGTCAGGGCATATGGCAGCATGAGTATGTCCAATGGTAAGACCGTGCACCAGTATATCTCCGATCCACTCCCCGTCGGCCGGTACAGGCTTGAACTCAAGAGTTACGACAATGTGGGAGGCAATTATGAGCTGCACGTGAATGGCCTGATTTCTGGTGTAGAGGAAGTGATCCCGCAATAAATGGCCCGCGACCTGCAGCGGGTAGTGAGAATTATTGCGTACCGCAAGCCCGGGGAGTTATCCCCGGGCTTTTTTATGTTGCTGGATGGGTTATCGCTTGTGGATCACGGATGGCTCGGTGCTGCAAAGCCGGTGGCCGTAATGGTGTCCCAGATACTTGCGTCGGAGAAATCCCTGGTGAACAGATCAAGCTGAAGACCGTCCGGTGGCGCCGGGTCATCCACTTCGACTGTATCGGAGCCATCCAGCGTACCATCCAGGTTCCTGTCGTAGTCGAAACCGAGGGCAGGGTAGTAGGTGCAGCTGTTGGTCGGTGCATAGGTGATGTCCGAGTTGTCCGTCACCGTGCTGTCCAGCTCGAACAGGTTGGTTGTCAGATTCTGGCGGATCACCTGTCGCTGTACCCTGTCTGCCAGTGTACTGTGGTCGTTACCCGGGCCGGCCCAGTTGCAGATCATGCCCTTGAACGTGGGTGCCGTGGTGGTCTGAACCCGATCGCCAAAACCGAAGTAGGCGGTACCATGCAGCGCACCGGTACTCTGGTCGGCAGAGAGGTTGAGCATCAGCAAACGGGTATGGGAATCCCCGCTTCCAGCCTGCCAGGCATAGAGATACTTGCCTTCACCCGTCTCCGGGGAAAAGTCGGCAACATAAATATTGTAATTGTCCTTCCAGTCCTGACCGGGATCCATGATCTTGGCGCCCGTCAGCGTCGATCCGGTTTCAACATCCGTGAGCGTGGTGTTGAGCAGATCAACGGCTGCCCTGACATCATCGCAGGTCGTGGCAGATTGATTCTTGATGGACAGGTCGCCGCTGCTGTCGCGGATGTAGTGAACAGAGCCCATTTCCGTCACTTTGGGATAGGTGGTCGAATTGCAGTTGCCTCCCGTGTTGGGTCGGTCGATCTTGTAGGTCATCACACCTTCCACTTCGCCCGTGGTGGCATCGGCGACCCGGTGCGTCAGGGCAAGCTCGACACTGGTGTTCCTGGTGCCATCGTCATACTCGAATGCCAGGTCATAACGCCAGAGGTTGGCATCGGAACTGTCATGTTCAATGGTGGCTGACAGGAAATTGAAACTGGACAGCCCCAGCCCGTTCAGCGCGGTCACCAGGTCCTCGCTGCTGCCCGCTGCAATATCATCCGGCCAGTTCTTGCCTGTGGAGGTTTCATATACCTGGATGAGGGCGGCCAGGCCAATCATGCCTGTCATGACCTTGTCCCGGGTTGCCTTCATGCGTGCGTTGAGCTGGGCTGCAGCGCAGGCTTCAGTCGTGGTGCCTTCGGTGTCTGTCCAGATACCCAGATCTCCCCCGGCAGTTCCCCCGAGTTCGGGGTTGCACCGTCCGGGTGATCCTTGTACTTCATGGCCGGGCCATAGCAGTTGGCCCGTCCCGGCTCCCGGAGCAGGTTATCCGGGCTGAGCAGGGTTGCACTCAGGGTTGCATCCCCGTCCATGAGTTCTGCGATCAGCTTCTTTGCGTTCTTGAGCGTGGGTGCCAGGGCACGGCCAGTGAAGGCAGTGGTGTCCGAGTCCACGGGCGACGCGACCACGACTTCGCTGGGAAAGGCCGCGGAGGCACTGTTGGCTGAAGAGGTTGTACCGGTCGAGCCGGATGACGAACTTCCGGAACTGTCAGAGGAAGAGCTCCCGCTGCCACCACATGCGGTGATCAGCGCGGAAATGGAGATGAAAGCGAGTGTCCGTAAAAAAGCGGGGCGGGTCATATCCTGTCTCCTTGTTGTTCTTGTGACTAAAATTTAAGCAGAATAATCGGGTGGGTGCCCCCGCTTTCTTAGACGGATTTCTGATAGGAGAGCGAGTGCTTATTCACTGATCCTGCATGATGTCCGGCTAACCGGACAGTGTCTGGGCGGCCGGACAGGATGGGGCTCATGGTGTGCAAGTGTCTGGTTCAGTGAGCAAGGTCTGGTTGCGCCGGGGGAGAAGGGACGGGGCGTGAAAAGAAGCATCCCGACCATGATGGGCGGGATGCTTGACGGACGTCTGTCTGGAAAAGGTTGTGTTCAGCCCTTCGCCGGAACCTGATGCAAGTGAACATCCCGCTGGGGGTAGGGGATGGAAATGCCCACTTCATCGAACCGCAGTTTCACATTTTCATGCATGTCGAAGTAAACCCCCCAGTAATCCGGCGAGTTGACCCAGACCCGCACCGTCAGGTTGACTGAACTGTCGCCAAGTTCCGAGACGGCAATCAGCGGAGCGGGATCCTTCAGAATGCGGCTGTCTGCCTCCACCAGTTTCTGGAGTTCCTGCTTGGCCTGACGCAGGTCATCGTCATAGCCAATGCCGAAGACCATATCCACCCGGCGCGTCGGCTCGGCGCTGAAGTTGGTCAGGGCGTCACCGGTGATCTTCGAGTTGGGAATGATGATGCGCTTGTTATCGGGCGTCTTGAGTATGGTGTTGAAAATCTGGATCTCATGCACCGTGCCGGTTTGGCCTGAGGCGGTCACGACATCTCCCACCCTGAAGGGCTTGAAGACCAGAATCATCACGCCGCTGGCAAAGTTGCTCAGGTTGCCCTGCAAAGCCAGGCCGACGGCCAGACCGGCAGCACCCAGTACCGCGATGAATGAGGTGGTTTCCACGCCCACCATGCCCAGCACGCTGACAATCAGCAGCGCCTTGAGACCCACGCTGGTCAGGTTGTGGAGAAACTTGGTCAGGGTCGGATCGAAGCGCGACGACAGGGCGCGATCGGAGGCGTTCAGTACCTTGTTGATCAGCCACAGGCCGATGAACAGGGTGAGCAGGGCCAGTATCAGCTTGGGACCGTAGGCCATCGCATAGCCGATGGCCATGTCGAGATACTGTTGCAGGCGTGCTTCATCCATAGAGGGGGCTCCTTGAGGTGAGGTCATCATGTTGTCGGAATCGGGAGGATGTTAGCACAGTGAGACCATAAATGAAAAAAGTGAACATTAATTCGGCGGTACCTTTGACATGAGTCATCGCAGTCTGCGTTCAAAGATGTTAAAAATGCATGGATTGAGCAAAAATAACCTTGCGTGCACTGTGCACAGCAACAGACGGAGAGTAGAGGATGAATATACTGGATTTGCCACGCAAACTGCTGTTCAGCAAGCATGCCGAAAACCGGGAAGCCGTACCCAGGGATCTGTTCCTGAATCCCAGGACAACGGATTGGTCCCATCTTGATCCCAAGTCACGCGAACTGATTGAAAAGACCATCGCCTTTTTCGAAAACAAGGGCAAGGCGAAGCTTAAGGAAGACGACCATGAACGCCGCTGGTATGCGGACTTTCTGGAATTTCAGAAGAAGGAAAAGCTGTTCTACACCTTCCTGACACCCGAAGGCTATGGTGACAAGGACTGCCGCTGGGATACCTGGCGCAACTGCGCGCTCAATGAGGTGCTGGGATTCTACGGCCTGGCCTACTGGTACACCTGGCAGGTCACCATCCTGGGTCTGGGGCCCATCTGGATCAGCAACAACGAGGCCGTGAAGAAGAAGGCGGCCCAGTTGCTCAAGAAGGGCGGCATCTTTGCATTCGGCCTGTCGGAGAAGGAGCATGGTGCCGACATCTATGCCACGGACATGATTCTGACACCCCAGGAAGACGGGACTTTCCGCGCCAACGGCAGCAAGTACTACATCGGTAACGGTAACGAGGCGGCACTGGTCTCCGTGTTCGGCCGTCGTTCGGATACCAATGAATACGTCTTCTTCGTGGTGGAATCCAAGCACCCCAATTATGAGCTGGTCAAGAACGTGGTGAACTCGCAGAACTATGTTTCCGAGTTCCGCCTCAATGACTACCCCATCACCGAGGCCGATATCCTGGCTCAGGGGCAGGACGCCTGGGACATGGCCCTGAATACGGTCAACATCGGCAAGTTCAACCTCGGCTGGGCATCCATCGGCATCTGTACACACGCCTTCTACGAGGCCATCAACCATGCATCCCACCGCCGGCTGTTCAACCACTATGTGACGGATTTCGTGCATATCCGTCAGCTCTTCACGGAAGCCTACGCCCGGCTGGCGGCCATGAAACTGTTCGCCCAGCGGGCCATTGATTACATGCGCATTGCCAGTCCTGAAGACCGCCGTTATCTGCTCTTCAACCCCATGGTGAAGATGAAGGTCACGACCCAGGGCGAGGAAGTGATCAACAACCTGTGGGATGTCATTGCCGCCAAAGGCTTTGAAAAGGACATGTACTTCGAGATGGCGGCACGTGATATCCGCGCCCTGCCCAAGCTGGAAGGGACGGTTCACGTGAACATGGCGCTGGTGCTCAAGTTCATGGGCAATTACTTCTTCAAGCCCAAGTCCTATCCCGAGGTACCGCGCATGGACAAGCCGGCCAACGATACCTTCCTGTTCCACCAGGGACCGACCAAGGGGCTGGGCAAGACACGCTTCCATGACTACCGCAAGGTGTATGACAGCTTCGATCTGCCCAATGTCAATGTGTTCAAGAAGCAGATCCGCACGCTCAAGCTCTTCCTGCTGGCGGGCAAGCCGAGTGCGGAGCAGCAGAAGGATTTTGACTTCCTGCTCAAGCTGGGCGAGCTGTTCACGCTGGTGGTCTATGGTCAGCTGATTCTGGAAAATGCCCGCATCGTGGGGGCCGGGGACGATCTGATCGAGACCATCTTCGATGTCATGATTCAGGACTTCTCGCGGCACGCCCTGCAGCTGTCCCTGAAGCCGAATGTGACGCTCATTCAGCAAACACTGTGTCAGCGCATGATTCAGCGCCCGGTACCCGATCCGGATCGCCAGGCGCGTGTCTGGAACACCCAGATTGCACCGCTGGCTGACACCTACGAAATGAATCCCTGATCTGTACAAAAAAGGGGAGACCGCAAGGTCTCCCCGAGCAGGGGGTGTGTTCTGATCACACCAGTTCGGCAAGCATGGACTCGTCGTACTCCCGTAGCGGCTCGCCCTTGCGAATCCGGCGGATATAGTCGGGGTTGGCAATGAAGGGCCGGCCAATGGCGACAAGATCAAAACGGCCGGCTGCAATGGCTTGTGCTGCCGATTCGGCGGTGTAGCCGCCCACGCCCACCAGTGTGCCCTGATAGTGCTCGCGCAGATAATCCGAGGCGCGTCCTCCCAGATAGTCAAACGTCATGCTGTCATCAAAGATACCCAGGTGCACATAGGCCAGGCGGCGTTTTTCCAGTTCCGGAAGCAGGTAATCGAATACGGCCCGGTCGCGCGGATCGCCGGTCAGGTTGAAGTAGGCACCCGGAGAAAGCCGGATCCCGGTGCGGTCCGCGCCCACCCGGCTTGCGATGGCATCCACCACCTGAAGCGCAAAGCGGGCCATGTTTTCCGGTGAGCCTCCCCAGTCATCCGTTCTCTGGTTGGTGCTGTGATGGAGGAACTGGTCGATCAGATAGCCGTTGGCACCGTGAATCTCGACACCGTCAAACCCGGCGTCCGCGACAGCGTTGACCGCTGCCTGAGCGTAATCATTCACCAGCGTGCTGATCTCCTCCGCCGTCAGGGCGTGCGGGGTTTCATAGGTGAGTTCGCGCATGCGCGGCACGGAGCCTTCCGCGGCAATGGCGGACGGGGCCACCGGTGGCTTGCCGGAGAAATGGCTGTGTGCTACGCGCCCGGTATGCCAGAGCTGCAGGAACATTTTCCCGCCGGCGTCATGGACGCGACGTGCCACGCGGCTCCAGCCTTCAATCTGTTCGGGGGTATAGATGCCCGGGGTGTTGGGGTAGCCCTGGCCGTCGGGTCGGATGATGGTGGCTTCGCTGATGATGAGGCCTGCGTCTGCACGACGTGCGTAGTAGGCTTCCATGGCATCCGTGGGCACCAGTCCCGGGCCGGCCATGCAGCGGGTCAGGGGAGCCATCAGGATGCGGTTGTTCAGGGTCAGGGTGTCGTTCAGGGTGTAGGGCTGAAAAAGAATGTCTGTGGTTGCCATCGGTGGGCTCCGTCAGTGCAGGATCATCTTGAATGTTTGTTCAAGATATATATTTTTGAATGGCTGTTCAAGATCTTTTTTGAATGTTTGTTCAGTTAAGCAGTACAATGGGGGCTCCGCCGTCAACCGTGAAGGGCATCATGCGTAAAGCCGAGTTCGACCGCGCCGACGTACTGCGCAAGGCCATGTGGGCATTCCAGAAAAAGGGTTACGCCAGAACCACCATGCAGGATCTGGTCGAGGCCACGGGGCTTCATCCCGGATCCCTGTACTGTGCTTTCGGTAACAAGCGGGGTATCCTGATGGCCGCCATCAGCCAGTATCAGGCGGACCGGGTCGAGCAGTTCGCGGCCTGTACGGCGGGGAAGGCGCCGCTTGAGGCGCTGCGTGCCTATCTGGATTCGGTGGTGGAGGAATGTGCCTGCTGTGAACCCCAAGGGGCCTGTCTGGTGGCCAAGGCCATCAACGAACTGGCCGAACAGGATGATGAGGTGCAGGCCTATCTGACCCGCATCATGGCGGAGCTGGAAACCGGCATTCACCAGCTGTTCGAGCGGGCCATGGCGGAACGGTCTTTGGCGGACGGGCCTGATGCGCGGCGCCGGGCCCGGTTTTTCATGATGGGGATCTATGGCCTGCGCACCTACGCACACACCCACCCCGGTCGGGATGTCCTCCGGGCGCTTGCGGACCAGCTGTTCGCGGCCACCACCCGCGGCCTGAGCGGGCACTGAAACCGGGGCACAGGGCCCCGGCCGGACGGACAACGTTACCGCTCAGGCGGTGTCATAGTTGTCGCAATCCAGGGAGAGGGCCTGCATCGGATCTTCAAAATGCAGGGGGCCTCGCCCGATCCAGCGGCACAGCCGCCAACGTCGCACGTTCATGGTCTCCTCCTTGCTGAACTTCAGCTCAGATGCCGTTGTTGTCTGACGTTGTATGGCGTGTTTCCCCTGTGATCACCCTCCACGGCCATTCAGCCACAAAGGATTAGAGCCGAAAACCTAAACAGGCGGTGGATGTGCTGAACCCCTGTGCGGATTCTTACCCGTTTCCGGCTGCCTGCGTCCGGGGTGCCGGGAGGCAGCGTGCCGGATCATCGGAACCGTTACCGGGTTGGTTTGGAGGCCTGTTCGGGTGCGCAGGCAGGTGCGGTCGGGCGGGTGTTGGCGACTGCCGGAGCCTCTGTCTCCAGCCTCACCGGGAAGGGCGCCGTCACCGAACCGGTGTACACGGACACATGCGGGAAGGGAATCTCGATACCTTCGGCATCAAAGCGGGCCTTGATGAGCTGGAGCAGCTCGCTTTTCACATCCAGATACAGTTCGCGGCGCACGAATACCGACAGCTGCAGATCCACGGAGGAAGCCCCCATGCCCGTGACCCAGACCTTGGGTTCCGGCTGTTCCAGACAGCGGACGTGGCTGTCTGCAATGTCCAGCAGAATCTGCCTGACTCGGACAATGTCCTCCTTGTAAGCCACGCCGACCGGCAGATCCAGGCGCCGGATGGGGTGGCGGGTGACGTTGAGGACGATGGACTTGATGAGTGTCTCGTTGGGGACCCGGATGGCAGTATTGTCCGGCATGCGCAGGGTGACCGACAGCCAGTCGATGGAGATGATTTCGCCCCGCTTCCCCTCCACTTCGATGACATCACCCACCCCGAAGGGTTTTTCGGCCAGCAGGAAAAGACCGCTGATCAGGTTGGATGTGGAGGTCTGGGCCGCAAAGCCGATGGCCACGGTGAACACGCCCGCGGCGCCCAGCAGTACGCTGAGCCGGAATCCCAGTTCCCGGAAGGCGGAAACCAGGAACAGGCCGAGAATCAGGTAGCTGACGACCTTTGACCAGATCTTGATGCGGGTGGGCGCCAGCTTGCCTTCCAGCAGCCGTTCGCTGCCATGGCGCGCAATGCGCGACAGCAGGATGCCCAGGACCAGAAGGATACCCGCCTTGAGCCACTGATCCGGCGCAATGCCGGCAAACATGCCAAACAGGGAATCATTGGTTTCCATCGCTTGTCCTCACTGTAACCAGCGCCCGAGTACGCGTTTCAGGCGACTCGTCTGGCTCTGTATGCGCGGTTCTGCCACCTTGCGCACGGTCCCGAGGTGATGCCAGGGGCGTGACCGCAGGGTGAGCTCGGCTTCCTTGCGCTCTTCGTTCAGTTCCACCGACACGTCATTGGTGCAGAGGAAGCCCTGGTCGTCCTCGTAAAGGGACAGATAGGGAACCGGCAGGCAGATCCTGTCCACCGAAATGGCTTTGGAGGCCTGATTGTAGATGTGCATGCAGGTCAGCACCCGGCCATGGGAACGGGAAACGGCGTCCAGATAAAGCCGTGCGAGGGTTTTCACCGCGTAACAGAGTTCACCCTCCATGGGGGTGGGGCCGAACCAGGTCTCGGTTTCCTCCCGCACGGGGACTTCGTGGTGCGCCGGCTGCCCCTCTCCCGGCAGGCTCACGTCCAGCCACAGGGAGGTGCTGCAGAACATGGTGATATGTGTACCGGGCGCAACCAGTATGGGGGAAAACGGTCGCACGACCACCGGCAGCGGGGCCATGCGAGGCAGTATGTCCAGGCGCGCACCGCTTTGCCCGACGGCATAACGGAAGGGCGGTGTGGCTGACGGAACACGATAGTCGGCCACGCATTCGGTACGGTTCAGATCCGGCTGCTCGAATGTCTGGGTGATCTGCCATTCCTGCAGCAGGCGGGCAATGTGCAGGCGCAGGGTACCGAGCCGGATGTGAAGGATCTGTCCCTCGTTCAGGTCGAGATAGTCGTTGAAAATCCGCATGGTGCGCCTTGCTGCTGACCGGAGGAGAAGAGTGTAGCAGAGTGGCCGGCGGACTGAACAGGCATGCGACTGGTATCCGCCCCGCAGGAGTGCTAGATTGCTGCCGGGCAGCGGTGCCTTGGGTCCCCCTGTCCGAACCGATTCCGGACTGACATAGAGAGAGACTGAGAGGATGTTGAACAAGCGCAGGGTAGCCGCGGTGATCGCTGTGGCCGGGTTGGCAAGCTTGCCGGCCGGACTGGCCTGGAAGGCCGAACAGCAGATTCGCGCAGAAGTCGCCGCCACCAATGAGGTACTGTCGGCCCAAAAGGTGCCGCTGCGGGTGGAGCTGAAACACTATGAGCGCGGCTATCTGCACTCCACCGGTGTCTATCGCCTGAACTGGCTGGATGGCGAGACCCGGGAGGTCGTCGGCTGTGTGGATCTGGCCAGCGACATGACCCATACACCGCTTCAGTTCTTCAAGGGGTTCTGGGTGGAGGCGCGCAGCACCCTGATCGCGGATGACGCCAAATCGGATTGTGCCTTTGCACAGCTGATCCGGAACACGCCTGCCGGGCAGGCGCTGTATGAGAAATTCGGTTCCGAAGGCCCGGTCGAGATCCTCTCCAGTATCGCCGTATCTGGCAGGCTGCATGATCAGGTACGCAGCCAGGCATTTCTTCTCTCAGGCGGTCAGGAGGAAACCGCCTGGGAACTGGCAGTGGAACCGCTGGATCTGGAAGTAGCCACGGATCTGGAGGGGCTGTTTCTCGAGATCAGTGGCACGTGGAAGGGGTTGCGTTTCCGGCAGGGGGATGAGGCCCTTTCTCTGGGTGGCCTGACGATCCGCACTGCCCAGCGCAAGGCACTCGAGGCGCTGGACATGGGGGAGATGCACCTTGATCTGACCGATATCCGTGCCACTTCCGCGAGCAAGGCATTCCCCGGCTTCGTGGCGGACAGGTTTACGGTCGGCACACTGACCGATCTTCGTCATGGGCGGCTGGTGACCACAACCGAGATGGTGGCAGCCGGCCTGGAAGTGGGTGACGTGGGCCTGGGTGACTGGCGGATGCGTGTATCGCTGGAGGATCTGGATCCCCGCGCGGCCAACGCGCTTGCGCTGCAGTTCCGGGCGCTGAACCCGGATACCGGCCTACCGGCAGAATGGGACACGGCGGAGGGCAAGGCACAGGCCAACCGGTCGTTGCAGGAGCTGTTGCGCCGGAGTGTTCTGAAAGTGGATCCGGTTCAGGTGAACCTCGAGGGTGAAACCGGTGAGCTGAAGGCCTCTTTCCGGCCGGTCAATGTGGAAGCACTGGATCTGGATCGTCTGCAGCAACAGCCCATGTTCGTGATGGGTTTGTTCGAGGGCGAGGCAGAGCTGGTGTTCGGGCAGGCGTTTGCCCGCAAGTTCGGTGTGCTGCCCCTGCGGCTCAAGGCTCAGGAAGCCGGAGTCACGCCTGAACAGATGAGTGCCATGGTTGTGCAGCAGACCCTTCAGACGGACAGCATGTTGGACAATTTCGTGGCGCAGGGCATGCTCACCCGGGACGACAGTACGGGCCTGTATCACCTGAAGCTCACCTATGCGAAGGGTGAGCCGCGCATCAACGGGCAACCTCTCCGATAAATCATTCTCCTGCCGGCTCCGCTGCAGGCCGTGCTGCGGAGCCGGTCTTCCGGCCGGGTGTCACCTGGGCATAGATCATTGTCGACAATAAGCGCATCATGTATTGAGTTTTTGGGCTTGAATGGCTATTGTTGTCGACAATAAGTCATGAGGAGAGCTGCTTGATGCGTGATGTGCCCCTGGTGACCCATGCGGACCGGACCTTTGTTGCCCTGCGGGACGCCATTGTCGATGGCCGGATCGCGCCGGGCAGCAAGCTCAGCGAGCAGGAACTGGCCGCACGCCATGGCGTGTCCAGAGCCGTGGTCAGGGAAGCCCTGAACCGGCTGGTGGCCTGTCGTCTGGTCGAGCGCCGGGCCAATGTGGGCGCCCGCGTGGTCCGTCTGACGGCGGACAGTCTGGTGGCACTCTATCAGGTACGGGAGGCGCTGGAAGGCATGGCTGCCCGGCTGGCCGCCCTCAACATGACCGACGAGGAGATCCGCGCGCTGCATGCTCTCCTGGATGCCCATCAGGCCAACTGCCTGAAGGCGGGCGAGACCTATTATCAGGAAGCGGGCGACGTGGACTTCCACTACCGCATCGTGGTGGGCAGCAAGAACGAGCAGCTCATCAGTCTGCTCATGGACGACACCTATCACCGGGTTCGCATGTACCGTGTCCAGTTGGGCATGGCCGGCCCCCGGGTCACCACCGCCTTTGACGAACACCGCCATGTGGCGCGCGCCATTGCCCAGCGCGATGCGGAGCTGGCAGAAATGCTCATGCGTCGCCATATCCAGTACACCTGCAACACCCTGTTGCAACGCATTCAGAGTGAGACCCCCGATGAGTGAGACCAGGATGAACAGTCTTTACCGCAAGCCCCTGCCGGGCACCGACCTTGACTACTTCGACACCCGCGCCGCCGTGGAGGCGTTGCGGCCGGGGGCCTGGGACACCTTGCCCTATACCAGCCGCGTGCACGCGGAGAATCTGGTGCGCCGCTGCGATCCGGACATTCTCGAAGAATGTCTGCTGCAGATTGTGGAGCGCAAGCGCGAGCGTGATTTTCCCTGGTATCCGGCCCGGGTGGTCTGCCACGACATTCTCGGACAGACGGCATTTGTGGATCTGGCCGGTCTGCGGGATGCCATTGCCGCACGGGGAGGAGATCCGGCAAAGGTCAATCCGGTGGTGCCCACTCAGCTGATTGTCGACCATTCGCTGGCGGTGGAATATGCCGGCCATGACCCCGATGCCTTTGCCAAGAACCGGGAGGTGGAGGAACGCCGCAACGCGGATCGCTTCGACTTCATCTACTGGACACGGAAGGCCTTCCGCAACGTGGATGTGATTCCTCCCGGGAACGGCATCATGCACCAGATCAACCTGGAGCGCCTGTCGCCGGTGATCCAGGTACGCGATGGTGTGGCCTTCCCCGATACCCTGGTGGGAACGGACAGCCACACCCCGCACGTGGATGCCCTGGGTGTCATCGCCGTCGGCGTCGGGGGGCTGGAAGCGGAAAGCGTCATGCTCGGACGGGCATCCTGGATGCGGCTGCCGGAAATTGTCGGCGTGGAGCTGACCGGCAAGCCGGCGCCCGGCATCACGGCAACGGATATTGTGCTCTCTCTCACCGAGTTCCTGCGCAAGGCGCGGGTAGTCTCCAGCTATCTGGAGTTCTTCGGCGAAGGGGTGCGGCATCTGACGCTGGGCGACCGGGCCACCATCTCCAACATGACGCCCGAATACGGGGCCACGGCGGCGCTCTTTGCCATTGACGCCAATACCCTGGACTACCTGCGACTGACCGGACGCGAGCCGGAACAGGTCGCCCTGGTGGAACGCTACGCGAAGGAAGCGGGCCTCTGGGCGGACAGTCTGAAGGATGCCCGGTATGACCGGGTGCTGACCTTTGACCTGTCCACGGTTGAACGTACTCTGGCCGGCCCTTCCAACCCCCATCGCCGGGTACCGGTGCGCGAGCTGGCCGAGCGCGGCATCGCCAAACCGGTTGAAATGCCGGAAGACGGGCGCATGCCGGAGGGCGCAGTGATCATTGCGGCTATTACCAGCTGCACCAACACCAGTAACCCGCGCAACGTGGTCGCCGCCGGCCTGCTGGCCCGCAATGCGGTTGAAAAGGGGCTGATCCGCAAGCCCTGGGTCAAGACCTCCCTGGCACCCGGCTCCAGGGCGGTGGAACTGTATCTGAAAGAGTCCGGCCTGTTGCCGAGCCTGGAACAACTGGGCTTCGGTATCGTCGCCTTTGCCTGTACCACCTGCAACGGCATGAGCGGGGCGCTGGACCCGAAGATTCAGCAGGAAATCATCGAACGGGATCTGTACACCGTTGCCGTGCTTTCCGGAAACCGGAACTTTGACGGCCGTATTCATCCGTATGCCAGGCAGGCCTTTCTGGCCTCGCCTCCGCTGGTGGTGGCCTACGCCATCGCCGGGACCATTCATTTTGATATCGAAAAGGATGTGCTGGGTCACGACAGCGCCGGCAACCCGGTGACCCTGAAGGACATCTGGCCCAGCGACGAGGAAATAGATGCCATCGTCGCCCGCTCGGTCAAACCGGAGCAGTTCATCAGGATCTATGACGAGATGCTCAAGCCGGCAGCGGATGCGGGTGAAACCGTCTCTCCGCTCTACAACTGGCGTCCCATGAGCACCTACATCCGCCGGCCGCCTTACTGGGAAGGTGCCCTGGCGAAGCCACGCCTGCTTCGCGGCATGCGGCCGCTGGCCATTTTCGGGGATAACATCACCACGGACCACATTTCCCCGTCCAACGCCATCCTGCCGGACAGTGCAGCCGGTGAATACCTCGCCAAAATGGGCCTGCCGGAGGAGGACTTCAATTCCTACGCCACCCACCGGGGTGATCATCTCACCGCCCAGCGGGCCACCTTCGCCAATCCCAAGCTGCTCAACGAGATGGTCAGGGATGAAAAGGGAGAGGTGATCCAGGGCTCCCTGACCCGGCTGGAGCCGGAAGGCAAGGTCATGCGCATGTGGGATGCCATTGAAATCTACATGGAACGGGAGCAGCCGCTGATCATCATTGCCGGTGCCGACTATGGTCAGGGATCCTCCCGCGACTGGGCCGCCAAGGGCGTGCGTCTGGCCGGCGTGGAAGCCATTGTCGCAGAAGGCTTCGAGCGCATTCACCGGACCAACCTGGTGGGAATGGGGGTTCTGCCGCTGCAGTTCATGAACGGCGATACCCGTCACACCTACGGTATTGACGGCACGGAAACCTTCGATGTGGTCGGGGAGCGGGCGCCGGGGACCACGCTGACACTGGTCATCCGCCGTCGCAACGGGGAAAGCCTTGAAGTGCCGGTGCTGTGCCGTCTGGACACGGCGGAAGAAGTGAGCATCTACGAGTCCGGCGGCGTGCTGCAGCGCTTTGCTGATGATTTTCTCGCGGCGGAAGGGCAGGGGCAGTCATGAGCGGACAGATTCGCATTCCCGCCATGTACATGCGTGGCGGCACGAGCAAGGGGGTGTTCTTTCGCCGTGAAGATCTGCCCGAGGCGGCCCGCGAGCCCGGCCCGGTTCGGGATGCGCTGCTGCTGCGGGTCATCGGCAGCCCTGATCCCTATGGCAAGCACACCGATGGCATGGGCGGAGCCACCTCCAGCACCAGCAAGGTGGTCATTCTGGATACCGCGACACGCCCCGGGCACGATGTGGATTACCTGTTCGGCCAGGTCAGCATTGATCAGCCTGCCATTGACTGGAGCGGCAACTGCGGCAACCTGACCGCGGCCGTCGGCGCCTTTGCCATCCACGCCGGCTTCATCCCCCGGGAGCGGATCCCGGATAACGGGAGCGTGACTGTGCGGGTCTGGCAGGCCAACATCGGCAAGACCATTCTGGTGACCGTGCCGGTCCGGGATGGCGAGGTACTGGAGACCGGGGATTTCGAGCTTGATGGCGTGACCTTTCCGGCGGCAGAAGTGCAGGTGGCCTTCATGGATCCGGCGGAGGGTGAAGGCGCCCTGTTCCCGACGGGTAATCTGGTGGATACGCTGGACGTCCCCGGATTCGGGACGCTGGAAGCGACACTCATCAATGCCGGCATCCCCACGGTTTTCGTGCGGGCCGCCGATATCGGCTACACGGGTACCGAACTGCAGCCGGATATCAACAATGATGCGCAAGCCCTGGCGCGCTTTGAAACCCTGCGCGCGTACGGTGCCCTGAAGATGGGCCTGATCCGCGATCTGTCCGAGGCCGCCGGCCGGCAACACACGCCCAAGATCGCCTTTGTGGCGCCGCCGGTCACCTATACGGCCTCAAGCGGCAAGGTGATCGGGGCTGGCAGCATTGACCTGAACGTGCGGGCCCTGTCCATGGGCAAGCTCCACCACGCCATGATGGGAACCGCTGCCGTGGCCATAGCAGTAGCGGGCGTCATTCCCGGCACGCTGGTGAACGAAGCGGCCGGCGGGGGCGAGCGCGACAGCATCACTTTCGGGCATCCGTCCGGGACACTCCGCGTGGGCGCGGAGGCCGAAGCAGTGAACGGTCAGTGGGTGGTGCGCAAGGCCATCATGAGCCGCAGCGCCCGTGTGCTGATGGAGGGCCGGGTGCGTGTGCCTGAGGACGTCCCGGGAGCATGAAAGCCCCCGGAACGTGACGGTTCGCGCAGAGAACCGGACCTATGGCGACTGCTTCAGGCGCTTGATTTCACAGGACCTGTCGTGGTCACCGTTCTCCCAGAGAAGAACCGTTTCGGCAAGACCACCGCGTTCAGGCACCGGCGTGAACTCCAGCAGACCCAAGGATGGGGATTTGACCCGTACGGTGACGGTCAGCATGTAGTCCGAATCCAGAATGAAGTCGTAGGTGTCCAGCAGCACGGCAGCACGAGGCGCGACATTCCGATAGCTCCGGCAACCTTCCGTCGCGCTCGTATCTTTCCCGGCAGTGGTGCTGTCCCCGTCGGGAATGTGGCATCCCTGATTCAGTGTGATCGGCGTGTCATCAATGGTGGTAAATCCCCCGGGTGAGGCAATCACCCACTCCAGCATTTCTCCGGTATCGTTGACCAGGTAGAGACCGCAATCCTTGCGGGTAATCCAGAGCAGTGGGCGTCGATGTTCAACGGGGCGGTTGGGCGCGGGCGGACCGAAGCGGGTCGGACGGTCATGGGGCGGGATCCAGTGGAAAAAGTCATTCAACACAGGTGTGTGATCCATCATGTACCTCCGGTTTGTGATTGAAATGCCCGCTGATTGAATCGACAGCCTCACCGCAGGTTCAGATTAACGCAAGGGTGCGTCATACCGTGACGCACTCATCCCTTACCCTTTCAACCCTGATTTCTCGTGGCGGCCTTTGGTATGATGCTCGGACTGACATGACAGAAAAAAACAGGGAGTGTGAATGAGCGCGAATCAGGAGACGATTTTTCGTTATCTTTCCCTGCTGCAACTGATCCCTCGTTATCCGGGCAGCCGTGATACCCGCTCCCTGATGCAGGCACTGAGCGGACAGGGTTTTCAGGTCAGCATGCGCATGCTCCAGCGAGATCTGGACAAGCTCTCGGGCATGTTTCCACTGATCTGTGACGATGCTCAGAAGCCCTACAAATGGTCCTTTGACCGGGACTTCAAAAGCAACCTGCCGGCGCTGGACACTCCGAAGGCGCTGACTCTGGTGCTGGCCGAGCAGTACCTGAAGCAGCTGCTGCCCCATGCGGCACTTCAGCAGCTTCAACACGAATTCGAGTCTGCACGCCGGCACCTTGAGGCATTGGAAGGAAACCGTCTGGCCAACTGGTCGGAGAAGGTGATGGCCGTGCCCGAGGGCAATGTTCTGCTGCCTGCCGAGTGTGACGAACACGTCTGGCAAGCTGTCACGGATGCCTTGATTTCCGGGCGGGCGCTGGAGGTGCGTTATCTCAGTCGCAGCAAGTCGGAAATGCACGATCTCACGTTGCACCCGCAGGGTATCGTGGTTCGTTACAGGGTCACGTATTTACTGGCCATGGCAGAAGACTATGTGGATGTTCGCCAGTTCGCATTGCACCGTATACAAAGTGCGTGTGTGAGCGAGCAGCCTGGGCGTGTCTGCCCGGACTTTCGTCTGAGGGATTATGTCCATCGCGGGGCTTTCGGCTACCCCATGAGCCCGGATCCGGTGGTGCTGTGCGCACGTGTCCGGCCTGCCGTTGCCTGGTTGCTCAGGGAAACGCCTCTGAGCGACTCGCAGGTACTCTCTTCCGAGCCGGACGCTGAGGGGTGGTATCAGCTGGAGGCCCGGGTACCGGATGATCGGCAGACCCAATGGTGGCTTCAGAGCATGGGGGCGGAAATTGATGTGCTGGAACCCCGGACCTGGCGTGATGCAATTCACCGGCAGGCGAGACAGATACTGGGACAGGAAACAGGGCAGGCCAAATGAACAGCAAAATGAAAAGCGACATGACGAATCTGCATTATGACATTATCGGTGACATACACGGGCACTATGCACCGCTGGTCCGGTTGCTGGAAACGCTTGGATATCGTCAGCAAGAGGGGGTGTACCAACACGCCCGGCGCAAGGCCATTTTTCTGGGTGACTTCATTGATCGCGGCCCCGAACAGAAGCAGGTTTTGAACACCGTCCGCCGCATGGTCGACGCGGGCCAGGCCCTGGCGGTCATGGGGAATCACGAATTGAATGCCATCGGCTATGCCACGCCCCGGCCGGAGCAGCCGGGCGAGTGGTTGAGACCACATTCGGAGAAAAATACGCACCAGCATCGGGCCTTTCTGGATGCCGTTCCTGATGAAGCCGAACGACGTGAGTGGATCGACTGGTTCCTGACGCTGCCCCTGTGGCTTGATCTGGGGGGACTCAGAGTGGTGCATGCCTGCTGGGACGAACGGGCACAGGAGGTCCTCAAGCCCTGCCTGAACAGGCACAACCAAATTGTGAGCGAATGCTTGCCTGCCTTGTTTGCCGAAGGCACACCCGTTTACGAGGCGCTGGAGACCTTGCTCAAGGGCAAGGAAGTTCGTTTGCCGGCGGGGCAGATTTTCCATGACAAGGATGGTCATGAGCGAAACTGTATTCGCATCAGATGGTGGGATGCCGGTGCGACGACCTATCGGTCAGCCTTTATGGGGCCGGAGAGTGTCGCGACACACATACCGGACGAACCCCTTGGGGTGGAGCATCTCATTGAATATGGTCATCAGGCACCGCCAGTCTGCTTTGGCCACTACTGGATGGAAGGGACACCTGCCCCGCTGGCAGCCAATGTGGCCTGTCTGGACTGGAGTGTGGCCAAGCCGGGTGGACGGCTGGTGGCATACCGGTGGGACGGTGAGCGGCAATTCAAACCGGACAAGTTTATTGAGGTAAAGCGAGATGACACCTGAAACCGAACCCGACACTGAAACTCATGCCGAGATGGCCTCATGGGAGGAAGAACTTCACACGCGCGTGGACGAGATCCTGTTCTATCTCTGGGATCCGCTCAATCTTGCCCACAGTACCTGGGTGCGGGACGAATTCACCCGATATGTCCCGGAAGTTGTGAAAACTGCGACGTCCGCTGACTCACCGGAGCCCGTCAGGGCGCTGTTGACACAGTTGAGATGCCAGCGCCTGGGTCAGGATCCGGATGATGCCAGAGACCATGCCATCGCTGAGCTCATCTACGCCTTGAGTCACAATCTGTTTTACTTGCCGGGGAGGCGGTTATTCGAGGTGGACTGACCAGCGAGACTAACCGAATCTCTTGTCCTGGATCAAATCCAAATGAGAATGATTCGATATAATGGTTGCAGATCGTATCATTCTCACACCCTGATCATCAGGACACGCCATGACCTCAACCATCCGGCTCAAACCCCGTACCCGCTGGCGCGTGATCCACATGGCCGGTCTGCCGCCGGCGCTGGGCAAGCGCATGCAGACACTGGGGCTGTTGCCGGGTACCACGCTTGAGCTGGTGCGCTGTGCGCCGCTGGGAGATCCCTGGGTCGTGCGGGTGCGTGGGGCGCTGTTTTCCCTGCGCGGAGAGGATCTGAAAAAACTGGTGGTGGAGGCCGTCGATGGCTGAGAAAACCCTGGCCCTCGTGGGCAACCCCAACTGTGGCAAGACGACCGTGTTCAATGCGCTGACGGGTGCCCGCCAGCGGGTGGGCAACTGGCCGGGGGTGACCGTGGAGAAGAAGACGGGCGCCTTCACCCATGACGGGACCACCTGGCGCGTGGTGGATCTGCCCGGCACCTATGCACTCCATGCGCCGGAAGAGGCGTCCGTGGACGAGTGGATCGCCAGCGAATACGTTCACTCCGGCGAGGCCGATATTCTCGTCAATGTGGTGGATGCCACCACGCTCGAACGCGGGCTTCTGCTCACCACTCAGCTGCTGGAAACGGGGCGGCCGGTCATCGTGGTGCTGAACATGATGGATGTACTGCGGGCGGATGGGCTGGACGTGGATGTTGAGCTGCTTTCCCGGGAACTGGGGTGCCCCGTGGTGCCGGCTGTCGCCAAGCGCAGGCACGGCCTGCAACCCTTGCTGGAGGTGCTGCAGCATCCCGTTCAACCCGCATCGGGCCGGCCCTGGGGTGGTGAGGCGGGATGCGAAGGTGAGCTGCAGGCCCGCTTTGCCTGGATTAGCCAGCTCTGTGCCGGCGCCGTGCACCAGGCGCAGGGCATGCGTACCGATGTCACCGGCTGGGTGGACCGCATCGTGCTCAACCGGCTGCTCGGCATTCCGGTCTTTCTGGGCATGATGTACCTGCTGTTCATGGTTGCCATCAACGTGGGCAGTGCCTTCATCGATTTCTTTGACGGTGTGGCGGGGGCCATCTTTGTGGATGGCGTCACCTGGGCCATGAACAGCATCGGCGCG
Source organism: Thermohahella caldifontis (assembly GCF_041153465.1). Lineage (NCBI taxonomy): Bacteria > Pseudomonadati > Pseudomonadota > Gammaproteobacteria > Oceanospirillales > Hahellaceae > Thermohahella > Thermohahella caldifontis. The sequence continues at coordinate 3,252,352 of NZ_CP154858.1, forward strand.
CCCGGCTGGGTGACCACACTGCTGGCCGGGGGAGTCGGCAGCGGCATCCAGCTGGTTGCCAGTTTCATCCCGGTCATTGCCTGCCTGTTCTTCTTCCTGAGTTTCATGGAAGGTTCCGGTTACATGGCGCGTGCCGCCTTTGTGGTGGACCGGGGCATGCGGGCGCTGGGGCTGCCTGGCAAGGCTTTTGTACCATTGATTGTCGGGTTCGGATGCAACGTGCCGTCGGTCATGGCAGCGCGGACGCTGGACACGGCACCGGACCGGCTGCTCACGACGCTGATGGCGCCATTCATGTCCTGTGGTGCACGGCTGACCGTCTATGCACTCTTCGTTGCGGCTTTCTTTCCCCACGGCGGGCAGAACGTGGTGTTCGGTCTTTACCTGCTGGGCATTGCGCTGGCCGTGGCGACGGGATTCCTGCTGCGTCGCTATCTGTTTACCGGAGAGACCACGCCTTTCATCATGGAGTTGCCCCGCTACCATCTCCCGGGTCTTCGCTATCTGCTCTCCACGACCTGGCATCGTCTGCATGGCTTTGTGGTTCGGGCGGGCAAGGCCATTATCGCTGCCGTGGTCGTGCTCAACCTGCTGGCATCGGTGGGAACGGATGGCCGCATCGGGCAGGTGAAGGTGGATGAGTCCCTGCTGGCGGGTGCGGGGCGGCTGCTGACGCCCGTATTTGCGCCCATGGGGATCGAGCACGACAACTGGCCGGCGACGGTGGGCATGTTCAGCGGGGTTTTTGCCAAGGAGGTCGTTGTGGGCACCCTGGACACGTTGTACCGTGCCCGGCAGGGTGATCAGGATCTGGCGGAACCGCCGACACTCGCCGCCATCTCGGCGCGGGTGGCGGGTGCTATGGATTCCGTGCCGGCCAACCTCGCAGGTCTTCAGGATGTGCTGACGGATCCCCTCGGGCTGGCCGCCGTGGGAGATGCCGAGTCGGCGGTGCATGCCGCCGGCGTATCCGATGCGGCGTTCGGCCAGCTCAAACTGGCTTTTGCCGGCACCGCCGGTGCGCTGGCCTACATGGTGTTCGTGCTGCTTTACACGCCCTGTCTTGCCACGCTGGGTGCCATCGCCCGGGAGCAGGGTCGGTTCTGGGCCGGCTTTGCCGCAGTCTGGACGTTCGTGACGGCGTATGCGGTTGCCGTGGGCGTTTATCAGGTGTCCCGGCTGGCCGCATCGCCCCTGGAATCCGTTGGCTGGCTGGTGGCCATGGCGGCCCTGCTGGGTACAGGCTATGCCGTGCTTCTGCACAAGGCTCGTCCCCGGGTCCGGCGGATGGTGCGCATACCTGCCGTCTGTCTGGACGAGGAAGAGGACTGTACGGCTGCCAAGTGCTGTCATTGACGGGCGCAACGCCTGACCCCCTCCTCTGATCCGGAATACGTTGCGGGATGAGGGGGCTCCTGTCTGTTTCCCGTTCCCCGGGTTCTCCTTCATGCTGTCAGAGTCTGTCGTTGTGCCGGGTCTGATGGTCCGGCACCGACACAGGACCTCTGCGTACCTTCGATCCCTTTATGTCATTCCTTCGGGCGCCTTGGGCAGGCGCATCTCCAGTAGTCTTGACATTGTACAAGAGATTAAATTGTATAATGGCGTGTGAGGTGCTAAGGTGTACATGAAATCAATTTGTACAAGGTAAATCGTATGATTCCTGTCGGTGTCAGTGCCTGTGTTCTGGGTGAGGAAGTCCGTTATGATGGCGGGCACAAGCGCCACCGCTTTGTGACCGACGAACTCTCCCGCTGGTGGACCTATGTGCCCATCTGTCCGGAAGTGGCCATTGGCCTCGGTATTCCTCGTCCGACGATCCGTCTGGTGGAAGTGGACGGGCAGATCCGCGTCCAGGGCTCCCAGGACGCTGGTCTGGATGTCACTGACAAGATGCATGCCTTTGCAGATGAAAAGCTGCCTTCGCTGAAACACTTGTGCGGTTATGTGGTCTGTGCCAAGAGTCCGTCCTGCGGCATGGAGCGCATTCCGGTGTTCAGTCACGGAAATCCTCAGGGCGAGAAACGGGGGGTGGGGCTCTGGACGGCACGCCTCATGGAAGCCATGCCCTGGCTGCCGGTAGAAGAAAACGGACGACTGCAGGATCTGGCTTTGCGGGAAAACTTTGTCATGCGGGTGTTCGCTCTCCATGACTTCTATCGGGCCTTGCCCGAGGATGCCCCGGCGGACGCCTATGTCCGGTTCCATACCCGCTACAAGTACACGTTGATGGCGGCCAGCCAGCAGGAAGCCTCCCGGCTCGGACAGCTCATCGCCAGTGTGGGAACGCAGGCCGGGCCCGAATTCTGGCGCACCTATCGCCAGCAGTTCATGGATGCGCTCAAGACGGTGGTCACGCGTCGCCAGCATGCCAACGTGCTCATGCACCTGCAGGGTTACTTCAAGCAGTTGCTGAGCCCGGAGGAAAAAGCCGAGCTGACGCGGCTCATCCACGCCTACCGGGAGGGGGAGGCCCCTCTGATGGCCGTGCTGTCCGTGCTGCGTCACCTGATGGTCCGGCATCCTCAGCCCTATCTGGAAGACCAGCACTACCTGAACCCGTACCCCGCGGACCTGAAATTGCGTGTGGCGCTCTGACATGAACGAAGACAGCAAGACACGCTACAGTATCAAGCATGTCAGCGAACTGACCGGGGTGCTGGGCGTCACGCTCCGGGCCTGGGAGCGCCGGTACGGCTTGCTCAAGCCCGAGCGCAATGAACAGGGGCACCGGCTCTACACACCGGAAGATGTGCAGCGGATCCGCACCATTGTCGCCTGGCTCAATCAGGGGGTGGCCATCAGCAAGGTCAGACCGTTGCTGGACGCTCAGGCTCAACCTGAGGATTACAGCGAGCCCCTGCCCGAAATGCACGACATTCTGAGTGCGCTGGACGCGCAGGATGAGGAGCGGGCACAGCGACTGCTGGAGCAGACCATGAAGGCGTACCCCCATCAGACGCTGCTGGATCAGATTGTGACACCGCTCGAATTCGAGCTGGCCGCCATGCCGTCTCCGCAGCGGGATCTGGCCATGGCGCTGTGGCGTCTGATCGTGATTCGCTGCTGCGCGCCGCTCATGCGCAAGCCGCTGCCCCGCAATGCACCGGAATGCCGTGTCCTGGCACTGGACTGGCAGGCTGAATCCCTGGCCTGGTGGACGGCGCTGGGCGAATACCTCCGTGGTACCCGGGTGCACCTGATGCCGCTCCCGCAACCGGATGCGGAAACCCTAAGTGCTCTGTGTGCACAGGATCGGCTGCCCTTGTACATGGTCGGGCACCAGCCACTCAGGGAAGATGTACTGGTGTTTATCCGTCAGTTGCACAAAGGTGGCAGACAGGTCATTCCGCTGGGAGCACTGGTGTTCTGGCTGGCATCGAGAACGGAGTCCGTGACATGATCGGTGTCTGGTTCCGCCGGGACCTGCGGGTGCTCGATCATCCGGCCCTGACCGCAGCCGTTCAGGAGGCCGTGCGTCATGGGCTGCCGGTTAGAGCGGTCTTTGTGGCGACGCCGGAGACCTGGGATGCTCATGACCGGGGACCGGCCTGGCTGCGTGTGCTGGGCCGGCGCCTCCTGGCATTGCGGAACAGGCTGGCTGACTTGGGCATCGTGCTGGATGTACTTACCGTGGCCCGGTTTGCGGAGGTCCCTGCGGCGCTGGAAGCCTGGTGCCGGGCACACCATATCCATACGCTCTGGGCGCATCACGAATATGAATGGGATGAGTGTCAGCGTGACGATGCGGTGCAGCAGCGGCTGGACATTCCGTTTCTGAGGCTGCATGAGCGCACACTGGTGACACCGGGCACGGTCCGGAATCAGAGCGGCGAGCCCTACAAGGTGTATACAGCGTTCCGGCGTGCCTGGCTGCAGGTGCTGTCCGGCCAGACCCTGGCGGTGCTGCCGGCTCCGGCGCCTGTCGGCCCGCCCGTCTCGCTGGATCCGCTGAACCTGCCGGACTGGGCCAGCGGTGACACGCCCGTGCCGGACCGTCCGGTGGACGATGATGCGTTGCTGACGGCGCTGGAAACCTTTGCAAACAACCGTCTGGCACGTTATGCCGTGGAGCGTGACCGGCCGGATCTGGACAGCACGAGCCAGCTTTCTCCCTGGCTCTCCATCGGCGCGCTGTCGGCCCGCCAGTGCCTGACAGCCGCGCTGGAAGTCTTTCCGGATGGGCTCGTCAACCCGCAATCGCCGGCCTTTGCCTGGATCAATGAACTGGGATGGCGGGACTTCTATCAGCATCTCATCGTGGCCTGGCCGGCACTGGTCCGGGGGCAGCCCTTTCAGGTCTGGACCCGGCGTGTGGCGTGGCGGCAGGATGAAGCGGCCTTTTCGCGCTGGGCCGAAGGGCGCACCGGCTTTCCCATTGTGGACGCGGGCATGCGTCAGCTGCGGGCGACTGGCTGGATGCACAATCGTGTGCGCATGATTGTGGCCAGTTTCCTGACCAAGGACCTGCTCATCCACTGGCAGGCGGGCGAACGGTTTTTCATGCGACATCTGGTGGACGGTGATTTTGCCGCCAACAACGGTGGCTGGCAGTGGGCCGCATCCACCGGCACGGACGCACAGCCCTATTTCCGGGTCTTCAATCCGGTCACTCAGGGCATGCGTTATGACCCCGAGGGGGAATATGTGCGCCGCTGGGTGCCCGAGCTGGCCGGTGTCCCCGGAAAATATGCTCATACCCCGCTGCTCTGGGCAGAAAAGCGGAACATGCGACTGGATTATCCGGCACCCATGGTGGATCACAAGCAGGCCCGGTTGCAGGCCCTGGAAGCGTTTGAACGGGCGCGTTGAAAGTGCCCTAGCCTGAAGGGCTTTGGGCGACCTGTGCCTGCCACACTTCCAGGAAAGCCTCCGCTGGCATCGGTCGGCCGTAGTAGTAACCCTGCAGGTGGCCCACCCCCTGGCTGATCAGGGCTTCAGATTGCTGCCGGGTTTCCACGCCTTCCGCCACCAGATGAAATCCGAAACTTCGCGCCAGCGCCACGATGGCTTCAATGATGGGCGAGGTCGGGGTGCGTTCTGTCAGGCTTTCCACGAAACCCCGGTCGATCTTGATTTCATCCACCGGTAAGTTCTTCAGATAGGCCAGCGAGGAGTAACCGGTTCCGAAGTCATCAATGGAGAGACGGAAGCCGGCGCAACGCAGCTGCTCCAGTACCATCCGGACTTCCGCCGAGGTGTCCATCAGCAGATGCTCCGTCAGTTCCAATGTGAAGCGTCGCGGGCTCAGGCCCGCTGAGGTCACGATGTCCAGTGTGCTGGCAAGGGGATTGGCGTGGAACAGACTGGGGCTGATATTCACGGCAACACGGAACGCTGAGGGGAGGCGCCCCAAGGCTTCCAGTGCTCGGACCAGATCGCACGCGTGTCGCATCACCACTTTTTGCAACGGGTGAATCAGCCCGGTCTGCTCGGCCACGGGCAGGAACTGATCCGGCGGAATCATGCCCCGCTCCGGATGGGGCCAGCGCACCAGCGCCTCTGCGCCCGTGATCCGTCCCTGCGCATCCACCTGGGGCTGAAACCAGGCTGTCAGAATGCCCGCCTCCAGTGCCTGCTGCAACGCTTCTTCCGTCCGCAGATAGTGATCAACCGCTTCCTGAAGCTGAGGATCATAGAAGGCAAACCGGTTGCGTCCGCTGGATTTGGCATGGTACATGGCAATATCGGCCTGCCGGAGCAGGGCATCAATACTGGCACTCTTTGCATCGATCATGCTGATACCGATGCTGGCACCAATGCGGTACTCCGTACCGGAAAGTGAGAACGGTCGTATGAGTTCGTCCAGAATCCGTCTGGCCGCTTCGGCCGCGTGTTCTGCCATTTCCAGTGTCTGATCCCGGCTGTGATCCAGCACAATGACAAACTCGTCGCCGCCGATCCGCGCCACCAGATCCGATGCGCGCATCAGGCGCCTGAGCCGGTCCGCAACCTGCTGCAGCAGGCGATCACCGATACTGTGCCCCAGCACGTCATTGATGCGCTTGAAGTGATCCAGGTCGAGATAGAGCAGTGCGCCCACTTCATCATGGCGCAGGCTGAGCTCCAGCAGCTCCTCCAGGCGATCGGTCAGCATGCGCCGGTTGGGCAGGAGGGTCAGCGGATCATAGTAGGCCAGATGGCGGATCTTTTCTTCGGCCAGATGGCGCTCGGTCACATCACGGGCCATCCACAGCACGTGACGCCGCTCCGGGCGGGCCGGGTCATAGTGGTCGACCGGTGCCGTCCGGCCTTCAAAGATTCGTGAGCCCTGGGCCAGGGGGAGCTGATATTCAATCGTCTGCTGCTCACCCGTTTCCAGGGTATTGCGGATCACCGCCATGACCTGTGCGGCGGCTTCCGGAGGCAGGACCTCTTCCACGGTTCGGCCGATCAGACTGTCCCGGGGCTGGAACAGCAGCTCGTCCCGGGCTCCATACACCGCCTCGTAGCGGCCCTGATCATCGATGATGAACCCCAGATCGGGTATCAGTCGCGTGAAGGCGCGCAATTGTTCGTTGGTGGCCCGGAGCTCGGCCACCAGCGCCTGTTCCCGCTGGCGTGTCCGGTGGCGCTCGATGACAATGGCGCAGAGGTGAGTAAACCGGCTGATCAGCTCCAGATGCCAGGGCTCGGGGGCCTTGGGTGTCGGATAATAGATGGCAAAGGTGCCCAGAATGGCGTCATCCTGCCCCCGTATGGGGGTGGACCAGCATGCCTTGAGTCCGTGAGGAAGCGCCAGATCCCTGAACTCCGTCCACAGCGGATCGGTGGCAATGTCCGAGACAATCACCTGCTCCCCGCGGCAGGCTGCCGTTCCGCACGAACCGGCTTTCGGGCCGATGGCCACACCATCGACAGCCGCACAGTATGCCGGCGGCAGCGAGGGGGCGGCGCCATGGCGAAGGGTATCCCCCTCCAGCAGGAGTACCGAACAGCGGGCATCGTCGCGGGCCAGCATGGCTTCCACAAACAGACAGACTGACTCAAGCGTCTCCTGCAGGGGCGCGCCCTGGGCTATTTTCTCGATGATGGCCTGCTGTTCGGCCAGCAGGTCAGCCAGATTCTCAGGTTTCATGATCAGGGGGCCTTGGGGGCATCGATTGCAACCGGTTGTTCGTCAAGTGTAGCTCAGATTTCACCACAAGTGATAAAACTGTACCATTCTGGTGCCTGTTTCGTGGACTTGCTGACTTACCTCTGTAGAATGAGGTCTGGTGTGGGCTCAAGGGGAAGATATGGATCTGGTCTTTCAGTTGGTTGCGGCGACGCGCGCCTGGTGGCCGCTGGCTGTGACGCTGCTGATTTCCGTCAGCATACTGGCCGGCACTCACTGGATCCTGCTGGGTCGTCATGAAAACCTCAGCAGTGAAAAGCGCTTTGCCCGGCAGCTTATCATGTTTGGCCTCACGGTCACGGCCATTGCCGCCGTGGTGCTGGCCATGCCCATTCCCGAGGGACTCAAGGGGCAGGTGCTGGGATTCATGGGCTTGCTGCTCTCGGGTGCCTTTGCGTTCTCTTCCACCACCATTTTTGCCAACCTTATGGCAGGTATCATGCTGCGGGTCACCCGGCCGTTCACCATCGGGGATTTTATCCGCGTACAGGGGTTTTTCGGCAGGGTCTATGACCGGGGCCTTCTGGATACGGGTATCCAGACTGAATCGCGGGAGTTTGTCTCCATTCCCAATGCCGTGTTTATCCAGAACCCGGTATCCGTGATCCGCAAATCGGGAACCCTGATCAGCTGTACCGTCACACTGGGCTATGATGTCCATCACGCGACGGTGGAGAAACTGATGCTGGATGCCGCCCGTAACGCCGGGCTGGATGAGGCCTTTGTCATTATCGACAACCTCGGAGACTTCAGTGTGGCCTACCGGGTCAGCGGATTGCTGACGGAGGTCAGTAGCCTGGTCTCGGCGCGCTCGAAGCTCAGCAGCAGCGTGCTGGACAGTCTGCACGGTGCAGGCGTGGAGATCGTGTCTCCCAACTTCATGAACCAGCGGGTGCTTGACCCTGACGTGCCGGTGATTCCCAAGGCGGACTGGCGGCGCTCTGGCAGGCAGGAAGAAAAGAAACGTGTGGAGGATGTCGCCTTTGACAAGGCAGAAACGGCTGCGACCGCTTACGCACAGCGCAAGCAGATACTGGTTGAAATTGATCAGCTGAAGACCCAGTTAAATGAAGCGCCAGACAAGACGACGAAGAAACAGATCGAGGCGCGCCTGCAGGCTCTGGATGATGCACTGAAAGCCATTCCCGAGCCGGATGCCGATGCGGAAGAGCGCAAAGTGAGCCCCGGGGAACCTGAAGAGGTCGCCGGCACAAATCCAGACACACAGGAAAGAAAAGATGTTCCCCATCCGTGACACCATTCCCAGCCGCTATGTGCCCTGGATGACCTGGCTTCTGATCGGCCTCAACAGCGCCATTTTCCTGTTTCAGGTGTCCCTGCCGCCGGAACTCCAGGAGCGTTTCATCTACATGTTCGGATTGGTCCCGGCACGATACAGTCAGCCGGAATGGGCGATCTGGGCCGGCCTGCCGCTGGGTGACTACTGGCCATTCCTCACCAGCATGTTCCTGCACGGCAGCTGGATGCATCTGATTGGCAACATGTGGACCCTGTGGATTTTCGGAGACAACGTGGAAGACCGCATGGGGCCGTGGCGCTATCTCGCCTTCTACATTCTGTGTGGTCTGGCGGCGGCTGTGCTGCACACCCTGCTGAACCTGGATGCCCGCATTCCCACAGTGGGGGCATCAGGTGCCATCTCCGGCGTGCTGGGTGCCTACTTCCTAATGTTCCGTCACTCGCAGATCATTGTCATGGTGCCGGTGCTGATTTTTCCGTTTTTCTTCACCATACCCGCAACGCTCTACCTCCTGGTCTGGTTTGGCATGCAACTGCTGCCGGGCACGGCCAGTCTCTTCATGCCGCAGAACATGGGCGGTGTGGCGTGGTGGGCACATGTGGGCGGATTCATTGCCGGCATGGTACTGTACCGCCTGTTCCTCGACCCCTTGCGCAACCTGCGCTTCTACCGTGATCAGGCCAGCTGGCGAACCCTTTTCTGACAACAGGAGATTCACATGGACATCACCCAACTTTTCTGGCTGTTCTTCATTCTTTCTGCACTTCAGCCGGTGATGCGACAGCGCATGCTGGAAGCGGCCCGGGTCCGGGCCATCGCCCGGCTGGAAAAGGAACGCAAGAGCCGCGTCATCATGATGGTGCACCGGCAGGAGACCATGAGCCTGCTGGGTTTCCCGCTCATGCGTTTCATTGACGTGCAGGATTCGGAAGAAATCCTCCGTGCCATCCACCTGACGGACAAGGACGTTCCCATTGACCTGGTCCTCCACACGCCGGGCGGTCTGGTTCTGGCTTCAGTTCAGATCGCGCGGGCGCTGAAAAAGCATCCTGCACCGGTGCGGGTCATCGTGCCCCATTACGCCATGTCCGGCGGCACACTGATTTCACTGGCAGCCGATGAAATCATCATGGCCGAACATGCTGTGCTCGGACCGGTGGATCCGCAACTCGGACAGGCACCGGCGGCTTCCATTCTGCGTGCCATCGAGCGCAAGCCGGTGGAAAAGGTGGACGACCAGACGCTGATCATGGCCGATCAGGCCCGCATGGCCATTGACCAGGTCAGGGCTGTTGTGCGGGAGCTGGTCTCCGGCCGCATGGATGACAGTCAGGCGGATGAGCTGGCACGCAAGCTGTCCGAAGGGATCTGGACCCATGACTTCCCCATCAACGCACAGATGGCCAAGGACCTGGGCCTGAATGTCTCCACCGACATCCCGGCAGAGATCATGGAAGTGATGGCGCTGTATCCCCAGCCTGTCCGTCACAGCGGGGTGGAGTACCTGCCCGGCCGCCGCGTGACCGAGCACAAGTAATCAGGTCTGTGCCGCCCGGCGTAACAGGACGCGAGGGGAAAAGCCGGTCACCAGCATGGTGCCGGCGACCACCAGTGCCCCGCCGAGGGCGGTGTTCATGCCCACAGGTTCATTCAGGAAACTGTGCCCCCAGAGCACGCCGAACAGCGGGATCAGAAAGGTGACGGTCAGGGCCGAGGTGGGCCCGGCAATGGCAATCAGGCGGAAATACATCAGGTAGGCCACGCCGCTGCAAAGAATGCCCAGAGCCAGGATAGCGGCCATGACTTCCGGGGTCGGCAAGGCTCCGGGAGGATTCAGGGGCAACAGGGGCAGCAGCGCGAACGTGGCCATCCACATGCTGCCGTGTGCATTGTTGAAGGCCGGAACCTGAGGCGCTTCACGGGCATAGCAGGATGCGATCCCGTAGCAGAGTGGTGCGGCCACGGCCGCCGCAAGGGCCCGGAGACCCTGACTGCCGGAAGGCAGCCCGGACAGCCCCACCAGTACCGCAACACCGCCGATACCCAGCACCATGCCGGCCAGCACACGGGCCTCAATGCGCTGCCGGGTCCAGGCTGCCACCACCAGCGCACCCCAGATGGGCGCGGTGGCATTGACGATACTCAGCACTGAGGCCGACAGGGTCTGTGCCGCGTAGTTGTACAACAGGAAGGGCAGGGCGGAATTGATGACACCGAGAATGGCAAAGTGCCGCCGGTGCTGCCAGAAATGCAGCGGACGTTTCAGAAACCGGGCCACGACAAACAGGAACAGCGCCGCCAGGCCCACCCGCAGGTCAGCCAGCCAGGCCGCCCCCAGCACCGGCGCACTGATCCGCATGAACAGAAAGGAGGCCCCCCAGATGGCTGCCAGCAACACCAGTTGAGCGAAGGTTCCTGCAGACATTCACTGTTTCCCTGACTCCCGAGGAAAATTCACTATAACGACACGCCTCAACCAAGACCACCCGTTTCTTGTGCGTAGATGCCGAAGTGACAGCATCAGCGTACTCAAAAGTGCATAAAAGCGTTCGCACGCCACACGGACTGCCTATAATATGAGCCGCCATTCAGACGTTTGATCTTGTTGCTCAGAGGAGTGGAATTGAAACAGACTGCCCGCGCCACAATGGCCCTGCTGCTGTGCCTGTTCCTGTTGGCGCAGGCGAAGGCCCATGATGTCTGGGTGCAGGCCAACCGTGCGGACGCACTGGATGATGCCCCGCCTTTTCCCCCTCTGGATCAGGATAGCCATGGAGGCGGTCTGAGCCTTGAGGTAACCCCGGACAACAGCCTGTCCCTGACCTTCAGCCAGGGCGAAGGCGGTACCGATGAATGGTCTGTGGCCTGGTCCTACCGAGCGGATCCATGGGGGCTGGGCATCTCTTTCGGCCAACTGGACGAATCAGTCTCCCGTACCTGGCAACAGGGACAGGATCACGCCCGGCTTGATCAGACCCGGGATGAACAGAACCTGCGCATCCGGATATCGCGCAACTGGCAGCATCAGGATCAGTTTCTGGAAGGCAGCCTTTCGCTGGCACACAGTGAATCCGATACCACGCGCCAGGCAGCCGTCTGGCGCGAGCACCCAGTGCTCGGCCGGATTCCGCTCATGGCGGGTCGGGAAACAGCCCGCTTCGAGGACTGGACGCTGGACCTGGATCTGACAGCGGGTACTTATTTTTATGGTGAATCCTGGGCGCTCTCGCCCTGGTTGGGCGCAGGCTGGTCAATGGGGTTGAGCGAACAGTCTGAAGGTACCACGGAGGGGTTTCGCCGCCTGTCGCTGAAACGAATCCGGGCCGGCCGGACGGAGAGCGCCTTCGAGTCGACGCCGGATACCGGTTACATCACCGCCGGTGTCACGCTCTATCCCGGTGAACACTGGAATCTGGATCTGTCATGGAGTCGCACGGTCGGCGGGGATGAAGCGCGACCGTTGACCACCCTGACCCTGGGCTACTTTTGGGAGTGAAAAACAATGACTGACGTGGATCTGGAATCGGCCTTGCCGGTGTTCGGCACCGTGCCGGATGCCATCATTGACGCCATTGCCGAGAGGGGATGGTATGTGGGAGAAGAAGTCCTGCCCGCGTCGCTCATGCTCGCACTGCGCGAGGATGCACAGGCGCGCCGGGCCGCTTTTGATGCGGCGGGAACCGGCCGGGGCCTGAACCATGATATCCGTCGCAGGCTGCGTACCGATGCCATCCAGTGGCTGGACGGCAGTTCCGAAGCACAGCGAGCCTGGCTGGAGGGCTGCGAGGCACTGAGGCTGGCCTTCAACCGCCATCTGTTCATGGGGCTGTTCAATTTTGAATGTCACTATGCACGTTACGACAGCGGTGACTTCTATGGCAAGCACGTGGATGCCTTCCGGGGTGAGCGCAACCGCGTACTCACGGTGGTCACCTATCTCAATCCGGACTGGCAGCCGGAAAACGCGGGGGAACTGGTGATCTACAGGCCGGACTCGGATGAAGAACTCACCCGTGTCCTGCCCAGACTGGGTACGCTCGTGGTTTTTCTCAGTGAAGACTATCCGCACGAGGTTTTACCGGCCCGACAGGAAAGGCTGTCCATTGCCGGCTGGTACCGCATCAACACGTCCTCGTCTGACAGGGTGGATCCTGCCCGTTGAGTCGCTCTGGATGAATGCTCTTATCTGGTCTATACATAAGGACAGAAGTGATTACTGACTCATGGGACGGTGTGAATGAACCGGAATGGTTTCAGGGTAGGGCGCTGGTGCAAGGTGGCGGCTATATGCCTGCTGCTTCTGGGTACTGTGACCGCCCGGGCCGACCACCACGAAGGCGACAACAGTTGCCGGACACTCGTGGTCACGGGAAATCCCGAATACCCGCCCTGGTTGTGGTCCGTCAACGGTCCCGGTGGCGAGCTGGAGGGTGCCGCGGCGCAGTTGCTCCGGGAAGCCCTCGACGGCAGCCCCTGGACGCCCGAATTCCGCGCCGTGGAAACCTGGGCCCGGGCCCAGGCAGAAACCCGTCTGGGCCGTGCGGACATGATTGCCGGCGCCTTCATCACCGCTGAACGTCAGACCTGGATGGACTACATCCAGCCCCCCATGGCCGACATGCCCAATGTCATCTTCACCCGCAAGGACGGCGTCTTCGCGTTTGACAAATGGTCGGATCTGATTCCGTACCGTGGCGCCACGCTGCTCAACAACAGCTTTGGTCAGGAATTTGATACCTTCGCACGGCAGAATCTGCGTATCGAGGAGGTCGGTTCCATTGAGCAGGCCTTCCGCATGCTGGCCCGCAAGCGCGTGGATTATGTGGTGTTCGAACGCTACCAGGGCATGATTCTGCTCAATGTCCTCAGGCTGACCGACGTCATCGTCCCGCTGCCGCATCCCGTCAATGCCGAAGGGCTCTACTTCACCGTGTCCAAGGCCAGCCCCTGCAACACGGAAGCACTCAAGGCCCATCTGGCACGTCGGGTGGCCGAGCTTGTCGGGCAGGGCAGACCCGAAGCACTGGCCGAACACTACACGCGCATGTGGGCAGACAGGCAGCCGCCCCGAAAGGCACACTGATCCGGCCCCAAAAACAGGTGCGATGCCCGCACCGGCTTGGGTATAATGCGCCCTCAATACACGGGGGGTAACGCATGTTTGATCTCGCCACCTATGCCCGGCAGGCCGAGGGGCTCATTCAGGCCGGCCGGTTCCTGTACAGCCGCGGCTGGTCACCGGCCACCAGCAGCAACTACTCCGCACGCCTGGACGATGCACATATCGCCATTACCGTCAGCGGGCGGCACAAGGGTCAGCTCACCACTGCCGACATCATGGTGGTGAATCTCGATGGTCAGCCGGTGGCCTGCAATACCCGCCCTTCTGCGGAAACCGGCCTGCACACGGAACTCTACCGCCTGTTCCCGGACGTTGGCGCCGTGCTCCACACCCACTCCGTGGGCGTCACCGTGCTCACCCGTCTCCTGGCTGACGATGCCGAAGTGGTTTTCCGGGATTATGAACTGCAGAAAGCCCTGTGCGGTCAGACCACCCATGAGGGCAAGGTCCCCGTGCGCATTTTCGACAACACCCAGGACATCCCGGCGCTGGCCGCGGAAACCCGTGCCTGGTTCAGCGAACACCCGGAAGTGCCGGCCTACTTCATCCGCGGCCATGGCCTGTATACCTGGGGCCGGGATCTGGACGAATGTCTGCGCCACGTGGAGGCGCTGGAATTTCTGGTACAATGCGAACTCGAACTGATCAGGATACGCTCATGAGCACGCTTTACATCTACACCGACAACCAACCTGAAGCGCCCCAGCGCATTGTCAACGCCCACGAAGACATCGCCTCGCTGCTTTGCAGCAAGGGTGTGCGTTTTGAACAGTGGCCCACACGCGACCTGCCGGAAGGAGCGGATCAGGAAGCCATCTTGGCTGCGTATGCCGATGATGTGCAGCGCCTGAAGGACGAGTGCGGCTTCACCACCGCAGACGTGGTCAGCCTGACACCGGATCACCCCCAAAAGGACGCCTTCCGCCAGAAATTTCTCTCCGAGCACCGGCATGTGGAAGACGAGGTCCGCTTCTTCGTGGACGGCAACGGCCTGTTCTACCTGCATCTGGACAACGAAGTCTGGGTGGTGAATTGCACCCGTGGCGACCTGATCAGCGTGCCGGACGGAACCCGTCACTGGTTCGACATGGGGCCTGCCCCCCGCTTCACCTGCATCCGGCTGTTCTCCAACCCGGAAGGCTGGGTGGCGGACTTCACCGGGGATGACATTGCCGACAAGTTCCCGCGTTACGAAGCGCTGCTCGGATAAGTCATGATTCAGGCCATTGTCACCGACATCGAAGGTACCACCAGCGCCATCTCCTTCGTGCATGAGGTGCTCTTTCCCTATGCGGCGGCGCACCTGCCTGACTTTGTCCGGCAGCATGCACAGGAGCCGGCGGTACGCGAACAGCTGGATGCCACGGCCGCGGAAGCCGGACTGGATCCGGCGGATACGGAAGCCCTGATCGGACAGCTTCTGCAATGGATCCGCGAGGACAGGAAGATTACCCCGCTCAAGGCCCTGCAGGGCATGATCTGGAAAGACGGCTATGCGCGCGGCGACTATACCGGCCATGTCTATCCGGATGCGGCGGAGAGCCTCAGACGCTGGAAGTCGGAAGGCAAGCGGCTTTACGTGTACTCATCCGGCTCGGTGGAAGCCCAGAAGCAGCTGTTCGGGCACTCCGACGCCGGTGATCTGACCTCGTTGTTCAGCGGTTATTTTGATACCCGGATCGGTGCCAAGCGGGAGGCGGCGTCCTACCGGCGCATTCTGGACGAGATTGGCCTGCCCGGTGATCAGGTTCTGTTCCTCTCGGACGTGGTGGCCGAACTCGATGCCGCCCGGGCAGCCGGCATGCGCACCTGCCAGCTGGTGCGGGAAGGCACGGTTGCCGGCGATCAGCACCCGGTCGCCCGGACCTTTGACGAGGTGCCCCTGGACTGACCGGGGCGCCCATGTCGTATATTTACGCACAAAAGCCCCGGCGGCAGTAGGCATGGCCGTCAACTGAGGGTAAAATGTGTCCCCGCATCATCAACACCACAGTGTGAAACTCAAGGGGACACCATGTTTGAGCAGGTCAGTGCCGCCCCAGCGGATCCGATTCTGGGACTTACCGAAGCCTTCAAGAAAGACCCTCGTCCGAACAAGATCAACCTCGGCGTTGGCGTATACAAGGACGAAACCGGTGCCACACCCATTCTGCCCAGCGTCAAGGCGGCCGAGAAGCACCTGCTCGAAACCGAAACCACCAAGAGCTATCTGAGCATCGAAGGCGTGCCCGAATACGGTCAGGCCGTGCAGCGTCTGCTCTTCGGTGCCGAGCATCCCATCGTCAGGGATGGCCTGGCACGTACCGCTCACGCACCCGGCGGTACCGGTGCGCTGCGCATTGCAGCCGAGTTCATGGTACGCCAGCTCGGCGTCAAGCGTATCTGGGTGAGCAATCCCACCTGGGCCAACCATGCCAGCGTGTTCCGTGCCGCCGGTCTCGAGGTGGCCGAGTACACCTATTATGACGCAGAGCGCAAGGACAAGGATTTTGCAGGCATGAAGGCCGCACTGGCCAGTGTGCCCGCGGGTGATGCCGTGCTGTTCCACGGCTGCTGTCACAACCCCACCGGCATTGACCCCACGGAAGCCGAATGGAAAGAACTGGCGGACATGGCGGCGGCCGGCGGTTGGGTCACCCTGTTCGACTTTGCCTATCAGGGCTTTGCCGAAGGCATCGAGGAGGACGCCCGCGGTCTGCGCATCTTCCTGGAGAAGAACCCGGAACTGCTCATTGCCAGTTCCTTCTCCAAGAATTTCGGACTTTACAACGAGCGCGTAGGCGCCTGCACTCTGGTCGCCAGGACACCGGAAGCGGCGGATAACTGCTTCAGCCAGGTCAAGGCCATCATCCGCGCCAACTACTCCAACCCGCCGTTCCACGGTGCGGGCATCGTCACCACCGTGCTCGGCAGTGACGAACTGACGGCCCAGTGGGTGCAGGAAGTGGCGGACATGCGCGAGCGCATCCGCACCATGCGCGACCTGTTCGTTCAGACCCTCAAGGACAAGGGCGTGACCCGCGACTTCAGCTTCATCGCCCGCCAGAACGGCATGTTCTCCTTCTCCGGCCTCAACAAGGCCCAGGTGGATCGTCTGAGAGAAGAATTCGGTGTCTACATTGTCGGCTCAGGACGCATCAGTGTGGCGGGCATGACCCGTAACAACATGGATGCACTCTGCACTGCCATTGCCGAAGTTCTCAAGGGCTGACCTTCGGCCTCGCAATCCAAAAACGCCCGGCCCCGAGCCGGGCGTTCCGTATCTAGCCCCGCTCACCCATCTGGCAGATGCCAAACTTGCGCCGGTAGGCCCCGGGGGAGATACCCGTCCGTTCCCGGAACAGGCGCCGGAACGAATTGGCATCTTCATAGCCCACCTTTTCGGTGATGCGCTCGATGCTGTCCCGGGTGGATTCCAGCAGCACCTTGGCCCGCTCGATACGCAGATTCTGAAGGTACGTATTGGGCGTCATGCCGGTCGCGGTCTTGAAACGGCGGATAAAGGTGCGCGGACTCAGGCCAAAGCGCTCCGCCACGTCATCCAGTGTGGTGAGGGTTGCCAGATGATCTGCCATCCAATCCTGAATCCTGCGAACGACCTCATCCCCATGGCGGGTATTGAAGGTCGTCATCATGTAGGGCGTTTGCGCCTGGCGCTCCGTATCCACCAGCAGCTTCTTGGCCACCTCGCCCGCCAGTGATGCGGAAACCTTGCGCCGGATCAGGTGCAGAAGCAGATCCAGGCCTGCCGTCGCACCCCCGGAACAGGTCAGCCGGTCATCCTCGGTCACCAGCAGATTGGGCTGCAGCCTGACAGCGGGATAGCGTTTGCGGAAGGCATCGGCAAATGCCCAGTGCGTCGTGGCCAGGTGCCCGTCAAGCAGGCCCGTTTCCGCCAGTACAAAGGCACCGGTGCAGATGGCCGCCATGGTGGCCCCGCCGGCGTATTGGTCCCGGAGCCAGGGCCAGAGGGGTTGCGTGGCCGGCAGGGCAGGGAGAATGGCAAACATGAAACCGGGAATGATCACCAGATCCATCTGACCGGCGTCCGCGATGGCCTTTTCCGGTGCCAGACGGAGGCTGCCGCTGGCATGCACAGGCAAGCCGTCTGCGGACAGCGTTGTCAGACGGAAAGGGGGCGGTGTCTTGCGGAACTGGCACAGGGCATTGGCACAGGTCAGCAACTCCAGCGTGCTGGCGACACTGGCGGCGGAACAGCCGTTGGCCATCAAAACGGCCACATTGAGAGCCGGGGCAGCGGACATCATGAACTCCGGATAGCAGTTTTCGCATGCATCATGTCGTTTATGCCTGTATTGCCGCCAGGCGTCAAGCATTAATCTGTACGCGAGAGAGGAGGACGTATGCAAGGCAAAGACACCGTTGAACCTGTAACCCGGCCGGCGGCAGGCAGTCGCCGGGGAAAACTGGTCACCCTGATAGCCAAGGGCACCGATACCACTCCGGCCATTATCCGGGAAATGTGGCGCCTGCGCTGCAGCTACCTGGATCTCAAGATTCCGGAAGCCGAAGACTGGGTGCGTTTTTCCGGCTATTGTCAGCGACCGGAAGTCACGCTGGTCAATTTCTTCGACATGGAGGGCAACCTGGCAGGCTTTTTCACCTTTGCCTACTACCCCATGGCGCACGAAGGCCGGAAAGCGCTGATCATCCATGCCAAATACTACTACGTGCACCGGGAATGGCGCGGCCATCCGGCCTTCACGACTGCCGCCTGGAAACTCTTGCCCGGCATTCTGCGCCGGTACGGATTGCGCAGCATCTACTTCGCGGCGCTGACCTTTCCCACCAGTTTTGTCTCTCTGGCGCGCACTTTCGGCCGGGTGTACACCATTCAGGAAACCACCACGCCGCCTTGGGAGCGTGCTGTCCTGAAGCAATTTGCCATGCTCAGCTATGGTGAGGAATTTGATGCCGAAGCCTGTGTGGCACGCCGTCAGAATGTGCCCCAAGGGGAGAACCGCCCTCAGCCCGAATCCATCCGCAAGCTGGTAGAGCGCTACGAGGCCCTCAATCCGGCGTGGCGTGAAGGCGTCTCCCTGCCCATCATGATGAAGCTGGATTTGCCTACCGTCTGGAGCACCCTGTCCACCAGCTTCCGGCGCATGCTGCGCAAGTTCGGCCGTTAGCCAGCCGGCGCATCGCCGGCGTCCCTCGGTCGTGCCACGGCTGCCCCGTAGATTTCCAGAAACTCCGGGGGCTGTCGGCGCGGCTTGCCCGTACTCAACTCGATACAGACCAGATCCCAGCGTCCCCGGAACACCACCGCCATGTCCGACTCACGGATAATCTGAAACCGGCGCATCATGCGGGTGGGTGCATTCTCTGCCAGCCAGGTTCCCACATGGAGCGCGTCGCCGGCAAAGGTGGCTCGCAAATAATCATACTCGCCGTGATGCACAGCCATAGCCCTGTCAAGCCGGTGATAATCCGCCACACTCAGACCCAGCAACTGTGAGTGGGCCCAGGCCGCCGACTCGCACCAGTTGACGTAACGACCGTTATTGGTGTGATTGAGCTCGTCGAGATCCTCTTCCGAAACCGTGACGCTCCAGATGAAGGGCGTCTCAACGGGCCACAGGCTGTCATCAATCATGTGTGCCTCCGGGTGCGACTGAAACCGCAGTATAGCGTTATGGCCAGACACAAAAAACCCGGCTGCATGAGCCGGGTCGCAAAGGGCCGAGACAACGCCTCAGCTCAACATGGCTTTGAGATCCTTGAGCAAGGCCCGGCTCAGGTCCTTGCGCTGATGTGCCTTGTCCACTGCCCGACTGTAGAAGCCAACCACCACATCACCCTGGCAGCAGACGCAGGTCTGCGCGCTGTTGGCCTTCTGGTTGACGAAAGCGTAGCGCTGCAGGAACTGGTTCAGCGTCTGATATCTGGTTCTTGTGTTATGCGTCACTCCATCTGCGGAAGCGACTTTACCATGAGCAGTCCAGCGGGTTGCTGCGGGTCAAGCGCCTAACAGGCGACGCGCGAGTACGGATTGCATGTCACGGCGTCCATCCGCAATCAGGTAAATAATGACTTGGCTGCCTGCGACACGGCAGATCACGCGGTATGGTTTAAAGAGGGTCTGGCGATATTCTTTGATTCCAAGGCCGACCAGCTCCTTCGTATAGCGGCCGCACTCCGGGAATTTCGACAGACCCTCCACAACGGACATCAACTCATCCAACACATGGTTGGCGTTGGCGACGCAGTCGAATTCGGAGATGTAATCATGGATGGCCTCCAGGTCCTGCTCCGCACCCTCGGTGAGCAAGGCCCCAAACCTGGCAGATGTGCCTGCGATCAGACTGAGGCTCGCTTGGCCCGCAAGCGGGCAACGACGTCGGCCACGGGTTTGACCTTGCCAGCGGCCACATCCTGATTGCCCAGCGCCAGGATTTTCAGCAAGGCCAGTGTTTCTTGCGTCTCCTCAAAAGAGGCGACGTCCTGCAGGACAGCCTTGGCTTCGCCGTTTTGGGTGATGACCATAGGTTCACGCTGCTCCGAGATGCGCGCCAAAACCTTGGCAGCGTTGGCCTTGAGATAACTGATCGGCTTGACTTGTGATGAGTAGCGCATGGTGGTGCTCCGGACTTTAATCAGACCAGTTATAGTCCTTTTATAGTCCGATGGCAAAGTGTGGAGCAGGTCGACTTTTGGCAATTCGGCGCATGCCAGAAAAAGAAAACCGCTTAAAATCAGCGGCTTACGTTGCATAAATTTGGTGGAGGCGGCGGGAATCGAACCCGCGTCCGCCAGTCCTCTGCCTTTGGCTCTACATGCTTAGTACCTTCTACTGGGTTAACGCTTTACCGCCCGAAGGCCAGGGTGTAAAGCGCGAGTCCCTTTAAGGTTTCGCCCAATTGCCTCGGGACAAGACGCTCAGGCTAGCTTGTTCTGTTTGACACCCAGTTCCGCGCTACAAGCAACTTGGAGTGGGTGCTGGCTGGGATTAAGCAGCCAGTGCGTAGTTTTCGTCGTTTGCGACTATTTTTTTGCAGCTTTGGATTAACGAGACTCGCTGCCGTCTCGGCATGCACCTCAGGGTTCGTAACCGGCGTCGAAACCAGGTCGCCCCCGTATCTTTTCAGATATGGGCCATCATAGCAGTTTTCAAGAGCCAGTGAAACCTGGCGTCTCCCCATTTTTACCCCGGCCCCGTGGCGAGAGAACCATTTCGGGCAAACAAGTCATCAATCAGACTTCGTGTTTTTCGTTTGCGCCAAAGTGGCCAGAACAGCATCCGTGCACCTCTGAACAGGTTCTGCCATCCCTTGAGCAGGCTGTAGAACGGGAACTTAAGCGCCTTGTCCGGCTTTTGACGGCGTGAACTTCTGATCAGACAGCTATCCCGGTCCTGCCAGACGGCAAGCAGTCCCCAGGCCAGACTCGCCAGCGCAACCAGATTCTGAAGTGTGGTGAAGCGCCGTGCCGGTACAGACTCCAGCGCAAAGCCCTGCTTGGTAAAGCGGTAGCCTTCCTCGCAGGCCCAGCGGTCCATGTAGGCATGTATCATGCGCTCTCCCTGTCGCCTTCCGCGCACCGGACGCGTGGTAACCAGCACCAGAGGTTCCGGGCGGTCATGGCGGACGACAATCATCCACAAGAGCCTGTCCGGATGCTCTCGCAGCATCACCCGGGTGATACCGAACCTGACGCGGGGGTCTCCCCGTCTGAGTTGCCCCTGATGCTTCAGCGGCAGTTCACGGGCAATCTGCTGCGCTGTTTTATGACGGTCCCGCCAGCACCAGTAGCGCTGATTGGCCGCTCTGACCAGCACCTGCCGTTCACACCGGATCCAGGCATCCCACAGGATTCCCCGGTCGCCTCCCCGGTCTATCACCCAGAGCAGATCCTTCCGAATATGCCGGCTCACTTCATCCATCACCGAGAGAATGTCATGGTTCTCGCTTCTGAATGCCGTGCGCTGCGGGGTGTTCAGGCGGGTCAGCAACGGCAGCGTCTTCCCGCGCCGGATATCCCGTGCCACCACAGTCATCAGCGGATATCCGCCGACAATTTCTCCGGTATCGCCGTCCCTGACGCGGCCCCGCCATTCACTTTTCGGTGCGCCGTCACGGTTCAGATCGCCCGGATCAATGGCCAGGATCATGTCCTGCGTGACGTGCCGGCTGACGAGCGCAAGCTGCACCTGCTCTGCGGCCCAGGCCACTTCACTGTGTCCGGCCAGCATGCGGGAAATGCGCTTCTGGGTATGGTGCAGTCTGCATGGCTCATTGAGTGTGCGGGCAATCTCTGCCTGCGTGAGGGAACCGGAAGTGAGGATGCCGAAAGTGACCTCTGCCATGAGCTTTCGCACAGGCCGTGTGATCTGTTCAGGTGTCTGGTCAATCAGGCTGCAGAGGCGGGCTTTCCATTTTGTCCGATCTGTGGCATGGTAAGGCATCGGGGTTTTTCTTTGGGTTCAGTGACTTATAGGCAATCACATTGTACCTGGAGGGAAACCCCGATTCCGTTACCACATCACGTTTTTCCCTTTAAAGTCAAAAGGTTGAATGGCGCCTTCTGAAAAAAATGGGGAGACGCCAGCCAGTGAAACGCCATAAATTTATGGCCGGCCGTGTGTCAGTCTGTCCAGCTCGAAAAAACAGGTCTCGAAGTGGCCCACGAGCCGGTCGGGGTGCGGCACCAGATTGCGGTCGGCAATGCAGCCGAACAGCACCTGCCCGTCGTAGGTCAGGATGGAAAGTCCCAGACCCACCTCGCCGGACTGGGGCACCCAGAACAACGGATGCCGCAGCCGGCTGCCGGCCAGATACAGCGGTTTCTGCGGTCCCGGCACATTGGACATGACCAGCGATGCATTCTTGCTCAGCACTTCCAGCGCCGTCTGCTCCAGAATGGCCGGGCCGCGGCCGAGTGCACCGAGGAGCCCGTAAAAGAGCTGGGCCTGGAAGGAGCGCTTGAGTTCGCACATGGCGTTGTGCACCTGCTCGAACCGGGTCATCGGATCCTGCTGGCCCACGGGCAACGGCACCATCACCAGTCCGAACTGATTGCCCAGTTCGCGCACGGGCTTGTCCAGCGGCCGCAGATTGACCGGCACCGCAGCATGAAGTACCGCATGGGTCACGTCCTCACCGGTTTCGATGAGATAACGCCTCAGCGCGCCGGCCGCGCACGTCAGCAGGACATCATTGATGGTGGCATTGAGGCGCTTGCCGGTGGCCTTGACATCGGTCAGTGCCAGCGGCGGAGCCCAGCTGACCTGTTTCAGGCCGGTCAGGGGACGCTTGAGCCGGGTTTTCGGGTCGGCAGGCATGGCGGCGATGCGGGCCAGTTCGCTGCCCAGAGCCAGCCCGTCCTGAGCCAGTTCCAGCAGATGTCCCGGGTGCTCCAGGATGCGGCGGCTTTCTTCAAGAACTTCCTGTCCGATGTGGAAGGTTTCCTCCACCAGCTTGCGGGCTGGTTCCCACCAGGCATGAGAGGGCCTGACGGTGCGATCCGGTTGGGCAGGGCGGTGGTCTGGGTGGTCATCCGTCAGCGAAAGCAGCACCCGCACCAGCGCTATCCCGTCGGCAATGCAGTGGTGAACGCGCACGATGACAACGGACCCGCCGTCAAACTGTTCGACCACATGCACCTGCCAGAGCGGGTGTGTGCGATCCAGTGGCGTGGACATCAGATCCGAGGCCAGGGCCTTGAGCGCATGAACATCGCCGGGGGAGGGCAGGTTGACGCAGTGAACGTGGCGATCCAGATGAAACCAGGGATCTTCTTCCCAGAAGACCTGAGTGCCGTTATCCACCACGCGCTGGCGAAAGCGGTCGAAGGTCAGCAGGCGTTCGTTGAGTACCGTCCGGAACCGGTCCATGTCCAGCGGATCGTCCAGTACCAGTACGCCGCCGATCATCATGAGGTTGGCCGGTGACTCCATGCGCAGCCAGGCAATATCCACTGGCGCCATGGGCTGGCGTTTGCCGTTCTGGTTCATCCTGTCACCCTCTGTTCTTGTTGTTATCCAGGGCAACAGTGTAACGCCAAAAACCCCTTTCAGGCTATGGGTTATTTGTTGGCGTACTCGCGCACCAGACGGGCTTTCTGGCGATTCCAGTCACGTTCCTTCTCGGTGGCGCGCTTGTCGTATTCCTTCTTGCCGCGCACCAGGGCGATCTCGCACTTGACGCGGTTGTTCTTCCAGTACAGTGCCAGCGGCACGACAGTCAGGCCCTGCTGTGCCACCTTGCCCATCAGGCGTTCGATCTCCCGCTTGTGCAGGAGCAGCTTGCGCGTGCGTGTGGGGTCGGCCACCACGTGGGTGGACACTTCCTTAAGTGGTGTGATGTGGGCGCCCAGAAGCCAGGCTTCACCATCCTTCAGAAGAACATAACTGTCCACCAGCTGGCACTTGCCCGCCCGCAGGGACTTCACTTCCCATCCGGTGAGTACCATGCCGGCTTCGAACTTCTCGAGAATTTCGAACTCGTGCCTTGCCTTCTTGTTGAGGGCTATGGTATTTGAGCCGGGTGTCTTTTTCGGTTTGGCCATGTATCCTTCCCAATGATATCTGGCGCCTATTGTACCTGCACGGCGCCAGTGGGGAAGAATAAATTTGAACAGGAGAGCAGATGGCGCGTTTCATTCCGCCGGCTTCTGCGCTGGCGGAGCAGAGTGCCGGGCAGCGCTTCGGGCTGGTGGCGCTGGGCATTCTCATGACCTGGGGCATCGCCGACGTCTGGCGGACCCCCATGCTGGTGGCCGATCAGGGCGGGCTGGGCTTCTTTTTGCTGTACATGAGCCTGGTGGGCATCATGGCCATGCCGGCGGTCGCAGCAGGGCTGTCTGTCGGGCGCGCTCACATGCTGCCCGCGCCTCAGAGTCTGTCCATGGCGCTTACCGGCAGGGTTCAGTCGTTTTACTGGCTGGGCCTGCTGATGTTTGTCTGCCTGCTGACGCTTGCGGTGATCTATCTGGTTGTGGGTAGCCGGGTACTTGCGTATGCCTGGTGGGCCGCAACCGGCCAGCTGAATGTGTCGGGACCGGACACGGCCGCTGCGGCGCTGTCACGGCTGTTGCCCGAAGTCTGGCCCCAGTTGGGCTGGCTGGCGCTGCTCAGTCTGACGCTCTGGCTCATCTCCTCGCGTCAGCGGCGTGATGTCATGCGTGCGACGGGTCTGCTCGTGTTCCTGCTGCTGATTCTCATGGGGGTGATGGGTGTGGGGATATGGAAGTATGCCGACCCCGCCGGGGGCATTGCCGTGCTGCTGGCCCGCGAGGCGACCCGCGTGACACCCGCCATGTTTGCACTGGCCGGTGAGCAGGCGTTGCTGGCACTGGGTGCCGGGGTTGCTGTCTTTGTCACCGTGGGGGCCTACAGCCGGCGGCGGTTTCCGGTGGGGCGCGCCCTGCTGACCTGGACGCTTGCCGACGGTCTGCTGATTCTTCTGGCGGGGGTGCTGGTGCTGTCCCTGGCCTTTGCTGAAGGCATGATGCCGGAGGTGGGCGGGAGACTGGTCTTCGCCCAGATTCCCTATTTTCTGTCTTCCTTTCCTCTGGGCAGCTTCTATACGGTAGTCGTTTACATCTGGCTGGTACTGCTGGTGCTGGGTTCCCTGCTGGCGCTCTGTGAGCCTTTGGTGTACTGGATCGAGCATGGGGGGATTTCGCGGCGTGTGGCGGCATTGGTGGTGCAGGCGCTGGTCTGGGTGCTGGCGGTGGCCTGGCTCAATTGGGAGGTTCATGCGCCGGAGACGGTGGCGCTGGCGACGCGGGCCTTTTCCTATCTGATCCTGCCGTTGCCCATGTTGTGCCTGACCGGCATGGTGGGCTACTTCAGGGGTTATCCGCAGTTCTGTCAGGGGCTGGGCTGGCCCATGTCGGCCTGGAAATCCCGGCTGCTGTGGCGCATGCTGCGCTACCTTTCCTTTCCGCTGATGGTTATCATACTCGGCCTGATGATTCTGCGCTGGAACAGTGCGCCCTGCTGGCTGGACACCAACCAGGTAGCGGCCTGCGCACAGGACGGCGCGTCTGCAATGCACAAGGCCGGGGAGTAATCGTGCCAGACGTACAGCGAAGCGCACTTGTCATGTATTCCGCACGCCAGATGTTTGATCTGGTCAATGACGTGGCGCGGTATCCGGAATTCCTCCCGTGGTGTGGCGGCACCCGGATTCTGGAGAGCAAGCCCGACGAAATGCTGGCCAGCATCGAGGTGGCCAAGGGGGGCTGCGACAGCGCTTTACCACCCGTAACCGGCTGGCCGAGCCGGAGCGGATCGACATGCACCTGGTGGATGGCCCCTTTCGCTATCTTCATGGCTGCTGGCATTTCCGGGCGCTGGATGTCAACGCCTGCAAGGTCGAGCTGGTGCTCAGTTTTGAAATGAACACGGCACTTGCCGGCGTGACCATGGGGCCGGTGTTCAACCAGGCTGCGAACACCATGGTGGATGCGTTTGTAAAACGGGCAAAGGTGATTTATGGGTGATGCACGGATCCGGGTGGAAGTGGCGTATGCGCTGCCCGAAAAACAGAAAGTGATCAGCCTGCAGGTGCCGGCAGGTACCACGGCCTACGAGGCGGTGGTGCGCTCGGGCATTCGCGAGTATTTTCCCGAGATTGATCCCTCAACCGCAAAGATGGGCATTTTCGGCAAGGCCATTTCCAACCCGGACACGCACGTCCTGCGTGATGGTGACCGGGTGGAGATCTATCGTCCCCTCAAGGTTGATCCCAAGCAGGCCCGGATGAACCGCGCCAAAAAGAAAGCTGGCTGATTACTCGGGCGCGTCGGACTTGTGTCGGGCGCGGTAGGCCTTGCCCAGCGTCCGGTATTCGTCCGGCAGCAGGGCGAGCTTGCGGATTTCCTGCAGCGTGCCGTCAGGCGTATAGACAAGCTGCACATGCTGTCGCCGGATCTCGCCCCCTCCCAACTGCAGGGTGTAAATGTAATCTTCCAGTGTGGGATCGAAGGTGTCCGTGGACAGGGGGGTACCCAGAACGAAGTGTACCTGGGCCCGGTTCATACCGGGTTCCACCCGGGCCAGATCCTTGTCTTCAATGATGTTGCCCTGCTGAATGTCGAGCCGGTACACGCCGGGAAAGGCGCAGGCAGTCAGGCCGAGTGACAGGGTGCAGAGCAGGGTGAGGGAGCGGAGTCGGGCAATCAGGATGTTTCGCATGGGTTTTTGAGGTACACTGCCATTTATGGTTGAGAATGATAAACGATAGTATGCAGAACAGGGTCTGACATGGCGAATGAGAACATAGAACTTAAAAAAGCCGGGCTGAAAGTCACGCTGCCCCGGATCAAGATTCTGAATATACTGGAAACCTCCGAAAAACGCCATATGAGTGCGGAAGATGTGTACAAGGCGCTCATGGAAGCGGGAGATGACGTGGGCCTGGCCACGGTGTATCGCGTTCTGACCCAGTTCGAAAGTGCAGGGCTGGTACTGAGGCACAATTTTGAAGGCGGGCACGCCGTTTTCGAGCTCAATGATGACGAACACCACGATCACATGGTGTGCGTGGATTCAGGCGAGGTCATCGAATTCTACGATGAGGAAATCGAGCGTCGGCAGCATGAAATCGCCAAAAAGCATGGCTACGAAATCGTGGATCACAGCCTGACACTCTACGTGCGCAAAAAAGCGGAGTAATTCATTACATTGGGCGGATCGCATTTCCGCTCGTGAGCGTGTGGCTGCCCGGGCCGGACAGCAACACGCTCATGTACCATTGAACCCGTGTATCAGTGAAGTTGTCCTCCGGACACCATTTCCCGCGCATGAGCCAGGGTGCTCTCCGTCAGATGCACGCCGCCGAGCATGCGTGCCACCTCGAGTACCCGCCTGTCCGCGTCCAGTGTTTCAACCCGGGAACGCACGCCTTCTCCACTATCATGCTTGCTGACAAACAGGTGCTGATGCCCCTGACTGGCCACCTGTGGCTGGTGGGTGACCACCAGAATCTGACAGTGTGTGGCCAGCTCGCGCAGCAAGCGACCGACAATTTCGGCGGTAGCACCACCAATGCCCACATCCACCTCATCAAAGACCAGTGTCGGGGTGGCGGAGGAGGCAGCACTGACCACCTGAATGGCCAGGCTGATCCGCGAAAGTTCACCGCCTGACGCAACTTTCTGCAGGGGTTTGAGCGGCTGCCCCGCATTGGTGCTGACCAGAAACTCCACGGATTCCAGACCGGTTGCTGACGGCTCTTCAAGTGTAGTCAGTGCGACGCGAAACTCGCAGTGCATGTCCATCAGCCCCAGTCTGTGGGCGACTTCGGCTTCCAGCTCTGCGGCCGCGGCCTTGCGTGCGGCGGACAGTGCCAGGGCCTGCTCGCGATACGCGGCATCTGCCTTCTCCAGGGCTGCCTCCAGGGCTTCAATGCTCTGCTCGCCGCCGGAAAGGGCTTCCAGTTCCTGTTTCAGTGCCCGATGGTGTGCGCAGAGTGCTTCGGGCTGGACGTGGTGCTTGCGCGCCAGGTCATACACGGTGCTCAGGCGGTTTTCCACGTCCTTCAGGGCTTCCGGATCCAGTTCAATGCCCTGTTGCAGGTGACGCAGTTCGGAAGCCGCTTCCTGCAGCTGAATAAGTGCCTCGTGCATGAGTGCCCGGGCGTTGTTCAGTGCCGGTCTCTCCAGCTCCAGATCATCCAGCTGATGGGTGGCACGCTGAAGCTGCTCAAGGATGCCACCATCACCTTCCAGGGCTTCGCTCTCCACGGCATACAGTGTACCCAGAAGTGACTGTGCGTTGCTCAGCTCATAGTGCCGGGCTTCCAGTTGTTCCAGTTCGCCTTCCTGCAGATCGAGTTCGTCCAGTTCGCGGACCTGATATTCGAGCAACTGAACGCGGGCCGCCTGTTCATCCTGGTTTGCCCGAGCCTGATCCAGTGCCTGGCGGGCCTGCATGCGCTGACGCCAGGCCTTGCGGACGGCCTGGACCCGTTCAGGCTGGCCGACGAGGTCATCCAGGATCCGCAGATGCTGTTCTTTGCGCAGCAGTGCCTGATGGGCGTGCTGGCCATGAATGTTGACCAGCAGCTCGCCCAGGGCCTTCAGTTCACCGAGCGGCATGGGCTGGCCATTGATGTACCCGCGGGAGCGTCCGTCAGAGGTAATGGTGCGTCGCAGCACGCAGCTCCCGTCCATCTCCAGTTCCCGCTCCGCCAGCCAGCGCTGCACATCGGGCAGGGCATGGACGTCAAACTCGGCGGACATGTCAGCTCTTTCCGCGCCGGCCCGGACCAGATCGGCACTGGCACGCTCGCCGGTGACCAGCGCAAGGGCGTCCAGAAGAATGGACTTGCCCGCACCGGTTTCTCCTGAAATGACAGTCATCCCGGGCCCGAAGCGGATATCCAGGTTGTCTGCAATGGCCAGATTCTGAATGCGCAATTGAGTCAGCATACCCATCCCTCAATCGTGAATATGTGTATATATACAGTAAAAATACTGTATGAACAAGCAGTGCCTGTTTATCTGGCGTCTCCCCATTTTTTACCCCGGCCCCGTGGCGAGAGAACCATTTCGGGCAAACAAGTCATCAATCAGACTTCGTGGTTTTCGTTTGCGCCAAAGTGGCCAGAACAGCACCCGTGCACCTCTGAACAGGTTCTGCCATCCCTTGAGCAGGCTGTAGAACGGGAACTTAAGCGCCTTGTCTGGCTTTTGACGGCGTGAACTTCTGATCAGACAGCTATCCCGGTCCTGCCAGACGGCAAGCAGTCCCCAGGCCAGACTCGCCAGCGCAACCAGATTCTGAAGTGTGGTGAAGCGCCGTGCCGGCACAGACTCCAGCGCAAAGCCCTGCTTGGTAAAGCGGTAGCCTTCCTCGCAGGCCCAGCGGTCCATGTAGGCATGGATCATGCGTTCTCCCTGTCGCCTTCCGCGCACCGGACGCGTGGTAACCAGCACCAGAGGTTCCGGCCGGTCATGGCGGACGACAATCATCCACAAGGGGCTGTCCGGATGCTCTCGCAGCATCACCCGGGTGATACCGAACCTGACGCGGGGGCCTCCCCGTCTGAGCTGCCCTTGGTGCTTCAGCGGCAGTTCACGGGCAATCTGCTGCGCTGTTTTATGACGGTCCCGCCAGCACCAGTAGCGCTGATTGGCCGCTCTGACCAGCACCTGTCGCTCACACCGGATCCAGGCATCCCACAGGATGCCCCGGTCGCCTCCCCGGTCTATCACCCAGAGCAGATCCTTCCGGATATGCCGGCTCACTTCATCCATCACCGAGAGAATGTCATGGTTCTCGCTTCTGAATGCCGTGCGCTGCGGGGTGTTCAGGCGGGTCAGCAACGGCAGCGTCTTCCCGCGCCGGACATCCCGTGCCACCACAGTCATCAGCGGATATCCGCCGACAATTTCTCCGGTATCGCCGTCCCTGACGCGGCCCCGCCATTCACTTTTCGGTGCGCCGTCACGGTTCAGATCGCCCGGATCAATGGCCAGGATCATGTCCTGCGTGACGTGCCGGCTGACGTGCGCAAGCTGCACCTGCTCTGCGGCCCAGGCCACTTCACTGTGTCCGGCCAGCATGCGGGAGATGCGCTTCTGGGTATGGTGCAGTCTGCATGGCTCATTGAGTGTGCGGGCAATCTCTGCCTGCGTGAGGGAACCGGAAGTGAGGATGCCGAAAGTGACCTCTGCCATGAGTTTTCTCACAGGCCGTGTGATCTGTTCAGGTGCCTGGTCAATCAGGCTGCAGAGGCGGGCTTTCCATTTTGTCCGATCTGTGGCATGGTAAGGCATCGGGGTTTTCCTTTGGGTTCAGTGACTTATAGGCAATCACATTGTACCTGGAGGGAAACCCCGATTCCGTTACCACATCACGTTTTTCCCTTTAAAGTCAAAAGGTTGAATGGCGCCTTCTGAAAAAATGGGGAGACGCCAGGTGCCTGTTTATGGCGTCTCCCCATTTTTTACCCCGGTCCCGTGGCGAGAGAACCATTTCGGGCAAACAAGTCATCAATCAGACTTCGTGGTTTTCGTTTGCGCCAAAGTGACCAGAACAGCACCCGTGCACCTCTGAAAAGGTTCTGCCATCCCTTGAGCAGGCTGTAGAACGGGAACTTAAGCGCCTTGTCCGGCTTTTGACGGCGTGAACTTCTGATCAGACAGCTATCCCGGTCCTGCCAGACGGCAAGCAGTCCCCAGGCCAGACTCGCCAGCGCAACCAGATTCTGAAGTGTGGTGAAGCGCCGTGCCGGTACAGACTCCAGCGCAAAGCCCTGCTTGGTAAAGCGGTAGCCTTCCTCGCAGGCCCAGCGGTCCATGTAGGCATGGATCATGCGTTCTCCCTGTCGCCTTCCGCGCACCGGACGCGTGGTAACCAGCACCAGAGGTTCCGGTCGGTCATGGCGGACGACAATCATCCACAAGGGGCTATCCGGATGCTCTCGCAGCATCACCCGGGTGATACCGAACCTGACGCGCGGGCCTCCCCGTCTGAGCTGCCCCTGATGCTTCAGCGGCAGTTCACGGGCAATCTGCTGCGCTGTTTTATGACGGTCCCGCCAGCACCAGTAGCGCTGATTGGCCGCTCTGACCAGCACCTGTCGCTCACACCGGATCCAGGCATCCCACAGGATGCCCCGGTCGCCTCCCCGGTCTATCACCCAGAGCAGATCCTTCCGGATATGCCGGCTCACTTCATCCATCACCGAGAGAATGTCATGGTTCTCGCTTCTGAATGCCGTGCGCTGCGGGGTGTTCAGGCGGGTCAGCAACGGCAGCGTCTTCCCGCGCCGGGCATCCCGTGCCACCACAGTCATCAGCGGATATCCGCCGACAATTTCTCCGGTATCGCCGTCCCTGACGCGGCCCCGCCATTCACTTTTCGGTGCGCCGTCACGGTTCAGATCGCCCGGATCAATGGCCAGGATCATGTCCTGCGTGACGTGCCGGCTGACGTGCGCAAGCTGCACCTGCTCTGCGGCCTAGGCCACTTCGCTGTGTCCGGCCAGCATGCGGGAAATGCGCTTCTGGGTATGGTGCAGTCTGCATGGCTCATTGAGTGTGCGGGCAATCTCTGCCTGCGTGAGGGAACCGGAAGTGAGGATGCCGAAAGTGACCTCTGCCATGAGCTTTCGCACAGGCCGTGTGATCTGTTCAGGTGCCTGGTCAATCAGGCTGCAGAGGCGGGCTTTCCATTTTGTCCGATCTGTGGCATGGTAAGGCATCGGGGTTTTCCTTTGGGTTCAGTGACTTATGGCCAATCACATTGTACCCGGAGGGAAACCCCGATTCCGTTACCACATCACGTTTTTCCCTTTAAAGTCAAAAGGTTGAATGGCGCCTTCTGAAAAAATGGGGAGACGCCAGGTGCCTGTTTGCCTTGAAAGACCGGGGGGTGCCCCCATATAGGGTGCAAATCCGTTTCAATACGAACATTGGAGAAGCATGCATGTCTGTGGACGAAAAGCACACCGCACAACCGGACGCTGAACCCAAACCCGGCCAGGAGCAGGAGGCAGGCGCAGAACAGGCGTCAGTCGATCAGGTGGAAAAGGAGGTGGCCGAGGATCTCGAAGCCGCAGAAGAAGTGGCCGAGAAAGTGGCGGACGAAATCGGCAGGCTGAAGGAGCAGCTGCTACGTGCACACGCCGAGATGCAGAACCTGCAGCGCCGTACCGCCAACGAGATCGAGAAGGCCCACAAGTTCGGCACGGAAAAGCTCATCAAGGAGCTGCTCCCGGTTGTGGACAGTCTCGAAAAGGCCATCGAGGCCTGTGGCGATGCTGAAGATCCCAAGGTCAAGGCGTTGCGTGAAGGTGTGGAAATGACGCTCACTCTCATGCTCAATACGCTGAAGAAATTCAACGTGGAAGTGATCGACCCGGTGGGCGAGCCCTTTAATCCGCAGCGTCATGAGGCCATGAGCATGGTGCCCAAGCCGGATGCGGAGCCCAATTCCGTCGTGGCTGTGCTGCAGAAGGGGTACCTGCTCAACGACCGGCTCGTGCGCCCGGCCATGGTGATTGTGGCGCAGGGCTGAGGCAGCAAAAGAATCCGGCGCCCGGGGTTGAAAAGCGTCACGCCGGGCCAATATTAGAGACAACAGTTCAGAACGTGTGAATTTCAGGAGTCAGAATTATGAGCAAGATTATCGGTATCGACCTCGGGACCACCAACTCATGTGTGGCCATCATGGAAGGCGACAAGGTCAAGGTGATTGAAAACGCCGAAGGTGCACGCACCACACCGTCCGTGGTCGCCTTCACGGAAGACGGAGAAATCCTGGTCGGACAGGCCGCCAAGCGTCAGGCCGTGACCAACCCGCACAACACCCTGTTTGCAGTCAAGCGTCTCATCGGTCGTCGCTTTGATGATCCGGTGGTACAGAAGGACATCAACATGGTGCCCTACAAGATCGTCAAGGCAGATAACGGTGACGCGTGGGTTGAAGTGCGCGGCAAGAAAATGGCACCGCCCCAGATTTCGGCAGAAGTGCTGAAGAAAATGAAGAAGACCGCCGAGGACTACCTGGGCGAGGAAGTGAAGGAAGCGGTCATCACCGTGCCGGCCTACTTCAACGATTCCCAGCGTCAGGCCACCAAGGACGCGGGCCGTATCGCCGGTCTGGATGTGAAGCGCATCATCAACGAGCCGACCGCGGCGGCGCTCGCCTACGGCATGGACAAGGCCAAGGGTGACAGCAAGATCGCCGTGTATGACCTGGGTGGTGGTACATTCGACATCTCCATCATCGAGATTGCGGATGTGGACGGCGAGAAGCAGTTCGAGGTGCTGGCCACCAACGGTGATACCTTCCTGGGTGGCGAAGACTTCGACCTGCGCCTGATCGACTTCCTGGTTGATGAATTCAAGAAGGAAAGCGGCGTCGATCTGAAAGGCGATCCGCTGGCCATGCAGCGTCTGAAGGAAGCTGCCGAGAAGGCCAAGATCGAGCTGTCCAGTGCCCAGCAGACCGACGTGAACCTGCCGTACATCACGGCGGATGCCAGCGGCCCGAAGCACCTGAACATCAAGGTGACCCGCGCCAAGCTGGAGTCTCTGGTCGAGGATCTGGTCGAGCGCAGCCTTGAGCCGTGCCGTATCGCACTGGAAGACGCTGGCCTGAGCAAGGGCGACATCGACGACGTCATCCTGGTGGGTGGTCAGACCCGGATGCCGCTGGTACAGAAGAAGGTGGCCGAGTTCTTCGGCAAGGAGCCGCGCAAGGACGTGAACCCGGATGAAGCCGTGGCCATCGGTGCTGCGATCCAGGGTGCCGTACTGAGTGGTGACGTGAAGGACGTACTGCTCCTCGACGTCACGCCGCTGACCCTGAGCATCGAAACCATGGGTGGTGTGGCAACGCCGATTATCGAGAAGAACACGACCATTCCGACCAAGAAGTCGCAGATCTTCTCCACGGCGGAAGACAACCAGACGGCTGTCACCATCCATGTGGTGCAGGGTGAGCGCAAGCGCGCCGCGGACAACAAGTCCCTGGGCCGGTTTGACCTGACGGACATTCCGCCGGCACCGCGTGGCGTACCGCAGATCGAGGTGACCTTCGACATCGACGCCAACGGTATTCTGCACGTGTCCGCCAAGGACAAGGGTACCGGCAAGGAGCAGTCCATCGTCATCAAGGCGTCCTCCGGTCTGACCGAGGAAGAGATCGAGAAGATGGTTCGCGATGCCGAAGCGCACGCTGCCGAGGACAAGAAGTTCGAAGAGCTGGTGAACGTCCGCAACCAGGGTGATGCTTTGGTTCACGCGACCAAGAAGACGCTGGAAGAAGCCAAGGACAAGGTCAGCGAGGACGAGAAGAAGCGCATTGAAGACGCGATTGCAGACCTCGAAGCTGCCCTCAAGGGCGACAACAAGGATGTGATTGAAGCCAAGATCAAGGCGCTGACCGAGGCCTCTTCCGATCTGGCCCAGAAGCTCTATGCGGATCAGACCCAGCAGGCCGGCCCGACTGGTGGTGCCAGTGGTCAGGCCGGCGGCAACCAGGCCGCAGATGATGCGGTGGATGCCGAGTTTGAAGAGGTCAAGGATGACAAAAAATAATTTCCGCTTATAGTGTAGCGGTCTGAAACGACAGCGCGGACTCTGGTCCGCGCTGTTTCCGTATCGGGCAGACCTCTCGTGGTCACAGAGAAACCATGAAGAAGTAGCCAGCAGTCGAGCACCGTCATGTCGAAGCGAGATTATTACGAAGTACTGGGCATCAGCCGAGAGGCGACTGCCGTCGAGATCAAGAAGGCCTATCGCAAGATGGCCATGCGGTATCACCCTGACCGAAACCCGGGTGACAAGGAAGCGGAAGAAAAATTCAAGGAAGTGAACGAGGCCTACGAGGTTCTCTCCGACGAAAGCAAGCGTGCGGCCTATGACCAGTTCGGCCACGCCGGCGTGGATGGTGCCGCCGGTGGTGGATTCGGAGGGGGCGGCCCGAGCTTCAGTGATATCTTCGGAGATGTATTCGGAGACATCTTTGGTGCTGGCCGCAGCAGCCGCTCCAACCGCGGTGCCGACCTGCGATACACGCTGGAGCTGGATCTGGAAGAGGCGGTACGCGGCAAGACCGTTCAGATCCGGGTGCCCTCGCATGAGAAGTGTGAAGAGTGCAATGGCACCGGTGCGGAGAAGGGGACGACACCGGAAACCTGCAGTACCTGTCATGGTGCAGGGCAGGTCAGGATGCAGCAGGGCTTCTTCTCCGTGCAGCAGACCTGCCCGCGTTGCCGTGGTGCCGGACGCATCATTCGTGTACCGTGCCGCAAGTGTCACGGGCATGGCGTGGTGGCCAAGGAGAAGACGCTGGAGGTCAAGGTGCCGCCCGGCGTGGATACCGGAGACCGCATCCGTCTGGCCGGGGAAGGCGAGCCCGGACCTCATGGTGGGCCCAACGGTGATCTCTATGTGCAGATTTCCGTCCGCGAGCACCCCCTCTTCGTGCGCGATGGCAACAACCTGTACTGCGAAGTGCCCATCTCCATCGTGGACGCGGCGTTGGGTGGCGAGCTGGAGATCCCCACGCTGGATGGTCGGCTGAAGCTCAAGATCCCGCCGGAAACCCAGACCGGCAAGCTGTTCCGCCTGCGCGGCAAAGGCGTGACACCGCTGCGTGGCGGGGCGCCCGGTGACCTGCTCTGCCGCGTGGTGGTGGAGACACCGGTCAACCTGACCGCCCGGCAGAAAGAGCTGCTGCGCGAGTTCCAGGCCGAGATGGACGGCAAGAACGGCAATCATACCCCCAAGAAGACCTCATGGTTCGAAGGGGTGAAGAAGTTCTTTGAAGACATGAAGTTCTAGGAGATCACCATGCAACGTATCGCCATAGCCGGTGTGGCCGGCAGGATGGGACGCGTACTGGTCGAGGCGGTGACGCAGCACCCGGACGTGAAGCTCGGTGCAGCGACGGTCAGGCCGGGCTCCTCCCTGGTGGGCACCGACGCGGGCCAGCTTGCCGGAGTGGGTTCCTT
This sequence comes from Thermohahella caldifontis, assembly GCF_041153465.1. Taxonomy (NCBI): domain Bacteria; kingdom Pseudomonadati; phylum Pseudomonadota; class Gammaproteobacteria; order Oceanospirillales; family Hahellaceae; genus Thermohahella; species Thermohahella caldifontis. The sequence continues at coordinate 3,288,291 of NZ_CP154858.1, forward strand.
GGGTGTCGAGTGTGCAGCCTATCTGAGCGAAGTGCTGGATGACTTCGATGTGCTGATCGACTTCACGCAGCCCGAACTGACCGTCGACATGCTCGCCATCTGCCGCGACGCAGGCAAGGCGGTGGTGATCGGCACCACCGGACTCACCGAAGCACAGATTGCCACCATTCGTGAGGCGTCGCGGGACATCCCCGTGGTCTTCGCGCCCAACATGAGTGTCGGCATCAACGTGCTGCTCAAGGTGCTGGAGCTGACCGCACGCGTTTTAGGGGAGGGTTACGACATCGAGATCATCGAGGCGCATCACCGCCACAAGAAAGATGCCCCTTCCGGCACGGCGCTGAAGCTGGGTGAAGTGGTGGCCAACGCTCTCGGGCGAGACCTGTCCGAATGTGCGGTATACGGACGCGAGGGGATCACCGGCGAGCGCCCGGCGAACCAGATTGGGTTCGAAACCATCCGGGCGGGCGACATCGTGGGCGAGCACACGGTCATGTTTGCCGGTATCGGTGAGCGCGTGGAAATCACCCACAAGGCCTCCAGCCGGATGACCTTTGCGCAGGGCGCCGTTCGCGCTGCGGCCTGGCTGGCCGGCAAACCGGCAGGCTTGTACGACATGCAGGACGTTCTGGGATTGCGTTGATCCTCAATGGACAGCCCGGCACCGTGACGATATAATACCGCAGTTTGCGTGGGATCCGTACACGCAGACAGCGCGATTCACAACAAGAAAGCGGGAAGGAGGCAACTCCCTCTCGCTTTTTTGCAACCTGAAATCAGGCGACGTCTGAACAACTGTGGTGCGAACTGGCTGACTATGGAATCCAAAACTCCCGCAATTCTGGTACTCGAAGACGGTAGCGTCTTCAGGGGCTACAGCATCGGCGCAAAGGGCAAGAGCGTCGGTGAGGTCGTATTCAACACTGCCATGACCGGTTATCAGGAAATCCTGACCGACCCATCCTACGCGCGCCAGATGGTGACGCTCACCTATCCTCACATCGGCAACACGGGCGTCAACAGTGAGGATGTGGAATCGGCCGGTGTACACGCCGCCGGGCTGATCATTCGGGATCTGCCGATTCGCTACAGCAACTTCCGCGCAGAAAAGGGCCTTTCCGAATATCTGCAGGAAAACAATGTGGTGGCCATTGCGGGAATAGACACCCGTCGCCTCACCCGCATCCTGCGCGAAAAGGGTGCCCAGAACGGCTGCCTGATAGCCGGCGACCAGCCCGATGAAGCCGAGGCACTCGAAGCGGCACGCGCCTTTCCCGGCCTCAAGGGCATGGATCTGGCGAAGGAAGTGACCTGCGACAAACCCTACGAATGGAAACAGGGTGAATGGCATCTGGGTGAAGGCTATGCCGAGCCGGGCGAGGCGCGCTATCACGTGGTCGCCTATGACTTTGGCGTGAAGTACAACATCCTGCGCATGCTGGTTCAGCGCGGCTGCCGTGTCACAGTCGTTCCCGCCACCACGCCGGCCGAAGAGGTGCTGGCCCTCAATCCGGACGGCATATTCCTGTCCAACGGACCGGGTGATCCGGAGCCCTGTACCTATGCCATCGAAGCCATTCGCACCCTGCTCACCTCCGGCAAGCCGATATTTGGCATCTGTCTGGGGCACCAGCTGCTGGCTTTGGCCAGTGGTGCGCGCACAGTCAAGATGAAATTCGGCCATCACGGCGCCAACCACCCGGTCCAGGATCTGGATACGGGGGTGGTCATGATCACCAGCCAGAACCATGGGTTTGCGGTGGAAGAGGACAGCCTGCCGGATTGTCTGAGAGCTACGCACAAATCACTGTTTGACGGTTCCCTTCAGGGTATCGAACGTACCGACGTACCGGCCTTCAGCTTCCAGGGGCACCCGGAAGCCAGCCCCGGCCCCCACGACGTGGCGCCGCTGTTTGACCGCTACATCAACATGCTGGCCCAGCACGCCTGAAACCCGGACCGGAACGAGAGAGCACGCGCAACATGCCAAAACGTACAGATATAGAAAGCATACTGATCATCGGCGCCGGCCCCATTGTCATCGGCCAGGCCTGTGAATTCGACTACTCCGGTGCGCAGGCCTGCAAGGCACTGCGTGAGGAAGGCTACCGGGTCATCCTGGTCAACTCCAACCCGGCTACCATCATGACCGACCCGGCCATGGCCGATGCCACCTACATCGAGCCCATCACCTGGGAAAGTGTTGCCCGCATCATCGAGAAGGAGCGCCCCGACGCACTGCTGCCCACCATGGGCGGACAAACCGCACTCAACTGTGCGCTGGATCTGGCCAGACACGGGGTGCTGGAAGAGTTTGGCGTGGAAATGATCGGCGCCACCCAGGACGCCATCGACAAGGCGGAAGACCGGGAACGCTTCGACAAGGCCATGAAGGCCATCGGTCTGGAAACGCCCCGGTCGGCCATTGCCCACTCCATGGAAGAAGCCCTGCAGGTGCTTGACCGCATCGGCTTTCCGGCCATCATCCGTCCGTCCTTCACTTTGGGCGGCAGCGGCGGTGGCATCGCCTACAATCGTGAAGAATTTATCGAAATCTGCGAGCGCGGACTGGATCTTTCGCCCACCAATGAACTGCTCATCGACGAGTCGCTGCTGGGCTGGAAAGAATATGAAATGGAGGTCATCCGGGACAAGAAGGACAACTGCATCATCGTGTGTTCCATCGAAAACTTTGATCCGATGGGCGTCCACACCGGAGACTCCATTACGGTCGCGCCGGCACAGACACTGACGGACAAGGAATACCAGATCATGCGCGACGCCTCGCTGGCGGTTCTGCGCGAGATCGGCGTGGAAACCGGCGGCTCCAACGTCCAGTTTGGCGTGGATCCGAAGACCGGCCGCATGGTGGTCATCGAGATGAATCCGCGGGTGTCCCGTTCTTCGGCGCTGGCCTCCAAGGCCACCGGTTTCCCCATTGCCAAGGTGGCCGCCAAGCTGGCGGTCGGCTACACGCTGGACGAGCTGCAGAACGACATTACCGGTGGCGTCACGCCGGCATCCTTTGAGCCCAGCATTGACTACGTGGTCACCAAGATTCCGCGCTTCACCTTCGAGAAATTCCCGCAGGCCGACGCGCGGCTGACCACACAGATGAAATCGGTCGGTGAAGTCATGGCCATCGGCCGCACCTTCCAGGAGTCGGTTCAGAAGGCGCTGCGCGGCCTGGAGGTAGGCTCGGCCGGCTTTGAGCCCAAACTGGATTTCAATGAGCCGGATGCCCGTGACCGTCTGATCCGGGAGCTCAAGATTCCCGGTGCCGAGCGCATCTGGTATGTGGCCGATGCCTTCCGTGCCGGGATGACCGTCGAAGAGGTTTACGACGCCACGGGCATTGATCCCTGGTATCTGGTGCAGATCCAGGACATCGTCGACGAAGAAATGCAGATCCGCAACACCCCCATGGCGGAACTGACAGCGGAGCGTATCCGCGAGCTCAAGCGCAAGGGCTTTTCCGATGCCCGCTTGGCCAGCCTGCTGGATATCAGCGAATCGGCCTTCCGCAAGCTCCGGCACGAACTCGGTATCCGGCCCGTGTTCAAGCGTGTGGATACCTGTGCGGCCGAATTTGCCAGCACCACCGCCTACATGTACTCCACGTACGAGGAAGAGTGCGAGGCCGATCCGACGGATCGGGAAAAGATCGTGATCATTGGTGGTGGCCCCAACCGGATCGGGCAGGGGATCGAGTTTGACTACTGCTGTGTGCACGCTGCGCTGGCGCTGCGTGAGGACGGCTACGAAACCATCATGATCAACTGCAACCCGGAAACCGTCTCCACGGACTACGACACCTCCGACCGGTTGTACTTCGAGCCGATCACCCTTGAGGATGTGCTTGAAATCATCGAGGTCGAGAAACCAAAGGGCGTGATCGTCCATTATGGCGGTCAGACCCCGCTCAAGCTGGCGCGCGGACTTGAACAGGCCGGCGTGCCCATCATCGGCACCTCGCCCGATGCCATCGACCGGGCAGAAGACCGGGAGCGATTCCAGCGCATGATCGACAAGCTCGGTCTGCTGCAGCCCCCCAATGCCACCGCGCGGAGCATGGAGGAGGCGCTCGTCAAGGCGGCAGAAATCGGCTATCCGCTGGTGGTGCGTCCCTCCTACGTGCTGGGTGGCCGGGCCATGGAAATCGTCTACAACGAAGATGAACTGCGCAAGTACATGCGCGAAGCGGTCAGTGTCAGCAACGACTCGCCGGTACTGCTGGATCACTTCCTGAATGCGGCCATCGAAATCGACATCGATGCGGTCAGTGACGGCAAGGATGTGGTGATCGGCGGCATCATGCAGCATATCGAACAGGCAGGCGTGCACTCCGGTGACTCGGCCTGTTCGCTGCCGCCCTACAGTCTGCCGGCCGAGGTGCAGGATGAAATGCGGACCATGGTGGTGCGCATGGCCAAAGAGCTGGGTGTGGTGGGGCTGATGAACGTTCAGTTGGCCTGGCAGGACGACCGCATCTATGTCATTGAAGTGAATCCGCGTGCCTCCCGCACAGTGCCCTTCGTCTCCAAGGCCATCGGGCGCTCGCTGGCGAAGATTGCCGCCCGCTGCAAGGTCGGCAAGACACTGGCGGAGCAGGGCGTCACGAAGGAAATCGTGCCGGCTCGCTACAACGTCAAGGAATCCGTCTTCCCGTTCAACAAGTTCCCGGGCGTGGATCCCATTCTCGGGCCGGAAATGAAGTCTACCGGCGAAGTCATGGGGTCCGGCGAGACCTTCGACGAGGCCTTTGCCAAGGCCGCACTGGGTGCGGGCGTGACACTGCCCAAGGGTGGTACGGCATTCATCAGTGTGCGCGATGTGGACAAGCCCGGCGCAGTGCAGCTGGCCCGCGACCTGATCGAGGCCGGATTCGAGCTGATGGCAACCGGTGGCACGGCGCAGGCCATTGCTGATGCCGGATTGCCGGTACGCCGGGTCAACAAGGTGCGTGAAGGGCGTCCGCACGTAGTGGATGCCATCAAGAACGGTGAGGTGGATCTGATCGTCAACACCACGGAAGGGCGTCAGGCCATTGCCGATTCTGCGGAAATCCGCAAGTCGGCACTGATGCACAAGATCACCTATACTACGACTCTCGCAGGTGGAGAGGCACTGTGCCGTGCCATCCGCTTTGGCCAGCACGCCCTGACAGTGACACGTTTGCAGGACATACACTCAACAATGGGTACAGACGAATGAACAAGATTCCCATGACCAAGGCCGGAGAGGAAGCACTCCGGCAGGAGCTGCACCGGCTGAAAACGCAGGAGCGTCCGCGTATCATCGAAGCCATTGCCGAGGCGCGCGAGCATGGTGATCTGAAGGAAAACGCCGAGTACCATGCGGCGCGTGAACAGCAGGGTTTCATCGAAGGGCGCATCAAGGAAATTGAAGCCAAGCTGTCCATGGCGCAGGTCATTGATGTCACACAGATCGAAAACACCGGCAAGGTGATTTTCGGCGTGACAGTGGACATCATCGACTGTGAAACGGAAGAGAAAAAGACCTTCACCATTGTCGGCGACGACGAGGCGGACATCAAGCAAGGCAAGATTTCCATCAGTTCACCGGTTGCCCGGGCCCTGATCGGAAAGGAAGTCGGTGATGTGGTGACCGTTCACGTGCCCAATGGTGTCATCGAGTACGAGATCGACGACGTCCGGCACGAGTGATGGAAACGGTGATGTGAAACCGAACAGGCCGGGCAAGCCCGGCCTGTTGCATTTCAGAGGCGGCCGCTTTCGAAGCGCAGGATGTTGGACAGTTTGGGGTTGGGCTGCGGATTGCGTCGCAGCATGATCGCAATCTTGCCAATCTGCTGGATCAGCTCGGCACGGCTGAGTTTCAGGGTTTCCTGAATCAGCGCTGCCCGCACTTCACGATCCGGGATGGCGAACTTCACCTTGATCAGCTCGTGCTCGGACAATGCCCGCTCCAGTTCGTTGATGACGCCTTCGGAGATGCCGCCTTCGGCGATGGTCACGATCGGCTTGAGGTGGTGCGCGATCGTGCGATAATACTTCTTTTGATCAGCTGTTAAAGACATTCGTTATACCCGGTTGGACTTTGCCAGAACAAGCCACCCATTCTATCGACCACGGAGGCATCATGTCTACCAGATCCCGCTCCAGCGCACGCTGGTTGCAAGAACATCACAGTGATCACTATGTGCAGAAAGCGCGGGAAGAAGGCTACCGGTCTCGGGCGAGCTTCAAGCTGCTGGAGCTGGACAAGAAGGATCGGCTGTTCCGGCCGGGCATGACGGTCATTGATCTGGGGGGCGCGCCCGGAGGCTGGTCGCAGATTGCCGCGGAGCGCGTGGGGCATCACGGCCGCGTCATTGCCTGTGATCTGCTTGAAATGGACAGTATCGCCGGCGTCACCTTCATTCAGGGGGATTTCACCGAAGAAACCGTGCTGAATGAAATTCTGGCCTCGGTAAATGGCGAACCGGTAGATCTTGTACTTTCGGATATGGCCCCCAATATGAGTGGTAACAAGGCCGTGGATATTCCCCGCGCCATGTATCTCGTTGAGTTGTCCCTGGATCTCGCCCGCACCGTGCTCAAGCCGGGTGGCAACTGGGTGGCGAAAATCTTTCACGGAGAAGGCTTCGATCAGATCCTCGCCGATGCGCGGCAGAGCTTTTCCAATGTGGTCATCCGCAAGCCGGACGCCTCCAGGGCCCGGTCACGGGAAACCTATATCGTGGGCAAGGGCTTCAAAGCTTGAGCAAAAATTAATGGCACCCGGCTGGCCATAGGGCGGGGCCTATAGTATGGTTGACTGAGCACAGTCTGTTTGGAACTTACACGGGGTTACCCTTGAACGACATGGCAAAAAATCTGGTTTTATGGCTCATCATCGCGGCCGTCCTGATGACGGTCTTCAACAACTTCAACGTGCCGGCCGCGGGCAATCAGCTCGCCTATTCCGAATTCCTGCAAATGGTGGAATCCGGACAGGTGCGGCGTGTTGTCATTGATGGGCTTGAAGTGGACATCGAATCCACCAGCGGCGAACGTTACAAGACCATCCGTCCGAATGTGCTGGACCTGGATCTGATGACCGACCTGCGCAAGAACGATGTCATCGTGGAAGGGCGCGAGCCGGAGACCCAGAGTGTCTGGCAGCAGCTCCTGGTCGCCTCGTTCCCGATACTGATCATCATTGCCGTCTTCATGTTCTTCATGCGACAGATGCAGGGCGGGGGTGCCGGCAAGGGCCCCATGGCCTTCGGCAAGAGCAAGGCACGCCTCATGAGCGAGGACCAGATCAAGACCACCTTTGCGGATGTCGCGGGCTGTGACGAAGCCAAGGAAGAGGTCAAGGAGCTGGTGGAATTCCTGCGCGACCCCAGCAAGTTTCAGCGCCTGGGCGGCAAGATTCCCCGCGGCGTGCTGATGGTGGGCCCGCCCGGTACGGGTAAAACCCTCCTGGCAAAAGCCATTGCCGGTGAAGCCAAGGTGCCGTTCTTTTCCATCTCCGGTTCCGACTTCGTGGAAATGTTTGTCGGTGTCGGTGCCTCCCGTGTCCGCGACATGTTCGATCAGGCCAAGAAGCAGGCACCGTGCATTATCTTCATCGACGAGATTGACGCAGTGGGTCGCCATCGTGGTGCCGGTCTGGGAGGTGGTCACGACGAGCGTGAGCAGACCCTCAACCAGTTGCTGGTGGAAATGGATGGCTTTGAAGGCAACGAAGGCATAATCGTCATCGCGGCCACCAACCGTCCTGACGTGCTGGATCCGGCGCTCCTGCGCCCGGGTCGCTTCGACCGGCAGGTGGTCGTGAGCCTGCCCGATATCATCGGGCGTGAGCAGATTCTGCGGGTTCACATGCGTCGGGTGCCCATCGCCGATGACGTGGATGTGAGCGTGATTGCCCGCGGCACGCCGGGTTTCTCCGGTGCGGATCTGGCCAACCTGGTGAACGAGGCGGCTCTGTTCGCTGCAAGGGCCAACAAGCGGCTGGTCAGCATGCACGAGTTCGAGCTGGCCAAGGACAAGATCATGATGGGTGCCGAGCGCAAGTCCATGGTCATGTCCGAAAAGGAAAAGCTCAATACGGCTTACCATGAGGCCGGCCACGCGATCGTGGGGCGGCTGGTGCCTGACCACGACCCGGTCTACAAGGTGTCCATCATTCCCCGCGGGCGGGCACTGGGTGTCACCATGTTCCTGCCGGAAGAGGATCGTTACAGCCAGAGCAAGCGGGCTCTCATTTCCAGGATCTGCAGTCTCTATGGCGGCCGCGTCGCGGAAGAGCTGACGCTGGGACCTGACGGGGTGACGACCGGCGCATCCAACGATATCAAGCGGGCGACGGAAATTGCCCGCAACATGGTCACCAAGTGGGGGCTGTCCGACAAGCTCGGCCCGCTGATGTACGACGATGAAGGTGAGGAAGTCTTCCTGGGCCGCAGTGCGGGGCACGCTCCCAAGGTGTATTCACCGGAAACGGCGCAGCGCATTGATGAAGAGGTGCGCCAGATCATCGAGGACTGCTACGAGACCGCGAAGCGGATCCTGACCGAAAACCGCGACAAGCTGGATCTCATGGCGCAGGCCCTGATGAAGTACGAGACCATCGACAGTCATCAGATTGATGACATCATGGCAGGGCGCGAGCCTCGTCCACCCAAGGGCTGGAGTGATGACAAGGGCTCCGGTGGCAGTGCGCCGGTTACGGACGCCGGAGACGCATCGTCCGGCAAGACGGGCCCCGAGCCCGACAAGGATGGCAGTGTCGGCGGGCCTGCCGGCGAACACTGACCACACCCCGGAGGGCTGCCAATCGGCAGCCCTTCTGATTCAACCTTTCGGATCATCACTCATGCAGTTTGGTAACCGTTCACTGGATTTGTCCGTGCCCAGAATCATGGGCATTCTCAATGTCACGCCCGACTCCTTCTCGGACGGCGGGCGATTCTGCGACCTGAATGCAGCTGTCAGCCATGCACTGGCCATGTGCGAGGCGGGTGCGGATTTTATTGATGTCGGGGGCGAGAGCACCCGCCCCGGTGCACAGCCGGTTTCCGTGCAGGAGGAGCTGGATCGTGTCTGTCCCGTGGTCGAGACGCTGCTGAAGCAGACCGATGCCCTGATCTCCGTGGACACCAGTACCCCCGAAGTGATGCAGGAAGTCATCGCCCTGGGCGTGCACCTGATCAACGACGTGCGGGCTTTCAGCCGCCCCGGCGCCGCTGAGGTCGTGCGTGATGCCCCCCAGGCGTTGTGTATCATGCACATGCAGGGTGAACCGGCCACCATGCAGGACAATCCGCAGTACGACAATGTCGTGGAGGACATTCGCCGCTTCCTGCTGCTGCGTGCGCAGGCCCTGACCCGAACCGGGATCAATTCCCGACGCATTTTGATCGATCCGGGCTTTGGTTTTGGCAAGACACTGGCGCATAATGTGGCCCTGTTGAAAGGGCTGGACCGCTTTGCAGACATCGGTTACCCCGTGCTGGTGGGCATGAGCCGCAAGCGCATGATCGGTGAGCTGACCGGGCGGGAGACCCCGGAACGGGTTGTGGGTAGCGCCGTCGCCGCGGCAATGGCCGTGGAACGCGGTGCCGCGATCGTGCGCGTCCATGATGTAGCGCAGACCCGGGACGCCATTCGTGTGGCCATGGCCGTTCGGGAAATGAAGGAGTATGGACATTGAGCAGACGTTACTTCGGAACAGATGGTATTCGCGGGCATGTGGGTGAGGCACCCATCACGCCGGATTTCATGCTGAAACTGGGCTGGGCCGCAGGGCGCGCACTGAGCTCGGGTGCGGAGCGCAAGCTGGTATTGATCGGCAAGGATACGCGCCTGTCGGGTTACATGTTCGAGTCGGCGCTGGAAGCCGGCCTCTCCGCGGCAGGCATTGATGTGGCTCTGCTCGGGCCGCTGCCCACTCCGGCTGTCGCGTATCTCACCCGTACGTTCAGGGCCTGTGCCGGGATCGTGATCAGTGCCTCCCATAACCCCCACCATGATAACGGCATCAAATTCTTTTCGGGCAGCGGATTCAAGCTGCCGGATGAGGTCGAAGCCTGTATTGAAGACTGGCTTGAAAAGCCGCTTGCCATTGACGATGCGGCTGCACTGGGCAAGGCCGTTCGTATCGAGGATGCACGCGGGCGCTATATCGAGTTCTGCAAGAGTACCGTGCCCTTCAGTCTGTCGCTGGACGGCATGAATATCGTGCTGGATTGCGCCCAAGGCGCCACGTATCAGGTCGCCCCGGCGGTGTTCCGGGAGCTGGGCGCAAAGGTGACGGTGCTGGGCAATCAGCCGAACGGACTGAACATTAACGATGGCTTCGGTTCCACGCACCCGGAAGCGCTGCAGAAAGCCGTAGTGGAATCCGGCGCCGACCTGGGGATCGCTTTTGACGGAGATGGCGACCGGGTGCTGATGGTGGATGGTGATGGCCGTCTGGTGGATGGTGACGAACTGCTCTACATCATTGCCTGTCATCGTCAGGACAAGGGGCTGCTCAAGGGAGGTGTGGTCGGTACACTGATGACCAACTTCGGTATCGAGCAGGCATTGCGCAAGCGGGAGATACCTTTTGTCCGCGCCAAGGTGGGGGATCGCTATGTCATGGAAAAACTGTTCGAACATGACTGGTGGATTGGTGGAGAGGGATCCGGTCACCTGGTGTGCCGCGATGTGACCACCACCGGAGACGGCATTGTCTCCGCCCTGCAGGTGCTGGCCGCGTTGCGTGATGCCGGTGCCGCTCACCTGTCCGAGGTCCTGGAAGGTGTGGAGAAGACGCCGCAATCACTGGTGAACGTCCGCATGCGTGAAAAAGAGACGTCACTCAGGTGCCGGAAGTGGCACGGGCTGTTGCTGATGCAGAGAGGGAGTTGGGCGATCAGGGGCGCGTACTCTTGCGCCTTTCGGGCACGGAGCCGGTCGTCAGGGTCATGGTGGAGGGAACTGATGCAAATCGGGTGGCCGGTCTTGCGCAGCGTATCGCAGACGTGGTCGAGAGCCTGGCCTGACAGCCCGCTGATATCCGGAGGAATGAATCATGAGACCTAAAATTGTTGCCGGCAACTGGAAGAGTCATGGCTCCCTGGCATTCTGTGATCAATATGCCAGGGAACTGGTCTCCCGGCTTGAATCGCAGCCCGCCCGGGATGTCGAGATCATGGTGGCGGCACCCTTTGTATATCTTGGTGTCCTGAGTGGCGCATTCAGGGGATCGCCAGTGGCACTGGGGGCCCAGAACTGCTCAGCCACTGGCCCCGGGGCGTACACGGGCGAGGTGACCGCGGAAATGCTGACGGATGTGGGCGTGACCCATGTCATTGTCGGCCATTCCGAACGCCGCAACCTTTACGGCGAAACGGATGAAACGGTACGTCACAAGCTTCAGCAGGCCTTTGCTGCCGGTCTGGTACCGGTGCTTTGTGTCGGTGAAACCCTCGAGGAGCGGGATGCAGGGCAGGCAGAAGAGGTGTGCCGCCGTCAGCTGGGGGTGCTTGAAGGGATGGTGCCGGAAGGGGCGCGACTGGTCATTGCCTACGAGCCGGTCTGGGCCATTGGGACCGGCCGCACGGCCAGTGCAGAGCAGGCACAGGCCATGCATGCGGTGCTCCGCGATGCACTGAACGGCATGGGACTGCCGGGCGAAAGTCTGCCCATTCTCTATGGCGGATCGGTCAAACCGGACAACGCTGCAGGACTTTTTGCCTGTGAAGACGTGGATGGTGCACTTGTTGGGGGTGCATCTCTTGAAGTTGAAAGTTTTGCCTGTATAATTGCAGCCCTCTCTGAGAGGACATGAAATGGGCTTTGTTGAAACACTGGTAGTTGCCGTACATGTGCTGTTGTCAATCGCGCTGATTGCGCTGATTCTGATTCAGCATGGCAAGGGCGCGGATGCAGGCGCAGCCTTCGGTAGTGGTGCATCCCAAACAGTATTTGGTGCTCAGGGCAGCGCATCTTTTCTTCAGCGCTTGACATCCTGGCTGGCTGTATTATTCTTTGCGACCAGTTTCACGCTGGCAGTGTTTGCCAAGCAGCGGGCAGATATCGCGCCTGACGAAGGTATCCCCGGTATTCCGGCGATTACCGAGAGCGCAGCGGATCAGCCGGCACCGCAACCTCAGGCGGGCGAAGGTGCTGAAAAGAATGATGTGCCGGCACTGGATGCGACTGCTGGTGAAGCTGGAGACAGCAACGCAGCACCGGATTTGCAGTAACAGTTTTTGAGTTTTGCCGAAGTGGTGGAATTGGTAGACACGCTATCTTGAGGGGGTAGTGGCCACTGGCCGTGCCGGTTCAAGTCCGGCCTTCGGCACCATATCTGAAGCAGGCGGGCATTGACCCGCCTGTTTTTTTGGGGCTATAATAAGCGCCGCCGCTGACAGGATGTCAGCCAGCAAGAACCCCGTCAGGGGTTTTTTGCTACATGGATCAAGCAGTATTCATAAATGGGCGCTCGGTGCCCATTTTTTATTTGTCACATCAACAAGGCAGTACACATTGGCACGAAAAGACGATCTGGTAGAGCTGATCAGGCCCGTGGTCGAAGGGCTGGGTTACATATTCTGGGGGCTGGACTATCTGTCCCAGGGCCACCGCAGTCTCCTGCGCATTTTTATCGACTCCGAAGACGGAGTGACCATTGATGATTGCGAGAAGGTGAGCCGGCAGATCAGCGGCATCCTGGATGTGGAAGACCCCATCAAGAATGAGTACACCCTGGAGGTTTCCTCCCCGGGGTGGGACAGGCCACTGTATGAGCCCTGGCAGTATCGCCAGTATGTCGGAGAAACAATCAGCTTGCGCCTGAGCGCGCCTTTTGAAGGCCGACGCAAGTACAAGGGTGTGCTGACCTGTGTCGAGGACACAGATGAAATCGGTTTGTATGTGGATGGGGAAGAATATGTCTTTCCTGTTGAGTGGATTGAAAAAGCGAACATCGTGCCGCGGACAGACGGCCCAGCGACAGAGGTATCTGGAAAATGAGTAAAGAATTGTTGATGGTTGTGGAAGCGATCGCCAACGAGAAGGATGTCGACAAGGGCGTCATTTTCGAAGCCATAGAGCTGGCGCTGGCCGCAGCCACGAAGAAGCAGTTTGAAGACGAAGAAGCGGATGTGCGTGTCGAGATAGACCGCAAGACCGGTGAATACAAGGCATTTCGCCGCTGGCTGGTGGTGGACAACGATGCTGTACCGGCACTGGGTACGGAGCTGACGCTTGAGGAAGCGCACGAAATCGACCCCAATCTCAAGCCTGGCGACATCTACGAAATCCCGGTGGAAGCCGTGGACTTCGGCCGCATCGGTGCACAGGCCGCCAAGCAGATCATCGTGCAGAAGGTACGTGAGGCCGAGCGCGCCAAGATCGTCGAAGCCTACCGTGACCGGGTGGGCGAACTTGTGACCGGTACGGTCAAGAAGACGACACGTGACAACATTATCGTGGACCTTGGCAACAATGCCGAAGCGCTGCTGCCCAAGGACCAGACGCTGCCGACCGACCGTTTCCGCATGGGGGAGCGTGTTCGCGCTCTGCTCAAGGAGATTCGGGAGGATGTCCGGGGTGCCCAGCTGATTCTCAGCCGGACCTGCAATGAAATGCTGATCGAGCTGTTCCGCATCGAGGTGCCGGAGATTGCCGAAGAGGTCATCGAAATCAAGGCTGCAGCGCGGGATCCCGGAGCGCGCGCCAAGATTGCCGTCAAGACCAATGACGGACGCATTGACCCTGTTGGTGCCTGTGTCGGCATGCGGGGTGCGCGGGTGCAGGCCGTATCCGGCGAGCTCGGTGGCGAGCGTATTGATATCATCCTCTGGGATGACAATCCCGCCCAGTTGGTCATCAACGCCATGGCACCGGCGGAAGTGGCTTCCATCATCATGGATGAGGACACCCACACCATGCAGGTGGCGGTGGCCGAGGACAACCTGGCCATGGCGATCGGCCGGGGCGGTCAGAACGTGCGACTGGCCAGCCAGCTCACCGGCTGGGAAATCGACGTGATGACAGAGGAAGAAGCGCGCAAGCGTCAGGAAGAGGAACTGAATCAGTACGTCAGGCTCTTTGTGGAAGAGCTGGATGTGGACGAGGAGCTGGCGCAGGTACTGGCGGAAGAAGGTTTCACCAGTATTGAAGAAGTGGCCTATGTCCCTTCAGAAGAAATGCTGATGATCGAAGGGTTTGATGAAGACCTGGTGACGGCATTGCGGCAGCGTGCCAAGGATGTGCTGCTGAACAAGGCGCTGGCGGATGAAGAGAAGCTCGAGCAGGCACAGCCTGCAGAGGACCTGCTCAATATGGAGTCCATGGATCGCCACACGGCGTTTCAGTTGGCCGCCAAAGGCATTATCACTATGGAAGATCTGGCCGAACAGTCCGTTGATGAGCTCATGGACATTGATGGCATGACCGAGGAGCGTGCGGCGGAGTTGATCATGATCGCACGCAAGCCCTGGTTTGAGGATGCTGAAGAGTAACGGCCAACAGGAGAGTCCCGTATGACAGAAGTAACCGTATCCAAACTGGCGGAAGAAATCAGGACGCCAGTCGAAAAACTCCTGAAACAGATGCATGAGGCCGGTATCAAAAAGGCAGCGGCGGATGATGTGGTCACCGCTCAGGAAAAGCAGGCGCTGCTGGCTTACCTGAAGCAGGCCCACGGTGAAGATCTGGCCGAGCCCAGCAAGATCACCCTGAAGCGCAAGAAGACGACAACCATTCGTGCGGGTGCCAACCGTACGGTCAATGTCGAGGTGCGCAAGAAGCGGACCTATGTCAAGCGCGCAGCCATTCAGACCGGGCCGACGCCGGAAGAGCTGGCCGCGAAGGAAGCCGAAGAAGCGCGTCGCAAGGCTGAGGAGGAGGCCGCCGCGGCAGCGGCTGCAGCGGCAGAAGCCAAGGCACGTGAAGAAGCTGAAAAGGCCGCGGCAGAGGCTGCCCGGTCGGCTGAGTCCGAGTCCGGGCAGAAGGATGCCCCGGCAGCAGTGGAAGAGGTAGCCGGTTCACCCGAGCCCGAAACCAAGGCAGAGCCTGCCGAAGACGCACGCCCGCACAAGAAAAAGCATCACGAACCGCGTGATGACAAGGATGATGCACCCAAGCACAAACCCAAGCCCAAGCCCAAGGCGGAGAAGAAGTCGCCCAAGAAGCTGGTGGAAGCCGAGCTTGTCGAGCCCGATGAAGTGGAAGAGGTGGTGGCGGATATTCCGCGTGCCAAGCTCAAGGTTCCCGTCAAGTCCATGCAGCGCCGCAAAAAGAAGGCCAACAGGCAACAGGCTGCACAACAACGTACTCAGCAGCCGGTGGTCAGAGAAGTGGTAATTGGTGAAAGCATAACAGTGGGCGAGCTGGCCCAGAAGATGTCCGTCAAGGCGGCGGAAGTGATCAAGCACCTGATGAAGCTGGGTGTGATGGCGACCGTGAACCAGCCCCTGGAGCAGGAAGTCGCTCAGCTGGTGGCCGAAGAGATGGGACACAAGGTGGTGCTCACCAAGGAAAATGCCGTGGAAGAAGAGGTCATGGAATCCATTACCTACACCGGCGAGCCCGAGCCCCGGGCACCGGTTGTCAGTGTCATGGGTCACGTGGACCACGGCAAGACGTCGTTGCTCGACTACATCCGCCGCACCCGCGTGGCAGCCAAGGAATCCGGTGGTATCACCCAGCATATCGGTGCCTATGCGGTCAAGACGCCGCACGGCAAGATCACCTTCCTGGACACCCCGGGCCACGCCGCCTTCACGGCCATGCGCGCACGCGGTGCCCAGTGTACGGATATCGTCATTCTCGTGGTGGCCGCGGACGATGGCGTCATGCCGCAAACCAAGGAGGCGGTCGAGCACGCGCGTGCCGCCGGCGTGCCGCTGATTGTCGCGGTCAACAAGATTGACAAGGAAGAAGCCGACCCGGATCGCGTCCGCAACGAACTGTCAGCACTTCAGGTCATCCCGGAAGAGTGGGGCGGTGACGTGCAGTTTGTGAATGTGTCCGCACACACGGGACAGGGCATTGATGACCTGCTGGAAGCCATCCTGCTGCAGGCCGAGATTCTTGAACTCAAGGCCTGGCACAAGGGGCCGGCCCAGGGTGTGGTAATCGAGTCCAGCCTCGACAAGGCGCGGGGTTCGGTGGCGACCGTCCTGGTTCAGAACGGTACGCTGCAGCGTGGAGATATTGTGCTGGCCGGTACGCACTACGGCCGTGTGCGCGCCATGCTGGACGAGAACGGCAAGCCGGTGAAGCAGGCCGGCCCGTCAACCCCTGTGGAGATTCTGGGTCTGTCCGGCACCCCGGATGCCGGTGATGAATTCCTGGTGGTGGAAGATGAGCGCAAGGCCCGCGAAGTTGCGCAGTATCGCGAGGAGAAACTGCGTGCCGAGCGACTCGCCCGCCAGCAGAAGGCATCTCTGGAGAACCTGTTCGACAATATCGGCAAGGGTGCGGTGCGTTCGCTCAACATCATTCTGAAGACGGATGTGCGCGGTTCGCTCGAAGCGCTGACCAGTGCCTTGCAGGAGCTGGGTAACGATGAGGTCAAGGTCAACATTGTCAGCAGCGGTGTCGGTGGGATCGCCGAAACGGACGTCTCCCTGGCGGTGGCCTCGGAAGCCATTATCATCGGCTTCAACGTGCGTGCGGATGCCAAGGCCCGCAAGCTGGTCGAGCAGGAAGGCGTCGAACTGCGTTATTACAGCGTCATCTATGACATCATTGATGACATCAAGGCCGCACTGACCGGTATGCTGGAACCCGAGTTCAAGGAAGAGATCGTGGGCATCGCCGAGGTGCGTCAGACCTTCCGCTCGCCGAAGTTTGGCCAGGTGGCCGGTTGCATGGTGGTGGAAGGTACGGTCTACCGCAACAAGCCCATCCGTGTCCTGCGTGACAACGTGGTGATCTTTGAAGGCGAGCTGGAGTCCCTGCGTCGCTTCAAGGATGACGTGTCCGAAGTGCGTGCCGGCATGGAGTGTGGTATCGGTGTGCGCAACTATGAAGTGAAAGTCGGCGACCTGATCGAGGTCTTCGACCGCGTCAAGGTTGAGCGCAAACTGTAAGCGGAGGCGCCTGTGGCACGTGAATTCAGTCGGACCGATCGGGTTGCCGATCAGGTGCAGCGGGAGCTGGCCGTCCTGATCCAGCGGGAGTTGAAAGACCCCCGCCTGGGCATGGTGACGGTCAACGCCGTACGCATCAGCAAGGATCTCATGTACGCGGACGTTTATGTCACGGTGCTCAATACCCGGGACATGGACGATGAGCAGGCGGCACTGGAGTCCCTGGAGATTCTGGAGGGGGCCAAAGGTTTCCTGCGCAGTGAACTGGGCCGGCGCATCAAGATCCGCGTCATGCCCGAGCTGCGCTTTCACTATGATGAAAGTGTAAGCTACGCTCAGCGCATGAACCGCCTCATTGCGAAGGCGCGTGCGCGGGATGGTCAATCCAGTGGTGACGATGGCCAGGAGTAAGTCTCGCGGCAGACCTGTGCATGGCGTTGTGCTGGTGGACAAGCCTCAGGGCATGACGTCCCACACGGTGGTGCAACGGGTGCGCAAGTGCTTTCAGGCGGCCAGGGCCGGGCATACGGGAGCGCTGGATCCGCTGGCCACCGGCCTGCTGCCGGTCTGTCTGGGAGAGGCCACCAAGTTCGGCAATGTGCTGCTTGAGTCGGACAAGGGCTACGAAGCCATAGCCCGCCTGGGACAGACGACGGACACCGGTGATGCTGACGGTCAGGTGCTGGACACCCGGCCCGTTCCCCTTCGGCACGAGGTGGATCTGGATGATCTGGTTCGCCGCTTCAGCGGTGTGATCGAGCAGATTCCGCCCATGTATTCGGCGCTGAAGCACAAGGGTACCCCGCTGCACAAGCTCGCTCGCCAGGGGGTGGAGGTGGAACGCGCACCACGGCCCGTGACCATCCATGCGCTCAATCTGGCGTGGGTGGATGATGAGCGTCTGAAAGTCACCGTACGGTGCTCCAAGGGGACCTATATCCGTGTGCTGGTGGAGGATATGGGGCGCGTGCTGGGTTGCGGTGCTCACGTGGAACAGCTCCGGCGGACGGAAGTGGCCGGATTGCAGGTCAGTGAGGCCGTTCCGCTGGATGTGCTGAGCGAATGTGGTGCACCGGAAGATTATCTGTTGCCCGTGGACACGCTGGTTCAGCATCTGCCGGTTCAGGTGCTGGATTCGGCGCAAAAGCACTCGCTTCTCCATGGGCAACCGGTTACAATAACGCCCCGTTCTGAAGCGGGAGACGTACGACTGTACGGCCCCGGGGGCGAGTTCATCGGACTGGGTATTGCGGAAGGCGCGCAATTGCGCTCGCGACGGCTGGTCAGTACGGACTATCTTCAGATACTGAACCTCTAGCCCGGCTGCAGATATGCGTGGCCGGTGCCGGATTCATTGGCATATTCATCGGAGTACGATCACATGGCACTGAGTGCAGAAGAAAAAGCAGCAATCATCAAGGAATACCAGACCAAAGAAGGCGATACCGGTTCTCCTGAAGTTCAGGTGGCACTGCTGACAGCGAACATCAACAAGCTGCAGGAGCACTTCCAGAACAACAAGCAGGATCACCATTCCCGCCGCGGTCTGATCCGCATGGTCAACCAGCGTCGCAAACTGCTCGACTACCTCAAGGGCAAGAGCACCGATCGTTACGCTGATCTGATCAAGCGTCTGGGTCTGCGTCGCTAAGCTTTTTCAGTGGGGGCGGGCTGTGCCTGCCCCGACAGGTTTTACGCAGTGCCGGCAGGGGAGACCCTGCTGGCTTGCGGCGTTTGTGGCCGCATCATATATTTGAATTGAATGAGCAAGAAAGAGAAATCAAGACTTTAAAGGAGTCACCGTGAATCCCATCCGTAAAACGTTTCAATATGGCCAGACAACAGTAACTTTGGAAACAGGGCGGATTGCCCGGCAGGCCACCGGTGCCGTCATGGTGACCATGGGCGACACAGCCGTACTGGCCACGGTTGTGGCGGCAAAGGAGGCCAAGGAAGGACAGGGCTTCTTCCCGCTGACCGTTCACTATCAGGAAAAGACCTACGCGGTGGGCAAGATTCCCGGTGGCTACTTCAAGCGTGAAGGCCGTCCGACCGAAAAGGAAACCCTGACCTCCCGCCTCATCGACCGCCCCATCCGCCCCCTGTTCCCCAACGGATTCATGAACGAAGTACAGCTTATCTGTACCGTGATGTCCGCCAGCAAGGATCACGATCCGGATATCGCCGCCATGATCGGTGCCTCGGCAGCGCTGGCCGTGTCCGGCATCCCCTTCGAGGGGCCGATCGGCGCCGCCCGCGTCGGCTACACGGACGACAAGGGCTATATCCTCAACCCGGCCAATCATGAGCTGGAGCATTCCCGCCTGGACATGGTTGTGGCCGGTACCGGAGATGCTGTCCTGATGGTGGAATCCGAAGCCAAGGAGCTGTCGGAAGACGAAATGCTGGGTGCCGTGCTGTTTGCCCACGAAGAAATGCAGTGCGTGATCCAGGCCATCAACGAGTTTGCCGCCGAAGCCAATGTGCAGAAGTGGGACTGGACGCCGCCGGCAGAAAATGAGGCGCTCAAGACGCTGGTGAAAGAGAAGTACGCCGCCGCCATTACCGAGGCCTACACCATTTCGGACAAGATGCAGCGCTATGCGCGTCTGGGTGAGCTGCGTGATCAGGCCATCGCCGAGCTGGCTCCGGAAGAGGGTGAGTACAGCGCGGAAGAGGTGAAGAGCTACTTCGGCAAGCTGGAAAAGGAAATCGTCCGCGAGCGCATTCTTTCCGGCCAACCCCGGATTGACGGCCGCGATACCCGTACCGTGCGGCCCATTACCTGTGAAATCGGTGTACTGCCGCGTACCCATGGTTCCGCCCTGTTCACCCGCGGTGAAACCCAGGCGCTGGTGACCGTGACGTTGGGTACGGCCCGTGACGCACTCATCGTCGATGCCCTGGAAGGCGAGCGCAAGGAGCCTTTCCTGTTCCACTACAATTTCCCGCCGTTCTCCGTGGGTGAAGTCAGCCGCTTGGGCTCCGTCGGCCGCCGTGAAATCGGTCATGGTCGTCTGGCACGCCGTGGTGTGCAGGCCGTGATGCCGAGCCAGGATGACTTCCCCTATGTCATCCGTGCTGTGTCCGAAATCACCGAGTCCAACGGCTCCTCGTCCATGGCCAGTGTGTGTGGTTCATCCCTGGCACTGATGGATGCAGGGGTGCCCATCAAGGCACCGGTGGCGGGTATTGCCATGGGCCTGATCAAGGAAGGCGACCGCTATGCCGTGCTGACCGATATCCTCGGTGACGAGGATCACCTGGGTGACATGGACTTCAAGGTGGCCGGTACCGCGGAAGGCGTAACGGCCCTGCAGATGGACATCAAGATCAACGGCATCACGGAAGAGATCATGGAAATCGCACTGGCGCAGGCCCATGAAGCCCGGTTGCACATTCTTGGTGAAATGGCGAAGGTGATCGCCAAACCGCGTGAAGGACTGTCCGATACGGCGCCGCGCATGGTGCAGATCAAGATCGATCCGGACAAGATCCGTGACGTCATCGGCAAGGGGGGTGCTACCATCCGTGCGCTGTGTGAGGAAACCGGTGCGTCCATCGACATCGAGGACGACGGCACGGTGCGCATTTATGCCGACACGGCTCTGGCGGCAGATGACGCCCTGTACCGCATCCAGGAAATCACTGCGGAAGCGGAAATCGGCAAGGTCTACAAGGGCAAGGTGGCGCGCATCGTGGAATTCGGTGCATTTGTGACCTTCCTGCCGGGCAAGGACGGACTGGTGCACATCTCCCAGATCGCCCAGGAGCGTGTCAAGGATGTGAATGATTACCTCAAGGAAGGGGAAGAGGTTTACGTGAAGGTGCTGGATGTGGATCAGCGCGGCCGCGTGAAGCTGTCCATCAAGGAGGTGACCGACGCGGACAAGGCGGAGCTGGAGGGCTGAGTTCATGACGGTTCGCACGCGTATTGCGCCGTCGCCCACCGGTGATCCGCATGTGGGTACCGCCTATATCGCGCTGTTCAACCTCTGTTTTGCCCGCCAGCATGGCGGGCAATTCGTGCTGCGTATCGAAGACACGGATCAGACCCGCAGCACGGCCGAGTCCGAACAGGCGATTCTGGATGCCTTGCGCTGGCTGGGGCTGGAGTGGGACGAGGGCCCCGACGTGGGCGGCCCGCATGGGCCGTACCGGCAGAGCGAGCGCAAGGACATCTATCGCCAGTACGCCGAGCAACTCGTCGAGGCGGGGCACGCCTTCCGGTGCTACCGGACACCTGAGGAACTGGACGCCCTGCGGGAGCAGATCCGTGCCGAGGGTCAGACGCGCGCGCTCAAGCCTTCGGATCTGGAACTGCCGGCTGAGGAGCAGGCACGCCGTGAGGCCGAAGGACATCCGTATGTGATCCGCATGCGTGTGCCCGAGAGCGGCCGTTGTGTCATCCGGGACCGGCTGCGTGGCGAGATCGAGCTGGACTGGGCGCTGGTGGATGCGCAGATTCTGCTCAAGTCCGACGGCATGCCCACCTATCATCTGGCCAACGTGGTGGACGACCATCTGATGGGTATCACCCACGTGATCCGGGGCGAGGAGTGGATCAACTCGGCACCCAAGCACAAGCTGCTCTATGAGTACTTTGGCTGGGAGATGCCCGAGCTGTGTCACATGCCCCTGTTGCGCAATCCGGACAAGAGCAAGCTGTCCAAGCGCAAGAATCCGACCAGCATCCTGTTCTACGAGCGCCTGGGCGTGCTGCCCGAGGCCTTGCTGAACTATCTGGGACGCATGGGCTGGTCCATGCCGGACGAGCGTGAAAAGTTCACGCTGGCCGAGATGATCGCGCACTTCGATATTGACCGGGTGTCGCTGGGCGGACCGGTGTTCGACGTGGAGAAGCTGCGCTGGCTCAATGGTGTCTGGATCCGGGAGGAGCTGGATGATGACGCCTTTGCCGAACGCCTGCTGGACTGGTCATTCCGCCGCGAGCGCCTGATGCCGCTGGTGCCTCACGTCAAGGGACGGATCCACACCTTCTCCGACGTGGCACCAATGAGCGCCTTCCTGTTTTCCGGCATGCTGCCGTTGACGGAAGCAGACTTCGAACACAAGAAGCTGGATCCGGATACGGTGAAGCTGGTGCTCCAGTTTGCCCTCTGGCGTCTGGAAGCGCAGCGTCACTGGACCAAGGAGAACATCTTCGCGGATCTCAAGGCGCTGGCCAAGGGCATGGGCATCAAGATCGGTGATTTCATGGCACCCATCTTCGTGGCCATTGCCGGAACGCCCAACTCCTGGTCCGTGGTGGATTCCATGGAGTGGCTGGGCCCGGACATGAGCCGTGCCCGGTTGCGGCATGCGCTCAATGAGGTGTTGGGCGGCCTGTCCAAGAAAGGTCTGAAGAAGGCGGAGAAGGCGTACGCAGAACTGACGCAAGGCGACGGGTAACCGTTCGCCGCGCTTTTGCCTTCACATCACAAGCCCGGTGTCATCCTCCGGGGACTGCGGATCCGAGGTCGCCTTCACGTACTGGACAAGCCCGGTGCCATCCTCCGGGAACTGCGGATCTGCGATCCTGAGGTTCCCTTCGGATGGCACCGGGCTTCGTTGTGTGCGGGGCTATCGGATTGAGCTTTTCCCGGTTGGCAGATTGCTTATCGGTAACGATCCCTTGCAATTGCGAGGCGGCTCTTTTGTCCACAAGCCCAAGGCGTGCCTCCCTCTTCATTATCGTGAAACCTGCCTCAGCACCCTGAGCATGAATCACCAAACCCGATGCCATCCTCCGGGGACTGCGGATCTGCGATCCTGAGGTCCCCTCCGGATGGCACCGGGGTTCGTTTTGTGCGGGGCTATTGGGTTGAGCCTATCCCAATTGGCAGATTGCTCATCGGTGGCAATCCGATAAGCTCGCAAAGAGGATTATTTTTCCGCAAGTCAAAGGAGTGACCGTGAAGAGAATCTTTCGTTACCTGTCAGTTGCCTGCCTGCTATCTTTGGTTCTGGTTCAGCCTGCATTTGCTCAAACACTCGTGCTGTCTGATCGTCTCAGGATTGAGTTGGACGCTCCCCTCACACTGGCTCATTCCGAACGTATGCTGATCATGAAATACAGTGATTGGTCCCTGATGCACGAGGTCGTCAACCCGGCCGAGATGTATACCCAGATTAACCTGACGGGCATCGAACGGGACTACATCATCGCGATGTTTGACCCACAGAAACGACGACACTTGCCGGGCTGGCTTGCGGCGCTGGCAGACGAACAAGCCAGGATACTGGGTATTGAAAAAGGGCATGTTAACAGGACAGACGCAGGAGATGTTTCGATCTACTCCGTTTATGACCCGGAGCGCCAGGTTGGTCATCTGTACGTTTTTGAGCCCCTGAAGATTCATCATCTGATCATGCAAGGCCCTGAGAGCCGTTTGATGGACGTGATTGGAAAGCTGGGAGGCAAGTAGTGATGGATTTTCATGGGGGGATTTGTGCGCATCCGGCTTTGGTCTGAATCAGGCTGACTGCTTCGCCTGAGAGTTTGCAGAGAAGTCTTCAACCCGTATCGTAACCGGAAGATCAATCACCAAGCCCGGTGCCATCCTCCGGGGACTGCGGATCTGCGATCCTGAGGTCCCCTCCGGATGACACCGGGCTTGGTTCGGTTCAGGCTCGTTGACCCTAATCGCCCAAGATATTAAATCTTAGTTTTGGGGTATGTCTAATGACCATTTAGAGTGTTTTGCCCAATCCATGCTAGACCAACCAGTTTCTAAGATCTTTAGAGATTATTGTATCCCAGTCAGGGTCCTCTTGCTTCTTATGAAAGGCCAAATCTGCCAAGCGCTGTAGGTGTTTTAATAACTGGTCTTCAGCATTTTCGGGCGTATCTGGGACACCAAAACTATCGTTTGCGGCTATATTGGTGATACAGAATGTCATCTCATCGCCAGTATCTGAATTCCGAACACTGATGCAAATTTTTTCAGGGTTGGCTACATGCCATGGTTTTTGAGTGATCTCCCACATATAAATATTCCTCCAAAAATTTGGTTTGGTGAAGATGGCCGGTGACCTGCTCCCCACTTTCTAATCCCCATCTTCCGCCGGTTTCTTCTCCGGACAGTGATAACTGGCCACGATCCGGTCCTCGTCCACGGAATAGAGTTTCACATCAAACCCCCACAAGCGGTGAATGTGCCGCAGCGTTTCCTGAGTGTCTTCGGGATGCAGCGGAATGCGGTCCTGTGGCGTATGACGCAGGGTCAGTGAGCGGTCGCCGCGGATGTCCACGTTCCAGACCTGGATGTTCGGGTCGCGGTAGCTCAGGTTGTATTGTTTCGAGAGCTGCTCACGCACGGCCCGGTAGCCGTTTTCATCATGGATGGCGGTGATCTCGTACTCTTCGCGCTGGTCATCGTCCAGTATGCAGAAGAGCTTGAAGTCCCGGATCAGTTTCGGTGACAGGAACTGCAGGATGAAACTCTCATCCTTGAAGTTGCGCATGGCGAAGTCCAGCGTTTCCCGCCAGTCCGATCCGGCGATATCCGGGAACCATTTCCGGTCTTCGTCCGTGGGGTTTTCGCAGATCCGGCGGATGTCTCGGAACATGTTGAAACCGAGCGCATAGGGATTGATGCCGCTGTACCACGGACTGTCGAACGGGGGCTGGTAGATGACCGCCGTATGACTCTGCAGGAATTCCAGCATGAACCCGTCGGTCACCAGCCCCCTGTCATAGAGGCTGTTGATGAGGGTGTAGTGCCAGAAGGTGGCCCAGCCTTCGTTCATCACCTGGGTCTGGCGCTGCGGGTAGAAATACTGGGCCAGCTTGCGTACGATGCGGATGATCTCGCGCTGCCAGGGTTCCAGCAAGGGCGCATTTTTCTCGAAGAAGTACAGCAGGTTTTCCTGGGGCTCCTCCGGGAAGCGACGGGTTTGCTCCGACTCCGGTTGCGCCTTGGGTGCGGGAATGGTGCGCCAGAGGTCATTGATCTGGCGCTGGAGGTATTCTTCCCGTTCCTGCTGGCGCCGGGCTTCCTCTGTTGCGGAGATGGGCGGCGGGCGCTGGTAGCGGTCCACGCCCTGGTTCATGATGGCGTGGCAGGAGTCCAGAAAGGCTTCCACGGTCTCCACGCCATGGCGTTGCTCGCACTGGGCGATGTAATTGCGGGCAAAGACCAGATAGTCGATGATGGCGCTGGCGTCGGTCCAGGTACGGAACAGGTAGTTGCCCTTGAAAAAGGAGTTGTGGCCGTAGCAGGCGTGGGCGATGACCAGCGCCTGCATCATCATGGTGTTTTCTTCCATGAGGTAGGCGATGCAGGGATTGGAGTTGATGACGATCTCGTAGGCCAGTCCCATCTGCCCGCGCTTGTAGAGCTTCTCTGTCTGCAGGAACTGCTTGCCGAATGACCAGTGGTGATAGCCTACGGGCATGCCGACGGATGAGTAGGCGTCCATCATCTGTTCGGCACTGATGATTTCGATCTGGTTGGGGTAGGTGTCCAGGCCATATTCTTCCGCCAGCGCGGCAATGGCCCGGTCGTAGGCTTCGATGAGCTCGAAGGTCCATTCCGATCCGGTGGAGATGGGGCGGCGGCCGGGTTGCCCCATGCCCTGGCGGTCCCGATCGGTGATGCCGGTGTCGTCACGCGGTGACATGCTCCACCTCCTGTTTGCGGAAGAGCTTGCGGAAGACCGGGTAGATGTCCGAGACATCGACGATCTGCTGCATGGCGAAGCGCTCCCTGAATCTGGCGGCCAGCTTTTCATACTCGTACCAGAGCATCTGGTGGTCGTGGGGTGTAATTTCGATGTAGGAGTAGAACTGGCAGCGGGGCAGGATGTCGTTGGCCAGCAGCTGACCACAGCGGGGTGAGTCGTCGTTCCAGTTGTCGCCGTCCGAGGCCTGGGCGGCATAGATGTTCCAGTCACTGGCCGGATAGCGATCATCCATGATTTCCTTCATCAGCTTGAGTGCACTGGAGACGATGGTGCCCCCGGTTTCCCGGCTGTAGAAAAACTCTTCCTCGTCCACTTCCTTGGCACTGGTGTGGTGCCGGATGAAGACCACCTCGATCTTTTTGTAGTTCCGCTTGAGGAACAGATAGAGCAGGATGAAGAAACGCTTGGCGATGTCCTTGTGCTGCTGGCTCATGGAACCGGAAACGTCCATCAGGCAGAACATGACTGCCGCAGTGGCGGGCTGGGGTTCCTTGACGTGCCGGTTGTAGCGGATATCGATTTCGTCCAGAAAGGGGATGTGGCTGAGCCGGCGCTTGATCTTTTCGATGCGCGCTTCCAGTTCCTCGATCCGGGGACGGGTGTCCAGGGCCGGATCGTCGCTGGCGGGCAGGTTGCGCAGGGTTTCGAGTTCGGCCTCCAGTTCCCGCAGTTCCTTGCGCTTCTTTCCGGACAAGGCCAGACGCCTGGCGTAGGCGCCACGCATGGATCTCACCACGTTGATCTTGGCGGGAGTGCCCTGGGTGGTGTAGCCGGCTCTCACCAGTTTGAAATTGGAGGCTTCCTTGAGCTGTTTCTGTACCAGGTTGGGCAGGGCCAGGTCCTCGAACATGAAATCGAGAAATTCGTCCTGGCTGATCTGGAACACGAACTCGTCCAACCCTTCGCCGCTGTCACTGGCCTGACCCTGTCCGGCACCACCACCTCCGGCACCACCCGGCGGACGGGGCAGGGTGTCGCCGGTGACGAATTCCTTGTTGCCGGGATGCACGACACTGCGCCGGCCCCCCTTGCCGTGATGCAGGGTCGGTTCGCTGATGTCGCGCTTGGGGATGCTGATGCTTTCTCCCCGGTCGATGTCCGTGATGGAGCGTCTGTTCACGGCATCCGCCACCGCTTTCTTGATGTGTTCGCGATAGCGGCGCAGGAAGCGCTGGCGGTTGACGGCACTCTTGTTCTTGCCGTTCAGCCGCCGGTCAATGATGTGCGAGCCGGTCATGGAACCTCCCCGTCAGTGGGATTTGCGAACGCGCAGGTACCATTCGCAGAGCAGGCGGACCTGCTTCTCGGTGTAGCCCCGTTCGATCATGCGGTTCACGAAATCCTTGTGCTTCTTCTGGTCCTCCGCGGAGGCCTTGGCGTTGAAGGAGATGACCGGCAGCAGGTCCTCCGTGTTGGAGAACATCTTCTTCTCGATGACCGTGCGCAGCTTCTCGTAACTCAGCCAGGACGGATTCTTGCCGCCATTGTTGGCCCGTGCGCGCAGTACAAAGTTCACCACTTCGTTGCGGAAATCCTTGGGATTGCTGATGCCGGCGGGCTTTTCGATCTTCTCCAGTTCGTCGTTGATGGCCGAGCGGTTGAAGATCTCGCCGGTCTCCGGATCCCGGTACTCCTGATCCTGAATCCAGAAGTCGGCATAGGTGACGTAGCGGTCGAAAATGTTCTGCCCGTATTCGCTGTAGGATTCCAGATAGGCAGTCTGGATTTCCTTGCCGATGAATTCCACATACTGGGGCGCCAGGTATTCCTTGATGAAGCGCAGATAACGGTCCTGGACTTCCTGGGGAAACTGTTCCTGTTCGATCTGCTTTTCCAGCACGTAGAGCAGGTGTACCGGGTTGGCTGCCACTTCGGTGGTGTCGAAATTGAACACCTTGGAAAGGATCTTGAAGGCGAAGCGGGTGGACAGCCCGTCCATGCCTTCGTCCACGCCGGCAGCGTCCCGGTATTCCTGAATGGACTTGGCCTTGGGATCGGTATCCTTGATGTTCTGGCCGTCATAGACCTTCATCTTGCTGTAGATGCTGGAGTTTTCCGGTTCCTTCAGGCGCGACAGGACAGTGAACTCGGCCAGCATCTTGAGGGTATCGGGGGCGCAGGGGGCACCGGCCAGCGAGCTGTTGCGGATCAGCTTCTCGTAGATCTTGATCTCTTCGGTCACCCGCAGGCAGTAGGGGACCTTGACGATATAGATCCGGTCGAGGAACGCTTCGTTGTTCTTGTTGTTGCGGAAGGCCTGCCACTCGGACTCGTTCGAGTGGGCCAGAACGATGCCCTCGAAGGGCACGGCACTCATGCCTTCGGTGGTGTTGTAGTTGCCTTCCTGGGTTGCGGTGAGCAGCGGGTGCAGCACCTTGATGGGAGCCTTGAACATTTCCACGAATTCGAGAATGCCCTGGTTGGCCTTGTTGAGGCCGCCGGAGAAGCTGTAGGCATCCGGGTCGTGCTGGGGGAAGTCTTCCAGCATGCGGATGTTGACCTTGCCCACCAGCGAGGAGATGTCCTGGTTGTTTTCGTCACCGGGTTCGGTCTTGGCAATGGCGATCTGATCCAGGATGGACGGATAGAGTTTGACCACCCTGAACTTGCGGATATCCCCGCCGAATTCGTGCAGGCGCTTCACCGCCCAGGGCGACATGATGTAGTTCAGGTAGCGTCTGGGAATGCCGTACTGTTCTTCCAGAATGTCCGCATCTTCCTTGGGATCGAAGAGCCCAAGGGGGGATTCGTACACGGGCGAGCCCTTGAGGGCGTAAAACGGCACCTTCTGCATCAGGGACTTGAGCTTTTCTGCCAGCGAGGACTTGCCACCACCCACCGGGCCCAGCAGGTAGAGGATCTGTTTCTTCTCTTCCAGCCCCTGGGCGGCGTGACGGAAGAAGGAGACGATGTTTTCCACCGCCTCTTCCATGCCGTAGAACTCGCTGAATTCCGGATAGCGCTTGATGACCTTGTTGGAGAAGATCCGGCTCAGGCGTGGATCACGCGAGGTATCCACCAGTTCCGGCTCACCGATGGCCATGAGCATGCGCTCCGAGGCCGAGGCGTAGGCCGTGGGATCGGACTTGCACAGCTCGAGATATTCCTCGAGCGAATATTCCTCCTCCTGACGGGATTCATAGCGGCTCATGAACTGGTTGAAGATGGTCATAGGTCCTCCCCTCGTGACTGAAACCGGCAATCTCCCTGTGCCTCAGATCCGGAATGGGTCTGATAAATCTGACTCCTTCAACTTCAGAATAGTTCAGCTTTTGACCATTGGACAGGCAGGAAGATGACGATGCGGTTACAAATTGTACAGATGAGGGTCAGAGTCTGAAGGCAGCCCGGCTCCCGCCCAGGTCCTTGGCCTCTGACAAGGCATCCCGGGCGGCGTTGACCAGTTGCTGCCAGCCCGGCTCCTGGCTGGCCAGTTCGGAGGATACGCCGGCACTGACCGTCACATGCAGGCGTTCGCCTTCCACGTCAAAGACACGGTGGCCGATCCGGTCACACAGCTCTTCGGCGACCTGCATGGCCCCTTCCAGTGGTGTGTGGGGCAGCAGCAGGGCAAAACGGTCACCGTCCAGCTTGAACAGGCTGTCGCCGGCACGCTGCACGCGTGTTTCCAGTACCCGCGCTATCTGGCGCAGAAGTTCGTCGCCGGCAAGGGCGCTGTGTTTCTGGTTGATGTCGCGGAAATCGTCCACATCCAGAAGGATGAGTGACAGCGGGGAAATGGCCCGGGCGCAACGGTTCCACTCCTCTCGCAGGGTGTCGTTGAAATAACTCTGGTTGCGCAGCCCGGTCAGCGGGTCGAGGGTGGCAATGTGTCGCAGCTTTTCCTGGGCATTGGACAGGCGGCTCATGGCATCCTGAAGCTGGCGGCTGCGCAGTTCCAGGCGGTCTTCCATTTCCCGGGCGTAGTGCTCCCGTGCACGCAATGTGGCGGCCTGAGCTTCACGCAGTTCCCGCTCCTGCTGCACCAGGCGTTTTTGCATGGCCAACCGCTGTTCGCGCTCTTCCTGGACGCGGTGCGCCAGTGCGATGGAGAACAGCAGTGCCTCCAGTGCCACGCCCACCTGGGGCGCATACTCGAATTCCGGCAGCCGGGGCAGTATGCCGCCCTTGCTCAGGGAAATGAGAATATTGCCGAGCAGAAATACGAGCCAGCCGAGGGTGAAGTAGCGGGCGGATTGCACGCCCCTCAGCCACTGGTAGCCACCCACGCCAATGCCGATGAGGGAGGCGACGAAGATGGCCAGCAGAATCAGCATGACGGCCGTATGGTAGCTGCCAAAAAGGGCGACTGCCAGACAGATCAGCCCCAGCAGGATGCCGCCCTGAATCAGCCGGCCGGGAATGCCCGGGCGTATGCCGAAGTTCAGGAAGCGATAGGAAAAGGTGGTGGCAAACACCGTTGCCAGAGAAGCCAGAATGACAAAGGCCAACTGCCCCCACTCGGCGGCTTCCGGCCACAGAAACTGCCGGGTAAAACCATGCAGATCCAGCTGAACCAGTCCGATGGATGCAATATAGAGGGTGTAATACAGGAAGGCGCGGTCACGCAGAAAGAGAAACAGCATGAAGTTGTAGGCCGCCATGATCACCAGCAGGCCGAAAAAGGCGGATTGCAGCATGAGAGGTACCTGATCGGCCTCAAAGAAGGCCTGGGGTGACCAGAGCATGAGCGGCACCTGGAGGCTGCCTTCTGTCTGCACGCGCAGGTAGAGGGTGTAGTCCGTATCGGGTTTCAGTTCGAACGGAAACAGGAAGTTGCGATGCCGGATCGGGCGGTGGGAAAAGGGCAGCGCATCACCCGAGCGATAGACGGTCACGACCTGGCCTTCGGCGACCACGTACAGGTCCACGTGATCCAGGAGGGGGTAGGCCACTTCCAGCAACCGTTGAAGCGGCTGGCCGGTGGTGTTGTAAAGCCGCAGTTTCAGCCACCAGGGCTGATTGTCGAGTCCGAAGTTCAGCACGTCCTGCCGGTTTTTCTGCCAGGACAGGTCATCCCGGGCAAGGATGCGGTCAATCTGATCGGCATCCGGGGATGCCTGGGTATACCAGATCTGGTTGGCCACATACACCTGTTGCTGATTGCCGAGCCGCAGAGCGGGTTCCCGGTGCTGGCTCGCCTGCGCATTCAGGCCGAGCGCAAGGAGCAGTACTGTGAGAACCTTGAGAAAGCTTGTCATTCCATGCGGATCGGTTAAGGTGGATGACCGTCAGTATAGATGATAAATGACACGGGAATGCAAAACGTGAAGGCAGTTTTTCTGGATGCGGCAAGCATGGGGGAGGATCTGGATTTCTCCCCTCTGGAAGGGACCGGCGTGGAGCTGGTGTGCTGGCCACAGACCTGCCCGGAACAGGTGGCAGAGCGCCTTTCCGGTGCCGGTGTGGCGATCGTCAACAAGGTGATCCTGAGCCGTGAGGTGCTGGAGGCCTGTCCGGACCTGCGCGTCATCGCGGTGACGGCCACCGGGATGAACAATGTGGATCTGGAGGCAGCACAGGCACTGGGCATCCGGGTGTTCAACGTGACCCACTATGGTACGGATGCAGTAGTGCAGCATGCGCTGACCCTGATGCTTGCGCTCTGTACGCGCCTGGTGGACTACGTTCAGGATGTGCGGGCCGGAATGTGGCAGCAGGCCAGCCAGTTCTGCCTGATGCATCATCCTGTCCGGGAAGTGGCGGGCAAGACCCTGGTGGTGGTGGGATACGGCGATCTGGGTCAGCGCATGGCCAGTGTCTGCCGTGCGCTGGGGATGACGGTGCGGGTGGCTTCGCGGCCCGGTCAGCCGGGCGGTGTGCGCAAGGGCGTCGAATACCTGCCCTTTGATGCGGCGCTGGCCGAAGCGGATGTCCTCTCGCTGCATTGCCTCCTGAGCCCGGAAACGGAGCGCATGATCAATGCGCGGACGCTGGCGCTGATGAAACCGGGGGCTCTGCTGATCAATACCGCTCGCGGCGGTCTCATCGACGAGCCGGCTTTGCTGGATGCGCTGAAATCCGGACACCTTGGCGGTGCCGGGCTGGATGTGCTGTCCAGCGAACCACCGCGGGACGGCAATCCGCTGCTGGATGCGGGGCTGCCCAATCTGCTCATTACACCTCACTGTGCCTGGGTCAGCCGGGAAGCCCGGCAGCGGCTCATTGACCGGACCGCAGAGAATATTCGCAACGGCTTGAAAATACTGGAGGTCACCCCATGAAACTCATGATTCTGGGCGCGACCGGTGCGGTGGGGCGGGAAGTGATGGCTCAGGCGCTGGCGTCGGGACGCTTCGCGGAAGTCGTGGCCCCCACACGCCGGCCCCTGCCGGCCCACAGGGGGCTGGTCAATCCGGTCTGGCCCATGACCGTACCCTTGCCGGACAGCCCTCATTGGTCGGTGGACGGAGTGATCTGCTGTCTGGGCACGACCCTGCGCAAGGCGGGCAGCCGCGAAGCCTTCCGGGTCGTGGATGAAACCCTGGTGCTGGCGGCGGCGCGCAAGGCCTGGGAGGCCGGGGCGCGGACGTTTGTGCTCAACAGCTCCATGGGGGCAGATCCGGGGGCGCCGGCATTCTACCTGCAGGTCAAGGGCAGGGTGGAGCAACAGTTGAAGGACATGGATTTTGAACGCCTGGTGCTGGTGCGGCCCTCGCTCATCGATGCGGAGCGTGAGGAGTTCCGGCCTGCAGAATGGCTGGGACGCAAGCTGTCCCGGGTGGTGCGGCCGCTGATACCGGATCGTTACAAGCCGGTCACGCCCGAGGCCATTGCCCACGCCATGCTTGCAGCGCTGGAGGGGCCGCCGGGCGTGGAGATCATCGAAAATGCGGAGATCATCAACGGAGGCTGACCGTGCAGAAGTTGCTGATTGTTCTGGGGCTGTTTCTGCTGATTCTGGGCCTGCTCTGGCCTTGGCTGGGGCATCTGCCGCTTGGCCGGTTGCCGGGGGATATCGTGATCGAACGCCCGGGCTTCCGGTTCTACATGCCCATTACCACCATGCTGCTGATCAGTCTGGTGCTCAGTGCGGTGCTGTGGCTGTTCAATGGGGCGGGGCGGTGATGTCATGTGGTTCCAGAAAACCCTGACGCTGAAGCCCCGCCCGCGGGGCTTTCATCTCATCACGCCGGAGGTGGAGGCGGCCATACCGGAGCTGGCCCGTTTCCGTGTGGGGTTGTGTCACTTGTTCCTGCTGCATACGTCCGCGTCCCTGACGCTCAATGAAAATGCCGATCCCACCGTCCGGTCCGACATGGAAGCCACCTTCAGCCATCTGGTGCCGGAGAATGCACCCTGGTATGCCCATACGCTCGAAGGGCCGGACGACATGCCGGCACACGTCAAATCCTCCCTGCTGGGCGCCTCCCTGCTGATTCCTGTGTCCGAAGGCCGTCTGGCGCTGGGTACCTGGCAGGGCATCTACCTGTGCGAGCATCGTTACCGCGGGGGAGCACGGCGTCTGCTGGTGACCCTGCAGGGCGCGGCAGAGGTGGACACCTGAGCCGGTCCGTGCCCATAATCAGCAGATTCAGACAGGAGACATACATGAAAAGATGGTTTCTGATGCTGGTGGTCACCGGCGCAATGCTCACTCAGGCCCGGGCCGAAGGCGTGCTCATGCCGGCCTGTCCGGATTCGCCCAACTGTGTCAGCTCGCTGGCGCCGGAGGAGGACAGCCACTACGTGGCGCCACTGAATGTGCCGGCGGACATGAGCGAGACGGAAATGTGGATGCGTCTGCGCACGGCCATAGAGGAAACGGGCGGGGTGATCACCGCGCAGGACAGCATGCGCCTGGATGCCACCTACACGACCCGGTTTCTGCGTTTTGTGGATGATGTGACCGTGATCTGGAATCCGGTGAACCGGACGCTGGATATCCGCTCTGCATCGCGTACCGGATACTATGACTTTGGCGCCAACCGGCGGCGTGTGGAGGCCATTCGCAAGGCCTTCCTGAAGCCCCGGGGCAAGCCGGTATGAGCGTTGAGGTCCTGAAACAGCGGCTGGACTACTGGCTCTGGGAGAAGCCCCGTTCGGCCATGACGGCTGGCGAGATGCGCCTGCGGCAGGTGGCGCGGGTGCTCTATGCGGTCATCCGCGATGCCACCACCGGTCGGCTGACGCTCCACGCCATGGGCCTGGTGTATACCACGCTGCTGTCCATCGTGCCCCTGCTGGCCCTGAGCTTTTCCGTGCTCAAGGCCATGGGTGCCCACAAGCAGCTGGAGCCCCTGTTGTACAGCTTTTTCGAACCCTTCGGAGATCAGGGTGTCGAGATCGTTCAGAATATCCTGTCCTTCGTGGACAACATGAAAGTGGGGGTGCTGGGTTCCGTGGGCCTCGGCATGCTCATTTATACCGTGATTTCGCTGGTGCAGAAGGTGGAACGGTCCTTCAACGAGATCTGGCATGTGTCCCGGCTCCGGCCCTTTGCCCAGCGTTTCAGCAGCTACCTGAGCGTGATCGTGATCGGGCCGGTGCTGGTGGTTTCCGCCCTGGGCGCCACGGCGACGCTGGTCAGCTCCGCCTTCGTGAAGGAACTGATTGCCATCGAGCCCTTTGGCTGGGCCTTTTCCGTCCTCACGCGAATGATGCCGTACCTGATGATCATCGGCCTGTTCACGTTCGTGTACGTGTTCATTCCCAACGCCCGGGTGCGACTGCGACATGCGCTGACCGGCGGCCTGATTGCCGGCATCCTGTGGCAGACAACGGGTTACGGCTTTACCACCTTCGTGGTGAATTCTTCCAAATACGAGGCGATCTATTCCGGATTTGCAGTGGGGATTCTGCTGCTGATCTGGCTTTACCTGAGCTGGCTGATTCTGTTGCTGGGCGCGTCCATCAGTTACTACGCCCAGAACGTGACCCAGATTACGCCGATGGATCGGCAGGAGGCCCCGCCGGCCCTGCTGCAGCGGGCGGGCTGGCTGTTGCTGCACCGGGTGGCACAGCAGGTGGACAGCACGGGCGGAGGCGTTTCGTTTACCGAGCTGGAAGCTGCCTTGGCGCTGCCACCCGAAGAGGTACAGTTTCTGGTCCGTCTGCTCATGGATGCCCGGATACTGGCTTCCGTGGATGCTTCCGATGAAGCCCTGATTCTGGCGCGCTCGCCCGACAAGGTTCAGCTCATGGAGCTGTATGACATCATCAACGGGCAGGCACTGTCTCATCCCACGGGCCAGATGCCGTGCCCGGACGTGGATGCACTGACCTCCGCCATTCATGAGGCCGTCCGTGATCGGCTGGGTACGGCCACGCTGGCAGACTGGGTCCGTGGCTCAGTCCGCTTTGAACTCAAGCCGGGGCTGCCCCCCCTGAGCCTCGACGATGACACCGCAACTGACAAAGCTGCGGGCGGAGAGGCCTGAGAACGTGGCCATGTACCGGTAAATGGCGGCCCGGGCCTCGGCCAGCGCCCGGGACAGGGGCTCCCCCTGAGTGCCGGCCTCAAGGGCGCGTTTGAGCGTCCGGACGGCGGGCAGATCCCTGAGGTCTGCCGGCAGACGTTCGAGTGCATCGGGACTCAGTCCTTCCGCATCACCGGGCCAGGTGACCGGGCACAGCTTCAGGGTGGTGGGGCGCTTGGCCAGCACGGCCTTCATGCCGGCCAGATAATCCATTTGTGTCCTGCCGGGCAGCAACTGTCCGGGGGCATGGGGAGGGGCTCGAAACGCAGCCGGAACAGCTGTTCGCCCGCCAGCGCCACCACCGAGACCACATTGGCGTAGGGAACAAAGGTATTCACGACGTAGGACTTGGCCGCTTCATAAAGCGCCTTTTTCATGATCAGGCCCACAAAGCTGCCCAGCCCCACATCGCTCTTGCCGGCTTCCTGCCGGAAGGGAATGTCCAGGCTGATGGTGCCGTCACCTTCCTTGAGCTGATTGAGGGCCACATCCAGCGGAATGGCCGTGCTTTGGCTGGCGGTATTGCCGGATAGTCCCTTGAGATTCAGCCGCGCCAGCGTGAGCGAGGCGTTGCCTTCAAAGCGCTCCGGGGTGCCCTGGATGGTCACCATGGCATCCAGATCGCCGCTTTCAATCCGGTAGCCCAGCGCATCCTCCAGATAGACAGAGAGGCGGGGCAGGGCAACCTGCTTGCCGGTGAGATTGGCGGTAAACGCAACGGGCGTGGCAAAGGGCCTGATATCCGCCTTCCAGCTCAGTTCCGCCCCCGCATCGGTGCTGAGAGCGGCTTCCACATGCAGTGGACGGTCCGGTTCCGCATTCTGGATATCCGTCACTCTCAGTCGCGAGATGAACAGGCTGCGGTCAAAGGGTGGATTGACCCCGGCGTCGTGAATGTAAACGGCGCTGCTGCTGTCCAGCGTCAGGGTATTGAGGGCAAACCGGAAGCCCGGTGCGTCCGGGGCGTTTTCCTGTGCCGGGACCGGCTTGGCCGAACGGGTCTCCGTGGCTTCCTCGGTGGTGCTTACCGTTGCCCCGGGCAGCGGAATCAGGGTGGTCAGATTGCGGCTGGCATCCAGTGCAACCAGGCTCTGTGCCCCTTCGAAGGCGGCCGATTCCAGATTGAGCCGGTCGGGCGTGAAGTCGATCCTGTCCAGTGTCAGCTGTCGGGTCTGAAGCAGGGGCGGCGCATCCGGTGTATCACCGGGCTGGCGCACACGCGAGACCACAAGATCCGTCAGGATGGCCTGTGGGGCCCGGAAGGAGAGCTCCGGTGCCTGATGCAGTTCAAAGGCGGGAATGCTCAGTTGCTGCCAGCCCAGCCACTGGCCGGCTGCGCCCTCGATACTGAGGGGAGAAAGCATCAGGCCGCCGGTCAGATGGATCTCGGGGGGCTGGCCCTCCGGCAGGAGAATGTCGAGCTGCACATCATTGAGCCGGGTTTCTGCCGCATCGACACTCAACTCCCGGACCTTGGCGGTCAGGTTGCGCAGGGCAATGGCCGGGGCCTTGAGGGTCAGGCCGGGTTGCTCGCCGCCCTGGTACTGCACCTCGCCGGCGAGATCCAGCGTGGCGTTGCCCATTTCTGCAGGAAAGTCGACCAGGCCTTCCAGATCCTCCCGGTGCAGGGTCAGCGTCTCCAGCGTGGCATGGATGAAGGGGGCGGGCTGGCTCAGGACTTCGGCGCTGAGCACAACGCGGGAGGCATGATTGAGCAGGGCATCCAGTTGCAGGGTCGCGGACAGACCGGATGCGCCGGAGCGCAGACGCTGAATCCGGAGTGCGTCAATGGCGAGGTTGTCCGTATACCCGGCGCGTGTCAGTGCGAGACGCGCGGAGGTCAGTGCGCCCTCATCCAGACGCAGGGTCCAGGGCGGCGCCTCCGGGCCGGATTCGTCGCCACTGTTCTGGCTGCCGGGGAGGGGGATGCCTGCAACCTGCCACTGGTTGCCCTCCTGACGGATGTCCACCCGGACATCGGCAACGGACAGCGACCGGATGTGGATCTGGCGCTCCATGAGCGCCGGTGCTTCCACCCGAACATGAATCTCGGGCAGACTGAGGAGCAGGGTGCCGTCGGGCTTGCGCAGGGTCAGCCCCCTGAGCGAGAGCCCGGAGTCGAGAAAATGCACTTCCAGTACCGGCGGTGTGCCTTCCAGATCATGCGCGTTCAGAAACTGGGTGTAGTAGTGTCGGATGGCCCAGGGCAGGCCCCACTGGATGAGCGCGAGGGGCACAACAATCAGGATGATCAGAATGGTTGCGACAATCAGGCTGGCGCGTCTGCGTGGCGTCATGGAGTCCGGGTGTCCGTGTGGGTATAGATCACATCATGGTACCACTGGCTGTCCGGTTGGGCCGAGACAAATCGTTCCAGCTCGTCCGTTGTCAGACGCTGATGGCGCCAGAGATGCCCGAGGTGGGCCATCTGCAGTGTCAGTGCCAGGCCATGTGGCAGGGAGCCGGGCACGCGCGGGGCGTCCTGCTGCAGGTCACGCATGGCATTGCGAAGCCCGGGGGTGAGCTGCCAGTGATCCGCAATGCGCCGGGCAACATGAAAACGGTAGGCCATGGTCAGCTGGGGCATGAGTGACCGGACGTCTTCGGCGCGGAGGTGCCCGGGCCCCGCCAGCTCCAGACCATTGAGGTACAGCGTCAGGTAACCCAGCGCGATCACCAGCGTGCCCAGATAGAGGCTGGCTTCATCCGCATGGTATTGGCGCGTAACCTGACGACTGAGTTCGCCGGCGTCGAGCGCCCATTGCCAGAGCTGTTCGCGGAGAGGATCACTCTGATTGCCACGGATGACCGGCATGGTAAGCGCTGCGGCCACCAGTCGCCGCAAACCGTCCAGCCCGACGACCGCAATGGCACGGGGTACGGTTTCCACCGGATCTGGGCAGGTACGAAACCAGACGGAGTTGGCCAGCTTCAGCAGCGTGGCGGACAAAGCCGGGTCCCTTCCGATGGTATCGGCCAGTTGCCGGTGTGAGACGGTTTCGTCATTGAGCCAGCGAATCAGCTCGGGGAGAACCGCCGGTTGGCGGGGCAGTGTCAGCGCCTGGTCGGCTTCGTGCCGCAGACGCTTGCGCAGGGCCTTGCCCAGATCCCGCAGGGCGGCCTGACTGGCTGAGGTGGCAGCCTGGTGGCCGAAGATGTGCTGGAGATCCAGCCGTGCCCAAGGATCGGGCACAGCAACAGGTTCTCTCAGGTGGGCCTGATCATGTGTTTGCAGCGCTGGTTGCGCCCTGGAAAAGAGGCGTTTCAGAAACCCGGTCATGCATCACTCCTGTGCTGACCGGTCGGGACAGCGCAACCTGTCCGGTCAGGCGTGTGTCAGCCGCTCCAGCAACTGACAACGTTCCTCAATCAAGGTGTCGTAGTGATTCAGTATAGCAGCATCCCGTGTGCCGTGTGCATGACGCATCCGGATCAATCGGCAGGTTTCCCTGAACAGCTTGCGAGTCATGTCATCCCTGATCTTTGCGCGGTCAGCCCTGTGACCGTGTCGGATCAGTGTGTTCACGGTAATGCTCCAAGAAGTGAATATGGATTCAGTTTGTTCCGATTGTATCGCTTTGTCAAAGCGGGGATGTACGTATGAACAGATTCGCATGAATTCTGATCAGAATGGATGTGGCCGGGCCGGCGTGCATGAGTAAGGGTTTATCCTGTGGCCCGGAGCGGTTGGCCGGCCATGGCTATCGGATCGTCACCGCTGAAAGAGGCCCCTGCCGGAGATGAGCCGGCAGGGGCAAGTCAGGGAAAAGGAGGAGGGGTCAGAACTGCCAGTCGAAGACAAAAACCAGCTGGGCCAGACCGGCGAGAAAGCCAAGCACGCCTCCGAGAATGATGAGCTTGATTTCATCCTCCTGAAAGCAAGGACGCAGCAGATCCTGGAATTCTTCCGGGGTCAGGGCTTCCATGCGTTCGCGCATGATGCGTTCGACGCGCTCGGCCCGCTCGTGGTTGAACACGGGGTCGGTGAAGGTGTGTGCCGAGAGTTCGATGGCCATCTCGCCCACGTGTTGCTTGAGCTCGGCAAATCCCTTCGGGCCGATGGCGATCTGGGTAAAGGGCTTGGAGAGGCCTGCCGTGTCATCCACCAGCGGCTTGATGTGCTTGCGGATCAGCGCCCGGGTACGTTGTGAGCGTGGTCCGTTGAGCATGGCGTCCGTGAGGTTGCCGATGGTGAGAATCTCGTGGGTCACGATATGGCAGAAGCTGGCTGCTACTTCGCGCTGGCGCTTGAGGAACAGGCCCTGTAACGTGAAGGGGCCGATCTTGACCGGATTCAGCGGGCGGAAGATGACATTCAGGGCGATCCAGTTGGTGGCCCAGCCCACGATCAGACCGCAGACGGGCAGCAGCCACCAGTTTTGCCAGTAATACCAGACCACCATCTGCCCGATACCGAACAGGCCGCCCAGCCAGAAACCGCTGTTGATGATGAAACGGAATTCCGCATCGCCACACTCGAGGAAGATCCGGTTGAGCAGCCGCTTGTCCTTCTCCAGCTGGTCGATGACCATCTTCTTCACATCCAGCAGGTCTTCCACATTGTGGTTGATGTCCTCCACCAGATTCTTGACCAGTGTCGGCGTGTTCTTGCGCACACGGTCATAGACCATCTGCTTGACGGAGGCCGGCAGGTTTTCCCAGAGGGTCTGATGTTCTCTGACCATGACTTCATCCACGTATTCCTCGATACGAGGATCCACGGTCTTGATGATGTACTCGGCCAGCGCCTGGGGGTCCAGTTGTTCGAAGACTTCCCGGAGCGTGCCGATTTTGGAAATGGTGGCATCCACACTCAGGGCGGCCATTTTCCGGGCCTTGGAGGGGACGATGCCCTGCCAGCCCAGAAAGGGTGGGATACCCACGAATTCCAGTGGATAGAACGTCAGCTTGATGGCCAGCCAGTTGGTGGACCAGCCGATCAGTGCCGCGATGAGGGGGATGCTCAGATGTTTCCAGAGTTCCGGATTCGTTAACAACTCCATGGGTATCACCAAATGAACCTTGTCAGACAACCGATTGCGGCAGTATAGACTGTTACGGGATGTAACAAAACAGGTACCATCGTCCAAATGTTCGAAATCTGACAGGCCTCACGTTTAGGCCAAAAGCCAGACTGTGCTGACGGGTTATTCACATTTTTGATCCGCAGGCGTTGTCAAGCCGTGTTGGAAATGCGCAAAAAGGGCAAAATTTATAAAGCATTGAAATGAAAAGAATTATGCAATCCTGAAAGGGCGTGCAAAAATCGCCGGAGCCCTTGGGGAAGCGGGCTGCGGCGATTTTTCTAAAAGTTTTCCACATGGTTATCCACAGGGCGTCCCCGTTCACGCCAGCGCGTGTTCCGGGCAATGATGCCTTCGATCAGGGACAGAATCACGGGAATGACCACCAGTACCAGCAGGGTCGAAACCAGCAGGCCGAAACTGATGGAAACGGCCATGGGGATCAGGAACTGGGCCTGGAAGGAGGTTTCGAAGAGCAGGGGTGTCAGGCCCGCGATGGTGGTCAGGGAGGTGAGCAATACGGCGCGCAGCCGCAGACAGCTGGCATCGATCAGTGCCTGGATGCGCGGCACGCCTTTCTTGCGCAGTTCCTGATAGAAGCTGACCAGGATGATGGAGTCGTTGACCACGATACCTGACAGGCCAAAGAAACCGAACAGGGAGAGGATGGTCAGATCAATCCCCAGAATCCAGTGGCCAAGCAGGGCTCCGGCCAGACCAAAGGGAATCGCCATCATGATGGCCAGGGGCCAGAACCAGGACGCAAACACCCAGGCCAGAATCAGGTAGATCAGCGTCAGGCCGACCAGTGCGCCCAGCTTCATGTCCGCGCCGGTTTCGCGTTGCTCCTGACTGCGGCCTTTGAACACGTAGTCAAAGCCCATCTGACGGCTGAGGGGCGCGAGGAAACGTTCGTCCAGATCCCCCAGAATGTTGTTGGCATTGTTGCGCGTCGTATCCACTTCCGCCGTGACGTGTACACCGAGGCGGCCATCCGTGTGGCGCAGCAGTTCCAGTCCGCGGCGGGAGGTGAGCTCGGCAACCGTATTCAGGGGCACCACGCCGGCACGGGTCACGATGGGGAAGCTGTCGAGGGCCCACTCGCTGTTGCGTTCGGCCTGATCCATCATGATGCGGACCTCCACTTGATCTTCTTCGTCGAAGAAGATCTGCAGAAGCTGTCCCTCGTATCCGGCCCTGAGCTGGCGGCCGATCTCCTGGACGGTCAGGCCCAGCGCCCGACCGGTGGGGCTCAGGGTGTAGACGAGCTGCTGCTTGCCGAACGGCAGGTCATCCTGGATATTGGTCACGCCTTCATAGCCGGCCAGTTCCGCCTGAATCTGTGCGGATGCGTCCTTGAGCACGTCCGGTTCGGCATTGTTCAGGAAAATGTCGATATCCCGGCCGGGTGGCCCGCCACGGGGTGCGCTGATGGAGAGGATCTCAATGCCCTCGGCCTTGTCCAGGCTGTTCTGCCAGAGTTCCACAATGCGGGCATTGGTGACGGAACGGTCATCCGGCTGGCTGAGCTGAGCAACCACGGAGGCGTACTGCTCGCCGAACTGGCGGTTCTGTCCGCCGTCGAAGCTGGCACTGTTCTCCTTGACCAGGGCATGTTCCACCACCGGTTGCGGTTCATCCAGCTGATCATTGAGCGCCCGGAGTTTCTCTTCCATGTGCAGTGCAAAGGCATGAACCCGCTCCGGGGGTGTGCCGGCAGAAAACTTCACGCTTGCGATCAGGTAATTGCCATCCGGTGACGGAAAGAAGGTGAACGGAATGCGGCCGCCGGCCACGAGGCTCACGCTGAAGACCAGCACCGAAAAGGTCAGGATGAGCGTCAGGGCCCGGTTGTGCAGGGCGGCAGTGATGACCGGCCGGAAAACCTGATCCCGGAACCGGTTGAAGCCTTCATCCAGCCGTTGGCGCAGCGCGGACGGCTGCTTGTGATGGTTGCGGTGGAAACTGTGCCGGAGGTGCCCGGGCAGGATCAGGAAGCTTTCCACCAGCGAGGCAATGATGGTACAGATGATGACGATGGGGATCGCCTTGAGAATGGTGCCGATGATGCCGCTGATGACCAGCAGGGGCAGGAAGGCTGCAATGGTGGTC
Source organism: Thermohahella caldifontis (assembly GCF_041153465.1). Lineage (NCBI taxonomy): Bacteria > Pseudomonadati > Pseudomonadota > Gammaproteobacteria > Oceanospirillales > Hahellaceae > Thermohahella > Thermohahella caldifontis. The sequence goes on from NZ_CP154858.1 coordinate 3,330,602, forward strand.
AGGGAGGAGGACATCACGGGGATGAACATGCGTCGTGCGCCGCCTTCGGCCGCCTGCAGCGAGCTTTCGCCGCTCTGGTAGTGAGCCAGCGCATCCTCGCCCACGACGATGGCATCATCGACGATGATACCGAGAGCCATGATGAGGGCAAACAGGCTGACCATGTTGATGGAGCCGCCAACCAGGTAGAGGACCGCCAGGGTGCCCATGAACGAGATGGGAATGCCCATGGCCACCCAGAAGGCCACGCGGCCGTTGAGAAAGATGTAGAGGATGGCAATGACCAGGATCAGGCCGCCGATACCGTTCTTGAGCAGCAGGTTGATACGGTCTTCCAGCAGGATGTAGGTTTCATTGAACCGGTGCAGGTGGATGGCATCAGGGACGCGCGTCTCGGCCCGGGCAAACCAGTTGTTGAAAATTTCTGCCATTTTCAGGGCATCCGCGGAGCTGAGGCGCTGTACCTTGAGCAGCACGGCCGGTTGACCGCGGTAATAGAGGCGCTGGCTGGCTTCCTTGGGGCGGCGTTCAATATGGGCGATATCACCGAGCCGCAGTTCACGGCCGTCCCGGCTGGTGAGCACGGCCAGCTGACCAAAGCCGTCTGCCGTACGCTGCTTGGTCAGGCTGCGCAGCTCCCGGGCTGACTCCGTTTTCGCCAGAGTACCCGCCGGCAGATCCTGACTCTGCCCCACAACGCGCTGTCCCAGTTCCGGCAGCGTCATGCCCAGTTCGGCAATCGTGGTCCTGGGGATTTCAATGGCCATTTCCTCATCCGGCAGTCCCTCAAAGCTGACGCGGGAAATGCCGGCGTCCAGCAGTTCGCGTTCAAACTGGTGCGCCCAGGGGCGCAGGGCATCCAGCCCGTCTTCCGAGCTGATAATGAGAGAGGCCACGTCCTCGTACCGCTCAATCTTGACGATCTGCGGCTCTTCCGCATCATCCGGCAGGTTCCTCACCTGGGCGACCCGCTCCTTGACCTTGTCGAGTGCCAGACTGAGATCCGAGCCCTGTTCATACTCCAGTACAATGGAACTGAATCCCCGGGTGGAGGTGGAGCGCATTTCCTTGATGTTGTCGAGGCTGCGCAGTTCCTGCTCCAGTGGTGTGGTGATGGAGGTCGCCACATCCTCGGCACTGGCGCCGGCCCAGACCACCCGCACGTTGATGAAGTCCAGATTGAAATGGGGCAGGAACTGGGTATTGAGCTTGATCAGGGCCACGGCGCCGGCCATGAGCAGGATCAGCATCAGCAGGTTGGCGGCCACCCGGTGCTGGGCGAAGCGGCCGATGATGTCATTCTGGTGGGCGGCGGGATCCTGGCTCATGCGTCATCATCCTGAATGACCACGTCCAGACCGTCGATGGCCTTGGGCAGCTGGGTGGTCAGAATCTTCGCGCCGGCTTTGATGTCTCCGGCTTCCACGACTATCCACTCCCGGCCCTGGTCAAACCAGCGGCCGAGTCGCCTGGCCCGATGCATGTGCAGACGGCCTGCCTCGACCGTGTAGATCCGGTCATAGCCATAGAGCGCCGAAAGGGGCAGGGCCAGCCGGCCGGGTGCGGCGGGCAGCTCGATGGTCACATCCACGGTCTGACGATAGATCAGCGCGCCGGGCGCTTCCGGCCGGAAGTGGATTTTCAGTGTGCCTGTATTGGCATCGGCCACCTGGGCCACCTGCGAGAGCGTGAGGCGCACCGGTGTCCCTGCCACGCTGACCGAGGCCGCGACCGGCTGACCGCTGGCCTGTGCGTCCCGGATCTGTCGTGCCCAGTCATCGGGGACCTGGCTGACCACTTCCAGGCGCTGGCGGTCCACCAGGGTCATCATGGGACTGCCGGCCTGAACTCGGTCGCCCGGTGCGGTATGAAGCTGGACAACCAGTGCATCGAAGGGTGCCTGCAGTTGTGCCGTGGCCACATCCCGGCGGGTCTGCTCGAGCAGCGCCTCGGCCCGGGCCAGCCGGGCCTGAAGCTGCTGCAGGCGGCTGGGATGGCTGTCGATAGCCTGCTGTCTGGCCGTCAGGGCCAGCCGGGACTGATTGAGAGCACTGCGTGCCGCATCCAGCCGGTCATCAGATGTGGCCCCGGTTTTCGCCAGACGCATCTGACGCTCAAGTGCCCTTTCAGCCAGGGCCACCAGACGCTTTTCTTCTTCCAATGCCGCCAGATTGGCGCTGTGCCGGGTCTGCTCTTCGGCGATGAGCGCGCGGATTTCCGCGACGTCGGCTTCGCGCTGGATGAGTGCCACCTGAGCATCACGGGCATCAATTTCCGCCAGCAGGGTACCCTGCTGCACGTCTTCCCCGGCCTGAACATGGACAGCCGTGACGGTGCCGGATACACGGGCCTTGAGCTGGGTTTCCGCAGAACCGGTAACCTTGCCCAGCGTTCTCAGTGCCACCGGCAGGCTGGCCGGTTGTGCGGTCATGACACGTATCTGAGGCCGGGTATCCGGCGGGGGCGCCTTCGGGGGTGCCGGGCGGTGTGTGAACAGCCAGCCGGCGGCGGCCAGCAGCATGATGACGACGGCGATGATGACGAGTTTTGCCGGTGCAACAGACTTCACATTATTCTCCTTGTCGGGGGCGGAAGTCCCCCCATTGCCATTGCAGGATGGCGAGCGCCGCCACGGGCGCGGTCTCGGTTCGCCAGATCCTCGGGCCAAAGGTCACGGGCTCGAAGCCCTCGCCTCTGGCCTGCTGAATTTCGCTATCGCTCAGTCCGCCCTCGGGGCCGATCAGCAGGGCTGCGCTGTGCGGTACAGGGCCGTCCAGGGGCGACCCGGTCATCCCCGGTGCGAGCACCAGCTTGCGATCGGCGCTGATCGCGTTTACCCAGCTCCCCAGCGACTGCACGGGGTGCAGCACCGGCACCTGATTGCGACCACACTGTTCACAGGCGCTGATCAGGACCTGTTGCCAGTGAGGCATTTTCTTCTCCAGGCGTTCCGGACTCAGGCGTACCTCGCAGCGCTGGCTGGTCAGGGGCTGAATGGCCGACACGCCCAGCTCGGTGGCTTTCTGTAACGCCCAGTCAAAGCGATCGCCCTTGGAAAGCACCAGCCCCAGGGTGGTATGCAGCGGGCTTTCCCGGCGGACTTCTTCCCGGGTGTCAATGTGCACTGCCACGTGGCGTTTGTCCAGATGCGTGATGTGCCCCGTGTATTCGTTGCCGTCACCATTGAAGAGCCGGACGTGATCACCCGGTCGCATGCGCAGCACGCGAGCCATGTGATGTGCGGGATTGCCCTCGATGCGGACGTCAGTTCCTGTTGTGAGAGAAGTGTCCACGAAAAAGCGGGGTGATGACATGATGCGGGCGACCCTCCGGAAATGTCAGAGGGCATTGTAGGCAAGCTCTGCTCAGGAAGAAAGCCACTCGGCGCTGAAAGGCAGGCCGGCCGACAATAATCCGCGCACCGCGGAGGCGGGTACGGGCGCGCTCAGCACATAGCCTTGTCCGGCATGGAAGCCCAGGTCACGGGCCAGGCGCAGGTGTACCGGAGAGGCCAGTCCCTTGGCAATCACGTGGAGTTGCATGTTGCGTGCCGCATCGACAATGGCCTTGAGCAGCAGGCGTTCATTGTCATCCTTGAGGGCCGCATCCAGGAATCCGGCCTCAAGCTTGAGTTCGGCCACGCCAAAGCCGTTGAGGAAACGCAGCGAGGTGTAACCCGATCCGAAATTGTCCACGCACACCGGTATGCCTGCCCGGGCGGCCGCTTCACACAATCGCTGTGTCTCGCGAGGGTGCTGACGCAGAACGAATTCGGGCACTTCCAGCACGAGCTGACGGGGCAGTTCCTCCTCGCCCGGAAGCATGGATGTGATCGCCGCCAGCGGATGGGAAGACAGCACCTGACGGCGGCTGATGTTCAGATACAACCGGAAATCGCCGGGCAGCCGGTGTGCTTCCCAGTCCTTCAGATCGGCCAGTACGGCTTCCACCACACGTTCGGCCAGGGGTTCGCTGAGCCCCGTATCTTCCGCCAGTTGCACGAACTCGGCAGGGTCCATTTCGCCGTGTTCGGGATGGTTCCAGCGGATCAGGGCTTCACATCCGATCAATGTCATGTCTTCCAGCCGGACGACGGGCAGGTATTCCACAAACAGATGGTTGAAGGCGATGGCATGACGAAGATCGTTTTCCAGCCGGATACGCTCGCGCACGGCAGCGCTCATGCCCGCTTCATAGAAACAGTACTGATTGCGACCGGCGTTCTTGGCCTGGTACATGGCGACGTCCGCGTGCTTGATCAGATCCGTTGCAGAGGTGCCGTCACGGGGGTAGATGGCAATACCGATGCTGGCCCCCACGTGCAGATCGTAACCCTGGACATCGAAGGCGGGCAGGATGTGGGCGATCAGCTTGGTGGCCACGTTGGCTGCAACGGTTTCCTGGGTCAGGCCCGGAAGGATGACGGTGAATTCGTCGCCGCCAAGCCGGGCGATGATGTCGCCTTCTCTCAGATTGCGCTTGAGGCGCTCCGCCGCCTGACGGAGCACTTCATCACCGATTTCGTGCCCCAGGGTGTCGTTGATGTGCTTGAAGTTGTCCAGATCCACGAACAGCACCGCCAGTTGTTCCTGGCGCCGTTCATGCTGGGCCAGCAGGCTGCCCAGGGTTTCCATAAAGTAGGCCCGGTTGGGCAGGTGCGTCAGCATGTCGTGGAAGGCGCGGTACTGTGCCCGCTCTTCAGCCTGCTTCCGTCGGGTGATGTCCTGCAGGATGGCGTGAACAACCGGTCGTCCCCCGGTGTTCAGCCGTGTCAGGAAGGCATCCAGATAGCGGGTTTCGCCATGTGCGCCGGTCACGGTAAAGCAGAGATGATCCGGCGGATTGTCCGGTTGGTCATTCGTCAGGACCGCGCCCGGAAGGAGCTTGCCCGAAAGCGCTGTCTGGCCCAGCAGTTCGCGCGCCGCGGGGTTGCTGTCCAGGATTGCGCCGTCTTCCGGGTCAATCAGCAGCTGGGGTGCGTTGGAGTCATGAAACATGCGGGTATAGCGCTGCTCGCTGCTGGCCAGGGCGCGATGGGAGCGCATCAGATGCAGAAGCACCCAGAATACGGCCATGAGCAGCAGCAGAACGGTGAGTCGTGGCGTCAGACGCTGCCAGATCTGTGCGTCGAGCTGGCGGATGTCGGCCTGGAAAATCAGGCTCCAGGGGGCGCCGTTGATCGGGCGGCGAGCGTACAGCCGGCCATTGTGCGTCATGAATCCGGAAACCGGGATCGCATCCGGGTTGCCGAGCGGAATCACGCCGTTGTCGTCCACCAGACTGGAAAACATGCGCACCTGCTTCGCCTCGGCGGGAGTGTGCCCCGGAGAGGCCAGAATCTGGTGTTCCCGGTTGACCAGCATCAGCTCCACGCCTTCAGCGAGTGAACGGGTCTGCAGCAGCCGGGACAGGGTGCCCAAGGTCATGTCGATGGCTACAATGCCGCTGAAGGTTCCGTCAAAGTAAACGGGGGCGGATGCGGTGACCATCAGGCCCTGGCCATACTCATCCACATAGGCACGGGTCCAGAAGGGACGGCGTTCGGGGTTGCGCACGGGCGTGCCGCGGGTAAAGAATTCCTGGGTCAGGGTTGCGTCGGTATAGTGATACTCGGTGTCATTCACCCAGGGGACATCAATGACAAAACGATTCCGCGATACGTAATAGACCCAGGCACTCTCGGGAAGGTTCTCCTTGACGCTGAGAAAATCCGGTGCAAGCCACAGCGCCATGAACAGTTCCCGCAGGCGAGCCCGGGGCCAGGTACCCGGATGACCTTCACCGGTAATCTGTGCCGTGCGGCCCCACGGAAGCTGATCGGCCGCCTCATCGCGCAGCGCAAATCCCCCCAGGGGCGTGTTTCGAAAAGATCGGGCAGGCGTCTGAGGTGTTCATCCGTGATCAGGGCAGACATGGACTGCGCCTGCCGGCGAAGAATGGTCAGGTGATCATTGACCCTTGCCAGTGTCATCGTGACGGATTGGGCTGACTGGTCCAGAATATCCGTATAGTGATCCAGCCGGGCCTGCTTCAGGGACTGCCAGGACAGGACACCGTAACCGGCCACCAGCGTCAGAGCGAGCGTCAACAGCAGGATGCGCCAGACAAGAATGGGCATGTGAAAGTGATCCGGTTGCCAAGGTGTTGACCAAGTATAGACAACCGGACCACTGTATGCGTAATGGCCTGATCAACGGATCAGAAAGCGACCTTCTCGCTCAGGTTCAGATTGTCCCAGATGGCCAGGGACGGCTCTGCCTGATTCAGCGTGTAGAAGTGCAATCCCGGTGCGCCGGCCTTGAGCAGCCGCTCGCACATGCGGGTTACCACCTCCGTGCCGAACTGGCGGATGCTTTCGCTGTCGTCGGCATAGGCTTCCAGCTGCTTGCGGATCCAGCGCGGGATCTCCGCACCGCAGGCATCGGAAAACCGGGCCAGTTTGCTGTAGTTGGTGATGGGCATGATGCCGGGCACGATGGGAATGTCGATGCCCAGCTTCTCGCAGCGCTCCACAAAGTAGAAATAGGCATCTGCGTTGTAGAAATACTGCGTGATGGCACTGTTGGCGCCGGCCTCCACCTTGCGCTTGAAGTTGAGCAGATCCGCTTCGGCGTTGGGGGCCTGTGGATGGAACTCCGGGTAGGCGGCCACTTCGATCATGAAGTGATCACCGCTGTGCTCGCGGATGAACGCCACCAGCTCATTGGCGTAGCGCAGTTCGCCGGGCGCCCCCATTCCGGAGGGCAGGTCGCCGCGCAGGGCCACAAGGCGCTGGATGCCGTGGTCGCGATACAGGTCCAGCAACTCCGCAATCGATGCCCGTGAGGCGCCGATGCAGGAGATGTGCGGTGCTGTGGAGATACCCTGCTGATGCAGGGTGATCACCGTGTCGATGGTGCGCTCCCGGGTCGAACCGCCGGCACCGTAGGTGCAGCTGAAGAAGTCCGGCTTGCGCGTTGCCAGCTTGTCCCGCACCGCCTGGAGCCTGGCCTTGCCTTCTTCCGTCTTGGGTGGAAAGAATTCGAAGCTGAAGCGGCGCTTGAATTTCAGTTGTGACTGCATGCTGTCCTCGGCAGTTTTAATACTTGTAGTCGTCCGGCTTGTAGGGACCGTCCACGTCCACGCCGATGTAGCGGGCCTGATCCGGTGTCAGGCGGGTCAGTACACCACCGAATCCGGATACCATGTGGCGAGCCACTTCCTCGTCCAGCTTCTTCGGCAAGACACGCACGTACACGTTGGCCGGCTTCTCCTCGGGTGGCAGGTTGGCAAACCCGGCCTTGTACAGGTGGATCTGGGCCAGCACCTGGTTGGCGAAGGAGCCGTCCATGACCCGTGACGGATGACCGGTGGCGTTGCCCAGGTTCACCAGGCGGCCTTCGGACAGGAGGATGAGGTGATCACCGGTGCTTTCGTCACGGATGACCTTGTGCACCTGCGGCTTGATCTCGATCCACTTCCAGTGCTTGCGCATGAAGGCGGTATCAATCTCGTTGTCAAAGTGGCCGATGTTGCAGACCACGGCACCGCACTTGAGCGCCTTGAGCATGTTGGCATCACACACGTTGACGTTGCCCGTGGTGGTGACCAGCAGATCGGTATTCTGCAGCAGGGCCTTGTTGATGCAGGCTTCGGTGCCGTCGTTGATGCCGTTGATGTAGGGGGACACCACTTCATAACCGTCCATGCAGGCCTGCATGGCGCAGATGGGATCCACTTCCGTGACGCGCACGATCATGCCTTCCTGACGCAGGGACTGGGCAGAGCCCTTGCCCACATCGCCGTAACCGATCACCAGCGCCTTCTTGCCGGCGAGCAGGTGATCCGTGGCACGCTTGATGGCGTCGTTCAGGGAGTGGCGGCAGCCATACTTGTTGTCGTTCTTGGACTTGGTGACAGAATCATTGACGTTGATGGCCGGCACTTTCAGCGTGCCGTTCTTCAACCGCTCGATGAGACGGTGCACACCGGTGGTGGTTTCCTCGGAAATGCCGTGGATGTTGTCCAGGAGTTCCGGGAATTCGTTGTGCAGGATTTCGGTCAGGTCGCCGCCATCATCCAGCACCATGTTGGCACCCCAGGGCTTGCCATCCTTGAGGATCGTCTGGCGGATGCACCACTCGTACTCTTCCTCGGTTTCACCCTTCCACGCGAAGACCGGAATGCCGCGGGCAGCGATGGCCGCTGCCGCGTGATCCTGAGTGGAGAAGATGTTGCAGGATGACCAGCGCACCTCCGCGCCCAGTTCCACCAGCGTCTCGATGAGCACGGCGGTCTGGATGGTCATGTGGATGCAGCCCATGATGCGGGCACCCTTGAGCGGCTGCTCCGCGCGATACTTTTCGCGCAGCGCCATCAGCGCCGGCATTTCACCTTCGGCGATTTCGATTTCCCGGCGGCCCCATCCGGCGAGGGAAATATCCGCTACCTTGTAGTCCGTAAATTTTTCTTGTGCAGTCATGTGTTGTGTCCTTTCTCAGATGCCGGCATCGGCACGCAGGGCTTCGGCCTTGTCAGTGCGTTCCCAGGTAAAGGTGTCTTCGGTACGGCCGAAGTGACCGTAGGCCGCAGTCGGGCGATAAATCGGGCGGCGCAGATCCAGCATTTCGATCAGGCCGCGCGGACGCAGGTCAAAGTGCTTGCGTACCAGATCGGCGATCTTGTCGTCACTGATCCGGCCGGTGCCGAAGGTGTTGATGGAAATGGACGTCGGCTCGGACACGCCGATGGCGTAGGACACCTGGATCTCGCAGCGGTCGGCCAGGCCGGCAGCAACGATGTTCTTGGCCACGTAACGGCCGGCATAGGCGGCGGAGCGGTCCACCTTGGACGGATCCTTGCCGGAGAAGGCACCGCCCCCGTGGCGGGCCATACCGCCGTAGGTGTCCACAATGATCTTGCGGCCGGTCAGGCCACAGTCGCCCACCGGGCCGCCGATCACGAACTGGCCGGTCGGGTTGATGTGGAACTTGGTGTCCTTGTGCAGCCACTCTGCAGGCAGGACGTACTTGATGATTTCGTCCATCACCGCTTCGCGGATGTGCTTCTGGGAGATGTCGGGAGAATGCTGGGTGGACAGCACCACGGCATCCACGGCAACCGGCTGGCCGTTTTCATAGCGCAGCGTGACCTGGCTCTTGGCATCCGGACGCAGCCAGGGCAGGACCTTGGCCTTGCGCAGTTCGGACTGGCGCTGGACCAGACGGTGTGCATAGAAGATGGGGGCAGGCATCAGCACTTCGGTTTCATTGGTGGCATAACCGAACATCAGGCCCTGGTCTCCGGCCCCCAGGTCTTTCTCGTCGCCTTCGTCCACACCCATGGCAATGTCGCCGGACTGCTTGCCGATGGCGTTGAGCACGGCGCAGCTGGCGCCGTCGAAGCCCACGTCGGAGCTGTTGTAGCCGATATCCAGGATCACCTGGCGAACGATATCCTCCAGATCCACGTAGGTGTTGGTGCGCACTTCGCCGGCAATGATGGCCATCCCGGTCTTGACCATGGTTTCCACCGCCACGCGGGCATTGGGGTCATCCTTGATGATGGCGTCCAGGATGGCGTCGGAAATCTGGTCTGCCATCTTGTCCGGATGGCCTTCGGAAACGGATTCGGAGGTAAAGATACGGTATTCGCTCATGAGATGATCCTTACTTGGTTGCGTTGGATACAAGGGTGAATGCGGGTTGCGCCGGCTGCACGGAGGCGCCGGTCGCGGGTTGGTCAAAATGACGAATCTGGATCTGGAAGCCGTTGCGGACCCCGATCAGCAGGGTTTCGCCTTCTGTCAGGCCGGCGGCTTCTGCCCAGCGGGTCAGGTCGTCGGCATCAAAGCCGAGCCACAGGTCGCCGCAGGCTTCCCGGGCCCAGGCCTGCTGGTGACGGCACAGGTCACAGAGAATCAGCAGACCCCCCGGTCGGAGCAGGCGCGCGCAGTCCTCGAACAGTTCATGGGGAGCCGGTACATGGTGCAGCACCATGTTCATGACAATGACATCAACCGAGAGGCCGCGGCGCAGGGCTTCGCGCGTGTCGCCCTCAATGAGGGTGCAGTTTCCGAGTTGCTCCTGTTCGATCCAGGCCTGACACTTCTCCAGCATTTCCGATGAGGTGTCCAGCGCCCAGACCTGATCGAAGCGGCCGGACAACTCGCTGAGGAACCGTCCTTCGCCGGGACCAATCTCCAGTACTGTCCGGTGTGCGGGGGACTTGAGCCGGTCCAGCAGTTCGGCGGTGGGCTCCGCGTAGAGGCTGTAATCGGCAATCAGTTCCTGGTGGGCCTGAAGGTGTCCGCCATAGCGGGCAAAGAAGACCTGTGACTGCTGAGCGCGGTGCTGCTTGATCAGGTCAATGGCAGCGCGTACCTCAGCCTGAACCGGCAGGGTATCCACCAGACTGTACACCGCCTCCCGGGCGGCCGTGTAGGTATCGTCTTCCGGCAGGGGCGGACGCCGGTAGAAAATGGTGTTGCCCTCCCGCTGCGGCTCCACCAGCCCGGCGTTGGCCAGCACCTTCAGGTGATGACTCATGGAGGACTGGCGCATGTCAAAGATCGTGCACAGTTCGGCGACGCTGAACGTGTCCCGGGCGAGGATGCGCAGGATGTTCAGGCGCAGGGGATCGCCCGCTGCCTTGAAGAGGGCGGCGAGTTCGGGCGTGTCGGGTGTCTGGTGCAACGGTTCTGCAGTCATCCTGCAAGTTTAGGGGGCGCTTGAATCAGATGCAATATCTGGATCGAAAAAAATGGATAAAGGTTTATCGAAACATCTTGATCAAGCTCCGGTCTGTACAGGTGTCTCAGATACGCAGAGATGCGTATAATGACCTCTGGCAGAGAGAGAACGGATATGAGCAGGCACAAAGACACGGATACGGAAAAAGACACGGATACGCTGGACAGAATCAGGACAGGAAGCTTCGAGCGCAAGCTGAGCCTCACCAAGGCTGGCATTGTGGCCGGTTCACGCATGGCGGGCAGTTACGCCGGCAGCCTCTTTGCCGGCAAGCAGAAGCGTGAAGCCCGGCGCAAGGCCGCACTTTCCCGCCAGGCCCGGTATCTGGCGGATGAACTGGGGCGCCTCAAGGGCAGCGTGGTCAAGATCGGTCAGGTGATGGCCATGTATGGCGAGCACTTTCTGCCCCCGGAGGTGACGGAAGCCCTGCATACCCTGGAGGACAAAACCGTTGCACTGGACTGGCCCGCCATCGAGGAGGTGCTGGTCCGGGAACTGGGGTCCGAGGTGCTGAGCGAGCTGGACGTGGAGCAAGCCCCCATCGGCGCGGCGTCACTGGGTCAGGTACACCGGGCGCGCGTGCGCCGGACAGGACACTACATCTGTCTCAAGATTCAGTATCCGGGCGTGGCCGAGGCGGTGGACTCGGATCTGGATGCGGTGGCTACCCTGATGAAACTGGCGCGGGTGGTGACACTGGGCAAGGACTTTGATGACTGGCTGGAAGAAGTGCGCCAGATGATGCACCGGGAAGTGGACTACCGGCTGGAGCTGAAGACCACGCACCGGTTTGGTGACATGCTGGCCGAGGATGACCGTTTCGTCGTGCCGGAGGTCTATCCGGAATATTCCTCCGATCACGTCATCGCCACCTCCTGGGAGCCGGGGCTGCCCATCACGGCACCCGAGGTGCAGGCCATCAGCCAGGAACGCCGCAACCGGCTCTGTCGTGCCGCACTGGAACTCTTTCTGCGCGAGCTCTTTGTCTGGGGTGAACTGCAGACCGACCCCAACTTCGGCAATTACCGCATCCGTCTGGGTGAGAACGGCGAGCCGGACCAGATCGTGTTGCTGGATTTCGGGGCCGTGCAGAAGTATCCGAAACATTTCATCGAGCCCGTGTGCGACATGATCCGGGCGTCCTATGAGCAGGATCTGGCCGGCGTCATTGCCGGCGCCATCCGCCTGAAGTTCATGCGTCCGGAGTGGCCGAAGGCGGTGCTGGAAGAGTTTGGCACCGTGTGCATGCACTGCCTGGAGCCACTGGCTGACGAATCCGTCCCGGTGCCCGATTTTGCGCTCAACGCGCAGGGCGAATACTGCTGGCGCCGGAGCGATCTTCCGTCGCGCATCGCGAAGGAAGCCACGCTCTCGGCCATCAATCGCTACTTCCAGATCCCGCCCAAGGAATTCGTGTTTCTGAACCGCAAGCTGGTGGGTGTCTATACCTTCATTTCCGTGCTGGACGGCCAGTTCAACGGACGGGACATTCTGCTTCGCTACCTGTATCCGGAGCGGGAATCAGGCTGACACACCCAGAGTGACGGCAATGACCACGGCGTAGCGCATGCCCTTGCCCAGTGCGACCAGTGCCAGGAAAAGCGGCCAGGGAACACGCAGCACCCCGGCCACCAGCGTCAGCGGATCCCCGACAACCGGAAGCCAGGCCAGCAGCAGCGTCCAGACGCCGTAGCGCCGGAAGCGGGTTTCTGCACGTGCGATCTGCTCCGGGGTGAAGGGAAACCAGCGGGCGGACTCGAAGCGGGCGAGCCCCCGGCCCAGTGCGGCGTTCACCACGCTGCCCAGTGTGTTGCCCAGGGTCGCGCAGGCCCAGAGTGCCGGCAGGCTGTATTCGCCGGACACCACCAGGCTGCCCAGCGCCACTTCCGATGCGGCAGGCAGGAGCGTTGCGGCCAGAAAGGCAGAGAGAAAGAGTCCCAGGTAGCCCATCAGCGTTCGAACTTGGTGGACAGTACAATGGAAGACAGGGTTTTCTCGATGCCGTCAATGACGCCGATCTGATCCAGCACCTGATCAATGGCTTCGGGCGTGGCGGCAGCGACCCTGGCAATGAGATCGAATTGGCCGTTGATGGTGTAGAGTGCCCGAACGGCCTCGATGCGGTGTAACGCCGCCACCACCTGTGCATTCATTTTCGGATTGATGCGAATCATCACCTCCGCCTGGATAAGGCGGGCGGCGTGGCCGTCGCCGCGACGAATGGTAAAGCGTTCGATGACACCTTCCCGCACCAGCTTCTGAATCCGTTCATGTACCGCCGTGCGTGACAGCCCGAGCTTGCGGGCGAGGACAGCCGTGGGGGCGCGGGCATCCTGCTCCAGAAGCGCCAGCAGACGCTCCGTGACGGGATCGTTCAGTATGGACATGACAAACCGCCTGATTGAATGACGAATCCGCTAATCTTATCAGTAAAAACGACGGATAATCTATTACGTTCCGACATGCCGCCGCTCTACACTGAAAGACATCACAGTTCCCCATATCAGAACAATGAACCGGAGGTAGAGCATGAAACCAGTGATCGTCATGGGTGCGGGCAAGATCGGAGCCATGATTGCCGACTTTCTGGCCCATACCGGCGACTATGCCGTCAGTGTCTTCGACCAGAATGCTCAGGCGCTGGCCCGCCTGGAAGGCCGTCTTCCCGATATCCGCACCCAGCAGGTCGATGCGACAGACGAAGATGCGCTGACCCGGGCCTTTGAGGGTCACTTTGCCGTGCTCAATGCCTGTCCGTTCGACCTGACTGCACCGGTGGCCCGTGCGGCGGCCAGGGCGGGACTGCATTATTTCGATCTCACGGAAGACGTGGCGAGCACCCGCCTGGTCAAGTCGCTGGCCAGGGATGCGGAAACTGCCTTCGTGCCCCAGTGTGGTCTTGCGCCGGGCTTCATTTCCATTGTCGCCTATGACCTGGCACGCCGGTTCGATACCCTGCATAACGTCAACATGCGGGTGGGCGCGTTGCCCAAGTATCCCACCAATGCGCTCAAATACAACCTGACTTGGTCCACGGACGGTCTGATCAACGAATATCTGAACCCGTGCGAGGCCATCGTCAACGGCAAGATGACCGAAGTGCCGCCGCTGGAAGAACTGGAGCACTTCTCGCTCGACGGCATTGATTATGAAGCCTTCAACACGTCAGGCGGGCTCGGCACCCTTTGTGAAACACTCGAAGGCAAGGTGCGCAACCTCAACTACCGCACTGTCCGCTATCCCGGCCACCGTGACATCATCAAGATGCTGCTCAATGACCTCCGGCTGGCCGAGAACCGTCCGCTGCTCAAGGAGATTTTCGAGAATGCGCTGCCCGTCACCATGCAGGATGTGGTGCTGGTATTCGTCTCGGTCAGCGGCATGAAACAGGGGATGCTGATTCAGGAGACCTTTGCCCGCAAGGTTTACAGCCGGGAAATCAACGGCACCGTACGCAGCGCCATTCAGATCACCACGGCCTCCGGTATCTGCGCCGCGCTGGATCTGCTGGTGGAAGGCAAGCTGCCTCAGAAGGGATTCGTGCGGCAGGAAGACATCCGGTTTGAGGATTTCATTGCCAACCGGTTTGGCAGCAACTACGCCAACAGTGTTGAGGCCGAGACCATTCAGGCCGGCCAGCACGCGGCATGAGGGAGGGAAAGATCATGCGCATTGAAGACATCTGGAACGCCCTGGGCCTGCCGGAGGCAGGACTCGGAACCGGCGGGCGCGTGGTGCGCTCTCCTGTGGATGGTGAAAAGCTGGCGGGGCTTCGGGATCACACTGCGGCGGAACTGGACATGGCCATCGAACGCTCGCTGAAGGCCTTTCGTCAGTGGCGCGAAGTGCCCGCGCCGGCCAGAGGAGAGCTGGTGCGCCTGTTTGGTGAGGTGCTGCGCGAGAACAAGATCGCGCTGGGGCGCCTCATTTCTCTGGAATGCGGCAAGATTCTCTCCGAAGGCGAGGGCGAAGTGCAGGAAATGATCGACATCTGCGACTTTGCCGTGGGGCTCTCCCGTCAATTGTATGGTCTCACCATTGCCAGCGAGCGCCCGGGGCATCATCTGCGGGAGACCTGGCACCCCATGGGGCCTGTGGGCGTGATCTCCGCCTTCAACTTCCCCATGGCCGTGTGGGCGTGGAATGCCGCACTGGCCTGGGTGTGCGGTGACACCGTGATCTGGAAGCCCTCTGAGAAGACGCCGCTTTGTGCGCTGGCCTGCGCGCGGGCCTTCGAACTGGCACTTGAGCGATATGGCAGGGCACCCGAAGGGTTGCTGGAAGTGGTCATCGGCGACCGCATGCTGGGTGAAAAACTCGTGGATGACCCGCGCGTACCCATCATTTCCGCCACCGGCAGCTGCGCCATGGGCCGGGCCGTCGGGCAACGGGTGGCGGCACGGTTCGGGCGTGCCATTCTGGAGCTGGGGGGCAACAATGCGGCCATCGTCACCTCCAGCGCAGATCTTGATCTGGCGCTTCGGGCCATCGTCTTCGGGGCGGTGGGTACGGCAGGTCAGCGCTGTACCACCACGCGCCGCGTATTCGCCCACAAGTCGGTTGCAGCCACTCTGCTGGACAGGCTGGAGAAGGCGTATGCGCAGCTCAGAATCGGCAGTCCGCTGGAACCTGATACCCTGGTGGGGCCGCTCATCGACGAACAGGCGTATGCCGCCATGCAGGCAGCGCTGGATGAGGCTCGGGCAAAGGGTTGCCGGGTGATCGGCGGCGAGCGCGTGCTGGACGATGTCTGGCCGGATGCCTGGTATGTGAGACCGGCGATTGTCGTGGGCGGCAAGGCCATGGATAATGTCAGAACGGAAACCTTTGCGCCCATTCTCTACTTCTTCGAATACGAGGCCCTGGAGGATGCCATTGCGCGGCAGAATGACGTGCCGCAGGGGCTCTCATCCGCCATCTTCACCACGGATCTGCGTGAAGCCGAGACGTTTACTTCCGCAACCGGATCGGACTGTGGCATTGCCAATGTCAACGCCGGCACCAGCGGTGCGGAAATCGGCGGTGCCTTCGGTGGCGAGAAGGAAACCGGTGGCGGGCGCGAGTCCGGGTCCGATGCCTGGAAGGGTTACATGCGGCGCCAGACCAACACCATCAACTACTCCCGCGAACTGCCCCTGGCACAGGGCATCGAGTTCAATCTCTGAATCTCCCTGATCGTGGTGACGTGTCAGCCGGCCCTGTGCCGGCTTTTTTTATTTTGGGTATCTCCACCTGTTTCATGTAGGAAAAAAACTAGAAACATGATCTTGAGTGGTCTTTTTGTGAGTATTATTGCCTATAATTGACGCTGCAATCATTTTTCTGATGTAACGATTACGAAACGGGTGAGATATGAAGTTCATGACAGGGGTGTTGAGCATCTGGATCATGCTCTGGAGTGGCCTGGCCACAGCGTCGCCTTGCCGGCCGGATACTTCCCGCGCGTTACTCACGGGGGAAACTGTCGAAGCGGCGCGCCAGTGTTTGCTTGAGGCAGTGCCTCGGGCCAAAGGGCAGGACTGGGTGGCGTCAGCCAGAGCCTGGCTGCGCGCGCTGGATCATCTGGCTTATGTGTTCCGCCCTGTTGAGAAGGAGCCGGTGGCCATCCGTTCTGTCCGGGAAAGGGGTTGGCTTGCTGATGCCGGACGCGCAGCGGAGGCGCTGGTGGCGGCGCCGGATCGCGCACCGGATCCGGCGCTGAAAGCGTTGGCGGAACAGATCTTTGAGGCCTTGCCTTTGCGTGGGACGGATCCTCGCCTGGCGCAGTACCGGGTCACTGTGGCAGAGCCGGGAGCACGCCTGACGCTGGAGCTGGCAGGGCAGGAGCTGGATGGGGCCGGATTGGTGGCGGAGGCTGGTCGCAGCATCCCGGTCCGGGCCATGGGGAATGGCTTTGGGGCAGACTTGCCTTTCGGGCTGATGCTGAAGCCTGTCGATCATCCGGGCTGGCAGGTGGTGCGTTTGCAGATGCCGGTCCGGGGCAAGGTGCAGACGTGGCATCTCATTTTGCCGCGCATACCGGAGCGGGCGGCGCGCTATGTGCTGACATGGAAAGAAGAGGATCACCGCATTCAGCGGCGAACGCTGACCTTTGAACCGGACATGCTCGCCAGCAGCGTATTGGAAGTCAGAGAGCGGGAAGACCGGTTCTGTCCGGAAGCCGGCTGGCAGTTATTGCCTGACACGCTGAAGGTTGATGTGCTGCATGTGCAGTATGGTGAAGTGCTGGCGCAGGGGGTGCGGGATGGCTGCGCGTACGTGCGGCTCAAGGCCAGGCCCTATGGCGCGGCGTTCGGCAGCAAGTACATCAAGCGTGGCGAGATACAGGTTCGTTTGACCGTGGACGCACAGTCCGGTGAGCGGGTCGTCAGGCCGGGTGGCCAGCGGCAGGGCGATCTGCTTTGGGGGCAGCCGGTCAGGCTGCAGGTGCCTGCCAGGGCGCGTGAGGTCACGCTGGCCCTGGAATGGCTGGATGGTGAACGTGAAGTGATCCGGCCGGACAGCAGCATCACCCGTGCACGCTGGGGAGAAATCACTCCGGCAGGTGAGGGTGGCTGGGAGTTCTCGTCGCGTGGGCTGGATCGTTACCTTCGCCGGGTGTACTGACCGCATACTCCAAACGGGCGGGTCGGCGTGTCACAGGTTTCTGACCGCCTCCTCCGCACCCTTCTGGGTGTAGCGGCCCTTGTTCTCGGGACGCTGAAGGAAACGTTTGACGGCAATGCCCGTGTGACCCCGATCCCGAAGCCGGCGAATGTCATCAAGCGTTGTCTTGTCGGGCGGGGGGAATACCCCTCGCCATATCTGGATGTAGTCGTAAGCCTGTGCGATGCCCCAGAGTATCAGCGACACAACCGTCACGAGGAACAGAAAGCTGGCCCATGTCATGCCTTTTCCCCGGGCGTGCATGGGTTGGCTGGATGTGCAGGCAGCATATCATTTCCCTTTGAAGGTGGTACTTTCCATGTGTTCGGTTTCAGTTTAGGGATGTCTGCGCTGATGTCAATGCCGAGGCAAGGGAGGCGGGCAGTGGGGGATGGGAGCGCATCAGGTGCCGGATGCTGAGTGTACTGCTGAACGGTCTGCTCACTTCTGGCCAACAGGCTTGCATGATCAACGCATTCTGAGCCGGCAAAGTGCTGGTGTCATGAAAAAGGTTTGGGTATTCGGGCTGGGGAGATTCGTGGAGTGGTGCCCAGGGGCGGAATCGAACCACCGACACGGGGATTTTCAGTCCCCTGCTCTACCGACTGAGCTACCTGGGCAACAACGGGGCGCAATTAAACCGGTTTTCCCTTTTCCTGTCAATACGCCGCCGCAACTTTTTTTCAGTGTGTCCGCAATGTGCCGGCTGCGGGTGCTTGTCCGGGAGCCTAGAGCGTATCGTCCGAAGCCGGCGGGACGTAGCCTTCCGCCTGGTCAATCTCTTCACCATTGAAGAATCTGTCCATCTGGTCGGACAGATAGGCGCGGGCTTCCGGGTCCATCAGGTTCAGGTGTTTTTCGTTGATCAGGCGGGTCTGATGGGCCAGCCAGTCCTGCCATGCCTGGGCAGAAATGTTCTCGAAAATTTCCTGTCCCTTCGGACCGGGCATGGGCGGACGGGGGAGGCCGGCCAGGTTTTTCTGGTATTTCTTGCAGAATACGATACGGGTCATGCTTGCTCTCCTGAAAGTGAATGGGTCAGCCAGCGCCGGAAGGGGGCCGGCAGACCATGTGTCTCCGTCCGGGCCTGCACCGCACTCAGCGGAGCATCCTGATCCTGCCTCGTCAGCATCTGATCCATCCATTCTACCCCGACACGGCGGCCTACGGGTACCACATGGAGACGGAAGTGGGTGAACGTGTGCTGAAAACCGGGCAAACCGGTCAGCGCATCGGCGGCCAGCCCGAAGCGGCTTGCCAGTTGGGCCCGGGCCTGTTCGGCCGGCACATCCCATCCCGACAGGGGTGGACACCACAGGCCGCCCCAGATCCCCGATCCCGGGCGACGCTCCACCAGTACGCGACCCTGCTCGTCGTGCAGGATCAGGGCGACCACGCTGCGCTCGGGCACGGTCTTGCGGGGTTTGGGAACCGGCAGTGAGTCAGTGAGGTTTTGCGCATGGGCCAGGCAATCCTCCCGGACGGGGCAGGCTTCGCACAGCGGGTTGCGCCGGCGGCACACGGTTGCGCCGAGATCCATGATGGCCTGGGTGTAATCGCACGCCCGTTCAGTCGGGGTGAGTGCTTCGGCAAGCTGCCAGAGCTGTTGCTCGGTTTGGCGTTCACCGGCCCAGCTTCGGATGGCCCGGTGCCGACACAGAACCCGCTTCACGTTGCCGTCCAGAATCACGCCGCGACGGCCAAAGCCCATGGACAGAATGGCACCGGCAGTGGATCGACCGACCCCCGGCAATGCCATGAGGCCTTCCAGCGTACCGGGAAGTTCGTGCTGACCCGCGGCAACCAGTTCCCGGGCAGCGCGATGCAGATTGCGGCCGCGGGCGTAATAACCGAGGCCTGCCCACAGGGCCAGCACCTCGTCCTCACTGGCCGAGGCCAGCGCCCCGAGGGTCGGGAAGGCGGCCATGAAACGTTCAAAGTAACCGATAACGGTCTGAACCTGTGTCTGCTGCAGCATGATTTCCGAAATCCACACCCGGTAGGGCGTGCGCGGGTGCTGCCAGGGCAGGTCGTGCCGGCCGTGGCGGTCAAACCAGTCCAGAAGGCGGGTGGAAAACGGTAGCAGGGCAGTCATTGCGGTTCAGTACGACAGTCTGTGGTTGCCAAGCGGCTGGCGGAGCGGCTACCATGGCGAAAAAACAAGGCACGGTCAAGCCGTGCGTGCTTTAAGGAGAAGACAGAAAGTGGCCATTACAATCAGTATAGAAATCAGCCGCACCTTTGACGTCAATGCCAGTCCGGATCAGGCGTATGAACTGCTTGCCGACGTGCCCCGTTCGGCGGCGCACTTTCCCAAGGTTGACCAGCTTGTGGATCTGGGCAACAACAGCTATCGCTGGGAAATGAAGAAAATCGGCGTCGACAAGCATGCCATCCAGACCATCTATGCCTGCCACTACGAAGCGGATCCGGCCAGCCGGACCATTCGCTGGACACCGGTCAAGGGCGAAGGCAATGGCACGGTGCAGGGCGAGTGGAAGATCGAAGACAACGGCAAGGGCGGAACCACCCTGCGCTTTCACACCACCGGCGAGCTGTCCCTCCCGCTTCCCGGCATCCTCAAGCTGGCGGTCAGCCCGGTCGTCAAGCATGAATTCAATGCGCTGGTCGATACCTACGTCGAGAATCTCAAGGCGGCATTGAACGGCTAGACTTCAGCCCATGGCGGGATAAGGCTATACTATGCGCCTTTCCCGCACCGCTGGAGACAGGCATGGCTGAACGCAAGGCCGACATTACACGCAACACCCTGGAAACACGCATCCGCTGCCAGATCAATCTCGATGGCACCGGCAAGTCCGATCTGGATACCGGTGTGCCCTTTCTGGAGCACATGCTGGATCAGGTCAGCCGTCATGGCCTGATTGACATTACGCTCAAGGCCGAAGGCGATCTGCATATCGACGCCCATCATACGGTGGAAGACGTGGGCATCACGCTCGGGCAGGCGATTGCCAGTGCCGTCGGAGACAAGCAAGGCATCCAGCGCTACGGCCACGCCTATGTGCCGCTGGACGAGGCGCTGTCCCGCGTTGTGGTGGATTTTTCCGGGCGGCCGGGGCTGGACATGAATGTCACCTTCAGCCGCGCCATGATCGGCAACTTTGATGTGGACCTGTTCTACGAGTTCTTCCAGGGGCTGGTCAATCATGCCCGGATCACCCTGCACATCGACAATCTCAAGGGCCGCAACGCCCATCACCAGGCAGAAACCATCTTCAAGGCCTTCGGGCGTGCGCTGCGCATGGCACTGACGCCTGATCCGCGCATGGCGGGCATCATGCCGTCCACCAAGGGCACACTCTGAGGACATGGCCGTGAACCGGATTGCTGTAGTGGATTACGGGATGGGTAACCTGCACTCGGTGGCCAAGGCACTTGAACATGCCGCTGGCGATGCCCGTGTTGTCGTGACGGCTGACCCGGAGATTGTACGTCAGGCAGACCGTGTGGTGTTTCCCGGTGTGGGTGCCATTCGTGACTGCATGGCAGAGATCCGCCGGCTGGGATTTGACGAGTTGGTCAAGGACGTGGTCCGTTCCGGCCGGCCGCTGCTGGGGATCTGTGTGGGCATGCAGGCCCTGATGCGCGACAGTGAGGAAAACGGCGGCGTACCCTGCATCGGGCTCTTTGACGATCCGGTACGCTTTTTCGGTGATCCGCTTCTGGATGCGGATGGCAACCGGCTGAAAGTGCCTCACATGGGCTGGAATCAGGTCTGGCAGACGCAGGCGCACCCTCTCTGGCAGGGCATTGACGATGGCACGCGCTTCTACTTCGTGCACAGTTACTATGTGCCTGCGGATTCGGACGGCGTCGTGGGCCGCTGCGAATACGGTGTCGGGCTGGCAGCCGCTGTCGCCCGGGACAATATCTTTGCAACACAGTTTCATCCGGAAAAAAGTCAGCAGGCCGGTCTGGCGCTGCTGGCCAATTTTGCCCGCTGGGCACCCTGAGACAGGACAGGCGAACCGATATGCTGATTATTCCCGCAATTGATCTCAAGGATGGCGCCTGTGTGCGCCTGAAACAGGGACGCATGGAAGACTCCACGGTATTCTCATCCAACCCCGTGGACATGGCCCGCAAGTGGGTCGACGCCGGCGCCAGACGGCTGCATCTGGTGGATCTCAACGGCGCCTTTGCCGGCAAGCCCGTCAACGGTGATGTGGTGACCGAGATTGCGCGCACCTGGCCGGAGTTGCCCATTCAGATCGGTGGCGGTATCCGCTCGCTCGACACGATCGAATACTACCTGAAGGCCGGGGTGAAGTGGGTCATCATCGGCACCATGGCCGTGAAGAATCCGGCCTTTGTGGAAGAGGCCTGCAAGGCCTTCCCGGGACATGTGATTGTCGGCATTGATGCAAAGAACGGGCGTGTGGCCACTGAAGGCTGGGCCGAAGTGAGCGAGGTGCTGGCAACGGATCTGGCCCGGGATTTCCGGGATGTCGGAGTCTCGGCCATCATCTACACCGACATTGCCCGTGATGGCATGATGCAGGGTGTCAACGTCGAGGCAACGGCGGAGCTGGCGCGCGAGTCCGGCATGCCGGTCATTGCCTCCGGTGGCGTCACCAATATGGATGACATCCGCAGCCTGGCGGCCGTGGCATCTGCCGGCATCATCGGCGTGATCACAGGCCGGGCGATTTATGAAGGGACGCTGGATCTGGCGGAAGCCCAGCGCTGGTGCGATGAGAACGTGCCGGGGGGCAACTGATGGGGCTGGCCAGACGCATTATCCCGTGCCTTGACGTGGACAAGGGACGGGTGGTCAAGGGTGTTCAGTTTGTGGACATCCGCGACGCGGGTGATCCCGTGGAGGTGGCCCGCCGTTACGATGAGCAGGGCGCCGACGAAATCACCTTCCTGGATATCACGGCCAGCCACGAGGACCGGGAAACCACGCTGCATACGGTGGAGCGCATGGCCAGCGAGGTGTTCATTCCGCTGACCGTGGGCGGTGGCGTTCGCAAGCTGGAGGACATCCGCAACCTGCTCAATGCCGGTGCCGACAAGGTCAGCATCAATACAGCCGCCGTATTCAATCCTGAATTTGTCGGTGAGGCGGCACAGCGTTTTGGCAGTCAGTGCATCGTGGTGGCCATTGACGCCAAGCAGGTCAATGCTGAAGGTGAACCGTTACGTTGGGAAATCTTTACCCACGGCGGGCGCAAGCCCACCGGTCTGGATGCGGTGGAATGGGCGCAGCGCATGGTAAAGCTGGGAGCCGGCGAAATCCTGCTGACCAGCATGGATCGGGACGGCACCAAGAACGGCTTTGATCTTGCCCTGACGCGTGCGGTCAGCGAGGCGGTACCGGTGCCCGTGATCGCCTCGGGAGGCGTTGGCAATCTGCAGCATCTGGCTGACGGTGTGTTGCAGGGCAAGGCCGATGCGGTACTGGCCGCCAGCATCTTTCACTTCGGTCAGCATACCATCCCGGAAGCCAAGGCCTTCATGGCAGCACAGGGGATAGAGGTTCGCCTGTAGCCGTAAGTTGTTGCTCACTCTGAATTTATTTCCGAGAATGCGGCGCCTTTTGGGCGCTGTTTTTTAGGAATTTAAGGAGTTAGTAATCATGAGGAAGGTTGTGCTCGCAGGAGCGTTGGTCTGGATGGCAAACACGGGTCTTGCGGCTGAGGTCGGAGAGTTTGGTCAGGGCCATATGGGGCTGGGATATGGTCTTGCAAATTTGGACTTTGAAGTTGATTTGGGCTCAGAAAAGGTAAGCATGGGCTCTTCTCCGCAATTGGCAGAAGTGTGGTGGAAGGGCTATCTCAATCGCTACGTAGCGCTTGAGGGACGCTTTGGTGTGGGTACCAATGATGACGAGTCGGATGTTTCCCTGGGCAGCTTCTCAGCAAATACGGACGTTGTAACATGGGAAATTGACCATTACGCAGCCGTCAATCTGGTATTTCAGTATCCCTTTGGAAAGGTGGCACCGCGTCTTTCTGTGGGGTATAACAAGGTCAACCTCAAGGTTAACCTCAAAGACTTTGGATCTCTGTCAGATACGGATGGCGATGTATATGTAGGAATTGGTGCAGATATTCAGGTGAGCCCGAAGTGGGGTGTTGCACTGGATTTTTCAGACCATTATGGAAAGAAAGATGATGGGGTTGATGCCTCCATCACCTCCTTCCGTATGGGTATCTATCACACCTATTGAATCAGCGTGACACCTGCTTCGGCAGAGACGCCAGCTGGTTTTGTGAAGGCCAGCGCTGCACAGGGAAGTGCATGGCCACCCCGTTATACTTCTGAAGCCAGAGCCCCTTTACGGTGGCAATGGCAATGCCTTGCGCGTCCAGAGTGGGCAATACCTTTTCGAGATAGGCGACAGTCTCCGGATGCGGGTGCCCAATGGCAATAGCGTGTCCGGTCTTGCGGGCGATTTCCAGCAAGCGTCGGAACTGGGCGTCGATGGATGCCGTGTTGACTTCATTGTCCAGAAACACATCACGGGAGAGCGCGGGAATCCCGGCCGCCTGGGCGGCACTGTAGGCTTCCGTTTCCGCCGTGGTGCGGGAGTCCACAAAATACAGCGGATACTGCCGCAGTTCGGTCATGATCCAGTCCATGTGCTTGCGGTCTGCCGTATAGGCGCTGCCCATGTGGTTGTTGACGCCTTCCACGTTGGGGATGACACGCAGCGCATCCCGCAGCGTCTGCATCACGGCCCAGGGGCTCATACCAAGGGTGATGGCCCCGGCGCCCAGAGGAAGGCCCTTGGTGTTTTCCATGGGAATATGCAGCATGACTTCCTTGCCATATTTCGGTGCCATGCGCGCCTGCCGTTCGGTAAAGGGCCGGTAGGGCAGGTATGCGAGCGTCATGGGCACCGGAATGCGCAGCAGGCGTTCGCCCAGCGCCCCCTGGTTGCCCAGGTCATCAATGATGATGGCGATGGTGGGCGGCGGTGCCTCGGCGCGGGCAAGCAGAGACACCAACAGCAGGACAGCGCTCAGCCAGTACCGCATGTCAGCTTCCGTCAGCGGCCGCAGGCTGGTAAGCGGCCTTCATGATGCTCAGGCCCTTGAGCAGATTGAGTGCTTCGCGAAGCTGGAAGTCCCGGTCCAGCAGAGTCTGCACTTCCTGATCCGGTGTGTCGGCAGCTTCCGGGTCCGGGGTATCGCTGGTCTCGCTGCTGCCCGAGAGATGTCCGGAGAGCTCCGCTTCCTTGATGAAGCCCTGATTCTTCACTTCCTTGATCTGGGCCATCCCGACTTCCACATCCGGGACAATGCCCCTGGCCTGAATGCTGCGGCCGTTGGGTGTGTAGTAGCGCGCGGTGGTGAGCTTCAGGCCGTAGTCACTGTCCAGTGGCAGGATGGTCTGGACGGAGCCCTTGCCGAAGCTCTGCGTACCCATGATGAGCGCCCGGCGGTGATCCTGCAGGGCACCGGCGACAATCTCCGAGGCAGAGGCCGAACCGCCGTTGATCAGTACCACCACCGGCGCACCGTTGAGCAGGTCACCGGGGGTTGCCACAAAGCGAAGCTTGCTGGATTTGATGCGTCCTTCCGTATAGACAATGAGACCCTCGTCCACCAGTGCATCCACCACTTCCACCGCCGCCTGCAGAATGCCGCCGGGGTTGTTGCGCAGATCCAGCACAAGGCCCTTGAGCTCACCCTTGTTGTCCTTCAGCAGCTTCTCAACAGCCTTCTCGAAATCGTGGCCGGTCTGGGCCTGGAATTGGGTGATACGGATGTAGCCAAAGCTGTTGCCCAGATCCCGGGTCTTGACGCTGCGCACACGGATGACATCACGTGTGATGGTGATCTCCAGTGGCGCGCTCTCGCCCTTGCGTACCACGGTCAGCCTGATCTGGGTACCCGGTGCGCCGCGCATGCGCTTGACGGCTTCGTCCAGCGTCATGTCCTTGGTGGTTTCGTTGTCGATCTTGATGATCAGGTCGCCCGCCTGAATGCCGGCCTTGTGGGCGGGCGTGTCATCAATCGGCGAGATGACCTTGATGAAACCGTCTTCCTGACCCACTTCGATGCCCAGGCCGCCGAACTCCCCGGTGGTGGTTTCCTGCAGGTCTTCGAATGCAGTGGGCTCCAGATAGGCGGAATGGGGATCCAGACCGCTGAGCATGCCCCGGATCGCGTTGTTGAGCAGCGTCTTGTCATCCACGGGTTCCACATAGGCTTTCTTGATGCGGTCATAGACATCCACGAAGCGCCGCAAATCTTCCAGCGGCAGTCCTGCGGGGGCGGCCTTGTCCGCTACCGGTGCGGGTTCCGGGCTGTCCGCCCGGACAGGAGAGTGGAGCAGGGCGACGGAGAACAGTGCAATCAATGCGTGGCGAATACGGGGTGTGAACATGCGAATCCTTGTTTCAGCGTTTCGAAAGCCATGATAGCGGGTTTACCGGCTTGCCTTTGTGGCGTATCTCAAAGTATAGCCCGCTTTTTTCCTGCCCACCGCTGGTGCCGGCACTGGCGATCACGTCACCACTGCGGACCCATTCCCGGGGGATCTGAGCAGTGCCTGATTATAACCATACAGTGACATATAACCATCACCGTGATCAAGAATCATCAGCAGGCCGAAGCCGCGCAGCCAGTCCGCGAAAATGACCCGGCCGTGATGGATGGCCCTGACCGGTGCCTCCGGTCTGGCTGCGATGACCATGCCGGTGGAGCGTGCGCCACTCTGAAACTGCTCGCCGAAGCGCCTGACAATTTCCCCTTCCAGGGGCCAGGGGAGCTTGCGCCTGAGCTGGGCGAAGGGGCGCGCGTCGGGTGACCGGTCGAGTTCAGTGAGGGATTTTTCCACTTCCTGAACCAGGCTTTCCAGTTCCTTCTGATCCCGTTCGAGCTTGCTGATCTGGCCGGCCTTGCCTGAAATGTCCTTTTGCAGTGCGGCCAACAGGCGGGTGCGTTCCGCCTTGCGTTCGGCCAGCCGCGCACGGTTCTTTTCCGCCGCGGCCTTGCGCTCCAGCAGGGCCTGGTTGCGCCCGAGGATATCTGCCCGCACCTTGCGAATCTCCTCCATGAGCGCGCGGGTGCGCCGGATCAGTGCTTGACGCGCTTCGCCGGTCTTGCGCAGGTAGGTGAGCATGCGGTCAATGTCTGCAGGGGAGTTGCCGCTGAGCATGAGCTTGAGAGCAGGTTGCTGCCCCAGTTTCCACTGCTCCCTCAACGCCTTGCCCAGTTGCCGGGTCTGAACGTCGAGATCCCGGCTCAGCGCCTGCTCGCGATTGCGCAGGTCATCCAGTTCCTTTTCAATGGCTTCCGTTTCTTCGGCAAGTTGCCGGGCGGTCCGGGTCAGGGCCTGGATGTCGCGCTCCAGGTCGGCCAGCTCACGTTCGAGGCGGGACTGACGGGCACGTGCCTGGCCCATCCATCCCTGGAGGTTGGCCAATTGCTTGCGGATGGACTCCAGCCTGGCCTGATCTTCGGTATTGTCTTCCCAGCCGGCACCCCGTGCGGGGGTGCCGGAAATCAGCAGCAGACCAAGAAGGAGAATCAGGATGCGAGCAGGCATTCACCGCTCATTTCTTTGGGAATGTCCAGGTCCATCAGCTGGAGAAGCGTCGGCGCGATATCGCTCAACCGGCCGCCGTCACGCAGGCTGACTGCTCTGGGGCCGATGTAGATCAGCGGCACCGGATCCGTGGTGTGCGCAGTATGAGGCTGTCCCGTCGCGGGGTCAGCCATCATTTCCGCATTGCCATGATCGGCGGTGATCAGGCATTGACCGCCAACGGCCTCCAGGGCTTCCGCCACCCGTGCCAGACAGGTGTCGAGCGTCTCCACGGCTTTCACGGCGGCCTCGTAGACACCTGTGTGGCCGACCATGTCACCATTGGCGTAGTTGCAGACGATCAGGTCGTAGTCACCGGAATGGATGGCCTTGACCAGTTCATCCGTCACTTCCGGCGCGCTCATTTCGGGCTTCAGGTCGTAGGTGGCTACCTGAGGTGAAGGAATGAGCTTGCGGGTTTCACCCCCGAAGGGTTCTTCACGGCCACCACTGAAGAAGAAGGTGACGTGTGCGTATTTTTCCGTCTCGGCAATGCGAAGCTGTGTCTTGCCCAGCTTCGACAGGTATTCGCCCAGGGTATTGACCAGTGTCTCGGGCGGGTAGGCGCAGCTTGCGGGAATGTCCTCGGCGTACTCGGTCAGCATCACAAAGTCTGACAGCGCCGGCCGGGCCTTGCGCTCAAACCCGCCGAAGTTGTCTTCGACGAAGGCGCGGCTCAGTTCCCGGGCTCGGTCGGCGCGGAAGTTCATGAACAGGACTGTATCGCCATCCTCAATGGCGGCGTCTTCCTGACCTTCCGCCTGAATCCGGGTAGGCTGGACAAATTCGTCATCCTCACCGCGCTCATAGGCGGCAGCCAGCCCGTCGGCAGCGCGAGCCGCCGTGAAGGGGGCTTCGCCCAGGGTGAGCAGATTGTAGGCCTTCTCGACCCGGTCCCAGCGATTGTCGCGGTCCATGGCGTAATAGCGGCCCACGATGGAGGCCGTCCGGCCACAGCCGAGTTCGGCAAACACGGCGTCAGCCTTCTCCAGCGACGGTTCGGCACTGCGCGGCGGCATGTCGCGGCCGTCCAGGAAGGCATGCAGGTAGATCCGCCGTGCTCCGCGGCTGTGTGCCAGTCTCAGGGCCGCGAACAGGTGGTCTTCATGGCTGTGCACGCCGCCGGGCGAGAGCAGGCCCATGACGTGCACCGCCTTGCCGGCCTGTACGGCCTTGTCGATGGCGTTGACCAGCACCGGATTGGTCTGGAAGGTGCCGTCTTCAATGGCCTTGGTGATGCGGGTGAAGTTCTGATAGACCACACGGCCGGCCCCCAGATTCATGTGACCCACTTCGGAGTTGCCCATTTGCCCTTCCGGCAGGCCGACGGCCATGCCCGAGGTGTTGATGAGGGTGTGGGGGCGTTCCTTCCAGATGCGGTCCCAGAAGGGCTTGCGTGCGTTGGCAATCGCATTGTTGGTGGTGTCTTCCCTGTAACCCCAGCCATCGAGAATGATGAGCATGGTGGGTATGCGCGTGGTCATAGAACAGCTGCTCCAAACGTGATTGACGGTCGGTGTGGTGATTTTACCTCAAACGGGTGTGTGGAAGGAAATGCAATGCCGTGACGGGGTGCCTGACCTTGGCGCTTTCCCGGGCAGCTGTGTATAATGCCGGTCCTTTCCAACAATGAGCAGGGCCATGGAGCATTTTATTCTGTTTGTCACCAAGCATTGGATTCTGAGCAGTACCTTTGCCGGACTGTTGCTGGCACTGTGGTGGATTGAGCGTCTGCGTGCCGGGCAGACCGTGAGCCCGCAGCAGGCCGTCCTCCTGCTCAACCGCGAGGAAGCGGTTGTGGTGGACATCCGTGACAAGAAGGATTACGGCTCGGGCCATATCAAGGGGAGCGTTCACATTCCCATGGCCAAGATCCTCGAGCGGGCAACCGAACTGGATCGCTTCAAGGGCAAGACGCTGATCATTGCCTACAAGATGGGGCAGCACTCCGCAACCGTGGCCAAGCAGTTGCGCGAGAAGGGCTATGCCAATGTGGTGCGGCTGTCAGGCGGCATTGCCGAGTGGCAGGCGCAGAATCTGCCGCTTGCCAAGAAGTAATGGTGCACGGATGGCCGAGGTAGTACTCTATACAACCCGATTTTGTCCCTTCTGCATCCGGGCCCGCCAACTGCTCAAGAGCAAGGGGGTGGACTTCGAGGAGATTGCCGTGGATGGCAACCCTCAGCTGCGGCAGGAGATGATGGAAAAGAGTGGCCGCCATACGGTTCCCCAGATCTGGATCAATGGGGAACATGTGGGTGGCTGTGACGATCTGATGGAACTGGAACGTACCGGCCGGCTGGACGAGATGCTGGGCCGGGCCAGCAACTGAACAAGGTAGAACAACAATGGCAGAAAACAACGCACAAGCCCAGGGCAAGCAACCCGCATTCGCGCTTCAGCGGCTGTATCTGAAGGACCTGTCTTTCGAATCCCCGAATTCTCCGCTCATTTTCCAGACCGAGTGGCAGCCTCAGGTGGGCATGGATCTGAACACCAACAATACCCAGCTCAGTGACAACCAGTGGGAAGTGGTGCTGACTCTCACCATCACGGCCAAGCTGGGTGACAAGACAGCCTTTCTGGTGGAAGTGCAGCAGGCCGGCATTTTCCTGATCGACGGTCTGGCGCCGCAGCAGCTGGCACACACATTGGGCGCATTCTGTCCGAACATCCTGTTCCCCTATGCACGTGAAGCCATCGACTCAGTCGTCATCAAGGGTTCCTTCCCGGCGCTGATGCTGCAGCCGATCAATTTTGATGCCATCTATGCCGAGGCGATCCAGAAGCAGCAGGCCGGCGCTCAGACGAACTGACCTGGCACCGGTTGGATCCCGGAAAAAAATGCCGCGATGAGCGGCATTTTTTTCGGTTGTTGCTCAGCCTCCGGACACAAACCCGCACTGCCGCCAGGCTTCGTAAAGCGCAACGGCAACGGTATTGGACAGGTTCAGGCTGCGGCTGTGGGGCTGCATGGGCAGGCGCAGACGGTGGTCCGCATCAAACTGGTTGAGTACCGTGTCAGGCAGGCCACGGGTTTCAGGACCGAAGAGCAGGGCATCCCCGGGCTGAAAGCGGGCGGTATGGTAGAGCCGGCTGCCCTTGGTCGTGAAGGCGTAGACGTTGGCCGGGCCGATGGCCGCCAGCGCGTCATCCAGTGACAGATGGCGCTGCACGCGGGCAAACTCGTCATAATCCAGGCCGGCACGGCGCAGGCGCTTGTCTTCCCAGATGAAACCCAGCGGCTCTATGAGGTGGAGCCGGGCGCCCGTATTGGCACACAGACGGATAATGTTTCCGGTGTTGGGCGGAATTTCGGGTTGGTAAAGGATGATATGCAGCATGGGGCACTCCTGTCTGACGGGCACAGTGTATCGGCTCTCGGGCGAGAGGCAAGCGTGGAGCAATGCATGGGGATGCGCTATGCTTCAACGGAACCACAAGGCGGCATGCAAGCAAATTGTGATGGAGACGAAGACATGATGGAACGGATCGGGAGGTGGGTGCTGTGGAGCCTCCTGATGTGGTCGGTACAGGCCAGCGCCCAGAAGCTGATCCTGAGCACCTTTGACTATGAGTCACCGATCATGGAGGGGGTGGCAACGCTGATGCAGGGACTGTATGAAGCGGAAGGGCTGTCCTTTGAGGTCAGGCGGCTGCCCGGACGCCGGTCATTGATGGAAGCCAATTCCGGTCGGGTGGACGGCGAGCTGGTGCGCATCGCTCTGCCCAGATCCGAGTTTCCTCATCTGGTACCGGTGCCCGAACCCTTGCTGACCATCCATGTCGGCGCCTGGGGGTTTCATCCGGGCATCAGCGGGGTGAAAAGCTGGAATGATCTGAAGGGCATGCGTATCGCGGCACTGAGGGGCATGTTGCTGGCAGAAGCGAACCTGGACGGCGAGGTGATCTGGAGTTCCACGGTCAGAAGCCTGTTCGAAATGCTGGACCGGCAACGGGTGGATGCGATCATCCTGCCGGATGAGATTGTGGCGATGGCGGTGCGACGTCAGGGGCTGATGCCGGGAGAGATGTACCGTTCTGCAACACTGGCCAGCTTTGATGTCTACCACTATCTGAATGAACGCCATGCGGCATTGGCGGAGCGCCTGGCGAAGCGGATAAGAGAGTTGAAATCCACCGGAGAGTGGCAGAAGCGCCTCGAAGGCCTGCTTGACGTGAATATCCGAGAGGGCAGCGCCGAAACGCTGCCCGAGTGAGCCGGTCAGTCGCGCTCGACCGCCAGTGCAACGCCCATGCCGCCGCCGATGCAGAGGGTTGCAAGCCCTTTCTTCGCGTCGCGGCGCTTCATTTCGTGGAGCAGCGTGACCAGAATCCGGCAACCGGAGGCGCCGATGGGATGGCCCAGTGCAATGGCTCCACCGTTGACGTTGACCTTGCCGGTATCCCAGCCCAGATCCTTGTTGACGGCCATGGCCTGAGCGGCGAAGGCTTCGTTGGCTTCCACCAGATCCAGATCGTCCACCTGCCAGCCCGCCTTGGCCAGGCAGCGACGGGTAGCGGGTACCGGGCCGATGCCCATGATGGACGGATCCACCCCGGCATTGGACCAGGCTGCAATCCAGGCCAGCGGTTCCAGGCCCAGCTCCCTGACCTTGCGTTCGCTCATGAGTACGACGGCTGCCGCGCCGTCATTGAGGGAGGAGGCGTTGCCAGCGGTGATGACGCCATCCTTCCTGAAGGCCGGGCGCAGTTTGGCCAGTTGCTCCGCCGTGGTGTTCGGGCGCGGGTTTTCGTCCGTATCCACGATGCGGGGATCGCCCTTGCGCTGCGGTACTTCAACCGGAACGATCTCGTCACGGAAACGACCGGCTTCCATGGCAGCCTGGGCCTTTTGCTGGGACTGTGCGGCAAATGCGTCCAGTGCTTCGCGGGTCAGGGCGTATTTTTCCGCCAGATTTTCGGCCGTGATTCCCATGTGATAGTCGTTGAAGGCGTCCCAGAGGCCGTCATTCACCATGGTGTCCACCATGTTCCAGGGGCCCATGCGCTGACCATCCCGGGAGTGGGGCAGGACGTGGGGAGACTGGCTCATGCTTTCCTGACCGCCGGCGATGATGATGTCCGCATCGCCCAGAAGAATGGCCTGTGCGCCCAGGTGTACCGCCTTGAGGCCGGAGCCGCAGACCTTGTTGATGGTCATGGCGGGCGTGCTGTGGGGCAGACCGGCATGAATGGCAGACTGGCGTGCCGGATTCTGGCCGCAGCCGGCTGTCAGGACCTGGCCCAGCAGGACTTCGTCAATCTGTTCGGGCTTCAATCCGGTCTGTTCGAGCAGGTCGCGGATGACGACCGTGCCGAGGTCCGAGGCCCTGAGGCTGGCGAGACTGCCGTTGAAGGCGCCGATGGGGGTGCGACGGGCGGCAACGATGGCTACTCGTGTCATGATGAATCCTCCTGATGTGATGGGATGTTGTCCTGCAACCACTGACGGATCAGCGTGTCACAAGCATACTGCAATCTGATGACGGGCATCATTGGCGATTGGTCGAGCCCGGGGGGCGGTTGGAGCTGGCCCGCCGGATGGCCTCGAGGCGGGCCTTGTCCAGTGCCTCTCCCAGGGCCTTGCCGGTCAGCCCCTGTGCAACCAGTTCGCGGGGATCCGGTTGCCGTGCGGCCCGGGCCAGGGTGCGCAGCCAGTCGGCCTGGGGGTAGGGCAGATGTTCCCGGCCCGTCCGGCCCCGGGCGTCCGCTTCGGCCACAATCAACAGGCCTTCCAGGCGTTCCGGACGGCGCCACAGGTCGCAGGCCCGGAACAGGCGCAACACGGTGGAAGGCTTCAGTTCCAGGGCCCGGTGCACATGGGTGTGGTACTCACAGGCGAGCAGGGCGGCATCCAGATGCCGGCGTGGTGCGCGGAGCCGTTCGCAGAGTGCCCGGACAGGCTTGAGGCCACGCTTTTCGTGGGCGATGTGACGCGGCCATTCGGATCTGGGGGTGAGGCCCTTGCCCAGGTCGTGAACGAGCGCTGCCCAGCGCAGGGACGTATCGGGGGTCAGGCGTGCGGCCTGTTCAAGGCTGAGCAGTGCGTGTAACCCCGTGTCCACTTCCGGGTGCCAGGTTTCCACCTGAGGGACACCGAACAACCGGTCCAGTTCGGGGAAAATCACGCGCAGGGCACCACACTGGTGCAGGACGTCAATGTACACCCGGGGTGACGCGGAGGCCAGTGCCCGTTCGGTTTCCTGCCAGACCCGCTCGGGGGTAAGCGTATCCAGCTCTCCGGCTTCGCTCATCTGGCGCATGAGGCGGAGGGTTTCCGGGGCGATGGTAAAGCCCAGGGAGGCAAAGCGGGCGGCAAAGCGGGCGACGCGCAGCACGCGCAGGGGATCTTCCACGAATGCGGGAGAGATGTGGCGCAGGATGCGGGCTTCCAGATCCTTCAGGCCCCCGCAGGGATCAATGATCCGGCCCTGTTCATCCTGGGCCAGTGCGTTGATGGTGAGATCCCGGCGAAGCAGGTCGTCTTCGAGACGAATCTCCGGAGAGAAGTCACAGATAAAGCCCTTGTAGCCCTTGCCGGCCTTGCGTTCGGTTCGGGCCAGCGCATATTCCTCACCCGTTTCCGGGTGCAGGAAAACGGGGAATTCCGCACCCACCTGCCGGTAGCCGGCCCTGAGCATGTCTTCCGGGGTGGCGCCGGTAACGACCCAGTCGCGGTCCTTGACCTCAAGGCCCAGCAACCGGTCGCGTACGGCACCCCCGACGAGATAGGCTTGCATACGCTGTCCTCCGAAAGGCTGACAGGGTACTCAAGCCGGATGCATTAGTAAACGGCCGTCAGCTGAACGGAGCCCCCCACGTCCTTGTCAGACATCGCACCGGTGATGTCCAGGCCCATGCCCAGAACGGAGAAGGCCAGTCCCGCCGTGCCCTGTGTGGTGCTGGCAATGCTGTCGCTTTCCGAATTGTCCGAGGCCAGGTTATGGGCGACGCCGGCACGCAGGGCAAACCAGGTGACCGGTGCCCACTCGGCGCCAAGGCGCAGGTACTGCTTGTCGCCTTCAAATCCGGCACGTTTGGTCTTCAGCAGTTCCAGGTCGCCGGTGACTGTCCAGGTCGCCCGGTTCAGTGCCACGCCCACCCGGGCAACCGGGTCAATGCTGACCTTGCGTCCGCGCTTGGTTTCCACATCCTTCGGGATCAGGTTCTTGACGCTGAAGCCCACCACCACATCTCCGTCCGGGCCAAAGGTGCGTGCGGCACCGAGGTCCAGGTTGAAGGTGGAAGTGTTGCTTTCGTAGTCATTGGCGTCAAAGTCGCTGTCATCAAAGGTGTTCACGTCGGCCTTGTAGTCAAAGGTCCGGATGTTCAGTACCTTTGGCGACGCGCCGAGATACCATGTCTGGCCACCCAGGGTGACGGGGCGTGACAGGGCAAATCCCACTTCCGTGAGGGCCAGTACCAGGGCTTCACCGTTGGATTGAGGAGTGCTGCCGAGATCGGCGAGATCGGTGGATGAAGGCTTGGTATTGTTCTGGATATCCTTTGCGGTCGAAATGATGGACCGGATCAGCGGACTGTCCTCGTAACGCGCAATGCCACTGGCTTCCACGCTGGTGTCGGCAAAGACACCGAAACTGATGCCCTGGCCGCGCGGGATCACCAGCGCCAGTGAACCCTGCAGGTCCGCGCGCAGGGCGTCCCGGTCGATCTGTAAAAGCAGCCGGTCAGCTTCTTCACCGGCCGCAATGACCTTGTCCAGGGCTGCGTCAATCTGGGCCTTGGTGGGGCTGCCATCGTTCAGGTTGTTGAAATCCTGAATGGCCTGATCCAGTTTGTCCCAGACGTTGCTGTTCTGGAAGGCATCCACGTCATCCACCAGCTCGTTATCGGCAGCCACGATGGCACCAACCTGCAGGCTCAGGCCAAAGTTGTCCCGGCTGGGTGGCTGGGGCAGGGACATCAGGGCCGGATTCAGTATGGCCGCGGCATTGGGGTGACTGGCAGCGGTGCCGGTTCCACCCATGGCAAAGCTACGCGCATCACCCGCGGGCAGGGGCGCGGCCTGAAGGGTGGCTGTGGCACAGGCAAGGACGGTCAGCAAAAGTTTCTTCATCGTACACTCCTCTCTGGCATGAACCTTTCGGTCTAATGCTAGCCGAACATTTCCGGAGTTGGCATGATCATTTCATTACTGACTGTAACCGGAACGAACGGCAAACCTTTGCAGGGGTGAACTGATGAAGCAAATCATGCTGGCGGGTCTGCTGACCCTCTTGAGCGGCTGTGCGGCGCTGATGGAACCCGTACCTTCACCGGAGGAGCAGGCGGTGGCCAGGATGGATCCCATTGTGGTCCGCGTGACCGGCTATGGTACCTATTCGGACACCAAGGACCGGATGGACCCGCGCAAGCGTCTTCTGGCCATGCGTGCCTCCAAGCTGGATGCCTACCGTGCGCTGGCGGAGCGGATCTACGGCACCGTGATTTATGGCAATTCCACTGTGCGCGACCTGGTTCTTCAGGAGGACACCTTCAAGACCTTCGTGGACAGCGTGATCCGTGGCGCACGGGTCGTGAGCGTATCCGAGCTCAGGAGCGGCGGGTTTGAAACGGTGCTGGAGGTGGTGCTGGAGCCGAAGTTCCGTCTCTGCCTGACCAACGTGAACTACTTCCGCTACACCGAAGAATGCCGCATGCCGCTTCCCCATGGTGATCCGCAGCTCTCGCTGTCCAATGGCGGCACCGGACTGGGCGGCGCGCACTACTACATTGACAAGGAGTAGACCATGCGCGGGTTCTGGCTGATAGCGGGGCTGTGCCTGGCCCTGTCTGCACGGGCGGACTGGGTGACGGCCCGAGGCGAGGCACCCATCATTGACGGCGACGTCAACCAGGCCCGGGCGGCCGCACACAAGGCCGCGCTGGGTCAGGCGGCGTTGCTGTTCGAGGCGCATGTCACCTCCTATGATGAACTGCGTGATGGTGAGCTGATCCGGTCCACGCTCGAGGTGACCAGCCAGGCCCGGGCGCGCCGGGTCGTGGTGGAGCGTGAAGAGGTGCTGCCGGACCGGGTCCGAATGATTGTCCGGGCGGACATGGTGGCGGCACCGGCCTGTGACGGCCGCGCCGTCAATACCTACCGCAAGCGGGTGGTGCTCATGGGTACGGCGGTGGCGCACCCGGACCGGGCCGGATGGGGCGGGCTGACCGGGATCGGCAGAGGTTTGCCGGCACGCTTGCAGCGCAGTCTGCTGCGAGCGCCGGGTGTGGAGGTGCTTCAGGCCTCTCATCTTGGCATCTATCAGGACTGGAACAATGCGCCCGCCCATGAAACGGATCAGCGCACGCTCACCCAGGCCGTGGATATTTCCCGCGAACTGGGCGCCCAGTTTGTCGTGTCCACGGTGGTACGGGATGCCAGCCTGACGTCGCCGGAAACCTTCGGATCCAGCGTGGTGAAGACCGCCTGGCGTCTGACCCCGTGGGCTGACCGGTCGCGCCGGTTTGTATTGGATGTGTTCGTGCACGACGGTTTCAGTGGCGCACTCATCTACCGCAACGAATACACGACTTCAGGGGAGTGGACGCTGGACCCGGCCCTGCCGGTGGTGTTTGCGTCAGACCGTTTTCTGAGTCAGCCCTATGGCGAGCAGGTGGAGCGCCTGCTGGAACGGGCAGCGGATGATCTGGCCGATACCCTGCGCTGCCAGCCCTTCATGACTCGCATCAAGCAGGTGGAGGATCTGCGGCTGTTGCTGGATTCGGGGGCCAATGCCGGCATACGGCCGGGCGATCAGTTCCGTGTCTACCGTTCACGCCTCATCTACGATGGTACGCGGCTCAAGGGCACGGAACTGCGGGACGTGAGTCTGGCGGTGAAGGTTGTCCAGGTGCAGCCGGATTTTGCCATTGCGACCTTTCCCCGGAACCCCAGTCGCCTGAACATTCAACGGGATGATGTGCTGATCGCGTGGTGAGCGGCTTCCTTCATCTTCTGTACCATGGCCCGGACACCATTGCCTCGCGTGGGACTGAGATGTTTGAGCAGTGACAGGCGCTCGAAGATGGCTTCCATGTCCGTGGCGGCGACTTCCGCCGGCGTGCGGTTGTTGAGCGCGCAGAGGACGATGGCGGCCAGACCGCGGACGATGAGGGCATCGCTGTCCACCACATAGCGCATGCGGCCGCTATCCGGGTCATACCGGCTGACCATCCAGACCTGACTCTGGCAGCCCCGGATCAGGCGGTCCTCGGTGCGGAATTCATCCGGCAGACGAGGCAGCTGCTTGCCCAGATCAATGACGTAGCCGTAGCGATCTTCCCAGTCATCAAAGAATTCGAAGTTGTCCAGCACTTCGTCCAGGGTGACGGTCTGGCCCATGGGGTTGGCATCAAAAAGCGAAGCGTCGGGTACGGCTGTCGTCATCAGAACATTCCCAGTTCGAGTTTGGCTTCATCACTCATGCGATCACTGCTCCAGGGCGGATCGAAGACCAGTTCCACATCCACGCCATCCACGTTGGGAACCGCTTCGACCCGGCGCCTGACGTCCTCTGCGATGGAGGGGCCCATGCCGCAGCCCGGCGCGGTCAGCGTCATGCGGATGTAGACGTGATTCTTGCCGTTCTCCTTGCGGATGTCCACCCCGTAGATCAGCCCCAGGTCGACGACGTTGACCGGGATTTCCGGGTCGAAGACACTGCGCAGGGCGTCCCAGACATGGTTGATGTTGACTTCCCCCTCGACCACATCGTCGTAATCCATCTTCGGCGGTTCCTTGCCGAGGGCATCCGCATTCTTGGCATCTATCCGTGCCAGATTACCGTTGACGGCAACGGTAAAGTGACCGCCCAGTGCCTGGGTGATGGTCACGAAGGTGTCCTTGGGAATGGTAATGGGCGTTCCCGAGGGAACAAGCAGGGCTTCGGTGTCCCGTTTGGTCAGTACAACTTCTCGTTCCATGGCGCTCACTCGTCAAAGGCGAAGCTTTCGCCGCAGCCGCAGGCGCCGCTGGCACGGGGATTGTCGAAACGGAAGCTGGCATTGAGCCCTTCCTTGACGAAGTCGATCTTCGTGCCGTTGACGTAGGGCAGGCTCCCGGCATCCACCACGATGCGTACACCGTCCTCTTCCCAGATCTGATCACCGGCGTTGACCTCATTGGCCAGGTCAACCTGATACATGAAGCCGGAACAGCCGCTTTCCTTGACATACAGGCGCAATCCCTGTGCCTCGGGGTGGCGGCTCAACTGATTGCGGATATGCGCTCTGGCGGCTTCAGTGACCGTCAGCTGCAATGTCGGGTTAAAGGTTTCAACTGTCATGGTGCCCTCCGTTACAGCAGGAATTTGAGTGCCTTGTGCAGCCCCTGGATGAGGCGTTGCACGTCGTCTTCGGTATTGTAGAAGGCAAAGGAGGCACGTACGGTGCCCGGTATGCCCAGTGCCTGCATGAGCGGCATGGTGCAGTGATGCCCGGTGCGTACCGCGATGCCCTGCTGGTCCAGCAGGGTGCCGATATCCGCCGGATGGGTGCCGTCGATGAGGAACGAGAGTACCGCCACCTTGTCGTCGTGATCGCCGATGATGCGCGCGCCGGGCAGTTCCCGAAGCCCTTCGGTGGCCAGCTTCAGCAGATGCTGTTCATGGGCTTCCAGTGCCTGACGATCCTGAGCGTTCAGGTAGTCGATGGCGGCTGCCAGGCCAATGGCCTGAGCAATGGCCGGTGTCCCGGCTTCAAACTTGAACGGCAGCACATTGGGGGTAAATCCCTCGAGCGTGACGTGTTCGATCATCTCGCCACCGCCGTGCCAGGGCGGCATGGCTTCCAGCCGTTCGCGGCGGCCATAGAGCGCGCCGATGCCGGTGGGGCCGAAGACCTTGTGGCCGGAAAAGGCATAGAAGTCACATCCCAGCGCCTGGACGTCCACGGTGAAATGGGGCGTGGACTGGGCGCCATCCACGACGGTGACGGCGCCGGCCTGCCGTGCTTCCTGTACCATCTGCGCAGCCGGGTTGCGGGTGCCGATGGCGTTGGAGACATGGCCGAAGGCGACCAGTTTCGGTTCCTGCGCCAGCAGGGCAAGCCAGGCGTCCCGGTCCAGACGACCTTCCGGCGTCACGGGAACGGCCGCCAGGCGTGCGCCGGTCTGTTGTGCGAGGATCTGCCAGGGCACGATGTTGGAGTGGTGATCCAGCGCCGTGATGACAATCAGATCGCCTTCCCGGATGTGGCTGCGTCCCCAGCTCTGGGCAATGAGGTTGATGGCCTCGGTGGTGCCCCGCGTCCAGATGATTTCTGCCTGCTCCCGGGCATTGAGGAAGGCCCGCACGGTTTCCCGGGCGGCTTCGAAATGATCGGTGGCGCGCTGACTGAGGGTGTGAACGCCGCGGTGAACATTGGCGTTGTCCCGGGCGTAATAGGCTTCCAGCGCCGCCAGCACGGCTCGGGGTTTCTGGGAGGTGGCGGCATTGTCCAGGTACACCAGCGGTTTGCCGTGAACAGTCTGGTTCAGGATCGGAAAGTCTTCCCGCAGTGTGCTGACGGCGTGCAGGCTCATGTCGTTCATGCGCGCTCCGCGATGCGTGTGTGAAAGCTTTCGGCCAGCGTTGTGGCCAGATCACGACTGCTGTCTTCCGGGAAGGCCTCGACGACGGCACGAATGAAGGCACCGCTGAGCATACGGAAAGCTTCGGCGCGGTCAATGCCGCGACTCTGGAAATAGAACAAGGCGGTGCTGTCCAGGCTGCCGACCGTGGCGCCATGGGCACACTTGACGTCATCCGCGTAGATTTCCAGTTCCGGCTTCGTATCCACTTCGGCGCGGTCGGAAAGCAGCAGATTGTTGTTGTTCATTTCCGCCCGGGTTTTCTGGGCATGCGGGTGGATGTGAATCCGGCCGTTGAAGATGGCCCGGCTTTCATCGGCAATGATGCCGCGCCAGAGTTCGTCCGTCTCGCAGTGCGCCGCCACGTGGTCGACGACCGCGCGGACATCGAAATGCTGTTTTTCCCGGGTGAGATACACACCATTGAGCTGCAGGGCAGCGCCTTCTTCGATGTGCTGGACGGAGAGATCCAGCCGGCGGAGGCCGCCGCCGGTGGCGCAGGTGTTCAGTGCCAGGTGGCTGCTGCGCCGGATACGGGCATGTACCCCGTGTACGGCAAACCCATCGGCTTCCGGCAGGAGCAGGGTATGGGTGGCGCGGGCCTCCGGAGCGAGATCGACGTGCATCAGGCTGTTGAGCAACTGGCCGGCCGGTTGCGGGCTGAAGTGCTCGATCAGATCCGCCCGGGCGAAGCGACCGAGCCGGAGCCAGAGGCGGGGATGGGCACTGCCGGGTACATCCCCTTTCATCTGATAGTCGATGACCAGCGGATGCTGGAGACTGACGCTGTCATCCACCTCGATCAGGAGCGCCTCGCTGAGCAGGGCCTGATTGACCACCGCCATGGGGTGCTCGGGCACCTTGTGCAACTGTGCGCAGGTTTCCAGAAAAGCTTGCTGCTCGGCGTCGTCCAGTTCGTCGAAGGTGCGGACGCTGACACCATCGTCCTCGATGCTGACGGAGGCCAGATGGCCGTTGACGAAGACGATCCGGTTCGGTGAGGACAAGGCTGCCGGTTCCGGATCTTCCGCGTCGAGCATGTGCCGCAGGGCACCGGCTTCCACCAGCGGAAAGATGGAGGTATAACGCCAGGCCTCCAGTTTGCGGTTGGGCAGGATGCGGTCTTTCAGGGCTTCGCGTCCGGCATGGCGCAGCGGTTCCAGGCTGTCGGGCGTCTGCGCCAGCAGGCGTGCATGATCCTGAATGTGTTCGCGCAGGGCGTCCTGTGGCAAAACGGGTGCGTTCATGGCTTACCCCTGTGTGTCCGTGTCTTCCTGGATGCCGAGCCAGCCGTAGCCTTTCTCTTCCAGTTCCAGTGCCAGTTCACGGCCGCCGGACTTGATGATCTGCCCCTTGGCCAGTACGTGCACGTAATCGGGAACGATATAATCCAGCAGGCGCTGATAATGGGTCACGAGTACGATGGCCCGGTCCGGGCTGCGCATGGTGTTGACGCCGTGGGCCACGGTTTGCAGGGCATCGATGTCGAGACCGGAGTCCGTTTCGTCCAGCAGCATCAGGCTGGGCTCCAGCAGCAGCATCTGGAGAATTTCGTTGCGCTTCTTCTCGCCGCCGGAGAAGCCTTCGTTCACGCCGCGCTTGAGAAAGTCGGCAGGCAGATTCACTTCCCGGGCCTTTTCGCGGGCCAGCTTCAGAAATGCGGCCGCATCCAGCTCGTTCTGGCCGCGTGCCTTGCGGACACTGTTCACGGCCGTGCGCAGGAATTGCAGGTTGCTGACGCCGGGAATTTCCACCGGGTACTGGAACGCCAGGAACAGGCCGTCCCGTGCGCGTTCTTCGGGGGCCATGGACAACAGGTCCTTGCCCTTGAACGTGACACGGCCGCCGGTCACTTCATAGCCGTCCTTGCCCGCCAGGACGTGGGTCAGGGTGCTCTTGCCCGAACCGTTCGGGCCCATGATGGCATGGACTTCGCCGGGTCGTACGTGCAGGTTCAGGCCGCGCAGGATTTCTTTGTCCTCCACGCGTGCGCGCAGGTCTTCAATGTTCAGCATGTCAGGTTCTCACAGCAATTCAGAATTCGGTCAGGGTCATCGGCGCCTTGGGGCGCTCTCATGGTCGTATTGGATCCCGGCGTCGGGGCCTTGTCAGCCCACGGCGCCTTCGAGGCTGACTTCCAGCAACTTGCCGGCTTCCACCGCAAACTCCATCGGCAGCTCCTTGAAGACTTCCTTGCAGAAGCCGTTGACGATCATGGAGACCGCCCGCTCCGGGTCAATGCCGCGCTGCTGGCAGAGGAACAGCTGATCCTCGCTCACCTTGGAGGTGGTCGCCTCGTGTTCCACCACCGCACGGCTGTTCTTGCTCTCGATGTAGGGGAAGGTGTGTGCCCCGCATTCGGAGCCGATCAGCAGCGAGTCGCACTGGGTGAAGTTGCGTGCACCTTCCGCCTTGGGCGAGATGCGGACCAGGCCGCGGTAAGTGTTCTGGCTGCGGCCGGCTGAAATGCCCTTGGAGATGATCGTGCTGCGCGTGTTGCGGCCCATGTGGATCATCTTGGTGCCGGTGTCCGCTTCCTGACGGTTGTTGGTCAGGGCCACGGAGTAGAATTCACCCACGCTGTCATCGCCCTTGAGGATGACACTGGGGTATTTCCAGGTGATGGCCGAGCCGGTTTCCACCTGGGTCCAGGAAATCTTGCTGCGCGGGCCGGCACAGAGGCCGCGCTTGGTGACGAAGTTGTAGATGCCGCCACGACCTTCCTCGTCACCGGGGTACCAGTTCTGCACCGTGCTGTACTTGATCTCGGCGTCGCCCAGGGCCACCAGTTCCACCACGGCGGCATGCAGTTGGTTCTCGTCGCGCATGGGCGCGGTGCAGCCTTCCAGGTAGGAGACGTAGCTGCCTTCGTCGGCAATGATCAGGGTGCGCTCGAACTGTCCGGTTTTCGCCGCATTGATGCGGAAGTAGGTGGACAGTTCCATCGGGCAGCGCACGCCCTTGGGCACGTACACAAAGGAGCCGTCACTGAATACGGCGGAGTTGAGCGCGGCGAAGAAGTTGTCCTTCACCGGCACCACACTGCCCAGATATTTCCGGACCAGCTCCGGATAGTCCCGGATGGCCTCGGAAATGGGGCAGAAGATGACGCCTGCCTCGGACAGCTTCTCCTTGAAGGTGGTTGCCACGGAGACAGAGTCGAACACCGCATCCACTGCCACGCCGGCGAGGGCTGCGCGCTCATGCAACGGAATGCCCAGCTTTTCGTAGGTTTCCAGCAGCTTCGGGTCCACCTCATCCAGGCTCTTGGGGCCGTCCTTGTTTGTCCGGGGGG
This sequence comes from Thermohahella caldifontis, assembly GCF_041153465.1. Lineage (NCBI taxonomy): Bacteria > Pseudomonadati > Pseudomonadota > Gammaproteobacteria > Oceanospirillales > Hahellaceae > Thermohahella > Thermohahella caldifontis. The sequence continues at coordinate 3,373,413 of NZ_CP154858.1, forward strand.
CCGAGTAATAGATGATGTCGTTGTAGTCGATGGGCTCATAACGCACATGGGCCCAGTTCGGCTCGGTCATCTTCAGCCATGCCCGGTAGGCATTCAGCCGCCATTCGAGCATGAACTCGGGCTCGTTCTTCTTGGCCGAGATGAAGCGGATCACGTCCTCGTTGAGGCCGGGCGGCAGCGCATCGGACTCGATGTCGGTCACGAAGCCCGCGTCATACTGGCGTTTGATCAGGTGTTCTACGGAGGTATCTGGGCTGCTCATGGGGGCTCCAGCGGTCTGGATGCAGAATGAATTTACACTGGCCTCAATATTAGTTAATGTGTGTTGTCAAATCAATACCAATTCGGTAATGAACGACAGAGGACACCGCAGATGATTCGATTGGCGCGCCTGGCAGACTATGGCTTGCTCATCAGTGCTGCACTGGCAGATCTGGGGCCGGAACTGGTCAAGCTGGAGCAGGTGGCCGAGCGGACCGCGCTGACCGTGCCGACCGTCCGCAAGGTCATGAAGCTGCTGGTGGATGGCGGCGTTGTGGCGTCCGAAAGGGGCGCGCGCGGGGGTTACCGCCTCAGCCGGCCGGCATCGGACGTGACCCTGGCCGATGTCATTCACGCGGTGGAAGGGGGTGTGGCGCTGACCGATTGCTGCCGCACCGAGGTGGAATGCGAGGTGGCCGGAAACTGTACCATCCAGGCAAACTGGCTGGTGGTGAACGGGGCGGTGAACGACATCTTCGAACGCATTACGCTGGCCGACATGCTGGCCCGCCCCATGACCCGCCGTGACGTGCTGCTCAAGGCAGAACGGGCACCCATTGCGGCGATACACGTCGAGTCGTGATTTTTACACAATTTCGGGTTGTATCGCAGGATGTTGTTGGACATAATCGCGCCGGACAGAATTTGGGCTATCTTTGCCTTGGTGGGATGACTTCTGACGAGGGTTGATGCATGAGTGATAACGATTTCGTAACCGGCCGCAAGTACTTCGACAACAAGTACTTTCCACGGGGCTTCCGGCGCTCCGGAGAATTTACCCGGGCTGAAGCTCAGATCCTGGAGGACTGCGGCGTCGCGCTCAGGGCGCTGATGACCGGTGAAAAGCAGCCTGAAACCGAGGCGGAAAAACATTTCATGTCAGTGGTCAGCGGCGAGATCGAACCGGAAACCCCGGTGGAAAAGGCCTGGATCAAGTACATGAAGTACATTTCTCAACCCCGTCTGGCCTATGTGACGGCCATGAGTCGTCCGGTGGATTCGGACGATCTGGTGGATTATACGGATTTTGATATGGACTGACCGGTTCCGGTCGTTCACCATAAGGCCCTGACATGTTCAGGGCTTTTTTGTCTGGAGATCAGATTGATGAAATATGCCGCCATCCTGCCGGGCAACCGGAGCGTGCTCTTTGCCAATCTCGGGCGTTACTGGCCCGGCAAGGAAGCCGGGGATCCGGAGCGTCTGGCGGCGTTCTGGAAGGATGTGGCCCGGTATTCGCCGGCCTGCTTCCGGGCGGAGCTGGAAGCGCTGGCGGAACAGGCGGCTGCAGGAGAGGTGGTGACTGCCCAGCTGACGCAGAGCACCCTGTTTCTGCCCTGGGAACAGCGCATGCTGGCACTGGCGCTGGCCATCGGACGGCCCCGGGAAGGCTTTGCCCGGGTCTGCGACGCCTATGTGCCCGTTGCCCGCTCCGGGCGGGCGCTGATCTGGCAGATGCTGTTCATCTACGGGCTCTTCTGGCTGGCGCTGATGGTGGTGGTGTCGCTTTCGGTCGGTCCCCTGGGCACGCGTCTCGCCGTACTGGCCGGACTGGGTGTGCTGGCCGTGGTGCTGGCGCCGGTGCTTGGCAAGCGGTTGATGGCATTGTGGATTGATCCCGAGTCGGCGTTGTGGACCCGTCTGCAGTCCTTTTCTCTGGGGCGCTCGGTGGTGGTGACGCGCAGTCTCTATCAGTACCTGCTCAATCTGGGCTGGTGCATTCAGGCCGGCATGGATGTGCGCCAGAGCGCGGCCCTGAGTGCCGAGACGGAGCCGCGGGCAGCGCTGCGTGCCCGTTATCAGCAGGCGGCCCGGGCGGTGGCGGAGGGGCAGAGTCTGTCCAAGGCCTTCGTGTTGACGGGGGTGCTTCAGGAAGCCCGGCTGGTTTCGGCGCCGACGACGCAAAGTGGCGGCAAGCTCTGGGAGCCGGGTGTCACCGATGTGGTGCGTCAGTCCTGGGAAGAACAGCTGCGCTGGGTGGCCACCATGCTGCCGGTGGCCGTGGGGCTGGTGGTATTCACTGCGCTCCTGCTGGTGACTCTGCTGGTGCTCTGAGCGTATAACGGGCCACAATTTCCTGCAGAATGCCCCTGCGCTGCAGTTGTTCGACGGTCAGGTTGAACTGTTCCACGAAGTCCCTGGACACGCTCTTGCGCGAAAAGAGGGCATAGGTGGGGGCTTCGTGGACAGGGGCGAGCACCTGGACAGAGCCTGTTTCCCCCATCAACTGCAGCGCCGCAGCAGCCGACACCGGATCGGCAAGCATGGCGTCCGCACGGGCATTCAGAAGCATCTGATACGCCAACTGATCTGAGCTGACCAGCATCAGCCGGTTCTGCGCCAGAAGCTCCGGCCGCAGGGCTTCAAAATCGTCCCCGTAGAAATAGCCGATCGTACCCACCAGGCGCATGGGCAAGTGCTGCAGGTCCGACAGTGAGCGGACCTTGCCTTGCCACAGGGTATTGCGCTGGGTCAGCAGCACGACCCGTTCCGTTCGCAGGGGGATGCTGTAGCGGCCAAAGGCTTCGCGTTCCGCCGTTCGGGAGGCACTCGACACCACATCCAGCTCTCCGCGTTGCAGGTGCAGCAACTGCCGTTTCCAGGGTAGTTGCTGAAAGCGGATTTCGCAGCCCATGGCATCGAACACGGCCTGCATCAGTTCAATGTCGAGCCCGGTCAGTACACCCTGTTCATTCACGTACTGGTAGGGTGGCCACGGATCCCAGCCGAGCCGGTAGGCGCGCTCGCAGGATCGGGCAAGCGCCGGGAAGGTGAGCAGGATCGCAATCAGAAGTGTGCAGCAGCGGAACCGGATCATGATGGGCCTCCTGCCTTCAAGCATAGCCTTGCGGAGCGTCCGTTCTTAGACGGATATGGCACTTCCGGCAGCGTTTTAAGTGTGAAATTGTGTTAAAAGTCGGCTTGAAGCGTCATATTTTACATGTTTTAACAGCCTGATACCGTCAAAAAAATAGCGTTTGACGCTGTTTAACAAATATACAGTTTGATTTTTGACGTTTGCATGGGGGCAGGGCCATAGTGATAGGCACGTGATCGGGTTAACAGATGGTCTGTGAATCCGGAAGACCAAAGGAGCCACCCATGGACAGCGTCATCCTGGCACATGAAGGATTGAGGGGGCGGGACATGATTCTCATCCGCAACCTGTCGCGCATGGATGAAACCTGGTACGGCATGTTTGCCCTGGCGCATCCCCGCAGCCCGCACGAAGGGCAGGTCCTGTTGATTGATGTGGACACGCCTGAACGCTGGCACCGGGCGGAATATGCCATCGCCAATCATCTCTACGAGGCGGTCATCACGCTGTCCGACCATGCGGTGGGCCCGCCGGGCAGCATTCACCTGACGCGGCCGCTGCTGTTCCGCAAGCTGGCTCACGCCCTGGAAGAGGCCACGGCCTTCCGGCAAGCGGAGGCGGAGGAAACGCATGTGCTCAATGTGCTGGTGGTGGATGACAGCCTGCCGGTCCGCACCTTCATGAAGCAGAAACTCCATGAGCTCTTCCGGCTGCGCATCGGTGTGGATGTGGCCGAGTCGGGGAGGACGCACTGTTGCTCTGTGCCCGGCATCATTACCCGCTGGTGTTCATGGATGTGATGATGGAAGGAATGGATGGCTATCAGGCCTGCCGGCAGATCAAGAAGCTGTCGGGCTCCCACGTCATCATGCTCACCAGCAAGACTTCCGCCTACAACCGCGTCAAGGCCCGGATCGCGGGCTGTGACGGCTATATCACCAAACCGCCCCAGGATACGGAACTGCGAGATGCTGTGACCCGTTTTCTGGCTTCCGCTTCCCGTGAAGAGCGGATGTTGCCTGCCCAAACCCGGCTTGCCTGACAGGAGCGTACCATGAACCGCAAGATACTGATTGTAGATGACAGCCAGACTGACCTGACCTATCTGGCCAACATTGTCCGTGATGCGGGCTTTACCCCCATCCTCGCCAGTGATGGTGCAGAAGCCGTGGCCAGGGCCCGACAGGAAAAACCGGGCATGATCCTCATGGATATCATCATGGATGGCATGGATGGTTTCGCCGCCTGCCGGGAAATCACCCATGATCCGGCACTGAAGGATATTCCGGTGGTGTTCGTCTCCAGCAAGAAGCAGAAGGCGGATCATCTCTGGGCGCTCAAACAGGGTGCCCGCGCACTCATCTCGAAACCCTACGAGCAGACGCAGATTGTGACTGAAATCGAGCGTTACTGCGCCTGATCCGGACCGGGAGATACCGTCATGAACGAACGCCTCCGAAACGGGCAGGCGGGGCTGCTTGCACCCCGGGAAGCCCTGGCTGTGCTGCAGCAGCAGCGCAACGCATGGCTGAGCGCGACCGGACCCGACGGGGCCCGGGAAGCGGACCGGTCTCCGGAAGCGGAAATGCTTTCGGGATACCTGCTGCCTGGCCTGAGCCTGCCATTATGGGTATCCCGGTCCTTTACCCGCGCCCTTCTGGACGAAATCCGGATCTGTCAGGTCCCCGGGGCACCCGGCGCACTGGAAGGCTTCATCCTCCATGCCGGTGACATCATCCCGGTCTGGAACCTGAGGACACTCGCGGGCGAGGCGGGTGCGGAGTCGGTCCTGCCAACCGGACGTCGCCGGCAGTATGTGCTGGTTCTGGTTTGTGATGGTCATCTGCTCGGTCTGCTCCTGGATAGCGTGCCTGCCACACGGAACCTGCCGGCCGACGCATTGCAGCCGTCCGGTGGAGATCTGCCGCAACCCTGGATGCAGGGCGTGGCGAGCATACAGGATCAGCGCATCGCCTGTCTGGATGTGCAGGCACTGTTTGAAACCTGCGGCCCGTCCGGGACCGCCCACTCTGTCACAAGGAGGCACTCATGAAATCCCTGCATTGGTTCAAGGTGTTTGCCGGGCTCTGCTGCTTGCTGCTGGCGTTGCCCGTCCGGGCTGCCGTACCGGGCGTGTATCCCGATCGTATCGTCATTGGCGGTGTCATGGATCTGGAGGGCCACTCACGCGGTCTCGGCCAGGGCATGCGTGACGGCATTCTGGCTGCCTTGGAGGGCGAGACCATCCGCGGCAGAAGAATCGAATACATCACCCTCAATGATTCCTACAACCCTGCACTCACGGTCCAGCGGGTCAATGAACTCATCGAGCGCGGCATTTTTGCCATGGTCGGCAATGTGGGGACGCCGACCGCCAAGGTGGCACTGCCGATCCTGGCGCGCAACAGCATTCCGGCGGTGGGCTTTTTCACGGGCGCCGGACTCCTGCGGCCGGGCGTGGGCGATGTGATCAACTTCCGCGCCAGTTACGTGCAGGAAACCGCAGCGGTGATTCAGCAGGGTCTCCGGAACGGGCTGAAACCGGCCGAAATCTGCGCCTTCGTGCAGAATGATGCCTACGGGATGGCGGGGGTTCAGGGGATCCGGCAGGCGTTGTCCGGCGCCCCCGGCAGCACTGTCATCCTTGACAAGCTGGATCGCATTCTGGCCGACGAGAGCGGTCGCCAGCGCAACAACATCGGACCTGTGGGGGTCTATGAGCGCAACACGCTGGCCAGTCGGGCGGGATACGATTCACTCAAGGCCTGGGAGCGCAGCCAGAATACGCACTGCAGACTGGTGGTGACCGTAGGTACATACAGTGCCGTGGCCCGGTTTGCGGCCTATGCCCGCCAGAAGGGCGATGACTGGCTTATCAGTGCCGTGTCCTTTACCGGTGCGGACAATCTGCGCGATACCCTGGCCCGTTTCAATGTGCGCGACCGGGTCGTCATGACTCAGGTCGTACCGGATGTGGGCTCGGATCTGCCCATTGTGGAGGAGGCGCGGCGCAAGCTGGGTGAACGCTTCTCGCATGTGAGCTTGGAAGGCTACATCGTCGGGCGCATGTTCGTGGCACTGATGAACCGGATTGAAGGGCCGCTGACACCGCGTGCCCTGGTGCGGGCCGCTCAGGGCCAGCGTTTCGGGCTCGGGGGGCTGACGCTGGACTTCACGGACGACAATCAGGGCTCCGATCTGGTGACCCTGACCTATTTCAACAACAACCGCTATGACACGATGCAGGCATCGCTCTGGCAGCAGCTTTTCTGAGAGGGAGGACGCAACATGAACATCAAACCTGAATGGCGCCTGGACCGCCTGCACATCGGTCAGCGACTGGGGCTGCTGTCCGGTATCTCCATCGGCGCACTGGTGCTCGTCATCGCCTTCGCGGCACTGGGCCTGACCTGGAGCCGGACACAGTCTTCCGAGCTTCACCACAAGGTGGAAGAGTCGGGCCAGGTCGTGCAGCTGCGACAGGCACTGCAGCGTGGCTTTGTCGATACGCTGAATCAGCTGCTGACCGGGAAGCTCACCTGGGAGGAAGCAGCGGCGCGTGTGGGCCAGGCGCGTCAGAACTTTGCGGCGCAGTGGTCGGCCTTTCGTTCCGAACATGCCGGCGAGGGTGAGGAAAACCCGGCCGAGGCGGCCATTCAGGGCGAGCTCGAGCGCTCCCGGGCGGATGTGGAAGCGGCCTTCTCGGCGTTTGAAGATCTGGCCAGCCGGCAGTCCCAGGCTGAGCTGGAGCTGTTCGTACTGAATGATCTGGATGCACAGACCGGCGGCTTCATTGATGCCCTGAACCGCTATTCCCGGCAGCTGACTCAGGCGGCGGACAATGCCTTTGCGGAGGTCCTGTCCACGCAGGCCCGGCTTGCAGCGGGAGGCGCGGTGCTGACACTCTCCATTCTGGCCATGACGGTCTGGCTGGCGCTGGCCATTCGCCGATCCATCATCGACCCGGTTGCACGGATCGGTGCGACGGTCAGTGCCATTGCCGAAGGTCAGACGGATGTGCGCACCCGGATGGAAGGGGACGATGAGCTGGCGCAACTGGCCCAGGCTCTGGACCGGCTGCTGGATGACCGGGTGGCCACACTGATCCGGATAGAACAGGAAAACGAGCAGCTCAACGATTCCATCATCGAGCTGCTGGAAGGCACCTCCAGACTGGCCGAACGGGACTTCAACACGCGACTGACGGTGCGCGAGGACATTACGGGGCCGGTGGCGGACTCCCTCAACCTGGTCACGGATGCCACGGCCGACGCCCTGCTGAAAATCCGGCAGATTGGTGATCTGGTGGAGGTTTCGGGCAATGCGGTGGCGGCACAGAGCCACAAGGTGAGTCAGGTGGCGGCCCAAGAGCGCATGCTGGTGGAACAGATGGTGAAACGACTGGAAAAAGTGGTGGCCGCGATGCGCCAGGTTTCCGATCAGTGTCGCCATGCCAGCGCCACCACAGACAAGGCGTCGGCTTCAACCGGCCAGGCCTTTGAAACCGTGGGCAACACCGTACGGGCCATGGCCGAAATCCGGGATGTGATCTCGGAAACGGAAAAGCGCATCAAGCGCCTGTCCGAACGCAGCCAGGAAATCAGCACCATCACCGACATGATCGGCAGCATTTCCGAGCGCACGCATGTACTTGCCCTCAACGCCAGCATGCAGGCCGCAGCCGCCGGTGAAGCGGGTCGCGGTTTTGCCGTGGTGGCGGACGAAGTGCAACGTCTGGCGGAAAACTCGCGCAACTCGACGGCGCAGATCAGTGCGCTGGTCCGCAACATCCAGTCCGAGACAGCCGCGGCAGTGGAGGCCATGAACCGCACCATCGGACAGGTGGTTCAGGGGTCGCGTCTGGCTGAAGAAGCCGGGCAGGCCATGCAGACCACACAGACCATTACTGCCGCGCTGGTGGATGAAGTGGGCCAGGTGTCGGCCAGTACGACAGAGCAGGCTGACGCATTGGCCGAGCTGCGCAAGCAGGCGGACAGACTCATCCGTTCCACACGGCTCACGGACCAGGAGTTGCGTCGTCAGGCCGCGCATATCGGTCGCCTGAAGTGGTCGGCACAGCATCTGACCGAGACGGTCACCCTGTTCAGTCTGCCCGAACGGGAACTGCCGCCTCTGGACATCACCGCAGACGGCAAGGCGGCGGAAGTGGCAGTACTGACGGACAGGGCAGACGGTCCGGCAAGGCCTGCCGTGCGTCACGCAGTTTGACGGGAGATGCGGCATGACCAACTGGTGCACGCGGCTGGAAGGACTTCTGGAAAGTCTGCAGCCCCAATGGACGCAGTGGCAGGCCCGGGGAGACGAGGCGGATTTTGAAGCCCTCATCGCCCCGCTGGCGGAGCTGACCGGCGATATTCAGGCCGAGGGCGCGCAGCCGCTGGGAGAAATCATGGAACTGGCCTGTGTCCGGCTGATGGATGCACAGGAAACCGGCAACCGGCCCGATGAGGCCTGGTTTCCCGAGCTCATGTGTGCACTGCTGGCACTGGCGGAGCAACCGGATGAGGCACCGGACGAAGAGGTCATGGCCGTCATCGGTGCATTGACCGGATGCCAGCTGGAGACTCCGGAAACGGAAGGCGGCGTGCCGGAGGATCGGGGCGAGGCCGAACCCGAGGCACCGGCCCTGTCCGCGGAGGCATTGTCACTGCAACCGGATCACCAGGTGTCAGCGGATGTCTGGCGCGCATTCATGGAGGATACACCGCGCCATCTCGGGATCCTGCGTCAGCGTCTCGCCACCTGGCAAGCAGGGCAGGTGCTGCAGCCGGAAACCGTGCATGCCTGCGAGCGGGCCAGCCATACCATCAAGGGCGCTGCGGCACTGGTTGGTGTGCGCGGGCTGTCCACGCTGGCCCATGCACTGGAAGACCGGTTCGAACAGATGGCAGCGCAACCCGGACCGCTGGACGAGGCGTCCGTGAATCTGATGCTGGAGACGGTGGACACCATGGATGCCTGTCTGGGCAGTCTGCGTGGCGACGAGCCACCTCCGGCCAATCTGGGGGCACTGGTCTGCCAGCTTCGCGGACTGGAGGCACCTGCTGAGCTGACCCGTGCCGAGGCTGAGGTACCGCAACCCTCCGGGGGAGCGGTTCAGCCTCCCGGTGCCGCTGTCCCCGCACTGGATGCTGACACCCTGGGGCCCATCCGCCGGCTGGCCGAGGAGCTGGGGGTTTCGGCCGTGCGGGGGCGCGAATTGCTGCGCAGACTGAGTGCCGACATGGCCCTCGCACAACTGGCCGAAAATCAGCTTGATGACAGTCGTTACGAGCTGGAAAAGCTGGTGGATACCCGCAGCATGACCCGGCTGCACCGGACCGATGGTGCGGGCACCGGATTCGATGCCCTTGAAATGGATGAGTACGACGCGCTGCATCTGGTGACCCGGCAGACGACCGCTCTCATGGCCGAGATGCGCGAGAAGTACGCCTCGGTCCGCGAACGGCTGGGCATGATGGAAACGCTGGTCAGACAGCAGTCCCGTCAGATCGAAGAATTGCAGTGCCGTGTTCTGGAAGGCTACCGCGAGCCCCTGAGCCGCCTCAATCCCAGACTGGAGCGTTGCGTCCGGCAGGCCGCGCGCGCCTGCGGCAAGCAGGTGGCGCTGCGTATCCGCGGAGACAGTCTGCGCATCGACAGACAGATCCTCGACGCACTGCCCGAGCCGCTCATGCACGTGTTGCGCAATGCCGTGGATCATGGCATTCCGGACAGGGGCGACATCAGCGTGGCCTACAGCACACTCGGACATGCGCTGGAAATTTGCATTCAGGACAGCGGTCCGGGCGTGGACTTCAGTCGCCTTCGCCAGCGTGTGGCGCTGACGGATCCGGCGCTGGCGGATGCACCGGATGCGGTCCTGCTGGAATCCCTCTGGAAACCGGGCTTCAGTACGCGGGATCAGGTCACGGAGCTCTCGGGCCGCGGCATCGGCATGGACGCGGTGCGACAGGCGGTGACGGAACTGGGCGGCAGCGCGACACTCGAACAGCCCTCCGAAGGCGGGCTTTGCGTCAGATTGCAGATCCCGTTGCTGCGCATGACCGAGCACATGCTGATTGTCGAGGCGGGGGGGCGCTCATGGGCGCTGCGCAGCCGCGATCTGTATCGCATCCTGCCGCCCCGGTCGCGCACGCTGGACACCCTGGGATCCCGGCGGGTGCTGCGGGAAGAGGGGGAGGACTGGACCTGGCATGATCTGGGATTGCGCTTGCATGGCGAACAGGTCTCTCCGGACGAGACCGGCCAACCGCTGCTGCTCATCAGGACGGATGCGGGAGGCCATGCCCTGGCCGTTGACCGGATTCTCATGGGGGAGCAGCTCACGTTGCGGCGTTTTCCCGAAACGGTGGGTCCGATGCCCGGCGTGTCGGGCCTGGCTGTCATGGGCGATGGCAGTCTCGTACCCGTTCTGGAGCCGGGATACTGGTGTCAGGATGACCGGACGCCCGGCCCGGTTCACCGCAAGGCCCGCGCGCGGACCACCCTGCCGCAGGTCCTGGTGGTGGATGATTCGCACTCGGTTCGCACCACCCTTAGGGAAGTGCTCGAAGACGCAGGCTTCCCCGTACTGACCGCGACCGACGGGCAGGATGCGCTGGCCCTGATTCACCAGCATCCGGTGCAGGTGGTTGTCACCGATCTGGAAATGCCTGTCATGGATGGCCTGGCACTGACCCGGCAGCTCAGGGCCGGGCCGGACCACGCCGGTCTTCCGGTCATCATGCTCACCTCCCGCGACCAGCCGCATCACCGGGAGCTGGCGCGCCATGCGGGAGTGAATGCGTACCTGACCAAGCCCTTTGACGAAAACACCTTGCTGGATACCGTACAGGAGATGCTCACATGTGGACGGGAAGCCTGAAACACACACGCGGCTGGTATGGCTACGACCTGCCGGCCGGACGCTTCTGCACCCCGGCAGAGGACGTGTATTACCTGGGGGACCGGAGTCAGCTGGAGGTGGTGGAAGGCATTGCCTGTCTCAATCTGCCCGGCTGGGTCTGTCCGGTGTATCACTACGGTGAACGGCTGCAGCCCCGAAGCGGTTGCGGTGAACACCGTCAGATTCTGGTGCTGCAGTCACGATCCGGGCAGCGTGAGGGCACGATGCTGGTGGCTCTGGCGTGTGACCACGTGATCAAGTTCAGGACAGCCCGTGATCCGGTCAGGGTACCGGCCTGCATGGGGCGCGGGCCGGTGGGAGGTGTGCTGATGCAACAGGGCAATCCGGTCTGGCTGCTCAGTGCAGACCGGCTCATTCACCATATTGAACAGGTGGCACGTCATGTCGATGACGACCGAAGCGCTCGGCGCCTGGCGGGCTGAAGTCGCCGGCGGACAGCAACTGCTGTTCTGGACCCTTTCGGCAGCCGGATATGTCACCCGGGTGCCGACCCTGCTCATACCGGGCAGTGAACCGCCCTTCACCCGGCTGGGGCAGTGGCAGACGCACTGGATACCGGTTCTCGATGGCCGCGACGACTGTCTGCCGCACATGCTGGTGCTGCACGTGATGCGTCAGCAGGACGTTCGCTGGCTGGGCATCCCTTTGGAGAAGGCGCCCCGGCCCGTTACGCTGACGGACGCGCAGTTCACAGGCTTTGATGCGGGGGCTTGCGGTCACTGGGCCGAAGCGGCCATCTCCGGAATCCGTGACGGGGAGGTTCACCTCCCCATCATTGATCCGGATCGCCTGTTCGGGCTGGCGTTTCTGGATCACTGGCGCGCCGGGGCAGAAACCGGTTCAGCAGCATGAGTCCCAGAATGCCGGAAACCAGCGAACCCAGCAGGATCCCCAGACGGGCGTCAAAGTGCTTCTGGGTGGCGGCCGTCTCGAAGGCCAGACCGGCAATGAACAGGCTCATGGTGAAACCGATGCCGGCCAGCAGCGCCACCGCTGACAGGGTGGACCAGCTCAGGCCCTCCGGCAGCCGGCTGCGGGTGATCAGCAGCGAGAGCAGCGAACCGGCAGCGATGCCGACCGGTTTGCCCACGATCAGACCCAGCGTGATGCCCAGCGTTACCGGATGCATGACGGACTGGATGTCCATGGCCAGCACGTAGACTCCCGCATTGGCGAGCGCAAACACCGGCAGGATGCCGAAGCGCACCGCATTTTCCAGATCATGCATCAGGCTGTTCAGCGGTTCCACCGTCTTGCCTTCATAGTTGGTGGCCTTCGCCGGAATGAAAAAGGCCAGTACCACGCCAGCAAGGGTGGCGTGCACACCTGACTTGAGCAGCGCGACCCACATCACCACACCCACCAGCAGATAGGGAGCAATTTCTGCCGTGTTGGCGCGGTTCAGACGCCACAGCCACAGACAGCAGGCACCACTGATGGCCAAAGCAATCATGGACAGGTTGTCCGTATAGAACAGGGCAATGACGATGATGGCAATGAGGTCGTCAAACACGGCCAGGGTCAGCAGAAAGATGCGCAGGGCGGGGGGAACCCGACTGCCGAACAGGGCCAGCAGGCCGATGGAAAAGGCGATATCCGTGGCGGTAGGGATGGCCCACCCGCGCTGATAGAGCGCGTTGTCCATGTTCAGGGACAGGTAGACCAGTGCCGGGACGGCAACACCACCCACCGCGGCCAGAATCGGCAGCACCGCCGACGCGGGCCGGCTGAGCTGGCCATCCAGTACTTCCTTCTTCAGTTCCAGCCCGACCAGAAAGAAGAAAACCGCCATCAGGCCGTCGTTGATCCAGAGCAGCAGGGGCTTGTCGATCTCAAGGGGCCCCACCCGGACCGCCACCGGCATGTCCAGCAGGAGATTGTACCAGGTACTCAGGGGCGTGTTGGCGGCCAAGAGAGCAAACAGGGCGGCCAGCATCAGCAGGACCCCGGTTGCCGCTTCATCACCCACTCGTTGGCGCAAGGTTTTCAGCATGGTCTTTCCTTGTTCGGTTCAGCTATATTCAATCTGTACGGGGTTTGAATTGTGTGCTACAAACAGTGGCTTAAATCAGCATAGAGGTCAAGGAGACAGCATGCAACTGTACGGCTCCCTCACCAGCCCCTATGTCCGCAAGATCCGTGTTGCGCTGGCACTCAAGGGCGTGGATTACCGTTTCGAAGAGACCATTCCCTGGAATGATGACAGCCCCGTTCACCAGATCAACCCGCTGGGCAAGGTGCCGGTGCTGAAAGAGGACAGCGGTGCCGTCTGGTACGACTCAGCCGTCATCGCGGAGGTTCTGGAGGCACGTGTTCCGCAACCGGCCCTGTTCCCGACCGAAACGGAAGCGCGGCTGCAGGTCCGTCAGCTTCAGGCGCTGGCCGACGGCATCTGTGATGCCGGAGTACTGATCTTTCTGGAAAGGAAGCGCGAGCCGGCGCAACAGAGCGAAGCCTGGATCGCCCGCCAGGAGACAAAGATCAACAAGGGTGTGGCCGCACTCGCCCGGCATCTCGGTGACCGCAGCGTCCTGGTGGGCGACAGCATGACGCACGCGGATATTGCTGCGCTTTGCGTTCTGCAATGGCTGGACATCCGCGCGGGCCTGCGGGCATGGAAGGATGCGTATCCCGAACTTGCCCGCTGGGTGGAAAGCCAGACCCGTCAGCCGGCCTTTGCAGAGACCGTTCCGCCAGCCGCCTGACGAGCCGGAGCGCGAATCACTTGTAAATGTCGATGCTGATTCGCGCTTCAATGCCGCGCTCGCGGAAACCGGCCATCAGCTCCTCCGCCACGCGCTGCGCCACGTGGCGCTGGATGAGCCCCGGAGACATCTTTGCCAGCACACCGCCGACGCTCGATTCCGAACGGGCGACCTGCAGGGGATTGAGCAGTTCCACGTGCAGAACCGGCGGTGCTTCGCCATGCTCCGTGATGGTACGTACCTCGATGCCCCGTTGCAGAATCTGACGGACCGACGTCACCTGAATGGCAATATAGGCCGCCAGTCCGGTCAGTATGATCAGCAGCACAATGGTCAGCGTCATGCCTTGCCTTGCTTGCGACGAGGTTTATCTCCCTTGCCCGGCGGCTGGATGCCCGCGGCCCACTCCAGTTCCACCAGACCGTTCTCAAGATGATCCAGCAGGCGCTGCAGACTGGGCAGTGTGCGCCGGCAGCCAATGAGACCGAACTCGATCTGATCCACATAGCTGGTCAGGGTAATGTTCAGCGCCATGCGATCCAGCACGATGGACACCGGATAGACGCCCTGCAGTCGCGCACCGTTCCAGTACAGGGGCTCGCGGGGGCCGGGCACGTTGGAAATCACCACGTTGAAAGTCTGAAGCTTGGGTACCATGCCGGTGAGCAACTGCAGGCCCGCCGGCGCCAGCGTGAGCGCGGTAAAGTTGATGATTTCGGCCGGTGTCATGCTGGCGAAGCGATCCTTGCAGGCCTGGATGGAATCCTGAATGGCCAGCAGACGCTTGGTCGGATCTTCGATGTGCGTGGCCAGACTCGTGATGATCATGCCGATCTGGTTGCCGCCGACACCATCATCCTGGCGCAGATTCATGGGAACCATGGCCACCAGGGGTTTCTCCGGCAGGGCATTCTGGCTGATCAGATAGTTGCGCAGGGCGCTGGCACACATGGCCAGCACCACATCGTTCAGCGTGGCATCGTAGGCCTTGCCCACGGCCTTGATCCGGGACATGGACCAGGACTGGGCCGCGAACCGGCGGGAGCCGGTGATCTTCTGATTCAGGATGCACTCCGGCGCATCGTACAGGTAGCCATAATCCGGGTGTGCCTGCGCATCCCGGATGGTCCGGTACAGGGCAGACACCACGCCGGGGATGGTGGAAATCTGTTCCTTCACGCCCTCGGTGAGATGGCGCAGCGAACCGATCACGTCGGTCGGGATGATGGCGGATTCATCCCGGTTTTTGCGGATGGGCTGTACCCAGGGCGGCGGCATGTTGCGCTGGTTGGGATTGGGCGACAGGGCGCGCTGGGCGAGGCGCATCGCCGATACCCCGTCGGTGACGCTGTGATGGATCTTGCAGTAGAGCGCAAAGCGCCGGTCCTGAAAGCCCTCGATCAGGTGCGCCTGCCAGAGTGGCCGTTCGCGATCGAGCAGGTGGCTGTGTTCGGCAGACACCAGGGCCAGCAGTTCGCGGATACGTCCGGGTTTGGGCAGCGCTTCATGGCGGAAATGGTGCTCAAGATCGAACAGCTTGTCCCTGTCCCAGAAATACTGGCCCCAGCGCTTGACCAGTCGCTGGTCAAAGGGAGCGGTGGGTTGCGTGAAGGCCTTGCAGAACTCGGCCAGTTCGGTCACGTATTCGGGCCCCGCGTCTTCCGGGAACTCGAACAGTTCCAGCCCGGCCACGTGCATGGGCTGCTGGCGTTTCTCCAGCCACAGGAAAATCTGGTCAACAGGACTGAGTGCTTTCAACGGTGACTCCTTGATGGTGCGGACGACTGATTATGATTATATGTCCTGCACTTTAAGAAAAAGCGGGACAAAAACCAACTGTTTCCGCACGACAAGGTGAGCCCCGGCATCGGAGTGCGACATCGGGGTCGGCCGGCTCAGTGTGCGCCGGCCGGTCCCTGCGCCGCCGGTGGCAGCCGGCGTACCCGCCAGATGGCCGGTATCAGCGCCAGGAACAGCAGGGCCAGGCCACGGAAGCCGGTGCTGAACGCATCCAGCTGTCCCTGGGCGGTCCAGCGCAGATCCGCCAGTCGCAGTGCCCGCTCCGGACTGCCGGTCAGTTCCAGCAGGTGCTGGTAGTACAGTTGCCACCGGGGAGAGGCGGGATCGCTGTGGGCCACGAAGATCACCCGGTCCATGTCGGTGATGCGGGTCAGAAAGGTGACCAGTACGGCAATCCCCACGGCACCGCCCAGGTTGCGCATGAAGGCCATCATGGCGGAGGCCTGGTTGGTGGCACCCGGAGGTAGGCCGCTGAAACCGATGGTTGTCGTGGGGATGAACAGGAACGCCAGACCTGCCGCCTGCCAGACCCGCAGCCAGACCAGTTGTTCATGGCTGATGGACAGGGTCAGGTTGCCCAGGGTCCAGAGTGCGGCAGCACTGCACAGCAGCCCGGCGGTAATCAGAGCCCGGAGATCAAGTTTGCTGCTCAGCCGTCCCACAACAGGCATCATCACCATGATGGCCAGTCCTCCCGGTGACAGGACCAGCCCCGCATCCAGCGCCGTGTAGCCCAGCAGCATCTGCATGAACAGGGGCAGCATGGCCGTGGAGCCCATGAGCACGGCGCCAAGGATGAACATGACCAGATTGGCGAGGGCGTAGTTGCGGTAACGGAACAGGGACAGGTCAATGATGGGCGCTTCCTGATCCAGTGCCCGGGCAATGTAGTAGCCGGTTGCGACGATGCAGAGGAGGGTCATGCCCACGATCACATCCGAATTGAACCAGTCTTCCGTCTGGCCACGGTCAAGCACCCACTGCAGGGCACCCAGGCCGGTGGCGATCAGGCCGAAGCCGATGTAATCGACCGGTTTGCGTGTGTGGGCTTCCGGTGCATCGTCCGCCGGAAGATAGCGCTTGAGCAGCATGAGCAGAACGAGGCCCACCGGCACGTTGATCAGGAAGATCCAGTGCCAGCTGTAAGTATCGGTGATCCAGCCGCCCAGCGTGGGGCCGATGGCCGGTGCCGCCACGACAGCGATGCCATAGATGGCGAAAGCCATCCCATGTTTGGAGGGCGGGAAAACATCCGCCAGGATGGCCTGGGAAACAGGCTGAAGGGCGCCGCCGGTCAGCCCCTGGATGGTCCGGAAGAGGATCAGCGCCTCCAGTGAAGTGGCCGTGCCGCAGGCCAGAGAGGCCACGGTGAACCCCAGGATGCAGGCATTGAAAAAGCGGGTGCGACCGAAGTACTCGGACATCCAGCCCGAGACCGGCAGGGCAATGGCATTGGTGATGAGATAGGCCGTCAGGATCCAGGTGGACTCCTCCGGGCTCGCCCCCAGATTGCCGGCAATATGCTGAAGCGAAACATTGGCAATGGAGATGTCGAGCACCTCCATGAACGCAGCCAGCGCAACCAGTGGCGCAATGAACCAGGGATTAGTCCGCGTCACGGCCTGTATCCACCACCACGGTCGCGGACAGGCCGGCGGCCAGCTCCCGCCCTTCCGGTAACGGGGTGTCCAGCTCAATGCGCACCGGCACCCGCTGCACCACCTTCACGAAATTGCCACTGGCATTTTCGGGCGGCAATACGCTGAATCGGGCACCGGTTCCCGGCTGAAATGACGCCACCCGGCCGGTCAGCACCTGATCCGGCAGGCTGTCCAGCTCGATACGTACGGGTTGCCCCGCTTTCATCCGGGCGAGCTGGGTTTCCTTGAAGTTGGCCTTCAGCCAGGGCTGTCCGCTGACCAGTATGGCCACCGGCCTGGTCGGCCCCACCTGGCTGCCCGGATGAACCTCGATATGAGTCACCACGCCGTCTGCCGGGGCCAGAATGCGGGTATGAGACAGATCCAGACGCGCACTTTCGACCCGGGCCCGGGCGGCTTCGAGAGTGGCTTGTGCCGCCTTCACCTCGGCCAGGCGCACGGTTTCCAGTGATCGCCGGGCCAGGACCGCATCCCGATGTGCTTCGGCTTCGGCCACCGCCTGCACCTTGACTTCCACTGCGGCATCCAGTGAAGCAACCTGGGCTTCCAGTGCGGATACCCGCGTCTGCGCCTGATCCAGTTGCTGCTGGGAGACCTGCCGCTGGCGTGCCAGCTGGGCGTAACGTTTGGCATCGCGGCGCGCCTGGGCCAGTTCGGTTTGCAGCTGGGCGCGCTGGGCACGGGTGGCGTTGAGGTCAGCACGAGCCACGGCGATCGCCTGTTCCGCCGTGCGTTCATCCGCGGCCTGCTGTGCCCGGAACGCGGCCAGTGCCGCTTCGGCACGGGCCACGCCTGACGCTGCCTCATCACGCGCCGCCTCGGCCTGCTGAACCGCCAGCCGGAAGGGGGCCGGGTCAATCTCGGCAATCAGGTCGCCTTCGCTGACCTGGGCATTCTCCGTGACCGCGACCCGGATCAATGGTCCGGCGACCCGGGGTGCCAGCCAGGTGACATCTCGCTCGATGAAGGCGTCATCGGTTTTTTCTTCATTTTGGTGGAGCCAGACCCATGTCCCCAGGGCCAGGCCGGCAATCAGAAATATCAAAGTGAGCTTGCGGGTTGCGGTCATGATGTCCTGCTGATTGGAAAACTGAACGGTTCAGTTTAGAATCTCCCAAAATGTTCAGGGAGTCAACGCATGCCTGCCGAAAATGCCGCCCGACGCACACGTATCCTGAATGCCGCCGTGGCCGCCTTCTGCGAGGAGGGGTTCGGACGCACCAGCATGGATCGTGTGGCCCGGCAGGCCGGCGTCTCGAAAGCCACTCTTTACAAGTATTTCCCTTCCAAACAGGTGCTGTTCGAGGCCGTGGTGTCGGCGGTCAGTGCACAGTTCGTGGCACGGGTCGTCACCCCGGAACGCCTGACCCAACCGCTGGCCGAAGCACTGGAGCAGATCGCGCTGGATTTCCTCGGCACTCTGCTGGCACGTGACAATCTGGCCGCGGTCCGGCTGATCATCGGTGAAGTGCAGTCCAACCCGGATATCGGGCGACTCTTCTATCGTGCCGGGCCGGAGCAGGCGCTCAGGGCGGTCAGCCGGTTTTTCCGGTCCCGTCAGGAGGCAGGGGAACTGCCCGGCGATGATCCGGACTTTCTGGCCCGCCAGTTTGTTGCGGCCTTTCGGGGAGACATCTACTGGCAGGCCCTGTTGGGTCTGGACATGGATGCGCCGGCCAGGGCGGCCCACGTCAGGCGGGCTGTGGTGCTGTTTCTTCGCGGACTTGGTGTCGTCTGAAAAACCACCAGGCCAGCAGCGCTGCACTCAGCCAGCAGATGGCGGCGGTGGTGAGATCATGGCTCAGGAAATGGGCGCCGCGGATTTGCTGATCCACCCCGAGCGTTCCACCCAGAATGACCGGCACCAGCAAACCGGCCCTTGTCATCGACGGCCGCAGGTATCGGGCAAAAAAATACAGGCTGAAGAATCCGTATCCGGCACTGGCATGCCCTGCCGGGAAGGCATGCCCCACAGGCAGTCCCGCCGGCACCGGATCGAACAGCCGAAGATGAGGCAGGTTGCCTCCGAATTCACGGATGACCCAGGGCGTATACAGGTGAGTCATGGATTTGAGTACGGAGACCACGACGGGACCTGCCAGCGAGGCCACCAGCAGATAGCCCAGGGGGCGTCGCCAGGCCCGCAGTCCGGGGCGGATGAAAGTCAGCACCCAGGCCAGGAGCATGAGGACGGCAATCAGCACGATTGTCTTGCGTGCCCCGGCATGCAATACCGTGCTGGTCAGCCAGGTGTCCCGCCAGGGCCACTGGTGTGCCGAAGCATCGTAAAAATGGCCGGCCAGCCAGAGATCCAGGCCGCTGTACTGTGACGCCACGGCCAGCGCAAAGAGCAACGCGGCAATTCCGATATCCCTGCTGATCACGATTCCCCCGAAATCCGTACCGTCAGATGAGCTGGCCGAAAGTCTATCCGGGGCAACTTAACGCTGCCTTAAGGCCTGACCCGGCACCTGTCAACTCCCCACTGATCTGCACAGCGACATCCAGTGTTCCAGACCCGGAGAACGGTACTTCTGGCGATGCAGAATGAAGTAAAGCTCGCGTTTCAGGTCGCGTCCCGGCGTGCTGAGCGGGATCAGTGAGCCGCGTGCAAAGGCATCTTCCAGTGTCAGGCGGGACAGGCAGCTGATCCCCAGGTTGGCCTCCACCGCGCGCTTGATGGCTTCCGTATGCTGCAACTCCAGCACGATGTTCAGCTCCGGAAGCAGGCCGTGCATGGCATGCTCGAAAGCCTGACGGGTGCCGGAGCCCGGTTCGCGCATGATCCAGCGGGCGCTGCGCAGATCCGCATCCGTGAGTTCGGGGCGCGAGGCAAAGGGGTGGGAGGGAGAGCAGAAGACGACCAGTTCATCCGGCCGCCAGGGGATGACCTCCAGCTCCGGCTCATTCAGTTCGCCCTCCACCATCCCCATGTCCAGCTCGAAGTCCAGCACCTGCCGGGCGATCTCCCGGGTGTTGGCGACGGTCAGTCCAACCTGAAGGGGGGTGCGTTCCTGTTGCATGGAGGCCAGGATGCGTATGGCCAGGTAATTGCCGATGGACAGGGTGGCCCCCACCTTCAGCGGGCCGCCTTCCGCATGCTGACGCAGCGTCTGATCCAAGGCCCCCGCCTGATCCAGGACAGACTGGGCCAGCGCACGAACCCGGCGCCCTTGTTCGTTGAGCACCAGGCGTTTGCCGTTGCGGTCAAACAGACGCACGCCG
The DNA here is from genome assembly GCF_041153465.1 of Thermohahella caldifontis. Lineage (NCBI taxonomy): Bacteria > Pseudomonadati > Pseudomonadota > Gammaproteobacteria > Oceanospirillales > Hahellaceae > Thermohahella > Thermohahella caldifontis. The sequence goes on from NZ_CP154858.1 coordinate 3,393,813, forward strand.
TAGGCACTTTCCAGTTCCTTGAGCGCAGAGCTGGCGGCCGACTGGGACAGCCCCACGACCTCGGCCGCTCGCGAGATGTTCTGATGACGGGCCGCTTCCACAAATACCTGAAGCTGTCGGAGGGTATACCTGATATTCATAAAATCGATTAGATATACATTTAATATCCATTTTACAGGATTTATCGGCGGTCATACACTGGTTTCATACTGAAATCCGGAGGTCACACATGGCAGGTTTTCTGACCGAAACCGTAACGCACGTTCATCATTGGAATGAGACACTGTTCAGTTTTCGCACCACACGCAATCAGAGACTGCGATTCCGCAATGGCCAGTTCGTGATGATCGGGCTGGAAACCGAGGCACGCCCCATCATGCGGGCCTACAGTATCGCCAGTGCCAACTATGAAGAAGAAATGGAGTTCTTCAGCATCAAGGTGCCCGACGGTGCGCTGACCTCGCGCCTCCAGCAGATCCGGCCGGGAGATCAGATTCTGGTCAGCCGCAAGCCGACCGGTACCCTGCTGGTGGACGATCTGCTCCCCGGCCGCAACCTGTACCTGCTCAGCACCGGCACCGGACTGGCGCCCTTCATGAGCATCATCAAGGATCCGGACGTCTATGAGCGTTATGACCGCATCATCCTGACCCATGGGGTGCGCTACGTCTCCGAGCTGGCGTACAGGGATACCATCCAGCGGGAGCTGCCCGAAAATCCTTGGTTCGGCGAGCAGGTGCGGGAGAAGCTGGTGTACTACCCCACGGTGACACGGGAAGCCTTCGAGCGGACCGGGCGTCTGACGCACCTGTTCACCACGGGGCAGATGTTCCATGAACTCGGATTGCCGGAACCCAGCCCCGAGCATGACCGCTTCATGATCTGCGGCAGTCCGTCCATGCTGCGGGATTTTGTCGATATTCTTGACGCGCGCGACTTCCGCATGACCCAGCAAGGTGAACTCGGGCACTACGTGATAGAGCGTGCGTTCGTGGAGAGCTGAGTTGCGCATGGTATGAGTCCCGGGCCGGATTGCCCGGGGCGGGTGACCGGAAAGGTCACCGGCTTTGAACGGAAAAATCATTGGCGCCCGGCCTGCGAGTTGTCAGACTGAAGAAAATGACAACAACATGCCGAGGTGACCATGATTCCCAGAACCCTGTTTGATGCCGACCACGAAGGATTCCGAGACGCGTTCCGCAAGTTCCTGGAGCAGGAGGCGGTTCCCTATCACGATCAGTGGGAAGAAGCCGGGCAGGTCAGCCGGGCACTCTGGGAGAAGGCCGGGGAAATGGGTTTCCTGTGCCCGACTCTGCCGGAACAATATGGCGGGGCGGGTGCCGATTTCCGCTTTTCAGCCGTCATCATCGAAGAACTGGCCCGTCTTGGCCTTTCCGGTGTCGGGTTTGCGCTGCACTCGGACATTGTTGCACCCTATATCCTCCATTATGGCAGCGAGGAACTGAAGGCCCGCTATCTGCCGAAGCTTGCCCGCGGCGAGATGATCGGGGCCATCGCCATGACCGAGCCCGGAGCAGGTTCCGACCTGCAGGGCGTCAAGACCACCGCACTGCCTGACGGGGATCACTACGTACTCAACGGCTCCAAGACCTTCATTACCAATGGCCAGATGGCGGATCTGGTCATCGTCGTGGCCAAGACCAAGCCGGGGAGGGCGCAAAGGGCATCACCCTTTTTGTTGTGGAGTCAGGCTGGGAAGGCTTCTCGAAGGGACGCAATCTCAAGAAGGTGGGTCTGAAGGCTCAGGATACTTCGGAACTGTTTTTCCAGGATGTGCGCATACCGAAGGACAACCTGCTGGGCGCGGAAGGGCAGGGTTTCATTCAGCTCATGCAGGAACTGCCCCAGGAACGCCTCCTGGTCGGCATCACCGCCATGGCCGCCTGTGAAGCCGCACTGGAGTGGACCATCGCCTATTGCAAGGAGCGCAAGGCTTTCGGCAAACCCATCATGGCCTTCCAGAATACCCGCTTCAAGCTGGCGGAACTGAAATCGGAAATCACGGCAGGCAGAGTCTTTCTCGACCGCTGTCTGGAACTGCATCTGAACGGCAAGCTGGACGTGCCGACCGCCGCCATGCTCAAGCAGTGGACCACGGACCTGCAGTGTCGGGTCATGGACGAATGTGTCCAGCTTCACGGAGGATACGGATACATGTGGGAGTACCCGATTGCCCGGGCCTGGGCCGATTCCCGCGTCCAGCGCATTTATGCCGGCACCAATGAAATCATGAAGGAAATTGTCGCCCGCTCGCTCTGAGCCGGCTGATCGCGGGCACAACCGGGCCGGGTGGCCCGGCTCCGTGCCCGTAACGACTGCCGGGTGGTCAAAATCCGGCAGGTGCAGTACACTGGCCCTGTCAACCAGACAGGGGTAAAGGGAATGAAGGATTCGGGTGCCCTCACTGTGCCGGTGTACGAGCGCATGAAGCGGTTTGCCGCACTGGCGCGCCTTTCCGATGAGCAGCGTGTGGTCCTCTCTGCCAGGGCAGAATTCCGGCGCTACCCCCGGGCAGCCTCATTCTCAAGCGTGGCAGTCAGGACGCCTGGGACTATTTCCTGTGGGAGGGCCGGATCCGGCTGCGCGCCCAGGACGGCCGTGAGATTCATCTGAACCCCGATTCTCCCTCTGCCGCCCAGGCCATTGCCCATCTGCAACCCCGTCAGTACGACGTACTCTCGGACACGGAAGTGGTCATGCTGGTGGTGGAGCAGGCAACACTGAACCAGATGATCCGGGAGGCGCCCCGTCAGGGCTACGGTGTTTCGGACATCCGGGCTGATGATGACCCGGCCTATGCCCTGATCGCCGCCATTCAGGAAGCGCTGAAGCAGAACAGTCTGCGCCTGCCGAGCCTGCCGGACATGGCCTTCATGATCCGTCAGGCAGCCGACCGGCCGGACTGCTCGGTGGATGACCTGGTTCAGCTGATCACCCGCGATCCGGCCATGACGGCCAAGCTCATTCACGTGGCCAACAGCCCATTGTTTCGCGGGTTCCGGGAGATCGAAAGCTGCAAGGATGCGGTGATCCGTCTGGGACTGGAGGCGACCCGTCAGCTGGTGACCATCTATGCGCTTCGGGAGCTGTTCTCGACGCGCCACGCAGCCTTGCGCCAGCGCATGCAAAGGCTCTGGGAGCATAGCATCCAGATTGCAGCGCTTTCCGGCGTGCTGGCCAACATGACGCCCGGCCTGAGCCGTGAACGCGCGGTGCTGGCCGGCATTCTGCACGACATCGGCGCCATCCCCGCCATTCTCTTTGCGGAAGATCAGCCGCAGCTGGTCAGCAACCCGGAACTGCTCGAGCGCCTCATCTCGGAAACCCAGGCCGATATTGGCGCGGCGCTTCTCCAGCACTGGCAGTTTGCCGGCGACCTCATCGAGGTGGTGACGCACGCGGAAGACTGGCAGTGGGAAAGCGGACAGGATCAGGCCACCTATGCGGATGTGGTCATCATCGCCCAGATGCATCAGGCCGTCCGCGAACACCGGATTGGCCTGCCGCCCATGGACCAGGTGCCGGCTTTCCGCAAACTGGCCTTGGGCGAACTCACACCCGAGCGCAGCCTGCAGGTGCTGCACATGGCGGAAGACGATATTCAGCAACTCAAGCGGACACTCACTGCATGACGCCACGACAGCTTGAGCTCCCGCGTACCCGGATCCCGGATCTGCCCCTTGTGGACTTTACTGTGCAGGTCGAAGTTCAGGCCATGCACATCAACGAAGCCCATCATCTGGCCTTCACTGCCATCCCGGTCATGCTGGATCAGGTGCGCAAGGCCTGGTTCGCTCGTCACGGAATGGATGAACAGCACCTTGACGGTGCCGGCGTCATCGTGGCCGATCTGCAGGCTCAGTACCAAAGTGAAGCCCATCTGGGGGAAACCTTGCGTGTGGACATGATGGTAGCGGATGTCGGGCAGCGCAGTTGCCAGCTCCTCTATCGCGTTGCGGAATCCGCGAGCGGCCGGATGGTGGCGCGGGCCCGCACGGCCCTGGTCTTCTTTGATTACCGCAACAAGCAAGCGGTTCCCGTACCGGCCTGTGTGCTCGGTCTGCTCGGGAGTACGCCCGAATGACCCGGGGCAGGTTGCCGGCCAGCGTCATCGCGCTGGGAGTGGTCAGTCTGCTCATGGACATGTCCTCGGAACTGATCCACGCTCTGCTGCCGGTCTTTCTGGTGACCTCCTTGGGTGCCAGCATGGTGACGGTGGGTCTCATTGAAGGTCTGGCAGAGGCCACGGCGCACCTGCTCAAGGTGTTTTCCGGAGCGCTTTCCGATTACTGGCGGAAGCGCAAGCCACTGATTCTTGCCGGATACGGGCTGGCCGCACTGACCAAGCCCTTCTTCCCGCTGGCCACCATGCCCGTGCATATCCTGGCTGCGCGGCTGATCGACCGCGTCGGCAAGGGTATCCGGGGCGCACCCCGTGATGCCCTGATCGCGGACGTCACACCGGAATCCCTGCGCGGCAGTGCCTACGGCCTGCGTCAGAGCATGGATACGATGGGTGCGGTACTGGGGCCGCTGGCCGCACTCGGGCTCATGGCGCTTCTGAATGACGACATCCGGGCGGTTTTCTGGGTGGCAGGCGTGCCCGCCGCGCTGGCCATCGCTGTGATTCTCATCTGGGTCCGGGAGCCGCCGCGTGTACAAGCGCCGGATGACGGCCGGGAGGCTGCGCCACGACGATTTCCCCTGAGCCGCGGGGCACTGAAACAACTGCCGCGCACCTTCGTGCCCCTGCTGGTCCTGGCTTTTCTGGTCCACCTGGCCCGGTTTTCGGAAGCCTTTCTGATTCTGCGGGTGCAGGAAGCCGGCCTGAAGCTGGGCTGGATCCCGCTGGTCCTGATTGTCATGAACATCAGCTATACCCTGAGTGCCTGGCCCCTGGGGCGCCTGGCGGATCGCTGGCCGCCCGGCCGGGTGCTGGCGCTGGGAATGGGGTTGCTTGTGGTGGCTGACCTGATGCTGGCGCTGGGCTCGGGGTTGCCCGCTCTGTTCGGGGGTATTCTGGTCTGGGGCGTGCACATGGGGGCCACGCAAGGGGTATTGTCGGCCATGGTGGCTGCCGAGGCACCCGCCGGACTGCGAGGTACGGCCTTCGGGCTCTACAATCTGGTCACGGGCGCGGCCTTGCTGCTGGCCAGCGTCATTGCCGGCGGGCTGTGGAGCAGTGCAGGCAGCACATTCACCTTTGTCGCAGGCGCGATGCTCGCCGGGCTGGCCATGCTCTGGCAATGGCGGGTGGCCAGGGCAGCCTGACGGGGTCAGCGGTTCAGGACACGCCAGGCAAGGATCGACGAAATATCGTACCGGATCTTGTGATCCCGGGTTCTGCCCCCATCTTGAATGGTGGACACCGGTCGGACAGTGAGCCGAAGTCACCAGAGCGCAGGGCTGGCTCAGGGTGGCCAAGAGGCCGGGAGGTTCCTGACCTGAGGAGGAACGACCATGATGGGATTTGGATGGAGTCACGGCATGTGGGGAGGTACCATGGGATTGGGGTGGTTGATCGCGGCAATACTGGTGGTCTGGCCCATGTGGCGGATCTGTGAGCGGGCCGGTTATCACGGTGCCCTGAGCCTGCTGATTCTGGTGCCGCTGGCCAATCTGGCGCTGATCTATTTTCTGGCCTTTGCCGAATGGCCGGCACTGAAGGCCGGTTCGGCGCCCGGGAAGGACCAGCCTCCCGGGCCGGGGCAGGGCGATTCCGGGAACTCTGCACCACCTGTCGTGCAGCGGCGCGACTGAAAGGGCTCCCGCCAGTCAGCATCAGAACTGGCGGGCCCATGACGTCATGACGGGAGCGTGATACCTGCGCCGTACAGGTGCAGGGTATCCGGCAACCTGAGTACGGCATAGGCGAGCCAGAGCACCGCCACCGCCAGTACCATCCTGTAGCCCTGTGTACCCGGCCAGACCGGACGCCGATCGAGCGGGCTGAAGAGCACCCGGAACGTGGCCACCAGAAAGAGGCCCCAGAGCCATCCCCCTGCCACGTCAGTCATCCAGTGGACGCCCAGCACCACCCGGGAAATGCCCACAAGCAGCGGAAAGGGGGCCGCCATCAGGTAAATTCGCCAGCGCTCCCGCCTGGGACGTTCCCGTGCAATGAAGGTCGCCAGCAGGCCCGTCAGCACCGTGGCCCCTACGGCATGTCCGCTCGGGAAGGCGCCGCTGTGGAAAACCGCTCCGCCGTCTGGCCGGACGATACCAAAGGCCTGTTTCATGGCCGAGGTGGACAGGTGCGTCATCAGTCCGGTGAGCATGACACCCACGGCGGCCTGCCAGTGCCGCCCGGTGACCCATAGCCCCGCCACAATCGCCATGAAGCCCAGATAGAGAAATGCCGGATCACCCAGTGTCGTGATCACGGCCATGGCCGAGCGTACCCCGAGCGCCTGGAGAACGGTGACCTCTCCGGCAATCCACTGGTTCAGAATCCAGATGCGATGCCCGTGTACCACCAGCAGCGCCAGCAATGCAAAGGCCACCAGACTGCTCAACGCCAGGAGCAGGGACGGAAGCGGATACTCGGGGTATCCGTGCCGGTAACTGGCCATGCGCCGCATCCACAGGCGAACCACTGCCCATTGGCGTGCATGGCGCACAAGCCAGTTGTAGAACCGCCCTTCCGGGCGTACGTGCCAGTGGAGGAGTGAAAAGAGACCGGCCAGGGCCCCCAGCAGCAGCACCAGTGAAATCAGTGTCGGGTAAAAGCCGGGTGGAACCGTTCGCTCGTCTGAGACGGAAAGCCCGACACCATAGCCGGGCAGCAGGTACACCGGCGCCCAGCCCAGCGCCGAGATGAAATTGAAGAGCAGGAAACGCCCTGCCGGCATGCCGAACATGCCTGCCACCAGCGGCATGATGGCGCGCAGGGGGCCGACAAAGCGGCCCAGCACGATACTTTTGCCGCCATGCTGGTGGAAGAAGCGTTCCCCCTGATCCAGCAGGTTCGGATAGCGATTCAGTGGCCACAGTGTCCGGATGCGCTCATGAAAGATCCGCCCCAGTGCAAAGCTGATCCCGTCTCCCAACAGCGCACCCACCACACCGGCTACCAGGATTTCCCAGACAGGAATGCCTGCACTGCCGGCCAATCCTGCCGCACCGAAGAGCAGGACAACACCGGGCACGATCATCCCGGCTATGGCCAGCGATTCCACCAGGGACAGAAAGGCTACGGCAAAGGTGATCCAGTCCGGATGGGCATTGAGCCAATCGAGGAAGACCTGACCGTCCATCACGCTGCGTCTGAGCCCACGAATTGTCCAAGCTGAACCCGGTTGTGACCGCTGGCCTGTGCCTGCTGCAGCGCCAGATCCACCACGTCACGCAGCGTGCGGTCTTCGGTCATGCCGGCCGGACGCGTGAAGCAGCCGACACTGACTGTCAGCGAATGCACTTCCGGCCAGTCGGTTTCCTCAACCATCCGGCGAACACGTTCCGCAATGACCAGCAGGCCTTCTTCGGGCGTGTTGGGCAACAACAGATAAAACCGTCCGTTGCGGTCATAGTAGAGGCTGTCGCCGGCACGCGTCATGCCCTGAAGTTGCCGTGCCAGAGCGACAATCACCTCCTGGGTAATGTTCTGGCCATGCACGTCCAGAAGCTGGTCGTAATAGTCCACTTCCAGTGCAATCAGGGAGAGCGGATGCCCGGTGGTCTCGGAGCGGGACACTTCCTGTTTCAGCGTGAAGTCCAGATGGCGGAGATTGAATGCACCGGTCAGCGGATCATGATGCGTCTGGGTGACGTAATAGCGGGTCTTGTGGTGATAGAGATACGCATACATGCCGGCAAGACCTGCCAGCAGCGCATAGCTGGTGGCAAACCTCAGACTGTCATAAAACCCGCTCTGCCATCCCAGCGCAACCGCCATGAGTACCAGAATGCCGGTATTGACCCGAAAGGCCGTTCTCAGCGGCAGGACAATGAAGCTGATCAATGCAACGGCATAAAGCCAGTGCACCGCCGCGGGATGGCCAGCGAGGATCAGCCAGAAGACGCCAGCCACCGGCGTGACCAGAATCAGAACATGCCCCGGCTGGTGTTGCGGACGGTTGCGCATCCACCAGCTCAGTACCGCGCCGCCGGCCCAGACCGGCACCAGCATCAGACCGATGTAGAACAGATCGTAAAGGCCGTAACGGACATTCTGGAGCGCCATCAGCAGAAATAGAGCGGCGAGGCCCAGATACAGGGTGACCAGGGTGCGCGCCCGCAACAGGTTTTCATTGCGAATCTGCATGGACGCCTCCCTGTTCACTCTCCTCGGGTGCCAGCTCCTCGAAGGCCACGCTCTGGCTTGGTCCCTGTCGCCGTGCCTGCTCCAGCGCCATCAGGGCATGTCGGATCAGGCTGTGGGCATCATCGCCGGCGTTGAGCGTCACCAATCCCACGCTCGCCGTCACCGCCTGCCGGTCATCGCTGAGTGTCTCGCGGATGGCGCGCCGCAGGCGGGTACTGGTCTTCAGTGCTGCCCGGGATCCGGTATGGGGGAGGATGATCACGAAGCGCGTGTCGTCATGGCGGTAATAGCTGTCAAACAGTCTCAGCGTCCCGTGCAGCAGGCGGCCCAGCCGGTGCAGCAGCAGATCCCGGCCTTCCTCGTCCAGGCCTGCAACGCTTTCCGGATCCAGTCCCAGTGCCATGACGGACAGGTCCGTTCCCTCGCGCTCACTGCGCTGGATTTCCTTTTCCAGATCCTGGATCAGATATTCCCGCGTCAGCGCCTGAGTCAGATTGTCCGTCTTCCTCAGGGGCTTGAGCTGCTCCTCGCGAATCTCCCTGAGATACACAAAGGCCACGGTCAGCATGAGCACGGCGAGGTAGGTGAAGAAGATCTGAATGCGCTCCGGGCCGTGATACAGGGTGACCAGGGCCGCGGAAAGGACCAGTGAATACACTGTGACCAGCGTGGTCGCCACCTTCAGCCGATAGATGAGAAAGGCCACGAGCGGCACCAGATAGCTCCAGTGCTCGGCCGTTTGAGGAAAGCGTGCCACAGCCACCAGCGTCAGCAGGCAGAGCAGGGCCATGAGGGCATTGGAGAGATTTTCGAAGGCACGCTGATGCCCGTGTGCTACGAACCAGCTGTTGATCCACAGCAGCGCACCGAAGGCACCGGCGATGGCCGCCACCGGATAGCGCCCGCTGATGAGGCAGCCCAGCATCAGCACGGCCATCACAAAGGCTGCGAGGCGATAAACGCGGCAGCGCAACTGGTCATTCAATTCTATGGGGGTTATCATTCCTGCCATGGAATACGCCTTGAGGTCTTTTTTTGTTTGGCCTGTTTGAGGCCAGTATAATACCGCAGCCTGTGTTAGTCAGGCTCAGACGCAAGAAAATCCTGAGTGGGGAATCGTACGGGATGGATGTCAAAGCTTACATGATCGAAACCGGGCAGCGGGCCAGAGAGGCGTCCCGGGCCATGGCGCGGGCCAGTACTGCCGAAAAGAATGCTGCACTGAACGCCATTGCCGAGGCACTTGAAGCGTCCCGCGAAGCGCTTGCCGGGGCCAACCGGAAGGATCTGGAAGCCGGCCGCGCCAACGGGCTGGATGCGGCCATGCTGGACCGGCTGGAGCTGACGCCGGCACGTATTGACGGCATGATTGAGGGGCTGAAGCAGGTGGGCGCGTTGCCGGATCCGGTCGGCGAGATCACGGATGTGAAATATCGCCCCTCCGGCATTCAGGTGGGCAAGATGCGTGTTCCCCTGGGTGTGATCGGTATCATTTACGAATCCCGGCCCAACGTGACCGTGGAAGCAGCGAGCCTCTGCCTCAAATCCGGCAATGCCACCATCCTGCGCGGGGGCAGTGAGGCCATTCATTCCAATCAGGCCATCGCAGCCTGCATCCGTCGCGGACTGGAAGCGGCCGGCCTGCCTCAGAGTGCCGTACAGGTGGTGGAAACCACAGACCGTGAAGCTGTGGGGCACCTGATTACCATGCAGGAATACGTGGACGTGATCGTGCCGCGTGGCGGCAAGGGACTGATCGAGCGGATCAGCCGGGAAGCCCGGGTGCCGGTCATCAAGCATCTGGACGGGATCTGCCACGTCTATATCGACAGAGATGCAGATCCGGACAAGGCCCACCGCATCGCACTGAACGCCAAGACCCACCGCTACGGTGTCTGCAACGCCATGGAAACCCTGCTGGTTCACGAGGCCGTGGTGGCCCGTGTGCTGCCCGGCCTGGCGACTGCCTTTGGGGAGAAGGGCGTGGAACTGCGTGGCTGCGAGCGCACCCGGCAGATCATTGATGCCCTGCCGGCGACGGAAGAGGACTGGTCCACCGAATACCTGGCGCCCATCCTGTCCATCCGGGTGCTGGACAGCATGGAAGCGGCCATCGGGCATATCAATACCTACGGCTCTCACCATACGGACGCCATCGTGACCGAAAACTACACCCGGGCACGCCACTTCCTGAGCGAGGTGGATTCGAGCTCGGTCATGGTCAATGCCTCAACCCGTTTTGCTGACGGCTTCGAGTACGGACTGGGTGCGGAAATCGGCATTTCGACCGACAAGATTCACGCCCGGGGCCCTGTCGGTCTGGAAGGGCTGACCTCACAGAAATATGTCGTCTTCGGAGACGGCCACATCCGTGTCTGACCCATCGGCATCCTGGTCTTCCGGCATGCCCCCCGTCCGTATCCTGTACGGGGGGACCTTCGATCCCGTCCATGTGGCCCACCTGCGCAACGTGCTTGAAGCTCAGGCCGCCGTGGCCGACTGTCTCGGCGTGTCCACGGGGCGGGTACCGGTTCACCTGCTGCCCTGTGCACAGCCCGCGCACAGGGCCCAACCGGGTGCCGGTGCACAAGACCGCCTGCGCATGCTGGAGAGCGCCATCGAGGGGGTGCCCGGATTTGTTGCCGATCCCCGCGAACTCTACCGTTCAGGCCCCAGCTATACGGTGGATACCCTGGCGTCGTTCCGTTACGAATTCGGACCGGACGTCGCACTGATCCTGCTCATGGGCCGTGATGCGTTCCGGAACTTTCATACCTGGCATCGCTGGTTGGAAATTGTCCGGCTGGCGCATATAATGGTCATGAACAGACCCGGAGAGGACAGGCCATTCGATGGCCCCGTAAAAGACCTGTTGAGTACACACGAGACCGATACACTTTTCGATCTGATACACGCCCCGTTCGGGCGCATACACGAGCGCACGTTCAGATTGCTCGATATCTCATCCACCGAAATCCGGGCCGCCGTCGCAAACGGCAAGTCCATTCGCTATCTGGTGCCGGATGGTGTCTACACCCATATTCAGACCCACCGGCTCTATCAGCAGTGATAGTCGGCCATGATTCCATTCATTCCCCTGTGAAACCGGAGCCTATGCAAGCCAACGAATTGAAAGATCTTGTTGTCAATGCCCTGGATGACATGAAAGCCAAGGATATCCGAGTGCTGGATGTGCATGACCGCACCAGCGTGACGGATTACATGATCATTGCCAGCGGAAACTCCAACCGGCACGTCAAGTCCATCGCCGACAACGTGGTCTCGGAAGCCCGCGAGCAGGGCATCCGGGCCCAGGGCGTCGAAGGTGGCGGCACATCCGACTGGATCCTGGTGGATCTGGGCGATGTGGTCGTGCACGTCATGCTGCCCGCGGCACGGGAGTTCTACGATCTGGAGCGTTTCTGGGAGGATGCGCCTGCCGAAGGTGCCGCCTCCGAACCGCTTCAGTCTGCCGGGCACTGATCACATGCGGATTCGCCTGCTTGCCGTGGGGGAACGGATGCCCGGCTGGGTGCAGGCCGGTTACGAGGAATACAGCAAGCGCATGCCCCGTGACATGGCGCTGGAGCTGGTCGAAGTGCCGGCTGCACGGCGGACCCGCAACACGTCTTCCGCAAAACTGTGCATGGATGAGGGCGAGCGTCTGCTTGCCCGACTCAGGGACACCGACTACGTGGTGGCGCTGGATGTCGGTGGCAAGTCTCACAGCACCGAATCCCTGTCCGAATGGATGGGAACATGGCGCATGATGGGGCGGGATGTGGCACTGCTGATCGGAGGTCCGGACGGCCTGTCCGATGCGGTGCTGGGTCGTGCCGATGCACGCTGGTCGCTGTCACCGCTCACCCTGCCGCACCCCCTGGTTCGCATTGTTCTGGCCGAACAACTTTATCGTGCCTGGACCCTGCTGAGCGGTCACCCCTACCACAGAGCCTGAGACCCCATGGCCGTCAGTGAACTGAAGGACCCCAGACGCGAACGGCGCATTTTCCTTGCCCGGGCCATCGTCAGCGTCATCGTCATGCTCGGCTGCTTCGCGGTACTCGCCTGGCGTTACGGCTACCTGCAGATCGAGCAGCACAAGGTGTATCGTACCTTGTCGGACAAGAACCGGATGCAGTTGCAGAGCATTCCGCCCACCCGCGGACTCATCCTGGACCGGAACGGCAACCTGATTGCCGACAACCAGCCGACCTTCTCGCTGCTGATCGTGCCCGAGCACGTGAAGGACATGTCCGGGCTCATTGATGAGCTCGGGATGCTGATCGAACTGGACGAAGACGATCTGGAGTCCTTTGAGAAGCGCCTCAGACGCAGGCGCAGGCCATATGAGGGGGTTGCCATTCGCAGCCGCCTGACTGATGAGGAAATCGCACGCATTGCGGTCAATCGTCACCGTCTCAAGGGGGTGGAAATCAGCGCCGAGCTGATTCGCAGTTATCCTTACGGCGACCTGTTCGCCCATGCGGTGGGTTATGTGGGACGGATCAACGAACGTGAGCTGGAAAAGCTGGATCCGGCGGATTATGACGGTACCCATTACATCGGCAAGACCGGGGTGGAGCGCTTCTACGAAGATCTGCTGCATGGTGATGCCGGTTTTCAGACCGTGGAAAAGGATGCCCGCATGCAGGTGCTTCGGGTATTGGACAAGACGCCACCCGTGCCCGGCAAGGATCTGCGCCTGACGCTGGATGTCCGGCTGCAGCAGGTGGCAGCCGACGCGCTGAAGGGGCAGCGCGGGGCAGTGGTGGCCATCGATCCCCGTGACGGGGGAATTCTGGCGCTGGTCAGCCAGCCGGCGTTTGACCCCAACTGGTTCGTCACGGGTATCAGCACCAAACGCTACTCGGTCTTGCGCGATTCCCTTGATCTGCCCCTGTTCAACCGGGCGACCCGGGGACGCTACCCGCCCGGCTCCACGATCAAGCCGGTGATTGCCCTGGCCGGACTGGACACCGGAGTGGTCACTCCGGAGTATCGTCTCTGGGATCCGGGTTGGTATCAGCTGGAAGGCGACGACCGGCTGTACCGAGACTGGAAACGCGGTGGTCATGGATGGGTGGATCTGAATATCTCGCTTGCCGAGTCCTGTGACGTGTATTTCTACGATCTGGCCTACAAACTGGGTGTGGACAGAATGGCCCAGTATCTGGCCATGTTCGGGATCGGCAGCGTCACTGCCGATGATGTGGTGGATGCCAGCGCCGGAATTCTGCCCACGCGGGAATGGAAGCGAGCGGTCAGGGGGCGCAAGTGGTATCACGGTGATTCACTGAACATGGGCATCGGACAGGGGTTCATGGTCACCACGCCGCTGCAGCTGGCCACCATGACGGCCGTGCTGGCCAATCGCGGCAAATGGGTGGTGCCTCATCTGCTGCAGAACGCCGGTGATGAAGTCTGGACACCACGTGAAGTTCATCCCGATGTGTCGGTCAAGAATCCCTGGGCCTGGTCTCATGTGATCAAGGGCATGGAAGCGGTCATGCATGACAGGCATGGCACGGCGCGCCGTTCTGCCCTGGGTGCACCCTACCGGATGGCAGGCAAGACGGGGACGGCTCAGGTGGTGGGTATCCCGCAGGGTGAGAAATACAACAAGGAAGAATTGGCCGAGCGGCTTCAGGATCATGCCCTCTTCGTGGGCTTCGCGCCGCTGGATGACCCGAAAATTGCCGTCGCAGTGGTCGTGGAAAACGGCGGTGGCGGCAGTACGGCGGCAGCCCCCATCGCCCGAAAGCTCTTTGATGCCTGGCTGCTCGACCGGACGCCGGAAGAGCTGGACGGAACGGAAGTGGCGGAGAACAGACCATGAGTCAGCGTGATTTTGTCCGGCAGCTCGAGCATGGACCCGGCTGGTCATCCAGCCGGCTGGGAGACAAGCTCCACCTTGACTGGCTGCTGATGGCGCTGGTGCTGATGGTGTGTCTGGGGGGGCTGGTCGTGCTCTACAGTGGTGCCGATGGCAATCTGAGCATGGTTTACCGGCAGGCTGCCTACATGGGGCTGGGATTTTGCAGCATGATCGTGCTGGCACAGATTCCGCCATCCACCTATCGCCGTTTTGCCTTGCCCGTCTATCTGATGGGCATTGTCCTGCTGGTGGCCACCCTGTTTGCCGGTACCGATGCCAAGGGGGCACAGCGCTGGCTGGCCATCCCGGGGCTGGGCATCCGGGTTCAGCCCTCGGAACTGATGAAGGTTGCGGTGCCGGTCATGGTCGGGGCTTACCTCTCCCGGAGGAGTTTGCCGCCTTCTCTCAAGCATTTGCTGGGCGCGCTGCTGATTTGTCTGGTCCCCGCTCTGCTGATCTTCAGGCAGCCGGATCTGGGGACGGCCATACTCGTCGCGGCATCCGGCATCTTCGTGATTTTCATGGCAGGTCTGAGCTGGCGCTGGATTGCCGGCTTTGCGGTGATTGTGGCCATCGGCGCGCCCCTGTTCTGGTTTTATGGGATGCATGACTACCAGAAACAGCGGGTGCTCACCTTTCTGGATCCCTCTCAGGACCCTCTGGGAGCCGGGTGGAACATCATTCAGTCCGAAACCGCAATCGGCTCGGGAGGACTCTGGGGCAAGGGCTGGCTGCAAGGCACGCAATCCCACCTGGACTTCCTGCCCGAAAGTCATACCGATTTCATTATTGCCGTGCTGGCGGAAGAGTTTGGCTATGTGGGGGTGCTGGCCCTGCTGACGCTTTACGCGCTCATCATCGGCCGCGGGATGTATCTGGCCGTGACCGCTCAGGATACCTTTTCAAGGCTGGTGGCGGGAGCCCTGGTCCTGACCTTTTTCGTCTACGTGGTGGTGAACATGGGGATGGTCAGCGGTCTGCTGCCCATTGTCGGTGTGCCGTTGCCATTGATCAGTTACGGCGGCACGTCCATACTGACATTGCTGAGCGCGTTTGGCATGATCATGTCCATGCACAGTCACCGGCGAATGCTGGGTTATTGATGCGGGGCACAACCATTCAGGGAACCTGTATATGATGAAACGAATCACGAGTCTGCTGCTTGGTCTGATAATGGCGGCTCCGGCTACCTGGGGCAGCTATCTGGATCACCCCAAGGCGGAACAATTCATCCGGCAGCTTGTGGCGGAAGATGGTTTTCGGGAAGCGGATGTCCGGCGCTGGCTGGATGCGGCGGAAAAACAGCCCAAAATTCTGGAAGCCATCGCCCGTCCCGCAGAACGGGTCTTGGAGTGGCGTGATTACCGCAAGATCTTTCTGACCCATGACCGCATTGAAAAGGGCCGTGCTTTTCTCAAGGCTCAGCAGCCCACCCTGGAGCGGGCCGAGGGCACCTTTGGTGTACCGAAACGCATCATCACTGCAATCGTTGGCGTGGAAACCCGGTATGGCCGGCACAAGGGCGGGTACCGTGTGGTGGATGCCTTGTCCACCCTGGCCTTTGACTATCCGCCACGATCCGCCTTTTTCGGCAAGGAACTGCGCGAGTTCTTTCTCATGACCCGGGAACAGAAAATGGACCCGCTGACGGTCAAGGGATCCTACGCCGGTGCCATGGGTTATGGCCAGTTCATACCCAGCAGCTACCGCCGCTATGCCGTGGATTTTGACGGTGACGGGGTTGCCAATATCCTGACCAATGTGGAGGATGCCATTGGCAGTGTGGCCAACTATTTTGCCGAGCATGGCTGGAAGAAGGGGCAGCCGGTCGCAGTCCGGGTGTCTCCGAAGACGCCGGTTGCGGATGAATGGCTGCCAGGCAAACAGAAACCCGTACACACGCTGGCTCAATTAAAAACCATCGGGATCACCGATCCGCTGGGACAGCCCGGTGATACGCCCGCCAGGCTGATCAGGCTGGAAGGAGAGCAGGGTACGGAATACTGGCTGACGTTTCATAACTTTTACGTAATTACCCGTTACAATCATTCCGACATGTATGCCATGGCGGTGTACCAGTTGAGCGAGGCCTATTGATGCGAATCTGGGGGCTGATACTGGTCGTTGCCTTGTTGGCGGGGTGTGCGTCATCCCGTTATCATCAGTCTCAGGATTCGGGGCCGGATGCACAGCGGGTGATCACCGCGACAGAACCCCAACCCCGCTACGAACCGCCCAGTCGGGGCGGGAACAAGAGCCCCTACACCGTCAACGGCAGAACTTACCATGTCATGGCCTCAGCCCGGGGCTACGTGGAAGAAGGGATTGCCTCCTGGTACGGAAAGAAATTTCACGGCTACCGGACTTCCAACGGCGAAATCTACAACATGTATGACTATACGGCCGCTCACAAGACGCTGCCTCTGCCGACCTACGTGCGTGTGACCAACCTGGAGAACGGGCGCAGCGTTATTGTGCGTGTCAATGACAGGGGGCCGTTTCATGGTGGCCGGCTGATTGACCTGTCCTGGGCTGCGGCCAAAAAGCTGGGCTATGCGGACAAGGGCACGGCACGTGTCCGCGTGGAGGCGCTGACACCGCAGGCGGACGCTTCAGTGAACGCAAGGCCACAACAGCCGGCGCGTCTGGGTTATTACATTCAGGTGGCGGCCGTCAGCAGCGAGCCGCGCGCCATTCAGCTGACCAATGAGGTGGCCAACCTGCTGGACCAGAATACATTCTATGTGCCGGACGAAACGGGGAAAATCTTTCGGGTTCGGGTGGGGCCCTTTGCCACCGAGGCAGATGCCCGTTACCACGAGGAACTGCTGGCCCGGACTGGTCGCTTCGAAACCCTGGTTATTCAGCGGCCCTGGCGGTAAGCATTCCCTTAAAATCCTGTTAGCCGGCTCTGCCTGCGTGCGCCCGCACGGTAAATCAGTTACCATTTGGGCCCAACACCATCCTTTACCACCATAAAACGAAAGAAAAAAACATGATTGTGATTGCCAGGAAGCTTGTACATACCCTCCTGATCTGCCTCACCGTGGTCGTGTCGGTTGCAGGTAGTGCTCAGGCCGCACAGCCGCTTCTGATTCCCGCACCGCCTCAGGTGGCCGCCAAGTCCTATATCCTGATGGATGCCAACAGCGGCTACATCATTGCCGAGAAAAACAGTCATGAGCGGCTGCCCCCGGCATCGCTCACCAAGCTCATGACGGCCTATGTGGTCGAGTACGAAGTTGCCAAGGGTGAGTTGAGCTACGACGATGAGGTGCCCATCAGCGTTCGTGCCTGGAAGACCGGTGGTTCCAAGATGTTTGTACGCGAAGGATCCAGGGTTCGTCTGGGTGATCTGATGAAGGGCATCATTGTGCAGTCGGGCAATGATGCCTCCGTCGCCGTGGCCGAGTATCTGGCCGGCAGCGAAGATGCCTTTGCCGATATCATGAACCAGCATGCCCAGCTTCTGGGCATGAAGGATACCCATTATGTCAATGCCACGGGCCTGCCGGCAGAAAACCACTACAGTACAGCTTATGACTTGGCTCTGCTGGCGCAAGCGATCATCCAGCGCTTTCCCGAGCAGTACAAGATCTATTCACAAAAGTATTTTACTTACAACAACATCCGTCAGCCCAACCGTAATCTCCTGCTTTGGCGGGATAAAAGTGTGGATGGCCTGAAAACCGGGCATACCGAGGCGGCCGGCTATTGCCTCGTTGCGTCGGCGGAAAGGGACGGCATGCGTCTGATTTCAGTGGTCATGGGTACGCGGAGCGAGGAAGCCCGGGCCCAGGAGACCCTGAAGCTGCTCAACTATGGCTTTCGTTTCTTTGAAACCGCGCGGCTCTACAATGCAGGGCAGAAAGTGCTGGACGCAGAGATCTGGAAAGGGCAGAAAGATCAGTTGGCTCTTGGTGTCGCCAACGATGTGGTCGTGACCCTGCCCAAGGGCCGCAAGGATGACCTCAAGGCCAACGTGGATGTGCCGGGTCTGATTGTTGCGCCGGCCCGGACCGGACAGGAGTTGGGTGAGCTTGTGATCCGGCTGGATGATCAGCAAGTCGCCAAGGTGCCTGTCGTGGCGCTGGAGGATGTGGAAGAAGCCGGCTTCTTCAAGCGTCTCTGGCACACCATCCTGCTCTTTTTCAAGAGCCTGCTGTCCTGACGGAGGATTGATCATGGCGAAGGTGTTGCCCTGGGCCTGGCTGAACGGCCATCTTGCTGAAGCGGCGCAGGTCCGGATTTCTCCCTTTGACCGGGGATTTCTGTTCGCAGACGGTGTGTACGAAGTCATCCCGGTTGTTGCGGGTACACCGTGGTGCCTGACGCAGCACCTTGATCGCCTGTATCGCAGTGGCGGGGCCATCGGACTGGAGATGCCGGATCGGGCGCTGATAGAAGAGGCCATTCCTGTTCTGATCAAGGCCAACACACGCCGGTGTCAGAGCCTGTATCTTCAGGTGACGCGGGGCAATGGCGGTTCGCGTGAGCATCTGCCGGAAAAAGTACCCGAACCGACCATCTTCATGATGTGTCAGGAGCTGGCGGATCCGCGCACCCTCAAGCTTGACCAGATAGAGGGTATTTCGGCCGTCACGGTACCGGACTTTCGCTGGCAGCGCTGCGACATCAAGAGCATCGCTTTGCTGGCCAGTGTGATGGCACGTCTGCAGGCCCTTGAAAAAGATGCAGAAGACGCCATATTCGTCCGAAATGGCCTGGTGACGGAAGCCTCGGCGGCCAATGTATTCGTCGTGCGTGAAGGCGAGATCATCACGCCGCTGGCGGATGAGCATATTCTCTCCGGTATCACCCGTGAGCGCGTTCTGGAAGTGGCGACCCGGGAAGGGTTGGCGGTGGAAGAAGGCCCGGTGGATGAAACCCTGCTGAAAGAGGCGGACGAAATCTGGCTGAGCAGCTCCACACGTCACCTGGTGCCCGTCATCCGGCTCAACGGCGAGCCCGTCGGTTTGGGCGCGCCCGGGCCCGTCTGGCACACGCTCATGCAGGCCTATCTGGATACCATGCTATCAGAGGTCGGAAAGACACATGGCTGACAAGGCACCCAAAATTGAATTTCCCTGCGACTACCAGATCAAGGTTATCGGTGACGCAACGGACGACTTCCACGAGCGCGTGGTAACGGTCGTACGTCGTCACGCGCCGGATCTGGACGAGTCGCGCATTGAAGTACAGGACAGCGCAAAGGGTCGCTTCATGTCCCTGCGCATCTGGATTCGCGCCACCGGTGTGGATCAGCTTCAGGCCCTGTTTGGAGAACTCAAACAGGATACCGGCATTCACATGGTTCTGTGATGACCACCGGATCAGTCCCGCTGGTTGTCCGCCATCTGGGCCGGCAACCGTACGAACCCGTTTGGGAAGCGATGAAACGCTTCACCGAGACCCGCACGGAAGATACCCCTGACGAACTCTGGCTGCTCGAACATGACCCGGTCTATACTCAGGGGCAGGCGGGCAAGGCGGAACATGTCCTTGCGCCCGGAGATATTCCTGTCGTGAAGGTGGATCGGGGCGGGCAGGTCACGTATCATGGGCCGGGTCAACTTACGGCGTATTTACTTTTTCGCCTGCCTCGTCTCAAATTGGGGGTCAGAGATCTTGTCTCGCTGATTGAAGAGAGCATTGTCGCCACTGCCGCGCACTGGAAGGTCACCGCCTATCCCAGACCGGATGCACCGGGCGTGTATGTTGACGGACGCAAGCTGGCTTCTCTGGGGCTGCGTATCCGCCGGGGCTGCTCCTTTCACGGACTGGCACTGAACGTGGACATGGATCTCGAACCCTTCCGCCGCATCAACCCCTGTGGCTATGCGGGCCTGGAAATGACCCAGCTGGCCGATCTGGCCGAGGGTGTGACCCTGGACGCCGTCACCGAACGGCTGACAGACGAACTGATTCGTCGGACCGGACACAATCCGGTGACGCATGAACGAGGAATGACACGACATGACTGATGAACACGCCCGTCCCCGTCGCCTTGAGCGGGGCGTCAAGCTGCGTGGAGAAGAAAAGGTTTCCCGCAACCCGGTAAAGGTCATCGCGACAGACCGCATGCCGCGCAAGCCGGACTGGATACGCGTCCGCATGCCGGCCTCACCCCGCGTGGCCGAGATCAAGGCCAAGCTGCGTCGCCTCAAGCTCAGTTCCGTCTGCGAAGAAGCCAGCTGCCCGAACCTGGGCGAGTGTTTCAGTCATGGTACGGCCACATTCATGATCATGGGAGACATCTGTACTCGCCGCTGTCCGTTCTGTGATGTGGCGCATGGACGTCCCAATCCGCTGGACGAGAATGAACCGCTGAATCTCGCGCAGGCGATCGCGGAAATGGGGCTGCGCTATGTCGTGATCACCTCCGTGGACCGGGATGATCTGCGTGACGGCGGGGCAGCCCACTTTGCCCGCTGCATCGAAGAGGCGCGCAAGCTGTCTCCGGAACTGAAAATCGAAACCCTGGTGCCCGATTTCCGCGGGCGCATGGATGTGGCGCTGGATGCACTGGCCGAATGTCCGCCGGATGTGTTCAACCATAATCTGGAAACCGTTCCCCGCCTGTACCGCAAGGCACGCCCGGGGGCGGACTACGAATGGTCACTGGATCTGTTGCAGCGTTTCAGGGAACGCGTGCCCGGTGTGCCGACCAAATCCGGCCTCATGCTGGGGCTGGGTGAAGAAATCGAAGAGGTCAAGGCCGTGATGCGCGATCTGCGTGCACACGACGTTGACATGTTGACGCTGGGACAATACCTGGCACCCTCCAAGAGCCACCTGCCGGTGGAACGTTTTGTCACCCCGGACGAGTTCCGCCAGCTGGCGGAGTACGGGTATGAAATCGGATTCAGGCAAGTGGCCAGCGGACCGCTGGTACGGTCTTCGTACCACGCGGACAAACAAGCTGCAGGAGAAAACGTCTCCTGATGGCGTACAAGGCAAGAGTGAATGTCAAAGAAGAAAAGTCTGACCAAGGATCCTTTTCAGGATCGTGAAGCACAAAAATATGAAAACCCCATCCCCAGCCGGGAGTACATCATGGAGGTCCTCCGTGACCTGGGGCACCCGGCGACCCAGAAGGAGCTGAACCGCATACTGGGTCTCAAGGGCGAGGACGCGCGCGAAGCACTGCGCCGCCGCCTGATCGCCATGTGCCGGGATGGACAGCTGATCTGCAACCGGGCCGGTGCCTATGGTCTCGTGTCCAACATGCAGCTCATCAAGGGCCGTGTCATCGCCCACAAGGATGGCTACGGTTTTGTCCGCCCCGAAGACGGTAGTGACGACCTGTACCTGAACCCGCGCCAGATGAAGGCCGTATTCGAAGATGACGTGGTACTGGTCCGCGAGGACGGCAAAGGCTTCAAGGGCCGTCGTGAAGCCCGCATCGTCGAAGTGGTCGGACGCAACACCCAACAGGTGGTGGGCCGTTATTTTGAAGAAGATGGCGTACGCTTTATCATCCCGGAAAATCCCAAGATCACCCAAGATATCCTGATCACCGAAAGCGGCAGTCTGCGTGCTCAGCCCGGTCAGATCGTCGTGGTCGAAATCACCCGCCAGCCGGACTTCAAGCGCGCCGCCATGGGCCGGATCGTGGAAATCGTCGGTGATCACATGGCGCCGGGAATGGAAGTGGACGTCGCCCTGCGCAGCTACAAGATTCCCTTCCGCTGGTCGCCGGAAGTGGAAGAGGAAGTGGCCCGTCTGCCGGATGAAGTGACCGAACCGGAAAAGAGCGGCCGCATCGACATCCGCCACCTGCCGCTGGTCACCATTGATGGCGAGGATGCCCGTGACTTTGATGATGCCGTCTACTGTGCACCCAAACGCTGGGGTGGCTGGCGCGTCTGGGTCGCGATTGCGGACGTTTCCCATTACGTGAAACCCGGCAGCGCTCTGGATCAGGAAGCCTATGAGCGGGGCAACAGCGTTTACTTTCCCAACCGGGTTGTCCCCATGCTGCCGGAGAAACTCTCCAACGGCCTCTGCTCCCTGAATCCACAGGTGGATCGTCTGTGCATGGTCTGCGAGATGACCATCAGTTCCAGGGGCCGGCTGAGCGGCTTCACCTTTTATGAAGCCGTCATGCACAGCCACGCGCGGCTGACCTACGACGAAGTGGAAGTGCTGCTCAACGGCGAAGGTGAGGAAGCCGAAGCGAAGCGCCAGAAGCGTGCTGACCTGATGCCGCACCTCAAGGCACTTCAGTCCGTTTATCGCGCACTGCGCAAGGAACGTGAAAAGCGGGGCGCCATCGACTTCGAAACCGTGGAAACCCGGGTATACTTCAACGAGGAAGGCAAGATCGAAGACATCCGGCCCGTGCAGCGCTTCGAGTCTCACCGCATTATCGAAGAGTGCATGCTGGCGGCAAACGTGGCCACGGCCCGGATGCTGACCAAGCTCAAGGTACCCATCCTGTATCGCGTTCACGACGGCCCGGCTGCCGAACGTCTGGAAAAGCTGCGCGCCTTCCTTGCCGAAAGAGGGCTGCAGCTGGGCGGTGGCGACAAGCCCGGCCCGGAACACTATAAGGCGCTGGTGGAACAGATTCAGGACCGTCCGGACAAGGACGTGCTTCAGACCGTCATTCTGCGCTCGCTCAGTCAGGCCGTGTACAAGCCCGAAAACAACGGGCACTTCGGTCTGGCGTACGAAGCCTATACCCACTTCACTTCTCCGATTCGTCGTTATCCGGATCTGCTCAACCACCGTGCCATCCGATGGCTGCTGCGCAGCGGCAAAAGCAGCCGGCACCTCAAGCGTGCCCCGGATGCCCTGCCGCTGACACCGGAAGACACCTACCGTTATACGGTGGAGGATCTGGTGGTGATCGGTGAACACGTCTCCATGACGGAACGGCGGGCTGATGAAGCCACCCGGGATGTCATGGCCTGGCTCAAGTGCGAATACCTCGAAGAGCATGTGGGGGATGTGTTTGACGGTGTCATCACGGCGGTCACCGGCTTCGGGCTTTTTGTCGAGCTCAAGGACCTTTATGTTGAAGGTCTCGTGCACGTCTCCGCTCTGAAGAGTGACTACTATCAGTACGACGACGTACGGCACCGCCTGGTCGGTGAGCGCACACGGCAGGTGTATTGTCTCGGTGACGAGGTTCAGGTGAGGATTGCACGGGTCAATCTCGCCGAACGCAAGATTGACTTCGAGCTCGTTCAGGCGCCCAAGCGCAAGCGTTCCGCCAAGGATGACATCACGCGGCAGTGGGCCGAAGAAGAGAAGGGTGGCCGGGGCAAGAGTGGTGGTCGCAGCAAGGGCGGCGGCCAGGGCAAGGCCAACACCCAGGGCAAGCGGGGTGGCAGCGGTTCAGCCCGGGCCTCGCGGAGCCGGCCGAACACGCCCTCGAAGAAGAAGGGGCGCTGAGCGTGGCGGACAATCTGGTCTTTGGCCTCCATGCGGTGGAGGCGCTGCTGCACAAGCGTCCCGGCCAGATCGACCGGCTTCAGGTTCAGCAGGGGAGAGAGGACAAGCGCCTGCGTGCCCTGCTGGATCTGGCCCGGCAGCGGGACATTCCCGTGGAAGTGGTACCCCGCGCGGATCTTGATCACGCTGTCAGTGGCCGACATCAGGGGGTGATTGCCCTGCTCAAGGCGGATCGGCAGGCCAATGAAGCCGACCTGTGGCAGTTGCTCGACCAGTTGGATGCTGACCCGTTTCTACTGATCCTTGACGGTGTCACCGACCCGCACAATCTGGGGGCCTGCCTGCGTTCGGCAAATGCCGCCGGGGTTCACGCCGTTGTTGTGCCCAAGGACAAGTCTGCCCCTCTGACACCGGTTGCCCGCAAAGTAGCCTGTGGTGCAGCGGAATTCACACCCCTGATCCGGGTGACCAATCTTGCACGCACGCTGGATCAGCTCAAGGAAAGGGGCATCTGGCTCGTGGGTACCGCGGGCGAGGCTGAGCAGCTGCTGTGGGAACAGGATCTGCGCGGCCCGCTGGTGCTCATCATGGGGGCGGAGGACAAGGGCATGCGGCGACTGACCCGTGAAGCCTGCGATCATCTGGTCCGGCTGCCCATGGCAGGTGAAGTCACCAGCCTGAATGTCTCGGTGGCCACCGGTGTCTGTCTGTTCGAGGCAGTGCGTCAGCGACTGGCCTGATCGTCCGCACGTGTGTGCTTGAAAAAGAATGGATCATTCCCCAGAAAGGAATGTGTCGGACAGTTTGACGGAACAGCGTTGGCCTGAAGAGTATTTCCATGTATCAGAGTGGACAACCCATTGGCTTTTGGGGTGCAGTGTTTCTCGGTATCGGTGCCATGGTAGGTGCTGGTATCTTTGCCTTGTTGGGAGAAGCCGGTGCCATTGCCGGGAGCGGTGTCTGGGTATCGTTTCTGATAGGGGGTGTGATTGCCCTTCTGAGTGGCTATTCGCTGGCACGACTGGGTGCGACCTTCCCTGCCGCAGGGGGAGTTGTCGAGTATCTGGTCCAGGCATGGGGGCGGGGCACCCTGTCCGGTAGCATGAGCATTCTTCTGTACATTGCAGCGGTCATTTCATTATCACTCATTTCAAAAGCGTTTGGTGCCTACGCAGCCTCGCTGCTACCTGATGCATGGCAGCACCCGGTTGCGATACTGCTCTCGTGTCTGATTGTGTTGGTATTCATGGCGGTCAATCTGCGCGGGGCGCGAGATGTGACCCGAGTTGAAGCGATTACTGTCGTCATCAAATTCGGCGTTCTGGTCGCGATGGGCATCGCAGGGATCGCAGTCATGGATCCGCAGCGCCTCTCTCCATCGACCTATCCGCAACCAAGTGCCTTGTTCAATGCACTTGGGGTCACCTTTTTCGCCTATGAGGGATTCCGTGTCATTACCAATACGGCCGAAGACATGCCCAATCCCGCCAAAACATTACCGCGGGCCATGCTGGCAGCCATTTTGCTGGTCACGGCACTTTATGTTCTGGTGGCTATTGCTGTGATGGGAAATCTGGAAGTACAGCAGGTCATTGAGGCAAAGGAATACGCCCTCGCGGCAGCGGCCAAACCGGTCTTCGGAGAGATCGGGTTTGTGCTGGTGGTGTTAACTGCTTTGGTCTCGACGGCTTCAGCCATTAACGCCAACCTCTATGCCGTGACCAATGTGACGTTCGAGCTGGCCAGGAAGGGAGAGTTGCCGGCCGCCTTCGGAGAGCCCATAGCGCACAGCCGCAAGGGGTTAATTTACACCTCTTCACTCATTGTGATCATCAATCTGCTGCTGGACCTCACCAGCATTGCACTTTTGGGCTCAATCTCCATCCTCTTTGTCCATGCGATTGTTCACTTCGGTCATTTGCGCCTGACGCACCTGACACGAGCGCGCTGGGGCTGGATTCTCGCTGCGGGAGTGGCCAGCCTCTGTGCAGCGATACTCGCCACACTTTATGCTGCGGATCACAGGCCCGAACTGGTCTGGATGCTGACGGCATTCTTCCTGGTCGCATTGGGTACGGAAATCTTTCTCCAGCGTGTGATGGGGCGGGTCATCACCGAGCGCCATTCCTGCCAGCTGGGGCCTCCTTATGGTGAGCCGCGTGATTCAAGATAAAGTGACCTGAGGTCACAGGGTGCACTGTTCCGGGCCTTGCATGGGGTTGTATAGCTGAAGCCCCGTCACAAGGATCGGGGCTTTATCAATCCGGTGCGTGTCTCTTTAAATCAGGTATTCAGCATCAAGCATCGTCGGATGATTCTGAATTTTCCTGTGCCTCCAGCCACATGGCATTGATTATGCCAAAACTGCTAGCCAGTAGTACGCCGAGAATCCAGGTAAAGTACCACATATACGCTTTCCCTCCTTCAGTACCAAGTCTTGGATGCCGTCTGAATGTCGGAAACTCTCACCCGTCCAAACATCTTGATGTAGGACCAGAGGGTATAACCCAGAACAATCGGCAACAGGAGCAACACTACATAGAACATGATGCGAAGTGTTTTCTCGCTGGATACTGCATCCCAGATGGTCAGGCTGGATGCCGGATCCACTGAGGAGGGCATGACAAAGGGAAACAAGGCACAACCGGCAGTGGTGATAATGCCCGCGATGGACAGGCTGCTGGCCGCGAAGGCCGCCCCGTGACGGTTTGCCTTTTGTGCCAGTGCGGCCAGCACACTGCCTCCAACACCCAACCCCGGAGCTAACCACATGATTGGATAAACGCTGAAGTTGACCATCCAGCCAGCACCGGTTACAACGGTTTTGTTCAGGGGAGAAAGTGCCTGTCCCACGTCCCCGATCTGGGAGATCTGATAGCCAGGAAGCATACTAACCCAAACCCCACCCAAGATGAACAAGGTGGCAGTCGCCAGAGAGAAGGTGTATGCAATCCGGCGTGCTCGCACGGCGATGGATTGGTCTGCTTTGAGCGTAAGCCAATGCGCTCCGTGTGCTATGACCATTATGAGTGACAGGACACCGGCAAATAACCCAAAAGGATTAAGAAGCCCGAAAAAGCTGCCGTCATAATAGGGGCGGGTCAGTTCGTCAAAGTGGAATGGTACACCCTGGAGCAGGTTACCGAAGGCAACACCGAATATGACAGGTGGGATTGTACCACCGGCGATCAGTCCCATGTCCCAGAAGCGACGCCAGCGCGGATCATCAACTTTGCTGCGGTAATCAAAACCGGTCGGGCGAAAGAACAGCGCTACCAATGTTACCATCATGGCCCAATAGAATCCTGAAAAGGCAGCTGCATAAACCAATGGCCAAGCGGCAAACAGCGCGCCGCCTGCAGTAACAAGCCAGACTTGGTTTCCATCCCAGTGTGGAGCCACTGTATTGATAAGGACGCGTTTCTCGTCGTCTGTTCGGCCGAGGATGCCCAATAGCGCCGCGACCCCCATATCGAAACCATCGGTAACAGCGAAGCCGATCAGCAGCAGGCCAACCAATACCCACCAGATCAGTTTGAGTGTTTCATAATCCAACATGGTTGGTCTCCTTTAGTTAATGCGCTGATTCAATGGCATAGCGGCCGGTACCCAGACTCCCGGGACCTTGTTTGGCAAATCGGATCATCAGGTACATCTCGGCAACAAGCAAGAGCGTATAGAAGGCAATGAACGTTGCCAGACTCAGCATTACATCACTGGCAGAGAGGGATGATGCTGAGAGATGGACCGGCAAGACTTCTGCGATAGACCAGGGTTGGCGACCATATTCGGCCACGAACCATCCTGCTTCACAGGCGACCCAAGGCAGAGGCAGGGAAAACAGTGCCATCCGTAACAACCAGGGCCTGTTGTGCGCGGTGCGCTTGCTTGCATGCCAGAAAGCCAGAATGAATACCAGCAACATGAAGAAACCAGCGGCTACCATGAGTCGGAAAGTCCAGAAAAGTGGTGCGACTCGGGGAATGCTGTTGAGTGCGGCGGTGCGGATGTCTGCTTCGGTTGCTTTGGATACATCCGGAGCAAAGCGCTTGAGCAACAGACCATACCCCAGGTCCCCCTTGATGGTATCAAAACGGGCTTTTTCTGCCTCCGTTGCGTTACCGGCACGTAGACGGTTGAGCAGTACAAGTGCTTCTGTACCAGTCCGGATGCGGGCTTCGTTTTTGGCAATCAGTTCTTTCAGACCGATTACGGACTCGTCAAGTGAACGTGTGGCAATTAGCCCCAATACTCCGGGGATCTTGATGGCGCCATGTGTCTCCTGTGCTTCCTGATCGGGAAAGCCAATCAGCGTAAAATCTGCAGGGGGCGCCTGAGTTTCCCACTCGGCCTCAATGGCAGCCAGCTTTGCCTTCTGAACTTCACCGGTTTCATAACCGCTTTCGTCTCCCAATACGATGACAGAAAGTGCGGAAGCCAGGCCAAAGGATGCGGCAATGGCAAAGGAGCGTTTTGCGAAGGCCACATCTCTCCCCTTGAGCAAGTAGTAGGCGCTGATGCTCAGCACGAACATGGCTCCGGTCACGTATCCTGCGGAAACGGTGTGGACGAATTTCACTTGAGCAACAGGGTTGAAGAACACTTCTGCCAGGCTGGTCAGCTCCATGCGCATGGTCTGATAGTTGAACTCCGCACCGACAGGATTCTGCATCCAGCCATTTGCAATCAAAATCCAGAGTGCCGAGAGATTGGAGCCCAGTGCGACAAGCCAGGTTACGACCAAGTGCTGGACCTTCGTCAGGCGATCCCAACCGAAGATGAATAGACCGACCAAGGTTGATTCCAGGAAGAAGGCCATAAGCCCTTCTATAGCCAGAGGAACGCCAAAGATGTCACCTACGTAGTGGCTGTAATAGGCCCAGTTTGTGCCAAACTGAAACTCCATGGTCAGCCCGGTTGCGACGCCGAGTGCAAAGTTGATACCGAATAGTTTGCCCCAGAACCTGACCATGTCCTTGTAGATCTGTTTGCCTGTCATCACATAAACAGACTCCATGATCGCCAGAATAAAGGACAGGCCAAGCGTCAGGGGTACAAAGAGGAAGTGGTACATGGCGGTAACTGCAAACTGCAGCCGGGCCAGATCAACGGCTTCGGTCATGGCCAGTCTCCTTGGTTAATGTCTGTGAAGGCTTTACTCCATAGATATCATGAGCAAATATCTGTTCGGTCATGGCAGGTGCATCACTGAAAAACATGAGCTTGATTGCGATCAATGCGGCAACCTTGAGCACCAGTACCGTAACGAGCTCGCGACGTACCCATCCATGATTATCCTTGTTGAGCTGCATCCCGGCTCTCCCCGCAGGCCAGATTGGCCGGAACGGCCACATCCATGTAACGCGGCGCAGGCAGATCCAGGGCATTCATCAAGCGCACATACTCTTCACGGTTTCTGACCTGCAAGCGAGGGTTGAAGGCTTTCTCCTCGGCAATGGCCGAATGGGTCATGCCGCGGTAGTCGTGCCCCGGATAGACAATCGTTTCTCCGGGCAAGGTCAGCAGCTTTCCGAAAAGGCTGTCATATTGGGCAGCGGGATCTCCGTTCTGGAAGTCGGTCCGGCCGGTACCCCGGATCAGCAGCGTATCACCGGTAAACACCCGGCCTGCCCCGGCCTCATGAAAGCAGTAGGAGTCCTGAGTATGTCCCGGGGTATGCAATGCCCTGAGGTGGATGTTTCCCACACGGAGTACATCCCCGTCCTCAAAAACCTGATCCACGCACGTGGCAGCGGTTTCCTTGCCCAGCGCAGTGGTGCAACCGGTCGCGTCACGCAGCGCTCCCATGCCGGTGATGTGATCCGCATGAACATGGGTATCAATGGCCAGTCTCAGTGTCAGGCCCAGTTCATTCAGCAACTGCAGGTACAGAGGCACCCGGGATTTGACCGGGTCAATGATCAGTGCTTCTCCGGCTGCATCATCCCACAGCAGGTAGGTATAGGTATTGGTGTCGAAATCGATCAGTTGCCTGAGCATGTCGGAAACCTCCTTGGTGTTCAGGTGATGAGTTTGAGACCCATGAACAGATCCAGTGCAAGCAAGGCTGAAGCGAAAAGCACTTGCAGTCCGGGCCCGGCCAGTCGTCCGGCCAGATACCGGCCCAGTGTCATGCCGGTCAGGGAGCCGGCCATCAGCATGAGGATGATCCGGCCGTAATCTTCAAGTGAAGTGTGGGCCAGAAAGGACAGTGATCCGGACAGGGAAATGGCGGCAATGACGGCCAGTGAGGTGGCGATGGCACGCTCGATTGGCAGATCGGACATCCACATCAGGATCGGCACGATCAGAAAGCCGCCACCGACCCCGAACAAACCGGACAGCAGCCCGGTGAGCAGGCCGGCGATCACCAGTGCCATGCGGCAGTTGAGGGTCGTGCGGCCTTGTGCAAACCGGCAGATGGCTTGGGCGGACGCTCCCGCTGTGAGCTTCGCCCGTACCTGGTGTGTCTGATGCGGTGCCTGTCGCGCTTGCCTCAGCATGCGCAAGGCAATGATGGCCATCAGCACGAGAAAGGCGGCCATCAGCGGTTTTTCCGGAAGGATGTGGGTCAGCCGGTATCCTACCGGAGCCGCTGCCATCCCGCCCAGCGCAAAAACGGCTGCAGGGGCAAGTGCCACCAGTCTGTCCCGGTAGCCGTGGATGGCCCCCCAGAGCGCACCGGTCAGTACGGTAAGCAGCGAAAGGCCCACGGCGATCTTGTAAGGTTCGCCCAGGCCATAGACGAGCAGCGGGATGGCCAGAAGGGAGCCCCCGGCACCTGTCAGGCCCAGTACCAGACCGATGATCAGCCCCACCAGCAGGATCATGGTGTCACCTTGTCCTTCAGGCGGGTGAGGCCCACGGCTCTCAGTGTCAGTTTCTCGTAGAAAGGCTCGCTCTTGCCGGTCTTCATCTTGTGGATGAAATATTTCTCAAAAGCCACCTTGGCCCAGTGGGCCCACCGGCCCTCCTTGTACCAAGTGACGTTGCGAGGCGGAATCTGCGGCATGGCCAGGAAGGCTGCACCTGAATCACCCATGTCGGCCAGGCACAATGCTGCCAGGCTGGGCTTGTGGTCTGGTGCCTTGCCTTCGATCTGATTCTGAATATTGTGAACCACCGCGGTGACCATGGATTCGATCATGTACCCCGTCTTGGGCGTGCCGGTGGGCACCGGTGTGGCCTCTACAGGCGGGATGGCTACACAGACCCCAATGGCATAGATATTCGGATAGACGGGTGAACGTTGGTATTCGTCGGTGATCACGAAGCCCTTGGGATTGCACAGATCCGGTACGGATGCCACGGCATCCACCCCCTTGAAGGCAGGCAGAAGCATGCTGTGACGATAGGGCAGTTCATGCTGTTTTTTCAGTTCGCCGTTTTCATTCAGTTCATCCACGTAGAGGACGCCTTCTTCCGCACGGGTCACTTTGGCATTGGTGATCCACTGAATATGACGATGTCTGAGTGCACTCTCGAGCATGGTCTTGGAGTCTCCGACTCCTGCGAGACCCAGATGACCGATATAGGGCTCGGGTGTGACATAGTACATGGGCACCTTGTCACGGATCTTCAGGTCAGCGAGGGCCTTGTGAACGATAAAGGCATATTCATAGGCCGGGCCGAAACAACTGGCACCAGGCAAAGCACCGACTACCACGGGCCCTGGATTCCTGACCAGTGCCTGGAAGTCTTCATGTGCCTGGATGGCATGTGAGAGCGTGCAGACGGATGCTGTGCCGGCTTCCGGGCCGGTGCCGGGTACATGCGAGAAGTCCAGCTGCGGCCCGGTGGCGATGACAAGGTAATCATAATCCAGTGTCTCCCCGGTAGAGAGTTCCAGCCGGGATGCCTTCGCGTCAATATGATCGACTCGTGCACATTTGAAGTTGATCTTGCGCTTCCTGAGATGTGGTTCAATAGGGAAGCTGATCTGCTCCGGTTCACGCCAACCTACGGCAATCCAGGGGTTGGAGGGGACAAACTGAAAATCCGGCCGCTCATTAATCAGTGTGATCTCGTGCGCCTGATCCTTGAGTGCATCTCTGAGTTCATAGGCACAGGGCATTCCCCCGGTGCCCGCACCGATAACCACCACGTGAGCCATAGTAATCTCCTTTTATGATTATATGCAAAAAAAATTATATATGACGGAGATTCAGCCTGCCACAGACGGCTTGGATTAAATCGTGCTAAAAAGAATAAGCATATAGCCAAAAATAATATTCATGATGTAGAGAACACCTTTTTCCGGTAGCTGATCCGGTACTGACTGGCGGTCGTACCTGTGTGGCGCTGGAGCCAGCGCGAAAACTGTCCCTTGTCCTGGATGCCGACAGCAAGACCGATTTCACCAATGGAGAGGTTGGTGTCCCGCAGGAGGCTGGTGGCCAGCTTCAGTTTCTCCTGAGTGAGATAATCGTGGAAGGTGATCCCGGTAGCCTGGCGGAAACGCCGGCTAAAGGTCCGTTCCGTTAGCCCCGCCAGGGCAGCAGCCTCACGTAATGTGGGCCGGTAATCGGGGCGCTCCTGAATCCGGAGCTGCACCGAAAGAATCACTTCGTCCGTATGCCGGTGCGGATCCCCCTGAAGGAAACGGCGTTGTGCATAGGGTTGACGAATCTCATGGGAGAAGTGACGTTCCACATGGCGTGCCGTGGCCAGACCGAAAAAGTTGCCAATCAGGTGTACCGTCAGATCGGCCAGCGCATTGAGCGAGGCCGCACAGTAGAACGGCCCGCTCTGAGTAATGAAGAAATCCCGCTTCAGGTCGACGGCGGGGAACAATCGCTGAAAGGTGTCAAAATAATGCCAGTGTGTGGTGGCGACCCTGCCATCCAGAAGACCGCTGGCAGCGAGGATGACGGAGCCGGTTCCGGTTGCGACCAGTGTGGCGCCGGCTTCATGCCAGCGCCTGAGTGTTTCCGGCCAGAAGGGGTGTTGCTTCAGTGTGCGCAGGGGATTGCGCCACAGACTGGGAATCAGCACGAGGTCGGGCCGGTCGAGCGTATCGGGATGGGCATCGGGCGTGAGGATCAGGCCGGACTGAGTCGTCACGGCTTCCGTCCCCGCCTGCCACACGGTCAGACGGGGAGCGCGTCGGCGCTGATTTGCCCGCGCATGGCTCTCGGCCGTACGAAACATCTCCAGGGCGAAGGTATGGCTGGTGGCCAGCATGCCGGGGCATACCACCAGCACCAGAGACAGATCCATGACTGATCCTCGTTGGCTTTATGATTAGACCAATGGCTAAATGGTGCTGTCCTTAAATATCAACTTAATGTCCTTAAAGATCAACTGTATTTCCCCGTCTGACTTAGAATGAACGTCATGCATTCGTTAACGCGCTGAGGTCATGCTTTCATGAAAACACCATTGCCCTGTATTGTTGCCATGGGCGGCATCAACGCCGGCGGGCGGACATCCTTCCATCACGCCTACCTGAGAACGGTATGGGATGCGCTGAACCCGGATCAGCGTGCAGACGTCCTGCGCGGACTCGCTACCTTGCGTGGCCCGGATGTCACCACGGACAAGGCGGGCGAACGGGCGCTGCTCGAGGGCACGCTCATTCGCCGGATCACCCATCCGCATTACGACCCCGACAATCTTCCAATGTGCAGAAACGTGGATCTGCCCGCTTCCGTGGAAGCGCCGCTGACCTTTACCTTGCCGCGCCGCGAGTTGCCGGCCGCGATTCCCGAACACTGGCAGGTTGAGATGCAGGAAGACGGTCAGGCGCGGATTACGGTCACCCGGCCCAAGCAGGTGCGTATTACCGTGTCCCGGCAGTCCGACGTGAAGTCTGCCGGCCAGTTGCCGGAAGGGTTTGATCCGGCGCGCTACTATAACGCCCGTTTTCAGCCAAGGGGGACACAGATGGCCCTCTTTGCGGCCAGCGATGCGCTGCATCAGATGGGCATTGCCTGGGACCGGATTCTGGCGCATGTCGCGCCGGATCAGATCGGCGTCTATGGGGGGACCGGCTTTCCGCCAACACAGGCCGAAGGCATGGGCGGTACCATGCAGGCCTGGCTCAAGGGAGAGCGCGTGTCCAGCAAGAGTCTGGCCATGGGCATCAACTCCATGCCGGCGGATTTCATCAACGCCTACGTGCTGGGTAACGTGGGAGAGAGCAGTTGCGCCATTGCCGCCTGCGCCACTTTTCTCTATAACCTGCGGGACGCGGTGCACGCCATTCAGGCCGGTCGTGTCCGGGTTGCGATGGTCATCAACGCCGAAGCGCCCATCACCCCGGAGATTGTGGAAGGCTTCAATGCCATGGGTGCACTGGCCACACAGGAACGGCTGAACAAGCTGGATGGTACGGAAAACAGTGATCCGCGGCACAGCAGCCGTCCCTTCGGCGAAAACTGCGGATTTACTCTGGGAGAGTCGGCCCAGGCGATCGTGTTGATGGATGATGCGCTGGCGCTTGAGCTGGGTGCCCAGATATTGGGCGCCGTGCCCGACGTGTACACTCATGCGGATGGCTTCAAGCGCTCCATCAGTGGTCCGGGAGTGGGCAACTATCTGACCTTCGCGCGGGCTGCACAACTGGTCCGGGACATGCTGGGCGATGAGGTGTTGCGCAACCGGACCTTCATCATGGCTCACGGCTCAGGTACGCCCCAGAACCGGGTCACGGAATCGCGCATCTTCCACCGGGTTGCCGAACACTTTGGTGTGGAGAAATGGCCGCTGGCTGCAGTCAAGGCCTTCTACGGCCACAGCATTTCAGTGGCCAGTGGCGACCAGATGGCTTCTGCTCTGGGGGTGTTCGAGCATGGCCTGCTGCCCGGCATTCCGACCATCGACAAGGTGGCGGATGATGTGTTTGCCGATCATCTGGATATCCGCACCGGTACCCGAACGCTGGAGCAGGCCGGGGACTCTGTGGCCTTGCTCAACAGCAAGGGATTCGGAGGGGCCAATGCCACGGCACCGGTACTGGGTCCGGGGCTCACCCGCGCCCTGCTGCGGCAGCGTCATGGTGAGGCGGCGCTGGCGGCTTGGGCAAGCCGGCATGAAGTGGTGGCAACGGCCTCTGCCGCATATCGGGAGCGTGCACAGGCAGGTGAGTATGAGGTCATCTACCGCTTCGGCGAAACGGTGCTGGACGATGAGCAGGTGACGCTGGATGGAGAGGGGATCGGGCTGGAGGGTTATCCGCAAGCGGTCTCCCTCAAGGTGCCCAATCCTTATGGAAAACTGAAGACGGAGGGGTGACCCCCTCCGTACATCAGAGTCCGTGACGCCGGCGGGTGGCCGAGAAGTAAAGCAGCGGAATCACCACCAGCGTGAGCAGGGTGGAGACGAAGACGCCGGAAATCAGCGCGACAGCGAGGCCGTTGAAGATCGGATCATCCAGGATGAAGAAGGCATCCAGGATGGCAGCCAGGGCGGTCAGGATGATCGGGCGTGCCCGCGTGGCGGCCGCGTCGATCACCGCCTCACGCAGATCAAACCCCTGATCCTGGCGGACACGGATGAAATCCACGAGCAGAATCGAGTTGCGCACGATGATCCCGGCCAGTGCAATCATGCCGATCATGGAGGTGGCGGTGAACTGGGCACCAAAGAGGGCATGGCCCGGCATGATCCCGATCAGGGTCAGGGGAATCGGCGCCATGATGACCAGCGGCATGAGGTAGGAGCGGAACTGTGCCACGATGAGCAGGAAAATGCCCACCAGACCCACCGCATAGGCAATGCCCATGTCGCGGAAGGTTTCATAGGTCACCTGCCACTCCCCATCCCACTTGATGCTGGGCACGTAGGGATTCTCCGGCTGGCTGGTCAGCGCCTGTTCCAGTCCGGGATACTGGTCGGAAAGTGTGCCCAGGATGTCGAACATGCCATAGAGCGGGCTGTCCGTTTCACCGGCCCCGTCGGCCGTCACATAGACCACCGGCAGCAAATCCTTGTGATACCGGGTCTTCTCGTGGTCGGTTTCCTCAATGTGCACCAGATCCCGGATGGGCACCAGTTGCCCGGACTGGCTCCGCACCCGCAACTGCAGGAACTGATCCCGGTCCGCCTTGTCCGCCGTATTGAAGCCCAGGCGAACAGGGATGGGGTAGCGGGCAGTGGGACTGTGCAGATAACTCACATCCTCGCCCTTCAGCCCCGCCGTCATGGCTGCCACGATGGAGGCCTGGGAAACGCCGAGTCGTGCGGCCTTCTGCTGGTCCACATGGACGATGTAGCGCGTCGTGTCCGCTTCGACGGAATCATCCACATCCACCACACCATCCGTCTGTTCAAACACCGAGCGGATGGATTTTGCAAAGTGGATCTGGGCCGGATAGTTCTGACCATACACCTCGGCGACGATGGGCGAAAGCACCGGCGGTCCCGGGGGCACTTCCACGATCTTCACATTGGCACCGTAACGTT
The DNA here is from genome assembly GCF_041153465.1 of Thermohahella caldifontis. Lineage (NCBI taxonomy): Bacteria > Pseudomonadati > Pseudomonadota > Gammaproteobacteria > Oceanospirillales > Hahellaceae > Thermohahella > Thermohahella caldifontis. Next base: position 3,429,782 of record NZ_CP154858.1, read on the forward strand.
TGCCAATGGCCTGCAGGGGTTCGCGAACACTCAGCGCGATGTCGTGGCTCACCCGGTCCCGCTCGTGGCGGCTCTTCAGGTTGACCTGAAGGTCGCCCTGATTGGGTGCACTGCGCAGGTAGTATTGCCGCACCAGGCCGTTGAAGTTGATGGGAGAGGACGTCCCGGCATAGGCCTCGATGTCCGTGACCTCCGGTACCTTCTGAAGCCAGGTGGCCAGTTCATCCAGCACGCGCGCTGTGGTTTCCAGGGACGTCCCCTCGGGCATGTCCACGATCACCTGAAACTCGGACTTGTTGTCGAAGGGCAGCATCTTCAGGATCACATGCTGGGTCACCACCAGCGCCATGGAGCCACCGATCAGCACCACCATGCTCAGATACAGCAATCGGCGCTTCAGGGACGTGTGGGAACCGTAGAGGAAGGGCCGCATGATCCGATGCATGAGGCCATGGGCCACCTCGGCCGTATGGGCCTCCTCATCCTTGTGATCCCCGAATGAGCTGTTTCGGAACACCCTGAACATCAGCCAGGGGGTGAACATGAACGCCACCAGCAGGGACAGGAACATGCCCGCACTGGCATTGATGGGGATCGGACTCATGTAGGGTCCCATGAGACCGGTGACAAAAGCCATGGGCAGGAGTGCCGCGATGACGGTGAAGGTGGCCAGAATGGTGGGGCCACCCACCTCATCCACGGCCAGGGGGATGGCTTCACGAAGCGTTTTGCCACCCAGCGTCATGTGACGGTGAATGTTCTCCACCACCACAATGGCATCGTCGACCAGAATGCCGATGGAGAAAATCAGGGCGAAGAGGGAAACCCGGTTGATGGTGAAGCCGAATGCCCAGGATGCAAACAGGGTGGCCATCAGGGTCACAATCACCGCGGCGCCGACCACGAAGGCTTCACGCCGGCCCAGCGTCACGCCCACCAGCAGCACAACCACCGTGGTCACCAGCAGCAGCTTCTTCAGGAGGGTGTTGGCCTTGTCCGTCGCGGTCTCTCCATAATTGCGCGTGACCGTGACCTCCACATTGTCCGGAATATAAGTGCCGCGCAACTGATCCACCCGGGCCATGACCGCATCGGCCACATCCGCCGCATTGACGCCGGATTTTTTGGCAATGGCCAGCGTGACGGCAGGGCGGGGCAGGCCAGCACCCTTTTCAGAGCCGGCGCCGGGGTATTGCAGCACCATGTTGGAAGGGGTGTAACCGGTGCGTTCGATCCGGGCCACATCTTCCAGGAACACGGGCGCACCTTCATGCATCCCCACCACCAGCTCCCGCAGGCCCTCCAGATCCGTCAGGTAGGCACCAGCCTGCACGGCCACCGCACGGCCACCGGCCAGAGTGCTGGCGGAATTGGACGTCTGATTGGTGGCCTGCAGAGCCATCCGCAGATCGTCGAAGCTGATACCGAGGGCAGCCATCCGGGCCGGATCCAGTTCCACGTTCACCACATCGTCCGGTGCACCAATGGTGACGACTTCATTGGTGCCGGGGATGCGCTTGATTTCCGCCTCAATGGCGTGTGCCACCCGTGCCAGTTGCAGCCGGTCAACCAGGCCATCCGTGCCGCTCAGGGTCAGGGACAACACCGGCACATCATCAATGCCCTTGGGTTTGACAATGGGCTGCATGACACCCAGATTGCGCGGCAGCCAGTCCTGATTGGAATACAGCTTGTTATAGAGGCGAACCAGTGCATCAGTACGCGGCTCGCCCACCTTGAACTGGACGGATAGCACTGCCATGCCGGGCATGGACGCCGAGTAGATATGATCCAGCCCCCGCACCTCGGAGAGCATCTTTTCCGCTGGAGACGCAACCAGTGACTCCACCTCTTCCGCCGAGGCACCAGGGTAGGCAATGAAGACGTTCGCAAAGGTCACGTCAATCTGGGGATCTTCCTCCTTGGGCGTGATGACGACCGCCAGAACGCCCAGCAGTACCGCGACCAGCGCCAGCAGTGGCGTGATCTGGTTGTCAAAGAAGGCTCGGGCCAGACGGCCGGAAATCCCGAGGCGCTCATTGGGCGTCATGGACAATCACCTCCCGATCTGACAGCAAAGCAATGGCGCGAGCCGGTTCGGTTACCACCCTTTCACCGGCTTCCAGGCCGGACAGGACCTCAACCTGGCCGTCGGACAACTGGCGACCGGTGCGGATTTGCCGGAAGCGGAGCGAGCCATCCCCGGCCAGGACATAGACGGCCCGAAGTTCTGCCCGGGCCACTACCGCCTGAGCAGGAATGGTCAGTGCCTCGCGCTCGCCAATCTTGAATTCGGTCTTGAGCAGCATGCCCGGATACAGATCCGGCAGTTTCTCGGGCAGGTTGACCCGTACCTTGAAGGTCGCTGTCTGCGGGGAAGCATAGGCAAAGAAGCGGATCTCCCGGTCACCCTGACGCACCAACCGAGTGCCGTTCGGCAAGGTTACCGTAGCCTGCATGTACTGCCGGACACGCGGCATGTCATTCTGGGGAATCTGCGTGACCACCCGCAGGGCATCCAGAGACGTGCCGGTGAACAGGGGGGTGCCTGGCGCCACCACCTCACCGAGGTTGACATGCCGCTCCAGGACAATCCCGGTGTAAGGCGCAATGGCCACGGTATAGGCCAGCTGCTCCCTGGCGCTCTTGACCCGCGCCTCTGCCGCTTCGGTCTGCGCCTTGGCGACGTTGTAGCGGGCTTCGGCGCTGTCCAGCGACTGCTTGGATGCCAGTTTCTTTTCAAAAAGGCTGCGGGTCCGTTTCAGCGCCGTGGTTGCATCATCCAGTTCGGCGCGTGCGGCCGCCAGAGCCGCCTGGGCGGCTTCCAGCTCGGCACGCTGATTGCGGTCATTGATGCGCAGCAGTTCGGTACCGGCCGGAACCAGATCTCCCGCGTCCACATAAATGGCCTCAATCTGCCCGGATGTCTGGGCGGCCAGAGTGGACTGATGCACGGCCTCGACCACAGCATCCAGGCGCAGGGTCTGGTCCACGGCGTGGCGTGCCACTTCCGTGGTGGGCAGCTCGGCAGCCGCCAGCAATGCATTGCAAAACAGTGCGAAAAACAGGACTGTCCAGCGTATGATCTGCATGAATGAAAGCCTCCTCCAGTTGATCTATATAGTGTAGAAGATAAGTATATTCCAAACAAGGAATTTAAAGTGGTGATTGATACGTATCAAATGCAGGGATGAGCAGAGACTGGCATAATGCCACCAAAATTTCCGAGGGAATAACTATGGTATTGCTCAGTGCCCCGCATCGCGTTTTTTTTGCCACGGGCATGGTCACGGCGCTGGTGTCGGTCATCTGGTGGCTGGTGGTGTATCTCTGGCCCGGCAGCAGCCTCAGCGGTATGCCTCTGCTCATGTGGCACCCCTGGGTCATGGCCATGGGTGTGTTCAGTCCGTTTTTCTATGGATTTCTGATGACCACGTACCCGCGCTGGATGGATACCGCGCCCATATCCGGACGCTTCTACGTCCCTGCCGCCGGACTCCAGCTGGCGGGTATTCTGATGATTGTTGGCGGGACGCTGGTCTCTTCCGTACTGGTGACCGTCGGGCTGCTGGTTCATCTTGCCGGCTGGTCCTGGGCGGTGGCTGCGCTCGTGCATGTGGTTCGTCAGGCTGAAAAGGTGGCCCTGCATGTCTGGGGCACGCTGCCCGCCCTGATTCTCGGTGCATTGATTGAAGTCGCCTTGCTGGGAGTGGTTCACGAGACCGAATGGGGGCGTCTCTGGCTGCTGGCCCGTCTCTGGATACTGTTATGCATGGTGCCGGTCTTCATCTCGGTTTCTCACCGGATGATTCCATTTTTCTCTCGTGGCGTTGTAGCGGGCTACCGGTTTTACCGACCGGACTGGGCCTTCTGGGTCCTGCTGGCCTGTGCGGCAGGTCTGGCGGTGGGCGAGTTGGCGGACCTGGCCCTGTTGCGCGCCGGCGCGGGTATTCTGCTCGCCGCAACCAGCGGCTGGCTCGCAGTGAAATGGCAGCCATTCCGGTGCATGAAACCCATGCTGCTGGGCAGTCTGCACGTGGGATTTGCCTGGTTGCCCTTGGCAGGTCTTCTCATGGCGCTCAGTCCCTGGGCCGCCGGTGCCTGGGATGCCGGATTTCATGCCCTGGCGCTGGGCTATTTCGGCAGTCTGCTGATTGCCATGGTGACCCGGGTTACCCATGGTCACTCGGGCAGGCCCTTGGTCATGCCGCCACAGGTTGTCGCGCTCTTCGTGCTGCTGCAGATTGCCGCCATCACCCGTGTGGCTGCCAGCCTCACAGGCCAGCTCATCGGACCCGCCACAACGCTGGCGCTGATGCTTTTTGGTGCTGTCGTCCTGCTCTATGTGGTGCGGATGCTACCCATATACTTGCGACCCCGTTTGGACGGCAGGGCTGGTTGAGCGTTGTGCCGGCGTGCTAGACTTGCCCTTGACGGAGGTCTGGCATGCGCGGAAAACTTGTGGCTCTGATCCTTGTGCTCGCTGCAGGAGGTGGAATCTTCTTGGCGGGAGCGTGGCGTTCACAACCCGGACAGGAGATACAGGTGCAACCGCAGCAAACACCGTTTGAGGTCAACCGCTCCACTGTGCCCGAGGAAACGTCCGGGCCGTCCCTGTCCGAATCTCCGGCAGCACCGGGACATGACGCCGCAACAACTCTGGTGACAACCATAGAGCGCATCTGCGAGGATGCTTCCGAGCGCGAGGATTGCCGGCAGGCGCTTGATGCCATCCGCGATCTTGACGACGAAGATGCCCGCGAAGCATTGCAGCAGCTTGATCAGCAGGTTGAGCAGGGCTGGGCACGCAACCGGCAGGTGCTGGAGTCCCTGCAGGCAGACATTGCCGAAGTGCTCAAGCGTAGAGATCTGGCGCCAGCCGAAAAGGATCAGCGTATCCGCGAGATCGAGGCCCGCATTGAGGCAATGACAGGCAAGGGGCTGACCGCGCCTGAAGCCCAACTGCTGAAGCTGAGGCTTGAAGCCGAGTGGCAAGCGGAGTGAACCGGTCAGGAGGCACGTCACCAGTTCATGACAAATAACGCATAAGCAACCCGGCCCGGAGAATGCCCCATCATGCAGGAACCCTTGCAAACCTTAAGAGCCATCTTTCAGGAGGCTGCAGACCTGCGCAGCCCGAGGGATCTTCTCGGGCTGATTGTCAAGCGGGTGCGTGATGCTCTGGACGCACAGGTCTGCTCCATCTACCTCTTGGATCAGGAACAGAACACCTTGGTGCTTGCTGCGACCTGTGGACTTGAAGAAGGCAGCGTTGGGCGTGTGCGTATGCCTGTCGGTGAGGGTCTGGTCGGCCACGTGGCCAGCCATATTCAACTGGTCAATGTGGCGGATGCCGCGAGTCACCCCAGTTTCCGGTTTTTCCCGGAGTCCGGGGAAGAGCGTTTCAAGTCCTTTCTGGGGGCGCCGATTGTCCACTTTCGCAAACTGATTGGTGTCATCGTTGTTCAGACTGAACGCGAGCAACCTTTCAGTGAGTCTGCCGAGGCCTTCCTGATCACGGTCGCCGCACAGCTTGCAGGTACCATCAAGCACCTGCTGGACAACAATATACTGGCCGAGCTGCATAACGAGCGTTTAAAGAGGAATCTGCGGGTTGTCGGTTTGCGTGGTGCGCCTGGCATAGCCGTCGGGCAGGTCGTGTGGCTCAAGCGTACCGCTGACCTCGGGACGGTGGATGAAGACGAGCGATCCACCTCGGTTGAAACCGAAATGGAACGCTTCGAGAACGCCGTCAGAATTGCCCGGGAGGCGCTGAAGGAAAGCCAGAATCAGCTCGGCTCGGCAGCCCCCAAGGATGTCCAGGCCCTGTTCAAGGTGTACAAGATGATCCTCTCGGATCAGGCCTGGGTGAACGAAGTCGCCAGCCATATCCGACAAGGCTACAGTGCATCGGCAGCGGTCAAGCGAACGGTGGATGCACATGCCCGTATTTTTGAGCAGATGGATGATCCGTACCTGCGGGCAAAGAGCGAAGACATCCGTCATATCGGCAACCTTGTCTTCAGCGCGCTTCGGGGTGAGCACAATACCCCTGATGTGGAAGCCTTGCCTGATCGCATGGTTCTGACGGGGGAAGGGCTTTCCATTGCTGATCTGACACGTTACCCGCAGGAGAAGCTCGCTGCGGTCGTGTGCATTGGTGGCGCGGCACTCTCTCACGTTGCCGTGCTGGCCAGTGCACTGGGTATTCCGGCCGTGATGGGTGTGTCGGATCTGAATCGCTCCGAGGTGAATGGCGCCTGGGCGGTTGTGGATGGATACCGGGCGCAAGTCATCTTTCATCCCTCTCCCGAACTCCTGAAGGAATATCGCAGGCTCGAGCGCAGTGAGCGCAGGCTGTACAAAGGGCTGGATGCGCTGCGTAATCAGCCGGCAGAAACACCGGATGGAGAGCGTGTTGTACTCTACGCCAACACTGGCCTGTTGGCCGATATCACACCCGGACTGGAACGTGGTGCGGAAGGTGTGGGACTCTACCGCAGTGAAATTCCATTCATGATGCATGCGTCTTTCCCTTCCGAAGACGAGCAGGTGGGGATTTACCGTCATGTGCTGAAAGCGTATGCGCCCAAACCGGTGCACATCCGAACTCTGGATGTCGGGGGTGACAAACCGTTGCCCTACTACGAGATTCAGGAAGACAATCCTTTTCTGGGCTGGCGGGGCATCTGCTTCACGCTGGACAACACTGCTGTATTCATGACGCAGATCCGGGCGCTGCTCCGTGCCAATATCGGGCTCGGCAACCTCTCCATCATGTTGCCCATGGTTTGTGACTGGCATGAAGTGGACGCCTTCCGGAGCCTTTTGGTTGAGGCTCAGGCGCAGTTGCGGGATCAGGGGCATGAAGTGGAATTACCCCCTGTCGGCGTTATGCTGGAAGTCCCTGCAGTCATGACCTGTCTGGACGAACTGGCGGAGCGGGCAGACTATCTTTCTTTGGGAACCAATGACTTTACTCAGTACTGGCTGGCCGTGGACCGCAACAATCCCAAAGTGGCCGATCTCTACGACTGGCTGCACCCGTCAGTTCTTCGGGCCATTGCCTATATTGTGGCCTTCAGCCAGAAAAAGCGAATTCCGCTCAGTCTCTGCGGCGAGATGGCCGCAGACCCGGCAGCGCTGATCCTGCTCATGGGCATGGGCGTGCGCAAGATCAGTGTTTCGGCGGCCAATCTGCTCAAGGCCAAATGGGTGATACGCACCATTCCTGCGGAGCGGGCACGCAGCGTCTGGAAGAAAACGCGCACCATGCAGTCGCGTGACGACATTCACGCTTTGCTGGACAGCGTACTGGAAGAGTATGGGCTGGACGCACTCACACGCGCCGGCGGCCAGCGTCGCACTTGACAGCGCGGGCAACCGTGTCACAATTGGCCTTTGCTCGACCAGGCCCCTGTCCGGCGATCCCGGACGGCGCCTTATCAAACCATCGGAGATAACCTCTCATCGTCAGAATCGAGCGTAAGCGAAGCCGACCCGTACGCGGGACGCCTTCACGAGTCCCCGGAAAGACTTTCCGGAAATCAGGTACGCAAGCATAGAGAGGAAAAGGTGACAGCAGAATATTTGTCCGGCGCCGACATGATTGTCCGCTTCCTGCAGGACGAAGGTGTGGAGTACATCTACGGTTACCCGGGTGGTGCCGTGCTTCATATCTACGACGCGCTGTTTCGTCAGGACAAGGTCAAACATATCCTGGTGCGGCATGAACAGGCTGCCGTGCACATGGCTGATGGCTACGCACGTGCGACCGGCAAGGCCGGTGTCGCACTGGTGACCTCCGGCCCCGGTGCCACCAATACCATCACCGGCATCGCGACAGCCTACATGGATTCCATTCCGATGGTGGTCCTGACAGGGCAGGTACCCTCCACGCTGATCGGCCAGGATGCCTTCCAGGAAACGGACATGAACGGCGTGTCCCGACCGATCGTCAAGCACAACATGAGCATCCGCCATCCCAGCGAGATCCCCACGGTACTGCGCAAGGCCTTCTATATTGCCCAGTCAGGACGGCCGGGGCCCGTGGTGGTGGATATTCCCAAGGACATGACCGCCCCCAACGAGCGCTACGAGTATGTCTTTCCGCGCAAGATCCGCATGCGCTCCTATCAGCCGCCGCAGAAGGGGCATGCCGGCCAGATCAAGAAAGCGCTGGACATGATGCTCAATGCCAAACGGCCAGTGATCTATTCCGGTGGCGGCATCATCATGGGCGGCGCCTCGAAGCGTCTGACCGAGCTTGCACATCTGCTCGGTTTCCCCGTGACCAACACCCTGATGGGACTGGGCGGCTTCCCGGGTACCGACAAGCAGTTCATCGGCATGCTGGGCATGCATGGCAGTTACGAAGCCAACATGGCCATGCACCACTCGGATCTGATCATTGCACTTGGTGCCCGCTTTGATGACCGGGTCACCAACGCCCCGGAGAAATTCTGTCCGGGTGCCCGGATCATTCACGTCGACATCGACCCGGCATCCATCTCCAAGACCATCCAGGCGGACGTGCCCATTGTCGGCCCGGTGGATGCTGTGCTGAAGGAAATGCTGCATCAGCTGAAGGAGAGCGGCCGGGAGCCGGATCGTGAGGCGCTGAAGCTGTGGTGGAAGCAGATCGACGAGTGGCGCGCATTCCATGGTGGTCGTTATCGCACTGACGACACGGACATGATCAAGCCGCAGGCCGTGATCGAAGCCCTCTATCGCATCACCAAGGGCGACGCCTACGTCTGTTCTGACGTCGGGCAGCATCAGATGTTTGCCGCTCAATACTACAAGTTTGACAAGCCCAACCGCTGGATCAACTCGGGTGGACTGGGCACCATGGGCTTTGGCCTGCCCGCTGCCATGGGCATCAAGCTCAACTTCCCGGATGAGGAAGTCATCTGCGTCACGGGTGAGGGCAGTATCCAGATGAACATTCAGGAACTGTCCACCTGCAGTCAGTACAACCTGCCCGTCAAGATTATCTGCCTCAACAACCAGTCACTGGGCATGGTCAAGCAATGGCAGGACATGAACTACGAGTCCCGTCACTCCCAGTCCTACATGAAGTCGCTCCCGGACTTTCACAAGCTGCTGGAAGCCTATGGTCATGAGGCCATTACCATCACGAGCCCGGAAGAGCTTGAGGAGGGGTTGCGCAAGGCCTTTGCCATGAAGGACAAGCTGGTATTCGTCAATGTCATGGTTGACCCGTACGAGCACGTCTATCCCATGCAGGTCGCACGCGGCTCCATGAAAGACATGTGGCTGAGCAAGACGGAGAGGGTGTAACCATGAGACGCATACTGTCCATGCTGCTGGAAAACGAACCCGGTGCACTGTCGCGTGTTGTCGGCCTCTTTTCCCAGCGCAACTACAACATCGAAACCCTGACAGTCGCCCCCACGGATGACCCGACATTGTCGCGTCTGACCGTGACCACTGCCGGGGATGACAAGGTGATCGAGCAGATCACCAAGCAACTCAACAAGCTGATTGAAGTCGTCAAGGTTGTCGATCTGACCGAAGGCAGTCATATCGAGCGCGAGCTCCTGCTGCTGAAGGTCAAGGCATCCGGGGCCCAGCGCGCCGAGATCAAGCGCACGGTGGACATTTTCCGTGGTCAGATCGTCGATGTGACCAGCTCCGTCTATACCGTGCAGCTCGCGGGCAGCACGGAAAAACTGGACGCCTTCATTCAGGCGATCGGACGGCCCTGCATCATGGAGGTCGTACGAACCGGAGTCTCCGGAATTTCTCGTGGAGAGAAGACGCTGTCCATCTGACAAGCACATTTTTCAAGCAAACGCTCAGCCGGTAACGGCACAGGCACAATACCAGAGGTTATAGAATGCAAGTTTATTACGACAAAGACGCGGACCTGTCCATCATCCAGAAAAAGAAGGTCGTCATTGTAGGTTATGGTTCTCAGGGCCATGCCCACGCCAACAACCTGAAGGACAGCGGTGTCGAGAACATCGTTGTGGCCCTGCGCAAGGGCAGCCCCTCCTGGGTCAAGGCTGAAAATGCCGGGCTGAAGGTTCAGGAAGTGGCTGAAGCCGTGAAGGACGCGGACGTGGTCATGATCCTCACGCCGGACGAGCATCAGGCTGCTCTGTACCGCAATGAAATCGAACCGAATATCAAGCAGGGCGCTGCACTGGCTTTCGCGCACGGCTTCAACATCCACTTCCAGCAGATCGTGCCCCGCGCAGATCTGGACGTGATCATGATTGCGCCCAAGGGGCCGGGCCACACGGTTCGCGGTCAGTACGTACAGGGCAGTGGTGTGCCGTCGCTCATCGCGGTCTATCAGAATGCCAGCGGCATGGCCAAGGAAATTGCCCTGTCCTACGCCAGCGCTAACGGTGGCGGCCGTGCAGGCATTATCGAAACCACATTCCGTGAAGAAACGGAAACTGACCTGTTCGGTGAGCAGGCTGTTCTGTGTGGTGGTGCCACCGCACTGGTTCAGGCCGGTTTCGAAACGCTGGTTGAAGCTGGCTACGCGCCTGAAATGGCGTACTTCGAGTGTCTGCATGAACTCAAGCTCATTGTCGACCTGATGTACGAAGGCGGCATTGCCAACATGCGCTACTCCATCTCCAATACTGCCGAGTATGGTGACGTCACGCGCGGCCCGCGCCTGATCACCGAGCAGACCAAGGATGAAATGCGCAAGATCCTGAAGGAAATTCAGACAGGTGAGTTCGCGCGCGAATTCATCCTTGAAAATCAGGCTGGCCAGGCAACCCTCAAGGCCAAGCGTCGCATCGCTGCCGAACACCCCATTGAAATCGTGGGTGAGAAGCTGCGCAGCATGATGCCCTGGATTGCCAAGAACCGTCTGGTAGACAAGACCAAGAACTGATTGGCATGCGCCGACAAGTGAACCCGGAAAGGATTGCTTGCCGGCCGCGCTGAATTGGTGATAATGGAGCCTTCCAACGTGAGCTGGAGGGCTTCATGTCTTCTGAAGAATCCAAAAAGCAGATCGGCACGCCTGCTGATCCCGATCTTGAGCCTGCCATCGGTGATGCCGAAGTCGTCGAAGAGGAAGTCGTCGGCAATGCCCGCGTCGTGAGGCGGGGGGTCTATCTCCTGCCCAACCTGTTCACCACCGCATCCCTGTTCTCCGGGTTTTATGCCATCGTGGCCTCCATGAATGGTCACTTTGACAATGCCGCCATCGCCATTTTTGTCAGCATGATACTGGATGGCCTGGATGGCCGTGTTGCCCGCATGACCAACACACAAAGCGCTTTCGGCGCCGAGTATGACAGCCTGTCAGACATGGTGGTCTTTGGTGTGGCGCCTGCTCTGGTGGCATTCAACTGGGCGCTGGTGGGGCTGGGCAAGCTCGGCTGGGTTGCAGCCTTCATCTACGTGGCAGGAGCAGCCTTGCGTCTGGCACGCTTCAATACTCAAATTGGATCAGTGGACAAGAAGTATTTTGTCGGTCTCCCCAGTCCGTCGGCGGCAGCCATTGTCGCAGGCCTGGTCTGGTCTCTAAACGGCCTGGATACCGACGGGGCGCTGGCTGTGCTGACGGCATTGCTGGTGGCAGGTGTCGGCATCCTGATGGTGTCCAATATCCTCTACAACAGCTTCAAGGACATTGACCTCAAGGGCAGGGTGCCATTCTTCATCATCCTCGTGATTGTTCTGGTGATCTCCATCATTGCGCTGGATCCGGCCCGCACCCTCTTTGGTGGGTTTTTGATCTATACGCTGTCCGGTCCATTCCAGGCGATCAAGAGACTGCTCAGAAAACGCCGTGCCCAGGGTTGAACTCTGCCCGGCTCCGCGTGTCTGAATGACAACCTGATCACGCGGAGCCATTTTATGACCCGGATTCTCAAGGAGAGTCACGTTACACCGGAAGCGGTGTTCCTCAATCGTCGCCGTTTCATGGGGCAATCTCTGGCCTTTCTGGCTGCAGCGACCTTGCCGGCTACCGGATGGCCGGCCTCGTCAACCACGGCCTGGCAAGGCACTCCTCTCCTGAGGCAGAAGCTGAGTGACGTGGACCTGCGCTGGCAAGACCGGGAAGGTGTCACGCCTCCCGAGTACCATCGCGAATACGCCAACTTTTACGAGTTCGGCCCCAACAAGAGCGACCCTGCCGACAAGGCAGCACAATTCAACGTGGACCCGTGGCGCGTCAGGGTGGATGGATTGGTCGGCAAGCCGGGCGACTACTGGCTGGATGACCTGATTCGTGATGCGATGCTGGAAGAGCGCATATACCGGCTCCGGTGCGTGGAGGCCTGGTCCATGGTGGTGCCCTGGATCGGCATACCGCTTGCCACCGTCATTGAACGCCTGCAGCCCAGCAGTCGCGCGCGCTTCGTGGCGTTTGAATCCGTGGTTCGCCCCGGGGAAATGCCGGGCCAGAAATCGGCGCTGCTCCGGATAGACTGGCCCTATCGGGAAGGCCTGCGCATGGACGAAGCCATGCATCCGCTGACGCTGCTCGCCGTTGGCGCCTATGGCAAGCCGCTGGACAAGGCCAATGGTGCCCCCCTGAGACTGGTCGTGCCATGGAAGTACGGGTTCAAGAGCATCAAGTCCATTGCCAGAATCACCTTCGTTGAAGAACAGCCGGAAACCACCTGGAATACCCTGGCGCCGGAGGAATATGGTTTTTACGCCAATGTGAATCCGCAGGTTGATCATCCAAGATGGAGCCAGCGCACCGAGAGAACCATCCCCGGGACAGGTTTTCTGGGGTTGTCGCGGCGGGAAACGGAAATGTTCAACGGCTATGAAGAAGTGGCCGGTTTGTATGCCGGTATGGACCTTCGTCAGTGGTACTGAGCAGGTGAGTCAGCAAGTGAGTCGATTAACCCGGTGGTGGGTGGCATGGGTATCCGGTGCGCTGCCTCTTGCATGGATAGCCTGGGTGATGACCGGAGGAGCGGGGATCGTGCCTGACCCGGCAAAGCATGTCACGCTCGTTTTTGCAGATGCAGCGGTCATCATGCTGGGGCTCACCTTGGCCATCTCCACGCTTCAGCGCAGAAGTTTTCTGAATCTTGTCCGCTTCCGCCGCATGTTTGGATTGTGGACCTTTGCCTATGCGACGCTGCATACTCTGGCCGTGCTGACGCTGCTCTGGGAGTGGCGGGACGGGCTGGAAACACTGTTCAGGCGGCCCTATGCACTCTTGGGCGGTCTCGCCTGGGTCATTCTTGCAGCAATGGCCCTGACCTCGACAAAGGGTTGGCAAAAGCGCCTGAAAAAAAACTGGATTCGCCTGCATGCCATGGTCTATATCGCGGGATTGCTGGTGCTGGTTCACTGGTACTGGCTTACACGGGCCGATTATGGATTGCTCGTGCTGGCAACCGTCATTTATCTCGTGTTGATGGTCGAAAGAAGACAAAAGCTTGCACGATTGCTGGCCTGAGGTGGGGTGCAGGGTAGCCGGATGTCGGGAGGATGCGTGTCTGTACTTGTGTGTCACGGCACTCGAATCAGCCGCAGAAAAAATTTTGTGACGAAAGTCTTGCAAAGCGCCGGACGATCCCTATAATGCGCACTCACTTCGACGGGCGGTGCCCGGAGAGGTCGCCCCGAAGGAACGGGGAAGCGAAAAAGAGGTGTTAGCAACAAATAGAACTGTCCGGTTTTGTAGCACATAAACTGTCCGCTTTGGGTCCACTGATGATCAGACTTGGCAGCGGACGTTGGCCGGTGCCTGATCAATAGGTTCGAGGGGGTCGAAGGGCAGGCCTTCTGGGGTGTAACTGGCCAGTCTTCTGGGGCCGTGGAAGATCGCCAGGGAGCGATCAGGATAACGGTGTACCCGAACCTTGGCCTTGACGTAATGGCGCCGATAGCGGTCGGCAGGGATCTGCAGCTTGAGTCCCTCGAACGAGACGCAGTTGTCCTTGTTCACGGTGCGTTCGTACTGCTCACACAGGATGTCGTCCAGTCCAGGGCCGATGAAAGGCACGAAGGCGCTGCCCTCGACGGCGGGTTTGACGCAGAACTCCCGGTTGAAGGCCGGCAGGTAGTGCTCCCGAAGGTAGCGGTTGGCCGCCGCCATGGTGGTAATGCCCTGGGCTGCAAGTTCCTTGGGCAGGCGTCCCTGATGGGTGGCGAACTGGCGCTCACAGCGGCCCCGGGCCTCGGGGGAATAGGCGGGGATCATCTCGACCCCGAGCTGGGCCATGGCCCTGCCGAACTGGGTGAGGTTGGACTTGTCGACCTTGCCGCCGGCCTTGGGGGTGTGCCAGTAGTGACTGCCCCGGTCGGTATAGAGGCTCGAGGGAAGGCCGTGATCGGTGATGACCTCTCGCATGGCCTGGAAGCTCGAAGCCGTGCCTTCCTCCTCGACGAAGAACATGGAGTAGTGCTCAGAGGTGGCGTCATCGAAGGTGATGATCAGATCCCAGTGGTGGCCGGGAACCCATTCGTGGGTGGAGCCATCCTGGTGGAGCATCATGCCGACCATGGGCGCCCGCTCGCGGCGTCGACGATGCTTACCCCGAGCCGGTGCCTTCTTGACCAGGCCTGCCTTCTGCAAGGTGTTCCGTACCCAGGTATAGCTGCGTGTGCCGCCGTGACGGTCGCGGTAGAAGCTGTAGAAGTGTTTGATGTTCCAGCCGTCGTAGCGCTCCTTGTAGAGCGCCTCGAGGCGTAGAACCTCATCCACCGGGGCCTTGCGGTGGGAAACCTGACTCAGGCGCTTGTCGATCAGGCCGTCGAGGCCCTCCTCCTCGTAGCGGTCGATATAGCGCCGGAAGGTCCGCTCACAGACCCCCAGCAGCCGCGCCGCCTCTTCCTGGGTCAGCCGTTTCTCGGTCCATCCCGTATAGGCTTCTTCGAATCGCATTTTCCGGATCTCCTGTAGCAGTTCTGTCCGTCTCATGGCTCACCTCCTTGGTGATCATGAAACCGGACAAATCACGTGCTACAAGTCCGGACAGTTTATTTGCTCCCAACA